>NZ_VJVW01000001.1 GCF_009735585.1 Christiangramia aestuarii
CCAATGTTACCGTCTATGATAAAGTACCTCCTACCGTATTAACCCAGGATATCGATGTGTACCTCGATGCTAATGGACAGGCCACTATTACTCCGGCGGAGATCGACAATAATTCTTCCGACAATTGTGGAATTACCAGTTACTCATTGGATATTGACTCTTTTGGTTGTAATGATATTGCCAGTAACCCGGTCGTGGTGACTCTGACCGTTACCGATGTCAATGGCAATAGTGATTCCGCAACGGCGAATGTTACCGTCCATGATGATGTAGCTCCAGACATAGCCTGTATTTCGGTTCAGGAACACTATGTTGATCCATATCAAAATTATTACACCGTTCAAGGCACTGAATTTGACGCTACCGCTACCGATGCCTGTGGTATTGGCTCCCTCACCTACTCTGGCGGAATAACTAATACCGCCGGAACCAGTATGGATGGAGTCCAGCTTGAATTAGGTGTGAATACCATGACCTGGACTGCAATCGATGTAAATACCAATTCGTCTGATTGTACAACTTCTGTAACCATAAAAAAGAGACCAACCACTCTTACTTATAATGGTGACGCTCAGGAGCAATATTCTGATAATGTAAGCCTTTCAGCCACCTTATTAGATGATGTATCCGGAATTGGAATTATAGGTAAGATCATTAAATTTACAATTGGCTCTCAATCTACAACTGCGGTAACCGATGCAAACGGATTGGCTTCAGCCAACCTGAAATTAACCCAGGATCCGGCTAATACCTATACCGTTGAAGCCGATTTCCTGGAAGACGCAAGTTATTTAGGAAGCACTGAGTCTGATGCCTTCGATATCACCCAGGAAAACGCAATGGTAGCCTATACTGGTCAGTCCTTACAGGCAACGCCAACCGCAAGAGATACCGAGGCATGGGTAGTATTGAGCGCTAATATCCAGGATATAACAGCGAATTCAACATATACTTTATACGATGCCTTTGAAGGAGATATCAGGAATGCTAAGATAAAATTTAGTGTTGATGAAACCTCCTTCGACTCGGGATGGCTACCAGTAACCGATCTAATTGATCCTTCTGACTCAAAGACAGCAAGAGTTAGCTACGATTGGCTGGCCCAGATAAGCGGTAATAATACTTCTGAATCCTTTACAGTTAGGATATTAGTTGATAATGGTTATTATCTTGCGGAAGATGAAACAGTAGTCACCGTTTATATACCGACTGGTGACTTTATTACTGGAGGTGGACATATACTACCTGATGCTTCAGCAGGAGAGTATGCGTCTACGCCGGGCTTGAAAACAAACTTTGGTTTTAATGTAAAATATAACAAGAAAGGAACCAAGCTCAAAGGTCATATGAACGTGATCTTCAGACGCCTGGAATCAGACGGATCTGTTCGTAAGTACCAAATCAAAAGTAATGCGGTTCAGTCCTTAGGAGTAGATGTTTCAGATCCTGATGCCCAGGTGGCGACATTTATCACCAAATCCAATCTAACAGATATTACCGATCCTTTAAATCCAGTTTCACTTGGCGGAAACCTGATACTGAAGGTTGACATGACCGACAGAGGCGAGCCTGGCACAGATGACTCAATATCATTTACGCTAACCGACGGTAACACAGGTGAATTGTTGTATTCCAGCAACTGGACCGGTATCGCTAGTGAAGAAATGGATCTTTCTGGAGGTAACCTTGTGGTCCATAGCGGATTTAGCCTGGCCGACGAATCTGGTAATACCGAGTTAAATTCAACCTCAACAATGAGGCTGGATCAGGAAACAAGTCTGGACTTTTCGGTAGCGCCAAATCCAAGCGAAAATTATTTTACGGTTAAAGTAATAACCGAAAATGTAAAAAATCGAGTATATTTAATGGTATTCAGTTATTCAGGAAGCCTGATTTATGAAACAAGTGGTAAACCTACAGATGATTTCACCTTTGGAGATAGGTTTGAAGCGGCAACTTACATTGTTAAGATTTCACAAGGTATACAAACAGCTGAAAAGGTAATAATCAAGAAATAGCATACGCCATTCGTTAATAAATAAATGTTTAAACTCTTGTACCTATTTTAATGAATATCTCAATGTTCAATCTTTAATACACCAAAATACTATTATTTAGAATTTTGATAACTTTTCATGTTTTGTAACGTAAGCTCGGTGAGAGATTAGTGGTGAATTTATTATTTTAGTTTTCAAAATTAGATTTGCTAATTTCCGTGTGAATTCCCGAGGCCTTTTGTACCTAAAATACTCACAACCCCCATGAATAAGGGAAAACTTATTTCTGTATTGGGAAATAATCTGTATTGAATGTGATTTCTTCAAAAAGTTTCCTTGATAACTAAACCTTTTCGCTTGAGAGAAAATTACTCAAGATTTCTAAACTTTGTAAATTGACTAAAAATAACAAAGATGAAAGTAAGCCTTATCAGTATTCCGGTGAGGGACCAAGAGAAAGCTGCAAAATTTTATACCGAAAAATTAGGCTTCGTAATAAATAAAGATACTCCATTAGGTGGTGGAAACAGATGGTTAACACTAGTTTCACCGGAATGGCAGGATGGACCAGAAGTTTTATTGGAACCAGCACCTAATCATTTTGAACCTTCGAAAGTATATCAAGATGCCTTATTTGAAGCAGGTATTCCGTATACCCAATTTGACGTTGATAGTGTTGATGCCGAATTTGACAGGCTTAGCAAGCTTGGTGTTGAGTTTAGCGTAAAACCCACTGTAATGGATACGGTGAAGTTTGCTATTTTCAACGACACTTGTGGGAATCACATTCAAATTGTAGAAGACCTGTAATTAAAAATTGGTGGCCATCTACACCTATGACCAAAATACGGCAGCCTTAGAAGGAGATTATTAACTAGATAACAAATCAATACCAGGCTTTCATCCCTATGTTTTAATACTTAAAATAATCGAGGCCTTTTGGCATTAAATCTTGAGCATGGAAAAAAATGAGAGTAACCCCTTTGAAGAATCAGCACTTACTACAATTCTTGTGGTTTCAGATCTGGCAAAATCTAAAGATTTTTACATCAATATTCTAGGAGCAAAAATTTTTCGGGAATATGGAGGTGATTCCCTGGTTCTTGAGTTTTTAGGCAATTGGATTTTACTTGTTACTCCAGGAGGACCAACAGAAGATAAACCGGAAACTCAATTTGTAGCTCCGGAAAATAAGAATAGGGTAAGCCATTCCTACACAATTCGAGTAAAAGACTGCAATAAGTCCTACCAAATATTAATGAAAAGAGGTGCTGATTTTATTACCCCACCATTTACCCGTGGAGCGGAGACCAGGTGCTTTTTCCGGGATCCTGATGATCATTTATTTGAAATAAGTGAATTTAGAGGATGAAGTAAGAATCTAGTATCAAAACATTTCTTTGTTATAATGGTGCTCTCGAATATTATTTAATCTTAGGAATTTATCTCATCTTTAGCCGATAAGGTCATGCCTATTTAAGACTTTATATGGAACTGTATTGATTAATTCATTTTATCCTGATAATGACGACTAATCTCAATAGGAAAAGGCAAGGCATAATTTTCAAAGGATAATACAGAATATCTTCTTCCCCTATTTGCTCAAGTATTTAGTATAAATGGCCCGTCCCACTAAACCATTTTTTCCTGCAATTTTAGAGTCATCAACTCCCCTGCTTTATGCTCAATTTGTCCTGAAATTCCGTAACTTGTTAGGTCCCATTTCGAAGAAAATGAAAAAATAATATTCTAAGCAAGATGCAAGGATGGGCGGCCAACAATCCATAGATGAAAAGTTTATTCAAAGACTAACCGAGATCCTTGAAGCCAATCTGGAAAAAGAACATTTTGGGGTAAGAGAGTTGGCGGCTGCCGCGGGAGTAAGCCGCTCCCAATTACATAGAAAACTAAAGTCCATCAATGGGCAATCCACCAGCCAGTTTATCAGGGAGTTCAGATTGAAAAAGGCAATGGAAATGTTACAGGATAATGTGGCCACAGCTTCTGAAATTGCCTATAAGGTTGGATTTGGCAGTCCTACTTATTTTAATACCTGTTTTCATCAATATTTTGGATATCCTCCCGGAGAAGTTAAATTCAGAAATCCTGAGCATGATGAAAGTAGTGAAGTAATTCAAACTTCTTCCAAAACACCTGCGACTTCCTCCCCAAAAAAAAGCAAACACCAAATATATCTCATCGCCATCTTGATTTTTTTCTTACTTGCGAGCCTGGGTTGGTACAAATATATAGACTCAAAAAATGAAGATTTAAATACCATGGAAATGCCTTTGGATGAAAACGACAATTCCATTGCTGTTCTGCCTTTTAAAAACATGACCGGCAGCCGTGAGAATGAAGCCTTTTGTGATGGCATGACCGCTGCCATCATCTCGAGATTATCAAAAATCAGAAGCATTAACAAGGTTATTTCGCTTACTTCGATGATGAATTATAAAGGCAAAGAAAAGACCATAACCGAGATCGCAGATGAACTTGAAGTTCGTTATATACTGGAATCGGGATTTCAGAAGTCAGGAAATTCAATTAAAATGAATCTGCAACTGATCGATGGCCAGTCAGACCAACTATTCTGGTCTCAGGAATATACGGGTACTTATGATTCGATATTTAAGGTACAGGCCCAGGTAGCCGAAATGGTGGCCAAAAAAATGGATGTCAATATTACAAAAGAGGAACAGGCAGAAATACAACGAGCAATGACCCAAAATATGGAAGCATATAATAGTTACCTGCAGGGCGTTTATATAATGTCTGACTATTCATCCAAGAGTTTTGAAGCTTCAAGAAAATATTTTAAAAAGGCCATTCAACTTGACTCCACTTTTGCTGAAGCTTATGTACAACTGGCATGGAACTATTCCACTATGGGGACCTGGTTTGGCGATATGAGTAAACAAAAAGCAGATAGTTTGGCAGCTCCATATCTTGAGAAAGCTATTGAACTGGAACCCGATAATACAAGTTTAATTGTTACGCTTGCTGAGCAGGAATTTTATAAATGGAATTTTGAGGCGGCCGATTCCTTATTGACCGAGTATCGAAAAAAGGTAGGTGAGAATTTCTTTTCAGATTTTCTGAATTTGATGCTAGGACAATATGATGAGGTAATTGAAAGCGAAAATAATAGACTTAAAGAAAATCGCTGGCCTTTAATTAGAGATTGGCCAGTGGTTTATGCTTATTATCACCAAGGAGAAATAGATTCCACATTAAATATTATGCAGCAAGGATTTCTACTATCTCCTACCTCAGAACCAATTTACGACCATTTTGGTAATATATATCTGGCATTAAAAGATTACCATAAGGCCAGAGATATACTGGAAACAGGATTACAACTCTCTGGTAAACGCTATGCCTCCATGGTAATTCACCTGGCTATTGTCTATCATTACCTTGATAATAAAGAAAAGTCCCAAGAATATTTAAACGAGGTTATTGAAAGGGCCAATCATGGGGAGCCTGAAATTAACGTCTTTGTAGCACATTACTATGCGCGTCTGGGAAATAGCGATAAAGCCTTTTACTGGCTGGAGAGAGCATATAAGAATCACGAGGTGGACCTAATTTGGTTAAAAACCGATCCAAATTTGCTGATGCTTCAGGAGGACCCCAGGTACAGAGTTTTATGTGAAAAGATTGGTTTTCCAGATTGTCAATATAATCTCGAAAGAAAATTTGATCTTAAAAACTAGTATAAAGCTTTATACTTTAATTGAACTAAACTCCACTCTATTTGCCTAAAATTCAACATAATTGAAAGTCTTTAAATTATGTACACAAGCCTTTAAATAAAACTTTATATCAATAACAACATAGCTGTTAAGTAGTGCTTCCCCCTTTGTAGCATCTTTAACCTATCAATAATCATCAACCTAATAAATACATAAGTCATGAAAAAGCTAGTAATTGGTATGTTCGTTTTAGGTCTTACCAGCCTTGGGTTCTCACAAGACACCAATAATGTGAATGAAGAAGTACAATTAGAAGCCGTTGAAATTTCTGGTTATAACCTCAACTATCTTGAAAAAGTAGAAGAACCGGGGATCTCAGATGATGTGCGGTCCCTGGAAAGGGAAGCCGCTGCTTTTGATGTAAAGAGTTTAGATGAATTTGATGGCCGTAAAGAGCTTTACAGCGTTAAGTTCATTGCCACCAATGGATATCTTTTGGCAGATTACGACTGGAATGGAAAAATTGTAAAAACTACTGAACGCTACAGGAATATCAATCTTCCAAAAAACCTGGTTAAATCTGTTTTGAATGAATTCCCACAGAGCCAGTTCTTAAAAGTAGTCTATAACGTGAATTTCGATGCTGAGAGGGCAACCGAAAAAACTTACCGCATCAGGATCATGAATAATGGTAAGAAAAAAAACCTGAAAATTAGTTCAGATAGTAATTTCAATAATGTTGTGGTTATGTATTGAATGAATTAAAAAATAAGCCAGGCAAAAGATCATGAATCTCTCGCTATATTAAATGCCGCTTTAATTGCGGCATTTTTAATTATTTTCTCGCTATTAAACTGCATTTAACAACCTAATAAGGATAAATGATTAGGGGTCATTTCCTGGGCATTTAATATAGATAAGCTTATGATCTAAAGTTTTGCCGTAAATTTATTTAAGTCCTTGCATTCTCATCTCGAATTCAGCCTCTTCTTTTAAAAATTCTGAAATGGAAAATATCCTGATCATCGGTGGTACGGGTAAGACCGGCAGAGAACTGATAAAACAGGCTTTGGAAAAAGACTATTTTGTTACTGCCCTGGTACGCAGGCCCGAAAAATTGAAAATTGATCATCCCAGGCTTAATATTGAAAAAGGAGACGTACTGATACCAGAAACTTTTGGAAATGCTTTTAAAGGACAGGATGCGGTATTGTCTGCTTTAGGACACAAAAAATTCATTATAAAAACCAGTATACTCTCTGAAGGAACCAAAAATGTCATCGCCGAGATGAAAAGGCAGCACATTAAAAGGTTTATCTGTATCACCTCTTTAGGCATCAATGAAAGCAGATATAAACTGGGACTTTATTATACTCTGTTCGTGATTCCCTTCATTCTCTATTTCTATTTTTCAGATAAAGCAAAACAGGAAAAGATCATCAAAAAGAGCGGCCTGGATTGGACCATTGTTCGACCCGGACATTTTATTGGCGGAAAAAGAACAGGTAAATATAAACATGGAGAAGATATAGGGCATTACATTTTAACCAGGGTCATCTCCCGCACAGATGTAGCCGACTTCATGCTGAAACAGATAAATGACAACAGTTATTTACATAAAACACCGGGAATAAGTTATTGAAAAAATATCTTTTGAATTGAAAAGAGGTAACGTAAAAGAAATGAACAATCAAGGTAAACTTCTAGTGATAAAACTGATCCATACTATCATCTGGATGTTCTTTGTCCTGGTTATCTTCTATATCTTATATTCTGGAGTATTCAACCAAATTACTACCCTTACCTGGATCGGTATAGGAATGGTCATAGGTGAAGGTATCGTATTATGGATCTTCAATAAGTTTTGTCCTTTAACACTGATTGCCAGAAAATATTCGGACTCTCTAAAAGACAATTTCGATATCTTCCTTCCCAACTGGCTGGCGAAATACAATAAGCTTATTTTCACTTCGATCTTCCTGGTAGGAATAATTCTGGTAATCCTTCGGCTAATTCAGAATTCCTGAAGTATATTATTAATACAATATCAATCCGGAACTTTCTACCTGACCAACCAATTATTGGTTTTATGATAAACTTACTCCTTCCTCTACCTCGGCTTCAATTAATTTCTCCGGAGTTATAGGCAGGTCACGCATTCTTTTTCCTGTTGCGTTGAATATCGCGTTAGCAATAGAAGCTGCCACACTGGTAATACCTAATTCGCCAATCCCTTTGATACCCATTTTGTTCGCAATCTTATCTTCCTCAGGTAGAAATACCACATCTATATTAGCCATATCTAGGTTTACCGGAACATGATAATCTGCAAAAGAACGGGTAATAAAATTCCCGAAATTAGGCTCCACCTGTGTTTTTTCAGCAATCACCATTCCTGCACCCATGGTAAGACCACCAATGATCTGCCCATAAGCTGTTTTAGGATTCAGAATTTTTCCTGCTGAACCTACGTTCACCATCCTTTTGATCCTGTACATTCCTGTATCCTTATCTACCCAAACTTCACAAAAGTTAGCGCCGAAAGAAAAGACCGAATATTCCTCAAATTCTTTGGATGGCTCTGCCATTCCCTCAGCTTCAAAAGTTTTAATCTGGTTTCTTTTCAGAAGTTCAGCCAAAGCCACGTCTTCATCCTGGGGAATGTTTCTATTATCTTTCAAGCCTTTTACGGCATTTTCACAAGCTGCACGGGCTCCATTACAATAAGAAGCAGCTCCCCAGGATCCACCGGAACCAGGAGTTACCGGGAAGTTGGAATCTCCTAGCTCAACACTTACCTGTTCAACCGGTATATTTAAATATTCTGATGCGGTTTGAGCAATAATAGTATAACTACCGGTACCGATATCTGTCCCATCCATTTGTATGGTAGCATGTACTTTCCCATCATCTTCCAGGTCTAGAATTACTTTGGAATATGTTTTTTGATATGGTGAATTTCTGGAAGCAGCGCTCACGCCATAACCAATAAGCCAGTTGCCCTTTCTGTTAGTTCCGGGCTCCATCTTTCGATCTTTCCAGCCAAATTTATCTGCTCCTATCCTTAAACATTCCACAAGAAGTCTCGATGAAAAAGGTCGGTTTTCATGAAGGTCTGTCTGCGTATCATTTTTTATCCGGAAATCTATCGGGTCCATCTTCAGTTTCCAGGCCATTTCATCCATTGCCGATTCCAAAGCAAAACTTCCCGTGGCTTCGCCCGGTGCTCTCATCGCGAAAGGCGTTTGAATATTCATGGGAATCAGCTTATAGGTTACCTCGTTATTGGGCACATTATAAAGCATTTTTGAAACCATTCCGCAGGGCTCCTGGTATTCCATGTTTGTAGAGGTATGGGAGAGAGTTTCATGAGAAAGCGCAGTTAGCGTACCGTCATTTTTAGCTCCAATCCGCATCTTTTGCTCATTTTGCTGACGCATACCCGTATTCGTAAACATCTGCGTCCTGGTAACCGTAACCTGTACCGGTCTGCCTACTATTTTAGCAGCCATAACCGCCATGATCGCATGCCGCTCAAGATTCAGTTTTGAGCCGAAGCCTCCACCAACAAATGCTGAAACTACCCGGACATCCTTTTTCGGAATTTGAAAGGTAGAAGAAATAGCGATCGTGGCATCATCCACCATCTGCTGGCTCGCGTAGGCCATTACCTTTCCATTTTCCCAGGAGGCGATGATCGCATGCAATTCCATAGGATGATGATGCTCAATAGGGGTATTATAAGTTTGCTCTACCACCATATCTGCTTCGGAAAGGCCTTTCTGCATATCCCCGCGGGAATAATTAGATCCATTATTTGGGGTATAGGCTTTAGATCTCGACTCCTCAAATTTAATCACGGCCGAAGGATCTTTTTTATATTCAAATTTTACTAAACGTGCCGCATATTGTGCCTGTTCAAAAGTTTCGGCAACCACCAGTCCCACATATTCACCGTAATAATTTACTTTATTGCTCTGTAATACCGGTGCAATGCTATCTGTTCCAATAGCGGTCATTTCTTTATCGAAGGTCTTAAGTTTTTCAGCATTCTTATAGGTGATAACTTTTAGAACTCCGTCCTGTTTTTCGGCTTGAGAAGTATCTATAGAAACGATCTCTCCTTTAGCGATCGTACTGTTGATACCCTGTGCATAAACTTTATTCTCTACTGGAAATTCAGAAGCATATTTAGCCTTTCCTGTAACTTTAAGATGGCCTTCTACTCTATCTATGGCTTGCCCAACTCCCGATTCTTTTACTGTATTCATAATGATTTTTTGATTTTGAGGTTGGACTATACTTCTCTTTCGAATGCTTGGGTAAGTGCTCTTACAATTGCTTTTTTACCCATATCTACTTTCCATTTATTAGCTTCAAATGGTTTGGCGTCTTTCATTGCGATCTCTGCCGCCTGCTCAAAGTTGGACTGGTTAGGTTTTTTACCTTTCAGAAATTCTTCAGAATCATAAAGTTTCCATGGCTTATGAGCAACACCGCCCATGGCCAAACCTGCCTTAGTGATAGTTCCGCTTTTTACCTGAAGTCCGGCCGCAACCGAAATCAAAGCAAAAGCATAACTGGATCGCTCCCGGATCTTAAAATAGTAATAGTGATCTGCAAATACGGGTTCGCTAAGGTGAATAGCCATGATCAATTCACCTTCTTCCAGATTAGTGTCCTTCTCGGGCTTATCTCCCGGCAAACGGTGAAAATCTGTAAATTCTATCATTCTGGATGAACCTCCGGGTTGCTCGACTTCTACCGTAGCACCCAGTGCAGCCAGAGCTACACACATATCTGAAGGGTTGGTAGCAATACAACTATCACTATAACCAAAAATAGCGTGCAGGGAATTCATTCCGTTCAAAGCGCCACATCCGGAGCCGGGTTGCCTTTTATTACAAGGCATGGAGGTCTCGAAAAAATATGGACAGCGCGTGCGCTGTAATAAATTTCCGCCGTTACTAGCCATATTCCTTATCTGGGCAGTAGCTGCAGAAAGCATCGCCATACTAAGCAGTGGATATTGCTTTCTAATGTCTGGATGATTCGCAGTTTCAGAATTACTAAGCATGGCTCCCAGGCTTAATCCACCCTTATCGTTTTTGGTGATCTTTTTATAGCCAAGCTTGTTTACGTCTATTAACTGGTCTGGCCGCTCTACATCTTCTTTCATTAGGTCTACCAGGTTAGTTCCTCCGGCGAGATAATGTGAAGTTTTAGTGGTAGCCTTTAGCGCCTGTTCCTTATTTGTTGCACTTGTATAGGTGAATGGTCTCATGTTCAGTTCAATTAAAGTTAATTCTAAGGTCTAGGCTTTTTTAGCTTTTTCCATTTGTTCCTGGGTAGCGAACTCCCAGGTTGGCATCTCATCATCTCCGGAATGAACTTCTTTAAAGGCCTGAACAATATTATTATAGGCACCGCAACGGCATATATTACCTGACATTCTTTCCCTGATCTCTTCCTCGGAAAGGTTTAAATTTTCCTCTATTTTTTTGAGATCTTCCGTCACATAACTGGCTTCTCCATTTTTAGCTTCTTCTAATAAGGCTACGGAAGAACAGATCTGTCCCGGCGTACAGTAACCGCACTGGAATCCGTCATGTTTTAAAAAGGCTTTTTGCATAGGGTGCATCTCTCCATGCTTAACAAGACCTTCAACGGTAGTGATCTCCTTGCCTTCGCAGGTTGCCGCTAAAGTTAAACAGGAAAGATTCCGCTTTCCGTCAATTATCACCGTACATGCACCACATTGACCATGATCACATCCCTTTTTGGTTCCGGTAAGAGCCAGTCTTTCTCTTAAGGCATCAAGCAGACTCATTCTGGAGTCTAAGGTCAATGGTTTTACCATTTCATTTACCCTAAGATTCACTTTAACTTCGTTAAGTAGTACTTGTGGATTATCTGGAAGATCTTTCATATTGCTGGCAAATAATTCTGAAGTAAAATATGAAGAAGCCCAGATACTTAAACTGGCTGCAGAAACCTGTTTTAAGAATTTTCTCCGGGAACTCCCACTCAACCCCATTTCGTCAAGGATCATTTTTTCGTCATCGCTGAGATTCTCTAGATCAGCGTTCTTTTTCCATTTATCAATATCTTTCATAAAAAACGTATTAGGGAAGTAAGTAGGCTCCTAAAATTAAAGATTAAAATCTTGTAAAGCGTTAGTATTATGTTAATCAGAAAGAATATTTGGAGAGACCGCGTTAAAAATCTTATTGATCTTCAAACAATTAGGACTTTTAAGATGTTGGAAGTTATATCCTGATTCCGAATCCGTTTAAAAGTATAAGTCTTATGCCTACATAAAAAACAAGAATGGCGGTAAGGATTCCCAGAAATTTCAGGTTGAACTTCTTATTGGAAAGATATGAGCCCAGGCTTCCGCCTAGTACTACTGCGATAATAAGTTTTATTACAAGATCAAGATCCAGTCGAAAAGTTCCGGCGACATTCAGGCCTATGAGTCCTGCTACAGAATTCACCAGAATAAAAACCGAAGCCAGCGAAGCGATGATCCTGGGATCCTTCCATTTCAGAAGAATTAATACCGGAGACAGGAAAATACCTCCGCCAATTCCCGATATACCGGAGAGCAAACCTATACTACCTCCAAGAAGTAATTTTTTAGGTTTAGAGAATTCCTGAGATTCAAGTTTACCTTTTACAAATCTTAAGCTCATAAAAATACCGGCTAAAACCAGGGCACTTCCCAGGATGAGGAAAAATATGGTTTGTGAAAGCTTAATCTGTGCTCCCAAATACGCCATAGGAATACTTAGAACAAAAAATGGCCAGATCAGTTTTGGTTTTAGAACTCCATTTTTAATATAAATGATGGTGCCTATCGTAACCACACAAATATTCAGGATAAGGGCTGTGGAGCGTATTTCGTAGAAATCGGCTATCACAAGGCTAAGAATTGCCAGGTAACTGGACCCACCTCCGAAACCAACAGAACTGTAGAATAAAGCAATCAGGAAAAAGACGATTGGGAGGTATTCTAAGGGCATATTATGAAATTAGAAGACATTCAATAAGATCCCCTTTTTTCACCGAAGTTTCAGCATCAATATATGCAAGGGCATTCTCTAGTGCCATCGATTGTATCATCGAAGAACCCTGCCCGTTCAAAATTTCCACATGAGAATCATTGATCTTCGCCTTTAAAAATGAAGGCCGGTCTCCTCTGTTCTCAAAATCATGCGAAATTGGAAAGGAATATCTACCTAGACCCTTTTTATCTGAGCCACCTAACTGAAAAAGAAAAGGCAGCACATAAACATAAAAACAACTAAGCGAAGATGCAGGGTTTCCCGGTAAGGCAAATACAAACTTATCTTCTTTCTTTCCAAAATACAGCGGTTTTCCCGGTTTCTGAAAAACTTTGTAGAATTGTTCCTCTACTCCATTTTCTTCCAGCGCCTGTTTTACAAAATCATAATCCCCAACGGAAATTCCACCCGAAAGGATCAGTACATCTACTGTTTCAAGGGATTCTTTGATTCCTGATTTTATAGCTTCAAAATCATCTTCGATCTGTTTCTTATCCTGACAGTGAAAACCGAAATTCTCACAGGCAGCAGCAAGGGCATAGCTATTGGATTCATATATCTGACCTTCTCCTTTTGGCTTTCCGGGCTGAATCAATTCATTCCCGGTAGTAATTAAATTTATGACCGGCTTTTTAAAGACCTCAACTTTTTCAATTCCCAGGCTGCCGATCAAACCTATCCCGGCAGGACTAATACTGTAGCCTTTTTCAAAAACAAGCTGACCTTCTTTCAATTCTTCTCCTTTTCTGCGAATACACTGCCCTTCTTTTGGTTCTGTCTCAAGAATTAGTTTATCTCCATGAACAGAGACCTTTTCCTGCATTATCACTGCGGTAGTTTTTTCAGGAGTTTTAGCCCCGGTAAAGATGCGAACGGCCTCCCCTTCTTTCAATGCTATCTCACTCATATCGCCGGCAGCAACTTCCCCTACAATTTTATATACTTTATAAATCCCACAGAGAGCATAACCATCCATCGCGGAATTGTCGAATGAAGGCATATCAAATGGAGCAGTAATATTTTCGGAAAGGGAAAATCCGAGACAATCCTCAAGATGCCGGTTTTCAGTTTTCAGATTTACAGATTGATCCTGAATGATCTTTAAAGCTTCTTCGATTGTTACCATTAGCCTCCTATTGATATCATTGACCTGTTCTTTTCGTAATGCTCGGGATCCATTTTCACATCCATTCCATCCCGGGAATATTTCTTGGTTTTGATCGCGTTGATGATAATATTGTCCATCTCCTCACCATTTCTAAGCGGAGTAAGTAGGTCGGTTTCAGAATTGGCAAAAAGGCAGTTCTTCAATTTCCCGTCGGCCGTAACCCGAATTCTATTGCACTCAGAACAGAACGGATTGGTAATAGTACTCACGATGGAAAAACTTCCCATATGCCCTTCCACCTTAAAATTATTAGATGTACTATGTTTCGGGTTTTTTAATTCCTCAATTTTTCCAAATTTTTCAGAAACTATATTAAGAATTTCCTGTTCCGAAACACCCTTGCTCCAGTCCCACTTATTGCCCTTAAAAGGCATGAACTCGATAAATTTGACTGTCAGCTTTTTATTTTTGGTAAGCTCTATAAAATCATTGATCTCATTGTCATTGACACCTTTAATAAGCACAATATTCATTTTGACTTCCATATCCATCTCTAAAGCCTGCTGAATATTCTTCCAGATCCGGTCAAAATAATCACGCTTGGTTATAAATACCGACTTTGCTTTATCCAGTGTATCCAAACTCAGATTGATCTTTTTTAAGCCAATCTTCTGAAAAAGATCCAGGTATTTATCCAGCATGATCCCATTAGTGGTGATTTTTAAAGTGACTCCCAGTTTTGCGAGTTCCTCTACCAGGTATCCGAAATTCTTCCGTACCAAAGGCTCCCCGCCGGTGAGACGGATCGTATCCACCCCCAGATCACGGAAAGTCCTCGCCAGATCAATGATCTCTTCCAGAGTCATGATATTGGATTTCTCCATGAGTTCGATCCCTTCTTCCGGCATGCAGTAAAAGCAACGAAGATTACACCTGTCGGTCAGGGAGATCCTGAGATAGGTATGCGGCCGTCCAAAATTATCTACTATTTTCTTCTTTTCTTCAATCATGTCTCTTTCCTTCTATCACTTTAAAAACGTGCAATACATGCGGAAATATAGCATCCATGCATTCTGCAGCTCCTTTGGTTGATCCTGGCAATGCCAGTACCACTTTTCCGTTCATTATCCCGGCTACAGACCTTGATAACATCGCATATGGCATCCGCTGCTGACCATAATTTCTCATTTGCTCCTCCACGCCTTTCAATTTTAGATCCAGCAAGGGTTCTATAGTTTCCGGAGTTACATCACGAGGGCCAACTCCCGTCCCTCCGGTGAAAATGACCATATCTGTTCCCGCATTTTTCAAAGCCGATCTTATTTCTTCGGCTTCATCGGGAATAATGATGATTTCAGATTCAATTCCCTGTTCTTTCAGTTTTGAAGCGATCGCCTTTCCGGCTTTATCTTCTCCCTGACCTTTTGAAATAGTATCTGAACAAACCACAATTTGCGCATTAAGACCTTCAGAATTGACTTTAAAAGATGATTTCCCACCTTTTTTATTCTGAAGCCGGATGGTCCCTATCTCCACATTCTTATCGATAGGTTTCAGCATATCATACATCGTAAGCGCTACAATACTGGCACCGTGCATTGCCTCCACCTCAACTCCGGTCTTGTAGATCGTCTTAACTGTTACCGAGATCTGTATCTCGAGTCCGTTAATTTCGTAATCAATTCCGGTATACTCGATAGGCAGCGGATGACAGTCCGGAAGCAACTCAGGTGTTTTCTTCACTCCCAGTAATCCTGCGGCTTTAGCCATTTCAAATACATTCCCTTTCGGAACATTATTTTCCCTGATCGCTTGAATTGTCTCTTCGCTGGAAGTCCGTACCACCGCAATGGCGGTAGCTTCCCGAAGCGTAGTTATCTTATGCGTTATATCAACCATCTATTTATTCACTTTCCATTGATGAGTTTCATCTTCGAAAATTTCTTTTCCGAAAATGGGCACATTGGCCTTAATTTCTTCAACAAAATAGTTACAGGCCTCTATAGCAACCTTTCTGTGCGCCGAAGAAGTGAAAACAAAAAGACAAATTTCCCCGGTTTTCACCTCACCCAGGCTATGATAAATATGCGCGCAGGTAATGTCGAATTTCGAAAATGCCGCTTCCCTGATCTCATGAAAAACATTTTCAGCCATTTCTTCATAGGCTGAATAATTTATGGCGCTCACTGTTTTCCCATCAATTTCATCTGCGCGGATCTGGCCCAGAAAAATACTATGTGCTCCAATATTGGTTTTGGACTGGTGATTCGCAATTGAGTTAGCGATCTTTTCCGGCGGAATGGCGCCCTGAACAAATACTTTTATCGGTTTTTTCTTATCCATTAAATTCTATTTAACCTCATACTCATTTATCGTCACCCTGAATTTATTTCAGGGTCTGATGATTATATTAACTTCTATTAGATGCTGAAACGAGTTCAGCATGACGTAGTGCTTTCTTAATGTCCCCCAGAAATTGGTTCAGGATTTCATTTTAACCATCAATTATTGTTTCAACTCCTCCTTCAACATTTATAAGATTATTGAATTCGAATTGTGCTTTTAATAAATCCACTACTTTTTTACTTCTTTTTCCCGACTGGCAAAAAACCAGAACCTCTTCCTGCTTCGGAATTTCTTCTAAACGGTCTTCCAGCTCACTAAGCGGTATTTGAAGAACTTTCCCAGAATTGACCCTTGGTTGTTCGAATATTTCCCGGATATCGAGGTAGAGTTTTGTCTCGTCAGAAATTTTGCATTCTACCCTCACAGGAATAATACCTTCATTTTTGATCTTTTCGATCTCCTCTACTCGCTTTGAAATAGTTAAAAGTTGATCCTGTCCAGATAGAATATTTATCAGTTTCAATTTCCCCGAAAGTACATTTCCGGCACCAAAAATCATTTTTAAAACTTCAGCGGCCTGCATGGTTCCCAGGATCCCCGGGGTAACCCCAAGCACTCCGGTTGCTTCACAACTTATATTCTGCCTGGTAGTCTTCGGAAAAAGGCATCGGTAAGAAGGTCCGTCCTGAAAATTAAATACCGAAAGCTGCCCTTCATTTTTATAGATCGAAGCATAGACCCAAGGTTTTTCAGTTAGAATACAAGCATCATTGATCAAATATTTTGTTTCAAAATTATCGGTACCATCAAGGATGATATCATAAAGTTGAAATAGGTTTTCCGCATTATCTAAACTCAAAGGTTCTTCAAAAACATCAATTTCTACTTCTGAATTGATCTGCTGAAGTCTTGATTTTGAAACCACAGCTTTTGATTTTCCCAGATCCTCCTCAGTAAACAATAACTGTCGATGAAGATTTGAAAGTGATACACGGTCGTGATCTATAAGCCCGAGCCTGCCAATTCCTGCGCCAACGAGATATTGCGCGGCAGGACAACCCAGTCCGCCAACGCCAACAATAAGTACACTGGCATTGCGGAGTTTTTCCTGACCAGAAACTCCAACCTCATCTAATTTTATTTGTCGGTCGTATCTCATTATCCTCCTGCGAATGGAGGCAAAAATGCCACCTCATCGCCTTCATTTAATTCTACTTTGTTATCTAAATTCTGGTTCACCGCCAGTTGTACAGATTCGGGATCCTGAATCTGGTATTTCTGAACCTGCTGATCTTTCAGCTCGATAGCCGATGTTCCTGAAACAACATCCAGAACCTCATCGGTTCTACCCGCAGATTCAGCGATCATTCCAAAATATTTTACAGTTACTTTCATTCCTTCTCTAACTTCTTTAATAATTCCACATCGTCTTTAGTATCCACATCAAAATTCCCTTTTTCAAATTTTACCGTCCGGAATTGGATTTTCTTATCATAGACCAGTTTTTTTGCTCCGTGATCTCCTTTCAGTTCTTTCAAATAGGGAAATACAGAACTTGAAAAAATCGCAGGAACACCAACATCTCCGTCATATTCTGAAAAAGTAGCCTCACTGTTCCCATCTAATTGTTCCTTTATCAAGGCTTCAATTCGTTCCTCACTCACAAACGGTTGATCGGAGAGCAGAATAAGTAAATGTTCCAGATCTTTTTCCTTTTCCAGAGACCTCTCCAGACCTGTCCTGATACTTGAAGCCATTCCCTCCTGCCAGTTTTCATTTAAAAGGATTTCAAACTTTCCCGGTTCGATCTTTTCTTTTATCTCTTCTGCACCGGCACCAAGGACCAGCACCTCAGTTTCAAACTCAAAAGAACCTGCCACATCTATAATATGCTGCAGCATTGGTTTCCCTTCGAACTCCACCAATTGCTTAGGATACCCCAGCCGACTCGAAGAACCGGCAGCAAGAATCACAACTCCTATTTTATTATTTCTGATCAAACTTTTTAGAATCATGTCATCCTGAATTTATTTCAGGATCTCATATACTTAACTATCAATAAAAATGAGAAGCTGAAACTAGTTCAGCTTGACGTTAACTTTTTTAAATTGGTTATCTTTCTTTTCATGAATTGGTGTAGACTTCTCTTTTAGAGGTCTGGCAGTTTTTCCTGTTAGCACCGATTGGATTTCAGATAAGATCGAAAGTCCGATCTCTGCCGGTGTTTCCGCTCCAATTTCCAGTCCTACCGGAGCATGGATCTTTTTCAGAATCTCATCTTTTAATTCAAATCCTCCCTCCTTGAGATCATCCAGCATTCTCTGATATTTCTTTAATGGACCAAGGAGCCCGATGTAAGGTATCTTCTGTTCATCAAGCAATAGTTTTAAAACTGCGAGATCGTAATTATAATTATGACTCATCAGCACAAAACAACTTCGCTGATCTATTTCTATATTTTCCAGTGTTTCCCCGGGTTTTGAAACGATCACCTGGCAGGAACTGGTAAATCGTTCTTTATTAGCGTGAGTGGGCCTGCCATCGGTCACGATCACATCCCAGCCTAGCAGATCGGCTTGTTGCGCAAGGATCTGGGCATCATTCCCGGCTCCTACAATAATAAGTTTTACCGGAGGCTGATAAATCTGAATAAAAATATGACTAGTCTCTTTATGTAATGATAGCTCCGCGAAAACCGATTGGTTTTCCTTTAAAACCAATTGAGATTGTTCCAGAATTTGTTCCAGTAATTCTTGTTCCGGTTTCTTACCCCAAAAAGTTGATTTTTCATCAATTATCATGGAAGTTCCATACTGCTCTTTGATTTTATCCAGATTGAACTGAACGACAATTGCCAAAGGATCTTTTTGAGCAATCACCTTTTTCAGCAATTCGCATGGATTCATTTGGTCCTGATAATTTAAAGACTCAAACAGCACCTGAATAATTCCGTTACATCCTAATTGCGCTCCAATTATCGCGTCATCTTCATCACTGGTATCATAAGTGATGAGTTTGTTTTTCTGCTGGTACATAGCGTGCAGTGCCTTTCGCAGCGCATCTCCTTCCAGGCATCCGCCACTTATAGCTCCTGTGATATTCCCGAATTCATCAACCAGCATTCGTGCACCGGCTCTACGATAGGATGATCCCTCCACATGAACCACGGTAGCAAGAACGCTTTGCGTCCCTTCATTTTTCAGAAGTTCATATTGATTTATAATGGCATCCAGTTCTCTCATACCATTGCTCTTTTTAACTGGTTCACAGTCTTATTAATTTCCTCGGCTGCGAATTCGATCTCTGAAAGACTTGTATTTATTCCTAAACTGATCCGTAAAGAAGATAATGCCTGTTCATCGCTTAGGCCCATTGCTTTTAAAACATGGGAAGGTTCAATAGTATTAGCTGTACAGGCCGACCCACGTGAAACCGCCAGGCTATTCAATTTTCTGATAAGTTGGTTACCGTCAATATTCTCAAAGGAGATATTGCTCGTATTTGGTAACCGATCAGAAGTCCTGGAATTGATATTACAAGAACCTGATTCCTTTAAAAGTCCTTCTAGTTTATCTCTAAGTTTAGAGATCCTTGTCGACTCTTCTTCCATTTCAGAAAAAGCAATTTCGGCAGCCTTTCCAAATCCTACGATACCCGGAACATTCAAAGTTCCCGGGCGCATCCCTTTTTCCTGTCCGCCTCCAAAAACCTGAGGTTCAATTTCGATCTCATTTTTCTTATTGATATATAATGCGCCAACGCCTTTTGGTCCGTAGATCTTATGAGAAGAGAAGATCGCTATATCAAGATCCAGAGCTTTGAGGTCAACAGGTATTTTACCCACAGCCTGGGTGATATCACTCATTAACTTCGCCCCTTTTGAATGAACAATTTTTTCAATGTCATGCATGGGATGAATTAGGCCTGTTTCATTATTTGCCAGCATGAGGCATACAAGAATCGTTTCTGAAGTAATAGAATTTTCTAATTCTTGCAGATCAATGTTTCCCTCTGAATCCACATGCAGATAAGTGACTTCAAAACCATCATTTTCCAGAACTTTTAAAGTATCTAGAATGGCTTTATGCTCTGTTCTACAGGAGATAATGTGCTTACCTTTTGATTGATTCGCTTTACAAAATCCGAAAAGCGCCAGATTCGCCGCTTCGGTGGCACCGGAAGTAAAAGTGATGCCAGTTGGTTTACAGTTAACCAACCTGGCGATCTGTTCCCTGGAATATTCTACAGCTTCATTGCTATCCCACCCAAAAACATGATCACTACTGGCATTCCCGAATTTCTCGGTAAAATAAGGCAACATCGCTTCAACCACCCGTTGATCAGCTGGTGTGGTTGCATTATAATCCAGGTATATTTTCTTTTTTACTGCCATTTAAGCGTTATGTATATACGTATATATCGCAATTTAAATTTTAAGGCTCAGGAATTTCCAAAGCCTTAGATTTTTATTTTAAAACTTTGATAAGATCGGTTTGCTGGTCTACCACTTCATCGATCTTTCTCTGTAAATTCTCGAACTCTCGCATTATTTCGAAACCCTGTGGAGTGACTTCTGCTCCTCCACCGTGCTGACCTCCTTTTTTCAGAATGACCAAAGGTTCCTCAGCATGCTGATTCAACCTCTGCACCAATTCCCAGGCTTTTTTATAAGACATTCCCATCTTTGTAGCCGCCCTGGAAAGAGAGCCTTCTTCCTGAATCCTTTTCAAAAGTTCATTAGGTCCAGGTCCATAAAATTTCTCTCCCTCATCTTCAACCCAGCATTTAACTTTGATCTTTTTCATAATTGAAAGGATCTGTTAGGTTTTCAAATCACTACCCGCATTTTTCAATTCATTGATAAAAGGTTGTTTATAAAACCTCTTTCCGGTCGCTTTATAAAGAGCATTAGCCAAAGCTCCCTGAACGGGTGGAAATGGTGGCTCTCCCAATCCGGTAGGATCTATACCATTATCTATAAAATGCACATCGATCTTTTTCGGCGCCTGCTTATGACGTATTAAATTATAAGTGTCAAAATTACTTTTTTGCGGTGCTCCATCTTTAAAAGTCATTTCGCTATATAGCGCATGACCAATTCCATCAACCGTTCCACCTTCCACCATATTTTTAGCGGCATCCGGATTCACCACGATTCCGCAATCTACCACACAGGTGACCTTATCTATCAAAGGTTCATTTTTTTCTAGAGTCAGGTCAAGGATCTGCGCCACGTAAGAATTATGGCAGTAATAAGCCGAAACTCCGCGACTCTGACTAGAACTGCCATTGTTCCAACCAGACCTATCCCTGGCGACCTGAAGAACACCAGCGTATCTTTTAGCATCGTAATCATTCTCTTCTCCAACAGGATCTGATTCTGCGCGTTTTAGCATATCCAGTCTAAACTGAATTGGATCCTGCCCCATTTCCTCTGCCAGTTCATCTAAAAATGACTGCTCTGCCCCCGCAATAAAATTAGAACGTGGAGCTCTGAAAGCTCCCGTTGAAATATTTGATTCAAGACTCCAGCTTTCTGCAAGATAATTGTCGATAGCTCCTGCAGGAAAACGATTGGCGAAAAGTGGACTTTCCGGAATTCCTCCGGCATTTACATGAAAAGCAGTTAGTTTATTGTTCACATCCAGCGCCGCACGATATTTCACATGGTACGCCGGGCGATATACCCCGTTGGTCATATCATCTTCACGGGAATAAACCAGTTTGATCGGTTTTCCCATTTTCTGAGAGATCACGGCAGCTTCCACCAGGAAGTGACCATAAAGTCTACGGCCAAAACCGCCTCCCATTCTCGTCATCTGTATATCGATATCTTCGAGATCGAAGCCAAGGCGTTTATTTACACTCTTTTCAGCATATTCAGGAGTTTGAATAGGTCCTAACAATAAGGCCTTGTCACCGGTTACATCGGCGAAAAAGTTCATAGGTTCCATACAGTTATGCGCAAGGAATGGGCAGGTATAAGAACGCTCGATCACGCGGGCGGCATTTTTAAATGCTTTTTCTGGTTCACCATCCTTTCTTACCACTTCAGATTTTTTCTCCCCGACCTCAGCCATCAGCGTATTATGAATATCACTGCTTTCAAGTCCGGTAGCTCCGGCCATTCCAGCAGATTTTTCCAGAATCTGTATCTGTTCGGTCAATTTTGGATTCAGGTCCCATTCTACCTTTAATTCTTTCTTAGCCTGCATTACCTGCCAGGTAGATTCACCTACCACAACAACCAGTTTTGAAAAAGCTGCTACATCGCTCCATTCTTTTTCCATATCTTCCGGATAGGTGTCTATGGTAAAAACGTCAACGATACCGGGCATTTCTTTTACCTTTTCGGCATCCATTGATTTGAATTCCATCCCGAATGCAGGTGGTTGTACCAGCATCGCGATGAGCATTCCGTCTTTATAAGTATCCAGACCATAAAGTGGCTGACCGGTCACAATTTTCTTCGCGTCTACATTCTTTCGGGAAGTACCTATTATTTTGAAATTGTCATTATCCTTTAATTCCACTTCTTCCGGAACTTCAACCTGGGCGGCGGCTTTCGCGATCTCGCCATATCCCATGGTCTTATCGCTTCCTTTATGTTTTATCACTCCTTCTTCAACAGTTAGTTCTGAAACCGGAACTTCCCATTGTTTCGCTGCAGCAGTAAGAAGCATTTGTCTGGCTGTCGCTCCAGCGGTTCTCAAAGATTCCCATCCCTGACGGATGGACTGACTACCACCGGCAAGCTGCCTGGTGAAAATATCAGTATTTAATGGCGCCTGTTCTACGATGACATTATTCCAGTCCACGTCAAGCTCTTCGGCCACGATCATGGGCATGGAGGTCTTTACGTTCTGACCAATTTCAGGATTTGGAGAATAGATCGTTACAATTCCATTATCGCCTATCTTCAGATAACCGTTAAGCTCGAACCACTCATCTGGCATTTGCATGGCCATTTCTTCTCCACCTTCTTCTGTAGCTCTTTTACAGGCCAGCCAGTTGAAACCGATGATCAATCCACCACTGGCAACTCCAACGCTTTTTATAAAAGATCTTCTGCCTATTCCTGTTTTTACTTTACTCATTTTTCTCGATTTAAATTCAACTAAGATTAGGCTATTTGGGAATCTGAAGCTGATTTGATAGCAGCCTTAATTCTGGTATAGGTTCCGCAGCGGCAAATATTTCCGTTCATGGCATTTTCAATTTCTTCATCGCTAGGACTCGGATTCTTTTTCAGCAAAGCTGAAGCCGACATGATCTGTCCTGCCTGGCAATAACCGCACTGGGGAACATCATGTTCCAGCCAGGCCTTTTGCACGGGATGATCCCCGTTTTCAGAAAGTCCTTCGATAGTCGTTATTTCGTTACCGGCAGCCGATGAAATGGGCAACTGGCATGATCTCACGGCAGAACCATTAAAATGCACTGTACAGGCACCACATTGGGCAATTCCGCAGCCATATTTTGTTCCAACCATTTTGAGATGGTCTCTTAAAACCCAAAGCAAAGGAGTAGTTGGATCTACATCTAGGGTCTGCTTTTTTCCGTTGATAGTTATCGTGAATTCTGCCATGGTTATAATTTTAGTCCTTTAAAATACGGATAAAATCTTAAAGTATTTATGAAAAAGAGAATTAGGTATAGTTGAGCTTAAAAGGTATAGAGCTTACTTCTTAGGAGGAAGGTCGAATGCTTCAGCCTGATGTTCAAAATGGTTTCGGTGAGATCCGTCACAAAAGGGTTTGTTACTAGAAAGTCCGCAACGGCATAAAGAAACCAGTTCTCTTCCGCCTAAATCGTAATTATTCCCATTTTTATCCACGATCTCAAAATCGCCTTCCACTTTTAAAGATCCGTTACTCAATACGGTTAATTTTGCTTTACTCATTTTTTTCAGTTTTTGTTAAAGCACGAAGATACGTGCAAAAAATTCAAAATTTCTTTAAATATTTGGTTCGGTATTACAAATATGGGAGGTGATCTAAACCGGTATTTTCCATGGTAACATATCGATAATACCTTTCTTACCGGGAGAAAAATAATGGCCTACTATGCAGACCAATTAAAAGAAAGAATTCCGAAGAACAACTCAGGTAATATTTAATTGATATTAAATTAAAAAATCTAATCAAGCACAGTTTCTTCCCTTAGCGCCTTCTTCCTGGATAAACCGGCAATTTGACCTAAGTGTTCTTCCAGTTTAATACTTCTAAAAATGAAAAACGATAATAGGGGAAATATGGCGATACAGGTAATGATTACAGGCCAGTCATAATTCAAGGTCAGTTTCCCGAGCAGCCAGGCTCCAAAAGAAACCCCCAAGTTATTAAGGGTCATATAAATAGTGAATTGAGAGGCAGAAACCTTCTGCCAGCAGAGTTTCATTCCCAAAGCAAGGGTAGCAATAGTGGCCAGGGTATACAGCAGGTAATAAATTATCACAAAGCCAAAAACCACTGTATTGTTCTGCCAGGAACCAGATAATAAAATGAAAACGATAAAGCTAATGAAAAGGGCGGTCAAAAGATATAAGATCATCCTTTTAGTCCCCAGCAGGTCTATCACAAATCCACCTATAAAGATCCCGATGAAACCGGCGGTAATGGTAGAAGCTGAGTACACCTGGGAATAGGCGGTATTGGTCCATTCCAATTGCTGAACGGTAAAGATGGGTAATAATACATCTACCATTCCGGCTATGGTTCCGAATAAAAAGATACCCAGGCATAGCAATAAGCTGGCGGAAAGAAGCGTGCATTTTTTCAGGTTTCCGATAAGCTCCTTCCAGTTGGCCACGTGGGTGCTCTTAGTTACGCTTGAAGCCTTTCCTTTGGTCCAGGGAAGCATCTTTTCACCGCGATGTTCCCTGAAGTAAAGAGGAACCAGTAATAACAGAATGACCAGGAATGATAGCGAAGTTACTGCGTTGGTAAAACCTACCGTATTGATGAGGGCAGTGCCAATCACCAGGGCCAGTGACTGACCGATAATACGTGAACCCCACATGATGCCGTTAGCCCTGGCCTGTTGCTCCTTGGGGATAATTTCTACGGCCATTCCATCTATGGCTATATCCTGCATAACGCCAAAAAAACTAATGATAAATCCGAATACTGTCAGGATCTGCAGGTTGTTCAGCGGATCATTCGTAAAGCCCATTGAAAAGACACTTATAAAAAGCCCAATCTGCCCCATTAGGATCCAGGGTCTTTTCCTGCCCATGGAAAGTAAGGTATACCTGTCCATTATGGGAGCCACCACAAGTTTAAAGGTCCAGGGGATAATGATCACGGCGGTATAGGTAGCAATTTCGACAGCGGGAATATTGTTCATAGCCAGCCAGGCCGGGATCGCAAAAAAGGTGATGCCAATAGGAATACCTTCTGAAATATATAAAGCGGCGAAAACGAGATACCTTAGGATGGCATTCTCAGCCAGGTACTTGTTTCTTTTTAAATGCGCTAACTCTACCCTTTTTACCCTGTTTTCCGGAAGATTCATAGAGATGATATTTCTGGGTTATTAAATAAAATTCCTTCCGGCGCTGGACCGGATCTTTAGGCTGCTGGCAATAAATAATAGCGATAAGTTGAAGTAAGTCACTTTACTGCTGTTTAAGAATATTTACAGCAGGAACAGCTGACTTCCGGGAAAAAGAAAATGTTCAGATCAGCAGGGCTATTGGTAACTGATTAATTACGAATACAATATACACATATATTTCATGCATTTTTCAAATTTATATCTGCTGAGAAGAGTAAATTTCTTTACTGCTGAATTTTAAAACCGGGCTTATTCAAAAGATATTTTTAGACAAGACCGTAAGTTGTTTATAATTGAATATTTTAGCAGGGAAGCTTCTTTTGAGCCGAAGGTTTACTGGAAAAATCTTAAAATACTTGAAGAAAGTTATACCTAATTAACCATAAACAATCTCAAAACCATTCAGCAACTTATAATCTACTAAATATGAAATTAAAACATCTATTCCCAATTCTCTGCATTGCTTCCGTTACCAGTCTAGGTGCTCAAACCAAGTCTGAAGAAAAAGTCAAGCCAGAAATCTCAATTACCAATCTCAATATTAAAACACATGAATTAAGCGAGCTGAAAGATTTTGACTGGAATTCTTTTGATTCAATTTTCCAAAATAATTCTCCTGAAACGGAAATTAATCTAAGCTTCGAACTCGATCGAAGTATTAAGCTCAATTCTTCGAATATCGATGATTTCAAATTCGTAGTAACCGGAAAAACTTCAGAATTAGATTCTTTAAAAATTCGGGCAAGACGAATCCTTACCAAACTGGAAGAATCCCTAAAATAAATATTCCCGGAGTACCCCCCGGATCATAATTATCAAAATTTATCTTATGAAAAACCTACTACTATTCGGCCTGCTTTTATCATTTATTGGCCACGCCCAGAACAGCACTTTAGAAAATTCTAATCCTGGAACTATAGTGCCGGCAAAATCTTCTATGATAGATGTATCTATTAAAACCGGCGTCGAAGATCCGGACATGCAAACCCTTTTTCAGTTTGAGAATATCAATCAGACTGAATTTTTCTTTAAGGGCGAAGCCATTCAGGGGAAATATTTTGTTCTAAAAATGAAAGAATTTCTTAACGGTGAACTCATCAATACTTCAACGCTATTCGATGAACGTGGGAACAGCCATTTTAAAATTGATTCATCTCAAACCTCTTTCAAACTTTTAAGCAAGGTGGGGCAGGAAAACATCAAGGTCTGGATAAAGGGTAATAGATTTGGAAGCAAACAATCCTATTTTCCAACGACTCATGATAATGGAAGATATGTGGCCAAGGATTTCTTTGGAGCCCGGGAAACTTTAAAAGAAGATGTGAACAGACCCTTTCATATCATGTCGGTTATCACTCCCAGCAGAAATCCTGACGGGTCCGGTTCCTATTGCAGGGTGGCCCAATCTGAGATCGATCCCGAAAAATTCGGAAATGAATTCAACATACCCCATTATTACCTTATTGAAATTGATTTCGTCGAAGAATAATTGATCATTGTTTCTGAATTTTGGGATTTCACAAAAGAAGGATCTATAAGAAGCTATAAATTCAATTAACAGGTTTTTCCTGGAGAAACGCCCGGATCATAATAATATAAAAAATCATTAAAAAACGGGAAAAGCCTCGCTTATTCCCGTTTTTTTATCATTTTATTTTACCTGATTAATAATCTACTTTAAAGACTTCGGCCTGCCCGGGGATAAGACCATTTTTAATAGCCCAGAGGTTTCCATCTTTATCGAAACTTATGGCAGTTAATAGCGGAATCCCGGTGGCAATGGTTTCGCATTCCATGGTTTCGGTATTACAGGCTTTGATGTTCCCGCCAGTTACTGTTCCCACGACTTCTACAGCGAACCAGCTAAGAGCGTCAAACTCGGCTACAAAAAGTCTACCGTCTTCACTAAAGGCCAGGTCTATGATAGAGGTAAATCCACCATCGAAGGCTTTCACACAGTCGGGACTGGAGCCACAGATTGCTCCGGAAGCATCGGGAGCAATTTTCCAGATATTTGATTCATCTAGAGGAGCCGGAAACCCTTTTAATTCTCCAACATAATAATAGCCATCAGGGCCCATTACTACCGAGGTGGGAACCGGTTGCGCAGGGATCATAGCCGGAGCACCACAGGGAGGCGCGGGATTCGGGCAACCTAAAAGATTTTTTACATTCTCGGTGGATACCATTTCCAATGGAAACACAGCGACCACTTCAATATTGCCTTTATTATCAATCTTCAGGAGGTCATTTGCGCCCGCATCGGCAACAATAGCAAAATTAGCATTGAAAGCGCTGACCGAATAAGGATTGGAATTAATGTCCTGCCCATCGGGGTTATTGTTTGCTTCAAACTCAAAAAGATTCGCAAGTTTTTTGGTCTTTTTATTTTTGATCTGGTGCAATCCCTGCCCGGTATCCATTTCAGAATCACCTAAAGGCCAGGTCACCGCCCACATGGAAGACATTCCTACCGGGGCGACCGAAACGGCTCCTTCCAGGCTTACCTCGGTGGTACCATAAAGAGAAATGATCCCTTTACTGGCATCTGCGATAAAAAGATCATTTGGCGCTGCGGCCAGGTCGAAAAGTAATCCATCGAACTGGACTGCCGGAGCCTTTAAAAATGCGGGGGTGCTTTTTGCTGAATAATCATACTCCACGGGAGTTTCTGTTTCCAGCTTGTCGGTATTACATCCGGAAAGAAAAACGATCAGGAATAGTAAAACCCAGGAAATCGAAAATTTTTTCATGATAATAAGATTTAACTGGTTGATAATAAATCCCATTAACATACAAGGTGCAATTCCGAAGGAAAGATAGGGTCCAAAAAAATTAACTTAAAACTCTGATTTTCAATTTTGTAAAGATATTAAAATTAATAGAAGTATCTCTTCGCTAATTCAGGAATTAAAGATAAAATCTCATGAATTTATTCCGCTTTCTTCCCATAAATTTTGCTGAATTCTTCAATGTGTAAAACAATCAAAAGGGCTTTCAATTATTCCTAAAATCATCTATATTCCCGCCCGATCATAAATGAAGAATATGAAAGAGCAGAATGTAAGATTACATATTGAAAAGGTACTGGAAAACATGCCTTCAGACTGGTTGAAATTAACCACTCACCGACTGGATATTTATAATGAATCCCTCGCGAAAACCGAGTTCCTGCAGCGATTTGAAGAACTATATAAAGAAAATAATGCCCGGAAAGCCGCTTTAAGCGAATTGCCTTCCGCCTTCGATTATATTCGCCTTGGTCATCCCTTGTCCACCGTACTGGAATGGGCCATCGCCAACATGAATAATTTAAAGGCCGATGATGTGATCAGTTTTTCTTCCAAAGTGATGCCTGTACTGGCGGTACTTCGAAAGAACCTGTTCGCTAAAAGAAAAACCCAGATCTGCTTCTCGGGTGAAAAACCTGAAGGCCTGGATTTTGAAAGCCTTAAAAAGGTGTATGGATATGATTTTGAACTAAGGCAGGTAGGGAAACCGGAAGATATTTCAGAATTTGAAGGTAGCACCCTCTATATTTCCCAGGATGATGACCCTAACCGACTCACGCTGAATCCGAATATCGATTTTTACCTAAGTCAGCAGGCCGAACTTGGAAGTTTGATTATAGTGAATACTTCAGATAGTGATGAATATGTCGCCGAGATCCAGCATGTAAGAAGAAGGGAAAGCATCGCCATGACCCCGGCAGACTGTTATACTTTGCTGCAAAAACTAGTTGGAAAATCAGAAATATCGCGCGAGGAAACAAATTATTCAGCAGACCTCGCAAAGGTAAAAGGCTCAGTGAACGAGATCACAGCTACCAGTTCGAAAGTGCTGCTAGGCTCCTGTGGACTTTCAGTTCAATATGGGATCATGATGGGGCTAATCGATGAGGCTTTACAGAAGCATCCCGGTAAGACCATTTATATCATTGTTCCTCCAAATTGTTATGGCGGTACTAACGACCAGGCGCGCAGGGTTGCTGCATGCATAGATAATGTTGAGATCATGGACCTTCCGGTAGATCGTGATAATAATATGGTACAAAGTACAGACCAGGTGCTGGACAGAGTAGCCAGTGAAGACGCCGTGCCTTATATCATCGCAGAGATCCCTACTAACCCAAGGGTGGAAGTCCCAGACCTGGAAAAACTACGACAGGCCCTTACCAAGGTACGTAAAACACCCAAAGGTAAAAAGGCGATAGATCCTGTATTTATCCTGGACCAGACCTTTTGTCCCAATGTTCAGTTTTGTGGTGAGGATGGGATACTTTCATCGGTAAGGACCATTTCTTATGTTAGTGGATCCAAATTCCCTAGCGGAGGAAAATGTACCGCCGGTTATTGTGTAGCTAATGCGAAAGCCAAAGACCTTTTGGAAAAGATAGACAAACACCTGAGCCTTTGTGATAATGAAGCTACTAAACTACAGGTAAAGATTCTTGCTGAACAATTGCCATCTATGAACCAGAGGATAAAAGATGCCTACAAGAACACCCGCGAGTTTGTAAGCTTTATCGAGGAAAAGCTGCCGGAGGCTAAGATCAATTTTGTTTCCGAAGAACTGGCTGAGCAGGGCTTTACCCCTTCTGTTTTCTCGCTGGACCTTCCTACTAAAGGCGAAACTGCCGAAGAGAGGGAAACCAATAAAAGAGCCCTGAACAATAAACTGATAAATATGATGATCTCCCGCATCCCGAACGAAAGTAAATACTGCGTGAGTTACGGGCAGTTGAAAGGTTGTTACTGGACCATCCCGGCGACCTCTACCCAGGGAACTACCCGGGAAGACGATAAGGATTATATCGCCAGGGTTTCGGTTTCGCCAGACCTGGACCTGGAATTGCACAAGCAGGTATTTTCAGATTTCGTGGAGGAAATAGAAACTCCTGAAACTGTATAAATTCAGAATCTTAAAGTTGAACAACCATCTCCCTTGCAATTCCATAGGTAGATGGTTGTTTTTTTATTTATTCAGATTGCTCCAACTTAGTAATAGATAGTGCCTTCACCTAAGATCTACTCATTTCCCTTCTCCTATGGCTTATGATTCCATTTACCTGATCAATTAATTGATTGTTTGCTAGAAACCGGAAAAGCCTATACTTAATTTCGGAATTGAATTTAGAATTGTCGTTCCTGAATTACCTCATATCTTTTTTCAGTCTACACCGTTATAAATAATTACTTGTAATAAATACAGTTATTAACATCATCATATTATCAACTTAAAATGATGATTATTCAATTTTAAAAATTTTTTTGACCCTGATTTTATATTATTCTCTAAAAACAACAGTATTTTAACGAATATTGGCAATCTTTTAATTTCTCTCCCGGCCAATCTTAATTAACTTTCGCCAAACTAATTAATAAATCTGCCATCTGTCTTTCCTGTCTATTTCAGAAAATTCATTCTTCCCGTTTTATGCTGGATAGAAGAGCCTTTGCCATAGCCGGACCTTTGGTATGTTTCAAATAACCTAAACTTAAATTAAATGTACATCGTTGATTTATCTGAAGTCCAGTTAAGCGACCTGGCCCTGGTTGGTGGAAAGAATGCTTCACTGGGACAAATGATCAGAAACCTTGAAAAACTCGGGGTAAATATTCCCGGCGGTTTTGCCCTTACCGTCCATGCCTATCGGGAATTCATTGAGCATAATAACCTGGACCAGGAAATCAGGGATATAATTGAACAAATGAAAAAGGATGATCTCCTTTCCCTAAAGAATGCGGGAGAACAGATTCGGCAAATAATTAGGAAGGGAACCTGGCCTGAGCATATAAGACAGCAGATCCAGGAAAACTATAAGAATTTATCTCAAAAATACGGGCATGATAATACAGATGTGGCCGTAAGGTCCTCGGCGACCGCCGAAGATCTTCCCGATGCTTCCTTTGCCGGGCAGCAGGAAACCTTTCTGAATGTCAAGGGGCCGGAACAGATCCTGGAGGCAGTAAGAAATTGTTTCGCATCCTTGTTTACAGACCGGGCAATTTCCTACCGGAATAATTTTGGTTTTGATCACTTTGAGGTAGAACTTTCGGTTTGTGTGCAGAAAATGGTAAGATCAGACCTGGCATCTTCGGGCGTTGCTTTTTCACTTGACACTGAAAGTGGCTTCCGGGATGTGATCCTGATAAATGGCTCCTATGGTCTTGGCGAAAGCGTAGTTCAGGGTACAGTTTCGCCAGATGAGTTCCTGGTTTTCAAGCCAACTTTAAAAGAAGGATATAAATCTATTATCGAAAAGAAACTGGGCCGCAAGTCTGAAAAAATGGTTTATGCCACCGAGCCGGGGAAACTGGTTGAAACGGTGGAGGTTAAACCGGGAGAGCAAAATCAATTCTGCCTCAGCGAGGAGCAGGTGCTAAAACTGGCTGAGTGGATCTGTATCATCGAGGATTATTATTGTGAACTGAAAAATAACTGGTGCCCCATGGACATCGAATGGGCCGTAGACGGGCTTACCGGCGAGTTATTTATCGTGCAGGCCCGCCCGGAAACCATACACTCCAGGAACCGGGACAATGCCCTGGTAGAATATAAGATAGATAGATCGGTCCAGGCTCCGGTGCGCCTTACCGGTATCGCTGTGGGGGATAAGATTGGCCAGGGTAAGGTCAAAAAGATGATTTCCCTGGATGCCAGTTTTGAAGATTTCAAAAAAGGAGATGTGCTGGTTACGGAGATGACCGATCCCGACTGGGAACCTGTAATGAAAAAGGCTTCTGCCATCATCACCAATAAAGGCGGAAGGACCTGCCACGCGGCGATCGTTGCCCGGGAGATGGGCGTCCCCGCGATCGTAGGAACCGAGAATGGGACCGAGCTGTTGCAGGATGGAGAAGATATTACGGTTTCCTGCGCTGAAGGAGATGCCGGAAAGGCCTACGAGGGGCTGGTGCCCTTTGAGACCCAGAGAACAGAGCTGGACAAGCTGGACCTGCCGGAAACCCCTATTATGCTAAACGTAGCCTCACCAGACCTGGCCTTTAAATTCGCCCGGGTACCGAATTCGGGAATTGGCCTCGCCAGGGAAGAGTTCATTATCAATAATTTTATCCAGGTCCATCCCCTCGCCCTGATGCAGCATACAGAACTGAAGGATAAGGCCCTGTCCGAAAAGATCAATAAGCTTACCCGAGGTTTTGAGAGTGAGGAGGATTTTTTCATTAACCGACTTTCCTATGGTATCGCCAAGATCGCTTCTGCCTTTTATCCTAAACAGGCTATAGTCAGGCTTTCAGATTTTAAATCGAACGAATATTTCAATCTACTTGGGGGCAGTTATTTTGAACCAAAAGAGGAAAATCCAATGATCGGCTGGAGAGGTGCCTCGAGGTATTATTCAAAAGAATACGAAGAAGCCTTCGGCCTGGAGTGCAAGGCAATTAAAAAGGTGAGAGAGGAAATGGGTCTGACCAATATTACCATAATGATCCCTTTTTGCAGGACTGTCGAGGAATTGAACAAGGTTTATGCAGTTATGAAGAAATACGGGCTGGAAAGAGGCCGGGAGGGCTTGCAGGTCTACCTGATGGCCGAACTGCCTTCGAACATCCTGATGGCTGAAGAATTTGGTGAACATGTAGACGGATTCTCCATTGGCTCCAATGACCTAACCCAATTAACGCTGGGACTGGACAGGGATTCGTCGCTGGTAGCTAATATTTATGACGAGAGAAACCCTGCCGTAAAAAGGTCTATCAGCAACCTCATCAAGGCAGCTAAAAAAACCAATACCAAGGTTGGAATTTGCGGACAAGGACCATCAGATCATCCAGACTTTGCCCAGTTCCTGGTACAACAGGGAATAGATAGCATATCGGTAACCCCAGATTCCATGCTGAAAACCATTAAAGCGGTTTACAAGATTGAACAAGAAATGAAGCAGGAATCGGTTTCCAAGACCAGGGCCTATGCTGAGCCTTCCTGATTCAGGCTCAATTGGAAATTTAATTGATGGATGGCCCTTCCAGGGCTATTCATCAATTTCAAACTTTTATGCCTGATCTCGAAAATCCGGTCAATAAAGGTATAATCTGAAACAGATTTACTAACCGCCAAAAATTACAACTCCGGGAATCTTATACAGCTCCTCGCCTATTCGAATGATGTACAGGTCTCCTTGTTTAGAGCTTTTCAATTCACCTGGATCGGCCTCACTCCGATCATAGCCTGCAGCTTCGCCATTCTCGAAAAAAATGATCCTTTTCCTGCCATCGGGTTTGCGAATGTGAACCTCTGACCCGAGATTGGCTTTTCGAATAACTCCAAAATCACAGTTTTCCTGCTGCCCATCCCTAGATATCAGGCAGGGAACTTTTCCGGTGGCATTAAAATTCGTTCCGCCTACCAGCGCATCTTCGGGCAGATCGCCGTTAACAATTGAACCAACTTCGATCTCCAGCCTGAAATTAGCGGTCTCGTTGCGCCGGGCGGCACTTCGCATCAGGTAGACCCTTATGCGATAATCCCCCGACCTTTCCAGAACACCTTCAAAGCTATTTTCATTTATGGAGCCATTGAATATGGCCACATACTCCTCTTCCGGCTCCATGATATTGAAATAATTCGCCGTATTATCGGTGGTCAGGCTCACCTTCATCTCCTGACCCTTCTTCACATTCAACAGGTAATCTATGATCTCGTAGCCGGTAATATTTGCTTCGATGATCGCACTGCTTTCTCCCTTATCGAATGTTATTGTTCTGGTTTGAATATCCTGTGCATTCAGAACCGGGGAAATTATACTTAATGCAATCAGGCCGAGTGCAGCGAAATTTGAAAACCTGAAATTTGATTTAGCGGAAACCTTCATAAGATCCTAGATTAAAAATTTGACCTGAATAAAAATAAGCATATTCGCTTATTGATCCTCAGACTTTTAAAAACCATGCGACTATCTTATCACCTATATCTATTTCTGAAATATTCCTTCAGGAATGCCAATAGCACTTTAAATGGAAAAACTTTACCTTATATGCAGTTTAAACAGCATAGCTATGTGCAGCATTTCAGATAAGATCAAATTTTGCAGTTGTGCCCGGGGTGAGAAAAGAAAATTGAAGAATTTCTGGGTACTGTATCGCTACCAGGGAGAAAAGCTGGAAACCTTTATGGGCGAACCCAAGGTTCCAACGAAATTCCTCGACCCCGATTTCTTCATGAATGCAGCGATTATTTCTGAAAGGCTGAACGAAGTGGATGCCTTTGATGTCCCTCTTAATTTCAGGGAAAAGGATAAACTTCTGGTCGAAATTAATTGCTGCGACCAGGAATACACCTATACCTTCGAATACATGAATGAAACCTGGGAATCGGCTGAAGAAGATGTATTCGACATAATGAACCATTTTAAAAAAATAAACAAAGGTAGGCTGAAAGATGCCCTTAAACCAAATAAAGCATGAACAATTCACGAGTATATAAAATGTCATTTGCCAGTGTATATCCGCATTATATAACCAAAGTCGAGAAAAAGGGACGTAGCAAGGAAGATGTAGATACCGTAATAAAGTGGCTTACCGGTTACTCCCAGCAGGGCCTGGAAAAAGAGATAGAGAACAAAACAGATTTCGAGAGCTTTTTCGCCAATGCTCCCCAAATGAATCCCAATGCCTCTAAGATCACAGGTCTTATCTGCGGTTATAGGGTAGAAGATATCGAAGAAGAACTGATGCAAAAAATAAGATATATGGATAAACTCGTTGATGAGCTGGCCAGGGGTAAAAAGATGGAAAGTATTTTAAGAAAATAGTCAGGGAGAAGTTTTCCTGAAATTTTTATTTCTAAAGGATCAATCTTTCATCAGGCCTTCCACGCGTTGGGTAAGCTCATCCATTTCAAAAGGCTTGGCGATAAAATCGTTGGCACCGGCTTTTTTACATTTTACGCCGGCATTGTATAAGGCAGACATCATCAGGATAGGTACTTTTGCGATTGCGGGATCTTCATTTTTCCTGATCCTCTTGCAAACGTCTATCCCATTAACCCCAGAAATGAGCATGTCCAGGATCACCAGGTCTGCCTCCTTTTCGGATATAAGCTGCTCGGCCTCGTTAGGTTTTTCGGTCACGCTCACCTCATAACCCGAGAACTCCAGTACCATCTGCATCATATGGCCTATCCCAGCGTCGTCGTCGATAACCAGTATTTTCAGTACTTCTGCCATGCTAATTACTTTGAAGGTGGTTGGAAGCCTCATCAAGACTAAAGGTGAATATAGATCCTTTTCCTTTTTCGCTTTCCAGGCTGATCTTACCCTTGTGTCTTTTCATGATCTCGTTAGCCAGGTAAAGGCCAATTCCGAAGCCTGAATAAGTATCCTCGTTCTTAAAATCTATACGGTAGAACCTTTTAAAGATCTTCTTTTGATTCTCCTTATCTATACCCATACCCGAGTCGATCACACTTACTGCCACCTTATTCTTGCCGCTTTTATGGATCCTCACCTTTATATCCTGGTTCTGCGGAGAATATTTAATGGCATTGGTCACCAGGTTGATAAGCACCTGGCCTATCCTGTCCCTGTCGGCATAAATTCTGGCCTGGTGATCTTCCTCGATCCTGATATTGTATTCAGAATTGGTATAACTAATATCCTGTATGGTTTCGGTAACCAGCTCGTTGATGCTGAAATTCTCTTTCTGAAGCACCAGTTTGTTCTTTTCGATACGGGAAAGGTCAAGCATTTCTGAAATGAGCCTGGTTAACCTTACCACCTGCTGGTCTATACGTTGCAGGGAGGTTTCCAATGGAATTCCAGATAATTCTCCATCCTTTTTCTTTTTAAGCAAATTAAGCAAAAGCTGTACGTATCCCTTGATAGAGGTGACGGGTGTTTTAAGCTCATGGCTCACCAGTTTCAGGAAGTCTTCTTTTCGCTTCTCCTCTGCCTTGATCTTCTGTATCTCGGTGGCCATACAGATCCAGATCTGAATATTGCCATTATCGTCGAAAATGGCTTCAGCCCGGTTAAGGTGCCACCTGTATTTTCCTTTTTTATTCAGGAAGCGTACCTCCATTTCAAAATCTTTCCCGGTCTTAAGAGATTGTTGCCAGCTTTCCAGGAATTCTTCCTTTTCTGAAGGATGGATGAAATCCTCGAGATTTTTGGTTTCAAAGTCTTTTTTAGAAAGCCCGGTGAATTCCAGCCATCCCTGGTTAAAGTAGATCAGCTTTCCACTGGCATCGATATTACAGACCTTCTCGGGCATAAGGTCGGCCATCTGCCTGTATTTGGATTCGCTGTCTTTTAGCTGTTCCTTAGACCGAACCATTTCAGAAACATCTATGGCCATATTCAGGATGCCGTAGATCTCGCCGTTCTCGTTGCGCAGGGCCTTATAAGTGAAATTGAAATATCCCGTTTGTAATTTATTGTCTATCATCAGGTCTACCGGGTCTTCCTTACCCCAGTAGGTCTCCCCGGTCGCATACACACCTTGTAAAAGATCGTGGAAGGGCTGTCCCTCCAGCTCTGGAAGTGCTTCATGCAAGGTGGTCCCAATGACCGATTTATCTTTCCCCCAAAGGTTGACCATGGCGTCGTTGGCCATGGCGATCCTCATCTCCTTTCCGGTATACAGGGCGGTAGCCACATCGGCCTCCTCGATAATAGATCTTATCCTGTGTTCCTTTTCGCTGATCAAACGCTCTTTCTGCTTCTCTTCGTTGATATCTATCACCATACCGATCATTCCCTCGTACTTACCTTCTGCATTGAATTTGGGACTTCCGGTATCCAGCACCCAGCGATATTCTCCTTCCTTGTTTCTTAACCTGAAACTCTCATGAAATACCAGCCTTTCATTACTGGCTTTCTTGAATTCTCGCTTAACCCTATCCCGATCTTCTGGATGTACTGCCTCTAACCAGCCAAAATTTTTCACAACTCCGGCAGACTGTCCCGTGAATTCGAACCACTTTTGGTTAAGGTAATTGTTCAGGCCATCGGCGCCCGTGATCCAGATTATTGCCGGGACGGCATCTATAACATTTCTCAGGTCGTTCTCGCTTTGTTCAAGCCGACGTTTTGCGAGTACCTTTTCGGTAATGTCTATCGCGTGGACAAAAATTCCTTTTACCTCCTTATTGGAATCGAAAATAGGCTGGTAAACGAAATCCAGGAAAGAATTTTCAGATTGGTCGGTATCAGACTGCAGTTTTACCGGGATCTCGTTCCCAATAAACGCCTTTCCAGAATTATATACCCCATCGAGCATCTCGTAAAATCCCTGTCCCTCAAGTTCCGGCAAAGCTTCCCTAACCGGTTTACCCAGAATATCCCTTTGCCCTACTACATTAAAGTAGTTCTTGTTCACCTTTTCAAAAACATGCTCGGGTCCGCGTAGTACGCACATCATTGCCGGAGCCTGGGAAAAAATATCATTAAAATTTTCCAGGTTTTCGTCTTCATCTTTGGAGACTGCGGAAAAGGAAACCAGGATCAATTCCGGATCCTGGGTTTTACTGGCATTGACCTTAAATCTACCGAAAGACCTGTGTGTACTTTTTATACTTATTTCTGAATTTTCAATATTCTTATGTAGGCTTAGTTTCCCGGCTAACAGATCTTTCAGATCATTGAAAATTCCATCCCCATGATTAATTTCAGAGATCGCTTTTGCCTTATCCTGAAACTGGAAAGTATGTAAGAATTGTGCATTGGCCTCTATATAATTCAGCTCCCCGTCCAATACCAGGTAAGCTTCCTGTGCCGAGCTGGCGATCGCCCTGGCAAGGTCCTTTTTAGCGATTTGTTTGGGTAGTTTATTTTCTGAATTTTCAGAAGATCTAATCATATATTAAGGCTGGCAATTCTGTTAATAATAAAGGCTAAATGTAATCTATTTAATCGATAAATACCTTCCCAGAGCTTTAAATCCCGAAAAGGTAGAAATTCAATATATGTAAAAGAAAATCAAATAATTAAGATCTGTACCATTGTTTGGGTAAAGATTAAGATTTGGAGGCATCAGGTTACTCCAAATTTCTAACCGGTATTTTACAAATTCCCTAATTCAGATAAATCGATCTAAGTGCAGACCGAAGGAAAAACTCTGATAATAAAATGATTATTTACCTATTCCAAAAATGAATTGCAGTGCTCAGTTTAAAAAATCTGCCAAAGCTGCTGACCTTTCAATATTAACAGAATTCCCTGCTTGAAGTTAAATAAAAACTAAAGCCATGTACAAAACTGAATGAACGTTCATTTTTATTTAAATTTGCGCCAGATTTCGAACTATGGATAAAGTTTCAAAAAGCAAAAAGAAAAGGGAAGCCCTCGTGAAAGCTACCATAAAACTGGTGAACAATAATGGTTTTCATGCTGCCCCCATGTCCAGGATCGCTAAAATGGCTGAAGTCTCTCCCGGCACGATCTACCTGTATTTTGAGAACAAGCAGGACCTGGTAGACCAGGTATATGTCGAGGTAAAAGCTGCCTTTAGTGAATATGCCTTTAAGGATTATTCCGAAGAAATGAGCGTGGAGAAAGGTTTCGAAAAGATCTGGAAAAATATAGCCGATTTTAAGCTCAATAAAGTGGAAGAGGCAATGTTCTTATCGCAATGCGACAATTCTCCTATTATCGATGAGAAGGGTCGACAGGAAGGTTTAAAACATTTACAGCCTTTGCTGGACCTTTGGGACCGGGGAATAAAAAATGGTAGCATTAAAGCGGTTTCTCCCTATTTGCTCTATGCCTTCAGTATCTATCCTATCGCATTTCTAATGAACATGCAGGAAAGGAATATTTACGAACTCAGCCAGCAGCATATTGAAGAAGCTTATGAAATGGCATGGAATTCTATTAAAAATCAAAAATGAAAGCTATGGATACAAGAGTAATCAAACTAAAGAACCGACCAAAGGGAAGACCCGAGATATCAGACTTTGAATTTGATAAAACTGAAGTTTGCTCGTTACAGGACGGAGAACTTCTTTTAAAAACCCGCTATGTTTCGGTAGACCCATACCTAAGAGGACGAATGAGCGATGCTCCCTCGTATATTCCTCCATTTGAAGTAGGTAAGCCTATAGAATCAGGCATTATTGCTGAAGTTATAGAATCAAAGAATAAGGACTTCAGTAAAGGAGATTTCGTTTCCGGAACCCTGGACTGGAAAGAATCCCAGGTTGCGAAGGCAGACGGACTTCACAAAGTCGATCCTGAAAAAGCCCCGCTTTCGGCTTACCTGGGTATCCTGGGGATGACCGGACTAACTGCCTACCTAGGACTCACCGAGATTGGAAAACCTAAAGAAGGAGAAACCCTGTTGGTTTCAGGTGCAGCTGGCGCCGTAGGAAGTGTGGTTGGCCAGATAGGAAAGATCCTTGGCCTTAGGGTCGTTGGCATCGCCGGTACCGATGAAAAGATCGAAATGCTTAAATCTGAATTTGGTTTCGACGCCGGGATCAACTATAAGACCACTGAAAATATGACCAAAGCTATTGCCGAGGCATGTCCAGACGGGGTAGACGTATATTTTGATAATGTAGGCGGGGAGATCTCTGAGGCTGCCCTGTTCAATATCAATAAATTCTCCCGTACAATAAACTGCGGAGCCATTTCGGTTTACAACAATACCGAGATCCCTAAAAGCATCAGCGTACAACCGTTCCTGGTGAAGAAGAGTTCACTTATGCAGGGATTCATCGTATTCGATTATGCCGATAAGCACCCGGAAGGAATCAGGCAATTGACCCAGTGGCTAAACGAGGGTAAACTAAAATATACCGAAACCATAAGGGAAGGTTTTGATAATATTCCGAAGGCATTCCTTGAACTATTCGATGGAAAGAATAAAGGTAAAATGATCGTAAAAATTTAAACAATTAAGATAAATGCACGAATTGAAAGATTCAATAAAAGAACTGTTCAGAAAAAAGACAATTCTAATGTTCGCCCTGGCTATTACAGCGCTTAACCTAAATGCACAGGAACATAACAAAGAAGAAATTAACAATAACCTTAAAACAAAAAATGACATGAAAGTATTATTCGTATTAACCTCCCATGACGAACTGGGAGACACAGGCAACAAGACCGGATTCTGGATAGAAGAATTCGCGGCACCTTATTACGATCTTATAGACAAAGGTGTGGAAGTTAGTGTGGCTACCCCAAAAGGTGGTAAAGCTCCCATAGATCCAAGCAGTGATACAGAGGATGCTCAAACCGAGGATACCAAACGTTTCAAAAAGGATGAAGCTGCACAAAAGGTGATCAATAACACTCATAAACTAAGTGATATGAAGGCGGAAGATTTCGATGCCGTATTCTATCCGGGAGGTCACGGACCGCTTTGGGACCTTGCCAACGATAAGACTTCCCAGAAGTTAATCGAAACTTTTAATTCACAGGACAAACCTATTGCGTTTGTTTGCCATGCCCCGGCAGCCCTTAAAGAAGTAAAGGCGGCAAATGGTGAGCCTTTGGTAAAAGGAAAGAAAGTGACCGGTTTCACCAATTCTGAAGAAGAAGCGGTACAATTAACAGAGGTGGTTCCTTTCCTTGTGGAAGATATGCTGAAAAAGAATGGAGGAATCTATTCCAAGGCAGATGACTGGAACGTACACGTGGTAAAGGATGGAAACCTTATCACCGGACAGAATCCTGCATCTTCGAGCAAGGTTGCTGAAGAATTATACGAAGCCTTAAAATAAAATTTTAGATTATTCATACAAGCCCGTATCTCAAGGATACGGGCTTTTTTTATTTAAAAATTCTGGTTTTTCAGCTGAATTGAAGTGCTTTTAGGATAAATGTTCAGATCATTATCATGCTAATTTTTTGAACAATATTCTCCATTCAACTCTTTTGACGACTGAAAATCATATCTTTAAACAAAAAGCTATGTTCGGATTATTTAAAAAGAAATCGGAAGTTGAAAAACTGGAAATAAAGTACAGGAATTTACTTGAAGAAGCTCATCGATTATCGACCAGTAATCGCAGTTTAAGCGATGAAAAAATGTACGAGGCCAATGAGGTCTTAAAGGAGATCGATAAGATCAAAGCATCCAAGTAAAGGAAAAAGTCTCCATCTAAATTAAATTTATACCTATGACCTAAGTTTTAAAAACCTGAGGCTATAGGCTTTTAATACCTTATTTTCATCTGGATTTAACTTCAACTTACCTGCTTGGCAGCATCAAAATTTAGGTTTTTACTCTAAGGGATTTAACAAAAACTCAACTATAAATTAAAATACTTTGGCCAACTTACTTAGATATAAACTAAAGTTGGAGAAAAGGGAACTTCCCTGATCTTCCAAATTAAAAATAGACACCAATGAGAGCTCTTCAAATTATCCAGTATGGTGAACTAAAGGAAAGCCTGAAATTCGCCAAGCTTAAAAAACCAGAAATTTCAGCAAACGAAATTTTGATAGCTGTAAAAGCAGCTTCGCTTAATCCCATAGATTATAAAATTGTGGAAGGTAATTTGAAGCAGGTACTGGACCTGGATCTTCCGGTTACCCCCGGGTATGATGTAAGCGGAGAGGTAGTTGAAATAGGAGATTCGGTCAAAAAGTTCGAGGTTGGTGACCTTGTGTATGGCAGGGTACCCCAGGAATACATGGGAACCCTGGCTGAATTTGTAGCCGTAGACAGTGAAGTTATGGCTTCCAAACCAGACAGCATAAATTTCGAAAAGGCAGCCTCCCTACCCCTGGTTGGCCTAACTGCAATCCAAGCTCTTAAGAAAGTGGGATTAAAACAAAATGACCGGATCCTTATCCACGCTGGTTCCGGAGGTGTGGGGAGTTTTGCAATTCAGTATGCCAAAGCTAAGGGAGCCGTTGTCTACACAACCACAAGCGGGAAAAATGTGGAGTGGGTAAAAGCCCTGGGTGCCGATAGAGTTATAAATTATAAGGAAGAGAATTATATGGAGGTAGCCAAGAATCTGGATATAGTATTTGACACCCTGGGTGAGGATTATACCTTCGAAGCTTTTGAAGTTATCCAGGAAGGTGGAAAGGTTACCAGTATCGTTGGTCCACCAGATGAGGAAACTGCCAAGCAAATGGGAATGCAGGATTACCAATTACCGGAACAACTTCAAAAACTGATAGATAAAAAGTCTGCCTCTTATAAATTTACCTGGATGCAACCCAGAGCAGATCAATTAGACCAGATTTCCGAAATGGTAGATGAAAGAAAAATTAGACCGGTCGTGGACCTTATCTATCCTTTTGATGATGCCATACAGGCTTTTGAATACCTGGCTACCGGCAGGGCCCAGGGAAAAGTGATCGTAAGGATAGATTGAAGAGCATGGTCGGCTAACTAATACAGGCTTACTCTTTCATTTCCTTTGCCTCTTCAAGGCTTAGGGATTTATCCCATCTCATATCGACGTCATATTCCTTTTTCGCCAGGGCGAAGTACTCTTCCATACTGGGAAGCGAAACCGAATCCCTTCTGGCGGCGAGGTTTTCGACATCGGCTATTGGCCAAACCAGGTTTACCTTATCTTCTGCCTGGAAAGTCTGGGTGCCAAATAATTGTGCTTTCCCCTCGTACATTAGTTTTCTATCTAACATGGTGGCGTAATCATCCTTATCCAGCAGGCCAGCAATTGCCTTCTCCTTTACCTGCCCAATATATTTATCGATGAATTCCAGGTCGGAATGCTGGATGATCAGGTAAATAGCATTATGAGATTCAGAGGATAGTTCATTTGGCCAGCCACATTTTTCTATCATTTTGGCCACGAACTTCTGGTTCTTTTTATCCACTCTGTTTTGTTTGGCTACCAGTCGAATCATTTTAAAGGCTCCTTTTCCGGTCTTCTGATATTCCATTGCAACCGGGATCACTTCCTCCCTGACGGCCTGATCCTCCTCTCCTCTTTTAATTAATTCATTGTCAAGCTCTGCAACTTCGCAATCCTTAACCTGGGCATTGCAGGAAAAGCTGATCAACAAAATGGCTAAAATCAGGTGGTTTTTCAAAATTCTAAATCTTTTCATATCTCTTAGTTTTATTTTTGGTATTCCAGTATATCGCCAGGCTGACACTCCAGTACTTCACAAATTGCCTCCAGCGTGCTGAACCTGACAGCTTTCGCTTTCCCGGTCTTCAGGATGGAAAGGTTAGCCTCAGTGATCCCTAGTTTTTCTGCCAGGTCTTTAGAACGCATTTTTCGCCGGGCCATCATTACATCAAGATTTACAATTATTGGCATGGCTTAAATGGTTAGTTCGTTTTCCTCCCAAAGTCTATTTCCTTCCTTAAAAACTTCAGCGATCACCCAGCTTAATAAAGCGATTAACAGATATTCAAGATCTGGTGAGAATTCGATACTCAAACTATTGTTGATATAACTCAGCTTTACAGCTCCAATTAAGAATACCAGGAATATAAACATCCCAATTTTCCTGAACTCGGCTATTGATTCTTTCCTAAAAGCATTCAAACTTTTTATAGAAGAAATGACCTTAACAAGAGCCTGAAGAGTGAGGATAAATAATAGGTAAATGCCTATGCTTTGCACCGAAAAGAAAACCCGGTTAAATGAGCTGTCGATTATCTCTTCATCAGCCGAAAAGTTCAATTTCAACCAGGAGTTGGCTCCAACAGATTCCGGTAAAGGCCAGTTAAAAAATGAACTTATTCCCAGGTAAAGGAAAAAAAGGATCAATAAAGCATACCCGGCCTGCATGAACCTGGCTAATAGAGCGGTAATTTTAAGAATTCTGTTATTCATTTCAAGTCCTATTCTGAAGTACAATATTATTAATTTTTATCGAAAAACAATAATTTTTTATTGTATTAAATAAATTTTTACTCGAAAATTAACAAGGGCACTGGTGAAATTTAATCTATTAAAGATTTATGCCAGAAAGATGAGAAGTGAGTTCACTAAATCTTCCATCGACACCATGGATGAGTGGACCAAATTTGCCCAGAATATCTATGATGATGTGACCAAGGAATATGAAACGGATATATACGAACTGGAAGTTCAAACAAACTTCGGAAGAAATCATACCGAGGTAGTCGGCTGGAAATACAGGGTTAAAATCAACTGGAAGAACTTACCGAGTTTTCTTCTGACAGGACCTAATCTCTAATCTGCAATTAGAGATATTCGCTGGTAAGCTCGGCTGTTACGGCTCCGCCTTCCAAGACTCCTATCAATCCAAGGGCTGCGCGTTCCCCGGAAAGCATAGCGGCATTCTGAGACCCGTTCAGCAATTGGTCACCGGCCAGGAAAATGCGATTATTCAACCTGGTTTCGGTAGGCATGATCTCGTATTGCAATGGCCTGATATCCGGCAGAGCCTGTTTAATATGATAATGCCCAACCAGTTTTTCAGCTTCAATATCACACAGCTCTTTTAATTCTTTTCGGATCCTGGATTCCAGCGCATCCTTATCAAGTTCTGTTGGTTTTACTACGGTTACTGAGATCAGGTGCTCGATAAATACCTTTTTTTCGATGGAACTATGGTAGAAAATATTGTTTATGATGGCCGATTCATCTGCGACCAGTCCGATCATTCGACCTTTGATCCTTTCAACCCTGGTTGTAAAATAAAAACAATGGCAGCTATTCCAGGGCATTTGCTGGTTCCTGAGATTATCCACCAAAGGTGCGGCCTCGGTCGCAATAATTGTGAAATGACTTTGTACCCTGCTTCCATCCTTCAGAATTATTTCTGAATCGCTCACTTTTTCCACTGGAGAATTAAAGTGAATTTGAGTATGTATAAGTTCTTCAGCCAGTTGGCGACCAATCTCCCCCATTCCTTTCTTTGGAATCAGTGCCTTGCCTTCCCCGAACATTTTGAATACGAACCGGAACATTCGCGATGAAGTCTTAAGTTCAGGCTCCAGAAAAATACCACTAAAAAAAGGCCGGAAAAAATTCTGGATCACTTTCTCTGAAAAACCCTTTTTATTCAAGTAGTCAAGAGTTGTGGTTTCGGGTTCCTCGAAGATCTCGTGTAAATCTTTTTTCTTAAGATCGAGGTAAAGACGAAATATCTTCCATTTATCTGAAATACTGGCTACGCCTGAAAAGGCGCTGGAAAATAATAAAGATGCATCACGGGTAGGATCACCAATTCGACTGATTTTTCCGTTCTTAAAGATTTCGGCTCCGGGAATGAGCTCCACTACATTCAGGTTTTCCAGATCAAGGTATTGTTTCACCTTAGGATATTCCGAAAGCAAAACCTGGAAGCCTCTATCCAGCCTGTAGCCATCAACCTCATCGGTTCGGATCCTTCCTCCAACCTCGTCTGAAGCTTCAAAAATTTGTGGATGGTAACCTTTATCCTCAAGTACTTTTGCGGCGATTAGTCCGCTCAATCCTGCTCCAATGATATGAATCTTATAATCCTTTTTATCCATTAAACCTCTTTAAACTGGTTTTGAACTTTAAGCCTTCTTTTCTTCCTGGTCTATGATCTGGTTCGTCACTTTATTCTTCAATGATTTCAGGATCTTGGCATCAAAATAGACCCCATCGTAATGCATATCGGCCAAAACGAAACTTTCCCTGGTATTTTTGTGATAAGTGTCCATAATCTTTTTTCTTTTAAAGATACTATTTTGTTTAATATTTATTCATATAGATTAAACAATTAAAATATAATTAACAGCCCTGATTCCCAGCAAACAAGAAAAAAACTTTCGGTTAAATTGATTAACTTGAGAATTCCTACCAACTCATTAACCTGCATTTGACCAGTGAAGAATTTTAAAATTCTATAGATGAGAAAATTCATTCTAATTAGTATTGCACTATTCCTATTAAACCAACAATCTCAGGAACGCTTATTGTTTTCATCCTCGCGAAATGGGAATTCCGATATATTTATGATGAATGGTGATGGAAGCGAGCTGGATCAGTTGACAAAAAGCGAATTTGAAGAATGGAGTCCGGTTTGGATTACTGAAGACCAAATTTCATTTTTGAGACAGAAAGATGAGATCTCAAGAATAAGGCTGAAAATTTCCACTGGTGAAGAATGGGAGATACCTCAGCCGAAGAATTGTTCACTTGATGATAAGAATGTGTTGTACTCCCCCACCTCAAACTTGCAATTATACAGTTGCCAGAAGGATATATCCCTTTATGATCCTGAAAAAGATGAAACTACTAACCTTACCGAGGAACTGGAAGGAACATCGCGGTATCAAAGCTGGAATTATGATGGGAAAAAGCTCATTTTCACCAATAACGCGAGGGGAAATAATGATGTCTATCAATTAAATCTGGAAACAAAAAGCCTGAGTCTTTTAACCAATTTCGATTCTAATGATGAGCGTGGGGAAATATCTCCAGATGGTCGATTACTTGTTTTTAGTTCAGATAAATTCGAAGCTAAGAACCAGGACATTTTGATCATGGACCTTCATTCAGGAAAACTTACCAATATCACCAACTCCGCCGCTACGGAACTTATTGCAAGATTTTCAGCAGATGGCAATAATATTTACTTTGGGAGTAACATGGATGGAAACTGGGAGATCTATTCTTATAATTTGAAGACGAAAAGGACTTCCAGGCTTACCCAGGATAATGCTTTCGACGGAGACCCAAGAATATTTAAAAAGTAGTTAGATCTGGCTTATTCCTACAATTAATAGAACTTCTAATACCATGAATAAAGTATTTATCGCCACCAGCCTGGACGGATACATCGCCGATAAGAATGGCGGCATAGACTGGCTGCATTCCATCCCCAACCCGGATCAAACAGATATGGGATATTCTGAATTCATGGCGGGCATTGATGCCATCATGATGGGCCGAAATACCTTTGAAACCGTATGTGGCTTCGATATGGATTGGCCTTACCAGAAACCGGTTTACGTGTTAAGCCATAGCCTTACTGAAGTTCCAGACTCACTTGAAGGTAAGGTCGAAATCCTTAATGGTCCCCTGAAAAAAGTGTTGAAGGATATTCATGCGAAAGGGTACAATGATCTATATATAGACGGTGGAAAGACCATCCAAAGCTTTCTGAAGGAGGATCTTATTGAAGAAATTTGCATTACAATCATCCCAGTTTTACTGGGTGATGGTATTCGCCTTTTTCAGGACCTCCCGAAAAAATTGGATTTTGAATGTATTTCGACCAGGATATTCCTGGAGCAGGTGGTTCAGAACCATTTCCGAAGGAAAAGAACTAAAATTAAAGAATCTTACCATTCAAATAGATAAAGCGGTGGCAGCAATAAAAGCATGGAAACCAGGATAAGAATTAGCACAATAGGAAATGCCCACTTAAGCCAGGTGTTATAAGGAATCTTTGCAATAGATAATACTCCCATGGTCACTCCGCTGGTTGGAACTATTATATTGGTAAGCCCATCCCCCATTTGAAAAGCGAGCACGGCTATCTGACGGCCAATTCCAAGTACATCGCTTAAGGGAGCCATAATGGGCATGGTAAGCGCCGCCTGGCCAGATCCAGAGGGAATAAAGAAATTAAGGCTACATTGGAAGAGAAACATCAAGCCCGCTGATAAATACTTTGGAGTATCCACGGCAATACTGGCAACAGAATGTAACATGGTATCTATGATCAGCCCATCTTCAGCAATGATCAAAAGACCCTTGGCCAGCCCAATAATAAGCGCTGCCTTCATCATATCCTTAGCTCCATCTACAAAGGCCTCGATAGCCCTTGAAACTGAAATCCGGTAGACCACAGCAGCAAAAATAGAAAGACCTATAAAAAGAGCTGCGATCTCATTGATATACCAGCCATAAGTGTTCACTCCATAGATAAGTAATCCCAGGGTAAACAACAGGCCATAAAGAATGATCTTACGCCTGTTGTTCAATTCTGGAAAATCAGTCATTTTAAGGGATTCATCCATTTTAATATCCATCCCTGCAAGCAGGCTGTTCTTTGGATCTTTTTCGATCTTTCGGGAGTATCTGTATAAGGCTATTGCAGCAATAAGGGTTAGTACAACCCATACGACCAGGCGGTATTCCATTCCGCCAAATAAAGGCACCTGGGCAATTCCCTGGGCAATGCCAATGGTGAAAGGATTGGTGATGGCACCAGCAAAACCAACTCCGGTTCCAATTACCGGAATCCCCGCTCCTATAATGGCATCGTATCCAAGTGCATTTGCCAGTGGGATGGTGATCAATACAAAAACAAGTATTTCCTCGCTCATCCCAAAGGTAGCCCCGGCGAGTGAGAACAAGACCGTAAGTATGGGTACGATCCAGTGTTTATACTGGGGATTTCTTTCTGCAAATTTTATTACGTTAAACAATCCGGCATTAATAGCCCCGGTAGCATTGATCAGGGAAAATGCTCCACCTACAAGAAAAACAAATCCTATCACAAAAGCAGCTGAAATAAATCCTTTGATAGGCGCACTTAAAAATGCGCCTATCCCCTGCGGATTCGCTTCTAGCTTTTCATAGGATCCTGCGACGATCATTTCGGTACCATCCACGATTTCCCGCTCAAATTCTCCGGCCGGAATGATCCAGGTAAGAATGATAAAGACCAGTGAGATGCCTAATATGATCGCAATGGTATCAGGGAATTTTCTTGTTTTGCTCATAAGGCTACTTGTTGATCAATGAGAATTTTTCTCCCGGTAGGATCACGCTCAGGTCAAGACCTCTTGTTCCCAATAATCCGTTCTTTACCGTTTTATTTTCATCCTTATTTTTAAGCACGATTACCTGTGAAACCCCAAGAACCTCTACGCTGTCCCCTTCTACCAGGATCGCCGTAGATTCATCTATTCCTATGGAAATTTCTTCAGGATTTTCAATAGCAGTACTTATAAGCCTGTTCATACGCATTCGCTGAATAAAATGCTGGTCTACAATGGCATTTTCCAGCAGCCCCAGGCCTTCTTTTAATTCAATATTTTCAGACTCTATAGTTCTGAAATCTCCGGTGTATTCAGTATGTTTGAATTCGTCTCCTGTGATCATTTTTTTGCTCATCACCGCCGCCCCGGCACTGGTCCCGGCAATGGTTGCTCCATTGCGGTAAGCCGATTTAATTGCATCTGCAATTGGAGAATTGAGTACAACCTCCATAAACCTGTTCTGGTCCCCTCCGGAAATATATATAAGCCCGGCTTTTGAAAGCGAATCGAGCTGCTCTACGTTCTGCCTGTTCTTTTCAAAATTAAAGCCTTTGATCCTGTCTTTTTCTATCCCAAGCTCGGTGAATTGTTGGGCCGCATAATAGACTGCCGAATCGGGTTCAGCACTGGCCATGGGCAGGATAACTATATAATTGGATTCTTTCAAATCGCTAACATCAATAAGCTTTTGAACGAGTTCTGGAGGACGCTTTCCTCCACCAATAATAAAGAGTTTTCCCTCATTTAAATTTTTAGAAGCAGTAGTCGCTTCAATATCCTGGAAAATTTCATCAGTCTTTTTTTTATCATCGCAGGATAAGGCCATAATCGTAATAAGCAGCAATCCTGTAAATCTTAATAATTTCATAGTTTTTCAATAAGAAAAGAGGAAAATTAAAGCTTTTCCTCTTCATTCCATATGTAAATATTTTTTTCCTTTTCTGTAAGCACCCCACGGTACATCCCTGCAGAGTTATAAGGCATGGCCACTCTTCCTTCAGAATCAACCGCGATCAAACCGCCGTCACCTCCAAGCTTTCCATGATGTTCATGAATAGCTTTTTCTGAAGCTTCTTCCAGGCTCAGGCCGGCGAATTCCATCAAATTCGAAACATAAGAAGCGACCGTGGCCCTGATAAAGAATTCCCCGATCCCCGTGCAGGAAACGGCGCAGGTCCTGTTCTGGGCGTAGGTACCACTGCCAATGATCGCAGAATCACCTATGCGGCCTTCCATCTTATTGGTCATGCCTCCGGTAGATGTAGCTGCCGCGAGATTCCCGTGACTGTCCATCGCCACAGCGCCTACAGTTCCTTTTTTAAAATTAGAATGGTCCAGGAAGGTTTCATCAGATTTTAAGGCTTTTGCCTGTTTCCATTGCTGCTCCCTGAAAGGAGTATCAAACCATGAATTCTCTACCATTTCGTGTTCCAGGCTTTCTGCAAGCTCATCGGCTTCCTTCCCGGCGATCATGATTATATCGTCCCGGTCCAGCAGCGTTTTGGCGAACCTAATAGGATTCTTAATGCGTTCACTGTTCGCCAGAGCTCCGGCCTTAAGATTGGAGCCATCCATAATCGAAGCTTCCAGGAGGTGCTTGCCGTTCCTGGAGTACACGGCTCCTTTGCCCGCATTGAAGTGATGACTGTTTTCCAGGGCTACTACCGCTTCCTGTACAGCCTCTATAGCCGAGCCTCCACCGGCCAGTATCTTTTCTCCGGCCTTGAGGCTTTTATCCAGATCATTCAGAATAAGGGCTTTTTCCTTTTCTGAAAGATTGGACTTTTCTATGACCCCCGCACCCCCATGAATGCAAAGGGTATATTTTTTATTCTTTGTCATTAAATTCAATAATTGATTAAACTGCAGAAGAGATTCTGCCAAAAGTTAGCAATAGATCAAATGGTCCAGGACTGGGAGTTTGGCAGTAATTCAAACACGAACTCCCAGCTAAGACCACTAATCAATCAAACACTTACAACTAGTAACCTGGATTCTGAACCAGGGTTCCTCCAGAGATGGTGATCTCCCTTTGCGGAATTGGATATACGGTCCTGAAAGACTCTATCCCTAAAACTTCCTCAGCTCTTCCCAGTCTTACGATATCAAACCAGCGATGACCTTCAAAAGCAAGTTCACGTGCCCTTTCTTCTAGCAGAACATCTACAAATGATTCAAAATCTGCTACGTCTTCAGCCTCTATTGGCATGGAAGGAAGAGACCTCGTCCTTACCATATTAAGATCTTCCAACGCAAGGTCCAGGTTACCCTGTCTTGCGCGAGCTTCAGCCCTTATAAGGTAAATTTCAGAAAGCCTGAACATGATGGTATTACCATCTACGGTGGCATCATTAACTCCATATTTATCTACGAAAACAACCCGACCATCATCGTAGTAAAGATCTCCTCTTGGGTCATCATCTGCAGCTATATCAGCATAAAAGTCTTCATAACTTGCCGATACTTCCGGCGGAGAAACTGAAAAATATTCAGTAAGATTATTTCCATCGGTTTCAGTGAATTGCAATTCCCAGATGGCCTCATCAGAGCCTTCATTTTCATAGATCTCGTTATAATCGTCATTTAGTCTATAGTCAGGATTGTCCAGCACCAGGGTGGCATAAGCTTCTGCTTCCTCGTAATTTCCTGCATACAAATGAACTCTTGCCAGCAGTGCTTCCGCAGTGGCTTTGGAAACAAGGAATCTTTCCCCGGTATATTCCATAAGCGATTCTGCAGTCTCGAGATCTGAAATGATCTGATTGTAAGATTCAGCAACCGATGATCTTCCAATTCCCAGGGCAGTGCTGTTATCTACATACTCTGTAAAAACCGGAACCCCGAATTCAGAACTCATATTTCTGTATTCTCCGAATTGTCTTAGAGCATCGAAAAGTCCTAAGGCTCTGAAAAAATGCGCAGCACCCATTGACTCGGGATCGTCTAACTGCAGCTCTTCGATCTTTTCGAGGATCAGGTTACTTGAATTTACAAGCGCATAGGCATCTACCCAGGCACTTTCCAGGTAAATACTGGAAGCAGGAACCTGGGCGTTATCAAGTTGCGCGAATCTTTCACGGAATCCCGTAGCGTCTGCAATTCCACCGGTTAGATCCTGGGCCATGATAAATTCACCTCCATAATAGGTGCCAGACTGGGCTACACTATATAGTCCCGTTACGGCAGATTGTAATGATATCGCATCATTGATCGCCTCGGTAGAACGAATTTCGTCGTCCAGTTCAACTTCCAGAACATCACTACACCCAACACTTAATCCCAGGAGTAGAGTTATTGCTAATATTTTATTTATTCTTTTCATAATCGTTTTTTAAAATGAAGCATTTAATCCAATGGTGATGGTACGGGCCTGTCCCAGGGTACCAAAATCTTCACCCTGTAAAATGTTTAGGTCTGTTTGGTTAGAAGTATTCGTAGATACTTCAGGATCGAAACCTAAATAATCTGTGATGGTAACCAGGTTCTGACCCTGAACATAGAAGTTAAGTCTTCCCATCCCCAGGCTATCTACAAAATCACCCGGCAGGTCATACTCCAGCCTCAAAGTTCTCAACCTGATGAAATCACCGTCTTCCAGGAATTGTGTGCTAAACCTCTGCAATTGTCCAGATTCTGTGGAAGGCCTCGGCACATCTGTTTGCTGTCCCGGCTCTCTCCAGTAATTATCATAAACTCTTTCGCTGATGTTTCCATATGGAATTCCACTTCTGGTAAATCCGAAATTCTCATAGGCATGTCTACTCTGGTTAAAGATCTTGTTACCCCCAGAGAACTGCACATTCGCCGTTAAACTGAAATTTTTATAAGAAACTGTATTTAACCATCCACCAAAATAATCGGGTAATGCGCTGCCTACAACCTGGCGATCATCAAAGTCTATCACCCCATCGTTGTTCAAATCTTCGAACAAAGCATCCCCGGTTTGAGGATCTACGCCTTCATATTTTATCAGGAATAAAGTACTTACCGATTCCCCTTCGCTAAGAATATGGTTTCTTCCCACGATCTCGTTGTTGTTGAGCAGGGTTTTTATCTCATTATTCAGAAGAGAGAAATTGAAACCTGAATTCCAGTTAAAATCCTCACCCTGGATAACATTTGCATTCAGACTGAATTCAAATCCGTTATTCTCGATCTCTCCAATATTCTGAAAGACACTGCTGAATCCTGTTAACCCAGATACTCCTGCACTCAGCAGCAGATCTTCGGTTTGCTTGTTAAAATAATCGGCTGTGATACGAAGTCTCTGGTCGAAGAAACCAAGATCCAGCCCGATGTTTAGCTGTTTCGTCTTTTCCCAGCCCAGGTCGGAATTTTCAAGCCTGGCCGGTGCGATCCCTGGCCTATTGTTATAACCAGCAGTTAAAGAATAAGTTCCTACCCAGTTAGATGATATTTCCTGGTTTCCGGTGATCCCGTAACTTCCTCTGATCTTGAAATTTGAAACAGATTCCGAATCAAAGAAATCTTCTTCATTCACTCTCCAGGCAACAGATCCTGAAGGGAAATAGCCGTACTGGTTATCTTCCCCAAACCGTGAAGAACCGTCGGCTCTAAGGGTAAAAGCGAAAATATATCGATTATCAAAAGAGTAGTTAGCTCTTCCAAAGAATGACTGTAAACCGAACTGGTTCTTCCCGGAAGTACTATTGATAATTGTACTCGCCGCAGAAATACTTGTGGTGTTATTTGTAGCAAAACCTACCCCTGCCTGGTCTGAGAACTGGGCCTTGGTTTCCTGCAGGGTCCATCCCGCCAACAGGTCCAGGTCATGCTTTTCAGCGAAAGTCCTGTTATAATTCAGGGTATTTTCTAACTGCCAGGTAGTTTCTTCATAAGTAGCGAAAATAGCCTCTCCGTCATCAGACTTATTTGTTCCCGCCGGAACAAAGGATTCCTCTACAAAATTGGAATAATCTGAAGAGAACATAGATTTAAAAGTAAGGCCGTCAGTTATTTCCCATTCAGCAAAAGCGGAAGCCTGGAAACGGGTACTGCGGGAATCATTGATGTATTCTTCAGCAATTAAAACCGGGTTTTCCAGCGGCCACCAGGTATTGTAACTAAAAGGATTGGTATATTCTCCATTCTCATCTCGGATAGGAGCAGTTGGATCCCAACCCTGAGCATTGATGATCACCCCGTATTCGTCATTTTCGTTGATCGTACGGTCATGTACACTGCGATTCACGAACATGGTGGTTCCGATCTTTACTTTATCATTTATATCATGATCCAGGTTAAGTCTCGTACTTAAACGATCGAACTCCTGCCCAATCTGTATACCTTTCTGATTAAAATAGTTTCCACTAATGAAAAAACGAGTCTTATCTGAACCTCCACGAGCACTCACGTCTACATTCTGTGTGATCCCTGTCCTGAAGATCTCGTCATAGATATTGGTACTAACACCGTTGGACGTATCGATCCAGTCGAAATAATCTTCCCCCAGCCCGTCGAATTCCGCAGCCGTATTAAAGAATTCCTTGAAACGGTTCGGACCTACAAGATCAGGAGTATTGGTAATGGTAGAAAAACCGGTATAATAACCAACATTTACCAAAGTCCTTCCCGATTTACCTCTTTTAGTAGTGATCAAAACCACCCCGTTAGCACCACGCGAACCGTAGATAGAAGCCGCGGCGGCATCTTTTAAAATGGTAATGGTTTTAATATCATTTGGGTTAATATCTGCCAAAGGGTTTGTTGGCTGAATATTACTATTCAAAGCTGAATTATTCCTGGAAACAAGTGGCACACCATCTACAATGAATAGCGGCTGGCTACTTGCAGAGATGGAAGAAACTCCCCTGATATTCACATTAATGGCAGCTCCCGGTGTTGCGGAAGATGAAGAAATATTCACCCCAGGAGTCTGTCCCTGCAGGGCCGATTCGAAACTCGCTGCCGGTGTTTTTCCTATCTCTTCGGTATCTATGGTCTGGATACTACTACTAACATCCTTTTCTTCCTGGGTTCCATAACCAACGATGACCACCTCATCCAGGGTCTGGTCTGCCGATAGACTCACCTGGTAGGAAGTAGCATCGGTAAGAGTTATGGTTTTAGACTGGTACCCCACAAAGGATACTTCCAGGGCTTCTGTGCCTTCAGGTACATCTATGGCAAAATTACCATCAAAATCGGTCACAACCCCCATGCTTGATTCTGGAACAAGAACATTCGCGCCCAGTAATGGTTCCCCGGTATCTTCAGCAGTAACAGTACCGGTAATATTTCTCTGTGCAAAGCCCGTGGCGACGCAGCTAAAGAAAATGAGGTATATAAAAAATTGTTTAGAAAATTTCATTTTTAGTTTAATTGATTAATACTAATAGGAATCTACTGCCCCTGCCGTTTTTCTAGAAGAGTTATAGTAGATCTCCAAAAAAACAGTAAGGTGGTTTTAAAAAATGAAATTGTCTAGCAATCGAATATCGGCTGAAGTCCCATTAAGGTCAATGGTTTACAGCAGATAAAATATTTAAAGGAATTAAAATTGAACATGGCTTATAATTAAATTAGAAAAATTGAAATTATAATCCGGTCTCAAGAAATTGAACCGATCTTAAAGCGATAAAATTCGGGAAAGGGTTCTAGCAATCAAATATCGGCTGCAGCCCAAGAAGTGTAAAAGGCTTACATTTAATTACCGATATTGAAAAACTGCTTTTCAAGCTAATTTGGTTTTTAACTGTTCATAAAAGTATAAAATATTCTTAATAATCAAAATTTTAAATAAGGATCTTCCCAAAAGCTTAGAAAATTATATTCTGAAAGATCGTTTTACCGAGAAATCGCGAAAATGAAATAATGCAAAAATTTTCGTATTTTCAAATAGTTGTTTTTCAGAAACTTAAAGCCCTCCCGCAAATTCTCAAGCTATGCACATCTTAAGATCCTATTTACTTGTTCCGCTCTATTTTTTTGCCTCAATGGTCATTGCGCAAACAACAAACTCACAAACTACTATTTATTATGGTGGCGATATCCTCACAATGGCCGGGGAAAATCCTGATTATGCTGAAGCTTTAGTAGAAGCCGATGGCAAGATTCTTTTTGTGGGTAGTCTCGAAGAAGCGAAAAAACAGGCAGGAGACGATTATTCTGAAGTAGATCTTAAAGGAAAAACACTATTACCTGGTTTGATCGACGGACACGCTCATTTTAGCAATTTCGCGACCCAGGCAATTGGTGTAAACCTACTGCCGTCACCTGATGGGAAAGCCGATAATATTCCGTCGATGATTGAAGAACTTAGAGCCTGGAACACTCCTGAAAACCGAAAATTGACTGGATGGATATTCGGGATGGGCTTCGACGATTCGGTAATAGATGAAAAGCGATTTCCCACTAAGGAGGACCTGGACAAGGTCACGACTGAATTCCCGATAATGATTATCCATATTTCCGGCCATTTTGCAGTTGTTAATTCTAAAGGTCTTGAAGAATTAGGAATTACTTCTGAAACTGAAGATCCAGAGGGAGGAATAATCAGGCACATGCAAGGATCAAATGAGCCCAATGGCGTACTGGAAGAACTGGCTGCAATTCCTAATATGATGGTCGCCCTCATGCCAGCGACACCTGAGGCTGCACAACGCTTTTTCGATGCCGGCCAGGAGATGGCTCTATCCTATGGTTATACCACAGCCCAGGAAGGAAGGACCATGCAAAATGCCGATCAACTAATGAGCCTGGCTGAAGCCGGTAAACTAAAACTTGATGTGGTGAGTTATGTAGATTACATCATGGCAGACAAATACCTTTCCACCGACTGGTATTCTAAAACTTATAATAATCATTTTAGATTTGGCGGAATGAAGTTAACCCTGGATGGTTCCCCACAGGGAAGAACTGCCTGGAGAACCCAGCCCTACCTGCTTCCACCAGACGGAGCCGCAAAAGATTATTCAGGATATCCCGCGATCCCCAATGATGAAGAGGTGACCGATATTTATCGAAAGGCATTACAAAATAACTGGCAAACTCTCACGCATGCCAACGGAGATGCCGCCATGGATCAAATGATAAGAACTTTAAAACCCCTACTTCAAGAATACGGGAACGAAGACAGGCGTTTTGTGTTGATACACGGTCAATACGTTCGGGAAGACCAGCTGGAAGATTTCAGTGAAATGAGGGTCATTGGTTCTCTTTTTCCTTTACATACTTTTTACTGGGGAGACTGGCATAAGCAGATCATTGGGGATTCTCTTGGGAACAAAATTAGCCCGATGCGTACCGCTTTGAACAAGGGAATGAAAGTGACCATACATTCCGACGCCCCGGTAGCTTTACCCAATTTAATGCGAGTAGTCTGGACTGCGGTGGATCGTACCTCAAGATCTGGAGCCGTAATTGGCGAAAAAGAAAGGCTTACACCTTATGAGGCTATAAAGGCGATTACAGCCTGGAGCGGTTACCAGCATTTTGAAGAAGATAAAAAGGGGACACTAGAAAAAGGAAAGTTGGCAGACATGGTCATCCTGGATCAAAATCCATTAAAGGTAGATCCTGAAAACATCAAGGATATCCTGGTGCTGGAAACGATCAAAGAGGGGAAATCGGTTTATAAAAGAGAGCAATCACTGTACTAGCAAAAGTTCTTATCAAAAAAAAATCCTTCGATCTTCTTTTGGAAAAATTCGATAATTATCAAAATGTATCATTAGTCCAGGAAAGCAGCTCCAGGAAGCTAATTCTTTTTGCAACAGCTTATTTAAAACATCGTCATTATCTTGTGACTATAAACCTGGTATCATGATAAAAAGAAACCTGTTACTGATATGCCTTGCATTTTCGCTTCAGCTTTCAGCACAGTCCTCAAAGATGTTTTCAAAGACCGAAGTAATTCAGGATCTTGATTATCTATATAAAGCATTAAAGGAATCACATTATAACCTATTTGCGTATACCCCGGAAGCCCAATATGACGATGTACATAATCATTTAAAAACATCCATTAACAAAGATTCATTAAGCCTTCTGGAAGCTACGACCATACTGCAGCAGCTTACTTCCTCTGCACAAAATGGTCATACTGAAATAGGATTCCCGGGCCAGTCTTATATAGAATTCGCTTCCGCCGGCGGTAAGCTATTTCCATTGGAACTCGCTATTGAAGGTGACAGGACGCTGGTAAGAAAGAACTGGTCCAATCAAACTATATCTCCGGGTACTCAGGTTGTAGCTATTGATGATGTTCCCATACAAGAGATTTTAACTAAAATCTATCCGCAAATTTCAGCTGAAAGAACCTACTTCAAAAATGCCAAGTTAGAGATGTTTTCCTTTCCCCGATATTACTGGCAGGTATTTGGCGAAAAGGATAATTTCAAGATTGAGGTACTCAGCAATGGCGAACGGAAAACTTTAAATTTGTCAGCAATAGAAGCGATCGAAGACTATGAAATGAAGCGCGAAGAGATACTAAGCTCAAAAATGGAACTTCGTTTTCTAGGATCTACGGCATTTTTAAATCCCGGCAACTTTGGAGGTGATACTGAAATCTACCAATCTTTTATTGACTCTTCTTTTACGCGTATACAGGAGGCTGAAATTGAGAATTTGATCATCGATTTAAGGAACAATGCCGGAGGTGACGATTCCTTCAGCGATTACCTTGTTTCTTATATTGCCGATAGACCCTTCCTTTGGACATCTAATTTTAGCCTGAAGTCAAGTCAGTTGCTAAAAGACCAGGTTCGGAAGGAAAGGGATACCACGCAGCCTTTCTGGAGAGAGGTTTTAGTTCATAAAAATGATGAGATCTATCCTTATAAATTTGAAGCCTTTAAGCCTCAACCAGAAGCTAAGCGCTTTAAAGGTGATGTTTTTGTATTAATTAACAGGCAATCACATTCCCAATCTGCAGTTACTGCTGCACAGATCCAGGATTATGATTTTGGAACCATTGTGGGCGAGGAAACCGGTGATTATCCATCACTTTACGCCTCGGTGTTCTATTTCCAGTTACCAAATACCGGGACCACTGTTCAGGTATCCAAGGGAAGGATCATCCGGGTTAACGGAAGCACCGCTGAAGAAGGAGTAATTCCAGATATATTTATCAAGGATTATCTGCTTGATGAAAATGATGAAATTTTAAACGGATTGCTACAGAAACTTCAAAATGAGTAAAACTAATATCAGTTCCGACTTAGGATTTTAATATTGAAAATTTCGCCTGGATAATCCAAAATAAAAAAAGCTAACAGCAATGCCGTTAGCCCTTTTAATATATATTGAATGTTTAAGCTGTCTTGATACTGCAGCCTACTGCCTTCGTAGTTGACGGCTCCGGCTGTTTTCCATTTTCCATGGCCTCTATTGCATCTTCCACGAATTTCTGCTCTACACCATCCTCATCGCGTACACTATCATCTATGGCGCCATGGTACCTTAATATTCGGTTGGCATCTACTAAAAAGATCTCCGGGGTGCGGGTAGCTCCATATTTTGGGTAAATTTCCTGCCCTTCATCTAGGAGATATAAGAAAGGAAAGCCTTTTTCTTGCGCATTCTCTTTCATGGCCTGGAAACTATCTCCTGGCTGCACCGCTGGATCATTTGGCTGAATGGCCACTACCGGGTACCCTTTAGGAGCATAATTATTATGAAGGTCTATAAGGCGTTGTTCGTTCGCAATGGCGTAAGGACAGGTATTGCAGGTAAAAACCACGATGTAGCCTTTCGGTTCGTTCCCGTTGGCATCCTTTATATTATCAAATTTGTATTCCCTGCCATCGATATTCTTCAATTTAAAATCGGGTGCCTTGTCCCCTATTTCAATGCCATTGATGGGTTGGGCCATTGCAAAGAATAAAATTCCTGCCAGGACTAAAATTAACTTGCTCATAATCTTATGTTTTATGTTATAAAAATTCCTTGATCTCTTTCTCTATTTGCGCCAGGTTCTCGAAGGACGTGCCTATCAGTTTAGTCTGCTCTCCCTTGTAAATATAAGTTGCCGGGATCGCCCCGCTCCAGTCTTCTGAAACCTTATCGATCCAGTTATTGTACTTGCCATCCAGCAAAACCAACACCTTTGAGTTCAGTTTCTTTTCTCTCACGAACGGCACAAGCTTATCCTCTATTTGCTTCGGAAAATCAAGGCTTACCAATACTACTTTCAGTTTTTTATCTGAATAGATGGAGTCGACCGCTTCAAAATAAGGCAGTTCCTTGATGCAGGGTTTGCACCAGGTCGCCCAGAAATTGATCACATAAGTAGTGTCGTTTTCCAGGTGAAAAACAGGTTCCAGGTCTTCAAAATTCTCATAAATGGCTATTCCTTCCATCGTTGAAGAGGGTTCAGGCCATTTTCTGTTAGCTTTGGATTCTTCTGAAAGCTCCGCGGAAATATCTTCCTGTCCCCTATCCTTATTTTCCTTACAGGCCAGGATAGCCAAAAGACTGAAGCTTCCGATTAGAAAACTGAGATAATTACTGAAGATCTTTTCGCTAATCCTGAAGTTCATGTTTTGATCCATTTAAAGCGGATTGAATTTACGCAATAATTTAATTATCAGGCTCTAATAAATTTCAAAAAATACCAGCCAGGTTAAGGAAATCAGTTTTCTTAAGACTAAAATCCAGGTAGGAACGAATTTAAATTTCACATTCCAGGCCTTATGATTGCTAGAAAACTTCCAGAAATGTGATATTTGTTACTTTTTGATAAAATGTCATGGCCTACTTTTGTAGTCATCATTCTGATCTGCATATTTGGATCAGGGAAAATTGAAGCTTATGAAAATTGAACAAATCTATACCGGTTGCCTGGCTCAGGGCGCATATTATATCGAAAGTAATGGAGAAGTAGCGATCATCGATCCGCTTCGTGAAGTCCAGCCTTATATCGACAAGGCCACCGAAGCCGGGGCAAAGATCAAGTATATCTTCGAAACCCATTTTCACGCCGATTTTGTTTCGGGCCACGTGACACTTTCTGAAAAGACCGGAGCACCCATAATCTATGGACCAAACGCCAACCCGAATTTTAAAGCTATTATTGCTGAAGATGGGCAGGAATTCAAACTTGGAGAGCTCACTTTTGTAGCATTGCACACTCCAGGGCATACCATGGAGAGCACTACCTACTTACTGAAAGATAAGGACGGAAAGGATCATGCCCTGTTTACGGGAGATACATTATTCCTCGGCGATGTGGGACGTCCTGACCTTGCCCAGAAGGCGGCCAGCATGACCCAAGATGAACTTGCAGGCATTCTTTTTGACAGTCTTCGCAACAAGATCATGCCCCTGGCAGATGACATTACCGTTTACCCGGCACATGGCGCAGGTTCAGCCTGTGGAAAGAACATGATGAAGGAAACCGTGGATACACTGGGTAACCAGAAAAAGATGAACTATGCCCTGAGGGCAGATATGACCAAAGAGGAATTCGTGAAAGAAGTGACCGACGGTCTTCTTCCTCCCCCGGCCTATTTCCCTATGAACGTTAAGCTGAACAAGGAGGGTTATAAGGATATTGAAGAGGTAATGAAAACCGGGCATAGCGCGCTAGGCCCTGAGGCTTTTGAAACAGCCGCGAACGAAACCGGGGCGGTCATGCTGGACATCAGGCACCAGTCTGAGTTTGCCAAAGTTCACATTCCAGGCTCGATCTTTATTGGCCTTGATGGAAGTTTCGCCCCATGGGTGGGTGATCTTATTAAGGATGTGCAGCAGCCTATCCTGCTCATTGGCAACGAAGTCCGGATAGAAGAAGCGATCACCCGACTTTCACGAGTAGGTTTTGACAATACGCTTGGATACCTGGAAGGCGGTTTCGAATCCTGGGAGAAAGCCGGGAAAGAAACAGACTCAGTGCGATCCATACCTGCTTCAGAATTTAAGGAGGAAGCTAAAGATGCTCCTGTATTCGACGTACGTAAACCCGGAGAATGGCAGGCAGAACATGTGAAGGATGCTAAGCATACCTCTCTTTCTGAGATCAACGAGCATTTAGCAGAGTATCCTGAAGATGAAACTTTCTACGTACACTGCGCAGGTGGTTACCGAAGTATGATCGCGGCCTCGATCCTGAAGAGCCGTGGAATACACAACCTGGTTGATGTACAGGGCGGATTCAAAGCCATGAAAGAGGCAGGAGTTGAAACCACCGATTATGTATGTCCTTCAACCTTGAAATAATACAAAACTCAATAGATTCAAAGGCGGCAGAAATGTCGCCTTTTTTATTTCCGGAAAACAAGCGTAGTCATCGCCCGGATATCCTGTACATTGGTAGTCTTCACCGGTTCCAGGAGATCAAGCTGATGGATTTCCATCAATTCTGAAATCAGATCGCGGGTGATATAAAAACCAGCTTTTCTATCGTTCACAGGATCCTGAACATTGGGCTTTTCTCCATCCAGGCCAATATCTGAAGCTACCCTGATAAGAAGACTTCCTCCTGGCTTCAAAACCCTGATAAGCTCAGAGAACATTTGTAAAAAATGATCTTTATTTTCAGCAAAATGAAGCACTGCACAGCAGAGAATATGATCAAACTCGTTTTCAGGATATGGTAAGTTCCCAAGCTCTCCCTTTATAAAATTTGAGGCAGCATCAGGATATAGATTTCGTGCAATTCCTAGTCTTTTTTCATCAAGATCTATCCCGCTTATTTTGAATCCGTTCTTATAGAACCATTTTAGGTTGCGACCACTTCCGCAGCCGGCATCCAGGATCTTATCATCCTTTTTATACCGGCCTTTCAGGATCTGATCTATCACGTAGATATCCACATCCCCAAAAAGATCCAAAGTCTGCTGAAATTCCATTTGTTTTGAATATGATCCCAAGTTAAATTAAATTCGCCACTATCATTCGGTAACCAAGGTTACTTTCCAACTCTAAATTGATCCATACTTTTATCGCATGAAACAAATTATTCTCCTAATGTCTCTATTAAGCACAATATTTGGTACGAGTTCTCAGCAGGATGATAACATTCAATTGCTGTCTGCTGAAGAATTCAAAACCGCCATAAACTCAAATAAAGTTCAGTTGATTGATGTTCGCACTCCACGGGAATTTAAACAGGGTGCGATGCAAAATGCTGTAAACCTGGATTTCTTCAACCAGCAGCAATTCAGGGCTGGTCTGGAAAAACTGGACAAATGTGAACCGGTTTACGTTTATTGCCACTCAGGAGGGCGAAGCAGAAATGCCGCCAGTATGATGAAAAAAATGGGTTTTGAGAAGACCTATGACCTGAAAGGTGGATTTTCAAATTATTAAAAATAGATCAAAGCCTATTATTTGCTGAAAAGACCAACTCATAAATCTCGAGCCTAATGTTAAGGCTTAGAAGGTTGCTGTCAGCTTTTTCAGCTCTGCCCGGCTTTTTAGGAATTTAATTGTGATCTCGATCTCTTTCATCCTTGCCGAAATGAATGAATTTTCACGGTTATTTACCAGGAAAAGAGAACTATCCCCCAGTTCGAACTTTCGCTGTTCTGCCTGTACTAAAAGCCCATAGTCACTGGCCAGTTTTCGAATCTTTTCCCGCTGGTCACGGTAGGAGATTATTTCGGTTTCCAGGATTTGCAATTTATTTGAGATTTCCTGTATCGAGTTCATAAGTTCATATCGCGAATTCTCAAGCGCTAGCTTAGCGATCTGCAGTTCTCCACGCTCTTTTCTCATAAAAAGCGGCAGGCTGAATTTGATACCGAACTTATAATCATCCCTATTCAATTGCTGCCATTCCTCGGGTTGTTCCGTCAGGAAATTATAAGTAAGATCCAAATCTGGCAAGAGCCTGTTAGCCTTGAGCCTTTTCTCAACTTCCAGCATATCGAGGTCATACCTCAAAAACCTCAGTTTCGGATTATCGGTCACATTTTCGGTAGCAGCAAGCTCATCTTCCAGCCATAGCTCGTTCACCTGTTCAAGCAAATTCTCTACAGGAATCACCTGTCCGGTTAACTCCAGGGGAACATTATTCTCTGTCCAGAGAAAATTGGCAAGTTTAAGACTGGCCTTCCGGTAGTCAAGTTCAGCCAGCTGCAATTGCACCTGACGATTCTCATAGGCAATATTGGCCTCAAGAGTATCTACCGCAGGTTTATCCCCCGCTGCAAATTGCTTCTTAACCGATATCAACCGAAATTCAGCATTGTTTACAAAGCTGTTATAAAGGGCATACTCCTGGAAAGCAGTATACCATTCGAAATAGGTTAAGGCAGCCTGGTAAAGAACCTCTGCGGTCATGATATCCCTTTTCACGACTGACTGATCCCGATATATTTTGGCCTGTTTTAAGGCAGACATCCGCTCGCTAAGGAATAACCCGTTTGTGATATCCAGAGAAATTCCGGCAGAATAAAGTCCGTCCTCCGGCACGGTATTCTGCGGATTCAGGTAAGTTCCGGAATTCGATTCATATTTTGCGTTCAGCTCCAGCCCGTAATAGGTAGGTATCTTAAAGGCCGCATTGAACAGGTTATAATATTCGGTAGACTTATATTCCTTTTCAGAAAGGTCTGCCTCGACCTTGGGATCAAAATTTCCACGGGCTTTCATTAGCTTGAAATCACCCTCTTCGGTCACCAGCCCAGCCTGTTTTACTAGCGGATGGTACTTCTTGACAATTGCCATGTACTCGTTAAAATCCAGGCGTAAACTATCCTGAGCTAAAACGAAAACCGGCTGAAGACAAAACAGTAATATGAATAATTCTATTCTTCTCATTTCTTCTCTGCCATATTTCCTGATTCTTCGGGAGTATAATAATTTGGTGGGAAGCCATTTAGCTGTCGCCAGAGTTCGTACCAGATTGGAACATCTTCCAGCAAGGCTAATGTGGAAGCACCAGAACCGATCTTGATCTCGGTAGGCCATTCATGGTCTTCCTCGTCTGGAGCCAGCAATACACGGTATTTTCCGTTAGGGCTTATAAAATTCTCTATAGCCACGATCCTAGCACCAAAAGTACCGTAAGAACTGTTTGGCCATCCGCTAAAAACGATCGCAGGCCAGCCATCAAATTGTACCCTTACACTTTCTCCCACATGCAAAAGCGGCATATCGATCGGGTCTACATAAGTTTCTACGGCAAGTTCATAATTCGCCGGCATGATGCTCACCAGGGGTTCGCCCTCTTTAAAGCTCTCTCCTATCCCGGCCTTTATGGCCTTGTTTATATATCCAGATTGAGGGGCACGTATAAAATACATGTCCCGCCGGGTTTCATAATTAGAATAAGAGGTTTCCAGCTTACTGATATCTGCCTGGTTTTGAAACATGGAACTCTCTGCGGTAGACCTTTCACTCTGGGTTTTGGAGATCTTTTCAGCATACTCTGCCTGTATCCTGTTCAGCTCTATCTCGGCATTGATGATCTCGTTTTCAGAAGCCAGCAGCTTGTTCTCCTGAGCTACTTTCTTGGCCTGGGCTTCCTGTAGTTTCAAGCGAGCATTTTCCAGATCCTGCGTAGACTTCAGGCCTTCCTCGTTCAGGGTTTGTGCCCGGTTAAACTGAGACCTGGCGATCTCCAGATTGGTCTCTGCAGCCTGCAGATCTATACTGTCACTGCGGTATTTTAACCTGCTCTGTTTCAACTTGTTCTTAGCCTGGTCTATTTTCAGCTCTTTTTCCTGCTGCAGGGCGCCTACCTGATTGGTAAGAAACCTTATTTTTTCTTCGTAAGACTTCTGTGAACTTTCCTTGACCCTTATCTGGTCACCCGTCCTATCTACCAGCTTAGGATCAAAATATTCGCTTTTGATCTCCGAAATATGTAGTAAAGTATCTCCCTTTTCCACGAAATCACCCTCCCGAATGTACCATTTCTCTATCCTTCCGGGGATTGGAGATTGTATGGTTTGCGGGCGCTGGTCTGGAGTCAAGGTCGTAACATAACCTTTCCCGGCCACGGTCTGGGTCCATGGAAGAAAAAGCACGATCACCAGGATAACAGCGAAAACAATTAAAAAACGGTTGAAATATTTCTGGTTTCTTTCCGCAAAAACTTTCTTGCCCGATTCATATTGCCTCAGGTCTACCTTCTCGTGCAGGCTATTTCTAGTTATATTCAGCATTTCCTAGTCTTTAGATTTGATCTTGCCCTTCTCAATTCTCAAAAGGCGGTTACAGTATTTTTCCCATTTTGGATCCTTGCTGGCCACTACGATAGTCCAACTATTCTCTTCACTGAAAAGAAATTCCAGGATCCTGCTTTCTTCATCATCATCCAGTTGATCTAATGGATCGTTCAGGATGAGTATAGATGGTTTCTTAACGATCCCACGAGCAAGAATGATCTTCTTGGAGACTGAATAAGGCATTTGAATCCCCTCCGGATAGATCATGGTATTCAAACCTTTAGGCTGTTTTTTCACAAAATCTATAAGTCCGGTCTTTTCTAAAGCCCATTGTATATCCTGTTTTGGGATCTGCTCATCTCCCAAAGTAATATTCTCAAGGATGCTACCTTCAAAGGGAGACTCTTCGCTTATAGACTGACCGATCATGGAGCGATAGTGACTCAGTTTAATGGTCTCTATGGAAATATCATTGATAAAGATTTCGCCCACACTAGGCTGAATAAGACCAGCGATCAGCTTTAAGAGAGTAGATTTCCCGGCACCATTCTCTCCTTTTAATAGGATCTTATCTCCGGGGTTTATACGGAGTTCAAGGCTCTTGATGATTTTCTTTCCATCAAAACCATGGTATTGCACCCCGTTAAGTTCGATAGTAAGGGGTTCACCCATTTCAAAGGGCTCTTCTCCAGTTTGATCTTCCAGTTCCTTATCTACTACCTGCCCCATTTTTTCCAAAGAAGTCAGAATATCGTAAAACGATTCTACTCCCAGGATGATTTTCTCAACCGAACCGATGATCAAAAGAATGATGATCTCTGCCGCAACGAATTGCCCGATGTTCATTTGTTGATTTAGAACAAGTATTCCACCAATGGCCAGAAGTCCTGCTGTTACAAGTACTTTAAATATGATAAGTTGCACGAATTGTATGCGTAGAACCTGGAAATGAGATTCCCTCGCATCAAGATAATCGCTAAGCATGCGATCGTTTTTATTAATGGCCAGGTTTGTACGGCCTGAAATTTTAAAACTAATGAGGGTACGCGCTACTTCTTGTATCCAGTGTGCTATCCGGTATTTGTATTTCGATTCTTCCATACTGGCGTCAAGTCCTTTTTTCCCGGTGATCTTAAAACCTATGTACATGATCACTACTAACAGGATACCATAGATTATAAAAAATGGATGGTATAATGATAGCAGGATAAGACCAAAAAACACCTGTACCAGGGCTGCCGGAAAATCAATGATCACTTTGGAAAGGCCTTTCTGTATGATAAGCACATCAAAAAACCTGTTGGCCAGTTCTGGCGGATAAAAGTTCTTTAGTTCACGTGTCCTGATCTTAGGAAACCGGTAGGTAAATTCGAAGGAAGCTCGGGTAAATATCTTTTGCTGTACATTTTCAAGAATCCTTATCTGCATTAACTGTAAGATCCCCACGAAGCCAACACCCAGGGTAACCACGATCACCAGCACGAACCAGCTCGTAGATATCCTGGCACCCTGCATAAGGTTTACGATCGCCTGGATACCAAGTGGTACCGAAAGGCTTACCAATCCCGCAAAAATGGCATAATAGAATATCTGGAGGAAATCCTTTCGCTCAAGTTTCAGGAGGCCTACAAATCTTTGGAAAGGAGATAATTTATCTTTCATTTGTCTTTTTTAATAAGTTAGAAACCATATTTTCGAAATATCCGGCCGGAGAGTTTTCGGCTCTTTGGTCTGTAATAGACGAAAAATGCTGGTTTATAAAATGCTGGTGGATGGAACCATCAATAATGGTCGTGGCCAGGCTGAAAGGATATTCATAACCTGGATCTACTGCGCTTATCATCTCACTAATACGGGAAACCAGCCTTTTATAGATAACAAAATGGCCGTGCTTGTTCTCTTCGTCTACCTTTTTGGTTAGATAAGATTTTGAAGATTCATTGATAATGATATTGTTCAGGGCCACCTCGTTGATATGTTTAAATCTCATATCTTCGACTACCGGATGAGCCATGACCTCAATGCCTTTCAGCAGTTTTTTGAATGGGTCGTTTATTCCGAGGGTCATCATGGTTAGCTGAAGTTCCTTCCAGCCCCAGAACCAGTTGGTAATGTAAAGCAAGTATTTATGCTTATTCTCAAAATACCTGTAAATTGAGCTTTCGTTTGAGTTTATCTCTGCTCCTAATTTTTTAAAGGTAAACTTTTCGAAGCCTACCTTATCGATAAGCAGGATCCCCTGCCCGATAATATTTTTCCCTAAGGGAGTAGACTCCGGATCCTTGAGGTACAACTCGGTATTCACGGAAATCTTTACATTCTTAAAAACCTGGTCCACAGTAATAGTATTTCCAACAAAACTAATAGTATTACTATCACTATTTCAAATTTTAGCAGTTAATTAACTCTTGTAAAAGTATTTTAAAGCCTCTTAGCTCTGTATATCAAACATTTAAAAAATATTTGACCCGTCTAAAACTTCAAAATCCTCAACAAGAAGACTTTTCTTTTTTTTAGTTAAACCTGAATTAATCAGGAGCATTCATCCAGCTTAATTGACTATTTTTAAGACACTTACATCATATCATTCAAACTTGTACATTATGAAATATCTAATCATTTTAATATTCTTAACCGGCTTTTCAGGAATTGCCCAGAACGATAACTGGAAAAAACTGGCTGAAAAGAATGTGGCTTTTAAGGGAGAAACAGACAAGGTGACCCTTACCGGAAACGAACGAACCGTAGATAAGATCAAAATCAAATGTGTCCAGGGTACCGTTCAATTAAAAAAAATAAAGATCGTCATGGAAGGCGGGAAGGAAAAAGAATATGACGCTCGCGGCGTGGGTATACTTACCAAAGGCATGTCTTCTACTGCATTTGCAGTTCCAGACAAGGATGACAAGGTGAAGCGCATCGAACTTGATTATGATTCCAAGGGCAACGTGGTACTTACAAAAAGGGCGAAGGTGGAAATCCTGGGTAAGAAAGACCGGGATGAAGATTAATTAATGAAGAAAAAAACCTGGTAAATTTAAGAAATTCCGAAATTTTCAGGAAAATCACAAGGCTCATTGAATCTGGTCCAATTACTGTAAATTACCATAATATCTAAATCATACCGAATGAAAAGTTTATTCATCATTGGCCTTCTCCTTGCCGGGCTCATTTCTTTTTCCTGTAAGGAAAACGGGGAATCAAAACCTAAAGAAGAACAAAAGCTTATGACCTCATCACAAAAAGCAAAGCTTATTAATGGTCGCTGGGAAGTGAATTATTTAGCGGCCATGCCTAAACCAATGGATTCCCTTTTTCCCAGAATTAAGCCAAGCCTGATCATTGATGCAGATAAGGGGCAGATCTCCGGAACTACTGGTTGTAATAATTTTAGTGGAAAGGTGAGCATTGAAGGCAAGGAGTTTATCCTGGACGAGGCCATCGCTCTCACCAAAAAAATGTGTCCTGATATGACCGGGGAAGAATCCTTTATGAAAACCTTGCAAAGGGTAAATACCTATTCGGTTACAGACCGTGGGCAAACCCTGAATTTAATTACCGGCGATATGGCAGTGATGCGTTTGCAGAGGGTGCAGGAAGATTAGAAAGCCATTCATTTTTATCTTTTTCAGCCTGAGTGAATTCATAAAAATAGTTAAGTAGAAAAGTTTAATTTTATATCTACTTAATTAAAAACCAACAATATGAATAAACTCAGCATCTCTTTATTACTACTTTGTCTCCTGGTCCTTGGCAGCTGTAAGGATAATAAACAAGAAGATAACAAACCTGAATCTAAGGATACCTCAATGGTAAGCGATGATAAGGACATCAGCAAACTGGTAAACCAGTACGCAGAGGTCAGGTTAGAAAGCGACCTCTCAGGCCTTTCTGAAAATCAGAAAAAAATGATTCCCCTGCTTATCGAAGTAGCCAAAATCACAGATGACCTGTTCTGGTACCAGGCTTTTGGCGGGCAGGATAGCCTGATGCCTAAACTTCAGGATATGACTTCGGAATATGTGAATATTAATTACGGGCCCTGGGACAGGCTGAACAACCTTGAACCATTTATAAAAGAATATGGCCCAAAACCACAGGCGGCGAACTTTTACCCGGCAGACATGACCAAAGAGGGGTTCAATAATGCCGATTTAGAAAACAAGCAAAGTCTCTACACCTTCATTCGCCGGGATGAAAACTCGAAACTTAAAGCAGTCTGGTATCACGAAATGTTTCCGGAAAAGCTGAAAAAAGCTTCAGACCTCCTCAAACAAGCGGCAGAAATGGCGGAAGATCCCGGTTTCAAAAAATATCTTAACCTGAGAGCCGAGGCTTTCCTTAGTGATAAATATTATGAAAGTGATGTGGCCTGGATGCAAATGAAGAACAATTCCATAGACATGGTCACCGGCCCTATAGAGACCTATGAAGACCGCCTTTTCGGTTTCAAAGCAGCCTACGAATCTTATGTGCTTATTAAAGATAAAGAATGGAGCGAGCGCCTGGCCAGGTATGTTTCTTTCCTGCCGATGCTACAGTCAGAACTTCCGGTAGATGCCAAATACAAAAAGGACAGCCCGGGAACCGAATCGGATCTGAACGCTTACGACGTGGTCTATTATGCCGGCGATTGCAATGCAGGCAGTAAGACCATTGCCATTAACCTGCCTAATGATGAAAAGGTACAGGCCGAATATGGTAGTCGCAGGCTGCAATTAAAAAATGCCATGAAGGCTAAATATGACAAGATCCTGATCCCTATTTCTGAAAACCTGATTGTACCGGAACAGCGGAAAAATATAAGTTTTAATGCCTTTTTTGCCAATACCATGTTTCATGAGGTAGCCCATGGCCTGGGGATAAAGAATACGATTAACGGGAAAGGTACCGTGAGAGAAGCTCTTAAAGAACATGCCGGCGCCCTGGAAGAAGGAAAGGCAGACGTTCTGGGGATCTATATGATCACCAAGCTTCATGACAAAGGTGAATTGAAAGATGTGGAACTAAAAGATTATTATGTAACCTTCCTGGCAAGTATTTTCCGCTCCATTCGTTTTGGCGCTTCCAGTGCTCACGGAAAGGCGAATATGGTAAGGTTTAATTATTTCAGGGACAAAGGTGCTTTCACTCAAAACGGAGAAGGATTATATAAAGTTGATGAAGCAAGGTTCAGGGAAGCCATAGATGCGCTTTCTAACGACATCCTGGTTTTGCAGGGTGATGGCGATTATGAAGGCACGGGCAGATTATTAAATGAATCTGGACAGATCGACGCCGATCTGCAAACCTCCCTGGATAAGCTATCAGAAAAGAATATTCCAGTGGATATAGTCTTTGAGCAGGGCACCTCTGTTTTAGGCCTGTAAAACATAGGCCGGGAATCTTTCCCGGCCTTTTTCTTTCCCAACAGAAAGAACTTTTCTTTCAGGTATTCCCATAATTTTGACCCATTTTTGCAGGGCATTTAGTATCCTAAAATTAACAAACAGTTCTGCGAAGTTTCATTAAAAAGATCCCGGTAAGCATATTGCTGCTCCTACACCTTTCTTTCTTGGGGATAGCCATTCTGGAAAACTGGCCTACTCCTATCTCCGTTTTTTTGCTGGTGACGATCCTATTCCTTGTGGCCCTATTCTATGCGGCCAATTTCAAATCTGAAAAAAGCGAATTGAAATTCGAAGATCTCATCCTGGTAATATTTACCGGAATTGGTGCACTTGTTACTTACTGGCTTAATGTGAGTTTAGACATCGGAGTGGTACTTGCTGCGGGAATAACAGGCTTATTTAGTTCATTCCTACCTTTCATTAACCGAAGATCTGATATACTCCGGGAACTTCCTGTAGCCGTTTACTGCGGGGCCTTTGCTGGAATGACCTCTCCGCTGGTCGCAGGAGGTTATGGTTTTATAATGGCCGCAGGTTTGTTTAGCGGTTTGCTGCTGGTAATCTCAAAAAGTACCCTAAATGGTTTTGGCGGTAAACTGGGAAGCATAGCCTTTGGTGGAGTTTGCCTGGTTTCCTTACTAATTTACCTGGCCTCATGATAGATATTACGGTCATATTAATATCAGGAATTTTATTTGCCCTGCTCACATTCTATTTGAACAATAGATTACAATTGGGAGGTGTAATGGCCTCAGCAGGAGTTTCGGTGTTAACCGCCGCCTTCTTCCATTTTTTTCCTGAGCTTTTGAATGCGGAACTTACTAATACGATCCCGGTAATAGCCATGGGAGCATCGTTCATCGGTATGGCCAGTTCCAGAATCATCAAAAAGTACTGGATCATTGGTGTGGCCGGCCTCTTCTTTTCTTTTATTTTTTTGGTTACCGGGACCTTTTTTGAAGGTTTTGGCGGAAGCCTGGGAACAACGGCAGCAATCTCCCTGGCTGCTGTTTGCGGAATTTTTCAGCTAGGAAAAATCCCTGCTTTATTCAAAAACTGATAATCTGATCTACAAATATACCCTGCGCTGGGTATTTACTTCCCTTTCCCTGATAGTTAAATTTATAAAAGTTTAATAATCAGATAATGAAGAAGGTACTTTTTGTTTGTTTGCTGCTCATTGTGGGAAGTCTAAGCGCAAACGCCCAGTCCTATATTGGGCATAGTATAGACAATTACAGCGGGGTGCACGGTATAATCTTAAATCCCTCCTCGGTAGTGGATAGCAGAATGCGTACCGATATCAATATCAACTCCATTAGCGTTTTCGGCGGAAGTGATTATTTTGCGATAGACTTTTCAAGTATTAGTGATTTTGATGATGGTTTTAATTTTGATGAGTACCTGCAGAAATATCCTGAACAAGACAACAATTTCTTCCTGAATGTGGATATACTGGGTCCTTCCTTTATGTTCAACCTGTCTCCAAAGCATAGTTTAGGGATTACTACCCGGGTGCGGACATTCCTTAACTTAAACAGCATCAATGGTACACTTTACGAAAGTCTTTCTGATGACTTCGATGATTCGGAAGATTTTGATTTTGAAATGAGAGATTTTACAGGCACCGTGCATGCCTGGGGAGAATTCGGTCTTACTTACGGGAGAATCCTTCTGGATAAAGAAACCCATTTCCTTAAAGGGGGTATCACCCTGAAATATCTTCTGGGAGCTGGTACGGTCTTCGCAGATACTCCGCAATTGAGTGGCAACTATGATGCCGCCAATCATCTTTTATCTACCACGGGAACATTGAACTATGGTATGTCTACTGGTTTTGATACAAATGAGATAGACTTCGAAAATACAACTTCCGGTTTTGGTGGAGACATTGGTTTCACCTATGAATACAGGAATGATAGCGGCCTGGATTCCCTGTCGAAAAAAGATAATAAGTATAAATTCAAATTAGGTCTTTCCATAACCGACCTTGGAAAAATCTCCTACGATGAGACCACGCTTACTACATATGATATGAATAATAGCGTAGATACCGATAATTTTAATAATAATTCTATTGAAAATGACCTGGAAGAAAATTACGAGGGAACCGAGCAGGTTATTACCAGTAAGATAAACCTACCCACTGCCATACACTTCGTGGCAGATTATAATTTCACCCGGCGTGTTTATTTAAGTTTGAATGGTTCCTTCTCAATGATCGCAAGCGATAAGGAAGCCTCGAACAGGCTTATAAATACCATAACCTTAACGCCAAGGTTTGAAACCAGGATCTTTAGTTTTTACCTGCCGGTTGGGATACGGCAGCATAATGGCTTGTCTGCCGGCGCGGGGTTCAGGATTGGGCCACTAACCGTGGGCTCAGCATCGCTAATCACCAATCTTTTGTCTGATTCCAGTAAGACCACGGATTTATATTTTGGACTTAAAGTGCCCATTTACCAGTAAAACTCATCCTTTGGTTTGCTAATATTCACCAGAAAAGGCATCTTCTACAGGTGCCTTTTATTTTTTTACAATATCATCCAGTACCTGCCATACATTATTGGCCAAAATCTCCTGTCCTTCTGCAGTTGGATGTATGCCATCTTCCTGGTTGAGTTCAGGATCGCCGGCTACACCCTCAAGTAGAAATGGTACCAGGTGTACATCATTTTTTTCAGCAAGTTCCGGGAAGATATTCCTGAACTCGGTGGTATAATCCTGCCCCATATTCGGTGGGATCTGCATGCCTGCTAGGATGATCTCGATATCCGGGTTCTTCTTTCTTACAAAATCAATGATCTCCTGCAAATTATTCCTGGTTTCTTCCAAAGGAATACCGCGTAAACCATCATTGGCTCCAAGCTCCAGTATAAAAATATCCACGTTTTGTTTAAGCACCCAGTCTATTCTGTTTTTACCCCCAGAGGTTGTTTCACCGCTCAGGCCGGCATTCACCACCTGGTAGGAAAATCCTAAAGAGTCTATTTTCTCCTGAATGATGGCCGGGAAAGCTTCTTCCTGTTCCAGGCCATAACCGGCGGTTAGGCTGTCCCCAAAGAAAAGAATCACTTTTTTCTTTTCTCCAACTTCATTGGTAGCCGTATCCTGGGTGTTTTCTTCAGCTTCTTCTTTTTTCGAAGAATTCGCACAGGAAGTAAGGAACAGGAACATAAACAATGATAAAAACAATGTGAAGCTTCTCATGGTTCAGTAGATTTTATTGAAATCATTTCTTTATTTTGTTTGTATTGATAAAGAAACCTAAAAGTAATAAGATGGCAAAAATATTAAGCGTTCAAAACCTGAAGAAAAGCTACCACAGCGGTTCCAAGGAACTTACAGTGCTGGAGGATATCAGTTTTGATATTCAGGAAAGAGAAACTTTTGCCATAGTGGGGCCTTCGGGCAGTGGGAAAACCACGCTTTTAGGACTGTGTGCCGGCCTGGACCAGCCGGATTCGGGTAGCATCGAACTTTGTGGGACTCTTATTAATGGACTTAACGAAGACCAGCGGGCAATCTTGAGGAATAAGAAAGTAGGTTTCGTTTTCCAGGATTTCCAGCTTATCCCGACGCTTACTGCCCTAGAAAATGTTTCGGTCCCCCTGGAATTGAGAGGAGATAAAAATGCAGTTAAGGAGGCTAAGGTCCTTTTGGAGAAGGTTGGCCTGGGAGACAGGATACACCACTACCCTTCTCAACTGTCTGGTGGCGAACAGCAACGTGTTGCTCTTGCCCGTGCCTTTAGCAACCGCCCGGAAATACTCTTTGCCGACGAGCCCACAGGAAACCTGGATGAAGAAACCGGAAAAAAAGTGGTCGAGCTGCTTATCGAATTAAATGAAGAATCTGGTACTACCCTGGTTATTGTTACCCATGATATGGAACTGGCCAGGAAGACACAGCGCATTTTAAGGCTGAAAGGTGGTAAAGTTATGGAAACCCTAAATGTTTAAACATGCCAGATACTAATTCTCGAAACTCTTCAAAGGCAGGTACTGGCTGGCTTTTAAAAATGGCCATCCGGGATGGGAAGGCCAGCAGCAAGAAACTGGCCCTTTTCATGGCCTCCATTGTATTAGGGATCGCCGCGGTAGTCTCCATTCAATCCTTCAGCAACAATCTGAAAGAAAATATAGCCCTTCAGTCAAAATCCCTGATGGGTGCAGATTATATCATAGACAGTGATCAGGAACCCAACGAAAAGGTTTTATCCATCATGGATTCCCTTGGCGGTCCGGATGCCCGCGAGATCAGTTTTGCTTCCATGGCAGCATTTCCCGGGAAAGAAGTAACAAAACTGGTAAGGGTTCGCGGCATTGAAGGAAATTTTCCATTTTATGGAGAGATAGAAACCGAACCTGCGGCTGCAGCAAGGGATTACCAGCAGAAAGGTGCTGCCTTGCTGGATGCCACGGTAATGCTGCAACTAGGTATTGTACCTGGAGATGAGATCAAAATAGGTAAAGTGACCCTTCCGGTTGCAGGGGCCTTGAAATCGGTTCCGGGAAGCTCTTCGCTTTTCAGTTCTATAGCCCCACCGGTTATTATCCCACATTCATTTATTGAAAAAACGGGCCTTGTTCAGGTAGGAAGCCGGATAGGCTACAACTATTATTTCACCGCAGAGCCGGGATTGGACCTTGAGAAATTTGACCAAAAACTGGATCCCGTCCTTGACGCAAACAAAGCCGACCTGGACACCCATAAATCTACCAGCGAGCGCCTGGGAAGACGTTATGAGAATTTCGGGAAATTCCTGAACCTGGTAGCTTTCATTGCCCTGCTTCTTGGCTGTATAGGTATTGCCAGCGCCATCCATATATATATCAAAGAGAAACTTCGCTCAATTGCGGTTCTTAAGTGTCTGGGGGCCACAAAAAAGCAAAGTTTTCTTATCTACCTTATCCAAATTGCGATGATAGGCCTTATCGGCGGTATAGCCGGAACCCTTTTGGGGCTTGGCCTGCAGCAATTATTCCCGTTATTACTTGAGGATATCCTGCCGGTAGATGTACAAATTTCATTCGATTTCAGGGTTATTTTTTTGGGAATCTTACTGGGAATTCTAATGTCTGTACTATTTGCCCTGTATCCACTTATGGGCACCCTTTATGTCTCTCCCTTACATACCCTCAGGGCGCAGGACAATGAAAGCAGAAGAACCGGTCTCTCGGGATTCCTGGTATTGGCCGGTATCTTTTTGTTTATTTTCCTATTCGCCTTCTGGCTTCTGGAAGACTGGAAATACTCCATATTTTTCGTGCTGGGGATCATCATTAGTTTTTCCCTACTTGCCGGGGTTGCTAACCTCTTTATGAAGGCGATCAAAAAATATTTCCCGAACAGCTGGGGTTTTATTCCGCGGCAGAGCCTATTAAATCTTTTTAGGCCACAGAACCAGACTTTGATCCTCGTCCTCGCTATTGGGATAGGTACTTTCCTTATTAGCACCCTATATTTTACCAAAGACCTATTGCTAGCCCAGGCATCACTGGACGAACAGGCTAAAAGCCCTAATATGATCCTGCTGGATGTTCAAACAGATCAACAGCTAGCAGTAGCCGAAACCATTAAAGAACAGGAATTACCGGTCCTGGAAAATATCCCGATCGTAAGTATGCGGGTGGAAAGCCTGAAAGGAAGGCCTGTTTCAGAGATCAGGGAAGATTCTACTTCCCAAGTAAACGGCTGGATCCTGCAACATGAATTCAGGACCACCTACCGGGATAGCCTAATCTCATCAGAAGTATTGGAAGAGGGAGAATGGACAGCTTCAAATCCAGGGACCGGACCTGTTCCCATTTCGGTAAGCAATAATTTTGCTGAAGACGCCCAGGTTAAGGTGGGTGACGAGGTAAGTTTTAATGTGCAGGGAGTTTTACTGAACACTGTGGTGCAAAGCATCAGGGCGGTGGACTGGAGTAGGATGCAACTTAATTTTTCCATTGTGTTCCCTACCGGCGTACTGGAAGAGGCACCACAATTTCGCGTACTCACTACCAAGGTGCCCAACGAGAAAACCTCTGCGCTGTTGCAGCAAAGCCTGGTACAGAGCTTCCCTAATCTTACCATCATTGATCTGCGCCAGGTATTGACTCTAATAGAAAAGATTCTCAACAAAATCTCCTGGCTTATTAACTTTATGGCCTTCTTCAGTATACTTACAGGTATAATTGTCTTAATAGGTGCTGTGCGTACCAGTAAATATCAACGGATAAGAGAAAGCGTTCTCCTGCGAACCCTGGGAGCCAAAAGTGAACAGATCTTGAAGATCCTTGCCCTTGAATACCTCTACCTGGGAATATTAGGCGCATTGTCGGGAATTTTATTATCCCTAATAAGCAGCCAGCTTTTAGGCTATTTCGTTTTTGAAACAAGCTTTGTCCCATCCTGGGTGCCCTTCCTGGTCCTGCTGCCCGGAATAATTCTCCTGGTCATGGGGATAGGCCTTGGAAACAGCTTGGGTGTGATCATGAGTCCGCCGCTGGTTGTTTTGAGGAAGCAAATGAGTTAATAATAAAAGCCTGGTCAATATTGACCAAGCTTTCAGTTAAGTAATAAAAAGTTAAGCCTCTATTTTATAAACTGAATTTGGTGATTGACCCCGTTTATTTCAGCGTTTAATATGTAAACTCCTTCTAGCCAAGAAGAATGATCAATCTCCACCGTTATTTCATTTGTTGGTGCTGGAACCTCCCTACTTTCCTGATAGACCATGTTACCCGAAGTTGAGTAGATTTTCACTTCAAGAATTCCTGCTGAAATAGGTTGAGTAAAAAACAATCTAATTCTATCATCAGCAATAGGATTTGGAGAAATAATAAGGTCTGAAGTAGCAGTGCTTAAAATGGTCTTTGCCCCAGAACATTCAATTCCAGAAGCATTCTGACTTATACTTGTTTCCAAACCATTGCTATCATTCCAATATACTACGATTTGGGTTTTACCTTTACTAATGGTGCCACTAACAACTTCGATACTTTCTGCCGGTGTTAGTGAGAAACTGCCGGATGATGCTCCTGTTGAAGAAGATTTTCTTAATTCCCATCTACCATCAACATTACAACTGGATAGGTTAGTGATTTCCCAATAAACGTTCGAATTAGTTGAACAGACTTCAGATACCTGAAGTTGATCGCTACCCTGACAAGCGGAAATAGGTCCGTCTGTTCCATCACAATCCTGATCAATTCCGTCTACAGAATCATCCAAAGCACCAGGAAAAACCAAAGAATTAGAATCATCACAATCGGTATTATCCCTGACATAACCATTTGGCTGTAAACAATCTTCAATCGAAATTGAAGGATCTCCATAGCCATCGGTATCGCTATCTAAATACCAGACTTCCAAAGCGCCTATTTCCGCATCTGTATCGTCACAATCGTCGGAATTTGAAACAAAACCTTCAGGAGCAGAACATTCCTGAATGCTATTAGCCAGGTCTCCAAGTCCGTCGCCATCAACATCGGCATAAAATACTTCAGGTATACAGGCTTCACTCCCCGTGACAGCGATTTCAGCACTAAATTCTGAAGTGTTGCCATTAGCATCGGTTGCGGTGGAGAGGATTAGATCTCCTGAATTTAATTGATGATCCGCCATAAGTTCAAAGCTTTTAACTAATGATTTTTTACCTTTAGGAAGATCAGATTCGTTTAATTGAAATTCACCAATATATTTTTTGCCCTGCCTGTTTCCGTCACTTTTAAACAACTGAATTTTAATTGGGTATGCTGAGTAGGCCGGATCGCTTTCAAATTTCAATTCAATATTCATAAGATTTGAAGAAAAATCGGCTACAATGAGATCAGGATAATTTTGAAGATTGTTAGGGCCATCATCAGCATCCCTAATATCGTTTTCGGTTATATTATCCTCACCGAGATCTATACCAAATCCATTATTAAAAACACTGTTCTGTGAAATTTGATTATTAGTCACTTTAATCGAATTTACCATGGATATCGCTTTGGCATTATAAGCAATGTAGTTCTGTTCATCAGGTGACTCGCCACCTATTTTATTATCATATCCGTCAATTCGAATACCTGATTGCTTATTCCCAAGCGCATCCTTCCCAATATTTAATCCTATATAGTTACTTACGATGAAATTATTATTAGCTTGATTCCAGATATTAATACCATTACCTGAATTACCGGAAATTACATTATCTGATATTCGGTTATTATAACATCCCCGTCCATAGATCTCAAGGCCTTCTCTATTCGGAATACTAAAGATACCATCTTCATCAGTCCCTATAAAGTTGTATTGGATCAAATTATTTTCTGCTGGGGAATTAATCGATTCCGAATATAAGTGAATAGCTACATCATTACCAGAAATAAGGTTTTTGCTTCCAGCTTCTCCAATTATATTATTTGTATTAGTAATTCCTATACCGTATAAATTCGGCACTGCTAAATCTTTAGTTTTGTTCAGCCCCACAACGTTATTGATAACCGTATTGTTTTTCCCAATTATATGTAAGCCAACATTATTCCCGGAAATTAAATTTCCATCAATAATATTATTATAAGAAGGATATGATACTCCGATTCCCGTCCGATTATTAAGAGTAGTAATTCCATCAATACCAATTCCTACATAATTTCCCCGAACCTCGCTTTCACCGCTTTTATAACCAAAGAAAATACTGGTTCGCCAGCTACCACCAACCACGTTAGCTTCATCCGGGTTATTTCCTCCAATGAGATTGTTCTGAGAGTCATTGAAACCATCTTCACTACCAAATATAATCCCAAACGCATTTTGGAATGGAGTTAAGCCATCTGCTTGAACTCCAATAAAATTTGATTGAATGGTATGACTTCCGGAATTAACGGCCTGAATTCCAATTCCCAGATAATATTCAGCTACTTCACCATTATTATCTTCAATTAATAATCCGAATCCTCCGATTACAAAACCTTTTATCGAACTACCAGAACTGTTACCTGTAAGAAGGAAACCCTGAGGAATTAATTCCCTGGGCTGGTCTTGATCCCATTTTATCAATTCAAGGTTCTTACCACTCAAAACGATCTTAGGAGTGGACCAGGTATACCCTGGCTGAGTAGTTGCATCCAATAAAATAGTTTCCGTAATAGGAGGTAAATTCTCCACCAAAGAAATAGTTTTAATTCCTTCTCCAGGAATATTGAAAAAAATATTATCCGGCTCTTTCGTTTTATTAGCATTTTCGATCGCAGCTCTAAGGGTACAATTTCCATTTACATCTGCACAGAGATTATCTTCCAGGTCAAAATCTGGAAAATCTTCCGTGCTCGTAACGGTATATGTTGCCTGTGCATTTAACTCGAAACCTAATAGCGGAATTAGTAGGATCGAAAAAAAAATTAAAAATTTGTAAAGTTTCCCCATGACGATTATTTTTTAATTAATTACAGTTAAGTTCAAACGTTTAGGGATAAAATAATATGCTGTAATATAAATTATAACTTCTTAGCAATCAAGGGGGAAAACACCCTATTTATCTGATATATAGAAGTTTACGCTTTATTCAAGTTTTTATACAGTAAATTCATCAGAATCCTAAAGGCTTAATAACCAGAATTATAATTTGGTATTCATGGAAAAGAGGAATATCAAAAAGGATAATTCAAAAAGGAATTATTAGTTAAACAGTTTTCGCAGATCAAAAACTCCGCTATTACTTAAAAAGGATATAGTTATTTTTATAATCATAGCCCAATCAATAAAGATTAGGCTATGATTATTAATCCAGATTGCTACTTCAATAGCTTTATTTGATATTCCTGTGATTCACTTTTTGCTCTTAGAACATATACTCCCTGTTCCCAACCGCTATGATCCAGAGGCCAATAATACTCACCTCCATCTTTACTCACTTCAAGCTTTATCGTATCTAATTGACGACCATAAAGATCATATACACGTATAGTAAATAATTCATCAATTCCTCTATCAGAGAATTTCAACCATAACCCATCTGGCTCTAAGGGATTCGGCGAAACCGTTAACTGATAGGATGTAGAGGATAATGATAAAGTTGATTTTGTGTAACAGCCAGTAGATGTCATGGTTCTCTTTTTCTCTTTTCCTTTACTATCTTTCCAATAAATAACAACCTGGGTTATTCCCTTAGGATTATTGGGGCTATAGAAATAGTTATCTCCTGGTAAAGCAAAGAAAGAGCCTATACCATCAGCATTTTTATACTTCCTAACCTGCCAGTTTATTAGAACAGTACAGGAGGCAGGGTTATTGACTAGCCAACGACTCATATTTTCCTTATCTGAACATACTTCCATAATGTTCAAAACATCGGTACCGATACAATCCAAAGGAGTATCCTCCCCATCACAATCTTGATCTATACCATCTCCACGAACCTCAAAAGCTCCAGGATAAATTGTATCTTCTGAGTCATTACAATCGGAATTATTCAGGCTAAAACCGAATCCTGGATCTATACAGTATTTTTCTCCCGCATCATTTTGATCACCGTAGCCGTCAAAATCATTATCTACGTAGTAAGTAACAGTCGCCGCACCAACATTAACATTTAAGGGATCACAATCGTCCTCATCCAAGACCCCATCATTATCATCATCTGTATCGCATGCGTCACCAAATCCATCACCATCAAAATCTTCCTGTGAAGGATTAGGAGTATTGATGCAATTATCTTGATCATCTAAGATACCATCTTGATCTGAGTCGGTTTCCTCTGTAGTATCACAAACATCCCCAATTCCATCCCCATCGGCATCAGCCTGAGTTGGATTGGCATCTGCTGGACAGTTATCACAACCATCAGGTACACTATCTCCATCTGTGTCGATTCTATCATCAAAGCCTAAACATATATCACAGCCGTCAGGGATACTATCTCCATCGGYATCAGMAAGATCATCAGATCCAGGACAGAGGTCATTACAATCTGGAATACCATCACCATCACTATCAGTATCTGATACACCACAACCACAAGTACCAGSATCGGTTTTGTTACCATCATTTGGACAATCATCACAGCCATCAGGTACACCATCCCCATCGGCATCAGCAAGATCATCARATCCAGGACAGAGGTCACAAGAATTTCCTACACCATCCTGATCATCATCAAGTTGATTAAAATTTGAAATTTCAGGACAATTGTCACAAACATCACCAAGTAAATCTTCATCAATATCAGATTGATCTGGATTTGCGGTATTAGGACAATTATCCCCAGCTGTTAAAGAATAACTTCCCTGCGGTTGTTCACAGCTTACAACATTTGTTTGTGATTCATTAATTCCAAAGCCATCACTATCCAGATCCAGATACCAAACTGTATTCGGATTTATTTCAAAATTATCATCATTACAATCAGTATTGTTAGGACTCCAGCCTTCACCGGGATCGCTGCAGAAAGAAGTACCTAAGTCATTAATATCCCCAAAGCTATCTCCATCACTGTCCGTATAATAAAGAGTAGGAGTTTCGCAAGACTCGATTAGATTTACAGTATAGTCTTCTACCTCGCCAGAATAATTACTATACACTCCACAGGGTTGCGGAACCCCCGCAGCGTTTATTCCACTTACCCGCATTAATCTTTTACCGGTAACCGCATCCTGCGGAATCAATATATCTAAAGAGTATGGATTTGAAGCAATTACTTCTGCCACAACTTGCTCATCCGGTAAATCAAAAACACCATTTCGATTAAAATCAATATAAACGCCATAACTTAAACCTGAATTGGTGGTAGTCTCTCTTTCAATTGTTAAGGTATAAGTATTCCCTATTTGCACACTCGTCTCCAAATTGGTGAAATCTGAATATCCGCCATTTTCATTCGTTGAGGAATTATTCAAAGTATTGAACTCAACTCTGCTTATATAAACATTCTCTGCCGATCCTATACTTGAATCACAATATTCTAGAATACCTGTAGTGAAAGTTAAAGTGCTACTGAATGCAGAGGGACTCCCAGAGCATATCGATCTTATTTGTGCTTCATACTCTGTAAGTTCATCAAGATTTTTAATCTCATAAGACGGCTCTAATAGGTTTGACACAGATACCCACTGAGAATCGCCTACTGGTCTATATCGAAGTTCGTAGTAGTCAATTCCTGTTTGTGTATCCCACCAAGTAGTTACAATTATTCCATTTATACTTGAAACAACAAAATTTGTTGGTATTTCACCTGCCGTACACGGTGTCGGCTCAACAAGATTAACAGAATAATCTTCGACCTGGCCATAGGTTGAATCTCCACAAGGTGTGGTATTTGGACCATCACTAGCATCATGCAGCCTTATTCGCATCGTAGTTTTACCAAGTGATGCTGTCGCAGGTATGGTTATACTACCCTCCCAGGGAGAGACTTTAAGAGAGGTTACTAATACCTCTTCTCCAACATCTACAAAATCCCCATCCTGATTAAAGTCAATCCATACCAGTACTTGATCCGATGAATATGATTGACCATCGAAAGAAGCTGAAAAATTATAGGTAGCTCCCAATTCAACATCTGTAATACTATTGGTGAAATCTTCATAACCAGAGGTAGATGAAAATGTATTATTTATGGTATTAAAACTAACATTCGAGATTTTTTCAAATTGGGTACTGGTTGCTCCTGCATCACAATAACTAATATCTGTAGTGAATTGCAAGATACTTGAATAAGCGGTAGGAGTTTCAGAACAAATACTTCGCACCTGAACCTCATAGTCTGTTGTATCATTTAATCCAGTTATTTGTTGAAAGGGGAATACAATATTTGAAATCGTAGTCCAATTAGTTTCTCCTAATTCCCGATATTGAAGTTCATAATAGTCCACTCCAGATTCGGGATTCCAGGAAATGGTAGCCCCACTTTCGCTTATATCCTGCGCGGTTAAGTTTTGTGGAATGGAATTACTATCGCAGGGAATTCCTTCCCCTAACTGAATGGTATAATCTTCTACCTCACCTATGGCAAAAAATCCGCAGGGGTCTAGGTTACCTGGAATCCATTCTGGATCGCTGCCCGAACTCGTTTTATAATAACGAATTCTCATACGTTTTTCCCCGGCAGAGTAGCCTAATGGTGCAGTAATATTAACGGAATGTTCAGCAATACCTGGATCGGAGTGATATTCCAACTCACTTGAGTCGAAAATTTTATCATTGTTCCAGTCTATCCATACTGCCAAATAAGCTGAGGAAGAAGCACCAACTATAACAGCTGTTAAGGTTTGGGTATCCCCAGGATCTATACAAGTTGCCAAAGAAGAAAGATCGGAATAAAAACTTCCGATTGAACTATGATTTATATCTCCCATGGACACATTAGAAATGTAGTCTACGTTTTGACCAACAAGTTGCTGTTCTCCGGCCAAACAATATTGAATAGCATCACTATATCTAGAAACCTCATGCTTCATTTCTAATAAAGTACGGGCATTGTCTGCTTTAACTGGATCACCAATCAGATCACCCTCAGGGTCATCACTTTCTGGAGTACCTGTATAAGTTATGGATGGATCTGATAAAAAGGGTATAACGGGCCCAGGTAGACCATCGGAATAGGTCATGATGGTTCTAAAATCTCCTCCTGCTGTACCAGTTTCCTGATCCCTATAACCACTAGACCAGGTATTTTCGGGCCAATCAATCCAATTGGTAGGCCCGGGAAAAGAAGCTTGTTCATAATAATGATCTGCCCCCATATTATGTGAAAGTTCATGGATAAAAGTATATATAGAATTTGCATTTCTAACTTTAACATTAGAGAAGCCTTTTTGAGGTTGACCATAACGTGAAGTACATAGGTTGGCAATACCACCAATACCATCCCCGGTCAAATCAGTAAACATAGATACTAGATCAGCATTATATGTTTTACGTAAATCATGTACCTCATTTATCGAGTTCGGACCTGTATCTGTACTACTTCGTAGAGCACTAAGATCTGTACCTGCACTAACTTCTGTATAATCTACTTGAGTAGAATGAACCAGTTGAAAAAGAATTCCAAGTGAATTATTAGTAGAAATTTCGTTGGCTTGAGTGATGGCAGATGCGATGGTGATATCTATACCTCCATCATTTGAGTCGGCCCAGGCTTTAGCTGCCGGAGTATAAACAACCAAGACATCAATAATAGCGGGATCGGAAGTATTGGGTAGGGTAAGGCAGGTTTCCGTTGGATCTACCAGTTTTTGAAAATCCTGAATTTTTTCACTAGATTTTATTGAAGTCTTATAATCAAATCCTGTATTTCCGCATTTCTGGTCTTCAATATTCTCTACATCAATTTCGATCAAATATGCTTCCTGACTGTTTCGTTTTTTTCTAGTAGCATATTTTTCATCCAAGGTTGGTATATCAACGGTAACAAAGTATGAATCCTCAGAAATACTAATGATGGCATAGGCATACTTATAATTTATTAATTTTAAAGTTAGGCTTGTAACGCCATTTACATCTGTGCTCTTTTTTTCTATAACAGCAGTGAAGTTTTTATTTTTAAACAATCCTAATTGAATTTCATCACCTACAGATAATCTCGAATGATTTTTTATTTCAGGATTCAGTATAAAAGGGCGAGCCCTTTTAGCCATTTTTAAAATGGGTAAATTATTTGGTGGCCCAACATTAATTTCATCCGAAATTTGAGAACCCGGAGCATTTAAATTTATCGGAGCTTGTGCAAACAATCCTAATCCAACAAAATAAAAAATTAGGACTAATAGTTTTTGGGGGCTAATACGGAAAAAAGAGTAAAAAGAATTCATATGGCCAGGTTTTTAATCAGTCAGAAAAATTTTCGTGGTAAAGGTTTTAAAGCAACAAACCTTGCGGTAGAAAAAGGGATAATTTCAGGTAAGGGTAACCCCTAGCCGGGAAAGCAGATTAATGATAAACAATATATATTCAATTATTGGAATTCTCTATAAGGGTTTTCCCTTAATCCGGCAGAACCTTCTCCGGTTACAGCTAAATTTTTTGATTTAGTATAAGTTTAACTCTCCTTTTTATGCAAAAGTTTAGAGCTAACCGTATTTTTATGAGGTTTAACACCAATTAATCGACCAGAAGATGAATACCTACCATTTAGATCTAAATGATGTAGATGACATTATACCTGAACTAGCCAACCATTTTGGCACCATTTATACCGAACACCTTGGAGAGTTTAACCTTAATATTCCTGCCTCAAAAGGAGAAGGCAACATTAAGGTGATAAATTTTCCCAACGGGATAGGACTTCACACCTACCATGTAAAATTCAAGGATGATACTCAGCTGAGACTTTCCCACCTGCAGGTAAGGCCCATTAGGTTCCTATATTGTGTGGAAGGAAAGATAGACAGTAGTTTTGGACAGTTCGAGGAACGGGAAACCGTCCATGAGCACGAATATTTGATCGCTGCTCCCAAAGACTCAGAAACTCATAATCTACTCATTCCGGAAGAAAAAGAGGTAGTTATTTGTTACCTGGAGATCGACCGATTAAAGTTTCAGCAATATTTCTCTTTTGACCTGAAGGAACTGGAACCTATTTTTTATGAACTTTTCAGCGATACTGAAGCTACTAAAAGGATCTCTGAAAGGGCCAGCTTCAGCCTGAGAACGGCCGAAAGCATTAAGGAAATAAGAAATACTGAGGTTACCGGTTTTCCTCGTATCAATTTCATAGGAGCGAAAGCTCTGGAGATACTCAGCTTTATGCTTACACGTTTTAAAAGGAACGATGAGAACCAGGACAAAAAGCGCCTTAAGGATAAAGACATGAAAGCAATAGAAACCGCCGTGGAATATATTGATGCCAACATTTCCAATACCGGCACTGTGAATGACCTGTCTAAAATCGCCGGCGTGAACACCAATAAACTTCAGGAAGGCTTCCAGGTGATCTTCGGCAAAACGGTTAATGAGTATATAAGGGATATACGCCTTACCAGGGCCCTGAACATCCTCTCCACAGGCAATAAAAACGTGAGCGAGGTAGTGTATGAACTGGGACTTTCCAGCCGAAGTTATTTTTCTAAGATATTCAAGGAAAAGTATGGTATCTCACCTCGTAAGGTCCTTTCCAGAAAACCGATCAGTCAAAAATTAAAAGAGGATAAGGCGGAAAAATAATCCGCCTTTTAGAAGAAAATTCAAATTTTAAGAATTAAGCTTTTTTGCTATTTCGATGGTCCTTTTTACCTGATGGTGAATAGCCTTTTTGCTGTTATCATTCAGTTCTTCACCACCGGCACTAACGCTTACCCCGTAAGGATTACCACCCATCTTAAACATGATCTCATCTGTATATCCAGGAGCAGCCACTATTGCTCCCCAGTGAAACATAGATTTATAAAGGGACAGCAAGGTTGATTCCTGTCCTCCATGTGCGTTTTGCGCGCTGGTCATAGCACTTACCACTTTATTCACCAATTTCCCCTTGCTCCACAGCGGTCCGGTTGCGTCTATAAAGGATTTGAATTGTGAACTAAGGTTTCCATATCGGGTTGGAGAGCTGAATATGATGGCATGTGCCCAATCAAGATCATCCTGCTCTGCTACCGGAATATCTTTGGTGGCCTCGAGGTGTTTTTTCCATTTGTCATTTTGTTCGATCGCTGAATCAGGTGCTGTTTCCCTGATCTTTTTAAACCGAACTTCTACATCCTCATCTTCCGCAGCTTCCCTGGCCCATTCTGCCATTTGGTGGTTGGTGCCGGTTGCGCTATAGTAAATGATCGCTAAATTTAATTTTTTTCCCATTTTGGTTGTTTTTCTTCAATATAAGAAGATTAAAATCGAACATTCATTAAAATTTTTCTAATTTTTATTGAAGAATATCAGAGGTGAAATAAATATTACCATGGAAAAATTTAAAAAAGGGTATTTATCCCCTTACCTACTGCATTACAATTCAGTAATTTAACTGTATCGATTCATCAATAAATGAAAATCTGGTGTTGTTGTTCATCGATCAATTTAATGAACGGTTTTTAGGAGCAATCCTTTATGGACTTTTCTAACAACCTGGGGCGCTTTCGCTCGATTTGAATTAGCCAACCAATACGCCAGATTTTCATTTTTTTCTTTTAAAACTTCCTGTAGAAAATTGGTTTCAACAGGTGTTATTTTCAATTTCCAACTTCATGGAAAAACCCTGAATAGTTCGTATATTCAGGCCCATTATCAAAAAACCAAATTTAATGAACCCTAAAATAAAAAGAGGCCTGAGCGTCTTTGCATTAGTTACGATCGTAGGCTATGCCAATGCTCAGGAAAATGAAAAAAAATCTATGGATAACCCCTTATTAGCTGAATGGACTGGACCTTACGAAGGTGTTCCTGCTTTCGACAAAATGAAAGTAGACCTGGTAAAACCTGCGATAAGAAAAGGAATGGAACTTCACCTGGCCGATATTGAAAAAATAACCAGCAATCCGGAAGCTCCAAACTTTGAAAATACCATCATCCCTTTAGAACTGGCGGGAGAAGAACTGGATCGTGCCTTCACCTATTATGGCATCTACAGCAGCAATATTTCAACTCCCGAATTCAGGGAAGTACAAAAAGAGCTAGCTCCAGAAATTTCGGAATTCCAGTCTAAAATAAACCAGAATGAAAAACTGTTTCAAAGAATAAAGACCGTATACGAGAATTCACAAAAAGAACCACTTTCCGCAGCAAAACAAAGAACCCTGGAGCTTATCTATGAAGATTTTGCCATGCAGGGCGCCAACCTTGATAAGGAAGCCAAGGAGCGGTATGCTGAGATCAACAAGGAACTTTCAGCCCTTTACACCAAATTTTCCAGCAATGTGCTTGCAGATGAGGAAAATTATGTGATCTATCTTGATGAGGATCAGCTGGGCGGACTTCCCGAATCTTATATAAAGTCGGCAGCCCAGGCGGCGGCCGAGCGCGGTAAGGAGGGAAAATATGCTGTTACCAATACGAGATCTTCCATGGATCCTTTCCTTACCTATTCCACAGAAAGGGAATTAAGAGAAAAGGTTTGGAACAACTACTATTCTCGTGGAGACAACGGCGATGAATACGATAATAACGAGATCGTTAAAAAGATCCTCGAATTGCGCGATGAGAGAGTGGAATTGCTGGGTTATGACAATTATGCACAGTGGAGACTTCAGAACAGGATGGCGAAAAATCCGGAGAACGCGATGGACCTGATGATGAAGGTCTGGCCTGCAGCTCTTGCCCGTGTGGAAGAAGAGGTTAAGGACATGCAGGAGATCGCAAATGCCGAGGGAGCCGATATTACTATAAAACCCTGGGATTACAGGTTCTATGCTGAAAAGGTAAGAAAAGAGAAGTATGACCTGGATAGTGAAGAGGTAAAACAATACCTGGAATTAGGAAATCTAACTGAAGCCCTTTTCTTTACTGCCGGGGAATTGTTCAATTTTGAATTTAAACCCGTTGAGGAAGGTAGCGTACCTGTCTTCCATGAAGATGTGAAGGTATGGGAAGTATTCGATAAGAATACCGGAGAGATCGTTGGGCTGTGGTATCTTGATCCTTACGCGAGACAGGGAAAAAGATCTGGTGCCTGGGCGACCACCTATCGCAGTTATTCTGAACTGGAAGGTGAAAAACCGGTGCTGGCCTCCAACAATTCCAATTTCATCGAACCGGCGCCGGGAGAACCTGTACTGGTTTCATGGGATGATGCAGAGACCTTTTTCCATGAATTTGGACATGCCCTGCATTTCCTTTCTGCAGACATTGAATATCCTGCCCTAAATAGCGGGGTTCGCGATTACACCGAATTCCAGTCGCAGTTACTGGAAAGATGGTTATCTACAGATAAGGTGATCAACCAGTTCCTGAGACATTATAAGACCGATGAAGTGATCCCTGACGAACTGGTGAAAAAGATCAAAAAGGCATCCACCTTCAACCAGGGCTTTGCAACTACCGAATTCCTGGCCTCGGCCATTATGGATATGAAATTCCATACTACCGATCCTTCTAAAATAGATCCCGATAGTTTTGAAAGGGAAACCTTTAAGGAACTCAATATGCCAGAGGAGATCGTAATGCGTCACCGTACCCCACATTTTGGACATGTATTTTCAGGCGAAGGCTATGCCACTGGTTACTATGGATATTTGTGGGCAGATGTGCTTACTTCAGATGCTGCAGAAGCTTTTAAAGAAGCTCCTGGTGGTTTTTATGATAAAGAGGTGGCCCGCAAACTAGTGAAATACCTCTTTGCTCCTAGAAACGCAATGGACCCGGCAGAAGCCTATAGAAAGTTCCGCGGAAGGGATGCAGAGATCGACGCCCTGATGCGGGATCGCGGATTCCCAGTTCCGGAAAAAGATATTGAGTAGATCTTAAATACCTCACTAAAATGCCCTGAATTTTCAGGGCATTTTTTATTTTCGGCCCATGCACAGACATTACAAGATCTATAAACCTTACGGATATTTAAGCCAGTTCGTGACCAATCAAAAAAATGCCGGTAAGTTTAAATTGCTGGGAGAACTTTACGATTTTCCTGATGGGGTTATGGCTGTGGGCAGACTGGATAAAGATTCTGAAGGCCTGCTATTGTTAACCACCAATGGAAAGCTGAGCACTAAGATAACTGCCGGGAATAGCGAAAAAGAATATTACGTGCAGGTAGATGGCAGGATCACCGGGGAAGCGATAAATAAATTACAGAAAGGAGTCGAAATAAGTATTTACGGTAAGGCTTATCAAACCCTGGAATGCAAGGTGAAAGAACTTGCAGACAGACCTGTATTTCCTGAAAGGGCAAAAAAAATAAGGGATGAACGCCATGGCCCTACCAGCTGGATAAGCATTAGCCTTACGGAAGGTAAATTCCGCCAGGTCAAGAAAATGACCGCAGCAGTAGGCTTTCCTACCTTACGACTGGTAAGAGTTAGAATAGGAAATGAAGAACTTGAAAATATGGATGCCGGTGAAGTACGGGAATTAACTAAGGTCGACCTTTAAACAGTACCGCTAAGTTCTACCTGGAAGGCGCGCTCAAACAATAAAAATGTTTCTTTGGCCTTAGAGGCAGCAGCATCTATTTCAGCATCGGTAAATTCGCGTGATCGTAAAAATTTAAGATATTCGTTCCAGCCTTTCATACTGTCCCGGGTTCCGCTAAAGAAAACCTGGTCTGGCAATCCGGTAAGCGAATCACAATCCTTGATCTCTTTCCCAATCAGCAGCCCACCCATTGCAGATCCTTCTATCACGTAGGCCGCGCCGATAGCTTCAGCTTCATTGTTACAGGAGAAATCAAGAACTGGTCCCTGGTCTTTCACTCCTAAAACTTCAAGATCGGTGCTGAGCTTGGCAGTTTTTTCAGTTTTTACGGGCAGGTATTTTGCGATCTCTGTTTCCGCCTTTTTATAGGCGATATAATTCTGAAAAAGCAGATTGCGGTATTCTTCCCGGCTTATAGAATGGTCCATGATCTTATTTGCCAGGTTTTCTCCTTCCAGCGCCTTATGCAATTCAGCCGTTTCTTCTCTAAGCCTGGTTAGTATCTTCATCATCTATCTTAAATTGATTTATGGCATTCTTGATCTTCTCGATGTTCTGCTGGTGTTCAGCATTATCTGCATTGATCTTGTCCAGGTAATCATAGATCTGGTTCACCGTGATCTTATTATTGCGGATACGCTCTCTCAGATCGTCGCGCGCCACCATGTTGATAACCACCTTTTTTAATAATGGCTCCAGTTTTTCTGAAAGATAATTCATGTGCTTTTTCAGAATATAGCCAGAAGCTCCGTTCAGAATGGTATTGGCGGCCAATTCCTCATCGTTGATGGTACCCGTGATAAAGATAAAAGCGATATTCTCGTCATGCTCCTTTACCAGGTGCATTACATCAAGGCCGGTACAATTAGGTAAATTATAATCTGAAAGCACCACATCTGGCGCAAAATTCAACAGGATTTCCTTACAGTCATCAAGATTATCTGTCACCTCGATCTCTGGTGACTTCACTACTTTTTTTATCTGTCTTTGGATAAGGTCAGCATCGGTCTCATGGTCCTCTACTAATAATATTCTGAGAGATGTATTGATCATTAGATTAACGAAAGTTAAAAAGGTATACGAAAGTATTACAAAGGCTCCTAACTCACAATTTTTGATTGTTAAACATAAAAATAGAAGGTAGAGCCCATGCCCTTTTCGCTTTCTGCCCAGATCTTTCCGTTATGCTTTTCTATGATCTTTTTCACGATGGCAAGTCCCATCCCGGTTCCCTTAAAATTATCTCCGGAAAATCTTGAAAACAGCTCGAAGATCTCTTCGCTGTATTTTGGATCGAAACCAATGCCGTTATCGCTAACATAATAGGTTGTCCTGTTATCAATGACGGTAGATCCTATTTTTATAACCGGTTTTTCTTCCTTTTCAGAATATTTAAGAGCGTTGGTAATAAGGTTAGACCACACCTGGGTGATCATCCTTTTATCGGCCATCATTCGCGGCAGGTCTTTGTCCAGTTCTATAGAAGTCCTGGGGTAATTTGAATCCATATTAATGGTTTCCAGGATGTCTTCCAGCAGGTGATTTACCGAGAAAATATTCTTGTTGATACTCTCACCGGAAACCCCGGCGAATGAAAGTATATTATCTATCAGCTCCCCCATTTCTTCGGTAGAGCTTAGAATGGTATCCACGGCCTTCTGCCCAGATTTTTCAAGGCTGTGGAAGTGATCTTCCTTAAGGATATGAGCATAACCATTTATTCCCCTAAGTGGTGCTTTAAGATCGTGCGACAGCCCCTGGCTGAACAATTCCAGTTCATCATGGGCTTCCATTAGCTGACGGTTCAGTTTATCGATCTTCAGCTTCTGCTTTTCGAGAATGATACTGCTTAAACTTTCCCTGATGGCATCGGCAGCACTAATCTGGTAATCCATCCAGGCATTGGAAACCCCGGTTAATTCCTGGGTCCACTTTTCAAAGGATTTCCTTGGAGCGATCCTTTGCTTTTCCTCATCGTAACTGGCCTTCTTATCCGGGTTTCCTCCCCAGTTCACTTTCTGGATCACCTCCGGCCTGAACCATAAAAGAAAATCCTTATTGCTTCTTCCCAGCTTGATGCTTAATATTCCTGAGGCAGTATCGATATATTCAATGGCCGGCGGATAGAATTTAGAAAGGCTTTTGGTAAAATAAACCGTCTCCTCACGCTGAGCCAGGAAATCCAGACACAGGCTTTTCACCTGCTCTTTTGAAGGAGTTTTTCCAATTACGCGCAGTTTTCCATTCAGGAACAATGCTCCTCCTTCACAATCCATCAGCTCGGTAAAAAGGACCTTTTTATCGGTAAGCCCTTTTTTGATCTTTCCGTCTACCTCGATTTGGTTGACCAGGTCGTCCCTGATCTTGCCCCATTCTTCAAGCTTATTAATATACCTGTTGGTCTCCTTAAGACTCAGTTCGTTGGAAAAGATCTGGGTAAGGAATTCACAGGTCTGCCTGTGGTAATAATCGATGATCTTCGCAGAATAGTGGTGACAGGCCAGTAATCCCCATAACTTACCATTACTGATAAGCGCAGCGGTTAAAGAAGCACCTACCTTCATATTCTGCAGGTATTCTATATGTATGGGAGAAACTCCCCGAAGTTCAGACCTTGAAAGGTCCAGTGGTTCCCCGTTGATAGGAGAAATTTCCGGAACGATAGGTACCGGGTTGTAATTAACATCCCCAATGATCCTTACTTTATGTTTTAAAAAGAGTTCCCGGGATTGTTTCGGGATATCACTGGCAGGATAATGCAATCCCAGCCAGCTTTCAAATTTATCGTCCTTTTCTTCGGCGATGACCTCGCCATTCCATTCCTCGTCGAACTTATAGACCATTACCCGATCATAGCCGAAGATCTTCCTCGTGATCCTTGCCGCATCTGCACAAAGATCTTCCGGTGTCTTTGAAGCCGAAAGATTGTTCAGAATGTTTGAAAGCTCCCTTTGATATTTGAATGCATTCCTGGTCTCTTTGGCCGGTTCAAAGTCTATGATAAGGCTTTCCCCAGAAATATGGGGAATCGCGATAAACTGAATATTATTGATCTCTACCTGGCTCACTTCTGGCATTTGCCTGAAGGTGTCAAGCCCTTTAAGCGTAGAAGAAAAGCTTTCCGGCACCAGATAACTAATTGGTTTACCAAGCAATTCCTCATATGCTATTCCGAAGAATTCACCCGCGTTCTCACCTATCTGGGTGATCTCAAGTGAATTCTTATCACATGCCACTATCACTCCATGAGCCTGGGACTTACCAATGATATGAATAGGTTCTTTATCGCAATTGGAGATGTCTACTTTATCGGGATAACTGGTTTGGGGCATCTATTATTCTGCTTTTAATTTGAAATAGAAGGTACTCCCCACCCCTTCCTGTGAATCTACCCAGATACTTCCCTCATGCAAGAGTACGATCTTTTCTACATGAGCGAGCCCAACTCCGGTTCCATCCATATCTTCATTTCCGGGGACTCTATTGAAAATAGTGAAAATATTGCGCTGATCTTCCTGGGAAATTCCAACACCGTTATCCATGATCGAGAACACCCAGTACTGGTCTTCCTTGTAAGCCGAGATCCTTATCTCCGGAGACCTGTCTTTAGGCACATATTTTATAGCGTTGCTAATAAGGTTCTGGAATAATAACCTTAGCTCGACTTCATAACCTTTAAGTTTTGGAAGTGCGCCAGTATGTATCTTGGCATTGGTATCCTTGATACTCTTACCCAGGTCATACTTCACAACCTCAACGATCTCCTTGGTATCCACCAGGGTCTTTTCCCCGTTCTTACCAATCCTGGAATGCTCCAGCAAGGCACGTATCTGTGCCGAAAGCCTGTCTGAAGCGTTCTTGATATACTTGATATAATTCTCTCCCTTTTCGTCCAGCTGGCTGGCGTACATCTTCCCGAGTACGTCACTACCAAATTTAATGGTAGCCAGTGGCTCCTGAAGGTCATGAGAACAGATGGAAACGAACTGCTCCAGGTCACGGTTTGCGCGCTCAAGGTCGTTCTTCTGCTCCCTTAACTGCTCCTGTGCGGTCTTAAGTGCCGAAATATCCACGCAGGTATACCTGATGGTAAGGATCTCATCGTGCTCATCCTTCTCTGCGGTAGCATTCAAGATCACCGGCAGGATCCTGCCTTTCTTGGTGACCATTTTCTGTTCAAGGTTGATAAGCTCACCAGATTTCTCAATATTGCTTTTTAGCTTCATCGCCTTTAATTGCGAATCCCTGTCGAATAACTCGTGGATAGGTTTACCAATAAGGTCTTCCTTATTATCATAACCAAGCTTTTGTACTGCTTTACGGTTACATTGCACGATCTTCAGGCTCTTTGGATCCACGCTTACGTGAAGCACCGGATCATCCTCATAGAAAGATTTAAACCTCTTTTCACTGGCAATAAGTTTCTCCTTCGATTTCTGTATACTTTCAATATCTATAAAGGAGATCACCACGCCATTGATCTTGTTATTGGAATCCATGTAAGGACTAATACGCTGCAAATAGTTCTTGCCTTCCCTGGAAACTATATGTTTTTCCAGGATCCTTCCTGTCTCAAGCACTTTCTGACACCTGTCTATAAAGCTTCTCTTCCTTGTAAGACCAAAACTATTGGTGAAATTATCTATGGGCCTTCCAATGTCTCCATTAATAAGGCTGAAATGTTTCTTGATCGCCGGTGTGAATTTCCTGATCTTGAATTCTGAATCCAGGAAGATCACCCCAATATCGGTACTTTTCAGAAGGTTGTTCATGTCTGCGTTCAAAGCAGCCAGGTCGTCCATCTTCTGAATATTCTCTGCATTTACCGTGTTGATTTCCTCGTTAACGCTCTGCAGCTCCTCATTGGTACTTTGCAGCTCCTCGTTCGAGGCGAGTAGCTCTTCGTTCGCTGCCTGAAGTTCCTCGTTGCTGGTTTCGATCTCCTCCAGCGAGGTCTGCAGATCTTCTTTAGTGCGCTTCAGCTCATTTTCCAGGCTGGCTACATATTCTTTGGTCTGGTTAGAAGGGCTAATTTTTGCCACCTCTTCGGCCTCCTCAAAATTGAGTTCCTTTTCAATAAAGGTGATCACATAATTGGTTTCCCCTTCCAGGCTGTGGTCGGTGAATGGCTTGATCACGATATCTGCACCAATCTTGTTACCATTCTTATTGATCACTATATCGCGATAAACAACCCTTTTCTTATCCTTATAAGCCTTATTAAAGGTACTCTGAACAATATATTTAAGGTCGTTCCCAAGCATGTCCAGCAAGTTTATAGAAAAACCGCTGGTAGGCAAGTTGGCATATTTTCTGAATTCACCAACCGCCTGAAGTATATTATAATCTGAATCTACAAAAACCGAAGCTCCCCCGAATTGTTCGAGGATGGTTTCATTTAGCTCGTTCTGAAGCTTTTGCTTGATAGGATTGGCATGGCTAGACCTATACCTGGTCCTTTCGGTTTCTGCCTTGTTTTCCAGCAGGCTGGCATTCATGCCGCCGCTAGCCGCAGCATGGCTAATGCCATTCTTGATACGCGTGCTGGGCATAATGTTTTTAAAAATCTTCCATCTCCTGTCTATTTCGGCAAAGTTCTCCTTGTGGCTCTGCACACTTTCACTGGTACCAAGTACCAGAACTCCGTCCTTTTTAAGGGCGTAATGCAGCATGTTCATCGCTTTCTTCTGGATACTGTTCTGGAAATAGATCAAAAGATTTCTACACACCACCATATCCATATTACTGAAAGGTGGGTTCTTGATAATATTGTGTTTCGAAAATATAACGGCTCTTCTCAGTTTTTCAGAAACCTGGTAAGAGTTTGTTTTACTTAAAAAATATTTTAAAAGTAGGTCTTTGGAAACATCTGCCACGATACTTTCAGGATAGATCCCTTTACTACCAATATCCAGGTGTGGTTGGGAAATATCTGTAGCGAAGATCTTGATCTCCAGATCCTTTTCCTGATTTTCCATTTCTTCATGCAGGCACATGGCAAAAGAATAAGCCTCTTCACCGGTACTACATCCAACATCCCATACCTTAAGGGTATCCCCGTTTTCTTTTTCACTGATCATTTTAGGAAAAACATCTTTCTTGAGTTTTTCCCAAACCTTTTCGTCTCTGAAGAATTTGGTAACCCCGATAAGGAATTCCCGGTAAAGTATCTCTACCTCTTCTTCATCAGATTTTAGAAATTCGTAATATTCACTAAGGTTCTTACACTTGCAGATATTCACCCTTCTGGCAATTCTCCTGGCCAGGGTAGCATATTTATATTCCCTGAAATCAAGGCCTGCCTTCTCATCTATATAGTTAAGGATCTTGTTAAGTTCCTTTTCGTCATATTTTACATCACCATCTTCAAAGTGAAAGATCGGCGGTGCCGAAATAAATTCCTTCAATTCTTCACCCATTTTTTCCACAGGAAGTATGTAATCTACCAACCCGGTATTGATGGCGCTTTTAGGCATCCCATCAAATTTAGCCTCGGTTGGCTCCTGTACCATCACCATTCCGTCATTCTCTTTGATCGCCCTTACTCCTCTTGTACCATCACTACCTGTACCACTAAGCACTATACCTATAGACTTACCTCTGCGCTGCTCTGCCATAGATTCAAAGAACATATCTATAGGAAGGTTCAGTGTCTGGTTATTGGGCTTTTCGGTAAGTTTAAGGGTATTCCCATCCAGTATAAGGTTATTGGCGGGTGGGATTAAATAAACATGTCCAGGCTTCACCTCCATCTTATCGGTGATCTGGACAATGGGTAACCTGGTATTCTTTTTAAGAAGTTCCCCCATCATACTTTTATAATCGGGAGATAAATGCTGGATCACTACGTAGGCATTGTTATCACCGGCAGGAATATTTTTGAAAAAGGCCTTAAGGGCCTCCAGTCCACCGGCACTGGCGCCAACTGCTATAATCCTGGTTTGGTCAACATTTTCTTGGTGTACAGACTCAGCTGTAGAACTCTCTTTGGTACTTTTCATTAATCTGAGTAGTAGGTTATTACTGCAATAATCTAACAGACTATTGGGAATCGATAATTATAAATAATTTCTGCCGGAAACAATACTACTTTTCGAACAAATATTGCGACAAATAGCAGCATTTTCTAGGGATTCCGTCATTTCGACTTCAGTAGAGGGAAATTCGTGCCAAAAATTAACTTACTTAAAATCATTCTATCTCTGCAAATCTGTAAAACCTGACATAATTACAGAGATTTGCCATTTCTGCAAAGATTTAGATTTATTAAGAAACTTAAATTATAAATAACAATATTTTAAGATTTCATCTTTTTCCTTAAAATTCTTCAAAAATCCGGGAATATGGTATCCTCAATTTCAGATCATTAAATTCATCAACCTGATAAAGATTCAATCTAATGTTTAAGTAATAGAAGCCTAAAAAAGCTTTCTGTTTAAGATATTTTAGAGGAATTTATGTTTTTCTTAATGAAAGCTTCCACAATTTCAAGCTAAATTATTGGTCCAAAATAAGTGCTAACTAATCGTTTTGGCTTTGTCGCACGGTCTTTGTCCAATTAAGGGCGAGAATCATTTGGCACAAGGCCAAACCAATTTGAACCAAAAAAACAAAAATGAAGACACTAGTTATTGGAGCAGGAAACATGGGATTAACTTATGCCGAAGGAATGGCGCAATCTGCGATGCTTAATCGAAGAAACCTTATGGTTTTCGATAAATCTGCAGATGTGATCGCAAGGTTGAGAGATCTTGACCATTTCGACGTATATGAATCTCTGGAAGATTGCCTGCCCCAGGCAGATATGGTATTCGTAGCTGTTAAACCCTACCACTGTGATGATCTTTTTGAAGAAATGAAATCTATGGTCAATAAGGAACAGATCTTTGTATCCTTAATGGCCGGTGTAACTATAGGTAAGATCCAGGAAGGCCTTGGAGTAAGAAAAGTTGTAAGAGCTATGCCTAACCTTCCCGCCCAGGTAGGAAAAGGAGTTACCTCTTATACCGAATCTAAAGAAGTTTCCAGGGTAGAACTATTAATGGTGCGCAACCTTCTGGACACTACCGGTGAATCCATTCACGTTGAAAACGAAAATTATATAGATGCTTCTACCGGAATTTCTGGTAGTGGACCAGCTTATGTGTTCTATTTTATGAACTCTATGCTGGAAGCAGCACGTAAAATGGGATTCTCCAAGAACGATTCTAAGGTGCTGGTAAGTCAGACCTTTGAAGGAGCCGTAGAACTTTTCAACCAGAACGATCTTTCTCCAGACACCTGGATGGACCGTGTAGCCTCTAAAGGAGGAACCACCCGGGCAGCCCTTGATTCCATGGACGATAATAACGTGAAGGAATTGATCAAGGAAGCAGCTTATGCCGCTTTTGATCGCGCAGTAGAACTTGGAGAAGAAAAATAAGCCTATTCAATAATATTCAATAATTAGATAAACACTCTAAAATGGATAATAAAAGAAGAATTGTTGTAAAGGTCGGTACTAATGTAATGACCAATAAAGACAATAGAATTTTAGGACCTGTGCTTAAAAGCCTGGTTAGACAGATCGCTACCTTGTATGAAGAAGACATACTGGTAGTACTTGTTTCATCAGGTTCTGCAATCGCAGGAAAAGAGATCCTTGGTGAAATTAGTATTGAGGACGATAGTAAACGTAGACAGGTATACTCATCAGTAGGTCAACCACGTATGATGAGACATTACTATAGTATCTTCCACGATTACGGAATGAGATGTGCCCAGGTGCTAGCTACTAAGCGTGATTTTAGCCCGGGAATCCATCGTGAGAACATGATCAATTGTTATGAATCCCTGCTTTCTGAAGGGATCATTCCTATCGCGAACGAAGATGACGCCGTTTCGGTGACCATGTCTATGTTCTCTGATAATGACGAACTGGCAAGCCTGGTTGCTGAACTTATTGGAGCTGAAAAGCTGATCATTCTTAGTGATACCGACGGGCTTTATACCGGCCATCCTGAAGATGACGATTCAGAAAAACTGAATAAGGTTCAGGTTGATGAGAATGTTGAAAAATACGTTCAGGAGTCAGACAAAGGTGAAGGCGAAGGCCGGGGTGGTATGGAATCCAAGATCAAGATCGCCAAGGGAACTGCTTCCAAGAACATTACCACTTATATCGCTAATGGTAAACGTGAAGATGTGATTCTGGATATTATGGCAGGAAAACCAGTAGGTACCAAATTTACCTCTTAAGAAAACATAATTAACAAACTAAAGAAACGAAGAAAATGAAGTTGATAAAATCTGAAACCAAAAATAACGTACTTAAGTCCATGATGAATATCCTGGACAAAAGACGAGAAGAAATTATTGCCGCTAATAAGAAAGATCAGGATGCTTTTAGCAGAGACGACCAGGCTTTATACGACAGGTTGGTAGTAGATGATAAGAAAGTAGATGATATGATTCGTTCTGTAAGAGAAGTTATGGAACAGGATGATCCGGTTGGCCAGGTAATAGAACACCGTAAGTTGGATACAGGTCTTGACATTACCAATAAGACCGCTCCTTTTGGAAATATTCTTATCATATATGAATCCAGACCAGATGTAACTATCGAGGCCGCGGTTCTTGCTTTTAAAGCCAATAACAAGATCTATCTGAAAGGTGGTAAGGAAGCAATTAACAGTAATAAGATCCTTGAGGAGTGCTGGCACGAGGCCCTAAAGGAGAACGGCTTGGAAAAGGACTGGATCGAGTTACTACATATGGACAGAAATGAGACTCAGGAATTCCTTAAAAATCCACCGGTACAATTAGACCTTATAGTTCCACGTGGTGGGGAAAGACTGATCGGATTTGTAAAAGAGCACGCTACCGGTGCAGTACTGGTTAGTGGTAGAGGAAACAATTTCCTATATGTTTCTAAAAATGCCGATTTTGAAGTAGCTAAAAAAGTAATGCTGAATGCCAAGATTGACAAGATCTCTGGTTGTAATGCACTGGATAAGGTATTAGTTGATAAAAATATTGCTAATTTTGATGCCAAGGTCAAAGAGCTTTACCAGCTATTCAAGGATAATGCGGTAAATGTTCTTGTAGACGAAGATGTTTCCAAAGTACTACCAGACCTGGAAAAAGTTCCTTCAGAAGATACCTGGTATGAGGAATTTCTTGCGATGAAGATCGTGATAGGCGCAATAGCCGGATTAGACGCGGCCATCGATAAGATTAATAAATATTCCGGAGGACATTCTGCTTCTATTATCACTAAAGATAAAGATGAGGCACTAACCTTTATGGAGCAGGTAGACAGTGCCGCTGTATACCATAATGCATCTACCCGTTTCACCGATGGTGGACAAATGGGAGTTGGAGCCGAACTGGCGATTTCTACAGACAAACTTCACCATAGAGGACCACTTGGACTAAAACAATTGGTGACCAATAAATATTATGTGCTTGGTGAAGGCCATGTGAGAGTATAATCATTTAATTTTATATAAATTTAAAGGCGTTCTTCGGGGCGCCTTTTTTATTTGTAACATTTTAAATTAAATGTTGTCTAATATCACTAAAGACCATTATTGTATGAAAAAAATGATTTTAGGAGTGGCAGCAGCCTCAATGCTGTTCGCCTGTAAAACTCAAAATGTAACCACACCCGCCCCGGAACAGCCGGTAGTAGCCAGCATCAACCTGGTTGATGTAGAAAATGATAAAGTTTGGGTCACTGTAGACCCAGACAAATTTACCGTAGAAAGCACAACTTTCAATATTCCAAAGACCGTTCCCGGCACTTATTCTGAAGATAATTACGGTAAGTTCACCGAAGGTTTCAAGGCCCTGGATTATAAAGGCAATGAAATGCCCGTTACCAAGCTGGACGATAATAGTTACACCATTGCCAACGCCAAGGACCTGGATAAGGTAATGTACCAGGTGAACGATTCTTTCGACTGGGAAAATGAAGGAGGAGTTTACTCCATGGCCGGAACCAACATTCTGAAGGATGAGAATTTCTTATTGAACCTTCATGGTTTCGTGGGCTATTTCGATAAAATGAAAGAAAAGGAATTCCGCCTGGAAATCGAAAGGCCGGCAGATCTTATCGCGGGTACTGCCCTTACTGTAGATAACACTATAGACGGAGAAAAAGGAACAAAAACCGATGTATATAACCTGGACAGGTATTTCGAGGTGATAGACAACCCGATCATGTACTCAAGCCCAGACACCACCAGTTTCATGGTACAGGACATGCAGGTACTGCTTAGCGTTTACTCTCCAAACGAAAAGCATTCGGCAGAAAGCTTGAAACCGGGAATGGAGAAAATGATCCGCGCTCAGAAAAAATTCCTTGGTGATATTAACAGCACAGATAAATATGCCATCCTGGTCTACCTTTCAGATTCTCCAGGCGAAGGTAATGCCGGTAACTTTGGAGCTCTGGAGCACCACACCTCTACTGTGGTGGTTATGCCAGAATCCATGGAAGCCAGTGCGCTGGATAAAAGTATGACCGATATCGTGTCTCACGAATTCTTCCATATTATAACCCCTCTTGGTATTCACTCTAACGAAGTTCATTATTTTGATTATAACGATCCTAAAATGTCGCAACACCTATGGATGTATGAAGGGGTTACCGAATATTTCGCTAACCTTTTCCAGGTGAACCAGGGACTTATCAACAACCAGGAATTCTATAACAGGATGGTTGAGAAGATCAACACTTCTAAAAGATTTGATGATACTGTACCATTTACAGTAATGAGCAAGAACATCCTTGAAGATGAGTATAAGGATAGTTATTACAACGTTTATCAGAAGGGTGCACTTATCGGGATGGCTCTGGATATCCGTTTAAGAGAGCTCAGCGGAGGCAAAATGGGGATACTTGATCTTATGAAAAAGCTGAATGCGAAGTACGGGAAAGATAAACCTTTTAATGATGATGAGCTTATCCCGGTGATCGTAGAGCTTACTTATCCTGAGATTCAGGAATTCTTCGATACTTATGTAAGCGGTCCTACCCCGATTCCTTATGATGAATTTTTCGCTAAAGTAGGGCTGGAAGAGAAAGAAGTAATGACCGAGGTAGGTTTCTTCATCAAAGGTCAAACTCCTTATATTACGGCTAACCAGCAAACCATGGAAATCATTTTCCGCCCGAATATCGAGCTGAATTCTTTCTTACAGGATTTTGGAGTCAAAGGTGGTGACACCCTGAAATCTGTGAACGGTACCGAATATACCATCCAGAATGTTTACGATCTTATCATGGCCAGCCAGGGCTGGGAAGAAGGCGATGATATCAGCATGACCGTGAAAAGAGATGGGGAAGAGATCAAACTGGAAGGAAAGGTTTCCACACCACAGGCTATGGAAAAAACATATGCCGAAATGCAAAATGCAGATTCAGATCAGATCGAGCTTCGCAACGCCTGGTTGAAAGGCTAAGAGCTTCGATAGTTATTATAATATTAAAGCGGCAGGAAATCCTGCCGCTTTTTTTATATTCAGATGTTCTAAAGCTTACTTAACTTATTATCTTTAAAATCAGTAAAAACCAACCAGTCTATGGAAATCCCTATCCTTCAGGATATAGTTATAATTTTAGGATTATCTATCGTGATAATCCTGGCGTTTACCCGCTTGAAACTACCGGCTATACTAGGATTTCTTATTGCAGGAATCATTGCGGGCCCACATGCCTTTAATCTTATAAGTTCACAGCACGAAGTAGAATTGCTTTCGGAGATTGGGATCATATTTTTACTGTTCGTGATCGGGATCGAGCTTTCCCTGAAGGGTCTGGCCTCAATAAAAAAGATCATATTCCTAGGTGGAGGCCTGCAGGTAGGCGGGACCATTCTTATCACTGCAGGTATTTCGAGTTTTCTTGGGCTTCCGCTAAACACCTCTATTTTCCTGGGTTTCCTTTTTAGTTTGAGTAGTACCGCGATTGTGCTCAAATTGCTCCAGGAAAAAGGCGAGATCTCCACTCCACATGGCAAGATAGGTCTGGGGATACTTATTTTCCAGGATATCATTGTAGTTCCAATGATGCTATTTACCCCGCTTCTAGCCGGGGAAACCCCAAACATTTTGTCCACGATAGCAATTATGGCCATAAAGATCTTACTGGTCCTGGTGATCGTTTATATCCTTGCCCGCTATGTCGCGCCGAAGATCTTTGGCTGGGTAGTTAAAACCAAGAACCAGGAACTATTCATATTAACGGTGGTGGTTTTCTGCTTTAGCGTGGCCTGGCTAACCTCAACGGTCGGCCTTTCCCTTGCTTTGGGAGCCTTTTTCGCTGGCCTTATTATTTCTGAATCAGATTACAGCCACCAGGCAACGGCGAACGTGCTGCCTTTCCGGGAGATCTTTATAAGTTTTTTCTTTATTTCGGTAGGAACCTTATTGAACTTAGAATTTTTCATCAGTAATATTCTGAATATCATCCTGCTGGTTATTGGAGTTATATTATTAAAAATGCTCGTGGTGGGAGGCACCGTAGTGATCCTGAGATATCCACCCAGGACCGTGTTTCTGGCTCTTTTCAGCCTGTTCCAAGTGGGAGAATTCTCGCTATTACTTTCTGGAGTAGGAAAAGAAAATGGGATCATTCCAGAGAATGTTTACCAATATTTCCTGGCAATCTCGATCATCACCATGGGTATAACCCCATTCCTGATTTCTGCCGCACCAAAGATCACCTACACTCTTTTAAAAGCTCCAATCCCCTCCCAGGTAAGAAGAAGGCTGGAAAACATCAAAAAGAGCTCACAGGCAGAGGAAGAGTTTTCTGAAGAAAACCTGCACGACCACCTTATCCTTATCGGCTACGGAATTAACGGTAGCAATATTGCCAAGGCTGCACGAAAGGCCGAAATCCCTTATGTGATCATAGACACCAGCCCTGAGAGTTTTGAAAAGGCTAAGAAGAATAACGAGCCTATAATTTTTGGGGATGCAACCCAGGCGACCATACTCAAACATGCACATGTGCAGGAAGCCAGGGTAATCGTGATCGCTATTTCAGATGTGGATGCCACCCGTAAAATGCTCACCACGGTGAGGCAATTTACCCAGACCGCTACCGTAATCGTAAGGACCAAGTATGTTAAAGACATGGAAGACGCCATGCGACTGGGTGCAGACGAGGTAGTGCCTGAGGAGTTTGAAACCTCCATTGAGATTTTTACCAGGGTGCTAAAAAAATACCTTGTCCCCTTCGATGAGATCCAGGAATTCATCAACCAGATACGATCATCAGATTATGAGATGCTGACATCGATGAAAAAAAGTCCGCACTCCCCTGCCCTGCAGCACCTGAACATTCCGAACCGGGAGATCGTTACTCTAAAAGTTCAGCGGGATAACCGCCAGATCGTAGGAAAAACGATCCAGGAATCGGGTATTGGAAAGAATTTCAGGGTGACAGTCCTGGCCATTCACCGCGATCGCAGGTATCTTACAGAGATAGCGCCAGACACCATCATACAGCAAGGTGACCTATTATATGTTTTTGGGCATCCTAATAATATAAATCATTTAAACAACCAGCTTACCTTTTAGTGTCGCTTAATTTTTTAATTTTAGAACCCTAACCATTTATCGTGATTAATGAGCAATACGCCAGATAAGATCAGAAGATATTATAAGTTCATTCGTTTTATGCTGAAATACTGGAACAGTGATCTGTTCCGCCAGACCAGTTCTGTGGCATTCGAGGGTGGACTTTCCGAGGAGGATAAAGAGCACCAGTTCGACCAGACGCCAGATGAACTTGTAGAAGACCTGAAAGCGATGGGACCAACCTATATAAAACTTGGGCAGCTGCTTTCTACCCGTCCAGATCTACTACCAGACGAATACCTACAGGCACTGGCAAATCTTCAGGACAATGTAACCCCGGTCCCTTTCGAAGAAATCAAAGAGATCATCGAGGAAGAACTGGGAACCAAGATATCTAAAGCTTTTAAGGTCTTCGAAGAAAAACCACTGGCCAGTGCATCGATTGGTCAGGTACACAGGGCCGAACTTAATTCAGGAAAACCCGTAGCGGTAAAGGTTCAAAGGCCCGGTATCGTAAAACAGTTCATGGAAGACCTGGAAACTCTGGATGAAATGACGGCAATGGCTGTAAAACACCTGGAAACTGCCCAGACCTATGCGGTAGATGAAGTATTTGCAGAGCTCAGGAGAATTCTTATTAACGAGCTGGATTATAAAAAAGAAGCCCAGAACCTCAAGACCCTTAAAAAGAATCTAAAGCAATACGAACATTTGCTTATCCCTGCCCCGGTAGATGATTACAGCAAGACCAGGGTGCTCACCATGGAGTTTGTAGGTGGTAAAAAGATCACCTCTCTTTCACCACTCCGTCAGATGGAAAACGACTTTTCTGAACTTGTCGAAGACCTGGTGGAAGCTTATCTGCAGCAGATTATCAATGATGGTTTTGCCCACGCAGATCCTCATCCCGGCAATATCAAATTCACTGAGAGCAATAAGATCGCCCTCATCGACCTTGGAATGGTGGCGAGGTTCACTCCACAATTACAAGAGAATCTAATAGAATTACTACTAGCCATTAGCCGTAGTAATGGAGAGAAAACCGCTCAGGTACTTCTTAAGATAAGTGAGCTTAACGAGGATTCCCAGAAAAAACAGTTTGCAAAAACCGTTAGCGACGTGATCATGGAAAGTGAGAATAGTCGCGCCAAAGATCTGCAAACTGGAAGGATACTTATTCAGCTTAACAGGCTTGCGGTAACCACCCATATCAAACTCCCGGTAGAGATCAACATTCTCGGAAAGATACTTCTTAACCTGGACCAGATCGTGGCTATGCTCGATCCTGAATTCGACCTACGGGCGGCCATCCAGAGAAATGTGCATGAGATCATGCGCAAAAAGATGCTTGAAGAACTGAAACCGGAAAATTTCTTCGGAACGCTTATAGAATCCAAGCATTTTATTGAAAAGATGCCGGAGCGTATGAACCGTATTTCAGAAAACCTGGCCAATAATGAGCTTAAGATAAAGATAGATGCCATAGACGAAAAACGGGTAACTGACGGCTTCCAGAAGGTAGCCAACAGGATTACCCTGGGCCTTATCATCGCGGCCATGATCGTTGGTGCCGCCATGCTTATGCAGGTACCTTCAGATTTCACTATTTTCGGCTATCCAGGCCTTGCGATGCTGTTCTTTCTTCTGGCCGCGGCAGGTGCCATCGTCCTCAGCTATGTGATCATTTTCAGGGACGAAAACCTCAACAATAAAAATTAATTTCAAACCCAGAATAACCAAAATAGAATGAAGAAATTCTCCTTATTATTTATCCTTGGATTGATTCCCCTTCTTAATTTAAATGCTCAACAGATCGAGATCCCAATGGATACTACGGTTACCACGCAGCATTCAGTGAATATTAATGGGAAATCTGTAGACTACACTGCCGAAACCGGTACTATGCCATTATGGAACGAAGATCGGGAACCAATTGCCAGCCTTTTTTATACTTACTACACCCGTAATGGGGTAAAAAACACCGAAAATCGGCCCCTGGTAATTTCCTTTAATGGAGGCCCCGGTTCGGCTTCGGTTTGGATGCATATTGCCTATACCGGCCCGAGGGTCCTGAAGATCGATGATGAAGGTTTCCCTGTTCAGCCATACGGAATCAAGGACAATCCCCACTCTATTCTTGATGTTGCCGATATCGTATTTGTGAACCCTGTTAACACAGGTTATTCCAGAGCCATCCCAAATGAAGAAGGCAAAGTGGACCGCGAAAAGTTCTTCGGGGTAAACGCAGATATCAAATACCTTGCGGAATGGATAAATACCTTTGTGACTAGAAAGAACAGGTGGTTGTCTCCAAAGTATCTTATTGGTGAAAGTTATGGTACCACAAGGGTTTCAGGACTTGCCCTGGAATTACAGAACAGCCAGTGGATGTATCTTAATGGGGTGATCCTGGTTTCTCCAACAGAGATAGGGCTGGATCGCGAAGGCCCGGTTGAAGTAGCGAACAGGCTTCCTTATTTCGCAGCGGCCGCATGGTATCATAACGCGCTTCCTGCCGAGTTACAAAAAAAGGACCTTGAGGAGTTGCTCCCCGAGGTGGAAGAATATACCGTTAACGAACTCCTGCCTGCCTTAGTAAAAGGAGGTTTTATGGAAGACTCAAAAAAACAGGAGATCGCTGAAAAAATGTCTTACTATTCCGGAATAGATAAAAAAGTGATCCTTCAGAACAACCTGGAGGTGCCTTTCAGGTATTTCTGGAAAGACCTGCTAAGAGAAGAAGGTGGTTTTACCGTTGGACGCCTGGACTCAAGATACAGAGGCCTGGATGCAAAAGAGGCCGGAGATAATCCCGACTATAATGTGGAACTTACCTCGTGGCTGCATTCCTTTACCCCGGCTATAAACCATTATATAAGAGAAGAACTTAATTTCAAGACCGATCTAAAATACAATATGTTCGGCCCGGTTCATCCGTGGGACCGAAGTGGTAATAATACCGGAGAGAATCTAAGACAGGCCATGGCACAAAATAAAAATCTTGATGTGATGATACAGTCAGGTTATTTTGATGGTGCTACTACCTATTTTAACGCCAAATATTCGATGTGGCAGCTTGACCCAAGCGGAAAAATGAAAGACCGTTTGAGCTTCAAAGGTTACCGCAGCGGCCACATGATGTACCTGCGCAGTGAAGATCTTAAGAAAGCCAATGATGACTTAAGGGAATTCATTGCGAACAGCCTGCCTAAGGAAAATGAGCCCGCCAAATATTAATAATAACTAACTCAAAAGGAATCCCTTTAGATCTTCATAATTATCGATCTGGAGGGATTTTTTCTTTTTATTAAACAGGCTCTGGATGGCCGGCGGAATTTCCACTTTATCTCCTATCACCTCTTCTACCGTATCCAGGAATTTTACCGGATGAGCAGTCTCCAGAAAGACTCCGAAAGCATTCTTCTCCTTCTCCAGGTATTCTTTCAATCCCAGATATCCCACGGCTCCATGCGGGTCCATAATGTATCCGCTTTCTGAATATACCTTTTCGATGGCTTTCCTTGTAGTTCTATCATCATAAGTATAGGCAGATAAGGCTTTTTCCAAAGAAGTATACTCCCGGTTAAAAAGCTCCAGCACCCTAATAAAGTTACTGGGATCGCCGACATCCATGGCATTGGAGATGGTGGGCACACTAGGTTTTGACTTATACTCCCTGGTTTTCATATAATCCACGACCGTATCGTTAGCATTATTGGCTGCAACGAAATGATCTATGGGTAACCCCATTTCCCTGGCCAGCATGCCGGCACAAATATTTCCAAAATTTCCGCTCGGCACCGAAAATACCAGTTCCTGCTCTTTTTCCATTAGTTGCTGATAGGCGAGAAAGTAATAGAACATTTGGGGTAACCACCGGGCAAGATTGATAGAATTTGCCGAGGTAAGTTTTCTCTGCCCGGTGATCTCTTCATCTAAAAATGCTTTTTTGACCATGGCCTGGCAGTCATCAAAAAACCCGTTCACCTCTATCGCGGTAATATTCTTGCCCAGGGTAGTAAGTTGCTTTTCTTGTATCTCGCTCACCTTTCCTTTAGGATAGAGGATCATTACATCTATTCCCTCTACTCCCAGAAATCCATTCGCCACGGCTCCGCCTGTATCGCCAGACGTAGCTACCAGAACGGTGATCTTACCTAAATTCCCTTTTTTGATAAAGTAGCCTAAACTCCCGGCCATGAATCTTGCCCCTACATCCTTAAAGGCCAGGGTGGGACCATGAAACAATTCTAGGCTTGCCACATTATTTTCGACAGGCGTTATCGGGAAGTCGAAATCGAGGGTTTCCTCTATGATCTTTTGCAACTCAGAGGTAGGGATCTCCTCCCCCACATATTCTTTTATTGCCTGAAAAGCGATCTCATACTTGTCCATTTTATCCAGGTTTGCAAAAAATGAATCTGGTAGCCGGGCGATCCTTTCCGGGAAATACAATCCTTTATCTGGCGCCAGCCCTCTTACTACTGCATCTTCAAAATTGCTGGTATGTTTCCTTTTATTAAGACTGAAATATTTCATTTCGTATTTCTAATTTGCGTATCACCGTGAAAACCTGTTTCAAGATATTTTAATTATTGAATTGAGATTTAGTTCCCTTATATAATCCTGACGCCAGATTTATTGATACCTGAGAGGTGAAGTTCAAAATTTATTTCTTTTTTGGAATAATAGTCCTGTATGGCGGCTTTTACATTTTCTGCATTCTCATCTCCCCGACACAAGGCGAAAACCGAAGGGCCGGAACCTGAAATGCCAAAGCCCAGGGCTCCATTCTTCTTACTGAGTTTATCAAGCTCATTAAAGTAAGGAATGAGTATAGAACGTACAGGTTCAACGATCTCATCCTTTAAACTTCTGCCAAGGAGATCGTAATCCTCAGTATAAAGGGCGCTTACCAGTGCACCCAGATTACCCCACTGGTTGATAGCAGATTTCAGGCTGATATTCTGTTTAATGATAGACCGGGAATCCCTGGTCTTAATTTCGATGAGCGGGTGCAAGACCACCATTCTTAATTCTGAAGGCACTGGCAGGCTAAGCACTTCCAGGGGACAGTAACTCCTCACCAGGCTAAAGCCGCCAAGGAGAGCCGGAGCCACATTATCTGCATGGGCATTGCCGCTGGCCAGAAACTCCCCCTGCATGGCGAAAGAAATAAGCTCCTTGCTGGTATAGGGCTCCCCAAGTAATCTATTTACCGCGAAAACCGCACCGGCAGAACTGGCTGCACTGCTACCAATTCCGCTACCAGGTTTTATTCTTTTATCTATCTCGATATCGAATCCCTGGCCAGACTTTAGATCTTTCAGAAGCGCTTTTACTGCTACCCCCGCCACGTTGTTATCGGCTTCCATGGGCAGGTCCTGCCCGGTAATTTTTGTGATCCTGACCTGCCCGAGATCATTTTTACTGATTTTCATTTCGTCTCCCACTGTATCCAGGCAGCAACCCAGCACATCGAAGCCACAGGAAAGATTAGCCACAGTGGCCGGTGCAAAAACTTTCATTTCATCCATGAGCCTATTTTTTTCCTATTCTTATGATGTCGGCAAAAATACCTGAGGCTGTCACCTCGGCACCTGCTCCGGCTCCCTTCACAATGAGAGGTTGTTCAGCATACCTGTCTGTATAGAAAAGGACTATATTATCGCTACCGCTTAGATTGGCAAAAGGATGCTGGGCATCCACTTTTTGAAGCCCGACTTTAGCTTTACCTTCTTCCAGCTGTGCCACATACTTAAGTTCGCAATCATTCTCTTCAGCTTCCTTATAAATTTGCTGAAAATGTGCTTCATCCTTTTCAAGCAGCTCAAAGAACTCCTCGTTATTTTTTGAATTCAGACTTTCCTGGGAAAGAAAGTCTTCACGTTCAATATCATTAAGTTCCAGCTTGCTTCCAGTTTCCCTGGCCAGGATAAGGATCTTCCTGGCAACATCTACCCCGCTAAGATCGATCTTAGGGTCGGGTTCAGTATAACCTTCTTCCATGGCCTTTTCCACCACCTTATAGAATGGTTCTGAAGCGTTATAATTATTGAAAACAAAATTCAGGCTTCCGGAAAGTACTGCCTGTATTTTCCTGATTCGATCCCCCGAAGCCACAAGATTTTGTAAAGTATCTATAATAGGCAGACCTGCTCCTACATTAGTCTCATACAAAAATGAAGCACCGTATTCGCGAGCCAGGTTCTGCAGGTTTTCGTAATTCTCATAAGCATCTGCGCAGGCGATCTTATTACAGGTAACTACCGCAATAGAATTTGCCAAATATTCCTTGTACCATTCTGAAATTTCAGGACTTGCCGTATTATCCACAAAAATACTGTTGCGCAAATTGTACTTTTTCACCCTGCTGAAAAACTCTTCTTTATTGGCCTTTTCACCCTTGTCCAGAAGATCTTTCCAGTTGGCCAGGTCTATACCATCTTCATTGAAATACATTTTACGAGAATTGGAAAGCCCAAGTACCCGAACTTTTAACCTAAGCTTTTCCAGCAGATAGGATTCCTGTTTCTTTAACTGGTCTATGAGTTTACTTCCCACATTACCCACGCCGGTAATGAACAGGTTCAGTTCTTTTGAGGGTACTTCAAAAAATTGTTCGTGGAGAGTGTTTAATGCTTTGGTGACATCTTTTTTGGCGATCACGGCGGAAATATTTCTTTCAGAAGATCCTTGAGCTATGGCCCTAATATTAATGTTATTATTTCCCAGGGCGCTGAACATCTTTCCACTCAAGCCATGATGACTTTTCATCCTGTCGCCTACCAGCGCGATGATAGAAACATTGTCTTCTATTTCCACCGGTTTTATCTTTTTAAAAGCTATCTCGGCCTGGAAAGCTTCGTCCAGAGCTTCCTTGGCTTTTTCAGCCTCATCGGCCTTCACCGCAATACATATACTGTGTTCTGAAGAAGCCTGGGTGATCAAAACCACGTTTATATGTTCCAGGAACAGGACCTCGAAAAAGCGCTTGGAAAATCCAGGAATCCCTACCATGCCACTCCCTTCAATATTCAGCAGCCTGATGGAATCTATATGGGTGATACCCGTAACCCAGCGAAAGTTCTTCTGGCTTGATTTAGAGACCACTGTCCCGGGTTGATCTGGCTCGAAAGTATTCTTAATATGAATCTCGATATTTTTGTCTAGAAGAGGCTGCAAGGTAGGAGGATAAAGGACCTTGGCCCCGAAATGTGATAGTTCCATCGCTTCTTCATAAGAAATATCCTTTAGTGAATAGGCATGCGGAACCAGATTGGGATTAGCCGTGAACATTCCGTTCACATCGGTATAAATAAGGACCTTATCCAGGTCTAGAGCACCTGCAATGATAGCCGCGGTAAAATCTGAACCGCCCCTACCCAGGGTACTGGGAACTCCCTGTTCGTTCTTAGCCACGAACCCCGGAACTATATAGAAATCGGCTTTGTTTTGGGCAAAAAAATCCTTCAGATTATTATTGGTGAGCTCATAGTTAACCAGCACTTTCTCGTTGGAATTTTTACACACAATAAGTTCCCGGGAATCTGTAAACAGGCTGTCGAGTTTAAGACTTTTAAAATATTCTGCAATGATGAGCGAACTTAGAATTTCCCCGAACCCTGAAACCACATGCCGGGTTTTATCTGAAAGTTCATTTAAAAGGTAAACCCCTTCATATAGGGTTTCCAGCCGGTTGAACTGATTCTTCACCTTACTTAGAATTGCGCTTTGAGCGGTCACTGGAATTAGTTCACGGATGACCTCCAAATGACGTTTTTCATTTTTCTCAAGGATCTCCTTATAGCTAAGATCTTCTTTTGCCGCCAGTTCGGCCATTAAAAGAAGATCGTTGGTAACGCCTCCAAATGCTGAAAAAACGGAAATAACCGCATCTTTTTTGAGGTGTTCCTGAACTATCTGCGCAACAAGTTTTATTCGGTCTGAAGTGGCTAAAGAAGAGCCACCAAATTTCAGGATATACATAACTGAAATTGTTTAAAAAGTTTATATGAATTTAAAATACAGGTGTACGGACGGAAATTATATAGCTAGACCCCCAACGGGGTAATCCCTGTAATCGTGATTACCATAGCAGTCATGCGGAAAGAAATATTTCCGGCAGCTGTAATGATATTTTTTTGAAGTCCTTTCACGATTTTGACTGAAAACTTTTTTAAAGTTATTCAAATTAAATTACCGGCAAAACTTTTTCGAATATTAGGCTAAAAATTTATTGATCTGGCAATAAATATCAATAAAACAGCCCGATAATTGAATTTATCGGGCTGTTTATTAATAGATTAATAATTTTAATTTATAATCCGCTTATATAGCTTCCATAAAGATCCTTAAACTGCAGGCCTTTAGAAAATCGTTGCTTGCTCAGTTTCTTAAACTCAACAAGTGCCCAAAGCAAGAACTCCTTCATGAAATATTTATCCCTGGCTTCAAGCTCCGGCTGATATTTGTCGATGAGCTCATTCAGCGGTTTAATCGAATCCAGTTTTTCCTTGTATTCGGAATCGGGAAGATCGTCTGGCAGTTCAAAACCGGAACTCTCAAAGAACCACTCTACCAGGTCGTCGTAAGGAGTGGTGGCATCGGGCTTTTGTAATTTTTCGATCTTAGGGAAATAATTAGGGAACAGAGATTTTACCGCATCCCCGATCAATTGTAGCGCCACAAATGCGGCACCCTCCTGCTCGCCTTCATAAACAAGCTCTACCTTACCGGTGATGGATGGTATCACTCCCAGAAAATCACCAAATCTCAGCAAGGTATCTTCTTCCCCATTCTTAATAGCCCTTCGTTCGGCTGTACTCAGTAAATTTTCGAAAGCGGTAATGCTCATCCTCGCACTCACCCCACTTTTATGATCTATAAATTCGCTGTCCCTAGCCTCAAAACTGATCTGCTCAAGCAGGTCTTTGGCAACTTCAGGAACATACACCAGCTCCCTCTGTCTCTCATCCAACTGGGCTTCCTGAGAGGTAATTATTTTCGCGGTTTCAATATTCTCGGGATAATGTGTAAGGATCTGAGAACCAATACGGTCTTTCAAAGGAGTTACGATACTACCGCGATTGGTATAATCCTCGGGGTTGGCTGTAAATACGAATTGCATATCCAGGGGAAGCCTAAGTTTGAAACCTCTAATCTGTATGTCTCCTTCCTGAAGAATATTGAACAAAGCTACCTGTATCCTCGCCTGAAGATCTGGTAATTCGTTAATCACAAAGATACTTCGGTTCGCCCGTGGGATCATTCCGAAATGAATCACCCTGTCATCGGCATAACTCAACCTTAAGTTGGCTGCCTTTATTGGGTCTACATCTCCAATAAGGTCGGCTACGGTTACATCTGGCGTGGCAAGTTTCTCAAAAAAACGTTCTTTTCTGTGAATCCATGAAATGGGAGTTTCGTCACCTTTGGCATTAATAAGATCTTTCGCATACCTGCTGATGGGTTTCAAGGGATCATCATTGATCTCTGAACCTTCCACGACCGGTATCCATTCATCAAGTAAGTTAATCATCAATCTGGCCAGCCTGGTTTTGGCCTGACCGCGAAGTCCCAGAAGATTGATATTATGCCTGGAAAGGATGGCTCTTTCAAGTTCGGGAATAACCGTATAATCATAACCATGAATTCCTTCAAAAGCCTGTTCTCCATTCCTAATTTTAATCTTAAGGTTATCACGGAGCTCATCCTTGATACTTTTAGATTCGTAGCCTGCTTTTTTCAGCTCTCCTAATGTTCTTATATTTTCCTTATTCATATTTCAGCAATTATCCTCTTATTCTTTTTTTTCGGTTAATTTCATAATCTTCAAAGATCATTTCTCCCAGTCCTTTGAGACCGGTATAAAATGCCTTCCCCTGGTTAGCCATGGTAAATTCCTGTACGAAGCGGGTTAGATACGGGTCCTGGGCAATCATGAAGGTGGTAATAGGAATTCTAAGCTTCCGGGCCTGCCGGGCCATGTTATAGCATTTATCTACTATATAGGGATCAAGCCCCATACTGTTCTTGTAGTAGCTACCGTCCCGCTCCCTTACACAACTAGGCTTCCCGTCCGTAATCATAAAGATCTGTTTATTTGTATTTCTTTTTCGACGTAAAAGATCCATAGCAAGTTCCAATCCTGCAACCGTATTAGTATGATAGGGGCCTACTTTTAAATAGGGTAATTCTGAAATGGAAATTGGCCAGGCATCGTTCCCAAACACCAGGATATCGAGGGTGTCTTTAGGATACCGGGTAGTGATCAATTCAGATAGAGCCATGGCCACTTTTTTCGCGGGAGTGATTCGGTCCTCTCCATAAAGTATCATACTATGGCTGATATCTATCATAAGGACAGTACTCATCTGGGATTTATAATGGGTCTCCTCTACCACAAGATCATCTTCAGACATATTGAATTCTCCGATACCATGATTTATCTGGGCATTTCTTAAACTTTCGGTCATGGAAATCCTGCTCAGGCTGTCTCCAAACTGATAGGTCCGAAAATCACCCGTATGCTCATCTCCACGTCCAATCTGGTTGGTTCGGTGATTTCCCGAAGATCCTTTTTTCAGTTTTCCGAAGATCTGCTCCAAAGCCTGCTGCCTGATCGCTCTTTCTGTCTTCGCGGTGATCGCCATGGAGCCATTTCCCTGCTGATCTATTTCCTCCCTTATATAACCTTTTTTCTTCAGGTCTTCTACAAAATCATCCAGGGTATAGTCTTCATTGGTAAGCTTATATTCCTCATCCAGCTGCTTCATCCAGTCTAGAGCCTCATCAAGGTCTCCCGAGGTATGTGTTATAATCTCCTTGAAGATCTCGAACAACTTATCGAAAGGAGAAACTTCCGGGGCATCATACTTATTGAAGATGAATCCCCTAACTGCCTTTTCTGCATTCTCTTTCATATCTTTAAAATTAAGCCATTTTATACAGAATAGAAAAACCAGTCCCGTCAACACACACTAAACTTTTGTTAATTGAATTAGCCGGAAGAGACGATTTTGCTGTTATACTTTTCTTAATTGCTTCGCATTTTTCTCAGGATATAAGAGATTTGAAAAAAATATTTATGAGAATAATAGCCCCCATATTGCTAATCGCGCTTCTTTCTGGAAGTATGAACGCCCAGGAAACTCGATCTCCCTACAAAACCGATTTCTGGAAAGACGGTTCCTGGATAGCAGGTTCTACTGCCCTAAATGTTTTGGGAGTCTTAACCATTCAGAATAAGGATGAATTAACAGACAGTGACCTTGCAAATCTAGATAAAAAGGATATCTGGGGAATTAACCGCGGAGCGGCCGGCAATTATTCTGTCAATGCAGATGAACTGAGCTATATTCCATTTTACGGCTCATTCGCTACGCCCCTATTATTTCTTCTTGGGGAAGACGAAAGAAAAAACTTCGGCCAGATTTCGGTAATGTTCATTGAGACCATGGCCACCACCGGAGCGATCTTTACGATTACCGCCGGGACCGTGCAGAAAAGCCGACCCCTTGTTTATAATGAAAGTCTGCCAGATGATGAAAGAAAAGATCCAGATGCACAAAGGTCTTTCTTCGCCGGGCACACCGCCGCCACTGCCGCAGCAAGCTTTTTTTCTGCCAAGGTTTTTCATGATTACAACCCCGACTCTCCAGCTGTGCCATTCGTTTGGGCAGGAGCGGTAGCAGTACCTGCATATGTTGGATATTTAAGGACTAAAGCAGGAAAACATTTTCTTACAGATAATATAATTGGTTTTGGAATTGGGGCCGCTTGCGGTATCTTAGTTCCAGAAATCCACAAGATCGGGAATGAAAGGCTGGATGTTTATCCAACCGCGCAAACTAATGTAATGGGAACCGGTATTGATACTAAAGGAATTGGAGTAAATTATAGTTTTTAAAACCCAGCCAGAGTATGAGTATAGGAGAAGGTATAGTCCTCTTTTTTACGATCTTAATGTGTATCCCTACCATTGCCTCCATCACCAGATATGATATCTGGTGGGTAAGAGGTTTTGATTTCCCGAGGATACAAATTAGTTTTCTTATTATCTGTGTTATCGTAACATCGATCTACGTCTATGATTTTTCAGAAATATGGCATTTTATTGCGATTGGTGCTTTGGTGTTGAGCCTGGGCTACCAATTTAAAAAAATTTTTCCCTACACCTATGTCTCAAGAAAACAGGTTCTCAGATTCAAAGGATCTGATCCAGAAGCAACGATTTCGATACTCGTTAGCAATGTGCTAACTCCCAATAAAAGAAGTGACAAACTGATATCGCTGGTAAACGAAAGAAAACCGGACCTCTTGCTTACCCTGGAGACAGATAAACGATGGGAGAATGAATTATCGGTCTTGGAAGACGATTACAAACATTGCATTAAGATCCCTAAAGATAATTTATACGGAATGCATTTGTATTCCAAGCTTGAGTTGGAGGATATCAAGGTGAGAAACCTGGTTCAGGAAGATATTCCTTCTATTCATGGAACCGTTGTGCTTCGAAATGGTAAAAAGGTTAAACTTCACTGCTTGCATCCTATGCCACCAAGCCCTACTGAAAGTGAAACCTCCACGAACAGGGATGCAGAATTGTTGATGGTAGGTAGAGATATCGATGCCGAAAAAGATTCGATCCTGGTAATTGGAGACCTAAATGATGTGGCCTGGTCGAGGACTACCAGGTTATTTCAGAAACTTAGCGGGCTTATGGATCCAAGGATCGGAAGAGGCTTTTTCAATACCTTCCATGCCGGTTATTTTTTATTACGCTGGCCCTTAGACCATGTTTTTCACACCAAGGACTTTACTCTCATCGAAATTGCTCGTGAAAGAAGTGTTGGCTCCGATCATTTCCCCATGTATATACATTTGAATTATGAGCCTACGGGAGATATGGTGAATGAAGATACAGACCTACCCGAAGCAGAGGAAAAAGAATGGGCGGAAGAAAAAATCAAAAGTGCCGATCCGTTAATGAAAAAAATCGATTTCAACTCTCCTCAAAGTGCATTGACAACTTAGAGATTCCCTTTAATTTAGAACAATGCCTTGCCGAGACCGGTTTTTCAATAAAATCTACCACATGTGGATCATTCGCAGCATCGCGTTTGTCTTTTCGGTCTATGGAGGAAGTGACCATCACCACGTGCACCTGATCATTATTAGGAATTGCTTTTAATTTTTCCAAAAATTCCCAGCCGCTCATTTTAGGCATATTAATATCTAGCATAATAAGATAATCTGTTTCATCATCGGCTTCATTTTTCAGAAAATCCAGAGCTTTTTGCGCATCCTTGAAAGAATAGGGCTCGGAATCCAGATCACATTTTGAAACAATCTTCTTTTGTAGAAAAGTTACTATCTCATCGTCGTCTATGATTATTGTTCGTAACATGTTTTAGGTTGTTTGGGGGCATTTATAATTCTTTTTCAGATTGAACAGATATATCTCTAATGATCATATCAAGTTCATTAGCTGAATTTAGGATATTTTTGAGTATTTCATCAAAGTTTTCAAGATCATTTTTGTAATTAATGAGTAGGTCCACCAGACCCATAACTTTAGCCAGGGGGGCTCTAACTACATGGGACTGTGTCCAGGCGATCTCTTTCAATCTTTTGTTATGATTCTCTATCGCAATGAGATGGTTCTTTCTTTCGGTGATATCCTGCATGGAGCCTATGATCCTCTTAGGAACATTATTCTTATCTGAAATTAAATAACTTCTATCCAGAATATATTTATATGAACCATCCTGACATCTAAATCTATATTCAATAGTGAGGGTTTTTCTTTGTTCATGGGTCATCTCCCTAGCAGCCACTTTCACCCTTTCAAAATCATCGGGATGAATCTTTTCTTCCCACCAGGAACCAGGATAAAGATCCTGGTCTATATTATAGCCAAAAACATTTTCAGCTGCTTCGCTGACCTTGATTTCATCCTTTTCAATATCGTAATCGGTAATTATATCGCTGGTAGCCTTGGCCACTATATTATAGCGAGAGAGGCTTTCCAAAAGTTCTTTTTCCTGTTCAATAAATTCGGTTATATCTCTGGAGTTCATAACTATCCCAGATATAGCCGGTTCATCTTCCATCCTTGTAAGGATGGTCTCGATCCATCGCCATTTGCAGTTAGAGTTGGGACCTTTTACCCTGTAGGATGGTAATTGTATTCGCTTTTTGGAATCCAGTTCTTTTAAATATCTATCTACCTCTTCAATATCATCTTTATGAATAAAATCTTTAAAATTGGTTCCCGTTAGCTCTTCCGGGCTCAGGCCAAAAACAGATATAGAGGCCGGACTGTTATATTTATAATTCAAATCTGAATCTACAATTGAAATAAGGTCAGAACCATCCTGCACCAACGCCTTAAAGCGCTGTTCGCTTTCATGCAATAGTTTTTCTGCAGCGATCCTGGCGGTTACATCCTTGATCAGGGACACCCTGGCAGGGACACCATCATATTCTAATGGATTACTATTGACATTCACATGGATAAGCTCCCCATTCTTCTTATAATGCCTTAATTTAAGCTGAAAGAAATCATTTTCCTTATCCTCGATTTCAGAGATAATTTGGCTTTCCTGATCTTCGGGCCATAGATCTCTTACGGTCATTCTGGCAAATTCTTCTTCAGAATAACCATATAGATCTTTAGCCGCCTGATTAACTTTCAGAAATTTTAGAGTTGATCTATCAAGAACCCACATGGGCAGGGGGCTCGCATCATACAGACTTCGGTATTTCCTTTCAGATTCTGCAAGTTTCTGCTGAATTCTTTCTTTCTCTAAAATACTTTTGGAAAGTACATTATGAACCTTTTTAAGAGGAGTAATATCGTTGCCGTACACAAATATCACTTTTTCCCTTTCAAAATATTGAGAGAACCTCCAGGAGATCCATAGATAACTCCCGTCCTTCTTTTTGCACCTAATTTCGAAATCAAGATCTTCCCCTGTAAGGTTTTCTATAGCATCATAGGTTTTTGATACGTCATCCGGATGAATAAAATCTGTAAAAGGTTTATTCAAAATTTCGTATTCTTTAAAGCCGAAATTCTGCTCAAAAGATGGATTAACCTGTTTAAGAAGCCCATCTACACCAACCACCGCGATTAAATTAGGTGAATATTCATAAAAATCGTTCAGTTGCGTCTGACTTCTTTTTCTCTCTATTGCAGAGGCAATCTGCAACATTATATCACCTAGAACCTCTACTTCTATACTTTTAGATTCATCCACAGAACCCAGGCAAAAAATAGAAATAAGTTTGCCTTCAAGAATAATTGGAATTCCTACTGCAGATTTTATGCTCTGCCCATTTTCCAATTGCATATTATGGAAGTAACCTGCCTGATTTTTCCTGTCTACATTTATAATTTCTCCGAGTTGCCAAACCAATCCGGGCAACTTTTCCCCTTTATGGTAGGAGTCGAAGTTTTCTGTGAGATCTTTTTTAACAGGCCAAAAAGCAGATCTATAAAGTTTCGTGCTATCTATATTCGGGTTGTAAGATTCTGCATAATCGAACCCGAGATCCTCACATAGGATCTTTAAGGTTTTTACAAGCGCATCATGGAAGGAAGACTGGTCACCAAATGCTTTCATGATCTTGAAAACCAGGTGCTGCTTTTTGTTGTGAAGGTAGGTTTCAGTAATATCTCTTGCGATTCCAACCAAACCAATCACCTCATCATTCTGATTTCTTAAAGGAACCTTTGTAAGCAAAACCATTTCCTCCTTACCGTTAATATTGGTGACAATATCTGGCCTGTTGATCACAGGTTCGGCATTCTTCATCACCCGTTCATTATCGGCAATAATTTCCCGTCCCTTTTCAGGTTCGAAATAATCTAAGGGTGAATATCCAAGGCTATTCTCAAATTTTGATTTCCCCAGGATTTGCTGGTGGAATTTTGAGTTGGTCAGAATAGATCTGTGTTCACGATCCTTCACAAAAATATAATCGGGAATATTATCAATAATCGCACGAAGCATCTGCTGCTCTTCAGAAATCGGTTTTTCAACTTTCTTTTCATAGTTCTCAGTATCCTTTATCTCACTTATCGCAATGGTCACCTGACGGACCTCATTGTCTACATCAAGTACTGGAGTAAAATCAAAATACAGACAAAGACCAGGACTCCTTAATGTATAACTCTTAGACCTACCTTTTCTACAGGAATTGAGATTCTGGTTTATCTCAGAAATAGTAGCATTGCGATTATTCGGGAAGAATAGGCCAGGCTTAAGCATTAGACCTACCTTCCCGCAGCATATTTCCGCAGCCTTATTAAAGGCAATAATTCCTTTTTTAAAGCTGTAAGTGATTAAAGCTTCCTGATCCTTTAATGAAGGTTCGTAATTCAAGATTGGCTAAGGTAAATTTAGGAGGAGGGAAAGTACAAAAATTTAATTAGAAGTATTTTCTAAAAAATTGTTTTGGAGAAATTTAAACCAATTCCGATACTTGATTTTTCATATGAGCTAATATCGGCTCCTATTTGGGCTTTCAGATTATAATCGCGGTCTATAAGATTTAATTCCACCATGGTTGATAAAACCTCTCTCTTTTCTGCAAAAAATGAATCCTTTCTACCGTAATTCTTCCTATAACTTAGCAGGAAACGATATGGAAGATTCTTAAATAAATTCCCTTTCAGCCCTAAATGATGCACGGTTAAAATATTGGTTCCTATTCCGGAGCGACCATCATTTAGTAGAATGAAAGGAACGCCAATAACTCGGCTATTATATGTCCATCCAGAGCGATATAGATTATTATTGAAATAGTTGTCTGCTCCATCAACATTGGAACTAACCCTGTCCCTGCTCTGATTTTTAGTATAATAGAATTCGTACATAAAAGCTTTTAGCCAGGAAGTTCCCCAAAAAGTATCCCGGTTATCTTCAAAATAAATGGCATATCTTCCGTCAGGAAAATTCCCCATTTTCATTCCAGAAGCATCCTCAAAGATATGGTTATAAATAAACTGAAAGTCTATATTCCTGATTTTGGTCTTAATATTAACCTCGTAACTTCCAATTTGATTTCCCAGCGAGTTAACCTCTTGGCCGTTTCCCACATCTCCTTCACTAGGTTTTGCAAAAAAAATTCGGATATAATCTTCAAAGCCACCTGGAAGCTCACCAAATTCTTCAGAAATACCTGCCCACTGTACAAAATGCTGTATCCCTAAATCTACTTGAAAGTTTCTTTGGTTTCGATATACTAGATGGAGGCTTTTGTGATGCAGGCGCGTTTGATCAATATACCTCTCATCATCCATAAGATATTCTTCCAGGCTGAATTTTACTCCAATCCCGTGGTCTTCGAGAATATAAAGAGGCTCCTTTATAAAAAATCTTATTCCGGGAAGGGGTGCTGAGTTTAAAGACCAAAGAATATTCTCGTTTACAGCACTTAGGCCTTGAAAAAGCATATCTCTTTGCTTTTTACCCAGGACCACTCCAACATTTTTTGACTCAAATGAAAAATAGAGTTCATCGAGTTGTACTCCATTATCATAACCATCTTTATAGAATAACCCACCTCCAAAAACAGCCTTGGAATCAGACTCCAGATCTATCGAAACGTTGGAAGAAACTAAACCAAAAAAATGTGTTTTTTCATCGATTCTACCCCTTTGATTAGTGTGCAACCAGAAGGGAGATTCCTTTTCAGAATATAACTGCCCTTGACCATCGGTTAATATCTCAAAATCAATTTGACAAAAGACTTTGGTTCCGCTAAATAAAAGGCAAAAAATTAATAGGAATAATCTCATAAATTGGATCTGGGAACTCTGCAAATATTACTAAAAGGAATTTAATTTATGTAATTTTGAAACCTAAATTAATCTGAATGTTCTCGATATTTAAAAAGAAAGTATACTTAGTCGACCTAATTGAAGGAATAACTGATTTTCATAATCATATTTTGCCGGGTATCGATGATGGAGCTAAAAATATCGAAGAATCACTTCAGCTAATAAAAGCTTTTGCCGAAATCGGAATTAAAGATTTTGTAGCCACACCACACGTTATTGGAGATTATTATCCGAATACTCCTCAGACCATATCTCAAGCATATCAAAATTTAAAAAAAAATCTGGTAGATCCAGAAAATACTAGAATAAACTATGCGGCTGAGTACATGATGGATCAGCATTTCATGGATATCACTGAAGGCGATAATATTCTACCTGTTTGCAATGGTAAAGTTTTGGTAGAAATGTCTTATTTCCAGCCTCCTTTGAATTTAAATGAGATTCTATTTAAACTTCAGAACAATTCGTTCAGTCCAATTTTGGCTCATCCTGAAAGATATGTTTATTACCATTCAAAGAATCTTTCAAAATATGCAGACCTGAAATCCAGAGGATGTGAATTTCAACTAAATATGCTCTCATTAACCGGGCATTACGGAGCGGGAATTCAAAAAACAGCATTTCAATTATTAGAAAATAATCATATAGATTACATATGTAGTGATGTGCATAGGTTAGACCATATAGACAAAATAAAGAATATCAAAGTCCCCAAAAAATTTGTCGATAATATCAAAGTGGTCCTCGACAAAAATTTAGGTTTATTTAATTAATTAGAAAGGCGTCTTTTCAGTCTCTTCCAGCGACTTTCTTTATCTACCCCATACCCATATCCGTATCCATAGGAATATCCGTATTGCGCACCATAGGAGAATTTAGAATAATCAACATCATTTAAAATTACCGCGAGGCCTTTAAGCTTTCCTTGCTTTTTAAGGTCTTTCGGAAATTCCAGTAAATTTTTCTCTGTAAAATCGGCTCTGGTTACATATAAAGTATAATCAGCAAGCTGGCTTATTAAAAGAGTATCGGTAACTATCATAGCCGGAGCAGTATCAACTATTATATAGTCGTAATCATTCCTAGAAGAGGTAATTAATTCTTCCATTCGATCATTCATTAATAATTCTGCAGGGTTTGGTGGAATTGGACCGGATAGAACTATATCCACTTTAATATCGTCATCTTTTGTGCTAGAAATTATATCTTTTGGAACCACATCGAAATCATAAAGAAAATCTGATAAACCCTTTTCTTTTGATCCAATGGTGGATTCTGTATAACGATGAAGTTTTGGGTTTCTGATATCTGCACCTATGAGCAGGACAGATTTACCTGTACTAGCTAAGGTTCGTGACAGATTATAAGATATAAATGTTTTCCCTTCCCCTTTTACCGTTGAGGTCACAAAAATAACATCTCCCATATCCTTGTCTTTATTTTGTATTAGGTATGCTAAATTAGTTCGAAGAATTCTAAATGATTCGGCTAAGGAAGATCTATCATTTAAATGAATCACTTCATTTTGGTCAGTACCAATTCTAGGCACTTCTCCAATAAATGGAATTGTTTTTATTAATGTCTGTAAATCTCCTTTATGATGAACTTTTGTATCTAATAAATTTTTCAAAAAGATAATCCCGATAGGAATAATCAATCCTATTGCAAAACCTCCTATAAGTATTAACCAGGGAGAAGGATCCACAGGTGCATCTACAGTAAAAGCAGCATCAACAACCCGAGCTACCGATGCAGTTGCCGCATAGGAAATTGCAGCCTCCTCTCGCCTCTGTAATAAGAATAAATATAGCTGTTCCTTAATTTGTTGCTGTCTTTCAATATTCCGCATCCCCTTTTCTAATCCTGGAAAAGTACTGAATCTTCCTTGAGCAATATTTTCCCTATTATTGAGTTCATTAAGCTTAACTTTAATGGAGCTTCTTGTGCTGGCTATATTTTCGTATAGATTAGATCTCAAACCATCCAATTGATCAGATAGGCTCTCTACGACAGGATTTTCAGCGGTAGAGCTTTTTAAATAAATATTTCGCTCCATCACAAGAGCATTATATGAATTAATAAGGCCAGAAACACTTCCAGCTTCTATTCCAACTTCAGGTAAAAATTCGTACTGCCCTTGCTCACGAAGCAACTCCTCAATAGATTTTAAAAGTTCAAGTTGGGTTTCCAGTTCAAATACCTGTTGTTCTGCAGCTGAAAATTTGGATTGAAATTCGGCAGCACCAGATTGCACGCTCATTATCCTGTTTTCTCTTTTAAATTCAGCTATACCAACCTCAACCGAATCCAATTCGTTAGTAATCATTTCTAACCTATCCTGAATAAAAGAAGTCGTATTTTCCGCTACTTCTTGTTTATCCTCTACCCCTTCTTCATTGAACCTTTCCATTAATTTGTTTAAAAAATCCTCCGATTTGGCACTGGATTCATTAACAATAGAAAGCTCTAGAATATCTTTAGCCTGGCCTTTTGGCGTGATCCATAAATTTTGTATATATCGATTTGCTGTTTCTTTTAATGGTTCAACAACAATATTTACGGTATTTGAATTTTTAAAAGTATTTTCTGAATCCCTAGATCTTGGAAGAACAGTAAAACTTAGATCGTTGATTTCAATTATTTCGCCTATTTTATAGTCCTTATTGTAATCAGAATTTTCTAAACGAAGGTTAAATTCAATATCGGAAACCGGAGTAATTAATAGATTTAAACTGGATTTATTTACAATCGAGTCTGGAGAAATAAATTCTATAATAATAGGACTTGATTTATAGGCTTCCACAGTGATTACATTTCCCTCAATAAAATAAGATTTATTTAAATCGAGTTCATCTATCACACTAGCTACAAGCTGTTTAGACTTTAACTTCTCAATTTGATTCTGCAGTCCATCATCCTCCAGAGAAAAAATTGCCCCTCCTCCAGAGGGCAGGGCACTCATAGCATTATTTTCCTGATCATCTACCATGATCATTGTTGCCCAGGTACGATATTTCGGAATAGTATAGCGATTATATAAATAGGCTAAAAGACCTCCTAATAAAAATCCGAATAATATCCATTTCCAATAGGTGAGGTATTTATATATCTCTGCCTTCAGGTCAAAGCTAGATTCATTATTTTCTTCAGAAAACTCCTGTAATTCTTCCATGCCTAAAGTGAATTTATAAGTAGATACAAACTAATAATAGTTGTCCCTATACCGATTATTCCCTGATAACTTGTGAAAAATCCTGCCGATTTCACTGCCCGATATGAAGGTTCCACGTAAACAATATCGTTTTGTTTTAGATAGAAAAACTCACTATTAAAAAAATCGGTTTCAGTTAAATCAACTTTTCCAACTTTCGTCACTCCATTTTCCTCTCTTATTATAGTAATATTTTCTCTCAACCCATCGTAAGTAATATCTCCGGCCATAGCAATTAATTCGGGCATGGAAAGCCTTTCATCTGTAACACTGATCCTTCCTGGGCTACCTACTTCTCCAAGAACCGTAACACTAAAATTTACAATCCTAACGTCCACAATAGGATCTTTTACGTATAATTCGATTTCCTTCTCTAATTTTTTTTGAATTTCAGTTCTTGTAAGGCCAACAACTTTTATTTCTCCTAATACGGGAAAATTAATTTTCCCTTCAGGGCTCACGAGATAGCCGTTTAGAGAAAGATTATTACTACCACCTCCTCCAGATTGTTGACCACCTGTTTTCATTTGAAAAGGTGCCACAATTTCTTCATTGATAGAAGAGGATGATACATTTATTCGCAGTACATCATTCTTTTCAATTTTAGGTTCATAGTCTAATAGGTTTTTTCGACCTTCCAGTTGTTCCTGACCCTCATAAAAATAAACGATTTCTTCTTTGGTAGCACAGCTATTGAGGCATATGGTTATAGTTAATAACCAGAGTAGTTTTTTCATAAAAATTCTAATCTCTTTTGATTTCGGTAAGATTATCAAGACGTTCGTAGGAGGAATTATTGCTTTTAAACTCGGGAATAAGATCCTTTAACTTAGCTACAACTTTATCGTCTTTCAATTTATTTGCCGATTTGATTATCTTAATGATTTTTTCGTTGATCATTTCGTAGTTCCTTACTACATCCTGACCTATCATTATTTTCTTGTGATGAGTTGGCAATGTTTTACACTCGTCATTCAGCAATTCCTCATATAACTTCTCTCCGGGTCTTAGCCCAGTAATTCTAACTTTAATGGTTTTATTAGGTTGGTATCCCGCAAGTTTAATCATTTTGATCGCCAAATCCATAATCTTTACGGGTTCCCCCATATCAAAAACAAAAATCTCTCCACCCTTACCCATAGCACCAGCCTCCAATACCAGCTGACAGGCTTCCGGGATAGTCATGAAATAACGTATGATATCTGGATGGGTTATTGTTACCGGACCTCCTTGCTCTATTTGTTTCTTAAATAATGGTACAACAGATCCATTTGAACCTAGAACATTTCCGAATCGGGTAGTAATAAACTTCGTCTTTGGTTCCCCATGATTCAACTGCTCATGATATAGAGATTGCACATACATCTCTGCCGCCCTTTTAGAAGCGCCCATAACGTTACTAGGATTTACAGCCTTATCTGTAGAGACCATTACAAAATGACCAACTCCATATTTAACTGCTAAATCTGCTAAGTTTTTGGTCCCATGAATATTTACAAAAACAGCCTCATGTGGGTTACTTTCCATTAATGGTACATGTTTATAGGCAGCAGCATGATAAACCACGTCGATATTTTGATTTTGAAACATTAAATCCAAACGTTTCTGATTACCTACGTCGCAAATGATAGCTCTGAAATCAAGGTCAGGAAATCTGGACTCAATTTCTAATTGTAAATTGTGGAGCGGTGTTTCTGCCTGATCCAGGATTATCAATCTTTTTGGATTATATTCTGCTACCTGTCTGGCAATTTCACTACCTATAGAACCTGCTGCACCTGTTACCAGGATGGTTTTACCCGTTAACTGTTCAATCTTATTCTGAACTTCGAGCTGGATCGGTTCTCTTTCCAACAAATCCTCAATTTGTAAGGTTTTTATATTATTTGCCAAAGGCTGTTCACCATCCCAAGAGGATACAAGCGGAGCATTATACACGGCAATATCATGTTCCAAACATTCTTCTACCAGTTTAAATTTCTCTTCAGGGGTAAATGAATTTTCAGAAAATATAATAGCATCAGCACCTAAGGAGCTAACTTCTTTGTTTATTTTTTTGGTATGCCGAAGAACTGGTTTATCCAGGATTCGCAGACTTTTATGTGAATCTGAAGTTAAGAACCCAACAATTTTAAACCTTTTAGGATGTTCAATTTCAAGTGCTCCGGCAATAGAAATAGCATTTTCGTCGGCTCCCAAAATAACCGCCCTAATCAAAGACTCGTTTTTCTGAATTATTTTAAAGTATTCGTAAGCTTGTTTTACCCCGAGCCTAAATAAAAATAGTAATGAAAAGGAGATCCATAGATTAATCAGCAATCCGCCAATCAGAAAAATCTTCTCTCCAACAAGGTAAAAGGTAGCATAGTTTAGAGCTACAAGACTAAAAAATGTGCTTACTGTAGCTAATAATAATTTTAACGCATCAATATTCGAGGAATATCGAATAATCCCTGCATAGGTTTTAAAAACGATGAAGAATAAAATGTTTACCCCTACTATTATCAGGGTTTTCTCGTAAAAGCTCAATAACTTATATAGAAAAGGTGATAAATCTACTACGATAAAGAAGGTTAGAACCGTCGAGATGGTCACAAGGCCAATATCTATCAATAGTACAGCCCAACGTGGTAGATATTTCAGATTTCTGATATCTAAAGCGTTGTCGGGTCCAGTAAGAATATTCTTTAGGGCTCTGTTGATCTTACCCATATTAAATTGATTCTATTATTTCAAACAACCTAAAATTGCCTGTTTAATTCTTTCTCTATCCACTTCATTTAGATTGGATCCGCTAGGTAAACATAACCCATTTTCAAATTTCTTTTCAGCGACACCCGTTCCATAAAAAGGATAATCGGTAAAAATTGGCTGCATGTGCATAGGCTTCCATAAAGGCCTACTCTCGATATTCTTAGACTCCAAACATTTTCTTAGATCTTCTCGCTGGAGACCATTTGATTTTGTCTCATCTATTTCAATAACACTCAGCCAATGGTTACTAAAATAATCTTCAGAAGGTTCTTCAAATACCTTAACTCCATCAACAGTACGGAATAAATTTACATAAAATTGGAACATATCCCTCCTGGCCTCTACTCTTTTATCCAAAACTTCCATTTGCCCCCGGCCAATTCCTGCTGAAATATTACTTAATCTATAATTATAACCAACATGGCTATGCTGATAATGAGGTGCCTCATCCCTGGCCTGCGTAGCTAAAAATACCGCTTTCTTCTTCGCCTCTAATGAATTAGTGACCAGTGCTCCACCTCCAGAGGTGGTAATAATCTTATTTCCATTAAAAGAAAGAATTGAAAACCTTCCGAATGTTCCGCATTTCATACCTTTATATTTACTCCCAAGAGCTTCGGCACTATCTTCAATTACAGGAATATCATATTCTTCAGAAATCCTTTGAATCTCCTCCACCTTATATGGCATTCCATATAAGTGAACGGCAATAATTGCCTTAGGTTTTTTCCCCTTTGAGATTCTATCTTTAATGGCGATTTCTAATTGAATAGGACAGATATTTAAAGTTTCTTCCTCACTGTCCACAAACACAGGCGTAGCCCCTAGATACATTATAGGGTTGGCAGATGCCGCAAAAGTCATACTCTGACATAAAACCTCATCCCCATTTTTTACACCTAGCAGAACCAGGGCCAGGTGGATCGCTGCAGTTCCCGAACTTAAAGCTGCCACTTCTAAGCTGCTATCTCCCGAATTATAAGATTGAAGATAATTTTTTAAATCCTCCTCAAAGCCATTTACATTTGGGCCTAAGGGAGCTATCCAGTTTTGTTCAAATGCTGAATTAATATAATTTATTTCACTCCCACCCATATGTGGGGAAGAAAGCCAAATCTTTTCGTTACTCATCGTGAGAATTATTGAATTTAATTATTCTACCTGGAGTGCCTACGACTACGGCATAATCAGGTATATTTTTTAAAACTACGGCTCCTGCCCCTATAGTTACCCATTTTCCTATTTCAACTCCTGGAATAATGGTCGCTCCTGCTCCAACCTGAGTTCCTTCACCAATTTTAACATTTCCGGTAATAATTGCGCCTGGCGAAATATGGGCAAAATCTGAAATTTGGGAGTCATGTTCAATTACTGCGGAAGTATTAATTATACAATGTCTTCCAATAGAAACCGATGGGTTAATAACCGAATTTGACATCACCACGCTTCCCTCATCAATTCTAGTATCTATAGACACCCTGGCATTTTCGTGAATAAGTGCCTTATTTATTGGATTATTTATTTGGTCTGCTATTTTTTTTCTGGTTTGGTTATCCCCTATTGCAATTACCAAATCCAAATTATTAATATTTCCATTCATTTGATGGACTATCGGAAAACCCAATAATTCAGTTTTGGTTTTATCATCATCAACTATAAAATCTATAGTAGCCCCAATTGAATGAGCAATATCAATTAAAACCTTCGCATGGCCGCTAGCTCCGTATAAAATCATCAGTTGTTTCCATTAAATGGTTCGGTGGTAGCCATATTAGCACTATTAATCCCTTCTGAAACCAATACTTTCTGAATAGTCTTAAATAAAATCTTCAGGTCCAACAGAAATGAAATATTGTGAACGTACCAGACATCAAGTTCAAATTTTTTTGTCCAGCTAATAGCATTTCTTCCATTAACCTGAGCCCAACCGGTTATTCCCGGTCTAACCTCATGCCTTTTCATTTGTTCTTCTGAATATAAAGGCAGATATTGAGGCAATAATGGCCTGGGGCCAACAAAACTCATATCACCTTTAAGAACATTTAAAAGTTGCGGTAATTCATCTACCGAAGTTTTTCGAACAAACTTTCCTACCCCCGTTAATCTTTTCGCGTCAGGCAACAACATACCAGACTCATCCCTTGCATCGGTCATGGTCTTAAATTTAACAATATTAAAACTTTGACCAGATTTCCCGGGTCTTTCCTGGAAGAAAAACGGTTTACCTTTATTCACAATTGCTAAAAGAATGGTAACAATAATGATAATGGGACTAAGGATGATTAAACCTATAAATGACACTAAAAAATCAATCAGAGGCTTTATAAAATCTTTATACACTATCATATAAATTTCTATTAGCGCTTTTACCGGCCGCGAATTTAATCATGTTTATGAAGGGCTTCTAATTCTTTGTATTCTTTTAACAAAATTTGCCAAAAATGCTTTCTCTCATATTTTTCCTGGATCAATCTCCTGGAATTTCCAATAAGGTTTTTTCTTAGATCGGGAGCATTTATTAATCTTGACATTGCTTCTAATAAATGATTCTCACTTTTCACCGGAATTATTAAACCGTTTTTTTCATGGGAAACAATTTCATTACATCCATTTATATCACTAACAATCACTGGTAAATTCATCGCATTAGCCTGCATAACCACATTTGGAAAGCCTTCCCTATAACTTGGGAATGCAAGGGCATCAGAAATCGAAAAAAATGGCCTTACATCGGTTTGATAACCTGTAGTTGTAATTTTATGATGTGAGTCAATAATATCTATTACTTTAGGTTCTAAGGGATCTAACTCCTCTTCAAAAGGCCCCACCAGCAACAAGGTAGTATTACTGAATTTCTTATTTAATGTTATAAAAGCCTTAACCAATTCATTAATTCCTTTCTCTTTGACTAACCTTCCTACGAAAATAAATACATAGTCATCCTGGGGAATATCCAGTTTTCTCTTAAGATCTGACTTAAAAGTTTCCGAATAGTTTTCAGGATCAAAATATTCAGTATCTATTCCATTAGAACTGCCCTTCCCCAAAACTTTTAATTTATCCGCTTTCGCATAACCCAATTCAAGACAAATATTTTTTAGTTCGAATGAATTGGGATAAACCCGAGTAGCTAATTTATAGGTGAATTTTTCTACCAAATCAAGAATCTTTCGCTTTAAGCCACTGGTTTCCAGAAGAGGTAGCCCCGCAACAGTATGAAGCCTTATAGGAACACCAGCAAGTTTGCCAGCCAGCATTCCGATAATTCCGGCTTTTGGGGTATGGGTATGGACGATAAGGGGCTTTTCAGATATAAAAAACTGGTAAAGTTTTAATAGGCTTTTTAGATCGGCAAGGGGGGTTATAGCCCTGGTCATATTAACATTAAAAATCTTAACTCCGTTATCTTCGCCAAATTTTTTTAATCTATCTGCCTCAGAGGAAACTGCCGTGACCTCATAATACTTATTCATAAATGTCAACTGCCCCTCTAATAACTTTTCCAGGGAAAGAGGTATTGTTGTAATCCTGATTAATTTCTGCACTTATTCAATTTTTCCTTTGAGGCAAATCTAAGCTTTTTAAAATAGGCCCGATTTAAAATTTAGTTATCAAACCTGACTTAACTGACTTTTAGCAGCTCCAAAGTTCTGAACTTTGGATTTTACCTTTTCAGAATTTTCAAAGGCTAAAAAGTAATAAATTACAAAGAACATAAAATACATGATCATAGTCTTTTGCCTAATCATAATCCCTAGATTAGACATAATAAATGTCATCGCAAACGACGTAAGTATGAAAATCATTAAACTGGATTTCACATTTGCTGGTGCGCATTTCCAAAATTTAAAAAAGCTTTTTCTCAGCAACTTAGCGAAAAGCAGTAGATAAATGAGGTTTTCGATCGATACTATTATCCCTAAAATTCCAGGAGCGTCTAGAAATAAAGGACGAAACCAGAAGGTAAAAATCTTTTCGGGTAAAGAGTATTGTGACATAGCAACCCCACTTGAGGCATTACTTAAACTATTAGATCTTTCCGCGGCCAAGGATAAAAAGTCCTCAATCAGATGGGATGATCCGTTGAGATTCATTACTGCCAATATCTTCTCCTGAAATAAAAATATCCCTGTAAGAAGGGCCATTCCTCCAAGAAGCTTTTTCCTTTTGGAAACCAGATTCTTACCAAAAAATAATCCATAAAGCGATCCAATGGCTATTAGTAAGAACATATGTGGTCTTACTGCGAAAATTAGAAGGCTGGAAATAAGAATACCGGTCTTTCTCTTTTCGGGCCTGGTAATAGAAAAAGCAAACAACATAAGTCCGAAAAATATTAAGGCTCCTTTTCCCAGGGAAGCTGACCAAAAATGCATATTAGGAAAGAAAAGAATCAATGTTAATAGATCTACTTTTCTAAAAACCTTAACCTTTTCTTTGATATTTTCTCTAAAAAAAAGAAAACCAAATACAAACCCCCAGTAACCTATCCATGCAAAGAGTAACATCATCATTTCATAAGAAAATCCGAAAAAGTTTATAAACGGGTAACTTATAAAATCAATAAAGGTCGTTTCAGTTCCAAAGAATTCAAACCAGGATTTGTTCGATCCGTTTGGAACTCTAAAATAGCGTTTAGAATCAGAAGGATTTGAGAATGCATAGATATAGTATATAGCTCCAAAAAAGATATGATAAACAAAAAGCAGGTTAAGCTTCTTCTTATTGATTAGACCATATTTCTTCTTTAATTTTTTAAGGAGAACCTGGTTCAACTCAAATAAAAAAGGAACTAGTAATAAGGCTGAAATTATATTTAATAGAATATTTATATCTAGCATGTTTGGTTTATTAGCTATTCACTAAGAAACAAAGGCTTTGCCAAAGACAAAATATCTTACAATTAGGCTCAAACTAGGGTTTTCAGGCTGTATTCCTGGGAAAAACCGTGTAATCTTTACACAGCTTCGTGGAAATAAAAAAGAGAGGTATCACCTCTCTTTTCTAATTAATATTGTTTTTAAACCTAATCTTCCACGACCCGAATGGTTAATTTAACAGAATCTGAACATTCTCCATTGGTAATAGTATAGGTTGTAGTATAATCTCCTAATCGTGATTCTCTATTTGGATCATTAAAAGCCCTGATTATATCCCAAATAGATGGATCAAATTCACCATTTCTTGGAACACCTGCATCCAGAAGACTTAAATATAATTTTCTTACCTCATCCCAGCTAGGAACCGCAGCGGCTGCACTTTCAGTCATCTCCTTAACCTTATCTGCTCCGGCATTCAATTCACATGGCACTGGATCTGTAAAATCTGGAATTACGGTAATGGTTAATTCTACAGAATCTGTACAGTCCCCTTCGGTGATAGTATAGGTGGTAGTATAATCCCCTAATTGCGACTCTCTATCTGGATCGTTAAAAGCATTGATCAAGTCCCATATGGAAGGATCAAAAGTTCCATTTCTTGGTACTCCTGCATCCAAAAGGCTTAAATACAATTTCCTGACCTCATCCCAGCTTTCAATTGCCGCAGCCTCTTTCAATTGTAACTCACGTGAGGAGTCCTCACCTGCAGAAAATCCACTACATTTATTAGGATCATCTTGCGGAGGGTTTGCAACAACGTTTATGGTTAAAATAACGGTGTCGGAACAATCGCCGGTTAAAGTATAGGTTGTTGAATATTCTCCAATTCCCCTATCCTGAAAATCGTTGATTATATCCCAAATTGTGGGATCAAAAGTTCCGTTTCTTGGCACTCCGGGAGGTAAAAGGCTCAGGTACAATTTGCGTACTTCATCCCAGCTTTCAATCGCTGCTGCCTCAGAAAAAGTAATAGTTTTCACCTTATCCTCTCCGGCACAGCCGTAATCTTCAACTCCGGCATTAACCTCGCTTGCCGGATTAGACATAAGATCTTCCTCTATAGGATCTACAGAACAACCTGTAATTAAAAGACCTAAAAATAAACTCAAAAATAATTTTGTTCTCATTGGTATATAATTTAGAATGGTTCAATAAATTTAAGTTATATGGGTCCGGTATTTTAATAAATTCGATATGAGGAGGAATTTCTTGTTAAATCTACAAGTCCTTCCTACTTTAAGTTTTTCTTTGGAAGGCTTAAGATTTATTTTGTAGTAAATAAAAATGGTGGACTCTTAGGAGCCCACCATTTATTTAAATAGTTGAATATCAGAATATCTACAGAGGATCCGGCACCACTCTTAGGGTAAGTTCTACTGAATCTGAACATTCTCCCGTCCCTAAGGTATAGGTTGTAGTATAATCGTCGATTTTCGTTTCCCGGTTTGGATCATTAAAATCATAGATAATATCCCATATACTTGGGGAATATACTCCTGCTTTTTTAGGTACCCCAGGGTCTAACATATTCGCATATAGTTTGCGCACTTCATCCCAGCTTGGTACAGCCTGGGCATCTGAAAGATAAATTTCTCTAACCTGATCTGTTCCGGCGTAGTAAAGGAATTTTTCCACATGGTAGGTGAAATAGAAAGAAGTTCCCACAAGCTCTTCATCCTGAACGAAAATAACTCTTTTGTTTTTACCTGAGCCAAATTCGGCAGCAGCAGTAATAAACAGGTCATCCCCCACAGCTACACCAAGCTCACTGAATTCAAATCTTAAGGTAACTTCATTCACTCCTTTATTTACGTTTTCTGAATACGTAAATTTAGAAGTATTCAGATCACCCTTTCCTGTCCTTGGAAAATCATTAGAATCTTTTGTAAAATGAATACTTACAGCATTCATACTCGTATTACCGACATTTGTAACTGTTACTTCTAAATAATCGTAGAAATTCCGGAACCTGATAATTCCGTCCTGCCCTAATTTTAAATCGTAAACCGAGCAACCATCAACCATAGTCATAGCATTCACTTCTTTGATTTCTTCTGAAGGAATACTATCGTTTTCGACACTGCAAGCCCCAGCAAAAACCAGGAGGCTCACCAACAATAACTTTCTCATAATTAGTAAATTGAATTAAAAACCTAGCCTGAATTTAATAGACTTGAACCTCAGTAAGAAATTTATTACCATCTTTTCGATGTACCTTAATATTCTATCGATATAAACCTTGTTTCGAAGAATTTTCTCACAAGCTTAGCCACGATTCTAAATAATTCATACTAAAAAGGATATCTTTGAATATAAGCTCAAATCAAAAACATGAATCAAAATTTAGTTATTTATGGAATCGGTAGATATGCAGAATATGTGGCATATGCATTTCAGGAAGATTCACAATTCAATGTATCTGCCTTTTGTATAGAAGACAAACTACATACGTCAGATAAAATAAATGACAAACCTCTGATTAAATTTTCAGAACTTACCCAAACATATAACCCGAAGGAATACTCGATCTTCATCGCCGTTGGAAATAATCATATAAGACATAGAATTTATCAACAAGCTCAGAAATATGGTTATGAATTTCCTAATTATATCTCTTCTCAATGCCGGAAATGGAACAACTTAAAGGTAGGTTCGAATTCATTTATAGATGAGGGTTGTGTACTTCAGCCTTTCGTGGAAGTGGGAAATAATTGCATATTATTCACCACAGATATTGGTCATCATTCGAAGATAGAAAATCATAGCTTAATGAGTGGCGCAAAAACAGGGGGAAATGTGGTCATTGGGAAATTCAGCTATATTGGTTTGAACGCTTCCATAAAACAAAATATTAGAATTGGCGAAAATTCTATGATCGGTATGAATTGTAATATTGAAAAGGACACCGAGATCAATTCAGTTTATACCCACAGGGGGACAATTAAAAGAAATATAGATGCCTCAGTACTTGGAAATCGATTTTTGAAATAATGGATTTCGAAGAATTTAAGAAAACATATCAGAAGGTTGAGGTGGAACATTATACCAATTCAGTTCCAGAAAATGTTACTGTAAGCGTTCTGGTCCAAACCTATAATCATGAGAATTTTCTCAAACAATGCCTGGATTCGATTTTAGATCAGAAAACCAATTTTGATTTTGAAATCTTATTAGGCGAGGACAACTCAACAGACTCTACCAGAAATATTTGTATCGAATATGCCAAAAAATATCCTGAAAAGATCAGGCTATTCCTTCATTACGATGAAAATAAAATCAAGGTAAATGGTATAATTACCGGCAACTTTAATGCACTCTTTAATTTTTATAATGCAAAAGGACGCTATATTGCATTTTGCGAGGGTGATGATTATTGGACTGATCCATATAAATTGCAGAAACAGGCGGGGTTTTTAGAAAAGAACGGAGCTTACTCTTTATGTTTTCATCCGTACAAAGTATTGCAACACGGCAGCATTCCTGATCCTGGCCTTATTGAACAACCAACTACAGATATTACTTCTGAGGAGTTACAACAATTAAAACAACATCCCTTACTGTCCACAGTTTGTTTCAGGAACAGCCTGGCTTCACTTCCTTCCCAGATACCCGAAATAATCAACGTGGATAGCTTTCTTTTAAGTTTACTGGGAGGCAAAGGGGACGCGAAATATATTTCTGAAATAAGACCAGGGATCTATCGCAAACATCAGGAAGGCATATGGGCAGGACGTTTTAGAGAAAAAAAATTCTTATCCAAGATCCACACATATACAAAACTTAAGGAGTTTTATGTTGATCGCAAGATCATCAGCCTAGCCAATAATTTTGAGCAGGAGGTGAGAAACACTTATAAAATGCTTCTTTACTTTTTGATTAGAAAAGGAGAAATATACAAAGCCACAAAACTAGCTTTTAGAATTTTAAACGGTTCTCTTATCTAATCAAAAAGGACAATTTTAGATAACTTACTTTGAGCATAGGCTTTAAATACATTGGATTTATTTTCCAGGCTTTCTTATAGTATTCATAAGCTATTTCCTTATTTCCTTTTTGTTGGTATAAATAGCCAAATAGATAAATCAGTCTCCCGTGAGAGAGACTATCTTTTAAATAAAGCTGCCTGTGTTTTCTATAAAGATGTTGATTGGATTGAATTTTAGCCTCGATATCAGCACTTTGTCGCTTAGCGGATTTGAGAAAATAATCAAGGTAAACCTTGTCCAGAATTTTGGTTTTTAAACCATTAATCTGTGCAATTCGCAAACCTAATTCATAATTTTCACCAAATTTCATTTTTGAATCATAACCACCTGCCTTTTGGAATATTTCTTTACGATAGCATATACTTCCTGCTAAAAAGGATGCTGTAATATGGTTATAAATTTTTTCGAGTTTCGCGGGTTTCCAAATCTCTACCTCATTATCCCCTTTTAATTTGCGGACCTGCCAGTTTATGAAATCATAGTCAGAATAATTGATTAGCTTTAAGTGTTTAATCAAATCGGGATACAACTGGTCATCTGAATCTAGAAAAATAAGGTAATTTCCTTTGGCCAAGCTGGCGCCATAATTTCTTGCTGCCGAAACTCCGGAATGATCCTGAAAATAATACTTCACTCTCCCATCGCCCAAATACTTTTGAACAACCTCGGACGTGCTGTCTAAAGAACCATCATCTACTATTATTAACTCCCAATTCCCATCTGACTGTTGCAATACAGATTTTATAGTGCCTGAAAGAGTATGCGACCTGTTATAGGAAGGGATGATAATGGAAATCAAAATATAGTTTTAATTATGTAATTTTTCGGTCAGGGAATTCATCGATAAAGACTCAAACCCCCATTTGCTTCTGCAAAACCGAAAATGCCCGAGTATAAGTTCTAATTCCCTGATACTGGCTTCAGGATGTTTTCCAAAATTGTGAGGATGCCACCATAAATGATAAATCTTATTATTCTTCGCTGCATAGGTCATCTCGCTTTTTATTCTTTTAATCTTAAGTGTATCCAGCAAGGGCCTTTCTGAAATAGGTCTTAACAATCTGCTTGCGGGTTGTATATTTACCTCTTCAAACGATGCGATTTCAGGAGGTTTATAAGGTTTATCCTTCCAGCCAAAATAGGCATCTCCGGTTCGAAATAATTTTTGTTTTAAACTATCCTTTTCGGTCTCATTCCAATACCAGGCATCAGGATTAGACCTCACATTTCTTATTCCTAAATCATTACAAATTTGGAGGTATCTTTCATTTAATTGATTCCGGGGAAAAACCAGGGACTCTATTTCTATTCCGAATTTCTGAGCTATTGATTTAGCCATTTCGAGATCTGCACGAAAGTCTTTGTCTTCCTGCCCTTCCTCTCTGCAATAATAATGAGAATAGGTATGTGTGGCCAATTCCTGCAGCGGACTTTCAATAATCTGATGGATCAAATCTGGAGCAAAGCATAACTTTTCGGTTTCTTTATTCCTTATGGTTTCCCCAAATTCGTAAGCCGATAAACTTTTGTTGTTATACTTTGGTATATCTCTGGGAATATTAGCACTCCATTCATCCCAGTTTTCATTAAAAAGCATACCAACCGTTGCCCAGGTGGAGGAGATCTGGTATTCATTAAATAACCTAAGGATATGAGTAATAACCTTTCGTGTATTCTGGAAGTATTCGGTTTTTTGTTTGTAATCAACTTTATCAAACACTCCCCAGAGAAGTTCAAAATCCAGCGAAATTACCAGGGCTCCAAAATTGGTCTTCATTACCAGCTATTTTTTAATTTTAGGACTAACTTAATTTGTTATTGAAAGTCTGCTTCGCGTACACAGGCTAGACGTTTCCGTCGTAACCTAATTATCCTATCATATTTCTTTTGTGCCAAAAAATAATAAATTACAAAGAATAGAAAATACATTACCATAGATTTTTGCCTCATGATTATTCCTAAGTTAGACATTACAAAAGCCATAGCTAGGGAAGCTAGAAAAAAAGTTGTTAGGCTCATCTTTACACTGATAGGAGATTTCTTCAGAAACTCAATAAAATCTTTCTTTAAAATCTTAAAGAATAAGAGTAAATAAATAAGATTTTCTACGGATACGATCAAACCAAGTATGCCGGGAGCATCAAAAAATAATGGCCGGAACCAAAATGTGAATAATTTAATGGGTAAGGGATAATTAACCATATCTATACCAGAACCTGAACTACTAAGAGAGGAAGCCCTATCTTCAGAAAAATCTTCAAACCCTTCCACTAAATTCTCAGAATCATTTAAACCGGCCACACCAAGAATGGTATCCTGAACCAAGATTAAACTCCCTACCATTATCATAAACACTAAAGCTTTTTTCCAAAATGAAATCTTCTCCTTACCGGTAAAATATCCTAAAATAGTTCCTACTGCCACAAATAGAAATACATGAGGTCTTATATAATAAGTTATCAAAGATCCTATCAAAAGAACTCCCCAACGTTTTTTTGGTTCACCAATCGCATATGCAAACATCATTAGCCCCATAAAAATAGGTGCTCCCTTACCCAATGATGCTGTCCAGAAATGCATATTAGGGAGAAACAAAATCAAAGTTAGGAGATCAATTCCTTTAAAAACTTTAATCTTTATTGTAATATTTTTTCTGAAGAATAAATAGGCATAAACAAATCCTAAATAACCCATCCAAGCATATAATACCATCATCATCTCATAATTAAAATTTATGAATTTGATGAAAGGGTATGATAAAAAGTCGATAAATGTAGTACTTGTCCCATAAAAGCTAAACCAACTTGAATTAGACAATTTTGGTCGCCAGAAGTACAATTTTGAGTCAGAGTTATTAAAGAGTGCATAAGTATAGTAGACCCCAGCAAAGAAGAAATGATAAAAGAAGAGGTAATTCATCCTACTTTTATCGAAGAATTTATGTTTCCTTGCCATTCCACTAAAAAGCATTTGGCTAATTAAAAACAAGATAAATATTAAAAAAATACCTCCTAACATCTCTTAAAATAATTCTAGATCACCCATGGTATAATTCCATTCTTCTTCATCCAAAAATCGATTATAATTTTTTACAGAACAATTAATATTTTTAAAAGTTAGTATCGGACCAAATTTGCCACTTATTTGCATATTAAATAAGTTATCAATGCAACTATAAGAAATGAAATTAGGTTTATACATGGAAGACCATTCTTTAATGACCTTTCTAGCCAATTTCTTACCCTTTTTTGAATTATAAATGCATTCTGAAATTCTCAATTCTAAAAACCTCCCTCGATCTTTCAAATAGGAAGCTATGAAAATATCCTCATCATTATATACAAAATATGGCTGAATTTCATTATTCAGATATCTCCACTTCAGATATTTAGAAGATTTAGGAGTAAATAATTTCTGGTTTTGAATCAACTTGTCATTATAACTCTCTAATAAAGGTTCAAGATTTCTTTCGAGTTCTGTAGATCCGTAATCTGGCTCTTTACCCATTTTACCTAATAACCGAAACGGTGATTGCGGAACAATATTCGTACAAACTTTTCCCACTTCTTTCCAACCCATCTTTAAATAACCTGGTTTGCTCTGGGCATTTGGTGTATTGAAGACAAAGTGGTCTCCGTTTATTTTTCCCTCCTCAAGTGCCTTAAAAGTAAGTTTTTTAAAAATTCCTTTTCCTTGATGCCTTGGATGCGTTGCAGTATCTACTGCTCTAAAGGCACTAAAGCTTCTGGAGCCGTATTGCCATTTCCATCTCATAAATGCACGCACACCAATTATCTCGCCCTCCTCTTCAGCAACCAGAACTAAACTTTTTCCAAAAGGATTATTCACATGTTTATACTCCCATACCTCCTTTGTCTTTCTTGAAGAAGTCTCTCCAAGACTAGCTTTCAAAACATTTAATATAGGGACTAGATCATTATCTGTTGCTTCTCTTATTCTCATACAGCTAACTCTGAATATTCTTTCTCTAAATTTTCAACCATAGATTTTAAACTGAAGTCTGAAATCACACGATTTCTTGCAGCTCTTTGTAAATCTTTTAGTTCGGCTGGATTTTCAGATAAAAAAATTAATTTTTCAGATAAAACCTTCCATTGATCTACTTCAACCATCAATCCCTCCTCGCCGTCATTTATCACCTCTTTTATTCCACCGGCATTTGTAGTTACTATCGCACACTCCATGCTCATAGCCTCTAAAAGAGCTATTGGTAAGCCCTCAAAAGACGAACTCATCATGAAAATGTCCATGGCATTGTAGTAAGGTTTTGTTTGCTCTTGAAGTCCTGGCATTATAATCATCTCCTCCAAATTAAAGTTGGTTACTTCTTTTTTAATTTCATCCTCAAGTGGACCTGCACCAACTATTAGACCATATACCTTTTTTGAAGTGTTATCAGAAAATGTTTTGAATACCTGGATCCATTCTTTTATTCGCTTTTGGAACCTAAAAACAGAAACAAGTCCAACTACTAAAGCATCTTCTGGAATTCCATATTTTTTTCTAATATCTGAATCTTCATAGTTACGTATGAATTTATTTGTATTCACACCGTTAAGAATAGTCTTTACAGGAATCTGAGGCTTTATATTTTTTATAATCGAATCAGAAACATCCTGTGAAACCCCAACAGCCAGACTTTGAAAATTGAATGACTTTTTATTAAGTATCTTTGTAATGGGATGATATCGCTCCTGCATATTGTGTTCGGTATAAATCATCGGTATTTTGGTTCTATTATAAACAATCCGACCAACAAATCCAGCCCAGGGTAAATGGCAATGAATAACATCTATCTGATTTTCATCACAGTAATCAATAATCTGCGGAAACTTCGAGATTAGCTGAAAATTATTCTTAGCCTGTAAACATCGAACATTTCCTCCTTTTTTTTGAATTTCTGAAACCATCTGATCTTTCCAGGGAAGAAAATAGATAAAATGAAAATCAAATTTCTCCTTATCATGTATTGCCAGTGTTTCGGGCAAAAGCATTTCTGCTCCCCCTCTTCCTAATGATTTTATTATATGCAGGATTTGTATCTTCATCATTTTTTATTTCTCTTTGAAATTGTATCCCTATAAACCTGCAAGAATTTATCTGCCAAAAATGAATTATTAAACTTAGTGCAAACTAAATTTTTAGCTTCGGAAATTTTTTTTGAATTATTTCCAGAAAGAGCATTTTTCATGGACTCAACAAAGCATTTTAAATTATTTGGCTCTACCAAAAAACCGGTATTCTCATCAAGTACTTCGGAGATCCCTCCTACGTTGTAAGCTACAACTATCGTTTTATAATTCATTGCCTCAAGTACAACCCCAGGGAGACCTTCTACCAGACTAGGTAAAACAAGCATATCAGCGTAATAAATATAGGCCTCAGGTTCAGGGGTTTCACCATATAATTTCACATTATCAGAAATACCAAGTTTAAGAATAGATTTTTCTATTTCTCCTTTAAGTGCTCCTTCTCCAATAATGTGCAAAATGGAAGTAGGATGTGACTCAAGAAAAAGTTTATGTATTTCGAGTAAGTGATGATGATTTTTTTCCGGAGTTAGGGAGCCAACATGTACGATATTGATGTTACTTTCTTCATAAGGATTTTTAAAATCAATATTCATCTTGTTATCAACGCCATTCGTAATCACATTAGTTTTGGTTGTCGTAAATGGAAAAAGCTCATTGAGGTCCCTTTTAGATGATTCAGAAACAGAAACCACCTGATCCACTTTTTGAAATAAAAATTTATTCAGTTCCTTAGATAGCTTACCCTTTACATAATAACTAGTCAAGCTCGCATTCCTAAAAACAATAGGTACTTGCCAGCCAAAGATCTCACGTGACATGATAGAATACTTGAGAGTGTCTGAGGCATTGGCCTGTACAACATCGGGCTTAAACTCCCTTATTATATTCGCAATAGTTTTCCAACCAAAATAATCAGCATATCTAAAGGATTGTATTCTTTCTAAAGATTCTATTTCTTTATGAAATGGCAGTTTCGCTGTACCGTCATAGATACTGCAAACCTTAACTTCATGCCCCTTTTCTTCCAGCTGGGTTGACAATTGAGCACAAAATATCTCTGCTCCCCGATATTGTTTTTTTTGAATTATCTGCAGAATTTTCAATTTACCTTGTTGATCAGGAGTAATTCCGGCAAGATCAAAGTACAGTTTCTCAAATTTCCGAGCATTCTTATTAGGATTGAATTGCTCTACTACCAAATTTCTGGCATTCGTCCCCAAAGTTTTTCTTAAGGTTTCATTCTCGCAAATTCCAACAATTTTGTTCCTAAATCTGTCCTTATCAAAGTTATCAATGATAAAACCTGTTTGCTTATCAATAAGAACTTCTTTAACACCACCTACATTTGAAGCCACGGTTGGCTTCTCCTGGACCGCCGCCTCTAAGATTACTCCAGGAACACCTTCTACCAGGCTTGATAAAACAATACAATCAGAAGCAGAGAGTAATTCCGGAATATTTTTCCTGAATCCTAATAAAAAAACGCTTTCTTCGAGTCCGTTATTTTTGATCTTTTGATCGATATCTCCATAAGTGACACCATCTCCTACGCAAACTAATTTTATTTCCGGATGTGAACTTTTTAACTCCTGAAATATTTCGAGAAGAAATGTATGATTCTTCTCGGGGCTGAAATTCCCTACGTGCATCACTATTTTTGATTCTCCGCCAAGTCCAAGTTCCTTTCTTAACTCCCAACCAAAATCTTCGCCATTTAGTTTCTCATTTGGAATTCCCCTTCGTATTACCGAGGTCTGCTCTTTAGGATAGCCTAAGGTGTCTATAAGATCGTGAATGGATTCAGATCCAACAGAAGTAACGTGATCAACTCTAGAGAATATTTTCTTGTACAAGGATAATTTAAGATCAGAACCGAGCCATTCGCTAATGGTACTAATATTTCTATAAACTATTGGTCTTTTTTTTAGGTAGAAGTTTGCGATAACCATATATTTCAAGGTATCGCTCCCATTACATTGTATTACATCTGGGTTTGTATCTTTTACAAGCTTGACCATCGTTTTAATCAGCGATATGGAGATCGCGCTGCTTTTTCCCTCAGAAAGATCAAGATTTTGGGCACCTTCCACTGTTAAAATATTACAATCATTCTTATAAAGACCGGCGAAAATTATTGAATGACCAAAATTGATAAGTTCTTTGCTGAGATTTGCGGCAAAGACCTCTGCTCCTCGATATTGCCGTTTAGTGACTAATTGAAGGATTTTCATTTTTCTAAAAGCATATCATAAGTAAGTTCATACTCTTTTACTATATGGTTTATTGAAAAATTATGGATAGCTTTTTCAAAACCCTTTACGGTCTTCCTTAACCAATCACTATGCAACGCCAGCTCTAATTTTTCTACCAGATCTTTTACATTTCCCGGAGAAAATATTATACTGGTGTCTTGATCTACACATTCAAGATTTTCCGGAATCCCTGAAGCAATAATTGGAGTTTTTGAGAACATAGCCTCTACTAAGGCACCTGGTAATCCTTCATAATAGGAAGGAAAAATGAAATAATCTGTCAAGCTCAATATTTCCGGTATATCGTTTCTTTGACCCAGTAATAAGATTTTTTCTTTGAGATTCAAAGCTGTTATTTTCGCTTCCAGATCCTTTCTTAGCGGTCCCTCTCCTACTAAAACCAATTTACTATTTGGATGTTTCTCCAAATGTTCTGCGAAGGCTGCAACCAGATCAAGTTGGCCTTTCCTCTCAATCAACCTGCCTACACAGGTATAGAGAGTTTCATCGAACTTCTTGAGATCTTTTCGCAATGCATCTGCGTCAACATTTATAAATCCTTCAGGATCTCTACCACGATAAATTACTTTTATTTTTGAGGTATCGATTCTTAATGCCCTGGCGGAAGTATTTTTTATCGTTTCAGAATTTGAGAAAAAATAGTCCACCTTGGATACGGACATTAAGTCCCTAAGTTGAGTATAAAACAGTTTTGTAGCTCTTACCAAGCTTAAAGTCCTATAGCGTTGAAATCCATAAGTGTTATTGACAAGACTATTAATCAATTTAACAGATTCTCGACGCTTTAATGCTCTAGAAATAAGACAAGACCTTAACAAGGTAGCATGTATAATTTTTGGATCTATATCATCAAGAATGCCTTGTAGGCGGTTGATAATTAATTGATGGTCGGTGTTAGACTTAAAGTCCAGACTTATTACTTCAATTCCTCTATTAATATAATCTTGTTTTAATGCGTCCCCTTCAAATAAAGTGACCACAATCGGAAGATATTTTGAAAATCTACTTGCAATTTCCAAAATACTTCTTTCGGCTCCTCCAACTTCTAAAGTATCAATAATAAAAAGTACTGATTTCTTTTCTTCCAAATTTCTGTTTTTAGTGGGATAATTGTTTGTGCAGTTTGATAGCCTGATCTGTAGGGAATATCCTGAAAATCAAATACAGGAATCCAGCTTTTGCCTTCCCGTCTCCGATCTTACTGTAAGCTTCCCTGGCGAGACTAAAATCATTGTCATATAAGGAAAGCCAGAATAATTTATAATACCACTTCTTGCTGAGTTTGCGATCATTATCGATTATATTTTTATGCTTACTTATAATGGTGGCATATGATTTCTTTTTTTCACTAAAATTCGCCCTAACACTTCCAGGTTGAGTATGGATATTAAGCATAATTTCCTGAAGTATAGTAAAGGTGAAATTTTGACGTAACCGAATCAGGAAATCTGTGTCTACTGCTGTTCGTAAACGCTCATCAAACTTTAAGTCTTTAAAACATTCTTTCTTAATCAAAAACCCTCTTCCTATACCTACATGTAACTCATACAAAAACTGGTTTGGATGTTTTCTAGTTTGAGGAACCCAAATACGATCGTTATAACTTCCATCTATTTTTATAGTTCTGGTACCCGACCACAAAAAAGAAGCTTCCGGTTCATTTTCTAACTGTTTTAATGCTTTAGATAAAAAGTTTTCAAGAAATTCATCATCGCTATCCAGAAAAGCGATATAATCTCCTTTAGCATTTTGCACACCAACATTACGGGCAACAGCATTTCCTCCATTTTCTTCATAGCGAATATAACGGATTCTATTGTCATCAAATGCATTAACTACCTCCTGAGTATTATCAGTGGAGGCATCATCAACAATTAAATATTCAAAATTTTCGTAAGACTGATTTAGAACGCTCTTAATTGCCCTGTGAATTAGGTGTCCGCGGTTATAAGTTGGAGTAATAATAGAAATAAAATTAGACATATAATAAATATGATGTAGTATTTAATTAAAATGAAAAAAATTCAAGAATTTTAATAAGTATTGATTTTTGAAATCAAGTTCCTTTTTCCACCTTTTATCTTCGAGAAGTTTAACTTTCCCTCTGGTGAATCTAAATTTATTTCCATGTATCACGTGATTTTCTTCTATAAGAAATTCTTTCTTCTCATTCAAAATTTCAGAAGGATTTACCTTTATGTCCATCCTGTCTCCGATTAATTGAAGAAAATTTTCTGGATCATTCAAAAATTCTTCATATCGAATTTGAAGGTATTTCCGGTTTTGGAGAAACTTCTTTATCCTCCAGTTTACAAAATTCCAACGTAAGCTATCAAAAATTAAATACTTGTAATTTAACCGCATTTTGTCCTTTCCATCTTCATTTCTTTTCATTTTTCTCTGCCTTGACAAAACTACTCCACGAAGATCCCTCACCAAATGAATATAGGTTATGTCAAATAGCCCCGTATGATCAAGATATTCCGCATACCATAACTCTTTAGAAGAATCAACAATAACTTTCTTTTCCTTTTTAGATAAATTAAAATAGAGAGTAGAATTAATTTCGGAGTAAATTTTTGATTCCTTTGCTTCCCATTTCTTATGCCGAATAAATTGATTTCTAATCTCCAGAAGGATATTATTATTTAATTTTAAATTTTCTCTTTTAGATATTTCCAGAATTTTTTTTTCTAAAACTGCAATATGAGGAGACCAAAAGTCACAGTCAAAAAGTTTTTCTTTACAAGAGCAAGTAACCTGAGGAAGAATGGAAACAGGATTATTCCGAAGATACCAAAGACGTTCCAATTCGCCTACATGGATAAAGCCTTCTTCTTTGTTTATTAACTCTCCCAGAACAGTACTGCCACTTCGGGGATACCCCAGTATCATTAGAATTTTAGGCTTCATAAGCTAATTGTTTTTTAGTATATTATTATTTGCAAGCTAAATACCTTAAAAACTTCAAATAGGTTTTCAAATTCATTGGTGCTTCCTTAATGGCTCTTTTCTGCCATTTTAACGCTTTCTTTTTCTTCCCTAAGCGAAAATAACTCATGGCTACTGTTTCAGCGGAACGCAATGGAAAGTCATAATCCTTAACTCTATAATTCTTGTATTTTTTAAATAGGTATTTATAAGTTTCTATTTTTTTTTTCTCACGCAACAATTCTTTTTGATCCTCTGAATTATGGTTGTACTCAAATGTGAGGAACTTACCGGACTTAATGGAAATTTTATTTTCCTTACATAGCTTCGTTAATCGAATAAATAACTCAAAATTTTCAGAAAATGTAAGATTTGTATCGTATCCTCCCGCATTAATAAAAAGGTTTCTATTCACAATAAAAGACCCAACTAAAGTATTTAAAGTATAGAATTGTGTTAAAGCCCCTTTAACCCTGGGATAGATTTTTCTTTTACCCGAGTACATATAAGCTCCTGATACAATTCCGGTCTCATTCTCAGAGTTTATCAAATCGGAGAAATCTTTGATGGCATTATCAAATAATTTATCGTCCGCATCCAAAAACATAATATATTCTCCAGACGCAACTTCAACACCATAATTTCTTGCAGCGCTTACCCCCTTATTATCCTGATAATAATATCTTATATTATTTTGTGAGAATGTCCTTTTAATTAAAATATCGGTATTATCACTACTCCCATCATCTATAATTATCAACTCCCAATTATTACTATTCTGATTAATAACTGAGTTAATAGTTTCACTTATTGAATCGACACAGTTGTACGTGGCTATTATGATAGATATCATACTACATTATTCTTAAGATGAGATATAAGATTTTCTCTTAGTATTTTCAAATCCGGTAAGGTCGCTTTCTTTTTAAGTTCTTCGAAGTTTGGTTGCCCAAGATCTTCAATTGCCATGATATTGTTTATACTAACGCTAGCATAGTAATCATGGAATTTGAAGTGACCTCCAGCAATATTTTTACTCAAATCAACCCATACAGAGGGAATCCCATAGGCATGAGAAATTATCACGCCATGGAGAGAACTGGAGACGGTAAATTCACTTGCTTTTATTTGTTTAACAAAATCTTCAAAATCACTAAAAATATCGATAAATTTTATATCCTTATTCTTGCATAACTCTTTCACCACGGGTAATTCCTGGTCTATATAATGAGGTATAAGTCCCATTTTGCACTTTTTCTCGACTTCAATGGGATCAAAAAAAAGGGGGCACAATATAGCTGGATCTCCATAAATCTGAGGAGCATCCACCCCAAGATCTAATAACTTTTTTCTGGTTAATGGCCCTCTACAGCTTATTACCTTTTTTGGCTTGACAGGCATTAAACTATTTTCTCGTTTAAAACCGGACCCGATGACATTAAGGTTTCTAACCTTTGAATTATCCAGAACACTACCTCCAAAGGTGTATACCTTTGGAAAACCAACATTAATAACATCTTTAATATTTATAGCTTCCTTTTCAAAAGTTTTCTCAAATAAAGTGCTACATAAGACATCACCAATGTTTTCTGAAGTATTTTCATTCTGAGACCATTTTACAATACGCTTCTCTTTTCCTATTTTTAATAAAATTTCAATATGGTTTTTTAATCTTCCAAATACATTTCTCATTTTTATGACATATAATTAAAAATTGTTGAACTTCATTCTTAGTTTAAGATCGAAGAGTAAAATCTAAACCTGATCTGACCAGTATTTTGAACAAGAATCTTCATTTCTAAGAAGCCGATAATTTTAGTTCTTTTTTATTATTTATAACTGCTTAATTTTCTTCAGAAAAAATAAAGGACTTAACAACCTTAAAAATTTAAGATTAGTCTCAAAACTTTTTTTATTTCCAGTCATTAAAATTAATTCATTAAATAAATACTGATTATAGAATTCAATAACTACAAAGGGATGTCTAATAAATAAATTCCAATTAATATATTTCATTATAGTTTTTCTCATTTTTAATTTTTTCCATTCTGAAATAGCTTGCTCCCTATTTTGATTATAACTGATCGAGTTCTTATGCACCCTATATTTAACGGTGGAGATAGGAAAAAATCCTAATTTTAATCCAGAAAAAGTTGCATGCAGGTACAATGGAAAATCTTCATTAACATATTCTGTATTAAACCTACCTAATTTTTCAAGGGTTTGTTTTTCAAAAAAAATTGTAGGTGGATTCATTGGGTAATTCCTTATTAATAGATGCAAAAACTGAGAATTGGCATTTAAATTGAAAAAAAAAGGTACAGTGTTTAATTGCTTCCTATTTATATTACCTAACCTTTCATTCTCACTATCAGCAAAAAATTCCGCAATGCTAAAAATTATCTTTTCTGAATGCCTTTTAACATATTGTATATTCTTCTGGATACAATTTGGCAACAATAAATCATCACCAGCAATAATTTTTATCCAATCTCCTCTGGATTGAGCAAGCCCGCGATTACAGTTGGCTGGAATACCTGTATTTTTTTCTGGAACAATTATTTTTACTCTTTTAAATTTATCTTTATTTCCTATTAGCCAAGCTTTACATGTAGCTATGGTATCATCCGTAGAAAAATCATCACTTATAATTAATTCTATATTTTTATATGTTTGTCTTTTAACACTTTCCAAAGTTTCAATTACGTAGTCGGAACTATTATAGGTGATTACGACAATACTTACAAGTGGTAAACAAACCTCCTTATTCTTCATAGGAATTTAAAATATTTTAGAAGTACAACTTAAATTTTTAATAAAAAAACCATTTCTGATTTTTTCCTTGGGGTCATTTTTCATGTGTGTTTTTGGTGATAGAAAAAAATTACTCTCAACCAAAACGGTATAGTCAGTTATTATATCCCAGATATAGGAATTGATAATACCTTACGTGTAAAATGTTAAAAATTTTCAAGGGTGGCCACTACATATTAAATTTATTAAGAAATGCTACTACTTTTTTCACCTCTGTTTTTGGCATTATAGGACTTAAAGGAAGGCTTAGAACTTCCTTATGAATTTTTTCAGTTATCGGATAATTTTGCTGATTTAATTCTTTATAAGCATTTTGTAAATGAGGCGCGATAGGATAATGCACCAAGGTCTGTATGTTATTTTTATTTAAATAATTTTGTAAACTGTCACGTGACTGACTACGTATTACGAAAAGATGCCATACATGCTCTTCCAAAACCGTCAGATTTTTTTGACCTCTAACTTCAGGAAGAACAATATTCTTATTATGGATATTTTCAATATAATAATTCGCAATTTCACGCCGACGTTGGTTATCTTCATCAAGACGTGCAAGCTTGATTCTTAATACTGCTGCCTGCAACTCATCAATCCTTGAATTAAGTCCCTTATATTCATTTACGTATTTTTCTCTCGAACCATAATTGGCTAGAGACCTCAAAGTTATCGCTAGTTCTTCATCATTTGTGGTAACAGCTCCAGCATCACCTATGGCACCTAAATTTTTACCGGGATAAAAACTATGACCCGCGGCGTCACCCAAGGAACCGGTGCGGTTATTTTTGTAATATGCTCCTGCTGCCTGTGCATTGTCTTCAATTATCTTAAGTTTATATTTTTTAGCGATTCTAGTTAGTTCATCATTCATTGCATTCAAACCGTATAAATGAACTACCATCAATGCTTTGGTTTTGGGTGTGATTCTTTCTTCGATTTTGGAAGAATCAATATTGAAAGTATTTATATTTGGTTCAACAAGTATTGGTTTGAGTCCGTTATCAGAAATTGCCAAAAGAGAGGCGATATATGTATTTGCGGGTACAATTACTTCATCACCGTCTTGCATCACGCCCAATTCTTTATATGATCGTAATATTAGCCGAAGTGCATCCAAACCATTAGCTACACCAATACATTCAGAAGTACCAATATATTTTTTATATTCCATCTCAAATTGAGATACCTCCTCACCTAATAAATACCAGCCAGAATCTATTACACTTTTGACAACCTGAGATAAACGAGGTTCAAAACTTGCATTAATACCTTGGATATCTAAAAATTTAATCATTTTAGTATCGGTTTATTTTTTTCTAATATATATATTTTACCCTCTTTACTGACGAGAGATTTATTTAGCAAAGTTCCGTCCTCGGTAATATACCCCTTATGGGTAGCAGGATTACCGTACCAAACCGTGTAAGGAGGTATGTTTTTCGTTATAACGCTTCCAGCACCGATAAAGGCATATTCTCCTATTATCACTCCTGCAAGTATTGTTGAATTTGCTCCAATAGAACTTCCTTTTTCCAGCGTAGTCCCTACAAAACTATTTGGATAAACTTTTGAGCGAGGAATTAAATCATTAGTAAATGTTGCATTGGGTCCTACAAAAACTTTATCCTTTATCCTTAAACCATCCCAAATCTGTACCCCAGATTTTACCGTTACATCATTTCCAATAATAACATCATTTTCAATGAAAACATTAAAATTTATATTACAGTTTGCTCCAATTACGGCATCCTTTAAAATCACACAATTTTGCCATATGGTAGTTCCATCACCTATTTTATTTGTTTGCACTTCAGCTGAAGAATGAATCATTCCTATAATTATTTTAATTTTTTGAATACTGAATAATCCCGAACATAATCGTTTTCATCATATTTATGAGAAGCCATCACTAAACATATCGCTCCAGAGGAAAAATTCTTTAACTCTCTCCACAAACCTGGTACAATGTGTAGCGCATAATCAGGCCTATTTAAAGCAACATTTTTTTTTGATACTCCATCATCCAGAATAACGTTAAAGCTTCCACTGGCAGCAATGACATATTGTTCCAGCTCATAGTGAGCATGTCCTCCTCGTGATTCACCTCCCGGAATATCATATAGATAATAGATTCTTTTGATATCAAAAGGTATATTCGAACCATTTTCTAATACAGTTATATTGCCCGATTTACTATGAACTTTGGCTACTTGAATTATGGAGCAATCGAAAACAGTACTATTTTTCAATTTCATTTTTAATTATCTTAAATTCATCAAAATCTCGTATGTAATCCTTTTGATCAAAAGGAATGGAGGAAACAATTAATGCTAGCGAATTAGTAGAGAAATTTTCAATACTTCTCCAAAGTAATTTTGGAATATAAAGCCCATAATAAGACCTGTTTAAATTAAACTGAGTTTCATTTTCACCATCATTTAGAATCACATCAAAACTACCAGAAAGAGCAATTATAAACTCCTGTGATTCTTTAAAAGCGTGACTTCCTCTTATTTCTCCTCCAGGAACATCATAAATCCAATAAGTTCTTTTAATCTTAAAGGGAATATGGTTTTCCTCCTCTAAGAAAGAAAGATTGCCACGAGGATCTTCAAGCTTTGGCAAGTGAATTAATTTACCGCTCATATTCTTCTAAAATAGTTTGAAGGTATTCTCCATACTTACTCTTTCCATATTTTTTAATTGCAGACTTAATTTCACTTTTAGTTATGAATTTATGTAGAAAAGCAACTTCTTCTATACATCCTATCATTTCGCTCTGTCTATTTTGCAAAACTCTTATAAATTCTGTTGCATCATCTAAAGATTCTACCGTTCCTGTATCAAACCAACTCATACCTCTGGTCATTACACCAACTTCAAGATTACCATCTTTCAGGTACATATCGTTTATAGAGGTAATTTCTTTCTCACCACGAGCAGAAGGTTTAACCTTTTTTGCATACTCGACTACGCGGTTATCATAAAAATATAATCCTGGGACGGCATATTTGGATTTTGGCTTTTCTGGTTTTTCTTCGATATTAATAGCCATGTTATTCTCATCAAATTCCACAACTCCATAACGCTCCGGGTCTTTAACTGGATAGGCAAATATAGAGGCGCCTTCAATACCTACCTTACTTCTTAAGAGACTTCCCAAACCATTACCGTGAAAAATATTATCTCCCAACGCAAGTGCAACTCTATCGCTACCAATAAATTCTTCTCCAATTATAAAAGCTTCTGCTAGCCCATTAGGTTCTTCTTGTACAGCATAATGAAATTCACATCCTAAGTTAGATCCATCTCCTAAGAGCTTTTTGAAGGCATCTTGATCATTGGGTGTAGTTATAAATAAAATTTCTTTAATACCCGCAAGCATCAGTACTGATAATGGATAATATATCATTGGTTTGTCATATACCGGTAATAGTTGTTTACTTACCGCTAACGTAATAGGATATAACCTACTTCCTGAGCCGCCTGCTAATATTATTCCTTTCATAATTTGAGTATCACGAATTTTAAAAATTCTTAAATTATATTTCCTGAAGTTCTACCAGTTTATGGAAATATTTTGATTTAGTTAAAAGTTCATTAAAGGTCCCTACTGTGGTACTACCTTCTTTCATTAAAACAATTCTGTCTGCATTTCTTATTGTAGAAAGTCGATGAGCAACTATCAAAATAGTATATTTCCCTTTCAATGCATCGATATTCTTTTGGATAATATTTTCAGTTTCTGAGTCTAGTGCAGAAGTCGCTTCATCTAATATTAATAGTTCAACTGTTTTAAAAAGCTCACGGGCGATCGATATCCTTTGTTTCTGTCCTCCACTAAGATTAGCACCATTATTATCTAAAACGGTGTTTTCTTTGTTAGGAAGTGCATTTACAAAATCTAAAATTGAAGCTTCATTAACTGCGTTCCAAAACTTGGTTTTATTTTCTTCGGTTTCAGGACTCCATAAGGCAACATTGTTAAAGATTGTATCATTAAAAATTACCGGGTCCTGAGTAATATAACCAACCTTTTGCTGAAATGATTCTGTTTCAATATCTCCAATATTTTTATCATTGACATAATAACTTCCCGAATCTAAAGGAAGTAATCCGGATAGAATATTTACAATAGTCGTTTTCCCACTTCCGCTTTCTCCAACAAATGCAATAGTTTCAAACTTTTCAATTTTTAAAGAAATATTATTCAATACTTTTTGATTACCATAAGAAAAATTAGCCTTATCCATTTCAAGCATTTCTATCGATTTAATTGAAATCCGATTTGCTTTCACACTTTCCTTATTCACCTTTAGTTCCCTTCCAAAAGAAGCCATGTTTTCCATAGAACCTGAGAAACTTAAAAACTTACTCCATCGAATTTGTAATTGCATTAAATAACTTAGGGCTCTGTAAAAAAATAGAAGACTAATTAATATTGGTCCCAATTCTGATCCTAGGAAATTAATTTGAACATAAATAACAGTAACGACTACAATAATAAGAATTGGTTCCCTGGCCGACCCTAATAGAGCATTAAGCTTTCCAATTTTTTTATTACGCTTTTCAATCTTTACAGCGGACTTTTCTAACTTCGAACTAAATTTCTCTAAAGTTCCAGTAGCCTTTAAATACTTATAATTCCCCACATGTTGAAGTACTAAATTTTGAAAGAAATTTGTTTCTCCAGTTAAGGACCGGGAAGTGGACTTTACATACCTATAGAGGTTCTTATATAAAAGATCACTAAGTATACCTCCTATTGTAACCAGTATAGCAAAAACAGAATCAATTGTAAAAGCAAAAATGGTATAAACAGAAACAAGTATAGCATACTGTAAGGCAAAGAAATAATTTTGAAAAGCATTTGCTATTCTATCTACTTCTCCGGTTAAAGTATTCTGAATGCGTCCAGCATCTGTTCCTACAAAATAACTGTACTTAAGTTCGTTTAAACCATGTATATTCTTTAGCCTTAAATTCTTTATAAACCATTGTTGCACAGTTACCTTATAAACCCCCGCGAGGTACTGGACAGCGCCTTTGGAAAAAAAGAAAAAGATCATAAATCCCAATACAGTAAGCAGATTCAAGGGAATAGTGGAATTTTCGATAAAATCCACAAGAAATCTTAAATTTCCTAGACTTTCTGGTTCAACACTTTCTGGGTTATCTACAATCTGTAACAAAGGTAAAAATAGGGAAAGACCAAATCCATCTAAAATTCCTATAACAATACTTAAACCAACAACTATAAATACTCTATGTTTTAAATGAGAATAAAAAAATGAGAAGCTCTGAAAATATTTTCTTATAAAACGTTTTAATTGCTCCATTATTTAATATTATAATATTCACGATACCATTTAACAAAACTATTGATACCTTCCTTAACACCTATTGTTGTATTGTATTCATAATCCTCCCTTAAAGAATCAATATCAGCCCAGGTCTTATATACATCTCCTGGTTGCATGGGGAGCATATCTTTCTTTGCCTCTATTCCTAATTGATTTTCAATTTCTTTAACAAAACTCAATAACCTTACTGGCTTACTATTTCCAATATTATAAATTTTATAATTACTATTAGGAATTTTATTTAATACTTTGTAAATCCCATTTATTATATCGTCTATATAGGTAAAATCTCTCTCTAATTCACCATAATTAAAAATTTTTATGGGACTTCCTTTTATAATAGCATTTGTAAATAGATTCATTGCCATATCCGGACGACCCCAAGGTCCATATACTGTAAAGAATCTAAGCCCTGTTGTTTTAAAATTATAAAGGTGGCTATACGTATAGGCCATTAATTCATTACTTTTTTTAGTAGCCGCGTAAAGACTAATGGGATGATCAACATTATCTCCTTCTGAAAAAGGAACCTTCTGATTTTGCCCATAAACACTAGAGCTGCTAGCATAGACTAAATGCTTAGTCTCATAATTACGGCAACATTCTAGCAAATTTGCAAAACCGACTAAATTACTATCGATATAGGCTTCTGGATTTTCTAGACTATATCTAACCCCAGCCTGAGCTGCAAGATTACAAACTAATTTGAAATTTTCTTTCACAAATAATTTGGGTAATTCTTTCCTATCTTCCAGATTCATACGGATGAAAGAAAAGTTTTTATAATGTATACTATTTGTAAGCTCCCCTTCTTCTTTAGCCTGATCTTTACCTATACCTAATTGCTCCAGCCGATCAAGTTTCAAATCTATGTCATAATAATCGTTAATGTTATCTAGCCCAACTATTTGGAATCCGGAATCAATTAATCTTTTACACAGATGAAAGCCAATAAATCCAGCAGCACCAGTTACTAAAATTTTTTTTGGCACCAATTTTGGTTTTTCTATCATTTTTATTCTTTATGTGTCTAGACTTAGTTTTCCTTTAAGCGAAATAATATTTCTAATAATCACCTGACTGGATATGGCTTAACCATTTTCGATTTTCAAGATACCAGTCTATTGTTTGTTCGAGACCTTCTTTAAAGGTTACTGAAGGTTCCCAACCTAATTCTTTTTTGATTTTACTTGCATCTATAGCATAGCGCTTATCATGCCCTGGTCTATCTTTAACATATGTTATTAGTCCGGCTGATTCACCCACCTTCCTTTCCAATTTTTCATCCATAATTTCACAGAGCAAAAGAATTAAGTCGATGTTTTGCCATTCATTAAAGCCTCCAATGTTATAAGTTTGATTCTTATCACCTTTATGAAAAGCCATATCTATGGCCTCGGCATGATCTATTACAAAAAGCCAGTCCCGAGTATATTTCCCGTCACCATATACTGGTAAATCCTTATTTTCTAAAATATTATGAATAAATAAAGGAATTAGTTTTTCAGGAAATTGATTTGGTCCATAATTATTAGAACAATTAGAAATTATATATGGAATTCCATATGTTTCTCCATAAGCCCGCACAAAATGATCTGAACTTGCTTTGGAAGCAGAATAAGGGGAATTTGGATCGTATGCTGTGGATTCAGTAAATAACCCAGTTTCTCCCAATGTACCATAAACTTCATCGGTACTTATATGATAGAAAAGCTTATTTTTAACCTCACCTTTCCAGATATTTTTTGCGGCATTAAGTAAATTTAATGTTCCAACAATATTTGTTCTAACAAAAGCTAGGGGATCGGAAATAGAGCGATCTACGTGAGATTCGGCTGCCAGATGTATAATCCCATCAAATTTATATTTCTTAAACAGTTTATCAATAATGCTAGCATCATTGATGTCGGCCTTTAAAAAGGTATAATTTTCTTTTTTTTCAATATCTTTTAAATTTTCCAGGTTACCGGCATAAGTTAAAGCATCTAAATTGAAAATTTCATATTCAGGATATTTATTCACGAATAAACGAACAACATGGGATCCTATGAAACCAGCGCCTCCGGTTATTAAAATTTTTTTCTTTAAAACCATTTGTTAAATTATCATCCCCGCTGCAACGGTTTCATTAGTATTTTCATCTATTAATATGATACTACCCGTATTCCTATTATCTCTGTAGGAATCTAGCATTAACCTATGCGTAGTTCTAACAGTCACCCGGGCGATATCATTCATACCCAGCTCCTTATCCTCAGGATTCCTCGAATAGGAATTAATATCAATTTTATACACCACCTCTTTTATCATGGCCCTTTGCTCATTAGAGGTATGCATCACCGTATATTTCGCCCGCGGCTTAGCGGCATCATTATTTAACCAACAAAGCATCACATCAAATTCCTGTTCCCCTTCAGGTTGATTATTTTTCTTAACGATCATATCACCTCTACTTACATCAATGTCATCTTCCAAAGTTATAGAAATTGACATTGGAGCATAGGCCTCTTCTATTACCAGATCTCCAGCATTAATAGATTTGATACGTGAAGTAAATCCAGAAGGTAAGACGGCCACTTCATCTCCTTTACGGTAAATACCACTCGCTACTCTACCGGCGTACCCTCTATAATCTCTGTGTTCGTCGCTTTGGGGTCGCAAAACAGTTTGCACTGGGAATCTGGCATCGATTTTATTGATATCACTACTAATATGAAGAGTCTCTAAAATATTTAATAAAGTTCCACCCTGATACCAGTCCATATTTTCAGAACGATTTACAACATTATCTCCCAACAGAGCACTCATAGGAACAAAACGAACATCCTTCACTAATAATTTAGAGGAAAACTCTTCAAATTGCCCAATGATCTCATTGTATCTCTCTTCAGAAAAATCAACCAAATCCATTTTATTAATACAGACAATAAGGTGTGGAATATTTAAAAGAGACGCAATAAAAGAATGCCTCTTAGTTTGTTCAATTACTCCATGCCTGGCATCAATTAAAATCAAAGCAGCATTAGCAGTAGAAGCCCCTGTAACCATGTTTCGAGTATACTGTATATGGCCAGGAGTATCTGCAATTATAAATTTCCTTTTAGGAGTTGTAAAATATCTATATGCGACATCTATGGTTATCCCCTGCTCTCTTTCATCTTTCAATCCATCTGTGAATAAGGCTAAATCTACCCCGTCATGACCTTTTTTTGCACTTGTATTCGTTACAGACTCTAACTGATCTTCAAAAATCGATTTAGAATCATATAACAATCTACCTATAAGGGTACTTTTTCCGTCATCGACACTTCCGGCGGTTGTAAATCTTAATAGCTGATTATTATTGATCTCCATTTTTATATCTCTAATCTTTAATTCTACTATTTGTTTAAAGCTTGGCCTTTACACTAAAAATAACCTTGCTTTTTTCGATCTTCCATGGCAGTTTCTGATCGCTTATCATCAGATCTATCTCCCCTCTCAGTCTTTCGCATAGCTGAAACTTCATCAGCAATTTTTTCTAAACTATCTGCATCAGATTCGATTCCTCCGGTAATGGTAATGTCTCCTAAAGTCCTGAATCGGATTTTCTTCCTTTCGATCTTTTCTCCCTCTTCAAGCTTCAAATATTCAGATACCGGAATCCATGAATTATTTCTAAAAACTACCTCCCTCTCATGAGCAAAATATAAGGACGGGATACTGATATTTTCTCTTTTAATGTAGTTCCAAACATCCATTTCAGTCCAATTACTAATAGGAAAAGCCCTGAAATGTTCCCCTTCGAAATGTTTTCCATTCAGCAAATTCCATAATTCTGGACGCTGATTTTTTGGGTCCCATTCCCCGAAGTCATTTCTATGGGAGAAAAATCGCTCTTTAGCTCTGGCTTTCTCTTCATCTCTTCGTCCTCCTCCTATTGCACAATCTACTTTGTTTGATTCTATAGCATCAAGAAGTGTGGTGATCTGAAGGGCGTTCCTAGTAGCATTCTTACCTTTCTCTTCTGCTACCCTACCCTGATCTATAGATTCCTGTACTGAACCCACAATTAACTGCGCTCCAAGGCTTTCTATTAAATCATCCCTGAATTTTATGGTTTCCGGAAAATTGTGTCCTGTATCCACATGCATTAATGGAAAAGGAATTTTACTGGGATAAAATGCTTTTTTCGCTAAATGCGTAACCAAGATCGAATCTTTTCCTCCTGAAAATAAAATTACAGGATTTTCAAACTGAGCCCAAACCTCGCGCAAGATGTAGATTGCTTCGGATTCTAACTCGTCAAGATAATTCAGATAATATTTACTCATTATTTAGTTATTTCCAATTTACTTTTAATTAAGCTTATAATTCTTGAAACCGATTCCTCCGCATCCTCTATATTAGTTTTTACTTCTATGGATGGATTTATCGGTGGTTCATAAGGCGCATCAATTCCAGTAAAATTTGTAATTTCCCCAGATCGTGCCTTTTTATATAGACCTTTTACATCCCGAGATTCACAGACTTCAAGGGGAGTATTCACATACACCTCAAGAAAATCTTTTTCCCCTATTATTTCCCTGATAAAATTACGATCTGAAGCTAAAGGAGAAATAAAAGAAGCTATTACCACATTGCCAGAATCTACAAACAATTTAGCAACTTCAGCAATTCTTCTAAGATTCTCTTCTCTGTCTTCGCGACTAAAGCCTAAATTTTTATTTAAACCTCCCCGAATATTATCACCATCTAAAGAAAAAGTATGAATTCCAATATCATATAACCTTTTTTCCACCATATTGGCCAGGGTGGATTTACCTGAACCGGAAAGTCCGGTGAACCATAATACAAAGGATTTATGTCCCTTCAATTTATTTCTATTAGCACGGTCCACCTGAAACTTATGGGAAACTATATTATTCATCGCTATATTGAAAATTTTTCTTTTTTAACTCTCTATTACGCCTTTGCTGGAGCCCAAAGTCATATTTGTACCATGCTCTTTCGTGAAAATAATATAATATCATTTTAGTAACCAGTTCTATTCCTCCGATCTTCAAGCCTGTAAAAGGATTACCTGATATCCACCAAGCAAGTAGCATAGTATCTATAGTTCCTACAATTCGCCAGGTAAAGGTTTTTGCTACATGACGCTTCCTGCTGTCCCCATTTTTTGTTACCCCTGCCTTAATATTAAACCAAATACGTTCATGCAAATAATACAACACCATTTTGGTAAGCACCTCTGAGAAGCCGATTTTTACTCCTGTATAAGGATTACCGGTCACAATCCAAGATAGAATAATAGTATCAATAGTTCCTATTATCCTCCAGGTAATTGACTTTGCAATATGTCTTTTATAAACTTCAGGCAAAAAAATGCTGTTTAACTGTCTACGGCACCATTTAATTGGCTCAGGAGCCAATAGCATAAAATTCAAAGCCGATCTCTTCCTTTGTTTTTCTTTCCAATAATCTACGACCATCAAATAGGAAAGCAGGCTTTAACATATCTTTATAAATTTTTCCCCAATCCATTTCCTTGAACTCATCCCATTCAGTAAGCACAGCTATCGCATGGGCATCTCTACAAACCTCATAAGGATCATTTAAAACTGTCACCCTTTTTCTATTTTCCTCTTCAGATCTTGAGTTTAAATTATCCAGATCAGCAAAAATTTGCTCTTCCTTAACCTTAGGATCATACACAACAATTTCGGCCTGCTCATTTAGCAAATAATCAGCCACATAGATCGCTGCAGATTCACGGGTATCATTGGTATCTTTCTTAAAAGCCCAACCTAATAAGGCGATTTTTTTCCCGGAAACCGTATTAAACAGTGAACTCACGATATTCGAGGCAAAACGTCTTTTTTGATGATCGTTCATTATAATAACCTGCTCCCAGTAATCTGCTACCTCATGCAAGCCAAAAGATTTAGCGATATAGACCAAATTCAATATGTCCTTCTGAAAACAACTACCTCCAAAACCTACTGATGATTTCAGGAATTTAGAACCAATCCTGGAATCCATTCCCACTGCTTTGGCAACTTCTGTCACATCAGCTCCTGTCTTTTCACAAAGTTCAGACATGGCATTGATGCTGGATACCCTTTGAGCGAGAAAAGCATTCGCAGTAAGTTTCGACAATTCAGATGACCATACATTGGTGGTCAGAATTTTAGATTTTGGAACCCAGTGAGCATATACATTTACCAGGGCATCAACTGCCTCTTTTCCTTTTGCGGAATCTATATCTCCACCAATAAGCACCCTGTCTGGATCCATAAGATCATCTACAGCTGTACCTTCAGCTAAAAATTCAGGATTAGAAAGGATTTGAAAATTCACTCCATTCCCGGTGTTATCAAGAATATTTTTTAGGGCTTCCGCAGTCCTAACTGGTAAAGTTGATTTTTCTACTACTATCTTATCAGTTTTAGAAACTCTGGCAATTTGCCGCGCGCAAAGTTCAATATATTTAAGATCGGCAGCCATACCTTTACCAATACCGTAGGTCTTAGTCGGTGTATTTACCGAAATAAATATCATATCAGCTTTATCGATCGCTGCATCTACATCTGTGGAAAAAAACAGATTTCTCCCCCTAGCTTCTTGTACAACTTCAGGTAAACCTGGCTCATAAATTGGAATATTTTCTACATTTTTATCATTCCAGGCAGCTATCCTTTTTTCGTTTATATCTACTACGGTAACATCTATTTCAGGACATTTCTGAGCGATGACCGCCATGGTTGGTCCCCCAACATATCCCGCGCCTATACAGCAAATATTCCTTATTCTCAAATTTCTTAATTTTAAAGCTTACGATCGCATTTGTCTCCAAGCACCCCCTTTACATCATATACCACCGCTTTATCTGATTTTAAATTGTCAAGGTCTAAATTATTAAATTCCCTATGAGCAACTGTAAGCACCACCGCATCAAACTTAGCTTTAGGCAACTCTGACGTGGTATCAAGCCCATATTCATGTTTAACCTCAGATGGCTTAGCCAGAGGATCATATATGGTTATATTAACTCCGTATTCCTTTAAAGCCTTTACGACGTCTACCACCTTGGTATTACGAACATCAGGACAATTTTCTTTAAAAGTTATCCCTAGAACGAGTATATCAGCTCCCTTAACCTTAAGATCATTTTGCAGCATTAGTTTTACAACTTCGCTTGCAACATATTGCCCCATGGAGTCATTCATCCGTCTACCTGCCAGAATAATTTCAGGATGATATCCAATCTCCTGAGCCTTCTGAGCAAGATAATAAGGATCTACACCAATACAGTGGCCACCAACAAGACCTGGCTTAAAAGGAAGAAAATTCCATTTTGTCCCTGCAGCTTCTAAAACTGCCTGAGTATCTATATTCATCATGTTGAATATCTTAGCCAGTTCATTTACAAAGGCGATATTTATATCTCGCTGTGAATTCTCAATAACTTTGGCCGCTTCCGCAACTTTTATTGTAGGAGCCAAGTGTGTACCTGCAGTTATAACTTCAGCATATAAATCATTAACTTTCTCACCAATTTCTGGAGTAGATCCGGCAGTTACCTTGAGAATTTTCTCTACAGTATGCTCCTTGTCTCCAGGATTTATCCTCTCCGGGGAATAACCTACGAAAAAGTCTTCATTAAATTTAAGACCACTAAATTTTTCAAGAACCGGAACGCATTCATCTTCAGTCACACCAGGATAAACCGTAGATTCATAGATCACTATATCACCTTTCTTCAGGATTTTACCTACAGTCTCACTACTTTTATATAATGGTGTTAAGTCTGGCCTATTATTTTTGTCTACAGGTGTAGGGACAGTTATGATAAAATAATCACAATCCTTGATATCCTCTAAATCTGCTGAACAATACAAGCCATTAGAATTATCATTTTTCGTTTTCAAAACAGATTGAAGAACATCGTCTTCTACTTCGAGAGTAGAATCTGTACCGGTACGTAATTCTTCAACACGCTCCTTATTTATATCAAAACCCACTACCGAATATTTTGTTGCGAACAATCTTGCCAATGGCAAACCAACATATCCAAGGCCTATTACAGCGATTTTTTTATTCATAAACTAAAGTATATTCTTATTTTTTTATTTCAAGTTATCCCAATACCAATGAACTGCTTCTTTAAGTCCATCCTGAATTTTATGAGTAGGCTTGTAACCCAGTAATTTTTCAGCTTTATCTACAGACGCTAAAGAGTGAGGTATATCCCCTGGTCGATTAGGACCATGTTTGACTTCCACTTTTCCAATCTCGGGATCAAATTCAGAAAGATATTTCTTTAAAAGCTGGGTTAACTCTACTAAATTGGTTCTATCCCCAACAGCTGTGTTATAAACCTGATTCAAGGAACTTTCATCATCTGAAACAAGAGCCAAAAGATTCATCTTTAAAACATTATCTATGTAAGTGAAATCTCGCGAGTATGTTCCATCTCCATTAATCACAGGACTTTCATGATCCATAAATTGCATCACGAATTTTGGAATTACCGCTGCATAAGCACCGTTAGGATCTTGTTTTCTTCCAAAAACATTGAAATACCTTAAACCTATAGTATCTAATCCGTATGACTTATGAAAAATATCTGCATATAGTTCATTTACATATTTAGTTATAGCATATGGAGAAAGTGGCTTACCAATTTCATGCTCAACCTTGGGTAATTTCTCTGAATCACCATAAGTTGAAGAACTTGCAGCATAAATAAATCGTTTAACCTCATTATCCCTTGCTGCCACCAACATATTCAAGAATCCTGAAACATTGACCTCATTACTTGTAATAGGATCTTTTAACGACCTCGGAACAGATCCCAATGCCGCTTCATGAAATATATAATCAACCTCTGAGCTGGCTTTCAAACAGGTAGATAGGTCCCTAATATCACCTTCAATAAGAAGAAAATTTGGGTGGTCTATAATTGACTTTAGATTGTTTTTATAACCAGTTGCAAAATTATCCAGGCAAACAACCTCTGCTCCATACTCAATTAAGATTTCGCAAAGGTTAGATCCTATAAAACCTGCTCCTCCGGTAACTAGTATTTTTGATTTGGAAATTTTCTCTTTCTGAGACTCAGTAATCAAGATGTAGAAATTTTAACATTTTGGAATTGGCAAATATAAAATTTCTCGATTAACGAAACTTAAAAGCAATCTTAAAGAATTCCCAAAACTATCCGAAACAATTTATCCTTAATCATTATTGATTAAGGTACAAATTTGACTAACCTTTTCTTTAACCAGGTCATGGTACAGCGGTAGACATAAAATCCTCTTGGAAATGTTATCTGAAATGAGCATTTTTTGCATTGTGATAAAAGGCAAGTTGCTTAGCGATGGATAAAAATATCTGCGAGGAAAAATATCCTTATTGTTCAGCTCTTTTACTATTTTCAATAAGATTTCTTCCGACTCAAAAATTACAGGATAATAACTGTAATTCCAATCTGTATTCTCCCTTAAAATTGGTCTTCGAATTTTTGAAAAATCCAATAAAGAATCATATTCCTTAATTACACTTTTTCGCTTTTCAATTAATTTAGGTAAATGGGGAAATACAGCCAATCCCATAGCAGCCTGCAGCTCACTCATCTTGGCATTAATACCTAAACCCTGAATTTTTTCCGGGCCATCATGACCAAAATTATGTCTGTAAAACAGTTCCTTATAAAGCTCCAAATCCTTACAGAACATTGCTCCTCCTTCACCAGTATGGAACAATTTTGTAGCATGAAAACTGCAGGTAATTATATCGCCATAATTAAATATACTAGCTCCATTATATTTTACCCCAAAGCAATGCGCTGCATCATAAATTACCTTAATTTGATATTTATCCGCAATTTGTTGGATAGCTTCAACATTACAAGGATTCCCAAAAACGTGGGTCGCCAGGATTGCCGTAGTGCGTTTAGTGATAGCTTCTTCAATCTTGGTCTCATCAATCGTAAGATATTCCGGATGGATATCCACAAATACTGGAGTGCAATTTTCCCAAACAATAGAGCTAGTTGTGGCCACATAGCTGAATGGTGTGGTAATAACCTCTCCATTGCCGGCCAAAGCCTTTAAAGCAATTTGTAAAGGCAAGGTTCCGTTGGCAGTAGGAATCACATGATCAACTCCTAAAAAAGACTTTAATGATTCTGTTAACTTTTTATGCAGACTGCCCCCGTTAGCGATCTGATTCGACTGCCAAATTTCATCCAGGTAATGGATGTATTCCTTTTTAGGTGGTAAAAATGTTTTGGTTACTGGGATCATCTATTAGTTATAAGTTTTTTTATTTCGAACAAACTGTCAAATTTGAAAAGTCTAGCCGTCAGAAGGTATGAGCTTACAATTGCCATTACACCTAGAAATATCCGGAAGAAGTCGTTCATGCCTAGATTTTTAAAATAATCATCTACCATAAATAAAATAACCCCGCAAAAAGCTGCCAAGATTAAAATAGGAGTGATATCCAACAATTGTTTAATAGCCGGGTAATTTAGGAATCTTCCGGAGTAATGAGAATTTATGAAGAAGGCTAGGATAGAAATAAAAACCTGCCCATAGAGCAGCGCCATAATACCAAAAGGAAGAGTAACTACAAGGACCAGCAAAATCAGGATTTTTTTTGCTACCTCTAATTTTAGGAATAGGTCACTTCTTCCTTTTACATTAATAACACTCAAATTATAAGAATGCAAAGGATAGAGAATACCTGTTACACAAAGCACCTGGAAATATGGTACTGCGGGCAGCCATTTTTCTGTAAATAAAAATCTGAAAATGGGTTCTGCTAATATTCCAAGGCTAATCATCACCGGAGTTACCACGAAAACCACAGTACACATAATTCTTTTATATGCAGATTTTAAATGCTTTTCTTCATTTTCAATCTTTACGAAAAGCGGGAAAGTAACTTTATCCAAAGCTCTGGATAAATTCTTTACCGGTAGCTGATTCATCGTCTCTGCCCTTGTATAAAATCCAACCTGTGCAGCTGAAAAATATTTACCTATTGCAATCAAAAAAGCATTCTGAAAGATTCTATCCAGCAATTCTGAAATGGTAAGCTTGTATCCATAATGAAAATGCTTTTTGAATTTCTCCAGGTTAAAACCCGAAGTTGGATACCAGCTGGAATATAGCCACAACTGCACCGCATTCATTAATGAAGTTACCAGGGACGACCATACCAAACTCCAAACTCCATAACCTAATAAGGCAAGAGTGATCCCCGTTACTCCTCCTATAATTGCAGAGGGAATAGTGATCAGGGTTTGAATTTTAAAATTCATATTTTTAGTAAAACGTGCCGATTGAACAGTGGAAAACCCTGAAATGATAAAAGTCAAGCAATAAAGCCGAACGATATTGATAAGAATAGGCTGACCAAAAAACTTAGAAATGAACGGGGCCGCAACGTACATCAGTAAATATACCAGTACACTAGCAAAAACGTTGAAATAGAATACAGAGGAAAAATCATCAGATTCCAGATCTTTTCCTCGAATTAGGGATTTATTAAGTCCACTATTAAGAAGTGCGTTGCCAATCGCGACAAAAACGGCGATCATTCCAATCAAACCGAACTGTTCAGGCAACAGGATGCGCGCCAGAATTACCGAAATCACAAAGCCAACAATTTGATTACCAAACTGTTCGGCAAATGTCCAAACCATTCCAGTTGTAGCTAATTTCCTAAGAGACATTTATTTTTTTAAGTGTTTTCCATTAATTAGCTTTATCAAACTTAAACAATAGGCAAAATAGGTTATTTAAGTCGGCCATTTTGTTCAAATATAGGAATTTGGAAATAGTATTCGGTTAGTGTATTTCTCCAAATTTTTGAAATTGCTAATTAATTTGTCAATCACTATTAATGAAAAAGATAAAAATTTGGTTCACTGATTTTTACAAGGGATTCGAACCTAGAAATAATTATTTCTATAATATACTTTCAAAATTATATAGTGTAGAAATTAATAAGGAAGATCCAGATTATTTGATTTACTCCTGTTATGGTAATGAATTTTTAAATTATGATTGCCTAAGAATTTTTTACACGGGCGAGAACTTAGTTCCAGATTTTAATTTATGCGACTATGCTATAGGATTTCATTATTTAAATTTTGAAGATCGCTATATGCGTTTTCCGAATTTCGCCCTGATTAGGGATCAATTTGAGCAACTTCTTTCTCAAAAAGACTCGAGAAATAACAACTTGAAATCTAAAGAATATTTTTGCAATTTCATCTACGCCAATGCACAGGCCGATCCTGCCAGGGATCTGTTTTTTGAAAAACTCAGCGACTATAAAAAGCTTAGCTCCCCGGGTGCACATTTAAATAATTGCAATATGGATATTGGAGGAAGATTTACAAAAGACTGGATGTATTCAAAGTTAAATTTTCAGTCACAATGTAAGTTTAGTATCACCTTCGAAAATAGTTCAGCCAATGGTTATACTACAGAAAAGATTATGCACGCCTTTATTTCAAATACAATCCCGATTTATTGGGGAAATCCTGAGATCGAAAAAGACTTCAATCCAAAATCATTTATTAATTGTCATAATTTCAGAAATTTTGATGAAGTAGTGCAGAGGGTAAAACAGATCGATCAGGATGATGAGCTCTATAACTCAATATTATCTGAACCCGCATTTAGAGAGAACAAAATTCCAGACCAGTTTCAGGAGGTTAAATTGATTAATTTCCTGAGATCCGTTTTCGACCAAGAAAATAGAGATTTAAGGAAACGGCCGTTATATGGAACAACTTTAAAATATGAAAAAGACTTAAGGAGTCTTGTGAAACTGAAAACAAAAATGAAACCTTTTATTGATCTTGTATCAAAACTTAGAGTCTAAGTTCAACCAAATATTTGGTAGGACGATAACTATACACTGCAGAATTTAATACATGAAACTATTGATTCCATTGAACTCATATTGATTTCTCAATATAGAAATACAAAAGCTTTGGAGATCAAGGCTTAATAATATCCTAACAATATTTTCAGTCTTTAATGAAATAAGTATTAACTCCCTTTTTCTGTTTAATGAAACCCTGATCATGAAGTTCCTTTTCGACAGCATTCCTTTTTTCATCCTTCACTTCCGGATAGTTATCTATTAAAAACAATGCTGTTTTTGAAAAACCTTTTCTGTTCTTTAATTTTTGAAAAAAAGAAAGATCATTTAAAGGTTGATTGAATTCAGTCGAATAATATTGTGAAGGATACAGATAATTAAACAAGTGACTTTTATCCCCATAAAATACAATATCAAAGCCTGCTCTTTCTAAACTATCCTTCTCCTTATTTATCGATTTTATATAATCACTCCTTAAATTAGTTGTCATTATGGGGTCCAGTCTCTCAAGATTAGTGAGATGAGTCACCTGTAAAATTGGACTATCTTCATAAGTTTTTGAAAAATTTTCAAGTAAAGAAAAGGGTAGTAATATTATGAGAATTAGTTTAAAAATGGAGATTTGTTCATTTTCAAATCGTGAAATTATAAATGGAAAAATTACTAAAATAAGGGAGGCTTTTAGCAGCCCAGTATTAGAACCAAAAGGAATAACGAATAACAGGACTATAAAAATTCGAGAAATTATTTTATCACCTGTTGAAATTCCTTTTACCTTATATAAAGTAAACCCAATCCAGGTTAACACCAAAGCGGTTATAAAAAGGGAATAATTTTTCCAATAACCCGAAAAACTAATAAAAAACAGCACAAAAAAGGATATCAATAAAAAGAATAGACTTTTTCGATAAATCCCCCCTAATCCTTTCCACCGTTGGTAAATGAAGTGAATACAACCAATAAAAATTCCATAAAAAATAATACTTAATGCATCTTTAAAATACGCGATAGTCAGTTTGAATACTGAATGATTTTTTGCACCATATAAAGAATCAATAAAACTTTCCAAGTTTCTATAAACAAGGTAATACCCGCAGTATGTAAATAGAACTGTAAAAATTAGAAAGGTAAAAGCATACTTTTTATTATCATAAATCAATAGGAAACCAAAAAGAATAGGAACAAGTATGATATTAGGAAGCCTAATAAAAACTGTTAGAGCAACTAAGAATGATAAAACGGGAATCCAATATTTTTTTTTATCGCTAACAAAATATTTTAAATAAGCTGAAAAAACCAAACTAATGAAAAAGACACTGAATGTGTCATATCCTAAAATATTTACATTCAAAGGGCTAATTAAAAGTAGAACACAACTTATGTAAAATAGGTTTATCCGGTTGACTGATTGTTTCCCAAATAAAAATGGTAAAAAAACTGAACAGTATAAAAGAAAGGAGTTAACCAGACGGAAAATAATTAAATCTCCTCCTAAAAACTTCTCAATAAAACTGATAAATATAGAGGAAAGAAAGAATGATGAAAAAAGGTCTTTCACCTCGGGGGACCTAGCGGCATTAATATGAAAGAAACTATCTGTAAAATCCAGGCCGAAAAACATTCCTCCCCAAAAAACCAGGTTAGCCAGAACAAAAAAAATGATTAAAAAAGGTTTTCTCAAGAGGATTTTATTCATAAATCTAGACTAAGGTAATTTCAATTAAAAGCAACAAATATATACATTCAGCAACATATACTTTTCGGGGGATTCTATCAGGAAATTATTATGTAGTTTTAACTTCAATATTAAATATTATCCTAGCCTTAATGTCAAACCCCCGACTATCAATTATAATTCTATGTTACCGCTCCAACGAAAGAATTATTCCATTCGCGGAAGAAGTGAAAAACCTAGGTTTGAACCTAACTGAAAACCTTGAAATTATTCTCGTTGGTAATTATATAGAAGGAACAAAAGATAACACCCAGGATATAGTGGAAAGGCTGTCCAGAGACAACAAGGTTTTTAAGGCGATTTGCAAGCCTAAAAAAGGGATGATGGGCTGGGATATGAAATCTGGTTTAGAGAAGGCCTCTGGTGATATTATTTGTGTCATTGACGGGGACAGTCAATTTCCTTCAAATACAATAAGCAAATGCTATCACTATCTGCTCACTCAAAATTATGGCTTGGTTAAAACTTACAGGGAAACCCGGGAGGATGGTTTTTACCGAAAAATGATTTCAAAAGTCTATAATAGGCTTTTTAAATTACTATTTCCTGGAATAAACTCAAAGGATATTAATTCTAAACCAAAAATGTTTACCCGGGAGGTTTTAAATAAAATGGAATTAACTTCAGACGATTGGTTTATTGATGCTGAAATAATGCTAAACGTTCATAAGCTAAACGTATCTTTTTTCGAATTTCCCACCACATTTAAGGAACTACACGGCCGATCATCATTTGTAAAGTTCAGTGCGATCTTAGAGTTTTTACGAAATCTTTTAATTTTCAAATTAAGAGGATTAAAATGAAAAAGAAGGTTTTCATCACAGGTATTTCGTCTGAAATACTAAAAAACTTAATCCCTCTGGTTAATTTCGAAGAATATGAAATAATTGGCTTAAGCCGGAAACCCGATAATATTAATATTGATAATGTCACTTTAATAGATGGAGATCTTAGCGACATCAAAAAAATTGAAAATGTATTGAAAGGATGTTTTATGGTGATACATGCTGCGGCAGTAACACATTCTTTTAAAGTGGATCCTTATTACCGAATCAATTTTAAGTATACTCAGGACTTAATTAAAATTGCTAGTAAATTCAATATAAACAGGTTTATTTTATTAAGCTCTTATGCATCCGGCCCAAAAAGTGGAGCTTATGGAAGATCCAAATATCTAGCTGAACAGTTTCTGCAGGAAAATTTTAACAATTGGACAATTTTCAGGTTGGCTGAAGTTTATGGATCTAGAAAAATAGAAGGGATAGATAAATTAATAAACTCAGGGTTTTCGAATTCAATTCATCTTTGTCCGGTTCAAATATCACAAGAATTACGTCCCATCTATTTACTTGAAGCTTCAAGACTATTGAAGGAGTATATTTTTGATAAGTCCATAGGTCAGAAAAAGCTCAATATTGTTGGAAATGCTAATTATTCAATTAAAGATATTTTAAAGATAATTGGCAAAATTAAAAATAAGACTCAGTACTTAATTTTAATTCCAAAATTGGTTATGAATTTGATATATCATGTTTCAAGATCGATTCCATTTTCATTAGGATTAAATCCCGATCAAATTAAAAGATTATACCGACCAAATTACCAGCAAGCTGAAGATTTGGAAATTCAAGGAAAATTAAAGTTAGTAACCTATCTAAAAACATATGGTAAATTCTAACCTAAACCAAAATTCTTTAATTGAATGCCTTCAGATTCCTAGACATATATGAAAGCCTAGGACAAGAATCAAAACCTCGTCGATTCCAAATGCACCATGGTTGTGGCGATGATCTTTTCTTCGAATTTTCCCGGTTGCGATTCCCCGTTTAGTCGTTTGTTCAGTACCTCAACGGCGTTAGAGCCTATTTCCTGAGGATGTTGTTCTATATAGCTCAAAGAAGGAGTTAAAAATTCGGCTACATCCTTTCCTATATATCCTATAAGCTTTAGATCGCGTGGGATATCCACATTTTCTTCATAAGCCACCCTGGCCGCCATGATTGCACTTTCAAAATCTGTACATAATAGCGCTTCGACTCTATCTGAAGTGACTAATTCCCTTATCTTCCTTTTAAGTTCGGCAGGTTTTGTGCTTGTAGCTTTATAGGCTTCCCCACCACTTTCCATCGCCTTTTCAAAACCCTTGATCCTGAGCTGACCAATTCCTACATGATGAATGGCCGATGCCAGACCAAGCTTATTCAAACCTTTAGCCTTAAAAAACTTTGTGGCATCATAAAAGCTTTTTTCATCATCCACCCCTATTTTATCGGTTGGCAGACCTATATTGATACGGTCATAGATCACCAACGGGATTTCATATTCCAGTAAGGCATATAAATGTTCATAGTCATTCTTTTTCTGAGTTTCTTCAGAAACAGCTATCAATACCCCATCCACAAATCCTGAGGTAAGCATATCACAGATCTGCTTCTCTCTTTCAAGGGATTCATTCGAGATATAGGTTATGATCTGCTGCCCATGTTTTTGGGCCTGTGCTTCCATCCCGGAAAGGACCCGGGCGAAAAAGTTGTTTGAAATATTCGGGATCACCACTCCTATAGTGCCGGTCTTACTCTTTTTTAAATTTACCGCTACCGGGTTTGGTCTATAATTATGTAATTTTGCAAGTTCCTTAACCCTTTCGGCGGTTTTCGGACTTATCTCCGGACTATCATGTAGTGCTTTGGAAACCGTGGAAACAGAAACATTCAAAAGTTTAGCCAGTTCCTTTAAGGTGATCTTGCTTTTCATAGGGAATAATGGAATTAATCATAAAGGTTAAAAAAAATCCTGAATAGCACAATTAAAACAATTCTTAGATTTGAAGAAATCTTTGGATTAATCTGTCCATTTAGAATAGCGCAAATTTTGTTTAAAAAAATCGAATTTACCAAATATCCTCCCTCCCATCCTGTTTTAATCTGGGATGGAGATTGCGGGTTCTGTAAATTCTGGAAAACCAGGTGGCAGGAAAAAACTGAAGGCCGGGTGAATTTCGAGACTTATCAGCAAAAGGCTTCAGACTTTCCCGATTTTCCTCTTAAAGAATTTAAAAAAGCGAGCCGCCTTATAGAACGAGACGGAAAGGTTTATAGCGGTCCCGATTCTGCTTACCGAAGTCTCTGGCATGCTAATAAAAAGTCATATCACGAATATTACAGGAATCACAAATGGTTCGAATTTTTAAGCGATCACGCTTACAATCATATTGCTAAAAACCGGCATTTCTATTTCCAGGTCACGAAATTTTTGTTTGGAAAGGATCCTTTGAACTTTAAACCATATTGGTTAATATATCTGTTCGTTATTTTAATAATCATCTATTTGCTATGAAAATACCTGCATCTTACTGGTTTTATATTATTGCAGCGATCATCACGATCATTGGGATAGTTACCGGTTGGTATTTCTTCTTTCTTCTGGTATTACCACTTGGCCTGTTCGGTTCAAAAAATAAAAACAATTAGTCTGTTTAACCGGAGTTAAACTTATCCTAAACAGCCCGAAGTATTTGTAAAAATGGGCCTTTCAGTGTAATTTGATTTAGAATTAAAATTCAAATGAAATGAAAGATTACGGAACATTATCACAGGCAATTAATAAATTGAAATTGGAAGAAGGCTATGAGGAAGACTTTAATCTGCTTGATGAAAAAATTCAATTAAAGTCAAAAGATCAAACCTTCGGAGTCGAAGAATTTGAAGTAGATAAGGTGTTAAGGTTCGAGGGAATGAGTAACCCTGACGATAACGCCATACTTTATGCAATCACAACTTCAAATAATCATAAAGGGATTTTAGTAGACGGTTATGGTGTTTCCAGTGGCCAGGTATCTAAGAAAATGATGAAAAAACTAGACCTTAAAGATCACAGGACCTTGGATTAAGCTTAGTTAAACTTCTATTAAATATGCCAGCGAGATTGGCAGAACAGGAACACTATTATAAATTTGTATTGAAAATTAAAAAACGATAAATAAAAACTATGAATTATTTAGGTTTGGATACAGATAAGACTAAGAAGACCGTCGAAGAACTGAACGTACTATTAGCAGATTACCATATTTACTATCAAAAGCTTAGAAATTTTCACTGGAATATCATAGGAAAGAATTTCTTTGATCTTCATGAAAAGTTCGAGGAGTTATATGACGATGCGAAATTAAAGGTTGATGAGATCGCAGAGCGCATCCTGACATTAAGATATCAACCAACCAGCAACCTCAGCGAATACCTGAAAGATTCTAATTTAAAAGAGTCTGGATCTGACATCACCGACAGCAAAATGATCGAGATTCTATTAAACGATCACGGCCTAATTCTAAAACAAATGAGAAAAGTGGTTGAGTTTGCAGATAAAGCTGATGACGAAGGTACGATCGACCTTATTGGTGCGTACATAAGAGAGCTTGAAAAAACAAGCTGGATGTTAGATGCATGGAAGATGAAAACCAATGATCAACATAAACCGGTAAAAAAATAACCAATCTATAAAATATGCAGGATTTTAATATTCAAGATTCAATTAAAGGCATATGGGATAAATTAGGCGGATGGCTGGATTCTTTAATCCTGAATCTGCCTAATTTTCTTTTAGCCGTAATCGTCTTTATCTTATTTGTAATTATTGCCAAATACGTAGGACGAATTTTCGAAAGAATAACCCGAAGCCACATTAAACAGGATTCCATCCGTTTAATGACGGTAAAGGTCATCAAAGCAATCGTCATTCTCATCGGGTTCTTTATCGCCTTAGGTTTATTGAATCTTGATAAAGTCCTCACCTCTGTTCTGGCAGGTGCTGGAGTTGTTGGTCTGGCTATTGGACTAGCCTTACAGGGAACTCTTAATAACACCTTTTCCGGACTCATCCTAAGCTTCCTTCCGGAGCTTCAGATAGGCGACTGGGTGGAGACCAATGGATATGCTGGTACGGTAACCGAGATCAATCTTAGAAACATCGTTATCAAACAATCAGATAATAACTATGTGGTGATTCCAAACTCCAAAATCGTGGAAGAGCCATTCAAGAATTTCAGTCGCACATCGAGGTCCCGAGTATTCGTGAATTGTGGGGTTGGATATGAATCTGATCTTGAAATGGTGCGTGACCTTACCCTGGAGGTGATCAAGGAAAAGTTCCCTCAAAGAGGTAATGAGGAAGTTGAATTCCTTTACAGCGGATTTGGAGACAGTTCCATAAATTTCGTGGTAAGGTTCTGGATAGATGCCACCAAGAACAGGGATCTGTTGGGAGGTCAGCATGAAGCTATTATTGCAATTAAGAAAGCTTATGACGCTAAAGGAGTTAATATTCCATTCCCTATTAGAACACTCGATTTTGGCAAGAACAATTTAACCCTGAATAAAGCAGATTAAAAAAACAAAACATAAAAAAAAAGCCCGGTATCTCTACCGGGCTTTTTTTATGGATGTTCAGGTTAAAATTTCAATCCCACTCCAAACTGGAATCTTGCACCTTCCTCACCGGCGAATACACTGAAATTCCCCTGTATCGCATCGGCACTATTAATCCAGATCCCTCCTCCGTAACTGTCATGCCATTTCTTACTATTCTGAGAGTCCATCCAAACCCTTCCCAGATCATAACCAACATAGATTCCCGGCTGAAATGGAAGGAAACTTGTCTTTACGGTATCGAAGGAGTATCTAAGGTCCGCTCCGGTCCCAAACGAACTTTTACCGCTATATCTTTCCAGCCTGTAACCTCTTAGCCCGCTATCTGCTCCTAATTGTGCTGCCTGGTAGAATTCATATTCCTGGCCAATATTGATATGAGCTTCTGCCCTAGTCTTAATCACCAGTTTACGATTCCTGGTTAATGCATTATAAAAGCCCATATAAGGCTTAAAATAACCATACTGTCGTTTGGTGTTGGAAGTATTCAGCTTAGCTCCTAAATTCAGTTCAAAGAGCATTCCCCTGGTAGGATTAAGGCGATCATCATAACTTTCGTACCTGTACATCGCGTCCAGTCCGGCAAAGTATTTCCTGTCAAAGAAATCTGGGTCGTTGCTTACGAAGTCATCTGAAATAAATGTGCCGTCTTCATTTTGAACTTCTATACCTTCAAAGGAGGCAGTAAAACCAAAATAACTACCAAATGGCGTTTTGTTTACCAGTGCGGCCTTTACCCCATATTCACTCAACCCAACACGATTATAACTCAGCCCTAACTCATCATCGAAATTCTTAGTCTCGTTCCCGAATCCAAAAAAGTTTTCAGAATACTGGGGACTGGCAAAGTTAGCACCGACCTGCAGATTGTAATTCCCTACAATACTGGCGAATTCGGCCTCGTAATTTAAAGCAAATCCATTGGTGGCCGAATGTACTTCCCCCCAAAATGAATGCTGCGAGCTGAATGGGTTTCGCTTGAATTTATTGATGGATTTCACGAATTCCAGCCCAAAAGAAAATCCGGAATCTGGATTATAACCAATTTCAGGAAGTATCGATCCTGATGAAAAGGTCTTCTTATCCTTATCATAAGTATTGATCTCGTAATTATCGGTAAGTCTTAGTTTTGCACCGTCTATCTTTTTAATGGTATTGGGGAGGGACTTATGGTCGTAAACCTTAAGGTTTTTTCCATTTTCTACGGTATAAATATCATTGTTTTGTCCCCCAATTACGCGTAAAAAGATCTTTCCGGGACCATCTCCCTTTACCAGGATCTTATCATCATCGTCAAGGCCGTACACCCAGATTTCTTCGGTTTCATCGTGCTTATAGACTTTATCGCTTAAAATTTCGGCACGCTCACCGTCTTTGTTTCGGGTAATGGTCACTCTCGTATTCCCATCTTCCAGCCTAAGCACATCTATAAAATCGTCCTTATCTGTTCCGGTTACAATAGCCAGGTTGGCCAGGTGGTCGTAATATCTCCTGGCGATATCGATGATATTATTTCGCCTACCCTTCACATTTTCCATAAGGTCCTGTGAAGCTGGCCCCCTTGTCTCCTTCGGAAGTTTCGAAAATGCTTCTTCAATTACCTCGTCTGTAATATTTTCTTTGATGAATTCAGCCTGCTTTATCCAGGCCTCTTTCCCTTCATTTTGAATAAGAGAACGGTCCAGCCCCAAAGCCGCGATATTGAACCATTCAACATCTTTAATATCGTCTCCATAGACCGCGAATTGATTGGCAAAACCGGTGATTGCCCTTAAGGTTCCGAAGAAGGCACCATCAAAATTTGAAAATACCTGGTCCCTATCTCGTGGAATAGGTTCAAAATAATGGTTTCCCTCTTCATCTTCGATCTCGGCCCAGCGCCACTGGTCCTGATGCCTATCCCAATCGCCTATCAGCATATCAAAGATCCTGGCTCTTATATAAGCGGTTTCATCCAGTATATATTTTTCATCACGCCGTAAACGTTCGATCATATCTGCGGTACTAACGATATCATGGTCTGGATTTCCGAAGGATTCATAACCGGTCCAGCCCTCTTCTGGCCGCTCCACGATCATATAGATATCATCCCCGTGTATGGAATTGTATTTCCCCAGGGCTTCCTGCTTTGGCAAATAAAAGATTTCTGGATTGGTATGGTATACCCCAGCTGCCTTACTAAGGGTAGGTATAGCCAGGAAACCATAGGGATGGGCAGCCGTATAAAAATCTGTGATCAGGTTTTCTGCAACCGTATTATCCAGTTTATTTTCTACCGGCTGATTCTTAAAGGCTACATTCTGCAAAAATCTTAACGCGTCTTTCCTAACCCTTCGAATATTATATTCCCGGCCAAGACTATCTTTTACTCTCAGAGAAACTGTCTGGTGACCTCCACCTTCACGAACAACCTTAAGCCCTCCATATAGGGTATCCAGGTCGGCTACTTTCAGGGTGACATCTGTCCCATACAGCTCTCTGTATCTTTCTCCCCATACCGTCTTATGCACAGTGCTTTTATCGGTATCTTTCTCCTTATAGATCGAGGTGGTCATGGTCTGCGGAAAACTGTCCGGATAATCTTTAAAATCAAATGGCACCGGCGTTTCTAAAACTTCTTTCTGAAATAAAAGTTTGGGCTTATTATTTTCATTTCCATAAAAACTTACCCAGGAAGAACCATCTTTAAAAATATCCAGTACAGCAAACCCCTGCCCCGGATAAGCGAAAACCCCATCATTGCTAAGTGTGGCGTAAGAGGCTTTAGAGCCTGAGCCTGAAACGATCTGTCTTACGCTATCGTGTTCTATATATTGCAGGGAATGTTCGTGGCCAGACGCGAAGATCAACCTCTCTGATCCCTGGGCTATGGTCGATATCCTGTCTGCCAGTGATTTATATCGATTATTTTGAGCATCCTGGATAGAAACCCCACCGGTAGTCCTTATAAGGGTAGCCAGCGACCCCAGGATTGGCAAGGGGATTTTTTTCTGGGAAGGATAAATATGCCTGTCGAACGTATACTGCCCTCCATGAACTCCATTGGTATAAATGGGATGGTGAAGCGTAACCAGCACTGTTTTGTTCTGGTTCTTTTTTATTTCAGACTCCAGTTCCAGGAACATTGCTTCCCTGGTCTTGATCTGCTCGCAATTATCATTGATCTTGGGGTTTCTATCCCAATCTTCCAGATACCACTGGGAGTCTATAACGATAAGCTGTATATTTTCTGAAATATCTATGGATTGAAGTCCGCAACCAATATCCGGGCTCCAGATCAGCTGGTCTTCGAATTTCTTTTTAAGGTATTCTTTCTGCCGTTCCAGGCCTTCCAGTTTCTCATTGTACCAATCATGGTTTCCCGGGATCACCACAACCTTCCCATGATAATTCTCAATGGCATCAAGTTGGGCATCCAGGCGATATTCTGCCGCTTCCCGTTCGGGCGAACCTTCAGGAGGCATTCCATCGGGATAAATATTATCACCAAGGAAAATGGTATAATTCTCTCTTTTGTTTACTGAATCAAGGAAGGTCTTGAAAGCTATCAGCCCCAGAGAGGTTCCTCCTGGTGGAGAATAACCTGCATCTCCAATTAAATAAAATGATTTTTCAATCTCCTTATTCTCAGGATATCCGAAATCTGAATGAGGCTCCCCCTCCCTATATTTAGGCTCTACCGTTGCACAAGAAAAAGCTAGGAATAAAGTGAAAAGTGGGGCAAAAAGTTTAACTTTTTTCATAGAAAATTGTGGTCAATTTTTTTTGTAATTTGGGCATTCATTCAAGAACTTCATGTATGAATAATCTCGTAGAGAAAGCTGATAAATTTGTTGAAGAATTATTTAAAGAAAAACTGCCAAACACCTTTATTTATCATAACTACCAGCATACACAGCGTGTTGCTAAAAGTACTAAAGAATTAATCGATAATTCTGAAATTAATGTTAAAGACGGAGAGGCGTTAATGCTGGCAGCATGGCTACATGACACCGGGTATATTCATCAGTATAAAGGTCACGAAGAGAAAAGTGCCGAGATCGCCGAGGACTTCCTGAAAAAGAACAACGCTACCGAAGAACTTATCGAAAAGGTGAAAAAGTATATTCTGGCCACGAAGTTCACCACCATTCCTGAGTGCCAGGGAGAGAAAATAATTCGAGATGCCGATTCCTCCCATTTTGGAAAGAAGTATTTCGAAGAAACCAGCGAATTCTTAAGACAGGAACTGGAACTCCATAATATCAGAAAATTCACCAACGCCGAATGGCTAGAGGAGAATATCCAGGTATTTACTGAAAAACATAAATATTATACAGATTATGCGATAAAGAACTGGAAACCAAAAAAGGAAGAAAATCTCCTGGATCTTATTGAAAGCAAGAACAAACAGGAGAAAAAACTAAAAAAGGAAGAGCATAAGGCCCGTATGAAGGCCAAGTATAAAAATGAGAATCCTGAAAGAAGTATTCAAACCCTCTATAGAACTACTTTAAGGAACCATATTAAATTAAGTGATATCGCCGACACGAAGGCGAACATCCTGCTTTCGGTAAACGCGATCATTATTTCCCTGGCTATCGCCGACATGATCCCAAAACTGGAGGCAGCCTCGAACAAACATCTTTTGATACCAACCCTTATACTTATCCTGTTCAGTGTAGCCTCAATTGTTCTATCAATTATGTCTACCAGACCAAATGTTACCAGTGGAGAATTCACAAGGGAACAGGTAAAAAACAGGGAGGTAAACCTTCTCTTTTTCGGGAATTACCACAAAATGCCTTTCGATCAGTTTAAATGGGCCATGAACGAGCTGATAAAAGACAAGGATTACGTATACGAAATGCTCACCATGGATCTACATTTACTGGGAAAGGTTTTACATAGAAAGTACATGCTTCTTAGGCTTACTTACACGGTATTCATGTCTGGGATAGTAATTTCTGTCCTGGCCTATATTCTATCTTTTTACCTAATGTAATTCTTCCATAAGATCATCATAGTTGATGGTCTTTTCTGGATGTTCACTATCGGGTGAGTAAAGGATATTCACCCTGATGGCCTTTAGGCCTACCACTCCCTGAACATCTTCAAGCTCTACTAGCTCTACCTCATCCCCAAAATAATTCTTGGCCTGCAGGTATTTGATGTATTGCAGGTATTCCCTTTCATCACTGCTTTGAGAATATACAATGGTCATTTTTCCTTTTTGGGTCACCCTTTCCTCGGTACCCTTGATAAAGGCTTTATCTATCCTCTTTTTAATGATCTCGTACCTCGCATTATAGGTGCCATCCACATCAAATTTCTTCTCATCCATGCGGTATCTGATGGACATTGTGCTGTTGTAAACTAAAATCAAAGAGGCTGCTTCCAATTTAATGGGTGTCGTTTCCTGCAGCTGATAAAAACGGTTTTCCATTTCGCACATGGTACTTAGCTGCCATAAACGCAAATTGAATAGATATACCTTATTGAAAGGTCGCTTGTTCGCCATGGATGCACCTATGTACATGTTATGGTCTACCCCGTCTGTCTTATATCTTTCAAAATAATGCGGATATATGTCCTGTGCCTGCACCTGCTTTTTATCAATATAACGGGACATGGTCCTGTTGATCTGCTGAACCGTATCGTCATATTTCTTGCGGTGATTGTAAACCAGACCTGTTTCTGGGTTCAGCATATCTGAATAATCCTTAACCAACTTCCTGATCTCTTCAGATTGTTTCTTGAGATGGCTCATTAAAGGGTTCACCTCCTTTTGCAGGAGATTGAATACCTTTTGCTCACTGCTTGCATTAAGTTTATTGGTAAGCTCTTCTTTAAAATCGCTTATCCTGTATTTCACCTGATCATATATTGGAAGCTCTTCAATCTCGTAGGCCTTCCTGATAATATCCAGGATGATATCCAACTGGTCCAGCAGGTCTTTTTTGATGGCCTCATTTCTGGCTTCAGAAGATGCCACGATATCGATTTGTCCATAAAGTGGAAAAACGTCTTTAAAAGTGATATCCTTAAATGAAGCGAGCCCATCTTTATCAAGATCTTTGATGAATTTTTTCGCTTCCTTTTCAAACACCCAAAGAACGCTGGGGTGAATTGAAGTACACTCACTTTGGATCACCGCTTTTATCCTGTTTTCGAAATCGTTCTGATTTCTTTCTACCGTACTTACGATATAAGGCAGGATATCATCCAGTTTAATAGCATTAATACTATTAAGCTCATTTTTGCGCTGGGATACCAGCTCAAGAATTCCCAGTAATTTACCATTCTTCGCGATCGGTGCTAAGAGGCAGCTCTTAACTTTATTCTTCTTCAGGTTTTTAGCAAGAAGGTTATCATTCTTTTCCAGGTAATCATCTAGATTGGTAATGGTAAAATAAGAGTTCTCATCGACCAACTTTTCGAAACCGCGTTCACATATTCCGGTTTCGCAGTCATTGGCCAGTTTTTTATCCAGGATAAAACTTGTGGCATCCTCATTTTCCATCCTTTCAAAAACCATATCCCGGCGATTAAAGACCGTAAAGCCAACACGAAGATCTGGGATCTTATATATAGATCTGAAGATTTCCTGCAGTTTCTGGAGCTCCTCAGCTTCATTGATCTCCTCGAAAAGCAAGGTGGTCTTTAGTTCAGAAATAGCATCATCCACGGTGACATCGGTAAGATTGATAATGGTAAAACCTTTGAATATATAGCTGTGGGGAGGAATCTTTTCCTTCCACAGATCAAGGTCTTCCACATTCTGAATAAGCAGGTCTACGTCCTTTTGGGTGATCTCGGGGGCATCATCCTTTTTAAGGATATCTACGAAATCGGCATTCATGGCCACTCGGTAATGACGGCGAATGCCATGTTCATCTGGAATATCATAATAAATTGGCCTGGAAAGGTCAATTTGGTATCCATAATAATGCTTCAATATTTGTATACAGGCAAGAATATAAACAAGATCATCGTCCATACTTCTGAATTCAAGCTCAAAATCTTCACCCGCATTTTTCAGGATTTGTTTAAGCCTGCTGGAAATATTGAAAAGGATATTATGAAATGGTACGGAAGCAGCTTTTATTTCGTTGTTGGTTAGAATTCCTGGAAAGAGATCATCCAGTAAAATATCTATAGGCTTCTTGTATTTCTTAAGAAGCTCAAGGTCTTCAAATCCCTCAGAGAGCTCTGGATAGTCAGAAATATAATCCAGCATTTCTTCCAGATACTTTCGAGAAATGTCGCTTTCAATTTGTTCCAACTCCTCCTTATACTGCTCGATCACTTTATGAAAACTGATCTGTACGTCTAAAGGAAATTCTTTTAAGTGCTGCCTCATAAAAGATAATTTAGGGTAAAATTAGAAGTTATTAAAGCCTAAAAAAGCTAAGTATCTTGAAATTAACAATAATTTATACATATTCGCTGACTATGCGAAAACTGTTCGTTATTTTTGTGGAAAACACTTAAACAAATGAAAAAAATAGCATTATTGATCTTCGGTTTAACCCTAGTTCTAGTGGGATGCCAGGAAGATAAAGGCTACTACCTTACAGGAACCGTAGAGGGAATCGAAAATGGTAAGAAAGTTTATATTTCAGACAGAGACGAAACTACCAACAGCCTGAAGACCATAGATACAGCAACTATCCAGGAGGGCAGTTTTGAAATAGATCTGGAAGAGCAGGACCAGCCGGTTCTGAGCTTTTTAAGATTTGAAGGAGTTAATGGTACTGTTGCATTTATTTCAGAAAACCAAAAAATTAACTTCGAGATCCACAAAGACAGCCTGAGGGATGCGAAAATTTCCGGAGGCAAGGAAAATGAGGCTCTTAGTGAGTATTTGGCACATTTCAAAAAGCTGAACCAGGAAATGGTAGAAATCCAGCAGGAAACCCGACAGGCGATGATGGAACAGGATACTGCAAAGATCTACAGCCTGAGAGAATCCCAGGCCGAGATGAGAGATAATGACGTTAATTTCAAGAAAGAATTATTCAATCGAAATAAAGACTCTTATGTGTCGGTAATGTTGCTTTCAGATCTACTGAACATGAGAAGCCTGTCTTCTGCAGAAGTTAGAGAAATGTACGCCGATGTTTCAGATAGGATCAAGGAGACAGCTTTAGGAAAAAGCCTAAAGGAAAACCTTGACAATGCCATGGCGGCTGAAGTGGGCAGCAAGGCGCCTTCTTTTACCGCGCCTAATCCTGAAGGAGAAAATATTTCCCTTGAAGAAAGCCTGGGCAAGGTTACTGTGGTCGATTTCTGGGCTGCATGGTGCAAACCTTGCAGAATCGAAAATCCTAACCTGGTTAGAACCTACAATAAATACAAGGACCAGGGATTGAACGTGATTAGTGTTTCCCTGGACCGTCCTGGCCAAAAAGACAGATGGATACAGGCTATTGAAGAAGATAACCTTGAACAATGGGATCACGTTTCTAACCTTCAGTTCTGGAAAGATCCAATTGCTAAAAAATATCGTGTGAATGCTATTCCGGCTACATTTATTCTTGATGAAAATGGGGTGATCGTAGCGAAGAACCTTCGCGGGGATGCCCTTTCTGAAAAGATCGGAGAACTACTGGATTAAGCTATTTTCCTTTACAAAATCGAAAAGCGCCTACATGGCGCTTTTTTTATTTGAGTTCGAAACCTACACTTACCTTGATCTTTATCTCCAGCTCACCGGGAGATATGGTTTGTGTACTGCCTTTAGCTGCGCTCATTTCTACGGCTTCATCCATCCGGTAAACCGGCTGATAACTATTATAGTCCATTTCGCTAATACTTATCGCCTTCCCTATTTCCTGGCCTAATGGCTGGGCAAGTTCCTTGGCCCTGTTCTGGGCATCAAGTACGGCCAATTTCCGAGCTTCCTTTTCATATTTCTCCATTTCTGAAGATTTGAACTGTATCCCATCTATCCGGTTAAGTCCATTTTCAAGCAAGCCCTTCATGATTTTTTCGTAATCCTTCAGGTCTTTAAGGTGAATAGAAATAGACTGGTTAGCCACATAAGTATAGGTTTTATCGTTATAATCGTAGCGTTTGTTAAGGTTCAGATATTCGGTTTTGATATATTTCTCCTCGATATCCTGAGATTTAAGATACTTGATTATCTTGTTTACCACTTCATCATTCTTCTTTTTAACTTCCGCAGCAGAATTACCTTCATGCTCGATCCTTGATTTTATCAGAACCTCATCTGGTTCAACTTTTACCAGCCCTTCACCGGTGACATTTACCACAGGCTTTTCGGAGTCCTGCGCCATTACCGGGATAGCTATAAGAACAGCAATTATAAAAAGTAAGTTTTTCATATAGTCAGTTTTTAGTTTTATAAACCATAACCAAGAAGAGTACCAAACTAAATGCGCCCCATTCTTTGAAGTAAAAAAAGCACCACGATAGGGATCGCCAATAAGATCACCATAAGCATATGGGATTCGAATACCCAGGGAGCGAAAAGCATGGTTAAAAAATATCCTCCGGCTGCGCCGCCAAAATGGGCATCATGACCAATATTATCGCTTCTTCGCTTCATTCCGTAGATGGTATAGAGCAGGTACCCGATTCCGAAAACATAGGCTGGAATTGGGATAATAAAAAATAACCCAAGCATCATATCAGGCTGTAATAAGATGGCTGAATAGAGGACGCCCATTACAGCACCACTGGCTCCGACTGCCGTATAATTATAATCGTCTTTATGAAAGAAGAAGGAAAGCAAATTCCCCAGCAATAAACTTCCCAGGTAGATAATTAAAAAGGCAATTGCACCCAGGTTATAAATAAGCACATTGGCAAAAAAATACAGGGTAAGCATGTTCACGAACAGGTGCCCGGTATCTACATGTAGAAAACCAGAGGTCAAGATCTGGTATTTTGAACCCGATTTTATATCGGCAATATTGAACTTGTACTTATTAAAAAAAGACTTATCACTGAATCCTTTAAATGAAACCAGAACGTTCAAGGCAATTACCACGAGCGTTGCAAGGCCTAAATCTCCCATATTTGATGAATGTTTAATTTCAAATATACCATATATTTGCGGAAAGAATTTTTATGCAAGGATTAGTTTTCTGGTTGGTCTACCCTATCCTGTGGCTTATTTCCATTCTACCTTTCAGGCTGTTTTATATAGTATCAGACCTTATTTTCATACTCGTTTATCATATAATAGGTTATCGAAGAAAAACGGTTCGTCAAAACCTGGAACTAATATTTCCGGAAAAGAGCAAAGAAGAGATCAGTAAAATCCAGAAAAAGTTTTACAGCCATATGTGCGATATGTTTCTGGAAATGATCAAGAGCATCTCCATTTCAGAAAAAGAGCTAAAAAGAAGGTTTACGTTCACCAACCTGGAGTACCTGCGTGAATTAGAGAAAATGGATAAGAGCATCATCGTAATGTGCGGGCATTACGCCAGTTACGAATGGATGAATGCCCTACAGCTATATGACTTGAAATTTCGCTCTTTCGGCATCTATAAAAGGATCAAGAACAAATATTTTGATGACCTGGTAAAACGAATAAGAGGAAGATTTGACGGCACTTTGATCACCACCTACAAGGCAACTGAAGCTATAAGATATAACCAGGAAAGAGGTATCCTGGGAAATTACGCCATGATCGCAGACCAGTCTCCAAAATTAAGCCGGGCTAAACACTGGATTCATTTCATGGGAATAAGGGTACCTGTTTTTGAAGGGTCAGAAAGACTGGCTCGAAAGCTGGATATGAACGTAATTTATCTTCACGTGGAAAAAACCGGAAGAGGTTTCTACAATGCTACCCTGAAACCAATTACTACAGATGCCCCAAATGAACCTGAACATTATATCACAAAAAGGTTCATCGAATTGCTGGAGAATCAAATTAAGAGCAAGCCTGAATTTTATTTATGGACTCATAAACGATGGAAACATCGCAATGAGCCCATTCCTAATAGAGCAGAAATTATAGATTAAGAGATTATTTCCTTAATCTCTTTAATCATTTTTTCGGCAAGTTCGTCTGCTTCCTGCTGTGATTTTGCTTCAGTATAGATCCTTATAATAGGCTCTGTATTAGATTTACGAAGATGCACCCAGTTTTCAGGAAAATCTATCTTCACTCCATCCACCGTAGAGATTTCTTCTCCGGCATGGCGTTTTTGAACGGCTTTTAACACACCATCCACATCGAGATCTGGAGTTAATTCGATCTTATTTTTGCTCATAAAATATGACGGGTACTCTTTTCTTATTTCAGAAACCTTTTGATTCTTTTCAGCAAGATAGGTAAGGAAAAGAGCTGCTCCTACCAGGCTATCCCTACCGTAATGAGCTTCAGGATAAATGATCCCTCCATTACCTTCTCCACCGATAATAGCATCATTATCTTTCATCAATTTTACCACGTTCACCTCACCCACGGCACTGGCTTCATATTTTCCATTATGCCTTTCAGTAATATCCCTAAGGGCCCTGGAAGAAGATAAATTACTTACCGTGTTTCCAGGTTTTTTAGAAAGCACATAATCGGCACAGGCTACGAGAGTATATTCTTCCCCGAACATTTCTCCATTTTCGTCAATAAAGGCCAGCCTGTCCACATCTGGATCTACTACGATCCCGAAATCGGCATTTTCTTTTTTCACCAGTTCACAGATATCCTGAAGGTGTTCTTTCAAAGGTTCCGGATTATGCGGGAAATGTCCGTTCGGTTCACAGTAGAGTTTGATCACTTCCACTCCCATTTTTTCCAACAGGGCTGGAATGGCGATCCCGCCGGTAGAATTTACGGCATCTACGGCCACTTTTAATTTGGCATTTTTCACCTTTTCGGCATCTACCAGTTCAAGCTTTAATACTTCCTCTACGTGCTTCTGAATATAACCATCAATTACACTAATCTCGCCGAGGTTATCCACTTCAGAAAAATTGAAACCTTCGCTTTCCGCTATTTTAAGGATCTTCGCTCCTGCTTCCCCATCAAGAAATTCTCCTTTACTATTTAGAAGTTTCAGGGCATTCCACTGCTTGGGATTATGACTGGCGGTTAAAATGATCCCTCCGTCTGCTTTTTCCAGTGGAACAGCCACCTCAACGGTAGGTGTAGTAGACAAACCAAGGTCAATAACATCAATTCCAAGTCCGGTAAGGGTGTTCATCGTTAATTCCTGGATCATCTTTCCCGAAATCCTGGCATCTCGCCCCACCACAACTTTTAATTTCTTGTTACCCGATTGTTCCTTTAACCAGGTACCGTAAGCCGCGGCAAATTTAACTGTGTCGATAGGTGTTAGGTTATCACCGGTTTTACCTCCGATTGTTCCTCGAATTCCGGAAATAGATTTAATTAATGTCATATTTCAATTGAGTATTTAAAATTTCTAAAAACGTAGGGAAATTATTTTTCACAAATATAAGTGGCTGCCTTCCCTCTCTCCAAACCTTAACAAAAATTAACCCTCCATTTCTAGAATTTGTATCTTCCCGAAATGAATTTTTTAGCACATATATATTTATCGGGTAATAACGACCAGGTTAAAATTGGCAATTTCATGGCCGATTCGATAAAGGGGAAGAAATACCTTAAGTATCCTGAAAAGATTCAAAAGGGGATTATTCTTCACCGTGCTATTGATTATTACACAGATACCCATCCGGTTTTTATGGAGAGCATGCAAAGGCTCTTTCCTGTATACGGGCATTATAGCGGCATCATCGTGGACATTTTTTACGATCATTTTCTGGCAGCAGATTGGGATAGTTATTCTAACGTTCCTCTAAAAAAATACACCCTGGAATTCTATCAGCTTTTGCATGAACATTATGAAGTCCTGCCGGTAAAAGTGAAGAATTTTCTACCTTATATGGAAAGGGACAACTGGTTGCTGAGTTATGCTGAAATTGAAGGTATCAGGCAAGTACTCTCAGGCCTGAATAAACGGACCGGCGGCAAATCGAATATGCACCTGGCCGTAAAAGAATTGCAGGAACATTATTCAGAATTCAGGAAGGAGTTCAAAAAATTCTTTGCAGACTTAATGAATTTTTCAGAGGAAAAATTAAATGAGCTGGAAGTAAAATAAAAGAGGCCGGTATGACCGGCCTCCTCAATTATTTTGTGATTGTTTATTTAACGAATCTCCATCTACCATTGATCAATTCTACCTCCTTAAGGTTCTTGCCTTTTTCTACCCACCAGGTATCATCTTTTCTAAGCACCATTACTCCCTCTATCACGTAGTATTCACCATTGATATATTCTGGCTCAGGATTAGTAGGTTCCGGCTCAGTTGGTCCGGGTTCTGTAACCGCACCAGGATACATAACCTCGATTCCCTCGAGATCCCCTCCTGAAAGTTGTGAACGCTGTACCGAATAAATTGAACCGTCCTTACGGGTAATGGTGGGCTGACCATTAGAAGAGAAAGAATAAGGACTATACATCATTATAGAGCCAAGGTCCAATCCGGCAGTGTATTCTGCTCCATCCCATCCTGCTTCCACATATGTATAGAAATTATGTTCCCTTCCCGAAATAATGTTTTCAAAGTGCACCGCAATGGTTTGATCGCGATCTGCACGACTTTGCTCATGCCATAATCCAACGGCATGGCCAATCTCATGAATGGTATTACCAGTAGAACAACCATCTGCCAGTGTAATTGGCTGTTGCCCTCCAATCATTCCAACGTAAGAACTACATCCTCCTCCAGGAGTAAAGTATACAAAGTTGGATTCCGAAGTCCTTTCCACAAAGCGCACTGCGGTATTCGACTCCCAGTGGCTTATAGCGTCCAACACCCTTTGCTGATTGGGCAGGGAAGGATCTATAGCATAATAAACCGTGTTCTCTGGCCAGAAGAATTTGGTACGGCCCACGCTTTTATTCACCGAATAAGGGTCCTCGTTAGATTTTAAAACTAATTCTACCGGACTCTTAGAAATTCCAGACTCGGGAAGGAAAATATCCCCCTGGTATACAAATTTGCCGTTGATCTCTTCCACCGGCATCCTTTTTCCCGCGAAATAAATATCTGAAACAATCCCTGATTTATCAGGAAACGCGACTTCGACATTTGCGGAAGGTAAAGCAGATTGGTCTACTTTATTCTCAGAAAAGGATTCTGTGACATTGTCCTCATTACATGAAATGAAGGCCAGTAGTGGCAAGGCTAGTAAATACTTGATTTTTTTCATAATAGTAGGTTTTAAGTAAAATTTGGTATGGTTGGGTTTGAAAATTTTAAAGTATAAAAAGATAGGCTTTTCAACGTTAAAATAAACCTTTTATCGATTTGGGTTATCTTGTAGGTTTTAGATTGTTAAAATTTTAACTGTGTATTATATCCCCAATCGGTGTGGTTTTAACATTTTGTTTACACAAAAAAAGACCCGATTTTAAAACTAAAAATCGGGTCATATAATTTATAAGTTAGGCCCATTCCCAACTTCCATTAACTAATTTAACTTTTCTCCAACCGAATCTAGTATCATACCACCATTCATCCATATATCTTAAGACAGTTAATCCTTCAATAGTGTAGTACTCACCGTTAATATAGTTGGCAGATCCACCATCTCCTCCAGAGGGATACATAGAGTTTACTCCTTCAATATCGCCGCTGGACAAGCCGCTCCTTTGAGCTCCGTACAACGAACCATCTTTTCTGGTAATTGTAGGCTCTCCATTACTAGAGAAAGAGTAAGGACTATACAGCATAATTGATCCAAAGTCTAAATTGGTGGTGAATTCGTCTCCATCATAACCAGCAGAGGCATAAGTTTCGAAATTATACTCTCTTCCACTTTGAATGTTGTCCCAATGTATGGTTATATGATTGTCTCTATCTACACGGCTTTGTTCGTGCCACAGTCCAACAGCATGACCAATCTCATGAATGGTACTACCGGTGGTACAACCACTAGCCAAAGTTATATTTTGCTTACCTCCTATCATTCCCACATAAGAAGAACAACCAGATCCAGGAGTAAAGTATACATAATTAGATTGTCCAGACCTTTTCACGAATTGAATATTAGTATTCGCTTCCCAGTGACTTATCGCGTCATATACTCTGTTCTTATCTGGTAAGCTACCGTCAATTTCGTAATAAACTGTGTTATCTGGCCAATAAGCCTTAGTTCGCCCAACACTTTTTTGGTGAGGAGCTTTTCCCTTCTCATAAATCAATTGAACAGGGCTCTTTGATGTTTTCGATCTTGGAATCAAAATATCACCCTGATACACATAGTTTCCATTGACATTTTCCACTGGTAATTTTAATCCCGTGTAATAAATATCTTCTTTGGTTCCAACCTCATCAGGGAAGGCCACTTCTGTATTGCTTTGGTTTGAGGTTTTTGTTTGAGTTTGGGGCTCATTTCCAGTTTCAATCTCGTCGGAAACTGGATCTTCGCTACAGGCCAAAAATGCTAGAACCGGTAATACGAAGATTAATTTCAATTTTCTCATAAATAGGTCTTTTAAATTCTGATTTAAATTTATTTCACATTTTGTGTTACGGGTCAGAGTTTTACAAAGTCTATTCCAAAAATTTTTAGAAAATGAAGGTCTAATTTTTTAACAATCAAATTCTTACAAAACTTCAACAAATTTAAACCAGTAAAGATTTGGGTCAATAATTTAACTAAGGGCAATTTAATTTTAGAACATCTAGAAAGCGTTTATTTTACTGGATCTCCATAAAAAAACAGGCATCTATGACCTGTAAAACCTTCTCTAACCTATTCCAACTTATATCAAATATTTCAAATCTGAATAATTTTTCTTTTTAAAATAAAAAAAGCTGTCCGAAAGAATTCGGACAGCTCCACACATTCCACAATGGAATGAGTATTTAACCCGCAAAATTAGTCACCCCCCGGTCAAATAATTGAGACGGGTTAAAAATTAATTAGTTGTTGCAGGACACACATTGGCATAGATAAGAACTGATTGTTGTTCGGAAAAAGTTCCTGGAATAGTGAACTCATTTAAACCTTGACCAACATTTGACCTACATAGCGGAGTGCCGTCATCCAACACTATATATATATCATCTAATAAATAGTCGATATCCAAGTTTAATTCAATCACTACATCATTATTTCCGTCTAAGGATATGGACACACTTCCAATATTCTCACCATTTAGATCAATTCCGTAGAAAGGATCTCCTCCGGATGCTGTAGTCTGATCCCAAACAATTAAACTACAGTCATTATCGGTCGTGAAATCACAGGTGTCTGGTATGTCTTCACAGCCATCCATATTATAATCTACTAATTCAGGCGCCTCGGTGGGGCAATCATCTTGCCCATTGGGAACATTGTCTCCATCACAATCGAATGTGGGATAATTTGGATTATCTGTATCACATTTATTCAAGGTGCCGTCATCATCGCAGTCAGCATTTGGATTTGTATCATCACATGCAACGTTACAAGTGTTTGTTTCGTCTTCCGGACATGGGTCATTGGCATTGTCAACAAATCCAGTTGGTTGCTCGCATGCCACCTCAGTAATACTAGGATCTCCTAATCCATCTCCATCTTGATCTCTATACCAGGTTATTGCTTCTCCAATATTATCATTAGTATCATCGCAATCGCTATTATTATCGACATAACCTTCTGGTTGCTCACATTCTTCCTGGGTGGTATTTGGGTCTCCAAATCCATCCCCATCTTGATCTCTGTACCAGGTAGTTGGATTGGTACATGTTTCCTCACCGCAATCTGGATCAGGATTATTTTTACAGCCTTCATTTTCATCGCCGTTATCTATGCCATCATCATCGCAATCTGCATCAGGATCATCCAAGTCACAGGGATCAGGTCCGTCGCCATCCTCACAATTGAAGAAAATATGGATATAATCCACGGTAGCATCATCTCCATCCTTGTCTAGATACATCTTAACTTGATTCCAGGTAAGGTACCCTGAAAGTTCAAGGTTAGGTGCTGCCCCATAATAACCTTCCCAATCTTCAAGAGACATTTCCCAGTATAAATATGGGACATCTCCATTCTCATCATCTCCTTTAGGAATTGGCAAACAAAGTGGTTCAGCATAATAAGATTCCCCGTCTAAACCTGTAACAGGTGTATCATCGCCCTCATTGATCAAGGTATACATAGATCCGCTTGGATCCGGGTTTTCTTCAATTACTTCTCCAGAATAGGTATAAAGATCGAAAGTGTAATTTGCCACTCTGTGTCTTCCATCAGGTGTAAGACAGTAATTGGCAAAAACACAAAGCTCTGAAAGTGGAACAGGTATGATATCAAAGAACTGATATCCATATAGATTCACTTCACGATCATCAAAACATATTACTTCTACTTCCTGGTAATTCTTTGAGCCTGCTCTTAGGCTCCAATTATTACTAAGCGGATCACTCACAAATTGAGCAAAATCGCTTTCATCTTTTGGAGCAACCCAAATAACTACTCCCCCATTTGCTGGTAAATCACTCCATACTACAAAATCGGTAAGTGTTACCGAAACAGAAGTTTCCCCGCTAGGAATCGGTATTTCCAGATCATCGCTATAGGCCGTGAAAAGTTTTCCGTCGTCATCCTTTAAAATCTTTACGACAGTTATCACCTCTTCATTATCATCTCCATATTCCAACCTTATCTGCGCATAAGCGGCTGGCAGATCAGAACATTCCGGTGTTTCATCTGGGGTTATCTCCTGTCTGTTCAAATCCATGGCCTGTATTACGGGCCCCAGACTTAACCTGGCTACGTCCCCAGGAACGTCATTAATTTCCTGAATTGTTTCATCTTTGGTACAAGAAGAAACCATCAAGGATAATATGGCAAAAACTGCCAAATACTTATTTATAAATCTCATCATTTTTGGTTTAGGGTTAAGATAAAATAGTACCGAATTAGAACCTAACCCGGAATTTTCCGGGTTAGGTTTTCAACTATTTTTAAAGATTTCCACTAGGGCCGTCTTCTTCATCACAATTAAAGAAGATGTGCCAGTAATTAGTGGTTTCATCATCGCCATCCCTATCAAGAAGAGACTCAATCACTTCCCAAGTAAGCATTTGGGTAGTAGTTTCTACATTACCATCAACAGTATAATAATTCGGCCAATCAATAACGGTCGCCTCAAATACTAAATATGGTACATCTGAAGCTAGGTCTCCAGGACCAGGAACGGCAATACATAAGGGTTCTGCCCAATATGTACCATTATCATCTCCGGTTATTGGACCTAAAGGACTATCTTCTTCATAAATTAATTCTCCTTTACCATCTTCCCTGTTTCCATCATAGAAATAGATATTAAAATCATAATCGGCTGTATAATGCCTTCCATCATCATCACAGTAGTTGGCAAAAATACAGAATTCATAAAGTGGAACTGGAATGATATCAAAGAACTGGTATCCATAAAGATTTACCTCTCTATCGTCGAAACAAATTACTTCTACTTCTTCATAATTTTTTGAACCTGCCCTCAAGCTCCAGTTGTTACTAAGAGGATCGGTTACAAACTGAGCATAGGTACTGCCCTCTTTTGGAGCTACCCAGATCACCACATCATTTTCGTCATAAACCACAAAATCTGTTAAGGTTACAGAAACAGAGGTTTGACCAGAGGGGATTGGAATTTCCAAATCTTCACTGTATTTAGTAAAAAGATCCCCATTACTATCTACTCCAATTTCTACAGTAGTGATTACCTCGATGTTATTTGTTCCATAAATTAATCTAAGTTCTGCATAAGCTGGAATCACATCTAAGGCACATGCGGGAGTTCCTTCAGGCGTGATCTGCTGCTGCCTGTTCACATTTGCACCCTGAAGAACTGGACCCAGGGTAAGACTCGCAATATTATCTGATATTGCATCATCTGGACTTACCTCATCTTTACTGCATGATGTTAGGAGCAAAGAACATACGGCGAATGCCGCCAAATAAAATTTAATTGTTTTCATAATAAAAGTTTTAGTTAATATTTAGAATGGTTAAAATTTCCCTTCCGCTTCAGAAGGTTAAAGGTTATATAATCCAGCCGGAACATATTCCGGCTGGATTTTTTTTAATCATCTATTCCACATGCAACTGCATGAACTATGATATAGAAATCTCCGTCTGAATTATTGAAGTCAAAAGTATATTCCAATATATCAGCGCTTACTTCATTATTCCTGTTATATTGGCCAGGAGCTTTCGCTGTGTTACCAGAAGGTTGACCTTCAGACAAATTCACATGCAATTCTTCAAATGAGAATCCTTCAAAAAGATTTATGCTTAATTGGACATCTCCATCATCTAGTAGCGTGACAGTAGCATTACCAACCTGGGTTCCCTTGCTGGTATCATTTTGGCCGGCACCTGCCCAGATTGGATATTGTTGAGAATCTCCATCTCCATCGTCAAATAATTCAACCCAACCCCATCTATTTGCATTTGCCAGAGAATTTATTGTTATATCTCCAAACATAAATGCAGTCTCACAGGCTCCACCTGTAGGAGTTTCACAATCATCTGGAATTCCGTTATTATTATCGTCCAGGTTGTCGTCTCCATCTTCACACACATCGCAGCCGTTTGGCACTCCATCTGAATCTGCATCCTCTCCATCATCAAATCCTGGACATTGGTCACATCCGTCAGGGACCATATCAGAATCTGCATCATCGTTATCATCAAATCCTGGACATTTTTCGCAGGCATCTCCTACTCCATCCAAATCGGTATCTGTTTGATCTGTATTAGGAACATTAGGACAATTATCACAATCTCCTCTAATACCATCACCGTCAGGATCTGGTTGATCGAAACATGGAGCATCTGGACAACCAAAATTATCTGGATTACCAAACTCATCCTTACAGTCGTCACAAGCATCTCCAACACCATCTCCGTCTGAATCTAGATTTGATTCACTTGCATCATCCGGACAGAAATCACAGGCATCTCCAAATCCATCCATGTCAGTATCAGTTTGATCTGTATTAGGAACATTTGGACAATTATCACAATCTCCTCTCACCCCGTCACCGTCAGGATCTGGTTGATCGAAACAAGGAGCATCCGGACAACCGAAGCCTCCGGTTCCAGGTTCATCTGGACAATCGTCGCAAGCATCTCCAACTCCGTCACCATCTCTGTCAGCCTGATCTGAGTTCGTATTATCTGGACAATTGTCACAAGCATCCTCAATTCCATCTCCATCTCCATCTGTACCGTCTCCTTCTGGACATTCTTCACAGTTAAAGAATAGGTGAATATAATCTATAGTGTTATCGTCATTATAATAGCTCTTAACCTGATTCCAAGTGAGGTAACCCGAAAGTTGAAGATCAGGTGCTTCTCCATAATAATCTTCCCAGTCTTCAAGATTCATTTCCCAATATAAATAAGGAACATCTCCATTCTCATCGTCTCCTTTAGGAATCGGCAAGCAAAGTGGCTCTGCGTAGTAAGATTCACCATCTAAACCTGTAACTGGTGAGTCATTATCATTATTAATTAAAGTATAAAGACTTGCATTGGTTATCGGGTTATCTTCCGCAGTTTCTCCGGAATAGGTATATAGATCAAAAGTATAATTTGCTACCCGGTCTCTTCCACCAGGTGTTAAACAATAATTTGCAAAAACACAAAGTTCTGAAAGTGGCCTTGGTACAATATCAAAGAATTGATAACCGTATTGATTCACCGCCCTATCATCAAAACAAATTACTTCTACCTGTTGATAGTTCTTAGAGCCTGCTCTTAAATTCCATTGATTATCCAAAGGTTCAGTTACAAAATCTTCAAAATCACTTCCAGTCTTAGGAGCGACCCAAATAACTACTCCTCCATTCGCCGGTAAATCACTCCATACCACAAAATCGGTAAGTGTTACTGAAACAGAGGTTTGGCCACTAGCGACAGGAATTTCAAGTTCTTCACTATATGCCGTGAACAAATTTCCGTCATCATCGGTAAGAATTTCTACTATTGCTACCACTTCGGTATCATTCTCCCCATATATTATTCTGATTTGCGCATAAGCCGCAGGAAGATCTGAACATTCTGGGGTATCATCTGGGGTGATCTGCTGCCTGGATTGACTATCCATACCTTCGAGCACGGGACCCAGGTATAAACTAGCCACATCATTTGGTACATCCCCCTGAACTGTTTCATCTTTACTACAAGATGTGAATAGGGTTAGAGATATGGCAAACAGAGCCAAATAGGTTTTTAATAATTTCATAATTTATATTTAGAATGGTTAATATTTGATATAAAGCCCAGCTCTATGAAGAGCCGGGCTTTTGATTTATCTTTTAATATTCTTCGAATTCGCCACAAGCAACTGGTGCTAGCTCCTGGTAATCACCGTTAGCATCATCCTTACCATGAATTACTATGGTTCGATCCTGTAAATTTTGATCGAAGACATTTGGAATGATTTCGTAATAATTAATGAATGAAGCTCCATTAACATTGATTGGTATAGGGAAGTCTCCATTAGCATCATCTAGTGCGATAGTAATACCTCCAGGATCGGAGCAAGATGCATTTTGATGGATATGCTGAGGATGTTGTTCCCCGAATTTCAATCCGAATACTGAGGTTGCTGCTTCTAATACAGTACCGTTAAGAGACAGGTAAGCAAATCCAGCTACTTCATCTTCTGAATCAAGATATTTGATACAGGCTTTATATCTCTTGGTTTCAGGTCTGCCAAATGGCGGTGGTACACCTCCGTCACAACCGTACTGGAAGTGGTAGTAATCTAAAGTTCCATTTTCACCGAAGAACAATTCAATCTCGGCTACTGTTATTGGACCTTCTGCAAATAGTTCTTCACCTCCGTCATATCCAGGAGTGTCTGGAAGAAGGATAAATTCAAAATAATACTGCTCCTCATTGTCGTCTATATCTAACCTATTAGGTAGCTCAAAACATAATGGGTCGGCATAAGCATCATTGCCTTCACCCTCAACTAATCTCTCACGAGACCAGATAAGATCACCTTTGTCACCATTGTCACTCTCATAAACATTTACGCGATATGCTGCAACATAATGCCTTCCTGATGGTGGACAATAGTTTCCAAATACGCAGAACTTAATAAGGGGTATCGGTGTAATATCAAAGAATTGATAACCATAATTATTAACTTCCCTATCGTCAAAACAGATCACCTCTACTTCTTGATAATTCTTGGATCCCGCTCTTAATAACCATTCATTATCTAAAGGATTAGTTACAAAGTCTTCAAATTCACTATCTTCCTTCGGTGCTACCCAAATTACCATATCGTTGTCGTTATAAACGACGAAATCTGTTAAAGTAACCGAAACGGTAGTTTCTCCCGATGGAATTGGAATTTCCAGTTCTTCACTGTATTTGGTAAAAAGATTCCCATCACTATCTGAAGTGATGTCTACATTGGTAACGATCTCAGTATTCCCGCTACCATATTCCAGCCTTAATCTTGCATAAGCCGGAGTATCTCCAACACATTCTGGAGTCTCATCAGGTGTGATTTGTTGCCTAGAATTATCAAGGTCAACTAGAACTGGTCCTAATTCAAGGACCGCGATTTCAGAATTTCCGGGGTCTTGAACGTTCCCGGGCTCATCTTTAGAACAACCGGCCAGAATTAGCGCAAATACAGCGCAATAAGCCAGTAATTGATTGATTTTTTTCATAATTACGAAGTTTTGGTTTATAAAATTTAGAATGGTTTAAAATGTTTAACTCATAATCTCTTCCCGTTAAAACAGTGGTCATAATGGGATCTCGGGATCTAATAAGATTTGGGCACTAAAAGAATTGAAAAGAGTAATCTATTTTTTCATATCAGTAGAATTTGGTTAATAGTATTTAGAATGGTTAATAAAGTTTATACAGACCTTTCCCAGGGGAAAGAACAGTAACAGATCAATAAATAAAAGTGATTTGGGGGGTGTAGGAATCTTCAAATAAGTATCGGGGGCAAGACATTCTTATCAGAATCAATGTAAATGTATGAAACTGGATTCTTGAAGTGCATGGGGGAAATCCCCCCTATTTATTCAATAATACACTGTTTATTAGTGTTTTAAGAATTCTTTAGGATTTTGGAAAGTCGACTAAATTATGGTTGATCGCGTAGATTATACTTTCAAGGATGGTTTCAGAATTGGTCCTTTTAATGATATTAGATCGGTGCTTCTCAATAGTCTTTGGAGAAATGAACAAAGCATCAGAGATCTCCTTGGTTTTATAACCCTTGCATAACAGGGAGATGATTTCCTTTTCCCTTTTAGTAAAACTAAACTCAGCCATCTCACTATTCTCCTTAAAACATTTCTCTACCTGGTCTGCATGGCTACCTATCCTGTCGTCCATGAAATATTCCTCTCCAGAAAAATCTATGAACATAATGAACTGATCGGTTATATTCCTGCTCAGTTTTGAAAAACTAATTTTCGCATTTCTCAGTTTATCGTTATGGACTAAAAGAGAGGTTGTAGTCACCGCTTTCATGTGCTTGCCACGGGAAAAATTCCTAAGACTGGTCTTTACCTTGGCCTTGTTCTCAATATTGACGAAATCGGTTAGCTTTAGCCCATCGGTTTTCTTAACTCTGAAAGTTTTCTTGAAGGAATCGTTCATAGCAATGATATTGTTCTGCTGAAGCAAGAGAATGGGTTGGGTCATTAAATTGAAAAGCCCCATAAAGCAATCATGCCAGTAATTAAAGCTTTTACATTTATCATCCTTTCTGATCCTGGACGCAATGACCTCAATTTCGGTATGGTCTGAAATATATTCATCAATTACAGATTTATACCGCTTTTTCAGAATATTCAGGTCATCCTCTTTTCCATATACGATCAGGAAACTTTTGGCAAGAAAATGAGTAGACTTGAAATTTCTCAGATTCCGGAAATCTGAATTCTTAGTATATGAGTTCTTATCGAATAAAATAATATCCGGTAAAAGGTTCAAAGCGCTGTTGTAAGCAACGTGAATAGACTTTTCGGTGGTGATATCGTAACTTAGACTTAAGTGTTCTACTAGCTTATCTATTAAATCCTCGTTTCTACTTACGATTAGAAGTTGTCTTTTTTCCATCATCAAACTGCATTAAAAAGAATAAACAATAATTATCTAGAAATACAGGGGCCTGTTTTCCTGGCATAAAAGGATGTTCAAAAATTTAAAAGAAAGATCTGGGTAAGTGATTTTCGGATTTTTCAAATATAGGTGATTTCCCCCATAAGCTATAAAAATTCAAGTAATATTATCCTGACATTCAGTATGTTAAAAGCTAGCTAAAAATTCTAAAGTGCCACCTAAATGACCATACATTTTTAACTTAATTTTTAATCGATTTATAGCCTGTCCCTACAAAGGCTCTAATTTTACAGGTATCTTAACATCAGTTGATTGACATTAGCTTTCTAAATAATAATACAATAAGTAACTTTGCCCACTTGAAAAATTTTATGGCAAAAACTGAAGATAGAATTGAAGTATTAGGAGCCCGCGTCCATAACTTAAAGAATATAGATGTTAATATCCCCCGGGAAAAGCTTGTGGTGATCACAGGACTTTCAGGATCGGGTAAATCTTCACTGGCATTTGATACCATTTACGCGGAAGGACAGCGGCGTTATATCGAAACCTTTTCGGCCTACGCAAGACAATTCCTTGGAAGCCTGGAAAGACCCGATGTAGATAAAATTGAAGGCCTCTCTCCTGTAATTGCTATTGAACAGAAGACCACCAGCAAAAATCCCAGAAGTACCGTAGGAACCATTACAGAGATCTATGACTTCCTTCGATTGCTTTTCGCCCGTGCCGGCGAAGCCTACAGTTATAATACCGGGGAGAAAATGGTAAGCTATACCGATTCCCAGATTAAGGATCTCATCATCAAGGATTTTACCGGTAAAAGGGTGAATATACTTGCCCCGGTAATCCGAAGCCGTAAAGGACATTACCGCGAACTTTTCGAACAGATCGCGAAACAGGGGTTTTTGAAGGTTAGAGTAGACGGCGAGGTTGTAGATATCGAGAAAGGCATGAAGCTGGACCGATACAAAACCCATGATATCGAAATCGTAATAGACCGCCTGAAAATTGAAGAAAAACCAGATTCAGACAAACGGCTGGACGAAAGCATCAAAACTGCCATGTACCATGGCGATGATACTTTAATGATCCTGGAACAGGATTCAGGTAACATCCGGTACTTTAGCCGAAATCTGATGTGCCCTACCACGGGTATAAGTTACCCTAACCCTGAACCAAACAGCTTTTCATTTAATTCACCTAAAGGAGCCTGCCCAAAATGTAACGGCATAGGCAGCCTTTACCAGGTAAATATTGATAAGATCATTCCAGACAGGTCCCTTTCCATTAAGAACGGGGGGCTTGCTCCGCATGGACCACAGAAGAAGAATTGGGTATTTTCCCAGCTGGAACTTATTTCAGAAAGGTTTGATTTTAAACTGACCGATCCCATCGAGAAAATTCCCGATGAAGCCCTGGAAATGATCCTGCATGGAGGAAAAGAAAAATTCTCCAGGGAATCTAAATCCCTGGGTATTACAAGAGACTATAAGATAGATTTTGAAGGGGTGGCGAACTTTATCGAAACCACCTATAATAATAATGACTCTTCCTCTTTAAGGCGTTGGTCTAAAGAATATATGGATAAGGTTATCTGTCCTAATTGTGAAGGCTCTCGTTTAAAGAAGGAAGCTCTCTACTTCAGGATCCACGACAAGAATATTTCTGAACTGGCCCACCTGGATATCACCGACCTCTTTGCCTGGTTCGAAGGGATCGAAAAGAACCTTAGCGAAAAGCAGCTTCAGATCGCTGAAGAGGTGATCAAAGAGATCAGGGCGAGATTACAGTTCCTGTTGGATGTAGGATTAACATACCTTAACCTTAACCGTAGTTCCAAATCTCTTTCTGGTGGAGAAGCTCAGCGAATAAGGCTGGCCACCCAGATAGGTTCTCAACTGGTAGGCGTTCTTTATATTCTGGACGAACCTAGTATCGGCCTGCACCAGAGAGACAACGAAAAACTGATCAATTCACTGGAATCTCTTCGAGATATAGGGAATACCGTCATCGTGGTAGAGCATGATAAGGATATGATCGAAAGAGCAGACCACGTAATAGATATTGGCCCTCGCGCCGGCAAGCATGGAGGAGAGATCATTAGTGAGGGTACTCCAGCTGAACTGATGGAGCATAAAACCCTTACTGCCGATTATTTGAGTGGAGATAAAGAAATTCCAGTTCCAAAGGAAAGAAGAAAAGGTAATGGCAAAAAAATAGAACTCAAAGGAGCAACCGGGAACAACCTTAAAAAGGTAAATATCAGCATTCCCTTAGGGAAAATGATCGCGGTAACCGGTGTTTCTGGAAGTGGTAAATCTACCCTTATCAATGAGACCCTATACCCTATCATGAACGCACATTACTTCAATGGAGTAAAGAAACCTAAACCATATAAGAGCATCAAGGGTCTGGAGCATATAGATAAGGTGATAGATATCAATCAAAGCCCTATCGGGAGGACTCCAAGATCTAATCCTGCCACCTATACCGGTGTGTTTTCAGAAATACGAAGCCTTTTTGCTAAAACGCCAGAGGCGCTTATTAGGGGCTATAAACCTGGAAGGTTCAGCTTTAACGTTAAGGGCGGGAGATGTGAAACCTGTAAAGGCGGTGGTTTAAGGGTCATAGAAATGAACTTCCTGCCAGATGTTTACGTGGAATGCGAAACCTGCCAGGGCAAACGCTTTAACCGGGAAACCCTCGAAATAAGATATAAAGGCAAGTCTATTGCCGATATTCTGGAAATGACCATAGACGAGGCAACCCCTTTCTTTGAGAACATTCCGAAGATATTTAGAAAACTAAAAACCATACAGGATGTTGGTTTAGGCTATATTAGCCTGGGACAGCAATCTACCACCCTTTCTGGAGGAGAGGCGCAGCGAATAAAACTTGCTACCGAACTTTCCAAGCGTGATACCGGGAATACTTTCTATATATTAGACGAGCCAACAACCGGTCTTCATTTCGAAGACATACGTGTACTCATGGAAGTATTGAATAAATTGACCAATAAAGGAAATACCGTTCTCATTATTGAACATAACATGGATGTTATAAAAATGGCCGACTATATTATCGATATCGGGTATGAAGGTGGAAAAGGTGGCGGTAAGGTGGTTGCAAAGGGCACACCTGAAGAAATTGTAAAGAATAAAAAAAGTTATACTGCGAGATTCCTTAAAAAGGAATTACATTAATAATTAAATATGAAAAAACATAATGTCAATAAGGCCTGGAACGAGATAAAGACCAACGATTCCTGGGCCATTTTCAAGATCATGGGAGAATTCGTTAACGGCTATGAAAAGCTTAGCCAGATAGGTCCCTGTGTTTCTATATTTGGTTCGGCCAGGACCAAGCCAGATATGAAATATTATAAGCTCGCAGAAAAGGTCGCAAAAAAGATCGTAGACCATGGCTACGGGGTCATCACAGGTGGTGGTCCTGGTATCATGGAAGCAGGAAATAAAGGAGCTCACCTCGCCGGTGGTACTTCGGTAGGTTTAAATATTGAGCTACCCTTCGAGCAGCATGATAACCCATATATAGACAATGACAAGAGCCTTGATTTCGATTATTTTTTCGTGAGAAAGGTAATGTTCGTAAAATATTCCCAGGGATTTGTGGTAATGCCGGGAGGTTTTGGAACCCTGGATGAACTTTTCGAAGCCATCACCCTTATCCAGACCCATAAGATCGATAAATTCCCGATCATTCTGGTAGGAAGCGAATTCTGGAGTGGACTCGTAGACTGGATCAAGAGCACATTACTTGATAACTTTCAGAACATTAGCGCGGCAGATATAGACCTGGTTCAGGTGGTAGATACCGAAGACGAGGTGATCGAAATCCTGGATAAGTTCTACGGCGAATATAATTTAAGTCCTAATTTCTAGTTAACAGGACTATTGGGGGTTTTAAAGATTGATTATATTTAGCCCTGATTGCTTATCAGTACTAAATCTACGACCAGTTGAAATACCTTCGGTTTTTCCTCATTCTTTTTGTTTTCACGGGATGCCTTTCTGCTCAGAATGTCATCAATGTGAATGCGCGTCTAATTGATAGTTTGCATACTATTGAAATAGGCCAGCAGATAAAGTTTGTAAATACCGAAAGCAGGCCCCTGGAAACCATATATCTGAACGACTGGAACAATGCTTTTAGTTCCAAAACCTCGGCACTGGCAAAACGTTTCGCAGAAGATTATGCGAGACGTTTTCATTTTGCCAAAGATGAAGAACGGGGCCATACCACCATAAATTCGGTAAGCGACCAGCCGGGAAATCAACTCAAATGGGACCGTCCCGGGAATGTCGTGGACCTGGTCAGGATCATGCTGGAAGATCCCCTCGCCCCAGGCGACACGCTTACCTTAAATCTCAACTACGCTCTTAAGATACCTAATGACAAATTTACCCGTTACGGTAGGGACAACCTGGGAAATTACAAGTTAAGATACTGGTACATGGTTCCTGCCCCGCTGGACAACGGCTGGAAACTCTATAGCCACCAGGACCTGGGGCTCCAATATGTGAAGCCTTACGACATTGAAATCAAGCTGGATATTCCCACCGAATATTATGCCGCTTCCGGACTGGATCTTACGAGGACCGAAACCAGGCAGGGTTTCAAAACCATTAATTTTAAAGGGGAAGACCGGGTAGACAGCGAGATGTATCTGACTACTTCCTTTATCTTTGAGTCGATTAGTGCGAACTCTAACCAGGTGATCACAAACATTCAGGACGAGGATATACAGTTCGACATTAAGAATACTATCCTTGAAAGAGTGGTGGGTTTCCTGGATAAAAGGCTTGGCGAATATCCCCACGAGAATATTTTCATTACTCAGGACGATTATCAGAAAAGCCCCATATATGGCCTTAACCAGTTACCGAGTTTTATAAGGCCCTTTCCTGATGGGTTTCAGTATGATATCAAGCTGTTCAAAACGATCACGAACAATTACCTTCAGAATACCATTTTCATTGACCCCAGGAAAGAGAAATGGGTGACCGATGCCATCATGGTCTCACTCATGATGGATTATGTGGACACCTATTATCCAAAAATGAAGCTTATTGGCAACCTGAGCAAGATCATTGGAATTCGCTGGTTCCATGCTGCCGACCTCGAATTCAACGATCAATACCAGTTCCTGTATATGAACATGGCCAGGTTGAACCTTGACCAGCCACTAACCACCAGCCAGGATTCCCTGGTGAAATTCAATAAGAACATTGCCAATGCCTATAAAGCCGGGGCTGGGATAAAATATCTGGAGGAATTCCTGGGAGATGAATCAGTAAAGAAATCTATTTCAGAATTTTATTCTGATTATAAACTGAAAAAGGTTACCGATGAGGATTTCAGGAGGATACTTCAGAAAAATGCTTCCAAGGATATATCCTGGTTCTTTGAAGATTATGTAGGCACCAATAAAAAGATCGATTTTAAGATCAGGAATGTCGAAAAAAGGGATGATTCCTTAAGGGTTACCCTGGAAAACCTTAGAGATAACGACATGCCAGTGAGCTTATATGGCCTAAGGGAAAAAGAGGTTATTTATAAAACCTGGGTCGAGGATATTCGTGACACCCTGAGCATTACGATCCCTAATAATGGTATACAGAGGCTTGCTCTCAATTACGAGCAGGAAATCCCTGAATTTAACCAAAGGAATAACTACAAGGGAGTCACCAAGCTACTTGACAAACCAATTCAGTTCAGGTTGCTGCAGGATATAGAGGATCCTAGGTATCACCAGGTTTTCTTTATGCCTGAATTTGAATATAACCTTTACGATGGTGTTGCCATTGGCCCAAAGCTCTATAACAAAACCTTTTTAAGCAGGACCTTTAATTTCTCGATCTCCCCGAAATACGGATTAAACAGTAATACTCTGGTAGGCTCTGCGTCGGTTTATAACACCCATCAGTTTGAAAATAAGGAGCTATACAGTATTTTCTACGGAATTGGCGGCTCACGTTTTTCTTATGGTTATGGCCTTTTCTATGAAAAATACAGCCCTTTCCTGGTATTTTCTTTCCGAAACTCCTATTTGAGGAGTAACGAAAGGCAAAGGCTGTCCATCAGGAATATTAACGTGCACCGGGATGAGAATCCTGAAGCTCCTCTTTTGCAGCCGAATTACAACGTCTTTAATGTAAGGTATACCTATAGCAACCCGAATTTCCTGAAGCACTTAACCGCTTCCTTCGATTACCAGCTATCAGATAAGTTCAGTAAAGTTTCACTTACGGCAGAGTACCGAAAACTTTTCACCAATAACAGGCAGATAAATCTCAGATTCTTTGCCGGAACTTTTCTATATAACGACGCGATGTCTGACGACTATTTCAGTTTTGCTCTGGACAGGCCAACAGATTATCTTTTTGATTACAATTATTACGGTCGTAGCCAGGGAAGCGGATTATTCAGCCAGCAGATAATCGTGGCCGAAGGAGGTTTTAAATCACAATTGCAGCCGGAATTTGCCAATCAATGGCTTATGACTGCTAATGCCAGTACCAATATCTGGAATTGGATCTACGCCTACGGGGATGTGGGGATAGTGAAAAATGAAGGCGATTCGGGAGAGCTTCTATTCGACTCCGGGATAAGGGTAAGCCTTGTACAGGATTACTTTGAACTTTTCTTTCCCGTTTATTCGAGCCTTGGCTGGGAAATAGATGAGCCAAACTATGATCAAAGGATAAGATTTATTGTGGCGCTAGACCTTAATACCCTTATCAGGCTGTTTACCAGGCGTTGGTACTAAGTTCCTAAAAATGAATTTTTAACGCATCCTTAGTTCAATTTCGGTATTATCAACGAATTCTTATTAACGAAGCTATTAATTCTAAAATAAACAATAATTAAAGGTTAAAATTATATTATTATCAATTTTAGCTCAAAAATTTGAATTGTATTTAATCATAGTTTTCGTTACATTTGTTACCATTCAAAAATATGTTCATGCAAAGCGAAACACAAACTGAAAATTCAATTTCATTTGATGAATTTAAGTCTCAGGTTCTTGAAGACTACAAAACTGCCGTAACCAGCAGGGAGTGCAGCCTTTTAGGAAGAAGAGAAGTACTTACAGGAAAAGCGAAGTTCGGAATATTTGGAGACGGAAAGGAAGTACCTCAGTTAGCTATGGCAAAAGCCTTTAAAAATGGAGATTTTAGATCGGGTTACTACCGTGATCAAACCTTCATGATGGCTATTAACGAACTTACCCCAGAACAATTTTTTGCCGGCCTTTATGCCGATACCAATATAGAAAATGAACCCATGTCTGCCGGTCGCCAGATGGGCGGTCACTTTATGACCCACAGCCTGGACGAGAACGGAGAGTGGAAAAACCTAATGGAGCAAAAGAACTCCAGTTCAGATATTTCTCCCACTGCCGGGCAGATGCCAAGATTACTTGGCCTAGCCCAGGCCTCTAAGATCTACAGGAATGTAGAGGGTATAGACGCTGAAAAATTTTCGGATAACGGAAACGAGATCGCCTGGGGAACCATTGGTAATGCAAGTACCAGTGAAGGCCATTTTTGGGAAACCATCAATGCAGCAGGTGTATTACAGGTACCGATGGTGATGAACGTTTGGGATGATGAATACGGAATTTCGGTTCATGCAAAACACCAGACCACCAAAGAAAATATTTCTGAGATCCTTAAAGGATTCCAGAGAGATGAAGAAAATCAAGGTTACGAGATCTTTGTAGTTGAAGGATGGGATTATCCAAAATTGGTAGACACCTACGAAAAGGCTTCAGCAATTGCCCGAAAAGAGCATTGTCCTGTTCTTATCCATGTAATTGAGCTAACCCAGCCCCAGGGTCATTCTACTTCAGGATCTCATGAGAGATATAAGTCTGAAGAAAGGCTGAACTGGGAAAAAGAGCATGATTGCAACCTCAAGTTCAGGGAGTGGATGATCGAAAATGATTTTGCGACTGCAGACCAATTAGATGAGCTTGAAAAAAGCATTAAGAAGGAAGTAAGAACCGCCAAGCATAATGCCTGGACAGCTTACCTGAAACCTACCCTTACCAAGCAGAAGGAACTGGTGAAACTGCTGGATGATGCTGCGGCCTCAAGTTCGAATGCAAACTTCATCAACTCAATTAAGAAAGAGATTTCTGGTACTAAGGAGCCCCTTAAAAAGGACCTCGTTTCTTCGGCCAGGAAAGTATTAAGATATTTAATTGGTGACGAAACTTCAGAAAAACAAGCCCTGATCAACTGGCTAAATGAGTTTGATGAGCAGGCTTACGAAGATTATGCCGCGTACCTTTACAAGGAAGAAGATACTCAGGTAGAAGTTTTGCCAACCTATGATGAAGAAGCTGAAGAAGTAGATGCGCGTATAGTGCTAAGAGATAACTTTGACGCCATATTCAACATCAGGCCTGAAACTTTGATCTTCGGTGAGGATTCCGGAGAGATCGGTGATGTAAACCAGGGACTGGAAGGACTTCAAAAGAAATACGGAAAGTTCAGGGTTTCTGATACAGGCATCAGGGAGGCAACCATTCTTGGACAGGGTATCGGGATGGCCATGAGAGGACTCAGGCCTATCGCCGAAATTCAGTACCTGGATTATGTAATGTACTGTTTGCAAGGAATGAGTGATGACCTTGCCACGGTGCATTACAGGACCAAAGGAAAACAAAAAGCTCCGCTAATAGTAAGAACCAGAGGTCATCGCCTGGAAGGAATCTGGCACAGTGGTTCGCAAATGGGAGGACTTTTAAATCTCCTTCGTGGGATGTACGTGCTTGTTCCACGTAATATGACCAAAGCTGCAGGATTTTATAACACCTTATTGGATCTGGACACGCCTGCTTTAGTGGTAGAGTGCCTTAACGGTTACCGCCTTAAGGAAAAACTTCCTACCAACCTGGGAGAATTAAAAACACCTGTAGGAGTAACTGAAACAGTTCGCGAGGGTAAAGACATCACCCTCGTATCTTATGGTTCTACTCTCAGGATCGTAGAAGACGTGGCCAAAGAACTTCAGGAAGTAGATATTCATGCTGAAGTGATCGATGTTCAGTCTTTGCTTCCATTTGATGTGAACCATGACATCGTAAAAAGCGTTGAAAAGACCAATAGACTGCTCGTAATAGATGAGGATGTTCCTGGAGGAGCCTCAGCATATATTCTACAAAAGATACTTGATGAGCAGAATGCCTACAGATTCCTGGACAGTAAACCGCAAACGCTTACTGCAAAAGAACACAGGCCTGCTTACGGAACAGATGGAGATTATTTCTCTAAACCATCGGCAGAAGATATCTATGAGAAAATTTATGCGATCATGCATGAATCTAACCCGGCGAAATATCCAAAATTGAGATAAGCTGGATCACATAAAAATAAAAAGGCCATGATGCAGATCATGGCCTTTTTTATGCACTAATATATTGACTATTCCTTAACTTGGGAGTAATACAGCCGAGGCCCATCGCAAGCGTCGGTACTATTTTTCAAAACACCATGGTCCTCTTCAGTAATAAAAAGATATTCTTCCCGGCCCATGCAGCTGGAAATGATATCAATATCTTCAACGGCTACCTCTCCCTCATAAAAAATATTAAAGGCATAGGTATTAAATTCAGTTTCAGACACCTTAAAATCACCTTCAATCTTAAGGGTGTCACCATCTTTGACTCTCAGTTTTTTAACAGTAAAATCTGCGGAAAAAGTATAAGTATCCCGGTAAGGCAAATCCTCCCCGGTACTCCCACAATTTCCTGATGAATCACAGGTAAGCTTAAATAATTTCCACACCTGCGGAAGATCTATCTCAACACTCGGATTTTCATCTTCTTCAGTCCCCTCTTCCGGCTTGCTTTCATCCTCAGTTTCATTTGAACCTTCTTGGTCTGCTATTTTTTCCTGCTCTAATCCAGCATCCATTTCAGGCTCTGAAAACACCTCAGATTCTGTACAGGCGATTAAAGAGAATAAAAGCAATAAAAAGGATAAATTTTTCATAATAACAGATTTAGAATTTAACTAAGATATATTTTTTATTCTAAACCGTTAATATTTTAAGGAATCCATTTCTTTTCGAAATTGGGCTGTCTTTTTTCGAGGAACGCATCTCTTCCCTCCTTGGCCTCATCGGTCATATAAGCAAGCCTGGTTACCTCCCCTGCAAAAACCTGTTGCCCAACCATACCGTCATCGGTCATGTTCATCGCAAATTTCAGCATTTTAATAGAGGTTGGAGACTTCGCCATGATTTCCTGCGCCCACTCATAGGCAGTATCCTCAAGCTCATCGTGAGGGATCACCGCATTCACCATGCCCATTTCGTAGGCTTCCTGTGCGGAATAGTTTCTACCCAGGAAGAATATTTCCCTGGCTTTCTTCTGCCCTACCATTTTAGCCAGGTATGCTGAACCATAACCGGCATCAAAACTGGTTACATCTGCATCTGTCTGCTTAAAGATCGCATGTTCCTTACTGGCTAGGGTAAGGTCACAAACCACGTGAAGACTGTGGCCACCGCCCACGGCCCAACCAGGCACAACGCAAATAACTGCCTTAGGCATAAAACGGATAAGCCTTTGCACCTCAAGAATGTTCAACCTGTGGTAGCCATCTTCGCCAACATACCCCTGGTGACCACGTGCCTTTTGATCTCCTCCACTACAAAAAGCCCATTTTCCATCTTTGCTAGAAGGTCCTTCGCCAGATAAAAGTACACAACCGATGGAAGTATCTTCATGAGCATCATGAAAAGCATCCAGTAATTCTGAGGTGGTCTTTGGCCTGAAGGCATTGCGTACATCGGGTCGGTTAAAGGCGATCCTGGCCACGCCATTAGATTTCTTATAGGTGATATCGTCGTATTCCTTTGCTATTTTCCAGTCAATTTTAGACATGATATATATTTTTAATGGTAAAAATAGAGCTTTCCGGCCATTTCAGAAAGCTGAATAAAAAAAGCCTGCTGTAGGAGCAGGCTTTAAGAATCTTATGGAAATTTTTATTGCATATATTTTGCCATCATCGGCTGAAGTTCCATACCCCAGGCCTGACCTATTTCCATTCCTTTTTTGGTAAGTTCAGGAGTGATCGCGACCATCTTTTTTCCTACCGGGGTATCATAAAAAGCAAGGATCTTATCCAGTTCCTGCTCGGTAAAAGATTCGGTATATACCGCGGCAAGCTTTGCATAAAGATCTTCTGTGCTGGTAGCAAGTTCAGCTTTAAATGCTTCACGGTTTTCTTCTGGGATCATTTCAACAATAGGCTCAGTCATGATATCGAATTGTTGTCCTGCGGTTAGCTTAATAAGTTTTATTGCTTTTGCTTCAAGGGATGTTGATTGTTGCGCAAAAGAGGAAAAGCTAATCGCCAAGATACTCAGGGTAAAAATGATTTTTTTCATAATAGATTTTAGATTGTATAGTTTCCCGACGAAAGTACAAATTAGAATCCTAATTATTCAGGAAACTTCGAATTGCCGGGTTTCAACGAAGCAAAACAGCCAGTTAGACTTTCGCTAACTGGCTGTTTATAATTTCTTAATTTTGAACTTTACTATTCTGCATCCCACCATACGGGAGTTACAGGACTTTCTTGGTATTGCTCCACAACCTCTCCGTTTCGATTAACTTCTGTAGACGGATAGGTAGCTCTTCTAAACCATTCTCCCTCAAAATCACCGGTACCATCTTCTTCTTCTCTAATAGTAAGCCCGGTAAAAACCTCTTCAGAAAAGTCATATCTCCTGAAATCAACGAATGTTTCAGGATTCAGGAAGTTATGAATATACTTCTCTTTCATGATATGATGCAGCATTAAATTATCTGCTCCTACATCAACGACAGGATCATCCAAATAATCTGAACCATTTACCCCATATTTGGCCATACTGGCTCTTATTCCTTCCAGGTAGGCTTCGTAACCGGCTGGAGTTGTACCTGTACTGGTAGCAGTACCACCGTTAGCAAGGAATTCTGCCTCGGCCTTAATGAACTGGGCTTCGGCATAGCTAATTACCACGATAGGAGCATCTACCCTGGTATAATAACCTCCATCTGCAAATTGTACGTTAGCAGGCTCTCCATTTGGAGCAACTCCACCGCCGCCACTTACATAACCTCTCCACTCAGTATCTTCGGAATTGTCTATCTCTCCGAAAACCGGTAATCTTGGATCTATTTCCAGAGCATCACTTTCAAAAGGATAATAATTCCCGTTCATCATGCTTACGATCTGGCTAGCAAGCACATTATGAAAGTTTCCTGTGTTACGGGCCAGCACTTCCTGTGCGTATCTTGGATTGATAGACCTGTCATCATAAAAGATCTGGAAATCGTCGTCGTTCGAGGTAAAGCCATTTTCCAGACTTGCCAGCACTTCGTTAGGAGAGATCACTCCCTTTTGCACTAAATGAAGCTGATAACGTGCCTTAATGGTATAAGCGGCTCTGATCCACTGATCGATATTTCCCTGGTATACCAGGTCTTCTCTTCCAATATTCACTGTTGAATCATCTGGCCCCTGAAGATCGGCGATCGCGGCATCTAAAAGAGAAAATACTTCAGTATAAACTTCTTCCTGTGCATTGAAATCTGGAAACAAATTTTCTACGCCCATCGAGGCCTCGTTCATAGGAATATAATCCCAGGTATCTGTGGCCATTCCTAAATTCATGGCCTTAAGAATATCCGCAATCGCAGCATAGTGGCTCGCGCCAGCGTCTGCAGCTTTATCCTTTATCACTTCAATATTAGGCAGGGCATAAAGATATACATCTGCCCAAAGTCCGGCTGCCGTGGTTTCCCCAGCAGCGGTTCCACCCTGTCCGGCAAAATTCTGCACATAGTTTCCAAAGGCTAATTCTGCGGAATATTGTCCTTCCACCGTATGGAAAATCACAGGTGCCAAAAGGTCGTTGATCCTGAGCTGCTCAACATCTGCTGTGGCCGACGGTGTATTTACATCAAAATAGTCATCACTACAGGAAAAAACACCCAGTAATAATGCTAAAAAGAAATATTTATTAAATTTTCTCATATCCAATATTTTTAAAATCCTAATTTAAGTCCCAGTGAATAAGTCTGACCCAGAGGGGTACTTAAACCTGTAAATCCATAAACGTTACTTCCGGCGCTGTATTGATTACCTTCAGGATCGTAACCATCGTATGGAGTCCATATCAAAATATTCTGACCACTGGCAGACAGCGACAACCTGTCAAGTCTTAAAGTCTCCAGGATATTTCCTGAAAAATCATAGCCAATAGAAATATTACGCAGTTTCACCCAGGAAGCATCCTGAACCAGGATCTCAGAAGCCCTGTTATAAGCGGTAGAACTTCTGTAATAGTTCTGGTCTATTAAAACTTCCTGTGTGTTTGGAACATAGCCACCATTGCCATCATCCATCACACCTTCAAGGACAGTAGTAACATCCCTGAACTCGGTAACCTGAAGGATTCCGTTTCTTAGAGAGTTACGTCTTCCGCTATCGTAAATGTCGCCACCTTCTTTCCATTCTAAAAGGAAATCGAAATTAATTCCTTTGAAATTCAACCTGTTCCCAATGGAAGCGATGAAATCTGGAAACGCATTTCCTACCTTCACTCTTTCATCAAGGTTGATTTCCGGTAACCCATCCTCATCTATATAACGCTGACCATTCTCATATCTCCAGGTATATCCATACAGAGTTCCTAGTTCGTCACCATCCCTGATCTCAGAGGTTACCCCTGCAAAACCGGCATCAGCAAAGACCAGTGCCTCGATATCTTCTGGCAGGGAGATTACCTCTCCCTTATTGGTAGAAAAGTTAATATAGGTTTCCCAGTTAAGATCATCACCTCTAATGATATCGTAAGAGGCAAGTAATTCATGTCCAGAAGACTCGAATTCACCCGCATTCCTAACAATACCTGACAATCCTGTTGAGTAAGCCGTTCCTACGGTAAAGATCTGGTTCTTAACCGTGGTCATATAATAAGCATAGTCGAAACGAAGCCTGTTATCGAAAAACCTGAGATCTGCTCCAACCTCGAAAGAACGGTTCTTTTCAGGTACTATCATAGGGTCTCCAATTACAGTGTTCCCACGGTATCCTCCTGTCCCTACGAACGGGAAAGCTGGGTCTGCCGCGAAATAACTTCCAACCTGTCCAAATAAAGGTCCTTTACCTACTTCAGCCCAGGATGCCCTTAGCTTACTAAAGGTAAGGAAATCACTATCCTCATCGATCAGGTTATGAAAATCATAAGCCAAACTTACCGAAGGATAGAAGAAAGATCGGTTCTCTTTAGGAAGTGTGGAAACCCAGTCATTTCTACCAGTTACTGTTAGGAATAACTCATTTCTATAATCTAACTTCAATTCTCCGAATACCCCAACGTTCCTAACTTGGGTGATCGTTTTCCCACCAAAAGTATTAATAGTATTCGCTATATCATTTATTCCCGGGACATTAAGGGTTTCTCCTCGAATAAAGGAATAATCCCTTTTGGTATCTGAGATCTGGTTACCCACGGTAAGTGAGGTACCAAAATCCTCGGTCCAGTCTTTTTCGAAATTTATCAACAGGTTGGATTCTATTCCCAGGAAATCGTTATTCTGTTCAAGCACAAATCCACCCACCTGAGTTCCTACATCAAGGTCTGGCGCCACAAATCGATTCCTTCTGTCTGAATAATTATCTACCTGAGCGGCATAAGAAATGTTCATCCATTCCTTCGGTGCCCAGTTGAGGGAAATATTCCCCACCCACCTGTTCACATCATCCAGAAGCGGACTTGTTTCCAGCAGATATCTCGGGTTATCAATAATTCCGAAAGAATAGTTTCTTTGGGTCCCATCGGGATTCACATAATCATTTATGGGAAATGTTCCAGAAAAATAGGATAATGAACTGAAAACAGATTTATCTCCTCCATTACCCCTGGCCCCTCCGGTTCTGGAGTAGCTTACCGAGGTATTGATATTAAAATTATCGGTTACCTGGTAGCCGGCCTTCATTCTAAGGTTGGTCTTATCGTAGTAGGTATTTGGAAGTACCCCTTTTTCATTATCGTTACCAACGGAGAAATAATAGTTTAGTTTTTCATTTGCTCCGCTAATATTAAGGTCGGTTTGGGTTACAATACCTGTTCTGAAGAGATCATAAGGATCGTAAAAGCGATCGTCACTTAGATCTACTACAGTTCCGTCTTCCAATGTGTAAGAATCTTCGCTGAACCTTGGACCCCAGGAATAAAAAGAGGTTCCACCCAGACGGGTAAAGCCAGTTTCGGTCTCTGGAGTGTAAAGCGTTCTTGGAGCGCCACTAAAACCTTCCCTATAAGTTGTCTGTAATTCTGGGGTGGTGACAATTTCCCTGAAACTGGTAGAAGCAGATAAATTTATCTGAGCCTTTCCTTTCTTTCCTTTTTTAGTAGTAATAATTATAGCACCGTTAGCTGCTCTTACCCCATACAAGGCAGTGGCGGCGGCACCTTTCAGCACGTTATAGCTTTCAATATCTTCAGGGTTTAGATCGGCAGCCCTGTTGGTAAAGGAGAACTGCTCCGCACTATTAGGAGAATTCGAACCTGTACTAGGGCGCACATCTCCTGAAAAAGTATCATTATCTAAAGCAAGTCCATCTATTACGATTAAAGGCTGGTTGCCTCTTTGAGGGTTAATAGAAGTTATACCCCGAATAAGGATATCTATACCTCCACCTGCTCCACCAGAGCTTTGGTTTATCTGTACCCCGGCAACCCTACCCTGTAATCCTGCAATTGGGTTGGTATTACCACTCATATTAATATCCTCGGCATCTACTTTGGTCACCGAATAACCCAGTGAACGGGTTTCTCTCTCGATACCAAAGGCCGTTACCACTACTTCATCAAGGGCATTTTTGTCTGGCACCAGGCTAACATCTATAGTAGAATCTGTAACCGGGACCTCCTTTTTTTCAAAACCTACGAAAGAAAAGATCAAAGTACTTCCATCTGGAGCATTGATAGAGTATTTTCCATCAAAGTTGGTTGTGGTTCCTGTGTTTGTTCCCTTTAACTGGATGGTCACGCCAATCATGGGAACTCCGTTATCGTCTGTCACCTTACCACTAACAACATTTTCCTGGGCATAGAGCATAAGAAATGTCGAGGTAAGAAAGACGACAAAAAACAAAGTGATTTTTTTTGTCATAATGAAACTTATTGGTTTAGATGAGTAGTAAATATAGCTAAATATAAACATAATGTTAATTTTTAGCCTTTAACTAAAAACTTCAATTAAAATTTAATTTAATTATCAACAGAAATACGTAAAACCTAGCTTTTTAATAGATTGAAGCTCGGAAAGCCCTGAAACTCCTCCTATTGACTAAAATTTTAAATTTTTAGGACTAACATTTACCTGGTTGAGTAGCCATGATTAATTGCCCTTAATAGTTGATAAAATTTTCTCAATATTTATTTTAGCACAATCTTTGATATCTTTACTGAAAATTTTTGTAATGAAATCCCCTTTCCTTTTATTGTTCCTTTTTGCCTTTGGCGTTATGAATGCCCAGGAATACTGGGAGCGTGAGGATTTCGAGATAAGTAATAGGAGTATAGAAAATACCTGGAGAGAGTTTAGTTTTACCTGGCAGCAACCTTCAAGCTTTAAACTTCCAGATGGCTCCTTTTTACATTTGAACAGCCAGGTTCAGGATGAACAGGTAGATATGCTGGCGGTGATCGATAAAACGAATCGCAACAGGGTGGAAAGAAAAATTGATCTGGGTTCTCCCCTTCCTCGACAGAAAAAGGAAAAGAAGCTTTTTGAAATCTCAGGAGATTTCAGGACCCGGGACCAGGATGACATTTTCATGAATCCCTATTACTCGAGCCCTTTTATACAGAATAATAACGGAAGGATACTTAATTACAGAAGATATTCCCCGTACCGCTATAACTACTAATCTTTAAGATGGATTCCGTCTTCTTTAATTTCGATGAGGCGGTTCTTAAATAGATTTCCAGCGGCTTTTTTAAAGCTTTTTTTACTCATTTGAAGCCTGCTTTTTATTTCTTCAGGATCAGACTTGTCTGAAACATCGAGGTGACCTCCTGCCAGCTTCAATTTATCAAGTATCTTTTGAGCATTAGGCTCAATGCCTCGATATCCAGGTCTTTGCAGCATGACATCAATCTTATTATCCTTTCTTATCCTCTTGATCCAACCATTTACAGAATCTCCAATGGTAAGAGGTTTAAACACTTCATCATGGTAAATAAGGCCCAGATGAAGTTGATTTATGATCACATTATAACCCAGATCGGTTTGATTGCTGATCAAAAGATCAACCTGCTCATTAGGTTTTACGGTAAGTTCAGAATTATCCAGGAAAGCATGCACTTTAGAAGAAGCCGCCAGCCTGCCGGTCTCAAGATCTAAATAGCAGAATACAAGATAATCGTTCCCGGGGTGCATGGGGATCACCTGTTCCTTGAATGGAACAAAAAGATGTTTTTCCAGTCCCCAATCCAGGAAGGCTCCATATTTATTTACTTCCACACAGGTGAGCTTCCCAAATTGATCCAGCTTGATCTTAGGCTTAAGAGTAGTTGCTACCGGGCGTTCTTCATGATCCAGATACACAAAAACTTCTATCTTGTCGTGCACCATCCAGGTTTCTGGCACATACTTATTGGGAAGCAGAACTTCATCCCCTTCTTCATTTTCAAGATAAATACCGTGATCGGTTTCTCTAATTATAATTAACTCATGGAATTCACCCAACTGGATCATAGAAAAAAACTTTAGCGTACAAAGATAGGCTTAATCATAAATAAAAAAATCCGTTTAAGGGAATATCCCATAAACGGATCTAAAATACTTTTATTGAAAACTATTTATAAATGCTTTCTTTTTTGAAATGCTTGGTTAGCAGGTAATAAACCACAACCCTGTATTTATTCCTATTAGATTTTCCATATTTCTCCAGCACCTGGTTCACAGCCTCGTTTACTTTAGACTCATCTGTAATCCCAAGCTTTTTCATAACGAAGTTTTTCTTCACTGTTTCAAGCTCAGATTCGCTGGAGGACGAAACGGTTTCAGCATCTGCATTATAAATACTTGGCCCCATAGATTCAGCGATCTTTCTCAGAAGATCCACATCAGGGTTAGATTCACCAACCTTAGATTTAAGGTCATCCAGATACTTACCTACTTTTTCATCAAGTTTACTCATAATTTCATTTTTTGGTTTAATATCCTGAAATATAAGCAATATGAATCTTAAGAAATGTTAGACGATGTTTAAGATTTCATAAAATTGAAGTATTCCAGTAGCACTTCGTCGTTTATTTTCCTGGGTGTAAAAATTTCCATCAGCTTCGGTTTGCCGGAAACTTTAAAAAATGTTTCCAGATTCTTTGAAATATCTTCTTCAGATTCAGCTCTAAGGTATTCGAAACCGTATTGCTCGCAGGCAGGTTTGGCATTCATATTATGCACGGTCTCAAAATAACGATCAAAATTTTCAGAATTCTTATTCCCGGGAAGTATCCTGAAGATTCCGCCTCCCTGGTTGTTCAGAATAATGATCCTGTAGTTCGAAGCAATATGGCTATTCCATAAGGCATTACTATCATAGAAAAAACTGAGATCACCTGTAACCATCAAAACGGGCTGTTTACTTATTACCGCTGCACCAACAGAGGTGGAAATACTCCCGTCTATGCCACTGGTTCCGCGGTTACAGTATATATTGTGACTGGCGTTCCACTGGAATAACTGCGCATACCTTATAGTAGAGCTATTGGCAAAATGGATCACCGTTTCCTTTGGTACTGCGGGAACCACCTGTTGCATAGCCTTAAGATCTGAATACGGGATCTCCTGCATGTATTGCTCGTGCCTCTTCTGCCTTTTGGCCCTCACCTCTTTCCAGAATTTTGCATAATCGCTTTCTACCGACTTGGTTAATGGTAAAAATTCTGAAAAGAACGAATTCACGTCGCTCTCAAAATGTTTGTTCAGGCAGAAGAAGGTGTTGTATGCTTTTTTTTGATCAATATGCCAGTGATGTTTAGGGTTATGGTTCCTTAAAAATGCCTTGATCTTCTTTGAAACTATCATCCCGCCGAAAGTGAGAAGGATATCCGGCTGTAATTTTTTGAACAGTTCTGCCCGATTTTCATCTTTTTCTATAGGCCCGATAAGGGTATCGATTCGGGTGAAAAAGTCCGGATGATGAAGGTTAGAGGTGGTTTCGGTAAGCACGATCACCGTAGGATCATTAGCCAGTTTTTCAAGGAATCTTTGTTCCACGGCATTCGGCTGGGCCACACCTACAATCACCATTTTGCGTTCAGCACTATTCCACACCTCGGCGTAGTTCGCCAACTGTTTTTCAGAGTAATGTCTCTCCTTTATTTCCGGAAGGATCTGTAGCGGATCTACCTCAATATTTTCTACCGTATCATATAATGGCTCATAAAAAGGCACATTTATATGAACGGGGCCCTTTTCTTCAATAGCCTTGTTCAGGGCAAGGTTCACCTCCCTTTCGTTATGCTTCTGGGCTTCGAATTGTTTCTGCTGAAGCTTAGGATCATTGGATTCCGTTTCCAGTACCAATTCCGAATAAAGATTAGCAGAATAAAGGATGTGGTTCTCGAATACGTTCTTCTGCCTGATGGTTTGCCCATCACCAATATCGATTCTCTCTATCGGCCTGTCTGCAGAGATAACCACCAGAGGTATATCGCTGTAAAATGCCTCGGCAATGGCGGGATAATAATTTAGCAAGGCCGATCCTGAAGTACAAACCAGTGCTACCGGCTTTTTTAACTGCTGGGCCATTCCCAGGGCGAAAAAAGCGGCGCAACGCTCGTCTACAATGCTGTAGGGGGTTATCTCGTCATGATGGGTAAAACCTATGGTTAATGGTGCATTTCTGGATCCTGGGGAGATGACCACATGCTTTATATCTTTGGCCACGCACAAGGCAACTACAGAGCGGGCAACCGGAATTTTTGAATACTTCATAGATGCCCAAAATTACAATATACAGCCAATTTTGGGGGTAGTTTTTGAGCTTATTTAACAAGAACGGCTTTCATGGTCTGAGATTTGTTCACCGTTTCCATCCATTCGTCTGCCGCATTGGAATCTTTGGTGATTCCTCCACCTACAAAAATCCTGGCATTACCATCCTTTAGTTTCATGCACCTTAGATTTACAAATAATTCGGTTTGCCGGGATATCGAGACGAACTGCTGATTCTCCTGATTTCGCCTGTTCGAACTCCGCTTGTGTTCGGTCTTCAGGTTTAATTCTCCCAGGTATCCCGAATAGAATTCCCTGGGCTGAATTTCATTTTCGTGTATAAACTGCAATGCCTTCTCTTTGGGAAGTCCACAGACCGCAGGGGTTGGATGTAGGGCATTTACCAGGTCCTTAAGATTTTCCTGGCTTTTTAGTCTGCCCGAGATATCTGTACAAATATGAAGAAGATTTCCGGCCCTGGCGGAGTAAGCGCCTGAAGTTTTCACCTGTTCCACTCCTTGAACGCCTTCCAGCATATCCAGGATGTAGTCTGTTACAAACCCTTGTTCCTCAATCTCCTTGACACCCCACTCCACATCATCTGTTCCCTTGTAAACCTGGGTGCCGGCAAGGGCCATAGTTTCGAACCTGTTCCTGTCTAGCTTCATAAGGGTTTCTGGAGTAGCTCCCAGCCAGTATCCGGTTTCCGGATGAAACCATACATAAACCATGGCCTGCGGATATTTATGCAATAACTTCCTGAAGATCCTTACCGCGTCGGGGTCGAGTACCTGAACCCTTTCAGATCTTGCTAAAACCACTTTTTTGAAATCCCCGGCCCTGATGGCGTCAATGCCTTTCTGCACCAGGTTCTCATGCCTTTTCTGGTCTTCTTCAAGCTGCTCAAAATCAAAATTATCGAAATCATTATTAGACTCCTTTTCCATTCCTTCCAGGGAACTTTCGAATTGAATGACCTCTGATTTTTCTGAAGGGATGATATAGGAAGTTGCTTCTGTTTTAAAGGGTGCAAAAATAAACCCCTTTTCTGAAAGATCTTTCACCTTATAGACCTTATCATCGCTCTGCAAAAAAGCCTTTACCGCTTTTTCACCCGGTTTTCTATAAGCAACGAACGCCCGGTTTTCTGAGATCTGGCTCTTTACTTTTTGATAAAAATCTGCTTCAGGCATTATTTATTTTCTTTTGGAAGAGCAATGGTGGTTAGTTTCACGATAGAGATCAGGTTGGCTGCCTCATCGGTGATCCTTATTTCGAACAACTGGGTAGTCCTACCTTTATGAATGAAAGTAGCCTTGGCAAAGACCCAGCCCTCTTTTATACTTTTTAAATGATTCGCGGCGATCTCGATCCCTCGAACGAAAAAATTGTCGGTATCCAAAAATATATAGCTGGCCAGGCTTCCTACACTTTCTGCCAGGGCCACACTGGCGCCCCCATGTAAAACTCCATCGGGCTGATGCACCCTAGAATTTACAGGCATTTTAGCTACCAGGTAGTCTTCTCCAATTTCAGTGAATTCTATCTCAAGAGTTTCCATCAAGGTATTTTTACATACCTTTTTGGCTAGCTCGAGCATTTCTTCTTTGGTCATCATTTAATAAGATTGGTTGGAGTGTAAAAGTACGAAACAGTTATGTTTTTTCGAGAGCTTCACCGAAGCCATTAAACATAGATGGGCGATGACTGTAATCTGGAACAATTACAAAATCCCAGCTCATTTTACTTTTTCGTACAGTTTTCTTCAGCTTATTTTTTAATATTGTTTTTAAAAGTCCCCAAAATGATCAATGAAGCCCAGGTTTCCTACCAGACCACCAATACATATTCCCGATTAAACACCCGCACAAGTCAAACCAAGAATGTCTGGCTCGTTTTTCATGGTATAGGCTATCTCAGCAGGTATTTTCTCAAGTATTTTAAACACCTGGATCCTGAAGAAAATTATATCATCGCCCCGCAGGCGCCTTCTAAATATTACCTTAATGGTGAATATAGACACATGGGCGCTTCCTGGCTCACCCGTGAGAATACAGAGGCTGAAATTGAGAATGTAACGCGATACCTGGATGCTGTTTATGAGGCCGAAAAACTTGGGGAGGTTACCAACCTGAATATCCTTGGATATTCGCAGGGCGTTTCGATCGCCACAAGATTTATTGCCAGAAGAAAGATCAAGTGTAAGAACCTTATCATGCATTCCGGAAAAGTGCCTCAGGAACTGGCTGCGAAAGATTTCAATTTTTTAAAGGATGCGAATTTCACTTACATATATGGTACCGAGGATGAATATCTAAAGTCTGGGATCGTCGAAGTAGAAGAAAAACGCCTAAGGCAATTGTTCCCGGACAATTTTGATATCCTCACCTTTGAAGGCGGGCATGAAGTAAATACCAAACTGATCTCAAAATTTGCTTAATTTGAAAGCCTTCTCCATTTCTGCGCTTCTTCTACCTATTCATATAAAGATATTGTCATTTCGAGCGAAGTGAGAAATCCTAATCCAACCAGATTTATGAAACAAAGAACTTCCACCAGAACCTCAATTTTGAAGACTCTCGGTCCTGGGTTTTTACTGGCCGGTGCAGCCATTGGTGTTTCTCACCTGGTACAATCTACCCGTGCCGGTGCCGATTATGGGTTTCTTTTGATCTGGGTTCTAGTCCTCGCCTGCGCTACTAAATATCCCTTTCTGGAATTTGGTCCTCGTTATGCTGCGGCAACCGGGGACCATTTAATTAGTGGCTACCAAAAAATGGGCAAATGGCCCTATCGAATTTTTATACTGGTTACCGTGGGCACCATGTTCATAATTCAGGCGGCGGTAACCATAGTTTCTGCCGGTCTCGCGGAAGAAATTTTCAGTATGGGCTGGTCTATATTCTCCTGGAGTTTTATCGTTCTTGGAATTTGCATCGCTTTACTTTTGGTTGGAAAATATTCTGCTCTAGATACTACGATGAAGGTAATTATTAGCCTTCTTGCGATCGCTACTTTATCTGCCGTAATTTTCGCTTTTGGCGACGGAAGGCTCGACAATGCTCTTTCCTATACCGCTCCCGATATCTGGAATAAGGCCGGCATCGCCTTTATTATTTCATTTATGGGCTGGATGCCTATCCCACTGGATGCTTCGGTATGGCATTCTATTTGGACCAAGGAAAAAGCTGAAGGAAACAATCGAAGAACCAGCGTTAAGGAAGCCTTTACCGACTTCAATATTGGTTTTTTTGCAGCCGCTTTCATCGGAATTCTATTTTTGCTTATGGGAGCTTTGATCATGTTTGGAAGCGGACTCAGTTTTTCAAGCAATGGGGTGGAGTTTTCGGGTCAGCTGATAGATATGTACGGAAAAACACTTGGCGACTGGAGCAGACCGGTGGTTGGAATTGCCGCTTTTATTGCGATGTTCTCCACTACCCTGGCCGTCACCGATGCTTTTCCAAGAGTGATCTCCGAGATCCTTGCTGAAAACAATAAGGCAAATGATCAATCCAAAAAGAGACGATGGAGAAACTATAGGATCAATGTCTTCCTGATCCCGCTACTAGCGCTATTGATCCTTTATTTCTTCGGAACCTCCTTTACAGCTTTAATCGATTTTGCTACGGCAATTTCCTTTTTATCGGCCCCGGTAATAGCCTGGTTCAACTATAAGATCGTAATTGGAAACCAAATGCCTGCAGGCGATAGACCCGGGAAAATCTATAGAATATTCAGTCTATTCTGTTTCGCTATATTAGTGGTTTTCGCAGCAATTTATATCTACACCCTAATCGCTTAACCTGTATTTCCCAGGATTAAATAAAACTTAAAACGCAAAATAGATTGTTCACCATTCCTGAAACTTTGTAAATTAAGTTCAGGATTAGGCAATTATGGCGTACAATTTCACACTTCGCGGAAAAACATACTCTTTCAAAGATCTTAAAACGGTTTTGGCGAAAGCAACCCCTGAAAGATCCGGGGATGTGCTGGCTGGAATCGCTGCGGAAGATAATAAAGAACGAATCGCCGCCCAGTATTGCCTGAGTGAAATCCCTTTAAAAGCGATGCTGAACGACCTAGTGATCCCTTATGAAAAAGATGAAGTTACCCGACTTATTATCGATGATCATGACGCAAAAGCCTTTAAACCAATATCAAGCCTTACTGTTGCTGAATTCAGAGACTACCTGCTTTCTTATGAAGTAGATGGTACAATTTTAAAGGACCTTGCTCCTGGGTTAACCCCGGAAATGGCCGCGGCTGTTTCAAAAATTATGCGTAATCAGGATTTGATCTCAGTAGCTCAAAAAATTGAAGTAGTTACTAAATTCAGAAATACGGTAGGTAAAAAAGGACATTTTTCGGTGCGCCTGCAACCCAATAATCCTTCAGATGATCCCAAAGGAATTGCAGCAAGCATCATCGACGGACTCATGTATGGTTGTGGTGATGCGGTAATAGGTATCAATCCGGCAACAGATAACCCGCAGGAAGTCTCAAAATTATTAAAACAACTGGATGATTTCAGGCAGCAGTACGAGATCCCGACTCAAAATTGTATTCTCAGTCATTTGACCACCACCCTAGAGATCATTGATAAAGCTCCCGTAGATCTTATATTTCAATCTATCAGCGGGACCGAAAAAACGAACTCCTCTTTCGGAATTGACCTCCATCTTCTGCAAGAAGCTTATGATGCAGGAACAGAATTAAACCGGGGTACCATTGGAAACCAGATGATGTATTTTGAAACCGGTCAGGGTTCTTCGCTTTCAGCGAATGCCCATCATGGTGTAGATCAACAAACCTGTGAGGCTCGAGCTTATGCTGTTGCTAGAAAATTTGATCCTTTCCTGGTTAATACGGTAGTTGGATTTATTGGACCGGAATATTTGTATGATGGAAAACAGATCATTCGTGCCGGCCTGGAAGACCACTTCTGCGGAAAATTATTGGGGTTACCCATGGGATGCGATGTGTGTTATACTAACCATGCTGAAGCAGACCAGGATGATATGGATTCCTTGCTGACTCTCTTAGGTGTAGCCGGCTGCAATTATATCATGGGCGTGCCCGGAGCAGATGATATCATGCTTAATTACCAATCAACTTCTTTTCATGATGCCATGTACCTGCGAAAAGTTCTGAATAAACGTCCAGCGCCCGAATTTGAAGAATGGTTACTGAAAATGGGTATTTTTGACGAACAGGGAAATCGAAAAGAGCTTAAAGAGCAAATGCTAAAACTGAAATCATGAGTAAGGAAATATCAAATAAAGGCTATTTGCAAAAAGATCCCTGGGAAAACCTGAGGTCGCTTTCTAAGGCTCGGATCGCTTTGGGAAATTCCGGCGGCAGTTTACCAACCAAAGAAGTTTTAAGTTTCCAGGCAGATCATGCGTTTACCAAAGACGCTATTTATTCAGACCTAAAGAAAGAAGAATTATTACAACAGTTGAAAGAATTCGATCTTCCGCTTTATCAATTTCAAACCGAAGTTTCTGATAGAAAAGAATATTTAAAACGTCCTGATCTTGGTAAAAAGCTGGCAGAAACTTCAAAATCTGAAAATGGCGATTTTGATATCCTCTTTATTCTCACCGACGGACTTGCCGCAGATGCCATAAACGAAAGAGCTATTCCTCTTCTTAAAGATATAATTCCAAAACTAAAAGAAGATTATAAAATTGGCCTGTGCCTGGTAAAATTTGGGCGCGTAGCTATTGGCGACGAGATCGCTGAAAAAGTCGGCGCGAAATTCACGGCAGTTTTGATAGGTGAAAGGCCCGGACTTTCTTCTCCTAAAAGTATGGGAATCTATACTACCTTCGAGCCAAAATCGGGAATCACAGATGAACGTCGAAACTGCATTTCCAATATTCACGAAGACGGACTAAGTATTGCCAAAGCTTCAGAATTACTGCAATACTTCATCAATGAATCTTTCCGAAGAAAAATAAGTGGAGTAAAACTAAAAGCCAATTTACCTGACCAGATAGACAGGAAATAAAACCTGTTTATTCTGAACAGGTATATATTTTTTCATCATTATCGGCCTGGTCATTCAGGTATGCATTACTTTCTTCAGCAGTAAGATTGGCCACAACTACCCCATCGCAATTGTAAAATTCGAGCATAGCCTGGAAATTAACTCTTGGGTCTGTTATTAATTGATAATAAACCGTTTCACCATTATAATCCCCCTTAAAAATTGATACCTCGATTGAACAATCTTCATCAAGTTCTGCTTTAAACTCATTGAACCAGGTTTTACTTTCGGCATTTGTACAGCCTTGAAAGTCATCATCTGAGCAGGAGAAAAATAAAAGACAGGCAATTGGGACTAAGATTTTTTTCATCGTGGTAGTTTTTATGTAGATACGAAACATCAAAAAAGGTTGCGTATAGAAATGAAAAAGCCCCGCATTGCTGCGAGGCCTTTCAAGATTATATTGATTTTGTGAAGATCCCTCGCCATGCTCGGGATAAGCGACACGTAAGATTTTGCTAAAGCAAAATCAACGTCCTGCTTACTTAACCTCTTCGAAGTCTACATCTTCCACATCATCTCCACTCTTGGCGTCTCCACCTTCAGCTCCGGTTGCACCTTGTTGTGGTCCACCTGGCTGTCCGTTTGCTCCGCCCTGAGCTTCTGCCTGTGCTTTATACATTTCTTCTGAAGCAGTTTTCCATGCCTCGTTGATCTTATCTAAAGCAGGCTGAATAGTTTCAACTTCTTTAGTTTCATAAGCTTTCTTAAGCTCTTCCAATGCTTCCTCGATTGGCTTCTTCTTCTCATCGGAAAGTTTATCACCAAATTCTTTCAACTGCTTTTCAGTCTGGAAGATCATTGCGTCAGCTTCATTCAGCTTATCAACTTTCTCTTTTGCTTTCTTATCTGCATCAGCATTCGCTTCAGCCTCTTTCTTCATTTTCTCGATCTCTTCTTCTGTCAATCCAGAAGAAGCTTCGATACGAATATCCTGAGACTTACCAGTTGCTTTATCTGTAGCACTTACTTTAATGATACCGTTAGCATCAATATCGAAAGTCACTTCAATTTGAGGAGTTCCTCTTGGCGCTGGTGGAATTCCGTCTAAGTGGAATCTACCAATTGTCTTGTTATCTGCCGCCATTGGACGCTCTCCCTGAAGTACGTGAATCTCAACAGATGGCTGATTGTCAGCTGCAGTAGAGAATGTCTGTGACTTCTTGGTTGGGATCGTAGTATTCGCTTCGATAAGTTTAGTGTTTACTCCTCCCATAGTTTCAATACCTAGAGAAAGTGGAGTAACATCTAGAAGCAATACATCTTTTACATCTCCTGTAAGTACACCACCCTGGATAGCTGCACCAATTGCTACAACCTCATCTGGGTTTACACCTTTAGAAGGCTTCTTACCAAAGAATGCTTCTACTTCTTCCTGAATCTTAGGAATACGGGTTGATCCACCAACAAGAATTACCTCGTCGATATCAGATTTTGAAAGACCTGCATCACTAAGAGCTTTTTTCACAGGCTCCATAGATCTTGTTACAAGTTCTGAAGCTAACTGCTCGAACTTAGAACGTGTGATAGTTTCTACAAGATGTTTTGGTCCACTAGCGGTTGCGGTTACGTAAGGAAGATTTACCTCGGTTTGAGAAGAAGAAGATAACTCGATCTTCGCTTTCTCTGCAGCCTCTTTCAATCTCTGAAGCGCCATAGGATCTTTTCTAAGATCAATATCTTCAGCTTTCTGGAAGTTATCTGCAAGGTAATCGATCAATACTTCATCAAAGTCATCCCCACCAAGGTGAGTATCACCATTAGTAGATAGTACTTCAAATACACCATCACCTAGCTCAAGAATAGAAATATCGAAAGTACCACCACCAAGGTCATACACAGCGATCTTCTGATCCTGAGATTTTTTATCCAATCCGTAAGCAAGTGCTGCTGCGGTTGGCTCGTTAATAATTCTTCTTACTTTAAGACCTGCGATCTCACCAGCTTCTTTGGTAGCGTGACGCTGAGAGTCATTAAAATATGCAGGAACAGTAATAACTGCTTCGGTCACATCCTGTCCAAGATAATCCTCAGCAGTTTTCTTCATTTTCTGAAGTACCATTGCTGAAAGTTCCTGTGGAGTATAAAGACGACCGTCGATTTCTACACGTGGAGTATCATTATCACCTTTCTTAACGGTATAAGGTACTCGGCTTGCTTCTCTTTCAGATTCAGAAAACTTGTTCCCCATAAATCTTTTGATGGAAGAAATGGTTTTCTGTGGGTTGGTTACGGCCTGACGCTTTGCAGGATCACCAACCTTTATTTCGCCACCCTCTACAAATGCGATCACAGAAGGTGTAGTTCTTTTTCCTTCGGCATTAGGTATCACCGTTGGCTCGCTACCTTCCATTACGGCAACGCAGGAGTTGGTGGTACCCAAGTCAATTCCAATTACTTTACTCATAACTATATAACTTGTTTTTTACGTTAGTTTATCAATTTTACAGTCACTAAAAGTCAATCATTATGCCAGTACAAAACTTATGACAGACTGTCACTTTTTGCAAACAGCTTGTCACTAGACCGCTTTCCCCGGAATCCAGGTCCGATATTATTTTCTCAAAAATTCATGGGCAGCATTCCCAAATCCTTATTTTTGTCTTCAAATTTTGTCTCTGAATGCGAAAAATAGAATGCATTAGCGTTTTCGATATGCTGAAGGTGGGCGTTGGCCCTTCCAGCTCCCATACTCTTGGTCCATGGCGGGCTGCCCAAAGATGGATCGCCGAACTTAAAAAGAAGGACCGCTTTGAGCAGGTAGAAAAGATACATGTAGATCTTTATGGCTCTCTTAGCCTTACAGGTAAAGGACATGCCACAGATATCGCCACTCTCCTGGGACTTTTGGGCCACGACCCGGTTACCATGGATATTTCGATTCTGGAATCTGAAATCGAAAGGATCAGGGAAACAGGAAAATTAAGTTTCAATGGTGAAAGAGATATAGACTTCAGCATTGCTGAAGATGTGAAGTTCAACCGTAAATTCCTCGAATTCCATCCGAATGGAATGACCTTCAGGGCCTGTCTTGATAATGGCAAAAAAACATCCTCTTCCTTTTATTCTATTGGAGGCGGATTCGTGGTGAAAAAGGAAAGGAAGAATGCAAGCAAGAAAATGAAGAATTTCCAGGAGTTCCCATTTCCTGTTGAAAAAGCAACTGAATTGCTGGCGTTTTGCAAATCGGAAAACAAAACGATCTCTGAAATCGTACTTGAAAACGAACGTTCCCTTAGAACGGACGAACAGATAGAGGCGAATTTCAAACAGGTCTGGGATGTCATGCTGGAATCGATGTATATAGGTTGTCATACTGAAGGCACGCTTCCTGGCGGACTAAATGTAAAGCGCCGCGCCTTTGAAATGCACCAACGCCTGATCGGCGATACAAACTATACGGGAATTGAAGATTGGATCCCGGCCATTAGACAGACAGAGGTAAAATTCCGCCAGATCCTGAAGTGGGTGAGCTGTTTTGCCTTAAGTGTGAATGAAGTGAATGCATCCCTGGGCAGGGTGGTAACGGCACCCACCAATGGTAGTGCTGGAACTGTACCTGCGGTGATGATGTATTATATGTGTATTGAAAATCACGAGGCTACCTTTGAAGACCTGAAAAGATTTATGTTGGTTGCCGGAGAAATTGGAAGTCTTTTCAAGAAAGGCGCTACAATTTCTGCTGCTATGGGTGGTTGCCAGGCAGAAATTGGTGTATCTTCAGCCATGGCTGCCGGAGGTTTAACCGAATTAATGGGAGGAACTCCCGAGCAGGTCTTAATGGCTAGCGAGATCGCCATGGAGCATCATCTTGGACTAACCTGCGACCCTATTGCCGGGCTTGTACAGGTTCCGTGCATTGAAAGAAATGCCATGGGAGCCATTAAAGCCATCAATGCCGCTGAGATCGCCATGGAGAGCGATGCCAGTAAGGCGAAGGTTCCATTGGACAAAGTCATAGAGACCATGTGGGAGACTGCCAAGGATATGAACAAAAAATATAAGGAAACATCAGAGGGTGGTCTGGCCGTAAAAGTTAGCCTGAGTGACTGCTAAATTCCGTAGAGAATTTGAATTTACTGATAAATAACAGCATTGGGATCAAGGTAAAAAACCTGTTCAGGAATTTTGCACTAATGATCCTGTGCTATTTTATTTTTTTCTTCCTGCTTCGCATTCTAGACATTTTTATTTTCGATCTTGATTTCACGAAATATGAACAGATCGAGCTTATGGAGATACTGGAAGAGAATCCATTCAAATTTATATTCCTGGCCGCCGTAGCCGCACCAATAATCGAGGAAAGTATTTTCAGAAGCATTCTTAAACCTACCGCTAACAGCCTGAAAATTTTTATCTGTGCCCTTATTTATCTTCTTGGCTCTATCCTTATTCCCGAAGATGCTTACTGGGCGCTAAAATACCCTTTGATCCTGGGAAGTGCAGGCCTATGTTATTACTCCCTGGGTGAACTAATCTCGGACGAAAGCTTTAGAAAGATCTGTTACTGGTTTCATAGATATTATCTGGTCATCTGGATACTGGGAGCCATCCTGTTTGGATTCGTACATATCTATAATTATGTGGATAGCTTCACCATAGACCTGGTTCTAATCATGATGATCGTACCAAGGATCATTGCCGGCTTCTTTTTCGGAAAGATTAAACTGGAAAACAAAAGCCTCATCTGGCCAATATTTTTACACAGTATGAATAATTCTATTGTGCTAATTTTCCTGCTGCCCTATACCTTATCTATTAATTAACAAAGCCTTAAAACGCTTTAAGTAAGAGGTTTTGTAACTTCTGTGCTCAAAAAATTGATACCCGAAATGATACTGGTCTCTTTTGAGAGGCATACTCATTTCGCTTAATTAACCAAATATAGATTAATATGAAAGCAGCAGTTATCGAGGAAGCCGGAGGTGATTTTATTATAAAAGATGTAGATAAACCCAGTCCTTCAGAAAATGAGGTTCTTATCAAAGTGGAAGCCTGCGGAATTTGTCACAGTGACAATTTTGTAAAAGAAGGTGGCTTTCCAGGCCTTGAATATCCCCGTATCCCGGGTCATGAAGTTGTAGGTATCGTGGACGAAGTAGGTAAAAATGTTTCCAACTGGGAAAAAGGCCAAAGAGTTGGCGTGGGCTGGCATGGAGGACATTGTTTTGAATGTGAGCCTTGTCGCCGTGGCGATTTCATTAACTGCCAGAATGCAAAAGTAAGCGGGCTCTCATATGATGGTGGTTATGCTGAATATATGACCGCTCCCAAAGAAGCTATTGCAGCCATTCCCGATGAATTATCATCTGCAGACGCCGCGCCTTTATTATGTGCCGGGATTACCGTTTATAACGCCCTTAGAAATTCCGGAATTAGAGCCGGTGATGTGGTCGCCGTCCAGGGAATAGGCGGGCTTGGTCACCTTGCGATCCAGTATGCAAATAAAATGGGAATGCGCACGGTGGCTATTTCTCATAGTGATGATAAAAAAGACCTGGCAGGTAAACTAGGAGCGCATCACTTTATCAATACCGGAAATAAGGATGGGGCTGAAGAACTTCAGAAACTGGGCGGAGCTAAACTTATTCTGGCCACAGCTCCTCATAGCGACGCCATTTCTGCCGTAGTAGATGGTTTAGGGATCGATGGAAAATTACTCATGGTGGCTGCGACCGGTGAGCCGATCGAGGTTTCTCCTATGCAGTTGTTAATGGGTAGAAAATCGGCTGCGGGATGGCCCAGCGGAACTGCCATGGATTCTGAAGACACACTGAACTTTAGTGCCATGACCGGCACTAAGCCCATGATAGAAGAATTTCCTCTGGACAAAGCTAACGAGGCATTTGAAAAAATGATGAACAATAAAGCAAGGTTTAGAGTGGTGCTGAAACCATAGCTCCACTAATACTAACCTTGAGAGACCGGAAGATCAAATTTTTGATTTTCCGGTTTTTTTATAATTATATTTGAAGCATTATTTCGATCAAAATGCGCCCAAATCTAAAAGCAGTTTTTACACTTTTCAGTCTGTCCATTTTATTATTTTCCTGCAAGGAGGATAGAAAAAGTGAACCTATTCTGGTCGTGAAGGAAGTTCAAAAGCCTGTTTTTAGCGATTACCATGAGCAATATCTAAGAGAAATATCCTATATAGATACCCGGGAAGACTCTTCTTCTACCCATGGGATGACCCGTATTCACGGTGGCACTTATGAGATGGGTGGAGATAATGAGACCGCCAAAAAAGATGAATTCCCGAAACACAAAGAAAGCATTAAGGATATATGGGTAGATAATACCGAAGTTACTAATGCCCAGTTTCGGGAATTTGTAAATGAAACAGGTTACGTGACTACGGCCGAGCGCTCATTCGAGATTAAGGGTGAAAAATATCAGCCCGGAGCCCTTGTTTTCGATCCGTATAATCCTGAATGGTGGTGGAAATTCGTAAAAGGTGCAAACTGGCAACATCCGACAGGACCAGATAGCGATATTATTGGCAAAAAGGATCATCCCGTGGTACAGGTTTCCTGGTATGATGCCATGGCCTATGCAAAATGGGCGGGAAAAAGACTTCCTACTGAAGCTGAATACGAATACTTTAACCGCGCAGGGAACGACACTCTCATTTATCATTGGGGTAATGATTTTGAAAGGGCTACAGAAATGGTGAATTTCTATCAAGGGAATTTTCCCAGAAGGAATTTGGCCGAGGATAATTTTGGTAAAACCGCTCCTGTACAAAGCTTCCCGGCCAATGCCTACGGATTATATGAAACTTCCGGTAATGTCTGGGAATGGTGCCTGGACACCTATCATCCCGATGCCTATTCCAGGACCAGGGAAAAAGTAGAGGGTTATTTCCAGGATTTCATAAATATGGAACAGCAGAAAGTTATTCGTGGAGGTTCCTTCTTATGCAGCGAAACTTACTGCAGCGGTTACAGGAATGCCGCACGCATGAGTTCAGCTCCAGATACGGGTCTGGAGCATACCGGCTTTAGATGCGTTAAGGATATTTAATCACAAGCCTGTGTAGTCCTGGTATCTATAAGATACACTATTTTCCAGGTTCCGTTGAATTTAACCAGCTGAAAACTGTTTACCCCGCAATGAGTGAAATCACCGTTATAATAGAATGAATAGGGAGTAGTCACGGTTGCCAGCAGGCCATTCTCCTCTACCCTGAATTCATGAAGCTTTTCCTCGAAGCTGACTTCGGCGGGTATGGAAGCAATACTTTTTAAAAATTTGGAATATTCTTCTGAACTGAGTTTCGTATTTCCTTCAGCATCCATAGATACAGATTCCAGTTTTGCTCCCTTCTGTGCCAAATTCCTAAGGGCCAGCGTGTCCTGTTTATGGAAAGCCTCAAAAAAATCCTGAACCAGTTGTTTAGGACTTTGCTCCCTGGATTCATTTTGTGCTGAAACAGTAGTATTTACTAGTAAAAGAAGGGCTATGACAATTTTTTGCATGCTGAAAGTAGTTTTGAATGTGGTCAACGAATTTACTACTTTTACTCAAATTTAAAATTGAGCTATGTCTGTTGCAAAAAAGGAATACAAGCGCGTCACTACGAAGTCCCTTGTAGATATGAAATCTAATGGTGAAAAAATCAGTATGCTTACCGCTTACGATTTCACCATGGCCCAGATCGTTGATGGTGCCGGAATTGATGTGATCCTTGTGGGGGACTCTGCCAGTAACGTGATGGCGGGACATGAAACTACCCTTCCTATCACCCTTGACCAGATGATCTATCATGCAACAAGTGTAGTTCGTGCCATAAACCGCGCTCTTGTGGTGGTAGACCTTCCCTTCGGAAGCTACCAGAGTGATCCTAAAGAGGCACTTAGATCTGCCATCAGGATCATGAAAGAAAGCGGCGGCCATGCTGTTAAGCTCGAAGGCGGAAAAGAGGTAAAAGAAAGCATCAAACGTATCCTGCATGCCGGTATCCCGGTAATGGGACACTTAGGGCTTACCCCTCAATCCATTTACAAATTCGGAACCTACACGGTAAGAGCCAAGGAAGAACAGGAAGCAGAAAAACTGAAGGCTGATGCAAAAATGCTTGAAAAGCAGGGGTGTTTTGCTTTGGTTTTGGAAAAAGTGCCCGCAAAACTGGCCAAAGAAGTAGCTGAAAGTGTAACTATTCCTGTAATCGGAATAGGTGCTGGAAATGGTGTAGACGGTCAGGTTCTTGTGGTTCATGATATGTTAGGAATGACTCACGAATTCAACCCGAGGTTCTTAAGACGTTATGCTGATCTACACGGAGAGATGACCAAAGCTTTCCAGAATTATAGAGATGATGTGAAAAGCAAGGCTTTTCCATCAGATGAAGAACAATACTAAGAGAAGTTAGAAGTTAGAAGTTAGAAGTTAGAAGTTAGAAGTTAGAAAGCTGGAAAATTTTCATTTTAGATGAAAGATTTCAGAAAAAATCTTCTAAAAACTTATCACATTTGGGTTCAGAAAAAACACTTTCCAATAAGGATAATCTTCAGGTTTTACATGAGGACAACCATATTATCATCGTGAACAAAAGGCCAGGTGATATTGTCCAGGGTGACAAGACTGGCGATAAACCTTTAAGCGAAGTGGTAAAATCCTACCTGAAGGAAAAATATAATAAGCCAGGAAATGTTTATCTGGGCGTAGTTCATCGGTTAGATAGACCTACCAGTGGAATCGTAGTTTTCTCAAAAACTTCCAAGGCCTTGCCAAGACTGAATAAATTATTTCAGGATAAAAAAGCGAAAAAGACCTATTGGGCTGTAGTAAAAAATCTGCCTCCGAGTGAAGAAGGTGAGCTGGTTCATTATATGAAGAGGAATTCTAAACAGAATAAATCTTACGCTCATAATAACGAAGTTCCCGAAAGTAAAAAAGCGATCTTGGATTTCCGCTTACTTAAAAAACTGGACAACTACTATTTGCTGGAAGTCGATCTTCATACCGGTAGACACCACCAGATTAGAAGTCAGTTATCTGCTATTGGCTGTCCCATCAAAGGCGATCTTAAATATGGTTTTGACCGAAGTAATAAGGATGCGAGTATTCATCTACATTCCCGGGAATTAAGGTTTACCCATCCGGTTAAAAAAGAACCTTTACATATCGTAGCTCCTCCCCCGGCCGATCCTGTCTGGGACGCCTGCCTTTAAAAAAATCCTCTTCAACGGCACAAATTTCTATTCTATTAATTAGTATTTTTAATAGAAAATATCTGGTTATGAAATGGCGAGGCAGAAGACAAAGTGATAACGTGGAAGACCGCAGGGGTTCTTCGGGAAAGGGTAAATTAATTGCAGGTGGAGGAATCCTGGGATTGATCTTTGTGATCGCCCAGTTTGTGCTTAGTGACGGCGACGTTTCTGTATTGGAACAACTTGAACAGCCTGCCACCTCTACTACCGAAACCCGGGAACTAACCGAAGCCGAAAAAGAACTCGGAGACTTTTCTGCCACCGTTCTGGCCGATACCGAGGATGTTTGGAATAATATTTTTTCTGAAAACGGAATGCAATACAGGGAACCGGGAATGGTTCTATTTTCTGATGCTGTTCAAACGGCCTGTGGGGGAGCCTCTTCTGCCAGCGGTCCATTTTACTGTCCCGGAGACCAGAAGATCTATATGGACCTCACCTTTTTCGAGGAGCTTAGACGCAGGTTTGGTGCCAAGGGTGGTGACTTTGCCATAGCTTATGTAATGGCCCATGAAGTTGGCCACCATGTCCAGAACCTGTTGGGAACAGCAGGAAAAGTAAGACAACTACAACAACGAGGTACACAAAGTCAGGCCAACGAACTTTCGGTAGCCCTGGAACTTCAGGCAGATTTTTATGCCGGGGTTTGGACCCATTATAACTCACAATATCTCGAGGAAGGCGATATCGAGGAAGCCTTAAGCGCAGCCAATGCTGTTGGCGATGATGCCATCCAACGACAAACCACAGGAAGGGTGAATCCGGATTCCTTTACTCATGGAACTTCTGAGCAGCGCATGAAATGGTTTATGAAAGGTTATAAGACCGGGGATATCCGGCAGGGGGATACCTTCAGTGAATTCTTTTAAGAAAAAGGGATTTTTTTATTTCAGTTTAAGCCATTGGTCTTTGCTTTATCTCTAATCTTCTAACTTTAAATCAGCAAGCTCCTAAACCGTTTTAGGTAAAGCTAACTTTTTAATACAGCGCGCATTTTTCAAAATGCTCAGGTTTACATTTTTCTTCAAAAAGTGGTATTATTGCAGCGCTGCCAGTGCCCCTACCCTGGATCTTATTAATTTCTCAATTCTTAAAATGAAAAGATTTTTTCTTTTTGGTTTCGGTCTTGTTTCAGCCGCGATCAATGCCCAGGATACTATTGCCTATTCAGTAAATTCTGAAATCGTAGATTTTAAAAGTCCGGAAGTGGAAACTTACAAGATCCTGGATGCCTTCGAAGGTTCAAAATACGATTCTATTTCGCAGAAGTATAACCATGAGGGAATCATGGTCACAGAAAAGACCTTCAACTGGGATGCAAAAAAGGAGCGTCGGGTCTATCAAGGCATTCACAAACACTGGTACGATTCCGGTAAACCGTTTTATACCGAAAATTACAAGGATGGTAAATTGGATGGGAATTTAGTGGCTTACCACGAAAATGGAAAAATTCGCAGGAAAGACAGGTTCAAGAATGGTAAACTTACCAATGGTCATGTTTGGGATGAAGAAGGTAATGAACTGGAACACTTTCCACATTTTAAAAGAGCTAATTTCCCGGGAGGAAAAGATGCGCTTATAGCTTATTTGCGCAATAACATCAGGCTGCCCGAGTACATCAAAACCGGTGAGACCCATAAAGTTCTTGTGAAATTCACCCTGGATACAGAAGGAAAAGTAGCTCAATATAAGATTCTTGAAAGCCCGGAAGATAGGTTTTATACCCTTGAAACCCTTAGAGTTTTAGATGCCATGCCGGCATGGGAGCCTACCGAATTATTTGGAAAGCAAGTGAACACATTCCTTACTATACCAGTTGTTTTCAGGAAAGGCTAGGCTTTTTTCTTTCGTACTGCCAGCAGGCTTTCGATGATCACCGCGCTGATGATCAGGGTGCCTCCTATCACTGTTTTCATTGCGGGGATCTCACCCAAGAAAATAGCCCCGATCATGATTCCGTAAACAGGCTGAATACTGCTCATAATACTCGCCGTAGAAATACTGAAGTTCCGGAAACTTTTCAGGAATAAGGTGTGCCCGATACAGGTGGTTAGAACTGCCAGCAGCAGGAGGGGTTTCCATTGGGCCAGAACTAGTTTGAACTCACTATAGAAGATCGAAGGTATTAAAAAGATGGCCACCACCAGGATCTGGTAGAACATAAGTGCCGTGCCATTATAACGCTCTACCTCACGTTTCATTAAAAGGTTACGAAAGGAATAGAAAAATGCGGAGGTAATTCCGAATATCACCGCCAGGAAGTAATCATTTTCCAGGTCGAATTCTGGACTCAGAAAATAGATTCCAGCGAGGACCAGTAGACCTAGGCCGATATGTATCTTATTGAATTTTACACTGAAAAGAATAGGTTCCAGGAAGGCTGTTATCACCGGGTAAGTGAACAGTGATAATAAAGCAATGGCCACACTGGAAAATTTCAGAGAGTAAAAATAGGTTACCCAGTGCCCTCCCATCAAGATCCCGCCCAGGATCATTTTAAGAAGGTCCCTTTTATTTTCCACCTTTAAGGATATTCTTTTCCAGCGACAATATAAATAGAACACGATCACGGCCAGCAGGCACCTGTAGAATATGGTTACCACAGGATCCAGAGTGATATATCTGCCTAGGGCCCCGGAGGTACTAATTAAAAATACCGCAAAATTTAATTGAAGAATATTGGTTAGGTAGCGTTGTTTTTCTTGCAAATCCCTTTATTTATCTTGAAAGTTCCTTGAATTTTTCCGTAATGATCTCTTTCACCGGCCTGTTCTCAATATTGCTTTCAAGCCAGGAGATGATATCAAGGTAAAGGAAGGCCCTGCGTTCATATGGATGGTCTTCGAATTTTTTTAAGGTTGCATGAAGCTTCCTGAACTCGTCCTTAATATCCAATGGAGATACATTGGGAAGATGCCTTAGAAATTTGATCATTTCTTTCTGCACCTCATGCATATCGTTCATTTTAATAAGGAATTTATAGGTAGATTTTACCAGGCTATCCAGGTGGTAATCTAGTCCAGCCTCATAATGCGCTACAAGATTCAGAATTCTTGCGAAACACATGAGGTCCTCTCGCATCTCCAGCGATTTATTATTGATGATCTTTTTAAGATACTCAATACACTTTCGGTTATCCCCATCTCCAAAATACAAACAGGCGATCTTATAATAGAAAACCATGATATGGTGTTCGTCGATTCGTCCCTTAAATTTTGTGATCTTCTGGTTGATCTTTTCTACCAGCTCGTCTGAATTTCCAAACTCACCCTTCATAAAACGAAGGTTAAGCTTATTGGAATAAACATACAGAAACGATAATGCCGAAATATTGTCGTTATGGGGGATCTTTGGATCGCGCAGGGAATCTTCAAGCTCTTTTAAGGTTGCCTCAAAAAGATCGGTATGATTTAAATAGAACAGGGATTCCAGCAAATAATGGTTCCCCTTCAAGTAAGAAACCGGGTGAATAGGAATAAGATGTTCATACTCTACAAAAAGATCCTTCCACTTCATAGAATACCGGTAGCACCCCAGGAAATCCTGAATAAGAAAACTATACCAGAGATGCGCTTTACACAGCCACAATCTTTCCTTAAAACCAAGATCCTTAAAATTATATTTTGGTAATTTTTTCCTGAAATAATCCTTGATATCCTGAGCCTCCTCCTCTGTTCTGCAATAGCCCATCTTCAGAAATATCGAGTACAGTTCCAGGGATAAATTTGAAAGTTTACTGGAAATGAGATTAAGCCGGTTCAGGTCTTCAGTTTGCCTGATCAGGCTTTCTGCCCGGTTATTCATACTCCGGGTGATATACTGGGATTCTATGATCTTTTCCAGCTCCAGAATTTCGTAAGCGACATTTTTTTCCTCGTAATTCAAGGCCAGACTTTTCACCTTATCTAGTAATTTCAGGCTTTGCTGGTAAAGACCTTTATGATAAAGAATATAAGCAAAGTCCAGTTGTTCTCTTATCTGCACCGGAATGCTTTGATGTGCCGGATTCAGCCTGAGAGATATTAATAGCTGCTTATAAAGATGCGTTTTTACATTGGAAAGTTGCAGCTTGCTTATACTGGTACTTTTAAGAATTTCAGCTTCATCGTATTTTTTCTGACGCGACATAACCTTGTATAAATTCAGAAATTTAGAATCTGAATTCACTCCTATCCTACCAACATATAAGGAAAACTGTCTCTTTTCTGAAGCCGAAAGGGATTTTATTAAAGAAAACAGATTTTCGGTTAAGTCATTGGTCATTGTAAATCATTATTTTGCAAAACACTGTAAAACAAATGGTTACGAGGCTAAATATCCATCTCTAGTATCGTAACGCATTTCGATCCTGCATGGTCAAGGCATTCTTATTCCGATACTTTAGATAAAGATAAAGTAAAATAAATCTCATATGCGTACTGAAAAGGTAGAAATTTTTGACACTACATTGAGGGACGGCGAACAGGTCCCAGGCTGCAAACTGAATACTGAACAAAAATTAAAAATTGCTGCGCGACTGGATGAACTGGGCGTGGATGTTATAGAAGCCGGTTTTCCTGTTTCAAGTCCTGGTGATTTTCAATCGGTAACCGAGATCTCTAAACTCGTTAAGAATGCAACTGTATGTGGACTTACCCGTGCTGTTAAGAATGATATCAAGGTTGCTGCCGAAGCGCTGAAGTATGCCCGTAAACCAAGAATACATACTGGAATTGGAACATCTGATTCCCATATAAAGTATAAATTCAAATCCAGCAGACCCGAGATTATTGAACGAGCCGGAGAGGCGGTTGCCTTTGCCAAAACTTTCGTTGATGATGTTGAGTTTTATGCGGAAGATGCCGGAAGAACCGACAATGAATTCCTTGCAAAGGTATGTTTCGAAGCGGTGAGAAATGGCGCAACCGTATTGAATATTCCTGATACCACGGGATATTGTCTTCCGGAAGAATATGGTAAAAAGATCAAGTATTTGAAGGAAAATGTAGTAGGGATTGAAAATGTGATCATTTCCTGCCACTGTCATAATGATCTTGGTTTGGCTACGGCAAACGCAATAGCTGGTATTTCCAACGGTGCAAGACAGATCGAATGTACCATAAATGGTATTGGAGAGCGTGCCGGGAATACCGCCTTGGAAGAGGTCGTCATGATCTTGAGGCAGCATCCATATTTACAATTGAATACAGATATCAATCCACAATTGTTATACGATACCAGTAAAATGGTATCCAGGGAAATGGGAATGTACGTCCAGCCTAACAAGGCGATCGTAGGAGCGAATGCTTTTGCGCATAGCTCAGGTATACACCAGGATGGCGTCATCAAGAACAGAGAAACATACGAAATCATAAATCCAGCCGATGTCGGGGTCACCGAGTCGGCTATTGTTTTAACTGCCCGTAGTGGTAGAGCTGCTTTAGCCTATAAAGCGAAGAAGATGGGATACGATCTTACCAAACTTGAATTAGATCATGTTTATCATGAATTCCTGAATTTCGCAGATGCTAAGAAAGAAGTGGCAGATCATGACATTCACACTATTATGGCCATATTCAAAAAGAACTCCAGGGCAATTGCTTGATAGATTATGAAGAAAACTTTATTTGACAAAATATGGGACTCCCATGTTGTGGAAAGCATACCTAATGGGCCGGACATTTTATATATCGATAAACATCTGATACATGAAGTGACCAGCCCACAGGCTTTCAATGAATTAAAGGAAAGAAATATTCCGGTTTTTCGTCCGGACCAGATCGTTGCTACGGCAGATCATAATACCCCGACAAAAGATCAGCACCTGCCGGTGAAGGATCTTCTGTCCAGAAAACAGTTGAAGGAACTTAGCCAGAATTGCGAAGAGAACAATATCACTCTTTACGGTTTAGGGCATCCTTATAACGGAATTGTTCACGTGATGGCTCCCGAGCTTGGTATTACTCAACCAGGAATGACCATAGTTTGTGGAGATAGCCACACCTCTACTCATGGTGCCTTCGGTACAATTGCCTTCGGAATTGGAACAAGTCAGGTGACCCAGGTGTTTGCCAGCCAGTGTTTACTGGTGGAAAAGCCTAAGAAACTTCGGGTGAATGTTAATGGAAAACTGAAAAACGGAGTTCTTCCGAAAGATGTTATCCTTTACATCATCAGCAAGCTTGGAACAAATTCGGGTACGGGTTATTTCTGCGAGTACGCAGGTAATGTATTTGAAGAGATGTCTATGGAAGGGCGAATGACCGTTTGTAATATGAGTATTGAAATGGGTGCTCGCGGCGGATTGATCGCTCCAGACCAGACAACCATTGAATATGTGGAAGGACGGGAATTCGCTCCAAAAGGAGCTGAGTTTGAAAAAATGAAAGCCCACTGGGAAACTTTAAAAACCGATGAAGGAGCTGAATTTGACCAGGAATATTCCTTTGAAGCTGAAGATATAGAACCTATGATCACCTACGGAACGAATCCGGGAATGGGCATCAAGCTTACCGGGTCTATTCCGGTAGAAGGTAATAAAAGTGATGCCAAGGCATTAGGTTATATGAATTTTAAGCCGGGCGAAACCTTATTGGAGAAACCGATAAATTATATTTTCATTGGTAGTTGTACCAACTCCAGGATCGAAGATTTTCGAGTCGCTGCCTCTTATATAAAAGGAAAGAAGAAAGCTGAAAATGTGAACGCTTTGATCGTACCGGGTAGCCGTCAGGTTGCAGAACAGATCAGAACTGAAGGTTTGGATAAGGTTTTTGAAGAAGCCGGTTTCACCTTGAGACAGCCGGGATGTTCGGCTTGCCTAGCTATGAATGATGATAAAATTCCTGAAGGGGAATATTGTGTCTCTACTAGTAATAGAAATTTTGAAGGCAGACAGGGGCCCGGCTCCAGGACGATCCTGGCCAGTCCGCTAACTGCAGCTGCCACCGCTATTTCAGGTAAAATTTCAGATTACACTCAAACATTGAACTAAATGGAAAAGTTTATAAAATTAACAGATACGGTAGTACCTTTAGATGCTGAGAATGTAGATACAGACCAGATCATTCCGGCCCGTTTTCTAAAAGCAACAGATAAGGAAGGTTTCGGAGAAAATCTATTCCGGGACTGGCGTTTTAATAAAGCAGGAGAGCCAAATGAAGATTTCGTGCTGAACCAGGATAAATATTCGGGTTCCATACTTCTGGCAGGAAATAACTTTGGATGTGGTTCCAGCCGTGAACACGCTGCCTGGGCGATTAAAGCTTACGGATTCAAAGCAGTGGTATCCAGCTATTTTGCTGATATTTTTAAAGGAAACGCGTTGAATAATGGGTTATTACCCGTACAGGTAAGCCCCGATTTTCTTCATAAATTATTCACCGCCGTAGAAAAAGATGCCGAGGAAAAGGTGGTCATCGATTTAGAAGAACAGAAGATAAGTATCCAAAGTTCAGGTGATTCTGAAAGTTTTGATATCGATCCTTATAAAAAAACCTGTCTTATTAACGGATATGACGATATCGACTTTTTAACCAGTAAACTGGAGGTAATAAAGAAATTTGAGAAGAAGAGAAGCGGAAATCAGGCAGAACCGCAACAAACCCTACAAACTGAAAACATATGAAATTTAATATAGCTGTACTTCCTGGAGACGGGATTGGTCCTGAAATAACGCAGCAGTCAGTGAAAGTGCTGAGAGCTGTTGCCGATAGATTTGATCATGAGTTCAATTTTGAAGAAGCTTTAGTGGGTGCAGCCGCAATAGATTTATTGGGGGATCCATTGCCTGAAACCACACTGGAACTATGTAAAAAATCTGACGCTGTGCTATTCGGGGCGATAGGAGATCCAAAATATGATAATGATCCATCAGCCAAAGTAAGACCGGAACAGGGATTGCTTAAACTTAGAAAAGAACTTGGCCTTTTTGCCAATATCAGGCCGGTTAGAGCTTATGAAAGCCTAATCCACAAATCTCCTTTAAAGCCTGAAAATATTGAAGGGGCAGATATGGTCATCTTCAGAGAACTTACGGGTGGAATATATTTCGGAGAAAAAAGCACTGCCGAAGATGGTAGAAGCGCATCAGACCTTTGCACCTATTCTGTAGAAGAAATTGAGCGAATTGCACACCTGGCTTTTAAAGCCGCTGAGGAAAGAAGAAAAAAATTAACACTGATCGATAAAGCCAATGTCTTGGAGACCTCCCGTTTGTGGAGAAGAACTGTGACCGAGATCGCTAAAGACTATCCCGGCGTAAAAGTTGAGTATTTATTCGTTGACAATGCCGCCATGCAAATGATCCTGAATCCAAAACAGTTTGATGTGATCCTTACCGAAAATATGTTCGGGGATATTATTTCAGATGAAGCCAGTGTGATCGGGGGAAGTATCGGATTATTAGAGTCTGCTTCTATTGGAACTGAAAATGCCCTGTTTGAACCTATTCATGGATCCTATCCGCAGGCTGCTGGCCAGGGAATTGCGAATCCTATAGCTTCCGTGCTATCAGCAGCGATGATGCTGGATCATTTAGGACTAAAGAAAGAAGCTGAAACGGTGAGAATGGCCGTAGAATTGAGCATTAAACTGAATGTTTGTACTATAGATATCAATAAAGACAATCATTATTCAACTGAAAGAGTTGGAGATTTTCTGGAAAGTGTGATCAGCGATACTGAAGGTCATATCGTAAACAATGAAAACCTCAACCTGGGACAAATGACCATTATTTAGGAATTAGTTCATAATTGTTTTTAAAAAGCTGCCTCCTGAAAGTTGAAATTTTCAGGAGGCTTTTTTACTAAAAGAACTTTGTCATTCAGAACGAAGCCAAAGCGAAGTGATGAATCTTTAGATTCGCCAGATTCCTCTCCCGAAACTTTGGAATCGAAATGACAACCAATGTCATTCAGAACGAAGCGTTAGCGAAGTGAAGAATCTTTCCATACTATAGTTTCCTCTCCCGAAAAATCGTGATCATAATCACAATCGATTGAAATTCAATTACTAAAGCTGTTGCAACTTATTTTTGATCATGTTCAGGGAAAGATTGTCCTTACTTCCTGAATGTGTATGTTTCATTCCTTCTGAAGCCTCATATGTTCCATTCTGAACCTGCTCCCCTATTATCTTATAAGCATCTCTGAATGATTTTCCGTTTATCACCAGTTCGTTAATACTGTCTACCGTAAACAAATATTTATATTTTTCATCCTTAAGATCTACATCCTTTACCTTGATCTGGGCGATGGAGTGCGTAAAAACATCGAGTATCTCTTTCATATTTTCAACGGCATAAATACTATTCTCCTTAATGAGCTGAAAATCCCTGTGGTAACCGCTGGGCAGATTGTTGGTGATGAGGATCATTTCATTAGCAATAGCCTGAAGTTTATTGCATTTTCCCCTCACCAGTTCAAAAACATCCGGATTCTTCTTATGCGGCATAATGCTGGAACCTGTGGTAAGCTCATCGGGGAAGCTTATGAAATCAAAGTTCTGACTCATATACAAACAGATATCCATTGCAAACCTGGAAAGTGTATTGGCCAGAGAGGCGACATTAGAAGTTACCGTTCTCTCGCATTTTCCTCTGCTCATCTGTGCCGCGACCACGTTGAATTTCTGAGTCGAAAAGCCTAATTCTTTTGTGGTAAATTCCCGGTCGATAGGAAATGATGAGCCGTAACCGGCTGCCGAGCCTAAAGGATTCTGATCCACTATTTTTAATCCGGCTTCCAATAAATAAAGATCATCAATTAACAATTCGGCATAAGCTGAAAACCACAACCCGAAAGATGACGGCATGGCTACCTGAAGATGGGTGTAGCCAGGAAGGACCTTTTCCTTATGCTCATCGGCCAGGCCTAGAAGAACATCAATCAAGCTTTTTGTTTTTCCTGAGATCTGTCGCAGATTCTCTTTAAAATATAATTGCTGGGCCACCAGAACCTGGTCATTTCTTGATCTGGCAGTATGGATCTTTTTTCCGGTATCACCGAGTTTTTTGGTTAGTTCGAATTCTATCTTAGAATGAACATCTTCAAAATCCTGTTCGATCTCAAACTCTCCCTTTTCAAGCTGATCTTTCAATACATCAAGTTCTGCAAGCAATGATTCAACTTCCTGTTGTCTCAGGATACCGACTTTACCCAGCATTTTTGCATGTGCTTTGGAAGCCTGAATATCATATTCGGCCAGATGCATATCCAGTTCGCGGTCATTGCCAACAGTGAACTTTTCTATTTGTTTGTCTATTGAAATACCTTTATCCCAGAGTTTCATATTATCAAATTTAATATTTCGTCATCCTGAACTCGTTTCAGGATCTCATGAGAAGCTGAAACAAATTCAGCTTGACGTATTGTTCCTATTAATGCTGTTGCATTGAGCCTGGCGAAGTGCAATTACTTCAACGCTTTTTCAAGCAGCTTTATATATTTTTCTATTCCTTCTTCGATCTCTTTTACGTAAATAAATTCATCTGCTGAGTGAGATCTGGTAGAATCACCCGGACCTAACTTTAAAGACGGACAGCTTAACATCGCCTGATCACTCAAGGTTGGAGAACCATAAGTTTCCATTCCCAGATTTATCCCTGCTTTAACCAATTCGTGATCCAACGGAATTGAAGACGAATTTAATCGTAAACTCCGGGCATTGATCTCGTCGACCGGAGCTTTATCCTTTAAGATCTGCTCGATCTCCTTATTGCTATATTTATCATTTACCCTAACATCGATGACCAGATGCGTTTTTGCAGGAACTACATTATGCTGACTCCCGGCACTGATCTGGGTTACGGTCACTTTTACTTCTCCAAGGTTTTTAGAAACCTTTTCCAGTTTGAAGTTTTCAAACCACTCCAGAACTTTGGCTGTTTTATAGATGGAATTATCAGTATTTGGATGCGCAGCATGCGAAGGAGTTCCTTGCACCACCGCATCAAAAACTACCAGGCCCTTTTCAGCAACCGCTAGATTCATAAGAGTTGGTTCTCCTACGATAGCAACATCGATTTTAGGAATTTCCGGAAGTAACGCGGCAATTCCATTCTTACCGTTAATCTCCTCTTCAGCCGTTCCCGCAAATAGAATATTATGACTTAAATTTTCTTCTGAATATAAAAAGGTGAAGGTCGCTAACAGGGAAACAAGGCATCCGCCGGCATCGTTACTACCTAATCCATATAATTTGCCATTTTCGATCTCTGCTTTGAAGGGATCTCTAGTATAGGCCGAATTCGGTTTTACCGTGTCGTGGTGAGAGTTAAGTAAAAGTGTAGGCTTGTCCTTCTCAAAATGTTTATTAACGGCCCAGACGTTGTTTAAAAACCTCTTATGCGGAATTTTATACCGTTTGAACCAATTCTCAAGCAGAGCGGCTGTTTTATCCTCCTCGCCGGAAAATGACTGAGTCGAGATCAGATTTTTAAGTAGTTCTATGGCCTCTTGCTGAAGTTGCTCTAACTGCATTATTTCACAATTTTGGTATGGATAGAATTCTTCTTCAATAATTCGGCATCTCCCAGAATTACCGCAGAAACGCCTTTATTTATTGCTTCAAAACAATTTTGAAGTTTTGGCAACATTCCGTCTGTGATCACTTTTGAAGCTACCAGTTCTTTATAATTATCAGAATTCAATTCCATGATTACAGATTCTTCATCTTCAATATTGGTCAAAACACCTTTTTTCTCCGAACAGTAATAAAGCTTTACTTCATAAGATTTACTCATCTCAACCGCAATTTCTGAAGCAACTGAATCTCCGTTAGTATTTAACAAAACACCTTCCTCAGTACATGAAATTGCGGAAAATACCGGTACCATATCCTGAGCAATAATTGAATTAATGAAATCTGAATTCACTTTTTCTATATCCCCAACAAATCCATAATCGATCTCTTTAACCTCTCTCCTTTTTGAGATCAGCACCCTTCCATCTGCACCACATAGCCCGATCGCATTTTGTTTCCTGGCCTGGAGGTGAGCAACGATACTTTTATTCAGAAGTCCGCCGTACACCATCGTGATCACTTCCATAGAGTCTTTATCAGTAATCCTTCTGCCATCAACCATTTTAGTCTGAAAACCAAGTTTTCCGGCGACCTCCGTAGCTTTATTACCGCCGCCATGAACCAGGATCTTTGGACCTTCCAATTGCACGAAATCTTCCAGAAAGGAATTCAGAGAAGCTTCATTTTCGATAAGCTTCCCTCCTATTTTTATGACTTTCAGGGTTTGTTTCATTTCCTTTATTTGTATCTGTGTCATTCCGAGGGAGAAATCGACAGAGGAATCTCTTATAGATTTCTCACTGCAATCGAAATGACATTCAATTATTCCTTTCTACACTCCAGAATCCTCTTCAAAACCGCCTGTGCCGCAAAAGTCCTGTTATTAGCCTGGTGAATTACGATCGAATTTTCGCTATCCAGAATATCATCTGCAATGACAACATTTCTTCTCACCGGGAGGCAGTGCATAACCTTCGCATTATTGGTGTTTTTCAATTTTGCCTGATCCACGGTCCAGTTCTTTTCTACATTTAAAACCTGACCATAATCCTCATAGCTACTCCAGTTCTTTATATAGACGAAATCTGCATCCTTAAGTGCCTTTTCCTGATCATGTTCCACTTTCACCCCATTTCTAATATGTGGCGCAAGATCATATCCTTCCGGATTGGTGATCACAAAATCGACTTCCAGGCGCTGCATCATTTCTGTAAAAGAATTCGCGACAGATTGCGGTAAAGCTTTTGGATGTGGCGCCCAGCTTAAAACAACTTTCGGCCTTTCAGCTTTATTAAATTCTTGAATGGTGATAGCATCCGTCAAAGCCTGTAATGGGTGACCAGTCGCGCTTTCCAAATTCACAATTGGCACGGAAGCATATTTTTTAAAACTATTCAGCACATGTTCAGATTCATCTTTTTCCTTATCCTTTAGTCCGGGAAAAGCTCTCACTGCGATAATATCGCAATATTGAGAAAGTACGGCCGCGGCTTCTTTGATATGCTCAGCTTTATCTGAATTCATCACCGCACCATCCTCAAACTCCAGGGCCCAGCCATCTTTATCAGCATTCATCACCATTACTTCCATACCCAATAACTTTGCAGCTTTTTCAGTGCTTAGGCGTGTACGCAGACTGTTATTGAAAAAAAGCATTCCCAGGGTTTTTCCTTTTCCCGGCTTAGACGATGCATTTTTAGATTTCAGGCTTCTTGCTTCCCTGATGATTGTTTCGACATGATCGATGTCTGATAATGTGATGTAGTTCTTCATTTTAGAATTTAGTTAGTTGTCATTCCGAAGAAGTTTACGGCTGAGGAATCTTAGATTTCTCACTTCGTTCGAAATGACATTCTTCTATTTTATTTTTTCGTCAAGCTGAACTTGTTTCAGCTTCTCTATAGATCCTGAAACTCCCGAAGCATCGGGACAGGATGATTTTAAACTTTATGATGTTGCTCTTTTAAAACCTTTTTTAATGCCTCAAAAAAACTTTCAAAATGTTCTTTTTTAATATTCAATGGTGGCAGGATACGCAGTAACTTTTTATTAGAAGATGCCCCAGTAAAAATCTGGTGTTCAAATAAAAGTTCTTTCCTGAGTGCTGCGATCTCAAAATCGAATTCCAATCCAATCATCAAGCCTCTTCCTTTGATCTTTTTGATCTCCGGAATTTTAACAGCTTCTGCCTTTACAAATTCTGAAACCTCTGAAGCATTTTCCATCAAATTTTCGTTTTGGATAATATCCAGAACTGAGATTCCCGCGGCAGAGGCAAGATGATTTCCGCCAAAAGTGGTTCCCAGCATTCCGTATTTCGGCTGTATATTATTATCGGTCAGGATTCCTCCAATCGGAAACCCGTTGCCCATTCCTTTGGCCATGGTTATGATATCGGGTCTTATGCCATGTTTCTGAAATGCGAAAAAATCACCCGTTCTCCCATAACCTGATTGTACCTCATCTGCAATGAGCGTGACCTGATTTTCTTTACATAATTCAGCCGCCGATCTGTAAAATTCAGATTCAGCTTCATCCAGTCCTCCAACTCCCTGAATCACTTCAAAAATAACCGCGGCCACATCACCCTTTTCGATCTCCTTTTTCAAAGATTCAGTATCATTAAAAGCCAGCTTTGTCGCTTTATGGCCAAGATTGAAAGGAGCCTTAATAGATTCATTATCGGTAATAGCGACAACTCCAGAGGTCCTTCCGTGAAAAGCATTTTCAAAATAGATGATCCTGTCTTTCCCGGTTTCAAAAGAGGCAACCTTTAAGGCATTTTCATTCGCTTCAGCTCCTGAACTACACAGAAAGATACTATAATCCTTAACTCCCGAAACTTTTTCCAGTTTATCAGCAAGTTCCTGTTGTAGTGGATTTTTGATCGAATTCGAATAGAATCCTAGTTTCGCAGCCTGTTCCTGAATAGATTTCACATATTCCGGATGTGCATGCCCAACAGAGATCACCGCGTGGCCTCCATAAAGATCCAGGTACTTTTTTCCGGATTCGTCAAAAACATAGCAGCCTTCACCTTTTACCGGCGTGATATCATAAAGTGGGTAAACATCAAATAATTGCATAATTACTGATCTGAAATATTATTAATTTTTTTGAATGAGGCCTGGATCCCTTTGATCAAAGAGGAACTAAGTCCGTTGTGTTCCATTTCGTTGAGACCTTCAATGGTACATCCTCTAGGCGTAGTCACTTTATCGATCTCCTCTTCAGGATGCTTCCCAGATTCGATCAACAGACTTGCAGCCCCCAGACAGGTTTGCATAGAGAGCTCCTGAGCGTCTTTCGCATCGAAACCGAGCTGTACTGCTCCCTGAGTGGTTGCGCGTATCAAACGCATCCAGAAGGCGACTCCACTGGCGCAGATCACGGTGGCAGCCTGCATTTTATTTTCAGGAATAATGATACTGCTTCCTAACCGATTGAAGATAGCTTCGGCAATCGTGATCCTTTTCTGTCCTTTTTCATTACTGCATAGACAGGTCATCGACTTACCAACAGCGATCGCGGTATTGGGCATCGATCTTATGATAAAATGATCCTCGCCAACGATGCTTTCCATCCGCGGAATTTTGAACCCGGTAACGGTAGAGATCAAGACATGTTTATCGGTGAGTTCATCTTTGATCTCGTAAAGTATCTTTTCCAGTTGAGTGGGCTGAACGGCGAAGATCAGGATGTCTGAATTCTTTACAACTTCCAGATTATCTGAAGTTACGGTAACTTTTGAATATTCAGAAAACTCCTGAATCTCATCAAGTTTACGTTTGCTCAGATACAGCGTGGTAAAGGCATTGCTAAAAATGAGTCCCTTCGCAATGGAGACTCCCAGATTTCCTGCACCAATAATTCCTATTTTCATATCAATATTCTATTTAAATCGTCAATCTGAACACGTTTCAGCTTCTCCGAGATCCTGAAACGAGTTCAGGATGACGTCTATTAAAAATAACTCGCTTTTAAATTCAAGCCCAATTTTTCATCCAGGCCGAACATCAGATTCATATTCTGCACTGCCTGCCCGGAAGCTCCTTTCAACAAATTATCAATTATACTCGTCACCAGCAATTTATCACCGAACTTCTGTAATCTAAGCAGGCATTTATTTGTATTGACGATCTGTTTCAAATGCAGATCTTCTTCGGTTACAAAGGTGAAGGCTGTATCTGCGTAAAAATCTTTATAAATCTTTTTGGCTTCGTCCAGGCTTCCTGAAAACTTTGTGTAAGCCGTAGCATGGATTCCTCTTGAGAAATTTCCTCTATTCGGAATAAAGTTCACCTCGGTTTTATGATCTGACTGCAGCTGCTTTAAGCTCTGCCCGATCTCGTTCAAATGCTGGTGTTCAAATGATTTGTAAGCGGAGAAATTATTATCCCTCCAGGTAAAATGCGTAGTTTCTGAAAGCGAAGTTCCCGCTCCGGTTGCTCCGGTAACCGCATTTACATGAACATCATCATTTAAAAGTCCGTTTTTAGCCAGAGGAAGAATTGCCAGGGTGATCGCTGTAGCGAAACATCCGGGATTTGCTATAAAATCAGCCGACTTGATCTCATCTTTGTACAATTCCGGAAGACCATAAACAAAGGAGTGATCATCAGATTTCTGTCTGAAATCAGTACTGAGATCAACGATCTTCGTCTTTTCAGAAAATCGATTTTCAGCAAGGAACTTTTTCGAATTCCCATTCCCAAGACAAAGAAAAACAACGTCTACTTCAGTATTGATCTTATTGGTGAACTGAATTTCGGTTTCGCCTATCAGATCCTGATGGATGCTATAAATAGGTTTTCCGGGCTGAGAAGTACTAAAAATAAAGTTCAGGTTTACCTCAGGATGATGGAGTAAGATCCTGATCAATTCTCCTGCGGTATATCCTGCGCCTCCTATAATTCCTGCTTCAATCATGAATCCTGGTTTACGTGTTGATAGATCTTGCCGGAATTAGACAGGATCTTGATAAATCCTTTGGCATCATCTGCGGTCCAGGCTTTATTCTCCTCACCGTAATTCCCGAAACTACTGTTCATAAGATCATTTGGAGATTTAATTCCGTCCAAGGTAAATCTGTAAGGATGAAGAGTAACGAACACATCACCAGTCACTTTAGCCTGAGAACTTTCAAACTGTGCTTCGAAATCCCGCATTACGGGATCTAGATATAATCCTTCGTGCAGGTGCATTCCATACCAGTTCGACGTATAATCCTTATGTTGAAGCTGCCATTTGCTCAAGGTATGTTTTTCTAACAAATGATGAGCTTTGATCGTGATCAAAGCAGCCGCAGCCTCAAAACCAACTCTTCCCTTGATTCCAATGATGGTATCACCTACGTGTATATCCCTGCCAATAGCATATTTTGAGGCAATTCCTTCCAGAATTTCAATGTTCTTTTCAGGAGAGTTTTCCTCGCCATTAATTGCGGTAAGCTCACCTTTGGTGAAACTAAGTTTTACCTGTTTTGGTTCTTTATCTTTTAATTGAGAAGGATATGCTTCTTCCGGTAAGGCTTTTTCCGAAGTCAGTGTTTCTGCTCCTCCAACGCTAGTCCCCCAAAGTCCTTTATTCACAGAATATTTGGCTTTCTCCCAGTTCATTTCTACGCCTTTGCTCTTAAGATACTCTATCTCTTCCTGTCTGCTAAGCTGTTTGTCCCTGATTGGAGTGATGATCTTTATATCTGGTGCGATGATCTGGAAGATCATATCAAATCTCACCTGATCATTTCCGGCGCCTGTACTTCCATGAGCGATATACTTTGCTCCAACTTTTTTAGCATAGTTCACGATCTCGATCGCCTGGATGATCCTTTCCGCACTTACCGAAAGTGGATAAGTATCATTTTTAAGTACATTTCCAAAAATGAGATATTTCACTACTTTTTGATAGAAGGAAGAAATGGCATCGATGTTCTTATAACTGCTGGCACCGATCTTTTGGGCATTATCACCTATCTTCTTGATTTCTTCTTCTGAAAAACCACCGGTATTCACACTCACCGCATGAACTTCAAATCCTTCTTCTTCAGATAAATATTTCGCGCAATAAGAGGTATCCAATCCTCCGCTGTATGCTATAACTACTTTTTTCATTTGTATGTATTCTTCAAACGTCAAGCTGAATTTATTTCAGCTTCTCAACAGATCCTGAAACAAGTTCAGGATGACGGATATTTTAATAATTACTCTTTCTCTGCCTTTTCCTTTTTATAGAAAAAGGTTTGTTTGATATGTTTTAATCTCTGAAAAGCTTTATCGTTTAATTTGCTGATGCTCTCAGGGGTCTTCTTTTTCTCCTTTTTCTTTTCAGGATCGTATAACATCCCTGTACAAAGACACATTTTTCTTTCGGTCCTTGTTAGAATATCGTAATTCTTACAGCCCTGGCAACCTTTCCAGAAGGTCTCATCATCGGTTAATTCAGAGAAGGTAACCGGTTGATATCCCAGTTCGTAGTTGATCTTCATAACCGCCAAACCGGTGGTAATCCCAAAGATCTTGGCATGGGGATATTTTGTTCTGGAATGTTTGAAGATCACTTTCTTGATCTCTTTGGCCAGCCCGTGATTTCTAAAATCGGGATGCACAATAAGACCCGAATTAGCCACATATTTATCGTGACTCCAGGTTTCTATATAGCAGAAACCGGCAAATTTTTCACCCTCAAGAGCTATAACGGCATTTCCTTTTTCCATCTTATTAATGATGTACTCAGGAGTCCTACGGGCAATACCGGTTCCACGGACCTTGGCCGACTCTTCGATACAGTTACAAATGATCTCAGCGTAAGAAGCATGAGATTTATTAGCAATGATAATTTTCATCTGCTAAGAAATTAAATTGAAAAAATGTTTTGATTTGGGGGTTTCGAGAGCGGAACCGGACTCACCTAAGTTCCATAGATATATAGACGCACTTACGTGCGACGGGGAAAACGTCGGCGCATAGGAGATATATCAGTAAAAGTGCTGATATAAAGTTGGTATTCTATGCTGTTTAAGTAAATCAAAATGGAAAAATCAAATAATATTAATGGAAAAGGGTTTCAGGGGCACGACCTAGAAGCGGCGGCGGGGCCTGAAATTGAAACGGGGTAATATTATTTGTTTGATCGAAATCATAATGCAAATGTATACAAAATTTTAATTGACAAGCATTTACAGGACTTAAAATTTATAAATAAAATTTTCAATCCTCCCTCTCCCGAAATTGCAAAAAGAAATTTCGACCTCTCCAGAGGGAAAGGTAAATCGGTTACTCAGGGCCTAGCCCTAAGATTTTTTTATATTAAAAATTGAAATAAATTTGGATTATCGTTGAGATATTCTCCATAAAAATTCTTCTTTTTCATCCTATCCACCAATGGTTTAAAGTCATTTGGGTCTTTTAACTCGATCCCAACCACCGCAGGTCCATTAGATCTATTGTGTTTTTTGGAATATTCAAAATGAGTGATGTCATCATTGGGTCCAAGAACTTTAGCTACAAACTCCTTTAAAGCACCTGCTCTCTGTGGAAATACCACCACGAAATAATGCTTCAATCCAGAATATAGCAATGCTCTTTCCTTGATCTCAGCCATCCTGATGATATCATTATTACTTCCGCTAACGATACAAACCACGTTCTTACCTTTAATTTTTTCGGAATAAAGGTCTAATGCCGAAATAGCCATTGCTCCAGCCGGTTCTACTACCATTGCATCCTGGTTATAGAGATCAAGAATGGTCTGGCAGATCTTCCCTTCAGGTACCGTGATCATTTCGTCGAGATTCTTTTTACAGATCGCGAAATTCCTGGCGCCAACTTTCTGAACAGAAGCACCATCTACAAATCGCTCAATATTCTCTAATTCCACTACCTTACCTTCCCGCAAGGAAGTTTTCATCGAGGGCGCACCTTGAGGTTCAATACCTATGATCTTGGTATTTGGTGATAACTCCTTGAACATAGAAGAAACTCCGGCGAGTAATCCACCACCTCCAAGAGGAGCGAAAATATAATCTATAGACTCATCAGCCTGTTCAAGAATTTCCAAAGCTATGGTCGCCTGGCCTTCTATTACTTTTTCATCATCAAATGGATGAATGAATATAAGGCCCTGCTCTTCCATATGTTTCATGGCACTCTTAAAAGAATCATCATAAGTATCTCCCTTAAGCACCACATCTACCCATTCTCCTCCAAACATCTGGGTTTGCTCAACCTTTTGTTTCGGAGTAGTTCCGGGCATATAAATTACTCCCTTAACCTTTAATTTATTACAGGCAAAAGCAACTCCCTGGGCGTGATTTCCGGCACTGGCACAGATCACTCCTTTCTCTAATTGCTTCTGCGGCAAGCTGGAAATCTTGTTATATGCACCCCGAATTTTATAAGATCTAACCTGTTGCAGGTCTTCTCTTTTCAGCATGACATTGGCCTCAAAGCGTTTGCTATAAGTAAAGGATTCGGCTAAAGGAGTTTTTAAAACAACTTTGGAAATTCTTTCAGCAGCCTGTTTAACAGCCTCGAGGCTTGGTATATATGTTTTATCTTTTTCCAGCAAAGTATTCATTACGCGTATATTTTCTTCATTGCGGTCATCGCAGATCTTAATTTAGCTCCGACCTCCTCAACAGGATGATTTTTTATTTCAGCATTCACTTTTTCCAGTTTCTGCTCATCAACATTTCCACCTTCGAATTTCTTGCCGGCAACTTCAGGCTCAAGAGAATTCACATAATCCTTGATCAAAGGTTTTGCGGCATGATCGAACAGGTAACAACCGTATTCTGCAGTATCTGAAATCACTCTATTCATTTCATATAGTTTTTTCCTGGCGATAGTGTTAGCAATAAGCGGAGTTTCATGAAGCGACTCATAATAAGCCGATTCTTCAATGATTCCTGCATCTACCATGGTCTCAAAAGCCAGTTCCACGCCAGACTTTACAAATGCTACCAGCAATACACCTTTATCGAAATATTCCTGTTCAGAAATCTCTTCGGAAGTCGCCTCTGTTTTTTCAAAAGCGGTGTTCTCGGTTTCAGCTCGCCAGGTATGCAATTCCTTATCGTCATTCGCCCAGTCTTTCATCATGCGGCTGCTGAATTCACCGGAAATGATATCATCCATATGTTTCTGGAAAAGTGGACGCATGGTTTTCTTAAGATCTTCGGAAATTTCATAAGCTCTCAATTTTGCCGGATCTGATAGTCGGTCCATCATCTGAGTGATTCCTCCATGTTTCAATGCTTCCGTAATAGTTTCCCAGCCATATTGGATCAATTTCGCGGCGTAGTTTGGATCTACTCCTTCAGCAACCATCTTATCAAAAGTCAGGATCGAACCGGTTTGAAGAACTCCGCATAAAATGGTTTGCTCTCCCATTAGATCTGATTTCACTTCAGCTACGAAGGAAGATTCCAGAACTCCGGCACGATGACCCCCGGTGGCGTAAGCATAGGCTTTTGCCCATTCCAGGCCAATCCCGTGTGGATCATTTTCAGGATGCACGGCGATTAACGTGGGCACCCCAAAACCTCTTTTGTATTCTTCACGAACTTCAGATCCAGGACATTTAGGCGCGACCATGATCACAGTAACATCTTCACGAATCTTCATGCCTTCTTCTACGATATTGAAACCATGAGAATAAGAAAGCACCGCGTTCTTTTTGAGGTAAGGCTGAATGGCCTTGATCACCGAAGTATGTTGTTTGTCGGGCGTTAGGTTGATAACCAGGTCTGCTTCGGGAACGAGTTCTTCATAAGTTCCCACTTTGAAATCATTTTCAGTAGCATTTTTCCAAGACTGACGTTTTTCCTTGATCGCTCCTTCTCTTAGAGCGTATGAAATATCGAGTCCGCTGTCGCGCATATTGAGTCCCTGATTGAGACCCTGGGCGCCGCAGCCAACGATGACTATTTTCTTATCTCTTAAAGCATCTACTCCGTTATCGAATTCTTCAAGCTCCATAAACCTGCAGGTTGCTAACTGGGCTTGTTTTTCACTGGATGAAAGGCTGTTAAAATAGTTGGTCATGATAATGAGTTTGTGGTATTAAATTTTTCTAATATTCCTGAAATTGGCATTTCGTTTTTGGTAACCGCAATGGTTCCAGACCTTACGAATTGCATCAATCCATAAGGTTTCAGGGTCTCGTAAAGAGCATCTACCTCGGTTCGTTTTCCGGTCTTTTCGATCACGAAAAATTCCTTGGTAACCGTCACAATGCGGGCATTGGTTTCTTTAATGAAGTCCTGGATATTGTGATCGTCTAAAAAGTCCTGAGACCTGATTTTATAAAGAGCGGTTTCCTGGTAAATGGTTTCAGCATCGGTATGATAAAATGCCTTGATCACCTCGATCTGTTTTTCAAGCTGACCCACGATCTTTTTGATCTGTTCCTCGGTAACGTTCACGATGATGATAAAACGCATTACTTCAGTCACCTCGCTGGGCGATGCGGTAATACTCTCAATATTGATATGCCTTTTCAGGAAAATGGCCGCAATTCTTGATAGTAATCCAAGATTGTTTTCTGTGTATATAGATACGGTATAATTCTTTTTTTCCATTACTCTAATATTATATCTGAAACTGCCGCTCCGGTTGGGATCATTGGAAACACATTTTCTTCCTGTTCAACTTTCACTTCAAGGAAAAAAGCTTCATCGCTATCCATCATTTCCTTTACAGCATCCTTTAACTGACTTCTTTCTGTAACCTGTTTTGCCTGAATATGATAACCTTTAGCAATCGTAATAAAATCTGGGTTGATCATAGTTGTGGAAGCATATCTTTTATCAAAAAATAACTGCTGCCATTGTCTTACCATTCCCAGGAAACCATTGTTCAAAAGCACAATTTTTACCGGAACCTTTGTTTGGAAAATGGTTCCAAGTTCCTGAATGGTCATCTGGTAACCTCCATCGCCGATCACGGCTACAACATCCCTTTCTGGCTTGGCCATTTTTGCTCCAATAGCTGCCGGAAGCGCAAATCCCATTGTTCCCAGTCCGCCAGAAGTCACATTGCTTCTGGTACCATTGAATTTAGCGTATCGGCAGGCGGCCATCTGATGCTGTCCCACATCTGAAACGATGATCGCGTCTCCATTAGACTGGTTGTTGATCTGTTGAATAACCTCAGCCATTCCCAGATCCTTTTTATTTACATCAAGATTTCCTTTTATTACTTTTTCATATTCGGTCTTATACATATCCTTGAACTTCTGGTGCCATTCCTCATGGGAGTTAGGCTCCAGTAATTCTAGCAATGCTTTCAAACTTTCTTTAACATCACCTAAAACAGGATAATCTGCTTTTACGTTCTTATTTATTTCGGCTGGATCGATCTCGAAATGGATCACCTTGGCCTGTTTAGCATATTTTTCGAGATTCCCTGTTACCCTGTCATCGAACCTCATCCCGATAGCGATCAACACATCACATTCATTAGTCAGCATATTAGGAGCATAATTCCCATGCATTCCTACCATTCCAACATTCAAAGGATGATCTGTAGCCAATGCCGATAAACCTAATATTGTCCAGGCAGCTGGAATCCCTGATTTCTCTACAACCTGCCTAAAAAGATCTTCCGCTTCTCCAAGGATCACTCCCTGGCCCCAAACGATCATGGGTTTTTTCGCATTATTAATCACTTCAGCAGCACGTTCCACCTCCAGAAGGTTTAATTCCGGAATGGGCTTATAGCTTCTAATTCCGGAACATTTCTTATAACTGAACTCCAGTGATGCGAACTGTGCATCTTTAGTAATATCGATAAGTACAGGTCCCGGTCTCCCAGATTTAGCAATATAAAAGGCTTTTGCCATCACCTCAGGAATCTCTTCTGCTTTGGTGATCTGGTAGTTCCATTTGGTAACAGGAGTGGAAATACCAACAATATCTGTTTCCTGAAAAGCGTCGCTTCCAAGTAAATGAGATCCCACCTGCCCGGTGATACAAACCATGGGTGTGGAATCTATCTGAGCATCAGCGATGCCAGTGATCAAATTCGTAGCTCCCGGCCCTGAAGTTGCTAAGGCAACTCCTACCCTTCCTGAGACACGGGCATATCCTTGAGCTGCATGAGTAGCGCCTTGTTCATGCCTGGTAAGTACATGGTGAATTTCTTTCTGATATTTATACAGTTCATCGTAGACAGGCATAATCGCCCCTCCGGGATAACCGTAAATAGTATCTACACCTTCTTCAAGCAAACATTTAATCACCGCTTCAGCCCCTGAAACGGTCAAGGTGTTCTTAGTGTTTACCTTCTCGAAACTTGCTGTTTTTACCTGCATAATTCACCATATTAAAATTCATCTGTAACACAGCCTTCTGATGCTGATGCTACCGTTTTTGCATATTTATAGAGTACACCTCCACTTACCTTGAAAGCAGGTGCTTTCCAGGCTTTCTTTCTTTCACTAATTTCTTCATCGCTCAAATGAGCCTCGATCCTATTGGTTTCAGCATTGATGCTGATCTCGTCACCATCTTTAAGCAGACCTATAAGACCGCCTTCCTGGGCTTCAGGAGTAATATGACCAACTACGAAACCATGGGTTCCTCCTGAAAATCTTCCGTCTGTAATAAGGGCAACTTCTTTTCCAAGTCCTGCTCCCATTATTGCTGAAGTTGGTTTCAGCATTTCAGGCATTCCAGGACCTCCTTTAGGACCCTCATAGCGAATGACGACGACATCTCCTTTTTGAACCTTTCCGGAGGAAATCCCTTCGTTAGCTTCAAATTCGCCGTTAAATACTTTTGCTTTCCCTTTAAATTCCAAGCCTTCCTTCCCCGTAATTTTAGCTACGGAACCATCAACAGCCAGATTACCGTATAGGATTCTGATGTGTCCGGTGGCCTTGATAGGTTTCTCCACAGGATGAATTACATCCTGATCAAAAGGCAAAGGCTCTACATTTTCAAGGTTTTCAGCAATCGTTTTACCGGTAACGGTCATACACTCGCCATGAAGTAATCCTTTTTCAAGCATATATTTCATCACAGCCGGGATTCCCCCAATCCTGTGAATATCTTCCATTAAATATTTCCCACTAGGTTTAAGATCTGCCAGGAAAGGAGTTTCTTCACAGATCCTTTCAAAATCCTTTAATCCAAAATTTATTTCAGCAGCTTTGGCAATTGCTAAAAAATGGAGCACCGCGTTGGTTGACCCTCCAAGCACTGTTAGCAACCTAACTGCATTCTCCAGGGATTTTGCAGTTACTATATCCTTAGGCTTAAGATCTTTTTCCAGCAAATATTCCATTGCCTCTCCTGCCTTGATACTTTCCTGAACTTTTTCAGGTCCGGTCGCCGGATTTGAGCTATTAAAAGGAAGACTCATCCCCAATGCTTCAATTGCTGAAGCCATGGTATTTGCAGTATACATTCCTCCACAAGCTCCTGCGCCGGGACAGGCTTTTTCTATCACCGCCTGGTACTCTTCTTCCTGCATTTCACCGGAAACCTTAGATCCCCAGGCTTCAAAAGCGGAAACCACATCCAGTTTTTTACCATTATGGCAACCAGAGGCGATCGTACCTCCATAGACCAGGACTGAAGGACGGTTCAGTCTTAACATAGCCATCAAAGCTCCGGGCATATTTTTATCACAACCAACTACAGTTACCAGCCCGTCATAAGACATTCCCGCTACCACAGTTTCCATCGAGTCTGCGATAATATCACGGGAAGGAAGTGAATAACGCATTCCCGGTGTTCCCATGGAAATACCATCACTTACTCCAATAGTGTTAAAAATTAGCCCATTCAATCCTGCATTCTGAGTTCCTTTTTTCACCTCTTTAGCAAGATCGTTCAGGTGCATATTACAAGGATTACCTTCATAACCGGTACTTCCTATACCCACAAATGGTTTTTTGAGATCTTCTCTATCTAGTCCAATGGCGTGAAGCATTGCCTGCGAGGCTGGTTGGGAATCGCTTTGTGTTATTTTGCTGCTATATTTGGTATTCATTATATGATTTTCAGTTTCAATAAGATTTAAAAATACTTGGTTAACTATACTGTTTAAGACTCTTTACAAGTGCTCAATTAATTTCAATCCGGATTTGAAAATCATAAATTATTGTTTTTCAGCATTTTATATCATTTAATATTACGATAGCTAATGGATTTGATTTAAGCAAAACTTAAGTTCCGGGAATAAAAAAAGCCATCTAAAAAGATGGCTTTGATTTATACTGGATAGAACGCACATCTTTCAGGGTCGGTTTTCGATAATCGAAATGACCTCAATAATAAAAGATGCAATAATGTTCTGATTTGACTTAAACATAGTAGTAAAGTAGAGAAATATTTTTTAAAGAACTAAATATCAATGCATTAATTTCAATATTCTCCATTCTTATAATGAAAAGACCCTGAAACGAGTTCAGGGTGACATTTTGGTATTCAATCGAATTATAGATAGGAAGCCTCGACTCCGCTCGGCCAGACATAAATTTATTAGAGACCTGAATCACGTTCAGGGTAACGTAAGACATTCTTTTGTCATTCAGAACGAAGCGAAAGCGTTGGGAAGAATCTCCTTATTGATAATTCCTTAAACGAGAGATTCCTCCTTCGTCGGAATGAAATTAAATTGTCATTCAGAGTGCAACGCAGTGAAGCGAAGAATCTTTTTACTCCTACATAAACCAACATGAGATTCCTCCTGCGTTGGAATGACAACCTTACAAATGATAAATAGATATTTTATTTCTTTTTTTTCAAAGAATAAAGATCCTTTCTTCTGTCCTTCATATTCCTTACGCTTCCGAAGTTATGCAACTCCTTTAAAAGATCGAGATCTACATCTACCAGTAAAGTGCTTTCGGTGTTTGGTGTAGCTTCAGCCTTGATGCCGTTAACTGGAAAAGCAAAATCTGAAGGAGTCAGCACCGCGCTTTGGGCATACTGTATATCCATATTATCAACTTTCGGAAGATTCCCTACAGAGCCGGCCATAGCCACATAACATTCATTTTCTACTGCACGTGCCTGGGCACAGATCTTAACCCTGGAATAACCATTCTGGGTATCGGTCATGAACGGAACAAAAAGAATGTTCATTCCTTCTTCAGCCAGTATCCTTGAAACCTCTGGGAATTCCACATCATAACAGATCAACACTCCGACCTTTCCACAATCTGTATCGAAGGTTTCCAGTTTATTACCGCCTTTCATTCCCCAGGCAGTTTCTTCAGCCGGAGTGATATGAAGTTTCTCATAACGCTCATAACTACCGTCCCTCCTGCAAAGGAAACCTACATTGTACATATGTTCCCCTTCAGGCATAGGCATACTACCGGTGATGATATTGATATTATAATTGATAGCGAACTCGCGAAAGGTTTCCAGCAGGCGCTCGGTATAACTGGATAAACCGCGGATGGCTTCAGGTTCGGTTAAATGATTGAACTGGGCCATCAGGGGCGCGTTGAACAGTTCGGGGAACAAAATAAAATCGCTCTGGTAATTACTAACTGCATCTACAAAGAACTCGATCTGAGAAACCAGGGCATCATAATCTTTAAATAAACGCATTTGCCACTGCACCAGCCCAAGCCTCACTACAGTTTTGGTGGTATTCACCAGCTTCTGAGGTTTGGAATAATAGATATTGTTCCATTCCATCAGGGTGGCGTATTCCTTACTTTCATGATCGCCGGGTAAATATCCCTTGATCACCTTTTTCACGTGAAAATCATTGGAAAGCTGGAAGCTAAGAACAGGATCGTGGATCTCCTGTAGTTTTACCTTTTCGATATATTTTTTCGGGGTGAGCTCCTCGGCATATTTGGAGTAATTAGGGATCCTTCCGCCAAAAATGATCGATTTCAGGTTAAGGTGTTCACATAGTTCCTTTCGGGCCTCGTAAAGTCGGCGTCCCAATCGCATTCCGCGAAATTCCGGATGTATAAAAACATCTATTCCGTAGAGCACATTCCCATTTTTGGTGTGGGTAGAAAAATTTTCGCCTCCAATAATTTCCTCGTAAGTATGGTTATCGTCAAACTTATCATAGTTCACTATGATGGAAAGCGCGCATCCGGCGATCTTATTATCTATCACGATACACAGCTGGCCTTCAGGGAATTTATTGATCAGGGTCTTTATCTCTCCCTTGCTCCAGTATTCATCTGGCATGGCCTTATAACTCTTCACCATGGAGATCTTTAACTCCTCGTAGTCCTTGACCTGTAAGTTTCTTAGTTCAATTTTTGCTGAATCTATCACGGCAATCTAATTTTTTGATACACGAAGATACTGCAGAATACGCATTTAAGGAATCCTGAAATTACAGAATTGGTTTAAAGTATTCTTAAACTTCGCAGATACCTTCTTTTATGGCGAAGATCACCAGGCCCACCCTGCTCTTGACATGCAGCTTGCTAAAAAGGCTTTCCCGGTAGTTCTCCACGGTCTTGGGGCTAAGGTTCATCTCGCCCGCGATAGCCTTATAAGTAAGCTCACTGCAGGCGTGCCCCAGGAATTCCAATTCCCTTTCGGTAAGTTCTTCATATTTCTGCTTTCTTTCTTCCCGGCTAAGCGCCTCAGAAATGGTCTTATTAGAATAATAACCGGTCCTATCTATGGCATTTAAGGCGTGTTCGAATTCCTCCGGGTCTATATCCTTTAATAAGTACCCCCTGCAACCCAGCCGAAGCATTTTAATGATGGTTTCATCTTCTTGGTCTACCGTCAAGGTTAATACCTTCTGGTTGGGATGATTTTCCTTTAGCCACTCCATGGTTGCCATTCCATCCATCACCGGCATTCGCATATCTAAAAGAATGATATCTGGAGACACATTACCTTCCTGGAAATATTTAACCAGCTCTTCCCCATTCTTAAAGGCCTTAATGACTTCAAAACCCTCGAAAGAATTCACCAGGATCTGAAGAGATTGTGCGAAAAGTCTATGATCGTCAACGATTATGATCGTCTTGTTCATTTTTGATGGTCTTGGTTGGATATCGTAAATATAGCGAAGTTCCCTTACCAACAGAAGAATTTAAGGTTAAATTGGCCCCTATCATGGCAGCACGGCTGCGCATGTTTAAAAGACCAGAACCTAACTGCTGTTGCTCGATATCAAATCCACGGCCGTTCTCTTCTGCAGAAATTTCCATATATCCTTCTTTGTAGCTGAATTTCACCCATAATTGGGAAGCCCCGGCGTATTTAATAACGTTGGAAAAGAATTCCTGAAGTATCCTGAAAAGAATGATGCTATCCTCCTGAGCAATTTCATAGGGCTGCCCTTCAATTTCCATGCTGGCCTCAATTACCTCCAGCCGGTTAAACCGGTCTATCTCATTATTTACTGAAGCCTGTAAGCCCACATAATCTATCACCTCGTTATTCAAAGACCTGGAAAGCGACCTGACTTCAGACAAAGAACTAGCCACCAGGTCTTTTACTTCCTTTAAACCATGCTGATTCTCCTCGGCAACTTTTTTATTCAGTAAATTAAGCTGCATACTGGCCACTGAAAGTAACTGCCCAATATTATCATGAAGCTCCCAGCTTACATTTTTAAGCGTGGCCTCCTGAATCTCCAGGCGGGCATTAGAAAGTTCTGTCTTGAAATTTTGTTCAGCTTCAAATTTTTCTTTCAGGATCTTATTTTTTCGCCTTTGATAAGTGATAAAGAAAACCACGGTGAATCCGGCAAGGAAAAAAATCACCAGAATAAAATAAATTATTAATAAGATCTCTTCTTTACGAAGCATGCTTTGGTAATCGATTAATATAACAAGTATACATAAAATTGAGAGTATTTCGGAAACAGCTACATAACTGCTTTTTTCGATATATGTGAATTATAACGGTAGTCTACATAAAAGCCAATCGCAAACACAGAATACAGAAATATGTTTGCATATTGGTGCACTATTCTATCCAGTTCCATATATAAAGGATTTTCCAGGCTAAAAAAGCCACTGTAAAGACCAAGCGGCACCATACCTAACTCCCAGATTACTATACCTACAGATATAAAAAACCGAATATCTTTAAAAAAATCAAGAATCTCATCTGACTTCAGAATTTGAAGGTAATATAAGCCTACACAGATGAGCAGGATAAAAGTTTTAGAAATATCCACATATGGGTCATAAGCATGAAAAAACTCTCCAATGGTTAAAAAACTCAGGATACTAAAGACAGGAAAAATATATAGAATGGTGATAAGCCATTTTTTTGTTTTTTCATTTTGAATTTGTTTAATAAAAATCCAGGATATGCAAAGGGTGGTTATAATTTTAAGACTATTACCCCACCAGAGATTCCTGCGAAAAACTGTATTTTCATAAAATGAAAGGATCTTATAATCCTCCAGCCAGGCCCAGATTGGTAAATACCCATAGATTTCAAGAAAAACAATCAAAATTAGATAATACACAAAATATCTTATCTCAGGCGCTGTATAATCTGATTTTTTTAAATACCAGATCCCGGACAGAGCCGCTGTAATTTCAAAGATTGTGCCTATATAAAGCTTAGTTTCTAATAGAAACTCGATCAATTTCATTATTCAAAAAGATTAACTACCGAATAAAGATATCAGGATTTTTGCAACATTAGGTTACTATAAGTTTACTTGAATTTATAATCCATAAAAATCCCAGGATAAGCATAGGGTAAATAAAAATGAAATCATCCCCGCAAAGAATTTCGTATTTAACCAGGATTCCCGGGTTGCGCGCTTTTTCCTATACAGTTACTACAAAGTTTCTTAGCATCATCCTTCGAAATTTTATTTTCCACTATTTTCATGTTTTTATGAAAAAATTGATCGGTTAAGTGTTAAAATTGAAGTTATTCCGAATGGTTTTCTTATCTGAAGTCCAGAAAGGGGAAAATTCCCCTTTACCTACATAGGTACTGATTCTATATTTGTGTTAGTCATTTTAGTAAAGCTAAAGTGTTTTGGGGCAAAAAAGTGTCAACCAAGGTTCGTTATAGTTCTGAGTAGGGTCTTTTCTATAGCAGTACACCACGGTGACACTTTTTTATTTTGGTCCGTTATTTCCTAAAATTCCAAATAATCCTTTTTCTGAAAACTCAAATTTTCTCCGGGTAATTTCTGGGATAAGACCTGTATCCCGTATTCCGACAACTGAAGGATGCGCGGGTAACCCCCGGTGGTCTGGCAATCCCGCATTAGTACGATGATCTTACCAGATGGGGTTAATTGTACCGTACCCGGCAGTACCGGCGCGGTTATAATCGGTTTTAGCTCGTTCTTTAATCCTTCTTTAAGCTGAACCGCCATCCTATTGCTATCTTCATTGGTGCTGAACAGGGAATTGAACAACTGGTTCTTCTGGGTAAAGCTTAACTGGCTGAACTCGGGTCCAGGATAAACCTCGATCTCATCTTCTGCTAAATATTCTGAATCTATTTTTAATGAAGAGTGGGTTTCGATATCTGAAAATTCTTCTGCTTTATATGTCAATTTCATTCCTTTGAGCAGCCTGAATTCCTCGGTCAAACCCTCGTACCAACTTCGACTGTCCATAAGCTTTTCGGTCCTAAATCCACCAGAAATGCCAATATAGGCCCGAAAGCCGGACCTGCGACCTGCAAACTTTAGCACGTCTCCTTCACTAATGTAGATCAGTTCATTCAGGCTAACCGCTTTACCGTTAAGTTGTGGTGACAGGTCGGCGCCACTTATACAGATTCTGGTTGGAGCGCTAAATTTTAATTGCGGCCCCTGCATAGTGATCTCCAAGACCGCGGCTTCCTGTGAATTACCAAGGATTAGATTACAAATACGCATGGCGTACCTGTCCATCACACCGCTATGGGGAACTCCATATTTCTGAAACCCGAATCTTCCCAGGTCCTGAATACTTGAAAACAGGCCGGGTTGTACAACCTCAATTTCAGCCTTCATGCTCATGATATTTTAAGGAGTAATTTCCACTTTGAACTTCATCACGGATTTTATAAAAATCTTCTTTTGAAATGGCCTCGAATTTTATTTTATCTCCAGCAGAAAATGGGCTGGGAATAGCCTCATTTTTATTGAATAGCTCCACCGGACATTTACCTAAGATCTGCCATCCTCCCGGACTGTTTTTTGGGTAGATCCCGGTTTGATTTTCACCTATACCAACAGAGCCTTTTTCTACCGATTTTCTCGGTGATTTTTTACGGGAAATTTTAAGCTTTTCATCGAGACCGCCCAGGTATAAAAAACCAGGTAAGAAACCAGTAAAATAAATACGGTATTCCGCGGCAGTATGCAGTTGGATTATCTCCTCAATACTTAAATTATTCTGCTCAGATATATGCTGTAGATCCAAACCAAATTCCTCGTCATAACATACCGGTAAGCTGAAAATCTTATACTTATTATTTTTTGGTATATTAGCACCACTCACCAGCCGTTTTACCCTCAAAACTTCACCATAGACATCTTCTATAGTAAACATGTAACTAATTAATAACGAGGTATATGTGTTTACAACCTCAACCTTTTGTTTAAACTCTGAATTTTCCAGAATATTTTTATAATACAGTACTTCCTCCAGCAGGTTTTCACTGATATCTCCGCCAAATTTAACGAGGATACCGCGATCTCCCAGAGGTGATATTTTTGGAAATTCTGCCATTAAGAATTCTTTACTCCTATTCCTTTTTCGGCTAATTTTTTATGAAGAAATTTAATGATCTCTATGGAAGATGGGGTGTCACTATGCAGGCAAAATGTATCTGCTTTCGCCTCTATCTTTGGCCCCGAAACCGTATGAATTTTCTTATCATTATAAATAGAAAAAACATGCTCAAAAACACGCTGCTTTTCTGTGATCAATGCATTTTCTTTGGCGCGAGAAACGAGGCTGTAATCTGTATTATAATTACGGTCTGCGAAGGCCTCAAAAACAAGGTCGAATTTCCCCATGGCCAGCTCTGAGATTTTTGAATGCAAGGGTACAAAAAGTTTAAAATCGGCATCCAGGTCTTCCAGACATTCAATGACACTTCTGGCAATTTTTTCATCTTTTGCGGCATCATTATAAAGGGCTCCATGCAGCTTCACGTGAGTAAGCTCACCGCCTTCAGATTCTGCGATCTGCTTCAGGCTTAAAACCTGCCCTTCAATAGAAAGCCGGAGGTCTTCCTCGCTCATCTCAATAGAATCTCTCCCAAAGTTTTTCCTGTCTGGATAAGAAGGATGCGCGCCAATCTCTACCTTATGCTCCATGGCCAGCCTTACGGTGCGATGCATGGTTTCAAGATTTCCTGCATGACCGCCGCAGGCGATATTGCAGGCAGAAATTAGGGGCATAAGTTCTTCATCATACTTCCCTCCTTCGCCCAAGTCGCAGTTTATGTGTATAGTTCTTTCCATTATAAATTCTGAATTACACTGAATATCGATTTTGCACCCAGGAAAACTGACAGAGCGATCACGATAAATCCTATGATATTCTGTACCAGTGTATTCCTGTGTTCTCCCAGAACAGAAGCCTGGTTCACTATCCAAAATAAGAAAATTGCGATGATTGGCAGCAAGAGTCCGTTAGCAATTTGGGCAAATTGAATGATCTCTACAGGTTTTATTCCCAGGGAAGAAAATATTACCCCAAGGATAATAATGCTCATCCAGATCGCTTTAAACCTTTTAGAGCTCATGCCTCCTTTCCATCCCAGGCAACCCTGCACTACGTAGGCGGCAGCCAAAGGGGCGGTGATAGAAGAGGTGATCCCGGCAGCAAGTAAACCTATAGCAAGAAAAAGGGTAGCCGAACTTCCAAATAAAGGTTTCAGGCCCACCGCGAGATCGGCGGCACTTTCTATGTTTTCAATATTAGAAGCGGCAGCGCATATTACAATGGCCATGGAAACAGTTCCTCCAAGAAATAGAGAGAAGGCGAGTTCCTTTCGAACTGCCCCAAGGTATTTTGGGCCACTCCATTTTTCGCTTACCAGGGAAGCATGCAGAAAAAGATTATAGGGTACCACGGTAGTTCCTACCAGGGCAATGATCGTAAGCAATCCTGCATCAATAGATCCTGGTATAAAACCTTTAAATATTTCAGAAAGATCTGGTCTGGTCAAAACCGCCGTGAGCAAAAAGGCTATGCTCATTAGTAGCACCAGGCCTATAAAGATCTTTTCTAGTTTTTTATAGCTCCCCAGGAAAAGCAAAAAAAAGGCGATCCCGCCAATTAGAAGACTCCAGAGATTGAGATTTATAGCTCCCAATTGAAAGCTGACTGAAGAGAATACAGCTTCCATCCCTAAAACTGCTCCACTGATATTCCCGGCTTCGTAGGCCGCATTTCCCAGTACGATCGCAAAAAAAATAAGAGCAAGGGTTAAAAAACGAAAAGCCGGATTTTCAATTTCTTCCCTGATGCATTCACTTAGACCTTTGCCGGAGATCAGGCCTAATCGTGCCGACATTTCCTGCAGAACGATACAGGCGAAAACAGAGATCAACAGGGCCCAAAGCATTGAATATCCAAAGTTTACCCCGGCCAGACTACAAACCGTAACTGTCCCAGGGCCTATAAAAGCTGCAGAAACAAGTATGCCCGGCCCTAAATTATTCAGGAAGTTTCTCACTCGCTCACTTTCTTCCTAGCCTCCTGTAAGGCGTAAATAGCGAAAGTTCCCAGCCAATGCCCACCTTCATAACTATCTCCAACCACATTGGAGAAAGAATAAGCCACATGCTCGTTGGCGAGGCTCTTAAGATGGCCGAATTGTTTTGGATATTGATGTGCGAGGCCATAGAAGATCCAGGCTCTGCTAAAATTAAGTCCGTCTAGGTGCACTAATTTACCATCGCTTCGATCTGAAACTTCTCCTACCTCCATTTCAAAATCCTTGGTCTTCAGTTGTGGCATAAAATCGTCTACCCATAGGCTGAAGGCGTTTTTAGGTAATACTCTTCTCATAATATCGATCTCCGTTAGGCACGGTGAAAGAAAATCATATCCTCCCGGTTCCCAAGAAACTGGGCAATTATCATCTTTTAAATAAAAGTCCTGTGCTCGCTTTTTAATTAGCTCTGCCAGCTCTGTATGCCCGGTGGTCTCTGCATAATCGTAAGCCAGGCTAAGGCCAAAAGCCGTATTGGTATGCTCTCCTACCCTTATAGGATAATTAAGTTTAGGAAGAAATTCCTTATAATTTTCAACGATAAGGTCGGCCAAAGGCTGCAGGTTGGCTGAAAGTTCCTGACCAAGAGGATCTTCCCAGGTTTTTAATTCTTCGGCAAGTTTGAGCAACCACGCCCAGCCATAGGTTCTTTCGAAAGATCCGCTCTCTTTACGTTGGAAATATTTCAATTCTCCCTGTATATTTTCTTCAGAAAGAGAATTCTTCAAGGCTTCCCTAACTGCTTCCTTTTTTTCGATATCAGGAAATTGCTTCAATAGGCTTACCAGGGACCAATGAGCGTGTACGGAGGAGTGCCAGTCGAAACAACCATAAAAAGCGGGATGCAGTTCATGAGGTTCCCCTAAAGCTTCCTTATTTTCCAGGGTCTGCCCTAACTTATTCGGGTATTCGGTTTCAATACAATTAAGAGGTAACTCAACCAGTTTATTAGCCTGTTCAAGATTAAGTACCACAGTTTCGGCAGTTACCAGGCCATCAGGCAACAGGTCCTCTCCTTTTATACTATCAGTAATTGGGGTACTTTCTTCGGTATCTGTAGACTTATCCCCTTTGCAGGAGATCACTGCCAGGCAGATAATCAATAGAAAAATTCTCTTCATCGGTTTTAGGTTGTCGCTTCCCGAACTTTTTCGGAAATCGTAGATTGGTTTTACGGTCTTTCCAAAAATATAAAAAAGGTAGAAAGGTTTAGTTAATTAAACCTCAAGATATTCAGTATACATTTGGTCTTACCCCGGTAAAAATTAGAGGCATTTTGCCATTAATCTATTGAAGTTTTAGTGATTCAACCATTCAAAAAAACTATTAAAATCGATTTCATGTATTATTGGATTTTAGTAAATTTAAAGTAAACAGATATAAAAATGATTACTCTGATTCTTCTTTATATCGTTGGTTTTGCCGCAATTTACTTCACTGGCATGTTCTATAATCCCCTAAAAGGTTATGGAAATTGGTACACTCCTCAATATCGACAAAAGGTCAAAATATTTTCTGGCTTTATACTCCTATTCGGAAGCATCGCTCTATATTTCATTTTTCAGTAAAGAATTTACTTATGCTAACCAGCCCTCACGATCCAGGCTTCGATACTGGATAGCTTCACTAATATGATCTGGCCGAATTAGCTCACTGCCTTGCAGGTCTGCGATACTCCTGGCTACCTTTAAGATTCGGTCGTAGGCCCTGGCGGAAAGGCTTAGTCGCTCCATTGCCGTTTTCAGGAGAGTTTTGGAAACATCATCCAGCACACAGAATTCACGGATCTGTCGTGGCCCCATCTGGGCGTTGTAATGAATATGCGTCAGCTCCTTAAACCTTTGCGATTGCAGGTCCCTGGCCCTGATCACGCGCTCCCTGATCTTAACACTACTTTCTCCCCTCCTTTCTTCACTCAATTTTTCAAAGGGAACCGGGGTCACCTCGATATGGATATCGATCCTGTCCAGAAGAGGTCCGCTTATTTTGCTGAGGTACCGGTTCATTTCTGAAGCTGAAGAAGTCACCGGCGCGCCGGGATCATTAAAATATCCACCGGGACTGGGATTCATACTGGCAACAAGCATAAAACTGGAAGGATAAGTGACCGTAAATTTCGCCCTGGAGATGGTCACCTCGCGATCTTCGAGTGGCTGCCGCATGACCTCCAGCACTCCTCTTTTGAATTCTGGCAGCTCATCCAGGAACAGCACCCCGTTATGCGAAAGTGAGATCTCTCCTGGTTGAGGATAAGCCCCGCCGCCGACAAGGGCTACGTCTGAAATGGTATGATGAGGACTGCGGAAAGGCCTTTGCGACATTAAACCAATATTATCTTTTATCCTACCTGCAACACTATGGATCTTTGTGGTTTCGAGAGCCTCCTGCAAGGTCATTGGTGGCAGAATGGTTGGCAGGCGCTTGGCCAGCATGTTCTTCCCGGCACCCGGTGGCCCAATAAGGATGATATTATGACCACCGGCCGCGGCTATCTCCATACAACGCTTGATCGATTCCTGGCCTTTAACATCGGCGAAATCGTGTTCAATTTCGTTCAGATTATTGTAAAAGGTCTCACGAGTATTGATCTCTGTCCTTTCGAGTGGTTTACCTTTATCAAAGAAATCGATGACCTGGGTGATATTCTCAACCCCATAAACCTCCAGCCCGGAAACTATGGCAGCTTCCCTGGCATTCTGGACGGGAAGTATAAAACCTTTGAAGCCTTCTTTTCTTGCCTGTATAGCAATAGGAAGAGCTCCTTTGATGGGTTGGAGACTGCCATCCAGGGATAGTTCTCCCATGATGATATAGCTAGAAATATCCTCGGCCTTTATTTGTTTCGAGGCAGATAGAATACCCAGGGCAAAGGTAAGATCGTAGGCAGAACCTTCCTTACGTAGATCTGCCGGTGCCATATTTATTATGATCTTTTTCCCAGGAAGTTTATAATTATTGTTCTGTAAGGCCGCGGCAATACGATAACTGGATTCTTTTACGGCATTATCGGGAAGACCAACCAGGTGGTAGCCTATTCCCGAGGCTATATTTACTTCAACGGTAATGGTGGTAGCTTCCACACCAAACACAGCACTGCCATATACTTTTACAAGCATAAATTTCTAGATTATCCAAAGGCAGGGATTTGGAAGGATTAAGATGATTATTTTCTATTCTCGTTCTATTATTTAATAAGGATCTTTCAATTTTCTGAAAAATTCAATTCGGTTCGGACCTTACCGGGTTTGTTGAAATTTGTCTTCAGACTGATGCAAAAGGTGGTGCCATTTTCTTCAGAACTTTCCAGGTCTACATTACCTCCATGAGCCATGGCCACACTTTTCACCAGGGTAAGACCCATCCCCCAACCTTCCAGGTCGGTAGAATTAGATCTAACCCCGCGGTTAAGAAATTCGAATATCTGTGACTGACTGTCCTTATCTATAGGTTTCCCGATATTATGCACTTTAATGGTTACCTCATCATCTATACATTCCATTTTCATAGTAATAACTGAATTCCGAGCACTATATTTCACGGCATTGGTGACCAGGTTTTCTACCACCCTGCGAATTGCTGTAGGATCAAAAACACCTATAACCTCCTCGCAATTACAATCGAAAGTGACCTTATTATTAAAGATCTCGGTAGCTTCCTGGTAAACCCAATTTATTTCCTTTACCAGATCAATTTCAGAAAAATTAAGGGTGATACCCTCACCTGCTTTCACACTAATGGCGTCCAGAAGCCCATCTACCAGATCAAGGGATTTTTTCAGGCTGCGCAGCCCAATTTTTTTAAGGTTTTCCAGCCTCGCCTTATCGTCACTGGCATTTATCACATCCAGCACAAAATAGGCCGTGGAAATAGGATTTCGAATATCATGGGCCAAAGTACCGATCAGCTTTTCCCTCATCTCCTGCAAGGAATCACTAAAGGAACTTGCAGAAGTAAGCATTGCGGTCTCCAGGGTATATTTAAGGGTAATTCCTACTTCCTTGGAGTACACATTATTATTCTCTAGGGTCTCAGTAAGCACCTTGTGAAAGATCACGTATTCTTTGAGGATTTGCTTAAGGGTATAGTGTGTTGAAATCGCACGATTTCTGCCGTGATCAAAACTACTTTTGATGATCTTGCCGTATTTCTCGTGCTTTTCTATTTCAAGCAGTTCGTTGTACTCGCTGAACATCTCTGCTATATCATTCAGCACCTCCGGCAACCTGTTGCGAAGGGCCTTGTTGCTGGAAATATTAGAAGCCGGGATCTCTTTTTTTACCTGAGCCTCCCAGTTCTGCATTATTTCAGCGCTATGAAGTTTTAATATTTTTGAAGCAGCGTACATGTGATGATCGTAGAGCCTATTAAATTAACATATTTTTTTGATTTTCAAAGGTTTGTAAGTTTAAATCTTAATTTAAACTGAAATTTTTCTTAAGGTAAATAAAAAAGCCACGCAGATGCGTGGCTTTAAATTATTCCTGTAAAATGAGTATTTAGGAAACCTTGATAATATTCTGTCGGTAATATTCGATCAAAGCATCGATCGGTCTCCTTACGATATTTCCTAATTCTATCCCGTAAGGCTGTAAAACCGAGCGGATAATATCTTCGCTAAAGAAAGCTATGGTACCAATAAAATGCACGGGTACCGAAGTTACCTCAGGATAAGAAAGCACCCTTGAATGCACAAAATCGGTAAGGCCTTCATGCAGTAGCTTGTAAAAATAGCCATTACGCTCGTTGGTGAAGATGAATTCAGCAAAATGAGCCAGGTAGGTATTAGGATTTTCCTTCCTGTAAAGGTTCATTTTAATGGTATCTGAATCCAGGTCGAACTTCTCCTCGAACTTCTGGGCCACCTCTGGAGGCATACGCTTATAATAATAATCGCGGATAAGTCTTTTTCCGAAGTAATTCCCACTGGCTTCATCCATTAAGATATAGCCAAGAGAATCTACGGCCTGGTGGATATCCTTCCCGTCGAAATAGCAGGAATTAGAACCTGTACCAAGGATGCAGACGATCCCTGGCTCGGTAGTAGCCGCATACACTGCTGCCACCATATCTTCCATTACCAGTACCTCATCAGCATTGGTAAAGTAATTGGCGATAATGCTTTTTAATAATTCTCTGGGAGTAGGAGTTCCGCAACCGGCGCCATAAAAATGGATCTTTTCCACTTTAGACTTCACCTCGGCAAGTTCAGGGTTTTCTGCCAGTCTCTCTTCCAAGACCGGTTCTTTGAACACAGCAGGATTCAATCCTTTGGTCCTGGTCTTGAAAACCTGTTCTCCTTCATTATTCAGAAGTATCCAGTCACATTTGGTGGAACCTCCATCAGCGATTAAAATCATTTGTCTTTGATTAAATAAAACCTGAAATAAACCCGGTTCAGTCGAATAAATTTACAATTTAATCTCGTGATACCCGGTTTATTTCAGACTTAAAAATATTATAGAGAAGCTACGTGAGCAGCAAGGTCGATAAGCTTCGCGGAGTATCCGTACTCGTTATCGTACCATGCAATTAGCTTGAAGAAATTATCGTTCAGTGCGATCCCGGCACCAGCATCGAAATTACAGGTGTGAGCATCTGAAACAAAATCCTGGCTTACCACTTCTTCTTCAGTATAAGAGATCACTCCTTTAAGTGAACCTTCAGAAGCTTTTTTGAAAGCAGCCTTGATCTCATCGTAAGAAGTAGCCTTCTCTGTACGAACTGTAAGATCTACCACAGATACATCTGTAGTTGGAACACGGAAAGCCATCCCGGTAAGTTTTCCCTTAAGAGAAGGAATTACCTTGGTTACCGCTACGGCAGCCCCGGTTGAACTAGGGATAATGTTAGCCATTGCACTTCTTCCCAGTCTAAAGTTCTTCTTAGATGGAGAATCCACGGTGAATTGTGTAGAAGTTGAGGCATGAACAGTGGTCATAAGCCCTTCTACAAGTCCAAACTCATCGTCGATCACTTTGGCTAGCGGCGCAAGACAGTTGGTAGTACATGAGGCATTAGAAACGATATGATCGTCTGCCTTTACATCCTGGTGGTTCACTCCCATTACGAACATAGGAGCTGTTTTAGACGGTGCAGATATAACAACTTTTCTGGCTCCTGCATCTAAATGTGCCTTTGCATTGTCCTTATCTGTAAAGATCCCGGTACAGTCCAGTACTACCTCAGCTTCAACATCCTTCCATTTAAGGTCGGCCGGATTCTTTTCTGAAGTTACTCGGATCTTCTTCCCGTCCACGAAAAGGTTTCCATCCTTAACTTCAACGGTACCATTATATTTCCCGTGTACAGAATCGTACTTTAATAAATATGCCAGGTGATCTACGTCTAAAAGATCGTTTATAGCTACAACTTCAACATTCTCATTTTGAGCAGCAATTCGAAAAGCAATTCTTCCAATTCGCCCAAATCCGTTAATTCCAATTTTTGTACTCATTTCTTTGGTTTTTAATTATACCGAAGTGATGTCTGCCACCCTTCGCAATTCTTTATCTATTTTGGCTTCGCCTTTAATGGCGGTAACCAGGTCTACATGTACCACTTTCTGGTGGTGAATGCCTACCATAATCTCGGTCTTATTGTCCATTAGGGCCTCTACAGCACCTACTCCCAGTTTACTGGCCAGGACGCGGTCAAAACAGCTAGGTGAACCACCACGCTGGATATGCCCTAGAACCGAAACTCTTATTTCGTATTCGTCAAGGTTTTCCTCGATATAGCTGGCAAGTTCGAAAATATTCTTTCCGCTTTTCTCGCCTTCGGCTACTACAATGATACTGGAGGTCTTTCCAGATTTCTTACTCTTTCGCAGGGAATCAATCAGTCGTTCTGCGCCAAGATTCTCTTCAGGGATAAGGATCTCTTCGGCTCCAGCCCCTATACCGCTGTTTAAAGCAATATCTCCGGCATCGCGCCCCATCACCTCGATAAGAAAAAGCCGGTTATGAGAACTGGCCGTATCGCGAATCTTATCTATGGCTTCCACAACGGTATTCAAAGCAGTATCATATCCAAGAGTATAATCGGTTCCATTGATGTCGTTATCTATAGTCGCCGGGATCCCCACAATAGGAAAATTGAATTCCTGGCTGAATAACTGGCCACCGGTAAAGGTTCCGTCGCCCCCAATAACAATAAGGGCGTCCACATTGTTCGCCTTAAGATTATCAAAAGCTTTTTTACGGCCTTCCTTGGTTTTGAACTCTTCTGAACGCGTTGATTTAAGGAAGGTTCCTCCCTTATTAATGATATTCCTTACAGAACGGGCATCGAGTTTTTCGAAGTCGGCTTCAATAAGCCCCTGATACCCCCTATATACGCCGGTGCAGTCTAATTTATAGAAAGAACATGCACGTACGACTGCTCTTATTGCAGCATTCATTCCCGGGGCATCTCCCCCGGAAGTTAGAACCGCAATGTTTCTTATTTTTTCACCCATTTACTTCAAAACTAACCCCTTTAAAATCATTAACCTAATTTCGGAAAAAACTAAAACGTTTTCGGTTAATAACTAATAAAAAAAGCCACTATAAAGTGGCTTTTTGCAAATATTTATGACTTTAATTAATTATTTATCAAAATTTTATACTCCCAGGGCTTAAACTGCACCTGCTGATCTTTGTAAATAGAAAAGTTGGAATCGTTCATATAATCTTTAAAATCTCCTTCTGCTTCCACCTTAAATGAAACAGGTTGATTCGTCATGTTGGCGATATAATATAGTGCCTGTCCATTCTTCTCTCTTTTAAAGGCAAGAACCTTTTCTTCAGCTGAAGTCTTTACATCAGTATATGTGGCAGCCTTCTTACCGCCATGCAATGCTGGATTTGAATTTTTTAGCCTACCCAGTTTTTCTAAAAGCGGGTATACCTTGCCCTTGGTTTTTGGGATGGTATCTTTTTCGAAGAACAATAACCTCTTATCCAAATCGTATTCCTGCCCGCTGTAAATCAGTGGCATCCCCGGCAGGGTATAGGTAAGTGCAAGCATGGCTTCTGAAGCCTCTCCCATTCGCTCTCTTACCGTACCGGCCCAGGAATTCTCATCATGGTTGGTCACAAAATTCATCAGGTAATCATCATCCTGAAAGCTGGTATCGATCTTCTTCATATAATCATCCCAGTCTTTCGCATTCTTTTCACCTTTGGCAATGCTGTTCATTAAGTGATGACCTTCCCAGTTGTACCCCATTTCGAAAGCATTGTGAAAAAGGTCTTTCGGATTATCGGCTTCAGCCAGCATGAATACAGGCTTTTCCTTTCTAATTTCGGAGGCAGCGGTTTCCCAGAAATCTGTTGGTACCGAGTGTGCGGCATCTGCCCTGAAACCATCTACGTCATGCTCCTTAACCCAGAAAAGCATTTCTTCTATCATTTTCTGGCGCATCTCCTGGTTGTCGAAATTAAGATCGGCAACATCTGTCCAGCCCCACGGCTCCCCCGTTTCGTCGTTAATAGGATCTGTGATCTCGCCATTCTTATCCTTGGTATAGTATTCCGGGTGCTCGGTGATCCATTCATGGTCCCAGCCCGTATGGTTGGCCACCCAATCAAGGATCACATACATCCCATTCTCGTGGGCGGTTTGTACCAGCTCATCGAAATCTTCCATATTCCCATGCTCCGGATTCACCGCAGAGTAATCTGAAATGGAATAATAGCTTCCTAAATACTTCTTTCTTTCCTCGGGATCCTTAATATCTTCCACATCCTTGTCCCCGGTCGCTTTACGGTTCTTTTCAGAAATAGGGTACATAGGCATTAACCAGATCACCTTCACTCCAAGTTCCTTAAGCTGTGGAATATCCTTGGTAAAAGCATCAAAGCTACCTTCAGGCGAATACTGCCTGATATTTGCCTCGTAGATCACGGCAGATTCGAGCATTTCATTGCTCACCGGGGCCAGGCTTAAACTATCTTTTTTAGTTTCCTGTTCCGGGTCATTTTTAGGTTCATTTTTACAGGAGACCAGAAAACTGATCAGCATTAAAATCAGGGCAATCTTTTTCATTTGTATTTATTTAGGTTATCTAAGTTTTTAATTCATTTTAGTGGTGAAGAAATATGGACCTCTCTCGGGTAGTCGTATTTTATCTTTCCACTCTATTTTTTCTCCGGAAATAAGATTCTTCATTGTAGTGCCTTTTAGGTCCAGTTCCTCGAATCTTTTAAGATGAAGGTCAAAAAGCTTTTCATTTTTGTTCAGGATAAGCACGACCTTTTCATCGCCCGAGATCCTGGAAGTAAGATAAACTCCATCTTCCGGGGCAAAATGAATGGTTTTGCCTCGCTTTATAGCTTCAGAATTTTTACGGTAGTTCAGGATGTTTTTCATGAATTTCTGCATATCCTTCTGTTCCACGGAAAGTCCTTCCCCGGTAAAGGCATTCACCTTCGAATCTTTCCAGCCTCCAGGGAAATCTGTACGAATCAGGCCATGGTCTCCTGGCTTTTCAGAATCATCCATTAAGATCGCAGTTCCGTAGTAGATCTGAAGTATCCTCGGCAAAACCGATATATAGCTGATCGCCATTTTCGTATTAGGAATATCCTCCTTAAGCTGAGTGTAGATCCTGCTCATATCGTGGTTATCCGGGAAGATCAGAATATTCTCGGGAGATTCGTAGGAGAAATCATTTGAAAGGCCCTCGTACAATTTATGCAGGCCTTTTTCCCAGCCTTCATCTTCATTGAGCCCTTCCACGATCTTGGCCTGCAGGGCAAAATCCATGGTGCTTTTCTGGTTAGAATCATAACCATTTTCCACTCCATCCTGCCAGTATCTAATAAGCAAGGGATTGTAACTCCACTCCTCGCCAACGATATTGAATTTAGGATATTCCTTCATGATCGCCCCGGCCCAGTCGCTCATAAAAGTCTTGTTGGGATAAGGATAGGTGTCCTGGCGAATCCCGCCAAGGCCAAGGGTCTCAATCCACCAGATGCTATTCTGGATAAGGTATCTAGCCATAAAGGGATTGCGCTGATTAAGATCTGGCATCGTATCTACGAACCAGCCATCGCTCATCCTCTTTTTGTCGTATTCTGAAGCATAAAGATCTTGATTAGTGGTTCTTTTATGGTTCGAAAAGATCATTTTCTCCCCATTCTCGTAGCGCTGCTGGTAGTTGATCCAGTCGCTAAATGGAAGGTCCTCCATCCACCAGTGTTCCAGCCCAATGTGATTGGCTACCTGGTCCATGATAATTTTTATATTCCTTTCACCGGCTTTATCGGCCAGTTCCTTATACTCTTCCAGGGTTCCGAACCTAGGGTCTACCCTGTAAAAATCGGTCATGGCATACCCGTGATAGGATTGATTTTTCATGTCGTTAATGAGCAAGGGAGAAGACCAGATGGCGGTAAAACCCATTTCATCTATATAATCCAGGTGATCTATGATACCTTTAATATCACCCCCGTGGCGGGCATAATGATCCTCACGGTTAATGGTCTTTTCGTTCAGGCTTTCATCTATATCGTTGGAGGTATCTCCATTTGCGAAACGATCTGGAGTGATCAGGTAGATCGCATCAGTATTATCAAAACCTACATATTCTTCCGCTGGCTTTGATCGTTTTTTTAATTCATAGTCATAAGTTTCAGTAGATCCATCAGGCATCTCAAAATTGAGTTTGAAAGTACCTGGTTTTACATTTGCCGAGATATGCAGGTTTATGAATAAATAATTGGGGGAATCGGCTTTATGAGTTTTCACTATGCTTACTCCTTCATAATCCAGGGCAGGTACAGCTTTACTAATGTCCTTGCCATAAACCATGAGCTGAAGCCCCGGTTCTTCGAATCCCACCCACCAATTAGGTGGTTCCACCCGTTCTATTTGAGAAAAAGCATTCAAACCAAGCAGAAAAATTAAAAGGAAAAATATTTTTTTCATTTGAGGTCTTTTACAAAAAAAGGGCTTTCTGAAAGATCAGAAAGCCCATACTATTTAGGCGCTTACTGTTGAATCTGGTAACACTTCAACCGCTTTACCATTTACCAGGATCTCCAGGGAGTCACTGCCTTCCATAGAGAACTCAGTCTTATCTGCAGATACATTCACCTTAAGTATCCTGTCACGGAAATTTACTTTAAAAGAGTAGGCCTTCCATTGTTCCGGGATCTGCGGCTTGAACGAAAGCTGGTCGTTCTCAACCCTCATTCCGCCGAAACCTTCTACGATACTCATCCAGGTACCGGCCATACTGGTAATATGGCAACCTTCTTCTACCTCTTTATTATAATCGTCCAGATCCAGCCTGGAAGTTCTCAGGTAAAATTGGTAAGCCTGCTCCATTCTACCTAGCAAAGCAGCCTGTATGCTGTGAACACAAGGAGAAAGAGAAGACTCATGAACCGTTAGTGGCTCGTAGAAATCGAAATGTTTCTTAAGCTCCTCCTTGCTGAAATGATCTGCAAAGAAATAGAATCCCTGCAGCACATCTGCCTGCTTGATATAACAAGATCTAAGGATCCTGTCCCAGCTCCATTTCTGGTTGATAGGGCGTTGCTTTTTGTCCAGCTGGGAAACCGGTATGATCTCCTTATCCAGGAATCCGTCCTGCTGCAGGTATACTCCGTGCTCTTCAGAATGTGGGAAGTACATGCCTTCGGCTACCTCTCTCCAGTCAGACATCTCTCCCTCATTAAGTGAGGTCAAGCCCATCACACGGGTATAATCCTCCTGGTAAGCATCCTTTACCTTGTCTATCATTTCAAGGCAATACTCAATGCACCACTTGGCGATATAGTTAGTATACCAGTTATTGTTTACGTTATTTTCATATTCGTTAGGCCCGGTAACCCCAAGGATGACATATTTGTTCTTTGCCTTACTGAAGTTAGCGCGCTGATGCCAGAACCTGGCAATAGCGATCATAACTTCCAGGCCTTTCTCCGGGATATAGCTGAAGTCTCCGGTAAACCTTACATAATTATATATGGCAAATACCATGGCTCCATTCCTGTGAATCTCCTCAAAAGTGATCTCCCATTCGTTATGGCTTTCCTCTCCGTTCATGGTCACCATAGGATACAGGGCTGCTCCATTAGAAAATCCTAATTTGGCAGCATTCTCCTTGGCCTTTTCCAAATGGTTATATCTATAGGTAAGTAGCTTCCTCGCGACGTTCTGGTCTTTGGTCGCCATATAGAAGGGAATACAGTAAGCCTCAGTATCCCAGTAAGTACTACCTCCGTATTTCTCACCGGTAAATCCTTTAGGCCCTATGTTCAGCCTTTCGTCCTTACCAAGATAGGTCTGGTTAAGCTGGAAAATATTGAACCTGATTCCCTGCTGTGCCTTTACATCTCCAGAAATAGTAATATCTGCCATCTCCCAGATAGCCGCCCAGGCGTCTTTTTGTTCCTGCTTAAGCTGATCAAAACCTTTTTTCACCGCCCTATCCAGTACCATCGAAGCTGCCTGTACAAGGTCTGAACGTTTATGATTCATATCGGTTACATACCCGGCGTATTTCACAATTCCGGCTGTCTCACCTTTTTTGGCATCAAGCACGTAAGAGAAGGTAATTTTATCGTCTGTGGTTGCAACTTCAGGAGATAGTTGCAGTTTTTCACCAGATTTAAAGATCTCAGACTGCATATAAGTTCCTACATGGAATTCGGTTTTCAGGGTTTTAGAAACCACATAGCCGCGTCCCTTATCGGCTTTTACTTCCAAGGTCTTCCAGAACCTTTCTTCCCAGTTCGCGTCTGTATTAGTGATCCCCGCATCCAGGTAAGGATCAAATTTTATCTGCGCATCCTGATTCATAGGAGTCACCTCGAACTTGATGGCTCCCAGTTCATCCTGCACTATAGAAAGAAAACGAATCGCCTTTACCTCAACCTCAATTCCATTTGGCATTTTAGCTTCAAAAGACCTGGCCAGGAAACCTTCTTTCATATTAAGCTCCCTTCTGAAATTATCCACCTTGGTGCAGGTATGGAGGTCCAGAGCTTCGCCATTCACATAAATATTAATACCAATCCAGTTTGGTGCATTAAGCACTTTTGCGAAATATTCTGGATAACCGTTCTTCCACCAGCCCACTTTGGTCTTGTCTGGGTAAAACACTCCTCCAATATAACTTCCCTGGAAACTGGGCCCCGAATAGTGTTCCTCAAAATTGGCACGCTGCCCCATGGCCCCGTTACCAATACTGAATAAACTTTCAGAAGATTTTACTCGTCCCGGGTCAAACTCTTCTTCTATGATCGACCACGCATCAGGTTTAATATAATCTTGATTCATTACTTCTCGTTATTCAATAATTTGTCTATAAACTTTAAATCTATTTCAGTGAAATCTGGAAAAACATAATCTGCTTCACCAAGCACATTTTTCTCTCCAATTCCAACACTGGTCATTTTTCCGATATTGGCCGCCTGTACTCCGGCTACCGAATCTTCAAACACTACGCACTCCTTTGGTTGTGCGTTAAGCTTATCTGCCGCGATCAGGAAAACCTCAGGATCGGGCTTGGCTTTGCTCACATCTGTCCCATCAACTATGGCATCGAACCTGTGGTACAGATCTATTTTTTTTAAGATAGGGCGGGCATTCTTACTGGCCGAACCCAGGGCGTAAGGCACCTGTTGTTCTGTAAGGTAATCCAGTATCTTTTCTACTCCCGGAAGGATCTCGCTGGCATCCATCTTATCCACATAAGATAAGTAATTTTCATTTTTCATGGCCATCTGCCTTTGAAACTCCTCTTCAGAAAGCTCCATATTTCCCCATTCGAGGATCTTTTTTAAAGAATCTACTCTGCTTACTCCTTTTAACTGCTCATTCTGCTCTTCAGTAAAATCGAACCCAAGATCATTGGCCAGTTTTCTCCAGGCCAGAAAATGAAATTTCGCCGTATCTACAATTACACCGTCAAGGTCGAATATGAATGCTTTATGATTGCTCATCTATATTTATTCTTTTGTTTGTTTGAACTCTTAAAGTTAAAAGTCCCGATAAGATCATGGAACAACCTCCCACGATCAAAGCGTAGATAGGTTCTCCATTAAATAGTTCCTTTACCAGAAACCCGAGGATAGTAGCGGCCACGATTTGTGGGATCACGATAAAGAAGTTAAAAACTCCCATATAGTAACCCATTTTTGCTGAAGGCAAGGCTCCGGAAAGCATGGCGTAAGGAATGGACAATATACTTGCCCAGGCCACACCAACGCCAACCATCGCCAGGAGTAATCCTACTTTATCTCCAAGGAAATAGACCGAGATAAGACCCAGACCACCCATGGTTAAGGCAAGTAAATGCGTTACCTTATTACTGGTCCTTCTTGCTATTACAGGCAACAGGAAAGCTACCGCCGCGGCAACCCCGTTATAAACGGTGAACATTACCGTAACCCAGTCTGCCGCATCGTTATATAATTCTGAAGTGGTATCATTGGTACCAAATACATGCCCGGTCACTGCCGGAGTGGTATAGATCCACATAGAAAAAAGGGCGAACCAGGAAAAGAATTGCACCCAGGCCAATTGCTTCATCGCCGGGGGCATGTTCATCATATCTGTGATTATAACGGTAAAGCCGTTACGCACCTCCTTCTTTCGAAGGGAAGAAACGATCATGAATAGCAGTCCGGCCACGATAAGGCCTACAAAGAGAATATAAAGTTCCTTGGTAAGTCCGTTTTCATAGATCAGGAAAGAAACGATAACTCCTACCGCAGCCATCACTGCACCGGCAATGAACTGGTTCCTGATATTTTTAGACTTGTCTACAACCTCAACTCTTTCAGGTTTGTTCTTAAGCTTCTCCTTTTCGAAGGCCTCCAGTTCTTCAGGTGAATATTCCCGGGACCGGATCACCGTCCATAATACTGCCAGGAAAAAGACCACGCCCCCTACATAGAAAGACCACTTTACAGAATCTGGGATCACGCCTTCAGGCGCGGTATTGCTTATACCGAACCAATTGGTGAACATATAAGGTAATAAGGATCCCACTACAGCTCCTACTCCAATGAAAAAACTTTGCATGGCAAATCCCAGGGTACGCTGCCGGTCTGGCAAGTTATCCCCCACGAAGGCCCTGAAAGGTTCCATAGAAATATTGATAGAGGCATCCATGATCCATAGAGTACCCGCAGCCACCCATAAAGTGGGTGAATTAGGCATAATGAATAAGGCTATGGAAGACAGGATGGCTCCAATGAGAAAATAAGGTCTTCTTCTTCCCAGTCTGGTCCAGGTACGATCGCTGAAATAACCAATAATTGGCTGCACGACCAGACCTGTTACAGGAGCCGCGATCCATAAAATAGGGATCTCCTCGACGCTTGCACCAAGGGTTTCAAAGATTCTTGAAGTATTAGCATTCTGAAGGGCGAACCCGAACTGGATCCCCAGGAATCCAAAACTCATGTTCCAGATCTCCCAAAAGCTTAAGGTACGTTTACGCATATCGTAAATTTTAATGATCACGATAAGCACTAAGACTTATCAAAACTTAAAACAGGTAGGAAGTAAAAATATAAGTTCTGATAAATTTTAACTGGGGCAAATATAAAATTTTTTTAAAATGAACCGTCTATTTCTTTGATTTAGTTGAGTTTCTCACTACCAGGCCTGTTTCTACTATGATCGTTTTATAATAATCTTCTTCTGTAGGGGTTCTTTCCAGTTTCTCGATGAGCAGACGCGCCGACTCTTCTCCTATCCTCATTCCGTGCTGGCTTACCGTGGTCAAACTCGGGATAAAACGTTTGGACAGCTCCCCATCTGTAAAACCAATTACAGATACATCTTCTGGTACTTTTTTGCCCTGCTCCTGTATACTTTTAATGGCCGAAATGGCGAAATGTTCGTTCACCGCGAAAATACCGTCGATCTCCTTATTCTTTAGGAAATCCTTGATCTCGGTTTCTGAGTCTTCCATCTCCTCGATCTTTAAAATAAGATCCTCGTTCACCGGGATATTATTTTCCTCAAGGGTTTCTCTGTAACCCTTGGTCCTGAGTTTCCCAACACTTACGTAGTCTACAGTAGAAATCAGGGCGATATTTTTACAGCCAAGGTCTACTAGGTATTGCACGGCTTTTTTCGCACCGGTCACATCATCTATGATCACCTTATCACAGGCGATCTGGTCTATCACCCTATCGAAAAGCACAAGCGGCATTCCCTGGTTGATCGCTTCCAGCAAATGATGGTAATCCTCCTTTTGCATGGTTTCTTTTGCCAGGGACAAAATGAATCCATCTGTACTCCCGTTGGCCAGCATTTCCATGTTCAGTACTTCTTTATCGAAGGAGTTATCTGAAAGACACACCAGTACATTATAGCCCATTTCATTAGCAACCTTTTCTACACCACTAATAACGGTGGTAAAAAAGTGATGTACGATCTCCGGGATAATGATCCCTATGGTCTTGGTCTTCCGGTTCTTAAGGCTAAGGGCAATATTATTGGGTTTGTAATTGTAGTGTTTGGCAAAAGCCTTGATCTTTTCGCGGGTTTCCTCCCCAATTTCGGGACTATCGCGCAGTGCTTTTGAAACAGTAGATATGGAAACATCTAATTCTTTCGCAATCTTTTTTAGGGTAAGTTTTGGCTTCATTTAGTTCCGATATTCTGTATTTAGGGTAGCTCAAATTTTGAATCCATCAAATTTACCATATTTATGTTATTGATGTCGCAACTACAAAAAGTTTTCAACACGAAAACGTTTTCGTCGCAGTGCTGGCGGGATTTCGCCGAATATTGGGAAACAATTTACATACATTTAACCTCGAGGAAGTAAAAATATAAGGTTAAATCTTAGTAAAAACCAATAGAAAATTTATGAGAACTTTATTTAAAAGCACATTGTATCTGCTATTACTGCTGCCAATGAGCTTTTTTGCCCAAAACACCGTTAGCGGTACTGTGACCGAAGCAGGCACAGATCTGCCGATTCCAGGTGCAAATGTCATTGTTCAGGGTACCTCTAATGGTACCACAACAGATTTTGATGGTAATTATACCATCGATAATATTTCAGAAGGTGATGTATTAACCTTCTCCTTTTTAGGATTCGCCAACCAGGAAATTACCTACACAGGCCAGTCCACAATCAATGTTCAGCTGGAGGAAGATTCTTCTGCACTTGAAGAAGTCCTGGTGATAGGGTATGGATCTGTAGATAAGAAAGATGCTACCGGCGCCGTTCAACAGGTTAGTACCGAGGATTTCAACAAGGGACCTATTCAAACGGCAGGTCAGCTTATTACGGGAAAAGTACCCGGGGTTAGCGTAACCTCCGGAGGTGGAGCTCCTGGTGAAGGAGAAACCATCAATATTAGAGGACAGGGATCTCTTTCCCTAACCAGTTCACCTTTGATCGTAGTAGATGGTATCCCGCTGGCAAATTCTGATGATAATGTTGGAGGATCAAGAAACCCGCTTGATTTCATTAACCCTAACGATATTGAAAGCATGACCATCCTTAAGGATGCATCTTCAACCGCAATTTATGGTTCGCGAGCTGCTAACGGGGTGATCATGATCACCACTAAAAAAGGAAAAGGAAATGAGTTCAAGTTCAACCTTTCGAGCTCTACAACTGTCTATACTCCTACCGAATATGTGGATGTGATGGATGGTGATCAATTCAGATCACTTATAAACGATATCGGTAACGAAAACGATTTAGCCAGGCTTGGAGATGCAAATACAGACTGGCAAAAACAGATCTACAATACTAGTTTTGGTTCTGAACATAACTTCAGCGCCACTGGTAGAGTTGGAGATTTTATGCCCGTACGTGCATCTTTAGGTTATACAGACCAGGATGGTATCTTAAGAGGTGATAATTTTACCAGAACCACGGCTTCTGTGAACTTACGCCCTAACTTCCTGGAAAATGACCTTAGGGTAGAACTTAACGGAAGAGGCATGTATACTGAAAATACTTTTGCTAACAGGGATGCGATCGGGTCTTCAGTAGACTTTGATCCTACCCAGCCGATCTTTGATGAAAACTCACCTTTTGGAGGTTATTTCACCTGGCTTAATGCAGATAATGTGCAGATAAACCTTGCTCCTACCAACCCGGTAGCCCTGTTGCAGTTCAAGGATGATACTTCAGAAGTAAGACGTTTTATAGGTAATGCTAAGGTAGATTACGATCTATTCTTTTTACCAGAATTAACTGCCACGGTAAATGCCGGTCTGGATAAGTCTAACAGTAATGGTAGGGTGTTCACTTCAGAGCAGATGCCTTCAGCAGACCTTGACTGGAATGGAGCATATACTTCTTATAGTAACGAATTCACCAATAAGCTTTTCGATGCTTACCTTACTTATGATAACGACTTCGACCTGCATTCTGTAAATGCGGTTGCCGGTTACTCCTACCAGAGCTTCGAAAACTACAGCTATAGCTACGACAGTGAAGCTGCCGAAGATAACCTGCAGGCTGAGTTTATAGACAGGAACAGAAGCGTGCTTCTATCTTATTTTGGTAGGTTAAACTATAACTTCGATAACCGCTACCTGGTTACCGCTACCTTAAGAGCCGACGCCTCTTCTAAGCTTAACCCGGACGACCAATGGGGATACTTCCCTTCATTCGCGCTGGCCTGGAACATTAATAACGAGAACTTTTTAAGAGGTTCTTCCCTGGTAAACCAATTGAAACTAAGATTGGGTTACGGTGAGATTGGTAACGTGAACGGACTTGGAGATTATGGATTTCTAACCAACTATACGGGTAGCCGCTCTGACGCGAATTACCAGTTCGGGAACCAATTTTATCAAACCTACCGTCCTTCAGCCATTAACGAGGAACTGAGATGGGAAGTTGGTAAAAACTATAACCTGGGGCTTGATTACGGATTATTCAACAACCGCATTAACGGATCGGTTAACGTATACCTTAAGCAGACCGAAGACCTTATTAGCTTCGTGACCGTAGATCCGCTTACTAATTTCTCTAACGCGATAGACAAGAATATCGGTGATATGGAGAATAGAGGTGTGGAATTCGAATTAAATGTGATTCCCGTACAAACGGAAAATTTCAACTGGAGCATTGGTTACAACATCAGCTACAACGAAAATGAGATCACTAACTTACCAGATGAAGTACAGGTAGGTGGAATCAGCGGTGGTACTGGAAACACTATACAGTTACATAAAGAAGGATATTCTCCTTTTAGCTACTGGGTGTTAAAACAGGTTTATGATGACAGCGGAAGACCTATCGAAGGTGCTTATGTAGATCGTAACGGGGACAACCTTATTAACGACGAGGATAAATACCTTTACAAAGATCCTTATGCAGACCTGATCATGGGTCTTAATACCAACATTAACTATAAGAACTGGGATCTTTCTGTAGTGACCAGGGCTAATTTTGGAAACTATGCCTACAACAACATGGCATCGAGTAAAGCTTTCGAAACCCGTGCCACGGCTAATTCTATCCTGAGAAACCTGCATACAGATTATTACAACACTGGGTTTGTCGCTACCACAGAGAACAATCTGGTTAGCGATTATTATATCCAGGATGCATCCTTCTTCAAATTAGATAATATCACCCTGGGTTATACCCTTCAGGAGGTTTTTGAAGGTTCTTCTTTAAGAATATATGGTTCAGCTCTTAACGTTCTTACGGTGACCGATTATGAAGGGCTTGACCCGGAGATCAGCGGAGGTATAGATAACAATTTTTACCCGAGACCAAGAACTTTTGCCCTTGGAGCAAATCTTAACTTTTAAAAAATAGTATGAAAATGAATTTTATAAAGAAATTAATCCTGATCGTACCGGCCTGCCTTTCTCTGATTGCCTGCCACGACGATCTTGATCAAACACCTATAGATCCAGACAGTTTTACTGAGGCGAATGTTTTTGCCAATGCACAGGAAGCTAAAGGAGCTCTGGCAAAACTATATGCCAGTCTTGCTCTTACCGGGCAGCAGGGACCTGCTGGGCAGCCTGATATCTCTGGTATAGACGAAGGTACTTCGCAGTACTCCAGAATGTTGTTCAGCCTTAATGAACTTACCACAGATAATGCAGTGGTTGGATGGGGAGACCCGGGACTTCCAAACCTTCACGCGATGGATTGGGGAGCTTCTAACGACTTCACCACGGGTATGTATTACAGACTTGCCCAGGAGGTATCTTTCTGTAACTCCTTTATCTCTAACGCCATGGCCTTGAGTGGAGATCCAGAGGTGGACGCATATATTGCTGAAGCAAGGTTCCTTAGAGCTTTTGCATACTACAACCTAATGGACCTTTATGGAAACGTTCCTTTGGTTACCCAGGTGACCACCGAACTTCCGGAACAGGCGAACCGTGATATGATCTTCGAATTTGTTGAGCAGGAGCTTCTGGAAATCCAGGATAACCTGAAAGCCAGCGGTTCAAATGAATATGGTCGTGTAGACGAAGTAGCTGCATGGGCATTGCTTTCCAGGCTTTATTTAAATGCTGAGACATGGATTGGGCAACCAAAATATGCTGAAGCAGTGAATTACTCTCAGCAGGCGATCAATTCAACCTATTCTATCAATACGAGCGATGCGAACGGAAATGGTTCTGCCTACGATGAGTTATTCCTTGCCGATAATAACTCTAACGGAGCCCAGAACGAATTCATCTTCGCCATCAATTTCGATGGGAACCAGTCTAAAACCTATGGAGGTACTACTTTCCTGGTACACGCCGCTATTGGTGGCAGCATGGATGCCAGCGAATTTGGTGTGAACGGAGGCTGGGAAGGCCTTAGAACCACGAAAGAACTGGTGAACAATTTCGATTATGCCGTAACCGCGACCGATGAGGATGGAAATCCAGTAGAATGGGCAGACGAAAGAGCCATGTTCTATACAGATGGTCAGAGCCTGGAGATAAGCACTATCGCCAATACTTTTACCGATGGGTATGCAGTAACCAAGTTCAAGAACATCGATTCACAAGGCAATGCAGGTAGCGACGAGGCAGGAAACTTCGTGGATACCGATCTGCCACTTATTCGTTTGGCCGAAATCTACCTTAATTATGCGGAAGCTTCTCTTAGAGGCGGCGGCGGAGACCTTGCCACTGCGACCGGTTATATCAACGAATTAAGAGAGAGAGCCTTTGGTGATGACTCAGGAAATATCACTTCTTCTGAACTTGACCTGGATTTTATCCTTGCCGAAAGAGCAAGAGAACTATACTGGGAAGGAATGAGAAGAACAGACCTTATTCGTTACGACCTGTTCACTTCGGGCAGCTACCTATGGCCTTTTAAAGGAGGAACTCGTGGAGGAATGGCCGTAGCCGACTTCAGAAGACTTTTCCCATTACCAAGCAATCTCTTAACAGTAAATCCAAATCTAACTCAAAACGACGGTTATTAAAATATCACATAAAATGAAAAAATTAAGTTTTTTACTATTCGCACTTATAGGGCTAATCAGCCTGAATTCATGTACAGAAGACGATCCTTTCACTTTTGTAGCTAAACCAGATCCGGAAGGACTGGCTTTTACCAGCAGCGTGGCAGACAATTATAATCTTATGGCTTCTAACGGGGATAACCTTGCGGAAAGGTTCGTTTGGAACCCGGTAGATTTTGATGTACAGACGCCGGTAAAATACCAATTATTAGGATCTGCAGATATGACCTTTGATACTACAGACCCTATTTATGAAGGGGAAGCGACCAATGGAGCCGTTACCGTAAGCGAAATGCTTGCCCTGGCTGCAGATGCCGGATTAGATAATGATCCAGAAACTGAAGCTCCAAATACTGGAAGCCTGAATTTCCAGGTGCGTGCCTTTGTTGGTAGCGACGGTGGTAACGTGGTAGAGCAATTTTCAGAAGTTGTTACCGTGAATGTAACTCTTCCGGAAGGTGATGCCGAGCCGGAACTTCCTAAGATCTACGTGACCGGAAACTTTGCAGTTGCCAGCGGATACGCTGCAGACTGGAGCCCGGAGAATGGTATTCCTTTAGCCGCTGAAATGGGTGGAACCAATTATGAAGGCTTCATTAATATGGATGTAGAACAACCTATGTATAAATTCCTTCCTACTAACGAAGGTTGGGATGGAAATTATGGTGATGCCGGAGCTGAAGGCGGAGCTTACACTGAAGTGCTTGCCTCTCCAGGTGTTGACGCAGGAACTCCTGATGGAACTGGCGGATACTTCTACGTAAAGGCAGACCCTGAAGCTTTAACTTACTCTCTTACTGAAACTAACTGGGGAGTAATTGGAAACGCAACTCCTACAGGTTGGGATAGCGATTCAGATATGACCTATGATGCAGAAAACAAGGTTTGGACGCTTACTTTAGACCTTACAGCTCAAGAGGCTCCAGACAATGGAATTAAGTTCCGTGCGAACGATGCATGGGACCTGAACATTGGAGATTCTGGTGCCGATGGTACTGCTGAATTCAACGGTGATAATATTGGGGTTCCAGAAGATGGGAACTATACCATCACTCTGGATCTTAGCAATCCGAGAATGTATACCTATACGCTAACCAAGAATTAAGAATTAGCAATCTAAAGGGGCTATTTACGTAGCCCCTTTTTTATTTAAAACAAAAGAGTATGAAGAATAAACTACTCCTATTTTGGGTCTTTTGCATGGGGCTGCTGCCGCTTGCGAATGCCCAGCAACAAGAGGCTTCGGTTGAAGTTAGCCCAGATCCGTTCGGAGAAGATGATACCATCAGCCTTACTTTTTCAGGCATAGACCTAAGCAAATGGGGTGTCTCCGACGCCTATCTTTGGGCCTGGAGCTATAACAGTGCCGGGGTGCAACAGGATGCCCCCAATAATGGTAGCTGGGATAATTCTAATGAAGCACATAAACTGGAGGCAAATGACGGGAAGCTCAGCATAAGCTTCAAAGTCTCTGAATTTTTTAATCGTAACGATATTACCAAAATAGGCTTTCTGGTTAAGGCCAAAGATGGTAGCGGCGATAAGAAAACTCAGGACTTTGTCCTTGAAGTTGGAACCTTTCAATTAAACCTGGAAAACCCTACTTCCAGCTTCAGCCTTCTGGAAAACGGTGAATCATTAGCCATCTCGGCCAGTTCTAACAAAGAAGTCCTTTTTGAACTTTATGTGAATGATGCCCTGGTGAATTCCACTTCCAGCCTTTCCAAAAACTATAGCTATTCACTTAGCCTGAGCGATTATAGCGAGATCAGGTTAAAAGCGATAGATGGCAGCGATTCCCAGTCGAAGATATTTTATGCTGCCAGTAAACCCAATGTTCCTGTGGTAGCATTACCGGCAGGTCTTAAGGACGGGATCAATTTTGATGCCGCTACCCCTACCAAAGCTACTTTTGTGCTTCATGCACCAGGCAAGGAGGTTGTGCACTGGATAGGTTCTGAAAACAACTGGGAAATTTCTAATGATTATCTGATGAATTACGATCCCGAAACAGAACGTTTTTGGATAGAGATAAACGGACTTCCAGCCAACAGCGATATCCTTTACCAGTATATGGTAGATTATTCCATTGCCATCGCCGACCCCTACTCTCACCTTATTCTGGATCCATGGAATGACCAGTATATAGAGACCGAAACTTTTGCAGGCATTCCAGACTATCCCGAGGGTGAAACCACCAATGCGGTAACCTGGTTCCAGACAGATACTGAAACCTATGACTGGAATGATGCTTCTTTTGAGAAACCTGCCAAGGAAGACCTGGTGATCTACGAACTTTTGTTAAGAGATTTTGATGAGGACCATTCTTATAAGGCCCTTATAGACCGTCTTGATTACCTCGAAAACCTGGGAATTAACGCGATCGAGCTTATGCCGGTGAACGAATTTGATGGTAACGAAAGTTGGGGATACAATCCTAGCTTCCATATGGCCACAGATAAATATTATGGATCTCCAGAAATGCTTAAAAAGCTTATCGATGAGGCCCACCAAAGAGGAATGGCTGTGATCGCAGATATCGTATTTAACCATGCTACAGGCCAGAACCCTTATTTCAGGCTTTATAATGATGGGGAAACCAGCGGAACTCCTTCTGCTAGCAATCCCTTCCTTAACCAGTCGGCGAAACATGCCTATTCGGTATTCTACGATTTCAATCACCAGTACGAGGGGACTCAGCAGTATGTTAAAAGGATCGTGCAATACTGGATAGAGGAATTCAAATTTGATGGTTTCCGATGGGATCTTACCAAGGGCTTTACCCAGAACTGTTCTGCGAACGATGAAGGCTGTACCGGTTCTTACCAGGCAGATCGCGTGGAAGTATTAAAAAAATATGCCGATTACCAGTGGGAAGTTGATAATAACTCTTACGTGATCTTTGAGCATTTAGGAGGCAACCAGGAAGAAACCGAATGGGCCAATTACCGCCTCGACGAAGGTAAGGGTATCATGTTGTGGAGCAACCTTAATGGGCCATATGGGGAAGCGATCATGGGCTACCACGATGGTGGAAAATCAGATTTTGAGTGGGCATCCTACAAGAATCGTGGTTGGGAAGAACCACAAAACGTGGTTTATATGGAAAGTCATGATGAAGAGAGATTAATGTTCAAGGCCCTGGAATATGGAAATTCTGCCGGTGATTATTCTGTAAAGTCATTACCTACTGCCCTTGACAGAATGAGCTTGGATGCTGCTTTCTTCTTCACCATTCCAGGACCAAAAATGATCTGGCAATTCGGAGAACTTGGCTACGATTTTTCTATAGACTATAATGGCCGGGTTGGAAATAAGCCGATCCGTTGGGATTATTTCGAAGATGAAGACAGAAAAGATCTTTACGAGGATTATTCCAAACTTATAGCTTTAAGAAATTCTGAACCTATTTTTGATACCGAAGATTTCAGCATAGATGCAGGTGCGTCCACAGGAATTAAAACCATTCACCTTACTACCACCAATGCCGGAAGCGGTGAAATTTCAAACATTGTTATTGTAGGTAATTTTGGCGTAACCGCTAAAACTGCTGAAGTTGAATTTCAGGCTACAGGAACCTGGTATGACCTTTTCAATAACAATAGAAAAAAGAATATCAGCTCTCAAACTACAAGTATCAACCTGGCGCCGGGCGAATGGCACATCTATGCAGATGAGCCTTCAGACCTTTTCCCAAACGATAATTTCCCCGATTCAGATGGAGATGGCGTGGCAGATTCTACCGATAATTGCCCTGACACCCCAGCCGGAGACAGTGTAGATGTGAATGGTTGCAGCGTTTTTAGTCTGCCAACCGATGCCTTTAGGGTAGAGAGCATGGGCCTAAGTTGTCCCGGCCAGGAGAATGGAAGTATCAATGTTTATTCAAGTATCCCCGGGCATACCTATACAGTTTCGGTTAGCGGAATGGATACTATGGAACTGAATAGCGACAATTCTTATTATGAAAGCTTTACCAACCTTGCTCCGGGCAACTACGATGTATGCTTTACAGTGACAGGCGAACCTGATTTTGAAAGATGCTTTAGCGTGAACATAAGCGCACCTGAAGCACTGAATGCAACTTCAGTAGTGAACCAGGACAGGAAACAGGTGACCCTGAAACTCGATGGAGCTGAACGTTATTATATAAGTTTTAATGAAAGCCAGGTGGTCACTGAAGAAAGCGAGGTCATTCTGGAATTAAAAAGCGGTATTAATAAGATCGAGGTACATACCGAGCTGGACTGCCAGGGAGCATATTTCGAAGAGGTCTTCGTAAGCGAAGAAGTTAGCTTCTACCCTAATCCTACCCAGGGATACCTGCAGGTTTATGTAGCCGGCCAGGACGAAGAGGTACAGGTTGAGATCTTCGGAAGCACCGGGAACCTGCTAAACAGAAGCATGATAAATGTTCCTGCGAACAGGGTGATCGAGCTGGATGTAAATAACAGAAGTACCGGTCTTTATATAGTCCACCTGAAGGGAGCTAATGTAGACAGGACCTTTAAAGTAATTAAAGAATAGAATCATGAAAAGATATATATACCTAAGCATCATCGCCTTGCAGTTACTGGCAGGCTGTGATAGTGATCCCGCACCTAATCCAAATCCCCAGCCAGAAGGGGATAAACCTGGAGAAGCCTTACTTAGCCTTCCTGAAAATAATAAGGAATGTGAGCAGGGAGAAATTTCGGGAAACTCGGCTACGGTGGATTTTTCCTGGGAGGCCTCGGCAGATACCGAGAAGTATGACCTTAAGGTCACCAACCTTGATGATAATACATTTACCACCAAGACAGGCCTTACCACTTCTGAAACCGAAGTTAGCCTTAAGCGAGGACATCCATATTCCTGGGTGATCATTTCCAGGAATTCAGGATCGGCCACCACAACTTCAGAGACCTGGAAGTTCTACCTTGCCGGGGAGGGAGAATCCAATATTGCTCCGTTTCCTGCGGCAGCCGTATATCCGGAACCAGGAGCAACGGTAACTCCAGATAACGGAAAGATCACTCTTGACTGGGAGGAGGTTCAGGACCCTGACGGTGACGCGGTCACCTACACCCTGTATGCCGATGATGTGGATGGGCTACAGGAACCAGCTTCAGAATGGCAAAATTTAACACAAACCAGTATGGATATTTCAGTGAACTCTAATACGGTTTACTACTGGAGAGTGGTTAGCAGCGACGGAACTAGCTCAGCCTCAAGCAGTATCTATACCTTCAAAACTTCAGAATAAGCAGGATTAAACGCGGCTTTTTGATGAAAAAATATTTTTTTAACGAAAAGTCGCAGTTTAAACTGAAAACGAAGATATTTCTATATATTAGCGACGCCGATGTGAGCTATAGAATTTCACATCTTAAGTTCCTGAAAACAGCCGTCACATAGTGACCAAAAATATAACCCTGCCTCCTAGTGGAAATGGAAAGGTCCCGATCGAGCCAATCGATTGGTGTAAGAAATAAACTTTTTATTTTTTGAATTTTCATAGGTGTTAATTCAAAGAAGGCTCCGCCCACAGCGGGGCCTCTTTTTTTGTTCAGATCACTCCGGGAAACTTTGAAATCCGGTCAATTTCAGGCCTGTTTTCCTTGTTATTCCAGCTTATATTCCACATTCAAATTCCGGAATAGAATTTCAACCTGAAAAAAAATAATTTTCATTATTTGTCAACTTTTTATTGTTAGTAATTTTTTATTCGCTTGACAATCATTTAATTAACAGTTTTTTCTTGATAACTTTTTCTAAATGATTTGTTAATCATCTCATTTCTTTGCTTAGTTTTATACCACGATAATAACAGAATTCTAACCTAAAAACTTTAATCTATATGCCTGTAGAAGAAAAACCAGTAGTTCCTCAAACCTATACGCAGGAACAGGCTTTTGAAGCATCCCTGAAATACTTTAAAGGAGACGATCTTGCCGCGAGAGTTTGGGTGAATAAATATGCCCTGAAAGATTCAGACGGGAATATTTATGAACTTACTCCAAACGATATGCACCGCCGTATCGCAAAAGAGATCGCAAGAATTGAAAAAAAATATCCGAATCCAATGAGCGAGGATGAAGTATTTGATCTTATTAAGGATTTCAAATACATCGTTCCCCAGGGAAGCCCGATGGCCGGAATTGGAAATCCTTATCAGGTAGGTTCGCTGTCCAATTGTTTCGTTATTGGGAATAAGGGAGATTCAGATTCTTATGGAGGGATCATGAAGATCGACCAGGAGCAGGTACAGCTTATGAAGCGTAGAGGTGGTGTGGGTCACGACCTTTCCCACGTAAGACCTAAGGGATCTGCAGTTAAGAATTCTGCCCTTACTTCTACAGGGATCGTACCTTTTATGGAGCGTTACTCTAACTCTACCAGGGAGGTAGCACAGGATGGACGTAGAGGAGCCTTGATGCTATCTGTATCTATCAACCACCCGGATGCAGAGGATTTCATCGATGCGAAAATGGAACAGGGGAAAGTTACAGGCGCCAATGTTTCAGTTAGGATCGATGACGACTTCATGAAAGCCGTAAAAAACAACACGAATTATACTCAAAAATACCCGATCTTCAGCAAGTCGCCGAAATTCTCCAAGGATATCGAAGCGAACAAATTATGGAAGAAGATCGTTCACAATGCGTGGAAATCTGCAGAACCGGGAATCCTGTTCTGGGATACCGTGATCAACGAATCTGTGCCAGATTGTTACGCAGATCTTGGTTATAAGACCGTATCTACCAACCCATGTGGGGAGATCCCGCTTTGCCCTTACGACTCATGTCGTTTACTTGCGATCAACCTTTTCTCTTATGTGGAAGAGCCATTTACAGATAAGGCGCACTTTAATTACGAACTTTTCAAGAAGCATGTTGGTGCCGCTCAAAGGATCATGGACGATATCATCGACCTGGAACTTGAAAAGATAGATAATATCCTTGCCAAGATAGATGCCGATCCGGAAAGCGAAGAGATCAAATCTGTTGAAAAGAATCTTTGGCTGAACATTCGCCAGAAAGCTTACGAAGGTCGTAGAACCGGGATTGGTATTACTGCTGAAGGAGATATGCTTGCAGGACTTGGCATCAAGTACGGAAGCAAGGAAGGAATAGACTTTTCAGTGGACATCCACAAAAACATTGCATTGGCCGCTTACCGCGCATCTGTTGACACAGCTAAGGAAAGAGGTGCTTTCTCTATCTTCGAATCTGAAAGAGAAAAGAACAACCCATTCATCCTTAGACTAAAAGAAGCCGATGAAAAGCTTTATTACGATATGCTGGAGTATGGTAGAAGGAACATTGCTTTGCTTACCATCGCCCCAACCGGGACTACCAGTTTAATGACCCAGACCACTTCTGGAATTGAACCTGTTTTCTTACCGGTTTACAAGCGTAGAAGAAAAGTAAATCCTAACGATAAGGAAGCAAGGGTAGACTTTGTGGACGAAGTCGGAGATTCCTGGGAAGAATACGTGGTTTTCCACCACCGTTTCAAGGAATGGATGAAGGCTAACGGCCACGATACAGATAAGAACTATTCTCAGGAAGAACTGGACAAACTGGTTAAACTTTCACCTTATTACCAGGCTACCTCTAACGATGTGGATTGGTTGAGCAAAGTGAAAATGCAGGGAGCGGTTCAAAAGTGGATAGACCACTCAATTAGTGTGACCATAAACCTTCCTAATGATGTTAGCGAAGACCTGGTAGGGAAACTTTACCTGGAGGCCTGGGAAGCAGGTTGTAAAGGAGTTACCGTTTACCGTGACGGGTCACGTTCTGGAGTTTTAATCTCTAACGACGAGAAAAAAGAAGAGGAAGACGAGACCACTACCGGGAACTTCCCGCTGAAGAGGCCAGAAGTCTTAACCGCAGACGTGGTTCGTTTCCAGAATAATAAAGATAAATGGATCGCCTTTATCGGTCTTGTAGACGGGCGACCTTACGAGATCTTCACCGGTTTTGCCGATGATGAGGAAGGTATTTTGCTGCCAAGATGGGTAAGCGAAGGATATATCCTTAAAGCAAGAAACGAGGACGGAACTTCAAGATACGACTTCCAGTACGAGAACAAAAGAGGTTACAAGACCACCATTGAAGGTCTATCTCATAAGTTCAATCCAGAGTTCTGGAATTATGCGAAACTGATCTCAAGTACCCTGCGTCACGGAATGTCTATAGATAACGTGGTAGACCTTATCAACAGTCTGCAGCTGGATAGCGAATCTATCAACACCTGGAAGAACGGGGTGGTGAGAGCTCTTAAGCGCTATATTGCCGATGGTACTGTGGCAAAAAAGGAGAAATGTAACAATTGTAATTCTTCAAATCTTATCTATCAGGAAGGATGCTTAACCTGTAAGGACTGTGGTTCTTCCAAGTGTGGTTAAATTTCTGTTATAAACAAAGGAAAAAGGTCCCGTTGCAAAACGGGACCTTTTTTGTTCTGATAATTCTAAAGCTATATCCGAATTAGCGACAATAGAATCTGAAATAAATTCAGGGTGACAGTGTTATTCTATTCGTCATGCTGAACTAGTTCCAGCATCCTATGAAATATCAAAACCTGAACTACCCGGGAAGTAAGAAAACTAAACCAGAAATTAAGTCTGTCGTGCAGAGCGAAAAGAAGTGAAGCGAAGAATCTATTCACATTAATTGCCTATCCAGCACTAGAGATTCCTCCTGTCGTCGAAATGACAACCATCTGTCTTCCAGAGCGAAACGAAGTGAAGCGAAGAATTTTTCACAAGAAACAACCTTTTACCAAAAGAGATTCCTCCTGTCGTCGGAATGACAACCATTTGTGATTCGGAGCGAAACGAATTGAAGCGAAGAATCCTTTGAAAATTACTTATTGCTTACTGCTTATTGCTATTTGCTAATTGTCCTTTGTATTTATTGAATCTTCATACTCCTGACCCCTACCGAATGACGCTGCTACAACTCCTACCCTTTCAGACCGGGCACTATCGTAGACTGTATACTTTCAGTATCTTGACGGCTAGTAATAAGAAGAAGAGCCAAAACAACCTTAAAATTGGTTTCAGTTCGATTTATTGGATAGCTTATATGTCACAAATGTTTACACCTTCTTTAAGGGCTGCCATCTTATCGTCGTAGGTGGGAATAAATTCCTGGGCCACATAACCCTCAAAACCGGTCTCATAAATTGCTCGCATAATGGCTGGATAATTCAATTCCTGGGAGTCATTTATCTCGTTTCTTCCCGGCACACCTCCGGTATGATAATGGTTGATATATTCATGGTTTTCCCTGATGGTCCTTATCACATCACCTTCCATGATCTGCATATGGTAGATATCATAAAGCAGCTTGAAATTAGGTTTGCCCAGTCTTTTGGCCAGTTGCACGCCCAAGCTCGTGTGATCTGCCATATAATCTGCATGGTCAATTTTAGAATTCAGCAATTCCATAACCAGGTTTACTCCCAGGGCCTGGGCATAATCCAGCAAGGGACTAAGGCCTTTAATGCAGTTCGCGATCCCTGATTCATCATCCATCCCATTCCTGTTTCCGGAAAAACAGATGACGTTTTTTATATTATGCTCAGAAGCTTGTTTTATAAGTCCACGGTACTGCTCCTGTAATGTTGCATGGTTTCTTAGATCGTTAAAGCCTTTGGTGATACTGGCAAAATCGTCTGTAGCCATGGAGCAAACCAGCCCTTCTTTTTCTACGACACCCCATTCTGAAGGCTTCAACAGGTCCATAGCGGTAATGCCCATTTTCTTACATTCCCTGGCGAATTCCTTTAAGGGGATATCTGCGTAACACCATCTGCAAACCGAAAGATTCATTTTTCCTGAAGAAAAAACCTGGAAATCTGACTGCTGAATTTCATTCCCTAAGATTTCCGAGAAATTTCCAAAACTGAGCATCCCGGCTCCCAGTCCCAGGTTCTTAAGCATTTTTCTCCTGTTCAGTTTACTTGTCATGTTAGATGTTTTTATATTTATATATAAACAAAGCTTTGAAAGTTTATAGCGCTGAAATTCAGTCTCCCGCTTAGGCAATCTCAAAATTATAACCAGACTCCAGCAGGTCGCGGTAATTGTCATTATTGAACTTATAGAGGAAAGCTCCACGCTTGCTGCCAGACCGGTCCTTTTCATCCAGCTTTTCGAGCACATTCAGCGAAAGCACCTTTTTCCTGAAATTTCGCGGATCCAGTTCCCTCCGGTAAATAGCTTCATACAATGCCTGTAGCTGCGGAATGGTAAATTTCTCGGGTAAGAGCTCAAAACCAATCGGCCGGTAACGGGCATTCTGTTTTAATTGCAAAAGGGCATCGTGAACCATCTGGTTATGATCCAGGATGAGCAAGGGTAGCTGGTCTATCTCGAACCACTTGGCGCCATGCTCTTCCACCAATTCTTCATCATATTCGTTTATCCTTATCAGAGCATATTGCGCAACCGAGATACATCGGTAGCCCGGGTCCCGGTCTTTTTTGCCATAGGTTCTCAATTGTTGCATATAAACATTTTCCAGCCCGGTAGATTCTTTGAGCACTCTCTTTCCTGCAACTTCCAGGTCTTCATCCAGCCTAACGAAACTTCCTATGAGAGACCATTCACCTTCTAGCGGACTTACCTTTCTTTTAAACACCAAAAGCTTTAATTTACCATTCTGGAAACCGAAAATAATGCAGTCTGTAGCGACATACATTTTCTCCTTTACCTGGTAGAGGTCCCCTAGATTCTCTGACATTGATTTCTAATTTTATTATAAAGATAAATAAATAAGAGATTAGGAAAATTTACTTTAAATGTACGTTGTACATTTATTTTTTAATTTTGTATTTAAAAGGATTAGAAGTGAGTCATATAAGATCATTTGAAAGAAAGCCGGAGGTGTTTGAAGATTTTCAGGCAGATTTAAAGGTAGAGTCTCCGGGAAGGATCAACCTTATTGGAGAGCATACCGATTATAACAAAGGATTTGTCCTGCCTACAGCGATAAACAAAAAGATATTCCTCAGGTTTCGAAAGAACGATACGGTGAATTTTTGTCGTATTTACAGCCAAAGCCTGGATAAAGGTTTCGAGTTCCGTCTTGACAAATTCATTACCAAAACCGGGGGTTGGGAAGACTATTTACTGGGCGTGACCCAGGAGCTTTTACAACTAAGCGGCAGGCTGGAAGGATTTGATTGTTTTATAGAAAGTGAATTGCCCGTTGGTGCCGGGATAAGTTCTTCGGCGGCACTGGAATGTGGTTTTGCCGGTGGTTTAAATAGTCTTTTTGAGCTTAATCTTTCTGATATGCAGATCGTGAAACTATGCCAGAAAGCCGAAAATGACTTTGTAGGCTCTAACTGTGGTATCATGGACCAGTTTGCTTCGGTAATGTCCAGAAAGGACCACGTGATAAAAATAGACTGCCAAAGCCTTGAAACCGAATTTATCCCGGCAAGTTTCAAAAACTGCAAGCTACTCCTGCTAAATACCAATGTGTCTCATAATTTAGCCGACAGTGACTATAATTCCAGGCGGGAGGAATGTGAAGCCGCGATCGAGATTATTCAAAGTACGAAACTAGGGATAACTTCTTTAAGAGACCTGACCTTTGAAGCTCTCGAAAATTATAAGGAACAGCTTAGCCCGAAGATGTACGATCGCTGCCTGTATGTTCTAAAGGAAAATGGACGTGTCCTGGCAGCAGCAAATGCCCTTAAGTCTGGTAACCTGCAAACTTTCGGGAAATTAATGTACGCCTCTCACGAGGGCCTTCAGCACCATTACCAGGTTAGCTGCAAGGAACTGGACTTCCTGGTAGATTTTTCCAGGGACAGGGAATACATTTTAGGCTCCCGGATGATGGGCGGCGGCTTTGGAGGTTGCACCATAAACCTGATTGAAGAAGAACATATAAAAACCTATATAGAACAGGTTTCCGAGGCCTATTTCAAAAACTTCAACATAGAACTGGACGCTTTTACGGTCATGCCGGGCGAGGGAACTCAAATTTCAAAAATCTAGATCATGCAGTCTGAGATCAACAATACTCCACACAGGAGATACAACATACTTACCGGCGAATGGGTGCTGGTTTCCCCACACCGCACTAAACGACCCTGGCAGGGAAAGACCGAGGAAAAGAAGACCTTGCAGAAGCATACTTACGACCCTTCCTGTTATTTGTGCCCCGGAAATACCCGGGCCAGTGGAGAAACCAATCCAGATTACAGACAGCCCTATTCATTTGTGAACGATTTCGCTTCCCTGCTCCCCGATTCCCCAGAGATCAATTTTGAGGAAGGTCTTCTAAAAGCTGAAACAGAACAGGGTATCTGCAAGGTGGTATGTTTTTCTCCAGACCATTCGCTTACTCTACCCTTGATGGAAGAAAAGGATATTACCAGGGTGGTACAGATCTGGAAAAAGGAATATCTGGAACTTGGGGAAAAGCCCAATATCAACTATGTTCAGATCTTTGAAAATAAGGGAGCCATCATGGGCTGCAGTAATCCACATCCCCACGGGCAGATATGGTCCCAGTCCTCCATACCTACTGAGATCCTGAAAAAATCTTCAAAATTCAGGAAGCACTGGCAGGAACATAAAAGAAGTCTTTTAGGCGATTACCTTCAGCAGGAACTGGAATCAGGGGAAAGGATCCTCGACCAGAATGAACATTTTGTTAGCCTTATCCCTTTCTGGGCGGTGTGGCCCTTTGAGGCGATGATCGTACCAAAAAGGCATATTCAGCATATCGGGCAGCTTAACGAAGACGAAGAAATCGCATTTGCCGAAATTCTGAAAAAGTTAACAATAAAGTATGATAACATTTTTGAAACCTCCTTTCCTTATTCTTCGGGTATCCATCAGGCGCCCACAGATGGAAAGGCCTATCCCGAATGGCATTTTCATATGAGCTTTTACCCTCCGCTCCTTCGTTCAGCAACAGTGAAAAAATTTATGGTAGGCTATGAAATGTTTGCAGGACCTCAGCGGGATATCACCGCAGAACAAGCTGCCAAGAGATTGAATCAATTACCAGAGAAACATTATCTGCAATAAGTTGAAATAAAAAATCCGCTCCTAAAAAGAAGCGGATTTTTTAATCCTTTAGTTTTTGTGCTTACTGAGCGAAGTACACGTATACAAAGATCACCAGTGCGCAGATCCCAATCCCTACAGGAACTACATATTTCCACGGGCTGATATCTACCTGCTTGGTATGCTGCAGCACGAAATCTTCTTTTCTTGGTTTCACCCTACCAATGATCCACATGATCGCGATATTCATCACGAACAGGATAGCCATCACGTGCAGGTAATGAGGCAAAGCATCTTCACCCACCACGAAATATTTCAATCCAAGGTATACCAGGTAAAGGCCAACCCCACTAAAAAGCGCAACTTTTGCCGCAATAGCCGGGATCTTCTTGGATAGGTAACCCACTACGACGATGGTTAAAATTGGAATACTGTAACATCCGTTCACTTCCTGTAGGTAACCGAACAGTCCCTGTGGAGCATTCGCGATCAATGGTGCGATGAACATGGAGGCGATCGCGATAAAGATACCGAAACGCTTTCCTTTCTTCACCACTTCCTTTTCTGAAGCTTCAGGATTAAAATGATGCTTATAGATGTCTATTCCGAATAGGGTCACCGAAGAGTTCAGCGCAGAGTTAAAGGAGCTTAAGATCGCCCCGAAAAGCACTGCGGCAAAAAATCCAACCAGCACCGGTGGTAATACCTCGTTCACAAGCGCCGGGTAAGCCTGGTCTGCGTTGTCAAGGTTCCCCTGGAACATATGCCAGGCAATGATCCCCGGAAGGACCACGATAATTGGACCTAATATTTTGATAAAAGCCGCCAGCATCAAACCTTTCTGACCTTCTTTCAGGTTCTTGGCAGCAAGAGCTCTCTGAATGATCGCCTGGTTGGTTCCCCAGTAGAATAACTGTACTAGCATCATCCCGGTAAATATTGTTGAAAATGGAACCGAAGCATCGGGTCCACCAATAGAGTCGAATTTCCCTGGATTAGAGTCTACCAGAGTGGTAAGCCCAGCGAATACGTCCCCATCTCCTATGGCCATTAATCCGAATACAGGGATCATTAATCCTCCTATCAGTAAGCCGATAGCGTTGATGGTATCTGAAACCGCAACCGCTTTTAATCCTCCAAAAATAGCGTATATAGAGCCTATGATACCTATTCCCCATACGCAGATCCATAGTGCCGCGGTATCGCTAACCCCCAGCATGCCGGGAACGTCGAACATAGTACTAATCGCCAAACTTCCTGAGTATAGAACGATAGGTAAAAAGATGACCATATATCCTGATAGAAATAGGCCTGAAACTATAGATTTAGTGGTACGGTCGAAACGGGTTTGTAAGAATTGAGGAACTGTGGTAAGTCCTCCTTTCAGGTAACGCGGAAGCAAAAACAAAGCGGTCACTACGATCGCCAGTGCCGCCAAAGTTTCCCAGGCCATTACCAGGATTCCTTCACTATAGGCCGAACCGTTCAAACCAACGATCTGCTCGGTAGATAAGTTCGTTAGCAAGACCGATCCCGCGATCACTCCTGCGGTCAAACTCCTACCCCCTAAAAAGTAGCCATCACTGGTCGTTTCATCGGTGGATCTGGTTGCAAAATAGGCAATTATGGCAACGAGGGCGGTAAACCCTACGAAGGATAGAATTCCAATCATAATCTTTTCTTAAATTTTCGGTTAAATATAGAATTATTATTTTACAGAAAAAGCAAATTGGATGTTGTTTTCGTACAATTCACCGGGCTTTAGCAAACTCGAAGGGAAATTCCTGAAATTGGGAGCATCAGGATAATTCTGGGCTTCGATGGCCACGGCGGGATATTTTTTATCCATTTCGCTCAAATAGGTCCAGTCTCCGGGTAGTTTTTCCGGTGAGAAGACTACCAGTACCGGCTGGTTGCTGCTCACTTTCATCTTTATACCGCTAAGAGGTGCAAATAGTTGTGCCTGCACCTCGTTTTCCATGACATCGGTCACAAAAACATCATCCAGTTCCCGGTTGCCCAGCAACTTGTTCTCGCTGTAATCTTTCTGGTGCTTTTTCAGTTTTATAAGGTTGCCCGTAGGCAGCTTATTTTCATCGAGTTCGAGGATCTTCGAGGCGTTGATCTGTAGAAAATGATCGCTTATGCTACCCGAGCCGTTCAAATTGAAATAAGCATGATTGGTAATGTTCACGATGGTTTCCCGGTCTGTTTTCGCCGAATAAGAGATCTTTATCTCGTTCTCTTCGGTAAGCTGGAACCTGGCCTTCACCTGGAGGCTTCCCGGGTATCCCTCTTCCATATGTTCACTGGTATAAGCCAGGACCACATAGGGATTCTCACCCTCGTGTACCTTTTCCACCTCCCAAAGCTTATACTGGAAGCCGTATTCCCCTCCATGCAGATGAACCCCTTCCTGATTCTCGAACAACTGAAACTCTTCCTCTTCTATGCTGAATTGAGCCTGGGAGATCCTTCCCGCAAAACGGCCGATACTGGCACCAAAACAAAGATTTTTATCTCTATACTCCGGGCTCAGGTAAACTTCAGGATCATTAGGCCCTACAATCAGATTCAACAGGTCGCCATACTTGTCGCGCATTTTAAAGCTGAAGATGCTGGCGCCAAAATTCAGGATCTGCAGCCTGCTTTTTTGAGAATTCACTAGGTCAATGACCTTCAGGTTCGATTTTTTGAGTTCGTTCAATTTAGATCTTTTTCGATTTTATCCAGGAGTCAACTTTTGCTTCCAGGATTGTTAGCGGTAAGGCACCATCTGTAAGTACAACATCATGAAAATCCCTGATATCAAATTTGTCGCCTAATTGTTTCTTCGCCTTTTCCCGCAGTTCCAGGATCTTGTTCATCCCGATCTTGTAGGCCGTGGCCTGCCCCGGCATCACGATATGCCTTTCAACCATTTTCACGCAGGCACTTTCGGCCGCGGGGGTATTTTGTTTGTAATAATCTATTCCCTGCTGCCGCGTCCACTTTTTGGCATGTATACCGGTATCTACAACAAGTCGGCAGGATCTCCAGAGTTCCATGGCCAGTCTACCAAAATCTGAATAAGGATCTTTATAAAAACCTATTTCCTTAGGGATGTATTCACTGTAAAGCCCCCAGCCTTCAACATAAGCCGTAAAGAAACTGAATTTCCTGAATTCGGGAATGCTATCCAGTTCCTGGGCAATGGCGATCTGCATGTGGTGGCCAGGAATACCTTCGTGGTAAGCCAGGGCTTCCATCTCGTATTTAGGCATGGCCGCCATATCGTAAAGGTTCGCATAGTAAGTTCCTGGCCTGGATCCATCCAGGGCCGGTTGCTGATAAAATGCTTTCCCGGCGCTTTTCTCACGGAAAGGCTCTACTGCCTTTACCACGATATCGGCTTCAGGCATGGTGTTAAATAGTTCAGGCAGCATCTCCTTCATATTGTTAATAATGCTTTTAGCCTCTTTTAAGTAAGCCGCCTTTCCTTCTTCTGTATTTTCATAATAGAAGCGCTCATCGGTCTTCATGAACTGGAAAAAATCTTCCAGGGAGCCTTCAAAGCCAACTTCTTCCATGATCTTTTCCATCTCGCCGTGTATCCTTGCCACCTCGCTGAGCCCGATCTCATGGATCTCATCTGCCGTAAGATTGGTAGTGGTCACTCTCTGCAGGGCATTGTTATAGAACTCTTCCCCTTTTGGAAACTTCCACACCCCGGCTTCTTCGGTCGCCCTTTGCTGCTGATTTTCCAGAAAATCGATCAGTTTTTCGTAGGCTGGCTTCACATTATCAACCAGTGCGGTCTCTGCTTCATCAATAAGAGCCGTTTTATCTTCTTCTGAGATCTCTAGTTCATCGATTTTGGAGCTGAAATCTTCCATCAGCGTACTGGCTTCAGAGGATTTTGTGAATGGTCGTCCCTTAATAAGATTACGGGAAGCATCCAGGGTTCTGTCATGCACGAATTTAGGAGGAATAATGCCATTCTGCTCTCTTAGCTGAAGCTGTTCAATAATGTCGTCCATCACTTTTCCCAATCCAACCAGTCTTTGAATATAGGCCTTGGCATCTGGCACAGAGTCTATCCTGTGCATATTGATCAGGAAAGCAGGCAGCTCTGCATGCAAGCCGTGCATCTGCTCTATTGGATAATTATAAAAACGATATTTATAATCATCGATCTCATTCTGAACCTGTCTTTTATAGAGGGCATAACTCAGTTTGGTCTCTTCATCCAGGGCCGCCGTATCCACCTTTTCCAGGTAGTCCATACGCTGTTTGGCCTGCTCCAGGTCTTCAGTATATTTCAAATTAGAATAATCGTCCCATTTGCCGTAATCGGTCTTCATCCCCCTGCGGGTCTGGGTTTCGGGAGATTCTTCTATCTCCTTCTGATATTCCTTGGCGAAATACTGGTTTAGCTCTGCCGAAGCTTTTTCGATATCGGCTTCAGAATAAGCCTCAGCGCTTTTATCCTGGCCGCAGGAGATGATCAAAAATCCCAGCAGGAGTGGGATGATATATAGCTTAATTTTCATAGTTCTCTTCTTCTAATACTGAAAATTTGATCGCGGAATCACCATAAACGGTGTGGGTCTGCTTCTGGAAATCCTCTTCTTCAGCTTCAAAAATATTCTCTACGAAGGTTTGTGGGTTTCTGTCTATCAAGGGAAACCAGGTGCTTTGTACCTGTATCTGCAGCTTATGTCCTTTTTTGAAGGTGTGGTTTACCCCCTGCAGTTTGATATTTACCTCGGTCTTCTTATTCGGCTCAAAAGGCTTCGGCTCTTCAAAACCATCCCTGAACCTGCCGCGCATCACCTCGCTGCGCACCATCATATGATAATTGCTCATTTTAAGGTGAGGCATGGTTTCTTCATAATTTTCAGCATCTGGCGGATAAACATCTATCACTTTCACCACCCAGTCAGCAGCGGTTCCGGTCGTGGCCACTTTTAGCATCGCCTCGATAGGTCCGGTAATCTTCATATCTTCTTCCAGTACTTCGGTTTCAAAAACCAGTACGTCTGGCCTTCTGGCAGCAAAACGCTGGTCCCCGGTCATATACTCCCGCGGAGTGAAGACCATCTTGATCTCATCATTATAAGAAACCGGCTTTTCAGGATCACTTACAAAAGTGGATTCCTGCTTTGTAGGTTGCTCGGTAAAACTTTGGTCTCCTCCCAGGTAAAGGGTTTTTGGAGAAGTATTCTTCGGAGGCCATTCGGTATAGTCGTTCCATTGTCTTAAGCCGGTATCGTAGATATGGGCCTCGGCCAGGTCTATATTATCCGGAGTTTCGTTCTTCAGAAAATGATTGAAGAATTCTGTCTCGTAATCTCTTTGGAAATGTGTGGAAATACTATCTCCAAAATAAACATTTCCTACCGACTGTCTTCCCGTTTCACGCGCCCAGTCGCCATGACTCCAGGGACCAAAAACGATAGAATTAAAATTATCGCTGTTCTCTTCTATATTCTTATAAATGGCAAAAGGCCCGTAAAGATCCTCGGCATCGAACAATCCGCCCACGATCATCACCGCCGGCTTGATCTTGGTATCCTTAAAATGCTGAACGATCCCACGCTTCTGCCAGAATTCATCATAATTCGGGTGCTCCTTTAATTGCTGCCAGAATTCGTTGTCTTCCTTATAATACTGGTCTAGATTGCTCAAAGGTCCGGCGTCCATAAAGAACTGGTACTGGTCTTCGGTTCCCAGTTTTGGAAATTCGTACCAGGCAGTATCGGTTGGTTTGTCTTTTTGGTATCCAAATACCGCGGTCGCCCTCCAGTAACTCAAAAGATATGCTCCATTATGGTGAAAATCATCGAAGAAGAAATCCCCGATACTGGCCTGCGGAGAAGCCGCTTTTAAGGCCGGATGACCGCTTAACAAAGAATAGGTCGCGTAAAAACCGGGATAAGAAATTCCCCAAGTACCTACGTTACCATTATTATTTTCCACGTTATTTACCAGCCATTCTATGGTATCGTAAGTATCGCTGGCTTCGTCTACCTCTTTTCCTTTTTTATTGGGAATATAGGCGCGCATATTGTCATATTTTCCTTCGCTCATCCATCTTCCACGCACATCCTGGTAAACAATGATGTTTCCTTCTTTCATCAGTATCTCATTAGGACCAATTTTGGAACGGAACTGGTCTTCCCCGTAAGGCCTTGAGCTATATGGGGTTCTTTGCATTAAAATTGGATATTCCCTGGAAGTATCTTTTGGGGAGTAAATTGTGGTATGGAGTTTTACACCATCCCGCATGGGGATATCCACTTCCATTTTGGTATAGTGCTGTTTTACATCGAATTCGGTTTCAGTCTGGGCTAAGACCGGCATGCTTAAAAACAGAATAAGTACAGTAAACAAGGGGTTCTTAAAGATCTTCATCAATGATTTTTTTATTAAAGTCCCTAAAGATAGAAATTAGCATTTTAAACCTAAAGGAAATTTGATTTTTAAGCTTTATAGGAATTTTTCAAAGATCTTTAAATTATTGAATCTCCCATAGCATTAGGATAGAACAACAAAAATTGCCGGTCGAAACCTCACCCTGATCTTGTTTCAGGGTCTTTTTTTTTTGGAATCAAAAATACTTATGTGATGCAGATCTTCAGGATCCTGGAATCTGAATTTTCTACGCGGAAGCGATCATCTGCCCGGTGGTTTATGATCCAGACGATATCCTTGCCGGAACAAAGTAGCCAGGTATGCTCCTTTTCGGGAAGGGAGAACTTCTCATCTTTAAAGAAATCGCTCAGTTTCTTTTTTCCTTTCATTCCGAAGGGATAAAAGAAGTCACCTTTTTTCCATTTCCTGATACTTAGTGGAAATTCCAGTTTATGTTCGGGTACGTAAATACAATTTTCTGATGCCTGGCCCCTTTTTTCGACTTCGCTTATATGGAAGCTTCCCATTCCCGGGATCATGACCAGCTCCTCTTCCCTGCCGATACTGTATTCCTTTCCTACCGAATTCTCATTATGTTCGGTGAGCAATAATTTTTTACGGTCCTTGATCAGCCGATGAGTATCTGACAATACCATTTTACCAGTCTGGGCATCCAGAAGATCATAGACATCATTCCATTCAGTAAACCCAAAGGTTTTAAGAAGCTGATACAGGATCTGTTTTTGATTCGGAACCTTTTTAAGAAACTCAATATCTATAGCATAACCATATTTATCTTTCTGTACCAGTTTTGGATATAAAAGGCTGATATAATCCTCTACCAGGTCCATGCTCTCCTGCAAATGTGCCTGAGTACGGGCAAAGCTATCCAGCAGGTTCGGGTTTAGTTCTTCCATCACAGGAACGATCTGCTGCCTAATTTTGTTCCGCATATATTTATCTGAAGTATTGCTGCTGTCTTCCCGCCATTTATAATTGCGTTTTCTGGCAAATGCTTCGATCTCCTTCCTGGTAAAACCAAGCAGTGGCCTTACGATCTCGTTCTTGTTATTCTTGATCCCGGCAAGGCCTTCCGGCCCGGTTCCGCGGATAAGATTGATTAGAAAAGTCTCCAGGTTGTCATTGGCATGATGGGCGGTAAGCGTATAATCGAAATGCACAGAACTGCTAAGCTCAGCAAACCACTCGTATCTTAGCTCCCTGGCAGCCATCTGAACGGAAACCCCGTTATTTTCAGCATAATTAAGGGTATCAAAACTTTCGGTATAGACCTCAACCTCTAAAGAATCGGCCAGGTCTACTACGAATTTTTCGTCCCCGTCGCTTTCATCCCCACGCAGGTTGAAATTGCAATGGGCAATGGAAAAATCAAGTTTCGCCAGGTGACATAAATGTGCCAATACTACACTGTCTACTCCCCCGCTAACGGCCAGCAGCAACTTACCTCCGCATAAATAGGGATAGTCTTTTCTAACGAGATTCTTGAAGGCCTTTTCCATCGTTTCCCAAAGATACAAAGGCACTCCTAAATGCGGCCCGGCACCGGCCACTTTTTTATTTCTTCAAAAAACTAAAATGTGAATTACAGGTTGGTGAGGACTTCCCGCATGGCTTTAGCCTTCAGCAGGCATTCCTCGTATTCCTTTTCTGGCTGAGACTTCGCGGTGATCGCCCCGCCAACTGAAAAGGAAAGATATTTATTTTCAGAATTATAAAGTATACTGCGAATCACCACGTTAAAATCGAAATCGCCATCCGGAGTGAAATATCCAACCGCGCCGCTATAGAGCCCGCGTTTGGATTCTTCCAGTTCCTCGATGATCTTCATTGCCGAGATCTTGGGAGCCCCGGTCATACTTCCCATGGGGAAACTGTTGCGCAGCGCTTCAACCGGCGGCACATTTTCGGCGATCTCTGCAGTAACACTGGAGATCAACTGATGCACCTGCTTAAAGCTATATACCTTACACAATTCATCCACCTGTACACTTCCCTTTTTAGCGATACGCGAAAGATCGTTACGAACCAGGTCCACGATCATCACATTTTCAGACTGCTCCTTGGGATCATCGGCCAGCTCTTTAGCGATCCTGAGATCCTCCTCAGGGTTTTCAGACCTTCTGGCGGTGCCTTTGATAGGCTGGGAAAGCAGATGCTCTCCCTTTTTCTTTAAGTATCGCTCGGGCGAAGCAGAAATAAGGTTGAAGTTCTCCAGTTTAAGATAAGCGGCGAAAGGCGGCGTGGAGATCTCGTTAAGGGAACGGTAAATGCTAAAGGCATCTATCTGTACATTTTCAGCATAGAATTCCTGGCAAAAATTCGCTTCGTAAATATCACCACGGTGAATATGATCCAGCATCTTTCCTATCTTATCGAGGTATTCTTCCCGGGAAAGCCTGGATTTCACCTCTACCGGATTATGTTCTGCCTTTGTCTGAACTTCGAGACCCTGAATTTCTTCCAGGTCTTCTTCTATCTCATCGTCTACCATCCTCAGGTAGTGAAATTCTACCTGCTGTTCTCTAATGAAAATGATCTTTTGAGGCTGGAAAAAATAAAGGTCAGGAAAATGAAGTCCGTCAAAATTCCTGGAGCTTAAGTTCTCCACATCGTTTTTCAGGTCGTAACTCAAATATCCAAAGATCCAGTCGGCTGTGGTTTCCTGGTATTCTTTCAGTTTATCGAAGGCGGCAACATCATCGGTCTTGATCGCGGTAAAGGCTTCCACGGCCAGGATGGCCTCGTATTCCCCGGTCTTGGAATCACATTCATTGCTGTCCAGCCAGGCAACTTCCTGGAACTGCCGGCCCCAGGTTAATAAATGCTCTTTGACCTTAGATGTATCTTTTACCGAAAAAACTCTGGAAGTGCGCACTTAACTTTCAATTTGATGCGCAAAGGTAGTAAGCACATCCTCAATTCCCATATCCAGTACTTCGTTTGTTACCTTCCCATCCTCAAAATTGTCTTTAAACGAGGGCAGGCTGAAGCTTTCTATTACCTCTCCTCCAAATCTTCCAAAAATGTTTTGGGTATATTCCAGAGAAGACTTTGCACCGCGTTTTCCAGGAGAAGTACTTATTAAAAGGATCTTTTTTCCATCGAGGAAATTACGGTCCAGCCTGGATAGCCAGTCGATAATATTCTTGAAAAATGCCGAAGGACCGCCATTATGCTCATTTACCGCGATGACCAGCGCATCATTATCGGCGATCAGGTTCCTGATGATGGTGGCATTAACAGGAAAATCTTCATTCTTTTCCCTATCCTGGCTATAAATTGGCAGAGGATAATCTGTAAGCTTAATCTGCTTGATCTCGTGAGCCTGGATCCTGCCTACCACATTGTTCAGTAATTGCTGGTTAATGGAGGTACTGCTGTTAGAGCCTGCGAAGGCAAGTATTTTCTTCATCTGCTGAATTTTCCCTAAAAATACCGAAAATAAATAAAGCACAGGCGTCCAGATTTTCCCAGCTCCGCCAGATTCGTAACTTTATTGAAAAATTCCGCCAAAGTGAAAAAACACAGTATAGAAAATGAATTCCTGAAAGTTACGGTGCAGGAAACCGGTGCTGAACTTTGCAGCATCATCAATAAAGAGAAAGATCTCGAACATATCTGGCAGGCCGATCCCAACATCTGGGAAAGTCACGCTCCTAACCTTTTCCCCATCATTGGTGTGATCAAGGACGGGAAATACTTTTATGAAGGAAAGGAATATTCAGTGCCGAAACACGGCTTTATTCGGCATAATGAAATGATCAGGCTAAAAGAAAGAACAGAGCACCAGCTGGTCTTTGAGTTGCTTTATTCTGAAGAAACTCTGAAAATGTACCCTTTCAAATTCAATTTCAGAATAGCCTTTACCTTAATGGGAAAAACGGTGGAGGTTAGTCATCATATCATCAACCTCGACGATAAACCTATTTATTTTTCAGTTGGTGGTCACCCGGCCTTCAACATTCAGTTATTCGAAAACGAGGAGATCGAGGATTATTCCCTGCAGTTCGACAGATCGATGGACCTGAACACCTACCTGTTGAATGACGACGGACTGGTAAGTTCAGAAACGAAAAATGTATTGAAGAAGGATAGTAAAATACAGCTTACGAGACATATTTTTGATAATGACGCGCTTATTTTTAAGAATATCAGGTCCAAAAAAGTGGATCTGGTAAGTTCGAAAAACGGAAAAATCCTATCGATTGCTTATAAGGACTTTAAAAACCTGGGTATCTGGGCCAAGCCGGGTGCACCTTACGTTTGCATTGAACCCTGGCTTGGAATTGCAGATTTGGAAGGCACAGACCAGAACCTCAAGAAAAAAGAAGGCATCATTAGACTTGAAGCCAAAAATGAATTTAATGCAGATTACAGCATTCATATCTTCTAGCTTTTACTTGAGAGAAAGGGGGAAGACTTTGGCTTTCATAACGTACCTTTGCCAAAAATTAAACTTCAGGCTTTGAGTTTTCAGGAATTAAATTTAAATACACCGCTACGTAACGCACTGGAAGATCTGGATTTCCAGACTCCCACTCCTATACAGAAACAGGCATTTTCATCTATCATGTCTGGAAGAGATGTGGTGGGAATCGCCCAGACCGGGACGGGGAAGACTTTCGCTTACCTGCTTCCTCTGTTAAGAATGCTGAAATATTCTGAGCAAAAGAATCCGCGTATTCTTATCATGGTACCCACCAGGGAACTGGTGGTGCAGGTAGTTGGTGAGATCGAAAAACTTGCTAAATACATCAATGTTCGCGTGGCCGGGGTCTATGGTGGAGTAAATATCAATACGCAGCACCAGGAGCTAATGCGTGGCCTGGATATCGTAGTGGCCACACCAAGAAGGCTTTATGACCTTGTGCTTAGAAGAGCCGTACAGTTAAAATCTATTCAGAAATTCGTGATAGACGAAGTAGATGTGATGCTGGATCTTGGATTCAAATTCCAGGTTAATAATATCATAGAGCTACTACCAAATAACAGGCAAAGTATCATGTTTTCGGCCACCATGACCGAAACCGTTGAAGCGATGATCGATGCCAACTTCAAGGCTCCGGAAAAGATCTCGGTTGCAGTGAGTGGTACACCCCTGGAAAATATAGAACAACGCGGCTACAAGATCCCGAATTTTTATACCAAGGCGAATTTGCTCAGGCATCTGCTCAAGGATGAAGAGACCTACCATAAAATGCTCATTTTTATTGGAGACAAGCGAATTGCCGACAGGCTGTATGAAAACCTTGGAGAAGAATTCCCGGGCGAAGTGAGCCTGGTACATACCGGGAAAAGCCAGAATTACAGGCTTAAGAGCGTGACCGATTTTGATGAAGGCAACTCACGAATCCTTATCGCAACAGATGTGATGGCCCGCGGGCTGGACATTGAACATGTCTCCCATGTGGTGAATTTTGACACCCCCACCTACCCGGAAAACTATATGCACCGGATTGGTAGGACCGGCCGTGCCGAAAGAAAAGGACAATCCTTACTGTTCACCACAGAAAAGGAACAGGAATACCTGGATGCCATTGAAGAGCTTATGAAGATGGAAGTTCCGGAGTATGAATTACCCAAAGAGGTTAAGGTTTCAAAAGAACTCATCCCCGAGGAAAAGCCGAGGGCGATCGAAATCAACAATCCCAATAAGGACGTGGAAGAAGCCGGGCCGGCTTTTCATGAGAAAAAGAATAAGAACAAGAAAGTGAACCTCGGTGGCTCTTACCGCAGAGAGATCGCTAAGAAATATAAAAAGCCAAAAACCAGGGGCGACAAGAACGCTAACCGAAGGAGAAAAAAATAAAAAGGAGCGCATTTGCGCTCCTTTTGGTTTAATAAGATTATCACCTGAAATTTGTCATCCTGAACTTGTTTCAGGATCTCATGAGAAGCTGAATCAAGTTCAGCTTGACGAAAGGTTGATTGTATACTAACTTCTATTTTTCCTCTTTGCAGCCTTAGCCGCTCTTTTTTCTTTCAAACTCATGGTTGGCTCTTTTTTAGCCGAATTCTTTGAAGGAGATTTCTCTTTAGACATGTTTTCTAAATTTTAGAATTAACTCCTAAATGTAGTGATTGTTTCATTGCGAAATTCGCAAAAATCAACCTAACGATTATGAATGAAAAAACCGCCCAAATGGGCGGCTTTTTAAAACTATTTGATTCGATCATTAAATATGCAATGGTCTGTTCTCTGTTGCAGCAAGGGCAGCTTCTTTTACTGCTTCAGCATAAGTTGGGTGAGCATGAGACATTCTGGAAATATCCTCGGCAGAGGCCCTGAATTCCATCGCAGTCACCGCTTCAGCAATAAGATCGGCCGTTCTTGCACCAATCATATGCACTCCAAGAACCTCATCAGTCTTTTCATCTGCCAGGATCTTTACAAGTCCGTCAATATCACCACTGGCTCTTGAACGTCCAAGGGCACGCATTGGGAATTTCCCTTCCTTATATTTCACTCCTTCTTCCTTCAATTGCTCTTCGGTCTTTCCAACTGAGGCAACTTCTGGCCAGGTATAAACAACACCGGGAATAAGGTTATAGTCAATATGAGGTTTCTGTCCTGCAATTAGTTCAGCAACCATGGTGCCTTCTTCTTCGGCTTTATGGGCCAGCATGGCTCCGCGAACCACATCACCAATAGCGTAGATATTATCCACGTTGGTTTGAAGATGGTCATTCACCTTTACTCTTCCTTTATCGTCAAGCTCTACTCCTGCCGCATCGGCATTTAGTCCATCTGTATAAGGACGGCGACCTACCGAAACCAGGCAGTAATCACCTTTTAGTTCGATCTCTTTATCTTTCTTGTCATCGGCCTTGATGATGATCTCATCACCGTTTCTTTCAACCGATTTCACCTTGGTACTCAAATGGAACTTTACACCTTGCTTTTTAAGAACTTTCTGAAGTTCTTTTGAAAGGGCGCTATCCATGGTTGGGATGATCCTGTCAAGGAATTCCACCACAGTAACCTCAGCACCAAGACGACGGTAAACCTGACCAAGCTCAAGACCAATAACTCCACCACCAATTACGATCATGTGTTTTGGAACTTCCTTCAGCGTTAAAGCCTCGGTAGAAGTGATCACTCGCTCCTTATCAAGTTCAATGAACGGAAGATTTGCAGGCTTGGAACCGGTTGCAATAATGGTCTTTTTCGCTTCAATCGTTTTGGTCTCACCATCTTTTTCAATATTGATGTGAGTTTTGTCCTTGAAAGAACCTAAACCTTCATAAACATCGATCTTGTTCTTATCCATCAGGAACTTCACCCCGTCGCAAGTCTGGCTTACCACAGAAGATTTACGCTCCATCATCTTTTCAAGATTCAGCTTCACTTCACCAGGAATTTCAATTCCGTGCTCTTCAAAATGCTTGATCGCATCGTGATAATGGTGAGATGAATCTAAAAGCGCCTTACTGGGGATACACCCAACATTAAGACAGGTTCCACCAAGAGTGGAGTATTTTTCAATGATTGCAGTTTTCATACCCAGTTGGGCGCAACGAATGGCGGCAACATATCCACCGGGTCCTGATCCTATAACTGCAACATCATATGTACTCATAATTGTGTATTTTTTCGTTTTTCAAAAATCGATCGTAAAAGTACAACTATTCTCTACATTGACCAATAATCATTTTGCTGTAAGCAATAAGCTGTAAGCTGTAAGTAAAATTATAATTAGATTTTATAAATCTTAATTTTCCTCTTTCCTCTTTCCTCTTTCCACTATTCACTTTCAACTTTCCTCTTTTCACTTACAAACTTATAACCGTACTTTGTTTCACCTTATTAATGGTAAAGATACTTTTGGTACTGCCAATATGGTCCAGCGTGGTTAGCTTGGTCACCAGGAATTCACGATAGGCATCCATATCCCTCACCATTACCTTGAGCATATAATCAAAATCTCCGCTCACGTGCAGGCACTCGATCACCTCGGGCAGGTTGTTTACCTCCTTTTCAAAATTGGAAAGAAAGTCCTTTTTATGCTGCACAAGTTTGATCTGGCAAAGCACCATAAAACCCTTCTGAACCTTTTCCGGGTCTACAAGTGCCACATATTTAGAAATAATGCCCTCGCGTTCCAGTTTGCGAATACGTTCAAAAACTGCCGTGACCGAAAGTCCCAGGTCGTTGGAGATCTCTTTATTGGTCTTTTTACTATCGTCCTGAAGATGTCTCAGGATCCTTTTATCTATTTCGTCAAGTTTCATTTGCTTTAATTTATTTGGAAAAGCATCAGGATTCAAGATAAAAATAGATTTAAAATCTGAAATACTCCGAGATAGCCGATTTATTTTCCAAATATGACGCTCATCATTGTTTTTAAAACTGAATATCAGGAAATTTGATAGTATAAATCAAACATCATGAAATACAAACCGGCAGACCATATTCAGGATCTACAATATTTTGGAGAATTTGGAGGAGTGAACCCTTCGATCTCCGACTCATCGACCTATACCTTCCTTTCAGCCAAGACCATGTTCGATACTTTCGAGGGCAATGCTGAAGGTTGTTATTTATATTCACGCCACTCCTCCCCTTCTAACCTTTACCTAGGGGAAGCCCTTGCCGCGATGGAAGGGACCGAAGCCGCGAATGTGGCAGCTTCAGGAATGGGCGCGATCACTTCAGTATTAATGCAGTTGTGTAATGCCGGAGACCATATAGTTTGTAGCAGAACCGTTTACGGCGGAACCTATGCTTTTCTGAAAAATTTCGCTCCAAAATTCGGTATCGAAACCACATTTGTTGATATCACAAAGCCTGAGATGGTAGAGGCAGCAGTTCAGAAAAATACCAAGGTGATCTATTGCGAAAGTGTGAGCAACCCGTTGCTGGAGATCGCAGACCTTCCGGTATTGGCCAGGATCTCAAAAGCGCGTGATCTGAAATTGGTAGTAGACAATACATTTTCCCCGCTTTCCCTTAGCCCGGCAAAACTGGGTGCAGATGTGGTGATACACAGTCTAACCAAATTCATTAATGGAAGCAGCGATACGGTTGGCGGTGTGGTTTGCGGAACCACTGAATTCATCAACGATCTTAGGAATGTGAACGATGGGGCGGCTATGCTACTTGGTCCAACTATGGATAGCCTGAGGGCAGCATCGATCCTGAAAAACTTAAGAACACTTCATATCAGGATGAAACAACATAGCCTGAATGCCATGCACCTGGCTCAGAAATTCCAGGAAAATGGTTTTAAAACCGTTTATCCGGGACTTGAGTCTCATCCGGGTCATGAAACCTTCAAGAAAATGATGAACGAATCTTATGGTTTTGGCGGTATGCTTACCATAGACGTTGGTTCCCTTGATAAAGCCAACGAACTCATGGAACTCATGCAAGAAAAGAACCTGGGATATCTTGCGGTAAGTCTTGGATTCTACAAAACACTTTTCAGCGCGCCCGGCACATCTACCTCTTCTGAAATTCCTCTAGAAGAACAAATGGAAATGGGACTTAGCGATGGGCTAATTCGTTTCTCCATAGGTTTGGATAATGATATTTCAAGAACTTATGAGCGAATGAAAGAATGTATGATGAAAGTTGGGGTTTTAGCCACCGAAATGGTTTAAAATTTTGCAGGATTAAGCCGAAAGTCGTAAAATTACGATCAGAAAAAATGATCAATATTAACGACCGGTTTTAAAAATAAAGGCCTCAGGGTAGATCTGATGATTTTCAGATTTGCCCTGAGGCTAATTTTTTGCCATATATAAAGTACTGAGCCTTAATGGAAAACTCTACTGCAAGTCCTAAGAATGAACCAATCCTTGAAAACAAAGAGCTGAATATCTGGGAGGCATTGATCCCCGTTTTTGCCCTTATCGGCATGCTGGCCTTCAATGTTTTTGTATTTGGAGATGATGCCCTTAGCGGATCTAACCAGTTCATTCTTCTTTTAGGAGGTGCCGTGGCTGCCATCGTAGGTTACTTTAATAAGGTGAAATTTGATACGATGATAGACGAGGTGGCCGGGAACATTGAAAGCACAGCCGGCGCGATCCTTATCCTGCTCATGGTAGGTGCCCTGGCCGGGACCTGGCTTATCAGCGGGATCATCCCTACCATGATATATTACGGTCTTCAGATATTAAATCCCACCATTTTTCTGGCAGCCTGTGTGATCATTTGTTCCGTTATTTCTCTGGCTACGGGAAGTAGCTGGACCACTTCAGCGACCGTAGGTATTGCGCTTATTGGTATCGCCGATGCATTGGGAATTTCGTTAGGAATGACTGCAGGAGCCATACTTTCCGGAGCTTATTTTGGAGATAAGATGTCGCCGCTAAGTGACACTACGAATCTTGCGCCGGCCATGGCAGGAACCGATCTTTTTACACATATTAGATATATGGCCCTAACTACTGTGCCTACTATTACCATTACCATAATCGCCTTTATAATTATTGGTCTAAACCTGGATACCAGCGGAACTACAGATACCACCGACATATTGAATTCTATAGATGCTGCCTTCAACATCAGCCCATGGCTGTTCGTGGTACCTGTCCTGGTTATCTTTCTGATCGTTAGAAAAACTTCCCCGCTTATCGCGCTTTTAATAGGTACTTTGCTTGGAGCCGTAGCCGCCCTTATCGCCCAGCCCGATGTGGTGCTCGCAGTTAGCGGAATGGATGAACTGAACTTTATTAGTGGATACAAAGGCATCATGAATGCCATTACCGTAGATAGTGCTGTAGAAACCGATTCTGAAGCTTTGAACGACCTTTTTGCCTCCAGCGGAATGGCCGGAATGCTTGGGACCATCTGGCTTATCCTTTGCGCGATGGTATTTGGAGGAATCATGGAAGCAATTGGAGCCCTGGCCAGAATCAGTAAAGCTTTATTGAACCTTTTCCATACCACTTTCGGATTATTTGCCAGCACCGTTATTAGCTGCCTGGCATTGAACGTTACAGCATCAGACCAGTACCTGGCCATCGTGGTTCCCGGGAAAATGTTCGCGAAAGCCTATAAGGATAAGGGCCTCGCACCCGAGAATTTGAGCCGTAGTTTAGAGGATTCAGGAACGGTGACCTCGGTTCTGGTTCCATGGAACACCTGTGGAGCTTATCACAGTGGGGTTCTGGGAGTGCCCGTACTATCTTATGCTGGGTACGCCTTCTTCAATTACCTAAGCCCATTTATGACATTATTATTCGCAGCTGTGGGTATAAAAATTAAAATGCTTACTGAAAAATAATTGGTGAGACTTTCGCAGATCTGAAGTTAATTTCCTGATAATTTGGCAATTATAGATGCTCGCTATTACACTTATCTAAGTTGATAGACAAACCCTATCAAACAATAAAATTTAAAAATTTTCAGTCCTTTTAAATGCGCGTTTAGATGCTAATTTTGCTACGTAGAAAAAGAGAAAGTTAAACTTAAAAAACAATAATTTATATGGCTTTAGTAGGAAAAAAATTTCCAAACCTTAGCGTAGACGCAATGAACGAAATGGGAGATACTTTCAAAATAAACGTTTTGGAAGAAGCTCAGAAGAACAATAAGAAAGTATTGCTTTTCTGGTACCCAAAAGATTTCACCTTTGTTTGCCCTACCGAACTTCACGCTTTTCAAAATGCTATGGAAGAATTTGAAAAGAGAAATGTTATGGTGATCGGAGCGTCTTGTGATACTCCAGAGGTACACTTCGCCTGGTTGAATACTCCAAAAGATAATGGAGGAATCGAAGGTGTAAAATATCCTATCCTTGCAGATTCTAACCGTAACTTAAGTTCTAGACTTGATATCCTTGATATCATGAGCGAAACTTACGATGAGGAAACCGGAGCGATCACTCTTGAAGGAGACAATGTAACTTACAGAGCTACTTACCTTATCGATGAAGAAGGAACTGTATTCCACGAAGGTATCAACCATATGCCACTTGGAAGAAACGTAAATGAATTCCTAAGATTGATCGATGCTTACACTCACGTTCAGGAAAAAGGAGAAGTTTGTCCTGCAAACTGGGAAGAAGGTAAAGAAGCAATGAACGCCGACAGAGAAGGTGTAGCGAACTACCTAAGCTTAAACTAAGAGTGCTCAGGCATTATTCAGGAATCTAAAAAAATTGCTATGATTAAAGAATTAGATCAGGATAACTTAAGCGAAGTAGTAGAAAGCAACGACACCGTGGTGGTTCAGTATATGGCCGGCTGGTGTGGTAACTGCAGGCTTATGAAGCCAAAATTCAAAAAACTGGCTGAAGAGAATGAAAATGCCCAGTTTGTATTCGTTGATGCCGAGAAATTCCCGGAATCAAGAAAACTGGCCAAAGTAGATAACCTGCCAACTTTTGCTACTTTCAAAAATGGAAGTTTTAAGAATCAGGTTCAAACAAATAAGTTTGACCAGTTAAAAAACTTAGTAGATGAAGTTACCAGTAATTAAACATTTACAGAGAAACAACGAGGAGGTAAAACTTCAGCATACCATCGAAGTTCTGGAAAGTTTCACCGAGCACCGTTCGGTAACCGAAGAACAGATGGATGTGATTGGAGAATTAATTACCAACCTTTGTGGAGCTGTAGAAGTTCATAAAATGATACAGGATGGTATGCCAGAAAAGGATGCCGCTAACAATTTTGTAAAGAAAGTCCTGGGCTCTATAGACCAGTAGATCTTCTTACAAATCATTTCAAAAGGGCTGTTTTCATTAGGAAACAGCCCTTGTTGTTTTATGATAATTTTAGTAATAACCGAAAGACAATCTTATAAATTTATAGACCTAACAAAAATAGCATGGCAAAGATTGAACTCGGTGATGAAATCGTAACTACTTATGGTAGTCTTCCCGCCTTAAATGAAAAGGCACCCCATTTTGAACTTATAAAATCTGATCTTAGCATCAGCACTCTTGAAGACTATAAAGGCAAAAGAGTGATCATGAATATTTTCCCGAGTATAGACACTAATGTCTGCGCCACTTCGGTTCGTAATTTCAATAAAAAAGCTTCAGAATTGAAAAATACTGTAGTTTTGTGCATCTCACGGGATCTGCCTTTCGCCCAGCAAAGATTTGTAAGCGATGAAGGATTAAAAAAGGTGGTGAACCTTTCAGATTTCAGAGATCGAAACTTTGGCAAGGATTACGGGGTAGAAATGATAGATGGCGCCTTTGAAGGGCTTTTATCCAGGGCTGTCCTGGTACTGGATGAAAATGGTCATGTTATACATTCACAGCAGGTTCCTAAAATAGATGAGGAGCCCGACTATCTTGCCGCCTTGAAAACACTCTTATAATGAAAAACAGTTTCCTCGGAAAAAGGATCAGAGGAGGAGGATATGCGATAAAAGGTGCCTGGTTGCTGCTAAGGCATGAGCCAAGTATTCAGGTACAGTTTGGTATTTCGATACTGGTATGCATCGCGGGCTGGTTCTTCGATATTACCCGAACCGAATGGATGTTCCAGTTTTTTGCCATAGGCCTGGTCATGTCGGCCGAAGGGCTGAATACCGCTATGGAGGCCATGGCAGATTTTGTACACCCGGACTTCCATAATAAGATCGGCCATATTAAAGATGTTGCGGCGGGTGCGGTTTTTATCGCGGCCCTGATAGCAGTGATCATCGCCTGCTTTATTTATTTCCCTTATATTTTTTAAACCTGAATTAATTTATCACTTCACCTGTAAACTACTGGTTTTAAAGTTCCCAGACTATTTTTGGTTAACTAAAATCGGGGTGAATAAAATTTTATAAATACATACTACAGGCAGTCCATCCCTTGCTATTCGTGGACCGGATCCTAATACCGCCTAAGGAATTTTCAGGCAATCTTTCTTCGCAGAATCCAGTAATTTTTACACGGGCATTTCTCCCTGCTGAGAAGTTGATAATTAATCTGACCTCCGCACAATTTTTAGTTTCTAAATGCATTTATTTATTTTAATAGTCGCTTATTTGTATTTTTGCTCAAATCCTTGAACCTACGTATGGCTAAAAAGAAAGCTAAGACCAAGAAAACCGCCAAAAAACCTCGTAATTTCTCACTAAAGCTGAACAGGCAGCAAAAAGTGGTTCTCGGTAGTTTCCTAATGCTTTTTGGCCTTGCCCTTATCGTGGCATTCATATCTTTTTTGTTCAACTGGCAGGCAGATCAAAGTGTGCTCAACGAATTCGCCGACCGCGAGGTGGAAGCGAAAAACTGGCTGAGCAAATTTGGTGCGGCTATCAGCGACTTTTTTATCTATAAAGGTTTTGGACTTGCCTCCTTCTCTATTGCCTTCCTAATTTTGCTAAGCGGAATATATCTTTTCTTCGGTTTCAATAGCTCGAACCTGAGAAAATTCTGGTTTTGGGGAGTGCTGGTGATGATCTGGCTTTCGGTATTCTTTGGCTTTTTCGCCGGGAATTATGCCTTGCTTGGTGGCCGTATTGGCTATGAGACCAACGATTTTATACAGGATTACCTGGGATTCTTCGGAACTGTCTTATTAATGCTTTTCCTTTTTATGGCTTATCTGGCCATTCGCCTAAGAGTTACTCCGGAAATGGTTGGCGGATATTTCAGGTCCGGAAAAAAAGAGCTCAAGGATGCCATGGAGGAACACCAGTCTGAAATTTCTGAAACCGATGAAGAACTCGACTGGAAAGAAAGCCTCACCCCCACTAAACCTGTGCAGGAAGAAGAAAAACCTCAAAGCATAGATCTTTCAGAAGAAAGCATTTCAGAAAGCCCTGAAAAGAAAAAAGAACCAGAACCGTCTCCGCAAATGGAGATCCATACCACCCAGGAAGAGCCTGAAGATGACGTGGCCATGGAGGTAGAAGCTGCTCCCGAAGAGGAAGAGGAAGATAATCTGAGCACCAAGCTTGTACGTGATTTCGGAGAATTTGATCCTACCCTGGAACTCAAGAATTATAAGTTCCCGACAATTGAGCTTCTAAAGGACTATGGCGGCACTATCACCATAGACCAGGAAGAACTGGAAGAGAACAAGAACCGTATCGTTGAGACCCTGAAGAACTATAAGATCGAGATCGCCCAGATCAAGGCGACGGTTGGCCCAACGGTAACCCTATATGAAATTGTTCCCGAAGCAGGGATCAGGATCTCCAAGATCAAGAATCTTGAGGACGATATCGCCCTGTCCCTTTCGGCACTGGGCATCAGGATCATCGCTCCTATTCCGGGACGAGGTACCATTGGTATTGAAGTCCCTAACAAAAATGCCAGTATCGTTTCCATGCGTTCGGTGATCGCTTCACCAAAATTCCAGAATGCCGAGATGGAACTTCCCCTGGCATTAGGAAAGACAATTTCCAATGAAACATTCGTGGTAGACCTCGCCAAGATGCCGCATATGCTTATGGCGGGAGCAACGGGTCAGGGTAAATCTGTAGGACTGAATGCCATTTTAACTTCGCTGTTATATAGCAAACACCCGGCAGAGGTAAAATTTGTATTGGTTGATCCTAAAAAGGTAGAACTTACCTTATTCAATAAAATAGAACGTCACTACCTGGCCAAACTTCCTGATACCGAAGACGCCATCATCACCGATAATACCAAGGTTATTAACACCCTGAATTCGCTTTGTATCGAGATGGACGACAGGTACGAGTTGCTGAAGAACGCCATGTGCCGGAACATCAAGGAATACAACGCGAAATTCAAGGCAAGAAAGCTTAACCCGAATGACGGGCATAAGTTCCTGCCTTATATCGTATTGGTGGTGGATGAGTTCGCCGACCTTATCATGACCGCTGGCAAGGAAGTGGAAACTCCTATCGCCCGTCTGGCGCAACTTGCCCGGGCTATCGGGATACATTTAATCATTGCCACCCAAAGACCATCGGTAAACGTAATTACCGGTATTATCAAGGCAAACTTCCCGGCAAGGGTAGCCTTCAGGGTAACCTCAAAGATCGATTCCAGGACCATCCTGGACAACCAGGGTGCAGACCAGTTGATTGGTCGCGGGGATATGCTGTTCACCCAGGGGAATGAGCTCAAGCGGCTTCAGTGTGCTTTCGTAGATACGCCTGAGGTTGACAAGATCACAGAATTCATTGGGGCACAAAAAGCATATCCAGATGCACACCAGTTACCTGCCTACGAAAGTGAGGAAAGTGGCACAGGAGTTGATATAGATGTGAGCGAGCGGGACAAGCTGTTCCGCGAAGCTGCAGAGGTGATCGTTACCGCCCAGCAGGGCTCGGCATCATTGCTTCAGAGAAAATTGAAACTTGGCTATAACCGTGCAGGTAGAATCATCGATCAACTGGAAGCCGCAGGCATCGTTGGTCCTTTTGAAGGAAGCAAGGCAAGACAGGTTTTAATCACAGATCTCGCAGCTTTAGATCAACTATTAAATGAACCAGACAATTAAAAATTCAAAATGAAAAAATTAGTATTCATCCTGGCCGCAGTTCTTTCCTTAAACGTCCAGGCACAAAGCTCGCAGAAAGCAGAAAAATTACTTAACGAGGTATCTTCCAAGGTGAAGAATTACGATAATATGGTTATCGAATTCAAATATGCCCTGGAAAACGAGGCTGAAAATGTTAGGCAGGAAACCAGAGGCGATGTTAGCATTAAAGGTGAGAAATATGTTCTTAACCTTATGGGTACTACCCAGATGTTCGACGGAAAGAAAATCTACACTATCATTCCGGAGGATGAGGAGATCAATATTTCCAATTATGTAGAAGAGGATAGCAACAGCATTACGCCTTCTAAAATGTTCAGTTTTTATGAAGACGGATACAATTATGAGATGGCGGCCACCCAGAATGTAAAGGGACGCCAGATCCAGTATGTGAAGCTTACTCCAAAAGACAGCAATGCCGAGATCAAGAACATACTATTGGGGATAGACAGCCAGACCAAGCATATCTACGATCTTATCCAGACACAGGAAAATGGCACTAAAGTGACGATTACCGTGAAAAGCTTTAAGACAGACCAGCCGCTTGCGGAGAATCTATTTAACTTTAACGAAGATCGTTACAGCGATTATTACATCAATAGATTAGACTAAATTGAAAATACTCGACCGGTACATACTAACCAGTTTTCTAAAAACTTTTTTTTCGGTCTTTATCATACTCATGTTCATCTTTGTACTCCAGACCATCTGGCTGTACATAGGTGAACTTGCTGGTAAAGACCTGGATACAGAAGTGATCCTGAAATTCCTTTTGTATTTCTCCCCGAAACTGGTACCACTGGTATTACCGCTCACCATCCTGCTTACCTCGATCATGACCTTCGGCTCTTTTGCCGAAAATTACGAGTTCGCCGCGATGAAATCATCGGGTATTTCACTTGGGCGCGCCATGCGCAGCCTTACCGTCTTTATCGTTTTTATAAGCCTGGTAGCCTTCTTTTTTGCCAATAATGTGATCCCGGCTGCAGAATTCAAATCTATCAACCTCCGAAAAAACATTGCCCAGCTGAAACCAGCCATGGCCATTACCGAAGGAACCTTCAATGATATTGGAACCTTCAATATCAAGGTGGATGAAAAAAGCGGAGAGAACGACCAGTACCTCACCGATGTGATTATTCATCAGAAGAAAAAGACCGGTGGAAATAATACGGTTATCAAAGCCAAGGAAGGCGAACTGGTGGGAAGCACAGATTCAGATGTACTTTCTCTTATCCTGAAAGAAGGTAATTATTACGACGAGGTAGAACCCAGCGATTACCAGAAACGAAAAAGGAAACCCTTTACCAAGAGCTATTTTGACGAATATGTGATCAACATAGACCTATCTGACTTCAACAATGTAGATCTTGAAGATGAAACTTACAGTTCTGCACATGGGATGCTTAAGATCTCTGAGCTTGATGAAAGTATAGATTCATTTTCGGTTTCCTATAACGACCGGATGGCGGCCTTTCGTAAGAACATGTACAACCGTACCGGTATCTCTAACCTCAATAACAACTACAAGCCAAAAGATACTGTTATTAATGAGGATTCTGAGCTTCTCTCCTATTTTGACACTTATGATGCTGCGCAGATCTCTAACCTAGCCCTGGGTACGGTAAATTCAGCCCTGGCCCATTTAGGAATGAAGAAGCAGGAATTCAAGGTAAATATCAAACAGATCAATAAATTCGAGATCGCCCTGCATGAAAAATATGCTTTGGCTATCGCCTGTATCGTATTGTTTTTTGTGGGAGCCCCGCTTGGAGCGATCATCAGGAAAGGTGGAATGGGTCTGCCAATTGTTGTAGCAATACTCCTTTTCTTAACTTATCACTTCATAGGAATTTTTGCGAAGAATTCGGCTGAAGACGGTAGTATCCCGGCCTTTATTGCCACCTGGCTTTCTACGTGGATCATGTTGCCTTTAGGCATATACCTTACTTATCGGGCGACTACAGACCAGGGACTGTTCGTATTCGACAATTTCATCGCACCGGTAAAGAAACTCTTCAAAAAAGCCGGGCTATTCAAGGATAAAAGTAAAACAGAATAAATATCTTTGCAGCCACAAAATTAGATAGTATGGCTCAGGTGGAGAACAATCAATATTCGGTAAAACTGGACAATATTCAGGAGGCGATAGACGATATTCGTGCCGGAAAGGTGATCATCGTGGTAGATGATATCGACAGGGAGAACGAAGGAGATTTCCTTGCCGCCGCAGAGAAGGTTACCCCCGAAATGATCAACTTCATGGCTACCCACGGCCGCGGACTTATCTGCTCTCCTCTTACAGAAGCCAGATGTAACGAGCTGAAACTGGAAATGATGGTTGGCAATAATACCGACCCCATGGAAACAGCTTTCACCATTTCAGTTGACCTGCGAGGAAAGGGAGTTACCACGGGAATTTCAGCAGCAGACAGAGCCAAGACCATACAATCACTTATAGATCCTGAAACCAAGCCCACAGACCTCAACCGTCCCGGGCATATTTTTCCGCTTAAGGCAAAAGAAGGTGGCGTGCTTAGACGTACCGGGCATACCGAGGCAGCGATAGACTTTGCCAGGCTGGCCGGGTTTGAACCTGCCGGAGTGATCGTGGAGATAATGAACGAAGATGGAACCATGGCCAGGTTACCCCAGTTAATGGAAGTTGCCAAAAAGTTCGATCTAAAGATCGTTTCTATTGAAGACCTGGTTGCCTACAGGATGCAGCATGATTCTCTCATTGAGAAAAAAGAAGATTTTGAACTGGATACAAGGTTTGGAAGGTTCAGACTAAGAGCTTATAAGCAAACAACGAATTCCCAGGTACATATCGCCCTGACCAAGGGTAGCTGGAAACCCAACGAGGAGATCATGGTGAGGGTAAACTCTACCCTTGTGAACAATGATATCCTGGGCACTCTTACCAATAATGCCGATAAAAAACTGGACGGAATGTTCCAGGCCATCAATGAAGAAGGCCGCGGAGCCATTGTCTTCATCAACCCGGCGAACCAGTCTCCTAACCTGCTGAACAGGCTGGCAGAACTAAAGGAAAGTCAGAAAAAGGGTGAGATAAAAGCGCCACCGGTCAAGATGGATAATAAAGACTTCGGGATTGGAGCGCAGATCCTCCATGACCTGGAGATCCATAAGATCAGGCTGCTTTCTAACACTCAGCAAACAAAACGTGTGGGGATGATTGGTTACGGCCTTGAAATCACCGAATACGTAAATTACTAATCGATCTCGATGATGACCTCATCCAGGGGTCTTCTTACTTTTTTGAATTTAGAGAATTCGTCATCTTCGGCACGGTAACCTACGGGTAAAACTAAGACCGAGCGAAGGTTCTTATCGGGTAAGCTTAGGAATTCATCATATTTTTCAGGTTCAAAACCTTCCATGGGGCAGGCGTCGATCTCTTCAGAAGCACAAACGGTAAGCAAGGTTCCCAACGCCAGGTAGGCCTGGTTGGTAGCCCAGGCGTGGATCTCTTCTTCAGCCTTGGTCTTAAAATCGTTTACCAGGAATTCGTGAAAAGGTTTAATGATCTCCTCCGGGGTTTCCCTTACATGCTTTACCCTTTTGAAATAATTGGTAATAAATTCCTCGTCCACCTTATCTTCGATACATATCACCAGTACATGAGAAGCGGTGTTTACCTGCTGCTGGTTATAGGAGAAATCCCTTAGTTTGGATTGAAGCTCCTTATTGGAAATAATGAGCATTTTTAGAGGCTGTAATCCGTAAGATGTAGCCGTAAGGTTAAAGGCCTTTTTGAGGACCTCTATTTTATCTTCAGAAAGAATTTTAGACTCGTCGAATTTCTTGGTCGCATAGCGCCAGTTCAAAGCTTTTATATTACTCATAACGCATTCAAATAATATTTTACAAATGTACACAATGTTAAAGGCAAGACCGGCGTTAGCCCATAAATTAATCTGATACATCCAATTTTTATGGCTATCTTCGGTATACATTCATCGATCTAAAATGCGGCGATTAAAAAAAATCATCCTGTTCTCGGTTATCGGCCTGGTGCTCATAATTTTCGTTATCCTGGGCATCGAAGCTACCTTCCAGAGACAAACCCAGGACCTTATTTACAAAGAGATTTCTGAGATCCCTCATTCTGAAACGGTGATCATTCTTGGTGCCAGTGTACATGCAGACGGGAAACTATCGCCTATTCTGAAAGACCGGGTAGACACAGCTATCAAACTATATGAAAATGGCATCGTAGAAAACTTCCTCGTTACCGGTGATCACAGGAGCGACGATTATAACGAGGTAGCGGCCATGACAAACTATCTTCAGAAGAACGGCATCGATAAAAGTCTTATCACTTCAGACCATGCCGGCCTGGATACCTATGATAGTATGTACCGTGCAGGCAGGGTGTTCAATATCGAAGACGCTATCGTGGTCACCCAGAACTTCCACCTTCCCAGAACCCTTTTTATTGCCCAGAACCTTGGACTGGATTATCATGGATTTGCCGCAGACCAGAGCGCTTATCAAACCGAATACCGACTTAAACAAAGGGAAAAACTGGCCAATTTAAAGGCCCTATGGGAAGTACTTCTAAAGAAAAAACCCCATTCCTTACAGGCATTTATCCATTAGGAATAGACCTCAATAAGGCAACCCATCGCATTTTTGGTATATTAGGATATTACTAACTACTAAAAACAATCAACATGTTCCAGTGGATAATCCATATCCTTATCGACGCGCTAGTTCTGCTCGTCGCTGCAAAACTGATCTCCAGAGTTCATTTAAGCGGATTCAAATCTGCTTTGATAGTCGCGATCATCATCGGAATTCTAAGCTTTCTGTTAAGCTGGCTGCTTACGGCAATTCTAAATATTGCCACCCTTGGTATCTTTTACTTCCTGGGACTGGGCTTTATCACCAGGGTGATCGTTAACGCGATCATCATCGAGATCGCAGATAAACTGACTTCAGATTTTAAAACCGATGGTTTTGGAGCCTCGGTGCTCCTGGCTTTTGTGATAGCTGTTTTCAGCTTGATAACGGATGCATTGCTATTTTAAAAAAATACCGGGTGAATGATTTCATCCGGTATACTTATATCTTCAGCTTATAAGCTTGGCTTATGGTAGAAGCAGGAAATTTAATCCAGATTTAATCCTATTCCCGGCACATTAGTCTATTTTTGATCTTTTAAAATCAGAACCATGATCAAACTTATTGTAACCGATGTTGACGGAACCCTGCTGAATGATAATCACGAGTTACACCCCGATTTCTGGAAGGTAGAAGAACAGCTCACCAAAAATGGGATCTTGTTTTCCATCGCCAGTGGGCGGCAGTTCTATAACCTGGAATCTAAGTTTGACAGGATCAAGGACAGGACCATGTTCTTTGCCGAAAATGGCACCTATGTATCCCATCGTGGGAAGGAACTCTATGTAAATCCCATAGACGAAAAAGCCGCGAAAGAATTCATTGAAATGGGAAGAGAGCTGGAAAAGACCAATCTGGTGCTATGCGGAAAATCTTCAGCTTATATTGAAACCAGTGATGAAGGTTTCAGAAAGGAAATATCTAAGTTTTATGAAAGGCTGCAGGTGGTTGATGATCTTACCAAGGTTGAGGACACTTACCTTAAAGTGACGCTTTGCAATTTTGATGGGGTCGAAGAGAATACCTTTCCGCATTTTGTAGATTATACCGACAGGTATAAAGTTGCCATCGCTGCAAAAGTATTTATAGACATTACGGCACTGGATGCGAATAAAGGAAATGCCATAAAAGGAATCCAGAAAGAACTTGGGATTAGTCCCGAGGAAACCCTTGTGTTTGGCGATTATTTGAATGACCTGGAAATGATGCAGGTGGCAAAGCATAGCTACGCCATGAAAAATGCTCATCCAGAGATCATCGAGGCCAGTAATTTTGTTACCAGCCACGATAATAACAATAATGGCGTATTAAGAACTATTGAGGACCTGGGACTACTCAGGGCTTAATTAATGATGATATTGGTTTTATCGAGCCCCGTATTTCCCGTTTCAGGGTCGTAGGCATAAATAAGGATTTCGTATAGTCCCTTTTCCAGTTTCATTTCTGCACTAAAAGTGCTAGGTTTATCTTTCTGAACCATTTCGATTTCCTTCGCAATTCCTTCTTCCGAAGTTACGATGGCCGTTACTTCGTACTGGTTGGCATCCCAGATCCCGCCTTCGGTAACGGGGCAACCGCACATCATGACCACATTCGCTAACAGCTCTATATCATTTGATGAGGCAATCCTTTCGTGGGTTTGAGGAGAAATTATATCTACTACAAAGCCTGGAATTTCAAGAACCAGTCCGTCACCAGTAATATGTTTTCCAGGTATTACCCAGAGCTGTGTGCTGCTGAGCACCGTCGCCTGTTTCTTGTTAATTGGCGCATAGGCTTCAACTGTTACAAAGGTTGGTTGCTCAATATCGAGCTTGGCATTAAAGCCAGCGGTCTCATTATCAGACAAAGTTGAATTCCTTTTCCAGTTCTGTTTCATGATCTTATCCGTATTGCCGGTACTGCCGGTGGTAATACCCTCAGCCAGTACCTCCCCGGTTAAATCATCTTTTACCAGGATATGAGCCCCACCGATGGAACTACCTATAAATTTGGCATCCTTGGCTTTAGCCCTTATCATAAGGTTCGTTTCCTGGGCCTGAATACAGACCGAAGTGAGCATCAAAAAAAGGACAAGAAAAAGCCGGTAAATATCAAATCTCTTCATAAGAATCAATGTTTACCGGCTAAGTTAATTAAAAACTAATTCAATTAAACCTTGGCTAATTCTGCTTCAGTTTCTTTTGAAGCTATATTGTGGAAATTCTTAGGGTCATTCTGATAATTCTCCACATATTCTTTAAGTGTATCTAGTTCTTCCTGAGTAAGATCATTGGCCTTCATGTTCTGGGAAAGCTTGATCCACGGTTTTTCAGCAGAATAATCATATTCTCCAAAGACCATAAAAGGAGTTCCATTTCTGGCAATCCTGGAACCTTTCACTTCCCACATATCTGCCCAATCGAAAATATACTTGGCGTCATCCATATAAAGTCTTACACAACCGTGACTGGCCGGGTATCCGGGAAGGGCATACTGGTGCACTCCTACCCCTTCAAAATTCATGAAATTGAAATAATAGGGCAGGATCCATGACGCATCTACAGTACTAACCTTACGTTTTGCCTTGTAATTCCCGTAATTTAAACCGCTTGGCGTCCTGGTAGAGCTTTTACCGGTACTCACCGGTCCCCATTTCACCAGGTTCCCATTTTCATAAAGCCCAAAGGCCTGAACCCTTTTATTAATTAGGACGGTTTTTGGGATACACCCAAGCGTATTGATATGTTGCGGGAAGGGGCTATAGGTATTAAAATCTTCTGAAGCACATTCGGGAACAATTATCGGCCTATTAGGTCTCAATCTATTCTTCTCGATCCTGTTCAGGGCCAGAATGGTTTTTAATTGGTCTTCAGAATATGATTTGAAAAGGCTATCGATATCTGCCCGGGTATTAAGAGAATCAATTGTATAACTGATCTCTTTTCGGAAGATTTTAGGGTCTTTTTTCACAATCGGGTTTCTCATCGACAACTCTTTAGATTGTGAAACTGAAGGTTCTACTACCTGCGTATTAGAATTACAGGCAAGAAAAAGGGCACTACATAAAAATAATAACGAAAATTTACTAAAAGCATCTAAGCGTTTCATTGTAATAGTAGTTTTGATTTGTGGTATGAAATTACGCACATACCTTCGAGATGCCTGCTAATAAGGAGTTAAGCCTTTGTTGATATTATGATAATTAACCCTTTTTTAGAATGACCGGGAAGGTTTTTATCAAAATTTATCTTAAGATTTAACTAAAGCTTAGAGATACTAAAATCTCATCTATCGTAAATTGCAGAGTTTTAGACCAAAAGGTTAGGATCAAAAAATACCCTACATTTCTTATCACCCCTTTTGAGCTCTGGCGAAACGAAACTTAATAGCATTCAAGCAGCAGGAAAGTCTTCTTCACATCCGAAGTTATTGCCAGGCAATGAACGGAGCATTCATCGGCCCGATCTTATATAACCTATCCAATTAATTCGATCAAAAAAATGAATAAATTTTACAAATTCATCTGGGGTGCCGTAGTCTTATTTCTAGTCAGCGCTTGCGCCTCAGATGATGACCGGCCCGATCCGGGAGATGACCCTAACCTTTTAATCTCAAAAGTTAGATTTGAAAAAGACCTGAGCATCATTGAAAATGCTGGAGAAACAGAGATCAAACTGCTTCTTGAACCGGCAGCCAGGACCAGTGGCGAGATCAAAGTGAGGTTGCAGGTTCCCGATGAAATAAACCTTGGAACCAATCCAGGGATGATTGATAATTATATAAGCCTGCAGATTGAAAAAGGAGCTGCCAGCGCTTCATTTAAGGTAATACCAGAAAATGATGAGCTGCTAAAAGGGCATCAGGAATTCAGCATCACTTTCGGCCCCATGAGCAGCGGTTTCCGTAAGTCTGAAGAAGGCCAGGAAATGTTACTCAGTATTATCGATGATGAGCTGGACGGGAAACCAAAAAGCTTTGCCGGTGGAGGCATAAAAGTGGAATATAAATATTCGCAAAATGGCAAAATTAGTCGGGTAACCAATAAATATTCACATGGCTATGAAGATCATACTACCTACCATTATAATTCTAGTGGTACTATTCTGGAGACGATTCATCAAGCTACTTCCGCAGTCATTAAGAACAAATATTACTGGGAAGAAGACAAACTCGTTAGGTCTGAAGAGTTTATTGGAGAAGAAATGCGGGCCTATAGTCTCTACGATTATGATGAGGCCGGGAATATAGGCAGCAAGGTGGTTTATCTGAAAAATGACCAGGGCGATTTCAAGGAAAACTTCGTTTATGTTTACCTGTATTTTGACACAGGAAACTTCTACAAACAGATCATTTACCTAAAGGTGGACACAGAAGAGGAGTACGCCCTCATCTCTAGCAGGAGCTATGAAAATTACCTGGACAAACCAAACTTATTTCCTGTAAACCAGGTGGTGCCCGGTATTATGACCCAGCATAATCTGCCCGGCCTGTACCGATTGGAGGAGAACGGTGTGGATTTTAGCTTTGAATTCACCTATGAATACAATGAAAAAGGATATGCCGTTAAGCGTGTGACCGATGGTGAAGTGATCACCTACGAATATTATTAAAGTAGAGAAAACAGGTATCGCAATCTGTTAAATGCTGCCTTTAAGATTTATATAAGCCTGAATCTATCCTGAGGACCGCCTATGCCGGGTTGATTAAAAAAACTCAGTGATGAAAACGATTATTAAATTAAGCGGATATCTGCTGTTAACAGCATTATTGATTGGCTGTTCAGAAGATGATGAATCACCCCTCGAAGATGGCCCACGATTTACGACCGTAAAGCTTTTTAAAGAAGTATTTATTGACGAAAATGGAGGGCCGCAGGAAATTGTAATCCCTTTTGGTACCTATGCCTATACTGACGGTAGTTTTGACCTGCAGTTAATTACAGAGGACGAGGTCAATTTCGAAACCATACCAGAAATGGTGAATGGAGTGATTAAATTTGAGGTAGAAAAGGGAGGTTCTAAAGCAATACTTAGTATTATTCCTAAAGATGATGCCATTACCAATGGATTTCTTGAATATAGGTTTAGGATAAATGCTTTAAGTGAATTTTTCAGGAAAATGGATGATAGGAACCTATATCTGGGAGTGCGAGATGATGAGCTCAACGGAATGCCAAAAGGCATGAAGATAGCTTACGATTATGGAGAAGTCATATATGAATACTTCTACAATTCAGAAAGGAAACTTCTGAAGATCGAGCGACAAACTCCTAGCGATTGGGGACCTTTTAAATCTGTTTCTAAATATTCTTACGACCAGGACGGTAAACTTTCCACGATCATGACAGGCTATGATTATTCAGACCTGGAACCAGTTTTTGATCAGAAAACCATTTATAACTGGGAGAATGACAGGATCCTATCTACTGAATTTTATATCCTTACTGAAAAACAGGAACAAACTTTTTATACCTACGATGAGAAAGGAAATGTAATTACTAAGGAATCTTTTTCATTTTTTGGCCAATCTGAAAAAAGAATATTTTACAGATCTGCCTTCACGTATAATAATAACAATGAACTGGTTAAAGTACACAATACCGAATATTACTATCCAAATGAGTGGTATCCCGATGAAGGTGAAACCAATACTTTTATCACCTATGACAACTATTTGGAATATTCCCACACTTTCCCTTTTAACGAAATAATTCCAGGAGTAATCTTTCCAAAGAACTTACCGGGTACGATGAAATCTGAAGGTGACGGACTCCAAACGCAAATCTTTAACTACACCTATGAGTTCGATTCAGAGGGAAAAGTAACTCAAAGGAGTACCACAGATGAATTTATAGTTTTTGAATACCAGTAAATAAATTCAGAATCAAGGCGGGGCCCCAAGCTCCGCCTTAATCAACAAAATCGATATGTCATGAAAGCTTTATTAATATTCAGGTATTTGCTACTAATTGCGGTTTATTCAGCCTGCTCCACCGATGACGAAGCATCTTCAAATGATCTAAAACAATATACGGTAATTCGATTCGGTGAATCTCAAAATATTTCCGAAAACGGAGGACAGCAGGAAGTCATATTGCCATTTGATAGCAAGACTATCTCAGTAGGGGAAATTCAGCTGAAATTAGAGAGCAACAACGAATTAAACCTTCGAACGGTCCCTGAAATTCTGAATGGCATTCTAAGTATTCAGGTACAGGCCGGCGCTTCACATGCTTCTTTTTTTATTACTCCTGAAGATGATGAAATTGTAACCAACATGCAAAAAATTGTTTTTTCCATTTATGCACTAAGTGGTAATTTAATAAAAGCGAATAATAATCAACTGGTAATCCTTTTAAGTGACGATGAATTGATGGGTATGCCCAGAGCTTACCACACCCGGTCTAATGAGGGAAGTGAAACTAAAGAATTTTTCTATGATAATGCTAAACAACTAATCACAGTTGAAACTGAGGTAATTTCAGGCTTCGGCTGGAAGGAATCAAGCCAGTATTTTTATTCTGAAGACGGGAACTTAATAAAGGTGATTTCGGTTTTCGATGAGGATCCTGAGAGCAACCTGGAGACTCTTTATTACTGGAAAAACGGAAACATTCATCAAACAGTAAATAAATATGATGGAATTTCCTTCAGCTACACTAATTACGATTATGATCAAAATGGAAATTTGATAGCCAGTTCTGCGTACGATAAAGATGAATTAGGAAATGAAAGCCTGGAGGCAAAATCCAGCTACGAATATTATAGCGATGGACGACTCAAAACAGAAAGCACGACTTTTTATTTTGATGAGGAATTAAATTATAAGATTAACTATGATAATTATCTACCTGTCTTGAACCCATTTACTCAAATTTTACCAGGGGTGAATGCTCAAAAGGGCTTACCAGGTCTTATCGAATATAAGTTTGGTGAAGATAATTATTCCAGAATTTACACCTATGAATTTGGAGACGATGGCAAACTGACTAAAAGGAAAGCTACAGGCGAGACGACCACATACTCTTACCATTAGATAAACCCAGGCAGGGAACTACCCTTATTTTTAGAATTACGAAAATGACTATCTTAAAGGAAATCTGCGGCATGGAAAACAGAAGGTCATTTATCAGGAAATCGGGATTATTACTGGGAGCCTCCCTGCTTCCTTTCCCTGGTTGCATAAGCTTTGGATCAAAAAATAAACTGGGTGTAGCCCTGGTTGGACTGGGATATTATAGCACAGATTTGCTGGCACCCGCCCTTCAGCAAACAGATCATTGCGAACTTCGGGGCATAGTGACTGGTAGTCCGGAAAAGATCCCTGTTTGGCAGAAAAGATATGGCATTAAAGATTCTAATGTATATAATTACCAGAATATGCACGAGATCGCAAATAACGAGGAAATAGATGTGATCTACATTGTCCTGCCTACCGGGCTTCATTCAGAATATGCGATCAAGGCAGCGGAAACTGGAAAACATGTCTGGTGTGAAAAACCCATGGCCAGAACGGCCAAAGAATGCCAGCAGATGATAGATGCCTGTAATAAGAACCGGGTTAAACTTTCTATTGGCTACCGCATGCAGCATGAAACCAATACTCAAAAGATCATGAACTGGGCTAAAACCAAGCCCTACGGAAATATAAATAATGTGATCTCTGAGGCCGGGTATAATGGCGGTACTATCAATCCATGGAAACTGAAGAAAGAAATGGGTGGTGGCGCCATATACGATATGGGTGTTTACAGCATCAACGCTGCACGTTATTCCACCGGAATGGAACCTCTTGCGGTCACGGCCGAGCAAAGTACCCGAAGACCAGAAATGTTCACCGAGGTAGATGAGACTACTAGTTTCAAGATGGAATTCCCTGGTGGTATCCTCGTGGATGGAAAGACCAGCTTCGGGCAGAGCCTGAACAATCTAGAAGTGAGCGCCGAAAAAGGCTGGTATTATCTTAGGCCAATGCAGTCATATTCCGGCGTAAAGGGAAAAACCAGCGACGGACTTGTACTTCCTCCTATGGGTAAAAACCAGCAGGCCGTGCAAATGGATGATGATGCCCTTGCCATAATAAATGATACCGAAGTACTGGTGCCGGGAACTGAAGGGATGAAAGATATACACATAGTCCAAAAGATCAACGAGGCTGCTGCAACCAATCGGCGAATCCTTATTTAAAAAAAAAATCATTTATTTTTTGCTGATATTCTTATTCATCGTAATATTGCAATATATAATTTTGAATTATGGGGGTTACCAGATCAGATCTTTTTACTCAGGAGCAAAATGAATTTGCCACACTCGCAAAAGCATTTGCTCACCCTGCCCGTGTTGCTATCCTGCAGTATTTATTAGCCTCTAATAAATGCATTAATGGCGATCTGGTGAGCGAACTTGGTCTGGCTCAGGCAACTATTAGCCAGCATTTAAAAGAATTAAAAAATGCCGGACTCATCCAGGGTAATATCGAAGGAGTATCCATGAGCTATTGTATAAATCCTGAAAAGTGGGAAAGTGTACAAAAGTTGTTCAACGGGATGTTCGATAAGATCCAGGCTTGTGAGCCCGGTGATTGCTGCTAAAAAATTTAGAAACAAATATCGTAATAATGCGATAAAACGATAGAAATATGAAACTTTCAGAATTTAGAAATCAGTTATCCGGATTAAAGGAGATCGCTTTCGAGCTTCCCAATGGAAAACTCGTTCCGGAGCATTTTCATGTTACCGAAGTCGGGAAAATAAACAAACATTTTATTGACTGTGGAGGAACTTTAAGAGATGAAGAAAAAGTGTCTTTTCAATTATGGGAGGAGAACGATTATAACCACCGTCTCCATCCGGATAAACTAGTTCACATTATAGACCTGGCCAAAGAAAAATTGAATTTGCCCGACGCCGAGATAGAGGTTGAATATCAGGGAGAAAGTATCAATAAATTTCAACTTGATTTTGACGGTAAGAATTTCTTGTTAGTGAACACTCAAACCGCCTGCCTGGCCAAAGAAAAATGTGGTGTACCTCAGCAAAAACCTAAAGTGAAATCATCTGAATTGCAGAATTCATCCTGTGCACCAGGCTCTGGTTGCTGTTAATTAACCATCTATGCCCAAAACAAAACTATTCCCGGTACTGGTAAAAAAGATCGAACACTTAGAAAAGTCAAAGATTCCAGCATACCGGCAGAAGGTCCTGCAACCTATGATCGATTATGTTCAACAGCAAAAGGACCACGGAGCGCCCATCACGCTGAACTTTATATGTACGCATAATTCCAGGCGCAGCCAGCTGGCGCAGGTATGGGCCTGGGCTATTTCAAGGTACTACGGCATCAAAACCGATTGTTACTCCGGAGGCACGGAAGAAACCGCTTTCTTTAAAAATGCCGTGGAAGCTTTAAGGAGGGCTGGTTTTATAATTAAGTCGGGGAGCGGACAAAACCCACTTTTCGAAATTTTTATGTCTGAAGAGATCGATCCCTTAATCTGTTATTCCAAAGTGTATGATGCTCCCGAAAATCCCAGTGAGGAGTTTGCTGCGCTAATGACCTGCTCCAACGCAGATGAAAATTGTCCTTTTATTCCCGGTTCAAAAGCCCGTATCCCGCTGGATTATAAAGATCCTAAAGAATTTGATGATACTCCTTTCGCCATGGAGAAATATGAAGAACGCAGCGAACAGATCGCTTCAGAAATGATTCATGTATTCCAAAACATAAAATAAAATGCCAAAGAAACTGAGTTACCTGGATAAAAACCTTACCCTGTGGATCTTCCTGGCTATGGGCATAGGAGTTGGTTTAGGGTATTTTTTCCCTTCCATTCCTAAAAATATTAATTCTTACAGCTCGGGAAGCACCAATATCCCTATTGCCATCGGACTTATTTTGATGATGTACCCGCCCCTGGCCAAAGTGAAATACAGGCTTTTACCTAAGGTTTTTAAAAATGTCAGGATCCTGAGCATTTCACTTGTTCTAAACTGGATCATCGGGCCCTTCCTTATGTTTTTCCTGGCGATCATCTTTCTACAGGATCAACCTGAATATATGGTGGGTCTTATTTTGATTGGTCTTGCCCGTTGTATCGCTATGGTCCTGGTTTGGAATGACCTGGCCGAAGGAAGCAGCGAGTATGGCGCCGGCCTGGTTGCATTGAACAGCATTTTCCAGGTCTTTGCTTATAGTTTTTATGCCTGGTTGTTCATTACCTGGCTTCCTCCTCTTTTCGGTTTTGATGGGGCTATCGTTGATATTTCGATTGCTACGATCGCCGAAAGTGTAGCGATCTACCTGGGAATCCCTTTTGCCCTGGGAATTCTTAGCCGCCTAATCCTGGTAAAAGTGAAGGGAGAGACCTGGTATGAACAGAAATTCATCCCAGCTATTTCTCCGTTAACGCTCATAGCCCTTTTATTTACGATTATCCTCATGTTTTCTCTAAAAGGAGAATTGATAGTGCAAATTCCTATGGACGTGGTTAGGATCGCTATTCCGCTATTGATCTACTTCAGCCTGATGTTCCTTATAGGATTCTTTTTAAGTAAAGCCATGGGAGCATCTTACGATAAAAATGCTTCCATTTCGTTTACGGCGGCAGGTAACAATTTTGAACTGGCCATCGCCGTAGCGATTGCGGTATTCGGACTCAATAGCGGGCAAGCCTTTGCCGGGGTTATAGGTCCACTGGTTGAGGTACCGGCCTTGATACTTCTGGTGAGGGTATCATTCTGGCTAAAAAAGAGATATTATAAAAAAGAATATCAGTTCAAATAGAATGTAAGCCCTAGATAAATATTGCTTAAACCAAAAGAGAAAGCAAAGGAATTTGTAGTAGCTCTATCAATTCCATCCTCACGAAATTCTGAGTGACTATACTGTAGAGTTCCTAAATTGGCATCTAATGAAAATTTATCTGATAGCAGGTATGATAAACCAGGTCTTAAAGCTATGCCATAAAGATTACGGGTATCTTTCTGGCAATTGAGGCAATTATCATAATCGTTTTTAGAGGTACTTCGGGTGTATTCCAGGAAACCCGTCAGGTTGAAAGAGAATGATCCTGAGATCGCAAAATACTTTTGTAAATATGGAGCTATGGTAAATGCATTATTGGTTGCTTCTTGAAGTTCATCAGGGCGGGTATACTTATTCCTGCTATAATGATATCCTAATGTTAAGCCCGCGGCCAGGTTATCATTAATAAAATAACCAGCCTGAGGTCTAAGGGTAAATCCAAAATTTTCATATTCCGAATTTTCATTATCAGAATTATTAGAATTAACTCCAACAGATCCTCCCAAACTCCAGGTTCCTTTTTCAATTAGAAATTTATCAGACTCGTTCTGAGCGCCGGCGACAAACCCGAAAAATACAAGAGCGATGGTAAGTATAAATGTTTTCATATCGAGTGTTTACGGGCACAATGATATTAAAAACGAATCTAACCACCTATCGGTTAGAGGTAAAATTAAACACGTTAATCTTAATCACTTTATTACCAGTACACTCTATGGAAAGAATTTACAAGCTCAGTAATTCCTCAAGATCTAATCTCCTGGTATACATTTTTATACTTCCATCTGCTTTGACAGGCCATTGTTCCCGTGGCTTATCCCAGTAGAACTCAATCCCATTCCCGTCTGGATCATCCAGGTAGATGGCTTCTGAGACCCCATGATCGGCAGCGCCGGTAATTGGATAATCCAACTCCAACAATCTTCTAGTGATACCTGCCAGCTCTTTCCTCGTGGGATAAAGAATGGCCGCATGAAAAAGCCCTACTCCATTCCGCTGTGCCTTCCCCGCTCCTTCACTATGCCAGGTATTCAAAGCGATATGGTGATGATAGCCTCCTGCCGAGAGAAATACTGCCTGGTCCCCCATTCTTTCGGTGATCTCAAAACCCAGGACACCTTCATAGAACCTCAAAGCCTTATCCAGGTTAGACACCTTTAAATGTACATGACCAATACGGGTCGCAGGGGGTATTTTATACTTTCCAGACATGGTATTTTTCTTTAAATTTAATAGACATTCTTTAATTTTTAAGCTCATGGAAGAAAGAAAAAAAATAGATTGGAGCAGCTTCACGGTCAACCTGCCACTGGACAATTCAGAAGAAGAAATCATAAACGCATGGCTAACCCAGGAAGCCCTGGAGAAATGGTTCTTAAGACTGGCCGAATTCAGCACCCCAAGTGGTGAAAAACGAAAGAGGCAGGAACAAATAAAGCCGGGAGACACTTACCGGTGGCAATGGTTTGGATGGCCAGATAGCGTAGAAGAGCACGGCAAAATACTGAATCCCGAACAGGCTGAGTTCCTCAGGTTTCAGTTTGGTAAGGCCGGGATCGTAGGAGTGCGCGTGGTTGTTGAACATGGTCATAACATATTGAGGCTTGTTCAGGAAAAGATTCCGCAGGATGAAGAATCCAAGATGAACTTTTATGTAGGCTGTAAGACAGGCTGGACCTTTTATTTGCTTAACCTGAAATCAAAACTACAGGAAGGTCCCGATCTAAGGAACAGGAAAAGTGAATTGCACATGGATTGATACTTCCCCGGAAATTTCAGAATATTATAACTTTTAAAAAATTATAGATCAGCGTTAAAATCATAGCTTTATGCTCCCGAAAAATTTATAAAACAGAAGTTCGATGAAGAAAGTTCTTGTCTTTGCAGGTATCCTTTTAGTGGTGTTCATTGGCCTTACCTACTGGTCTGCCTCCAGTACAGATAAGGAATTCAAAACCTGCGAAATAAAGAATTTTGAAGATCTTGAAAAAGTCAATTTCAAGGAGCACGATTCTGTCCTGGTGGCTCCAAGCAGCCTGTACGAAGGTAATATTCTTAAAGCTTTCATGCAGGGAAAGAATTATCGGGAAGCCTGGTCTACCCCGGTTAAAGTCCCTATCGCATTCCTGGATACTTTGAAGGGAGGCATGAAGATCAAAAAAGAAGGTGGTGGAAAACAAACCCATTCCCTGAAACTGGAAAGCAAAAATGGCATTACCTACACCCTTAGAAGTGTTACCAAGGACCCTAAAAAACTGATTCCCCAAGTAGCTGAAGACCTGGGGCTCGAAAATATCATTGTTGACGGCATCTCTGCCCAACATCCATTTGGCGCCATCCTTTCAGCCAGGCTATCAGAAATTGCCGGGGTTCTGCATACGCATCCTACGATGTATTTTATTCCAAAGCAGGAAGCCCTGGGCGAATACAATAAAAAATATGGCAATCGCCTTTACCTTCTGGAATATGAGACAGAAAGTAAAAAGAACTGGACCTCTTTTAAGAATGTAGATGAGATCGTGGAAACCAAGGACCTTCAGGAAATAAAACAGGAAAAGGGGGACAAGGTGAGCATAGACAGAGCTGCTTTGGTAAAAGCCCGGTTATTCGATCTATTGATAGGTGACTGGGACCGGCATGCTGAACAATGGGGCTGGGTACTTCTAGAGAAGGAAAATAAGATTAGCGCAATCCCGGTAGCTGGAGACCGCGACAATGCCTTTTTTAACCTTAGCGGTGTTATTCCCTCCATTATTACCAATGAAAATATTGAGCCACTGGTACGGCCTTTCAAAAAAGAGATAGATTATTTACCCGGTTTGGTCTATCCATTCGACCGTTATTTTTTACTGGATACTCCGGAAGAGGTTTATGTGGAACAGGCGGAACAGTTGCAGGCTTCACTTACAGAAAAAGCCATTGAAGAGGCTTTCACGGTTTGGCCGAAACAGATCGCCGACCTCGACCGGAAGGAAATAAGTGAAAAAATTAAAAGCCGTAGGGACAATTTAAAAGAATATGCCAAGGCTTTTCATGATATTATCCAGGAACGGGGCGCCCTGGAAGAACCGCTTAAAGGATCTGAAGACCTGGAAATCGAGGATTCGCCTTTGCTGAAATGCTTCGAGTGTAAATAAAAAAAGACCCTTCTCTAAAAAGGGCCTCTTTATTTATTCTGGATATGCGGGACTAATCGTCATCTGATTCGTCATCATCCTCATCTTCATCCTCTCCATTACCATCTTCGGCGCTCAGAAAATTACCTTCTGAATCGAATTCCAGTTCTACCCCGTTATTCAGGGTTACTTCATATTCGCCATCATCCTCGATCTCGGCTTCTATGATCGTATTATCCGGATAATTTTCACTGATATAATCCAGGATATTTTGAGGCAGATCTGCCGGGTCTATTTCTTCATCATCATCTTCATCCTCATTCTCATCTTCTCCCTGCCCCAGGAAATTACCGTTAGCATCAAAAACCAGTTCCACATCGTTCTCCAGTTCGATCTCATAATTACCATTATTTTCCCTTTCGGCCTCATCGATCTCTACCCCTGGAAAATTCGCTTCGATGAAATCAAGGATATTCTGAGGAATTTCTGAAACCAAAAGATATTCATCCCCGAAATCATCATCGCTATCGTCATCTATGCCCAGAAAATTTCCATCCTGGTCAAAAACAAGTTCTATTCCATTGCTAAGATGGATCTCATAATTATTATTATCCTCTATTTCGGCCTCCCTGATGGTTGTGCCGGGATAATTTTCGGTTACGTAATCAAGGATATCCTGTGGCAGGCTGGAAGTGCTTACGTGCACATCGGCTTTAAAGACCCTGGAATCAAGGTCTACACCAGTTCCGGGATCATTATCGTCATCGCTGCAGGCAGCCAGGAACAAAAGGCCTCCAGCAATAATTCCGAATTTTCTCAATTTATTCATATTACTAGTTTTAACATTACCTGCACTTAAAACGAATTATGGCCGGCTATATTATTACAGGTTCAACTTAAATGATCTGAACGATCATAAAATTGTTTTTTGTTGAAACTTAGCCTTATTTTGAAGCAAATATAATATTGATTCCCCATGTACAGGATTTTCACTCTGCTGGCGTTTTTAATTAGCATACATAGCCTTGCCCAAAGTACAGCCTCTGAACAGGTAAGCAGCTTTGAAATTGAAGCACCACAAATGGATACTATAAAGAAGATATGGATCTATTTACCGGAGAACTACCAAAGTTCCGGTCGTGACTACCCGGTGATCTATATGCACGATGCTCAGAATTTATTTGACCGGAAAGCTTCCTATGCCGGCGAATGGAAGGTAGATGAAAGCCTGGACAGTATCGGAAAACCGCGCTCCATAATTGTAGGTATCGAGCATGGAGGGAATAAAAGGATAGAGGAGCTAACCCCTTACCCACACGAAAAATATGGCGGAGGAAAGGCTGATGCATATCTTGAATTTATCACCAAAACCTTAAAACCTCATATAGACAGAAGCTTTCGCACAAAACCGGGTTTTGAGAATACCGGTATTTTTGGATCTTCCTTGGGCGGGCTTGTTTCATTTTATGCCGCTCTGCAATATCCGGAGATCTTCGGAATGGTTGGGGTTTACTCTCCCTCCTTCTGGATTAACGAGGAGATCTATGATTTTGCTCAAAAGGCTGAACTTAATCCTGAAATCAGGTTTTATTTCCTGGTAGGAACTGAAGAATCTGAAGAAATGCTTCCCGACCTCGAAAAAATGATAGACCTGCTAACTGAAAAGGGCCTGAAAACTGAAAATTTCAAAACCAGGTTTGTTGAAGGAGGTAAGCATAACGAGGCCCTTTGGAGCAAAACCTTCGCGGAAACCTATCTTTGGTTAATGCAAAATAGATTTGTAAAATGATCCCAAACCCTGAATAGATGGAAAAAGTAAACATTGCCGAAAAGTTCGAAAAATTCTCAGACCACTGGAACCCGAGGATCGTAGGGGAACTGAACGGGCAGCAGGTTAAACTGGCCCGGCTTAAAGGTGAATTCATCTGGCACTCCCATGAAGATGAGGATGAGATGTTCTATATCGTGAAAGGAACATTAAAGATAGAGTTCAGGGATCGCATGGTCGAACTTAAGGAAAATGAATTTTTTATAGTACCCCGTGGGGTCGAACACAGACCTATTGCCGAACAGGAAGTTCAGGTCATGTTATTTGAACCTGCTTCTACCCAGCATACGGGAAAGGAAAAGCACGAACTCACCAATAACAGGCAGGAAAGGCTTTAAAAAGCCTCCCGCAGATGCGATATTTATTTCGAATTTCATTTTTTGTATATTGAGCTGGTTTTCAGTTTCGGAAACCTTTTTTCTAACCAAAAATCCCAAAGAATGAAAAGAATCACTTACCTGATTTTGCTGGTCACCCTTATGCTTTCTGCCCAAGAACAAAAGCAGCCTAAGGAGTACAGCATCGAACAGTTTTACGAGAATACCCGTGTGGGAGGCGGCCGCTTCTCTGCCGATGAATCCAAGTTGTTGATTAGCAGCGATAAGTCTGGCATCTTCAATGTCTACGAGATCGATATTGCTAGTGGAGAACAAAAGGCTATTACCAATTCTAAAGAGGAATCTTATTTCGCAGTAGATTATGTGCCGGGAAGCGACGAGATCCTTTATTCTGCCGATAAAGGCGGGAACGAAATAAGCCATATTTATCTTTTACAGCCTGATGGTAGTTCCAAAGACCTCACGCCTTCAGAAAATGAAAAGGCAGAGTTCGCAGGCTGGAGCAAGGATAAAAAATACATGTATTATCTTTCCAACAAAAGGGATCCGCAGTTCTTTGACCTTTACAGGATGAAAGTGGGTACCTGGGAACCGGAAATGCTTTACGAGAACAAGGAAGCATATTCGATCGCAGATGTTTCTGAATCTGGAAAATACCTGGTCTTAACCAAGGCAGTAACCACCAGTGAGAACAAACTTTTCCTTTTAAACCGGGAATCCAGTGATATCACCGAGATTTCAGAACCAGGATTCAATTACAGCCCTACCGGTTTTAATAAGGATGAAACCGAAATGTACTATACCACCAACCAGGGAGGTGAATTTGCCCGATTGATGGAATTCGATCTCAACAGCAAAAAATCCAAGGAACTTTACAAGACCAACTGGGACGTAATGTATAGCAGCCTAAGTGAAAATGACACCTACCGGGTGATTGGAATTAATGAAGATGGGGCCACCAAACTTATCATGTGGAAAAATGCGACCCAGCAAGCTATGGAGCTTCCAGAAATCAAGGACGGCAATATAGTTTCTGCAAGTTTTTCAGACAGTGAGGATCTTTTAAGACTCACCGTGGGGACTTCAAAAACTCCTAATAATATTTATGTCTATAATTTAAAAACCAGGGAGCTTAAAAAGCTAACCAGTACACTTAATCCCGAGATAGACCCGGAGGACCTGGTTTCAGCAGAAGTAGTGAGATACAAGTCTTTTGACGGACTGGAGATCCCGGCCATCTATTACAAACCTCTCAATGCCACTGCCGATAATAAGAAACCCGCTTTGGTTTGGGTTCACGGTGGTCCCGGTGGCCAGTCCAGGGTAGGCTATTTTGCCCTTATCCAATATTTGGTAAACCATGGATATGCTGTGCTTGCTGTTAATAACCGAGGAAGTAGCGGTTATGGAGCCAGTTTTTACAAGATGGACGATAAGAATCACGGTGAAAAAGACCTTCAGGATGTTATTTATGGTAAAAAATGGTTAGCCTCGCAGGATTATATCAATGAAGACCAGATTGGGATCATTGGAGGAAGTTATGGAGGATATATGACCATGGCCGCTATGACCTTTACCCCAGATGAATTTGAAGTTGGAGTGAATATTTTTGGAGTTACCAACTGGCTACGAACTCTAAGGTCTATTCCGCCTTACTGGGAGTCATTCAAAAATGCACTTTATGAAGAGCTTGGTGACCCTACCACTAAGGATTCTATCAGGCTTAAGAAGATCTCTCCTTTGTTCCACGCAGAAAATGTAAAGAATCCTATTATGGTATTACAGGGAGCGAACGACCCCCGGGTTTTACAGATAGAGTCAGACGAGATCGTTGAGGCCGTTAAAAAGAACAATGTACCGGTAGAGTATATGGTTTTTGCAGACGAAGGTCACGGCTTCATCAAAAAGGAAAATGAAATTAAAGGTTATAAACAAATAAGGCTTTTCCTGGATAAATACCTTAAAGACGAAGAGGTCACTTTGCCAGACACCACATTGAAAGATTAAATTTAGTATTATTGCCTTTATATGGAACAGGTTATATCCCTTAAGACGAACAAGTATTGAAAACGCCTTACTGGATATTACCTGTTATTGTTTTGTCACAATTCTGCTGCACTTCGCTATGGTTCGCGGGGAATGCGGTAATGAGCGAGCTGCTTTTAAAGTTCGGCCTTAATACGGAAGCCTTGGGTCATCTTACCTCGGCTGTTCAATTCGGTTTTATTGCCGGTACCCTTAGCTTTGCATTTCTTACCATCGCAGACAGATTTTCTCCCTCAAAAGTTTTCCTTTTATCTGCTTTACTCGGAGCTTTCTTCAACCTGGGAATACTACTGGATAACAACGCTTTACCCAGCCTTATTATCTATAGATTTTTAACCGGGTTTTGCCTGGCCGGTATCTATCCTGTTGGCATGAAGATCGCTGCAGATTATTTTGACAGGGGCCTGGGCCGTTCTTTAGGCTACCTGGTTGGGGCACTGGTGCTGGGCACGGCCTTTCCGCATTTGCTTAAAGCCCTTTCGGGTGAAATCGAACTGCACTGGAAAAGCGTGATCATTTTTACTTCTATCCTGGCGGGGATTGGCGGACTTTTGATCTTTCTCCTCGTACCAGACGGTCCTTTCAGGACAAAAAGAAACAGGCCAGATATAAGCCTTTTTTTTAAGGTTTTCAGAAATACGGAATTCAGGTCTGCAGCATTCGGATATTTTGGCCATATGTGGGAACTATATGCCTTTTGGGCCTTCGTTCCGGTAATCCTTAATTTTTACAGGAATTCAAACCCCGAATCAAATTTCAGTATCCCGCTGATCTCCTTCCTGGTAATTGGTCTTGGAAGCCTTGCCTGCATTTCGGGAGGCTATATTTCAGAAAAGGCCGGTACCAATAAAACCGCAGGCCTTGCTTTACTGATGTCGGGCATATGCTGCCTGCTCTCTCCCCTCGTATTCTCTTTTGGCTCTGAAGTGTTGCTAATCGGCTTCCTAATTTTCTGGGGGCTGGTGGTGATCGCAGATTCTCCCTTGTTCTCCACACTGGTAGCCCGGAACGCTTCCGCAGAATCAAGAGGTACTGCCCTTACCATTGTGAACTGTATCGGCTTCAGCATCACCATTTTCAGTATACAGCTGCTTAATTTTCTTAATGGGAAACTATCTCCTGCCCTCATTTTTCTATTTCTAGCCATATGCCCGGCATTTGGCCTGCTTTCCCTTTTCCGGAAAAAACTTTAGGCTGAAATAATTAAATTTGTTCGAACAGATCAATAGATTCCTTATGAAAATTGAAGCCAGCTCTCCAGATGAATATATCGGGAAAATTCCCGAAGAACGAAAAGGGCCTATGTCCAGGCTTCGCGCCGAAATAAAGGAAAATCTTCCGGAAGGATTCGAGGAAACCATGAGCTACGGGATGATCGGCTATGTAGTACCACATTCCATTTATCCTGAAGGATATCATTGCGACACTTCCCTGCCCCTGCCCTTCATCAACCTGGCTTCCCAGAAGAACTATATCGCGGTATATCATTCTGGCGTATATGCGAATAAGGAAATTCACGACTGGTTCGTTGAAGAGTATAAAAAGAGGATGGGAAAAAAGCCGGATATGGGAAAAAGCTGCATTCGGTTCAAAAATATGGAGCAGATCCCTTATGATCTAATTGGAGAGCTATGTTCAAAATTCACAGCCCAGGAATGGATAGATCTGTACGAAAAAAACATAAAAAAGAAATAATATGAAGATTTTGATCATAGGTGCAAACGGAACGATAGGTAAAAAAGTGAGCGAAGCACTTTCAGATAAACATGAGATCATAAAGGTTGGAAAGACCAGCGGAGAAATACAGACAGATATCGCCGAAGCGTCTTCCATAGAAGAGATGTTCGAAAAGGCCGGTAAGGTTGATGCGGTGGTATGTATTGCTGGCGATGCCAAATGGGATAAATTCGACAAACTTAGCGAAGAGGATTTCTACATAGGCATTAAGAGTAAATTGATGGGACAGGTGAACCTGGTGCGTATAGGCAGAAAGTATTTAAACCCCGGTGGTTCTTTTACCCTTACCACGGGAATACTTGCAGATCACCCGGTAGATAAGACCACCAGCGCAGCCATGGTGAATGGTGGTATCCACAGTTTTGTGAAAGCCGCTGCCCTGGAACTTGAAAACGGACACCGGATAAATGCCGTCTCTGCAGATCTTGTGGAAGATGCCAAAGAGAAATATGAGGATTATTTCCCGGGCCATACCCCGGTGCCGATGTACAAAGTGGCAGACGCTTACAAAAAGTCAGTCCTGGGTAAGGTCAATGGTGAGATCATTCGCATCCTTGCTTAAAAGGCAGCTGATAGGTTAACATAAGCAGTGCTATCCTGTTAAGATTTTCTTAAGACTGAACTTCATTTTATTAAAGCCACAGATTATTGGGTTATAGGCATAGTTTTCGCACTTTATAGACCAAAATCATAAAACAAAGAAAATGAAGAAGTTTATTAGTAGCCTGTTATTCGTCTTTGCAGTGGGAACCGCTTCGGTTGCAGCTCAAAATACCACCATGCCACAACAGGAAAAGATTGAAGTAAGCGATGCCGAACTGAACGAATTCGCTGAAGTTTTCCAGAAAATGAGAATGATGAACCAGCAGGTTCAACAGGAAATGATGGCTGTAGTGCAGGAAGAAGAACTTGAGCTACAAAGGTTTAATGAGATCCACCAGGCAAAAATGGATCCTAAAAAAGAAGTTGAAACCACAGACGCAGAAGATAAAAAGTATAAGGCCGTAGTGGCTGAATTCGAAGTTATTCAACCTGAATTTCAGAAAAAAATGCAACAGGTGATCGAAGAAAGTGATCTAAGCATGGAAAGATACCAGCAAATGGCCATGGCCTTGAGAAGTGATGCTGAGCTTCAGCAAAGACTTCAGAATATCCTGAAGAGCTAATTCTCTAGCTGAACGATATAAAATTAAAGCAGGTCCTTAGACCTGCTTTTTTTATGGGCTGGATCAGGTATAAGACCGGAATAATTTAAGTCTATTTTAAAATTTGAAAATTTTAAAGGCATCAATTTTGTTGTAATTTGGGAAATAATTCGAACCTATGACAAGCCTTTTAAAGAGAAGCCTTTTTTTATTAATATTTATATTGATCCTTCCTGCTTGTTATGCCCAGCAATCAACCATGCAACAAAAAGACAGTCTTAAGTTCAGCAATAAAATAGTTCCAGATGCCATCTGGCGCGAAACCTACGTGGCACTTTCTCATTATCCTGAACTAAAGGATGTACCCATAGAGTTCAAATTCAAAAAGAATATCAAGAAATCTTTTATGCAGGCCCAGCCAAAGATTGGAGGGCTCTTCAAAAAAAGGAAGAACCGTGGATACCTGGTTTTTATCAATGAAAAATTCACCATAGACGATGAGGAATTCGACATTACCAGCGTCCCTTCAGAAGTTCTTGTGGGCTGGATTGGCCACGAGCTGGGACATATCATGGATTATCTGGATCGTACCGGCGCAGAACTGCTTTGGTTTGGAATGAGATATGTAACCTCGAAAAATTATATCAGGGAGGCAGAAAGGGCTGCCGATACCTACGCGGTTAACCACGGCCTTGGGGAGCAGATCATCGCTACCAAGAATTTTATCCTGAACCACTCCAGGTTATCAGACACCTATAAGGACCGTATCCAGGAATTATACTTATCTCCCGAGGAGATCATGGCCTTGATAGACAAGGTAGATTAACTCACCGCATTCTGTTCTTTAAGGAACTTTTCCCAGTCGGCGAATTTTTCCTCGTCCATTACCTTCTCCATTTTCACCTGTCCGCCTTTTTTCTTGTTCACGGCATTCCACTCGTGGAACATATTTGGATCGATAGTGGTAACCTTAACTCCTTTTAAGGCTTTAGAACGGGCTACTTTATAATTTTTATTAGCATCCTTTAGCGCATTGTCCAGGGCTTCGGCCAGCTTGGAATCGTCTGCCTCATCTTCGGTTCCCAGGTACCAGTAATGATAGTATTCATCGTCTTCTTCGGCCCTTTTTGCCGCTACCACGAACTCAGGGATCCTGATATCGAACTCGTTCTCCAGTTCCTGCACCGCATCGTTCATCTTATTTACCGAAAGCTGAGATCCTACCACGTTCAGAAAGAATTTGGTCCTTCCGGTGATCCTGATCTCGTTTTTAGATTTATCTGTGAATTTGATGGTATCCCCTATAAGGTACCTCCATGCTCCACTTACGGTCGAAATTAGCAGGACATATTCTGTTTCCTCTTCAGCATCTTCTAAGAGTATTACCGGAGCATCTTCAGTGATCGAGCCATCCTGGTTGATATATTCGGGCTTGAACGGAACGAACTCAAAATAGATGCCATTATCTGTGATAAGCTGCATGGCGTGAGTATCCGGCCTGTTCTGCAAGGCGAGGAATCCTTCTGAAGCCAGGTAAGTATCTATGACCTGTACCGGTTTCCCCAGCAAGGCATTAAAACTCTTTTCATAAGGCTCAAAGGCCACTCCACCCGAGGCATAGACCTGGAGATTAGGCCAGATTTCGTGAATATTGTTAAGATTATGGTGGGCGATCACTTCCTTGAGCATTAGCTCCATCCAGGAAGGGATGCCGCTAAGGGCTCCGATATCCCAGTTCTTGGCATTCTCGGCGATCATTTTTACCCGGTCGTCCCATTCATCTATCTTGGCGATCTCTTCTCCCGGCTTATAATAGCCACGGAACCAGAATGGAATATTACTGGCGCTAATCCCGCTGATCTCCCCTTCCTGGTGATCTCCTTCCTTCTGAAGGTCGGTAGAGCTTCCCAGCATCATGATCTCTTTTTCAAAGAAATCTGGCGGAAGGTCGAAATTGCTCAATGCGCTAACCTGCTTGATGCCGGCTTTCCTTATGGCCTCCACCATTTCTTCGGTAACAGGGATTCGTTTGCTGCTCTTCCCGGTAGTTCCGGAACTCAAGGCGAAATATGGCGGTTTTCCCGGCCAGGTTACATCCTCTTCTCCCTCATGGTATTTATACCACCATTCCTTATCGATCTTATTATAATCGAAGTACGGGACCTTCTCTGCAAAACTTTTGCGCAGATTGTCAGACTCCAGTATCTCTTCAAAATTATAATGCTTACCAAAAGAGGTGTTCTTTGCTTTCTTTAAAAGATTTCTCAACACTTCTTCCTGGTCCCTCACCGCCTCACCCTCCGGGGTTAGCGTTTCTTTGAGGTCTATAAGACTTTTAATGATCGATCCGAATATTGCCATTTTTCGTATTTGAATTTGGAAAGCATAAAGCTAAAAATACCATTTAGAGCAGGCACAAGGATTACCAAATATTTAACTCCGAAAATCGAAGCCTGAAACTCTAATACCGGCAGTTTTTTATTACTGAAATTTAGGACTCTATTTTCATCATATTCAGGCCAATTTTGCTGCCTTCTTTTTCTTCCATTGTCGCAATGGTAAAATATCCTGAGATCATAATTTAGAAAGTAGGGCCTCTGAATAAAAAATTATTCTGAACTTTCGCCTCAATTAAATTTACCCAGGTCTTGCTGAATCCAGATCCTAAAAAACTTCTCGAACTCGCCTTTGCAAAAATGCATTTTGGCAAATACAAGGGCTATTACCTCTCAGATATTCCGGAACCTTATTACGTTTGGTTCAGGCAAAAAGGCTTCCCAGAGGGAAAGCTCGGGGAACAGATGCAGCAGGTTTGTGAATTAAAGATCAACAGCCTGGAAGGCCTGTTGCGACAGATAAGGAAGCGCTATCCCGATCCTTACAAACGCTAAATATTTGCTGTTAAAAAGCTCTTAATATTAGGGCTTTAAATTGGCAGGTTTTTCTATTCTTCTTTGTAATTTAGCGCCCTGAATAAACAACACAACAAACACGACTAAAATGGCCGATACCAAGTATATTTTTGTAACAGGAGGTGTGTCTTCTTCCCTTGGAAAAGGGATAATTGCCGCCTCTTTAGCAAAGTTATTGCAGGCAAGGGGCTTTAAAGCTACTATTCAGAAACTGGATCCTTATATAAACGTAGATCCGGGAACCTTGAACCCCTATGAGCATGGAGAATGTTATGTAACTGAAGATGGAGCTGAAACAGACCTCGACCTTGGCCATTACGAACGTTTTTTGAACGTGAACACTTCCCAGGCGAACAACGTGACCACCGGTAGGATCTACCAGAGTGTGATAGAAAAGGAACGTCGCGGGGAATTTCTTGGAAAAACCGTGCAGGTAGTACCCCATATTACCAACGAAATCAAGGAAAGGATACAGATCCTTGGCCAGAATGGCGATTATGATATTGTGATCACTGAAATTGGTGGTACCGTGGGTGACATTGAGTCTCTACCATATATTGAAGCGGTAAGACAGTTAAAATGGGAACTGGGTGATGATAATGCCCTGGTGATACATCTTACCCTGGTACCTTATCTTTCCGCAGCCGGGGAGTTAAAGACTAAACCTACCCAGCATAGCGTTAAAACACTGATGGAAAGCGGGATAAAAGCTGACATCCTGGTTTGCCGTACCGAGCATGAACTTTCAGACGATATTCGAAGGAAACTGGCCATATTCTGTAACGTACGCCAGGAGGCCGTGATACAAAGTATCGATGCACCTACCATTTATGACGTACCGAACATGATGCTTAAGGAAGGATTGGATACGGTGGTCCTAAAGAAGCTTGCTTTACCAGATGACACTACTCCAAACCTGGAGCGATGGAACCAGTTCCTGAAAAGACACAAAAATCCTAAGGCCGAAGTGCATATTGGTCTTATCGGGAAATACGTGGAACTTCAGGATTCTTATAAATCTATCCTGGAAGCTTTCATTCACGCGGGAGCAGAAAATGAAGTTTCAGTGAAGGTGGAATATATACATTCAGAATTCATTAATGACAGTACTATCCACAATAAAATAAGCCATCTTGACGGGGTCCTGGTAGCACCGGGGTTTGGCGAACGTGGAATTGAAGGTAAAATTGATGCGGTAAGATATGCCCGTGAGAACGGCTTGCCTTTCCTTGGAATCTGCCTGGGAATGCAAATGGCGGTGATCGAATTTGCCCGCAACGTGCTTCAGCTTAAAGATGCGAATTCAACTGAAATGGATGCCGGCACCAAGCACCCGGTTATAGACCTGATGGAGGCGCAGAAGGAGGTTACTCATAAAGGAGGAACCATGAGACTTGGATCGTGGGACTGCGTGCTTACCGAAGGATCTATCATCCATAAGGTCTATGGCACTACCGAGATCAAGGAAAGACATCGTCACCGTTACGAGTACAATAATAAATACAAAGAACAACTTGAAAATGCCGGAATGGCCAGCACCGGGATCAACCCGGAAACAGGCCTGGTAGAGATCGTAGAATTAAAGGATCACCCCTGGTTTGTAGGCGTGCAGTACCACCCGGAATATAAGTCTACGGTGGCCAGCCCTCATCCTCTTTTTGTCTCTTTTGTAAAAGCCGCACACGAACATTCTGTAAAGCAGAAAAATGCCAAGATGGCACAGAAATAAGAAATGGCCATTTTTTTGACAAAGGAAGATTAAGCAAAATTAAATAATGGAAGAAAAGAAAATAGACATTCAGTCCATAATTGGATTTATTCTGATTGGAGGTATCCTTCTTTGGATGCTTTATAATAACACCCCTGAAGAAGTTCCTGCAGAGGAGACCACTACCACAGAACAGGTAGAAGGTTCTCAGGACACGCAGGTTGCAGATGATAAGGAGCCAAGGAAAGTTAGCAATGACTCCACTGCCCTTGCCGATGCCCAGCGTCGCCTGGGAGCTTTTGGATATTCTGAGACCCTGGCTTCTGCTGAAGGAGGAACTACCACGATCTCAAACGACCTGTTAGAATTGAAGATCTCTAATAAAGGTGGATATATAGAGGAAGCAAGGCTGAAGAATTATAAGACCTATGATTCCCTACCGGTACATTTGATCAAAGATGGGAATGCCTCCCTGAATATGCAGTTCAGCACTACCGATGGGAGGACACTGAATACTGAAAACCTTTATTTTGAACCTCAGTTAACCGAAAGTAATGGTAACCAGGTGCTTTCCATGAAACTTAAGGTTTCTGAAGATGAATACCTGGAATATCGCTATGCCATGCGTCCAGGAGAATATATGCTGGATTTCAGTGTACGTTCACAGGGATTAACCGGAATACTTAATTCTTCTCAAACTCCTGTACTGGACTGGAAACTTAAGGGATACCGACATGCCAAGAGTATTTCTTATGAAAACAGGTATACCGACCTTATCTATGAACATGAAGATGGAGACGACAGCAGCCTTTCCAGTGGAGACGACGAGGAGGAAGACATAAGCTATATTGCTTATAGACAGCACTTCTTTACCTCAATCCTTCTAACCGACACTCCTTTCCAGACCGCGAAATTCGAAGTCGAGAACCTGGTCGAGGATGAAGAGGTAGATACGGTATTCACTAAGACCTTCGCCTCCACGATCCCATTAGATCTAAAGGCAGGAGAGCTCAACTATAATATGAACTGGTATTATGGTCCTGCAGACTATAAGATCCTGAACGACTATGACCGTAACCTGGATGAGATCATTCCTCTTGGATGGGGAATCTTTGGATGGATAAACAAATACCTGTTCATTCCATTCTTTGCTTTCCTTGCGGGAGTACTGCCAAGCTACGGGCTTGCAATTATTGCTATGACCATCGTGGTAAGGATCGTACTTTCCCCGGTTACCTATAAGTCTTACCTGTCCCAGGCCAAGATGAAGATACTTAGACCAGAGATCAACGAGATCAATGAAAAGTATAAGGATAATGCAATGAAGAAGCAGCAGGAGACCATGAAGCTTTATAGCAAGGCGGGAGCCAGCCCTATGAGCGGATGTTTACCAGCGCTTATGCAGATCCCGGTCTTTTATGCCCTTTTCCAGTTCTTCCCAAGTGCATTCCAGCTTAGACAGAAAAGTTTCCTTTGGGCAGACGACCTTTCAAGTTACGATGTGGTGGCAGAGTTACCATTTCACCTTCCATTCTATGGAGACCATGTAAGTTTATTCCCTATTCTTGCTTCTATTGCCATCTTTATCTATATGATGATGACCACAGGGCAGAATATGCAGGCCAGCCAGCAGCCGGGAATGCCCAACATGAAGTTCCTTATGTATCTTTCGCCGCTAATCATGTTGATATTCTTCAACAATTATGCGTCTGGACTTTCATTATATTACTTCACTTCTAACCTGATCACCATTGGGATCATGTTAGTGATCAAGTATGTGATCATCGATGAAGATAAGATCCATGCGAAGATACAGGAGAACAAGAAAAAGCCTAAAAAGCAGAACAGGTTCACCAGGAAGTTCCAGGAAATGATGGAACAGGCTGAAGAACAGCAGAAAAAACAGAAACGCTAATTGAGAATAATTTCTAGTGAATATAAAAGCCCCTTGATCAAGGGGCTTTTTTTTTTATAGATACCGGAAACTAAATCTACCTATTAAATTTTAGAATTGATTCTCGGGTTCCAGGTTGAAGTTGAATGGTTTATTTATTCCCGGTCAAATTTGCTTAAGGATATAAGCGAAGAATGCTCTTAGCCAAAGATTGAAAAAGGAATAAAAAAAGCCCCTGCTTAAGAAGCAAGGACTTTAGTATTCAAACAATTAATTTAAAATTATTCGGAATCGTCGCTCATATCTGGAAGCAGTACTCCATCCACTGCATGAATGATACCGTTGGTCGCCTGAACATTCGCAGCAACAACATTTACGGTAGCTCCTGTAGCGTCGGTTACGGTAACATTTCCATCCCCATCTTTATTTATAGTTAGATCTTGACCTTGAACGGTGGTAACCATAGTTCCATCGTCAATATCTTCAGAATTAGCATTTATTCCTGAAATTACATGGTAGGTAAGCACCGCAGTTAAAGTTTCAGAATCAATATCAGTTAATTCAGTCCAATCATCATTAGAATCGAGTAAGGCCTGGAACGCGTCATTAACAGGGGCAAAAACAGTAAATGGCCCATCTCCCTGAAGAGTTGTTACAAGTTCAGCTTCAGTTAAAGCGGCTTCTAAAGAATCAAAATCCGGATCTGCAGTAGCAAAAGTGGTTAAATCTGGTAACCCAATAACGGCGTCTACTACGTGGACAACCCCATTATCAACCTCATTATCAGGATCGGTTACAGTACTCATTCCATTAAGCATTACTGTTTCACCAACATTTACATACAGACTAAGATCTATCATTTCACCATCAATTTCAGTTTGAGCCATACTGGTAAGATAACCTGTACTAAGATCTGCAGCCATCAGGCTTCCTGACTGAACATGGTTCATCAATACTTCTACTAGAAGGTCTTCTGGAATATCTCCCAAGGCAGTCCAGTCGTCATTAGAGTCTAATAAAGCCTGGAAAGCATCATTGGTAGGCATGAAGACGGTCAGCTCATCATCACCTACTAATACACTAGTTAGATCTGCAGCTTCTGCAGCTGCAACAAAAGTGGTGTAACCATTTGCCGAAGCAAAATCGAGAATGTTGTTGGATTCTACCCCTCCATCATCGGTTGGATCTGGATCGGGAGTCACTGTTACGTCATCATCAAATTGAAAATCATCTTCTTCATCACATGCGGTAAAACCAAAGCAGATAATGAGCGCCAGGAAACTTAATTTCACATTTTTTAAAATAAAATTCATAATTCTAAGTTTTAGTTATTGATTAGCTTTTGAATAATCATTGGTACGTAAATGTAGAGCCAAAAAGTCTATAATTCTGTTTAATGTTTGTTAAAAATGAATAAACATCTAATTTTTTTAATTTTATCACTCTCTTTTTCAACGCTTTGTAAATCACAAAACAATCAGTTAGACAGCCAGGGACGCCGTCATGGCTATTGGAAAGTAGATTTTGAGGGCACTTTCGATCCTAAATTCGAAGGTAATTTTGAACATGGCCAGGAGACCGGGATTTTTAAATTCTACAAAAAAGGTTTTTATCAGCATCCTTCCGCCATTATGGAATTTCAAGAGGATACAGACTCGGTACAGGTCACTTATTTCACACAATCGGGAAAACCCATAAGTGAAGGAAAAATGTTAAACAAAAAACGTGAAGGGGAATGGCTTTATTTTCATCAGCAGTCAGACAGCATCATGATGAAAGAAGATTACAGGAATGACCTTCTTCATGGCCTGCAGGAGACCTTTTACCCTAATGGTAAACTAGCTGAGAAGACGGAGTATTCTAAGGGCGAAAAACATGGAAAGAGTTTTATATATGCCGACAATGGCCAGGTTACCAAAGAATTGACCTATCAGAACGGGAAATTACATGGCCCCGCAACTTATTATAATGTAAAAAGTGAAAAGACCATGGAGGGCTCTTACCTCGAGGGTAATAAGTTTGGCACCTGGAAATATTATTCTGAAGGAAAATTGGAAAGAGAAGAAGATTATTAATAATTGAATATATTTGATAAACTAAATTAACTACTTATGAAAAAGATCATATTACTGTTATTATCCATTACTTTATTTATAGCCTGCAGCGACGATGATGATGCAGGTTCCAACGGAAATATCATTGGCACGTGGGTACTTGTGGATGCTACTAATGTACCGGGAGTGACTGTAGATGACTGTACGGGACGCTCAACGATCACCTTTAATGCCGACGAAACGGCTAGCTCTACTTTTTACTCAACGGTAGATGGCAATTGTGTTTCAGCTGAAGATACCGGGGAATGGAGCAGCTCCTCGAATTCCCAGTATACCATAGAAGTCCCTGGATTTGACGAGCCCGTAGCCGGAACAGTGACCTTTAGCAGCGCTAACAGGTTTACCTTTGTTCCTAACCTATCAGCTACTTCCAGCCTTAGTTTTGAAAGACAATAAACTTTCTGAATATATAGAATCAAAGGTGGCTTTCGCCACCTTTTTTTATTTCGTAATTTTGTGCCCCTCAATCCGACTTCATAGTGGGTATTGAAAATGAATAATATTTTAAAGCATGAAAAAAGTTGTTGTCGGACTGTCCGGAGGTGTTGATTCTAGTGTTTCAGCCTATCTTTTAAAAGAACAGGGTTATGAGGTAATAGGTCTTTTTATGAAGAACTGGCATGATGATTCGGTCACCATTTCCGATGAATGCCCATGGCTGGACGACAGTAATGATGCAATGATGGTTGCCGAAAAACTCGGCATCCCCTTTCAAACGGTAGATCTAAGCGAACAATATAAGGAACGTATCGTAGATTATATGTTCAATGAATATGAGCGTGGCCGTACCCCGAATCCTGATGTGCTGTGTAATCGAGAGATCAAATTCGATGTTTTTATGAAGATCGCCCTATCCCTTGGTGCAGATTACGTGGCTACCGGTCACTATTGCCGTAAAGGAGAAATAGATAAGGACGGCGAGAAGGTCTACCAGTTACTTGCCGGGAAAGACAATAATAAAGACCAGTCTTATTTCCTTTGCCAGTTAACCCAGGAGCAACTTTCGAGGACCCTCTTCCCTATTGGTGAACTTCAGAAATCTGAGGTAAGGAAGATCGCGGCAGAACAGAACCTGGTCACTGCAGAGAAGAAAGACTCGCAGGGACTTTGCTTTATTGGAAAGGTTAGACTACCGGATTTCCTTCAGCAAAAATTAAAACCTAAAGAAGGAGTTATTGTTGAAGTAGCGGCAGATAATGATACTTTTAAAGAGGAAAAGAATAATTTCAGTTCAAAACTTGACCAGCTTCAGCATTTATCAAAAAAATTCGACTACCAGCTGAATGATGGAAAAGTGGTTGGCAAACACCAGGGGGCACATTATTTCACCAAGGGTCAGCGTAAAGGCCTTGCCGTGGGTGGTACTCCAGAACCTTTATTCGTTATAGATACAGATGTAGATGAAAATGTGATCTATACCGGCCAGGGGAAAGATCACCCGGGAATATACCGCAAAGGTCTTTTTATCGCCCAGGACGAAGTACACTGGATACGCCGGGACCTGAAGATCGAAAACGACCAGGAACTTAGAATTAAGGCCAGGATAAGATACCGCCAGCCTTTACAGGATGCAACGCTATACCAAACAGAGAATGGCATGTATGTGCTCTTTGATGAACCGCAGGCTTCCATCACCGAGGGACAGTTCGTCGCCTGGTATAAAGATGAGGAATTATTAGGTTCGGGAGTCATCTCCTAAGTACAAAACCTTTTTTCTATACAAAAGGGCTAGATGCCCGAATAAATTTGGTACTCCGGGTTTCAAGAAGGCATTTATATTGTTATGTTTGAACAACAAATTCAAACAATAATGGCGACCCAAAATAGAATCACAGAACTTTTCAATATTGAATATCCTTTAATCCAGGCCGGAATGATCTGGGCCAGTGGCTGGAAACTCGCCAGCGCTGTATCTAATGCCGGAGGATTGGGTATTATTGGTTCTGGTTCTATGTACCCTGAAGTCCTTAGGGAACATATTCAGAAATGCCAGAAGGCCACCAATAAACCTTTCGCGGTGAATGTTCCCATGTTGTACCCGGAGATCGATAGGATCATGGAAATCATCATTAAGGAGGGAGTTAAGATCGTCTTCACCTCGGCGGGCAACCCTAAAACCTGGACCAAGCATTTACAGGAACATGGCATTAAAGTGGTTCATGTGGTTAGCAGTGTGAAGTTCGCGATAAAGTCCCAGGAAGCCGGTGTAGATGCCGTAGTTGCTGAAGGTTTCGAAGCCGGAGGGCATAACGGAAGGGATGAAACCACCACCTTCACCCTTATTCCAATGGTAAAGGAAAAGATTTCGATTCCCTTAATCGCTGCTGGTGGTATAGCCACAGGAAGGGGAATGTTAGCCGCGATGGTACTTGGTGCAGATGCCGTTCAAATAGGCAGCAGGTTCGTGGCCACCCCAGAAGCCTCTTCCCATAAGAATTTCAAGGAGATGGTGGTGAGCGCTAAAGAAGGTGATACTGTACTAACCTTAAAGGAACTGGCGCCGGTACGCCTGCTTAAAAACAAATTCTATGAAGATATACAGAATTTGTATGCAAAGGCTCCAAGCAAAGAGGAACTGATTGAACTTTTAGGAAGGGCTAGAGCTAAAAAAGGTATGTTCGAAGGTGACCTGGAAGAAGGTGAACTTGAGATCGGGCAGATCTCGGGCCTTATTCATGAAATAAAACCCGCCGCAGAAATTGTAAACGAGATTCTGCGAGATTTTGAAAGCGCCAAAAAAGAGGTTGCGAATTACTGATTAGAGTAGTTTCCCAGTTTCTTTAGTTCAGCAGCGATAAATTTTCTCCATTTCATCTCTGCACTCCTGTTTTCACTATGCGAGGTCTCCCGGTCGAACTGGTTCTGCATCGTGACCCGTTCCTTATCTATCCGGTCATAAATATTTCTCAGGTCTCTGCGAATATTTCGTCCTATTTCATATTCCTCCACGGCTTTCCTGAGTTTCCGGGCATGTAATTCTGAAATGTCAAAGTGCAACTGTTCGTGGGCCAGAAGATATTCCTCATTCTCGATACCTTTCACCCAGGACCGCTTAGGATAAAAATTACTGAAAACTTCATATTCCAAGACCGGCTCACCTGTAGCGGTGCTGTAATTCCAGGAATAACTGATTCCTGAATTCGTATTCGCAGAATAAGAAATGGAGTAATCCGGTGCAGCCTTAAAATCGGCCCAGGTCAAGGGCCTTTCTTCCTGCCAGCTTATTTTTTCGATCTTTTCCTGAGCAGGTAGACAAGGACAAAAGTTCAGAAAAAACAAAAGCAAGATCGAATTTTTCATGAATAAGAAAAGCTAATATTCTTCTCTATATCTGGATGAAGACTTTGCAGCACCGGGCAGGTTCTTCCGGTCCTTTCCAAAATTTCGGTTTCTTTTTTATCAAACTTTCTAGGGAAATGTATAGCAACATCTATCCTGGAAATACGTCTAGGTTCATCAGCCATGGTCTTGGTAACCTCGGCACTGGCTCCTTTCATATCTACTCCTAGGGATTCCGCCTTGACACCCATTACCGTTAGCATACAGGTAGCAAGAGCATTTGCCACCGTATCGGTTGGGGAGAAAGCCTCTCCTTTACCATGGTTGTCAACCGGGGCATCGGTGATCATCCTGGAACCACTTTGTAAATGCTTAGATTCTGTCCTGAGATCTCCGAGATATTTAACTTTAGAAGTCATTGGCGTTAGTTATGCTTAGGTCCTTGTTCAGCTTTAGTATATAAATCGCGTCGTTAGCGAAACCGCCTCCCGATTTTGGCATATAGTGAAATTTGCTTTCAAAATATTCGGTATAACCGGGATATCTTTCAAAAGATTCATATAGATCTTCAGCAGAAGCAAGTCTCAACAGGACGTCCATGGTTAGATCGTATCCTCTAAGAGCATACTGATTTGGCTGGATCCCGAATCTCTCCTCGTAATCATTTATAAAATCTTCAGAAGCCGCGATATCATACTCCCTGTCTACAGAAGGATAATGAAACTTTAAAGTCCCCAGGTGGTTGTTAGAAATAATATCACTCTCGTAAGCATTGTTCTTATTGGTAGTTAAAAGGGTAATATCATTTTCCCTGGCCAGCCGGTTCAATGCTGAAGTAGCGCTGCTTACCACGTTAATGTTTTCAGACTCCAGGATCACCCAGTTAGCTCCCGGACTCATCATCTTTTTCAGCGTCTCTTCTGAAACATAATTATTGGTTGGCGTAACGGTCCTGGCGGAAGGGATCATACTGGTCAATTCACTTTTGATCTGGAATGCCTGCCCATCGGCAATGATGATCACGTTCTTAGCCTGTGCATTCCTGGAAATATAATCCAACATGGCATTTTTCAGGATCTCATCGCTAGGCCTGGATTGAAAAAGGTTTTCAAAACCTCTCATGCTTCGATTGGAAAGCGGGTTGATAACCGGTACGTTCCTGGATTCCAGCTTGGAGGCCGCAGCTTCAGTGGTCTCCTTAAGGAAAGGTCCGATCACCGCATTTACATTGGAAAAATCATTAGTGTTGATGATGTTCGCAACCTGTGAAGGATCACGTTTGGTATCGTAAACTTTCAGATTGGTAGAGATACCCATGGATTTTGCGTTGTCTACCGCCATTAAAACTCCGGAATAAAAATCGAGGGAAATCCTTACCACTCTTTCATTCAGAATTGAATTGCGATAGGTTTCGATAGAATCTGCATCTATCTTATTCAGATGGAACGGCAGCATTACCGCGATTTCTTTAGTACTTCTGTTATTCACAGAGCTGCTCAGGTCTATCTTCATATTGGCTGCATCGGCCATATTGAAATAGTCGTTCTCTTCGGTGCCTTTTCCCTCAGGATTCTCAGGCACTTTTAAAACCATCCCGAATTTCAGTCCGTCTTTCAAGGCAGGATTCAATTGCTTAAGAGAATCGGCGCTCACTCCAAATCTCCTGGTAAGGCTGAAAAGGGTTTCTTTAGGCTGTACCTCGTAGAACCTGAAACGCTCATCGGTAATGATCACCGGTTCGTCTTCCAGAACGTCGGTGCCTACCCTTATCATCATTCCGGGTTGTAGTACCTCAACTTTTGGGTTCAGGGCATCGAGTTCTTTTAGAGTCATCCCGTATTTACGGGCGATCCCAAACTTGGTTTCCTTAGGTAGAACAATATGCTCCCTGGTGCTGGTGATCTGGCTTTTCGCAGGATTGGCCGGGGCCGAAGGTTTGCTGGTATTATCTGCAATCAGCGATCCCGAATCTTCAGTTGAATTTGAACCTCCTACAGGAATCCTGATGGTTTCTCCCATTTGAAGTTCCTTCGAATAAAGCTGCTTGTTATATCTTTTGATATCGTCTACGCTTACCTTGTATTCTCTGGCAAGGCTGTAAAGGGTTTCCTTTCTTTTTACCCTGTGCTCCACGAACTGGGAAGCGGCTTTTGTCTTCGATTCAGGTTTGGAAGTACTTACCGGGATGACCAGCTTTTCATTAATGCCGATCCCTTCCTTAGCATCGGGATTGTATTTGTAAATATCTTCCTCATCAATATTGTAGGTCTGGGAGATACTGAAAACGGTTTCTCCCTTCTTTACCGTATGATATTTATAAGCCTGGGCATTAGCCGAGGTCGAATAGACTTGAAAAAGAAAACATATTACAAATAGATACTTCATTCTTAAAGATTTAGGTTGTAACGATAATTTTTTATTCCCACTCTATGGTTGCAGGTGGTTTGGAGCTTATATCATATACCACTCTATTAACGCCCTTAACACGGTTTATTATTGTATTGGATGTTTTTTGTAAGAATTCATAAGGCAAATTCACCCAGTCTGCGGTCATTCCATCGGTAGATTCCACAGCTCTTAATGCAACTACCTGCTCATAGGTCCTTTCGTCTCCCATCACTCCAACAGACTGTATAGGTAAAAGGATCGCGCCTGCCTGCCATACCTTATCATACAGCATCCAGTCTCTTAGGCCCTGGATAAATATATGATCTACTTCCTGAAGTATCCTCACTTTTTCTGCAGTGATATCGCCAAGGATCCTGATAGCCAGTCCCGGTCCCGGGAAAGGATGTCTACCCAATAATTCCTTATCTATTCCAAGTTCTTTACCTACTCTCCTTACCTCATCTTTAAATAACATCCTTAATGGTTCCACCACTTTCAGTTTCATGAAATCTGGCAATCCCCCTACGTTATGATGAGATTTGATAGTAACCGATGGCCCGTTTACCGAAACAGACTCTATCACATCTGGATAGATAGTTCCCTGGGCAAGGTAGGTCACATCTGTAATTTCGTGAGCCTCATCATCAAATACCTCGATAAAGGTATTACCGATGGCCTTACGTTTTTCTTCAGGATCGCTTAATCCCTTCAGGGCATCCAGAAATCGTGCCGAAGCATCAACTCCCTTAACATTAAGCCCCATATGTTTATATTGATCCAGAACGCTTTCGAATTCGTTCTTTCTTAATAAGCCGTTATTAACAAAAATACAGTATAGATTCTTGCCTATAGCTTTATGCAGCAATACCGCCGCCACCGTAGAATCTACTCCTCCACTCAGGCCAAGCACTACTTTATCATCCCCGATCTTTTCCTTCAGCTCATCTACCGTAAGATCTACAAAGGCTCCTGGAGTCCAGGTTTGTTTGGTTCCGGCGATCTTAACAAGGAAGTTCTCCAGTAACTGCTTTCCATCGGTCGAATGATATACCTCCGGGTGGAACTGTATCGCGTAGGTTTCCTCACCTTCTATACGGTAGGCCGCATTCAGTACATCTGAGGTACTAGCAAGTCTCACCGCGTTTTCAGGAAGTTTGATGATGGAATCACTATGGCTCATCCATACCTGCGAATTCTCGGTAATATCTTCAAAAAGGGTTTCAGCATCCTTGATCACAGAAAGGTTTGCCCTTCCGTACTCCCGGGTGTCTGAAGGCTCTACCTTCCCACCAAAGAAATGGGCCAGGTACTGTGCTCCATAACAAACTGCCAGGATAGGAAGTTTACCTCTAATTTGGGAAAGATCTGGATGGGGAGCATCTTCTGCTCTTACCGAAAACGGACTTCCTGAAAGGATAACCGCTTTAAAACCCGATAAATCTTCTGGAATTTTACTGTAGGGATAAATTTCGCAGTAAATATTCAGCTCTCTTACTCTGCGCGCGATAAGCTGGGTGTACTGCGAACCGAAGTCTAAGATGAGTACGTTGTTTTGCATGCGCAAAAATAGGAAAATGAGCTAAAAATAAAATAAATACAGCCTATTAATTTCCTTGTTATTACCACTTCTTTTTAATCGCAAAACGGGACCTTAAGACTCCCTGAATTATTCTCTGAAACAATCGGTTTTAGTCAGAGTCATAAAAAAACCTTCTTTCTTTAACAGCAGCTCAAATTTTTTAATATTTAATTCTTATCTGTTGATATTTTATTTAGAAACAGGAAGTTAACTTTACAGTATCCAAATCATGTAAATTGAAACGGGAAGCAGAAACAGGAAAAGGAATAGGTTTAAAGAATCGGCCTGGTTGCTTCCCAAGGAAACGATTCCTATTTATGGAGTCGATCTATTTATGATAATACTTATCACCTACTTGCTGTTAAATGCATAATGATTAATCTTTTTTTTGCCCTACATTAAAAGTCCTCAGTTAACTTGGGGATTTTTTCTTTACAATAAAAAAGTCTCGTGTATACACGAGACTTTAAATTTTTCAACTGCTGAAGTCTTATTTTGCAGATACCGAAGTACTGATCACGTCACGGTAGATCTTCCATTCACCATCTATTTTTTTCCACAAGGTCGAGTAATGCCCGTGGTCTACCTTTTGCCCGTCTTTAGTATGTATCTCGTAATTCCCTATCTCGTGGGCATAATCTCCAAAATCCTGAACCTCTTCGGTATTTATCACCAGCTGCATTTCCTGCTGCGCCATGGGCTTGTGAGCCTCGGTCACGGCAGCCCTGCCGCTTATAGGCTGATGTCCCGACATTTTGAACATCACATCTTCAGCGAAGAAAGAACTAAATTTTTCATAGTCACCATTTTTCATAGCTTCATGCATTATTTCAGAATTCTCCTTGATAGCAGATTTTGCATCTCCCGAATCCTGGGCATAAGATGAAAAACTAAAAAGAATGATCGCAAAAAGTACAAATAGTCTTTTCATAATATTGATTGGTTTAGTGGTTACTTAGGAGAGTGAAAATCTTCGTATACTCGAGATTTTCACAGAACTGAATATACAAAAAAAATAAATCGGAATCATTTAACTATATAGAATACAGCTTCTTACAAAAAGCAATATTCATTTATTTAAACGCAAAAATTAAAAAACAGGTCTATTTACTTCTAAATCTTCGGAAGGAAATTTCCGTTTACAGATGCGGGAGATTATTTATATTTAGAGTGGTCTAATTTGTTACATATGAAATATTTTCCTGCGGTCATTTTTTCGATAGCCATTATCCTCTCTGCCTATTTACTGGGTAACTCGTATGTTTCCCGCGCTAACCCGGATGGAGTCATCTCGGTGACCGGCTCGGGAAGTGAGAATTTCATTTCAGACCTTATTGTTTGGGAAGGTCGCTTCAGCCGCATGAACCCTAATTTGGAGAAAGCCTATGAACAGTTAAACCGGGATAAGGAAATCGTAAAAAATTACCTGGTAGAACAGGGAATCGAACCGGAGAATATAGTCTTCAATTCTGTCCAGACAGTGGAGCAACGCGAAAACCAGTACCAGAACGGTAACTTCACCGGCAGCATCTTTAAGGGGTATGAACTGGTGCAGCCTATAAAGATCGAATCTAATGAGGTTGAAAAGATCGAGGAGGTCTCCCGGGAGATCACTCAATTGCTCAACAAAGGTGTGCAGTTCAATTCCTCTCCCCCACGATATTACTACACCAGGCTTGCCGACCTTAAGATCGAAATGATCTCTAAAGCCACCGAAGACGGCCGGTTAAGAGCCGAAAAGATCGCCGAAAACAGCGGTGGTAGTCTCGGAGATCTCAAAAACGCCGGTATGGGCGTTTTTCAGATCACAGGCCAGAACAGCGGCGAAGACTATAGCTGGAGCGGCGCTTATAACACCGCCGATAAAAATAAAACAGCTTCGATCACCATGAGGCTGGAATATGAAATAGACTGATATATACTTATTCCAGTGTCGCCAGGATCTCGTCTATATCCTTTTCGGTAGTATCGGGATTTATAAAGCAAAATCTTATCACGCTTTCTTCCTTCCAGATGGAGGGAGTGACCAGCGCGAATCCCGAATTATGATTTCTATAGGTCCAGTCCCGGTAATCTTCAGCAGTCCAACCCTTTCTTTTGAATAAAACCACAGATAGACTTGAAGGCCTCACCAGTTCAAGGTTAGAGCCATTCTTGATTTTTTCTTCAGCAATTTTGGCCAGTTCTATCCCACGTTCTATAGCTTCTTTATACTTATTTGTCCCATGCATGGCTAAAGAAAACCACAAAGGCATTCCTCTTAATCGACGGGTAAGCTGGATCTGGTAATCGGCCGGGTTAAAGCCCTGTGCTCCTTCATCTTTAAAGATCTCCAGGTAAGCTCCCTTTTGGGAATGGGCTTTTTTCGCCAGTTCCAGGTTCTTATAGATCACGGCGCCACAATCGTAAGGAGAGAACAACCATTTGTGGGGGTCTATGGTAATACTATCTGCCTTTTCTATCCCATTGAATAAAAACCTGACCGAATTAGCCGCCAGGGCTCCACCGCCATAAGCACAATCTACATGCAACCAGATATTCTCTTCTTCGCAAACATCGGCAATTCCCTGCAGGTCATCAATAATTCCCGCATTAGTAGTTCCTCCCGTGGCCACTACTGCAAATAGCCTGTCCCGGTCATGCTCGCTGAGACCTTTTATTGCATCCTTAAGTTCATCACCAGAAAGGAATTCATCATCTGAATCTATCAGGTGAACATCTGCATCCATTACCTTGGCCATGGATTTTATAGAACTGTGAGCCCCGGTAGAGGTCATTAGTAAGGCTCTTTCTCTTGCATGTTTGGGCTTCTGCTCTCTCCATTCTTCTCTTGCCGTCACCAAAGCCGATAAATTCGCCGCAGTGCCTCCACTTGTAAATACACCAAAAGCACCTTCGGGCAGTTTGGTTAGCGACACCAGCCATTTCATGGCCTGGTTCTCGCAAAATATCCCTCCGGCACCCTCCATCCAGTATGCACCATGTATGCTCGAGGCTGAAGTTACCAGGTCGAACATGATGGCGGCCCTTGTGGGCGCCGCAGGCACAAAAGCCAGGTGTCTTGGATGATCTATGGGTACGGTAGCCTTTACCAGCACATCCCGAAATAACTGAAAAGCATTCTCCCCGCCAATACCTTCGGGGGTGATCGTTTCTCCCACTATACGCAATAAGTCTTCCTCCTTTTTAGGAGATCCCATTTCTGGGGTCACATTGGAGATCCGGTCTATGGTATATTTCATGACATCCAGGGTCATTTCAACCAGATCCATGTCTATGGTATGCATTCTATTCTTTTCCAAAGGTCAAAATTTTAAAGTTAGCATCCAGAGGATCAAGATTATTCAGTAACTGAGTGATAAGATCTTCTCCATATTCATCATAGAATTCTGAAAAGTTGGTTTGTCTTTCCTGTAAACTTCGGTTAGGGAAGAGATCGTTCTGTATTTCAGTGATCCTCTCCACCTCGTCCTTCAATTTACGTTTTTGAGCTTTAAGCAGTCTTTTTTCAAGATTATCCAGGCCTTTTAGCTGTTTTACTTCCTGTGCCTTTACAGCCCCGAGGAAAGACTGATCTGTTTTTTCTGCCAATTCATACATTTCCTGGAACTGTTTCACCAAATGCTCTTTCTGAGGTGAGAAATCAATGTCAATATTTGAGATCTTTCTTACCTTCCTGTTGATAAGTTCATGTTGCTTTAGGAAAAGTTCCGGGATAGAAATATCCAGTCTTTCTCTTTTGTAATTTTGCTTGGCACTTTGCAACAAGGCTGAATTCCTGAGCAATAGTATAGGAAACATCACCTTTTCAGCTTCAAAATAATCCTTTAACTCCAGCCAGTAAGCCAGTTCACCGCCTCCACCTATATAGCATAGATTAGGTAGGATCACTTCCTGATATAAAGGCCTCATCATCACGTTAGGGCTAAAGCGCTCAGGGTATTGCTGCAATTCGTTCAGGATCTCGTCTTCACTCCAGGAAATTTCGGTTTCGTGAACATAGTATTTATCCTCTCTTTTGATGATCCTTTCCCTAATCTCCTCATTTAGATAGAATAGGTTGATCTCCCTAGGGTTCACCTGTACATTATACCCAAGGGAATTCAAATTTTCTACACTGGCGGAGGTCTTTTCATAGGAAACCTGTTTAAGAAGCTCATTTTTAGCGTAGGGAGCAAAATGATTCTTCAACCTCGCATCTCCTGCAGCCACGATCACAAGACCGTATTCCCCAAAGATCTCATTAGCGAGGTAGCGGGTGGCATCGGTAAGGTTATCATGGTTTAGATAAGCATTTTCAAATAGGGCCTTCAGTTTTTCAGCATTTTCGCCTCCTCCAAGTTCCGCGGAAAAGAGTTCAAAAACATCTTTCAGCCCCTTGGTAGAAAGTTTCCCAACGGCCGTTTTTCCGGCCCTTTCATCAGCCTTGTTCCATTTGAATTTCTTTCCATGCAGATTAAAGAAATTGATCTCCTCAAAATCATGATCCTCAGTTGCCATCCAGTAAACCGGCACAAAATCATTTTCCGGATATCTTTCCTTTAAACGGCTGGTTAGATTGATGGTAGAAACGATCTTATAAAGAAAGTACAGCGGCCCGGTAAATAAATTCAGCTGGTGACCGGTAACCACGGTAAATGTATTCTTCTCCTTTAAAACCTCAATATTCTTTCGCGTCTTATCAGAAACATCTAATTCCCGATACTGCTCAGTAAGAACCTCAAACAGGTCCTGTCTAATCTTATGGTCATAAGACTCGCTTTTTTCCTTTATCTGGGCTTCGAAATTATCAATACGGGGAAAGCGCTTATAAAAGTTCTTCAATTCCTCCTTTTCAGAAAGGTAATCAAGGATGAGATCTGAGAAATAATTTGTTTCTGAGTAAGGTATCTGCTCTATAGCCATCAATTGTCTTAAAAATTACCGTAAATATAAAACCTTTTGAAGAGGAAACTAAATTCTGAATTACCCCATAGCTCCGCTTTTATATAAGATTAACATACTGGATTATTTCTTATCTTAGAGAAATTAATCCTTCATCATCATGAAAAAGCTAGTTTTTAGGTCCATCCTCGTAGTATTGATCACGTTTTTCAGTATTAGCTGTTCTTCAGATGATAATGATTCTCCCAGCACCCCAGACCGGACAAGTGCCGATGTTGAGGCAGATTTCCAGGCATTAGACCTCACTACCGGGGTAAATGATGTAAGCCTTCAAAGTGTGGAAGGCAGGACCTGGAATTTCAGACTTATAATTCCTGAAAGCGCAGGTACTTCGGAACGTCCATTGATTCTCACCCTGCATGGTGCCTCCGGCGGAAATCCGGATGCCCATAAATCCACGGCTTGTTATACCGAACCTGGCTTTGAAGCAATAGACCCGATCATCCTAAGTCCCAACGGAGGTAATAATTTATGGACAGATGCTGTTAACCAGCAGATGATACTTAGTCTCCTGTTCCTGGTTAATAAATACCAGAACGTGAATGAAGACAGGGTGGTTGTGACCGGCTACAGCAACGGAGGGAATGGTGCCTGGTTTTATGCTGAAGTTGTCCAGGGCCTCTTTAGCGCTTCCATCCCTATGGTAAGTTCCTATAACACTTATAGTACCGCCGGGACTCCCAGACAGATCAACATCCCCCTGTATGTAATTCATGGAGAGAATGATGAGCTCTTTCCTTTGGCAGAAACCCAGGAATGGGTTGAAGCTACCCGAAGCGCGGGTACCGATGTCACCATGGAAGTAGCGCCTGGTCTCGGTCATTATGAGCCCTGTGAGTATGTACCATATGTAAAAAATGCCGTTGAGTGGCTTCAGAACGATGTCTGGAACTAAAATCTGCTTACTTATCTAAGAAATTATAAGCCCTAAGGCCTAATTTTTCGCAGTAGGCTTTATATTTACTGGTGCAAACCAAAACCTGAATTAATGAAATATCAGTATTCCCTGCTATGCCTTTTATTTTTTACTGCTCAGATACTTTTCGCACAAAATCTTAAATCTCCTTCAGAATTCCTTGGTTACGAACTGGGGAGTCAGTTTTCCAGACATGCAGACGTGGTTAACTATTTTAATCACGTAGCTGCAAATTCATCCATGGTAGATTATCATACCTACGGAAAAACCAATGAACGCCGACCTCTCACCTACGCAATAATTTCTTCTGAAAAGAATATAAAGAGACTGGAAGATATCAGGGCTGCACATTTGAAAAATGCCGGGCTTGGCAATGGAAATCCTGATAATGAAATCGCCATCGTCTGGTTAAGCTACAATGTTCACGGAAATGAGGCTTCCAGTACCGAAGCGAGCATGAAGACCCTTTATTCGCTAATTACCGAAAAAGAAGACTGGCTTGAGAATACCGTGGTCATCATAGACCCCTGCATGAATCCCGATGGCAGGGACAGGTATGCCAACTGGTATAACCAGGTAAAGACCGAACCTTATAATACTTCCCAGGCTGCGGCTGAACATCATGAACCCTGGCCTGGCGGCAGACCTAATCATTATCTTTTCGACCTCAATCGGGACTGGGCCTGGGCCACGCAGGTAGAAACCAGGGAAAGGCTGAAAATCTATAATCAATGGATGCCACATATACATGTTGATTTCCATGAGCAGGGAATAAATGACCCTTACTATTTTGCGCCGGCGGCTGAACCTTTCCACGAGATCATCACCCCTTTCCAGAGGGATTTTCAAACAAGGATCGGGAAGAATCATGCTAAATACTTCGACAGGGAAGGCTGGTTATATTTCACCGGTGAAAGATTCGATCTGCTTTACCCTAGTTACGGAGATACCTACCCAACTTATATGGGAGCGATTGGTATGACCTACGAACAGGCCGGGCATGGCCGTGCTGGTCTGGGCATAGAAACCGATGAAGGCTATGTGCTAAGCCTGAAGGATCGTGTGGAACACCACCATACTACCGGCCTGTCTACGGTAGAGGTCGCTTCAAAAAATGCTGCTGAACTCAATAATGAATTCCAGGATTATTTCGATAAGACAGATTTTGAATATAAAAGTTATGCCCTGCAGGGTTCTCCAGATAAATTAGCTACTCTAAAGGCACTGCTGGACAGGCATGAGATCAAATACTCTTACGCCAACTCCGGCAGGATCAATGGTTATAAATTCAATTCTAATTCAAACGGTAGTCTGGATGCAGACGCAAGCACTTTGATCATCTCTACGAACCAGCCCAAAGCTAAGATGGTAAAAGTCTTGTTCGAGCCAAAGACGAAACTAATGGATTCGCTTACTTATGATATCACTGCCTGGAGCTTGCCTTACGCCTATGGCCTGGATGCCGTAGCCAGTGGCAAGCTAATAAACGACGGAAAGGCTTCTGCTGCCCCTGAAGTGCAAAACAAGGCAAACCCTAATGCTGCGGGATATATTACCAAGTGGGACAGTATGCAGGATGCACAATTTCTTTCGGAACTTTTGAAAAATGGTATAAAAGTGCGCTTTAGCGAGGTAGCCTTTGAGAGCCATGGAAAGAAATTCGAGCCAGGCAGCCTGGTCATTACCAAAAGTGACAACCTTAAAGTCGAGGATTTTGACGCCAAACTTGTCGAGATCGCCAATAATTACAAAAGACAGCTTCTTACTGCTGAAACGAGTTTCGCCGGTAGCGGACCCGATTTCGGCTCCTCAGACATAAAGATCATCAACCGCCAGAAGGTAGCGGTCCTAAAAGGAAATGAAATATCCTCTCTTAATTTTGGGGAAGTATGGTATTATTTTGAACAGGATCTTAATTATCCAGTGACTCCTCTTGAGGCCGATTATTTTAACAGGATAGATCTAAGTGAATTCGATGTATTGATATTGCCTGAAGGCTGGTATTCAGACTTCCTGAACGAGGATAACATGAAAAAGATTACTTCCTGGGTAAAGGCTGGCGGAAAACTGATCGCAATTGGCAGAGCGGTAAGTAATTTCACTGAAAAGGAAGGCTTTGGTATTATGGAGAATAAGACCATCGAAAAGGATAGCCTGGCTTCTAAACCCAACCTGGTACCTTATGCACAACGTGAACGTGAAAGCATTAAGGACCTTATTACCGGAAGTATCATTAGAACAAAACTCGATAACACCCATCCGCTGGCATTCGGTTATCCTGATAAATATTTTTCATTAAAGCTCAGCGGCGACAGTTATTCCCTGCTGGAAGATGGATATAATGTTTCTTATCTTGAAGAGCCAGAGATCGTTTCAGGCTTCGCCGGAAGTGAAGCGGTTAAAAAACTTAATAATTCGCTGGTTTTTGGAGAAGTACCTTTAGGTAGCGGAAGTGTGATTTATATGGTAGACAATCCCCTCTTCCGGGCATTCTGGCAAAACGGAAAACTGTTTTTCGCCAATGCCATATTTTTTACGAACAATACTGGTTACGATTACTAATTATTTAGAAAATGAAGACCCTTAAATTTTTAAATCTCTTATTATTCCTGGGAACCACTGTGGTTGCACAGGAATCAAAGAATTTTTCGGTAGACTTTGAAACCTTTAACCTGGAGAACGGCCTAAAGGTAATTCTTCATCAGGACCATTCAGACCCAGTAGTAGCTGTGGCTTTGACTGCGCATGTTGGTTCGGCCAGGGAAAAGGAAGGTCGCACGGGTTTTGCCCACTTATTCGAACACCTGCTGTTTCTTGAGTCTGAAAACCTCGGTAAAGGCGGCCTTGACAAATTAAGTGCCAGAATTGGAGGTTCTGGTGCCAATGGCTCTACCAGCCGCGACCGTACGAACTATTTTCAGACCGTTCCTAACGACGCTCTGGAAAAGATGATCTGGGCTGAAGCGGACAAACTGGGATTTTTTATCAATACAGTTACAGAACCTGTACTGGCCAAGGAAAAACAGGTCGTAAAGAACGAGAAGCGACAAAGGGTTGATAATCGCCCCTATGGGCATACCTATTATGTGGTAGACAGGAACCTTTATCCAGAAGGTCATCCTTATCACTGGCAGGTAATAGGCAGTCTGAAAGACCTGCAGAATGCCACTTTACAGGACGTAAAGGATTTCTATAACCGCTGGTATGTTCCGAACAACGTGATCCTCACCATTTCTGGGGATTTTGACAAGGAGCAGGCCAAGGAATGGGTTCACAAATATTTTGACGAAATAGACCGGGGACCAGATATAGAAGAATTAGAAAAGAAACCGGTAAGCCTAGTTGAAATCAAGAACCTCTACCACGAGGATAATTTCGCCAAACTGCCGGAGCTGACCCTCACCTGGCCTTCAGTGCATTATTATCATCCCGATTCCTTTGCCCTGGAGATCCTCGCCAGCTACCTGGCCAATGGAAAAAATGCGCCTCTTTATAAGAAACTGGTGGAAGAAAAGAACCTTACTTCCCAGGTAGAAATGTTCAATTATCCTTCAGAACTGGCCGGCCAGTTAATGCTGCAGGTGAGAGCCTATGAGGGCAAAGACCTGGATTCTGTTAAGTTGGCGATCGAAGAAAGTTTTTCAGAATTCGAACAAAACGGTATCCCGGAAAAAGACCTTAAAAGAATAAAGGCCGGGCTGGAAACCAATTTTTATAATTCCATCTCCAGTGTCTTAGGTAAAGGTTTTCAGTTAGCGCAGTATGAAATCTTCGCCAAAGACCCCAATTTTATAAATAAAGAGGTGGATAAACTATTGGTGGTAACAACCGGCGATGTAATGCGTGTTTTCAATAAATATGTCAATGACAAAAATTATGTGGCTACGAGCTTCGTCCCAAAAGGGAGTTTGGAGCTTGCGCTAGAAGGATCTGAAAAAGCCGAGGTAGTAGAAGAAAAAGTCGTAGAGGGAGCCGAAGAAAAATTTGATCCTAACCAGAAAGTTTCCTACGAAAAAACAGCTTCAAGTTTCGACCGTAGTAAGGAACCTCCATATCATGGCAAACCCGAACTGAATATTCCTAAAATTTGGGATGCGCGAATGCCCTCAGGGATGAAGATCATGGGGATCACGAACAAAGAAGTACCTGTGGTTCAATTCAGCCTGGAGATCAAGGGTGGGCAGCTCCTGGAAACAGCAGCTACGGCAGGAGCCTCACATATGCTGGCGAGCATGATGACCAGGGGAACGGCTAAAAGAACCCCGGCAGAACTCGAGGAAGCCATAGAATTACTGGGTGCGTCCATCTATGTGAATTCTGAAGAAGAAAAAATCAGCATTTCGGGAAATACTTTGGCCAAGAATTTTTCAGAAACCATGGACCTCGTTCAGGAAATCCTTCTTCAGCCAAGGTGGGATGAAAAGGAATTTGAACTGATCAAACAGCAAAGTCTTAGCCAGCTACAGGAAGAAAAGGGAGATCCCAACTCCATCGCTGAGAATGAATTTAAAAAACTGGTTTACGGGGAAAACAGCATACTTTCTTATAATGAACTGGGAACTCCGGAAACTCTGAGGAATTTGAGTCTTGAAGATCTAAAGGATTTTTACGAAGAAAACCTTTCTCCCCTGGCCTCTACTTTCCTCGTGGCGGGCTTTGTGGAAAAGGAAGATGCGGTAGATGCAGTAAAAGCCATCTCGGCAAGCTGGCCTCCAAAGCCAGTTAAATTCCCAGAAATACCAGAATTCACACCCCCACAAAAATCGAAGGTTTATTTTTACGATGTTCCCGGAGCTAAACAATCTGTTCTTGCCTTTGGTGCGCCGGGTCTTTCAGCAAAAAATGATGATTTTTACCCGGCAGAGGTCATGAATTACCGTCTTGGTGGTGGCAGCTTTGCTTCCAGGTTAACCCAGCAATTACGCGAAGGCAAGGGTTACACTTATGGTATACGCTCCGGCTTCGCAGACAGGTCTTATATCGGACCTTTTATGATAAGCAGTGGCGTTAGGACCAATATCACTTATGAAGCTGCAGAACTGGTTCGGGATATAGTGAAAGATTACGCATCTACCTTCACCTCTGAAGACCTTGAAGTCACCAAAAGCTATATGATAAAAAGTAACGCCAGGAAGTTCGAGACCCTGGGCGCAAAACTGAATATGCTGCGTGAGATCAGTGATTATGGCTATAATTATGATTATATAAAGGAAAGAGAGAAGGTGACCGAAGAGCTTAGTGTTTTAGATATACAGGACCTGGCCAGAAAATATGTAGACCCCGAAAGGATGTATTACCTCATTGTTGGTGATGCCGAAACTCAACTGGAAAAGCTTGAAGACTTAGGCTACGGTGAACCGGTGCTATTAAATCCTGAGGATTCCAACTAAAACTTTATCAAAGATTTAAGTCAGGCGGGAATTTACATTTCCGCCTTTTTTATATCTTTTCCTCGATCAGTGATTCCTAACGAGACCAAATAAGAACTTTTGTCCAAAAAAATTTCTTACATCCTAACCTTGAGCACAGTAGCCGGTCTTCTAATCTTATATTTTGCGCATTCATCCTTTCAGGAGTTTCTGAATGAAACCTGGGATATTTTATGGAGCAATGACGAAGAAAAGATCAGCGCACATTTTGAAAGCTTTGGATTCTGGGGGCCGGTTGCCATCATTATCGTGATGATCCTGCAGATCTTCCTGGTGGTTTTCCCTTCCTGGCTTCCCATGATCGTGGCGGTTTTGGCTTACGGCTTCTGGGGAGGGGCGCTTATTTCCATCGCTGGGGTATACTGCGCTTCAACTATCGCCTTCTACCTCGGGAAATGGCTGGGTGAAGATAACCTAGAGAAGGTTATGGGAAAATCGAAAAACAAAAAAGTGGAATACTGGGTTTCAGAATACGGCTTCTGGACCATTGCAATTTTTAGGATCTCTCCATTTCTTTCTAACGATGCCATTAGCATTATCGCCGGAATGTTGAGCATGAAATACCGTAAGTTCATCCTGGCCACACTTACCGGGATCATCCCACTTTCTTTTGCCATTGCCTATTTTGGGCAGGATACGACAAGTTTGAAGAACGGACTTTACTGGATAGGTGGAGCCGGAATAGTCATCTATGGCCTTTACGTATATATTGACTATCGTAAGCGGAAAAAGTAAGCTTAGAAAGAACCGAATCGAGATTCTAATTTCTGAAGGTCAGTTTCAGAATAACCATTTAACTCTGCCATGGTGCCTTTAGCGTCTGGGGCTTTAATAATTAGATTACTATTGGAAACTTTCAAATTTATTAAATCATTGATCTTATAAGAATGAATTTTCCCTCTAATTGGCTTGTAATTCAATACATTATCATCCCATTCGATGAACTCCTTGTTATTTTCAGGTTTTCCAAAGGCCTTATAGAAATAAAGCATACTAAGGATCACGTAGCAAATAGAGATCACAAAATTGAAGGTAAGCAGTTTTTCTTCAGAATAATTCTTGTTTAGATAGTAAACTATTCCCAAAGCTAACCACAGAGAACCGAAGATGGAATAATAGTTACGTTTGAAGAAACCAAGCTTTCTATTTATTCGTGTCATTTTTAAAAATATCGATCTTTAAATTCAAATTTAAAGATCGACATCGTATTATACAGACTTAATCTTCAATTCCTTTCTTTTTGGCTTTTCAGTGTTGACATTTAATGGCTCTCCGTAAAGATCGAAATCGGCGGCATCTGTGATCTTCACTTCGTAGTAATCACCGGTCTTTAGATATACCGAAGTTGCATCGATCAGCACCTCGTTATCCACATCTGGAGAATCAAATTCGGTACGACCAATAAAATAATTACCTTCTTTTCTATCAATTACCACTTTAAAGGTCTCTCCTATTTTCTGCTGGTTAAGCTCCCAGGAGATCTGTGACTGGATTTCCATGATTTCGTTGGCGCGCTCCTGCTTCACCTCCTGCGGAACATCATCTTCCAGGTTATATGCGTGGGTATTCTCCTCGTGAGAATAGGTAAAACAGCCAAGACGCTCAAAACGCATCTCTTTAACCCATTCCTTTAATTCCTGAAAATGTTCTTCGGTCTCTCCTGGATAACCAACGATCAGGGTGGTCCTGATGGCCATTTCAGGCACTGTTTTCCTGAATTCCTTCAGAAGTTTGGTCGTTTTCTCGTGGGTGGTTCCACGACGCATGGATTTCAGAAGATCATCTGAAATATGCTGAAGCGGAATATCCAGGTAATTGCAAACCTTAGGCTCTCTTTTCATCACTTCCAACACATCCATCGGGAAACCGGTCGGGAATGCATAATGCAGCCTGATCCACTCGATACCTTCAACCTTGACAAGGTTTTCAAGTAATTCGGCAAGATTACGTTTCTTATAGAGATCAAGACCATAATAAGTAAGGTCCTGGGCTATCAATATCAATTCTTTCACCCCGTTGGCGGCAAGCTTTTCAGCTTCGGTCACCAGGTTCTCGATTGGCGTCGATTTATGTCCACCACGCATTAAAGGGATCGCACAGAATGAGCATGGACGGTCACAACCTTCAGCGATCTTTAAATAAGCATAGTTTTTTGGAGTCGTGGTAAGACGCTCCCCGATAAGCTCATGCTTATAATCTGCTTCCAAAGCCGAAAGTAGTCCTGGAAGTTCAGTGGTACCAAAATACTGGTCTACATCTGGGATCTCCTTTTGCAGGTCTGGCTTATATCGTTCGCTTAAACATCCGGTCACGAAGACCTTATCTACATCTCCCTGCTGTTTCTTCTCTACAAATTCAAGAATCGTATTTACAGATTGCTCTTTTGCATTATCTATAAATCCGCAGGTATTTATCACTACGATATTCCCATCCTCTTCATGTACAACGTCCTTATTATTGGCCTTCAACTGACCCATCAAAACCTCGGAGTCGTAAACGTTCTTACTACAGCCAAGGGTTACCACGTTGATCCTGTTCTTCTTTAGTGACTTCGTCCTCATATAATTATCTGCTTTTTAGCCCTGAACTTTTCCGAAGGGAAAGTCCAAAGCGGGTGCAAAGATACAATCTAAAATTAGATATACCTGAAAGTCTTTAACCTGAAGATATTAAGAGAAATATTCGTGTAGTTGCAGCATCCATTCCTTTTCATAATATCTCACGATACTTATAAGAATGGCACCGGCAATAACATAAGCCCAGTGATAGGAATTCCTCTTCACCATAAAACCTCCCACCACGGCGAAAACCAGGTATGGCAGCGAAAGGATAAGATTAGGAATTACCCATGCACCCTGGAACATCGCGATCACCTTCATCACCACATAGAATATACTATAAAAGAAAATAATCTTGGAAATCAGGACGAGATATCTTTGGGAACTACTACTCATTATAATTTTCGGGAGTTTTTCTTCTTTTGGTATTCTTTTCAAAAATATAGGCGAACTGCAGGAGCTGTTCTTCAGTAAATGGCTTACCGATCATGGTGAGTCCCATAGGCCGGTTTTCCCTGGTATAACCCATAGGAACCGTAATGGCGGGATATTTAGCCACAGCGGCATAACCTGCATGATAGTTATTGATAGATAGAATCGCGTCCAACTTATGTTCCTGCATTGGTTTTTCCAGGAACCTGGTACCGTTGATCTTCAGCGTATCCTTGATAGCGGCAAATTCTTTACTGGAAGCCGAATCCTTTACGATTCCGTAGAAAAGGGCTTGCCCGTAGGGAGACCTGTTTAGCGAATCCTGGTTATTATAAGCTATGACATCCTGCACAGAGTTATAGGGAACCTCCCCTCCGTAATTCTTTAAATATGCCGGCAGATCCTGTTTCATATCGAGGTTCAGCAACCTGATAAAATTGGGAAGGTCTATTTCCTCTGCTTCATATTCCACGATCTCGGCTCCGGCTTTTTTAAGGTCGTTAACAGCCCTAACATAAAGGCTATCCTCCATCAAAGATCTTATCGCGCCGAAACGTTTGCCTTTTAAACTAGCTTTCTCCAGGCCATCAATATAATTCCCTGTTGGTTGAACGGCTTTTGCTGAAGCCGGATCTTTATCGTCCACACCCGTCATCGCATCCAGAAGAATTGCGTTATCTATAACCGTCCTAGTGATGGGTCCGGGTGTATCCAGCGTACTGGAAATTGGAACTATCCCTCCGCGGCTTAAAAGACCTATACTAGGTTTTAATCCCACTACAGAATTGGCGCTGGAAGGTGACAGAATTGAACCTGAAGTTTCAGAGCCTACTGCAACCGGTGCTAAATTAGCCGCCACGGCCACTCCGCTTCCCGAACTCGACCCACCCGTATCATGGATCTTTCTTCCGTAAGGATTGAGGGTTTGGCCTCCTACTGTAGAAAACCCATTAGGGCAGCCCTGGCAGAAAAAGTTCGCCCATTCACTTAAATTGGCCTTTCCTAAGATCAAGGCCCCATTTTCCTTAAGTCGCTGTACGATGAAGGCATCCTGGGTCTGGTTATCCTGCAAGGCATGGGAGCCTGCGGTGGTCGGCATCGCTGCCGTATTTATATTATCCTTCAAAAGGACCGGGATCCCAAATATAGGATGCTGGGCTTCAGAACCATTTATCTGACTGTCCTTTGCCCTGGCCTCTTCAATTAAATTGGGATTAAGAGAAATTACAGAATTTAAGGAAAGTTCGTTCTCGCGATCGTATTCCCTGATCCTGGTAAGATAGAACATCGCCAGTTCTTCATAGGTAAGTTTTCCGGAAGCTATCGCCTGCTGTATCTCTGGGATAGATCGTTCAAAAACAAGGGCTTTTACTTCTTCATAAACCTCAGTTGAAAATTCTGAAAGATCTGCCTCGAATGGCTGCCAAAGACTATCATTGTTGATGATCTTTGAATCGACCTGCCTGAACTCCATCTCTTCCACGTTGGTGGAATCGGCAGTAGTTTCGGCAATTTCAGAAGTTTTTTCGGTTTGATCGTTCTTACAAGCCAGGATGCTGGCTGCAGCGAACAGTAGTAAAAGCTTACGCATAGGTTTATTTAAAGAATGAGTCTACAAATTCGTATTTATTGAATACCTGCAGATCCTCAACTCCTTCTCCTACACCAATATATTTTACAGGGATCTTGAACTGGTCGCTAATGCCGATCACTACACCTCCTTTAGCGGTACCGTCCAGTTTGGTCACAGCCAGCGAGGTCACCTCGGTAGCGGCTGTAAACTGCTTGGCCTGCTCAAAAGCATTTTGCCCGGTAGAACCATCGAGCACCAGCAAAACCTCGTGAGGAGCTTCCGGAATGGTCTTTTGCATTACTCGCTTCACCTTGGAAAGTTCCTTCATCAGGTTCACTTTATTATGCAAACGCCCGGCAGTATCTATCAACACTACATCGGCATCCATTTTAACTGCACTTTGTACCGTATCAAAAGCTACGGAAGCAGGATCGCTCCCCATCTTTTGCTTGATTATGGGAACATCTGTCCTGTCTGCCCAGATCTGAAGCTGGTCTATTGCAGCAGCTCTAAAGGTATCTGCGGCTCCAAGAACCACCTTTTGCCCCTTGCTTTTAAACTGATGGGCCAGTTTCCCGATGGTGGTTGTTTTTCCAACACCATTCACACCTACCACCATGATCACATAGGGCTTGGTCTTCTCAGGAACATGTATCTCAGATTCTTCACCCGTATTGGTTTCTGAAAGCAATGCCGCGATCTCTTCGCGAAGTATCTTGTTCAGCTCGTCGGTTCCTAGATATTTATCCCGGGCCACACGTTCTTCTATTCTATTGATCACTTTTATGGTGGTGGCTACTCCAACATCACTGCTAATAAGCACGTCTTCCAGATCATCAAGGACCTCATCGTCTACCTTGGATTTTCCGGCAACCGCCTTACTCATTTTATCAAAAAAACTGGTCTTGGATTTTTCAAGTCCCTTGTCCAGGTTTTCCTTTTTCTCTTTAGAAAATATCTTTTTAAATAAACTCATTGTATTTGGCAGGTTTAAAAAACAAAAGAAGGTTCAAAACCCCCTCATTTTGCGGCAATAAATATACGTAAAAAAGAAAAAGCCGTCCAGAATAAATCCAGGACGGCTTTTTAAGATTATTTAAAATCGTTTGTGAACGATCCTTACTTTTTCAAAAAGTCGTTTACGTCTTCCGGAGCCATGATTTGTTCTACAAATGTATAGGCACCGGTCTTCTCAGATTTAACCATTTTTATCGCTTTGGTTAATCTTTTAGATCCTGTTTGAATAGATGCTACTGATTTCTTTGCCATGACTCAATTATTTTATTTCTTTATGAACCGTCATTTTCTTAAGAATAGGGTTGAATTTTTTCAACTCCATTCTATCCGGTGTATTCTTCTTATTTTTTGTAGTAATATATCTTGAAGTACCTGGTTGTCCAGTCGCTTTGTGCTCTGTACATTCTAGAATTACCTGAACTCTGTTACCTTTCTTTGCCATTGTGAAATATTTTTAGGTGCCGCTTAGGATTATTTCTGAAGAAATCCTTTTGCTCTAGCTTCCTTAATTACGGCAGAAATGCCTTTTTTATTGATATCTTTTAATGCAGAAGTACTCACTTTTAGGGTGATCCATCTGTCTTCTTCAGGAATAAAGAAACGTTTCTTTACTAAGTTAGCGTTAAATTTACGCTTTGTCTTATTCATGGCGTGAGAAACATTATTCCCAACCATAGCTCTTTTCCCGGTAAGTTCACAAACTCTTGACATTGCTCTATACTTTTCTCGTTATTTCAAAACAGGCTGCAAATTAACGATTTTTTTACCTAACAGACAACTAATTCAAAAAAAATATTTTGGTCTTGAAATTAATAAGTTGCCCTGGCGTTCAACTCCCATCCCAACGCTGTTCAGGCTGCAAAAATAGGATTTTTTAAGCATACAAATCAAGCTGAAAGAAATCAATTTTCAGAAAAGTTTTTGGCAAGAGGTTCAAGATCAATGATCTTCCCCGAATTTCAGGATGGCATTCTGCACTAATTCCATAGCCTTGTTCACTGCTTTCCCAATCACCTTTTCGCGGTGATTGCCAAAATTGAACTTATGCGAATTAACTCCCGTCGGAGTGGCAATTCCTATAAAAACCGTTCCCAGTTCTGCATCACTATCTCCCTTTGCTGGCCCGGCATTTCCCGTGGTAGAGATAGCGAAATCGGTATACAATCGCTGCTGTGCTCCTCTTGCCATGGCTTCGGCAACCTCAGCACTCACGACCGACTTTTCTGAAATAATTTCTTCAGGCACTCCTAAAAGGTCCACTTTGACCTGGGTCGCATAGCAAACCACGCTGCCCTTAAAACTTAGGGAAGATCCGGGAGCGGTGGTAAATTTTGCTGCCAGCCTTCCGCCGGTACAGCTTTCAGCAGTGGAGAGCGTCCAGCCTTTTTCAGCAAGCATCCTTCCTATAATCACTTCTATGGAATCATCATCTTCGTAGCCGTAAATGATATCACCAATGATCTTATGCAGACCAGTGATCTGGGCATCGATCTTATTTCTTAGTTCTTCTTCATTTTGTCCGCGGGCTGAAAGTCTCAGTCTAACCCTTCCCAAATTGGGGAGGTAAGCCAGCTTGATATCTGCCGGAAGATTGTCTTCCCAGCTCTCTATCTTTTCAGCAATGGCACTTTCCCCAAGGCCGTAAGTAATAACGGTTTTGTGAAGGATCACCGGCCTGGAAAAACTTTTGATCAATCTCGGGATGATCTCACGCTCCATTAAGCCGCGCATTTCATAGGGAACTCCAGGCATAGATACAAAGACCTTCCCATCCTGTTCAAACCACATTCCGGGAGCTGTACCGTACTCATTATGCAGGGCGATGGCTTTTGAAGGCAATAAAGCCTGGTCGCGGTTGAGATCAGAAATCGGGGTCTCGATGTATTTTTCGAAAAGCTCTTCGATATGTTTTAAAACCTTTTCATTACGAACCAGTTTATCATCAAAGAACTCACAAAGACATTTCTTGGTGATATCATCCTTGGTAGGCCCCAGGCCTCCGGTTATTATAATGATATCAGCTCTTTCTGAAGCTTCTTTTAAGGTTTGCAGGATATGCCCACGCTCGTCCTCGATAGAGGTGATCTGGTGAACACTCACCCCAATCTTGTTAAGCTCCTTGGAAATATAGGCTGAATTGGTATCTACGATCTGGCCTATCAGGATCTCATCCCCTATCGTTACGATCTCTGCCCTCATGCCAGTTGAAAATCTCTTCTAAGAGCACTGGCCGCCACATCTACTTTTCTTGTGATCGTCTCAGCCGCCTCAGGCACCTCATCCTTTCTTTTCCCTTGTTTGGACCAGGCTTCTATAATGAGGATCTGATCCATAAGATTTAGGCCAAAAAGCTGAAGATTGGGTTTCATCTTATGTGCATATTGATATGCCAGTGAGGGATTATCATTGCTGATAGCCTCATTCATCGCAGCAACATCTGGTGGTATTTCTTCCAGAAAGGTCTGTACTACCACGAGCATGAATTCCTCATCCCCGCCGGCCATTTCTTTTACATCATCAAGATTGTAGCTGCTCATTAGGTTGGTTATTTTACTTTTATAGAAAAGATTTTATTTTCTTCCAGGAATCCTTCCAGCCGGTCCTCAGGCTGCACTTTACCTACTCCGGCAGGTGTTCCTGTAAATATGATATCACCTATCTTCAGGGTGAAATAGGTCGAAATATAAGCAATTAATTCATCAATTTTCCAAAGCATATGCGAGGTATTGGCCTGCTGTACGGTCTCCCCGTTTTTCTTCAGACTGAAGTTAAGATCGTCTACGCTTTCAAAATTTTTCTTGTCTAGCCATTTATATCCAACTACCGCAGCTCCGTCAAATGCCTTGGCCTTCTCCCAGGGCAGGCCTTTGTCTTTTAATTTCTGCTGAAGATCCCTCGCCGTAAAGTCTATTCCGAGCCCGATCTCATCATAATATTTGTGAGAAAATTTCGGTTGAATATGTTTCCCTATCTTTTTGATCTTTACCAGAACCTCAACTTCATAATGTATATCATCCGAAAAATCCGGGATGAAAAAAGGTTGTTTTTTCAGCAATATCGAAGTATCCGGCTTCTGAAACAATACCGGTTCCTCGGGCTTCTCGTTCTTTAATTCGGCAATATGCTCGGTGTAATTCCTACCTACGCAAATTATCTTCATTAACTAAGCTTATTATTGAGTTTACGCAGTTTGATCGCGGTAAGTACTTTTTTGGTATATAAGGGAAAATCGGCATTCTGTATCCACCCGAAATAGCCAGGCTCCTCTTCCAACACTTTTTCTACATGCTTGCCTTTATATTTTCCGAAGGCGAAAACCTCTTTTCCTTTTTTGTCGAAACTGATGAATCCAGCAAAATCAGCAAACTTTTTACGAGAACTGAAGTCTGCCAGCCATTTCATATCGTTTTCAAGGTCTTCGTATTTGTCCAGCTGTGATTTCAGCACCTCGTAAGTAGCTTCTGTATCGGCTTCGGCACCGTGAGCTCCTTCCAGCTCTTTTCCGCAGTAAAATAGGTAGGCGGCAGAAAGGGTTCGCTGTTCTTTTTTATGAAAAATGGTCTGCACATCTACAGCTACCACATTCTTCATTTCAAAATCGATCCCGGCCCTCAGTAATTCTTCTACAAGTAAGGGGATATCAAAGCGGTTAGAATTATACCCTCCCAGGTCGCAGCCCTTGATCAGATCATGAATTTTAGAGGCCAGTTCCTTGAAAGTAGGCTCGTTAGCCACCTTTTCATTAGAAATTCCGTGAATGGCCACTACTTCTGCTGGAATATCCCTTTCCGGGTTTACCAGCCAGGTATGACTTTCCTTATTGCCGTTGGGGTATACTTTCAGGATGGCGATCTCCACGATCCTGTCTTTGGAAATATTGGTGCCTGTGGTCTCCAGGTCAAAAAAACAGATAGGTTTGGTAAGCTTCAGGTCCATGCTTTTCATTTAATTCTGAACAAATATACTATAATTCTATGCTTGCACCGGGCAGGTATCCGGGCAAATTGCACATAGATTTTATACTTAAACGACTTGGAATTTAAGCCAGTATTAACTTGATGCGATTTTTCCTATATTTAAAGTATCATTGAATTTTCACGAAGTGTACAAGTATATCTCTTATATGAGCCGGCAGTCGCACATCATGTCTGAAGCAGGCCTTGAAAAGCTTTTAGAAAACTGCCGGATAAATAATTCTGCCATGGGGATCACCGGTCTGCTGGTGTCCTACCAGGGTATTTTCATTCAATACATCGAGGGGGCACCTGGCTTGATAGATGAACTATTCCAGAAGATCAAGAAAGACGCCAGGCATCATAGCGTTGTCGAGCTAGATTCCGGACTGCAACAGGACAGGCAGTTTTCCAACTGGTCTATGGCTTTCAGACAACTGGATCATAAAAAAGCCGAAAAGATACTTGGCTACAGGGATTTTGACAAAAATGAAGTTTTTAAGGGCCGCCGTGAATATGATAATCATCATGCTACCCGCCTGCTGAACTCATTTGTAAATAACCTATAAAAAAAGCCGTGACATTTATCACGGCTTTTGAAATCATCTTTCTTTTAGAACTAGATCTCTCTATCCTTATCGAAACCTTCAAGGTACTGGGCAACTCTTTGCACGAACTGACCTCCTAAAGCTCCATTCACAACCCTGTGGTCGTAACTATGAGACAGGATCATTTTATAACGGATACCGATAAAATCACCATCTGGTGTTTCTATTACTGCAGGCATTTTCCTGATAGCCCCCAGCGCCAGGATACCTACCTGCGGCTGGTTGATAATAGGAGTTCCCATGATACTTCCAAAAGTTCCAACATTGGTTACGGTATAAGTACCACCCTGGATCTCATCTGGTTTTAGTTTATTCTGTCTCGCACGGTTCGCCAGGTCGTTAACAGCCTTAGCCATACCTACCAGGTTCAACCTGTCGGCATTCTTAATCACCGGTACGATAAGGTTACCATCTGGAAGGGCTGCCGCCATTCCCAGATTGATGTTTTTCTTTTTAATGACCTTGGTTGCATCCTCGTTCACCGATATATTGATCATCGGAAAATCACGAATAGCTTTCGCTACGGCTTCCATAAAGATCGGGGTGAAAGTTAGTTTCTCACCTTCCTTCTTCTGAAATTCAGCCTTATGCTTGTTTCTCCAGTTCCAGATATTAGTAACATCTACCTCGATAAACGACTGGACATGGGCAGATTTCTGAACGCTTTCCACCATATGGTGTGCGATCATTTTACCCATACGGCTCATTTCTATGATCTCGTCCTCTCCGGAAACCACTGGCTCTGGTTGTGCAGACACTCCTTTCTCCATGGCCTTGGTATCCACAGATTTTGAGGCTGCCGAAGCAGATTTTTTAGGCTGAGAGCCTCTGTTTTCAACATAGGCCAGGATATCGTTTTTGGTCACACGCCCTTCTTTGCCGGTTCCTTCGATGGACTCCAGCTCTTCTAGGGAAATATTTTCTTCCTTGGCGATATTTTTTACTAAAGGTGAATAAAACCTGGAAGAGTCTGAATAATCTTCAGTTCCACCGCTAGAAGCGGTCGCTTTTGCAGTTTCAACGGTCTCCTCTACCTGTGCAGCTTCCTGAGGAGTATCTTCATCTTCATCTTCGGTAGTCCCGCCTTCAACTTCTCCATCGGTTTCAATAATGGCAATGGTTTGCCCCACTTTAACCACATCATCAACTTCAAATAGCTTTTCAACCAGTTTCCCGTCTACTTCGCTAGGAACTTCACTATCTACTTTATCGGTAGCTATTTCCAGTACCGGCTCATCCATTTCTATGGTGTCGCCAACCTCTTTTAGCCAGCTAGTTATCGTTGCTTCTGCAACACTTTCACCCATTTTGGGTAACTTCAATTCGAATTTTGCCATATCGTTAAATCAGATGCGATTTTGGTTATTAGGTTTGCGAATTTAACCAAAAAACCGCTTAATGAATATTAAAAAATCAATAAAATTAGCTTTTACTGAATTTTTTTATAGTCGCGAGCGCTGATTAAATTCCCGCTAAAATTACGATTTCAAGCACGGAATTGAAAAAGATTTAGCCATTTTTAAAGAGAAAGGACCTGAAGAAGACCTTTAATTTTTAAGATTTCATGGAATTTTCAAAAGGAATACGGTTAGTGATACTCCTTCCCAGGGTGACCTCATCGGCGTACTCCAGCTCGTCGCCAACCGAAATTCCGCGGGCGATCGTAGAGGTTTTTATCCCGGTTCCCTCCAGTTGTTTGTAGATATAAAAATTGGTAGTGTCTCCCTCCAGGGTACTGCTCAATGCAAAGATGATCTCCTCTATCTTCCCTGCGGAAACCTTTTCGATCAAAGGCTTGATACTAAGCTGCGATGGACCTATGCCATCCATGGGACTAATCTTACCGCCAAGCACATGATAATGCCCGCGGTACTGCCCGGTATTTTCAATGGCCATTACATCCCGGATATCTTCTACCACACAAACAATTTCTGAAACGCGCGACGGGTTGGCACAGATCTCACATAGCTCCGTATCGCTTATATTAAAGCAGTTCTTACATAATTTGATGTTCTGCCTCAGGTTTTGCAGGGCACCGGCCAGCTGCTCGGTCTGCTCTTTTGGCTGTTTAAGTAGATGCAATACCAGCCTTAGGGCAGTTCGTTTTCCTATCCCCGGCAATTGCGACATCTCATCTACCGCCTGCTCCAGTAATTTTGAAGAAAAATCCATATGCGAATTTATGATTTTTTTCATGGATGAAATTACTTAAAGCTTAATTTGTAAATTGCCGCGCAGAACTACTTACTATGCAACCTTACCAAGTCCTCATTCTTGTAGCTGCCTATTTCGCTGTCCTTATTTTAATCTCTTACTTCACGGGTCGCGGAGGCAGTAATGCAGAATTCTTTAAAGCAAATAAACAAGCGCCCTGGTACCTGGTTGCCTTCGGAATGATAGGAGCTTCCCTAAGCGGGATCACCTTTATCTCCATTCCCGGCACGGTAGAAAGTGATTCCTTCAGCTATTTCCAGGTGGTACTTGGTTATACGGTGGGTTATGCCGTGATAGCCCAGGTCCTGCTGCCTCTTTATTACAAACTGAACCTCACCTCTATTTACACCTACCTCGAGTCCCGTTTCGGAAATGCTTCCTATAAGACGGGAGCCTCTTTTTTCCTGTTATCAAGGGTGGTAGGGGCAAGTTTCAGGCTGTTCCTCGTCGCCAATGTACTTCAGCTTATAGTTTTCGATGCGATGGGAGTACCCTATTATGTGACAGTTACGATCACCATACTGCTAATCTGGCTTTACACCTTTAAAAGCGGGATAAAGACGATCATCTGGACAGACACCTTGCAGACCTTCTTTATGTTGCTGGCCCTGGGTATTACCATTCATTTTATTTCTGAAGATCTTGGTTTTTCAGTGAGTAATCTTATGGGGTACCTGGCGGAAAGTGAACATTCCCAGATCTTCTTTTTCGAAGACTGGAAAAGCAAGGACCATTTTGTTAAACAATTCCTTTCCGGTGCCTTTATCGCGATAGTGATGACCGGATTGGACCAGGATATGATGCAAAAGAACCTTACCTGCCGCAGCCTGAAGGATGCGCAGAAGAACATGTTCTGGTTCACCATTGTGCTGGTTTTTGTGAATTTCCTATTCCTGGCACTGGGGGTTCTTCTTACAGATTATGCAGACATTAATGGCATTACCGAGGTTAGGGACGATCTTTTCCCGGCCATTGCCACCAGCGGAGACCTTGGCCTGGCCGTGGCCATCTTCTTTATCCTCGGCCTTATCGCGGCTGCCTACTCGAGTGCAGATAGCGCCCTAACTTCGCTTACCACATCTTTTAGTATAGACATACTGGATATTGAGAAAAAATATGATGAAAAGAAACAGGTAAGAATAAGAAAACAGATACATGTAGCGATTTCCATCCTGCTTATCCTGGTAATGCTGGTTTTTAAATATGCGATCGCAGATAAAAGTGTGATCAACAAGTTATTCCAGTTCGCCGGGTACACCTATGGGCCACTATTAGGCTTATACACTTTTGGGCTTTTTACCAAATGGAAGGTAAAAGACAAACTGGTACCGGCAATCGCCATTGCTGCCCCTGTCTTGTCTTACATAATAAGTGTAAACAGCCTGAAGTGGTTTGGCTTTGAATTCGGCTTTTTTATCCTGATACTGAACGGGCTCTTAACCTTCCTGGGATTAGTATTGCTGAGAAGAAAGCATGACTAAGGTACAGGCATTCTCAAAATGAATATTGTTCTTTTTTAAGAGATCGTAAAGTTCAGGGTTTTCTGTACCGGGATTAAAGATCACTCTTTCAGGATTTAGAGAAAGTATATAATCATAGTATTCCTGTTGCCTCTTAGCATTGAGGTATAGAGTTACGGTATCTATATCTTCAAAAGGATATTTCTCAGTCTTTATTTCTACCCCGGCCACTTTTCCTTGTCTTAATCCAATAGCAACTGTGGGCTGATTGTGTTTAACCAGCCTGTTAATTGCCAGGTTCGAATATCGATTAGGTTTTAGGGAGGCCCCGAGAACAAGCGTTTTTTTCTTCATATTTTCAAAGTTAATGAAAATTAGGTGTAACAATCCCTTTCGCCAGTAGTCTTTAAAATGAGGTCCGGGCCTTGCAAGATCATCCTATTAATTTTGATGGTTAGTGTTAATAAAGACGATCTTGCCAAAACCTGCATCCTTTTTTGGGTGCAGGTTCTTTTTTTTTGAAAAGGATGTAACATAAATCTTTTTGGCTCGTCATTATAGTACAAGGGCATCAAAATACGGAGTATTACGCATTCTAATTATGCAATACAAAGTACCTTTCAATAAACCTTAATCATCAAAATCAATCAAAAAATGAAACAGTTAACTTTATTTCTGTGCCTATTGAGCACTACAATTAGCCTAGCTTTAAACGATCCCATTGGCCAGATCTCGGGAACGGTTATAGACCGCGAACTCAAAGAAGCCATACCTTACGCCACGGTCATCCTTAATGATACCGAGGGAGAACTGGTTAGCGGTGTTACCACCAATGAGGATGGTAGCTTTTTAATAACCGGCATCAAGGCTGGAAATTACATGTTTAAAGTTCAGTTCATGGGTTATAAGACCTTTACCAAAGAGGTGAGCCTGGAGCGGAATAATTCTAAGCTTGATATTGGCATCATCGAACTGGAAGCAGACATCTCCATGCTTGACGAAACAGTGGTTGTGGCCGAAAGGACTACCATAGAGCAACGTGTGGACCGTAAAGTGATCAACGTAGGGAAAGACCTTATGACCACCGGGGCAAGTGCTTCCGAGATCATGGTAAATGTACCATCGGTGAATGTAGACCAGGATGGGAATATCTCGCTTAGAGGAAATTCTAACGTGAGGATTCTGGTAGACGGCAAACCTACCAATATGGATCCGGCACAATTGCTTAAACAAATACCTTCCACCTCCATAAAAAGCATTGAATTGATCACCAATCCTTCCGCAAAGTATAATCCGGAAGGAATGAGCGGGATAATAAATATCGTGCTGCATAAAAATTCCAACGAAGGCTTCAACGGAACCGTAAATACAGGCTCTACCCAGGGCGTACACAACCGTCTTAATGGTTCCCTGGATCTGAATTACCGAAAAGGCAAATTCAATTTTTACACTAACCTGGGAACCAATGTGGGGGATCGTGAAAATGGCGGAAACATTTTTCTTCCGGCCCAGGACGCGACCCAGGAATTCAGAATCGATAATGAAAGAGAAAATTACCTTTACAAGATAGGAGTGGATTTTTACCTGAACGAACAGAACACCCTGTCTTTTTATACCAACCAGAACCGCTACTTTGGAGGGCCTCAGGGCTATATTAGCTTCGATGACCTAAACGATCCTTCCAACAGTTTTACCCAGGCTATAGAAATGAATTTTGATAATCTGAATTCTACCTATAACCTCCTGTATGACCATAAATTTGAAAAGGACGGCCATAATATTCAGGCTGAACTGGATTACAACAATTTTGAGGGGAACGAAGATACCAGGATAGATTTTGTAAATACAGAGCTTGAGCTGGTTCCATACCAGGACCTTGTATTTCAAAACAGGAGCAACCTTACAGCTAACCTGGATTATGTGAATCCGCTTGGTAAGACCAGCAAACTTGAGATGGGACTGGAAGCCAGGATTCTGGACACAGATAATGACTATAACACATCCAATCCACAATTCACTGATGCTACTTACCAGTACAAAAGGGATATCTATAGCGTCTATTCTACATTTGGGCAGAATTTCGACAAATGGTCGTATCAATTTGGCGCAAGAATGGAAAATTACCAGGTAAATGCCATTTATAATGGTGAGGAAGTTTACAGGGATGATTATGTTACGCTATACCCTTCAGGATTTATCAACTATAATCCCAGTGAAAAGAATTCATACCAATTAAGCTACAGCAGAAGAGTAGACCGCCCAGGTTTTGGGCAGGTAAACCCAATAAGGGAGGTTGCCAGCCCAAGGTTAACGGTTGCAGGTAACCCTGAGCTTGATCCTCAGTTTACCAATTCGGTCGAATTTAACTACACCCGTAATTTCAAAAAGAAAGGAAGTGTTACCGCCGGGCTTTTCTATCGTAGAACCATAGACGAGATCAACCAGGTTTTCAACCAGGTAGAAGATGAACCTGGCTCGATCTTCCTTACCTATCAGAACTTTGAGAACAACGACTCCTATGGAGTAGAGTTTTCTTCGAATTATAAAATCACCGACTGGTGGAGCACCAACACCTCACTGGAGCTTTACGGACAAACCCTGAAAGGTGTGGCCGGAACTGAATTTATCGAGATTGATAACGAAGCCTATACCTTCAGGACCAATCATAATTTCGATGTAACCGAAGACCTTACCTTTTCACTTTTCGGATTTTACCGAAGCAAAATGAGAGATCTTCAACTCGATATAGACGACCTGTATTTTGTAAACCTGGGAGCGCGTTATACCTTCCTAGAAAACAAGAATGCTACCCTGAGCCTGAACTTCAATGATGTTTTCGATACTCAGGAGTTCCGGGTAACCGGGGGCAGACCTTTCCCTCAACAGGGAAGATTCAAAGGAGAAACCCAGTCTGTTTACCTTGGATTCTCTTACAGGTTTGGAGGAGGCAAGAACCTGGCCTTCAAACGTAAGAACAGGGACGACAACCAGGCAGGAAACGGTGGTATCTTTTAAAATCTTATTTGTTTAGCCAAAAAAAGCCGCAGAACATACGATCTGCGGCTTTTTCTATTTAAAACTAACTATAAATTATGCTTCTACAGCATACATCTTTTCTCTTTGTTCCCTGATGCTCTTATCGCTCATATACTCATCAAAGCTTAGGTAACGATCTATCACTCCTCCAGGAGTTAGCTCGATCACACGATTAGCCACGGTTTGGGCAAATTCGTGGTCATGAGTGGTGAACAGCACGGTCCCCTTGAAATTCTTCAGGGAGTTATTAAATGCGGTAATAGATTCCAGGTCCAGGTGGTTCGTAGGCTCATCAAGCATTAGAACATTCGCTCTTATCATCATCATTCTACTAAGCATACAACGAACTTTTTCACCTCCAGAAAGTACTCTACAGGTCTTTAAAGCCTCTTCCCCGCTAAACAGCATTTTTCCCAGAAATCCTCTAATATATACTTCTTCTCTTTCTTCTTCGGTCTTGGCCCACTGACGTAACCAGTCTACAAGCGTAAGGTCACTATCAAAGAAATCTGAATTATCTGCCGGTAAATAGGATTGGGAAGTAGTTACACCCCACTGGAATTTACCATTTACAGGCTCCTGCTTTCCGTTGATGATCTCGTAAAAAGCAGTGGTAGCTCTGGAATCTTTTGAAAAAACCACTACTTTATCTCCCTTGGCAAGATTAATATCTACTTTTCTGAAAAGGGTTTCCCCTTCTAAACTTGCCTCAAGATTTTCAACATTCAGGATCTGGTCCCCGGCTTCACGCTCTCTGTCGAAGATGATCGCAGGATACCTTCTGCTGGATGGCTTGATCTCATCGATATTCAATTTATCGATCATTTTCTTTCTGGAAGTCGCCTGTTTACTTTTGGCAACGTTGGCGCTGAATCGCTGAATGAATTCCTGAAGTTCTTTCTTCTTCTCTTCAGCCTTCTTATTCTGCTGGGCTCTCTGCCTTGCAGCAAGCTGTGAAGATTCATACCAGAAAGTATAGTTACCGCTAAAGTGATTGATCTTACCGAAATCAATATCTGAAATATGCGTACAAACTGCATCCAGGAAATGACGGTCGTGAGATACAACGATCACCGTATTATCATAATTGGCCAGGAAATTCTCGAGCCAGGAAATGGTTTCGTAGTCCAAATCGTTAGTAGGCTCATCCATGATAAGCACATCTGGATTTCCGAATAACGCCTGGGCTAAAAGCACCCTTACCTTCTGCTTACCATCCAAGTCTTTCATTTGAGAATAATGCAGCTCGGTCTTTATCCCAAGGTTAGAAAGCATGGACGCGGCATTACTTTCGGCGTTCCACCCATCCATTTCCTCGAATTGTACCTGTAGCTCCCCTATCCTGTCGGCATTTTCATCTGAATAATCTGCATACAATGCATCCATTTCAGTTTTCACCTCGAAAAGAGGCTTATTACCCCTCATTACGGTTTCTAGTACAGGATAATCATCATAAAGGTTGTGGTTCTGTTCCAGAACCGACATACGTTTACCCGGCTCCAGGTGCACGTGCCCCGAAGTAGGTTCAGATTTCCCTGAAAGGATCTTTAGAAAGGTAGATTTTCCGGCACCGTTGGCACCGATGATTCCGTAACAGTTTCCCTGAGTAAAGGTTGTATTAACCTCATCGAACAAAACACGTTTTCCAAACTGTACAGAAAGGTTTGATACTGAAAGCATAAACAGATTAAATTAATTTTTTGCAAAAGTAGTTATAATCAGTCTTACTAAGAAAGATTAACGTTTTAAATATTCGTTTTAACGCCCACTTAACATAGCACCGATATGCCAGCCTCTATATTTGTTAAAAAATAGGGCGATCCGAAAAGCCCTGTGGCCCAATACCTCAAATGAAATATACTTTCTTTTTAAGTCTGTGCTGCGTGCTAATGCTCATGGGGTGTACTGAAAATTCCCCTGAAGCAACTTCTGTATTTATCGGCGGCCAGATTAACAATCCTGAAACAGATTATGTCATCATTTCCAAAGAAAATGAGACCATAGATACGCTTTACCTGGACGAAAAGAATCAGTTCGGGAAAGATTTCAAAAATCTCGAGGGTGGGATCTATACTTTTAAACATCCCCCGGAAAGCCAGATTATGTATATGGAGCCGGGAGACAGTATCGTTATTTGGCTCAACACCCTTTCTTTTGACGAGTCCCTGAATTTTAGCGGGGAAGGTGCTCAAAAAAGCAATTTCTTGCTGGACATGTTCTTAAAGAATCGTAGCAATAACGATCTTATTCTTACTTACTACAAAATAGAACCGGAAGAATTCGCCAGGATCACCGATTCTATTAAAAATTCCAGGCTTAAGGAACTGGAGGAACTAAAGGAAAAACATGAATTCTCAGACGAATTCTTAAAGGTTGCCAGGTCCAGTATAGATTATGAATATTATGATTTAAGAGAGCGTTACAACTTTCTAATCAGAAAATATTATAACGACTATGCAGAAAAGATCCCTGAAAATTTCAATGACTACCGTAAGGAGATAGATTTTAATAACGAGGCGCTGCAGGATTACTATGTTTATACGAACCTGATCGATGATTACCTGCGTTCAAAATCTATTGAGACCTGTATAGAGGAACATGCAGATCACCAGAAGTGTTTCAACATTAATACTTACAAGAACATAGAAAGACGTATTCTACTCATCGATTCTTTATCTGAAATAGAATCGCTAAAAAATGAATTCCTGGACAGGCTTTCTGCCCAGGCTATTACTATGGCCGAAGGAGAAAGCAGGCTCGATTCTATTCTGGGTCTTCTGGAAAGCATTAATTACAGTCATATCAATACAGCCGAAGAACTTGCCGAGATCCAGAAAAATTATTTCGTAGGCCAATCAATTAACGATCTTACCGCACAGGACACAGAAGGAAATATTATAAAATATGGAGATGTTATAGACAGTCCCACCATCACTTTTGCCTGGTCTATCTATTCTCCTGCTCATCACAGATGGCAACATAGTATCATTAAGGAGCTGGAAGAGAAATACCCGGAACTCAATTTTCTAGGGGTAAATATAGATCTGGGCGATCGCGAAGAATGGTTAAGAACCCTGGAAACCTTTGATTATAATAAGGAGAACGAATATCAGATCGTAAGACGATCTACTTCTAAAGAGACTTATAGAAAATACCTCAATAAGATCTTTTTCGTGAATTCCGACGGTACCATCGTAAAAGGAGATATCAATCTGGGCGGGCCAGACTTCGAATCCAAACTACAGGAATTCATTAACAAATAAAAAAGGCCGTCTTTCCGGACAGCCTTTTTTTATATTTACTACGAGAAATTATTTGTTCCCTTTCTTGTAATCTGCCAGGAATTTCTCAAGGCCGATATCTGTTAACGGGTGATTAAGTAAACCTTCAATAGAAGAAAGCGGACCCGTCATCACATCTGCTCCAATCTTGGCGCATTCAAGCACGTGCATGGTATGTCTTACCGAAGCTGCAAGGATCTCTGTTTCAAAACCGTAGTTATCATAGATCAAACGAATATCTGCGATCAGGTTCAAACCATCTGTTGAAATATCGTCTAGCCTTCCGATAAAAGGAGAAACATAGGTAGCACCTGCTTTAGCAGCAAGCAAAGCCTGTCCCGCAGAAAATACCAAAGTACAGTTAGTTTTGATTCCCTTATCGCTAAAATATTTTAGGGCTTTCACTCCTTCCTTGATCATAGGAACCTTTACAATGATCTGCTCATGTAATTCCGCAAGCTCCTCACCTTCTTTTACAATACCTTCAAAATCGGTTGCGATCACTTCAGCACTCACATCACCATCTACAAGATCGCAGATCTTTTTGTAATGCTTAAAAATATTGTCTTTCCCGGTGATACCTTCTTTGGCCATCAGGGAAGGGTTAGTAGTAACCCCGTCAAGAACTCCCAGGTCCTGGGCTTCTTTGATCTGGTCAAGGTTGGCGGTATCAATAAAAAATTTCATAGTTGTGTGTTATTTTGAAAATTAATGAAATACGATTTTTTGGATCTGAATAAAATTACAATTTATAATGCTTCATGAGCATTTTCTCATATAGTTTATCTGGCAAAAGGCCCTTGAGCTTTACTGAAAACTTCTGCAGCCTTTCCCCTACTTTATAATGCACCTTCGGCTCTGGGGTCTCGATAATTTTTAAGATCTCTTTGGCCATCAATTCCGGATCCTGGCCAGCATCAACATGCTCGTTCATGAGCTTTAAAGTCTTCCCATAAACCTCCTCATATGGAGATCCCGGGGTAACAGGAGCATGATACCTGCCTGAAGCGATATTGGTTGCGAAGTCGCCCGGGGCCACATTGGTCATCTGTATGCCGAATTGCTTGATCTCCATCCTGTAGGCTTCGGCAGTGATCTCCAGGGCTCCTTTGGTTGCAGAATATATCCCGCGATAGGGCAATCCCATATACCCGGCTATAGAGGTCACGTTAATGATGAGCCCGCCCCTTTGTCTTCGCATAATCGGAAGGCTATGCTTTATCATCCTTAATGGACCATAATAATTGGTCTCAAAAGCTTTTTTGATCTCTTCTTCGGGGGTTTCTTCGATGGGACCGGTAATTCCAACTCCGGCATTGTTTATAAGAATATCTATCCTGCCTTCTTTCGCCACCACATTTTCGATAGCAGCTACAATGGTTTCCTCTTTGGTGACATCTAATTGCACAAAACTAAAACCATTCTGGGTAGAGGCGTTAGCCTTTCTGCTGGTTCCGTAAACTTTAAAATTTCGTATGCTTAGATAGGTCGCAATAGACTTTCCGATTCCGGAAGAAGCACCGGTGATAAGCACCACTTTCTGTGAAGATTCCCCTTGTTTCATATCGCACAAATATGCAATAAATTTAGGACTTAGTAGAAACAAAAAATGGCAAGCGACCCACATCACACCGCTACGACCGCTTACCCTTGCTGCGTTCCCGCCCTGGGGGATTCAGCAGGAGCTGGTTGTGTGGGACTTGCCGGTGCAAATATACAATCTTTGTATCTTTTGGCAAGCTTTTTTTAAAGTGAATTGGTTAATTTTGCTGTGACTTCAAGCCTATTTAATGATGAACAAATTTAACTTACTGTTACTCTTTATTTTAAACTTTTTATTTTTTTCCTGTGGAAGCAATAACGGAAATAAAAAATCTGATTTTTCCCTGAAAATCGAAGAAAATAAATCCCAGTTTCAGATAAATGAAAGCCTGAAAGCTTCGATCGTAAATTCAAAAAACAGGAATATAGACTCGGTTTCTTTCTACCTGGGGGACCAGTATCTGAAAAGCTCTAAAACCGGGGATTTCGACATGTCGCTTCAGAATACCTTACTCGGGAATCAAACCCTGAAGGCCGTGGTTCACGGGGAAGAGATCACAGATACCGTATTCAAGGACATTAAAATACTTAATACCACTGCCCCTACTCTTTATACTTACGAGATAGTGAACACCTACCCGCATGATATCACCTCTTATACACAGGGACTGGAATTTCACGGGGATACACTTTACGAAAGCATAGGCCAGTATGGAAGGTCTAAATTAAGGAAGCTTGATCTGGAGACGGGAGAAGTGCTCAGGGAAATCAAGCTGGACGACCAGTACTTCGCAGAAGGCCTTACCATTATGGGAGACAAACTATACCAGCTTACCTGGCAGGAAGGCGAAGGTTTCATCTACAACCTGGATAGCTTTGAGAAAATAGGCAGCTTTGGATACAACCAGAGTAAAGAAGGCTGGGGCCTCTGCAATAATGGTGAAAAGATCTTTAAAAGTGATGGCACAGAAAAGATCTGGATCCTGGATCCCGAAACCCTTGCCGAAAAAAGCTTCCTGCAGCCAACAACCGATAAATCTACGTTTGAAAAGTTCAACGAGCTGGAATGGGTGAAGGGAAAGATCTATGCCAATACTTACCAGAGAGATGGCGTCGCAATCATAAATCCTGAGAATGGAGCTATAGAAGGCCTGGTAAACTTCAAGGAACTAAGGAATAAGGTTAGCCAGCATGATAAACTGGACGTACTTAACGGAATCGCATACAACCCTAACACCGATAAACTTTATGTCACCGGAAAGAACTGGGATAAGATCTTCGAGGTGAAAATAGTAGAAAAATAATGGAAGCTAACCCAGAGATCTACGAGAAAAAACTGGTGGTTAAAGAGGAACACCTGGACAAACAAAGGCACGTGAACAATGTTCAATACGTGCAATGGGTGCAGGATGTAGCTGAAGAGCACTGGGAAGCCAGGGCTTCCAGCGAACAAAAAACCAAGGTGATCTGGGTTGTAATACGTCATGAGATCAATTATAAGAAAGAGGCCTTCCTGGGAGACGAGATCTCCCTGCAAACCTACGTTGGCAAAACCACCCATGTGACCTCGATTAGATATGTGATCATCAAAAATCCCGAAACCGGGAAATTACTGGCCGAAGCCAAAACTACCTGGTGCCTTTTGAATGCTGATTCCAAAAGGCCGGTAAAGATCTCTGAGGAATTGAAAAAAGTATTTCAGCAATAGACTCTTACCTGCAAGCCAGTATTTTATATTTCTTTAAAGCTTTGTCTTAAACTTTGTTTAATCTTTTCTTTTAATCATTAAACATTTCTATATTGGATAAAAATTCAAATTATGGAAATTGTAAAAATCATTCTGCAGCTAATAGTTGGCCTGGGAATACTAAATGTGTGGTTATTAAGATTCAATAAGAAGACCGCTTACCGGGGAGGTAAGGCCGGGAATATGAAAGAAGAATTCAAAGCTTACGGGCTACCTGAAAGCATTGTCTACTTGGTGGGCTTCATCAAGGTAAGTTTGGCCCTGATGCTAATTGCAGGTATCTGGATAGAAAGCCTGGTAGACCCGGCAGCCATAGGAATGGCGGCTATGATGCTGGGAGCGATCATCATGCACATTAAGATTAGGGATTCCTTTAAACAGACCCTTCCTGCTCTTAGCCTGCTTATTATTTGCGGAATCATTATCTGGTTATAAAATAAAAAAGCCATTCCGAAGAATGGCTTTTTCTATATTATTTGATTTCAGGTTACATTTGAAACAATGGAAGGCCATGCATCATGGAATTTACTTCTTTTTTCACAGCTTCAATTTCTGAATCCTTATCTATGTTAGAGATCACACGATCTATAAGATCAACGATCTTCGCCATATCATCTTCTTTAAGTCCACGGGTAGTTACCGCCGGAGTTCCGATTCTAATTCCCGATGTTACAAATGGAGATTTATCATCGAAAGGCACCATATTCTTGTTCACGGTGATATCAGCTTTTCCAAGGGCTTCTTCAGCATCCTTTCCGCTTACATTCTTATTTCTAAGATCTATAAGCATCATGTGGTTATCTGTACCGCCTGAAATAACTCCGTAGTCCTTATCTACAAATGCTTTTGCAAGTACCTTGGCGTTCTTCTTAACCTGAACCATATAGTGCAGGAATTCATCTGTCAGGGCCTCTCCAAAGGCAACCGCTTTAGCCGCGATAATATGCTCTAGAGGTCCTCCCTGGTTTCCCGGGAAAATACCAGAATTGAGCATCGCAGACATTTTCTTCAGGTTTCCGTTCTTCAGTTTTTCACCAAAAGGATTGTCAAAATCCTTACCCATGATGATGATCCCTCCTCTTGGCCCGCGCAAGGTTTTATGGGTGGTAGAAGTCACAATATGGCAATGAGGCACAGGATCACTGATAAGTCCTTTGGCTATTAAGCCCGCAGGGTGTGCGATATCAGCAAGCAAAATAGCTCCCACGCTGTCTGCGATCTCTCTGAATCTCTTATAATCTATTTCTCTTGAATATGCAGAAGCACCGGCAATGATCATTTTCGGCTTTTCCTTTTCGGCAATCTCAGCAACCGCATCGTAATCGATGAGCCCGGTTTCCTTATCTACTCCATAAAAAACAGGATTGTATAATCTACCTGAAAAGTTCACCGGAGAACCATGCGTAAGATGACCTCCATGAGAAAGATCAAAACCAAGGAATTTATCTCCTGGCTTAAGGCAGGTATGAAAAACGGCTGTGTTTGCCTGAGAACCTGAATGAGGTTGCACATTGGCATATTCAGCATTGAATAATTCTTTTAGACGATCTATGGCAAGCTGCTCTACCTGGTCTACCACCTCACATCCTCCATAATATCTCTTCCCGGGATAACCTTCAGCATACTTATTTGTAAGGACAGATCCGGCCGCTTCAAGTACCGCATCGCTCACAAAATTTTCACTGGCAATAAGTTCCAAACCATTTAACTGGCGCTCTTTTTCTTCGGCTATTAAATCAAATACTTGGGTGTCTCGTTGCATTACAATTTTTTACGTTAAATATTCGGTAAAAGTAACAAATACATTCGGTTAATTACAGGAAAATAATATATTTGAGTCAACTAGATTTTAACAAAAAACCAACATTTTTTATGTCAATTACCGCTAACGATCCAAATAGAAAAACCTGGTTGGATATTCCTGGCGATACCGATTTCCCTATTCAGAATATTCCTTTCGGGGTGTTCCTTACCCGTGATGACGTGATCACCATTGGTACCAGAATTGGCGATTACGCGATAGACCTTGGAGCCCTGCACCAGTTAGGTTATTTTGAAGGGATCCCACTAACTGACGATATATTTTTACAGGATACTTTAAACGACTTTATATCTGATGGCAAGAAAACCTGGAGGCTGGTTAGAAACCGTATCGCCGATATTTTCGATGCCAATAACTCAAAATTAAAAGACAATCAGGACCACAGGAATACGGTGCTTTTCACTCTTGATGAGATAGAAATGCAAATGCCGGTTCAGGTGGGAGATTATACAGATTTTTACTCATCTAAAGAACATGCGACCAATATTGGGACAATGTTCAGAGATCCAGATAATGCCCTGCTGCCTAACTGGCTGCATATCCCGGTAGGTTACCACGGTAGAAGCTCTTCCATTATTCCTTCAGGAATTCCGGTACACCGCCCACAGGGACAAACAAAACCGGCAGATTCTGATACTCCTGTTTTTGGTCCATCCCAAAGAGTGGATTTCGAACTGGAAATGGCTTTTATCACCACCGATGCCAATCATCTTGGGGAGCCTATCCCGGTAGATGAAGCTGAAGATTATATCTTCGGAATGGTGCTTTTCAATGACTGGAGCGCACGCGATATTCAGAAATGGGAATATGTGCCATTAGGCCCATTCCTGGCCAAGAACTTCGCTTCTTCCATCTCTCCGTGGATCGTAACCATGGATGCTTTGGAACCATTTAGAACGGCTAGCCCAAAACCAGAAAAGGAATTACTTCCTTACCTAAAATATAGTGGCGACAAGAGCTTCGATATCAACCTGGAGGTTTTCCTTCAACCAGAAGGAGGTGAAGAACAATCGCTTTCAAAATCGAACTTCAAATATCTATACTGGAACATGAGCCAGCAACTTGCACACCATACCGTGAATGGTTGCCCGGTCAATTCTGGAGATATGATGGCTTCAGGAACGATCTCAGGTTCTTCTGAAGACTCCTTTGGATCTATGCTGGAACTAACCTGGAGCGGTAGCAAACCAATCAAACTTAAGGACGGTTCTGAACGTAAGTTCATTGAAGACAATGATACCGTGATCATGAGAGGATACTGCCAGAACGGTAATTCCAGGATCGGGTTTGGAGAAGTGAGAAGTAAACTTCTTCCGGTCTATAAGCCGAAGAAAAAATAATTAGCATTTTGCTCAAATGAAAAGCCCTCGATCGAGGGCTTTTTTTTTATTCCGCCAGGGCGATACATTTGATCTCTACCATAAGCTCGGGCATCACCAGGGATTTCACTTCTACCAGCGTATTGGCCACCTCCGGAAATTTTCCGTAATGTTTGCGCCTTACTTCAAAAAGCTCATCGAGATTTTCCATGGTGTGCTGCACATTGGTGACAAACCAGGTTTCGTCTACGATATTATCCATGCCCAGACCAAATTTTTTCAGTAGTTCAGCGACATTGCTGTAGGCCTTATCAACCTGTGCTTTCATATCATTTGTCCCAACCAGGTTACCTTCCTCATCCAGGCTCACCTGACCTGAGATATAAATGTTGTTTCCTGCTTTTACTGCTTCAGCAATATATTCCTGAAATGCGCCCGATCGCTCAATTTGCTTTTTCATATCTATCTTATTTGAACAATAAAAATAGACATACCTATTGATAATCAATCACCTAAGCTCCTGATCAGACGATTATCTGTAAAAATTAAGTGAAAACACTTATAACTGAAAGTTGGAATAGCGATCTAAGCCACGAAATCGGCCAGTTTCTCGGCAGATATGGCCTGGTGTGAAGAATGGTGCACCACTTCCCTGTTCTTGAGAACGATCAATTGCGGGCTTTCGTGTCTTACCTTGAATCGTTCAGCGATCTCGTTGGAAATGTCCCTGTGACTTATAAGGTCCAGGAAATAAAGTTTGACGGGCTTGCTTTCATCAAGGTTATAATCTGATTCGAACATCTTCAAAACCATCCTGCTTATCCCGCACCTGGTAGAATGCTTTAAAATGGCGACGGTGTGATCTTCTGAAGCCTTTTCAATTTCATCTAACTGTTGCATGGAATTAAGGTCTATCCATGGAGTTTCATTTTTCTTCTCGGCATTTTCCTTCTTGTCTGAACTGAAAATTTTATCAAATAATCCCATAACATTCTTTTTCGCAAAAGTAAATCTAAGTAAATTTAATAGACGAAAAATATCGATGATTTTTTAATACTATTCAACCAAACTGCCGTTTTGTCGTAATTTTTTCAATAATACACGTCATTTTGACATTTATTTTGAATGGTATATCTATTGCCATATGAATTCCAAAAAACAGCATAGATGAACTTTAATAATTTTACCATAAAATCACAAGAGGCTATCCAGCAGGCACAGCAGCTTGCTCAGGAAATGGGCCATCAGCAGATTGAGAACGAACATATTTTCAAGGCCATCACAATGGTAGACGAAAATGTGACCCCGTTCCTGCTGAAAAAACTGAACATTAACGTTAACCTGTTTACCCAGATACTTGACAAAAGCCTGGAGAGCTTTCCGAAGGTTAGCGGTGGAGATATCATGTTATCCCGTGAAGCCGGAAAAACAGTTAACGAAGCATCTTCCATTGCCAAGAAAATGGAAGATGAATATGTATCAATCGAGCACTTGATACTGGCTATTTTTAAGTCTTCCAGCAAGGTTGCCCAGATCTTGAAGGACCAGGGAGCGACCGAAAAGGGACTAAGAGCCGCTATTTCAGAATTACGCCAGGGAGATAAGGTTACCTCACAAAGCGCCGAGGAAACCTATAATTCTCTGGATAAATATGCCCGTAACCTCAACCAATTAGCCGAAGAAGGAAAATTAGACCCTGTAATTGGCCGCGACGAAGAGATTAGACGAATTCTCCAGATCCTTTCCAGGAGAACCAAGAACAACCCGATGCTGGTTGGTGAACCTGGAACCGGTAAAACTGCCATTGCAGAAGGTCTGGCCCACCGTATCGTGGATGGGGATGTACCTGAAAACTTAAAGGATAAAAGGATCTATTCCCTGGATATGGGTGCGCTTATCGCGGGTGCAAAATACAAAGGTGAATTCGAGGAGCGATTAAAAGCCGTGATCAAGGAAGTTACCACCAGCGACGGAAATATCGTGCTTTTCATTGATGAGATACACACCCTGGTGGGTGCCGGTGGTGGACAGGGAGCCATGGATGCGGCGAACATCCTGAAACCTGCCCTGGCCCGTGGTGAACTAAGAGCCATTGGAGCAACCACCCTGGATGAATACCAGAAATATTTTGAAAAGGATAAGGCACTGGAACGTCGATTCCAGAAGGTAACCGTGGAAGAACCAGATACCGAGAGCGCGATTTCTATCCTGAGAGGGATCAAGGAAAAATATGAAACTCACCATAAGGTAAGGATCAAGGATGAGGCGATCATTGCCGCGGTGGAACTATCCCAAAGATATATCACGAACAGGTTCCTGCCCGATAAGGCGATAGACCTTATGGACGAGGCAGCTTCCAAACTAAGGATGGAGATCAACTCCAAGCCGGAGGAACTTGATGTACTGGATCGTAAGATCATGCAGCTGGAGATCGAGATAGAGGCTATAAAACGCGAAAAGGATGAAGCCAAACTGAAATCCCTGAGGGCAGACCTTGCGAACCTGAAGGAAGAGCGCAACGACCTGCATGCCCGCTGGATGAGCGAAAAAGAGATCGTAGACAATATTCAGACCGCGAAATCTGAAATCGAAGAATACAAACTCGAGGCCGAAAGAGCCGAGCGTGAAGGCGACTACGGAAAGGTGGCTGAGATCAGGTATGGAAAGATCAAGGAAGCCCAGGAAAGACTGGAGAAACTTCAACAAAAGGTTGCAGAAAACCAGAATGAGAAATCCCTGATCCAGGAAGAAGTGACCAATGAGGATATCGCCGAAGTGGTGGCAAAATGGACCGGCATCCCCGTAACCAAGATGCTTCAGAGCGAACGCGAAAAACTTCTAAAACTTGAGGAAGACCTTCATAAACGAGTAGTTGGCCAGGACGAGGCCATTATTGCAGTGAGCGACGCGGTTAGAAGAAGTCGCGCGGGGCTACAGGATCAGAACAGGCCAATTGGTTCATTCCTGTTCCTGGGAACCACCGGGGTAGGTAAAACCGAGTTAGCAAAAGCACTTGCGGAATACCTGTTCGATGATGAATCGGCAATGACGAGGATAGATATGAGCGAATACCAGGAAAGGCATTCGGTGAGCAGACTTGTAGGAGCACCTCCGGGTTATGTAGGTTATGATGAAGGTGGCCAACTGACCGAAGCTGTACGCAGAAAGCCTTATTCTGTGGTACTTCTGGATGAGATCGAAAAAGCTCACCCTGATACCTTCAACATCCTCTTACAGGTATTGGATGAGGGAAGGCTGACCGACAACAAAGGTCGTCTGGCAGATTTCAAGAACACGATCATCATCATGACCTCCAATATGGGAAGCCATATTATCCAGGAAAAATTCGAGAATATCAAAGACTTGGAAACCGCGATGGAAGCAGCAAAAACCGAGGTGCTTGGATTGCTCAAACAGAGTGTACGACCTGAATTCATCAACAGGATAGATGATATCGTGATGTTTAGTCCGCTTACCCAGAAGGATATCAAGCAGATCGTTGGCCTGCAGCTGAAGGGTGTGAAAAAGATGTTGTCTAAGCAGAATATAGTACTGGATGCTACCGAGGAAGCTATAAAATACCTGGCGCAAAAAGGATTCGATCCGCAATTTGGGGCCAGGCCGGTAAAAAGAGTCGTTCAGCGGGAAGTATTGAATAAACTTTCCAAAGAGATACTTGCTGGAAGGATACATACCGATAGCATCATTTTACTGGATGAGTTCGACGATGAACTGGTATTTAGAAACCAGGAACATCTGGCTGAAAATAACTGATAAAATTAACCTATAAAAAAAAGGCGATGGAGTGATCCATCGCCTTTTTATTTTCATTCATAGTTCCTACCAGGAATCGATTTCCCTTTTCAATTCTTCTTTTGTTTTACCAGTTTTCTCTTGCATTCGACCAAGCATTTCATCAAACTTCCCTTCAGAATAGGTTACATCATCATCGGTGAGTCGGCCATATTTTTGCTTGAACTCTCCGCGTATCTGTTTCCATTTTCCTTCAATTTGATCTTCATTCATAACTTATTGGTTTTAGGTGTTAATATGCTAAATGTAAAGAAAGCCTGTCCCGATCTCCCCTAACAAAGTCCTATTTTTGTCTTAAACATTTGTTATTTTTGCCGCTTAAGCCTTACCCATGAAAAAAATCCTCAGTCTCTGCGCATTAAGCATCCTGCTTAGCAGCTGCGCCGTTACCCGGAAGATCGAAGACGAAAATGTGCAAATTGAATTCCTGGACGAGTTTGTCCTGGCTCCAAATATTAGCATAGATAACACCATCGTGGGAGGTCTTTCAGGTATAGACTACAAAAATGGCAAGTATTACCTGGTTAGTGACCAGGCGTCGAATCCAAGACTTTATATCGCCGATATCGAAATAAATGGCGAACAAATCGAGAATATCAGTATCGAACAGCTCATAAGCCTGAAAGCAACCCAGGATTATTCAGACCAGGTTTTTGATCTTGAGGCAGCCAGGTATGACGTAGACAGGGATGAATTCGTAATTGCCAGTGAAGGACTTATTGACATGGGTAAAGACCCTGGAATTTATCGACTTTCCAGCCTTGGAGAAGTGCAGAATGCCTTCGTGATCCCGGAATATTTCCGGGCTAAAGGCGAGCAAAGACCAAGAAACAATGGTGTTTTTGAAGGGCTTTCGGAAAGCTTTGACAACAAAGCTTACTGGGTCGCCACTGAATCCCCATTGGAAAAAGACTCGGGAAAGCCGAAGATCTTTCCTTCAAGGGCTCATATCAGGATCACCAAATTCAGCAAGGAAACGGGAGAGCCGGTGAAGCAGTTCGCTTACAAACTGGACGGGATTTCCAAGCTACCCATTAATTACTTCGCGGTAAACGGTGCCACCGAGATCCTGGAATTTAGCCAGGACAGGTTTCTAATTCTGGAGAGGTCTTATTCAGCCGGTTACGGTCCTCATGGGAACACGGTGAAGATATTCGAGATAGATGCTTCCCAGGCCACCAACACCCTGGACATACCCAGGCTTAAAGGAGCCGATTATAAACTTGCTGAAAAGAGGCTGCTATTTAATTTCAAATCGGTTAAAGATGAACTGACCGAAGGAATCGTTGATAATATCGAGGGCATTTGCTTTGGGCCAATCCTGGAGAACGGAAAAAGATCCCTGCTGCTGGTTTCAGATAATAACTTCAACAGTTTTGCCAAGCAGATCAATCAGTTCATCCTTATGCAAATCGACTTTAAGAACAAAACTGTAACAAATTAGATTTCAGGCGTCCAACCATTAAATAAAACCTTCAGGCTATGGCTAATGTTATTACTATTTTGTTTTCCCTAATTTTAGGAGTCAGTAATCCTTCAGAAGATAAACCCGTGAATCCAGTACAAAACCCGGTTTCTACTTACTACTTGATTCGACATGCAGAAAAGGACCGCAGCGATTCTTCGAACAGGAATTCAGATCTTACCAGAAAGGGACTGGAACGAGCCAAAAAATGGGCTGAAGTTTTTAAGGATATAGATTTCGATGCGGTTTACAGTACAGATTATAAGCGAACCATGCAAACCGCACAACCTACGGCCGATCTTAACAAGCTTGAGATCATTAAGTATGATCCAAAAAACCTGTTCGATGAAGCTTTTGAAAAGTCAACCGCCGGTAAAACCGTGCTGGTAGTGGGACATAGCAACACCACACCTCAATTCGCCAATGCGATCCTTGCCGAAAAAAAATATGAAGATATAGACGACAAGGAGAATGGAGCCCTTTTTATCGTGCAGGTTTTCGCCGATGGCTCCACGCAGAGCCAGGTGCTATATATCAATTAGAATCAGACCCCAGCTTAACCCTTACATCCTTGGTCTCTATAAGGGAAAGAAGATCAAGCTCCCTTTGTTCGTAAAGGCTGTCCAGTGATCTTAACGGCACAGAGATGTCCTGATATTTGTAATTCTCGTAATCTACAAATCGAATTCCTTCTATGAGACGATGATTAAAGGCTTTTCTGAATCTTACACCACCACCATTTTCTTCAAAATTATAAGCCAGGTAATCCACCTCGTAATTTTTGGTGTCTATCCAGTACAAGTATTCATCTTCATGGTCTGTTCCGCCGCCATTTTCAGCAAAGGTCACCTTAACCTCGTAGTATTCTCTCCCGGCGATACTGTCCTTTCCTAAAAGTTCCTTTTGAGCGGCCTGAGCATTCAGTCCAAAAGGCAAGTGCACAAAATAGTGTACTGAATTCACGGAATTTCCGATAGGAACCACAAGCGAATCCTGGACCTGTACAACGGAATCGTTCACAAATCTCTCCAAGCCATCATTATCAAGGATATCATGAATATTATTCCCTAAAGAATCCTTCATTTTTCTTTCCAGGCGGTACTTGCCACCATTCCTGGTACTCTTATATTCCCTGTTCCTGAAGCTGAAATCTATCTCGGCATTTTTATACCTTTCCCCTCCTGCATTCTCGATGGCCTTATCAATAATCTGATTAGCGGTAAGCTTCTCGTTCTCTTCGGCACAGCTGGCAAAAAGCAGAATAAAAATGAAGTAAAAAAGGTTTTTCATAGCAAGCAATTTGAGGGGGCAAAAATAAAAATTTTTAAATAGGTTAAGCTGCTGGGTAATTTTAAAATTGCTTTAGTATGATTTTATCTTAAAGCTTGTATTTTTGTGCGTATATGAAGAATTCTATCAACATTAAGAATCGTAAGGCGAAGTTCAATTATGAGTTCCTGGATAAATATACTGCGGGGATAAAACTAGCCGGAACCGAGATCAAGGCCATACGTGAAGGTAAGGCCAATATCGCGGAAAGCTTTTGTGAGTTCAACAACCACGAGCTTTTTGTGATAAATATGCACGTTGAAGAATATTCTCATGCCACCCATTTTAATCATAATCCCAAGAGCGAGCGAAAGCTACTGTTACAGAGAAGGGAATTGAGAAAACTGGAAAAGGAGGTGACCAATTCTGGTCTTACTATTATCCCTTTACGTCTATTCATAAATGATCGCGGGCTGGCCAAACTTCAGATCGCCCTGGCCAAGGGTAAAAAATTATATGACAAAAGGGAAACGATCAAGGATCGTGAAAATAAACGCCGTTTAGATCGTATCCAGAAGGATTACAAATAAATCCTGAATCTTTGCGTTATCTTTAAGATCCAAAATCTAACCAATGCTGAAAAAGCTAATTGGCCTGTGCACTTTTTTCATGTTACTTCAGGTAAATGCGCAAATAACGGGGACTGTTAAAGACCAAAGCGGAACCCCTCTACCCTATGTGAACATCTATACCGAAGATGGTGCAAAAGGGACCACTACCAATGAAGAAGGCGATTACGAACTAAAGATCTCCCAGACCGGAAGCTACCATATCGTATACCAGTTCCTGGGATACAAAACCCTCAAAAAAGAGATACAAGCCAGCGAATTTCCTATTGAAATGGATGTGATCCTTAACCCTGAAAGCACCAGCCTTGACGAGGTCACGGTGAATAGCGGTGAAAATCCGGCCAATCGTATCATCAGGAAGGCCATTGAAAAAAGACAAGAAAATGCTGAAAAACTGGAAGCTTTTACTGCCGATTTCTATTCCCGTGGTTTATGGCGGATCAAGAATGTCCCAGAGAAAATTTTAGGCCAGGACGTTGGAGACCTGGGTGGTGGCCTGGATTCCACAAGGAGCGGAATAGTTTACCTTAGTGAGACCATCTCAAAGATCGCTTTTCAGAAACCAGATGATTTTAAGGAAAAGATCATCGCCTCCAAGGTAAGCGGCGATGATAACGGGTTCAGCCTAAACTCTGCACAGGAGGCTTATTTTTCCTTTTATGAGAACACCCTGGAGATCAACAGTGAAATGGTCTCTCCAATCGCTGAGTATGCCTTTAATTATTATCGCTATGAACTGGAAGGTACTTTTTTCGATGACTGGGGCAATATGATCAATAAGATAAGGGTAAGTCCGAAAAGGGAGAACGACCGGGTATTTTCTGGAATTATTTACATAGTGGAAGACCTTTGGCAGATCTATGGGGTCGAGCTTCGCACCACCGGGCAGGCGGTACAGGTCCCTCCCATCGAGGAACTGGTCTTTATCCAAAACTATAAATATTCCAAAAAAAATGACCTGTATATCCAAATTTCGCAAAGCGTTGATTTCAGTTTTAAAATATTCGGTTTTGGCGGCGATGGCAGGTTCACCGCGGTGTACAGCAACTACAACTTTAGCCCCTCTTTTACCGAAGATAGCTTTGGAAGGGAGATCCTGAATTTTGAAGAGCAGGCGAACCAAAAGGACTCTCTTTACTGGCAAAAGAACAGGCCCGTGCCACTTACAGGTGAAGAAATAAGCGACTACGTGCGCAAGGATAGCATACAGGAAGTGAGGAGCACCAAAAAATATAAGGATTCCGTAGATGCAAAAAGGAATAAATTCGGTTTTACCGATGTTCTTTTTGGATATTCCTATACCAACTCCTGGAAGCATAGAAGTTTCAGCATAAGTCCTCCCATTTCAGGGATCGGCTTCAACACCGTTCAGGGATGGAATACCGACGTTACTATCTCTTACCGGCAACGGACCGGGGAAAACCAAAGAAATTACTGGCGATTATTTTCAGATATAGACTACGGGCTAAGCGAAGACAGGTTCAGGTTCAGCGGAGGTTTTGAAAAAAAATTCAACAATTTCGATAAGGCTTTTCTTAGGATCACCGGGGGTACGGCAGCAAAACAAATAAACGATAGAGAACCTATCGCTCCCCTTCTAAATAGCATCACCACCATTTTCTTTGAACGGAATTACATGAAACTTTATGAGAAGAGCTTCGCCAATATCGGCTATGGCGTTGATGTGTTTCCCGGGATCAGGTTGGTTGGTGAATTTGGCTGGGAGAACCGGCAGGCATTGACCAATCACACAGATCATGTGATCATAGACTGGGAAGACCGGGAATACACCTCTAATAATCCCCTGGAGCCTCAGAATTTCGGCAGCTTACCTTTCGCAGAACACTCGTTATTTAAGACCGAATTTTCTGCAGATATTACTTTCGGGCAGAAATATATGAGCTATCCCGATGGCAGGTATAATGTTTATGAATCTAAATTTCCGAAACTAAAACTGGCCTGGGAAAAAGGTTTTGGCGGAAGTGAAAGCCAGTACAATTTTGACCAGTTCAAGGGACAGGTAAAGCAGGACCTTGGTCTGGGGAATAAGGGACAGTTAAGCTACCTGGTAAATGCCGGTCTATTTCTTAACTCCAATAATACAAGCCTGGTAGATTACCAGCATTTCGATGGGAACCAAACTCGAATTGGTTTTGGCAGCTATGTGGGGAAATTTAATCTGATGCCTTATTATCAATTCAGCACCAATAAAAATTACGCTGAATTTCATGCCGAGCACGACTTCCAGGGTTGGGCCCTGGGGAAATTGCCATTAATAAACAAGCTTAATTTTAACCTGATACTGGGAGCGCACAGATTAGTAACCGAAGATCGCGGGCCATATTCAGAATATTCAATAGGATTGGATAATCTTGGATTCGGGAAATACAGGTTCCTTAGGCTGGATTACGTGGTTTCAGATTTTGGAGGGGAAAGGAACGGGGCCTTTGTTTTCGGGCTTAAGTTCTAAAAAATCAAACCATAGCAGGTCCTTTCGAAGAAGTGAAACGACTGAGAAATCTTGTTAAAAACAGAGATCTCTCCCTTCGGTCGAGATGACAAATCCAAGAGACTCCGGAACCATTAATAGTTTCCGCCGTTCTAAAATGAGACCCTTAATTTACAAATGTCATTTCGAAGAAGCAAAGCGACTGAGAAATCTCGTTTAAACCACAGATCTCTCCCTTCGGTCGAGATGACAAAAGCAAGAGACTCTGGAACGATCAGAAGTTTCCGCAGTTCTAAAATGAGACTCTGAAACTAATGCAGGGTGAGGTGGTACTATAAATTTCAAAATGTCACGCTGTCCCGAAGCCTCGGGAGTTTTAGCATTTAATTAGATTAATTGACCAAAAGGATTACCGGTTTGTCATTGCGCAGAAGTGAAACGACTCAGAAATCTCGTTTAAACCAGAGATCTCTCCCTTTAGTCGAGATGACAAATCCAAGAAAATTCGGAATAACTAGAAGTATCAAAATCTTTAAAACGAGACCCTGAAACGAGTTCAGGGTGACTTTTCACTATAAATTTTATAACGTCATACTGTCCCGAAGCATCGGGAGTTGGAGCACCGAATTGGATCAATTGACCAAAAGTATTACCGGTTTGTCATTTCGAAGAAGCAAAGCGACTGCGAAATCTTGTTTAAACCAGAGATCTCTCCCTTCGGTCGAAATGACAAAAACAACAGATTCTGGAACGATCAGATGTTTTCGCAGTTCTAAAATGAGACCCTAAAACGGGTTCAAAATGACTAATATTAAAACATAAAAAAAGCTGAAATCAGAAATTTCAGCTTTTATCTATTTGGTAAGGAATGAGAATACTATTCTTCCTCGTCCTTATTTTTTTCAGCTTTTTCTTCCTTTGAAAAATCAGTAAATCCGTTATTGATCAAAATATTGTACCACTGGAAAATCTTCTTCATATCGCTGGCATACACCCTATCTTCATCATAATCTGGTAAAACTTCAGAAAAGTAATTCTCAAGCTCCTTTTTTGAGGATTTATGGCTAATGGTTTCCTCACCGTTCTCCTTCTCCTTGATCTTTTCAAAAACCTCGCCTAACGGAATCTCTTCAATATAAGTATAAATAGCGATCTCGCTCAAAATACTTACGTTGTGACGCATATTCACCGCGATCTTCTTCCCGTCCATTAAAGATTTTGCAACAAAGCCACCTCTGGTTTGAGCCGTTAGCTCATATAAACCAGGTTTTCCAGAAATAGCAAGAATTTTATCTAATCCCATAGTACTTTTTTAATTTAAGTTGGCAAATATCCATCCCCATTATCAATTATCAAAGCCTTTAGCGGGCTTTTTTTGCCAGGGGAAACCTCATTTTATATTCAACATTGATCTTGCCTTTCGAAATATTCGCAAGCTTGCCTTTTATCAATCTCTTTTTCAGGCTGGAAAGCTTATCGGTGAACAGAATCCCTTCAATATGATCGTATTCATGCTGGATTACTCTTGCCGCCAGTCCGCTGTAATTTTCAGTATGTTTTTCCCAGTTCTCGTCGTAATATTCGATGGTGATATCTGGTTTTCTAAAAACATCTTCACGTACTTCAGGAATACTAAGGCAGCCTTCACTAAAAGCCCATTCTTCCCCTTCTTCCTCAATGATCTGCGGATTAATAAATACCTTCCTCAGATCCTTTAATTCTGTTTTTTCTTCTTCTGAAAGCTCTTCATCTTCCGCAAAAGGTGCTGGATCTATCATGAACATCCTGATAGGAAGTCCTACCTGTGGCGCTGCCAGACCAACCCCATAGGCATTGTACATGGTATCCCACATGTTGTTTATCAATTCCTCCAGTTTAGGATAATCCTTATCGATCTCTTTTGCTTTTTTCTTTAAAACCGGATCTCCATATGCTACAATTGGTAAAATCATATTTTAAGTTTTCAGCTTTAAGCCAAAAGCTATAAGCCTCTTTAATATTTAATCTAATTATAATTCTGGCAGACTTTTAAACCTGCAATTTCTTACTTTTAAACCACTTATTCGTACAGCCAGGTTTGCAAGATGATGGTCGCACTTATCTCATCTACCAGTGCCTTATCGCGACGCTTTTTTTTCTTTAGGCCTCCATCGATCATACTTTGCATGGCCATCTTGCTGGTAAATCGTTCATCTACCCTTTCCAGTGGCATTTCAGRGAATTTTTCTGAAAATCGTTTCAAAAACTCCTGAATATGAACTTCACTCTGGGAAGGTGTATCGTCCATCCTTTTGGGTTCTCCGACCAGCACACGTTCCACCTTTTCATTATTGAAATAGTTCTCCAGGAAATCTATTAGCTCGGGAGTTTGCACGGTAGTAAGACCGGAAGCGATCATCTTCAGTTCATCGGTAACGGCTATTCCCGTTCGTTTGGTTCCGTAATCCAGGGCTAAAATTCTGGGCATTTCAAAAATTTACGCAAAGGTAAGGTTTATATTCGTTTGTCCATAAATATTGCTTTATAGCTGTTATATTTGGAAAAAATTTGAAAATGGACGCTTTAAGAGAGAAAATCGAAAAGGCCTGGAACAACCGGGACCTCCTTAAAATAAATGAAACTACAGACGCTATAAGGGAAGTGATCGAGCTTTTGGATAAAGGTGAACTACGCGTGGCTGAGCCAACCACAGACGGCTGGAAGGTGAACGAGTGGGTTAAGAAGGCCGTAGTACTTTATTTCCCTATTCAGAAAATGGAAACCCTGGAGGCAGGAATTTTTGAATATCACGACAAAATGCCTTTAAAAAGAGGTTATAAAGAAAAGGGCATCCGTGTAGTGCCTAATGCGGTAGCCAGACATGGAGCCTATATATCATCTGGCGTGATCATGATGCCTAGCTATGTAAATATTGGTGCCTATGTAGACGAGGGAACCATGGTGGATACCTGGGCTACAGTGGGAAGTTGCGCCCAGATAGGTAAAAACGTTCACCTTAGCGGTGGTGTTGGAATTGGCGGTGTACTTGAACCACTGCAGGCTGCGCCGGTGATCGTGGAAGACAATGCTTTTCTTGGTTCAAGAAGTATCGTGGTAGAAGGAATCAGAATCGAAAAGGAAGCCGTACTTGGAGCTAATGTAGTGCTTACCGCCTCCACTAAGATCATAGATGTGACCGGTGAAGAGCCTAAAGAATTCAAGGGATATGTACCGGCAAGATCTGTAGTGATCCCGGGAAGTTACACCAAGAAATTCCCTGCGGGTGAGTACCAGGTGCCATGTGCCCTCATCATTGGAAAACGTAAGGAAAGCACCAATAAGAAAACCTCCCTTAACGAGGCCCTGCGTGAATACAACGTGGCAGTTTAGAACACAGATTTGAAGATACTTGTAATACAAATGAAAATGATTGGGGATGTGCTTACATCCTCAATCCTCTTTGAGGCCCTGCGAAAGGAATTTCCAGAAGCCGAATTGCATTACATGATCTATGAGCATACTTTCCCGGTGGTACAGCATAATCCGCATATCGATAAATTTATCATGCCGGAAAAAGACCAGAGCCTGAGAAGCCTGATCAAAAATGCTAAAAAGGAAAATTACTACGCGGTGATAGATGTTTACTCCAACCTAAGAACCGCTTTACTTACTGGACTCTCCGGAGCTAAATTCAGAATCGCTTACAATAAGAAATATACTCGACCGCTTTGTACCCATGTCTTCAGCAGGAAGATAGAGGCACAAACAAATGCAGGAGCAGCCATAGAAAAAAGGCTTAGAATGCTTTCTCCGATTTCAGACAATTTCCCAAGGGAAATCAAGCCGAAGATATACCTGAAAGATGAAGAAATATCTGCAGCGAAGCAGACACTGGAGAACAACGGTATAGATCTTTCTGAGAACCTCTATATGATCGGGGCGCTGGGAAGTTCAGAAAAGAAGACTTATCCCCTCTCTTACCTTGCCCGACTTTTGGACAAGATAGTAGAAAGAACCTCAGCCAACCTGCTTTTAAATTATATTCCTTCTCAAAAGAATGAGGTGGAGAAACTAATAGGATTTTGTGCTCCAGAGACACGGGAAAAAATTCACCCGGAAATTTATGGTAAAAGCCTGCGTGAATTTTTCGGCCTTACTTATCATTGCGATGCCTTAATAGGTAACGAAGGCGGTGCGGTTAACATGGCCAAGGCCCTGGGTGTACCCACTTTCGCCATATTCTCCCCTCCACTGAATAAGGAAAACTGGAATATTTATGAAGATGGCAAAAAAAATGTTTCGGTGCACCTGCGCGATTATAAACCTGAAATCTTCCAGGGGAAACCTGAAAAAAGCCTGAAAAAGGAGTGGAAAGAACTGTACAATTCTTTTAAACCGGAACTCTTACAGGATAAACTAGAGCAATTCTTAAAGAACAATTCTAAATGAAGTACCGTTTCTTGATCTTTATTAACCACGATTACGCGATACCTATTGGGAAACCATTGCAGGAAGAGATCTTGAAGCGAGGTTATGAGGTAAAATGGTTTTCAGGAATGGAAGAGCCTAAAAAGCTTTTTCCCGAAAACGGCCAGCTTCTTGATTCGGTAGAAGAAGTAATGACATACGATCCCCATATCGTATTCGCAGCCACAGATACGGTTCCCGATTTCTTCCCCGGACTGAAGGTCCAGATCTTTCACGGTTTCCCGGCTAATAAAAGAAAGGGAACTGACCAGTTCGTCATTCGGCATTTTTTCGACCTGTATTGTACGCAGGGGCCATCAAGCACCGGTCCTTTTAAAAAACAACAGCAAAAATATCAGAGTTTCGAGGTGATGGAGACCGGCTGGTCAAAAATGGACCCGCTTTTCCCCTTGGAAACCACCAGAAATGAAAAACCTGTAATTCTAATTTCTTCCACTTTTACCCGGTATTATAGCCTGGCCTTAATAGAGGAGGTGGTGAATGAAATTGAAAGGCTTTCCAATACCGGAAAATATAAATTCCTTGCCACGCTGCATCCTAAAATCGATGATTCTGTAAGGCAAAGATTCCGGGAACTGGAAAATGAGAATTTTGAATTTCACGACACCACAAATCTTATCCCGCTTTTCAAACAGGCTGATATCATGTTCTCTGATACCACATCGGCGATCATAGAGTTCCTGCTTCAGCGTAAACCCGTGGTGACCTTTAATAACAACATGCCCGGACCTTACCTGATAGACATTCACAAGATCTCTGAAATTGAACCCGCCTTCGACAAGGCCTTGAAATATCCTGAGGAACTTATAAAGGAAATAGACAGCTTCGCCAAATTTTCTCAGCCATATGAAGATGGAGAATCCAGCAAAAGAGTGATAGATAGTTCCATCGAATTTTTACACAGGGACAAGTCTTATCTTAAGAAAAAACCCGCAAACCTGATCAGGAAATATAAGATTAGAAAGCAACTGGGATACTGGACTCTGAAAACTTACCATAAAGCCTGGACAGTAAAGGAATAGTTTATTTTTTCCAGAATTTCAGCTTTTTCTTTAGCCTTTTCTTTCTCAGGAACTTTTCCTGAAACTGGCTGGTATAAAACCACATCTTTTCAAAAACTTCCTCTTCAGGCCTTCCTATCAATTTAGAATATTCATTGGCCATCACTTTCACCATTTCTTTTTTCGGGGTAAGCCTGGAGAAATTTTGCATGCGCTCTTCAAAATTCAGCTCTTTGAAATTCATTCGATTCAGGTCTACCAGAAAAAACTTATAATCTCCACCTTTACTCTGAATTAAAGTATTCCCGGGCGAGTGATCCAGGAACTGGACGTGGTTTTCATGAAGTTCAAAAGTGAACCGGGTAAAAGCCCTTAAAATATTCTCGTGATCTGGATAATCTGCTTTAGTGACCAGTTCCCGATAGGTAAGATCATAATCTTGCTGTAAACAGGCATAATAGCTTCGGCCAAAAACCAGGGAAATATTCTCTTCCGCATAAGCCATGGGATAAGGAGTTCCAATGTTGGATTCCAATAATTTGATCGCGTTCCTGAAGGACCTCTCGGCCTTGGATTTCCTGAAATATTTATAGACGAGCTTGTTGACCAGGTTAGGTTTCTTGAATGATTTGATATTGACCTTATAGTCCTTAATCTCGAATATTCTCAGGCTGTTCCTTAACCCCGGTCCTAGCGCCTCACCCCTGGAATCGAAATTCTTGATTGAACTTTCAAGTTCTCGTGTGATCTCCCTGCCTTTATCTGAAAAGATGAACTTCATATAAATCTTATCTCTGCTTTTTCCCTTTCAATATTTCTTTATAAACCTCGAAAGTATCCCTGCCCAGTCTTTCTGCTGTGAAATTTTTCAAAAACAGGTCATGGGACCTTTGGGCAAACTCCTCTCTTAGTTCAGCATTTTTCTGTAATTCAAGGATCGAACCAGCCAGAGTCTTATGGTCGCCAACCTGGGCAGAAAAACCATTTATTCCATGGTCTATAACCTCATCTACTACCCCTACCCTGGTAGAAACAACCGGAGTTTTATAATATAAAGCTTCAATAACCGAAGACGGTCCACCCTCTCTTTCAGAAGACATAACAAACACATCAAACTGAGGCAGGAAACGTGAGGCTTTCTCGGTAAAGCCCATAAATGAAATATACTTATCGACCTTCAACTCTTTCGCCAGACTCTTGTATTCTTCGGTTCGTTTGGTAAATTCTCCAATCTGTACCAGATGAAAATCTGTCAATTTAAGTTCAAAAACGAGATGATGTATCGCTCTAACCAAAGTTTTCAGGTCCTTCGCCTTTGTATGATTGGCGATATTTCCCACCAGTAACTTAGAATCAGGAATACTTAATTTTTCCCTTAATTGGAATGGAGCAGGAGTTTGATTCTCACTTAGATTTACGCCATTTCGCACAATCACCAGCTTCTTTTTATTTTCCTCGCTAAGCAGCTTACTGAAATGATGCTTAACATATTCTGAAATACAGGTGATCTTATGGATATTCTTATAATTATATTTTAACTGACTCAGGTAACTATTTTTACGTCGAATGGATTTTCTGGCATATATGGTTGGCGTATCCAGTTTATGGAAAATATCCGCAAGCACATATCCGGTCACTGCATCACTAGTGTGTAAATGAAGAATATCTATTTGGTGATCTCTGACAATTTTTGTGAGCGTTTTCCGATAGCCAGAAGAGTGAGGCTTCATATATTCGGTAGCAATAATCTCTACCGGTTTATCCTGTAATTTCTCAAAAAGAGGCGAATTCTTGTAACAGAAAAATTTCTGTTTTACTCCATGTTTAGGCAGCTCATCTATTAAATACATTAGCTGCTGCTCATTGCCACCCCAACTAGTAGCTCCAGATACATGTAAAATGTTCATAATTGCTTTAGTTTGCCAGAAAGTCGACAAAGATAGTTTTTAAAATCTACTGATTCTAAAAATACCAGAACTTGGAAGAAATGAGCGCGAGGTTCAGCGCAATTCCATTAATTTTGCATTCTTAGAATAAAGATTTAATAAACATAAATGTCACTTCCGGTGGTCAAACCTACAAAAATACTTCATCTTTCGGCTGCAAAAAGCTGGGGAGGCGGGGAAAACCACCTTCTTAATCTTTGCCTGGAACTTCCTGAAGTGGAACATTTTGTTTTATGTAAAAAGGGTTCTGAGCCGGTAGAAAGATTCTCATCATATAAGCTCAATATTTTTGCAGCTCCATTGCTGATAAAACCGGATCTCAGGTATGTTCTGAAATTGATCAGGATATGTAAAAGAGAAGGCATAAACCTAATTCATATTCACGACAGTACAGCTCTTACCCTTGCCGTGATGGCGACAAAATTAAGCGCTTTACCTCCCTTTGTTCTTAGTAAAAAAACCTCCTTCCCCATCAAAGACCGCGGCCGTACTCTTTACAAATACAACCATAAGAACATCCAAAAGATCCTCTGCGTATCGAACGAAACCAGGCGGGTGACATTTGAGAGTGTAAAGGATAAAAATAAATTAACCACGATCTATCACGGTACAAGGCCTTCAAATCCCGGAAACAATCCCTGTTCATTAAGGGAAAGATTCAATATCCCCAAGGACAGCATCCTGGTGGGTACTGTGGCAAACCATATAAGGGCCAAAGATCTTGGCACCTGGGTAGCTACCATAGATCGTGTAGTTAACCGGCTGGGGATGAAAAATTTCTATTTCATCGAAATTGGAAAGATCACCGAAAGAACAGCCGATTACAATCGCCAGATCAGGGAAAAGAACCTTCAGGATTACTGTATGTTTACGGGCTTTTTACCGGAAGCTTCAGAATTGATATCCCAGTTCGACATTTCGTTTATGACCTCTCAAAGTGAGGGTATCCCACAATTCATCTATGAAAGTTTTTACAACCGGGTTCCTGTAGTAAGCACTAATGTTGGTGGAATCCCCGAAATTATAACAGATGGTGAAAATGGCATGTTAAGCAATCCGTTCGAAGCCGCCAGATTAGCAGATAAATTGATAGCTTTGTCCCAGGATAAAGTTCTGCAGAAAAAATTCACTGAAAGGTCATATAAGAAACTGATCGAGAACTTTACCTCTACAGAAATGGCCAGGCAAACCCTGGCTGAATATAAAAAAGTGCTATATGGAGAAAATAGATCAGGAAGTTAGAAATTGTCTCGAAGTAATAAAAAAAGGAGGTATCATTCTTTACCCCACAGATACTGTTTGGGGAATTGGCTGTGATGCTACCAACGCTGAGGCTGTAGACAAAGTCTACCAGCTTAAAAAAAGGGAAGAGTCCAAGGCTCTGATCTGCCTGGTTTCAAACTTTAAAATGCTGGAGCAGTACGTGGAAGAAGTGCCGGAAATGGCTTACGACATCCTGAAATATGCCAAAAAACCTACTACGGTGATCTATGACAAACCCATCAGGATCGCAGAAAATCTTGTGGGCGAAGATGATACCCTGGGCATAAGAGTAGTAAGGGATACCTTCTGTTCAGAACTTATCAAAAAAATGAAAAGGCCACTGGTTTCTACCTCGGCTAACGTGAGTGGGCAGCCTACTCCACAATCATTCGATCAAATCACCCCGCAAATTTTAAAAGGTGTCGACTATGTAGTAAATTTGCAGCGTTCAAAAAAATCGCCTCGACCTTCAGCAATTATCAAGCTGAGTAACGATGGTCAGGTGAGAGTGATACGCAAATAACAGATGCCGAAATACCACAATTACAGGAAAGCTTTACATCATAAAATTTTCAATGTCATTTCTGAAGCCGCCGATGAGCTATCAGTAGATGCTTATGTGATTGGAGGTTTCGTTCGGGATCATATTCTTGAGCGCGGAGAGCCTAAAGATATCGATATCGTTGCGATTGGAAGCGGGATCGAGCTTGCCAAGAAGGTTTCAGAAAAACTACCTCATAAACCCAAGGTTCAGGTATTCAAGAATTTTGGCACTGCCATGTTGCGTTCTGGTGATATGGAAATTGAATTTGTCGGCGCCCGTAAGGAAAGCTACCGTAAGGACAGCCGCAAGCCCATCGTAGAGGACGGAAGTCTTGAGGATGACCAGAATCGCCGCGATTTCACCATAAACGCCCTGGCGCTGAAACTCAATGAAAATGGATTCGGTGACCTTCTCGATCCTTTCAACGGCTATGAAGATCTTAAGAACAGGATTATTCGCACTCCGCTGGACCCGGATATTACCTATTCTGATGATCCACTGCGAATGTACCGGGCCATCCGGTTCGCCACCCAGCTGAATTTTATGATCGAAGCTGAGTCCCTAAAGGCCATCAAACGAAATAAGGATCGTATAAAGATCATTTCCAAGGAGCGCATCCTTGATGAACTTAACAAGATCATGTTAAGCGACAAACCATCCAAGGGCTTTGCGCTGCTATATAAGACCGGGCTTCTTAAAAAGATACTTCCCGAACTAACGGCCCTGCAGGGAATAGACGAGGTTGAGGGACAGAAGCATAAGGATAACTTCTGGCATACTTTAGAAGTCGTGGATAATATTTCTGAAAATACCAGTGACCTCTGGTTAAGGTGGGCTGCGCTGCTGCACGATATCGGGAAAGCTCCTACTAAAAAGTTCCATAAGAAGATCGGCTGGACCTTCCATGGCCATGAATTTGTTGGAGCTAAAATGGTCTTTAAATTATTTAAGAGGCTCAGGCTTCCCCTTAACGAAAAAATGAAATTCGTTCAGAAAATGGTGCTGATGAGTTCCAGGCCCATTGCCATAGCCGATGACAGTGTCACCGATTCGGCGGTACGCAGGCTGATTTTTGATGCGGGAGACCATATCGAGGACCTTATGACCCTTTGCGAGGCAGATATCACCACAAAGAATCCCAAGCGATATAGGAAATATCATAATAATTTCCAGCTGGTAAGGCAGAAGATACAGGAAGTAGAAGAGCGGGACCATATCAGGAATTTCCAGCCTCCGGTTAGCGGTGAAGAGATCATGGAGACCTTTGGAATCAAGCCAAGCCGCGAGGTGGGGATGATCAAGGATGCCATTAAAGAGGCTATCCTGGAGGGTGAGATCCCTAATGAATATGAACCGGCCCGTGATTTTATGCTGAAAAAAGGAGAAAAACTGGGGCTTAGTGTAAAATAAACCTCAAAAACATAAGCATTTTGTATTACTAACTTTTATGCTATTCGATGTATCGTAAACTTGTAAAAACCTCGCTTATCCTGGTCTACCTGGTGATCGTGGCCGGCGCCGTGGTAAGAATGACCGGTTCTGGCATGGGTTGCCCAGACTGGCCAAAATGTTTTGGATATTACATCCCTCCCACCGAAGTCTCTGAACTTCAGTTCCAGCCTAAAAAAAGTTTTAAAAAGGGCCAGGTGATCATCGTAGATGAAAGCCTGAAAGTTGCAAACCAGGATTTTACCACCGAGGATACCTATGACCCGGCAAACTGGCAGGATTATACCAAGCATGATTACGCTATCTTTAACCCAACCCACACCTGGGTGGAATATATCAACCGGCTGGTAGGAGCACTTGCCGGACTGGCAGTTCTCATTATGGCCTTCCTATCCATCAAAAAATTTAGGTATAAAAAACGGATCACTTTTCTGTCCTGGCTTTGTGTATTTATGATGGGATTCCAGGCCTGGCTTGGAGCTACCGTGGTTTATTCTGTCCTTGCCCCTGCAAAGATCACCATCCATATGGTCATGGCCCTGGTAATCGTCGCGGTTTTGTTGTACCTTCTTTATGTTTCTGCAGAAAAGGGAGAAGATAAATTCAAGACCAGCACTTTCCAGAACCTGATGATCCTGGCGGTGTTCTTAAGCCTTATCCAGGTGGTTATGGGCACCCAGGTAAGGCAATTCGTAGATGAACAGGTACGCAGTCTTGGTTATAATGCCAAAAACCTCTGGCTGGCAGATCCCAATATCACTTTTTACTTGCATCGTTCTTTTTCGATTATCGTTTTGCTCGTAAATCTTGCGCTCTGGTGGAAGAACCGTAAACTCGATTTGAACCTCAACAGGATCAATATCGTGATCGCCCTTATCCTGCTGGAAGTAGCCACAGGGGTTGCCATGTACAACTTCGATTTTCCTTTCCTCTCACAGCCGCTGCATCTAGTGATAGCTTCCCTGCTATTTGGATTCCAGTTTTACCTGTTATTGGAAAGCCTTTATGCAACTAAGAAAATTAAAAAATTGTAACTTTGCACTCCAAATTTTTTAGTTATGGTTTATAGATTCCGAGTAATTCTCGATGCTGATGAAGATGTGTTTAGGGATATAGAAATGCTTCAGGAAAGCACCCTGGAGGACCTTCACAATACGATTGTTCAGTCTTTTGGATTTGATGGGACCGAAATGGCTTCCTTTTACATAAGTGATGACGAATGGAATCAGGGCGAGGAGATCCACCAGTTCGATATGAGCGGTCACGACACCTCCATAAAACTGATGAACGAAACCTCCCTGGACAGCATCCTTTCTGAAAAACAGACCAAACTTATCTACGTTTACGATTTCCTTAAAATGTGGACCTTCTTCGTGGAGCTTGGCCAGATCGCCGAGATCGAGGAAGGACGTGATTATCCTAACCTGATGTATGTTCACGGACAAATTCCAGACAGCGCTCCCGAGAAAGAATTTAAAGGAGAAGACGAAGGCCTTTTGAACGGGGATTTCGACGATGACTTTGACACAGATGGTTACGACGATTTCGAATTCGACGAAAACTGGAATTAATTCAGGGTCTTTTCCACAGGCCGGTTAATTTCTTCTGAAAAAACTTCTTTCAGAATTCACATTTTTCAATTTTATTTAGTCAAAATTTCAGACATAGATGATCAATCTTTTTAATGCCCAAATTGAATCCCTTTCCATCCACCGGGTGGGAAACAAGAATCGCGGTGAGAATATGTTCATTTCAGCTTCTACCTTTCATTTGAACGATGAGATCAAACCGCTGATCAAGGAATATTTTCTGAAACCCTTCCGTGAAAAGGAAGAGTCTTATTATCGATTTCATCATGAATCTGATATAGAGTTCAATGAACTTTATAATTTGAGCAACCAGATCTTTGACGATCCTTACAACACCCATGAATACTCGAAAAAGATCGCTACGCTTCTTTATGAGCAGTCCACTCACCCGCATATCAAAAGTGGGGAGGTTTATGTGGTCTATTTTGAAGGGATGCAACTTGACAATGAAAAGGTTTCGGCCATCGGGATCTTTAAGTCTGAATTGAAACATGATTTCCTTCAGTTCGAACAGAAACAAAGCAATCTTGAAATGATCGTTCAGCAGGGTGTGAACCTACAGAAACTTGACAAAGGAGCGATCATCTTCAACAAGAACAGGACTGAAGGATACAAGATCCTATCCGTAGATTCTAATAAATACGATACAAAATACTGGCTGGAAAACTTCCTGGGTGTGGATGTGCTTGCCGATGAGAACTATTTCACCAAGAATTACCTGAACTTCGCCAAGAATTTCGCCAAAGACGTGGTACTGCCTGCTGAAGACAAGAAGCAGGAGGTAATGTTCATGAATAGAAGCATGGATTATTTCGCGAAAAATGACGATTTCGAGGAAAGCAATTACATTAACTCTGTGATCGACAACCCGGCCCTCATCCCCGAATTTCAGAATTACAAGACTGAAAAGGCTCCGAAATATAAGGTCGAGGACCTGACGAGTTTCCCTATCGCTAACAAGGCAGTGACCGATGCGCGTAAAAAGATCAAGAATGTGATCACTTTAGACACGAACATCCAGATTAAAATGGACTTCGTAAATGCAGATTCGGCCGAAAAATTCGTTGAAAAAGGCTGGGATGAGGAAAAACAGATGTACTACTACCTGGTTTACTTCAATAAAGAGGAGAAAAAATAATATTAGCTACAAGCTGAAAATATTAAGCTCTAAGCCGTATTGATTACAGCTTAGAGCTTTTTTTATTCCAGCAGTCGCTGCATATTCACGTTCTCGTAATTACGCTTCACAAAATCCAGGGCCGTTCTCAGGATCTGTCCCATGGTACTGGCACGTTTGAACTTCATATCCTTTGAAAAGGCGTACAGATCATTTCTTAGCTCCTTAACATTATCCTTGGTAGAAACATGGTCATTGATCATACACCTGATCAACTCTTTGTACCGGCTTTGGGTATTGATCATCCTTTTTGCCAGCAATGACCTCTCCTCCTTTCGATATTGTTCGATAGATGATTCTTCCAGTTTATCTGAAACCAGTTTCACCATTTTGTAGTTCTCCTTGAAGAATTGCGGACGGTAAACCTTCAGGTTACCCTCAAAACACTGCTGGTCGAAATCTATTGCCCTGATCTGGTATTCCACATGGTCAAAATCGTGGGTTGGGATGACCACATAATTGTAGGAGCGCATATCCCCCAGCAACCTCACCGTACAGCGTTCGTTGAACTTAACGAACTGTTTCGCGATCTGGGTCTGCGCCCTGAGATCACATTTTGGCAAATGGTCTTCTATAAAGACATCACCTGGAATACCCGCAATATGCTCCTCGATAAGCGTATCCTTATAGACCAGGAAATTGATTCGGTGTGGAGACAGCAAATGCTCGAATTCAAGGCCATACAACCTGGAAGCATCTGCCTTTTTTACATAGAAATAGGTAAAACTATCATTTAGGATGTTCCTAACCTTAACCCGGAAAGGCTTGGAGTTCCCGAAGGTACAGTAATCGATGGCATCCACATTCAGATAATCCAGCGAGTCATCACTACCATCTGAATGTAGGATCGTATACACCTTCTTAAGACTATTATCTATTTCCAGGCGTTCATGATCGGGATAATAACATCTTACCCAGAAGGTATCTTCGTCATGCTGATCGTAAACCACGATAGAACCAGAAAACCTTAGCAGGTCGTCGTAAAAAACAGGGATTTTAGTATTGCGATTATATTTGGCCAGATATCGGTTGAAGCGCTCATTGATAGGAAATGCAGGCTTCTTCTTAGACATCAGTTTTTCATCCATAGTATTCCTCGATTTGCTCAAAATTAAGCTTATTATAGCGAAAGCTGTAACAAAATCCTATTTTAGGCGTCGTATTTTAAACACTTCACCAATCTTGGAAACAATTTTAAGTTTAAATAACCTAACTAAAAAATTCGGCAGGATCACTGCCGTTGATAATTTAAGTTTTAGCATAGAAAAGGGAAATGTCTATGGCATTCTGGGCCCGAACGGTAGCGGAAAATCCACTACCCTTGGTATGGTCCTGAATGTGGTTAACAAGACCTCAGGAGAATTCAGGTGGTTCGACGGTAATATGTCTACCCATGAAGCTCTGAAAAAAGTAGGTGCCATTATCGAGCATCCTAACTTTTACCCATATATGACGGCGGAACAAAACCTCGCCCTCGTCTGCAAGATTAAGGGAACTAACAAAAGCAAGATCCTGGAAAAACTGGAGATCGTAGGACTTTTGGATCGTAAGGACAGTAAGTTCAGCACTTTTTCTCTTGGTATGAAACAACGTCTTGCTATCGCTTCTGCCCTGTTGAACGACCCGGAAATACTGATCCTGGATGAACCTACTAACGGGCTGGATCCTCAGGGAATACACCAGATAAGGGAGATCATCAGGAAGATCGCAGCCGGTGGAACAACGATTCTGCTGGCTTCTCACCTGCTTGATGAAGTAGAGAAGGTTTGTTCGCATGTAGTGATCATCAGGAAAGGAAAGAAGTTGTACAGCGGGCCGGTGGACCAGATCATCAACAGCCATGGATTTTTTGAACTTAGAGCAGCCAACATGGAAAAGCTTGAAGAACTGCTGAAAACCCATCCTAAGATCGGAAAGATCTCCTACAAGGAAGGAATGCTAACGGCTATCCTGGAAGAACCTATGCAGGCAGATGAGATTAACCGCTATCTTTTTGAAAAAGGGCTTTCCCTATCTTACCTAAGCATGCGTAAGGAAAGCCTGGAAGAACAGTTCCTTCAATTAACCAACCAAACCAAGCAGAATTAATGTTACGATTACTCGAAATAGAATATAATAAGTTACGCTACAGCCGTTCAGCCAGGATATTGATCATCACCTATTTTATCCTGATCACTTTCATCGCCCTTATTGCTTCAATTGAATTCAATATAGGTGAGATCGAATTCAGAGTTGCAGACCAGGGAATTTTCAACTTCCCCTACATCTGGCACTTTAACAGTTATATAGCCGCGATCTTGAAACTATTCCTGGCCATCGTGATCGTTTCCATGATGTCGAACGAATATAGCAACCGAACCATCAAACAGAACCTTATCGACGGGCTCAGCAAAAAAGAGTTCATAATGTCGAAATTTCTTACAGTTCTGGTGTTCGCCGGGATTTCCACATTATTTCTTTTTATAGTAAGTATGATCCTTGGATTATCATTTTCAGACTATAACGAAATATCTATCATTTTCTCAGATCTTGAGTACCTGCTCGCCTATTTTATAAAGCTTACCGGATTTTTCGCTTTCTGTATGTTTCTTGGCATCCTGGTTAAAAGATCGGCTTTTGCCTTGGGTTTCCTGGTAGTATGGGCTATTTTTGAAGGGATCGTTTATGCCATCATGAGATTCAGGATCTTTAAAGATGCAGATATCGCTTCGGGCATCGCACAGTTCTTCCCCCTGGAATCGATGAGCAACCTTATCGTGGAACCTTTCTCCAGGCTGAACGCCGTACAAACGGCCGCCAGCCAGATAGGCAGCGAACTGGACAAGGATTACGGGATTCACTGGTATCAACTGGCCATTGTAATCGTTTGGACTTTAATTTTTGTCTATTCCTCGCTTCTTCTTTTGAGGAAGAGAGATTTGTAGGGAAATTAGTTAGCTTTATATAAATCATGAGATTTATAGCATTCATCATAATTACCATTTTTCCTTTATTCCTCTTTAGCCAGGGAGAAGGCGCAAACTGGTATTTTGGATTGAATGCCGGATTATCCTTTAAAGATGATCAGGTTCAGACACTTACTAATGGGAAGATCACTACCATTGAAGGGGTGTCCACCATCTCAGATAGAAATGGAAATTTACTATTTTATACTGACGGTATAGAATTATATGACCGGAAGCATAATTTGATGCCGAACGGAGGAAATCTTAAAGGGAATGTTTCAAGTACTCAATCTGCCCTTATTGTTCCCAGGCCTAAGCACCCTGGTATCTATTACCTTTTTACCGTTGACAAGCCTGATTATACTATTCCCAAAAATGACCCAATTGAAGGGGTCAATTATAGTATTATAGATATGTCCCTTAATTCTGGCTTCGGAGATATTGTAAATGGCCAGAAGAATATTCACCTACAAACCTATGACCCGGGGAATCCAGCCGAAAACGAATTTAAAAGTTCAGAAAAGATAGCAGCGATAATAGCCGGAGATTGCGAATCTTATTGGGTAGTCACCCATTTCACCAATAAATTCTATGCGTTCAAGGTTACCGAAGATGGTTTGGTTACCGATCCCGTAATTTCTAAAGTACCAACCAACATTCCCCCTACCACACGTGATGACGGTGCTAATAAAACTGCAATTGGCCAGATGAAAATATCTCCAGACGGGAAGTTTCTCGCCATTGCGCATTCCTCCACCATTTTGGGTGGTGGTCCCAAGGACACCAACAAAACCAATGGTAAGGCATTCCTCTACCACTTCAATGATGATGATGGAACAGTTTCCGACGAAAAATTGATACTGGACAACGCCTATCCCTACGGAGTAGAATTTTCGGCGAACTCAGAAAAACTGTATATCACCAACAATTTTTATAAACCTAATGGGGTACTTGAAAAATCTGAACTTTATCAATTCGATCAGAATTCAGCAAATATTGCCAGTACAAAAACCCTGATCCATACCGGGACTTTCACAGCCGGGGCACTGCAACTTGCCATCGATGGAAAGATCTATAGGTCTGGTTATCCATTTCTTGCTGATGGTCATACCGCCGTTTCCAGGATCAACAAACCTGATCTTACAGGCACCGCGGCCAATTACGTGCAGGATGCGGTTAAATTACCCGAAGGCACCCTGGTCACCCTGGGGCTACCTCAATTTATCCAGTCTCTTTTAAAAAATGACTTTGAATTTGAGAACCTATGCCTCGGAGACAAAACACATTTTTCCCTCTCTACAGAAACGAATTATGATACGGCAGAATGGGATTTTGGTGATGGCTCCACTGGCTCTGGTCTTGAAGTTGATCATACCTATGCCCAGCCGGGATCTTATACGATCACCGTAAATGGTTATATCAATGGAATTATACAGGAACCTATCTGTAAACAAATAGATATTGCTGAGAATCCTGATGTTTTACCGACTTACGAACTGGTTCAATGCGATATTTATGACGATAATGGATCTGACGGTCTCGCTGAATTTAACCTGCAGTTGGCAAAAGATCCTATCTCAAAAGGCAATACGGCTACACAGGTATTTTTCTATGAATCCCGATCGGCCGCAGAAAATGATATTAAGAATGGAAAGTCTCTCGATAATATTTTCAGGAATACCACACCAAATCAAAAGCTTATTGCCAAAGTGACCTCCTTCGGGTCCCTTTGCTACAGTATTTCTGAAGTTAGCCTTAAAACGAAAGACGGTACCGATATTTATCCAGATCCAGTAAGCGGTTGTGATTTGGGTAATGGCGAGGCCGAGTTCAACCTGAATCTTATAAAAAATAATATTGTTAATGACTACGGGCTGCCTCAAAATATAAGCCTCACTTTTCATGAAAAAGAATCTGATGCGGCACTGGGCCTGAAACCCTTACCCGATACTTACTTTTCCGATCCACGCACACTTTATATAAGGGCAGAGAGCGACAACATATGTTACGGATCGGGGGCCGTGGAGCTAAAGATCGGCTCCGTACCAGATTTTCAACAGGCCTTCAGCCTGGAGGCATGTTCGTCTCAGTTTCCCATCCAGCTGGGAGGAGAAATTAATATCAATTCAGCCAGGTACGATTTTACCTGGAACACAGGCCAGACAGGAGAAAGTATCAACATACAGCAAGGCGGAACCTATTTTCTAACTGTTTCAGACAAGGAACTTGGCTGCAGCAGGGAAATAGAATATCAGGTAACAGAACAGCTTTCTCCGGAGATCATTACAGTGGATATAGATGCAGATCTAGCCAGTGGCCAGGTGGAAGTGATCGCCGAAACGAATGGGGAAGGTTTTTATGCCATGGATTCCGAAAATGGGCCTTTTCAGACCAGTCCGGTATTCACCGATGTCACTCCCGGTGCACATACGGTTTACGTAAAAAATGAAAAGGCCTGCGAGATCGCCTCCCGGGAAATTTTTGTCTTTGGCTTTCCAAAATTTTTCACGCCAAACAATGATGGCTACAATGATCGATGGCGACCTTCTGATATTCCAGACCCAGAATATAAATTAAATGGAATATTTATTTTTGACCGTTATGGAAAATTACTGGTTCAGTTACCCGCGGAAACTAAGGGCTGGGATGGTAATTTCAATGGAAAACCAATGCCCTCCAACGACTACTGGTTCGAGGTGACCTTACAGAATGGCAGGGTTTTCAAGGGACATTTTTCACTGGTTCGTAAAAATTGAATAATTGATCTTTAAACACATTTTAATTTTTCTCGGTTTTATATTTCTGAATTTCTCTCTCCAGGCTCAGGTGAATGATTGTTCCGGGGCTATCAAGATCTGCGGGGATGGCGCTATCTCCAGTAATGCCGAAAATGCCGGAACCCAGGAGCTTAACGGTAGAAATAATTGCTCAAGCAGGGAACATAACAGCCTGTGGCTAGAGATCGAGATCACAAAACCCGGTAGTTTAGGTTTCACACTAAAACCGACTAGCGGTTCATTGAACATAGATTATGACTTCTTCATATTTGGCCCTAACGCGAGCTGCGGAAACCTGGGAAGTGCTATCCGTTGTTCCACCACCAATCCCCTGGCCTCAAATTCTACCAGCAATCATACCGGAATGAATGATACCGAAACCGATACAAGTGAAGGCCCTGGTCCCGATGGAAATAATTTTATCAGATCCCTGGACGTACTGCCAGGCGAAACCTATTTTATTGTGATAGACAGGCCTATTGGGAATAGTCCCTTTGAACTGGAATGGACGGGAACTTCTACAATTGACGGTTTTCCCTTTCCTGAAGGCCCTGCAATAGGTGAAGCCATGAATCTTGAAACCTGTAATTACAAGGGGCTAGCAGATTTTGATTTTTCGGTGACCGGCAATGAGATCGTGACTCAGAACAATACGAGCCTTAGCTACCATAAAACCCTGGCCGACGCCACAGATAATATAAACCCTATTAACGGAACCTACACCAGTTCAAGCCCAATAAAAACTATTTACGCAAGAGTGGAAAACGATCTTACAGGTTGCGCAAAGATCACGGAATTTGACCTTATTATTCATGAGGGTCCGATGATAAGCGATGAAAACAGTATTGAACGCTGCGATCTGGATCTCAATGGAGAAGAAGATTTTGTGCTCACCGATCTAAATTCTAGCATTCTCAACGGACTGGATCGGTCAGTTTATGAAATTCAATATTTCCGAACCCAGGAAGAAGCAAGTGCAGACATGGATCCCATTTTGACTGATTATAATTCAAAGGGAAATGAAACGGTTTATGCCAGGATCTCAGAAAAAACAGATTCAGATTGCTATAATATTGCCGAAGTAAAACTGGTCTTAAATAACCCTCCCGTGCTCGAATCGGTTTCATTAACGCAGCCACAGATCAATTCGAATAACAATACAGTTACTCTCAATCTCGACAATGCTTCCGCGTATGAATATTCTATGGGAATCATTGAAGGCCCGTATCAAAGCAGCAATGTTTTTACTAATGTAAAATCAGGATTTCAAACAGTATATATCAGGGACTTGAAGGGCTGTGCCGTGGTGAGTACCGAGATTGTAGTGGTGGGATATGATAATTTTTTCAGCCCGAATAATGACGGCATCAATGATTTCTGGCAGTTAAGAGGGATCAGCACTCCGGGAAACCTGGTGCATATCTTTGACAAATACGGAAAACTACTCACTAAGATCAATGCCACAGGTAAAGGCTGGGATGGTTATTACAACGGGAAGCCTATGCCAGCCGATGATTATTGGTTCAGGGTAACTCTACAAAATGGCCAGGAATTCAACGGACATTTCTCACTTGTTAGATGATTCCTAAAAAATTGATTAGGGACCGATAATTGCTTAATTTCGTGAGGCTATGTAAAAGAAATCTGCCTGCATGAAATTCAATATCAAATCTGATTACAAACCTACCGGCGACCAGCCAAATGCGATAAAGCAGCTGGTAACGGGTGTTAATAACGACGATAAATATCAAACTTTACTAGGGGTTACCGGATCTGGAAAGACCTTTACGGTGGCAAATGTCATTGAAGAGGTTCAGAAACCTACCTTAGTACTGGCCCATAACAAGACTCTTGCTGCTCAGTTATATTCAGAATTCAAGGAATTCTTTCCGGATAACGCGGTAGAATATTTTGTAAGTTACTACGATTATTACCAGCCGGAAGCATTTATTCCAACTTCGGGAACCTATATTGAAAAAGACCTTTCCATTAACGAAGAGATTGAAAAGCTCAGGCTTAGTACTACCTCTTCTCTTCTTAGCGGAAGAAGGGATGTGATCGTCGTCGCTTCGGTTTCCTGCCTGTATGGTATCGGGAACCCGGTGGAATTCAGAAAGAATGTGGTTTCTATTGAAAGGGACATGGAAATTTCCAGGACCAAATTCTTACATAGCCTGGTGCAAAGCCTTTATTCCAGGACCGAAGCAGAATTCACCCACGGAAATTTCAGAATAAAAGGTGACACTGTTGATGTTTTTCCTAGCTATGCAGATAATGCTTTCAGAATTCACTTTTTTGGAGATGAAATTGAAGAGATCGAGGCTTTCGATCCAGGAACCAATGATGTTCTTGAAAAATATGACCGTCTGAACATTTATCCCGCTAATATGTTCGTGACCTCCCCAGATGTACTACAAAATGCGATCCACGAGATCCAGGATGACCTGGTAAAGCAGGTCAGCTATTTCCAGGATATCGGAAAAACACTTGAGGCAAAAAGGCTGGACGAAAGGACGAATTTTGATTTGGAGATGATCAGGGAACTTGGATATTGCTCCGGGATCGAAAACTATTCACGTTACCTGGATGGCCGTAAACCCGGCACAAGGCCTTTCTGCCTGCTGGATTATTTTCCCGATGACTACCTGATGGTGGTCGATGAAAGTCACGTGACCATTCCGCAGGTTCATGCGATGTATGGCGGGGACAGGTCAAGGAAGGAAACACTGGTAGATTATGGTTTCAGGCTACCGGCAGCAATGGATAACCGGCCATTAAAATTTGAGGAATTTGAGGCTTTACAGAACCAGGTAATCTATGTAAGTGCGACCCCGGCAGATTATGAGCTTCAGAAAAGTGAAGGAGTATACGTTGAACAGGTGATAAGGCCAACAGGATTATTGGATCCGCTAATCGAAGTTAGACCGAGCCTTAACCAGATAGACGACCTTATCGAGGAGATACAGGTACGGGTTGAGAAAGATGAAAGGATCCTGGTAACCACCCTGACCAAAAGAATGGCCGAGGAGCTTACCAAATACCTTACGAGAATAGACGTTCGCTGTAGGTATATCCACTCAGATGTGGATACTCTGGAACGAGTAGAGATCATGCAGGACCTTCGGAAAGGTCTTTTTGATGTACTTGTAGGGGTGAACTTATTGCGTGAAGGGCTGGATCTGCCCGAAGTTTCCCTAGTGGCCATTATCGATGCTGATAAGGAAGGCTTCCTGCGAAGTAATCGTTCCCTAACCCAAACCATTGGTCGTGCTGCCAGGCACGTGGAAGGTAAAGCCATACTTTATGCCGATAAGATTACCGACAGTATGCAAAAAACCATCGATCAAACGGAATATCGTCGCAGCAAACAGATCGAATATAACAAGGAGCATAATATCACCCCAACGGCATTGAACAAGAAATACAATAATGCCCTTATCAAGGAAAAACTGGATGTTTACGAGCACGAGAAACGTCCCGATCTTAAAGCTGCAGAGGAAGAAGCCGAATACCTGACCAAACCACAAATGGAGAAAAAGGTAAGGGAAAAACGTAAGGCTATGGAATCTGCCGCCAAAGAGCTGGATTTCATGCAGGCGGCGAGACTTAGGGACGAAATTAAAATCCTGCAGGAAAAAATAGGGCAAATGAGTTAAAAATAAAATTCTGCTAAACGAAATTTTATTTATATTTATTTCATCCTAAAGCATTTACACCTGCTAGCTTGGCAAACAAAAAACGTTTGTCCATGAAAATTTTTTATGTTCTACTCTTTGTAGTATTCAGTATTCCTGTGTATTCGCAGGTTGGTATCGGCAATTCCGATCCCAAAGCGCAACTAGACATTTCGGCCACTAACAGGCTCGATCCGGCCAGTATTGACGGGCTACTCATCCCCAGGATAGAGAAGTTCCCGATTACCAATCCGGGAATGGATCAGCATGGAATGATGGTTTTTTTAAGCAAAACCGTTGGAGTAAATCCTTCCGGATTCTATTTCTGGAATGCTGCTGATAATAAATGGAAGGCTCTCACTCCTGACGCATCTAATCCTAATTTCTATAAACCCGGAACAACGCTGAGTCCCAACAATGTGACCGAGCCCATGTACCGGGATGCCAGCATTGGCCTGGGAACAGATCAGATCACTTCCCGATTACAGGTTGCCATTGCAGCCGGCAAGGACCTTACACTAAAAAAAGGCCTGGAAGTAGATAATGCTAATTCGGCCACAGATAATTTAACGACCTATGGGATCATAAGTGACAACCGCAGCCAGACCAATGGCAATAAATACGGAATTAAGACCAACGTAGGCGGAGTAGGTATCGGGATACACTACGGAATCTTCAATGAGACCTACCAGAATACGGGCACCAATGATATCTATGGAATTTTCAACAGGGTTGGCCGAACCTTTGGCGCCAAAAGCAACAATTACGGAATCTACAGTGAAATTGGGAGCATACAGGGCGTAGGAAATATTTACGGAATATATTCTGTGGCCATAGGTGATGCAAACAGCAATGTGTATGCTGGTTATTTTGCCGGAAGGGTTGGGATTGGGAATACGCCAGATATCGAGTATGTCCTCCCTACTTCAAGGGGCACGGATGGGCAGATCCTCATGACCAATGCCACGGGACAGGTTTCCTGGGCAAACCCAGGCTTCGAAAATTATTCCTCAACTACCAGCGCCACGGGTGATTTCGTAATCACCGATGATGTTGGTTCGTTAAGAATCAATAATCAGGTGAGCGGTTTAGTGATCCCTTCCTCTGCATCTAACAAGGGCAGGATCATAAGGCTTATCAACTGGCCGGGAAACTCTGAAAAAATTTTGATCTTCCAGGGTGGAGATGATCTTTTTGACATTAGAACAAACTCCAAGGTGCTAAGTATAAAACCTCAACAACTGCTTACTATACAGAGTGCAGGTAACCGTTGGATATTATTAAGTCAATAAAAAAAGCGCTCCGAAAGAGCGCTTTTAAAACTAACTAATCAAATTTATTCAGGTTATGATATTTCAATCAATCTCTTAGCCTGAACTTTCGCTTCTTCTTTCTTAGGAAGAGCGATCTCGAGTACTCCATTATTATATGAAGCTGAAATTTTAGTACTATCAACCGAATCTGGTAAACTAAAGGCACGTTTAAAGGTGCTATAGCTAAATTCCTTCCTGGTGTATCTACCATCCTTATCGGTGGTTTCTTTTTCCTTTTTGTCTTCAGAAGAAATGGTTAGAACGTCGTTATCAAGTTCGATATTAAAATCTTCCTTAGACATTCCTGGTGCAGCCACCTCAACATTAAAGCTTTCCTCAGTCTCCTGGATATTTACCGCTGGAATACTGGTTCCTATGCTATTAACATTAGTAGTTCCACCTAGCCAGTCAGTTCTGAACATATCATCGAATACTGATGGCAACCAACCTGTTTCGTTTCTTTTAATTAGACTCATGGTTTTATATTTTTAAGTTGTTATACATTTTGTTTTCAGTAACTAATTAGCAATTCAGATACCATTTGCAAAAACATGCCTTTTTGACACCTTAAAAGTAAAAATACATGTCATTTTGACAATAGACTAAAATTAGGTTAATCTCTGTGAGCTTCCCCAAGTTTGCTTAACTTTAAAACTGAATAGATCAGCCCTATGAAGCAGCTCTTTAATAGAACCATTTCCTTTTTTAATGTACTGGAAAGTAAAATTGCCTTTTACCCTACTCTCCTGGCGTTCCTGGGTTTCAATTTTGCTTTTTTCATGCTTTATCTAGAAAACAGGGGAGTTTCAAAGTATTTACTCGAACATGTACCTGTTCTTGTTGTGGATAATGGAGATACGGCCATGACCATTCTAAGTTCGCTTATTACCGGACTTATTTCCATGGTGGTTTTCAGCTTTTCGATGGTAATGCTTTTATTAAGCCAGGCTTCAAGTAATTTTTCTCCGAGACTTTTACCCGGACTCATCAGTGACCGCCGGCATCAGGTAATTCTGGGAATCTATCTGTTTACGATACTGTACTGTATTTTTATTTTGTTTGCCATTCAGCCCACCGGGAACAAATCCCAAATCCCCGGATTCGCTGTTCTTCTGGGGATTATCCAGACCGTGGTAAGCATTTATGCTTTTATATATTTTATTCATAACATCTCCCAGAGCATACAGATAAGTAATATTCTGCAGAATATTTTTGAAACAGCTAAGAGCAGACTCACCAAGCTCATAGACACCGAAGAAAAACAAAAATCAGATTTTCCTGAAACCGAAGACTGGAAAGAATATCATAGTGAAAAAAGCGGATATCTACAGAACATATCCTTTACCAACCTGGTAGATATTTGTGAGAGCGAGGACATAAAATTACACATTCTTCCAGTAAAAGGAATTTTCGTATTGAGCGGCATTCCTTTATTCCGCTGCAATAAGGATCTGGATGAAGACAAGGTAAAAAAGATACTTTCTAACTTCAATTTCTCTCGTGAGGAACTTGTGGCAGACAACTATACCCTGGCCTTTAAACAGATCACTGAAATTATTGTAAAAGCTATGTCTCCCGGAATCAACGATCCAGGCACCGCAATTAACGGAATAGATTACCTTACCGAACTACTGGCCTTGAGGATGAAGAAAAAGGACCAGAGCATGATCCTTCGGGACGAGGTAGCTTATATCAAGCTGAACACCATAGATTTTGAAGACCTGCTATACAACATCATGGCACCAATACGTACTTACTGTAAGAACGATATAATTCTGGTTCAAAAATTACTTTTGATGTTTTACTATCTGGAAAAACAGGAAAGCGATAATACCAATTACTGTAAGTACCTAAGGAAAGAAGCGGAGTCTTTGATGAAAGATGCAAAAGCTTCCATCGAAAATGAGGAAGATATCGAAAAAGCTACCGAACTTGCGGCGAGATTTAATTTACACACTACAAAAGATTAATATGGCACTTACGAACAATGATATTTTTAAGAAATTAAGGGTAGCTCATAAATTAACCAATGATGATATCGTGGAGATCTGTAAACTGGTTGACTTCAATGTTTCAAAAAGTGAACTGGGCGCTATTTTTAGAAAAGAAGGCCACGAAAAATATATGGAATGCGGAGACCAGTTCCTTCGAAATTTCCTGGACGGGCTTATTATTCATCTTCGCGGTCCCATGCCTAAGAAGAAGTAAGAAGATTGACTTTAGACGAAATTAAAAAAGGAGCCGAAAATATTTTCAGCTCCTTTTTTCTTACTACTAATAATTTTAAGCCAGAGGCTCTTACCTTACCAGTTTCTTGTATTTAATCCTTTTCGGCATTAGGTCTCCTCCGAGGCGTTTCTTTTTATTTTCTTCGTAATCTGAGAAACTACCTTCAAAGAAATACACTTGGGAATCACCTTCAAAGGCAAGGATATGTGTACAGATCCTGTCCAGGAACCAACGGTCGTGAGAAATAACCACCGCGCAACCTGCAAAATTCTCCAGACCTTCTTCCAGCGCTCTAAGGGTATTCACATCAAGGTCGTTAGTAGGCTCATCCAGCAGGAGAACGTTTCCTTCTTCTTTCAAAGTCATCGCCAAATGCAGGCGGTTTCTTTCCCCTCCAGAAAGCATGCTTACCTTCTTGTTCTGTTCACTTCCACTAAAGTTGAACCTGCTTAGGTATGCCCTGGAATTCACCTGGCGGCCACCCATCATGATAAGCTCCTGCTCATCACTAAAGTTCTGCCAAATAGTTTTATCGGGATCAATATTCGCGTGGCTCTGGTCTACGTAGGCGATCTTGGCGGTTTCCCCCACTTTGAAGCTTCCTTTGTCTGGCTCTTCCTCTCCCATGATCATTCTGAAGATCGTGGTTTTTCCAGCACCATTAGGACCAATGATTCCTACGATCCCGGCCTGTGGAAGATTAAAATTAAGGTCTTCGTAAAGCAACTTATCGCCGTAAGCTTTGCTTACCCCATTAGCCTCGATCACATTGGTTCCCAGGCGTGGCCCGTTTGGAATATAAATCTCCAACTTTTCGTCCATTTGCTTCTGATCCTGGCTAAGTAGCTTATCATAATTCTTAAGCCTGGCCTTTTGCTTGGTTTGTCGGCCTTTAGGACTCATCTTGGCCCACTCCAGCTCTCGCTCAAGCGTCTTCTGGCGTTTACTTGCCTGTTTCTGCTCCTGGGCAAGTCTCTTGGATTTCTGATCCAGCCAGGAAGAATAATTCCCTTTCCATGGGATACCCTCTCCACGGTCAAGCTCAAGGATCCACCCGGCAACATTATCAAGGAAATAACGGTCGTGAGTAACCGCGATCACGGTTCCTTTATATTGCTGTAAATGATGCTCGAGCCAGTGTACCGATTCGGCATCCAGGTGGTTGGTAGGCTCATCCAGCAATAATACATCCGGCTCCTGAAGTAGAAGTCGGCAAAGGGCCACCCTTCTTCTTTCCCCTCCGGAAAGCACGGCGATCTTTTTATCCGGCTCCGGAGTCCTTAAGGCATCCATCGCAATATCCAGTTTGGTATCCAGTTCCCAGGCATTGCTGGCATCGATCTTATCCTGAAGTTCAGCCTGCTTATCCATAAGCTTCTGCATCTTATCTGCATCTTCATAAACTTCCGGAAGACCGAACATATCGTTGATCTTGTTATACTCATCAAGAATGGCCACTGTTTCCGCAACCCCTTCTTTCACTACTTCAAGTACGGTCTTATCTTCATCCAGTTCTGGCTCCTGCTCCAGCATCCCGACGCTGTAATTAGGAGAGAATACCACATCTCCCTGGTAATTCTGGTCTTTACCGGCAATAATGCTCAGTAAGGTAGACTTACCGGATCCGTTCAAACCAAGGATCCCGATCTTAGCCCCATAGAAGAAGCTCAAATAAATATTTTTCAATACCGGAGTATTAGCCTTGGGAAAGGTCTTGGTAACTCCAGACATTGAAAAGATCACTTTTTTATCGTCTGACATATATTTTAAAAATTTAGTTCTTATTCGTTCAGGACTGCAAATATCCTGAATTTTTCACAGAATTCAATTATCATAAACTCCCAATAATCTCTGGATAATTAGCAATTGTCCTGTATGGTAAGCACTATGTTCTATAACCAGCAGTAGTTCCCGCAACAGGCTATGCTCGCTGGAGTTTTTCACTGGCATATTGAGATCATTATTTTCATCCAGAATAAAATCCCTCAGAAGTTTCCTGTCCTCGAAATAATCAGATTTCAGGTCTTCCCACACCTCTTCGCCGGGAGGTTCGGGTGCATCGGGCCAGTAATCATCGGGCCAGTTGCTTTCCTGGTAATCTTCAGACATTGAATATTCCAGGATGTCTTTCTGGGCATAAGCTAAATGAAAGAAAACCTCGTAAAAGGAATAAGGCAATCCGGAAGGTCTTAGGCCTATCATATCGAATGGGACAGCATCCAGGAAACTATCAATAGATGCGAAGGCCTGCCCGCCTTCAAGGTGTTTTACCAGCTGCTGCCTGGTTGATTTTTCTGAAAACATATTTTATGAATTATACCCTTCCCTTAAGAGCGTTAAAAACCCAGGAAATAAAGAAAAACCCGATCCCCGTTACTGAAAATCCTATGGCATAATCTTTATATTTTAATACTCCCAAAAGAACCAAAGCGGCTCCAACCAGAAAGGTCAAAAAGGAAGCCCAACCGAAAATAGTGTTTTTATTCATCGCCATAAACCCTGATTTTATACAAATATCGGCTAATTTTTAATGCTTCATTAACGGCCGAGAATTGCAGTGTTTTTGTATTTTAGCCAAAAGCCATTTCTGAATAAAAATTCATAAAATTCCTTCAGAAATCAGATTAATTTAAAATTAATCACATTAAAATAAACAAATTATTGTAAAAAGTTTAATCTAATGGATATCAACTTCAATAAAAATGAAGATCATAATAAGCTGCTAGTTTCTACGCTGAAACAGAAGCTTGCTAAAATAAAATTAGGTGGTGGCGAAAAGCGCATCGAAAAACATCATTCAAAAGGAAAAATGACCGCCAGAGAAAGGATCGACTTTCTTTTAGATGATAAGGAAAGATCTATAGAGATCGGTGCTTTTGCGGGAGACGGAATGTATAAGGAACATGGAGGTTGCCCAAGCGGTGGCGTTGTAGTGAAAATGGGCTACGTTTCCGGCAAGCAGTGTATCGTGGTGGCCAATGATGCTACGGTAAAGGCCGGGGCATGGTTCCCTATTACCGGCAAAAAGAATTTAAGGGCCCAGGAGATCGCTATCGAAAACAGGCTTCCTATCATTTATCTTGTAGACTCTGCCGGGGTTTACCTGCCAATGCAGGATGAGATCTTTCCAGATAAGGAACACTTTGGAAGAATCTTTAGAAACAACGCCGTAATGAGCAGCATGGGGATCACCCAGATTGCCGCGGTGATGGGTAGTTGTGTTGCCGGGGGTGCCTACCTACCCATTATGAGCGACGAGGCCCTGATCGTGGAAAAGACCGGAAGTATCTTCCTTGCGGGAAGTTACCTAGTAAAAGCCGCTATCGGTGAATCCATTGACAATGAAACATTAGGCGGTGCCACCACTCATTCAGAAATTAGTGGGGTTACCGATTATAAGGCCAAAGATGATAAAGATGCCCTTACCCGCATCAAAAATATCATGGATAAGATCGGCGATTATGACAAGGCTGGCTATAACCATTCAAAACCGGCAAAACCTAAGGAAAAACCGGAAGATATCTACGGAATATTACCAAAGAAGCGCAGCGACCAGTATGATATGCACGAGATCATTTACAGGCTCGTAGATAATTCAGAATTCGAGGAATATAAGGAAGGTTACGGCCAGACGATCATTACCGGCTATGCACGAATCGATGGCTGGGCCGTTGGAATTGTGGCCAACCAGCGAAAAATCGTAAAGACCAAAAAAGGAGAAATGCAGTTTGGCGGGGTCATCTATTCAGATTCTGCAGATAAGGCCACCCGTTTTATTGCCAATTGTAACCAGAAGAAAATTCCCTTGGTCTTTCTTCAGGATGTGACCGGATTCATGGTAGGCAGCAAAAGTGAACATGGAGGCATCATTAAGGATGGAGCCAAAATGGTGAATGCGGTGAGCAACTCGGTAGTCCCTAAGTTCACTATTATTCTAGGTAACTCTTATGGGGCCGGGAATTACGCTATGTGTGGTAAAGCCTATGATCCACGACTTATCGCGGCCTGGCCAAGTGCAGAACTTGCAGTTATGGGTGGAACCCAGGCAGCGAAAGTACTTGCCCAGATAGAAACGGCAGCAATGGAAAAGAAAGGCGAAAAAGTAGACGAAGAAAAGGAGAAAGAAGTTTTTGACAAGCTGAAAGCAAAATATGATGAACAGACTTCTGCCTATTATGCTGCTGCCAGGTTATGGACAGACGCCATCATAGATCCGCTGGATACCAGGAAATGGATCTCCATGGGAATCGAAGCTGCCAATCATGCTCCTATTGAAAAAGATTTCAATATGGGCGTTATCCAAACATAGATTTCACGATGAAAAAATTGACAATATTTCTAACTGCTTTAATTATAGCAGCGGCCGGGCATGCCCAGGTAGTGGGTTCTAACCACACCGATTATACCGAAGCAGATAGCCTTAGAGGTGCCTTAAGACCGGAAAGAACAAGTTTCGATGTTCTTAAATATCATTTAAAACTGAAAGTTGAACCTGAAAAACAGTTTATTTCGGGATCTAATGTGATCAGTTTTAAGGTTGAAAATGATATGCCGGTGATGCAACTGGATCTTTTTGAAAATATGAAGATCGACTCCATCATGCACGCCGGGGATAAACTTGAATATGAACGCAGGTATAATGCTGTTTTTGTTCAGTTTCCTGAGGCATTAAAGCAGGGCCTTAAAGATTCCATTGAATTTTTCTATCACGGTAAACCGGTGGTAGCCGAAAATGCTCCCTGGGACGGTGGGTTCGTCTGGACAGAGGATGAACAAGGCAAGCCTTGGGTTGGTGTTGCGGTGCAGGGGACGGGTGCGAGTCTTTGGTACCCAAATAAAGACCATCAAAGCGATGAACCTGAAACAGCTCAAATGGACATTGCAGTTCCTAATGGTTTGATGAATGTTTCCAACGGTCGTTTTCTGGGTAAAAAGGACCTGGGAAATGGTTTTACCGAATGGAGCTGGAAAGTGGTAAACCCGATAAATAATTATAATATCATGATCAATATCGGGAACTACGAGCATTTTTCAGATACCTACAAAGACCTTGACCTGGATTATTATGTACTTCCTTACAACCTCGAAAAAGCCAAAGAGCATTTTACCGAAGTAAAGGACATGATGGCCTGTTTTTATGAAAAAATGGGGCCCTACCCTTTTGAGGAAGATGGATTCAAATTAGTGGAAACTCCTTATTTAGGCATGGAACATCAAAGTGCCGTGGCCTATGGAAACAAATATTTGAAGGGATACCTTGGGAATGACCTTTCCGGAACCGGTATTGGACTGAAGTGGGATTTTATCATAATCCATGAAGCGGGCCATGAATGGTATGGTAATAGTATCACGTCAAAAGATATAGCCGATATGTGGATACATGAAGGTTTTACCAGCTATACTGAAGCTATCTATATCGAATGCCAGTACGGAAAAGAAGAGGCTTTAAAATATATAAGGGGAATCCGTCAGAATATTGGAAATAGCCGCAAGATCATCGGTGATTATGGGGTGAATGCCGAAGGTTCCGGCGATATGTACTATAAAGGTGCCAACCTGCTGAATATGATTAGAAGTATATATGATAATGATCAATTATGGTGGAAGACCTTAAAGGATTATACCAACACCTATAAACATCAAACCATCACCACCCAGGATACCGAGAACTTTTTTAATGAAGCCACCGAGGTAGACCTGGAACCGGTATTCGATCAATATTTAAGACACGCTGCTTTACCTGTTCTTCAACTTAGACAAGCAGACGACCAGATCCTGTACCGCTGGAAAGCCGATGTGGTAGGTTTTGAAATGCCCGTAGATGTGATCATCGATGAAGAGGAAATAAGATTAAACGCCACTTCTGAATGGAAGTCCTACGAAACCGGGGAAGAGCTGGATGAGTTAAAAGTGAACGACCTGGAATTTTATATTGAGACCGAGATCCTTGAATAGGATCCGGTCTTAAAATATTTTTTTGGTACATTAGGATATGATAATCAATATCCTGGACCTTCTATGAAAACTTTATTTATCTCCCTGGCTTTAATTTTCTGTTTCAGCACCTATAATGAAATATTGGCTCAGCCTGATTCCTCTGATATCCCTAATACTCAAAAGACCTGGTGGAAAGAAGCTGTAATATACCAGATCTATCCTCGAAGTTTTAAGGATTCAGACGGCGATGGCGTAGGTGATCTCAAAGGAATCATCGAAAAACTGGACTATATCGAAAGTCTGGGCGTGAACATGGTCTGGCTGAACCCTATCTACAGTTCTCCCAATGCCGATAACGGCTATGACATTAGCAATTACCGCGAGATCATGGATGAATTCGGCAACATGGAAGATTTTGATCTCATGCTTAGTGAGATGCACAAACGCGGCATCAAATTCGTAATGGATGTGGTGGTAAACCACAGCAGTGACGAGCACAGGTGGTTTAAGGAATCCCGAAAATCCCGTGATAATCCTTACCGCGATTATTATCACTGGTGGCCGGCTGAAAAGGGTGAACCCAATTATCGCTACAGTCTGTTCGATCCTAAAGGAGAGGCCTGGAAATATGATTCTAAAACCAATGCCTATTACCTGCATTATTTCTCACAGAAGCAACCGGACCTAAACTGGGAAAACCCAAAAGTAAGACAGGAGGTCTATGATATTATGAAGTTCTGGGCAGAAAAAGGTGTGGATGGCTTCCGCCTGGATGCTTTCCAATTCGTGTCAAAGGACACCAGTTTTCCACCGCTACCCAAGGGGTATGAAAAGGATGTGATCAAATATTACGGGATGGGTCCCAACCTGCATAAATATCTTAAGGAACTCAATAGGGAAGTTTTAAGCCAGTATGATGTATTTGCAGTTTCTGAAGGCGCAGGAAGTACCTTCGAAGATGCACACTCCCTGGTGGATGCAGACAGGAATGAACTGCAGATGGCCTATCATTTTAAGGGAATGGATGTGGGAAACAGCCTGGAAGGTTATAAGCTATCCGAATTAAAGGAAGTATATACCACATGGGATAGCGCCTTCGCCAAAAAGGGCTGGCTGTCAATTTTCCTGGCCAACCACGATGTTCCTAGAATGGTTTCCAAATTCGGAAATGACAGTCCGGAATTTCGTGCTGCTTCCTCAAAAATGCTGAATACCTTTATCCTTACTATGCGCGGCACCCCTTATTGCTACTATGGTGATGAACTGGGAATGACCAATATCGGCTTTGATAGCATCAGCCAGTACCAGGATATAGTCGCGAAGAACGGCTACGAAAAGACCCTGAATGAAGGTGGAGATATTGAAAAATACATGGCTGAATTAAAATTTCTCTCCCGTGACAACGCCCGCACACCCATGCAATGGAATGATTCTGAACATGCCGGTTTTACCACCGGAACTCCCTGGCTACCGGTGAACGATAATTATAAAGAGGTTAACGTAGAGGCCGAGGACAAAGACCCGAACAGCTGTCTTAATTATTTTAGAGAAATGGTGAATTTCAGAATGGAAAACCCGGTACTTGTTTATGGTGCTTACGAACTATTGTTCCCCGACCATAAGCAGGTTTATGCCTACACCAGGCAGATGGGTGATAAAAAGATGCTCATTTTACTTAATTTTTCTAAGGAGGAATCTTCCATTGAAATTCCTTCAGAAATGAAAGAGTTGCAATTATTGAAGAATAATCTTCCGGAGGTCACAAAACAAGGTTTAGATCTGACTTTGGCACCGTACCAAGCACTTATCTTCAGTTACAGGTAAATAAGCTAAAAAAACTGAAACTGGCTTTTTAACGGCCCAAATAATTCCATATTAAACTGGTTTTTAGTAACTTAATGTAAATTCACAGCATTATGTTAAGTATAAAATCACTTAATAAGTGGGCCAATTCGCATACTTATTACTGGCTGGACCTGTTGAGGGTTGCTTTGGGTGTCTTTTTCTTTATAAAAGGCATACAGTTCATCTCTCAAACAGAAATGCTGGCCGAACTCATCAAGCCATTACAGGGCTTTGGAGGTACGATGCTTATCGTACATTATGTCGCATCTGCGCACCTGGTTGGAGGTATTCTTATTGCCTTCGGCCTGTTAACGAGGTGGGCACTAATCGTGCAGATCCCCATTCTTATCGGGGCGATCCTGATCAATTTTGTGGGAACAATGAATGCTTCCGCATTGATCCTGGCCTTGTTGATCACCGCAATTAGTGTTTTCTTTATTTTCTACGGATCTGGTAAACATTCCGCAGATTATATGATGAAAATGGGATACTAATTATTGAACGCTGCGCGGCCTTTTCAGTTATTTGCTTTTTCCGTCGGAATAAGCATAAGTTCTCTTTGTCTTTGATTTACGTACCTGAAACCTTCCTCACCCCAAAACCCTGCTTCTTCGAGCATGATACGTACACTTTTTTCCCACTCTGGAATTTCCACTTCGGTATTAAGTTCTATCGCGTATACCGTATTTTCATATAAGGGATAATCACCTGTTCCCGGCACCCCTTCCTGTTGATCCCACATTCCAATTGTAGGGCCGGCAGAATGTCCGTATAATCCAAGCGGGTGCGTATATATGGAAGCTTTAAGTCCTTCCTCTTTTGCCTGCTGCAGGCTTTTTTTAAGGATCTGGTTTCCGGAAAGCCCCGTCTTGAAATTTGAGGTCAATATATCCTGAAGCCGATTTCCTTTAGCAAAAGCTTCCCGAAGGAACTTAGGGGCCTCATCTTCTCCGTCCTTTAAAATATAAGCCATCTGCTGGCAATCTGTATTAAGGTTGAGATAGGTGATCCCAAAATCGCAATGCACCAGGTCGCCTGGAAGAATTACCGAGCTTCCGTTCTCGTCTGAGAATGCCGTGATATGATCTACCAGCTTCTCTTTGCTTCTTTGTATATCCACGGTTGGGTGAAACCAGGTTTCTAGCCCCATATCGGTAACCTTTTGTCGCATCCACCATACCACATCGTCTGTAGTGGTCACTCCCGGCTCGATCACCCTACTGCTGAAAGCTTCCTCGATGATCTCATGAGTAATTCTGGCCAGATCGCTGTAAACGATCATTTCCCGCATGGTTCGGGTCTCGATCCAGCCCACGGCCAGTTCTTCTGCTGAAACTATCCTGTCCTGGAATTTCTGAGGCAAGGCGCTTGTAAACTCATCGTAATCTGTTTTAACAAGTCCATCGGCAATACCGTAATTTTCAGAAATATTGAGGCCTATCTTTTCCGGGTCACGTTCTTCTATGATATCCATCAGTGCCTGCCACTGGTCGGGCTGAGCTTCCTTATCCCAGGCAGACTCGATATTATCTCCAATCTTATACCTGGCTATAGCCAATTTCTGAAGGCTGTCCTCCTGTTGGTCACGATAAAACACAAGAATGGTCCTTCTTCTGGCATTCAGCCAGGTTGAAGGCAACATGGTCCTTAATACAGGATCTTCATTATATTCCCGGGAGATAACGATCCACATATCTATTCCCGTCCTGTCCATCAATTTTGGTAAAAGCTGGGTAAAACGTTCAGATTGAATTTCATCGGTGACGCGTGACCTTTCCCTTTCCGCCAGGACCTGAGCCTGAAGCATACCTGCACCCAATAGGAACAGGGCTATGATTATTTTTTTCATATAAAGCCTGAAGATTATTTAGAGGTCTAAGATGGGAAAATTATTCCAATTCGATCTTATCTATAAGGAGTTGAAAGCTCTCTTCCTTTTTATTACCTATCAGGATAGCGACCTGATCTATGGTTTCATGATCAAAATTGGGCTGATTTAGTTTGCGGCCACGAAAGCTCGGGTACATTTCTTCCAAAGGAATTTTTATGATCTCCCATTTCCCGGATGTCTTGAAATCATGAACATAGGAATAATAAACCTCATCTCTATTCTTCACCCGGAACTGGTATTTTTTACCATCTCCTTTTAACCTTAAAGCAATATACTTATGGCTACCAACCTCCATTTGTGGAAGATCATACTGAACCGAGGAAAAACCTCCATTATTGGCCAGCGAAATCTCTCCCAAAAACAGGGCATAACCCTCTTCGTTCAAAGAAAAATTACCGGTAGACTTTCCTCCCATCACCCCGTCAACAACTACATTCCAGTCAGAGATATCTGAATCTTTACTAAAATCGAAGATCAATTTCATGGAACTAAATAAGACAAGAATGATAATCAGGAGGTATCTCATAACTAGACTATGAGACCTTACTTTTCAGGGTATTCTCCCGGTGGATCTTCCCGTTGGGAGTTTCCTCGAATTTTTCGATCAGGTAGATCTTTTTCGGTTTTTCGTATTTATCCAGCCCCTTGATAGAATTTATATTCTCCTGAAGCTCATTGATGGTTTCTTCAGAAAAATCATCTTCTACAAAAAGCACCAGCTTTTCGCCTAGGGCATCGTCTGGCATGGAAGTGACAAAAAAACGATGATCTAAAACCTTGTTCAGTTTTTTCTCGATCTGTTCCGGGAAAAGCTTGATACCGCCGGAATTGATAATATTGTCATACCTGCCTTTCCAGATAAATTTTTTATAGGTAAGGATCTCCACCACATCATTGGTAACGATCTCTTCATCCAGAATATTTGGCGCCTTTATCACCAGGCAGCCTCTTTCATCCTGGGCAATATGGATATTTGGCAGTATTTTGAAGGCCCTCTGAGAATTTTTCTTTTTCTGCGGATTCAGTCTTTTTGCTGCAATATGGCTACTGGTCTCGGTCATTCCGTAAGTTTCGAAGATCTTGGTATCCACGTCCTTGATCATCTTTTTCAGCCTTGGGGAGACTGCTCCCCCTCCAATGATAAGCTTTTTTACCAGGTGAAGCCGTGCTATGGAATTATCCAGCTGAAAAGGCGTCATTGCAGAAAAGTCATATACCTTGAACAGGTTATCCAGCGGATTGGAAGATGGCGGAACCGTATCCAGGTCCCACCCCAGGAACATGGCCCTTACCAGCATCATTTTACCAGCAATATAATCAGCCGGCAGACACATAAGAGCTGTCGTAGATGCAGGAAGATCAAAGAACCGTGAAGTAGCCAGGGCCGAATTCACCATATGTTCTTTTTTAAGCCTGATCTTTTTAGGTGTACCCGTAGAACCGGATGTATGCACTTCGATATAGGTAGTTGGTTTAAACCAGTCTAGCAGGAAACTGCCAATAGACTGCTCATAAGGCTCACCTTCCTTAATAAAGCTATAAGCCACCTGTTTAAGCTCAGAGTTGGTGAAGTGCCTTTTATTGAGCCTGAACTCAGGATGGGTTTCCGGTATTTTGTATTTATTTGGCATACAGATGCTAAGATGTGAAAATACTTACATCTTAAAGTTAACAAATTGCAATGAAAATTTTAAATTTCTTCAGAAACTTTTATGAATTCCAAAATCGTTATGGCACAAAACCAATCCTTATAACTTACTGACATAAGGTGAATTACTAGAAAAAATAGGAGCTCAGCGATTAAACATTCCTTTATTTTCCGGGCTTCAATTCTAATTGATAAAATGCTTCCGGATAAATCGGAAATAATGATTTTCCTTATTATCAAAACAAAAACATTTAATGGAATCCCAGCTACCAGATCTTTAATCTTTGGATCCCGCACATGGAAAAATTCTAACCTAATTCGGTTAATTGTAAAAGAAATTCAGGATCTGAAAGAATCTTTATTATATATGCACAGGCACCTGCACGAAAAAAATAACTAGTTAGCCACCTCAGCCTGCAGCTCTTTCGGTTTTTTCACCTTTCCTAATAATTTCTCTCTCCAGTTGCTCCACTTATATTTCTTGGCCATGATAAAAAGAAAGATGGGGTAGACGATGAATACCGGAATTAGTACGTCCCAGCCGGCAGAGGGCTCCGACACATCCTTGAAGATGGAATGGGTCTGGAAGGCAGTCCAGTCTGCGGTTACCAGTAAAGCAGTGATGAGGTTATTTGCGGCATGAAAACCAAGCGCAAGCTCCAGGCCTTCATCCATCAGGGTCATGATGCCAAGCACGAATCCTGTACCTATATAATAGATCATGATGATATCGCCAAGCTTGGTCACTTCAGGATTAAAATAGTGCAGGCCTCCGAATATAAAAGAGGTGAGCACCAGAGGCACCCATCGGTTACGGGCCAGCAGTCCAAGTCCCTGCATTAAGTAACCACGGAAGAAATATTCTTCAAAACTGGTCTGTATAGGGATCAGGATAACTGAAATAATAACCAGGTAAAGAAATGGTTCTAATTGAAAATTGAGTTGATAATCCTGTGGATTGGAAAAATAATCCAGCAAAGTTACTACAATATTAAAGGCAGCCACCAGTAAGAAAGCGAACCAGAACCTGCTCCAGTCTACTCTTTTGCGAGAAGTGGTGAGCGCCTTGATGGGCTGGTTGTGAACATACTTCACCCAAAAGAATAGACCAGCCAGGAAGATCACAAAAGCAAACAGGTTTTCAGCCAGTACCCGGTTAGATCCCTTGCGGGCGATCTCTTCTTGCATTACCTGGGCTACATCGAGTTCCAGGAACTCTACCGCGGCATAATTGAGGGCCATCAAGCCGAAAAATAACAAGGGGATCACTAAATATCGCCAGAAAGAATGCGAATAACGAAAGGCCTGAGCTATAAACATATATCTAAAAATTAAATTCCCACCTCTTCGCGGGATCATATTGAATTTTACCATCCTCAACCTCGAGGGGACACTCGAAATTATTGGTATACAAACCACCGGTACCAAGACCCTGTGGCAGATCTGGCCGCAGGGTATAAGTCCATTGAGCGATGGCATTTAAACCAACATTGCTCTCGAGGGCACTGGTGATCCACCAATCTACATTCTGGCTCTCACAGATCTCTTTCCATTCCCCGGTCCCTTTAAAACCACCAATCAAACTTGGTTTGTAAATGGCGTACTGAGGTTTAATAGTTTGTATAAGGTTTTCTTTTTCTGTTACATTGGTAACCCCAATTAGTTCTTCATCCAGGGCAATCGGCAAAGGCGTCTTTCGGCAAAGTTCAGCCATGGACTCTATCTGTCCCTGTTTGATCGGCTGCTCAATACTGTGCAATTTGAATTTTGCCAGCTTTTCTAGTTTCTCCAGGGCATCTTGGGGAGCGAAGGCACCATTGGCATCTACTCTTAATTCAATTTCATTTTCTGAAAAATTACTTCTTATGGATTTTAACAGCTGCAGCTCGGTCTCAAAATCTATTGCGCCGATCTTTAATTTTATACAGCTGAAACCCGCATCGATCTTCTCAGAGATCTGTTGCTTCATAAACTCCTTATCGCCCATCCAGATAAGGCCATTTATAGGAATGCAGCTTTTGCCTGAAGTAAATTCTGAAGGAAATAACTCAAAGGGATGCTCAGACTCAAGGCTCTTGAAAGCCATTTCCACCCCGAATTGTATACTTGGAAATTCCCGAAGTTCTTCCCATAGCATTTCCTTACCCATATTAATATTCTCACAAACCCATTTCAGCTTGTTTTCATAATCTGGACGATCATCATAACTAAGGCTTCTCAGGATACCGCATTCGCCGATCCCGAACTCTTCCCCATCAGAAATCTTAAGAAACCATGTTTCTTTTTCAGTAAGAACGCCCCGGGAAGTTCCACTGGGGCGTTTGAATTTTAAAATATACTTTTTATAATCTGCGGTCATTTACTATAACTCTATAGAATCTCCGATATCGAGTAACATCAGGTCTTTTCCTTTTTCGTAAAATTTCTTTTTTGCCTCTTCGTGATCTATCTCAATATATCCAAATGTATCGTAGTGGCAGCCAAGGATCTTGTCACATTCAATAAAATCACTGGCAATGATGGCATCGTCTACCCCCATCGTAAAATTGTCGCCAATAGGAAGAACCGCCAGGTCGAGTTTGGTCTTCATAGGGATCAATTTCATATCCATGGTAAGGGCAGTATCACCGGCAATATAAATGTTCTTATGTTCGCTTTCTATCACGAAACCACCAGGTTGGCCTCCATAGCTACCATCTGGAAATGAACTGGTATGGATCGCGTTCACGTATTTTACGTTCCCAAAATCAAAATCCCAGCTTCCTCCGTGATTCATAGGATGAACCTCGAATCCCTTTTCCTCGTAATGGTTGGCGATCTCAAAATTACTAACGATCACCGCGCCGGTATTTTTGGCGATAGCCTCTGCATCTAAAATATGATCTTGGTGAGCGTGGGTAAGTAAAATGTAATCGGCCTTGAGGTCCATGATATCCACCTTATCCTTAGAAAGATCATTTCCGGTAATAAATGGATCTACAAGCACATTAATATCTCCAATTTTAAGCGCCAGGGTATTCTGGCCGTAAAAGGTAATTTTCATAATCTTAATTTCTTGATTTTTATAAAAATAAGGATTCAGTTAAAAACCTGAAGTAGACTGAATATATAATTTTGTTAAAGCTGGAACTTCTACCAGATAAGCCCGAGACCAAACAGCAGGGCAATCCCAAAGGTTGAAAGTGCCACGATCTTCAATTCGGGGTCCAGGTTCCTGGGATCTTTATTGGTCACCACCCGGTTCAAATGAAAAATAAGTGGAATGAATGCCAGGATATATATAAAATCATTTAGCTCTTTGGATGTGATCACAGAATATACCAGCAGGCACATTAGCGCACCCAGAATTAGCAAATAATGATAGTTCTTGGCCTGGCGTTCACCAAGTTTCACCACCAGGGTCATTTTTCCCGATTTTTCATCAGAGATCCTGTCCCTCAGGTTATTCAGGTTGAGCACAGCAACACTCAGGAACCCAATAGCTATGGCGGGAAAAACACCAATTAGCTGGTGATCATGACCATATAGATAATAGGAACCGTAGACGGCTACCAGTCCAAAGAAGATAAATACGAAAATATCGCCCATGCCGCGGTAACCATAGGCAGAATCTCCTACGGTATATTTAATAGCTGCAATAATTGCGGCGATCCCAAGCACAAAGAAAAACAAGGCGGAAAGCAGTTTTTCACTTCCAAAAGAGGCATAGATGAGTAGCACGGCCATTAAAAGCGTGGTGATCGCGGTTACGACCATCGCCATTTTCATATCTTTTTGAGTAATGAGCCCGCTTTGTATGGCTCTGGCCGGGCCTATCCTCTCATCATTATCTGTCCCCTTGACGCCATCGCCATAGTCGTTGGCGAAATTCGATAAGATCTGCAGGCCTAAAGTGGTCCCCAGGGCCAGGCTGAAGATGGCGATATCGAAATACCCGGAATGAGCAGCGATCGCGCTTCCTACAATAATTCCTGAAATTGAAAGCGGAAGGGTTCTTAAACGCGCAGCGCTTATCCATGATGAAAGATTGCTCATAAATTAGTTCATTATTTTCACCAGTAATTCTTTTAAAAGGTCGCCCTGGGACACATTTGCCGCTCCAACTCCCTTGCTTTTCACATCGGTCTCCTGAAGCAGGCTTATGGCATGGCTGGCTTTTTTCATGGGATAGTTCCTAGCTGCCAACACATAATCGCTCACAAAATAAGGACTCACCTTTAACTGTTTTGCTACCGCTTGCTTAGATTTATCGGGTAAACCGTGGTATTGCAGTATCTGTGAAAAATAAGAAAATAACAGGGAAATGGTCACCACCAGCGGATTGTCCTTTGGGTTCTGGGCAAAATAATTAATGATCCGGTGAGCCTTTAAACTGTCCCTCTCCCCGATCGCCTTCCTCAGCTCAAAATTATTAAAGTCCTTGCTAATCCCGATATTCTCTTCTATGATCTCTGGAGTAATGGTTGTGCCTTCAGGGCAAATTAGTTGTAGTTTCTGAAGTTCGTTATCGATTTTGCCAAGGTCTGTCCCCAGGAATTCCACAAGCATTTGTGCGGCTTTTGGCGAAACGGCATAACCTCTGGCCTTCATGGTTTTCATGATCCAGTCGGCTACCTGGTTCTCGTAAAGCCTTTTTCCTTCGAAAATTACCCCGGTCTTGGCAATGGCCTTATGAAGCTTTTTCCGTTTATCGAGTTTCTTATATTTATAACATAGTACCAGAACTGTGGTTGGCTGCGGATTTTCAGCATAATCTACCAGTTTTTCAATGGTCCTAGAAAGATCCTGTGCTTCCTTGACGATCACCACCTGCCTTTCGGCCATCATGGGATAGCGCTTGGCGTTGCTCACAATATCTTCTACATTGGAATCCCGGCCGTAGATCAGCATCTGGTTAAAACCACGCTCCTCCTCGCTTAAAACATTTTCAGCTATATAATCTGATATCCTGTCTATATAGTAGGGCTCTTCTCCCATTAAAAAATAAATGGGTTTGATGTTTCCTTTCTTGATATCAGTTACAATTTGTTTTGCTTCGTCCATATGGATTTGAGTGCAGGTTTAAACGGGGAATTGTAAAAAAGTAAATTGCAGGGCTGTAATATTCTTTATTACTTTTGAGGCATGCAAAAACTGAATTTCCCTCCTTATTCGTTTCGGTTCAAAAATAATCAAAATAAAATAGCCGTTTTTGACGATCTAAGGAAAAAATTTGTCATCCTTACCCCGGAAGAATGGGTACGCCAGCATTGCGTGAAATTTTTACAGGAGGAAAAAAAGTATCCGCTAAGCCTTATCAATGTTGAAAAGCAATTGAAGATCGCCGGGCTCACCAAACGGTATGATGTAGTGGTATTCGAACCCGAAGGAAATATACAGATCATCGTGGAATGCAAGGCACCTTCGGTAAAGATCACCCAGGATACCTTCGACCAGATCGCCAGGTATAACCTCAGCCTGCAGGCGAATTTTCTTATGGTCACCAACGGGCTTCAACACTATTTCTGTAAAATGGATTATGAAAATGAGAATTATATCTTTTTAAAGGAACTTCCAGAATATATCAGAAAATGAATATAGCCATCGTCATACTAAACTGGAACGGTAAGCATCTGCTGGATGAATTCCTGCCTTCTGTCCTCAAATTCTCTGCTGAAGCAAAGGTCTATGTGGCAGATAATGCTTCCACAGATGGTTCTGTAAGCTTTCTGAAAAAGAATTACCCCGAAGTAACTCTTATCGAAAACAGCAGGAACGCCGGTTACGCAGGAGGTTATAATCTCGCCCTGAAATCTGTACCGGAAGAAATTCATGTGCTACTCAACAGCGATGTAGAAGTTACCGAAGGCTGGTTAAAACCCATTATAGAAACCTTCATAAAGGAGCTTAAGACGGCCGCGATACAGCCGAAGATCCTGGATTATAAGAAAAGAGATCATTTTGAATATGCCGGTGCGGCCGGTGGATACATGGACAAATTTGGTTATCCCTTTTGTCGCGGCAGGATCTTCCAGCAACTGGAAGAAGATCACGGACAGTATAATCAGGACAAATATATCTTCTGGGCCAGTGGCGCCTGCCTGGCGGTTAGGAAAGATGCCTATAATGAGGTTGGTGGACTGGATGAGGACTTTTTCGCTCACCAGGAAGAGATAGACCTTTGCTGGAGACTTCAGAATGCCGGTTATAACATAAAATATGTTGCAAACTCTCGGATTTTCCATGTTGGAGGAGCCACATTACAGGACATGAACCCTAAGAAGACCTTTTTCAACTTCAGGAACGGACTTTTTTTACTTCTGAAGAATGTGGAACCCGGGAAAGTTTTCTTCATTTTATTGATGAGAATGATCCTTGATGGCGTGGCCGGGATCAAGTTCATTTTTGAAGGAAAATTCAATCATTTTTTCGCCATTCTGGAGGCTCATGCCAGCTTTTACAGGCATTACGGAAGAATGAGCAAGAAAAGACCCAAGCGGTTCATTTTCAAGGATTATTATTTTATTCCTTCCATTGTTTATACCCATTATATACAGGGAAAAAACAAATTCAGCGACCTGTAATAATATTTAAAAAAGGAAAAGTTAAAATACGCTTCCGTCTTATTATTTTTTTGATATTTTTGGGCATTCTAACAATTTAAAATTATAAGAAACTAGTTATGAAAAAATTCATGCTTTTGTCGGCAACAGCTGCCATCTTGCTATCTTCATGTGTTTCACAGAAAAAATACAATGAACTTGAAGACAAGCAAAGAGAAACTCAGGATCAATTGAATACCGCTACGGTTAAGTTGAACTCCTGTTTAGATGAAAAAGAAAGAATGACCGGGGAGATTACCCGTTTAAATAATACGAATGCTGCTCTTTTAAATAATGTTGGTGATCTTGCTACCCTTTCTAAGAAAGAAGCTGAAAACCTTGAGCGTTCTTTAGAGAGCATTAAGGAGAAAGATCTTGCCATCCGTTCTATGCAGGATGCGATGAACAAGAAAGATTCTGTAACTCTTGCTCTTGTAACAAGCCTTAAAGGAGCTCTTGGAAACATGAGCGATGAGGACATCGAGATCAATGTTGAAAAAGGTGTGGTTTACGTATCTATTTCAGACAAGTTGTTATTCGATAGTGGTCGTTATAATATCACTCCTCGTGCAAAAGAAGTACTAGGAAAAGTTGCTACAGTAGTGAAGAACAAGCCAAACATCGAGTTTATGGTTGAAGGTCACACAGATGACAAGCCTATCAGCACTTCTATGTTCGAAGATAACTGGGATCTTTCTGTGAAGCGTGCTACTTCTGTAGTTAGAGTTCTTCAGGATGATTTTGGTGTGGAGCCAGCTCGTATGACCGCTGCAGGTAGAAGCTACTATGTACCGGTTGCAACTAACGAAACTGCTGAAGGCCGTGCCAAGAACAGAAGAACCAGAATCGTGGTTCTTCCTAAGCTGGATCAGTTCTACAACATGATCGAAGAAGGAATGGAAAAAGCGACTGCTGGGCAGGAGTAAGATTCATTTCATAAGATATAAGGAAAGCCTCGCAATTGCGGGGCTTTTTTATTTTCAACACTTAAAGAGCTATGTATTAGCTTTTTATGTTATTTTAGTGAGTGCCAACCAGACCTAAATTTTGATGCTATGAAGAAGACCGATGTAAACATCTGGTGTCTTGGCGCCCTGCTGTCTGCGATTACCATGATCTCCTGTTCCACCGAGGAGCCACTTTCCCAGAACAACGAAGTTGTTTCTCAAACTCTCGAGAATAAAGCTATCCAAAAAGGCCATAGTTTTTATTCGAAACCCGAGCAGCCCTATATTGTCAACGAGATCTTATTCGATAAGCTTTTGCTGGATGCATCGTGCGAGCGAACAGAATTTTCCAGGATCCTGAGCGGTTATTTTGAAGATCTTATTAATGATCCAGTTTTTGACCTGGATCTTATAATATATTATAGCGACCTCAACCGTAAATATGCCACGCATTATCGCGGGGAGAATTATTACGGAAAGAATGGTGAATTTAACCAGTTAGCTGAAAAAAGGATGAGAGAGCTTACCCGTTTCTGGCAACTGGAAAAGGAGATCTATCTAAACGGCCAGCATACTGAAAGCCTGGACGACCTCGAACTGCTTACAGATATGATCGAGAGCTTCGACCGAAGCGTAAGGAACCGCGATGAAGCCCACGAGAAAGCTATGGCTCTTTTGGAGCTGAATTTAGCTTCCCCTAATATCCCCGAAAATCCGTATTTCGCCATGGACGCCTTTACGCGATCTAATGGCTTGCTGGTCATAGGCGATGGACTGCTGCAAAGCCTTATAGAGGTGGGAGTAGAAGAAGGGATTGCCTTTACCGCTGTCCTATCCCATGAGTGGTGGCACCAGGCGCAGTTCGAAAATGATGATACTTGGGATTATATAGATGAAATCCCCTCTAAAACTGAAAAGAACAGATTCTCAGAATTAGAAGCCGATTTTGCCGCGGCCTATTTCATGGCCCATAAAAGGGGCGCGACTTATAACTGGAAGCGGATCGAACAATATTTTACTCTTTCCTTTAATGTGGGGGATTGCCTTTCTGAAAGCGATCAGCATCATGGCACTCCAGTGCAAAGACTAATGGCTGCTCAATCTGGTTATGACCTAGCCGATGAGGCCAGGAAAAAAGGTTTTGTTCTAAGTCCTGAGGAAGTTCACCAGGCCTTCCTGGATGTTTATGAAACATTGATCCAATGTTCTGGAAAATGCATATAAAAAAAGCCCTCGAATCGAGGGCTTTTTTGTTTAACTATCAGGAATTCAGGAACTCTATGAATATTTTATTAAATTCTGCCGTGTGGGTCAAAATAAGACCGTGTGGCGCGTCCTGTATCACATGATATTCCGCATTTGGAATTATTTCAGAGCTTTTCTTACCCGAAATCTCCAGCGGAACTATCTGGTCTGCATCTCCATGTACTATAAGAGTTGGGACATCGATTTTCTTCAAATCTTCCCTGAAGTCGGTATGACCAAATGAATCGACACATTCCAGGGTGGCGTTAGAAGATGCCTTACAGGCAATAGCCCAGTAATAATCTGCGATCTCCTGGCTGATGCGGTCACCTACCTTATCGAAATTCAGGAACTTCTTTCCGAAACCATTTAAAAATGCCGGCCGGTCCTTTCTTATATCTTTTTTGAAACCTTCAAAAACTTCCTTCTCGATACCGTCAGGATTATCCTCTGTTTTCAGCATAAAAGGAGGCACAGCCGAGATGAGCGCAGCCTTGGATAATTTGGAAGTTCCGTAATTTCCAATATAGCGGGCTACCTCGCCACCACCCATAGAGAATCCTACAATGCTTACCTCAGACAAATCAAGCTTATTGATAATGTCATTGAGATCTTTGGCAAGATGATCATAATCGTAGTTGGTCCAGGGTTTATCACTGTCCCCAAAACCCCTTCTGTCATAGGCGATACATCTAAATCCAGCTTCTACTACCGAATTTATTTGGTATTCCCACATACGATGGCTCAGTGGCCAGCCATGGATCAGTATCACCGGCTTCCCCTCTCCATAATCTTCGTAATAGAGTTTGATGTTTTTTCCTTTTTCCTTACTCGTGGTTTCAATATAGCTCATAACAATTCATTTTTTTATTTAAAATATGAATGTTCAGCCCTATTAAAAAGAATAAAGGGTACTTTAGGATGTAATTAACTGTAAATCAATAAAATTTTGGAAGACCTTTACATAATATCAATGCTGCCCTTTCCTTCCCTTATCACCTCGGGTTCATCTGTGGTAAGATCTATTACCGTAGAAGGTATGTTATCACCATAGCCACCGTCTATCACGATATCAACCAGATGATTCCATTTCTCTCTTATAAGCTCGGGATCTGTTCCGTATTCCAGCACCTCATCATCATCCCTGATGGAGGTAGACACAATAGGATTACCTAAGCCTTTTACGATGGCACGGCAGATATTATTATCGGGCACTCGAATCCCCACGGTCTTTTTCTTCTTAAAAACATTAGGCAGGTTATTGCCTCCGGGAAGGATAAAGGTATACGGGCCGGGAAGGCATCTTTTAAGGATCTTGAAAGTAGCCGTATCGATCTGCTTTACATAATCTGAAAGGTTGCTCAGATCTTCGCAAACAAATGAAAAATTAGATTTTTCAAGTTTCACGTTCTTTATCTGGGCGATCTTTTCCAGGGCAGCAACATTGGTGATATCGCAGCCCAGGCCATAGATAGTATCGGTAGGATAAATAATAAGCCCTCCTTTCCGAAGAACCTCTACTACTTTATTAATATGTTTTGGAGCCGGGTTTTCATCATAAATTTTCAGTAATTCAGCCATAATTAATTTTTTAAAACCTATTAATAATTATAAAATATGAAGCAGATCAATCTATTAATCTGCTTTACTCACTTCACTTTCAAGTTTCAAAACCTTACTCCCGTCTTCCTGCTCGATATAAAGGGCCTTATTACCTTCTTCCCCATCACGGGTAATTTCGCTGCCATCTATCTCTTTGGTCACTTCTTTAGTATAGGTTGAAATCACTTTACCGGTAGCGGTTCCATTACCCCATTTCCAGCTTACTTTACTTCCTTCTCTTATCATTTTTTTCTTTTCAAGATAAAGAATATTCAGCAGTATTTTTCTCGATTATCGCTCTGGAGAATTAATTTATATCATTTTTAACAGGTTGTATTACCGGAAGAAGCCTTTCCTGAAGCAACCATACTGGAATAAAGAAGCCTAGGGAAAATGCAAAAAAAAGAGCCCTCAAGGGGGCTCTTAAAAACTTCGTTTTGTTTGGTTATTGAAACTCAAACAATTGTAGGGATCATTTAAATCTCCTAGCTAATATATGTAAAAATTACGTTTTACCTAAATTTAAATTAAGAGAGCACTTTTAACTTGGCGAAGCGCAGTAACAATTTTTTGATGCCGCCCTGGTCAAAATCTATTTCGGCTTTCCTGTCCTGCCCTGCTCCTTCGAGTTTAAGCACCTTTCCTTTTCCAAAACGCATATGTTCCACCTCATTTCCTTCTGAAAGTTCCAGGGTATTTCTTGCCTTGGCAGGTTCAGAAGCAGCCGGTTTCAGCTTTCTGAGCTTACGCAACTGCTCTTCTGAAGGTTTATGTGCCGGTGGTGGCGTGCCGCCCTTAGGTTTAGTAGTTCTAAGTTTAGACTTATCTACCTCGTCTCCGAATATATCTGTGTCTATAAGCGGCTTATATTTATAATCATCCTGAGGCACGAGAAGTTCGAGGTACTGGTCGTCTATCTCCTCGATAAAACGGCTGGGCTCGGCATCTACCAGTTTACCCCAGCGGTAACGTGAAAGTGTATAAGTCAGGTAGGCCTGTTTTTCGGCACGGGTAAGTGCAACGTAAAAAAGCCTTCTTTCTTCTTCAAGTTCGCTTCGAGTGTTCATACTCATGGCTGAAGGGAAAAGGTCTTCCTCCATCCCCACGATATATACGTAAGGGAATTCAAGCCCCTTAGCCAGGTGAATGGTCATAAGTGCCACCCGGTCCTCATCCCCGGTATCATTATCCAGGTCAGTCGCCAGGGCCACATCTTCCAAAAATTCGGCCAGGGAACCGTTGGCATCTGCCAGTTCCTTCTGCCCTTCCACGAAGTCACGAATACCATTCAGCAATTCCTCAATATTTTCGATTCTCGCGATCCCCTCCGGAGTTCCATCCTTTTTCAGCTCCTGCACCAGGCCAGTCTTTTTAGTAACGGTATCGGCAAGCTGAAAGGCATCACTGGTTTCGTTCATGATCGCGAAGCTTTTGATCATGTTCACAAAATTCTCCAGTTTGGTCTGGGTTCCGCGATTGATATTCAGGTTTAACTGGCTCAGGTTTTCGATAACCTCAAAAATGGAACGATTGTGTTCCTTAGCCGCAATAGATAGCCTGTCCATGGTGGTCATTCCAATTCCCCGGGAAGGATAATTGATCACCCGTTTAAGGGCTTCCTCGTCTTTCGGATTCAGAATAAGCCTTAGATAGGCAAGCACATCTTTGATCTCTTTACGCTGATAGAACGAAAGCCCACCGTAGATTCGGTATGGGATATCCCGTTTTCTCAAGGCGTCTTCCATCGCTCTACTCTGAGCATTGGTCCTGTAAAGGATCGCAAAATCACCATTGTTCAGCTGGTGCTGCATCTTGTTCTCAAAAATGGAACTGGCCACGTAACGGCCTTCCTCACCATCGGTTAACAGCCTGTTCACGATGATCTTGGGACCATCATCATTAGCCGTCCAAACTACCTTCTCCAGCTTGGTCTTGTTCTTATCTATAATCGAATTGGCCGCATTTACGATATTCTTGGTAGAGCGGTAATTCTGCTCCAGCCTATACATCTGTACATTATCGTAATCTTTCTGGAAGTTCAGGATGTTGTTGATATTCGCTCCACGGAAGGCGTAGATACTCTGGGCATCATCTCCCACCACGCAAATATTCTGAAATTTATCTGAAAGCGCCCTTACGATAAGGTATTGAGAGTGGTTGGTATCCTGGTACTCATCAACCAGAATATATTTAAACCTGCTCTGATATTTATGCAATACATCGGGAAACCTGTTAAGAAGCTCATTGGTCTTTAGCAGAAGATCATCAAAATCCATGGCTCCTGCTTTAAAACAACGGTCCACATATTCCTTATAGATCTCGCCAAGTCTCGGTTTTTTGGACATGGCATCTGCCTCCTGTAATTCAGGATTCTGAAAATACGCCTTTACTGTGATAAGGCTGTTCTTATAAGAGGAGATCCGGTTATAGACCTGCTTGTATTTATAAACATCCTTATCCAGCCTCATATCTTTAATGATAGCCCGAATCACCGAATGGGAATCCTGGGTATCATAAATGGTGAAATTCGAAGGGTAACCCAGTTTATCGGCTTCAAACCTCAGCATTTTTGCAAAAATAGAATGGAAAGTTCCCATCCAAAGGTTCTTGGCCTCGCTGTTCCCTACGATCTGGGCGATACGATGTTTCATCTCACGCGCTGCCTTATTGGTAAAGGTGAGGGCAAGAATATTAAAGGCGTCTACCCCCTGGTTCATCAGGTATGCGATCCTAAAAGTAAGCACACGGGTTTTACCAGAACCAGCTCCGGCAATTACGATCATGGGTCCATCTTTTTGCAGCACCGGAGCCCTTTGTGCATCATTCAATCCAGCTAAATAAGCTTCCAAATTTTCTCCGTTTTTTAAAAGCTGAAAGGTAACCAAAATGCTTAAAAAAGGAAACTCCAAACACCTGGTTTTTTTAAACAATTGGCTTTGGCCTTCCAGCAGTGAGCTAGAATTTAATATCTTTAAAAACCCAACTAAAAACCGCTGAAGAGCATTCATGAAAAATTACTTATTTCTGCTTAGCCTGCTATGGACCTCTATGACTTTTTCCCAGGAACTAAAGCAGGGAGACCTTATCCCTGATTACGGAAAAACTTATCCCATATCCTCCCCTGGTTTCAAAACCGATACGCTTTCTAAAATGAAGGTCGTTTTTGATGTGAATCGAAGTTTCGCTGAAGAAGAGCCAAACAAACTTATCGAAACAGCTGCGCGCTACCTCAATATGCATGAACATGCCGGCGTGCCACCAGAAAATATGGAAGTGGCACTCGTGATCCATGGAAAAGCAGTAAATGATGTCCTGCAGGACCGGTATTACCGGGATGAATTTCCCGGCCAGGAAGCCAATCCTAACCTGCCCTTACTGGATGCTCTGGCAGAAAACGGTGTAAAGATCATTGTTTGCGGGCAAAGCGCCACACATTATGGGGTTACCCGGGAAAAAATGGATGAAAATGCAAGCATGGCGCTTTCGGCCATGACCGCATTAGTTCAGCTACAAAACGATAATTACCGAATCATAAACTTTTAAATTCCCTATGAAGAAAATTATATCATTATTTGCGCTATTAATGTTCGGCATTGGCCATGCCCAGGAAGTGATCCCAGAAGAGGAATTCAAAAACATTGAAGAAAAGGTCATTGAGTGGAGAAGGGATTTTCACCAAAACCCCGAGCTGTCCAACCGTGAGTTCAATACTGCAGAAAAAATTGCCAGTTATTTGAATTCCCTGGGTATAGAAACAAAGACCGGCATCGCCAAAACCGGAGTCGTAGGCATCCTAAAAGGTGACAACCCGGGAAAGACGGTAGCCCTGAGAGCAGATATAGATGCACTGCCGGTGACCGAGAAGAATGATCTTGCCTTCAAATCTGAGGTTACCACTGAATTCCTGGGTACCAAAACCGGGGTGATGCATGCCTGCGGTCATGATACGCATACCGCGATCCTTATGGGCACTGCCAAGATTCTTTCAGAAAACAAGGATAAGATCAACGGAACGGTAAAATTCATTTTCCAGCCTGCCGAAGAAGGACCGCCCCCGGGCGAAAAAGGTGGAGCTAGCCTTATGATCGCTGAAGGGGTACTACAAAATCCCGACGTGGATGCCATTTTTGGCCTCCATATAAACGCAGCTACCCCCGTAGGAACCATCAAATATAAACCCGAAGGCACCATGGCTGCCGTAGAAAGATTCGTAGTGAAGGTAAAGGGAAAACAGGCGCATGGCTCTGCTCCCTGGAGCGGCGTAGACCCCATCCTCATCTCTGCCAAGATCATCGATGGCTTCCAGACCATTATCAGCCGTAATGCCGACCTCACCGAATCTGCCTCGGTAATCACCGTGGGCAAGATCACCAGTGGGGTAAGGTTCAATATTATCCCCGAAACTGCCGAAATGATTGGAACCGTGAGGACCCTGGATCCCAAGAACAAGGAATTGATCATACATAGAATGACCGACATGGCTTCTACCATCGCAGAGGCCTATGGTGGTGAAGCTGAGATCGAATTTCAGAACAATACTGCCATCACCTTCAACGATCCTGGGCTCACCAGTAAAATGCTGCCCAGCCTTAAAAAAGTTGCTGGAGAAGATAATGTAAAATTGATGAAGGCCACCACGGGAGGAGAAGATTTCTCATTTTTCCAGGAAAAAGTGCCTGGTCTCTATTTCTTCCTGGGTGGGATGCCGGTAGACGCTGAACCAACCAGGCACCATACCCCCGATTTTTATATAGATGAAAGCGGGCTCCTGCTGGGCGTTAAAACCATGACCCAGTTAACCCTGGATTATCTAAACAAGGCCTGATGCAGGAAGTACTCGATTTTTTAGCGAACATACCCTGGTGGGCCTGGATATTAATCATCCTGCTCATCATTGCCATTGGCGATATATTTTTCAATAAGAAACATACCATAAAGCATAATTTTCCCATCGTGGGACATTTAAGGTATGCACTGGAGAGCATAGGCCCGGAATTGCGACAGTATATAGTGGCCAACAACCGGGAAGAGCTTCCCTTTAACCGCAGGGAACGCGGATGGATCTACGCTTCAGCCAAAAACGTGAACAATTACGAGGGCTTTGGGACAGACCAGGATATATTCTCCACGCATTATATATTCATCAATAATGCCCTTCTGCCTTATAAACTGCCCAATGGTCATCCCAATATCAAGAATTCAGGTTTGATCCCTTCCGCCAAGGTAATGGGTGCCTGGAACAAACGAAAAAGGCCTTATCGACCAGCCTCGATCATTAATATCTCTGCCATGAGCTATGGATCCCTTTCTGCCCGGGCCATTGAATCTTTGAATGAAGGTTGTAAGCTTTCCGGCGCCTATCATAATACCGGTGAAGGCGGGCTTTCCCCATACCACCAAAAGGGAGCCGATGTTGTTTTTCAAATTGGCACCGGATATTTTGGGGTTAGAGACCAGGATGGTAATTTTTCCATGGAGAAATTAGTAAAGCTGGTACAGGAAAATCCGCAGGTAAGGGCTATAGAACTAAAACTATCACAAGGGGCTAAACCAGGCAAAGGTGGGGTATTACCTGCAGCGAAAATATCGAAAGAGATCTCAGAGATACGCGGTGTTCCTATGGGTAAGGATGTAGTTTCGCCTCCCTACCATTCCACTTTCGATGATGTAGAAGGCATGGTTGAATTCGTGGAAAAGATGGCCCAGGCTACCGGCCTTCCGGTAGGAATCAAATCGGCAGTAGGCCAGCTTAAGGACTGGGAAAAACTGGCGAAGATCATGCAGGAAAAAGATCACGGCCCCGATTTTATCTCCATAGACGGTGGTGAAGGAGGTACAGGTGCGGCACCTCCCAGCTTTGCAGATCACGTTTCCCTGCCCTGGATTTACGCATTTACCGATATTTACAAGATCTTCCAGCGGTATAAACTTACCGAAAGGATAGTATTTGTAGCGGCAGGGAAACTTGGATTTCCGGCAAAGGCTGCCATGGCTTTCGCCCTTGGAGCCGATATCATAAACGTGGCCAGAGAAGCCATGATGAGCGTTGGATGTATACAGGCACAAAGCTGCCACACCAATACCTGCCCTACCGGAGTGGCCACCCAGAACAAATGGCTGCAATCTGGCATTAACGTAAAAGACAAGGCCATGCGTACCAATTTCTACTTTGTGAAATTCAGAAAAGAGTTGCTACAGATAAGCCATGCCTGCGGATATGAGCATCCCTGCCAGTTCCGTACAGACGATGTAGACATCAACCTTAGCGATAAGAATCTGGCAAAAACCCTGGCAACTACTTTTTCTTACCATAAAGATGAAGTAAATTTCGCCTCTGTACAGCAACTCCTGGATTGTCCCCATCTTGGTGGTAACCTCAACCTTGAACATATGCGACAAACAGAAGATGCCATAGATTAAAATTAATATTAATGAATCAGACTGAGATCCTCGATTTTCTATACGCCATTTTACCTGCCATCGTGGTAGGTTTTGTTTCTTTTTATTTTTTCAGCAGTTACTCCAAAAACGAAGAGAACAGGAGACGTTTTCTGCTTTTACGAGAAAAACAGAAAACTTCACTACCAATTAGACTACAGGCCTACGAAAGACTTGCCCTACTTTTGGAAAGGATCTCTCCGGGACAGATCCTGTTCAGGGTAAAACCAACCTCTGAGGACGCCGACATGTATGCAAACCTACTAATCGCAAATATCGAGCAGGAATTCGAGCATAACCTGGCGCAACAGATCTATGTAAGCAATGATTGCTGGGACTATGTAAAAACGGCAAAGAATGCTACCATCACTCTGATTCGAAAAGCTACCGAAAAGGAAGAAGTAAATACCACCGATGAATTACGCCAGGTGATCTTAAAGAATATGATGGACAAGCAGGCTCCAACAGATGCCGCTCTTTCTTACATTAAAAAAGAGGTTAAAAGCCTAACTTAAACCAGGAAGTACGGGAAGCCTTCCTTTCCATCTCCTTTTTCTCAGCGTATTCATAGCCCTGCTGCCACCATTCGGTCATGGCCTTTTTATTGAAAACTAAAGAGTTTTCGGTGAGTTTAGTGGGAGTATAATAGATGTTCAGCTTTACCTTTTTGTTCATCGCGGCCAGTTTACCTTCAACGATATCATGATATTCTACCTGATCCAGCAGGAACCCGAAAAGGTTGACCATCAATGAAAATGGGTTCTTTCCCAGGATCTTGTTGTATTCCATATTTTCAGCCTCGAGGATAATGGCATCCACTTCGGTGGCTCCCCTTCGAATCGCTTCCCTAATAGGGACCACGCATCCCAGGCCGCCATCGGCATATTCGAAACCGTCCTTTTGGGCAAGGCTCATAAAAGGAATATAGTTGCAGCTAATCCAGATCCAGTCGCAAAAATCGTCATATTCGAACTCGTGGATAGATTTGTATTCCACCCTGTTCTTAGAAAGGTTAGATACGGTGACCACCACGTCTTCTACCTGTGCTTTCAGTTCGTCGAAATCCTTACGTGAAAAACTTTTCCTGATATTTCTCCTTAAGGCCTTACTTTCTCCAAAAGTCCTTCGGGACCTCATGAATTGCCAGATGGTATTGATGTAATTGATGGTTACGTATTCCCTGCCTTCCTTCTTCTTGACCACAAAAGGGTTTACGCTAAAGATTTTACGCTGGGTAACATTGGTGTAGATGTCGTAAACTTTCTGGATATTTCCCGCGGCAAGATGCGGAATTAACAGGCTCCCGGTGGAGGTTCCTAAAAACAGATCGTAATTTCTTTTTTGTTCCTGAATTAGATACTGAGCCACGCCGCCGGCAAAAGCTCCTTTGCTTCCTCCTCCAGATATTACCAATGCTCGCATTAAGGTTCGATTTGGTTCAACTCTTCATTTCTGTATTTGGCAAATTCAAAGCCACTCTCCCACCATGCCGTCATCTGTTCTTCATCAAAAATAAGCGAATTAGTTGTGAGTACAGTTGGGGTATAGTAAAAATTTAAGATAGCATCATGGTTGGCTGCAGAGAATTTCCCGATCCTGATATTCTGTTTTTCGATACGGTCTAGCATAAAAGCAAAAAGATTGGTGATAAGTGAAAACACGTTTTTAGAAGGCATGCGGTTAAAGTAGGTCACCTCGGTCTGTAAAATGATCGCATCTACCTCTGTAGCCCCTCGTTTTATGGCCTCTTCTATAGGCACCATGGAACCAAGCCCACCATCGGCATATTCACAGCCATTCTTTTTCACCAGGCTCATAAAAGGAGTATAATTACAGGAGATCCAGATCCATTCGATAAATTCCTCGTAATCATAATCTTTAATAGATTTATATTCTACCTCATTCAGGGATATATTTGAAACCGTGACGACAATTTCCTTTGGACCTGCCTTCAATTCCTCGAACTCCTCGCGCGAAAGGGTCTTTTCCAGTAATTTTTTCAAATTATAGCTATCGCCAAAGGTCTTTTTTCCTTTCAGGAAATTCTTGAGCACGTTCACATGGTTAATCGTTATATTCTCACGGCCGTGTTTTTTGGTGACCAAAAATGGTTTACTGCTAAAGATGCTGGACTGGTTCACCGAGGTATATACCTTCTTGACCTTTTCGGCCTTATTTAAGGCCATATGCGAAATTAAAAGGCTGCCGGTAGAAGTACCGATAAAAATATCATATTCACGTTTTAGTTCTTCTGTAAGGTACTGAGCAACGCCTCCTGCAAAAGCGCCTTTACTCCCCCCTCCTGAAATTACCAGTGCACGCATTTATCCGGATATTTTAGACCTTAAATAAGAGGTTTCTGCCTCGCTCATATTTCCTGAAAGATCGATCAATTCTTTCTTATATTCCTCATTTTTCAAAAGCTCTCCCAGCAATTGCCTGCAATAATTTCTGAAACTGTAGGTATGATGCTGTGTTCCCTTTATGAGACTTTGTAAACTAGCCTCGTTAAAGGCTCCTAACTGAAACAGGTAACTAAAGGCATTTTCCCTTATCTGGAATGGTCTCCAGGTTTCCGTATACCCTGCCAGTTCCGCATAATATTGCTGATTGAGTTCTGGCTCGAATTCAGGAGTCACCAGGCTTAGAATTAGCCAGAGCATACGAACGTTCTTATTAAAAAAACCGACTATATCCCTGGTCTTTTCAAGATATTCAATTCTTTTGTCCGGATATTGTTCCCAGAGCTTATAAAGCGCCGCTTCGATACTGAGATAAGATTCATCCTCAAGAAGACTTTCGAATTCCTTTTGCAAACCCTGCGGAATCTTTTGCATGCTCAGGGCGATGGCCTGGCGTACAAATACGTTATTGGTTTCAAAGGCTTTACGGTATAATTTCTTAGCATTTTCAGATTCCAGTCCTGCCAGCTGGTGCACCACTTCCTGGCCAATATAATCGTTCACCGGAAAATCCAATGCCTTATCCAGGTATTCATATTTCTGGTCCAGCCCGGTTTCCCGAAGCGCCGCAATATTGAGATAACTGGTGATAAATTCAGATTCCTTCAATGCTTCTAAAGACTGGTTGGCCTTAAAAGCCGATTGCTCTAACCAATCCTCCTTAAATTTGGATAGGTCCTGGCCTGAGGCAGCTTCCATTTCTGCCAGGAAATTATCGGTTTCCACATTTTTAAAACTGTAAAGCTGCAGGTAATTCTTTATACCTTTTCTGAAGGCCTCATCCCCTACCCTTTCTCTCAAAATATGTAAGGCCCAGGCTCCTTTTTGATAGAAAGTAAGCGAACTTGCAGATGGATTCAGCAGGGATTCTCCCTTCCCGGAGTCACTAAGCTCTTTGAGCTGCTCTGCAGACTCATATAATTTCCAGTAATAATAATCCTCACCGAAGATCTCCTTTTCAGCCAGTAAGGCATAGTAGGTAGCAAAACCTTCATGCAGCCAGTGATGCTTGCCCGAGGTTTCGGTAACCAGGTTGCCAAACCACTGGTGCGCCAGTTCGTGGGCATTCACATTCACATAATTCCTGTCCTTGAAGCCAATAGAATCTGTCACAAAAGAAGCTGAAAATATGGTAAGACCTGTATTTTCCATGCCTCCATGCAGAAAATCCATGACAGGCATTTGTTTATAATTCTGCCAGGGATAAGGCAGGCCGATCTCTTTTTCAAGAAAATCGAAGATCTGCCCGGTGTACCGGTAAGTAGGTTCAAATTTGGCCGAATCTCCCGGCATGATATACTGGTTGATATTATCTCCCGCGGAAGACTGCATCTCTTCTGAATAAAATTTTCCTGCGCTAACCGCCACCAGGTAGCTGCTCATGGGTTTCTCCATATCGAATTCCCATAGCCTGACAGAATCATTTATTTTTTCGCTGGACTCAAGCCGTCCGTTAGAAACCAGTTCAAAGCCTTCAGGAAATTCAAAACTCAGGTCGAACTCGGCTTTTTCTTTCATATCATCAAAACTGGGAAGCCAGGTGGAAGTATATTTCCCCTGCCCCTGAGTCCAAACCTGCTTTTCAGAACTATCGAGGTCCGGGTATTCCCAGTTGATAAAATACATACCAGAGCCAGGCTGCACGGAATAATCCAGCTCCAGCCGGTTATTTTCTGAAGGAAGGAATTCATGCAGTATATAAATACCATTTTCTCCGATCGAGGATTTGACCGGTTTTCCGTTAAGACTAAGCCCGGAAAAACTCATCTTACGGCCGTCTATAAAAAGACTGTCCTTTTGAGCGAGCACATCAAAATCATAGATCACGCGGCCCTCGACCTTTTTTTGGGAAGGCCGGATCTTTATATAAGCATCAACATGTTTAAAATCGAAATTTTCAGTCTGGGACTGGCTTTTTTCCTGGGCCATTAAATAAAACGAACAGAAAAAAAGCAGGAAAGCAAGTTGTTTTTGCATCGAAATAAGGAGAATATCTTCTGCAAAATACAAATTTGAAAGCTCAAACCATAAAATTTAAAGTTTAAACATCTTCGGTTAATTGCAGCTCTGTTTAAATCAATCGGTTTTAATATCTTCGTTTTTATGATCCAAAATCTGTTGCAAACCCCCATTGAATACCTGAAAGGTGTTGGACCAAATCGAGCCGAAGTTTTAAAGAAAGAGCTCAATATTAAGTATTTTCGGGACCTCATCAACTTCTTTCCCAATCGGTATATAGATAAGACCGGTTTTTATAAGATCAACCAGCTGCAGAGAAACTCCGCGGAAGTTCAGGTTGTAGGAAAGATCGTTCACATGAAAATGGTCGAGCAAAAAAGGGGAAAACGTCTGGTCGCAGATTTTGTGGACGATACCGGCAAATTGGAACTTATCTGGTTCAGGGGACATAAATGGATACGGGAAAATCTAAAGCTGAATACTCCTTATGTCATCTTCGGAAAGACCAACTGGTATAACGGCGTTTTCAGCATGCCCCACCCCGAAATGGAACTGGTGGCAGATTATAAAAAGAACCTGCGAACGGCCATGCAGCCCGTCTATCCTTCCACCGAAATGCTGGTGAAAAAAGGAATCACCAACAGGGTGGTAATGCGGATGATGCAGGAGGTGATGCAGCAAACCGGTCTGAAATTTTCAGAAAGCCTGAGTGCCGGCCTTATCGAAGAACTAAAGCTCATACCGAAGGCGGAAGCCATCTTTAACATACATTTTCCCAAAAACCAGGAATTACTGGCCAAGGCGCAGTTCCGACTTAAATTTGAGGAACTTTTCTTCATCCAGTTGCAGCTTATTCGGCGTAACCTGATGCACAAGCAAAAGATCAAGGGTTTTAATTTTGACCAGATAGGTGAGCACTTTAATGACTTTTATCAGAACCATCTTCCTTTCGACCTCACCAATGCCCAGAAAAGGGTGATCAAGGAAATTAGGAGCGATATGGGCAGCGGGGCGCAGATGAACCGCCTGCTACAAGGAGATGTTGGTTCAGGAAAGACCATCGTCGCGCTAATGTCGATGCTTATCGCGCTGGACAACAGTTTCCAGGCCTGCCTGATGGCTCCAACCGAGATCCTGTCCATTCAGCATTATAACGGACTGAAGGAATTATGCGAAAATCTCGCCCTGGAGATCAGGCTGCTAACTGGTTCTACCAGGACCGCAGAAAGGCGGGAGATCCATGAAAAATTGGTGAACGGTGAGATAGATATCCTAATTGGAACCCATGCCCTTTTAGAGGACAAAGTTAAATTCAAGAACCTGGGACTGGCGGTGATCGACGAACAGCACAGGTTTGGAGTAGCACAGAGAGCCAAATTATGGAAAAAGAACCATATCCCACCGCACGTCCTGGTAATGACCGCGACGCCCATCCCCAGAACCCTGGCCATGAGCCTTTATGGTGACCTTGACATTTCGGTGATAGACGAACTGCCGCCGGGCAGGAAACCGGTTAAGACCGTGCATCGTTTTGACAGCAACCGGCTAAAGGTCTTCGCTTTTATAAGGGATGAGATAAAAAAAGGCCGGCAGGTTTATGTGGTTTATCCACTTATCCAGGAATCCGAAAAAATGGACTATAAGGACCTGATGGACGGTTATGAAAGTATCGCCCGGGAATTCCCCGATTTTCAGATCTCGATAGTGCACGGGCAGATGAAACCGGCAGATAAGGATTACGAGATGGACCGATTTGTAAGGGCCGAAACCCAGATCATGGTGGCCACGACCGTGATCGAGGTTGGAGTGAACGTGCCCAATGCCAGTGTGATGATCATTGAAAGCGCTGAAAGATTCGGTCTTTCCCAGCTACACCAGTTACGAGGCCGCGTGGGAAGGGGCGCCGAACAAAGTTTCTGTATCCTGATGACCGGACATAAGCTGTCTAACGACAGCAAAACCCGTCTGGAAACCATGACCGCTACCAACGATGGTTTCGAGATCGCGGAAGTGGACCTTAAGCTCAGGGGTCCAGGAGATCTTATGGGAACCCAGCAAAGCGGGGTCCTCAACCTGAAAATAGCCGATATCGTCAAGGATAACTCCATTCTTCAGTCGGCCAGGTACTATGCCTCCAGGATCCTGAAGGAAGACCCAAACCTTAGCGAGGAAAAGCATGCCATGATCAAACATGCCTATTCCAGGCTGGTTCAGAATAAAACCATCTGGAACTACATCAGCTAAACCAGGCCGGGAAAGGAGAACAGGCTATTTCACAAGATTTCTTTTTGTACGATAAAACGCTGTTTTTAAATATGGGGGTATTCCCCCATTAATTGGCATTTTTTAGAAAACCTAAAATGATAATCATTCATGGATCTCTTATCTGGCTTGTTCAATTAAATGGTGTGCTATAGAAACTAAAGGCTTTCAGTAAAATGGAATTTCTATAAGGATGCTTCCATATCCAATTTTGAGAGAACCTGTTATCGATTAAAATCTAATGGTCACCTGTAAAAGGCCAGCATCTTTTTAATTACTGAATCACAGCTATTTATGCATTTTTCCGTATATTTAAGCAATCCGAAAATTTTTAATACTTACCTGTAACCTCATGCCCTCCCCAAATCTCTGAGGTAGATTCTTACGCCCCATTTTGAAGTAATGTGAAAAAGCCATGAGGCAATTTCTATAACTATTCATTTAACACCATTTAATCCTAAAAAGATGAAATCAAGAACCACTTTACAACAGGGCATCTGCGGTCTTCTATTTATCCTGTCAATGAGCCTGTTCGCTCAGAACGGAGAAGCAGATATGGAAACGATCGATAAGCTCCATAAGGAGTATAAGTCTAACGGGGCAGATGCAGCCCTAAGCATGTACAAAAACATGCCGGAGGACAAGGAATACCATGGGCTACAGGAGCCTTTAAACGTTCTGGGTTACCGGCTGCTCAATGATGAAAATGATGCCGAAGCTGCCGCGTTAGTTTTTAAGGCTCAAATAGAAGAACATCCTAACGAACCCAACCCTTATGACTCCTACGCCGATGCACTTATAGAGCAGGGAAAGGATGAAGAAGCTATCAATAATTTGAACAAATCTATAGACTTGCTCGCCGGTGCAGAAGATAATGATTTCAATAATAATCTTATCCTGGCTTCTAAATCTAAACTCGCCAAATTAAAAGGACTCAATAAGGTGTTCAGCTTTCTTGAAGGCAACTGGAAAGTAGAGACCTATAATTTCCCAGATGGAGAAAAGACCTTGAGATTCAGGGACGATGTACAATTTATGCCCAGCAAAATGAATTCGGCACTGGTGATGAAAATGACCAACGAGGAAGAAAACTGGGAGGGCACACAGATGATCGCCTATGATGCGGTGAACAATGTTTACAAAGTAGCCAGGACAAACAGCAACAACCTTAACGGTTTCCAGACCGCCGAGATGAAGATCGTGGAATACAGCACCAATAAACTGGAAATGATCGAAACCATGGAAAATAATGATGAAAAGATGAAAACCAGGCATGTGGTAGAACGAAACGGTGATGAGGTTGAATGGACTGTATATAATATAACCGATGAAGGCGAAGAAAAGATGGTTTATCGCCATATGAAAAAGAAAAGTTAGAAGCAGGTCTTAAAGGGAGCCCTGCTCCCTTTTGATGATCTGTAAAATTTACAAGCCCATTACCCTACAATCAAATGCTATTGTGAGCATTAATCAATTATTCATTAAAAATTCAAATTATGGGTGCAATTACAAAAATCAAATGGAGTATCAGCCTAATGTTGATCTTTTTTACCGCTTCACTTTTCGCACAGACCGTAAACAGGTCTATGGAAGATGAGCTCTATGAAACTTATAAGGACAAGGGGGCCAAGGAAGTACTAAAACAATACGAAAAGAACAATCCTAACAAGGAATACGAAGGAATGGCCGAACCGCTAAACGTGCTAGCCTATCGCCTGATGCAAGAGGAAGAAGACCTAAAAGCTGCTGAAATGCTTCTACAGGCTCAGATCGAAGAATATCCAAACGAAGCCAATCCTTATGATTCCTATTCTGACGTTCTACTGGAAATGGGGAAAAAGGAAGAAGCTAAAAAATATATTGAAAAGTCAATGAAACTGGCTTCAGAAAAGGATACCGAGGAAAATCAACTGGTCATGGAAGCGGGGAAAGCAAAAATGGCCATCCTGGAAAATAAGGACAAACAGTTGAACTTCCTGGTAGGTAACTGGGATAACGAGACCAGGACCTACCAGAACGGGAAAGAAATGAACAGTTCTAAAAGTACCAATAAGGTTTCTTTTGATCCGTCCGGTTCTATTATGATCGTGGATCATGACGGGCCCGACAAGGACCCCTGCTGTAAAAGGGTCATGGTTTACGACCCAACGGAAGACGAGTTCGATATTGCCTATATGCGCAGGAATCAGACCCAGGGGATCTATAATTCAAAAATGAAGGTCAAGGAAGTTGAGCCGGGACATTATGAAATGATGGAAACCTATACCAATAATGATAACGAGGAAGTAAAAGTGAAACATGACCTCAAAAAGAATGCAGATGAGGTAGAATGGATAGTTTATAATGCCAATGGAGATGACTGGCAAAAAGTAAGGACAATGAACCTGAAAAAACGAAACTAGAAATCAACACTTAAGAGCAGGAAAAAGAGGTGTAATCACCTCTTTTTCTTTTCTCAGGAGCGGCTACAAAATTGTTTTTCAAATTATGACAAAACCATTCGTAATACTATCTTTGCTGCCTGAAAAAGACAATTCATGAAGATTTCATATAACTGGCTTAAACAGTTCATCAAACTACCCGAAAACGCTGAAAAAACCGGCGAATTATTAACAGACCTTGGTCTGGAAGTAGAAGGCATCAATAGCTTCCAGAGCATAAAAGGAGGGCTTGATGGCATAGTGGTTGGCCATGTTCTAAGTTGTGAGGCTCATCCAAATGCCGACAGGCTGCAATTAACCAAGGTGAATATTGGTAACGGCGAGGAAGTACAGATCGTTTGTGGCGCACCAAATATTAGCGCCGGGCAAAAAGTTCCGGTTGCGACCATAGGCACCGTACTTTATGACGAAAAAGGAGAAGCCTGGGAAATCAAAAAAGGAAAGATTCGTGGTGAAGTGAGCTTTGGAATGATCTGTTCTGAAAAAGAACTTGGTCTTGGTCAAAGCCACGAGGGGATTATGGTAATGGACAATGAACTTGTACCAGGAACTCCCGTAGCCGAAATCTTCGAGGTAGAGAATGATGAGGTCTTTGAAATTGGACTTACCCCTAACCGTGCCGATGCCATGAGCCACTGGGGTGTTGCCCGCGACCTGAAAGCAGGTTACCAGCAAAAGGGACAGCAAATGGAGCTTATCACCCCTTCGGTAAGCAGTTTTCATGTAGATAATAGAAGTCTAAGAATCCAGATAAAGGTTGAAGATTCTAACCTGGCGCCGCGATACTGCGGGGTAAGCCTTTCAGAAGTGAAAGTAAAAGAATCTCCAAAATGGTTACAAAACAGGTTAAAAGCCATTGGGATCACCCCAAAAAATAATGTGGTAGATGCCACCAACTACGTGATGCACGAGTTAGGGCAGCCATTGCATGCGTTCGATGCCGGCAAGATCGCCGGGAACGAGATCAATGTAAAGACCCTGCCATCGGGCACTAAGTTCACCACCCTAGACGAGGTAGAAAGAGAATTACACGAGGAAGATCTTATGATCTGCGATGCTGAAAAACCACTTTGTATCGCCGGGGTATTTGGCGGAATTGGCAGTGGGGTAACCGAAAACACTACCCAGGTATTCCTGGAAAGTGCCTATTTTAATCCGGTAAGCGTTCGTAAAACTGCCAAAAGGCATGCGATAAACACCGATGCTTCTTTCAGGTTCGAAAGAGGTATCGACATCAACTCGGTTGAGTACGCGCTAAAACGTGCGGCACTGCTTATCAAGGAAATTGCAGATGCAGAGATCACCAGCGATATCGACGATCTCTATTTTAAAAAAATCGAGGATTTCCAGGTGTTCTTAACTTTTGAAAAGGTAAACAAACTTATTGGGGAGAACCTGGAACAGGAAACCATTAAATCTATACTTGCCTCTCTCGAGATCAGGGTTAATAACGTGACCGAAACCGGGATGGGACTTACGATCCCTTCTTACCGCGTGGACGTACAGCGCGAATCTGATGTGATCGAGGAGATCTTAAGGGTTTACGGATATAATAATATCAAGTTTGGAGATAAGCTTAGCCTTTCGGTGGCCAATTCATCTAAGTTTGAAGATTACAAGATACAGAACCTCATCGCCAGGCAATTGATCGGTCAGGGATTCTATGAGACCATGGCTAACTCCTTAACTACTTCTAATTACAATAAGCTGAGTGAAGAGTTAAAGAATGAGTACCAGGTAGAAATGCTTAACCCGCTAAGCCAGGACCTTTCTGTGCTAAGGCAGAGCATGCTTTTCTCTGGTCTTGAGGCCATCAGTTACAACATTAATAGAAAGCGCAGCAATATCAGGATCTTTGAATTCGGAAAGACCTACCACTCTTTTGTTAGCGGCAGAGAGGAGAAAAAGCACCTTTCCCTGTTCATTTCTGGGGCTAGAACTTCTGAAAGCTGGAACGAAGTACCGGGCAACGGAAACTTTTTCTACCTGAAAGGAGTGATCAATTCCATTTTTGAAAAACTTGGAGTGAAAGATCTGAAGCTGAAATCGGCAAAAAGCGATATCTTCTCTGAAGGCCTGCAATTAAGTAATAAGAAATCTAAACTGGTAGAATTTGGAGTGGTTAAGAAATCTGTTCTTAAGAAGTTCGATATAGACCAGGAAGTGATCTTTGCAGATTTCAACTGGGATGAGGTGATCGAGATTACCAAGCAGCAAAAGACCAGCTACGCTCCTATTCCAAAGTATCCAAGCGTAAGAAGGGATTTTGCCTTGCTTCTGGACCAGTCGGTCACTTATGATGAGATCGAGCAGATCGCCAGGCAGACCGAAAAGAAAATGCTCACCGATGTTAACCTTTTTGATGTTTACGAAGGTAAAAATCTTCCGGAAGGCAAGAAAAGTTATGCGGTTAGTTTTATGTTCCAGGATGAGAACAAAACCCTTACCGATAAGCAGGTGGACAAAATGATGAAAAAGCTCCAGCACAGGTTCGAAAAAGAACTCAAGGCTGAATTGAGATAATAAAAAAACCGTGTGAGCTTCACACGGTTTTTTTTGACATCTAGAATTCCTAGAACTGCTCTTTGAATATGTCGTCTATATATTCCCTTATTTCTCGTTGCATACGCCTGCTTCCTATATTTTCTTCGGAAGTACCTCTCCAGAGAATTTCGTTGGTCCTTCTGTCTATGAGATCTATCACGATAGAACGTTCCCGGTAAGGCACCTGGGCCACCCGTGGTCCGTTCAGGCGTTGTATGGTAAAATAGTTCTCATACATGAAATCCTGGTAATAGGGTCCTACATAATGCCCTGGACGATAATACGGATAATTGGTATAAACGGGATTTGCGTTCACTGCCACTTTTTCGTCGAACATTGGATGAAAATGTACCAGTACATCTGGAGTTCTCTGGTCCAGCACAAAACCTTCATCGCGCATATTGGCATTAATGGTTTCCACGATCACCTGCTGAATAGCTTCATTTTCCAGCTCCCGGTTAATGATGGTATCCTTATTAGGCAAAAAGGCATAGGTATTATAAGATTTAAGTTTTTTTAGATCATCTTTAGCTGAAGGTCCGCTTGAACCGCAGGACGCCAGCAAAATGCTTACTAGCATGATAAATGAACCTAATTTTAGAAATTTCATAGCTTTAAGATTTTTCATTTTAGTCAAAATAACCTGAATGCTTTTAAATGGAAAACGCTCAGGCTAAATTTGACTTTTATTTAACGGAAAAAGCGGCCTGAAGCCGCTTTTTGTGATTCAATTAAATTTTTATCGAAACTTATGGTAACAAAACGCCATCTATCACGTGTATCACCCCGTTAGACTGGTTCACATTTGCCTGGGTAACGGTGGCCACCTTTCCGTTAGCATCTTTCAGCTTCACCTTATCACCATCTAACATAGCATATAGTTTTTCGCCATTTACGGTGGTAAAAGTGGCTTTTCCATTTCCTTTTTTGATCGCATCAACAATATCTCCGGCTTTATAATCTCCGGCAAGCACATGATATGTTAATACCCCTTGTAGTTTAGTTTTGTTCTCTTCTTTTAGCAGTGTATCTACAGTTCCATCTGGCAGCGCATTAAAAGCAGTATTCGTAGGAGCAAATACGGTGAACGGGCCTTCACTTGATAGAACATCAACCAGGTCGGCAGCTTTTACCGCGGCAACCAGCGTAGTGTGATCTTTAGAATTTACCGCGTTTTCTACAATATTCTTGGTAGAATACATCTCGGCTCCTCCAACCATATTGGTCTCTGCACTTGTGGTTTGCCCGTTGGCCATAATTCCAGCAAAAAGGAAAATACTTAACAGGCTGAATAATTTTAAATTTTTCATATCAATAGTTTTAATGATTTATATAGAAAGTTACGCTGAAGCAGCTTAGACGGTTTTTAAATTAGGGCTAATTGGCATAGAATTAACAGCTGTAGAGCCTGAAGCAGGCTGTTAATTTCCTGTTTTTGAGTGGTCTCAGATTGTAATTCTAAGCTTAATTGTCTAATTTAGTGGAGCTAAAGAAAAAGAAAATGAAGTTGAGAATTCCCCGCACCAATTTAGAAAAGCAGCTCCTTAAAATTCGAGATAAAAAGACCTCTGAACAGCAATTACTGGAACAGGTTGAGAAAATTCTGGCCGAAGCCGGAAAAAAGGATGAAGAGATCTTTAAGGAATTAGAAGCCGGCCAGGGAATAGATCGAAATGACTTCAATTTTGACCTGCTGGAAACCCACAGGATCTTTCACCTGGACGATATTTATCAGATCTGTATCGATTACCGCCTTCGTTTTCTTGATTCAAAATTCTTTAAAGCTAAAATTCCGTATGAAGCGGTGATGGAGGTAAATAGACTCGAGAAAGCCCATGAAACCACTTTGAGGGGTTTTAAGATCGTTGCCCCCTCGAAATTGTTCAAACTTGAAAATGCCGATGATCCGCTGCTCTTCGCTCCTATTGGCAATGATTACTATTACCTTATCCATAAATGGGGCAATGACCTGCATCCTTTCAGAAAGATGATCATGTGGCCTTTCAAGACCCTGGAAAATTTCGTGGTCTTACTGCTGGCCATCAGTTTTCTTACCGCGCTGCTAATCCCTGATGGATTATTCTCTCAACAGCAAAGCACTACAGAATTCTTTATGGTCTTCTTTTTTATCTTTAAGTGGTTTGCAGGACTATCCATTTTTTATGGCTTTAAAATGGGAAAAAACTTCAATACAGCCATTTGGGACAGCAAGTTCTACAATGCTTAGAAAGTTAATTTCCGTTTAAAAAGTTAAGATTGCTACTACCTAATTCGTATTTTAGGGATGTAAACCTTAACCAATGAGTGACGAAGACAACTATAGCTACAAAAGGGTCTATACCGGCCCTGAAACCAACGTACAGTATTTACAGGAATTATTTGAAAAGGAAGGAATTCATTCCCGGGTAAGGAATGATTTCGACTCCGGCCTGCGGGCAGGTTTCGGAGGCGGACTTCCGGGCCAGGTACTTCTTTTTGTTCTGGAGAAAGATCTCGAGCAGGCAGTAGAAATAGCCAGGACCACTTTCCCTAAAGACTTCAAGGATGAACAGTGAAGAGCCGCTTGAAGGGCATGAAAAACCTCAACGCAATATCTGGAATCTTGTCCTGGGACTCGTCTTCCTGGCTTATGGAAGTTTCAGGCTTTACCAGAAATCCCAGGCTGTGGAAACAGATAGTTTCGGGATCATTCTGGCCATTGGTTTTATAGCCTTTGGAATCTATGATCTTTATAAATACTACAAGGGAATATAAAAAAAGCTCCGCCAGAAGCGGAGCTTGTTATTTTACCATTTAATGATTGCACTACCCCAGGTAAATCCACTACCAAAAGCGGCAAGCACCACTATATCTTCATCTTTGATCTTTCCTTCTTCCCAGGCCTCGGTAAGGGCGATAGGGATAGAAGCGGCGGTAGTATTACCGTATCTCTGAATGTTATTATAAACCTTGTCGTCTGAAAGTCTGAATTTCTGCTGCACGAATTGCGAGATTCTGAGATTCGCCTGGTGAGGAATAAGCATATCTATATCTGAAACCTCAAGCCCGTTCGCCTGTAAGCCTTCATTAATGACTTCAGAAAAACGCTGGATGGCATTTTTGAAAACGAACTGCCCGTTCATATATGGGTAATAGGGAATATCATCTCCCTGAGGGTTCTCGGCAATGATTTCTGGCACCCAATGCTCCGTACTTGGTCCTTTTAAAGAAAGTTCTAGGGCATGTTTACCTTCAGAATGCAAATGCGTGGAAAGTACCCCCTGACCGTTATGATCACTCCTGGTAAGCACGGCGGCACCGGCGCCATCTCCGAAGATCACTGAAACAGAGCGGCCACGAGTAGTGAAATCTAATCCTCCACTATGGTTCTCGCTACCTATTAAAAGAACGTTCTTATACATTCCCGTCTTGATGAACTGATCTGCCACAGACAGGCCATAAATAAAACCACTACACTGGTTTCTAACATCAAGGGCCGGACAAGTATCTATCTCCAACATTTCCTGCACCTGAACTCCACAGCCAGGAAAATAATAGTCCGGGCTCAGGGTAGCGAATACTATAAGGTCTATATCATCTTTTGAAATTCCAGATCTTTCAATGGCGATCTTAGCAGCTTTCACTCCCATGGTGGCGGTAGTGTTCCCATCTCCTTTTTTAATATGTCTTCTTTCCTTGATTCCTGTACGCTCGGTGATCCATTCATCATTCGTGTCCATCAATTTAGACAGATCATCGTTCGTCACTATGTTTTCAGGGACATATTTTCCTAATCCTGCAATTTTTGTTTGATACATGGATGTTTTTTATGAAATTAAAAACTAATCTTATTAAATTTAAGCAAATTGTAAAAAAACGGACGCGCAATATACTAAACATTAACATTCCTTCAGTTTTTGTCGCGTTTTAAATTTAAACTAAAACCTATTTTATGAACCGAATTGTTATTTGTCTTTCGGCATGCTTTCTATTCCTTTCGGGAATGTTCGCCCAGGAAAATCTGGATTATCAAAAACCACCTAAAGAGATCCTGGAGCTTATTGATGTTCCCCTGGCTCCTGCCACCATCCTGGACAGCGATGCTGAAATGATGACCTTCCTTTACCGCGACCAGTTTAAAAGTATTGCTGAATTAAGTGAAACCGAGATGCGCCTTGGCGGGTTAAGGATTAATCCCGTAACCAATATTAACAGCCGGGCTCGGTATTACAACAACCTGAAGGTAAAGCAGATCGATGCGGAACAGCCTACTCAAGTAAAAGGATTGCCAGACGCTCCAAGACTTACCAATTTCGCCTGGTCACCAGATGAATCCATGATCGCTTTCACCCATACCACCGCTAAGGGAGTAGAACTTTGGGTACTGAATGTAAAGGAGGCAACCACGAAAAAGCTTACCGATGCACATATCAATGCGAACATGAGAAGTACCGTGAACTGGTTCAGGGATAATTCTGCCTTGCTCGTCACCATGCTTCCTGCAGACAGGAAGGAACTGATAGATACCGAAACTTCTGTTCCTACCGGGCCTACGATCTCTGTAAGTGATGGAAAAGAAGCACAGAACCGTACCTACCAGGATCTTTTAAAGAATCCTAATGACGAATACAACTTTGAACAGCTAGCCAGGTCTGAACTTATCAAGGTAAACCTAGACGGTACCTCTTCAAAATGGATGAAACCTAAAATGTACAGCGATATTTCATTTTCGCCAGATGGTGAATATGTGATGATCACCAACATCAAAAAACCTTTCTCCTACCTGGTGCCTTACTACAGGTTCCCTTCAGAAACTAACGTATATACCCGAACTGGAAAACTGGTAAGCAAGATAAATGATGTGCCTTTGATCGAGGATCTTCCTAAAGGATTTATGGCAGAGCGTACCGGGAAAAGAGATTTCCAATGGCGGGACGATAAGCCGGCAAGCCTGGTCTATGTGGAGGCCCTTGATGGCGGAGATCCCGAGGAGGAAGCTGATTATCGCGATGAATTTTTTCAACTGGAAGCTCCTTTTAAAGGTGAAGGTAAATCGCTTCTTAAAGTAAAGAACCGCGCCAGCAGAATTCTATGGGCAGAGGAAAACCTGGCCATAGCCAGCGATTACTGGTGGAATACCAGGAACACCAAAACTTATGTTTTTGATCCTGCTGACGCTTCTGAAGAGCCTAAGATCATTTTCGACAGGAATTACCAAGATGTATACAGTGATCCGGGAAATTTCGTGACCAGGAAAAATAAATTTGGTAAAAGCGTTTTAAAATTAGACGGTGATGATGCTTTTCTACTGGGAGCCGGATATACTGAAGAAGGACAATTCCCCTTTGTAGACAAAATAGATCTTGATGATGGCGATACCGAAAGACTTTACCAGTCTGAATTTAAGGATAAAAAGGAAACGCTGGTAGAGGCCCTGGATATTGAAGATGGAAAAATCCTGGTAAGAATCGAATCTTCGGTTGAATATCCAAACTACTACATTCGCGATATCGATGCTAATAATGAGCTTACACAGATCACGTCTTTTGAAAATCCATTCAAGAGCCTTGAAGAGGTAAGCAAGGAGGTGATCAGTTATAAAAGGGAAGATGGCCTGGAATTGAATGCCACGCTTTACCTTCCGGCGGGTTACGATAAAGAAAATCCTGAAAAATTACCGATGTTCATGTGGGCTTATCCGCGTGAGTTCAAGGATAAGAATTCGGCTTCTCAAAATACTTCCAACGCCAACGAATTCACCTATCCTTACTATGGTTCTCCTATTTACTGGGTGAACCGCGGTTATGTTGTGCTGGACGACGCTTCTTTCCCAATCGTGGGTGAAGGTGATGAAGAACCAAACGACACATTTAGAAAACAATTGGTGGCCAATGCTAAAGCGGCCATAGATGCTGTTGACGAAATGGGATATGTAGACCGTGACCGGGTTGCCGTGGGTGGCCATAGTTACGGAGCTTTCATGACGGCTAACCTGCTCTCACATTCCGATCTTTTTGCAGCAGGAATCGCCAGAAGTGGTGCCTATAACCGAACCCTGACCCCTTTTGGTTTCCAGAGTGAGGAAAGAAGTTACTGGGAAGCACCAGAGGTCTATAACACCATGTCCCCTTTCATGCACACAGATAAGATGAAAACCCCTTTATTGCTTATTCATGGAGAAGCCGATAATAATTCGGGAACTTACCCTATGCAGAGCGAGCGCTATTTCAACGCCCTAAAAGGACTTGGTGCTACGGCCAGACTGGTAATGCTACCTAAGGAAAGTCATGGCTACAGCGCAAAAGAATCTGTTCTGCATGTCCTGTGGGAACAGGATCGCTGGCTGGAAAAATATGTGAAGAACAAGAAAGAGAATAAAGAAGATGAGCCAAAAGAACAGGAGCTCCAGGAAACCCCGGGAAATTAGATAGTGATTCCCATAAATAAATAAATAAAGATCCCCGGCGAATTGCCGGGGATCTTTGTTTTAAAGAAAGAAAGCGCAACCACTAGAACGTGACCACGCTTTCTAACAACCTAACCAATAAATCAACCATTAGAGATACACTCTAAAATTTTCTATTTCTACTTTCGCTTTAAGATCATGTAATAGATTGTAAAGGCCAAAAAAGGTCCTACTCATATAGAGAAAGTGTCTGCTTCCCCTATTTCCATTCATTCTTCGTAATTCAGGGTCCTTAGAATATTTTTCGCTTAGTTCAGTAAGATGTTTCCAAAATTTCTCGTCGGTAAAGTCAAACCTTTCAGATTGAAACGGTGTCGAAAACATGGTGAACATCTCGTGAAACATTTCAGAAAAGAATTCTTTTTCTTTTTCAGAATCATTCTCGTTGAGAATTTCCAGCTCGTAAAGCCTTTGATAAAAGAATTCCTTATTGTTTAAATTTTCTCTATTTGTTAAAGAGAAATAAGGTTCATAAAAATCCTGGGGGATCTGTTTGATACACCCAAAATCTATTGTTATAAGGTTATGGTCCTTATCTACCAGAAAATTGCCGGGATGTGGATCTGCATGTACCTGTTTTAAGCCATGTATCTGGAACATGTAAAAATCCCACAAAGCCTGACCCACTTTGTTTGCCAGCTCCTCGTCTTCGTTCTGCCTGGCAAATTCACTCAGATGGATCCCGTCCATCCAATCCATCGTAATAATTCGTTCACTCGAAAGTTCTTCGTAATATTTCGGAAATTTTAGATTCGGAATATGTGCACAGGCTTCAGAAATTTCCTTGCTCTGCTTTACTTCTAGCACATAATCTGTTTCTTCCAGCAATTTACCTTCAACTTCCTTGAAATACTTTTCAGAATCTTTCGCCTGTAGATTGAACATCTTTAAGGCAATTGGCTTTACCATCGCCAGATCTGAACTGATACTATCTGCAACCCCCGGATATTGGATTTTCACAGCAAGTTTTTTCCCTTCTTTTGTCGCTTTATGCACCTGACCGATGCTGGCGGCATTTACCGACTGGGTTGCAAATGTATCGTATAAGTCTTCAGGATATTCTCCATGGTATTTTTTAAAAGTCTTACGTACCAAAGGGGCAGACAGTGGCGGCACACTAAATTGCGCCAGGCTAAATTTCTCTACATATGCTCCAGGAAGAAGATTCTTCTCCATGGAAAGCATTTGGGCGACCTTTAAGGCGCTACCTTTCAGGCTTTTCAGACCGTCATAAATATCGGTAGCATTATCTTCATCCAGCTCATCTCTGGTCAACTCGGGATTAAAGGCTTTTTTACCATAATATTTCAGGTAATTGCCACCTATTTTCACCCCGGTAGATACCAGCTTTCCGGTTCTGCCTAATTTGCCTGTTGGTATGCTATCTATGGTTTTCATCTATCTTTCTTCTTTAGGCTTAGGCCATTCTTTCTTTCCATAGAAATTTGCCAAAATCGACCACTCTTTCTAATGGGGTATTATCGAATACGTCAAAGACCGTATTTACAGATTTTTCTATCGCCACATCGGTACTTTCAAAGGCTGCGGAATTATCGTCCATCCAGAATTTTAGCAGGAACAGGAACTGTACCCACACACCTTCAGAAAATAACATTTCATTCTGCTGAAAGACCTTTAAGGATTTTTCCCTGTTATTATCTGCTATAAGTTCTTTCCCGAAGTTCTTCATTCTTTTCCTAAGTGTCTTAAGCTGGTCCATGGTCTTTAGGGACTGCCCATGCTCATTTAAAGTGTACAATACGTAACTGCGGTTGGCAGTGAGAACTTCAAAAAATGTGTAGAAGAAAGTGAGCAGCTTTTCACGGTTAGAGAAAGTAGCATACTCTTTAGATTTCTCCATTACTTCAGTACTATTGTCAAAGAACTTTTCCCAGATCGCTTTTCTTAATCCTTCAAAGCTTCCGAAAAATTTATAGAAGTCAGCTTCGGTTAGACCATTATCCTTGGTGAACTTGTAAACACTCTTAGGAGTTTTCTCATGTTCCAGAACATGGTCCATATAAATAGCGATGAGCCTATCTGCATTTGGTTTTTCCTTCACTTTACTATTTCCTGTCTTCTTCGCCATAATTTTAATTTCTATTTCAAAAATACAACATTTGTTCAAGTTTTTTCCATAAACTTTAAACAAAACTTTGTTAAATATTTACTAGGTTTTTTGGAATCAGGGTTTTAGACGACATGCCCGCCATTTAATTACAGTAAGTGTCAGTTTGACAGCAATTCACTAATGGTATTTTTTTTGAAATCAGAAATGCGAATCAAAATTTAAAATCATACCTATGGCAACCGGAAAAATAAATGTATCTGTTGAAAACATTTTTCCGCTCATCAAGAAGTTTTTATACAGTGATCATGAAATCTTTTTGAGGGAGCTTATATCAAATGCAACCGATGCAACTCTTAAACTCAAGCACCTAAGCAGTCTTGGGGAAGCGAATGTAGAATATGGTAACCCGACCATCGAAGTGAAGATCGATGAGAAGAACAAGACCCTTCATATTATCGACCAGGGGATCGGGATGACCAAGGAGGAAGTTGAAAAATACATCAACGAAGTAGCTTTCTCTGGCGCTGAAGAATTTTTACATAAATATAAGGATTCCGCTAAAGACAGCGGGATCATTGGTCATTTTGGTCTTGGTTTCTACTCTGCCTTTATGGTAGCTAACAAAGTAGAGATCATCACCAAATCTCATAAAGACGAACCAGCGGCTCACTGGGTTTGTGAAGGTACCACCGAATTCAAACTTGAAGAAGCTGATAAAAAGGAACATGGTACCGAAGTTATTCTTCATATAAATGAAGATGACAAGGAATTCCTTGAAGAGAATCGCATTCAGGAATTACTGGTGAAGTATAACAAGTTCATGCCTATCCCGATCAAGTTCGGAACCAAGGAAGAAACACTTCCCCTTCCTGAGGATGCACCTGAAGATGCCAAGCCGGAAACAAAAACCGTTGATAACATCATCAACAACCCAAACCCGGCCTGGACCAAGCAGCCAACAGATCTTGAAGAAAAGGATTATAACGACTTCTACCGCGAATTGTATCCTATGCAGTTCGAGGAGCCGTTATTCCATATTCACCTTAATGTAGATTATCCGTTCAACCTTACCGGGATCCTTTATTTCCCAAGGATGGCGCAGGATATGAACATTCAAAAGGATAAAATTCAGCTTTACCAGAACCAGGTTTTTGTAACCGATAATGTGGAAGGTATAGTTCCTGAATTCCTTACCATGCTTCGCGGGGTGATCGATTCTCCGGATATCCCGTTGAACGTTTCAAGATCATACCTTCAGGCAGATGGTGCTGTTAAAAAGATCTCTAGCTATATCACACGAAAAGTGGCAGATAAGCTGAAGAGTCTTTTCAACAATAACAGGGAAGATTTCGAGAAGAAGTGGAACGACATCAAGATCGTGATTGAATACGGTATGCTAACCGAAGACAAGTTCTTCGAAAAAGCTGACAAATTTGCGCTGTACCCAACTACAGATGGTGACTATTACACTTACGAGGAGCTGGAAAAAGCGATCAAGGAAAACCAGACCGATAAAGACGGAAATATGGTGATCCTTTATGCTTCTAACGAAAATGAGCAGCATAGCTATATCGAAGCAGCCAAAGACAAAGGATACAAAGTACTTCTGTTGGATTCGCCAATCGTATCTCACCTGCTTCAAAAGCTGGAAACTTCTAAAGAGAAGATCTCTTTTGTACGTGTAGATTCAGATCACGTAGATAACCTTATTAAAAAGGATGACGAAAAGATCTCTAAACTTTCAGATGAAGAGAAAGAGAAGCTTAAAGCAGATTTTGAAAAGGTGATCCCTTCAGAAAAGTATACCATACAGATGGAAGCGATGGACAGCAATGCTGCGCCATTGATCATCACCCAGCCAGAATTCATGCGTAGAATGAAAGAAATGCAGCAAACCGGCGGTGGTGGAAGGTTTGGTATGGGCAATATGCCAGAGATTTATAACCTGGTTGTGAATACCAACCACGACCTCATCAATACCATTCTTAACACCAAAACCGAGAAGAAACAGCAGCGTCTAATCAAGCAATCCTTAGACCTGGCCAGATTATCTCAGAACCTTCTTAAAGGTGAGGAATTAACTGCCTTTATCAAGAGAAGTTTTGATATGGTAAAATAAACCTTATTCGATATTTGAATGCCAACCGCTTTCCTTCGGGGAAGCGGTTTTTTATTTGATGTACATTCTTTTCGTACTTTTAAAAAAATTCCAGCAATGAAAAAATTAAGTTTCCTTTTCGCCTTCTTGTTAATTATAAGCTGTAAACAGAATACTTCTGAAGAGCAAATACCGGTGGAACCAGATAACGGTATCGGCGATGGGGCCACTCCCCCGAAAGTTTTCTCTTTTTCTGAAAATATAGAGGAAGCACATAACAAGGCGGCTTTCATGAACCAACCGGCCGTGGCCTTTGATATCAACCTGAAATTTGGCGGCCAGACCCGTCTGGAGGGAAGGGTGACCATGACCACCAATTCCACGAAAGTGCGGGTAGATAAAGCCGACGGTTCCTCGATCATTTATGACGGTGAAAAAGTATTTATGAGCCCGGATACTTCTGAAGCTAAGGGAGCGAGATTCGACATTTTCACCTGGCAGTATTTCTTTGCCATGCCTTTTAAACTTACCGATCCAGGTACGGTTTGGGAAGAACAGCAACCAAAGATGCTGGACAGTATAAGCTATGATACGGCAAAACTTAGTTTTAAATCAAATATTGGTGACTCTCCAGACGACTGGTATGTTGTTTATAAGGACCAAGAAACCAACAGACTAAAGGCAGCAGCCTATATTGTCACCTTCAGCAAGGAAAAAGAAAAAGCGGAAGAAGATCCGCACGCGATCGTTTATTCAGATTTTAAGTCTGTAGAAAATGTAGATATCGCTACCAAATGGAGTTTCCACAACTGGAATTCTGAGGATGGATTTGGCGAAAAACTAGGCGAGGCGACCATCTCGAACATCAGGTTCTTCGACCCTAAGAAAGATTATTTCAAGGCGCCTGAAAAAGCCCAGGAGGTGACGAAATAATTATAATTCTTCGGTATACTCGTTAAGGCTAAGATTCTTGTAAACGATCTGGTAGAACTGCTGTACATCATAAGGTTTGATGATAATGCCGCTCATCCCGGCAGCCTGAATCTCTTCCCTGATCTCCTCTACTTCAACCGCAGTAAGGGCTAGGACAGGAATATGCTGGTCGAATTTCCTGATCTCTTTAGTAGCTTCCAGGCCTGAAATTCCTGGCATATTCACATCCATCAAAACAAGGTCATAATTTCCATTCTGTACCAGGTCAATGGCGGTTTGCCCATCCCCCGCTACCTCGCATTCGAAATCCTTCTTTTCCAGTATTCGTTTGGTCACCACCTGGTTGATACGGTTATCGTCCACGATTAGAATCCTCTTCCTATCCTCATTATGCAATGACTTGAATTCCTCTTCAGGTTTTTCGATCTCCTTTTTAGAGGTATCGACTTTGAATAGGATCGAGAAACTAAAAGTGGAACCTTTACCCTCTTCACTTTCCAGATTTATTTTAGACCTGAAAAGTTTAAGCAGCCTTTTTACAATGGGCAAACCAAGTCCTGTGCCCTGGTAATTGTAATTGGAATTACTTAGCTGTGAGAATTCTTCGAAGATCACTTTCTTCTTGCTTTCCGGAATTCCCGGGCCATCATCCTTAATTTCAAAATAGATCTTGGAGGTTTCGGCTTCACTGTCTATTTGGCGGGCAATGATATGGATATTTCCCCTTTCGGTAAATTTGGTCGCATTCCCAACAAGGTTCATTAGAACCTGTGAAAGCCTAACGGAATCACCTATCAGGTAGGCCGGGATACTTTCATCGATATCCAGGTGTATCTTGTTCCTGTTCTGCACCCTGGTGAACTCGAAACTATTAACGATGCTATTCATAAGGTCACGCAGGTTGAAAGAAACATTTTCGAGCTTCACCTCATTAGATTCCATTTTATTCATCTGCAAGACATCGTTAATGAGCGCCAGCAGGTAATCTGCAGAAAATTTCAGGGATTTAAGATCGCTTTTGTGCTTGTCCAGGCTCTTATCCTCAAGAAGAAGCGAAGTAAGGCCTATCACTCCATAAAGTGGGGTTCTTATTTCGTGGCTTACCGTACTAAAAAATCTTGTTTTAAGTAAGGAAAGCTTTTCAGCTTCAACCTTGGCATCGCGATACTGAACGTTCTTATGCTTTAGCTTTTCGATCAGGTTTTGACGGTCGCGGTTCACCTTATATAGAAAGACCAGGATAAAGATCATCCCGATGGAAGAAAAAACCATAACCACTACTTTTTCCTTGGATTTCTGGATGATATCGTTCTGGTATTTCTGTTCCTTCTCGGCAATTAAAAGGTCCTTTTTATACTGGTTGAGATTAAACCTGGCATTAGCGATCTCTGTTTGTTTTAGTTTCTCCTTTTCAAAAACCTGTTCATTATAATCGATGTATTTTTGCTGAGCCTCGTAAGCCTTTTTATAATCACCTTTTTGGGCCAACATTTTTGAATATTCCCGGTAAGTATCTGCTGCAAGCAATATAGCGCTATCCTTTTCCACCATTCTTAGAGAGGTTTCAAAATAGTACCTGGCGGTATCATATTCTTTTTCCTGGCTGAAATACCGGCCATGCAGCATATAAATTTGGGAGTATAAATATTCTTTATATTCCTTATCTAAAGAATCAGTCACCTCTGTAGAATCAAGTAATTCAAGGGAGTTATGAATATAGGGATATGCTTTTTTATGCTGCCCAAGATCCAGGTAAGTCCAGCCAATATTTGTCCTGGGAGTAATCACATCTAAAGGAGATCCAACCTTTTTTGCTTCTTTGATAGCCTCATTATAAAATGAAATACCTTTATAAGTAGTTTGCGGTATCTCTGAATATACATTCCCCAGGTTATTATAGGCATGCATGAGCAAGGTATCGTTCTTACTCAGGTAGGCATATTCCAGACCAAGTGTATAATTTTTCCGAGCACGTGCACTATCCTTTTTATCTGTATAAATATGTCCTAGAAAGTTATATCCCTTAGAGATATAATAATGGTTTTTAAGGTCTTTAGCCTTTGTAAGCAAAGAGTGGGTAATATCTATAGCCTGCTCATAATGATAATTATCGACTTCATTAATAAGACTATCCAGCAACTCTTCCAATTCTTTTTCAATGTAGGAATCATCGGCTTGAGCTCTAGACGAATTACAGATAAATAGGCACAGGAGAAATAAAAGAAAATAATTTTTCTTCAACAGCAGGTTAGTTTAATTTAGTTAGATTCAGGGCGTTGAAATTACTCTATTTTAAGAATTTACACAACAAAAATCTGTTTTATGAACCTTTTTAACAAATTTCGTCATACCATATTTTCTCTTATCTTCATCAAAAATTGATCTTTATGATATACCCCTGGCATCTTTATTTAATGGCTTTTATGTATATAATCGCCGGAATCTTCCATTTTTTGAAACCCGCCATGTACATGAGGATCATGCCGCGCTACCTCCCGGCGCATAAGAGCCTGGTTTATTTAAGCGGCCTGGCCGAGATCATACTGGGAGTTTCGTTGCTATTCCCTGAAACTAAAGACTTGGCGATCTACGGGATCATACTTATGCTTACTATTTTCCTTTTGGTACATTTTTACATGCTTTCAGGCAAAAAGGCCGCCGCAGGCATTCCCAGGTGGATTTTAATCGTAAGAATACCCTTACAGTTCTTTTTGATGTGGTGGGCCTGGTTCTATTTGAAATTTTAAGACCATGAAAAAGCAGAGCATAGATCTTAAGGACGGGCAAATAGAATACTATCCCACTTTTTTTGATCCCACTACGGCCGATGATTACCTGGAAAAATTACTTGACCTTAGCCAGTGGAAACAGGAGAAGATAAAACTATTTGGCAGGGAGATCCTGCAGCCACGACTCACTGCTCTTTTTGGAGAGGACGGCAAAAGTTATAGATATTCTGGCCTGGAAATGCACCCGCAACCATTCCCTCCTGAGCTGGAGGAGGTAAGGAGAAAATGCGAAAAATACAGCGATACCAGCTTTAATGTATGCCTGGCCAATTTATACCGGGATGGTGCCGATAGCATGGGATGGCATGCCGATGACGAAAAGGAACTCGGCAAAAACCCAGTTATCGCTTCCGTAAGCCTGGGAGCCGAAAGGATCTTTCATTTAAAACATAAAATAGACAAAACTGCCAGGCATAAAATAAGGCTGCAACATGGCAGCCTTTTAATCATGAAAGGTTCAACCCAGGAATTCTGGAAACATCAGCTTCCCAAAACAAAAAAAGTCTCTGAACCCAGGATCAACCTAACCTATAGAAAGATCTATTAAGAATCTGAACTTTCTTCCGCGTAAATTTCATTCAGGATTTTTGCCAGGCGAATCCCTCCTTTTTGCAATTGGTTCAATACGGTAGGCATATGTTCGTACATGTAGGAGTAACCTAGTTTTTCGCCGTTCTGAACCCCGGCATAAAGATCTTCAGCCATTTCCCTGGATTCGTAAACCCAATCCAGCAGCTTGCCTTTTTTAATTTCTTTGATCTCTTTCTTGGAAAGATCTTTGGTATTTATTGCAAGTTCGGTATAGCTCATCTGGTAAAAATTGATCATCTCACTATCCCATACCCTGTGGATATTAGAACCGTCATTAAACCATCTTACCTGAATATCGTTACCACCCTTATCTTCGGCATGCCCGGTGTGAAAAGGCTGATGAAGGTCTCCTACAAAATGCACCAGCATCTTCAAATAAAACTCCTTTTGTTCCTTGGAGGTTTCCTTATCTTTTAATGCGGCCACACATTTCCTGATTGCCTGAACCAGGTCTCCCTTTTTACTTGCCTCTTCGATCTTATACTTATCAGCTTCCGGAGAAATATTTACATAATGCCAGGGACCATATTTTCTGTATTCAGGATCGCTTTTAATATCATCTGCGTAATTTGCCACGAACGCCAGGCCGTATCCTCCCAGCAATTCATCTATAGCTTCTTTAGCATTTTCGGTTAAATGTTTTTCTGCGATCTCAGCCGTTGCGCGGTGCCCGGTTTTACCCCAATCACCTTCAGATGCGAAGCTAAAAACCGAAACCAGCAAGAAGGCGGCTGTAAACAAGATATTCTTCATTATTTAAAATATTTGCGGCAAATATAAGGAAGCCAGAAAAAAATAACTGTTAAGAATAAAGAAGATTAAAATTTAATATTATATATTTATGATATCATTTTAATATCAGAAACTAATTCAATCATGACACAAGAAAAAACCATAAAGGCATTTAACGGCTACGTGATGCTTTTCGTCTTCCTCATTCTAGCTATAGGAAGTATCGTTGCGGTCTTAAATACCGCCAATCCCCTCTGGGCAATAGCATTTTTTATTGCAATCCTTATTCTGCCGGGCTTAATACTGGTAAATCCAAATGAATCACGAGTCCTTCTCTTATTTGGGGATTATAAAGGAACCGTAAAACAGAACGGTTTATTCTGGGTGAACCCATTCTACACCAAAAAGAAAATTTCATTAAGGGCAAGGAACTTCGACAGTGAACGGCTAAAGGTAAATGACAAACTGGGGAACCCGGTCATGATAAGCACGATCCTTGTCTGGAGGGTAATGGATACTTTCAAGGCTTCTTTTGACGTAGATGATTTTGAAAATTTTGTAGTGGTACAAACAGATGCGGCAGTTAGAAAACTCGCCAGTATGTATCCTTATGATAATTTTGCAGACGAAGGCCTGGACGAGGATATCACTTTAAGATCGAGTATGAACGAGGTAAGCGATGCCCTGGAAAAAGAACTTGAAGAAAGACTGGATATCGCGGGGATAGAAGTACTGGAAGCCAGGATCGGGTACCTTGCTTACGCTAATGAGATCGCCAGTGCCATGTTGAAAAGACAACAGGCAACTGCTATTGTCGCGGCCAGGCATAAGATAGTTGAAGGTGCAGTAAGTATGGTAGAAATGGCGCTAGATGAATTGAGCCGTAAGGAACTGGTAGACCTGGATTCTGAAAGGCGGGCCGCCATGGTTAGTAACCTGATGGTTGTGCTGTGCGGGGATCGAGATGCCACCCCGGTAGTGAATGCCGGAACTCTCAATCATTAAAAGATGAGGATATTCAAGGAAGAACAGGCCTTCCGGCAATGGTGGATTATTTTGGTCCTGGGGAGCACCCTAGTCGTTACTTCTATCCCGCTAATCAACAGTTTAGGTGATAACAGCAGCGGAAGCACCAACCTTCTCGGTTTATGCCTGGTATTGCTAATTATTGTCCTTTTCTGGGTGATAAGGTTAAAAACGAAAATCGATGCCCGCGGGATAAGGGCAGAGTTCAGGCCATTAAAAGTCTTTAAAAGACAATATAAATGGGAGAAGATTGAAGATTGCTATGTCCGCCAGTATCTGCCAGTACAGGAATATGGTGGCTGGGGAATTCGAGGTTTCGGAAAAGCCAAGGCTTACAATGTTTCCGGAAATATGGGCATACAGATCATCACAAAGGATAATGAAAAATTCCTGATCGGCACCAATAAGCCGGAAAAAGCACAAAAAGTAATTGCCCGTTATCGGGAAAAATTTAAAACAGCATGAGAAATATACTATTTGCCTTCCTGATCTTACTCATCTCTCAGGGAAGTTTTGCCCAGGAAGAATATATGGAAGAAGACCTGAAGATCGATCAGTTTACTGAAGGCACACTCACCTCTCCCACAACCGGCGAGGCTAAAAGCCTGGTCATATTTGTCCAGGGATCTGGTCCAACCGACAGAAATGGGAACCAGGCCCTGATGAAGAACGACGGGATGAAAAAGATTGCCAGGGAACTTGCAGCTAACGGCATAGCCAGTTACAGATTCGACAAGCGAATCTTTAAGATGAACGAGTTAAATATCAAGGAGGAAGACCTGAGGTTCGAAGACCTGGTAAATGATGTGGAGAAAATCCTGAATTATTTTGAGGAGCGGGACACTTATAATGAGCTCGTGATCGCGGGACACAGTCAGGGCTCCCTGGTTGGAATGCTGGCGGCCAGGGAAAAAGCCGATGCCTACATCTCTCTTGCTGGGGCAGCCCAGCCCATAGACAATGTTATCGTAGAGCAGATCGATAAAATGGCTCCGCAATTAACAGAAAATGCCAGGACCGCTTTCAATGAAATAAGGGAAAATGGCCAAACGACCAATTACAGCCCTATGCTCGAAAATATCTTTAAACCATCGGTTCAGCCTTATATGCAAAGCTGGATGAAATACGATCCTGCCGAAGAGATCGAAAAATTAGATATTCCTGTCTTGATCATCAATGGAACTTCAGATATTCAGGTAGAGGTCAAAGAAGCAGAAATGCTCAAAAACGCCGGACCAGATTCCCGGCTGGAGATCGTTGAAAATATGAACCATATTTTCAGGGAAATAAAAACCGATGACAGACTCGTGAACACAAAATCTTATAACGAACCTAACCTGCCTTTACACCCGCAATTGATCCCGATAATCACTGATTTTATCAAAGAACTTGAGTAAATTATGGGCAAGAAAAAAGCATTCGCCTTAAGAGTAGATGAAGATATGCTAAAAGCTATCGAGAAGTGGGCTTCAGACGAGTTTAGAAGTACCAACGGGCAGATTGAATGGATGCTGAATAACGCGCTGAAACAGGCAAAAAGACACCCTAAAAACCAAAAGAAGGAAGAATAATGTTCAAAATAATTTTTTCAGATATAGACGGAACCCTGCTGAATGCCGAGAGAGACCTGTCTGAATACACCATTAAAACCATAAAAAAACTAAACAACTCTAACATTCCCTTTATCCTGATCTCTTCCCGGATGCCAGCAGCCATGAGGCATCTTCAGAAAAAAATGGATATAGAGCACCTGCCTTTGATAAGTTATAACGGCGGACTCATTATTGCCGACGGCAAAACCACCAGTTCCACCGAAATTCCTCTGGAGATCCTGGAAGATCTTCATGATTACAACCTCGATCATGATGTTCATCTTAGCTTGTTCCATAATGATGAATGGTACGTGCCACGCGACGATTTCTGGACTAGGAGGGAGATCAACAACACCAAAGTACAACCGGAATTCCATGAAAATAAGGTGGTGATCCAAAAATGGAAAGAAGAGGAAAAGGGAGCTCACAAGATCATGGCCATGGGCGAAGAAGAAAAGATCGATAGCATTTTTAGTTTCCTGAAAAATAAATACCCCGAGCAGCTTCACCTCTATCGTTCCAAACCAACCTATATCGAAATAGCTCCTAAGGCTATTTCTAAACTTACTGCCGTGAACCACCTGCTCGAAAATCATTTTAAGATCCCGTTATCCCAGAGCATGGCTTTTGGAGATAACTATAATGATATCGAGATGCTACGCGGCGTGGGCATGGGGATCGCCGTAGGTAATGCCAAGCCCGAAGTGCTTGAAGTCGCTCACATGGTAACTGCTCCCGGCAAGGAAGACGGTGTGGCCAAAAGTATTTCTGACCTGCTAAAAATATAAGTCGCTGCTTACCTGATTCTGGAAATAATAAAAATTGTATTTTGCCGGCAACCTAGTTAAAAATTTATGGAAGAATCTACCTTGTTCACCAACGACGCGATTGTCTTTGGTTTGTTAATGCTTGCTCTCGGCTTTGTTTTTTACACCTCATCCCAAAAAGAAGGTTTCTGGAGTAAATTCTATAAAGTGGTACCGGCGCTTTTGATGTGCTATTTGATCCCTGCCATTTTCAATTCCCTGGGCTGGATAGATGATGAAACTTCCCAATTATATTTTGTGGCCAGCAGGTATTTGCTACCGGCCGCACTGGTCCTTATGACCCTAAGTATAGATCTCAAAGCCATTTTTAACCTTGGCCCAAAAGCACTTATAATGTTCTTTGCCGGAACAATTGGGATCGTGCTGGGAGGTCCGGTCGCGATCTTGATCATGTCTATCATCTCCCCGGAAACCCTTGGCGGAGTTGGGCCCGATGCAATATGGAGAGGATTGTCTACCATTGCGGGTAGCTGGATTGGTGGTGGTGCGAACCAGGCTGCCATGCTGGAGATATATGAATACAATCCGGAACTTTATGGCGGGATGGTGCTTGTGGATATCGTGGTTGCCAATCTCTGGATGGCGATCGTCCTAATGGGAATTGGCAAAAATAATAGCATAGACAACTGGTTAAAAGCAGATAATTCGGCTATAGAAGACCTTAAGGTGAAGGTAAGCTCGTATGCTGAAAGCGTGGTGCGTAACCCTTCCCTGCCAGATTTCATGATCATGCTTGCCCTGGCCTTCGGCGCGGTAGGTCTTGCACATTGGGGCGCAGATGGAATGTCTGAATACCTGCTGGCAAACTTCGAGATCTTCAGCGATTCCAAAAGCGCCTTATCCTCCTTCTCCTCCCAGTTCTTCTGGATGATCACCATTGCCACCGCTATCGGGATAGGATTATCTTTCACAAAATTCAAATCTTACGAGGGAGCCGGAGCCAGTAAAATAGGAAGTATTTTCATCTATATCCTGGTGGCCACCATCGGTATGAAAATGGATCTTGGAAAGATCTTCGAAAATCCGGGACTTTTAGGAATAGGCCTTATCTGGATCCTTATTCACGTGATCGTACTTATAACTACCGCGAAATTAATAAAAGCGCCATATTTCTTCCTGGCGGTGGGTAGCCAGGCCAATGTAGGTGGTGCAGCTTCGGCCCCGGTGGTCGCAGCAGCCTTTCATCCTTCGCTAGCCACGGTAGGTGTATTGCTCGCCGTTTTTGGATATGTAGTGGGAACTTACGGCGCGATCCTGTGTACAATTTTAATGCAAATAGCTGCCGGTAGTTAGTAATAAATAGAAAAATATAAGATATTTGCGCTCCTTTAAAATCCGAATTCAAAACATGAAAAAACTAGCTCTTCTTTTAGTAATATTAATAAGCATAACTGCTTGTTCAGAAAAAGAAAGCAATCTAATTGTTAGTGGGGAGATCAAGGGCCTAAAAAAAGGGACCTTATTCCTTCAAAAGATCCAGGACACCATCCTGGTAAACGTTGATTCTGTAGTGGTAGATGGCGACCCGAACTTCACTATGGAAACTTATATTGAAAGCCCTCAGATCATGTACCTGTACCTGGAAAAGGTAGATAATAATCAGTACGACGACCGTATAGATTTTTTCGCAGACCAGGGAGAGGTGACCATCAATACCAAGCTTGAAAAGTTTGAAACCAGCGCGAAGATCGTAGGTTCTGTGAACCAAGAGAAATTGATGGAATATCGTAAAATGATCAACAGGTTCAATGACCAGAACCTTGAACTTATTAAGGAAAGTTTTGAAGCTGAAAAGGCTCAGGACGAGGAAAAACTGATGGAGATCGACCAGAAGTATGATAAACTTCTGAAAAGAAAATACCTGTATACCGTTAACTTCGCGATTAACAATAAAGACCATGAGATCGCTCCTTACCTGGCCCTTTCTGAAGTATTCGACGCCAATATCAAATATCTGGATACCATCTATACTTCTCTGGCTCCGAAAGTAAAGAAATCGAAATATGGCCAGGAGCTGAAGGATTTTCTTAAAGAGCGTAAAAAAGAAGAAAAACTGGAAGAAAAGGTAGAAAACCAGACTGCCAGCGAAAATTCATAAAAATCTTTGGAAAAATATCTTAAAGGAGCCAGTAGGCTCCTTTTTTGTTATAACATGTTCTTAGCTTTTTGTTAGCTGAAATTTGGGATTGGAATACTTAACTTGAGGCAAATCCAATTACTATGACGAACACCAATCGCGAATACGACCTAATTTGTGTTGGAGGCGGCATCATGAGCGCCACACTTGCCCTTATCCTGAAACTTTCCGCTCCGGAACTTAAGATCCTCATTCTGGAAAGGCTGGATAAAGTTGCGCAGGAAAGCACCAAAGCCTGGAACAATGCAGGAACAGGACATTCTGCCTTTTGCGAATTGAACTATACTCCGCAAGATGAAGATGGCAATGTAGATATCTCCAAGGCCATCGAAATATTCCAGCAATTTGAAAAATCCAAACAATTCTGGGCCTATCTGGTTAGCAAGGGACTTATCAAGGAGCCTGAGAGTTTTGTACACAGTATTCCGCACCACGCCTGGGTACGCGGAAAAAAGGATGTGGAATTCCTGAAAAACAGGTACGAGGCCATGAGCTCACATTTCATGTTCGAGCAAATGAAGTTTTCAGAAAAGCATTCAGATCTAAAGCAGTGGTTTCCACTCATCATGGAGAACAGGGATGCAAACGAAGCAATGGCGGCCACCAGGATGGAACTCGGCACAGGGGTGAATTTTGGTTCCCTCACCGAACAGTATTTTAAGATCCTGGAAGACAAATTTAAAGTCCCGGTATTAAGAAACAAGGAGGTACTGGATATAGATCCCGACGGCCCCGAGGACTGGACTGCCGAAGTTAAAGATCTTAAAACGGGAGAAAAGACCTATTACGATGCCAAACATGTTTTTATAGGCGCCGGTGGCGGAGCTCTTCCCCTACTGCAGAAAGTGGAAATAAAGGAAAAAGAAGGCTACGGCGGCTTTCCAGTTAGCGGGCAGTGGTTATTCTGCAAGAACAGGGAGATCATTGAAAAACATCATGCGAAGGTATATAGCAAGGCCGGGGTCGATGCTCCGCCGATGTCTGTTCCGCACCTGGATGCTAGGTTCATCAATGGAAAAAAGGAATTGTTGTTTGGGCCATTCGCCGGATTCAGTACAAAATTTCTCAAGGAAGGTTCTATCCTGGACCTGCCCAAATCCCTGCGCTTTAATAATCTTCCTTCTATGTGGGGAGTTTTCTGGCACAATCTACCGCTCACCTCCTATCTAATTGACCAGGTTCGAATGGGCCACGAAGACAGGGTTGAAGAACTGAAGGTATTTATAAAGGATGCGAAACCCGAAGACTGGGAACTTATGGTTGCCGGGCAGCGGGTACAGATCATAAAAAGAGACAAGGAAAAGGGAGGAATTCTTGAATTTGGTACTGATGTAGTACACAGCAAGGACGGAAAGATCACTGCTTTACTAGGTGCTTCCCCGGGAGCATCCACCGCTGTTCACATCATGCTGGAAGTATTAAAAATAGCCTTCCCGGAACGGCTGGAAAAATCGAGCACCCAGGAAAAACTGGCAGAGATGATCCCATTCTGGAACAGGGACGTACGGGAAGATGAGCAGGAATTTAAAAGAGTACAGGAAAGAACTTCAAAACATCTGAAACTAGAAGCATTACATTGATGCACGCGATTTAGTAAAAAAATAACCCCTTGGTCAAATAAAAAAGCCCCTTCTTTTGAAGAGGCTTTTTTTAAGCCGATAAAATTACTCCGTTCGCCTAGGCCCATGACAGGCTTTTAAATCCAAATTGATTCCATAAAAAAAACCTCCCAAAAAGGGAGGTTTTCATTAAGAGCCGATGGAGGGACTCGAACCCACGACCTGCTGATTACAAATCAGCTGCTCTAGCCAGCTGAGCTACATCGGCAACTTATTAAAGTGCGTTCAGTTTCTCGATCAAAGCCTTGGCCTTTTTCTCAAGATCTGCCTGAACAGCTTTAAAATGCTTTTGTTTGTTCTCTACATCACGACGATTGATCTCTCTAATCAATTCATCATAATCACTGATAGCCTCATCTACTATAGCCTCAGACTTCGCCGGGTCTTCTTTTGGATGAGCCATTTGGTGAATATAGGCAGCATCGATGATGTCTCCCATTACATAATTCACGTCCTTTTTAAGCAATCTTTTACTCGCCATTATCAAATAAATTTCGGCTGCGAATTTAAACTATTTTTCGAAATGTGGATGAAATTAAAGGAAATTAATGCTGATTTTTTTTCAGCACCGCTAGTGCCTCAGGCATATGCCTTTTGGCATTCATGTTATTGAAGTTGTGTAGCAGTTTTCCGTCCTTATCGAAAATAAAAGTTTCCCTTCCGGGAAGTAATCCCAAAAGATTCGGTTTTACCCCGAATTCATTCCGTGCTTTTTTATTCTGGTCTGAAAGAAATATATATGGCAGGTTATACCTATCGGCAAATTTGAAATGGGATTGCTCCGAATCACCACTTATCCCGATCACCTCAGCGCCCAGCTTTTTGAATTCTTCGTAACTATCCCTGAAACTACAGGCTTCTTTGGTACAACCGGGAGTAAAATCTTTTGGGTAAAAATAGACCACAAAGGCCTTTTTCCCTATCAGGTGATGGAATCTGAAGTTATTTCCATGCTGATCTTTTAGTTCCAGATCGGGTACTTTGTCTCCTATCTTCATATTATTCCCCTTTATAGGTTACGAAGTTTCGCGGAGTCTCATAAAGGGTGATCTCGAGATCATGATCCTCCTTGATCTTGGTCCTGAGCTTATTCCAGATCACCACGGCGATGTTCTCTGCAGTTGGGATCAGTTCTTCGAATTCAGGAACCTCGACATTAAGATTCTTATGGTCAAATGCTTCTTCTACCTCACTATAGATAAGCTCTTTCAGGATCTTAAGGTCCATCACGAAGCCGGTTTCAGGATTTGGCTCACCGGTCACCGAAACTATAAGCTCGTAATTATGCCCATGATAATGGGGATTGCTGCACTTTCCAAACACCTCGAAATTCCTTTCATCATCCCAGTCTTTTCTGAAGAGACGATGTGCCGCATTAAAATGAGCTTTTCTATGTACAGTGATTCTCATTACTGAATATGTGAATAATATTTATCGAAAATGATCTTGAACCATTCCGTATAAATATGAGGATTTTTTTTCATATCCACCTTAAGGTCCTCAAGGGAAACCCATTTCCAGGCGGCAACCTCATCGGGATTTAGATCTGGTTCACCTTCAAAATTCCCAACAAGGATATGATCGAATTCATGTTCAGTCAGGCCATTATCAAAAGGTGCTTTATAGATAAAGGAAATCGTATCCTTCAGCTCTGTAGAAAACCCCATTTCTTCCTGAAGCCTGCGTTTTCCGGCCTCGATATTCGACTCTCCTTCTCTTTGATGACTGCAGCAGGTATTGGTCCACAAGCCCGGTGAGTGATATTTCCCAAAGGCTCTCTGCTGTATCATCAGCTCATTCTTATCGTTAAAGACGAAAACTGAAAATGCCCTGTGCAGCAAGGCTTTCTCATGCGCTTCGATCTTTTCCATGAGCCCTATCTGCTCGTCCTTTTCGTTAACTAAAATTACTTTTTCTTCTGCCATTTTTTTAATTGAAGCTCAAATGTACAAAATCGGAATTTTTTATCACAGGGAAGCTGATTAAGCAATTCCTAAAGTTTGAGATTACCGGAATATATATCGCAGTTAATGGAAAGTATGAACTCAGACCTCCTGTTCCTCTCATGCGAGGCTTCTGAACAGGGGATACCATTACGGCAATCATTCACCAATTCGGTTTCACCGTAACCCCTGCCGGAGATTCTGGCGACATCTACTCCAGACTGAATTAGGTAATCCCTGGTCACCTTCACCCTTTGCTGGGATAATTTGAGATTATAAGCATCGTCGGCACGACTGTCGGTATGTGACCGGATGTCTATTAAAAGTTCGGGATATTCTATCATGTAAGCCGCAATCTCATCTAGATGGCTTGCCGCTTTAGGTTTGATCTCGGCCTTGTCCAGATCGAAAAGAATCGGGTCCAGATTGAGCATTTTGGCCAGATCGTCCCCTACCCTGGCCGCGAAGATCTTGTCTCCATTAATGTTCTGAAACTTGATGATATTCTCCTTCCTTTTTACTTCGCTGGCATAAAAGCTCCAGTTGAAGAATGCTCGCATGGCAGCAATATTCTCGGGTTTATTTCCCGAAAAATCATGCGAAGCCTGGTACATTACCAGCCCGTTCTTCGGATTTCCAAAGCCTGGACCGTAGATGAGGATTGCACCGGGACCATTGGAAATCTCAGGTACATCTGGCGCGGTGGGATCAATAATGATCTGCCTTGCGCTTTCCCGCCAGATGTTCGCTTTTTTTGGATAAAAAATCCTTTCAGACCCATTGATAAGCGCCATATCGCTCTTCCCAATATACTGCGCTACGGGATCTGAGGGAAATTGGTGTGCATAGGGCGGAGAGGCGAACCTATGCTCGTAATAAGGTACCAATCCTGTGGTCCTGGCACCGGCAGTACCAGCCGAAAGGAAATTCAGCTGAATCAATTCAGCATTTTTAGCTTCAGAAGCAGGACCATATAAATTTTCCAGCTGACTGCCTGCGTGGCAACCGGCCCAGATGGCACCTTTATAATCCCTGTTCCAGAAATAAAGATTTTTATGGGTCTCGAATTTAGGCTCTGCATGGGGCATCACGAATATATCGTCACAAATATCCAATTCTTCCGGCAGCTTCCAGTTCTGGGAACTATACCCTCCAAAGGCCGAGGCAGGGATCTCAGCCGCTTTAAAATAAGAAAGGGCGATAATGCCATTCTGTTTATCCAGCGTCCATTTCGGGGCTACCGAGAGTTCAGAAAAAACAGGCAAGGCGGTATCCTCGTCCAGATAAGAACCAACCACGCCCTTGGTTTCCCAGGAAGAAATCACTTGTTTAACTTCATCGGTAAGATAGGAAACCGGGACTACAAAAGAGCTGGACCTAAAGGTCTCATCTTCGAGTTTAAAATCTATTCCATCCTTCCTCTTATTAGGTTCTATCACCCATTTTATTTCTACAGGATATTCCGTTAGCAGTTCATAGATAAGTCCGTAGGGTTTAAGCGCATTCCCATGGGTCTGCGGGACAAGACCCATATTTATGGCATAACTGCCTTTGGCCAGCACTTCGGTCTTATTCTGTGAACTCGCGGAAAAATTAAAAAACAAGATCAACGCAATTAAAATTGCGACCAGGTTTCGGTTTTGTAGAGAAAAACCCATGATCTTTAGTGAAGTAGTTTATATAAAGGTCGCATAAAAAGTCGGAAACCCCAATTATTTCTTGGGCTGGATGCAATATTCAAAACCACGGCAAAAGAATTACCGTAGATATAAATGCAAATGATCGGAAGATTATTGCTATGAAAAACAGGATGGGGTGCGACAGCATCCCATCTTTTTATTTTTTCGGAAATATTCAGCCGTAAATTATCTCTAAAGCCTTCAAATCCATTTAGAAAAATCCTGAAAATAATAGTATTTTTGCCGCTCCAATAGCAAGAGGAATGAAGCATTATCAGAAAGAGATCAACAAGAGAAGAACCTTTGGAATTATTTCCCACCCTGATGCGGGTAAAACCACCCTTACAGAAAAGCTACTGCTTTTTGGTGGGGCAATTCAGGAAGCCGGTGCCGTAAAATCCAACAAGATCAAAAAGGGTGCTACCAGTGACTTTATGGAGATTGAGCGCCAGAGAGGTATCTCTGTTGCGACTTCTGTACTTGCTTTTGAATATAAAGATATTAAGATCAATATCCTGGATACTCCGGGACACAAGGATTTCGCTGAAGATACTTTTAGAACCCTAACCGCCGTAGACTCGGTGATCGTGGTGATAGATGTTGCCAAGGGTGTCGAGGAACAAACCGAGAAACTTGTTGAAGTTTGCCGGATGCGTAACATCCCTATGATCGTTTTCATTAACAAACTTGACCGGGAAGGTAAAGATGCCTTTGAGTTGCTGGATGAGATCGAACAAAAACTGAACCTTACCGTAACCCCTTTGAGTTTCCCTATTGGAATGGGCTATGACTTTAAGGGTATCTATAATATTTGGGAAAAGAACGTAAACCTTTTTACCGGCGATCCGAGGAAGGATATCGAAGAAACCGTTGAAATCAGCGACCTGCAGTCTGAAGAACTGAACCAGTTGATAGGCGACAATGCGGCAGATACTTTAAGGGAAGAACTGGAGCTTGCCCAGGGTGTATATCCTGAATTCGACCGTGATGCCTACCTGCAGGGAAGATTACAGCCTGTATTCTTTGGATCTGCCCTTAACAATTTTGGGGTTAGAGAATTGCTGGATTGTTTTATCAATATCGCGCCTCCACCAAGGCCCAAGGAAAGTGACACAAGAGTTGTAAAGCCGGAAGAAAAAGATTTCACCGGGTTCGTATTCAAGATCCACGCAAATATGGATCCCAAGCACCGTGACAGGCTGGCCTTTATAAAAATAGTTTCCGGAAAGTTCGAAAGAAATAAGAATTACCTTCACGTAAGGAATAACAAAAACATGAAGTTCTCCTCTCCTAACGCTTTCTTTGCAGAAAAGAAAGAGATCGTGGATGTTTCCTATCCGGGGGATATCGTAGGTCTTCATGATACCGGGAACTTCAAAATTGGCGATACACTTACTGAAGGGGAAACGCTGATGTATCGCGGAATCCCGAGCTTTTCACCAGAACACTTCAGGTATATCAACAATGCAGATCCTATGAAATCCAAACAACTGGAAAAGGGTATCGACCAGCTGATGGATGAAGGTGTTGCCCAGCTTTTCGTACTGGAAATGAACGGTAGAAAGGTGATAGGAACAGTTGGAGCGCTTCAGTTCGAGGTGATCCAATACAGGCTGGAACACGAATACGGCGCGAAATGTACTTATGAGAACCTGAACGTACATAAAGCGACCTGGGTAGAAGCCGAAGACGAGAAAAGTGAGGAATTCAAGGACTTTAAGAGGGTAAAATCCAAATACCTGGCCAAAGATAAATCTGGACAGCTGGTATTCCTGGCAGATTCCCAATTCTCGCTACAGATGACCCAGCAGAAATATCCGTCGATCAAATTCCATTTTACTTCAGAGTTTTAAAATTTTGTGACTATACGCGTCATGCTGAACTTGTTTCAGCATCTCATAATGGCTCTGGAACAATTGCAGGGTGACGAAATTTTAAAAGTCAATTTTATTCGATAGATACCCCCACAAATTTTACTATTTTCGGGGACAAAGTTTTTCTATGTCCCAAATCGATCATTTTATAGCAGAATTCGCTTCTGCCGTATGGGGAATCCCCCTAGTAGTCCTGCTTATTGGAGGCGGAATTTACCTCCTGATCTATTCAAGGTTCATCCCTTTCAGGTATCTTGGCCATTCTATAGAGGTACTGCGAGGAAAATATAACAATCCTGATGATCCGGGAGACATCAACCATTTCCAGGCACTATCTACCGCCCTATCCTCGACGGTAGGAATGGGTAATATTGCCGGAGTAGCCGTAGCCATCGCCGTAGGCGGACCCGGCGCGATCTTCTGGCTATGGATAAGCGCTATTGTTGGTATGGCAACAAAATTCTTTACCAACAGCCTCGCGGTTATGTACCGTGGTAAGGATACTGATGGAAAGATACAGGGTGGAGTAATGTATTTTATCGTGGAAGGCCTTGGCAAAAAATGGAAGCCATTAGCTGTATTTTTCGCGCTGGCGGGACTGGTTGGAGCCTTACCGGTATTCAACGTGAACCAGCTCACGCAGGCGATCAATTATATACTTCTGGAACCAAACGATATTCAAACAGGTTTCACCTCCAACCTTATCATTGGTATAGGCCTAACGCTTATCACCACTGTGGTGATCATTGGAGGCCTGGACCGCATTAGTAAGACCGTGTCCAAACTGGTACCGGCTATGGTCGCCCTTTATTTTATTTCGGTACTGGCCATCCTGTTCGTGAATTACGAGGTAGTTTTAAAATATTTCGGAATGATCTTCACAGATGCTTTCGCCGCGAACAATTACAAGGGAGATCCTTTACTAGGTGGGATCCTGGGAGGATTGATCTTATTGGGAATTAGAAGAGGTGCCTTTTCAAACGAAGCCGGGATTGGAACGGCCACCATGGCCCACGGAGCCAGTAAAACTTCTGAACCTATCAGGGAAGGACTTATCGCGATGTTAGGGCCTGCCATAGATACATTGGTAGTGTGCACCTTAACGGCCATGGCAATTCTGGTAACCGGAGTTTGGCAAAGTACAGATGTGAATGGTGTAAGCCTTACCGCCGCCGCTTTCGACCAGGCGATACCTTATGTTGGGAATTACCTGTTATTATTATGTATCCTGGCCTTCAGTATATCTTCGCTCTTTTCGTACTCTTACTACGGTACGAAATGTCTTTCTTTCCTGATGGGCGCCAAGAACAAAAAATATTACAACTGGATATATATTCTTAGTATTATTCTGGGTGCGACTACCTCGTTAAGCTTTATTCTGAACCTTATTGACGGATTCTTTGCCTTAATGGCTATCCCCACGATGATCTCGACTCTAATCCTTGCTCCAAGAGTAATGAAAGCCGCGAAGATCTATTTCGCAAAATATACTTCTTGAGAAGTGCAAAATGGAAAGTGAAAAGATTGATTTTAATGAAAAAAAGAGATTTCTCAGTCGCTTTTCTCCTTCGAAATGACTTCGTATAGAAAAAGTCATTTCGAGCGAAGCGAGAAATCTCTTTTTAGTTGATAAGTCTATATTTGACAGCCTACTAACTGCCTACTCAATTAAGCCTGTCCTGTAGGTCCAAAATTCAATGGTAGCGGAGCCTTATCGTAATCTCTGATCTCTCCATGGGCCTGCTCGAACTTATTGATGTTATCACCAAGTGCCTTCAGCAGTCTTTTAGCATGCTGCGGAGTAAGAATGATCCTGGACTTCACCTTGCTTTTAGGCCTTCCCGGCATGATATTCACAAAATCTACCACGAATTCTGAAACAGAATGGTTAATTATGGCAAGGTTGGAATAGGTACCCTCGGCTACCGCTTCATCCAGTTCTATATTGATCTTTCCCTTCTGGTTCTTATTCTTTTTATCGTCTTCCATGTTTTAAATTTTATTCAATTTAAGATTCTAATATTATTTTTTCAGTTTATAATAGACAAAATCTGAAACTACCGGGTCAATTCCCTGTTTTCTGAATTCTGTCGCGATCTGTCCGCGGTGATAGGTGGAATGGTTCACCATGTGAAAGATTATGTCTTTTACAGTATTCTGAAAGCTTTCTCCCTTAGTATTCCTGTATTCCACGATCCTGTCCATATCTTCGGTTTTCAGAAGATGCAGGCTTTCTTGGTAGTTCTCCTCTTCTATGGTTTCCAGGTGGTTTATTTCATGAACTTCCCAGACCTTTAGATTATCGCTGTTCCCCTTCAGGCGTTCATTCCAGATCTTCTGGGCATTCAGGGTATGAGATAAAAGTTCCACGGCTCGGTCTGGGACTATAAAATGCAGGTCTCCATCTCGAAACTTTTTGATGATCTCGAGGTTGTAATAATGCGAATATTCGAGTAATTCCTTAAAATAATCCTTCATATCTCAAATATCGTTATAAATAAAAAAGGCCCCGCGGTGAGCGGAGCCTTTTTTCTTATTATTAACAGGAATTAGTTATAATTAACTTCCTGCTTTCTCTCAAGCATTTCGTCGAATTCCTCTTTGGAACCAACAATAATGCTATCATATTTTCTCATACCTGTACCTGCAGGAATTCTATGTCCTACAATTACATTTTCCTTCAATCCTTCTAGTTCATCGATCTTACCGCTTACTGCAGCTTCGTTCAATACCTTGGTTGTTTCCTGGAAGGAAGCAGCCGAGATAAATGACTTGGTCTGAAGGGAGGCTCTGGTAATACCCTGAAGTACCGGATTCGCTGTTGCGGTGATCACGTCTCTTGCAGTTGCAAGATTCTTGTCTTCTCTTCTAAGAATAGAGTTCTCATCTCTAAGGTCTCTTGGTGAAATGATCTGTCCAGGTTTCAACTTTTCAGAATCACCCGCATCTTCGATAACTTTCATTCCAAACAACTTGTTGTTCTCATCGATGAAATCATCTTTATGAACAAGCTGGTTTTCCAGGAAGATAGTATCACCCGGATCTACGATTCTTACTTTACGCATCATCTGTCTTACCACAACCTCGAAGTGCTTATCGTTGATCTTCACACCCTGTAAACGGTATACTTCCTGAACTTCGTTCACAAGATACTGCTGTACAGCGTTTGGCCCTTTAATGTTAAGGATATCTTCCGGAGTGATAGAACCATCAGATAATGGCATACCAGCCCTTACATAGTCATTCTCCTGAACAAGGATCTGATTAGAAAGTTTCACTAGATACTTCTTAACCTCTCCAAGTTTAGACTCTACGATGATCTCACGGTTACCACGCTTGATCTTTCCGAAAGATACAACACCATCGATCTCAGATACAACCGCAGGGTTAGATGGGTTACGCGCTTCGAAAAGCTCGGTTACCCTTGGAAGACCACCCGTAATATCCCCTGCTTTAGAAGATTTACGTGGAATCTTAACCAGAATCTTACCAACTCCGATCTTCTCTTCGTTGTCTACCATAAGGTGAGCTCCAACCGGAAGGTTATAAGAACGAATTACTTCGTCTTTCTTACCTAAAATATGAAGCGTTGGGATCAGTTTCTTGTTACGGGATTCAGAAATTACTTTTTCCTGGAATCCTGTCTGCTCATCGATCTCAACCTGATAAGTAACACCTTGCTCAACGTTCTCGTACTTGATCTTACCGGCGAATTCAGAAATAATCACACCGTTATATGGATCCCAAGTACAGATAACGTCTCCTTTAGATACAGTAGCTCCATCATTGATGTTGATCTGAGCACCGTAAGGAATGTTATTGTTACTTAATACAACTCCTGTCTTTTTATCTTTTATCTTCAGTTCAGCAGTACGAGAAATCACGATGTCTGCAGTTCCACCATCAGGGGCCTCACCTTTAACAACTTTAAGATCTTCGATCTCTGCGATACCGTCAAACTTAGCTTCAAGTTTGTTATCCTCAGAAATGTTACCTGCAATACCACCCACGTGGAAGGTACGTAGTGTAAGCTGAGTACCTGGCTCTCCAATAGACTGTGCAGCAACAACACCAACAGCTTCACCTGTTTGTACGATCTTGTTAGTTGCAAGGTTTCTACCGTAACACTTGATACAGATACCTTTCTTCGCTTCACAGGTAAGTGGTGAACGTACTTCAACACTCTCGATTGGCGCAGCTTCAATCTTGGCAACGATCTCTTCAGTTATTTCTTCATTCGCACCAACAATCAATTCATCTGTTGATGGATTTACCACATCATTAAGGGAAATACGTCCAAGGATTCTTTCTCCTAATGATTCTACGATCTCTTCATTCTTCTTAAGAGGTCTAACTTCTACTCCTCTAAGCGTTCCACAGTCATCCTCATTAACGATCACATCCTGGGAAACATCTACCAGACGACGGGTTAGGTAACCAGCATCGGCCGTTTTAAGTGCGGTATCGGCAAGACCTTTACGAGCACCGTGAGTAGAAATAAAGTATTCAAGAATCGAAAGACCTTCCTTAAAGTTAGAAAGAATCGGGTTTTCGATAATTTCACCTCCACCAGAGTTAGATTTCTTCGGCTTGGCCATAAGACCACGCATACCGGTAAGCTGACGGATCTGCTCTTTCGAACCACGCGCACCAGAATCAAGCATCATATATACCGAGTTGAATCCTTGCTTGTCTTCGCGAATTCGCTTCATAGCCAATTCAGTAAGACCTGCGTTAGTTGAAGTCCAGATGTCAATTACCTGGTTATAACGTTCGTTATTGGTAATAAGACCCATGTTATAGTTACCAATGATACCCTCAACCTGCTCGTTAGCTTCATCGATCATAGATTGTTTCTCTTCAGGGATAATAATATCACCTAAGCTGAAAGAAAGTCCTCCACGGAATGCGAAACCGTAACCAAGCTCCTTGATCTGGTCAAGGAATTCAGAAGTTTCTGGTACACTTGTAATTTTAAGGATCTTACCAATGATCTCACGAAGTGATTTCTTGGTTAATACCTCATTGATATAACCTGCTTTTTCTGGTACAGCCTCGTTGAAAAGCACTCTACCAACAGTAGTATCGATGATCTGGTATACTAATTCACCTTCTTCGTTATAATCTTTAGTTCTAATCTTGATACCTGCGTTAAGGTCTACTCTCTTCTGGTTGTAAGCGATTACAAGCTCTTCCGCAGAATAGAAAGTAAGTCCTTCTCCTCTTACAGGCTCTTCATCAGTAGATTTTTTGTGCTTGGTCATATAGTAAAGACCAAGAACCATATCCTGAGATGGTACTGTAATTGGAGAACCGTTCGCAGGGTTCAAAATGTTATGAGAAGCAAGCATTAATAACTGCGCTTCCAAAATAGCTTCTGGCCCAAGTGGTAAGTGAACCGCCATCTGGTCACCATCGAAATCGGCGTTGAATGCGGTACATGCCAGTGGGTGAAGCTGAATTGCCTTACCTTCAATAAGTTTAGGCTGGAATGCCTGGATACCCAGACGGTGAAGCGTAGGAGCACGGTTCAATAATACCGGATGTCCTTTTAATACGTTCTCCAGTATATCCCAAACTACAGGTTCTTTCTTATCGATAATCTTCTTAGCAGACTTCACAGTTTTTACGATACCTCTTTCTATCAGTTTTCTGATGATGAAAGGCTTGTAAAGCTCAGCTGCCATGTTCTTCGGAAGACCACACTCGAACATCTTCAATTCTGGTCCTACAACGATTACCGAACGTGCTGAATAATCCACACGTTTACCAAGCAGGTTCTGACGGAAACGACCCTGCTTACCTTTCAATGAATCTGAAAGGGATTTAAGCGGACGGTTTGAGTCAGTTTTTACTGCTGATGATTTTCTTGTATTATCGAATAATGAATCTACAGATTCCTGAAGCATACGTTTTTCGTTACGTAGAATTACTTCAGGAGCTTTAATCTCCATTAATCTTTTCAGACGATTGTTACGGATAATTACACGACGGTAAAGATCGTTCAAGTCTGAGGTCGCGAAACGACCACCATCAAGAGGAACAAGAGGTCTAAGTTCCGGTGGAATTACCGGTACAACCTTCATGATCATCCACTCTGGGTTGTTCTCACGATTTTTGTTTGCATCACGAAGTGCTTCTACAACCTGAAGTCTCTTAAGGGCTTCAGTCTTACGTTGTTTGGAAGTTTCGTTGTTCGCCTTGTGTCTCAATTCGTAAGAAAGATCGTCAAGATCTATTCTCTTAAGAATTTCGATAAGACATTCAGCTCCCATTTTAGCGATAAACTTATTTGGGTCGCTGTCTTCTAAATATTGATTTTCCTGAGGAAGTTCATCCAAAATGTTCAGATACTCTTCTTCAGTTAAGAAATCCATTTTCTTTAAAGCATTTCCTTCTTCATCTACCGCGTTACCTGGCTGGATCACTACATATCTTTCGTAGTAGATGATCATGTCAAGCTTCTTGGAAGGAAGACCTAGCAAATAACCAATTTTGTTAGGCAAAGAACGGAAATACCAGATATGAGCTACAGGAACAACAAGGTTGATGTGACCAACACGGTCTCTACGCACCTTCTTCTCGGTAACTTCTACACCACAACGGTCACAAACGATCCCTTTGTATCGAATTCTTTTATATTTTCCGCAGGCACACTCATAATCCTTTACAGGACCAAAAATACGCTCACAGAACAATCCGTCACGCTCTGGTTTGTGCGTACGGTAATTGATCGTTTCAGGTTTAAGGACTTCACCACGAGATTCCGCGAGGATAGACTCTGGAGAAGCTAAACCTATAGAGATCTGGTTGAACCTCTGTACTGTATTTTTATCATTATTTCTAGCCATAATAAATGCTGCTAATTATTGTGAATATTCCGTTAGAGAGGCTACGCCGAAGCGTAGCCAATTCAACAGAATGTTATTCTTCAAGTTTTATATCCAATCCTAGACCTTTCAATTCGTGCATAAGTACGTTGAAAGATTCTGGCAATCCAGGTTCTGGCATTGGCTCACCCTTAACAATAGCCTCATAGGTCTTAGCTCTACCGATAACGTCATCAGACTTCACGGTTAAGATTTCCCTAAGAGTGCTGGATGCTCCATAAGCTTCAAGAGCCCAAACCTCCATCTCTCCAAATCTCTGACCACCAAATTGTGCTTTACCACCAAGAGGCTGCTGAGTAATAAGTGAGTATGGTCCAATAGAACGGGCGTGCATCTTATCGTCGATCATGTGACCAAGTTTAAGCATGTAGATCACACCTACGGTCGCACGCTGGTCAAATCTCTCCCCGGTTCCACCATCATATAGATAAGTGTGACCGTATCTTGGAATTCCTGCCTTATCTGTAAGATCGTTGATCTCATCGATAGTAGCACCGTCGAAAATTGGAGTGGCATATTTCTTACCATTCTTTTGACCGGCCCAACCAAGCACAGTTTCGTAGATCTGACCGATGTTCATACGTGAAGGTACCCCAAGTGGGTTCAACACGATGTCTACCGGAGTTCCGTCTTCAAGGAATGGCATATCTTCCTGACGGACGATTCTAGCAACAATACCCTTGTTACCGTGACGTCCTGCCATCTTATCCCCTACTTTCAGCTTACGTTTCTTAGCGATGTAAACCTTAGCCAGTTTAAGAATTCCTGATGGGAGTTCATCTCCTACAGAAATGGTGAATTTTTCTCTTCTTAGGTTACCCTGAAGATCGTTTTCCTTGATTTTATAATTATGTATAAGATCTGCAACAAGTTCGTTAAGGTGATCGTCTGTAGTCCAGGTACCACTAGTTAAGTGAGTATAATCGTCTACAGCGTTCAACATCTTAAGCGTGTACTTCTTACCTTTTGGCATTACTTCTTCACCAAGGTCGTTCTGTACTCCCTGAGCTGTTTTTCCACCTATGATAGCGAAAAGTTTCTCAACAAGTTCAGCCTTAAGATTGGCAAATTTAGCATCGTACTTCTTCTCTAATGCTGCAACATCTTCTTTATCCTGAGCTCTCTTACGCTTATCTTTGATAGCTCTTGCAAACAACTTCTTGTTGATCACAACTCCGCTTAATGATGGAGAAGCTTTTAACGAAGCATCTTTTACATCACCTGCTTTGTCACCAAAGATCGCACGTAGAAGTTTTTCTTCTGGTGTTGGATCACTTTCTCCTTTAGGAGTGATCTTACCAATAAGAATGTCACCAGGCTTCACTTCAGCACCAACCCTGATCATACCATGCTCATCAAGGTCTTTTGTAGCCTCTTCTGAAACGTTTGGAATGTCATTGGTCAATTCCTCATTACCTAGTTTAGTATCTCTAACTTCAAGAGAGTACTCGTCGATATGGATAGAGGTGAAGATATCATCTCTTACCACTTTTTCTGAAATTACGATCGCATCCTCAAAGTTGTAACCTTTCCAAGGCATGAAGGCAACCTTCATGTTTCTACCTAGTGCAAGTTCCCCAGCTTCGGTAGCATAACCCTGGCAAAGTACCTGTCCTTTAGTTACCCTGTCTCCAACACTAACGATCGGCTTAAGGTTGATACAGGTTCCCTGATTGGTCTTACGGAATTTGATAAGATCGTAAGTCTTAGAATCATCGTCGAAGCTTACCATTCTTTCCTCATCCGTACGGTCGTACTTGATGATGATCTTATTTGCGTCTACATATTCTACTTCACCTTCTCCTTCTGCATTGATCAATACTCGAGAATCTGTAGCTACCTGTCTTTCAAGACCAGTTCCAACGATAGGAGAATCTGTTCTTAATAGTGGTACTGCCTGGCGCATCATGTTAGATCCCATCAGGGCACGGTTCGCATCATCATGTTCCAGGAATGGAATCAATGAAGCTGAAATAGACGAGATCTGGTTTGGCGCAACATCGGTATAATGAACCTCTTTAGGATCAACTACCGGGAAGTCTCCTTCCATACGTGCAATAACACGATCTGTATCTATGGTTCCATCTTCTTTTAATGGGATGTTAGCCTGAGCGATCTTCTTACCTTCTTCCTCTTCAGCGCTTAAATAAATTGGTTCTTCAGAAGAGTTGATCTTACCATCGGTCACACTACGATATGGTGTTTCGATGAATCCCATTCCGTTCACTTTAGCGTAAACAGAAAGAGAAGAGATAAGACCAATGTTCGGACCTTCAGGAGTTTCAATCGGGCAAAGTCTTCCGTAGTGAGTATAGTGAACGTCACGTACCTCGAAACCTGCTCTTTCTCTTGAAAGACCACCTGGTCCTAATGCTGAAAGTCTACGCTTGTGCGTGATCTCTGCAAGAGGGTTGGTCTGGTCCATGAACTGAGATAACTGGTTCGTTCCGAAGAAAGAGTTGATCACAGAAGAAAGTGTCTTCGCATTGATCAAATCTATAGGGGTAAATACCTCGTTATCACGAACGTTCATTCTCTCACGGATTGTTCTTGCCATACGTGCAAGACCAACACCGAACTGCTGAGACAATTGCTCACCTACAGTTCTAACACGACGGTTAGACAAGTGATCAATATCATCGATCTCAGCTTTAGAGTTGATAAGCTCAATAAGATATTTAACAATGGTAATGATATCAAGCTTGGTAAGCACTTGCTTATCCATCTCTACATCAAGACCAAGTTTTTTGTTCATTCTATATCGTCCTACTTCTCCTAGGCTGTAACGCTGATCTGAGAAGAAAAGCTTGTCGATAATTCCACGAGCAGTTTCCTCATCTGGCGGTTCAGCATTACGAAGCTGACGATAGATATGTTCTACCGCTTCTTTTTCAGAGTTGGTAGGATCCTTTTGTAAGGTATTATGAATGATCGCATAGTCACCGGTTTGGTTATCCTCTTTATGAAGAAGGATAGTTTTAGATCCGGTTTCAAGAATTTCTTCTATGTGATCTTTTTCAAGTTCAGTATCACGGTCAAGAACGATCTCGTTACGCTCGATAGAAACAACTTCACCAGTATCTTCATCTACGAAATCCTCATACCATGTATTAAGTACCCTGGCCGCAAGTTTACGTCCAAGATATTTTTTAAGTCCTGTCTTAGAAACTTTAACCTCTTCTGCAAGGTCAAAGATCTCCAGGATATCCTTATCACGCTCAAATCCAATGGCACGGAAAAGAGTAGTAACAGGTAATTTTTTCTTACGATCGATATATGCATACATTACGCTGTTAATATCTGTCGCAAATTCAATCCATGATCCTTTAAAAGGAATCACACGGGCTGAATATAATTTAGTTCCATTAGCATGGAAAGACTGTCCAAAGAAAACCCCAGGTGAACGGTGTAGCTGAGATACTACTACTCGCTCGGCACCGTTGATGCAGAAAGTTCCGCTAGGTGTCATATATGGGATGGTTCCCAAGTATACGTCCTGTACGATGGTTTCAAAATCTTCGTGTTCAGGGTCGGTACAGTATAACTTAAGTCTTGCCTTAAGAGGTACACTGTAGGTCAATCCGCGTTCGATACATTCCTGGATGGAGTATCTTGGCGGGTCCACAAAATAATCTAAGAATTCTAGTACAAATTGATTACGGGTGTCCGTAATGGGGAAGTTTTCTAGGAAGGTGTTGTAAAGACCTTCATTTCCCCGCTCTTCTGATTTTGTCTCTAATTGAAAGAAGTCCTGAAAAGACTTAATCTGCAGATCCAGAAAGTCCGGATAAGCAGGCTTGTTCTTAACAGAAGAGAAACTCAATCTTTCAGTTTGCTTTGCTAACATCAATGGACGGGATTATAATTTATATAAAAAAAACTGCGCTTTTAAAACATTCAGTTTTATATACGCAAAATGGTTTAGACCTCCAGGAGTAATTCCTGAGGTCTAAACCTAAATAATATTGCTTGTGTTAAGCTTATTTAAGCTCAACCTCAGCTCCTGCTTCTTCTAATTGCTTTTTAAGAGCTTCTGCTTCGTCTTTAGCTACTCCTTCTTTAACTGGTTTTGGAGCACCATCTACTAATTCTTTAGCATCTTTAAGACCTAGTCCAGTAAGTTCTTTTACAAGTTTAACTACTGCAAGTTTAGATCCACCTGGAGCTTTAAGAATTACGTCGAATTCAGTTTGCTCTTCAGCTTCTTCACCACCACCAGCAGCACCGCCAGCAACAGCTACTGCAGCAGCAGCAGGCTCGATACCATATTCTTCTTTAAGTATATCAGCTAACTCATTTACTTCTTTTACTGTCAAGTTAACTAATTGTTCTGCGAAATCTTTTAAATCTGCCATTTTCTATCGTTTTTAAAAAGTTCTTTAATATATAATTGTTAAAAAGTGCGTACTATTTTATCCCTCTTTTTCTGAAAGGGTCTTAAGGATTCCTGCAAGTTTTCCGCCACCTGATTTAAGTGCAGAAACAACATTCTTAGCAGGAGATTGAAGTAATCCAACGATATCCCCGATAACTTCTTCTTTAGACTTGATGTTAACAAGTGTTTCAAGATAGTCATCTCCTACATATACAGCTTCTTCAACAAAAGCTCCTTTAAGTAGAGGTTTATCAGATTTCTTTCTAAATTCCTTGATTACTTTCGCCGGAGCATTTCCGGTTTCAGAAAGCATGATTGAGGTGTTGCCTTTTAAAACTGTTGGAAGATCTGCGAAATCTTTGTCTGCAGCTTCCATAGCCTTAGCAAGCAACGTATTTTTAACTACCGATAACTTAACATCAGCTTTGAAACAAGCTCTACGTAAGTTAGAAGTACTTCCGGCATCAAGGCCAGAAATGTCAGCCAAATAGATAGTTTGGAATCCGGCTAACTGGGCAGTTAAATCTTCTATAACTTGTGATTTTTCTTCTCTTGTCATAATCTTAAATTATTGCTCAGTAAACCTTTTAGTATCTATTGCTACACTCGGGCTCATGGTAGTGGTCATATAAATACTCTTTATATAAACTCCCTTAGCTGCCTGAGGCTTCAATTTTACCAGCGTAGTTAATAATTCTCTTGCGTTACCTGCGATCTTCTCAGCGTCGAAAGATGCTTTTCCAACAGCAGCGTGTACAATCCCGGTTTTATCTACCTTAAAATCGATCTTACCAGCCTTCACATCTGAAACCGCTTTAGCGATATCCATAGTTACAGTACCGGTCTTTGGGTTAGGCATTAAACCTCTTGGTCCTAGAACACGTCCTAGTGGTCCAAGTTTCCCCATCACGCTCGGCATAGTGATGATCACATCTACATCTGTCCATCCGCCTTTGATCTTTTCCAGGTACTCATCTAATCCAACGTAATCTGCACCAGCTACTTTAGCCTCTTCTTCCTTATCTGGAGTTACAAGAGCCAAAACCTTAACATCCTTACCAGTTCCGTGAGGAAGAGTTACAACCCCTCTCACCATCTGGTTAGCTTTACGTGGATCTACGTTCAAACGAACCGCAAGATCTACAGAGGCGTCAAAGTTTTCGTTGGAAACTTCTTTTATCAAAGCTGAAGCTTCGGCAACTGTATAAGTTTTGCCGTTCTCAATCTTAGACTGAGCTTCTTTTTGCTTTTTAGTTAATTTTGCCATTTCTTAATTTCTTTTTGGATTAAAACGGTGCATCACCTTTTACAGTTATTCCCATCGAACGAGCTGTTCCGGCAACCATTTTCATTGCAGACTCTACAGTAAATGCATTAAGATCCTGCATCTTGTCTTCTGCAATCGCTTTAACCTGATCCCAAGAAACACTAGCTACTTTTTTTCTGTTCGGCTCACCAGAACCTTTTTTAGTCTTTGCCGCTTCCATCAATTGTACTGCTGCAGGTGGAGTCTTGATTACGAAATCAAAAGACTTATCTGAATACACAGTAATTGCAACTGGAAGTACCTTTCCTTGCTTATCCTGAGTTCTACCATTGAATTGCTTACAGAATTCCATGATATTTACCCCGGCAGCACCTAAAGCAGGTCCAACTGGTGGTGATGGGTTAGCAGCACCTCCGCGAACTTGTAGTTTTACAACTTTACTTACTTCTTTTGCCATTTTTCAAATTTTTAAATGATAGTTTATTGAGTGGAAGCTGAAAAAACCATCAAAAAATATATGTAACAGTTATTTTTCTAAACTTTTTCTACCTGCATGTAGCTTAACTCCAGCGGAGTCTTTCTTCCGAAGATCTTCACCATCACCTCAAGCTTACGCTTCTCTTCATTGATCTTCTCTACAGTACCATTAAAGCCGTTGAACGGTCCGTCAATTACCTTAATAGTTTCTCCTATGGTAAATGGAATAGCTACATTATCAGATTTTACAGAAAGCTCGTCAACTTTTCCTAGCATTCTGTTCACCTCAGATTTTCTAAGTGGCACAGGATCCCCTCCTTTTGTTTCGCCTAAAAATCCTATAACTCCGTTAATTCCTTTGATAATGTGAGGAATCTCACCGGCAATATTAGCCTGGATCATTACATAACCCGGAAAGTATACACGTTCTTTGTTTACTTTCTTTCCGTTACGAATCTGAATTACTTTTTCGGTAGGAACCAGAACCTGGTCTACAAAGTCTTCAAGACCCTGATGAGAAATTTCTTTCTCTATATAGTCTTTTACTTTATTTTCCTGTCCGCTAACGGCACGAACCACATACCACTTTTTTTCCTTTGCTTCTGCCATCGCTACTTTAATTATGATTTAACCCATTCGAAGTACTGCTCGATCGCTCCACTAAAAAGCGTATCGACACCCCAAATAGCTAATGAAAATATAATCGAGAACAAAGCGACAATCACTGTAAGCTTTTGCGCTTCAGTCCAACTTGTCCAGGTAACGTGGTTTCGTAATTCGTTATATGATTCTGATATGTAATTAACTAATCCTGCCATTTTCAAAAAAATAATTTGCACGGGTTGAGAGGCTCGAACTCCCGACACCTGGTTTTGGAGACCAGTGCTCTACCAACTGAGCTAAACCCGTAAATATAAGTGAAGGTATCCCGCTCTTCACGGGATACCTTTTTATATCAAAATAATTCTTAGTCTAGAATTTCAGTTACCTGACCAGCACCTACAGTTCTACCACCTTCACGGATAGCGAAACGTAGTCCAACGTTCATTGCGATTGGCTGGATAAGCTCTACTGTAATAGTAAGGTTATCACCAGGCATTACCATTTCTACTCCTTCAGGAAGGTTGATAGTTCCTGTTACGTCAGTTGTACGCACGTAGAACTGAGGACGGTAGTTGTTATGGAATGGAGTGTGACGTCCACCTTCTTCTTTCTTAAGGATATAAACCTCTGCTTTGAATTTAGCGTGAGGAGTTACAGACCCAGGCTTAGTAATTACCATACCTCTAGAGATCTGAGTTTTCTCGATACCTCTTAGAAGGATACCTACGTTATCTCCAGCTTCACCTCTATCAAGGATCTTACGGAACATCTCAACTCCAGTAATAGTAGAAGTAAGTTTTCCAGCACCCATACCAATGATCTCTACAGGATCTCCAGTGTTAGCAACACCAGTTTCGATACGTCCAGTTGCAACAGTACCACGACCAGTAATAGAGAATACATCTTCGATAGGCATCAAGAATGGCTTATCTACATCACGCTGAGGAAGTTCAATCCAGCTATCTACAGCTTCCATAAGGTCAAGAACGGTTTTAGCCCACTTCTCATCACCTTCTAGAGCTCCAAGTGCAGAACCTGAAATTACAGGACCATTATCACCATCATACTCGTAGAAAGAAAGAAGATCTCTAACTTCCATTTCAACTAGTTCAAGAAGCTCCTCATCATCAACAAGGTCAACTTTGTTTAAGAATACAACAATTCTTGGGATACCAACCTGGCGTCCAAGAAGGATGTGCTCACGAGTTTGTGGCATAGGACCATCAGTCGCAGCAACAACAAGGATAGCACCGTCCATCTGAGCAGCACCAGTTACCATGTTCTTTACGTAATCGGCGTGACCTGGACAGTCAACGTGTGCGTAGTGACGATTTGCTGTTTGGTACTCTACGTGAGAAGAGTTAATTGTAATACCTCTATCTTTTTCTTCAGGAGCGTTGTCGATTTGATCAAAAGCTCTTGCTTCAGAATATCCAGCATCAGCCATCACTTTAGTAATCGCTGCTGTTAAAGTAGTTTTTCCGTGATCTACGTGTCCAATTGTACCAATATTAAGGTGCGGTTTGGAACGATCATAAGTTTCCTTTGCCATAATTAATACTTATTTAATCTTAGTTATATATTAGTGTTCAATTTTATACAAAACTAGAGCCAACGACGGGAATTGAACCCGTGACCTCTTCCTTACCAAGGAAACGCTCTACCCCTGAGCTACGTCGGCCAGACAATTGACTGTTTTAAACAGCGATATCCATAAACCTGCAAGGGCTTATGGAAAAGATCAAGATCGAGGTACCGGCTGCATAACCCATGTTGGATAATTTAAAGAACAGACGCAAAAAAAGAAAAGGCAGTAAAACCTTTCATTTTTACCTATTCTCATGACCGGGGGAAAATATCCTGATTCAATTTTTATTTTGAGCGAATCACCGCATCTTTCAATGTAACGGTTTTCGCTTAGAGCGGGAGACCGGGTTCGAACCGGCGACATTCAGCTTGGAAGGCTGACGCTCTACCAACTGAGCTACTCCCGCATTCAATTCAATCTTCAAGAACTCTCAACTTCAGATAAATCTGAAATCTTGAATTCACAAAATTTGAATTCTTTTGTGGGGAGAGCAGGATTCGAACCTGCGAAGTCGAAAGACAACAGATTTACAGTCTGTCCTCGTTGGCCGCTTGAGTATCTCCCCAATTTTACCACTATTTCATAGAACCGTAGCTGAAACAGCTAAGCTTCGTGATGGTTTCGTTTCTAAAACGGCTGCAAATTAAAGCAAATTTGAAGCGCCATCCAAAGCATTTTTCAAAATTTCTTTAGAAAAATTTTAAATCACTTAAACCTAAGGGTTTTAAGCTTTAAAATTTCCAGGAAACTTCGATAATTTCAGTATTTCAAGAGCCGATGGAGGGACTCGAACCCACGACCTGCTGATTACAAATCAGCTGCTCTAGCCAGCTGAGCTACATCGGCATTTTATGCTGCTTTTTCAGCATAAAAAAGTCCGCTATTTCTAACGGACTGCAAATGTATATAAATTATTCCTTTATCAAAAAATAATTTTGAAAAATTTCAGCTAAACATGAGCACTTAATTTTTCCTTTCTTTTGATTAATTGTCGCTGCAGCGAATTAACACATTCATCTACACAGGCTTCGAACTTATTACAAGTCTTTTTCACCATTAAATCCCCACCAGGAACACTGATTAAAATCTCTGTAATTTTATTTTCCTTTCCACTTGTGTTCTGCACTTTGAAAAATACATCGGCATAAATAATCTTATCAAAATAGTTTTCCAGTTTATCAAGTTTTTTTTGAGTGAAGTCAATCAGTTTTTGATCAGCATTGAAGTTTACGGACTGCAGATTCATTTTCATATCCTGTAGAATTTAATTAAACAAAATGATTAAGTTAATTCTTATTGTTCCGGGGATGAGCCTGATTGTGAATTTTGCTCAGTTCTGCGATGCTGTTATGAGTGTAGACTTGGGTCGCTGCAAGACTGGAGTGACCCAATAATTCTTTTACCGCATTCAAATTTGCTCCCTGGTTCAATAAATGAGTAGCAAACGAATGCCGCAAAATATGCGGACTCTTTTTTAGTTTGCCAGACACCTCACTAAAATAATTATTTATAACTCTATAAACAAAACTTTCATAGATTTTATCTCCCTTATTGGTAAGAAAAAGATAGCCTGAATTTTGGTGATCTTTGGAAGCCCCTTTAGAATCAAGGTAGCGCAGCGCAGTTTTGATCACCGAACCTATTAGAGGGATATATCGCTCCTTATTTCTCTTTCCCAGTACCTTTAACACCCCTTTCTCCAGGTCGAGGTCATTTTGGCGAATATTAATAAGCTCTACCCTCCTGATCCCGGTAGAATAAAACAGCTCCACAATGAGCCTGTCCCGCAACCCCTCATAGGAGGAATCGTCTATGTTCTGAAGCACCTGCACGATCTCGTTTTCAGAAAAAGGGATCTGCACCTTTTTCGAGGTCTTTAATGCCCGATGTTTTACCAGCGGAGAAACTTCGATCTGCCTGGTCTTTAAAAGAAAGCGGTAATATGATTTTAGAGAAGAGATCTTCCTGTTAATGCTCCGGTTACTTATCCCGGCTTCAGAAAGATTAACGATCCAGCGACGTACCTGGGAATAATTGACTGTTTCCAAATCCTCCTGCTCGTATTCCCTGGATATGAAATCTAAAAATTCCTGAAGGTCTGCCCTGTAGGCAGTAATGGTATGCTCAGAATATTTTTTCTCGAGCTGCAGATAATCCAGGAAGGCTGAAAAGGGCATAAAAAAACTGTTGACAGACAAAGTTAGTAAACTTAAATCTATCAACAGTTCTATAATTTTAGATCGCTTTTTACAATCTTCTAGTATTTACTAGATATCCTCTGCGTCTCTCAGGTGCTGGATGTACTCAGCTTTCTGAATTTGAGCTCTACGCTCTACAGATGGTTTTGTAAAATGCTGACGATCTCTTAGCTGACGCATAGTTCCGGTCTTGTCGAACTTACGCTTGAAACGCTTAAGAGCTCTATCTATATTTTCTCCGTCTTTAACTGGTATAATTAACATAGTGTCATCACCTCCCTTCTTTTGGAATCGGCTGCAAAGATAGTGCATTTCTACAAACCCCCAACACTTTTATCACTTATTTGAATGAGTTCTCACATTTTCAGAACATTAAGTGATTCTAATTCTGTAAATTTAGAACACTTAACACCAATAACTATGAAAAACTCCTTTAGAATGCTGCTGGCCTGCCTGCTGCTTGGCCAAACTGTTTTTGCTTTCCAGGATATGAACGAGGTAGAAATAGAGATCATACCCGTTAATAAAAATGTTTATATACTGAAAGGCGCTGGCGGTAATATTGGAGTCCTCACCGGTGAAGACGGGATCTTTATGATAGACGACCAGTTCCCGGCCCTTACAGAAAAGATCAAAGCCAAATTAAAGACCCTAAGCGAGCGGCCTGTAAAATTCCTGGTTAATTCTCATCATCATGGTGACCATACCGGAGGCAATAAAAATTTTCAGGAAGATGGCACCCTGATCTTCGCCCACGAGAACGTTAGAAAAAGACTGGAGGCCGATACCACCAAAATCAATGGACTACCCATCGTAACTTTCAACGAAAATATCAATTTGCATATAAACCATAATGATGTACTGGTCACCCATGTTCATAACGCCCATACAGATGGGGACGCGTTGATATATTTCCCTCAAAGCAATGTTTTGCATACCGGAGACACCTTTTTCAATGATATGTTCCCTTTTATAGATCTTCAAAGTGGCGGCAGTATAGATGGAGATATCAAAGCTGCGAAAGCAGGCCTTTCGCTCATCAATAAGAATACGAAAATCATCCCGGGCCACGGGGATGTCGCCAGTTATGAAAAATATGCTTCCTACCTGGAAATGCTGGAGACCTTAAGAAAAAATGTTTTTGACGCCATGCAAAACGGCAGATCTGAAGCTGAGATCGTCGCAGATGAAACCCTGACTGCCCAATTCTTTACCGATGAAGAAGCGAAAGACTTTTTTATTACAGGAGAAAAAATGAGAAGAACCCTGTTTCAAAGCCTGAAGCAAAACTCAAACTAAGTGCTCCTGGAGGTTTCACTTCCATTAAGAACGCCACGCTTAGCCTCAATTATTACTAATATTCTAACCACTAACAAATCCCTACCCAGATTGTGATCTAACTTATGCTCTCCAAACTATATATTCCAAGGCGCTCCCGAACCAAAATTCCCTTACCGACCGCAGAAATTAGGAGAGTTAAAACTTATCAATTAGAATAAAAAAACCTGAAAGAAATTTCAGGTTTTTTATTCTTGATTACCATTTTGGCAATAATCGAAAATGAATTTTCGCCAAAATTCTTATTTGGCCGCCGGCTTGTATTCTTTTTTATCGATCACCATTTTGGCGATAATCGAAAATGAATTTTCGCCAAAATTCTTATTTGGCAGCCGGTTTGTATTCTTTTTTATCGATCACCATTTTGGCGATAATTTCCTTCAAAATTTCAGAAGTTCCTCCACCAATTGGGCCCAGCCTGCTGTCCCTGAACATTCGGGCCATTGGATAATCTTCCATATAACCGTAACCACCCAGCAATTGCAGGCACTTATACATAACTTCGTCTGCGATCTTGGTGGCAAGCAACTTAGACATACTAGCTTCCTTCACTACATATTCCCCATCGTTCAATCTTTTTGCGGTGGCATAGTTGAATTCCTTGATCACCTCGACCTCGCTCACCATTTCGGCCACGCTGTGTCTTAGAGCCTGGAACTTATCTAAAGTTTTACCAAATGCCTCACGCTCGTTCATATAGCCGATCGCATATTCCAGGGCGAATTCAGATCTAGCGTGGGCATTGATTCCCATGATCAATCTCTCCATTGCAAAATGCTGCATGATATAGTTGAAACCTTTTCCTTCGTCACCCAGTAAATTCTCTGCAGGAACCTCAACATTATCAAATGCAAGTTCTGCCGTATCTGAAGCTCTCCATCCCAGTTTATTCAACTTGGTCGCAGAAATACCTCCAAATTCCTTATCTACCAGAAAAATGCTCATTCCCTTATTACCCTTGGCCGGGTCGGTCTTGGCTGCAACCACGTAAAAATCGGCGTAAACCCCGTTGGTGATAAAGGTCTTGGAACCATTGATCACATATTTATCGCCTTTTTTCACGGCTGTAGTTTTCATTCCGGCTACATCTGATCCTCCAAAAGGTTCAGAAACACAAAGACAACCTATCTTTTCACCATCTATCGCTGGGGTAAGGTATTTTTGTTTCAGCTCATGACTGGCCTCCACGTTTACATGGGTCATTGCCAGGTAGGCATGTGCCCACATGGCCGCAGCGAATCCCCCAGAATTTATCTTTTGCAGTTCTTCCAGAAAGATCACGGTGTAAAAAAGATCCAGACCCATTCCGCCATATTCTTCAGGCTGATTCAGGCCAAAATAACCCATTTCTCCAAACTTCTTCCAGATGAACCTTTCTATGGTTCCGGTCTCTTCCCATTTCTCTATATGAGGCACCACTTCTTTCTGAAGGAATTCCTGAAAACTCTTCCTGAATAATTCGTGCTCCTCGGTAAAATATCTACTCATTCTAATATTTTTAAACTGAACCTTTTCCGAAGAAAAAGCAGTATCCTTAAATTATGTTTTTAATAATTTGGAAGCCTTTTTATTCCAAATTTCACTCTATGGCCAAATATAATTTAATTCTATCGATTTTATCGTAAGGAAAATTGTTGATTTTTGATAATTCTTCAAACGACGAAATCCGCTCATGCAAACTTCTGTAATTTAAAATATCCTTAGCCAGACGCTCATTAAAATAAGGGATTTCGGCTAATTCAGCCTCAGTAATTTCATTGATATTCTTGATACTAACATCAGGTTTAGAAAGCAGCTTAAAACGCGTATTTATACGCTGAATCACTTCCGGAGAAACCCCGTAAACATCATAAAGCTGAATGGGATCTACAAAGCCTCCAATTTTGCTCCTGTATTTTACGATCCTTTCTGAAAGCACTTCTCCCACCCCGTTTATGGTTTTAAGGTCCAATGCGCTGACAATATTAAGATCGGCATGGATGATCTCTTTATCTTCGGTTATCCTTTTTTGAAACTGAAGTCTTTCTTTTTCCTTAACCCATTCCGGAAAACGAAAAGAAGGTGAAATCTTTCGCAAAAGGCTGTCTGATATTCCTGTCACATGCTGAAAATCATTTGCAGAATTGATCCATCTGCCTTCTTTTCGATAGGCCAGTAAACGGTCTATCTCTGCCGGGGACATTCCCAGTCGATAGCCTTTAAAATCTGTAAGGTAATTAGGATTGAAAGGAAAGATGCTGTCCCTAATAACAGGCTTAGCCCTATTAAGGGAATCGAGCTCATTACGGAAAGCCTCGAGTTGATCTTCAGTATAACTGGCAGCCGGCTTTTCTTTGGGAAAATCTATAAGTAGCAGGACCTGTAAGATTATGATCAATGCCACCAATACAAAAATCCCATTTTGCTGACTTCTGGAAAGTGCAAAATGGGATTTTAGGAATTTCATTTTTTTCTAGAGACTTAAGAAGCCTTTTTCACTTTTTCCTTTTCAGGCTTGTGAAACAACTCTCCGGCTTTAAGCCTGTGAGTATATTCCTTAAGGTCATCGCTAACCTCACCGATCATAAAGTATAAACCGATAATGTTAGGGAAAGACATGGCAAGGATCATCATATCTGAGAAATCCAGCACGGCTCCTAAGCTTACAGAAGCTCCTACCACTACAAAAACAAGGAATAAAGATTTATAAACCATCTCGTTTTTCTTACTCTTTCCGAACAGGTAGGTCCAGGCCCTCATCCCGTAATAAGACCAGGAGATCATCGTTGAGAAAGCGAATAAAAATACTGCAGTGGCAAGCACATAAGGGAACCATGAGATCACACTACCAAAAGCACTAGAAGTAAGCTCAACTCCTCCAACACCTTCAACCTCGTGCATACCTGTAAAGATAAGTACAAGCGCTGTTAGCGTACATACAACCACTGTATCGATAAACGGCTCCAGTAAGGCTACAAAACCTTCAGATGGAGGATGGTTTGTTTTAGCTGCAGAGTGGGCAATTGCGGCAGATCCAACCCCGGCCTCGTTAGAGAAGGCGGCACGCTGGAATCCAACAATCAATACTCCAATAACTCCACCTTTTAATGCACTTGGGCTAAATGCTCCGTCCCAGATGGCAGAAAAAGCAGGACCAATATTTCCAAAGTTCACTCCAATTACCACAAAGGCTCCAATCACGTAAACAGCAGCCATAATAGGAACGATTTTTCCAGTTACTTTCGCAATACTGCTAATACCTCCAATGATCACTATCCCTACAAGGACAGCTACCACGATACCAAACCAGAATCCGTTTCCTGCCAGCATTGGGAATTCACCCGCCAGAATGGAGAAAGACTGGTTAGCCTGGAACATGTTACCCCCTCCAAAAGACGCTCCGATCGCAAGGATAGCGAAGAATCCGGCAAGGAATTTTCCAAGACCTCTTTTATTTCTTTTCTCAAGACCATATCTAAGGTAGTTCATAGGTCCTCCAAATACACGACCTTCAGAATTGATGAATCTATATTTTACACCTAGGGTACATTCCACGAATTTTGAAGACATCCCCAGTAAACCTGCCAGGATCATCCACATTGTTGCACCTGCACCTCCAAGGGATACAGCCACGGCCACACCGGCGATATTACCCAATCCTACAGTACCCGAAACCGCAGTTGCCAGTGCCTGGAAGTGAGTGACTTGTCCAGGGGCATTCGGGTCATCAAACTTACCTTTTGCAAGCTGTAACGAATGTCTAAAACCTCTAATATTAATAAACCCTAAACGAAGCGTAAAGAAAAGCGCCCCAAATACAAGCCATACCACGATAAACGGAATGCTCTTGGTTTGAGGATCTCCGTTTGGATGCAATAAAGCAACCGGCTCATCATATTCTATGCTCGCGAAGTATTGAGCTCCCTGCTCGATAACATCCTTTTTGTTCTCTGAATCATAAATCACCTCTCCTTCTCCAAGGAAATGCTTCAATGAACCATCGGCGTTTGCCATTGCCGTAAGTTCCTGGCCATTCTTAGTAACGATAGCAACAGGGTCTCCTTCGGTCACATGCTCACCTTCCTCTACAAGCCATTCTTGCAGGATGTATTTTACATCTTCGGTAGCATCCCACTCAGGAGCCTCGATCCTCTTCAAATCTGCATATACTACAGGATCATAAATCCCAACGGCAGAGAACGGATCCCAGAAAAGAACACTTCCCATACCTTCAACGATCGGGGCGAATGTTCCGTTAAAATGTTCAGTAATTGCTTCAGCTTCTACTCTGTAGGATTTTTCTACTGAATTTCCTTCACTATCAGTAACTACTACATCGTAAGATACACCTTCGGTAAGGCCTTCAGCCCGGTTAGATTCAAGGCTGGTTGACTGGTTAGACCACTTGTACTTGTAGGGCGGAGTTCCTCCGGTAACATCAAGCTCAATAAAACCGTTATTGATGACATTAGAAGGATTCCCAACTTTGGCTTTAACATCAAGTTCTTGTGCAGACAATCCAAAAATTGAAAATAAAAAGAACATTGAAAGCAAATACTTTCTCATATAGTTTTTCGTTAATTATTTGAAGTTAAATTTTCAGCCGGTGAATATGCTAAAAAAATAGGCTAAATCAAACTTTTAGGAGTTAAATTGTGAATTTATTGTTAAATAAAAAGGCATTTAACAACCAAGAGATAGCAGGACTTCCCAACCTAAACCGAATAATATTTTTTAAGTTTTTCGATCTGTTCCGGCCTTCCTATCATGATCAACTTAGATTCTTTTTCAAGCCTTAAAGAAGGTTCGGGATTTACCACGTAAGTTCCTGTTGGAGATTTATATCCTATGATGGAACAACCGGTCTTTTTACGAATATCGGTCTCTGCGATCGTTTTCTCTATCCCGTCTGAACAAACCTTGGAAAATGGGATCTGTTCTACGTTAATACTGTCATGTTCCCCGGATACTGAAAGGTTATCCAGGAATTCTACCAGGTCTGGCACCACTACCAGCGAGGCCATATGGCTTCCCCCTATCCTGTCTGGCATGATCACGTTATCGGCTCCGGCAAGTTTCAGTTTTTTATAACTGTTCTCTTCGGTCGCCCGGCTAATGATCTTCAGGCTTTTTTTTAACTGTCTTGCTGAAAGCACTATAAACAGGTTATCAGCATCACGCGGAAGGGCACAAATAAGCGTGGAGGCTCTTTCGATGCCCGCTGTTTGTAACACCTCATCTTCAGTAGCATTACCAACGATATAATTGAGATCATCACCTTCAATGCCATGAAAGACCTCCTCATTATCATCTATGATCACAAAATTCTTCCGGTAATCCTTCAGTTTCTGAACGGCTTCTTTTCCATTTTGCCCGTACCCGCATACAATGATATGATCTGTAAAGGAGTCTATCCTCTTTTTCATTTTATTCCGCTTAAGATTACCTAAATTATTTTTGTTTAGAATATGTTCCGTGATCGTTGATAGACCAAAACCAAATATAAAAAGTCCTGAGATAATAAAGACCGAAGTAAAAATCTTCCCATAAGCATCCATCGGTTGCACCTCACCATAGCCCACCGTGCTTACCGTGATTATGGTCATATAGAGTGCGTCTACCCAGGAATAATCGTATAGGAATCTAAAACCTACCACCCCGGTGATAAAGACGAGGATGATCAGGGAAACCGCAAATCTTATTTTTGATTCAAAGAGTCTTCTCATAGATCGAATACCGAAGTCCTTTTGGTGTAAATAAGGTCTTTTAATTTTAGCCAGAAAGCCAGGATCAAATACACTATAAAGCCGGCTCCCATGGTAAAAAAGGACGCGTAAATAAAGAACAACCGCACGTTCTTAGCCCGCATACCAAGTTTATCGGCCAACCGAGTGGACACATAAAAACCATGCCTTTCCAGGTAATATCTTGTATTTGATATAAAAGTGGTCATGACACAAATTTAAACGTATTTGGGAGACTTCCTTAATAAAGAAGCTCCCAATTCGCACTGCAGGCATTTATTCTGGCTACAATAATGCTGTTTGAGGTGCAACAGCGCCTGGGAATGCATAGCCGAAGAAGCCAGACCCGGCCTTATTTCGTAAAATATGGAGATGGCAGTATTTTTTTCTGCCTTAAGGCCTTTTAGTAATGACTGAACAGAGGTTTCAGTTTCCTTCCCCAGTTGCTGCCTGTAACAGTATTGCATAGGCAGGATACAATTGATCACCAAAAGCCCGATAAACGACCTAGTTAGTTTCTTAATTCGTGAAGGATGGCTTTTCCCGAAATTATAGTGAGTTTTCCAGTAGTCTGAGATCTGTACATTAAAAATTCTATAGATCTCCTCGAGTTGCTGAACCTGCATTAGATCCTGGAATAAAAGTTTTTTTTGGGAATATAGAGCAGCCATTTGCGCAAGCCTTAAGCTCGGAAAATTGTCTGGCCTAAGCTTGAAAAACTGGGGTTGAGGAAGAAATTCATTTTGTAACGAATATTTATGCTTTAGGTACTGGTATTCATTTTTCAAAGCGACGCCATAATTATCGGTTTCCTTTATCAGGCCGGCATGCCCAAGCAACAAGGCTTCAAGAGTGAAAAGATTATTACCCAGCTTCTGAATAATCTTAAAATCCAGGTCCTGAGCCAGGCTCATAAAGGCTTCCGCATTTACATTAGAACCAAAACTACGCGCCAGCATAATGAATAAGGTCGCCTCCCAGTCGTTTCCCGTTTCACAAAGAACCTTTAGGATTCTGGCCGATTTAGCCTCCAGTCTCTCAAAATACAGGCGTTCCAGCCAGTGTTCTACCTGGAATTCTGAAAAATGAGGAAAATCATTTTCGCAATTCAGTTTTAGGTGGATTTGCTCCAGGAGGCGGGAGTAATTAGCCAGCATTTCTGGGGATACGCGATCCTTCAGTGATAGTGTGGGAATAATAGAATTATCATTCCGGTAAATTTCGGAGTCGTCTTCCCACACCACATGCAGGATCACATTCTCATAATTAGGATCGGTTTCATGTTGATGGAAATACCAGTCTGAAGCTCTCACGTGTATCTCTACATTCCCGGCCCACAGCTGATCGCCTATCTGTATCCTGGAATTAAAGAAATCTGGCCCGGCAAGTTCATTCTGGAAACCGGGGTGAATTACAGAAACAGGTTCTCCTGCTGAAGTTTGCAGAGCTTCAGTATCGAATTTTTGAAATTTCCACAGGTGATATAAAAGGTCTTCTCTCACCCACTAAAAATATCAATTTAATCGATTGATATTTAACTATTTAAACATTTATTGCGGGAGTTTTTCAGCAACCTGGTTTACGATCTGGTCTACCCAATATTTGTACATTAAACCACTTGGATGTAATCCGTCACTGGCCACCAGTTCAGGATTTTCATCTGCTTCCCGGGAGATGGGGGTAATATTATAAAAAGGCACATTGAATTCTGCCGCCACCCTCTTAAAGACCTCATTAAACCGGTCAATCTCTGCACTTATCTCTTCCTGGTTTTCAGCTCCAAAAGGAGTATATCCATAATCGGGGATGCTTACCGCAAACACACCTTTTTCCCTTGTTTTGGAATGGTTAATGGCCTTACGGAAGATAGTTCGAAGCTCTTCCTCGTATTCGGTGATCAGTTTTCCCTGGTACTGATTATTCACCCCGATCAAGATGGAAACCAGGTCAAAATCTCTCTGTACATCCAGCTCGTTATCTATTCCCCTTAGGAGGTCTGCCGTGGTCCAACCAGTCTTGGCTATGATCTTTGGAGGTGCCATCTTGTAGCCCCTTGCTCGAAGCTGTTCGGCAAGCTGAACCGGCCAGCGTTGGGTTTCCACCACGCTTTCCCCAATGGTATAAGAATCGCCCAGGGCAAGGTAGGTGAAATCAGGATTTTCTGGTTCCTGGTTATTCCTAACATCCAGGGTGGAACTACAAGAAAAAAGTATAAAACTGAAAAAGACAAGGTAGATTTTCTTCATAATTAAATTTTATGCCCTGAAAATAGAATATTTGGCACTATTCTGAAATTATTCTTCTGTCTTTAGTTTTTTCTTAGCATAAAAAAACCCCGCCCAGGGCGAGGTTTTAGATCTATTTGCAAAAGAATACTATTCGATGTATCCCATTTTTCTCATCCATTCGTCATTATACATTTTACCTACATAGCGGCTACCATGGTCATGGAAAAGCACTACTACCACATCATCTTTTTTGAAATGCTCTTTCAATTGTAAAAGACCTTTGGCAGCAGCCCCGGCACTGTTCCCCAAAAAGAAACCTTCTTCCTTGGAAAGCTTTTGGGTATAAACCGCCGCGTCTTTATCGGTTACCTTGGTAAACCCGTCTATTACGTCGAAGTCTACATTCTTAGGCAGAATATCCTCTCCAATACCTTCGGTCACATATGGGTATATTTCCTTTTCGTCAAAGATTCCCGTCTCATGGTATTTCTTGAAAACCGAGCCATAGGTGTCTATTCCCCAGACCTTGATATTCGGATTTTGTTCTTTGAGGTATTTTCCCACTCCAGAGATAGTTCCTCCGGTACCAACCCCTACCACGAAATGCGTCACTTTTCCGTCGGTCTGTTTCCAGATCTCCGGGCCGGTGGTTTCGTAATGCGCCTGGCGGTTGGCCAGGTTATCATACTGGTTCACATACCAGGAATTAGGCGTTTCTTCAGCCAGCCTCTTTGAGGTAGAATAATAAGAACGAGGATCATCTGGTTCAACATCTGTAGGACAAACCACAACTTCGCTTCCAACAGCCCTTAGGATATCCATTTTCTCCTTGCTTTGCTTATCGCTCATCACGCAGACCATCTTATATCCTTTGACGATGGCCACAAGAGCAAGGCCCATACCGGTATTTCCGGAAGTTCCTTCAATGATGGTTCCGCCAGGCTTTAAAAGACCTTTCTTTTCAGCTTCTTCAACCATTTTCACAGCCATACGATCCTTAACAGAATTCCCCGGGTTAAAAGTTTCATATTTAGCAAGTACCAGGGCATCGATATCCTTCACGATCTTATTCATCTTGACCAGAGGAGTGTTGCCTATCGTACCTAATATATTTTCAGCGTATTCCATTTTCAAATTTTAAGATTGCAAATGTAAAAAATCCTGAAGCCTTTAACCAAGGATTACAGGTGCTTATATTTTGGTCGGAAAATTTACTCGAACTTAATGGCTTTAACTGGAGAGATCTTGGAAATGATCACCGAAGGAATAAGCAGCATGAGCATACACAGGATGAGGGTTCCCAGGTTAACCGCAAGTACGTAATCCCAGTTAAGGTAGATGGGAACTTCGGTAACATAATAGGTGCGGGGATCCAGTGGCACCAGTTTGAAATATTTCTGAATAGCCAGTAATCCAATCCCGATAAGGTTACCCCAGAACAATCCAAGGAGAATAAGGTATCCAGCATTATACAAAAATATCTTTCGTATGCTCCAGTCACCGGCGCCAAGCCCCTTCAGAATCCCTATCATCTGGGTACGTTCGAGAATAAGCACCAAAAGCGCTGTGATCATATTGATTCCCGCCACCAGGATCATGATGCCGATGATAAGGGCTATATTAAAATCGAATAAGGAAAGCCACTCGAAAATGGAGTAATATTTCTGACTTATGGTTTGAGTATCCAAAAAGGAGCCGGTATTTTCATAAACCTCATTTCCCTTCTTATCCAGCTCATCAAAATCTTCTATAAAAACCTCGAAATTACCAACTTCGTCGTCTTCCCAGCCATTGATACGCTGAATATGCCTGATATCGGCTATTAGATAAAGCTCATCGAATTCCTGGAAACCAGATTCATAAATACCGGTGATCTCAAAACCTCTCACCAGTGGCCTTTCGCTGTCATCCCTTAGAAAATAGGTAGGTACCTTATCCCCGACCTCCAGTTTAAGCCGGCTGGCCAGATACTGGGAAATAAGGATCCCGTCGTTCAGTTTATTTGAAAAATCGGGAAGGCGGCCAGCTAAAAGGAATTCATCAAAATACTCCCAGTTGTAATCACCACCAACTCCTTTTACGATCACTCCCTCAAAATCCTCTTCGGTACGAATCACTCCAAAAACAGTAGCTACGGCCTGAACATGCTTTATACCTTCCACCGAAGTGAATTCAGGATAGAAATCCTGGTCTTTGGAAACCGGGATCAGCGAGACTTTAGAACTATTATTATCGTAACTGGAAATATTGATATGCCCATTAAAAGCAGCGATCTTATCCCTGATCTTTTCCTGCAGCCCGAGCCCCGTCGCAAAAGAAACCAGCATCATGATCACCCCTATCGCGATAGCCGTTATGGCGATTTTTATTATAGGGGCAGATATGCTACTTTTATACTTTTTTGCGCTGATAAGGCGCTTTACAACGAAATACTCGAAATTCAATATCCTATGATTAAGAGATTGTTCAAAAGTACATTTTTATTTATTCTTATTGGAATTCTTTCCTGCGGAAACAGCCGGAAGGAAGCAAAACTGCTTTCAGAAAATCATGAAGAACAAGAAAATTTGCCAGCCGTTTCTGCCGAAATAATTACCGGGGCGAACAAGACCGAGGCTTATCTTCCAATGATCAGGAATAAAAAAATAGGCCTGGTGGGCAACCAGACCTCCATCATAAAAACTGAAAAAGGTGATTACAAACACCTGGTAGATTCCCTGCTGGCTTTGGATGTTGAGATCACCAAGGTATTTGCGCCAGAACATGGATTTCGAGGCACGGCCGATGCCGGTGAAATTATAAAGGATGGCGTTGATACCAGGACCGGCCTTCCCGTTGTTTCGCTTTACGGCAGCAATAAAAAACCTTCCCCGGAAGCTTTAAAGGATATTGAGATCATGATCTTCGATATACAGGATGTAGGAGCAAGGTTTTACACTTATATCTCATCTCTGCATTACCTGATGGAAGCCTGCGCTGAGAATAACATTCCGCTTATCATGATGGACAGGCCCAACCCCAACGGGCATTATATTGATGGGCCTATCCTAGAGAAAGAATTTAAAAGTTTTGTGGGCATGCACCCTGTTCCGGTGGTACACGGCATGAGCATTGGCGAATATGCCCGAATGATCAATGGTGAAAAATGGCTGAAAAATGGCATTGCCTGCGAGCTTAAGATCATAGAAATGGAAAACTACGATCACTCTAAACCTTACTCCCTTCCGGTTAAACCTTCCCCTAACCTACCCAACGATAGATCGATCAACCTCTATCCCAGCCTTTGCTTTTTTGAAGGTACCAATGTGAATGCTGGCCGCGGAACCGACAAACAGTTCCAGGTTTTCGGATCGCCATTTCTTGACCAAAATTATTATGGATTCAGCTATACCCCGCAATCAAAAGATGGCGCTACCAATCCCAAGCATTTAGGAAAAACATGTTATGGAAAAGACCTAACCGGGGCAGAATATTTATCAGCTTTAAACCTGGAATGGCTCATTGAGGCATATGAGCATACGGCTAAAAAAGAGGAGTTCTTCAACCAGTTTTTCACAAAACTTGCCGGAACCAAGGAACTCCAGAAACAAATTGAAAGCGGCAGGTCATTTCAGCAAATCAGGGATAGCTGGAAAGAGGGATTATCTAATTACGATAAAATGAGGCAAAAATATCTGCTATACCAGGAATAACCGCCTTATTCACTTTCACGAAAAAGCCCGAACATCTTAATGTTCGGGCTTTTTATTTCTAAAAAATTCTTTTTTTATTCTTTTGAAGCGACCAGTTTGGAATACCTGGTCCAGTATACCTCCGGATTTTTTAGCTGGTTCAATTCATCTTCCCATTTTTGAATATTTTCCTCGTCATCTTCCTCTTTGAATTTACAGTAATTCAAAAAGCAGTAAATACCCCAGTTATATTTTCTTAAATCTTCCTCATCGATCTTTTTTTCAAGGAATCTCGCCAGTTTACGATAATTGCCATCGTAAAGGTCCACATTCGCCTCGAGGAGTTCGATCTTCTGCTCCACCATATTGTAATTAGACTGTTTGGAGTCCAGCAGGTCTTCGGTTTCCGATAGATATTCTTTGGCAAGAGATAGTACAGTTTTCCTAACCCCCGGGTCTTCCACATAGAGACTGAAATCCAGATATTTCTGCGCGAGCCTTAAAGCCGTGGAATAACTTGGCTGCCGATTAAAATAGGCGGTTTCCAGCTGCATAAAAGAGGTGTTCAACCTGTATTTTTCAAGAACACGCAGTGTTTGATTCTTATCTGTGTACCCAAGATTGTTGTGAAGCACCTTACCATTGGCATCCATAATTACCACGTAAGGAATTCCACGAACTCCGTATTGATTCACTAATTGCCTTTGAGTATCAAAATCTACCCTTAGCGGAACATAATCGGCAAGGACGGTCTTCACTTCTTCCTCACCCCATACGTCCCGGTCCATCTTCTTACAGGGACCGCACCAGTCTGCCCAGAAGTCTACTATGATCAATTTATTGCTGGCAATGGCGACTTTCTGCGCGGTTTCCAGATCTGTATACCAGTTGGTCGCAAAAAGGTTGGAAGTCGATAAGAAAAGAAGGAGTAATAGTTTTTTCATGGTCAAATATTTTGTTAAAGAAAAACAAAATATTTTAGACCTAAAAGTTAGTTTTTCAATCTTTTCTTCATTTCCTCCACAATGTTATAGGCAGCCGGGCAAACCGCCGTGTTTCTTATGGTTATACTAGAAATTTTATAAAAATCCTTCCGGTCTGTATGGGGATATTCCCGGCAGGCCTTAGGTCTTTTATCGTAAATGGAGCAATAATTATCTGCGCCAAGGAATGGGCAGGGGACAGATTGAAGTACAAAATCATTATCCTCATCCAGCCTGAGATAAGTATCGATAAATTCTCCGGGCTTCATCCTGAAATGCCGGCTAATTCTTTCAATATCCTTCTGGGTAAACAACGGGCCGGTAGTCTTACAGCAGTTGGCGCAATTAAGGCAGTCTGTCCTGGAAAATTCATCTTCGTGCAATTCCAGCATTAAAGAATCCAGGTCTTTCGGCGGACGTTTCTTTAGCCTGGAAAAGAATTTCCTATTCTCCTTCTTCTTATCTTTGGCCTTTTCAGGTAACCTCTTAAGAATTTCTTCCATTGGACAAAAATAAGGATATATTCGGCAATGCCATTAAAGCATTCTACGAAGAAAATGATAGAACGAATATCAACGTGCATTCTCCAGATTTTGATGATGACATTATTCCTACGGAATATTTATTCAGAGATTTCAATGAGATGCCCAAGATAGAACAGAAGGCCCTTTTATCCTGCCAGGGAAAAGTGCTGGACGTGGGTTGTGGTGCCGGAAGCCATGCACTCTATCTTCAGAAAAATGAAAATCTGAAAGTTCATGCCATAGATACTTCCCCGGGAGCTATTGAAATTGCCAGGAAGCGAGGTGTGGTAAATGCTAGCTGCCAGGATTTTTTCAGTATCGAAAATGAAAAGTTCAATACGATCTTAATGCTTATGAACGGAAGCGGCATCATAGGAAAACTTGAAAACCTCAAAAACTTTTTCAATCACTGCAAAAGTTTACTGAAGGAAGGAGGAAAAATACTTATGGATTCCTCAGATCTCATCTATCTATTCGATGATGAAATCGAGGCTTCAGAAAAATATTATGGAGAATTCGAATTCAGGGTAAGCTATAAAGAGGAAACCTCCGAGAGCTTCGACTGGTTATATATAGATCCAGAATTGCTTGAAAAATATGCTTCAGAAAACGGATTCGAAACCGAGATCCTTATTACCGGAGAAAACTATGAATATCTGGCCTGTTTAAAAATTAAATAGATAAGCTTAAGCTTCGTTTTTGCAACGGCTTAGAAACTACAATTACTTAAACTCGTGATTTTTACTATTTTTGAATTAATGCTTAAAAATTGCCATGATAAGATTTAAAAGATTACTTCTACTATTTGTCAGCCTAAGCCTGGTTATTTCCTGTACCTCAGAAAGCCCCAGTGATGGTGGTGACGGCATTGACCGATCGGCGAATCTCAAGAGCCTGGGAACCTCAGCTTCAGACCTGTTGAACGACGCCACCTACACCTCAATGAATATAGAGATCGTGTATGTGGAAAACTATAAACCTTCAGATGAAGCCATCTCTATTTTCAGAAATTTTCTTGAATCCAGGACCTATAAACCAGACGGGATAAGCATCAACCTGAGGTCTGTGCCTTCTTCCGGGAAAGCTCCATTTTCCATTGAAGAAGTAGTGGAAATCGAAAAACAAGAACGCACCGCCTATAATGTTGGAGACGAAATTGCCGTTTGGATCTATTTCGCCGATGGACACAATGAAAAGGATACCGACGAGAAATTTGTTCTGGGTTCAGCCTTTAGAAATACCTCTATGGTCATCTATGGGAAAACCATCAGGGATTTTGCCAGCCGGAATAACGCTCCCAGAAGAGCTACTATCGAAGGTGCCACATTAAACCACGAGTTTTCTCATTTGTTCGGCCTGGTAAACCTGGGCACGGAACAAACGAGTGACCATGAAGACCCAGAAAATAACGGACATTGTGTTAACAGCGGCTGCCTTATGAGAGCTTCCATTGAATTTGGAAGCGGGGTCGTAGACGTGATAGAAGGTGGCGGAGTTCCCGAACTGGACCAGGATTGCATAGATGACTTGCAATCTATAGGAGGTAAATAAAAAATATTCTCAATAAAAAAAGCCCTGCTGAAAGGCAGGGCTTTTTTATTAATAGATTTTCTATTAATCCTAAAAAGTATCTGGATCTAAATAATCTGGTGTTCCATTATTATTGGAGTCTGGAAAACTGATCGTACCATCCTCGTTGATTACGATCTCTTCTCTAGTTGGGGTACCGTCCCCGTCATCGTCCGGATCTGAATGATTAGGCACTCCGTCATCATCTGTATCATCATTTAATAGGTCTTCATCACCATCTAGATCTTCCATATAAGAAGGGATTCCATCCCTGTCGTGATCTGCCTCGTTCACCCTGTACATATTAATGTTGAAAATAATTGGCGAATAAGAAGGAATCTTAGGCTGCGCAGCCGCAAAATAAGCCAGTCCTGAAGGCATAAAGATAGATCCTACTCCAAAATCATTATTCCAGGTGATCGTATTATCTGGATTGGTGGTAAATCCTGTTGCTCCACGGAATTCTTCAAGACCTTCCGGAAAGCCTTCTACCAATGTTCCTTCTATTGAAGAACGATTAAAATAAGGCGTTAAACTAAACCAGGTCGGCGATTTTAACCTGCTGTCAAAGACAGTACCAGTAAGCAATTCCCCCTGGTAGGTCACGTAAGTAGAATCTGCGAAAGTAGGTTTCTGACCTTCACCCTCTCTCACTACCAGCACATATAACTGCTGGTCTACACCCTGATTATTCACCGTTTTGGTGATAAGCTTTTCAGACTCGATGATAGGGGTCTTATCTGCATTTTCCCCGGCAATGGTATCAAGCCTAACTATATAATCAAAATCTTCGGCAGGGTCCTCGAACTCCTCGTAATTATAAAAATGCGTTGAAAGGTATTCTATTAAAGCCTGATCATCTGCAATTGCCTGCTCTCCCCTGTCCCTTAGAGGAACCGGAGTTGACCCATTGTCATCATCCTTATCACATGAAAATACAAGAAATGCCAACAGGCAGATCGTTAATATTTTGTTTAATCTCATCAGAATTATATTTTGGAGCCGCAAGATACAATAATCTAGTATTTTTGCTTCATTATGAACGCTGATTTAGAGGTCAAATTATGAGAGTTGATAAATTTTTATGGTGCGTGCGATATTTTAAGACCAGGAGTATTGCGACCAACGCCTGCAAGCAGGGTAAGGTAAGATTGGGCGATGAGATCTTAAAACCTTCCAAGGATGTTTTCCCGGGGGACAAGCTCAGGGTAAGAAAGAACCAGATAAATTACGAACTGGAAATCCTGGACCTGCCAAAAAGCAGGGTGGGCGCGAAACTGGTGAATATTTATGTGCATGATGTAACGCCTAAAGAAGCCTTCGAAAAGCTTGACCTGCTCAAATATTCCAAAGATTATTATCGCAAAAAAGGTACGGGAAGGCCTACCAAAAAGGACCGCAGGGATATTGACGACTGGTTCGAAAATGCCGAGGATGAATTTAAGGATCAGAATAAAAAAGATGAATAGCGAATTTTGGTCCAATAGATATAAAGAGGGTAACACCGGCTGGGATATTGGACATATCTCTACCCCGTTAAAGCAATATATTGACCAAATTGAAGATAAAGAGCTTCGTATATTGATCCCGGGAGCAGGTAATTCTTATGAAGCCGAATATCTCTTCAAAAATGGTTTCAGCAATGTATTCGTTTGTGATATCGCCAGGGAACCCCTGGAAAATCTAAAGAAGCGAATTCCTGAGTTCCCAGAAAAAAACTTAATACAGCAGGATTTCTTTGAAATGGCAGGCTCATTTGATCTTATCCTTGAGCAGACCTTTTTTTGTGCCATCCCGGTAGAAAAAAGGCCGGAATATGCCAAGAAAACATCAGAGCTCCTTACTTATGAAGGTAAAATCGCCGGCCTGCTTTTCGATTTCGAACTTAAAGAAGACGGCCCGCCATTCGGCGGAAATAAAGAAGAATATTTAGCGTATTTTAGCCCCTACTTCAAAATAGATATTTTGGAGCGATGTTATAATTCTATTCCTCCAAGACAGGGAAATGAATTGTTTTTTAAATTCAGAAAAAAATAAGAGATGAAAGATCATCATCCAATTTTAAACCAGGAAGAGATAAAACATAAAATTCGACGTATCGCCTATCAGGTTTACGAGAGCAATGTTGAAGAAAAAGAGATCATCATTGCCGGTATCCTCAAGAACGGTTACGAGGTAGCCAGGAGACTTGAAGCTGAACTCAAGGATATCTCCCCTTTAACCACTACCCTTTGTAAGGTTGAGATAGACAAAAAGAATCCCCTGGGTGAGGTAAAGACCTCGCTTAAGCCGGAAGATTATAAGAACAAGGCGATCATCCTGGTAGATGATGTACTTAACTCGGGCACCACCCTTATCTACGGAGTAAGGCATTTCCTGGATGTTCCCTTAAAACAATTCAAAACCGCGGTCCTGGTAGATAGAAACCATAAGAAATACCCGGTAAAAGCCGATTTTAAGGGAATTTCTCTTTCTACTTCCCTGAGTGAAACTGTAAAGGTTATTTTTGAAAAAGGTAAGGACAGGGTCGTATTATCCTAATTTCTGCTGAATCATTTCTATTATCTCTTCTGAAATCTTAGAGTCACAGTTGATGATGTGATCACTCTGGTTATAATAGAAACCTCTTTCAAAAAGATGTTTCCTGATGAACTCTTCTAATTTCTCTTCATTTTCCAGGTGGCTTATCACGGGACGATGCTCTTTCTCGGCCTGAAGCCTTTCGGTAAGAGTCTGCACATTTAGCTTCAGGTAAAAGGATACTACATCATCAGAATTTTTTATCAACTCCATATTATCTCCATAGCAGGGTGTGCCTCCTCCGAGTGAGATCACCGCTTGCTGATCAAGCTTAAGCATTCTTTCCAATACCTTTCTCTCTAATTTTCTAAAATAGATCTCCCCTTTTTGCCGAAAAATCTCAGAAATTCTGGAATTTTCCATTTTTTCGATTTCTTCATCAAAATCTATAAATTCTTGCTCAATTCTTTCCGCTAAACGCTTTCCGATATGGGATTTTCCAGATCCCATATATCCTATTAGAAAAATTTTCATTCGATAATCTCCTTAAAATGAGTGAAAGGCAAAACTATGATAAAATTATACCAATTTAGGCTTGAAAAATAAATTAATGAATGTATATTTGCACCCGCATTCGCAAAAAGACGGATGCATTTTAATGATCTGGTAGCTCAGTTGGTAGAGCATCTCCCTTTTAAGGAGAGGGTCCTGGGTTCGAGCCCCAGCCAGATCACTTTTTTTGATCTGAATTTTATTGGGTATATATTTTTCCTCCCGGAAGCCCAACCAGATCAAAGAATTTGTTAGATTTTGAAATATTAATGATCTGGTAGCTCAGTTGGTAGAGCATCTCCCTTTTAAGGAGAGGGTCCTGGGTTCGAGCCCCAGCCAGATCACTATTAAGTTCTACACCGGATGACCTCCGGTTTTTTATTACCAGCCTATGGAGCTCTTCCATAATCTCAAACCCGAGTGCTGGAATTGGTAGACAGGCATGGTTGAGGGCCATGTGTCCATTAGGGCGTGCGGGTTCAAGTCCCGCCTCGGGTACTATTCCTGACTTTTCAATACATTTTTCCCACATTAATTATTTACTAAATTAAACTGAATTTCGAAGCTTTCGAAAAAGGTCTTCCTTTGCCTGAAATTATTTTGTTTAATTTTCTATTTATAATATTAAACATTTAACATTTTAATAAATCAATAGCTGATTATTATTGTTTAGATTTGTTTAATCCCTATAGAAAATCATGGAACATATTAAACAAAATTTCAGTATTAAAGACCTTGAACACCTTAGTGGAATAAAAGCTCACACCATAAGGATCTGGGAAAAACGCTACGATATACTGAATCCCGAAAGGACAGACACCAATATTAGAACTTATAACGGCCAGAACCTCCAGAAACTATTGAACATCGCCTTTCTCAACGGACATGGATACAAGATATCACGCATCTCCAAGATGCAGGAGGAGGAGATCAATGACCTGGTAAAACGAATTTCGGCATCTTCCAGTGAAGAGAACAGGGCGAAGAATTCCTTCAAGCTGGCCATGATGAATTTTGATGACCGCCTGTTCCAGAGAACCTATAATAAACTGAGATCCAAGAGGACCTTCAGAGAGGTTTTCCACGATGTTTTTCTGCCACTTTTAGAAGAGATCGGCCTGTTATGGCAAACAGATACCATAAAGCCAATACATGAGCATTATATCGTTGAACTCATCAAACAGAAAATCTATTTGAACATTGCCGATCTTAAGGCTGAGATCCCAGACCAAATAGATGAAAAGTTATACGTCCTGTTTCTTCCAGATAACGAGATTCACGATATAGGAATACTTTACCTGAACTACGAATTATTAAATGCGGGTAAAAACGCCATATACCTTGGCCCAAGCCTTCCTTTAGACAATATGGATTACCTGATGAAAATCCATAAGAACCTGGTTTTCGTAAGTTACCTTACCATCACTCCTGTAAATACGAACATCCAGGAGTTCATTGATGATTTCCAGGAAAAGATTTGTCAGGAAAAGAATCACGAATTATTGTTATTTGGTCAGCGCACCAAGGAAATAGAAACAAAAGGTCTGGCTGAAAATATTAAGGTACATACTTCGGTTTTCGATTTCGCAAAGACCCTTTAAAATCCCTTAAATGCCAAAGAAGATCAATATTATAGGCTCAGGTTTTTCATCTCTTGCCGCCTCCTGCTATCTCGCGAAAGCGGGTTATGAAGTAGAGGTTTTTGAAAAGAACGATAGCGTAGGCGGAAGAGCCCGCCAGCTAAAAAAAGAAGGATTCACCTTTGATATTGGCCCTACCTGGTACTGGATGCCCGATGTCTTTGAAAGATTCTTTGCAGATTTTGACAAGAAAACTTCAGACTACTATCAGCTGGAAAAGCTGGATCCCGCCTACCAGGTATATTTTGGAAAGGACGATTCAGTCCTTATTCCAGGTTCCTTAAACGAGATCTACGACAATTTTGAAAAGGTAGAACCGGGAAGCTCTCAAAAACTGGAAAATTTTATTTCTAAGGCTCAGGATAATTATGATATTGCCATTAAGGACCTTGTATACAGGCCCGGCATATCTCCCCTTGAGCTGGTCACCCCGGCAACTGCAACAAGACTGGGCCGTTTCTTTACCAATATAAGTTCTGATGTTCGCAAGGATTTCTCCAGCAATAAACTCAGGCAGATACTGGAATTCCCGGTATTATTCCTTGGCGCCAAACCGAGTGACACCCCGGCTTTCTACAGCTTTATGAACTACGCCGATTTTGGCCTGGGCACCTGGCATCCTAAAGGCGGAATGTACAAGGTGATAGAAGGTATAAGAGACCTGGCAGAATCCCTTGGAGTGATATTTCATTTGAATTCACCCGTTGAGAAGATCATTACCGAAAATTCAAAAGCGATCGGACTTCAGGTAAATGGTAAACAGCATTTTGCAGATAAAATACTAACCGGTGCAGATTACCATCATTCCGAACAACTGCTGAAACCAGAACTCAGACAGTATTCAGAAAAATATTGGGATAATAAAACCTTCGCACCTTCTTCCCTGCTCTTTTATGTGGGATTCGATAAGAAGCTGGATAATGTTTCTCACCACACTTTATTTTTCGACAGTAGTTTTGAAGCGCATGCAAAAGATATTTATGATGACCCAGCCTGGCCTGAGAATCCGCTTTTTTACGCCAGTTTCCCATCTATAACAGACGAAACCTGCGCTCCGGAAGGTAAGGAAGCCGGTATCTTTTTAATTCCATTAGCTCCAGACCTGGAAGATACGCCAGAGATAAGAGAACGTTATTTTAATATTATCCTGGAGCGTTTTGAAAAGATCACCGGGCAAAAAATGAAAACAAATATTATATTTAAGGAATCCTTTTGTGTGAAAGACTTTAAGGAAGCCTATAATTCTTATAAAGGAAATGCCTATGGAATGGCCAATACGCTATTCCAAACCGCGTTTCTCAGACCTAAGTTACGAAGTAAAAAAGTAGACCAACTATACTTTACAGGGCAATTAACCGTGCCCGGTCCTGGTGTCCCCCCTTCCCTGATTTCAGGGAAACTGGCAGCCGGTCTAATCGAAAAAAATGAAAAAAATTGATATGAAAGCCCTTTTTGACATCGTGTCCAGGTCCTGCAGTAAGACCGTAACCAATTCTTACAGCACCTCTTTCTCCCTGGCCACAAAAATGCTAGCTCCTTCCATAAGGCAGGATATTTATAACATTTACGGATTTGTGAGATTCGCTGATGAGATTGTGGATACCTTCCACGATTACGACAAGAAAAAATTATTTCAGGATTTTGAAACAGATCTTCACAAAGCCATAGAGATGAAGATTTCCATGAATCCCATTTTGAACGCTTTTCAGGAAACCGTTCATAAATACGACATCCAGAAAGAGTTATATAATTCCTTTATGGATAGCATGCGCCTCGATCTTCATAAGAACGAATATCTAAGTATGGAGGAATACCGCCAGTATATCTACGGAAGTGCAGATGTAGTAGGCCTTATGTGCCTAAAGGTATTTGTGAAGGGAAATGAACAAAAATATGAAGAATTAAAGGATTCGGCCATGAGCCTGGGATCGGCTTTTCAAAAGGTGAATTTTTTAAGGGATCTTAAAGCAGATTACGAGGACCTGAGCAGGAGTTACTTCCCCAATGTAGATTTGTCCCAACTTAACGAAATGAACAAGGAACAGATCATTAAAGAGATCGAAGAGGATTTTCATAAAGGTCTAAAAGGAATTGCACATTTGCCCGTAGAAGCTAAATTTGGAGTCTATACGGCGTATATTTACTACAGGAAATTATTACAAAAATTAAAAAGAGTTCCGTCGCTGGAAATAAGAAAACGCAGGATTAGAGTACCAAACTATCAGAAGGCCGGTCTCCTTGCAAAATCTTATATTTCCTACCGACTGAACCTTATATAAAAGAATACAGATTATGAATGTTTTATTATGGATTGCAGTGTTTCTGGGAACCTTCATCATCATGGAGGGAATGGCCTGGTTTACCCATAAATATGTAATGCACGGATTTCTATGGAAACTCCATAAGGATCACCACCGCAAAGATCACAGCAGCTGGTGGGAGAGAAACGACCTTTTCTTCGTTTTTTACGCCTTGGTAAGTATAGGCTGCTTCCTTTTATGGAAATATGAAGATATCTGGATTGGTCTGCCTATCGGCCTGGGAATCCTGGCTTACGGGATCACTTATTTTACCGTACACGATATCTTTATCCACCAGAGATTCAAAATATTCAGGAACGCAAATAACAAATACGCCAAGGGAATTAGAAGAGCCCATAAAATGCATCACAAACATCTGGGAAAAGATGATGGTGAATGCTTCGGGATGTTGTTCGTGCCTTTTAAATACTTCAGAAAATAGGACTTACCCATAAATGATAACGCCAGATTATTATTATGCCATAGTTGGCGGTGGTCTGGCTGGATTACAGTTAGCCTACCGCATTAGCAACGACGTTTTCTTCAAGGGGAAGAAGATAATTATCATCGACCCTTCAGATAAAACTGACAACGATAAGACCTGGTGCTTCTGGGAAGAGAATATGGGCTCCTGGGATCACCTGGTTCATAAAAGCTGGCAAATGGGTAGATTCATTTCTTCTGAAACCGAAGAGATACTTAATCTGGAACCCTATTCCTATAAGATGCTGAAATCTCTTGATTTCTATAATTTTATAAGGAAAAAACTGGAAAGGTCTGAAGATATCAGCTTTGTGAAGGATGAGATCGAAAAAATTGACCAGGTAACCAGGACCGCTATTGGAAGGAAAGGGAATTATACCGCCACACATTTTTTCGACAGTCGGCCTCCAGAAGAGTATAAGCAGGACGAAAAATCTGCCGTGATCTACCAGCATTTCAAGGGATGGGAAATTGAGACCGAAAAGGAGCATTTTGATGAAAGCCTTTTCACTATGATGGACTATCGAATAAAATACAAAGATTCCACAAGTTTCACCTATGTACTTCCCCTCTCGAAAAATAAAGCCCTGGTTGAATTCACCTTTTTCACACCTTTTCTAGTCGAGGATAAAGAGTATGATATTTACCTGGAGAAATATCTATCGCAGATCCTAAAGATCGAAAACTATAAGATCACCGAAACCGAAAAGGGCATGATCCCGATGACCGATTTTGATTTCCATAGCGAAAATACCGATTATCTCACCAGGATCGGAACTGCCGGGGGCTGGGTAAAGGCATCTTCGGGTTATTCCTTTAAGAATACCGAGAAAAAGATAGAACAACTCATCCAGAACATTAAAAGCAGTAGGAGACCTTCCTATGGACTACAGAATAATAAATTCAGAAAATACGATGCGATCTTCCTGGATGTGCTGGAAAAGCGAAATGACCTGGGGGAATCTTTGTTCACCAAGTTCTACACAAAAAATTCGATTCAGGATATTTTCAGGTTCCTGGATGAAGAGACCAGTTTTTCCGAAGATCTAAAAATAATGTTATCTCTATTTCATCCTCAGTTCCTGAAATCCTTTTTCAATAAATTATAAATTATTCCGCGAGCAATTTATCCAGGGTTTTCCTGAAACTATCACTGTTCCAATCTGCGGCACCAACCTTGTCTACCACAATGCTTCCATCTTTAGCGATCACGTAGGTGGTAGGAAGTGTTTTGCCTATCATGGGTTCAGGGGCTTTCGTAAGCATTTTATAGGAAGGCAGGCTAAAACGCTTTCGTTTCATAAACCCGTCTGTTGTTTCATGATGTTCAGATGATACAAACAGGAAAGTCACTTTCTCACCGTAATCTTCGTATAATTCCTGAAAGCTCGGCATTTCTGCGATACATGGCGGGCACCAGGTAGCCCAGAAATTCAAGATCACAACCTCGTTTTTAAACTCTTCAAATTCTACGCGCTTTTCACGTGAATCTTCCAGCACCCAGTTATAATTGGCAATTTTCTCCCTGTCTTCCTCGTCGTTTACCGAAGGAGCGAAAGAAATGAGTTTATTTACAAAGATCTGTATAGGCTTCCTGGTCTGGGGAATGATCATGGCCAGGATGACCACGATAAAGATGATATTAGACCACTGGTTCTTGAATAATTTCATTGGGCTCAAAGCTAAATTTTCGCAAAGTTAAGACATAAAAAAACTCCCTGAAAAGGGAGTTTTCTTTTTATAATTTCAGCTAAAATTAAGCTGCGTTTTGCTTCTTGATAAGGTTAAGCGCTGAACCGTGCTTGTACCACTCGATCTGTGGAGCGTTGTAAGTATGGTTCGCCTTAATGGTATCCTTGCTTCCATCAGCATGAACGATCTCGATAGTTAGAGGCTTGTCTGGAGCAAAATCCTCAAGATCTACGAAGTTGAAGGTATCATCTTCCTGAATAAGATCGTAATCGTTCTCATTCGCGAAAGTAAGACCTAACATTCCCTGTTTTTTCAGGTTAGTCTCGTGGATACGAGCGAAAGATTTCACAAGAACAACCTTAACACCTAAGTGTCTTGGCTCCATGGCTGCATGCTCTCTCGAAGAACCTTCACCGTAGTTATGGTCACCCACAACTACCGTCGGGATTCCCTCTTTCTTGTATTCTCTCTGTACTGCAGGTACTCCATCGTATTCACCTGTCAATTGGTTCTTCACGAAGTTCGTTTTCATATTGAAAGCGTTAACCGCTCCAATCAAACAGTTGTTAGAAATGTTATCCAGGTGACCTCGGTAACGCAACCATGGTCCAGCCATAGAGATATGGTCGGTAGTACATTTTCCGTGGGCCTTGATAAGAAGTTTCGCCCCGGTTAGGTTCTTACCGTCCCATGGCTCAAAAGGAGTCAATAACTGAAGTCTTTCAGAATCTTCAGCAACTTTTACTTCAACATCGCTACCATCTTCTTTTGGCGCAATATACCCTGCATCTTCTACAGCAAATCCTTTTGTTGGTAATTCAATTCCCTGTGGCTCATCAAGCATTACTTCTTCACCATCCTCATTGATCAGTTTATCACGAGTTGGATCGAAATCAAGTCTACCTGAAATTGCGATCGCGGCAACCATTTCTGGAGAACCTACGAAAGCGTGAGTATTCGGGTTACCATCTGCACGTTTAGAGAAATTACGGTTGAAGGAGTGAACGATCGTGTTCTTCTCTTCACCTTTCCTGTCTGAACGATCCCACTGACCGATACATGGCCCACAGGCATTCGTAAAGATAGTCGCATCAAGATCTTCAAAGATCTGTAGCAGTCCGTCTCTTTCTGCAGTATATCTAATTTGCTCAGATCCCGGGTTGATACCGAAATCAGATTTTGCTTTTACTTTCTTGTCCACGGCTTGTTTAGCAATAGAAGCGGCTCTAGTAAGGTCTTCGTAAGAAGAGTTGGTACATGAACCAATAAGACCCCAGTCTACATTGATTGGCCAGTCATGCTCTTTTGCCTTTTCTCCCATTTCTGAAATTGGAGTCGCAAGGTCTGGAGTAAAAGGTCCATTTAGGTGAGGTTTCAATTCAGATAGGTTGATCTCGATAACTTCATCGAAATACTGCTCTGGATTTGCATATACCTCATCATCACCTGTAAGGTGCTCACGTACTTCATTGGCTGCATCTGCAACATCTGCACGGTTGGTAGCTCTCAGGTAACGCTCCATAGAGTCATCATACCCAAAAGTAGAAGTGGTTGCACCAACTTCAGCCCCCATATTACAGATAGTTCCTTTACCTGTACAGGACATGCTGCGTGCACCTTCTCCAAAATATTCGATGATTGCACCAGTACCACCTTTTACGGTAAGGATACCAGCAACTTTTAAGATCACATCTTTAGGAGCCGTCCATCCAGAAAGTTTTCCGGTTAATTTAACTCCAATTAGTTTCGGGAATTTAAGCTCCCATGGCATTCCGGCCATTACATCTACAGCGTCAGCTCCACCAACACCAATGGCTACCATTCCAAGTCCACCTGCGTTCACGGTGTGAGAATCTGTACCAATCATCATTCCTCCCGGGAAGGCATAGTTCTCAAGAACTACCTGGTGAATAATTCCAGCTCCCGGCTTCCAGAATCCGATACCATACTTGTTAGATACTGATTCCAGAAAATCGAAAACCTCGCTACTAGTCTTGTTAGCTGACTGAAGGTCGATCGCAGCTCCCATTTTCGCCTGGATCAGGTGATCACAGTGAACAGTGGTAGGAACCGCAACTTTTTTCTTCCCGGCCTGCATGAACTGCAATAAAGCCATTTGCGCGGTCGCATCCTGGCAGGCAATTCTGTCTGGTGAGAATTCAACGTAATCTTTACCTCTTTTGTAGGCTTCGGTCGCTTGACCATCCCACAGGTGAGAGTAAAGGATCTTTTCTGAAAGTGTCAAAGGCTTTCCAACAACCTCGCGAGCAGTATTCACTCTCTCGGCCATGTGGCTATACACCTTTTTGATCATATCAATATCGTATGCCATATTCTGTTTGTTTTTTTGTTCTAAAAAAGTCTTGCAAAAATAGGGATTTCTAAGGGATTTTGAAAATTGGAAGTGAATCTCAGAATTTAGTATAAATAATTTCTGAAATTATAATTTTGATAGCTAAAAATTCAGTAAAAACCAATTTAAGGGTAATAAATTGAGAATTTATCAATTTTACCGGGTTTATTTCCCAAATTTAAATTTATTGGTTTCCAGATGCACAAGATTTTTCCGCCGGAAGATATAAACTACCGGGGCGAAAAAGGGAAGTAAAAACATGGAAAGGATCCAGAATATTTTATTCTTTATTTTGGTCTTGATCATATCCAGCAGTACTGGCAACCAGAAAAGGAAAATTAGCAACCTAAGAAACCATCTTAGAATTTCTGTGGCACCTTCGCCAAGGTTCAAAATTGTAGCGTAAAAAGAGCCGCCCCAGAAAACATAAAATAAGATACTGTAAGCTAATTTATTTTTTAGGATAATCCCGATCATCTAGAACAATTTCCTGATGATCTCTTCTTCGGTGATGCCCTCTGCCTCTGCCTTATAGTTCTTAATGATTCGGTGCCTTAGAATTCCGAAAGCAACTGCCTGAACATCCTCGATATCTGGCGAGAATTTACCGTTCACCGCGGCGTGGGTTTTAGCGGCCATAATAAGGTTTTGCGAGGCCCTTGGCCCTGCACCCCAATCAACGTAGTTTTTGATGAGGTCTGGCGCGCCGTTTTGAGGACGGGTCTTTCCTACCAGTCTAACGGCGTATTCCACCACATTATCGGGAACGGGAATTCTTCTTATCACATGCTGAATATCTGATATTTCCTGGGCTGTGAATAATGCATTCACCTGCTGGAACTCGTCGGTAGTAGTGGTTTTCACCACATCTACTTCTTCTTCAAAACTGGGATACTGCAGGTGGATGGCGAACATGAACCTGTCCAGCTGGGCTTCCGGTAAGGGATAGGTTCCCTCCTGCTCTATTGGGTTTTGGGTTGCCAGCACAAAATAAGGCAGATCCAGTTTATAGTGATGCCCGGCTACGGTAACCGCTCGTTCCTGCATGGCTTCCAGCAGCGCTGCCTGGGTTTTAGGCGGGGTACGGTTGATCTCATCAGCCAGTAGTATATTGGTGAAAATGGGTCCTTTGATGAATTTGAACTTCCTGTTCTCATCCAGGATCTCTGCTCCAAGTATATCACTGGGCATAAGGTCTGGGGTGAACTGTATACGTTTAAAATTAAGACCCAGGGCCTGGGCGATGGTATTCACCATTAGCGTCTTGGCCAGCCCGGGAACCCCGATCAATAATGAATGACCACCGGAGAAAATACTTAGAAGGATCTGGTTTACCACCTCATCCTGACCAACAATCACCTTTGCGATCTCTCTCTTGAGATCCTGATGCTTATCTACTAACTTTTCTACCAGTGCAACGTCAGACATATAATTTTAGTTTTTCACCCAGTCACTGGTATAATCGCAGTCGCGATATTTACCATTCACTTTTATATAGGTGTCGTTAATTTTTTCTTTCTGCCACTCGGCGATAGCATCAAGCTGCTTATCCCTTAGTGCAAGTTCCTTTATCTTCTGATAATCTGTAGCATAATCTGCCTCATGCTCAGGGATCTTTTTTGTAACCTTGATGATCTTGAACTGTGGCCTTCCCGTTCTGTCCTTCTGGCTTAGCACCAGGGAAACTTCACCTTCTTCCAGACCTTCAACCTGCTTGAACAGCTCCGGGTCTATCTTGGTAAGTTCGAATCTGGTATCCCCGGTACGAGGATTAATAAGCTTACCTCCTTCATTCTTGGTTTCTTCCTCGTCTGAAGCTTCTCTCGCCGCAGCTGCAAATTCAAGGTCGCCGTTCACGATCTTTTTCCTGATGGTATCTATTTCTTTCTTGGCTTTTTCTACGGAAGCGTTAGTCACATCAGGGATCAAAAGTATATGTCTTAGATCTACGGTCTGCCCCCTGATCTTGTCGATCTGGATGATATGATAACCGAATTCACTTTCAAAAGGCTCGCTGATCTCTCCTTCCTGAAGGCTAAAAGCTACATCCTTAAATTCCTTTACAAATGGATCTTTACGGGTAAGAGTAATTCTACCTCCATCTGAAGCCGTTCCAGGATCCTGGGAGTAAAGAACTGCTTTGGTAGAGAAGCTCGCACCATTTTCCTCGATATCTGCCTTAAACTCATTTAGTCGATCTATGATCTTTTGTTTTTCAGATTCAGGGATCTCCGGCTCGATCACGATCTGTGAAAGTTCCACCTCTGTTCCGAACATTGGCTTCTCTTCCATTTTGTTATAATACTGTCTCACCTCTTCTGGAGTGATCTCGATCTCTTCGATGATCTTTTGTTGCATTCTCTGGGTAAGCTGGCTCTGCTTGGTAAGATCGAAGATCTCCTGTCTCAGTTCAGCTTCGCTTTCCTTATTGTAGAATTCCAGGATCTTTTCCATGGAACCTGCCTGCTGTACCAGTCCCTGAAGTCTCTGGTCTACAATTCCATTTATCTGGGCATCAGAAATGATGATACTATCCTGTATGGCATGGTGAGCATATAGTTTATTTTCCATTAGGGAACCGGCAAGATTACAGTCGGTCACTTCAGAAGTAGACATTCCCTGGCTTTGCATATCCTTATACATAAGGTCAATATCACTTTCCAGGATAATATATTGCCCAATTACAGCTGCAATCCCATCTACCTTTTTCCTCTGGGTACCCTGCTTGCTTTCTTCCACTTGTCTCACTTCGGCATCAGGCTGAATGGAAGTACTGTCTGTAACGATCACTTCCTGCCCGTAACTCAAAGTACTGCTCAGTATCACACCCAGGCCTGCTAAAACAGGTTTAATTGAAGATTTCAAATTCATTATTCTTAATTGCATCTTTTGTAATATCTTTTTCTAATTCCTTAATTAATGCTTGTTTGCGTTTATTCAGCAAAATCTCGCGTATGGTTGCCGAAGCATATTCTATGGGTGCCTGCTCATTTCGGCTTAGAACGTCATTTACGTACACAAGATACACATTTAGTGAATCCTGCAATTCCATAAAATTAGATTTCTTAAGCAAGCTTGATCTGTCTTCTACTGAAAGCGGACCAATTTTATCATATACAGATTTGGTCTTTACCCAAACCGAATCGTTCAAAGAATAGTTCTTGAACTGCAGTGCCATATCCAAAAGCTCCTGCTGATCTTCTTCATTGAACCTTTCAAATTTCCTCTTGATCTCCTCCAGGTTATTGCTGTTCTTGGCCAGGTTGATATATCTAAGTTTCACCAGGTCTTCATTCAGGATGAAATTTTCCTTGTTCAGCTCATAATATTTCTCCACATCTTCCCGGTTGAGAGAAGTATCCAGGTCACGGGACACCACGGCATCGGTATAGGCATTGGTATAAAGCTCATTCCGGTAATTGTTCACCAGTTCGTTGAACTCATTCTGCTGAGATTGGGGTAAATTCAGCTCTGCCCTGTCTATGAGCAACTGCTGGGTAGCCCAGCGGGTGATATAATTTGAAACAATAATAGCGCTGTCTTCGGGAGAAGTGTTCTCATTTATCAGGGCCTGTATATCTTCTTCGTAAAGATAGGAGTCATTCACTCTAACGGCTACCTTACGATCATCAGATTGCTGAAAATAATCGCAACCCAGCAGGAGCAATGAGATGAAGCCAAAAATAAATCCGCTAAAATTCTTCTTCAAAATCTGTTTTATTTAGCATTCTTCAAATTAAATGCCAGAAGAGAAGTTACCTGTACATAAGATCTCTATCCGGGCAAAAATAAGAATTAGTTAAGGTTCTGCAAGCTAAAGGCATAACGAAAACAGCAGATTTAAATTATAAATTTCAGAAATATTTAATTCTATGTTATCTTTAAGCTACAACTAATCAGCTTATTATGAAATACCAACTGGAGATCACTATTAATAAGCCCCGAAAAGAGGTCGTGGAAAAATTTTCAGACCCTAAAAACATGAAGCACTGGCAGCGCGGATTCATCTTTATGAAGCCCATCAATGGCAAGCTTGGTGAAGAAGGCTCGCAGAACCTGCTCAAGTACGATATGGGAAAGCGGCAAATAGAAATGACCGAAACCATTATCAAGAACAACCTGCCCGAAGAATACAGCGCCACTTATGAGGCCAAGGGCGTCTATAACTACCAGGTGAACCGCTTCTCTCCCACCCTTGAAAAAAGCACTTTATGGACCACAGATAACGAATTCCAGTTCAGCGGGTTCATGAAGCTGGTTGGCTGGTTCTTGCCGGGTGCCTTCAAAAAACAATCCCGGAAATACATGGAAGACTTCAAAGCATTCGTAGAGGAAGAAAAAAGCGTGCTGGACAACTAGAATCTCAATTTTTGAAATAAAAGACTAGATATATTCTACTCAGGCTGTTATATTTGCGAAAAAATCACAAAAAATGAAACGATTTAGTTTAGCAATACTATTAATGTTTTTCGCATTTTCATCGAATGCACAATCTAAGATCGGGACCATAGATGCCGAATACATCTTATCCCAGATGCCTGAAAACACTGATGTAAGCCAGGGCCTTGAATCTTATAACAAGGAGCTGCAATCTGACCTTGAATCCAGCATCAAGGAATATGAGACCATGGTAAAAGATTACCAGGCGAACAGTGAAACCTATTCAGACACCCTGAAGAAACAGAAGGAAGACAAGATCATCGAGCTGGAAAACAACATCAAAGGATTTCGCCAGAAGGCTGGGGTAATGATGCAAATGAAGCGTAACGAACTTACCGGCCCTCTATATGAGAAAATAGACAAGGCTATGCAGGAAGTGATCGCCGAGGAAGGATATACCCAGATCTTCCATGCAGGCTCCAACGCACTTGCTTTTTCAAGGGTTGAAGATGATATTACCCTGAAAGTTTTAAAGAAACTAGGCATTGAGCCTAAAGATCCTAAACCGGCAGCTGAGAACACGGTTGAGAATTAGATAATATTATTCTAAAAATGAAAAAGCCCCCACAAATGTGAGGGCTTTTTTTATTATATCTCTGTTTGAATAATTACCTGCTGTAATTTGGAGATTCCTTGGTAATGGTTACATCATGTGGATGACTCTCATGAACCCCGGCAGCGGTGATCTTAATGAACTTACCGTTCTCTTTAAGGGTTTCAATATCTTTGGCTCCACAATATCCCATTCCGGCCTTTAGACCTCCTATGAACTGATGGATACTTTCTTCAAGATCTCCCTTGTAAGGAACACGTCCAACGATGCCTTCTGGCACCAGTTTCTTGATATCGTCTTCCACATCCTGAAAATACCTGTCCTTAGAACCTTTTTGCATAGCTTCTACAGATCCCATTCCGCGATAAGACTTGAATTTACGACCTTCAAAGATGATGGTCTCTCCAGGTGATTCCTTGGTACCTGCTAGCAACGATCCTAGCATCACACAATCAGCTCCCGCAGCGATCGCTTTAGGAATATCTCCAGTATACCTAATGCCACCGTCTGCAATCACCGGAACTCCGCTTCCTTTGATCGCCGCAGCAACCTCAAGTACCGCCGAAAATTGAGGGAATCCTACCCCCGCAACCACACGAGTTGTACAGATGGAACCTGGTCCTATCCCTACTTTAACCGCATCTGCCCCGGCATCTACCAGGTATTTTGCCGCTTCTCCCGTGGCAATATTTCCTACCACCACCTCAAGGTCACTGAATTTCTTCTTTACCTCTTTCAGCACATGTACCACTCCTTTGGTATGACCGTGAGCCGTATCAATGATGATCGCGTCTACCCCGGCATTAACCAGTGCTTCTGCGCGGTCTACCGCATCTGCAGTAACTCCCACAGCCGCAGCTACCCTTAGTCTTCCAAAAGTATCCTTGTTGGCCATCGGCTTCTGCGTAAGCTTGGTAATATCACGAAAAGTGATTAGCCCTACCAGTTTCTGGTCTTTATTGATCACGGGAAGCTTCTCAATCTTGTTTGCCTGTAAAATATCTTCAGCATCGTCTAAAGAAGTTCCTTCTGAAACCGTTACCAGGTTCTCTGACGTCATAACCTCAGCGATAGGCCTGTTAAGGTTCTTTTCGAACCTAAGGTCACGATTAGTTACTATCCCCAGTAATTTACCGTTTTCATCTACGATCGGGATCCCGCCGATGCTATGCTCTTTCATAGACTCCTTGGCATCACGCACCCTTGCCGAAATAGGAAGGGTTACCGGGTCTATGATCATTCCACTCTCGGCACGCTTCACTTTACGAACCTTAAGAGCCTGCTGCTCCATGGTCATATTCTTATGAAGAACACCTATTCCTCCTTCTCTGGCCATAGCTATTGCCATGCGGGATTCGGTTACTGTATCCATCGCGGCAGATACAATAGGAACATTGATAGGAATGTTTCTGGTAAATTTTGATTGAATGCTTACTTCTCTGGGAAGAACATCGGAATATGCCGGAACTAACAGTACATCATCGTAAGTTAATCCCTCTCCGAGTATTTTTGAATCGTGTGCGGTCATTGCAATTAAGGATTTAATTGCATGCAAATATAAGGTTAATAAGTGAGAAAAAGGGAGTTATACATGTTAAGACAAGATAAACTTATGCCTGAAAATCCAGAGCCTGCTCATGGCAGGGAATTTCGAAGAATTTTTTTTCAAGCACACCAAATTTTAACCTCTAAATAACTACTGCTTAATTATTTATATTGCTTCTTAAGTGATCGGGTCGTAAATTTAATTCAGTTAAAACAGATCATTATGAGCATTAGATTAGGAAACAGCTGCATGAATTGTGACCGCTTTAAGGACAATTACTGCAAAAAGCATGAAACCAGTGTAGGCTACCAGCATACCTGTGACAGTTTTAAGATGAAAGCGGCCATTAAGAACGAGCCGAATTGCCTTAACTGCGGAAGGTACCAATCCCCTACGTGTGCCAACCCTAAAAAGGCTGCACCGGGAATGCTTTGCAATCACTGGGCTCCACAGGCTACAGCTTAAGCTGAAGCGTAGTATACCAGGTAATTGGCTGTGCCGGAATTATTCCCGGGCCGGGATACCCCGTTGCTCTGCGGGTGAAATATGAGTTGTCCAGAAGGTTATTGATTCCTGCTTCCAGTTTGAACTTTCCGTAAGTGTAAGAAGCTGAAAGATCCAATATTCCATACGCGGGAATACTTCCCTTAATTCCGCGTTGGTTATCGGTCTTATCCTGTGGAGCATTGGTAGCATCTGTATACTGCCTGGACAGGTAGGTATACTGAATGCCGGCAAGAAGATTCTTATAACCAAAATTAAGCCCGGACTTCAAATTCACATAGGGAATGAATTCTACCTGGTTTCCCTCCACGTTCACGATGCCTTCAGCAGCATCGGTATATTCCGAATTCGTAAAAGCGGCATTCACAAAAAGGTTCATTCGATGATTCTCCCAATTGTCGAAAAAAGTGTTTTTCAGGTCCCAATCAGCAAAAGTTTCCAGACCATAGATAAAGGCATCTCCCACATTAGCTCTTCTCCTAACGATAAATCCATCCTGAACCTCGGTCACCTCACCTATTCGCTCATTATACCAGAGACCGAATAAACTGGCGTCATAAGAAACATACTTCTTAATTCTCCCCCTTATCCCGATATCTGAGGTAAAGCCTCTTTCTTCTGAAATATCTGGGTCCACCACAGAACTTGGATTGATGATCCTGATATCTGAAAAAGTGACCGAACGGTAATTCTGGGAAAAATTAGCATAAAGCTCATTAGAAGCATCAAGATTATAACTCGCCCCTAATCCCAGCAGGGCAAAACTGCGCTCCAGGTCCTTATCTTCTTCAAAGGTCTCGTTCACCAGCGGATTTCCTGCAAGGTCCAGGATAATTCTCTTGTAGGATCCAATGGCACCGGTGTGGATATATTCGATCCTGAAACCGGGCGTCAAAGAAAAATTATTGGTCAGGTTAAAAATGTTCTCTCCGAAAAAGGCCAGGTTCTTATTGGGTAATTCATACTCTGCCTGTCTTGGATAATTCGGGTATTCATCATTGGTGAAATTGAATTCAGGTTTCGCCGAAACCGTACCCGGCCCCTGCTTCTGGAAATTATCGGCATCATAGTATTTACTTCCAAAAAGCAATACCGATTCTTCACCAAACAGGTCGTACCTGGTTAGAAACCTCGCTTCGGCACCCCAGTTAGAAAATTCATCTACCAGAAGTTCCCGCGGAGCATCCAGGTCATCGGGTTGAGAAACCCTGTTTTCCCTGAAGCCTACTGCTTTCCTTGAAGCGTCCAATCCAAAAAGGTTCAGGCTAAAATCTGATCTTTCAGAGAATTTGTGTTGGAATTTCAGAGCATATAGATTCCAGTTCACATCGAACCAGTTCCTTTCCCGGTTGCTGTAATCTGGATCTTCATAGAACTGCGCATCGGTTAACCCGCCCGGCTGCTGAGCCAGGTAATTTAAATAGGTATATTCAAAGCTAAGCCTGGTGCGATCGCTGAACTTCCAGCCCAAATGAGCAAAAGCATTGTGGGAGTCATATTCAGAATTCGGCCTGAAACCGTTCCCGCTTTTAAAATTGTAATAGGTATAATAGCTGAATTTCCCCACCGTACCGCTCAGGCTATTGAAACTTGTAAAAAGATTATAGGAACCAACCGACTGTCTCGAGACCAGCTCGATCTTCTTATCGGCTGCAGGTTCCTTGAACTTGAAATTGATGAGTCCCCCAAACTGTGTCCCATACTGTAAGGAAGCTGCCCCACGAATCACCTGGATCTCCTGTAATGCTTCCGGCGGCGGGGTATAATAACTTTCTGGATATCCAAGAACATCAGCAGATATATCATAACCGTTCTGCCGGGTATTGAAATTCTGCGTTCGGTTAGGGTCCAGCCCGCGACCTCCAATATTCAGCTGAAGACCTGCATCCCCATTATCATAGATGTTAAGTCCTACTACCTGGTTATAGATCTGCCTGGCGTTATTAGAAGCCAGGTTTCCCATTACCTTATCCAAGAGGACCACCTCACTTTTCTTTCCGGCATAGATCGCCGTACCTTCTACTTTCCTCAATTTCCTCAGGGCAAATAATTGTTCCCTGCGGTTGGTGATCATAACCTCGCTAAGGCTTTCTGCTAGTGGAGCCAGCTGAAAGTCCATCTCCACATCTCCATCTATGGTGATCTCTTTTTCCAGGATAGCATATTCAAACCCGAATACGGCAAACTGATAGGTCCCTGCCTCGATATTCTCGATCCTGAATTCACCCTGCTCATTAGCCAGACTCACTTCAGATTCAGTTTTATTCCAGACCTCGGCATTGGGAATTGGCTCCCCGGTTTCGGCAGAGACCACCTTTCCGCTTAGGCTATATTGGGCCTGAGCAAAAAGACCGCAAAAGAAAAATATACTAAAGACCTTTAATCTCATCATTAAATGGTAAAATGAATGTTTTATGTTCAAAAGAGTCCGCGAAATTAAGCAAATTAACCTCGGGGTCTATATATGGAGCGCTCTTTCTGCCATTTAGAGCCACGTAGCTATCTACGTAGATCTCTATATTTTTATGGCCGTCCTTTTTAAAATGTTCCGCCAGGAAATGGGCGTATTCGATAATAAAATCTGGTTGAAAAGACATTTGCTTCTCCTGGAAGGGAGTTAGAAAATCTGAGTTATCAACATAGAATCTTTTGCCCGTCTCCCCATCTACCACCTTGAACTGGGCATAACCCGCCTTTTCCATCAGCATTACGCGCCAGGAAAATCTGAAGCCTTCTTCGGTCCAGAAAAGCTCCCCAGGATAAAGCAAATACCTCCATGGAAATGAAATCTGTATAATAAAGAATACCGAAACGACCGCAAGGCTCAGCTGTTGTTTTAATCCAGCAAAAACAAGGGTCCTGGAGTTATCGAATCTTTGTTTCGAAATCTTCAGCCAACCGGAGATCTTTTTCAGAATTCTATGATGCAACTTCGGACTGAAGAATATAAGCGCGCTTACGATCATGATATAAGGGAACATTCCGATAGGGAATAGAACCCGGGTAAGCACGTGGAATATTATAACCATGATAAAGGCCGGGAAACGTGTCTTTTTCCAAAGCAATAAAAATGGAATGAACAGGTCGTACAGCATTCCGCTCCAGCTAAAGGCGTAATGTACCCACTCCTGTTGCATAAGATCCCCGAGCAGGGGAAGGTCGTATTTAGACGGCAGCCATATCTTTAATGGCATGGCGCGAAACAACCAGTCTGAATTTATCTTGGCCAGGCCGGCATAAAAATAAACGATCCCGAGCAGCAGTTTTATGGAATCTACGCACCAGTTTGGAATCTTTTGAAATGCCTTGGCCGGATCCCTGAAAGCATCTACCGAAAAATATACGTTTGCAGGAAGGAAGATCATCAGGAAGCTCAGAATACTTATAAAATAGTAATGATTAAGATAAGTAGTCTTATCCATCAATTCTATATAAGTAAAGCTGAGAAAGAATAAAACGATGGCCAGGCGGTATTTGTAGCCTGCTGCGACCATCAATGCGGCGATACCGCAAATTATAAAAATTAAATAGGTGAAATCGCCAAGCGGTTTCACCCATTCAAATCCATAATATGAAAAGAAAAATTTGGGAGCGATATACAATTTCTCGATCCAGCCATTCAGCCAGAACCTAACTATACTGGCAAACATCATGATCCCAAAGAACAAACGAAAAACCGCCAAAGGGGCGGCTTCCGTATTCTTTTTCAAATATTTACCAGGTGAGAATCGCATTTATTATCGCCTAGTCCCCATCTGAATCTACATAATCCACGCTAGTAGAAAGAGATTGCATCATATCTACCTTTAACAGGATCACGGCTTTTTGCAATTCATCAAATGCGGTAAGCATTTTGGTGTTATCGCTCTCAACCTGAGATTTAAGGTTATTATTAAGATCTGCACTTTGAGCTTTGATCGCCTCGAACTGGTCCCTGATGAGAGCATCAAGGTCTGAGCCATCCTTCATACTTCCTAAGTAATCTAGGTACTGAGAGTAGCTTGGCCCGGTTTTGCCTTTATAAAAATCTTCGAAACTATTAAAGGCTTTAAGGTAAAGTTCTTTAGAAATACCAGCATAAAGCGCTTCAGCATTTCCTGGTGATGGAGTTCCCGTAAGGGCCCCGGAAGGGTAACCAATTTTTCCAGATCTTAAGATCTTTTCAAAGTACATTACATAATCATTGGTAAAACGGTCTACCGATCCTGTACTTGAGGAACCTGTATTATTTACAAAAGTATCCCTGAAATCACCTTGCCATGAAGCAGTAACCTCGCTGGTTAGCGCATTGATCCTTTCTGAAATCGCTACCAAGTAATTGCTATAATTTTCATTACCGCCAAGCTTTTCCAGGGTAGCTTCAGCTGAACCATAACCGTAAAGCAGGTAGTCTAAAGCAGGGAATCCCTGTTCTGTAAAGCTGGATGGTAAAGAAAGATTATACTCCCCGGAAGCAATTTTAGATTCCAGGCTAGATTCGTTTACCGGATAAGTATTCAGGAAATTACGATAGTTCAACTCCTCGGCCTTGCCAATCTGGAACATTGAAACCGTCTGAAATTCCAGGTAAGCATCCTCGTACTGAGCCCTTAAAGCTTCCAGCTCGCTCATTTCAGGATTAGCTGCAAAGTTCTTTGCCGCTGCTTCCAGCTTCTGGGTTTCAGACTGGAAATTCTCGAACGAAGGAACTATGACATTGTCTGCCCAGTTTGCCAGCATGGCTCCGCGGTCGAAATTATCATTACTATTGCCACCACCGTTGCTGTCATCTTCTGTAGAACACGCAGCAAAAACCAGGGTGGCTAACACTAAAATTCTTGAAATCCTTATCATCTTATCTATTTTTAAAGCCGAAGCCCTCTTAGGACTTCGGCTAACTTATTTTATTATTATGCCTCAGATACAGCAAAGCCAAATGCTGCTGCGATCTCCTCTGAGATGGAGTCTAAAGTTTCAGGAGTAACGTCCCAGAAACCATTTCCGTCAAGAAGGGCCTGTTTGTAGGCATCGATCTGAGTTTTGCTCAGGTAAGGCGCTCCGGTTTCAGGGTTATGGGTAAACCTAAGGCTGTAAATAAATCCGAAACCTTCAGAAAGTTCATGAAAAGCTGCCCCATATTCCTGGTTGTTCAATGCATCCTTTCCTCCCTGCAGATAGTGTACCGCTCTAACCGCTATCACTTTTGAAAGATTTTCACGAATAATCTCTACCTGCTCGTCACGAAGTTCATAGTCTCCTGCAACGATTGCTGCACGTCCGGTTTTGAATGCCTCGTAAGTACTTTCTGCGATCCCGGCAAAATCCTCATCTGCATCTACACGGCCCAGATAGTTAAACAGAAGGTTATCATCACTTTCGTTCAACATTGAATTAGGATCGTTAGCAGGAATAGAAGGATCTCCATAAAGATATCCGTAAGCCTCATCCCACTTGTGTTCCATGGTAGTATAAGCCTTACCTTCTTCGGTCACATCGTTTTCATTATTCATACGGTTATCACCTTCATCAAGCACGGCCTGAGATAGATAATTGTTAAGGATCTGGTCTACCAGAAGCCCACCTATTAAAGATTTGGCGAAAGCCTGGTTAGGCTCAAGTCCTTTTCCGTTTACATATCTGGCTGTGGTTCCCTGAGCGATCTGTCCTGCTTTTCCAGCCTCAGCTAATTCATCTTTATTGGCTTTTACCGTGGTCATCTGCTCTGCGATCCATGATTCAAAATCATTTCTGATCTCTGAACTTTCTACGGTATTTGTGGAAAAGTAAAGGTTAGATGCGGCAACCTTAGATTTTACGCTTTTTGAAGATTCGTTAAGCTCAGCATTCTCAAATGGAGAATTCTCATTAGCGAACATATTTAGAAGCATTTCTTCTGTTGCTCCATCAAAATTCAGGAAATTGGAAGTAATTTCCTTAGACATCTCAAGTCTGGTAGTTTGCCCACCGTAATAAACGGTTGAACTGTTATCTCTTTCGAATGTGTAATTTGCAGGAACTACTACTTCGTTCTCTCCAGGTACCTGGATATTATCATCATCATTTGAACAAGAAACGAGGCTAAGTCCCCCGAAAATCATTGCTGAATAAAACAGCTTTCTCATATAGCTTTATTTAGACTGGTTTAAAATAATTTATCGCGGCAAATATAAAAACCCGTTTTTGTTGCTACAAATTTATTTAGATTAATTTTAAATAAACTTTATAAATAAGAGTGAGAAAAGTGATAAATCTTATTAATGGTAGGCGTTGAAGATCTTCAGGGCTTCATTGTAAGCAGATTCAAAACTGGTCATTTTGATATTGGTATCTGCCTTCGCAGCATTAAAATAGGAAAGCATTTTTTCTGAAGGCATATTGCCGGTGAGCTCATCCTTGGCCATGGGGCAGCCACCGAATCCCTGGATGGCACCATCGAACCTGCGGCAACCCGCTTTATAGGCAGCATCAACCTTTTCGTGCCATTTAGACGGTGTGGTATGCAGGTGTGCTCCAAACTCGATATTGGGATATTTAGGAATAAGATTAGAGAAAAGGTATTCAATGATCTCTGGAGTGGAAGTACCCACGGTATCAGAAAGGGAAAGGATCTTTACTCCCATAGCCGAAAGTTTCTCGGTCCACTCCCCTACGATCTCCACATTCCACGGATCACCGTAAGGATTTCCGAAGCCCATACTTAGGTAAGCCACGACCTCTTTATTGCTGGCGCCGGCAATATCAAGGATCTCCTGCAGTACATCAACAGATTCTGCAATGGTCTTGTGCGTATTACGCATCTGGAAGTTTTCTGAAATAGAAAAAGGATAACCCAGGAAATCTATTTCCTCGAATTTAGAAGCATCTTCTGCTCCCCTCGTATTGGCCACAATAGCCAGAAGTTTACTTTTGGTCGTTGAAAGGTCCAGCCGGGAAAGCACCTCGGCCGTATCCTTCATTTGCGGGATTGCCTTAGGAGAAACAAAACTACCAAAATCTATGGTGTCGAAACCACAACGTAACAGCGACTGTATGTACTGAGCTTTCTTTTCGGTAGGAATAAAATCCCTGATGCCCTGCATGGCATCTCTAGGACATTCGATCATTTTTACTTTCCCCATACGGCCAAAGATAGCATTTTAGGGAAAATTGAAAAAGAATATAGTTTTATTGATAATATTAAATTTCAACTGGCAATTTCAGAATATTGGCTGTAGAATCCTTAAGTCATCAAAGTAATATCAGGACAGCAATAAGCACAAAGATAACGACCTGCAACCATTTAAGGAAAAGTCCAGACCTGGGATGAGATTTTATATATTTCGAGATCCTGCCCGCCATCACCGCAACAAAACTAAAGATGACCAGCGCCTGAAGCATGAACAAACCTCCCAGGATATAGAACTGCAAAACCGTATTTCCTTCGGGTTCCCATAAAAATCCGGGGAAAAAAGCGAGGAAAAAAATGCTCACCTTGGGATTAAGCACGTTCATGATAAATCCCTGCCTGTAAAGCCGGGCCATGCTTTTATCACTGATCCCTTCAGCAGTAAAAGCGATTTTGGGATCGCTCTTATAGACCTGGTAAGCCAGGTATAAAAGGTACAGGGCTCCAAGCACCTTAATGACCAGGAAAATGTATTCAGACTGTTTTATGATAGCAGAAACCCCAAAAGCAACCAGGCTGGTATGCACCAGAATCCCGGAGACCAAGCCCAAGGCGGTCATTATTCCCTGTTTATATCCAAAGGCTATGGACCTCACCAGCACATAGATAATATCGGGGCCCGGTGAAAAAGTAAGCAGGATAGAAGCGGTTAAAAAAGGTATGAGTTGGTCTAGCATAAATTAAAGACCTTTCTCTAAAATCTTTTTGTTGATCGCCTTGATAAGTGCGGGGCCTTCATAAATGAAACCGGTATAAAGCTGCACTAGACTTGCTCCTGCCTCAAGCTTTTCTATGGCGTCTTCTGCCGAATGAATTCCACCCACTCCAATGATCGGGAATGCCTTCCCGCTTTTTTCCGAAAGGAACCTGATCACCTCGGTAGATCTTTTTGTAAGGGGTTTCCCGCTTAAACCTCCCATTTCATTTTTATTTTCGGACTTAAGACCTTCACGAGAAATCGTGGTATTGGTAGCAATTACCCCGGCGATACCGGTCTCCTGCACAATTTCAATGATATCCATCAGCTGCTCATCGGTAAGATCTGGAGCTATCTTCAGAAGTATCGGCTTAGGATCAGGTTTTTGCTCATTTTTCTTCTGAAGCGTATTCAGCAAGTCCTTCAACGGTTCTTTATCCTGTAATTCTCTAAGATTTGGAGTATTTGGTGAACTCACATTCACCACGAAATAATTCACATAATCGAATAAAGCCTCGAAACTATACAGGTAATCATCCTTGGCCTTCTCATTGGGAGTGATTTTATTTTTCCCAATATTTCCACCAATAAGCACATCCTTATTTTTTTTCAGCCTTTCTACCATCTCTTCCACACCATGGTTATTGAAACCCATTCGGTTGATGATAGCTGAATCTTCCTTTAACCTGAAAAGTCTTTTCTTTTCGTTACCCGGTTGTGGCTTTGGGGTTACCGTTCCCACTTCAATAAAACCGAAGCCGAGTGAGGAAAGTTCTTTATAAAGTTTCGCATCCTTATCGAAACCTGCCGCCAGCCCCACGGGGTTCTTGAACTTTAACCCGAACACCTCACGTTCCAGTCGCTTGTCTTCCACCTGGAATTTGGACCTCAGGTATGAAGTTGCCCCGGGGATCTTACAGAACTTTCTTAAAAAATTGAAGGTGAAATAATGCACCTCTTCAGGATCAAATTTAAAGAGGCCAGGTCTTATAAGCGATTTATACATTGTTGTGAGGTTTGTGCAAAAATAGAATGAATATGGAAAAAACTATATGAAAACTTAAAAGGTTTTGAAGCAGGCCTCTATATATGTATTTTTGGACTAAATCTTAGCTTAATGACCAATAAACAGCATATAATTGATAGGTTTATCAGTTATGTAAAAATTGATACCCAGAGTGACCCTAACAGCAATTCAACCCCCAGCACTAAAAAGCAATGGGACCTGGCCAATAAACTTGTAGATGAACTTAAGGCCATAGGAATGCAGGAGGTGACCATAGACGAGCACGCTTACGTTATGGCAACCTTACCTGCGAATGTGCCTCATACTGTCCCGGTGATAGGATTTGTTTCTCATTTTGATACGACCCCCGATTTTTCAGGAACCAATGTAAATCCCCAGATCATTGAAGATTATGACGGGAAAGATATTGTCCTGAACGAGGAAAAGGATATAGTTCTTTCTTCTGAATATTTTGAGGATCTTCAGCAGTATAAGGGCCAAACCATCATTACCACAGATGGGACCACTCTTCTGGGAGCCGACGATAAGGCCGGGATCACCGAGATCATGACGGCTATGGAATATCTTATCGATAACCCGGAAATTCCGCATGGCAAGATCAGGGTTTGTTTTACACCAGACGAAGAAATTGGCCGGGGAGCCCATAAATTTGATGTTGAAAAATTCGGCGCCGAATGGGCGTACACTATGGATGGCAGCCAGATAGGAGAACTGGAATATGAGAATTTTAACGCTGCCCAGGCAGTAGTAAGAATAGAAGGAAAAAGCGTCCACCCTGGTTATGCCAAGGATAGGATGATCAACAGCATGTATATAGCCCAGGATTTCATCAATTCCCTTCCCAGGCTGGAAACTCCGGAACATACCGAAGATCGCCAGGGATTTTTTCATTTGAGCAGTATAAAAGGAGATGTGGAAGAAACAGTTCTGGAATATATCATAAGAGACCATGACCGCACCCATTTTGAGGCGCGAAAAAAGATGATGAAAGACCTTGGAAATGATATCTGTGCGCAATACGAAAGGGATTGTGTCCAGATCGAGATCAAGGACCAGTATTTCAATATGCGTGAAAAGGTAGAACCGGTAATGTATATCGTAGACCTGGCCCAGGAAGCCATGGAAGCTGTAGATGTAAAGCCCATCATCAAACCAATTAGAGGAGGTACAGATGGGGCCCAGTTAAGTTTTATGGGACTGCCCTGCCCTAATATTTTTGCCGGCGGACATAATTTTCATGGCAAGTATGAATATGTACCTGTGGAGAGTATGCAGAAAGCGGCCGAAGTTATCATGAAGCTGGCCGAGCTTACCGCCAAAAAATATGAATAATTAAATCTGTAGACCATGCCTGTTAAAAATGCTGAAGAATACATTTCTTCTCATGAATACTGGGAAGAAGAATTGAGGCAGCTTCATGAAATGATCATGACCACAGAACTAAAGTCGGAGATCAAATGGGGAGCTCCCGTTTATACCCTGGACGGAAAGAATGTTGTGGGCCTGGGAGCATTTAAGAATCATTTTGGCCTTTGGTTCTTCAATGGTGCCCTATTAAAGGAAAATACCGCCTTACTGGTAAATGCCCAGGAAGGGAAGACCAAGGCCCTGAGACAGATTAAATTCGAAAAAGGGGACAATTTAAAAACCTCGGTTCTTCTCCCGTATATTCAGGAGGCGATCCAGAATCAAAAAGAAGGCAAGGAAATAAAGCCTGTGAAAGTAAAAACCCTGGTGATCCCGCCAGAACTTGCCGCAGCATTAAAAGCCGACAGGGAGCTGGAAAAATATTTTAACGAACTTACTCCCGGCAAACAAAGGGAATATGCCGCGCACATTAAGGAAGCAAAAAGAGAGGCTACCAAAATAAGCCGGATCGAGAAGATCATTCCCATGATCAAGAAAGGGGTTGGCCTTAATGATAAATACAAGAATTGTTAGAACAAAAAAAAGCAGCTTTTAGAAAGCTGCTTTTTTATTACAAGTAGTAAAACTTATTTTTTCTTTTCCTTTTCCTTCACAGGCTCATTAAGTTTCTGACTCATCTCCATTGAGATTGAAGAACGGTCGAAAGTAATTTTTCCTGCTCCGGTTTCAATTATCACCGAATTATTTTTTTCGCTGAAATCTACGATCTTGCCGTGCATCCCACTTTTGGTAATGATCCGATCTCCTTTTTTAAGCTCGGCGGCAAAATTCTTTTCCTGTTTAGCTTTTTTCATTTGCGGACGTATCATAAAAAAATACACCACCACAAACATTAAAATAATTGGTGCAAACTGCGTTAATTGATCCATATATGCTTTTAGCTAGCGTTTTCGTCAGCTTCTACAAAAGCCTTGATTTTAATCTGTTCTTTTCCTTTTTCTGTATTTGCAGATACAGTAACTGTTTTGGTAACCTGTCCGTTTCCAGATCCATTGAACTTAACAAGCATCTCTCCAGATTCTCCAGGAGCGATAGTTTCGTTCTTAGGATAAGTTGGTACTGTACAACCACATGAACTTGATGCGTTGGTGATCACCAATGGAGCATCTCCAGTGTTGGTAAATTTGAAGGTGTGCTCAACTGCAGTACCCTTGGCGATATTACCAAAATCGAACTCAGTTTCTTCGAAGGTAATTTCAGGATAAACGGTTTCCTTAGCGTCACGCTCAGCTGAAGCCTCTACGTTTTCAGCTTTTACCTTATCTGAGGCGTTATCTTTACATCCGGTGAACAGCATTGCCCCTACTGCCGCAAACATCAAAATTGTTTTTTTCATGGTGAAGTTATTTTGTTAAATTTCTAATTGATAAAAATAAAGAAAAAATCTTAACTACATAAGACCCCTTCCGGTTTTATTCAGTTTATCTTCAGATTGATATTCCTTGGATAATTTATCCAGAACCCCGTTGATAAAGATGCTGCTTTTAGGAGTACTATACTCTTTAGCGATCTCGAGATATTCGTTAATGGTCACTTTTACCGGGATACTTGTAAACTTCAGGAATTCACAGATCGCCATTTTAATAAGTACCATATCTACCTCGGCGATCCTATCCTTGTCCCAGTTAGGGGTTTTACCTAACATTTCTTCAGAAAGATCTTCATCGTTCAGATATGTCTTTCTGAATAGCTTGACGGCAAATTCCTTATCCTCTTCGTTCTTGAATAGCCGGGTGATCTTCTTCTCCCTCCCGGTGGATTCTTTCAGTTTCTGAAGGAATTTCAGGATAGCAGTATTCACAAGTGGCAGGTCGTCTACCCAGGTAAGTTTCCTATCTTCCAGGTAATCGTATAGTTTCTCGTTAGGCGCGATGATCTCTTTAAAAATATGGATGATAAATTCCTTATCCTCCTTAAAGCTACCTTCACGAGTCTCCATATAATCCTGGTAAACTTCGCTATATCTTATTTCGTTCCAGATGATCGCAACATACTCATCATCCTGTTTCCAGTGATTGATCTTATGTCTCTCCAGGGCATCCTGAATGCTTTCGTTCTCACTAAGGATCTGAAAGATCTTATTATCCACGAATTTGCGGTTAGGATCTTTCTCCTCGCTGGTGGCTAGATGTTTTTGTTGTGATTTCTCTAAATAGGATTCTGCGTGTCCTTTTATTTCGGTGATCAGGCTAATCTGAAGCAGGAACAGGTCGTACATTTCCTGCATGCTTTTAAGCAGGAATTTCTCTTCGGTGGCAAGGTTATCATTCTGGCTTTGGTTAAAAGCGTATAGGGACTGCATTACTTTAACCCTGATATGTCTTCTTGTCAACATAATATAAAAGAACTTTTTAGAATTTAGAAAGGGCGAAAGTATCCACTTTCGCCCTGCAAAAATATCAATAAATTAGAACTGACTAATTTAAATTTTGATTTTTTCTGTCCTCAATTCTCTGCTTCGCGATCTGCAATGCAGCGAAATGAGTGGTAATATCGTCTTTAGAAGCCTTTTCCAGGATCCTAAGAGTAGTATTGTAAATATTCTCGGTCTTGCGCATGATCTCCTGCCTGTCGTAGTTCTCCAGTTCAGCATATACGTTTATGATCCCTCCGGCGTTGATAAGGAAATCTGGAGCGTATACAATACCTCTTTTCTGAAGTATGCTTCCGTGGGCCACCTCATCTGCCAGCTGATTGTTAGCTGCACCGGCAATGATGTCTACTTTCAATCTTTCGATAGTATCATCGTTGATGGTTGCTCCAAGGGCACATGGCGCATAGATATCCACATCTGCGGAATAGATATCCCTTCCTGTAAATACATGAGCACCGTATTTCTTGCTTACTTCCTGAAGACGCTCTTCGTTGATATCGCTAATGAACACCTCGGCACCGTCCTGGGTAAGGTATTCTACAAGGGTTTCGCCAACATGACCAATTCCCTGTACCAGTACTTTCTTACCTTCAAGGTCATCGCTGCCATATTTGAACTTGGCAGAAGCCTTTAAGCCCATAAATACACCATAAGCGGTGATCGGTGACGGGTTACCTGCTCCACCTTTAGACTCGGAGATCCCGGTAACATAAGGCGTCACCTCTCTTACCGTATCCATATCTGAAGTTTCCATTCCAACATCTTCTGCGGTGATATATTTTCCACCTAGAGAATGAACAAATTCACCGAACCTTTTCATAAGCTCAGGAGTCTTATCCTTCTTGGCATCTCCAATGATCACTGCTTTTCCCCCACCCAGGTTCAAACCTGTGATCGCACTCTTGAAGGTCATCCCTCTGGATAGACGTAAAACATCGTTTACAGCCTCCCATTCACTGGTGTAGTTCCACATCCTGGTACCACCCAGAGCAGGTCCTAAAACAGTGTTATGAATACCAATTATTGCCTTTAAACCTGTATCTTTGTCGTTGCAAAAAACGATTTGCTCGTGTTCATCGAAGGACACCTGCCCGAAGACCGGCGCAGACTTTTTTAGTTCATTTGCATTTAGAACGTCAACTTGCATAATTTGTTGATTTTTAAATTTTTCAGATTTTGAATTTGACCAAAAATCCGATGCAAAAATAATAATATTTTAAAATTCGGTGATTTAAAACGTGTTAAATTACAGAATCCTCAAACAACCCTAAAAATACTGAATGAAAAATCTTCAGCATCTCAATAAGTATTTTAAAAAATATAAATGGAGGTTATTGGTAGGCCTGGTGATCACCATCGCCGCCAGGATCTTCGCCATTTACTATATCCCGCTTATCGGGAAAAGTACCGTGATCATTGAAAAATGGGTGAACGGCACCGTAACCGATATCGAGACCGTAAAAAGCGAGCTGGCCTATAACATCCTACTTATCGTGGGAACTACCCTGATCGCAGCTTTTTTTACCTTTTTGATGCGGCAAACCTTCATCGTGGTCTCCCGGCATATGGAATACGATCTTAAGAACGAGGTCTACCAGCATTACCAGGAGCTTTCGCTTAATTTCTATAAAAAGAACCGTACCGGTGACCTGATGAACCGTATTAGTGAAGATGTTTCTAAAGTGCGCTTATATCTTGGTCCGGCGATCATGTATAGTGTGACCACCTTCACCTCCACCATCGTGGTACTTATCTTTATGATACAGGCGGCACCAATCCTCACGCTGTATACGGTAATTCCTCTACCTATACTTGCATTTTCAATCTACAAGCTTAGCGTGGCCATACACCAGCGCAGTACGGTGGTGCAGCAATATTTATCAAAGCTTAACACTTTTACCCAGGAAAGTTTCAGCGGGATCGCCGTGATCAAATCTTATGGGATAGAACCACAGACCAACACCAATTTCACTGAACTTTCTAATGGAAGCCGCGAAAAGAACATAGACCTGGTAAAAGTACAGGCGTTTTTCTTCCCGCTTATGATCCTGCTTATTGGAATAAGCAATATCATTGTGATCTATGTTGGCGGGAGAAGGATCATTTCTGGTGAGATCGCCAATATCGATGTCCTGGTAGAATTCATTCTGTATGTGAACATGCTTACCTGGCCGGTGGCTTCTATAGGCTGGGTGACCTCGCTGGTACAACAGGCTGAAGCCAGCCAGGAAAGGATCAACGAGTTCCTGAGCGAAAAACCAGAGATCACTAATCCAAGATCTGAACCCGATACCATCAAGGGAAGCATAGAATTCAGGAACGTGAGTTTTACTTACGACGATACGAACATCACCGCGCTTAAGAATGTTTCTTTCAATGTTCAGAAGGGAGAAACCCTGGCGATCATCGGGAAAACAGGATCGGGAAAATCCACGATCCTGGAGCTTATTGGAAGGCTTTATGATGTGGACCAGGGCGAGATACTCATAGACGATCGCAATATTGAAAAACTCAACCTGGAAAGCCTGAGAGAAAGCATAGGCTATGTTCCACAGGACGCTTTCCTGTTCAGTGATAGCATTAGAAACAACATCAAATTTGGAAAGACCGATGCGACCGAGGAAGAGATCATTACCGCGGCCAGGAACGCTTCGGTACATAAAAACATCATGGGCTTCAGCAAAGGTTACGATACCGTTCTGGGTGAACGAGGCATCACCCTTTCGGGCGGGCAGAAACAGAGGGTTTCCATAGCCCGGGCCATTATTCACGACCCGGAGATCCTGCTTTTCGATGACTGCCTTTCTGCAGTAGATACCGAAACCGAGGAAGAGATCCTGAACAACCTTTTCCAGATCACCAAGAACAAGACCACTATCATTGTAAGCCACCGAATCTCTTCAGCAAAAAATGCTGATAAAATAATCATTCTTGAAGATGGACAGATCGTCCAGGAAGGCACTCACCAACAGCTGTTGAATACGCAGGGATACTATAAAGAACTCTACGCGAAACAGCTAAATGAAAAAGAAATGTGAAAATATTTTGTGAGATGTTAAAAATTTTTAGATTTTTGGACTCGACAATAACAAACCATTAAAGAATCTATTGATATGAGCGACAAGGGAATGATGGAGAAAGAAGAAATATTCTCTAAAGTTTTACGAGCGGGAAGAAGAACTTATTTTTTTGATGTAAGATCAACCCGAGCTGATGATTATTACCTCACCATCACTGAAAGTAAGAAATTCACTAACGACGATGGTTCTTTTTATTACAAAAAACACAAGATCTATCTTTACAAAGAAGATTTTGACGGATTCAGAGAGATCCTTGAAGAAATGACCAACTACATCATTTCAGAAAAAGGAGAAGAAGTGATAAGCGAACGTCACCAGAAAGACTTCAAAAAGGAGTATGATGATGACAGTACTGAAAGCTCTGCTTCAAACTCAACTCCGGCAGAGAAGTTCACCGATGTAAGCTTCGACGATATATAACAGGCAAATTACAACTGAATATAGGAACCGCTCTTTTTAAGGGCGGTTTTTTTTATCTTAGATTTTCCAAAATCCAAATTATGCGAAACAGCCTTAGCCTAGTATTCTTACTTTGTTTCATTTTCACCAGTGCCCAGCAGGGTTCCCTGAATCTGGGTTACTACCTGCCAGATGACGTTACCTATAATAAAGAGATCCCTACCCCACAGGAGGTGATAGGTTTTATTCCTGGAGATTGGCATGTAAGCCACGATAAGCTTTTGATGTATATGCACAAGCTCGCCAATGCCTCCCCCAGGATACAAATAGAGAATAGAGGCGTTACCTATGAGGGCAGGCCACTTATCCTGCTTACCATCTCTTCTGAAAAAAACCTGGCTAATCTCGAGGAGATAAGAAAGCAACATGTAGCGCTGGTCGAAAAGAATTCAGAAAAGCTGAATCTAGAGAACATGCCCATTGTGATCAACCAGGGATTTTCTATCCATGGGAATGAACCCAGCGGCTCGAACGCGGCCCTGCTTTATGCATATTACCTTGCAGCCGGTGAGGGACCAGAGATCGAAAAGATCCTGGACAATACCATCATCCTGCTGGACCCTTCCTTTAATCCAGACGGACTGCAACGTTTCGCCTACTGGGCCAACACTAATAAGAGCAAGAACATCAACCCTGATCCCCAGGACCGGGAATACAACGAAGTTTGGCCAGGTGGAAGGACCAACCACTACTGGTTCGATATGAATCGCGACTGGTTACCGGTACAACTCCCAGAATCACAGGTAAGGATCGCTACCTTTCATAAATGGTACCCGAACATTCTTACTGATCATCATGAAATGGGTAGCAATTCTACCTTTTTCTTTCAGCCGGGCATTCCTTCCAGGACGCATCCTCTAACCCCGCAAACCAACCAGGACCTTACCAGGGAGATAGGGACCTATCACGCGAATGCCTTCGATGAAATTGGTTCCTTGTATTATACCGAAGAGAATTACGATGATTTCTATTATGGGAAAGGTTCTACCTTCCCCGACATCAACGGTAGTATCGGGATACTTTTTGAACAGGGAAGCTCCCGTGGACATGCCCAGGAAACCGAGAATGGCATCCTTACTTTTCCCTTTACCATAAGGAACCAGTTTACAGCGGCACTTTCAACCCTGGAAGCTTCTCAGAAAATGAGGAAAGACCTGTTGAGCTACCAGCGCAATTTCTTTAAGAACTCAAAAGAAACAGCGGGCTCCGGAGCTTACGCCTTTGGAAGCGCCAAAGACCCGGTAAGGGCTTATAAATTGGCTGAAATACTGAAAAGACATAAGATCGAGGTACACGAGGTGGAAAATGATTTCAGGAAGAACGGGCAGGAATTCAGAAAAGGAGCAGCCTACATCGTTCCGAAAGATCAAAGACAGCACAAATTACTGAAGGCGATGTTCGAAAAAAGAACAGAATTCAGGGACAGCCTCTTCTATGATATTTCAGCCTGGACCTTTCCGCTAGCCTTTAACCTGGACTATACCGAAGAAGCTTCCCTCAAAAATGCCGGCAAGGCTATCGAAGATCTTAAAATGCCGGAACCTAAGCTTCCGGAAGAAAGTGATTACGCCTACCTGCTTAACTGGAATAATTATATGGCACCAAAAGCCCTGAACATGATCCTGGAAAAAGGACTCAGGGCCAAAGTGGCTATGGATGATTTCTCGCTAAAAGGAAACAACTATGGTTACGGCACCATTATGATCCCCGTCCAAAACCAGCAACTGAACAGTTCAGAATTATTTGAATTCCTGAAAACCGTAGCCGTGGAAAGCAATGTGGAGATTTCGGCGATACAAACCGGAATGACCAGAGGCATCAATTTAGGCAGCAACCAATTTAGAGGCTTAAAACCTCAGAAAGTGGCCCTTATCGTGGGTGAATCTATCACCCCTTACGATGCCGGCGAGATCTGGCATTTATTCGACCAGCGCTATGACATGAAGATCACCAAACTGGATGTAAACGATCTTAATGAGACCGATCTAAGTGAATATACCGATATCATTCTCCCGGCCTTCCGTGGAAACGAAATGGATAAAAAGATCGCCACAGCCCTGAAGAATTGGACCAGGGATGGCGGTACCATCATCGCGTATCGAAATGCCGTGAATTGGATGAAAAAGAACGATTTTATCGATTTCAAAACTAAAGAGAAAGAATTGATTGCAAAGGAAGTAAGTTTTGGAGATCGTGGAGATTTTAAAGGCGCACAGGGAATTGGTGGAGCCATCTTCGAGGTAAAACTGGACAGAACTCACCCTATCGCCTTTGGCTATGATGATGACAGGATCGCCATGTTCAGAAACACCACTATTTTCATGGAAGCCGATGAGCAGAGCTATAATAATCCCATTCGCTATACCGAAGAACCCCTGCTAAGCGGATACATTAGCAAGCCTAACCTTGATTCCATTGCGGGCACCGTGCCTTTCAAGCATAAGAGCTTTGGTAGCGGGGAAGTGATACTTTTTACAGATAATACCAACTTCAGGGCATTCTGGTATGGCACCAATAAGCTGTTGATGAACGCTATCTTCTTTGGAGACGAGATGTAGCAAAACCTGATAGTTTAGGGAATTTTTAGGATTCTTGTTATAAATCTTAGATAACTTTGTTTAAGACTAAAAGCTTAAAAAAGTCCGGAGGTCATTCTCCGGACTTTTAAGTTTTAAACTGCGCTGAATGCTAAAAAATTTAGGTTGGTGAAATTCTCTGGATTCAAAACCTGGCTCCGAAATGAAAGATTACTGCGATACCTTAATCGCTTCTCATTTTTCCTAAGCCTTATAACCATCCTGGTCGCTATCTACGACCTGGGTTTCAAACAGATCAAAGCACAGGAACAACAGCTTAACTCCTATTATTTTACCGTCCTTATTATTGGTATCTCTGCGATCCTGTTGCGCTACATGTTTTTTCGTGTGAAATTCAGGCTTAAGGTGCGCATTTTTGATGGTATCCTGGGGCTCATCTTTTTTATGCTATTACTGGTAAAAACGGACGGCCTGCTGGAAAATTTTCCCGCCCTGGAGTTCCTCAACAAGATGGCCTATATGTATATGGCGGCACTGGTCTACTTCATCAGGGAATTTGCTACGGTAGATTTTAATTTCAGCCGGCAGTATCTGAATCCCGCACAGCTCTTTATCACCAGTTTCCTGGGAATCATCCTGCTGGGTTGTGTCCTGCTTATGCTTCCCAAGGCTACCCACAACGGCATTAGCTTGCTGGATGCCCTCTTTACCTCTACCAGCGCTGTTTGCGTAACCGGGCTTATCGTGGTAGATACAGGCTCATATTTCACGCTTTTCGGGCAAAGCATCATTCTGTTCCTTATGCAAATGGGCGGACTTGGCATCATGACATTTGCCAGTTATTTCAGTTATTTCTTCCGGGGGCAAACCTCTTACCAGAGCCAGCTGATGCTGAAAGACGCCACGAATTCAGATAAGATCGGGGAAGTGTTCAGCGTGCTTAAAAAGATACTTTTTATAACATTTCTTATCGAGTTCATCGGGGCAATTTTCATATACTTCAGCCTGAGCAAAGTGGAGATTGCACATATTGGAGACCGGATATTCTTTTCGATCTTCCATGCCGTGAGCGGCTTTTGCAACGCGGGTTTCTCAACCCTGGAAACCAGCCTTTATGATCCCGATTTCAGATTCAACTATCCGTTACACCTGGGCATTGCCTTTTTGTTCATTCTTGGCGGAATTGGTTTTCCCATAGTTCTGAACATTTATAAATACGTAAAATACCTATTTAAGAACCTGGCCCTGAAAGTGAGTAAAAAAAGGCCCATGCCTTATTCGCCCTGGGTGATCAACCTAAACACCAGGATAGTGATCGTAAGTACCATAATATTACTTAGCGTGGGAACCTTAGGCTTTTACTACTTTGAATATGATAATACCCTGGCAGAACATGACTGGTTCGGTAAGATCGTCACCGCATTTTTTGGGGCTTCCACCCCCAGGACTGCTGGTTTTAATACGGTAGACGTCAGCGCGCTGAACTTTAGCACCCTCATGCTGCTCTTTATGCTGATGTGGATTGGTGCTTCTCCAGCCTCAACCGGAGGTGGTATCAAGACCAGTACCATCGCTATCGCCACGCTTAATTTTCTGAGCCTGGCCAGGGGAAAAGACCGCATCGAGGTCTATAAAAGGGAAGTATCCCAGGCCTCGGTGAGGCGCGCCTTTGCCATCATTTCGCTTTCGCTTATGGTAATTGGTTTTGCGATCTTTCTAATCGCCACATTCGACCAGGATAAGCAACTGCTGGACATAGCTTTCGAAGCATTTTCAGCTTACAGCACCGTGGGTTTATCTACGGGTATAACCGCCGGGCTATCCAGTTATTCCAAGGTGGTAATCATTTTCACTATGTTCATAGGGAGGGTAAGCATGCTCACCATTCTAATCGCCATGCTGAGGAACGTGAAGCATTTGAATTACAGGTATCCTAAGGATGAAATTTTAATCAACTAATCGAAGCATTATGAAATATATCGTAATAGGTTTGGGAACTTTTGGATCTTCAATTTCTGTGAAGTTAGCAGAAATGGGGAATGAAGTAATTGGAGTGGATATTAGCATGAGCAAGGTAGATGCTATTAAGGAAAAGATCACCCATGCTATTAGTCTTGATGCAACAGATCCTGAAGCCGTAAAAAACCTGCCCCTGAAAGACTGTGATGTTGTGATCGTTGGTATTGGCGAGGATAAGGGTGCAAATATTATGGTGGCTGCCCTTATGAAGCAAATGAAGGTGAAAAGGCTTATTAGCCGTGCGGTAGATCCCTTGCAACGCACTGTACTGGAGACCATGGGAATTGAAGAAGTAATTCACCCTGAAAAGGAAACCGCCGACCGCTGGGCACAAAGACTGAATATGGAAGGCGTGGTAGACAGTTTCGAGCTGGATAGCGATTACAGTATCGTAGAAACCAAGGTACCCGAAGAATACCACGAAAAAACCATCAAGGAACTGAATATCAAAGACAACTTTGATATACTTATTCTTACTACCATGAACGTTTCAAATTTCAAGAATGAACTCGGAGCCAACAAGTCTGAAACTTCGGTAAAGGGCATTGCCCGGGCAGATACAGTGCTATACAAGGATGAGATCATGGTTCTGTACGGTCACAACAGGGATATCAGGAACCTGCTGGAAGAGCATAAGAACTTCAAGGAAAGAATGTAGTTAGCCAATCAGGGAGCCATTGGGCATTTTCTGGTCTGGAGTTAGCAGCACCACGTCCTTTTCATCTCCCACCACGCCAAGTACCAGGCATTCGCTTTTAAAACCGGCGATTCGTTTTACCGGGAAATTCACCACCGCAATGATCTGTCTTCCTGGAAGCTCCTCGCGGGTATACCTCCTGGTGATCTGGGCCGAAGATCTTTTCTCCCCTATTTCCTCCCCAAAATCTATCTGAAGTTTATAGGCAGGATCCCGGGCTTCGGGAAAATCTTCTGCAGAGATGATGGTTCCTACCCTCATTTCTACCTTTTCAAAATCTGCCCAGCTTAAGTCTTTCATTCCTTATATTTTAAAGACTGGAAATTAGTTATTATTCAGCATTAATATTTAATTTTAAACAAAAAGATGGCACGCACCGCTTCAAATATGATCGAGCTGGGGACCAAAGCTCCAGATTTTAAATTGATGGATACCATTACCGACCATCTTATAAGCCTCGATGAAATAAAAGGGGAACGCGGCACAGTGATCATGTTCCTGTGCAACCACTGCCCTTTTGTAAAACATGTGAACGAGGAGATCGTACACATAGCTAATGAATACAGGCAGCTTGGATTCGGTTTCGCAGGAATCATGAGCAACGACGTAAAGCAGTATCCAGAGGACCATCCCGATAAAATGAAGGAACATGCTGCCAAGCACCAGTATTCTTTCCCCTATCTGTATGACGGCACCCAGGAAATAGCCAAAGCTTACGATGCGGCCTGCACCCCCGATTTCTATCTTTTCGATGATGAACTGAAACTTATTTACCGCGGACAGCTGGACAACAGCCGGCCCGGCAATGGCATCCACCCCAACGGTCGAGACCTGCGGGAAGCCATGGATGCTGTTCTTAATAACAGGAAGGTTTCAGAAGACCAGAAACCCAGTATTGGGTGTAATATAAAATGGAAGGGTTAATTTAACTTCATCTTTCATTTTTGGGATCGAATTTTCTTTATTTTTATAAACCTATAGACTTAGTAGGTTTTAACGAATTAATTACAAAATTTATTGATTATGAGCGATTTGAAATTAGGAGACAAAGCCCCAAACTTTGATGCCGAGACCTCTGAAGGTAAGATCAATTTCTACGATTACCTGGGTGACAGCTGGGGAATCTTATTTTCTCACCCGGCAGATTATACCCCGGTTTGTACCACAGAACTTGGTACTGTGGCCAATTATAAGGCCGAATTTGAGAAAAGGGATGTCAAGGTGATGGCACTTAGTGTAGATGGGATAGAATCCCACAAAGGCTGGATCAAGGATATCAATGAAACTCAGAACACCACCGTAAACTTTCCTATCATCGCAGATGAGGACAGAAAGGTTTCCAATTTGTACGGAATGATCCATCCAAAAGCAGACGATACACAAACCGTTAGGTCTGTCTTCGTGATTGGTCCTGATAAAAGCATTAAGATGACCCTTACCTATCCTGCCAGTACCGGGAGGAATTTCGACGAACTTTTGAGGGTAATAGATTCGCTGCAACTAACCGCCTATAACAAGGTAGCCACTCCGGCCAACTGGAAACATGGGGAAGATGTGGTGATTAGCCCTTCGGTAAGTAACGAGGAGGCAGATAAGATGTTCCCGAAAGGTTACAAGGAGGTAAAACCTTATTTAAGGATGACCTCGCAACCAGAACTAAAAAAATAAGAAAAGGCCCATAAGGGCCTTTTTCAATTTATATATTCAGGATTTTATTTTACATCCATCAGCTCTACATCGAATACAAGGATGGCATTAGGAGGGATCACCCCGCCTGCTCCTCTTTCTCCGTAAGCAAGATCTGAAGGAATCACCAACCTGGCCTTGTCACCTACCTGAAGTAACTGTATACCTTCGTCCCAGCCCGGGATCACGTGGCCAACACCAATTGGGAATTCCAGTGGCTGGTTTCTTTTATAAGAAGAATCGAACACAGTACCGTCTGCCAACTGCCCTTTGTAATGTACAGAAACGCTGTTGCCTTTTTCTGCTTTTTTACCATCTCCTTTCTGGATGATCTTATAACGAAGTCCACTCTCGGTTCTTTCGAAACCTGCGGCGATCTTATCTAATTCCTCTTCTGTCCTGGCTTTTTCCTCGGCTTCTCTTTTAGCTTTTTCAGCATTAAAAGTTTCAAAGGCTGAAGGAGCGTCAAATTTCTCAGCAGCTTCACCTTCACGGATGATCTCTAGCTTTTCGATCTTATCTCCCTGCTGAATACTGTCTACCACATCCTGACCTTCCACAACATTTCCAAATACAGTATGCTTACCGTCTAACCATGGAGTCTCCACGTGAGTAATAAAGAACTGGCTTCCGTTAGTTCCGGGACCGGCATTGGCCATGGAAAGCTTTCCGGGAGCATCATGTTTAAGCTCAGGATGAATTTCATCATCGAATTTATACCCGGGTCCACCGGCACCGGTTCCCTGGGGATCACCTCCCTGGATCATAAAATCTGGGATCACACGGTGAAACTTCAAACCATCGTAATAAGGCTCTCCTTTTCCTTTTGGGTCATTTTCTATTTTCCCTTCAGCAAGACCTACAAAGTTTCCTACGGTTCCGGGAGTTTTTTCATATTCCAGTTCTACCAGGATCTCTCCTTTGGTAGTATGGAATTTGGCATATAATCCTTCGTTCATATTTAATTTTTTAAAGTTCTATATTATTTTATTAGGCTAAAATGTGTCATTCTGAACTTGTTTCAGAACCTCAGAATATTGAATAACTTTTCAAAGTTGAGACCCTGAAATAAATTCAGGGTGACGGAATAACCAATTTAAGCACAAACGGATTTGCAATTGATTTTTAATAAAGCGCAAAGATACCCAGTTTAATTTTTATAAACCTGTTCCCCATTCACAAAAGTTGCGATCACTTTAGTCTCAGGTACAGAATCTATCTCAACCTTCATGATATTCCTGTCCAGGATCACAAAATCGGCGAATTTGCCAGGCTCGATGCTTCCTTTTTCCTTTTCTTCAAAATTGGCATAAGCGGCCCAGATGGTCATTCCTTTAAGGCTTTCCTCACGGCTAAGTGCCTGCTCCTTCATGAATCCGCCCTCGGGATAATTTTCTATATCCTGTCGATCTACAGCGGCATAAAAAGTAAGGAACGGATTCACTTTTTCAACGGGAAAATCGGTGCCAAGCGCCACGATGCCAGCTATATCCAATAATTTCTTATATGCATAAGCTCCTTTGATCCTTTTTTCACCCAGCCTGTCTTCAGCCCAGTACATATCGCTGGTGGCATGAGTTGGCTGAACGGAAGGGATGATATTCTTGCTGAAATAATTAAAATCTGCTGAATCTATCACCTGCGAATGCTCCACTCTCCATCTACGATCGCTAGTTCCATCCAGCAGGGAATCATAGGTTTTCAGAACCATGTAATTGGCAGAATCACCAATAGCATGGGTGTTCATCTGAAATTCAGACTTCGCGATACGGGCCGCGATATCCTTGAATTCTGAAACCGGGGAAAGCAATGCACCGAAATGTCCGGCGCGATCTGAATATTCCTCCTTAAGAGCCGCTCCTCTGGAACCCAGGGCACCATCCCCATAGAATTTTACCGATCTTACGTTAAGCCTGTCTGTCTTGTATGGCCCTTTAGGCAGGTAATGATCCAGGTTCTCTTTGGTATTGCTCACCATGGCGTAAACCCTCATCTTTAGTTTTTCATCATTATGGAGGCTATCCATCAGCTCGATCACTTCTCGATCTATACCGGCATCTACCACGGTGGTCAGGCCATAGCTAAAACAAATTTCCTCTGCTGCGCTAAGTGCTGCTGCCTGGGTATCTGCATCTACATCTTCGGTGATCTTTTCTATCAACAACATGGGATTATCCACAAGTATACCGGTAAGTTTTCCGTTCTTCTGTTCTATATCTCCACCTTCGAATTTGGTTTCGGTGGTAATATTCGCCTCGTCCAGGGCTGCCTGGTTTACCAGCATGGCGTGGCCGTCTATCCTGGTTAGGGCAACCGGAGTATCGGGAAAAAGCCGGTCTAATGTATCCTTCACGGGGAACTCTTTTACTTCCCAGTCGTTCTGGTCCCAGCCTCTACCCACAATAAAATCGACCCTGTTCTTTTGCTGAAATTCCACCACCCGGGTAACGACCTCCTCAAAACTTTTTGTCCCGGTAACATCTACTCGCTGTTGCTGCATGCCCAGGCCATAAAAATGGGCATGCCCATCGATCAAACCAGGATATACAGCTTTGCCATCGGCATCGATAGTCTCGCTGAATTCATATTTTTTTCTCAGGCTTTCCGAATCGCCGGTCTCGAGAAATTTCCCGTCCTTAACAGCAAAAGCTTCTACGTTCCCGAATTGATCATCTACGGTATACACATTGGCATTGAAAACTAGTAGGTCTGCTTTTTCCTTCTGCCCTCCGCAGGCAACAAAAATGAAACTCAGAATTAATATTGCTACAATTTTTTTCATAGGTCTGGATTTAGGTGCCTCAAATTCCGACTTTTCAATGAGATAGAAAAATCCTTGAGCCTGGATGCTAAATACAATAAAACAAACCTGAATCAAATTTGATTTATAAATACTACAGAATAAAAACCTACCGTACTGATAACCAGTTTTTTGTAAATTTATAATATTCTTAACCGTGCTTTACTGAATATTCCCCTACCCCCAGCTCCATTTTACTGAACCCGATAATTAGTTAAGTAAAAGCAATGATCAAGTTTTTCAGGAATATCCGCCGCCAGTTGCTTCGTGAAAACAGGTTCACTAGATACCTGATTTATGCAATTGGTGAGATCATCCTAGTAGTAATTGGGATTTTGATTGCATTGCAGATAAATAACTGGAATGAAAACAGAAAACTCAATAAAGCAGAAAGAGGTTATCTCAATTCTCTGCAGGAAGATATTCATAAAGACATAAAGGCTCAGGATTCTATTACTCCAATTTTAAAAAGTAATCTTGAAAAATTAAAGGACTTAGAAGAAGAACTCAAAAAAATCGATTCAGATCCAAATTATGAAAAAGCACTATTTTCTTATCTGGGAAGTCTGGGCTATCCAGAGTTTGTATCCAACGACCATACCCTTGAAACTTTAAAAAGCAGCGGGAATATTGAAGCAATCTCTGATAAGCAACTGCGAAGGCAAATTCTGGATTACAGGGATCAAGTTGAAGTCTATGAGAGGCATCAGAAATTGGTGGGGGAAATGATGCTAAACTTTTTAACGGAAAAAAACATTTTCAATTTAAATGCTTTGAATGATGAAACCTTAAGAAAAAGACTCAGTCTTAGAAATATTGAAAAGGTAAAAATGACCACATTTATTAATCAGGCATTAATTTATCAAGCAACTATACAAGATCTAATTGGCCGATTGGAAAAATTAAATGTAAAAGCAATGCAAATAAGGGAGATGATCTCTAGATCTGAAAACAATTCTGAATGATTAATATATGATCAAATTCTTCCGAAATATTCGCCGTCGCCTGCTTCGTGAGAACCGTTTTACGAGATATCTTATTTATGCTATTGGTGAGATAATCCTTGTGGTAATTGGGATTTTAATTGCGTTACAGATCAATAACTGGAATGAAGAGAGTAAGATTCGTGATCTAGAACAAACATATTTAGCATCATTAAGGAACGACCTACAATCCGATAAGATTTACCTAAAAAATCAAATAGAAGAGAGTAAGTCGGTAATGGAGAGTAACCGACAATTTATTAAACAGTTATGGCAAAAACAAGAAAGTCTAAAAGACGCAATGAAATTGGTAAACCTTATTAATACTAGAACGCAGAAAATTATTCTACAAAGTTCAACCTATGAGGAGCTAAAAAGCACTGGCAAATTAAGCTACATCTCTAATGATTCGTTACGCAAAAATGTCATTGAGTTTTATAGAAACGCTTCGCATTCAATCGGCATCATGGATACTTATGATGATTATACAATGAATTTAATTTCAGACCAAGATTACAACTTTTTTAAGCTCCACAGTATTTGGACGGAAGGACTCTATAGTGACAAAAATCTTTTTCATAAGTCGGACTGGGAGTATCTTAATGACCCTGAATCAAGAAAGTTTAAACAAATTGAAAATTTAACAACCCAATTTATAGGAAAGCATAGGGAAGTGATAAACAGCTGTAATGATCTGCTAACAGATATAGAGAAAATCATTAATCATATAAACGAATACCTAAATAGTAAGTGATAAATTTTTTCCGACAAATACGCTACAATCTTATGAGTGAAAACCGTTTCACCAGATATCTTATTTATGCGGTGGGAGAAATCATCATTTTAATCCTAATTAAATCTTGAAAATATGGGAAAACTTCAGAATATAGATCGGCGTGATTTTCTGAAAAAAAGTAGTCTTTGCGGTTTACCTTTTTTACTTCCAGTAGAACATACCAATTTTTTGAACAATTCAGAAAAAATCAAGGATCACCAGAATGCTGGAGATCCTATAAACTTTGTGTTCGATGGTCCACATCAATCTCCAAAAGATTATATAGAATTACTTACCAGCATTGAAAAAGAACAAGGTATAGAAGCCGATACTTATTTAAAGGGTGGAGCAACCAAAAAACTTGAAGAGGAATTTGCCAAACTTACCGGAAAGGAAAAAGCGATCTATATGCCCAGCGGCACGATGGCCAATCAACTCGCCATAAAAATGCTTAACGGGGAAAACCCTAAAGTCATTGTGCCAGAGAACTCTCATATTTACAGAGATGAGGCAGATGCCGCGCAAAGCGTGCATGGTTTAAGATTGGTACCAACAGGAATAGACCAGGCCTTTTTCAACCTGGAAGATCTACAGAAAACCATTCGAGAGCTGGACGAAAATGAAGTTTTTAGAAGCGGTTTGGGAACAGTGGTTATAGAAAATCCAGTGAGGCGTGCTCAGGGGGTAGCGATTCCTTTAGAAAACATAAAAGAAATCTCTTCTTATTGTAAAGAAAATGGTTTTAAAATGCATCTGGACGCCGCTCGCATGCATCTGGCATCAGCATATACTGGAGTGTTACCGGCGGAATATTCCTCACATTTTGACACGGTTTATATTTCGTTGTATAAATACCTGAATGCTGCCGGAGGTGCCATTCTGTGTGGAGATGCTGAAATTATAGACCAAATGGATCATCAAATCAAAATAATGGGTGGTACCATGTATCAAAGTTGGTCGATTACCGCAGTTGCGATGCACTATCTTCAAAATATCGAAAACAGCCTGAATGCGGTGTTAAAGACTTCGGAAGAACTTATTAAAGAACTTAACGAATTGGAGGAGATCACTATATGTAATATTGAGAATGGCACCAATATATTTCAAATGGACCTGGATAAGAATATAGATTCAGAAAAATTTTCCCGAATACTTTATAAAGAACACCAGATGCTGATTTTCCCCAATAAAGAGAATAAAATGAGGTTTGCCGCGAATGCAAGTCTCCTTAACAGAGAAATTTCTGAAATTAAAAATGCTTGGAAACTCAGCCTGAAAAAAAGTAAAATCAACTAACTAGACATATAAATTATGGGAATATTCTGGGTTTGCTCAGAAAGATCTTGATGGCTCTGGAATCCCATTTGGATCGCGATATAGATGGTGATGGACACACAGGTAAACTTAAAAAAATGATCAAATTCTTTAGAAATATCCGCCGGCAGCTATTACGTAAAAATAGGTTCTCCCGATACCTCATTTATGCAATTGGCGAAATTATACTTGTGGTTATTGGGATCTTAATTGCCTTGCAGATCAATAACTGGAATGAAGACAGAAAGAACCAAAGCGTAGAATTGGGCTTGATGAAAGACCTGGTGACCGATCTACACAATGATACCAGTTCCCTTGAGTATGCAATTAAAAGAAATCGAATCAGGACTGAAAGGCTGGATAGTTTATTGCAATATGCCCAAAAGGTCAATTCCATGGACAATCAGAACCTTCTCTATAAACTCTCATTGTTAAGCCTATCGAACATTGACCTCTTTCAGAATCAAAAGAGGACCCTGGTAAAATTTCCAAACCTGGAAAAATCAGTGATTCGTGAAGAAGTTACAGATTCGCTGGCGGCTTTCCTAACTAGCCTAGAAAATATTGAGAAACAAACAGAAGTTTATGATAGAACCTACTGGGATGCTATGGAGCTACAGGAAAAGCTTTTCCATAACTATCTTTTTCTTGAGCCCGAGTATTTTAATAATGGAAAAGAGACAGGCAAGCGATTTCCCAGGATTAGTAAGGATACCTTATTACAGCTGGAGTATTTCAACAATATCCACCTATATAGTGGTGTAATTAAAAACTATATCTCTGGTGAGTATCTTGAAGGCCACCTCGATAGGACACGAAGATTAATTAGTTTTTTAAATAATACTTATGGTTTCGAAAATGACCAGGTGCTTAAATAATCCCGATTCCTGAACTCAGCAATAAAACTTCAGAAAGATTTCCTCCACAGCTGTATAAGGCAAAGAAAAAACCGGGCTAAAAATTAGCCCGGTTTTATTATTCAGTTTATCGCTATTAATCCCAATCAAACTTATAAGTGGCTCCGGCAAGCACCTGTATCCCCTGTACATCATAATCCATCCATCTTTGGTAATTATTATCCAGCAGGTTTGCTCCCTTTACAAAAGCAGATAGTTTATCGTTGAAGCGATATCCCAGGTGGGCGTTCGCATCAAAATAACTATCTAAAGTAACTATGGGATCATTAAAGACCAGGCTTTCAGACCTGTTTTCATCCTTACGTTCTCCCACGAAGAACAAATTCGCCCCGGTATACCACTTCTCGGTGATCTGATAATCGGCATTCAGGCTAGCCTTCATATTTGGGAGGTTCCAGGCTTCGGCCTGTACACCGGTATTATAATCGAAGAATTCACCATTGATGCCCAATCTGAAATCCCTGTTCACATCCACATTCAGTTCAGCATAAAAAGAAAGCGTCTTCACATCATCATAGACCACCTCAAAACTGTTCCCATAAGTATATGGTTCACCCTGCAGGGCAGCCGCTTCAGTGTTTCTTCGGAACAGAGGTTTATCAAACTCCGATTGATAGCTGGCACGGGCATTATAAGAAACCGCGTTGCTAAGTTTCCCCTTTCCTCCTACATAACCCTTATAGGCATTGTCTGTTGGTCTTATGGCGAGAGTTGGGGAAACATAAGGGTTCTGCTGAAAGAAGTTATAATAGGTATTCTGCTGAAGGTCTCCGTCTACCCCGGCATAGGCCGTAAAGTAATCGCCCGCGAGCCTGTAGCTGGCAGAAACCGCCGGGTAAAGGTAAAAGCTGCCATCGCTATTTTCAGCGTCATATCCATATACAAAATTCACTCCCAGGTTTATGCTCAGGTCATCTCTCAGGATAAGCAGGCTTGGAGTAGCATTAAAGTTCATAAAGGTATAATCGTAGCCATTATCTACTTCATAAGCACGGTCGAATACCCCATTAACGATATCGGCTCCTATCTTAGTGGAGATAAGCTCATCGGCGATCTCTACCTCGAAAAGTCCTTCAGCATTAAAGTGATTTTCAGCGGTGCTATAGGCATCTCCGGAATGACGGAACTTAGCCTCGGCACTATTGAAAAAGCTATCATACAGTTCTATCTCACTTCCCACATAAACCGAATAATAGTTCTGCGCAGGGTCCAGCTGGGCCAGTTCGGCTTCGCTGGCCACAACCGTTTCCGGCAGGCCATACCAGTTGAACAGCTGGTGCTCCCCACCTACTTCGGCCATCCACGACAGGTCACGGTTCCTGGTATTATAATTGAGGTTAAGCTCGGTATCATAGAACTTATCGTCCAGGCGAACCTCCTCGATACCTCCCTGTGAAGAATTGTGGGTCAGGAATATTCCGAAATTGCTGCTTCGGTCTATTTCCAGGTTAGAATAGAATTCTGCCAGTACATTGGAATAGTTTCCAAAACCAAGCGTGGCGTAATTATCATATACCTTAGGTGGTCTAACTCTTTCTACGGTAGTCGCCCTACCTTTTACCGGGGTAAAGGTGGAGGCCACCGGTACCGAAAATATGGAATATTGTACGGGCTTTTTCTGAAGGTTCACCGAGTCGTTTCTGGTGGGTTTCTCGCTTATCTTGTTCGCATCTCGAACCGAAGGAGTATAGGGTTTTACCACGGTTACTTTTTCACTCCCAATAGGATCCTGGGCATACAGGGCTCCGGTAAATATGAACAGACTAAAGAAAATACTTTTCTTGATTGCTTTAACTCGCATATAGCAATGAATCTATTAGATTAAGTTTAGTTATTTGTTTCTACGGAAGAATTGGTTTTTGCTTCCTGGGCTTTGATTCTGGCCAGTTCGGCCTGGGCTTCTTTTACAACTTCTGGGTATTTCTGGAAGTTCTTGGTCACGTTCTCGAGAATATAGGTTGCCTGGTAGGCATCATCAAGGGCATAGAAGTTCTTGGCCATAAGCACCAGTCCCTTTGCTCCCCATAATTTATATCCTGAAAAATCTTTCGCCAATACCTGTACGGCAGCATTCGAGGCTTCGTAATTGCCATCTTTATGTTTGAAATAAGCATCGTAATAAAGGGCTTCTGCTCCAAGCTCTCCGGTGGCGGTCTTCTGAACCTCCTTATATGCTGAACGCGCTTTAGAATCGTTTCCAGATTTGATGGCTGCCCTGGCTACCATGATCCTGGCGTCGTTCCTGGCAGCGGTTTCAGCGCTGGTATTATTCAGCACTTTCTCGGCATACTGGTTCGCCTTGGCAAAATTACCGGTCTCGTAATAAGACTTCATAAGGTTTTGCTGGGCGAAAACCACGTTCTGCTCATTATCTGCCTGCTGCTCCAGTTTTTCAAGCAGTGGAAGCGCATTGGCGTAATCTTTTTTCTCCAGGTAGATCTCAGATAATCTGGCGAGGGCCTGTTCTGAAAATTCATTCTTAGGCTTAGAGGTCACATATTTATAATGCGGGATGGACCTGTCTACTTTTCCATCACGATAGTACAACTGGGCCAAATAGAAATTGGCGTTGATGGAGTGTATCCCGTTCGGGAAATTCTGAATATATTTTTCAAGATTGGCGATCGCCTTTTCTGTGTTATTGTTCAGGTACTGGTTTTCAGCCGCCTCATAGGTGGTATTATCCAAGTCTGAGTCACTAACCTCTACGAAATCTATATTCCTTACCCAGCTAGCGTACTCGTCTGTCCTACCCAGGTCCACATAAACGTTCCTTGCGGTAGACACTGCCTGCTTTGCTTCCGGGGTGTTGGGATATTCGGCCACCACCTTTCTTAATCTTTCAAGGGCTTTGTTACCCTGGTTGTTATTGTAATAGATAAGCCCCTGTCTCAGCATGGCTTTTGGTACCAGCGCGCTCTGCGGCACATCCCTGATCAGCCTGTTATAAGATTGTATCGCCTGATCTATATTATTATTAGCAACATAAGTATTCCCCAGTTCGTACATTGCGTCATCGCGGTAAGGAGAACGCGGATAACTACGGGTGAAACTGTTAAGTTCCTCGATCTTGGTATCGTTCCTGTCTACGAAGCCGTAAGAGATCGCCTTCTGGAAAGCAGCATAATCGGCATTGCTCACCCCGTTGTCTATAGCTTTCTGGTAAGCTTCCATGGCCGGCCAGTACTGGCTGGTCACGTAGTAAGTATCTCCTAGTCTCAGCAGTGCATCATTTTTCTTGGCTCCTTCGGCATTCGCACTTGCCGTATAATTCTTGAAATAGTTGACCGCCTGGGAATAGTCGTTCTTTTTAAAATAGGCATAACCAATATTATAGTCCAGGTCATTATATTCATCGGTTCCTTTTGACGCGCTCATTCCTTTGAATTCACGGTATCCAAGGATCGCGTCTTCCATCCTGTTCACGTTGTACTCGCTTTCGGCTTTCCAGAAAGTTGCCTGGGCGGTGATCTTCTGGTCACGAGGCTCTTTAAGCGCTTTGTCGAAATTCTCGATCGCCGCATAATAATCGCCTTCTTCAAAAAGTTCCAGCCCATAGAAATAGGCCACCTTCTGGTAAGCCTGCTTATCGCTGAAGTTTCGGTTATTCTCCAGCAACCTCATCGCTTCCTCGTAGTTCTTGGAGGTAATAAATGAGTCTATTAGAAGGCTTTCCAGTTCAGCTCGATTTTCGGTTTCCGGATATTTGTTCAGGTAATTGATTAGCACTTGCGACGGACTCTCGTAAGAGTTCCCGATCTCGTAACTAAGCTTGGCATAGTTAAGCATTGCGTCCTTCTGGATCTTCGCATCGAACTCCATTTCACTGGCATTCTTAAAGGCGTTCAAGGCCTGTTGTTTCTGTCCAGATTCAAGGTAAGATTGCGCCAGGTGGTAATAGGCATTCTGGGCTATGGCATTTTTACCATCCACGATCTTGTTGAATTCATTGATAGCGGCCTCGTAATTACCCTGTTTATAATAGGCATAACCTAACTGGTAATAATCTGTATTGTTCCATTTCCCACGTAGCCCGTTATATCCTTTCAGATAAGGAATAGCTTCTTCGTATTTGCCAAGATTGAAATAGCTTTCGCCAATGATCTTGTTAAGTTGAGGAATTTCCTGCCTGTTGGCTTTTGGAAGTTGTTCCAGTCCCTGTTCGATGGCCTTTTCAAAATTACCCAGCTTGAAGTTCATGTCTGCCTGGAAATAAGAAAGGTCTTCGGTATAGCGGTCATTGCCCTTTACTTCTTCGAAGTATTCGTTGGCTTCTTCATAATCGTCACCTTCATAGGCAATATATCCTAGGTAGTATTTAGCCTGGGCCCCATATTCTTTGGAATCACGCACCCTGTTCAGGTATTTCTGGGCCTCTTCAAATTGATTTGCCCTGAAATAAGCATAACCGTTATTGAAATAAAAGCGCTCGCGATCTTTCTTGCTCATCGCCTTTTCGTCTACACGATCGTACCATCTTCTGGAAAGAGCATATTTCCCGGTTTGGAAATAATAATCGGCTACATCCAGATAGGCCGAATTGGTCTTGGTACTGGTAGGATATCTAGTTACAAAATTCTCCATCAACCGGTCTGCTCCCGGCTGGTTCATTCTCACTGCGGCATTGGCAATATAATAGGCTGCATCTCCCTTGATCTTTTCATCATCGGTCTCATCCATCACCTCGTCAAAGAGATTCTGGGCAGCTAAATATTGTTCATTGTTATATAGTTCCAGAGCCCGGTTAAAGTCAATCAGCTCATGGGTATACGCAGCAGATTGCTGACAAACAGCAGAAAATGAGAAAGGTATAAAAGCGGCAAGCAGGTAAGCTCTTTTAAGTGTCATTTATGGTGTTTTAGATTGGAATTCAAAGATAATTTAAAGCTTGCTTCTATAACGCCGATTAAGTTCTATAATTATGTTAATAAAAAAAAAGTATGTGAGCGCCTTTTGAAAAATGTATATTTGAAAGCCCATTGCGGGCAATTTTATGATGAGATTTTCAGCAGGCCGGTGACAATAAGCTATGAATTTGGCGTTTATACCTGTGATGCTGAAATAATTGAATACCTTGAAACAAACCAATAACCCCATGTCTCAAACTGTTCTGGAACTAAAAAATGCCGCGATCTATCAACGCGAAAGCCTTATATTATCTGAAGTTGATGTCACCGTAAACAAAGGTGATTTCGTCTACCTCATCGGGAAGACGGGAACAGGGAAAAGTAGTTTCATGAAAACCCTTTACGGGGACCTTCCTTTAACTGAAGGAGAAGGACATATTGTAGATTATAACCTGCGTACACTAAAGGAAAAAGATATTCCTTACCTGAGAAGAAAACTGGGAGTGGTTTTCCAGGATTTCAAATTGCTTACCGACAGGAACATCAAAGACAACCTGCTTTTCGTTTTGAAGGCCACGGGCTGGAAGGATAAAAAAGCCATGGACTCCAAGATAGATGAGGTACTGGACAAGGTAGGCATGAAGACCAAGGGATTCAAATACCCTTACCAGCTATCTGGTGGTGAACAACAAAGGGTTGCCATTGCCAGAGCACTGTTGAACGATCCAGAACTTATCCTGGCCGATGAGCCTACCGGAAACCTGGATCCGCAGACCTCGGTGGAAGTGATGGAAGTCCTGCAGGAGATAAGCAAGAACGGGAATACCATTCTAATGGCTACCCACGATTATGCCCTGCTATTAAAATATCCGTCCAAAACACTGAAATGCGACGGGCAGAGGGTTTTTGAGGTAGTTCAGAAATCTGTGTAGGAAAAAAATCACTTGATTACGTCAACCTGCCCCGAAGTTTCGGGAGTTTCAGGTTCTCCAATTTTATATTCGTTCAAAAAAGATGCTGAAATAAATTCAGCATGAAGGCATTCCCTATCAAACTTTCCTGAGGTTTCGCGAATTTCAGGGTCTCCATCTTCATAAAGCTTTCAAAAATTCTTCCCTGGAAAATTCAATTTATTTAACTTGTAAGAACTACAATTAACCAAATGGAAATACTGGGCATAGACATAGGAGGATCGGGAATAAAAGGAGCTATCGTAAACCTGGAGACTGGGGAATTCGTTAGCGAAAAACACCGGATCCCGACCCCGAAATCCCGTAAACCAAAAGCCATCGCCAAAAGAGTAAATCAGATGGTAGAACATTTCAGCTACAAAGGTGTAGTTGGTTGTGGCTTTCCCACCATCATCAAAAAAGGATTCTGTAAGGACGAAGGCAACCTGAGCAAAAAATGGGTTGGCATGAACGTGGAACACCTTTTTGAAAAGGCCACGGGATTGAATTTCACAGTTATTAACGATGCCGACGCTGCCGGCCTGGCCGAAGTGAATTACGGGGCTGGCAGAAATGAGGATGGTTTTACCTTAATGATCACGGTAGGTACGGGCCTGGGTAGCGGCGCTTATCTAAACCGGAGGCTGATCCCTAATTTTGAACTGGGACAAACTCCCTACCTTGGCTATGACAAGATCGAGGACTGGGCGGCTTCTTCAGTCAAGAAAAAAGAGGACCTTACCTATAAGCAATGGGCCAAACGTTTCAACGTCTTTCTCAATTACACCCACCTCATCCTGAACCCTGATCTTATTCTGGTAGGCGGAGGAATTTCCAAACACTGGAACAAATATAAAGATTACCTAAATGTGAATACAGACCTCGCTCCCGCCGAATTAAGGAACAAATCGGGGATCATGGGTGCGGCACTCGCCGCGAAAATGAGAATGGATGTCTGATCTATGCCTCTGCAGGCTTTTTCTTATTGATGAACAGGTAATAAAAGTTCACGCAAACGATCACAAAGTTAGTGATGATCACCGGCCATGAATCCAGCAGGAATCCGTAGACGATAAAGAACAAACAGCCAATACTGTTAAGATAACGCAGGGTAATGATGTTTCTCATAAAGAAAGAGATCCCCACAAAAAAGGAAGCCAGGTAACCTATCCATTCGGTAATAGTGATGCCTAAAATTTCAGTCATGATCTTATTTTATAGAATATAAAAAAGCCCGCCTTGCGGCAGGCTTTCCTTTAAAATTTATTTTCCAGCTTAAATAGCCTTAGCTCTTTTTCTTTCGTTTTCAGTAAGAAGAACTTTTCTAAGTCTCAGGTGGTTTGGCGTAACTTCCACATATTCATCTTTCTGAATATATTCCAGTGCCTCTTCCAGGGAGAACTTGATCGCAGGAACTATCTTCGCCTTGTCATCTGCTCCGGAAGAACGTACATTAGAAAGCTTCTTGGTTTTAGTGATATTCACTACCATATCATCCTGGCGCGAGTTCTCACCGATCACCTGACCCTCATAGATATCCTCACCCGGATCTACGAAGAATTTACCTCTATCCTGAAGCTTATCTATAGAATAAGGAATCGCTTTTCCTTTTTCCATAGAAACCAGAGAACCGTTCTGTCTTTCTGGAATTCCTCCTTTAAGCGGCTGGTATTCTTTATACCTGTGAGCCATGATGGCCTCACCGGCTGTAGCGGTAAGCAACTGGTTTCTCAACCCAATGATCCCTCTGGAAGGAATGATGAACTGTATGTTCATCCGGTCACCTTTAGCTTCCATGCTCAGCATCTCCCCTTTTCTCATGGTTACCATCTCTACCGCCTTTCCTGAAACATCTTCCGGAAGGTCGATAGTAAGTTCTTCAACAGGCTCACACTTCACACCATCAATTTCCTTGATGATCACCTGTGGCTGCCCGATCTGAAGCTCGTATCCTTCTCTTCTCATAGTTTCGATAAGTACAGAAAGGTGAAGTACACCACGACCATAAACCATGAATTTATCAGCACTATCGGTCTCTTCAACACGAAGAGCAAGGTTCTTTTCAAGTTCCTTGTAAAGTCTTTCCTTGATATGTCTTGAGGTTACGAACTTTCCGTCTTTTCCGAAGAAAGGAGAATCGTTAATTGTGAAAAGCATACTCATGGTAGGCTCATCGATACGAATGGTCTTTAATCCTTCAGGATTTTCAAAATCGGCAACAGTATCACCAATTTCAAAACCTTCAAGACCTACGATGGCACAAATATCTCCTGCCTGTACTTCTTCAACTTTTCTACGCCCAAGGCCTTCGAAAGTATGTAATTCTTTAATTCTTGTTTTCTTAATGCTACCATCACGCTTCACCAAAGAAACCTGCTGATTTTCCTTCAGAATCCCTCTCTGCAGTCTACCAATCGCGATACGGCCGGTAAATGATGAGAAATCCAAAGAAGTGATAAGCATTTGAGGAGTACCCTCGGTATCAACTTTAGGAGCAGGTATATGTTCAATTACCATATCCAGAAGCGGCTCGATATTTTCGGTCTGGTGTTTCCAGTCTTCGCTCATCCAGTTGTTCTTGGCCGAACCATATACAGTTGGGAAGTCCAGCTGCCATTCTTCAGCACCGAGTTCGAACATAAGGTCGAACACTTTCTCATGAACTTCTTCTGGAGTACAGTTTTCCTTATCTACTTTATTAACCACCACGCATGGCTTCAAACCAAGGTCTATAGCCTTCTGAAGTACAAAACGTGTTTGTGGCATAGGCCCTTCAAATGCATCTACCAAAAGTAATACACCATCGGCCATGTTCAATACTCGTTCTACCTCACCACCAAAATCGGCGTGACCAGGAGTATCGATGATATTGATCTTGGTATCCTTATAGGTCACAGATACGTTCTTGGAGGTAATGGTGATCCCACGCTCTCTTTCAAGATCATTATTATCCAGGATAAGTTCACCCGTAGACTCGTTATCACGGAACAATTCACAGTGATGCATAATTTTATCAACCAGGGTAGTTTTCCCGTGGTCAACGTGTGCGATAATCGCGATATTTCTAATAGCTGTCATGTAGCCTTATTTTTAAGGCTGCAAATGTACAGCTATTTTTCGCGAATCCATCGTTGTTTTAAAAGATTTTAATTTATTGAAAATCAAGCTGTTTAATCCTATTTTTTCGGTTTGAAGAAATCTCAATTCACTGGAAAACAGATGAAATTGATCGAAAGCCCAAAATTGTCCTAAAAAAGTTAATGACCGAAGCAAAGCTTTTATTGGTTCTCAGTCCTACTTAACTGAAACGCAATCTGCTTAGGCCATGCTGGAAATATCATCACTGTTAAAGCTGAAAAACAAGCCTGTTAAATGCTTTTAAAATTCTTGAAGCGACCTGGCAATTCCCCTAGTTTCGAGCCTAAATAAAAGAATTGTTATGAAAATTATTAAAGGATTATTTTTATCGATGCTGGCTCTTGGAGCGGTAAGTTGTGATGATGACGATGACAACGAGAATGTAGTAGATCTTATGACCTACGAAGCACAACTGGGTTCTATCAACGAATCTGGAGCAAGCGGAGTAGCCACGGTTTCTGTTCAGGACAATATGCTAACCGTAAATGTAATGGCCCAGGGAATGGTAGCCAACCAGGCCCACCCTCAGCATATCCACGGCCTTAGCAATGGTGAGAACGCTACCTGCCCTCCTGCCACTGCAGATGCAGATGAGGATGGTATCATCACCATTCCAGAGGGTGCTCCATTTTATGGAGAAGTACTTCTACCTCTAGATGATTTTCCAATGGCCGATGCCGACGGAAACATCAACTACGAAAAATCTTTCATGCTGGGCGAAAATGGTAACCCAACTGCCGAGGAACTTGGTGAGCTGGAAGATCGTGTGATCGTTCTTCACGGAATGAATAATAACGACGAATATGTTGCTACTATTCCAGTTGCCTGTGGCGAGCTGGATGAAATGTAGAATATCCCAACAGGTTAAATTAAAAACCGCCTTTTCAGGCGGTTTTTTTGTTTTATATCAGGACTCGTCGGCCGATGGCCCGTAAGTTGCCGGAACCGAAATATCCAGTAATCGGAAATAAACTCCCAGCTGGGCCCGGTGATGCGGGAACTGGTTCATCACCATGGCCTGTAAAACATTGAACTTTGGCATTTCGAAAACAGTCTCGCCATCCCTGGTCATTCTCCAGGTGCGGTGAAACTCATCGTCGTCCTTGCGCAAAGAGGTTTCAGCCCCCGCGGTATTTTTCTTCAGTTCCTTAACAATATCTTCTACCTTATCAAAATCTGGCGCGGTATATCCTTTAAGGTCCAGCGACTCGGCCTCCATGGTACCGGTGATCCATGAAGGGATCTCGGCAAGATGATTGGCGATCTGCTTGATGGTCATAGATTTTTCATGAGGCTTCCATCCCATCTTATCCTCCGGAATCCTTTTCAAAAACTTTTCGGTTAAAGTTACTTCCTGCTGTAATTGGGGAATAAGGAATTCATGAATTTTCATAAGACTATAATTAAATTAAACAAGACTCTAATTTACAGAAAATTACATTTTTAAGCCGAATTATTTCAGTTTCAGCTTAATTGCAATGCGCCATTAATTCAGTTATCTTTGCGCCAAAATCATGAGAGATGAAACTTGATAAAATTCCAAATATAAAACATACCGGCAGCGATAATTTCTTCCTTCTTTCGGGCCCCTGCGCTATAGAAGGTGAGGATATGGCTTTGAGAATTGCTGAAAAGGTTGTTGCCATTACCGATAAACTGGAGATCCCTTACGTATTTAAAGGCTCCTTCAAAAAAGCCAACCGAAGCAGGATAGACAGCTTCACTGGAATTGGGGACGAAAAGGCCCTTAAGATACTAAGAAAGGTATCTGAAACTTTTGACATTCCCACGGTCACCGATATTCACGAGATCGACGATGCAAAAATGGCGGCTGAATATGTAGATGTACTGCAGATCCCGGCTTTCCTGGTGCGACAAACAGACCTTGTGGTGGCCGCGGCCGAAACCGGTAAAGTGGTGAACCTTAAAAAAGGCCAGTTTATGAGTCCTGAAGCCATGAAACATGCCGTAACCAAAGTGACCGACTGCAATAACGAACAGGTGATGGTCACCGACCGTGGAACCATGTTCGGATACCAGGATCTTATCGTGGATTTCAGAGGGATTCCTACCATGAGGGAATTCGCCCCCACGGTGCTGGATGTCACCCATTCGCTTCAGCAACCCAACCAAAGCAGCGGGGTAACCGGCGGGCGACCAGATATGATCGAAACCATTGCCCGTGCCGGGGTTGTGAACAAGGTAGACGGGTTGTTCATCGAGACACATTTTGATCCTGCAAATGCGAAGAGTGATGGCGCCAATATGCTGGATCTGGCACACCTGGAAAAATTACTGAGCAACCTGGTTGCAATTAGAAAAACGGTAAATTCCCTATAGAAAAATATCGAATTTAGCATTCAAGCCACCGCTCCCAACGGTGGCTTTTTTTATTTATTGTCTTAAGATACTCATAAAGAGTTTTCAAAAAGGATATTTGGTTCTATCTTTAAGGTTACAGCAAACCAATAATCCCTACACGATGCTCAGAATCAATACTCTAGGCAGCTTGTACCTTTCCTTATTCTTTTTGGGGGTATTTAGCTTTTTATCAACGTCTAGTTTAACCGCCCAGGAAGAAGACAAATTAAAGCTTGACATCGGCGGGGCTTTAAGATTTAATTACAACCTATCTTCCTGGAAGGAATCTCAGAAAGATCGTGGCGGAGATTTTGGTTATGATCTATTCAGAATAAATGCGAGCGGTACCTACCAGGGAATATTTTTCGCTGCAGAATATCGATTCTACTCCGATTTTTTTGGAGGAGATTTCCTTAAAGAAGGAGTCGTGGGATATAATTTCGATGAGAAAAGGACGATCGAGGTTGGTCTTGCCAAAGTCCCCTTCGGTAACGAGCGTTATAATTCCAATAACTTCTTTTTTAACCTTCCCTATTATGTAGGCCTGGAGGACGACTATGATATGGGAGTCGTCTATACCTATTCTGGTGAAAGAATGGAATATCACTTCGCTTTTTTCAAGAATTCTGAAGAGCTAAGGTTTGGTAATACTACTGAAAATTCCAACAGCAGGTATGCCTATGATATTGTAGGAAGAAATAAGGAAACCAACCAGCTTAACGGGAAGATCATCTACAAACCCGAAAGTTTCAAACAACATAAGATTGGCGCCTCTGTCCAATACGGGCAGATCTATAACCTGGACACCGAAGATACGGGGGATCGCTATGCCCTGGCAGTACATTATGATTACCAGACCGAAGACTGGATCGTTAAAGCACAGGCCCTTACTTCAGGGTTCAATCCTAAAAATGCTCCTGGAGAATCCAGAGACGTGATCCAGATGGGAGCCTTTGGAGCTCCTTACGAAGTAGCGGCAGATTTTGAGATATATAACCTGGGGGTTTCGAGGATCCTCGATATAGACACCAAACTTTTCAAACACATCGAGGTATATAATGATTTTGGTTATATGCATAAACGCAAGAAAGGCTTTGAAGATTCTTTCATGAACGTTACCGGCGTATTATTCAGCTCCGGCCCTATCTATTGCTTTATAGATTATGCCGCCGGGTATAACCATTCCTGGTTAGGAGGCGACTATGTAGATGATTTCTCTGTGGGTGATCCCGATGCAAAATGGGAAGCAAGATTCAATATCAATATCGGCTATTATTTCTAATTAACTGAAGAGTGAAAACCAGACGAAAACAAGGTGAATGACCCAAAAATTACAATATAAAAAATTTCTAATCCCTTTATTCCTTTTTATAATCCTGGGGCCCTTAAAAGTTTCAGCCCAGGAAAAACCAAGCCTGGACATAGGCGGTGCTTTAAGGTTCAATTATAACCTATCTTCCTGGAAGGATGCGCAAAAAGATCGTGGCGGAGATTTTGGTTATGACATGTTCCGTATAAACGTGAACGGCACTTATGGGGATTTCTATATAGATGCTGAATACAGGTGGTATTCAGAGGCTTTTGGAGGCAGCTTTCTCAAGCAGGCCTGGGTAGGTTACCGCTTCGACGAAAAGAACGAACTTCAGGTAGGCTTAAGCCAGGTTCCTTTTGGGATACAACAATACAATTCTAATAACTGGTTCTTTAATCTCACCTATTATATGGGACTGGAAGATGACCATGACATGGGCGTAAAATTCCTCCATGAAGGTGAAAAATTTGAATATGATATCGCATTCTATAAGAATGCCGAGGAATTGCGTTTTGGCAATACTACAGAGGCCAGCAGCTCCCGATATTCTTACGACGTGGTGGGCAGGAACAAGGAAGCCAACCAGGTAAACGGAAAGATCATTTATAAGATCGGGGAGGATTTTAAACATCGGTTCGGTGCCTCGGCCCAGTTTGGCGGACTTTACAATCTTGATACTGAAAAAATGGGTACGCATAGCGGCCTTGCCCTGCATTACGAATTCTTTGTAAAGAACTGGAATTTAAAGCTGCAGGCAATGAAAATAGATCATGACCCCGAGAATGCCGAGGGTGAGACCAATGAGATCATACAAATGGGAGCTTACGGCGCACCATATGCTGTAGCTTCAGATTTTAATATTTATACCCTGGCCATTTCCAAGAGCGTACCTGTAAAATTAGGTCCGGTCTCCAACCTTGAGTTCTATAATGACTTCGGTTTTATGGATAAGGATGTGGACAGTTTTGAGGATAGCTTTATGAATGTTACCGGCGTGCTGGTAACCGCCGGAAAGCTATACACCTATATAGATTACGCCGCGGGGTATAACCAATCCTGGCTAGGCGGAAATTTCGTGGACGATTTTGCGGAAGGAAATCCCAATGCCAAATGGGAAGCCAGATTCAATATAAATATTGGCTATTATTTTTAAATAGAAAGATTAAATTTTATGGCAGAAAAAGTAACAAGAAGCGACGAAAAGAAATCCATCTTCGGATTGGAGGTAAATGGCCCTGTGTTCTTCACCTCTTCTATTTTCATTGTCGCCAGTATCGCGCTTACCCTTATTTTTAAGGAACAGGCAGAGACCTTTTTTGAAGAATTGCAAAATGGCGTGGCCAAGAACGCCGACTGGTTCTTTATTTTATGTATCAACATCTTCTTTGTTTTCCTCATTTACCTGGCCCTGGGCCGCTTTGGAAAACTGCGGATAGGTGGTCAGAATGCCAAACCTGAATTCAAAACCCTTTCCTGGTTTGCCATGCTCTTTAGCGCTGGTATGGGAATCGGACTTTTATTTTTTGGGGTTGGTGAACCGGTAATGCATTTTAACAGTCCTCCTACTGCCGAAGCCGGCACCGCGGCGGCAGCGCAGGAAGCGATGAATTTCACCTTTTTACACTGGGGTTTCCATGCCTGGGCCGTATATGCCCTGGTAGGTCTATCCCTGAGTTATTTTACCTATACGCGGGGACTACCACTTACGATCCGATCCATCTTTTATCCTTTCTTAGGTGATAAGATCTATGGAAAGATCGGGGATGTCATCGATATTTTTGCCGTCCTGGCAACCCTCTTTGGACTGGCGACCTCACTGGGATTCGGAGTACAGCAGATCGCTTCTGGGCTTGACCATGTATTTGGACTTCCCTCCGGAATAACCGCCCAGGTAACCATTATAGCCATTATTACTGGAATAGCCACTCTTTCTGTGGTGCTTGGTGTAGACAAGGGGGTGAAAGTACTTAGTGAATGGAATATGCGCATCGCCGTGGTGTTACTGGTACTGGCACTTATCCTGGGACCAACCATATTCATTTTCAGGTCTTTTGTTGAAAATACCGGAAGTTACCTTTTCAATTTCCTGGAAATCTCCACATGGAGCGAAACTTATACTAACGGAAACTGGCAGAACGACTGGACAGTATTCTACTGGGGATGGTGGATAGGATGGTCTCCATTCGTAGGAATGTTCATCGCGAGAATCTCCAAGGGAAGAACCATCAGGGAATTCATCCTAGGAGTACTACTTGTACCTTCACTGGTAACCTTTTTCTGGATGTCTGCCTTCGGAAGTGTGGCCATTGAACAAATCATGGGAGGTAATGAAGCTCTTAATCAGGCGGTGAACGATGATATTGCCACCGCCCTGTTCGTATTTTTCGAGGATTACCCATTATCCATGATCATTAACGTGGTGGCGGTACTATTGATCGCAGGATTCTTCATTACTTCTTCAGACTCTGGATCGCTGGTAGTAGACAGCCTAACCTCTGGTGGAAAAATAGACGCCCCGGTAGGTCAGCGTATCTTCTGGGCGGTAACCGAGGGAGCTGTTGCAGCTGTGCTACTTGTGGGAGGAGGATTGCAGGCCTTACAGACTGCGACCATAGTCACAGGATTGCCTTTCGCTATCATTCTTCTAATTATGTGTTACTCACTTTATAAAGGCCTCAAGGAAGATCTGAGGAAACTCGAGGAGAAAAAATCTGAAAAACAATTGGAGAATTATGAAGAGATCGTTTCAGATATAGTTAAAAAGAGAAATATTAAACCAGCCGATAAAAAAGACTAAAATGGAAAATTTAAACACGATCCTGGTCGCACTGGACCTTACCGCAATGGATATGGACCTCATAAAATACGCCTCTTTCCTGGCGGAAAAACTAAAGCTGGAAAAGGTTTATTTCGTACATAATATCAAAAAATATGAGATCTCAGATCTTTTCCAGGAACAACTGAAAGAGATGAATATAGAACAGGTGATAAGTGATGAACTCGATGAAAAGGTTACAGAGCATTTCACCGCAGATGTCCCTTTTCAGGTTCTTATTTCTGAAGATCCCTATACAGAATCGCTTATGAACTATATAGTTCATAAGTACGGTATAGACCTGGTCATGCTGGGGAACAAATATAAATATAAAGGTACAGGAGTAGTTTCAGACAAATTATTACGCCTATTAAAATGTGATATTCTGTCTATTCCAGAAAATGTGAATGCCAAACTGGATAAAATCTGGACAGGAACCGATTTCTCTAAAGAATCGGTTAAAGCCTTCGAGCTATCCAAAAGGCTTAGTAATAAAATCGGTGCGCAGGTGACCGCGGTGCATATTTACAATGTGCCGGTACAATTCACTCCCTACCTGGACAAGGAAGAAATGGTGCCAAAAATCGAAAAACATACGAGGGATAAATTCAATAAATTCCTGAAGAAAAACGGGATACAGGAAGTGGAACCCAAAATTATTCGAGGCCGTGAAGCCAGTGTTGCCGAAAGGATAGCCCTGGAAGCCGAAAAAGCCGGGACAGACCTGCTTGTTGTGGGAGATGTTGGTGGAAACGTATTTTCTTCCCTGCTCGTAGGTAGTGTGACCGATGAACTTTTTGACCGAAGTTTGAGGATTCCGCTCTGGGTAGCTAAATAATTTGCACCCCTAAACGTAAGTCGTCGATTATACCGGGTTATCTTATCATTTAAGCAATAATTTCTTTAGATTTAGGGCATTAACAACCTATACTAAAATTCAAAATGAAAAATTTAACCCAAATGCTGGCCCTGGCCGTCCTTGTTTCATTCTCTTCCTGCGAAGAAGATAAACCGGAAGATAAGGGTATGGAAATGGGCAATCTTTACGTTTCCAATTCCAAACCCCAACCGGGTGAAGAGATCTATATTAGATACACTAAGAAGGACTCGGTAATGCCAGATGCCATGGTGAGCTATTTAAAAGGAAATGACTTCTACCCACAGGATATCGAGCTTAAAGATTCTGCCAACGCTTACTATGGTAAGGTAAGCATCCCGGATACCATTCATGCTATCGCCTTCAACTTTAAAAAGGATGAAAAATATGATACTAATAATGATAAGGGTTATGTATTAAGCCTTTATGATGAGAATGGTAAAGAAATGCCACATTCCATGGCTACCAAAGGGGTTTACCTTAGCAATGCCGCCAGCCTGTTCGACCTGAAGGTTGAAAAGGATTCCGCTTTCAGTTATATGGAAAAAGCGGTAAAAATGGATTCTTCCATCCGGGAAGATTATGACACATATTATGCTAATGCCCTGCTCTCTCTGGATAAAGAAAAGGGAGATTCTTATATCGCTGAAAGGATAGATTATTATAAAAAGAAAGACTCTCTTAACAGCGAAAATTATAGCACGCTGGTAGCCCTATACAACAATAAGAATGACAAGGCCAAAGCCGATTCTATTTCGCAGGTTGCGATCACCAAATTTCCGAAGGGTGAGATGGCAAAGCGCGAACTTATGATGAAGGTTGTGCAAAGCCCCGAGCTAGAAGATAAATTAAAGCACCTGGAGACCTATAACCAGAAGATAGGTACTGCCGGCTATGAGAAAGATATCATGTTAAGATATATTGCCAGTGCTTATGCCGATAAGAAGGACTGGGAGAATTTTAAGAAATATGCCTCTAAAATCGATGATCCTAGAACCCAAGCCGGTATATATAATTCTGTTGCATGGGATCTTGCAGAAAAAGGGGAAAACCTGGAGCTAGCCAGCGAGATCTCCGCCAAATCCCTGGAGCTTCTTGATGCCGAATCTACCCTGGAGAAAAAACCAGATATGTGGTCTAAAAAGCAATTCAGGAATTCACTCGAGTATGGCAGGGCCATGTATGCAGACACCTATGCCCTGGTAAAATACAAGCAGGGAGACCTGGAAAAAGCCATCGAGATCCAGAAACAGGCGATCTCAGAGAAGTCCAGTGCCGATGCGAATACCCGTTATGTTCAGTTCCTAACCGAAGCAGGTCATGATAAAAAAGCGATCAAGGAAGCTGAAGACTTTATAAAGGATAACCGTGCTTCTGCCGAAATGGAAGATTACCTGAAAACCGCATATACCAGGGAAAATCCAAATCAGGATTTTGATGGATTCCTTGTCTCTCTTAAAGAAGAGGCCCTGGCCAACCAAAGGATGGAGTTAAAGAAGGATATGATTAATGAGGAGGCTCCGTCTTTTAAATTAAAAGACCTGCAAGGGAATGAGATCACCCTGGCCGACCTTAAAGGAAAAACCGTTATCCTGGATTTTTGGGCAACCTGGTGCGGTCCATGCAAAATGTCTTTCCCTGGAATGCAAAAAGCCGTGGAAAAATATAAGGATCAGGAAAATGTTGAGTTTTTCTTTGTGAATACCTGGGAAAATGGAGAGAACAGAAAAGAGGACGTATCTAAATTCATAAAAGAAAATAACTATTCCTTCCACGTACTTATGGACGAACCTGTGACGGAAGGCAGCCGGGAATTTTTGGTTGTTTCAGATTTTGAGATCAGCGGCATCCCAACGAAGATCATTATTGGCCCCGATGGCAGGATCAACTTCAAATCGGTAGGATATGATGGTAATAATGCCAAGTTATTACAGGAGATTGGATTGATGATAGAACTGACCCAGGAAAATGAATCGCCTCAAGCATAGAGCCTTATAAAATTTTTAGAACTAGGAAAGCCCTGTAAAAAATACAGGGCTTTTTTTATAGAAGGCTTGTAAATCTGAACTTAATAGTTTTACTTTGTTTTTCAAAGTACTTTAAAATGGAAAATAACAAGTATCTGCAGGATCTTAGCGAGATCAGGAATATGATGAATCGCTCTTCCCGTTTTATCTCCCTGAGTGGTTTATCAGGAGTTTTTGCCGGCTGCTACGCCATCATAGGAGCCCTTCTGGCCAAATCCATCCTGTCTGGCCGGGAAGCGGTCTCTAATTACGAAGCTATTTCTCCCATTAACATAGATGAAATTATTTCCCGGCAACTAACCCTGATAGCTATCGCGGTGCTGCTACTGGCCATTGGAACGGCTATATTCCTAACTACCAGAAAAGCAAAAAAGAACGATCAGAAAATCTGGGATCATACCAGTAAAAGACTGGTCATCAATTTTTTTGCCCCTCTGGCGGCAGGAGGCATTTTTTGCCTGGTGCTGCTGCAGTACGGCCTGGTAGGTCTCCTCGCCCCTTCCATGCTAATTTTCTACGGACTCGCCCTAATTCACGGAAGTAAGTATACCTTTGCAGATCTCAAAAGCCTGGGATATGCGAATGTGATCCTTGGTCTTATCGCCACCCAGTTCGTTGATTATGGCATTTATTTCTGGGCTATAGGTTTTGGGCTCTTTCATATTATTTATGGCATCTGGATGCATAATAAATATGACAGAAAATCTGCTGAATGAAGAATATAATAAGCAATATAAATAAGGCTTTCGATCACAGGATCCGTTTGGGGATAATGAGCGTACTAATGGTGAACGATCATGCCGATTTTAAAACCCTAAAAGAACTTCTGGGAGCTACTGATGGTAATGTGGCCAGTCATACCAAAGCGCTAGAAAAACAGAACTATATTAAAGTGGAAAAATCTTTTATAGATCGAAAACCGAATACGAAGTATATCGCCACAACCACTGGCCGTAAAGCCTTCCAGGAACACCTGGCCGCACTGGAAAAATTATTGAACCCAGAAAATGGCCTAAAAACCAAGAGCTAAATTTTTTTATCAATTCACTTTGTTTTTCAAAGTACTTTATTAAGTAAATAATTTAATACTAAACATTATGAAACCTAAAAGATTATTGACCGTACTGCTAGTTGTTGTCTCCATCCTCCTCATCCCATTTATCGCCATGCAGTTCGATACCGGTGTGGACTGGTCTCCATTTGATTTCCTGGTAATGGGATTTTTATTACTAATTACAGGTCTGGCGATAGAATTTGCCTTAAGAAAGATTACTGGCACCGGCAAAAGAATCATCGTCTGCGGGGTTATTCTGGTCGTGTTTTTCATGATCTGGGCTGAGCTTGCCGTTGGAATTTTCGGAACTCCTTTTGCAGGTAGTTAAACTAAAAAACATGGAATATTTCGTCAGTAAAGATTCGATCGTAAGGGAGATCTGGGGAAAGAGCGATACCATTTTATTCATTTTCGCCGGGGCTTCTGCTGAATTCGCCCTGAACAAAGCGGTAGACTGGCTATACTTTACCGGGAAACTTCCCGAAGATCCCCTGGGAAGATTATTTTCAACAGTATCCTATGCCAGGGAGATCGTCTTTTCAGACAGGCCTTCAGCTTTAAAGGCTATCCACAGAATGAACCATATACATGCTTCAGTAGAAAATGCCCGGAGCAGTAAAATCCCAGACTGGGCCTACCGGGACGTATTATTCATGCTTATCGATTACTCCATTAGATCTTACGAGGTCCTGGAAAGAAAACTTAGCCTTGAAGAAAAGAAGGAGGTTTTTCGAGTTTTTTCCCTAGTTGGGCAACATATGCATCTGCAAGGTCTGCCAAGGAATTTTGATAGTTATTTGAAAATGCGGGACCTGCACATTCAACAGCATTTATACTTCGGAAATTATACCAGGGACCTATTCCGGCAATATCGAAAACATCTTGGGTGGACAAGGTACAGGTTGCTATTGGAAACCCAGATCCTATTATTACCGGAAATGGTGAGAAAAAAACTAAATTTAAGAGCTTTTTCGTTGCTTACTTCATTGATTGATGTCTATAAAATTAGCAGGAAAGTGAGCCTCGATAAGGTCTTTAAAGAACTCTTACTCCCTCCGGAATATAAAAAGGATATCAAGCATATGGACCAGGTAACAACTTAAGATTTCAAAACCTAAAGAAATTAGGCGACCATGTTAATTAAAAGCCCGGGAAAAACTTTTTATGCCTTCTGGTTTCTTATCATTCTCATTATTGAGACCCTGATCGCGATTTTCCTGGAAGATGAGCTGATAAGGCCTTATGGAGGAGATCTCCTGGTAGTGATCCTAATTTATTGCTTTATTAGAGCCATTACCAGTTTTTCCATTCTGAAAAGTCTAATAATCGTTTTTCTTTTCTCTTTTGCAGTTGAATTTTTCCAACTCATCAATATTGTGAAGGTCCTGCAATACCAGCTTCCCGAAATCGTGCTGATCGTAATAGGAAGCAGCTTTTCTCCCTGGGACCTGCTCGCCTACAGCCTTGGAATTCTACTCACGGGAGCCCTTGAATATTACCGTTTAGGCTATTCTGAAAACTCCACCTCGACCATTACCGGGAAGTGATCTGATGGGTAACGCAGGTCCTTTGAATCGCTCAGGACCGCATATTTTATTACCAATACTTCTTCATTGCTGAAGATATAATCGATGCGACGGGTCACAGGTTCGCTGAAGTTATAGCCGTTAAAGGTTCCTTCAGGTCCGAATGTTTTATCAGCCTTATCTCTAGAATCGACCAGGAATTCTGAAATCATTTTTATTTCTTCGGAATCAGGTTCCAGATTAAAATCACCCATCAGCAAGACCGGCAACTCTTCCTTATTCAATTCCTTAATCTTTGAGGTGATCAATTTTGAACTCTCGCGACGGGCCTCTGTTCCCACATGATCAAAATGGGTATTGAAGATCCAGAACTTTTCTCCGGTTTCCTTATTCTCAAAAAGTGCATAGGTACAAACCCGGTTGAAATCGGCATCCCATCCCCTGCTTACCTCATCAGGGGTTTGAGAAAGCCAGAAGGTATCTTCTTTCAAAATATCGAATTTCTCCTTTTTGTACAGGATCGCACTAAACTCTCCTTTATCTCCTCCATCCCTGGCTTCACCGATTACCGCATATTGATCAAGCTCTTCGGAAAAATGTTCCAGCTGGGCTTTCACCGCTTCCTGCACTCCCAGTATATCCGGCTCATAAAACCCGATCTGGCTGGTGATCCAGGCTTTACGTTTAGACCAGCTGTTCTCACCGTCTTTTTCGTTGGCGTACTTGATATTATAGGTCATTACCTCCATTTCCTGAGCCTGGATATGAAACACAGGAAGCAGAAAAACGCAAAGGGCAAATAGTTTACTAATCTTCATTTGCAATAATTTTTCCATCCACATAGTCCTGTAAATAAGAATATAAAGGAGTCATTTTTCCTTTTTGTGTCATGCGGGCTCGCCCCAGGATACCGTCCTTGTCATCGTTAAAAAATGCAGGAATTACGTGCTCCAGGAACATCTCCCCAAAACCTTCACTCGCATCTTTTGGTAGTTCACATGGCAGGTTATCCACTGCCATAATCGCGATGGATTTTGGGTTCATGAAATCTGCCTCACCGCCAGTTTCCTTGTCGTAGCCGTAAAAGGGTTCGGCTATGGTGGAAGGCCTGATGGTACTGGCAACGGGACCGGCGATATCGCAGGAAATATCGGCCACATATTTAATTCGGAAATCCTTATGCCTGATATCCTCCTTGGTATAAAAGACCGGTGCTCCCTGTCCATAAAAATGCCCGGCGATGAAAACATCGCTGGTCTTGGCGAATTTCATAAAGTCGGAATCATAATTTTCCGGAACATTATAGAACTCCTTTCGGCTGCCTTCAGCACCATCCTTTCTTTTGGCGTAGTCTAACACATCGATATGACAAAATACCGGCTTATCGAATTCATTCACCAGGTAAGTTTCGGGGTCTACCTGTTTGATCTTTAGATGCTCGAGGATCTCCCGGGCACCACGGGCAACTTTCCCGCTACCGGTAAGCACGAATTTATAGGCTGGCAGTTCGATGCCGTCCAGTTCTTTTAGCATGGCATCGAGATCTGGCAGGTCTTCAGCCTTGGGTAACTGGAATTTGTTTTCTTTGATCCCAATGGCTCGAATCCCGTTATAAGCCCCAACAAGCCCGGCATAGCGTCCAAACCCTATTAAACGTGCCTTGTTTTTATTGGTGATCACCTCGTGATCGTATAATTCTATCTTTCTTGACAGAATTTCACGAAGCAGGTCACGATTATATGGCTGCTTTTTGATGGTATGAGAAAAGAAAAAGTACTTTTTGTCAGGTATCAGATTCGGGATCGGTACTTCTTTTACTCCCAGAAGTACGTCACAATCGCTGATATCTTCTGAAACTTCAAAACCTGCCTCACGATATTCGTCATCGCTAAAGATCCTGATATCAGAACTTTCCACTTTAAAGGAGGCTTCCGGAAATTGGGAAACTACTTTTTTTAGCATTTGTGGTGAAAAAAGCACTCTTCTATCTGGTGGTGTTTTTCGTTCTTTGATCAGGGCGAATTTTATCATTCTGGTATGGGTTTTGCTTAATATTGTAGTGTCTCAAAGATATAAATTTAAATGAGTATCTTTGCTGGCCCGATCGTAAACTACGGTCGGATTTCTTTGAAAATTCTGGAGATGTCATGCTGAACTTGTTTCAGCATCGCAACAGGTCCCGAAATAAATTCGGGACGAATTCGAACTGGTTAAAATCTAACAATTTTAACCGTTCTCATTCGCGTTAGGGATAGCAGCGGTTAGCTTTTTGCGAGGTGACGAACAAAAACTATGAGCGCATAGCCCGGCCACGAAGCGAAAGCGCAGTGGCAACGCCCAGATCACAAAGAAGATGTTCATTATTTTATGGGGTCGACTTGGTTTTGACAGCGAGTCTAATTGAGTTGTAAGCACGTAGAGCGCTGGGATATAGCTCTTAAATCTCATATTTCACACTTTTTTAAACGGCGAGAATAACTACGCCTTGGCTGCGTAACCGAATCACAGTAGGTTATACTTAGTCCCTGCAAGGCAGGGAGCCAAGATGTCTCGTGGAAGCCTTGATTTACGGCGTCCACACCAGAGGCACCGATAAAGTAAATATAGGGAGCTCAGGGCCTTGATGAGTTTCCGAAACTTAAGCGAGGATACGTGTAAAGTTGGTGGTTTTCGGCCGGCTTTGCATCGACAATCAAGTGAAAACTAAACGTGTAGAAAGCATCTGAATTGCTTGTTTGGACGAGGGTTCGAACCCCTCCGACTCCACAATTAAGCGCAGCCGGGCTGCGGATTAAAATTAAAAAATCTGCCAGGTATTTCACCTGAGCAGATTTTTTGGTTTTAAGGCGCCTGGACTGCAAGGACAGCCGGATGCATTTACAGAATAGGAGTTAAAGGTTAAGGCGCAGCCAGCCCCTCCGACTCCACCTACGCTCGCCGAAGCTCTTTTTTGAGCGAAGGCGAGCTTTTTTATTATATCACCTTCTCTTATTTTTAGTTTACTTTTTTATTATCTGCGAGCTTGCGCCCCCGCTAAAGCTTGAGTGCACGCGGGCGGTGGACGCAGTCCACTATCATTTTATATAAGAAAGATACCCGGATTGTTTCCTTAACTAGGATATGAAAGCCCTGAGAAAAAGCTGGATGCCCAGGCTTCTAAAAAGGATTCTAAGAAGAAAAGCTAGCTACAATAGTTTATTGAATTCACAAGTTTTCTCAGTCACAATTTCCCTCGCTTGAACACGAATCCCCTTCGGCGACCTTAAGTTCAGATTTACTTTCCTGCCATACTGTTTCTAAAGTCTGAAGGAAATCTTCAACTGGCTGGGCTCCGGAAATGGCATATTTATCATCAAATACAAAGAATGGAACTCCTCGCACACCAATATTCTGTGCCTCCATCTCGTCCTGTTTCACTTCATAGGCATAGGCGTCAGAATTTAAAACCTGCTTAACCTCTTCAGCATCCAGGCCTATAGACGCAGCAACCTCTGAGAGAATAGAGATATCGTCAATATTCTTCCCTTGCTCAAAATGAACTTCAAAGAGAGCTTCCTTGATCTCATTCCCCAGGTTCCTGGTTTTAGCAAATTGAATAAGGCGATGAGCATCAAATGAATTTGCAAGGATCCCTTCCTGAAGATTCATTGAGATACCTGCTTCCTCTGCCATTTTTGTAGCGCCGCTGAACATTTGCAGGGCCTGCTCTTCACTTACACCTTTAGCCTTTACGAAATACTCCAGCATCGAGGTATGGGGATCGGTTTTTAAGGTGGGATCGAGTTGAAAGCTTTTCCAAACGATTTCTACTTTGCCTTTATTTGGAAACTGTTCCAGGGCATCTTCAAATTTTTTCTTTCCTATATAACAGAAAGGACATCTAACATCTGACCAAATACTTACCTTCATATATCCTTAGTTTTCAATGATTACAGGGCTGACTAATTTAGCCGAGGCAAATTTACAACAAGTCTGCCAGAATGCAGATACAGGTAACTGGTTCCCAAAATTTTTTGATTTGATTTTAATTTGTCGCAAAAATCAATGTAAAAATGCGGCTTTCGAGGCCATTTGACGCAAATCCTAAAATTCAAAAATTTAAACCCTTGATTTTTCAGGGCTTCACAAACTATAACATCGCGCAGCGTGCTATCTCAATTTTATGCTTTCGCTCATAAAAACCTCAATCTCTTTCGTTGTAATGAATATTATTATTAATCCTCATTATCCAAGCATTTAAATCAGGGTAACCTGCAAATATGATTTAATTTAAAAATCCCACTCGATATAAGTGGGATTTTGTTGTCTGTACCTTAAATACTGTACGCGATATTCCGAAAATTAGAAATTTATGCTGGAACCTGTTCTTTATTCTGAACATCTCCATTACGCCTATCTATCTCTCCATTTAATAAAACCAATTCACGATTGGTCTGACCTTCAACCGAAGAATTTTCTTCTGCTCTGCGCAGTAAATACGGCACCACATCTGTAACAGGGCCAAAAGGAACCAGCTTAGCGGTATTATATCCTTTTCCCGCTAGATTATAACTTATTTGATCACTCATCCCATATAACTGACTGAACCAAACTCTGGGATCGTCTTTCGCAATTTTCTGATCTTCCATAATTTGTAAAGCCAGGTAGTTACTCATTTCATTATGAGTGCCAATAAATACTGATATGTCCTCAAGATGATCCAGGCAATAGGCCAATACACTATTAAAACTGACATCTGTTGCCTCTTTATTTCTACAAATTGGCGACTTTTTACCACGTTTCTTAGCCCTTTTATTCTCCTTTTCCATATACGCCCCACGAACAATCTTGGCCCCAATTTTAAAGTTATCCTTCTGGGCAGTTAAGTGAAGTTCTTTTAGGTAATCCAATCTGTCCCATCGGTAGCACTGGAATGTATTAAATATGAGGGCTTCTTCTTTGTTATATTTCCGCATCATATCTTCCATCAGATCATCAGCGGCATCTTGCATCCAACTCTCTTCAGCATCGGCATATAATCTCACATTGAATTTTTTAGCTTCTACACATAAACCTTCCACTCTTTCCCGGACCCGCTCCCATTCTGCAGTTTCTTTATCGGAAAGGCTAATATGACTACTTACTTTATGCCATATTTCAAAGCGCCCCAAAGCTGTAGGTTTAAAAATGGCAAATGGAACTTCAGACTCTTCACTGGCAAAAGCTATAAGCTCTTTCTTGACCTTAAAGGCTGAATCGAATTCTTCCTCTTCCTCTTTGCCTTCAACAGAATAATCGAGGATACTTGACATATTCACCTCGTCCATCTCCCTAATGATGGGTTTGCAATCGTCTATACTGGTTCCTCCACAAAACTGATCGAAAATGGTATTTTTTATAAGCGGCTGAACAGGCAACTTAGCCTTAAGAGCAAATTTTGTCAGGGCTATTCCCGGTTTGATCAGGAAAGGTTTTCCCATAACGCTAAAAAGTAAAATGGCTCGTTTAAGTTCTAGATCAGATTTTAATCTGAATGCTGTAGCCGTATTGTTGAATATCTTTTTGTTAATCATCCTGCTAAACTACCCAACACTTCTACAGCATAAAACCACCTTACAGAAACATTAACTGTAAATATGATTATTACAGCCATTGAGTCAAAAAAGATCTGATATGAGATATTAAGAAATATTAAAAAACAGGAATTATTAATATTCTTTTTAGAAAATGATAGGTTTTAAAGAATTCATCATTATTCCCCATGATCTTAAATCTCACCTATGAGTGGTTACCCTTCCATCTAAGTTCTGTTATAACATTTATTTACGTATATCTTAATAATGTTATATCTTTTATATTCTGAATTTCAATCAACTAGCAACATGTTAGCTCTACATTCAATCGGCACTATTAATTTCTTATACAGAAAAGCTTTGATTCAATGGATGTTCCTGATCCTGGTATGTGTTAGCCAGATATCCTGTGCCCAAAGGAAAAATAAATCTGTGGGGCCGGGTGGCGGTACTGTTGAAATATCTCAACCAGAGCTTAGGGTGACCATGAACGATTTCTTTTACAGGTTTGAACGCAGCATCGCTGAATCTGCCGATAGCATCATGAAAGCATCCACAGATCCAGCTGTTGAACGCGAAGCCCTGATCTGGAAATTGAATTCGATTCCGGTTGCCAATACCGCGATCTATAATTCCGATCCTTTTCTAGGTTATATAGATGTAGCAGTTTTTACTTACCAATTGAAACTGTTTTATGAAAACGGAGCCGGCAAGGACTCCTTTGGACCTCATCAGGATATCGCCCTGGAAACCTTGGATTCGCTCTGGGAAGAGCTGCTGGATATTGGCCGGAACCTGGTACCCGACAATGATATTTCAGAAGGAACCAGGATCGTTACCGATTTTGCTGAAAAACATCCCCTTAACAGCTCCTATTTCGTTAGGCAATCCACGGTCCCTTTAATGACCAAAATTCAAAATGCCGAGAAAGTTACCTTTAAAGGACTGGCTGAAGATATGTCGCAAAGCCTGGATCAAATGCGCGCTCAACTCGGTTCCTATATGGAGGTGCTGCCGAAACAGGTACGCTGGGAATCTGAATACCTGATCGATAACGCCCTAACCAATGCCGAAATGACCGGTCGCTTTGACTCTATTTCCAACTTAATGGAAAGAACGGTATTGGTACTGGAATCAAGTCCAGATTTGATCGATAACCAACGGGAGGCAGCCTTTAGGGACATTAGCGGTGAACGAATAGCAGTAATTCAGGCTCTGCGTCAGGAGCGCGAGATCATCCTGGAGGAGATCAAAAAAGAACGGGCGATCGTTTTGGCTGAACTTTCCGAACAAATAAACACACAGCGGGAAGCGGGTTTTAAAGATCTCAATGCTTTAACGACCCAAAGTATTGATGCAACTTTTGATCGAACAGAGGATATCATTGATAAGCTCTTCTGGAGGACGCTGATCCTCATCTCAATTTTATTCGTATTGATATTTATTGGATTGGTCCTTTATAAAAAGATTTAAAACTGGCCCCTAATAATAAAATTAAGAATGAATTCCGAGTTTACTAAATCTTATATAGGGTAGTCTGGATTACCCCTGGATAATCCTCTAAATTGATCGTTAATAGTGGCTTTTCTTCTTTTACTTCCCACAGAAATGGTGGCACCAGTAAATCCACCCCACTTTGTTTTTTAAGCCTGCTTCCCTGTCCCGAAATTATATCCATATTTGGTATGAAATCGGCTTCCGGCAAATGTTCAGTTAAAATGAGATATTTGAAATCCCTGAGCTTTTTTAGAATTGACTGGATTTCAGTATTTGATAAATGTTGCAGCACCTGCCTTAAAATAGCGATGTCTCCCGTCGGCAGCTCGTCTTTTGCAATATCCAGGCAGCGGAATTCAAGGTTTTCCCGGCTGAAATTTTCCGAATTGTGTCTGATCAGGGGCTCTACAATATCTACCGCAATATACTTTCCGGCATAATCCAATAATTCTTTGCCTACATTAAAATCACCACAGCCAAGATCACATACCACCGGCGGATTTTCAAAGGATCTTAAAAAGGATGTTACTTTCTCGATATAGGGTTCAATGATTTCCGGATGATGAGACCCGATCCCGGAGTAGAATTCAGATTTATTTCCACCCCAGAGATTCTTACTGTAAACTTGCTCCATGGCATCTTTGGTTGGCCAGGGCTTTTTTTGTTTTTTAGGCGATCTCATAGGATTATTAATTATACCTCTCCGGATTTAAATCTTTCCTCTTTAAAAAAATTCTAAGCCTGGAATTTCTCGGTTAACTCATCTACAATAGATTCGATCTTTCTGTTCCTTTCCCGTTTTTTCAGGACGATGGCCGGAGCCTGTCGTACCTCACAATCCTGAATGGCGCAACGCTCACAGGTTACCCCCACATCTTTACGAATGATATTTTCATCGTCAAGAAATTTCACCTTGCGTTCCAGCTGTTTATTCAAAAGCAAGCCGATACTTATGCTTCGGTATTGATTCTCCCGGAAAGGATCCTGGGTGGCCGATGAAAAAATGAGATACTGGTTCTCATGACTGGGATAATTAGAGATCTGAACGCCAAATTCATGGGAATTACCAGATTTGGCAATGTCTTCAAGAACTTTCAAAGACATCCAGCGCCTGCAGTAATGCTCATTGGTTTCATTCGCCCTGGGGGAATGGTGGTGAGTTAAATGCAGTTCTTTGTTCAAATAGTATTTACCGCTATTTGCCCGGTGCGTAATTCTTAGAAAAAACAGGTTTTTTATATTAAATGCCTTTGGCAGAATGTTGGTTAAACGTTGATAGAAGGTCTCCGGGGAAGCATTGAATCCGTTTAGCATTTTCGTGAACAACTCTGCATCGAAGGTTTCCTTTTCAAAAAGCTGTTCCAGTTTTAAGGTCAGCTCTTCTTTAGGGATCACCAATGCTCCCGCAAAATAGGAAGCATAAAAATTATTCAACACCTGGTCGAATCTTTCGAATTTGATCCACGGAAAGGAATGTAGCCTATCCGAAATTTCCAGGAAATTATAGGCGATTTCCTTGGCGTAAATAAAAGTACGTTGGGCTTCATCGATTCCATCTGCCAGCAATAAAGTATTGGTCTTCGGAATAAAAACAGACCTCAGGCTTTCCAGGTCTTCGTATTTAGCCAGTTCACTTTCATTAATCTTATAACCATATTCCTCAATAAGAATCTCCTCCAGTTCTTTTGAGGTAGGTGATTTGGTAAGGTCTACCTGGTAAGCTTTGGCGAACTTGAGCACCTGCTGCTCCAGGTCATCAAAATAATTATTATTCGCCTCCTGGAAAGATCGCACCGAAGCCAGGAAAAAACTTTCCCTACTGAAGTTATAATGCTTGGCGATTTCTATGATCGTACTAATAAAAGCATTCACCTTCGCCGGGGCATTAGAGACTATATCGATCAGGTTACTTTCCTTGATCCCGAAAAGGTCCAGCGGAATTTCCTTTAAGATTTTCGACTGCAGCAACTCCCCTATTGGAGCAAGATTTTTGTCCAACTTTAAGGACACCATTTGATCATATGGCACTTCTAATTTATCTGAAAGCAGGGCGATTTTATCCGGTTTGGGATATTTTTTTCCATTTTCTATCTCATTCAAATACGACTTTGATAATCCTGAAAGTTTGGATAATCCGAACAGGGATAAATTCTTCTCGGTCCTTATCTGCTTTAGCTTCAAGCCAAATATCAGTTTGATATAATCTTCTTCCATAACTCAAATATAGACAATTCTGCGAAACACCTCAAAATGCGAATTTATTCTTTTAGCGAACGTTCGCTTGTTTTATTAAATTCTTTGTTTTAATATTGTCCTATAAAACATTAAAACTATGGAAACCACATCATTAAAAATTGCCGATCTAAACTTTTCAAAAGAAGTAACCAATTACTACCCTGAGATCTTAACCGATGAAGCTCTCGATTTTATCGTCGCGCTTCACGAGAAATTTAATGCTCAGCGTTTATCGCTTCTGGAAAAAAGAAAGGAACTGCAGAAGTATTTTGATAAAGGTAATTTGCCGGAGTTTCCATCTGAAACCAAAACTATTCGCGAAGGTGACTGGAAAGCCGGAGAGATCCCGGAGGACCTTCAGGACAGGCGGGTAGAAATTACCGGACCTGTAGACAGAAAGATGATCATCAACGCTTTGAATTCAGGAGCAAGAACCTTTATGGCCGATCTTGAAGACAGCACCGCTCCTTCCTGGAAAAATGTAATGGAAGGCCAGCGTAACCTGATCGATGCCAATAAAAAGACCATTTCACTGACCGATGCCAAACGTGGGAAATCATATCAGCTAAACGAAGAAACCGCTGTTCTTTTGGTTCGCCCCAGGGGCCTGCATCTCAATGAAAAACACCTTCTGGTTGATGATCAGCAGATGTCTGGAAGCCTGGTAGATTTTGGATTGTATGTTTTCCATAATACTAAGACCATGCTGGAAAATAACACGGCTCCTTACTTCTACCTTCCAAAACTGGAACACTACCTGGAAGCGCGATGGTGGAACGAGGTATTTAATTTTGCCCAGGATTATTTAGAGATTCCCAAAGGCACTTTTAAAGCTACCGTCCTGGTGGAAACCATCACCGCAAGTTTTCAATTAGATGAAATCATTTATGAATTGAAAGATCATATTGTAGGTTTGAATTGCGGTCGCTGGGATTATATTTTCTCCTATATCAAGAAATTCAGAAATCATAAAGATTTTGTGGTGCCTAACCGTGACCAGGTGACCATGACCTCGCCGTTCATGGACGCTTATTCCAAACTGGTGATACAGCATTGCCATAAACGTGGTATCCTGGCAATTGGAGGAATGGCTGCACAAATTCCGATCAAAAATAACGATCGGGCCAATGCCGCTGCTATCGAAAAGGTTCGAAAAGATAAGGAAAGGGAAGTGATGAATGGCCATGACGGTACCTGGGTAGCGCATCCGGCGCTGGTAGAAGTTGCCATGACCGAATTCAACAAACACATGCCACAAGCCAATCAGTTAGATGTATCCCGGGATGATGTTCAGATAACGGAAAAAGACCTAGTTGAAATTCCAAAGGGAACTGTTACCGAAGCCGGCATCAGGAAAAATATCAATGTCGGAATCCTTTATATGGAAGCCTGGCTGCGCGGTTATGGCGCAGTGGCGCTATACAATTTAATGGAAGATGCTGCAACGGCCGAGATCTCAAGAACCCAGTTATGGCAATGGTTGAAAAATGAAGTGGTCCTGGAAGACGGAAGAAAATTCAACATGGAGCTATACATCGATATTTTCGACGATGAGGTTGAAAAGATACTCACCGAATATGGGGAATCAAATATTAAAAAGAACACCAGGTTTGAATTAGCCTTCAAACTCTTCGATAAACTGGCAATTTCAGAAAGGTTCGAAGAATTCTTAACGCTACCGGCGTATAAATACCTATAAAAAAATGTCTCGCAACTACTGCCATAGATTGCGAGACCTAATTATCAAAATTTCAGAAAAATTCAATAATCAAACACAAAATTATGAAAAATTTATCGCAAACTAAGTATCAATCTGCCCTGGAAAAGGTTCAAAACCTCAAACAGAAATACGGGGAAAGCTGGAATTCCATTAACCCGGAGAATGCCGCCAGAATGATCACCCAGAATCGTTTTAGAACCGGTTTGGATATTGCGAAATACACTGCCGCTATCATGAGAAAGGATATGGCCGAATACGACCAGGATCATTCTCAATACACTCAATCGCTTGGTAGCTGGCATGGCTTTGTGGCGCAACAGAACATGATCGCCATAAAGAAGCATCATAAAACAACGAATAAGAAGTATTTATACCTGTCTGGCTGGATGGTTGCCGCTTTGCGTTCAGAATTCGGACCCCTGCCAGACCAATCTATGCATGAAAAAACCGCGGTTCCAGCACTCATCAAGGAAATCTATGATTTCCTGCGCCAGGCCGATGCCGTGGAGCTGAACGACCTTTTTAAAAGGCTGGAAAACGGTGAAGATGTGCAGGATGAGATCGATAATTTCGAAACTCATATAGTACCTATTATTGCCGATATCGATGCCGGTTTTGGAAACGAGGAAGCCACTTATCTTCTGGCAAAACAAATGATCGAAGCAGGAGCCTGCGCCATCCAGATAGAGAACCAGGTTTCAGATGCCAAGCAATGCGGGCACCAGGACGGGAAAGTGACCGTACCACATGAGGATTTTATCGCCAAGCTGAATGCGGTAAGATATGCTTTCCTGGAATTGGGAGTTGAAGAAGGGGTTATCGTAGCAAGGACAGATTCTGAGGGTGCCGGCTTAACCCAGAAGTTACCGGTAAGTCAGCAGGAAGGTGACCTGGCTTCAAAATACCTGGCATTTGTAGAGGCTGAAAATATAGCTATTGAAGATGCCCGGGAAGACGATGTGCTTTTAAAAAGAGACGGTAAACTGGTGCGCCCGGTTCGACTGCCTAACGGACTCTATAAATTCAAAGATGGTTCCAATATAGACCGTGTGGTTTTAGACTGTATCACCAGCCTGCAAAACGGGGCAGACCTGCTGTGGATAGAAACTCCCACGCCAAATGTCAAGCAGATCGCGCATATGGTGAACCGCGTAAAAGAAGTGGTTCCAAACGCCAAACTGGTTTATAATAACTCCCCTTCTTTTAACTGGACACTGAATTTCCGCAACCAGGCTTACGAGGAAATGCTTGCCGAAGGTGAGAATATGACGGCTTATGACAGAAATAACCTGATGGATGCTGAATATGACGGATCTGAACTTTGTCATCGTGCAGATGAAAAGATCAAGACTTTTCAGAAAGATGCCGCCAGGGAAGCAGGGGTTTTCCACCACCTCATCACGCTGCCAACCTATCACACTACGGCCTTGCACATGAACGATCTTACCAGAGGTTATTTTTCTGAAGACGGAATGCTGGCCTATGTGGAAAGTGTACAAAGACAGGAAATACGCAAAGGAGTTTCCTGCGTGAAACACCAGCGCATGGCAGGTTCAGACCTGGGAGATGATCATAAGACCTTCTTCGCAGGTGAAAAAGCGCTTAAAGCAGGTGGAGAGAAAAACACCAGCAACCAGTTTGCTGAAAAGAAAAAAACCGCCAAACGAGAACTGGTAATGGATAAATAAATCTTACGAAAAGCTCAAGACGTTCAATTTCACGCCTTGGGCTTTTCTGCTTTCGTTTGTTAAGCAAGAAACTCAATCTTATAAAAATTAACCTGAAAGTGAGACCCTGAAATAAATTCAGGGTGACGAATGATTATTCAGAACAGAAAGAGAAATATTTAAATTGAAATTATGAAAGGCAGAAAATTATTAATGATCCCAGGCCCCATAGAATTTGAACCTGAAGTATTACATGCCATGGGAAGAGCTACAACCAGTCATGTGGCGCCAGACTTTATAGAATGCTTCGGAAAAAGTATCGAGCTGATGAGGGAAGTCTGGAGATCTCCGCAAGGACAGCCATTCATCGTTGCCGGAACCGGAACTTTAGCCATGGATATGGCAGCCGCCAACCTGGTTGAAAAAGATGATCGGGTTCTTGTAATCTCGACCGGGTATTTTGGCAAACGCTATAAGGATATAATGGATAGATATGGCGCAAAAACCACAATTTTAGAAGTCCCTGTCGGTGAGGTAGTAGATCTTGATGCTATCGAAAATGAATTGAAAAACAATTCATACAAGGCTTTAACGCTGACTCATGTGGATACCTCAACCGGAGTTCTGGTCGATCCAGAACCCATTGCAAAACTGGCGCAAAAATATAATTGCCTGAGTATTTTAGACGGCGTCTGTTCTGTCGCCGGAGAAGAAATAAACCAGGATGATTGGGGAATCGATGTGGTATTAACCGGATCCCAAAAAGCTATAGGAGTTCCACCAGGCCTGGCCTTACTGGTAGCTTCTGAAAAAGCCATGCAAGTCTGGAATAATAGAAAGACACCTGTTGGAAGTTATTACGCCGATTGGAGTAACTGGCGACCTATCATGAAAGCTTATGAAGAACGAAGACCTTCTTATTTTGGTACACCGCCTGTTAACTTAATCGTCGCCCTGGAAACGAGTCTGAAAATAATTCTAAAGGAAGGCATGGAAGTCAGGGTGAAAAGACATCACGAACTGGCGAAAGCTTTCAGGATTGGACTGGCTGCGCTACAATTCGAGTTTTTACCAGAATCAAATGAAATCTCAGCGAATACACTTACTGCAGCTTATTATCCTAAAGGAGTTGATGGTTCTGCTCTGCTCGCAAAGTTATCTAAAGACGGGGTGATCCTTGCCGGAGGTTTACTGCCGGAACTAAAAACATCCTATTTTAGAATTGGCCATATGGGATCGGTCTCTTCAAACGATCTCATTGTTGTGCTCAGTTCCTTAGAACGCGCTTTAATAGAACTTGGCCATCCCGTCAAAGCCGGGGAAGGATTACAGGCTTTTCAGAGCGAACTTTTGACGAAAAATCTGGCTATAGTATAGCATCTAAATCAGCATAATTTCCATTTAGAAGTAGAGTAGAAAAAAAATCCTGCTGGACGAAACCTGCAGGATTTTTTTTTGTTGCAACGCGCATGTCTTTATGCTTGTAAATTTGATCTAATAGTTTCGCGAATACTTATTAAATCGTGCTTATAATTCTAACTTTTCAACATACTAAAGATAATATTTTTGTTTAATTTATTTTGCATTCAATTAAACAATTGTAGAATATTTAACATCAGAAAGAACAGATGGATAAGACCTAATCTTTCCCGGATGTTTTAGTATTGTCGTCTTCCGGAATTTTCAACAGTTCTTCGTTTAAACTATCGGTAATATACCACCTGCGATAATCCCCATCCCTTGTCCCAATATGAATATATTTGCCCAAAGAAGTTTTCATGGGGATCATGCCTTTTTTATTGCGGGGATGCTTATAAGTCTCTTCTCCAAGGATCTGGAACTCTTCTTCCATTTCTTCCACGATCTCCCGGTTTTGATTCAACCTTGTTAGATGCACCTTTCTTTTCATAAGTCTTTCTTCCTCTTGGCGTTAAAGATAATTATCTGGCAGATAACATACAGAAACTGAAACAAAATAACATGCATTTTAAGGAATCATTGGCATTTAAAAATGAACTCATTGCGCACTTACTTTTAAGGTTTACTTCGGAAAAAACCTGCCCGTTCGCTTTTGGTATTCTCGGTAGTCGCTGAACTTCTGCAAAAGCAGCTTTTCTTCATAGGCTGTTTTTACTGAAAAAAGGACGTATAAACCTAAACATATCATGACTCTGAAGCCAGAATTGGTGTAAATACTGAAACTCCCCAGGCCAATCAGGATACCCGTATAAATTGGATGCCGAATATATTTGTACAATCCGGTCTTTACCAGTTTACTTCCTGCTCTCGGTGTGGGAAAGGGAGAAAGATTCTTATTCAGTTGAAGCATTGCCAATAAAAAAATAATAACACCAAATCCTGAAAGAGCCAGTGCGGTACTTTTTACAAAATCTGGAAAGGATAATTGAAGGACAGGGAGCTCAAAATAATAGAGAATAAAGAGAAAAACCTGTACCCCAACCAGCTTATAATCTTTGGCGTTTAGCATGTGTGGAAACTTAAAACCAGAATTAAGCATTAACCTTCCTGATCCATTCAGTGAAAGGCTTTTCCTAATATAGAACATAAAAAGGAAAAATCTGCCAGGTTCGACCTGACAGATTCTGTGATTAAAGCTTTTGGGAATAAAGTGTTCTTGCCAACTAACCTTTAATCGCCATAATCCCTGTTCTTTCCAACTTCCCTGGTTTCTTTGTCTCCCAGTACAGGAATCACTGTGCAATCCAGGATCTTATTCCAGTTTAAGGCCCAGTTGGCGATCGCCTTTGGATCATCAGATTCAAAAATGGCCACTCCAGTGCAGCCTGCCAGATCATGCCATCGCCCAATCATTTTGATCTTATCACCCCAGTCATTCTTATCGTCCTGTTCGCTCATCTGTGAAAAACCCTTGAGCGCATCATGCCGGTGCTCCTCGTGAAGCCTCCATGTCAACTTAAATTTCATATCACTTGAATTTTAATTAATAAAATATCAAGTTACTGATGCAGAATATTTTAAAAACACGGGGTTACTATGTATTTTCAACCCTTTTGGCTCCTGCTCTTCCTTATTTTCACATGAAGGATAAAAGTCATTGCCAGGAAAGTAACTAAGGTAATAAGGACTAACATGCTTAGCTCTGTGCTTATCGATGCCAGGTCTCCCCCATAAAAAGCTATCTTTCTAAATCCACTTAAAAAATGCGTCAGGGGGATCACCTTTGCGAAACTCTGAATCCCAGAAGGAATTGCCAGGCTCGGCCAGGTGAATCCACTTAGAACAAAGGCTGGGGTGGAAATCACCATCAGCAATTCGGTAGCTTTTAACTGGTTTGGGAAAACAATGGAAAATAGCATCCCGATACCCATTCCCGCCAGGCTCAACAGAATGGTTAGCAACAACATGGGCAGGTTAAAAAGGTCGCCATCTATCCTGAAATATTCCAGGATTCCGGCCACGGCAAACCACATGACAGGAATAAGCACGAAAAATGGCAATGCTTTTAATAAGATATGAAAAGGTGACCATTTGCTGATGCTGGCTAGTTCATGGAAATATCCATCCTCAAAATCACGGGCAAAAACCAGCGCCAGCGCCAGGAAAATCACCTGCTGCATGATGGCCGCAAGCAATCCGGGCAGCATAAAGCTCAGGTAATTCCCTGCAGAATTATATAATTTATTGAAATTGATCTTAAAGCTTTCATAGCTGTCCATGGCCTGTTCCGGCGAATAACCCTGTTTCTTCAGGCCTTCGATCTCGATCCCTGCGTTCAGGGTCATCAACACCGCCTGAATGTTCTTACTGGCCATGTTGGCGTTCAGGATATTGGCCATATTTAGGTCTACCCTCACTTCCGGATGCCTTTTCTGAAGTATGTTCGCCTCGAAATCCTGGGGAATGCTCACCACTGCTGCGTATTCTTCATAGGGCATGTCTTCCTTGATATTCCCGGGCACATATCTTACTTCACTTATCTTCAGGCCTTCATTATCGTCAAAAGCATCAATGAGTTTATATGATATGGGGCTCTGGTCCTCATCAACGATCAAAAGTGGCAGGTCTACCACCTTCGCCGGTTCGTACACGAAACCGAACAGGAAACCGTACAGAATAGGAGCTCCAAAAAAGATTGCAAGCAAGACCTTGTTGGAAAAAATCCTTTCAAATTCGATCCTGAGCAGGCTCTTTAAATTTTTCATATTATCTGTTTAATAAAATGGTGCTGTTCAAATAGAATTTATCGCCGGCATCCTTTTCCGTAGGGACTACCTTAAGCTCGTACACCGTTTCCGAAAGGTCATAAAGCGGCGCGATACTGGTGATATCGGCATATTTCGCCAGCTGTTTGATGGCCACTACCCTGGCGCTTGTTTCCTCTTCGGTATAAGGATTTACCAGATTAAGCTGTTCATCTACCTCGAAATCGTAGATCTTAGATTCCGGTACCGTGAACCTGAAATAGACACTCCCTGTCCTGTAACCGTTCACCAGCACATAACCCGGCGTGAGCAATTCACCTTCACTAAGGCTCACTGTCTCAACCGACATATCTACCGGTGCAGTTAAATACTGTTCCTTTGAAGCCGTTAATACCTCGTCCCTGGATCCTATCGCTCGATTAAGCTGTCCCTGGGCCTGGGCCAGTTGTTCCTTTCTGGCACCTGTCTGTACCTCCTTGCGTTTTGCTTCGAGCGCATTTACCTGGGCCCGGGCCATCTCCAGTTTCATCCTAACCTCATCGAACTGCTGTTTACTAACCAGCGAATCCTGGTACATCGCCTGCATTCTTCCGAAAGATTCTTCGGCAAAATTCAATTGGGCCTTGCCGGCTTCCAGCTTACCTTCGATCTGTTGCAGCTGCTCCATGGTTGCGCCGTTAACCGCCATATCCAGTTGTCCACGAGCCGCGGCAACGGCACCTTCGGCCTGTTTCATTTTAGCATCCACCTCGGGAATACTTATCACTGCCAGGGTATCCCCGGCCTTTACCTTCTGGCCTTCTTCCACAAGGATGTTTTCTACCCTTCCGGCCAGCTTTCCGCTTACAGAAACTGTTTCAAATTTTACTTTCCCCCTGTAATTGGTCAGTTTTTCATCATTGCTGCAAGAGCTGAACATGATCACGGCCATGGCTGCCAGGCCAAAATTTTTATATATTCTCATCTTATTCGGTTTTTTGTATTAGTAGTTGAGTTTTCCCTGGGCGTGCAATAATTCGGTTTTCGCACGGCGCTCCTGGAAATATGAATCTTGTAATTTGAATTCTGCTTTTTCGAGGTCTCTAAGAGCATCAAGCACATCGTTGATGGGTGCCAGGTCGTTGCGATACTGTTTATCGGTAAGCTCATAGGTCTCCATGGCCAGTTCGATCTCCTTCTGGACGATCCTGGTATTCTGCTGTGAAGCTTCCAGGTTTTGCTGGGCCTTGATCATGCTTAGAGCGATCTTTTCCTCGGCATCTTCCCGCTGCTCCCGGTATTTTTCAGCTTCCAGCTGGGATTTTTTAGCTTCCAGCCTGGATTTATTTCCATCAAAAACATTCCACCTGATGCCGACTCCCACATACCACTTTGGATCTAATAGGGAAAGGTCATCCTCCAGCAGTTCATAATGTCCTTTTAAAGCTATCTTCGGAATAAAATTGTTGCGCTGCATCTTCGCCTTGTAAAGGCTGGCGGTTTCAGCTTCTTCCAGCGCCTTGATCTCGTCCCTTTTTTCGGCCTGTTCTGTTTCTGAAATGCCCATGGAACCCAGTTGAGGGTTGATCGCGGAAAGTACATTCTTCTGTTCACCGGTAAGCATATGCAACAGCTCGATGAGGATAGTTCGGTTTTGTTCGAATTCCAGCTGACGGGCGATAAGTTGCTGAAGGGCCAGCTCCACCTTTTTTCGCTCGATTGGAGTGGCAAGTCCGTTTTCTATGGCTTTCTGAACGAATTTTTCCTGCTGCTCCAGATAGTCTTCCGTAGTTTCCAGAACTTCTGCCGAAGCATTCACCAGGGCCAGCTGGTCATAGGTTTCAATAATTTTTAGCGCAATTTTATCCTCCATGGCCAGGGCAGCATAATTAATTGATGCCTCCTTGTGCTTGCTGGCCTTCAGCGCATTCGAGGCCTGGAACCCGCTGAAAAGCGTCCAGTCCAGGTCTACCGAAGATTTGAGGATATTGCTTTCCTGTATGGCTGGAATAGGCTGCACAGGAACTCCCGCAGGAAATTCAGAATTAAAAGGGATACCCGCTGCTTCCTTGATAATCAGTTTCTGGGTTCCGGTTAAAAGTTGCTGGGTGTCCTCATCAAAACTGATGTCGCTGTCCAGCCGGGTATAATTTCCGTTAAGGGTGATCTTCGGAAGGAAAACCGCACGGGCGAGTTTCTGATCTATCACCGCCTGCTGGGCTTCGAATTCTTTATTATTAAGCTCGTGGCTTTTGTCTATACCTTTTTCGATCAAATTCCGAAGAACCGGGTCAAGGTCCTGGGCATTCGAAGAAACGGGTGTAAGCCAGGCCAGAGCTAAAAGTAACAGGCTGCCTCCTACCTTCTTTATATGCATTTTCACTGTTTTTAGAATTACAGTGCAAAGGTCTGATGCAAGAAGAGGGATTCTTTTGACCTATATCAAAAAACGAAAATGCTAATTATTCTTCGAGTTTTTTCTTCCTGATCCGGCTCAGGGTTTCCTGGGACATCCCCAGGTAAGAAGCGACCATTCCCAGGGGAACACGGTAGATGATATCCGGATATTCGGTAAGCATATATTCATAACGCTCCTGAGCGGTTTGAAACTGGATGGCATTAAGTTTATGTACCACCTTGGTAAGCATTTCGGTAGAAAGCAACCTCCCCAGCTGCTCCATTTTATGGTATTTCCCGAAAAGGAATTCAAGGTCTTCCTTGGTGATAAAATGAATGAGGGATTCTTCGAGCACCTCTACATTATAAAGACTCGGGCTTTCCTGGAAAAAACTTTCCAGGCTGGTCATGAACCTGCCTTCTCCAAAAAAAAGCTGGGTGATCTCCTTTCCGTCGGCATTCAGGTAATAATTGCGGCCAACTCCTTTTTCTATATAATAAAGCTTGCGGCAGATCTGCCCCTGCTCCACCAGTGGATATTCCTTGCTTACCTCTTCCACCCGGAAGTGGGTTAAAATCTCCTCCAATTCCTCTTCGGAAAAATCTACCAGGCTTTTTAAGAATTCAGGAAGTTCCATGACAGATCATTAGAAATGTTGAAGCATCATTTTTTGAATATGGCTTTCCAGGCTTTTTTTAGCAATCCTACGATAGGCAAAACCAGGAAACCAACCACCAACCCGACCAGGAATTCACCTAAAATAGAAGGTAAACTATGAACCAGGTCGTGGATAAAATGGATATTATGTACAAAGATCCCTCCGGAAACCAGCATCAACGCGATGGTTCCTATCACGCCCAGACTTTTTATTACCCAGGGCAGGGCGTTTACCAGGAAATTTCCAATTTTGTCTGAAAAACTATCGGTTCTTTCGTTCAGGTCGATAAGCCTGGCTCCAAATTCGTCCATTCTTACGATTAATGCCACGATCCCATAAACACCTACCGTCGCTACCAGGGCGATAAGAGTCACCACTCCAATTTGAATACTTAAGGCTTCCTCGCTAACGGTCCCTAAAGCAATAATGATGATCTCTACGGACAGAATAAAATCGGTTATAATAGCCGATTTGATCTTTTCCTTTTCCCTCGCCAGGGCTTCCTCCTTGGTGATCTTTTCGAGTTTAGGTTTACTTTTGTGATGTTTGTGCGGAAATAGATATTCATGGATCTTTTCGGCACCCTCATAGGCCAGGTACAATCCACCGAGAATAAGTATGAACTTGATCGCGACGGGGACAAAGGCACTCAGCAGGAAGGCTACCGGTAAGATGATTACCTTGTTTAAAAAGGAGCCTTTGGTAATAGCCCATAGCACTGGGATCTCTCGTGAAGACATAAAGCCTGAAGCTTTTTCGGCATTTACTGCGAGGTCATCCCCGAGTATGCCCGCTGTTTTCTTACCGGCTACCTTCCCCATGGTAGCTACATCGTCCATAAGGGCGGCGATATCGTCTAATAGCGCAAAAAATCCTGATGCCATATATCCTTTTTAATTATGCGAGTAAGTTCCATCTTTTTTAGCAGAATCAGAAAATAATTTTAGGTAACGGGCTCGCCAGAAGACTGCTTTATATTCGAATTTTGGAAATATTTTTCTGTAAATAAGACTATTCGGTCCCCGAAATAGAAAAATCTTTGCTTTTAAAAATCCAATCTCAGGCCCATCGAAAAGCTTTCAACAGCTCCAATTCGCATCTTGTCCATAGATGAATATTCAGCATGAAGCTAACTACCTACATGCTACCTATTTAACTGAATATTAACGCTTTAAAGGAAACCGGAAGCCTCCCTTTGCCCGTAAGTATGAGTATAAAACTAAAATTTTTAATTATGAGAACTTTAAAATTATTTTACCTGGGAATGCTGTCAATGACGCTAATTTTCACAGTTGGGTGTTCCAAAGAAGAAACCGGAATGGAAGAAGTGAATGCCGTAAATGCTCATATTGAGCCCAATGAATTAGCTAATAATGGTTCCAAAGCAAAAATGTATACCGTAGAGTTTGGATCACTCAATGAGTCTGGTGTTTCCGGTACTGCCGAGTTGAGCCTTACAGGAAGTACTTTGACGGTAAACATTAGCGCCTCGGGACTTGAAGCCAACCAGGTTCACCCACAGCACATCCATGGATTCAGTTCAAATAAAGGTAATTCTACCTGTCCTCCCGCTTCGGCAGACCAGGATGGAGACGGTTACGTTAGTATTCCAGAAGGTGCACCGTTTTACGGGGGTGTCTTACTAACTTTAGGACCTATTCCAACAGCTGATGCTAACGGAAATATCAATTTTACCATGACCTATGAGTATGAAGACGGTATAGATTCAGATATAACCCCACTACAAAACCGAGCTATCGTATTACATGGTATGACTGTAGACGGTGAATACTGGGCCGGCTTGCCTGTAGCTTGCGGCCAAATCATGCCTAGTCAGGGATCTAAATAGTCTATTGAACTTTGTAAAAAAAGCACCTTCACGGGTGCTTTTTTTATTTTCAACAAAGACCTAAAATTAGGTTAACAACCCCAACTACTTTCTGTTCAGAGTATTTTATTTAATTTTTCTATCTTCACAACATATTTTTTCCAAATTAAATGAACTTTACTACTCTAAGGATCTTTCTAGGGATCCTGTTAGCACCTTTATTCCTGAACGCCCAGGAAGTTCCTGAACCTCTAGTTCCAACAAAAATGGTTACCTACGGTAATCACAGACATACCAGCAGGGATGCCATATATTTCTCGGCAACCGATTCTCAAGGAAACCTTATTATTTTAGGCACAACCGAAAGAGACTTTAGTTTTACCGATGTGAAGATCGTTAGCTTAAATAAAGACCTAGAGGAGAATTGGACTGACAGGCTTAGTTGGGGAGGAACCAGTTATGACTATCCACTGGATATGTTCATAGACAAAGATGATCACATTTGGGTAATATCCAAGAATTATCTCGGTGGCACAGCAGCAAATTTTATCATTACCAGATATACTCCATCTGGAGAAAAACTTTGGGAATACATTTCACCGGAACCTCTGGAAACTTCTACACTGAATATGAGACAATATCCTCACTTCTTTGATGACGAGGGCTTTCTAAATTTCAGTTTTAGCCGTAACGGGCAATACCATCCCGAATACAGCTTTTTCAGGATTTCTCCACAGGGTAGTATTCAGGATCGGTATGATTTGGTAGGTCCGTTTTCGATCATGACCAACTTTCAGAACTTTTATCGGGGCCTTAGCTTAGAATATTATGAAGGTGTTGAAACCCTTTATTATCTAAAATTCAGAAAAGATGATATACATCGAGTTCATGTAGAGCTTACTGAAGAACAGGATTCCCAGCTTCGCAATTCTATATATGAGGAGACTTCTTTGAATTTAGTGGATAGCAGCGGAAACTATATTTTTATTGGAGATGGGAAATTTCACGCCTCAGATAATTCTATGCATGAGGGAATAATCATGATGTCCCTTACTTCAGAAGGTACCATTAATTTTTTCAATAAAGATGATCCCGATAATGACAAGTATTTTCTGGATGCAACTTTAGGTGAGAACAACGAAATTCTTGTACTAAGCAATTCCCATGCAATCTCAGAAAGAGCTAATGAACCCGACCTGAGCTTAGAGCGATACTCTCAATCGGGAGAACTTTTATCCTCCAAGCGAATTCCCGGCCTAACGGCTAATTTTGGGAAATTTTCTGAAAACGGGATCATCATCCGTACTACTTCTGGTGAAATACAGCAATATAACGAACAACTTCAACTAATTTCTTCTACTTCTGAAACTGCTCATCAATCCTATTTTCATCTTTCGAACATACATTCAATTGAAGAAAAGCCCTTTGAAGTTGGAACTTATATCTCGAAAAAATATGAAGATTCAGATTACTTAGGAGAACAAAATTTTCATGTAAGAAAGCTTGAAAACGACCAGGTTTCGGCTGAATTCAATTTTAATGGGGAAGGAACCTCCAAATTCTATAATTATAAGATGGTGGAGCAGGCAAACGGAGAAATAATAGTCTCCTGCCGGGAATTTTACGGTCCTCATAATATTGGTGCTTATGGTTCAAAAGCTCCCAGCGATAAAAAGCTGATTCGTTTTAGCTCTGAACTTGAATATATGGATGAAGAGATCGTTGATTTCGACTTTGACCTCTGGCAGGAACCAGGCCATGAATTTATAAATGAAAATGGAGAAAAATATACCTACGAAATTGGGGAGGATGAAAGAAGTGTAAATTTCTACCGGGATGGTAATCTGGAGTGGACCAGGAACCTGAATTTACCCGACAACTATTCAAAGATAAATCATTCGAATAAGGTTGATAAAGAAGGGAATTTTATAGTCTCTTCCTCGCTCTATAGAACTACATATGGCAAAATTCATAGACTTACCCCAGAGAACGAATACTCTTTCTTAGATACCGGGGGCAGTATGAATAAAATGCTTATCCTTAAGAATAACTGGATATTTAGCTTCTTTGAGGATTACTCCATTAGAATTTATGCCCCAGATCTAAGCCTTATCTCTTTCAATCAATATGAGCGGAATTACTTTGATTCAGAAAACGCACCTTATTTGGTTGAAAAAAACAATAAGATAATGCTAAATGTAAAACACCTGGGACTCGTAAAGGTATTTAATCAATATGGCCAATTTGAATCTCAATTTTCCCTGAAGGGTTATATACACCCTAGTGTAGCTTTTTTCAATGAAAAAGATGATTTTATAGTATATCACCTAACGGGACAGGGACTTTATACGGAACATGGTTTTAATTGGAGCCGGCTTGCCATAAGTAGTTACGGCGATTTGGTCGAAGACTATCTAAAGGATACCACCAACAATGATCAGGACAATGACGGTGTGATTGACCTTTATGACCAATGCCCAGACACGCCTGAAGGGGTAACAGTTAACGAGGCAGGATGTGAGTTGCTTCAATTACCAACCGACAATTTTAGTATTCAGACCAGAGATGAAACCTGCCTGGGTAGCAAAAATGGAAAATTAAGCGTTGAAGTTAAGCAGGAACACAATTATATTATTAACCTGAATGATGAACAACATGAATTCAGGTTAGGAATGTATTTCGAAGCTTTGGCACCTGGAAGCTACACCGCCTGTATAATGGTAAAAGCGGAACCTCAAACGGAGAGATGCTTCGAGTTTGAGATCAGGGAAGGTCAAAGTCTGAAGGCTACTAGCAACTTGGTTGGTAAAAATATGAACATACATATCGAAAAAGGTAGTGCACCTTTTAATGTAGAATTAGATGGTAGAAATCTCGGCACATTTAACTCCACAAACTTCCAGGTACTTGTAGAGAATGGTGGCAGATTAAAAATAAGGTCTGCCCAAGAATGTGAAGGTGATATAGAGATCCTTGTAAATGAGAAAGAGTCTGTTTACTTGGTTACCAACCCGGTCCACAACCAGGCTGAGTTTATCTTTTCAAAAGTTCAATCTGGCAAGATCAAGGTAAAAATCTACAATACTTCTGGTCAGGTATTGATTTCGAGAAAAAAAGAGCAAAGCCATGATAACAAGTTGTTGATTGATACTTCATCTTTGGTCACAGGTATATACTATGTGCAATTTGAGTTGGAAAACCAGCATATCTTAAAAATGATAAAACGATGAGAATTATTAAAAATCTACCCATTATAATTATTTGCATGGTTTCCCTGGCTTGTTCAAAAGAAGATTCAACAGGTACAGATGATCAGGTCGAAACTGGAAAGCCCCTAAATTTAGCTCCTTCCACTCCTGTTTTAATCTCTCCAGAAAAAGATCTTGAATGTTCTAATTCTTCGCTTAATTTTGAATGGGAGACCTCTATAGATCCGGAAAACGAATTGGTGAAGTACTTCCTCGAGATTTCTGAAAAGGAGGATTTTTCAAACCTATTTAAAAACCTTGAAACTAGCTATACTTCTGTTAGCATCGAACTGGAAAAAGGAAAGAAATATTATTGGCGTGTGGTGGCACATGATGAAAAGTTTAAGCAAAGTGAATATTCAGAAATTCGCACCTTTTTCACAGAACCTAAACTGGCCTTTAATGCCATTCCTCAAAACCCTCACTCCGAAATTCCTCAAAACAATTCTGTACAGAGTGCATCTCAAATAGATCTTAACTGGAGCTGTGAGGATGAAGATGGGGATCTTTTAACTTACGATGTCTATTTCGGGCTCAACAATCCTCCTCAGAAATATCTTGAGAATATTGAGAACCCCGAAGTCAGTGTGAGCCTTGAGACAGGAAAAACCTATTATTGGTATATTGTTGCCAAAGATCCGAAAGATGCCAGGGCGACCAGCCCCACCTGGAAATTCGAAACTCAATAAAAAAGTTTAATTTTCAGGTCTACTTTGTATTTAAATAAAAAATTGCAAAATAAATTTTATTGACAAACCCAACCGTTATTAATTACCAGGATCAGCTTCCTGAAATTAGGCCATTAACTAAGGTTATTGCAGACTGGCCGAAATCTGAAGGAAAGATCTATTTTACACTAGATAATTAAGCATTGAATTTTTCGATTTCACGGTCCGAAATTTGATCCTCAACATACGAGCCTGGCTTTCATAAGCCTATTTACCTAACTAAACGACTAAACTATTATGAGAATATTTTACTTTCTAATTTTCGCTTTTTGCCTGAATATACAGGCTAAAACCATTACCGGAACCGTTATCGATACCGAAAGCCAGGCTTTGCCAGGTGTAAATGTTATTATCAAAGGAACCTCTACCGGGGTAACTACAGATTTTGAGGGAAAGTATTCTATTGAAGCCGAGGAGGGTGATGTACTTATTTTCAGCTTCGTGGGTTTCAAAACCAAAGAAAAAAAAGTTGGTAAAAAGACCGAAATTAATGTCACGCTGGAAGCTGATTCCAGCAGCTTGGAAGAAGTGGTCGTAACTGGTTATTCAGCAGGTATTAGAATACGTGGTGTCTCCAGTCCTCAAACTCCAATTACCGCAAACGAATCTTACAATGAGATAGAGGAGAACAATTTTAAACTGGTCAAAGCCTCTCCTCTTTCCACTTTTTCGATTGATGTTGATAAGGCCGGCTATAGCAATATTAGAAGAATGATCAACAATGGCATTGAAATCCCCAGGGACGCGGTGAAGATCGAAGAAATGATCAATTATTTCAATTATGATTATGAACAACCTAAGGGTGAACATCCATTTTCTATTCAAACAGAATACGCTGAAACGCCATGGAATCCTGATACCAAATTGGTGAAAATAGGCATCCAGGGAAAGAAAGTTCCTTTGGAAAATGTACCAGCTTCAAATCTGGTATTCTTGCTCGACGTTTCGGGGTCGATGCATGCCCCCAACAAATTACCGCTTCTTAAATCGGCTTTCAAATTCCTCACTCAGCAATTAAGAGAACAGGATAAGGTGTCTATAGTAGTTTATGCCGGTGCAGCAGGCGTGGTGCTGGAACCAACATCTGGAGATCAGAAAATAAAGATCAAAGAAGCTTTTGCCCAACTTGCTGCCGGAGGTTCTACTGCCGGAGGTCAGGGAATTGAACTGGCCTATAAGATTGCTTCTGAAAATTTTATCGAGGACGGAAATAATCGGGTGATTCTTGCAACCGACGGCGATTTTAATGTTGGCCTGCATAGTGATAACGCGATGAAGGACCTCATCAAGGAAAAAAGGGAAACGGGAGTTTTTCTTACAGCTCTTGGCTTCGGAATGGGGAACTATAAAGATTCCAAACTGGAAACCCTGGCACAGGCCGGGAATGGAAATCATGCATATATAGATTCCATGCAGGAAGCACGCAGAATCCTGGGAACTGAATTTGGCGGGACCTTATATACCATCGCAAAGGATGTAAAGATCCAGGTAGAATTCAATCCTGAAAATGTGGAAGCATTCAGACTTATTGGGTATGAGAACAGGTTGCTGAACGATGAAGATTTTAATGATGACGAAAAGGATGCAGGAGAATTAGGGAGCGGCCATAATGTAACTGCTGTTTACGAGATCATACCTCCAGGGGTAAAAAGCAAATTCCTGAAGGATATTGATGATTATAAATACACCAAACAGGTTCCAAAAACTAAAAATTCGGGGGAACTTCTAACCGTAAAGTTCAGATACAAGGAGCCGGATGGTAAAAAAAGCAAATTGATCGAAGAGGTGGTTTATACCTCTTCAGAAAATGAACTTTCAGAAGATTTTAATTTTATTTCTGCCCTGGCTTTATTTGGGATGAATTTGAGAGATTCAGAATATACAAACGGAAAAAACTCACGAACGGTCATTGATCTTGCTGAGAAAGGAAGAGGTAAAGACGAGGAGGGTTACCGTGCGGAATTTATCAGGTTGGTAAAAAGCTATTCGAATAAGGACCATCTTACCGAAAAATAAATTTCAAATTCTAATGATAGAGTAAGACCTAAGATTTTCTTAGGTCTTATTTTTTGAAAGCACCTCTAGGGGTGCTTTTTTTATTCCTAAAACTGAAACCTAAAGCAAATCTGAAAATTAGCTGGAAAAAGCCTTATCTTTTATGATCGCTGAAATTAGCGGATATAATTAAAATTTAAAATTATGGCTCATATAGATAAAACCAAACCGGTACTGGTAACCGGAGCAACAGGATATGTTGCCGGCTGGCTGGTTAAAAGACTTCTCGAAGATGGAATTACCGTGCATGCGGCAGTTCGGGATCCTGAAAAGGAGGAAAAAGTACACCACCTCAACGGGATCGCTGAAAATTCCCCGGGAACCATAAAATATTTCAGGTCTGATCTTCTAGATGAAGGTTCCTATGCTGAAGCCATGCAGGGCTGCGAGCTGGTCTTCCATACGGCATCTCCCTTCACTTCAGAGTTCGATGATCCAAAAAAGGAACTGGTAGACCCGGGGGTGAAAGGAACCAAAAATGTATTACAGCAAGCAAATAAAACGGAAGGAGTAAAAAGAGTGGTTCTTACCAGCAGTTGTGCAGCCATATATACTGACGCTATCGAGGTGGAAAAAACTCCAGACAATAAACTTACCGAGGATATGTGGAACACCACGGCCTCCCTGGACTATCAGCCTTACTCCTATTCTAAAACCCTGGCAGAAAAGAAGGCCTGGGAGATCAATCGAGCCCAGGAAAACTGGGATCTTATAACTATTAATCCGTCCCTGGTGATGGGACCGCCTCTTAATCCCAGGGCAACGACTTCTGAAAGTTTCAGCTTACTGAAGCAACTCGGTGATGGAACCTTCAAAATGGGAGCTCCTAAACTTGGAATTGGCCTTGTTGATGTGCGGGACGTAGCAGAGGCGCATTACCAGGCCGGGTTTACTCCCTCTGCAAAAGGCAGGTATATTACCTCAGCGCATAACACCAATTTTGTAAAACTTGGTGAAGCTCTTGAACCAAAATATGGGGATTCTTATCCGGTGCCAACCAAAGCCTTACCAAAATGGCTATTGCTTTTAATTGGCCCCTATGTTAATAAAAATCTCTCGCGGCAATTTATTAGAAACAATGTTAACAAAGAATGGAGAGCAGACAATTCCAAAATTAAGAACGACCTGAATATTAAATTCAGGCCTATGCAGGAAACCATGGAAGACTCCTTCCAGGTACTCATCGATAATAATATAATTTGAATTTCTTCCTTAACCAGATCGCCAGCATGAAATATTTCAAGTTATGCTTAATTTTCATGGTATTGCTTACAAGCGGAATTTCCTATTCACAGGACACTGAGCTTAAAATTCTCTTTATTGGAAACAGCCTTACCTACACTAATGATCTTCCAAAACTTGTGGAGGAGGTTGCCGAAAAGCAGGGTTTAACTATAAAAACCGATATAGTTGCCAGGCCAGAATATGCCCTGTTAGATCACTGGGAGGATGGAAAAATACAAAGATTGATCTCCCGAAAAAATTATGATCTGGTAATTATCCAGCAAGGCCCCTCTTCTCAGGAATTTGGAAAGAGGATCCTGATAGAATATGGTGGAAAAATTAAAGCCTTATGTGAACAGAACGATACCCAGCTGGCGTATTTAATGGTCTGGCCTTCCCGCCGATATTATCATACCTTTGAAAAGCTTATCGAAAACCATCGGGAGGCGGCGAAAATCAATAAAGCGCTATTAATACCCGTAGGCGAGGTTTGGAAAAAGCATTTTGAAGCGAGTAATAATTTCGACTACTATGGCCCCGATCAGTTTCATCCCTCGAAGAAAGGAAGCCGGGCTGCTGCCGAAGTTATTGCCTCAGAAATTATAGAATGGAAAAAGACCAATAAAATTTAGCTTCCGGATAAATATTGAAAGCCCTTAATTTCCGAACCGACTATAAAATAGTCAATTACTCCTAACTTGGATTTTTTCCTATGGTTTGGATATTTTCCTATTAAAGGCTAATTTTATCCCATGAAAGATATCAAATTCGCGATCACCGATATTGAAACCACCGGCAGTGGGATAAGAGGAAATAAGATCACCGAGATCTGTATCATTGTAGTTCAGAATGGGGAGGTTATAGACAGGTATTCCTCACTGGTGAATCCAAGTCAGTCAATTCCTCTATATATAGAAAGTCTTACAGGGATCAATGACGAAATGGTCTTAAATTCGCCGCAATTCTCTGAAATTGCAGATGAAATCGAGAAGATCACCAGAGACTGCGTTTTTGTGGCCCATAATGTGAATTTTGATTATAATATTCTCCGGGCCGAGTTCACCAATATTGGTAAGGAATTTAAGAGGAAGAGAATATGTACCGTACGATTGACAAAGAAACTTATCCCCGGTCTTTTTTCCTACAGCCTGGGTAACATCTGTACCAGCATCAATATTCCGCATTTCGACAGGCATCGCGCCGGTGGCGATTGTGAAGCTACCGTAACCCTGTTTCAACGTTGCGTTTCCTTAGATCCTGAATATGTGGTGATCACTGAAATGCTGAACAGAAAAACCGGCGCCTCCTATCTGCCGCCGCATTTCAAGGATTCAGATTTTGATAAGCTTCCAAAGGGTACCGGAGTATATTTTTTCAAGGACAAGGATGGTATTCCGCTTTACATTGGCAAGGCAAAAAATATAAAGACAAGGATAAAATCTCATTTTCAGGAGAGATCTAACAGGAAGTATAAGTTGATGCAGGCTACGCATAGCATCGATTATGAGCTTACGGGCAACGAATTCCTCGCCTTGCTCCGTGAGTCTGAACTTATTCTTAAATACTATCCGGAATTCAACAAGGCCCAGAAAAAATATACCAAACCTTATACGCTAACTTCTTACCACAACCAAAAAGGGATCGAAGTTTTTGCCCTGCATAAAAACAAGATCGCGCCGGTTAGCTGGATGAAGTTCTATACGCGGGAAGAAGCGGTGAAGTTCATGGAATTTGTATGCGAAAAATTTGAGCTTTGCCCTAAGTATTCGGGTTTGCAGCGCGGAGTTAAATCCTGTGACCATTATAAAATAAAGTCCTGCAGTGGTTTGTGTAAAGATGAAATCGGGATTCACGAATATAACGAGCGGGTAGCCCAGGCACTGGACTTTATAAACGAATATGATAATTCGTGTTTGTTGATGGAAAAAGGTAGGAACAGGGACGAAAAGGCCTTTATCTACCTGGACCAGGGGAAATATGCCGGATACGGTTTTATCAGTAATTCAGAAGATTTTTCCCAACCTGAAGACTTCAGGAATTTTTTGATCCCCCAAAAGAATTCTGGTTATACTGACAGGATCGTGAGCAGGTACCTCAATACCAAAAAGAACATCAAAAGGATCGACCTGGAAGACCAGTCCAGCAAAACTACCAGTTACGAGCCGGAAAATTTCTTCGCAGAAATTCATTAATAAATAAAAAGCCGGCCCTTTTCGCCGGCTTTATTGAACATTAATTTTAATCAGGGTAATTGAGAAAATCCGTGCCTGGTTTTCCAAAGAAAATATTTCTCGAAAAGAACCTTGGAGAAATCAAAGATCAGGTTTGGGATCATCACGGCAAATTTTCGAGGCTTGAACAAAGTATCAGAAAGAATGATGACTTCCTTTTTACCTGCATCCATCACGCAAATTCCGGGAATTTTTCCCCAGGCTTTTTTCTTCAGCTCGCTTTTGCCTTTTAAAATCCTGGAAATGTTTTCTGCAACTATCTTCCCGGTCTCATCTGACGGATATCCGGTTTTAGGCCCCGAGAACGGGATCTTGCCGGGTTTGAAGGGTAGTTTTACATCTACCGCGATGCCAGCGGCCCATACATTGGGCAAACTCACATGCCGGTAATCATCGGTCACCGGGATATAACCGTTTTGTGTCGCTTCCAGACAAGGAGAATTTTTCACAAAATCAACTCCTACAAAAGGAGGCATAAGCATGGTGAACTTACTTGGCAATTCCTCGCCGTTACTCAAGACAACTTTATCTGGAAAAACCTCTTTAACCCCTACTTCAGTTCTGTAGTGTATATTAAACATTTTCATAAAAGATTTTAGCATGGTTTCTCCACCGGTTATTCCGTCTATTCCAAAATGTCCCAAAAAGGTTTCGGGGGTGATCCAGTATAGGTCAACCTTTTTTCTGATCTTTTGTTCACGAAGCCATTTTTCGATATTAAACAGGAATTCATAAGCCGCTCCCATACAGCCGGCATTCTGTGTGGCCCCGATCACGATAGGTCCGGGATCATTTTTAAACTCCTCGAGAGCTTTCCTGGTTTTCATGGCTCCGGCGGGAGTTCCAATATAATATGCATGCTCTTTAACTCCAGGAGCAACATCGTAAGCCACTTTAGGCCCCGTGGCGATCACTAACTGATCGTAATAAACATCACCCTTATTTGTCTTTATAACCTGATTCGTGGTATCAACCTCAATCGCTTCGGCTTGCATAAAATCAACACCTTTCTTTGCCAGGATAGCATCTTTTTTAAAAGAGATATCCCTGACTTCACGTCTACCGAAGGGAACCCAAATCAATGAGGGTATAAATAAAAATAAGGGTGACTTATCTATCATAAGAACTTTATGTTCTTTTCCAATCTTTCTTTTCAACTCAAGGGCTGCGGTCATTCCCGCAAAATTACCTCCTATGATCACCGTTTTCATGATTTCTGAAATTTATACATTAAAGTTAATTCAACCCAGGAAGCTGTACAGTGACATTTGTCACATTTCCAGACTTTTAAAATCAAAAAACCGAAGATATCCAGACAAGGTTTAGACGATTTAAAATCTGCTATCTTTGAACCCAATTTAATTTCAGAATATGCACCCGGATAACCTTCACAGGGATTCTTATGATTTTGATGCTCTCTCCATGGCAAATCCTGAACTTTCCAGGTTCGTATTCACCAATAAATTCGGTAACCAAAGCATTGATTTCGGCGATCCCGAAGCGGTACTGCAATTAAACAGGGCTCTGCTCAAACATCACTACCAGATCGAACACTGGAGTATTCCCAAAAACTATTTATGCCCGCCAATTCCGGGCCGTGCAGATTATATACACTATATTAATGATCTGCTTGGAGAAACATCGACGGAGCAGCCGGTTAAGGGAGTCGATATTGGGGTTGGGGCCAATGCCATTTACCCAATACTGGGAGCAAGCATCTACTGCTGGGAAATGACCGGAACCGATATAGAGGAAAGATCTGTCCTCGCCGCACAAAAGAACATTCAGGGAAATGAAAAAATTTCAGGGAAAATAGAGATCAGGTTTCAACAGGATCGTGGCAGCATATTCAAAGGCGTTATAAAGAAAGGAGAATATTATCACTTTAGCATGTGCAATCCACCTTTCCATGCTTCCGAAAAGGAGGCAGAAAAAGCTGCGCAGAGAAAACTGAAGAATCTTGGACTTACTTCGTCAGGCCTAAATTTTGGTGGACAGGCAAATGAGTTATGGTGCAATGGAGGCGAGGCCTTATTCATTAAAAGGATGATAAGAGAGAGTGTAGGTTTCAGCTCCCAGGTAGGCTGGTTCACCTGCCTGGTATCAAAAAGGGAAAACCTTCCCAGGCTATATAAACAACTGAAAAAACTAAAGGCCAGCTTTAAAACTATCGAAATGGGCCAGGGTAATAAGATAAGCAGGTTCATTGCCTGGAAATTCTAAAACGAATTTACTTTGAACGGAGTTTTATTCATTTTTCGAATGAATTAATATCTATATAATTTTCTGTCTTAAAGGCATTTATTTTGATCAATTTTCAAAACTTGATTATCAAAAATGCGGCTTATTTGAGTTAATTTTCGTAAATAGTATAAAATAAGGAAGTATTATTAGACGAATTTACCTGAAATGGAAAAAGATCAACTTTTTGATAATCTATACTCCCGCCTGGAAAATGAGCTTCCCTACTACCTCTACTATCACAGCCCGGAACATACACTAAACGTTATAGAACGTTCGGTATTCCTTGCTAAAACTGAAAATCTTCCCGAGAAAGATATTGAACTTATAAAGGTTGCGGCCTTATACCACGACGCCGGATTCCTTATTGGCAGAGAAGATCATGAATCTAAAAGCTGTAAGCTGGCCTCAAAGGAATTGCCGGTCTACGGCTATTCTGATAGCCAGATCAAGGAAATCTGTGGAATGATAAATGCTACCCGCATTCCCCAAAAAACCCACAATCTTAATGAGCAGATTGTTGCAGATGCAGATCTGTTCTACCTGGGCACCAATAAATATGATTTTTATGCCAACCAGTTATATAAAGAATTAAGACATCTCTACCCGGAAATTGACGAAAGGAAATGGTTTGAAATTCAACTTAATTTTCTCGAAGAACATCGTTATCATACAGACTATGCAAGGGAGATACTTGCACCGGTGAAAGAAATGAACATCGAAAAATTAATGAATTCCCAGGACCAATTATTAAACGGCTCGCAATGATTTGAAATTATTCAAAAAAATAATATAACTTTAAATTTCAATTTTTGGTTTTAGAGTAAGTAAACAGCATAGGTGATAATAAAATCTTATTCTTTAACTAACCAACCAGGAAAAGGGATAGCTATAGCTGTCCCTTTTTTGCTTTCTAGACCTTTGAATTAAGTACCTGAGCCCCTAACGATTATATATGTAAATTCTTTTTTACAAAAAAAATGCTCCTTAGAAGGAGCATTAGTTTATCTAATTGTGAATTGGCTAAAAATAGCAGCCTCCTTTTCTTCTGCCAGGGTTGGCAGCACTGTCAAATATTTTAAAGCTAATACTTAAAAGGATCTGGTTAAGCCTTCCATCATCGAAATCTGCAGTGTTTATCCCGTAACCATCACTACCTCCATTTACGATATTAATTACATAAGGCTCCTTGGAAGCCAAAGTACGATCATATCTAAGATCCAGTTCAAATCTTCCAAAACTGGCTTTTATTCCTGCCTGCGCAGCCAAGGGGTTATTCTGTACTATAACAGGCTGGTCTGGCTCATTCCCTTCTAAAGTAGCATCAAGAATTTTCTGGTAAGCAGGACCGGCATAAATATCCAGTGGTCCCCACACATTATATCCAAAGAGTAAAGGTACACTTACCTTTTCTACAGCGTAGGTAGATGCTTGAGTAGGAAAAGGAAATTCTGTTTCCATAGCACTATAGATCACTTCCGGACGAATTAAAAACTTGTTGAACCTTACTTCGAAAAATCCACCTCCGTGATATTTAAATTGGGAGTCTGCCTCTACGGTACCTCCAAAATCGGCTCCTCCACCAACTCTACCAGTGATCTGGCCACCCATTACATAACTGGGACCTCCCTTGATCCCGAAGCTAAACTCCTGAGCATTAGAAACCGAAATACAGAAAAATCCAATTATAAGTAGATAAAATGCTTTATTCATAATTCATAGTATATTGGCAGACAATCGGGGTTAAATATATCAATTTAATGGACTAATCAAATAGTTCAACCAATGTTTTTAACGCAAAAAAAGCTGCTTCAGTATATTAAAATCAAAAAAGCACCAATAACTGGTGCTTTCATTTTCTAGAAAATTTTTGATTATGCTGTGGTTTTATCGCCTTCCCATTCAGAGAATCCACCTAAAAGATTATAAGTTTCACTAAAGCCCATCTGGTCCAGTAAGATACAGGCCTGGGAACTTCTTTTCCCAGAACGGCAATAAATATAATAATGCTTTGATTTGTCAAGTTTTTCAACCTCGTTGACAAAACCCTGACCTTTATAAATATCTATATTTTTTGAATTCGGGATATAACCCTCCTCTACTTCTTCTTCTGTTCTAACATCAAGAATTACGGCCTTGTCATCTTTTTCAAGTTTTTCCTGCCATTCTTTTTGAGTTAACTCTTTCATAGTAATATCGGTTTTATTTGGTCGTGTAAAGATAACTGATTTTTTCTTCTAAGAAATCTGAGAGCCGCCACAGGGAAAATTTAACAGAACATTAATTCTTCCACATTAAAATTTAATTACATTTGTATGTACAATTGTTGTAGTAACAAATGAAGATAGAAGAACTGCTGAAAACTGAAAATGAAATGTCTGAGGCCAAAAAACTGGTCCTGAATCTTATAGTGACCGCCAATCACATAACCGAAAAACTGGCCGAAGCATTTAAACCTTTCGGAATTAGCAGTCAGCAATTCAACGTCCTTAGGATCTTAAGAGGGCAAAAAGGAAAACCAGCCAACCTGTCAACGCTTCAGGAAAGGATGGTCACTAAAATGAGCAACACGACCAGGCTGGTAGATAAGTTAGTAGACAAGGATCTTTGTGAAAGGATTGTGTGCCCTTCTAACCGAAGAAAAGTAGAAATAAGGATCACCGGTGAAGGATTAAGATTACTGGAAGAACTGGATCCTATCATAGAAGAGATCGAAAATAGCTTTGCTAGAAAAATAAATGAAAAAGAAGTTTTATCACTAAACACTAAATTAAATGAACTTAGAAGTTAACACCCAAACAACTTATAACGAAGACCTCAACTGGAGGTATGCGACCAAAAAATTTGATGCCAATAAGCAAATAAACCAGGAAGACCTGAATTCTTTATTAGAAAGTATTCAACTTTCAGCTTCATCTTACGGTTTACAGCCTTACGAGGTAATCGTGGTTAAAGATCCTGAAACCAGGGAAAAATTAAAGGCTGCTGCATGGAACCAGACCCAGGTTACCGATGCATCCTATTTACTGGTATTTGCTAATCTTAAATCGGTTAGTGAATCGTATGTAGACAATTACCTTGATAATATTGCCGATACCAGGAATCTTTCTCGCGAAGATCTGAAGGGAATGGAAGATATGATCAAAAATACTACCCTTCAACTATCTGCGGAAGAACAGGAAGCCTGGGCAGCCAAACAAGCCTATATAGCTCTGGGAAATCTATTATCGGCCGCGGCTAATCTTAAGATCGATACCTGCCCGATGGAAGGTTTCGATGCTCAGAAATTTGATGAGATCCTGGGCTTAAAAGATAAAAATCTTACCACGGCCGTGATCGCACCTGTTGGATATAGAAGTGAAGATGACTCTTACCAGCACCTGGCAAAAGTGAGAAAATCAAAATCAGACTTAATAGAAATAATTTAACAAACAAAAATCGATAATTATGAAAAATGGAATTTTAAAAGGCGGAATAGCCCTCGCAATCATTTTGACTACCCTTGCATTCACAAACACTAAAAAAGAGGTAGATGTAGAGGCCAGTACTGTAAAATGGACTGGAGAGAAAGTGACCGGATCTCATAACGGAACCATCCAACTGGAAAGCGGACATTTTATGATGGAGGATGATAAAATCGTTGGTGGAGAATTCGTGATGGACATGAGCACCATAGAAGTAACCGATCTTACCGGTGAAAACAAGGGTAAACTTGAAGGTCACCTGAAATCTGAAGATTTTTTCGGTGTAGAAAAGCATCCTACCGCGAAACTGGTAATTACCAGTGCAGCCTCTAAAGGAGCTGGTAAATACGGGATCGTAGGTGATCTTACTATTAAGAACGAAACCCATCCAATTACCTTCGACCTGGTAATGAATGGAAATACCGCCTCGACCAGTCTTACCATAGACCGTTCAAAATATAACGTGAGATATGGATCTGGAAGTTTCTTTGACAACCTTGGAGACAAGACCATTTATGACAACTTTGAACTTGATGTAAATCTTAAGTTCTAAATCTCAAAATCCCGGAAGACTGCTTCCGGGATTTTTATTTCTAAAAATGTTTGTTTAGAAAAATTTGATCTCTATCTTTGAAGTCATGTTTAAAATGAATACAAATAACTGGTGGTGGAATAACTTACGTCAAACTTCGTGAGCTAAACTGCCATTTCCATTATAGAAAACTCAAAGGCTTGTCTCACGACAAGCCTTTTTTTATTGCTTAAATCAACATTCAATGTTCGAATTAAATACGAAATACAGGAAAATCCTTGCAGATACCATCACCCCGGTGAGTATTTATCTGAAGTTAAGGGACAAATATCCCAACAGTCTGCTTCTGGAAAGTAGTGATTATCATGCCAGTGACAACAGTTTTTCCTATATCTGTTGTAACCCTATCGCCTCTTTCAAGGTCGAGAACGACAGCATTACCGAAACCTATCCAGATGGCTCTGTAAAAGAAAGAACTATTGAGACCTCGACTTCGGTTCCAGAGGCTATTCAGAACTTTTCGCAGCAGTTCAAGGCAGATTCATCAGAATTCAAATTTATCAACAATGGGCTTTTTGGCTATATCGCTTACGATTCGGTTCGGTATTTCGAAAATGTCGATGTAAAAAGAAAAGAGAAGGACCTCAAGATCCCTGATATCTATTACGCGGTTTACCAGAATATCATCGCGATAAATCACTTCAAGAATGAGGCCTATATTTTTGACCATTCTTACGATTCTGAAAGCAAGATCGATGAGATCGAACAATTGCTGAAGGTGAAAAATTTCGCTTCTTACAATTTTTCACGTAACGAGGACCCAAGATCGAATCTTACCGATGAAGAATATAAATCTATGGTACACGCGGCCAAAGATCATTGTCACCGTGGGGATGTATTCCAGCTGGTACTTTCAAGAAGGTTTTCCCAGAAGTTCAAGGGAGATGAATTTAATGTTTACCGGGCCTTACGTAATGTGAACCCCTCCCCTTACCTATTCTATTTCGACTATGGGAATTTCAAGATTTTTGGTAGTTCGCCGGAAGCCCAACTTGTGGTGGATAAAGGAAGGGCAGAAATTCATCCCATCGCCGGTACCTTTAAAAGAACAGGGAATGACGAAAAGGATGCTGAAATCGCCAAGGAACTTGCTGCCGATGAAAAAGAGAATTCAGAACATGTAATGCTGGTAGACCTTGCCCGCAATGATCTTAGCCGAAATGGCAGCGATGTAAAGGTGGAAACCTACCGGGAGATACAGTTTTTCTCCCATGTGATCCACCTGGTAAGTAAGGTCACCGGCAAAATAAGTAAGGGAGTAGCTACCCCCCAGATCGTAGCCGACACCTTCCCGGCAGGAACCTTGAGCGGCGCTCCAAAACCCATGGCGCTTAAGCTCATAGAAAAGTTCGAGAATGTGAACCGAAGTGCCTATGGTGGGGCTATTGGGTTCATGGATTTTGAGGGGAATTTCAACCACGCAATCATCATCAGGTCTTTTGTAAGCAAGAATCATGAATTACATTATCAGGCTGGGGCAGGGATAGTTTCAGAATCCAAACCCGAAAATGAATTACAGGAAGTGTATAACAAATTAGGCGCCCTTACCAAGGCCCTTGAAATAGCTGAAGAAATTTAGAATGAAAGAGATGAAGAACATACTGGTAATAGACAATTACGATTCTTTCGTATACAATCTGGTGCATTACCTGGAGGAGCTGGATTGCAAGGTAACTGTTAGAAGAAATGACCAGTTACATATAGACGATGTTGAAGATTACGACAAGATCCTGTTGTCACCGGGTCCGGGTATTCCTGATGAAGCGGGGCTCCTGAAACCCATTATCGAAAAGTACGCGGCCACCAAAAGCATTCTTGGCGTATGTTTGGGGATGCAGGCCATTGGCGAAGTCTTTGGCGGAAAACTTCTTAATCTCGACGAAGTTTATCACGGGGTGGCTACCAAGATCGAGCTTTTTGTGGATGATGAATATATTTTTTCCGGACTGGACAAGGAATTACAGGTTGGCCGTTACCACTCCTGGGTAGTGGAGAAAAACCTGCCTCCGGTACTCCAGGCTACCAGCTATGATGAAAAAGGCGAGATCATGTCCTTGAGGCATACCGAATTTGATGTACGTGGGGTTCAGTTTCACCCGGAATCTGTCTTGACACCTGAGGGAAAGAAAATGATCAAAAACTGGGTTACCTATGATCCCGGACAAAAAGTCGAAAAAACCGAAGCTAAACCTCAGCACGAAATTTAGAAAATGAAAGAACTTTTAAATAGGCTCATCAGCCATGAAACCATCAGTACCGAGGAAGCCAAGCAGGTGATCTTCAATATTTCTGAAGGGAAATATAACGAAACCCAGATAGCAGCTTTCCTTACCGTTTACATGATGCGAAGTATTACCATTGAAGAACTGGAAGGGTTCAGGGATGCCTTGCTGGAACTTTGCATTAAAGTTGACTTATCTGGCTACGAAGCAGTGGACCTTTGTGGAACCGGGGGGGATGGAAAGGACACCTTTAATATTTCCACCACCTCTTCTTTTGTCACCGCGGGTTCAGGGGTGAAAGTTGCCAAACATGGTAACTACGGGGTCTCTTCTATAAGTGGAAGTTCCAACGTCATGGAACACCTGGGAATAAAATTCAGCAATGATAAAGGCTTCCTGGAAAAATGTATCGATGAGGCCAATATTTGTATCCTGCATGCCCCATTATTTCACCCGGCCATGAAAAATGTTGCCCCGGTGAGAAAAAGCCTGGCCGTAAAAACTTTTTTCAATATGCTGGGCCCAATGGTGAATCCTGCCTTTCCTAAGAATCAACTCGTGGGCGTATTTAGTCTCGAACTGGCGAGGATGTATGCTTATTTGTATCAAAATACCGATAAGAACTATACCATATTGAATGCCCTGGATGGATATGACGAAATTTCCCTTACCGGCGAAACCAAGAGCATAAGCAATAATTCTGAAAGGATACTGAAGGCTTCAGATTTTGGAGTTGAAACTCTGAAGCAATCTGAAATTGCCGGTGGCGGCTCCATAGAAAGTTCTGCCGAGATCCTGACAAATATTCTGAAGGGAAAGGGCTCTGAAGCCCAGAACAACGTGGTCTGTGCCAATGCTGGTATGGCTATTGCAACTTCCAGGAACCTGAGCCCGCAGGACGGCTTTGCCAATGCAAAAGAATCTTTGGAATCTGGAAAGGCTTACCAAAGTTTTAAAAAATTACAGGAATTAAGTCAAAAATAAATTCATGAATATCCTCGATAAGATCATTGCCGATAAACATAAGGAAGTTGAGTTGAAAAAATCGCTCATCCCGGTTTCGCAACTGGAAAGTTCTGTTTTGTTTGAAAAAAAATGTACTTCCCTGGCTGAAAACATACGAAATGGTTCGGGCATCATCGCTGAACATAAAAGAAGATCCCCTTCAAAATCGGTGATCAACCAAGGTCTCAACGTGCAGGATGTAGCAGCAGGGTATGAAATGGCCGGAGTTTCGGGAATTTCTGTCTTGACCGATGGGAAATATTTTGGAGGATCTCTGGAAGATCTGCTTTTTGCCCGGGCATCGGTGAATATCCCAATTCTTCGTAAGGAATTCATGATAGACCCTTACCAAGTTATTGAGGCTAAAGCTTATGGCGCAGACGCTATACTTTTGATCGCCGCGGTTTTATCTGAAAAACAATTGAACTATCTTGCAGATACGGCTAAGGAGCTGGGAATGGACGTATTGCTGGAAGTACATAACCAAGATGAATTGCAAAAATCCTTAGAAGTGAAGGCAGACATGATAGGCGTTAACAATCGCAATCTGAAGACCTTCGAGGTGAGCATAGATAATTCCAAAATACTGGCAGACAAGATTCCAGACAGGTTCGTTAAAGTTTCAGAAAGCGGGATAAGCAATACCGCAGCTATCGCAGATCTAAAAGGATATGGATACCAGGGATTCCTGGTAGGAGAGAATTTTATGAAGACCGATGATCCCGGGTCTGCGGCGAAAAAATTTATTACCGAATTAAAATCTATCGTATAAATGGACCAAAAGAACATGAAAGAGAAATCCCTGATCACTCCGGCATCTGGGCAAAGTTCCGGATTGAGTCTTAAAGTTTGTGGAATGCAACAGGCCGGAAACATGATACAGGTGGCAGAATTGCAGCCGGATTATATGGGATTGATTTTTTACGATAAATCACCCAGATATTTTGAGGGAGAGTTGCCAGAGATACCGGCAGAAATTAAAAAGACCGGTGTTTTTGTTAATGCCGAGATCGAAGAAATTAAAGAAAAGGTTCTAAAATATAATCTAAATGCCATCCAGCTGCATGGAGAAGAATCGGCGGGATTTGCCAAAGACCTTAAACACGAATTGCAGCAACTGGGAAATACCCCTGAGATCATCAAGGTATTTTCAGTTGGAGAAGATTTCGATTTTCAGGAAATCAAAGCCTATGAGGGGATCGTAGATTATTTCCTTTTCGATACCAAAGGCAAACTTCGAGGCGGCAATGGTAAGGAATTCGACTGGCAGATCCTAAAAGATTATCCCTCGAATACCCCATTCTTCCTTAGTGGCGGAATTGGCCCTGAACACGGAAAGGCCATTGCCGAACTAAAGAACCATTTTTACCGAAAGGGAAAACCGAACCTCTTATACGCCGTTGATGTAAACAGCAAATTTGAACTGAAGCCCGGATTAAAAAAATTAAAAGAATTGAAAGAATTCAAAACCCAGATAAATTCATAAGATGAGCTACCAGGTTGATGAAAAAGGATATTACGGAGAATTTGGCGGAGCCTATATTCCCGAGATGTTATATCCAAACGTTGAAGAATTGCGCTCGCGCTATTTGGAGATCATGAAAGAGGAATCCTTCCAGAAGGAATTCAAAGAACTCCTGAAAGAATATGTAGGGCGCCCTACACCACTCTATTACGCAAAAAGATTTAGCGAAAAATACGGTACAAAGGTTTACCTGAAAAGAGAAGATCTTTGCCATACCGGCGCTCATAAGGTGAATAATACCATAGGGCAGATCCTGATGGCACAGAAACTCGGTAAAAAGCGAATTATTGCTGAAACCGGTGCGGGCCAGCATGGAGTGGCCACGGCTACTGTTTGCGCGCTCATGGGGATGGAATGTATCGTTTATATGGGTGAGATAGATATAGACAGGCAGGCACCTAACGTGGCCAGGATGAAAATGCTTGGGGCAAAGGTGGTTCCTGCAAAATCTGGAAGCCGAACTTTAAAAGACGCAACCAACGAGGCCATTCGGGATTGGATCAACAACCCTGTGGATACGCATTATATCATAGGTTCTGTAGTTGGGCCTCATCCCTACCCAGATATGGTGGCGAGGTTCCAGGCGGTGATCTCTGAGGAAATCAAAAGCCAGCTGCAGGAAATGGAAGGTAAGGAAGATCCAGATTACGTGGTGGCTTGTGTAGGCGGAGGAAGTAATGCCGCCGGGGCCTATTACCACTACCTGGACAATCCTGAAGTGGGCATCATTGCGGTGGAGGCTGCCGGAAAAGGCGTGGATTCCGGCGAAAGTGCTGCGACCTCAGCCCTGGGAAAAGCTGGTATCATTCACGGTAGTAAAACCCTGTTGATGCAAACCGGGGATGGCCAGATCACAGAACCCTATTCTATTTCAGCCGGACTGGATTATCCTGGTGTGGGCCCGATGCACGCGAATCTATATACCAGTGGACGCGGAGAGTTTATTAGCATCACCGATGAGGACGCGATGAAGGCAGGCCTGGAACTGGCAAAACTGGAAGGTATAATTCCGGCCATTGAAACCTCTCACGCCCTGGCGATCTTTGAATCCAGGAAATTTGAAAAGGATGATATCGTGGTGGTGAATCTTTCCGGGCGCGGAGATAAAGATTTGAACACTTATATCGAATATTTTAATCTATAGCTCGTCATTCTGAACTTGTTTCAGAATCTTTTGAGACGCTGAACCAAGTTCAGCGCGACGAATTCCAAGAATTTTGAAGAATGAACAGAATAAATAAAAAACTGCAGGAAGATAAAAAACTGCTCTCCATATATTTCACCGCCGGATATCCGAATCTTGGCGATACCGAAAAGATCATAGAAGACCTTGAAAATAGTGGCGTAGATTTTATTGAAATAGGCCTCCCATTTAGTGACCCCCTGGCAGACGGTCCCACCATTCAGGAAAGTTCCACCATGGCATTGAAGAATGGGATGACCACTACAAAACTTTTCGAACAGTTAGAAGGCATCAGAAATAAAGTGGAGATCCCTCTTATCATCATGGGTTATTTTAACCCGATGCTGCAGTACGGGGTGGAAGAATTTTGTAAAAAATGTCAGAAGGCCGGGATAGACGGGCTTATTATTCCAGACCTTCCGGTAGATGTATACCACGAAAAATATAAACAGTTGTTAGAGAAATATGGGCTCAGGAATATTTTTCTAATCACCCCGCAGACTTCAGATGAACGAATTAAATATATAGATTCGGTTTCAGACGGATTTATTTATATGGTAAGTAGTGCGAGCGTTACCGGTTCTACCAGCGGTTTTGGCGAAGAAACAAAAGCTTATTTTAAAAGGGTGAACGAACTCCAATTAAAAAACCCGCAGATCGTAGGTTTTGGGATCAAGGACAGGGAAACCTTTGAACAGGCTACCGAGTATGCCAGCGGAGCCATCATTGGAAGTGCCTTTATTAAGCATTTAAATGAGCATGGCACCGGCAATATTGCTTCATTCGTGCAAAATGTTAAAGCTTTAACCTAATTGTAACAGGCCCTTAGCAGCTTTTAAGACTAGTTCTGCCTATATTAGAGTAAATCATAAAACTTAAAGTTATGGGAGGACCAATTGAAGATAAGCACAGAGGAAAAAAAGACCGTAGAAAAAGCGAAGACGATCCATTAACCGGAGGTCTGGGTGATCGTAAGAAGCAAACAAATAAAGTAGATTACGATGAAGAAACCATTAAGGACCAGCAAAATAAAAAGTAATTAATGGGAAAAGGTGATAAAAAAACCAAAAGAGGAAAAATTGCTATTGGCACTAGTGGAAAATTGAGGCCTAAGCGTAAAAAGTTTAAGATAAAGCCGAGTACACTAGCCGACCATGATAAAAAAGAACTGCAATGAATTAGAAAAATTCTCTATACTGAAGAACCCTGAAATCAAGAGTATTGAATTCAGGGTTTTTCTTTTTCAGGTCTTTATATAACTGCGAACTTCCAACTGCAATATTCGCCGCTCCCGAAGGAGCGATCAAAGAAACGGTTTTTATTAGCCTGCCATCCAGCACAAATTGATGAATCCTGGGAGATTTTTTTGAAACTACCTTCAGTTTAATATCATGATCAGACTCTTTCAGGTATTTTCTAAAAAAGTACTCGGGACCATTTTTAGAATTTCCCCCTGTAAAAAGTAAGGTTTCTACCTTTGGATGCTCTTTAAGAATTCCGATCATATCCCTTAATTGTACCTTCTGCATCCCCAGGTCTGAAGCATCTATTTTCTCCCTCCGGCTACTTTCTACCACATCGCAGATCCCGATGCCCCGCTTACGTAGAAAGTTTTTGCGCTCTTCTACCGCCTCTGGTGTATTTTCGAATTTAAGCCCCAGGTTAAAAATGCGGTCAAGGATGATCCAGAGTTGCCCATCACCACTTCCATAACAAAAATCCACATCATCTTCCCGTAACTGTCTTTTGGTAAACCTAGGAGGAGGTAGCGTGCCTACGATTAGTTTCGTGGCATTTTCGGGAATGAACGGCGGGAATGGATGTTTGTGGTGAAAGAGTTCCAAATTGATAGCTTTTAGCAATAAGCAGTAAGCTTTGAGCTTAATTTATCTTATAAATGTAGGTTCGTTCTCCTTTTCGGTATGTTCTTCGCTATAACGATACCCGTCATAATCGAAGCCTTTGATATCGTCCGGGCTTTTGCAATCATTATCGATGATATATCTAACCATGGAGCCACGGGCTTTTTTAGCGAAGAAACTGATGATCTTTAGTTTACCGTCCTTAAAATCCTTAAAAACAGGGGAGATCACCGGCACCTTAAGTTTCCTGGTATCCACAGCCTTGAAATACTCATTGCTCGCCAGGTTCAGGAAAAGTTCATCGTCTTCTAATTCGTTATTCAGAAATTCGGTGACCTTCTTTTGCCAAACCTCGTATAGGTTATCTTTTCTTTCTATCCCAATAGACGTTCCCATTTCCAGGCGGTAAGGCTGAATAAGATCCAGCGGTCGCAGGATGCCATACATCCCTGAAAGTATCCTTAAAGTGTCCTGGACTTTATCCAGTTTTTCTGTAGGAATGGAATAGGCATCCAGGCCGGTATAGACGTCCCCGTTAAAAGCGTACATGGCTGGGCGGGAATTTTTCTTATCATGTTCTTCCTCGAATTCCTGATACCTGGTATAATTAAGATCTGCCAGCTTATCGCTGATGCTCATCAATTCTGATATCTTCTTTTTGCTTTGCCTGGAAAGCTTCCGGTTCAGCTTGGCAGCGGTTTCCAGAAATTCTGGCTGGGTACCCCTGGTAGTTGGCAATTTGGATTCATAATCCAGCGTTTTCGCCGGCGAAACAACGATTTTCATTTCTCTTTCGGTTAATTTTCTACCAAAGATAACCTATCAGCTGAAAAACCGAAAAATCCCCGAAAATTGTTTCTTATGAATCTATAGAAGGCTTTTATGCCGAATTCGAGGGCTGGATATCGCTATTAACCGCTATGCAATCTGCCTTTGCAAACCTACCGCGTGAGGGATTGAGGCATTGTTGGAGCTCGTCCCCGCTATCTAGCGGGGACAGCGACTGCCGAAAGCCCGACCCAAAATTCATTTTGGGGCACGCCCTAATCCAGATATTCCTTCTGATTTTTGGCATAACCACGCCATTTTTCGATACAATCTACCATATCCTGGGGCAAATTGGTATCAAAGCTCATCCACTCATTGGTCACGGGATGGGTAAAACCAAGGGTCTTGGCATGCAATGCCTGTCTTGGGAGTATCTTAAAGCAATTATCAACGAACTGCTTGTATTTGGTAAAGGTGGTACCCTTTAAAATTCGATCGCCACCATAACGCTCATCGTTAAAAAGTGTGTGGCCAATATGCTTCATATGCACCCTGATCTGGTGGGTTCTGCCGGTCTCCAGTTTACAGGAAACCAGGGTCACGTAGCCGAAGCGCTCGAGAACCTTGTAGTGGGTCACTGCGGGTTTGCCATTATCTGCATCGTCACCATGATAGACGATATTCTGAAGCCGGTTTTTCGGATTTCGGCCTATGTTGCCCTCAATCGTCCCTTCATCTTCCTCTACATTGCCCCATACCAGAGCCACGTACTCGCGTTCACTGGTCTTATCGAAGAATTGCTTGGAAAGATGCGCCATGGCCTCTTCGGTCTTGGCGATCACCAGGAGTCCACTGGTATCCTTGTCTATCCTGTGCACCAGACCGGGACGATCGCTGCTGTTATTAGGCAGGTTATCAAAGTGATGTACCAGGGCATTAATGAGGGTTCCGCTGTAGTTCCCGTGGCCGGGATGCACCACCATCCCGGCGGGTTTATTCACCACCAGCAAGGTTTCATCTTCGTAAACGATATCCAGAGGGATATCCTCTGGCACCAGTAGATATTCGTAAGGTGGATGCTCGAACATCACCTGGACGGTATCGCCGCCCTTCACCTTGTAATTCTGCTTTACAGTTTCCCCGTTCACGTAGATATTCCCGCTTTTTGCAGCTTTCTGAATCTTGTTACGGGTAGCGTTCTCGATGAAATTCATCAGGTATTTATCTACCCTCAAAGGTTTCTGGCCAACCTCAGCGACAAATTTATGATGTTCATAAAGACTTTCATCTTCATCCTCATTTTCAATCTCTTCCCTCTGGTCTTTATTAGAATTCATCTACCTCGCTTTCGGTTGCATCTTCTGTTTCCAGGCTATCAACATTTCTATAACTTCCACTTCCATCTCCCAGAACCAGGTCTATTTTAGAGGTTTTCATCAGCTTTTCGCCCGGCTTCACCGTTTTCCCCTGGTGTCTTAATTCCAGTACGGCATCTTTAGCGATATCCGGCTTATAGCTGATCTCTCCAATTTCAAAACCTAAAGACCTTAATGTAGGCTCCACCTGTCTCCTGGTTTTCCTGATAAGGTTGTTGGGAACTTCAATTTTTCTATATCCTGAAGGATTCAGGGTTAGGTAGATCTTCCGGTCCTCTTTCACGAACTTTCCCGGTGCAGGCACCTGATCTATCACGGAATATCTTGGGAAATCGGGATTAAAATTCGCTGAATCCAGTATCTCGTAAGACAGGTCCAGCTCCTCAAGCCTTTCTTCCACATTGTCCAGGTTCATCTTGGCAAGGTCTGGCACCTCGATCCTTTGATCCTGGTTGGTAGAATAATCAAGCCATTGCATCGTTAAAAATGAAAGCACTACCAGTACCACAACCGCCAACACGAGTTGAATTAAAAAGGTCTTGCTGAATATAAATCGAAATAATCCCATAGTTTTTGAATAATGGGCAAAGATATAAAACCCATTGGTTTTGGTGACTGCCCTTTTAAGTGATATTTTTGTTTAACGACAGCTAACCGGATATATTGAATATGAAGAAAAAAATTGCCATCGCCATGGGCGGGTATTCCAGCGAATACCGTATCTCGATTAACAGCGGGAATATAGTTTACAAACACCTTAACCGCGATCTTTATGAACCCTACCGTGTTCATATCTTAAAAGGAGAATGGTTCGTGGTGACCGAGGACGATACCCCCTATCCGATCAATAAGAGCAATTTCACGGTTAAGATCAACGACAAGGTGATAGAGTTCGATTGTGTATTCAATACCATCCACGGAACTCCCGGCGAAAACGGACTTTTACAGGCTTACCTAGAGCTTATCGGGATCCCGCAGACCAGTTGTGATTACTACCAGTCTGCCCTTACCTTCAACAAACGGGACCTTATCAGCGTGCTTAGGCCTTTCGGGGTTCTGGCCGCCACCAATTACTACCTGAACAAGGAAGATGAGATAAACACAAAAGAGATCGTGGATAAGGTGGGCCTACCCTGTTTCGTGAAGGCGAACCGTGCCGGAAGTAGTTTTGGGGTCACCAAGGTGAAGACCGAGGAAGAATTGATCCCTGCCGCCAAGACCGCTTTTACCGAGGATGATGAGGCCATCATTGAATCTTTCCTTGACGGAACCGAGGTTTCTGTGGGAGTGATCACTTATAAAGGTGAGATCATGGCCCTGCCGGTCACCGAGATCGTTCCTGAAGGTGAATTCTTCGATTATGCTGCCAAATACCTGGGGAAATCCCAGGAGATCACCCCGGCCAGGATCTCTGAAGAGAACACCAAAAAGGTTCAGGACATTGCCATTATGATCTACAAGAAATTAAAGATGAAAGGCTTTTCCAGGTCTGAATTCATTTTCCACGACGGCGAACCTCATTTTATCGAGATGAACACCAACCCCGGAATAAGCCAGGCGAGCATATTGCCTCAGCAGGCAGAAAAGGCTGGGATAAGCCTGAAAGACCTCTTTGGAAGTGCCATCGAAGCTGCCCTGAAACGCTAGTTCATATTTTCTGATTATCTTTTTGCAGAATAACCAATCAAAAACCGCCTGATGAAAAAAGCAGTTTTTCCCGGATCCTTCGATCCGTTAACCCTTGGGCATACCGATATTATAGATCGTGCCCTTCCTCTTTTTGACGAGATCATTCTTGCCATTGGTACTAACTCCAGCAAGAAATACATGTTCAGCCTTGAGGAAAGGTTACACTTTTTGAAAGAGACCTATAAGAAAGAGCCTAAAATAAAAGTGGAAACTTACAAGGGCCTTACCGTGGATTTCTGTAAATCCCAGGATGCAGGCTTTATTCTGCGTGGTTTACGTAACGGGCAGGACCTGGAATTCGAAAAAGCCATCGGGCAGACCAACTATAAGATGTCTGGAATAGAAAGTATTTTTTTGATCTCAAGTTCCGGGATGGCGCACATTTCATCTACGGTGGTTCGGGATGTGATGCATCATGGTGGCAACTATCAGTTCATGGTGCCAGATGTGGTGAGGAAAAAGTAAAGCCGCTGTCATTCCGAACACAGTGAGGAATCTCATCTTCACTCCCCTATAATAAAGACACCTCGCTTTATTGCGTTCCGTTTTGGATGACATTTGATGTTATTCCTAAAAAAGTGAGGAATCATAAAGCAAAGATGTTGAAACTCCCGAACCTTCGGGACAGCATGACGAATTTAAATAAGTGTCACCCTGAACTTATTTCAGGGTCTCTTGAGATTACAAATTAAAATTCAATCTAACCCCACCGAAGAAATTCCTGGGGTTCCCCGGATAATAATATCTAGGTGCAGAGCCGCCAAAACCAACCGCGTTGGTCACGATACTGGCCGCATAGTTTTCATCTAAAATATTATTGATCCCAAAATTGAATTGAAGTCCGAGATTTGAACCAAGCTGTAAAGCGTAAGCAAGCTTTAAATTAAGCAAATGGTAAGGCTCGGTATAACCGGAGTTAGCATCGTCCAAGGCCATTTCACCAAAGGCCTGTAAATTCAGATTAGCCGTAAGTTCTTTATAGCTGATCTCCGCTCCCGGCGAGATCATATATTCCGGAACACCGGGAATAGTATTGCCCGAATAGTTCTCTCCCAGATCAACAAACCGATCAAAAGTAAAAAAGTTGAAATTGGAATTCAGGAACAACTTTAAATCAAAGCCATCTGACAGCTGACTTTGGTAGGCAGATGAAAATTCGATCCCATTATGATCTGCTTTCCCCGCATTCACTCCCACGTACTGGTCCTGGCCTACCCGCCTGGCCACTAGCAAATTCCTAATCTGTATCGAATATAGATTCAATTCTGTGTACAGCCGGTTCCTTAACCAGTTCCCTTTAAATCCTACCTCGTAGTTCCAGCCAGTTTCGGTCTTAAGCTCGGTATTGATCAGACCTTCCGGCGTTAAGGTCTCGGCTAAACCAGGAGTTGAGAAACCATGGCTAGCCGAGGCATAAAAATTCTTTCCTTCAAAGGCCTCATAACTCAATCCTACCCGAGGCGAAAAGACCGCTTCAAAACTGTAATTTCCCGACTGGTTGACCTCATCTATTTCAAAATTATCCTCCAGATCGTATGAGGTTGTATTAAAATTGATCCCTGCTTCAAGTTTTAGTTTTGAAGTCAATTCAGAATTTAACTGTGCAAAAATATTGATATAATTCCTAAGCTGGTCACTGGCACTCAAGCGATCACCCTGTAGGCTTCGCCTGGCTTCAGCTTCTTCATAAAGATTTTCATAGGTGGCAACCTCGTAGAATTCGTACATGGTTTCGGCACCAAAACTCAGGCTGGAAGGCAGCTCAAAGATCTCCGTCACAAAATTGAATTTTGTCCTCGCACCTATGGAATTCCTGTCTTCATCCAGTATATCAAAAGGACGCGGCTCATAACCATCCCGGAAATTATAAAATACAGAAGTTTGATTTTGGAAATTATCAGAGAAATTATGTTCATAAGAAATACCCATGATATTCTTAGCGTAAGATTCGTAGCCTGCCGCCTGGTACCAGGTAAAAGCAGCCTTTTCAGGATTTTCCCTGAAGTCAGTCACATTCAGCGAGCTGGGGATAAAGGCTTTCAGGCTGGTATACGAATAAAAGAAAGACCAATAATTTCCCTTTTTATCCAGAAAGCCTGCGGAACCTAACAAAGAAACCCTGTCATAAGCACCATTTTGTCGATACCCATCGCTTTGTACGTTATTGTAATTCATAGAAATGTCGAGGCTATCCTTTACAAAACTGAAATTAGCACTGGTTTTACGGGTATTAAAGCTTCCATAACTGAATGCTCCGGTAATCGATTTTTGCTCCTTCCGGTTTCTATTGGTGTATAAATTTATGGCGCCGCCTAGTCCTGCTCCAAAAGTTGAGGAAACCGGCCCCTTAAAGATCTCTATCCTTTCGAGGTATTCGGGATCCAGGTCGTCCAGGGTAAGTTCACCTTCGGCAGTAGTTAACGGTATTCCGTTAATATAGGCTTTTATCCGGTTAGTGCTGTACTGCGAGCGGGCACCGATTCCCCGAATATTGATCTTGTTGGTATTTAAAGCTCCCTGGCTTACGAAAACCCCGGGTACATAATTAAAATTCTGAACCAGGTTAAAATTATCTGTCCGCTTCAGGTCATTATCGCTTATCAGACTAACCGAGGCCGGAATTTCCCTGATCTGTTCTGGAATATTGGAACTTCTTACCACCACTTCCGATAGCTGGTCTATATTTTTTTGAAGAAAGATATCTGTTCTTTCCTTTTCAGCTTCAAAAGATTCCGTGTAAACCTGGTATCCCGGAGCCATAAATTCCAGCATCAGGGGAAAGGAAACCTGTTGGAAGCGAAAATTGCCGTACCTATCGGTATATCGGGTTTGCCCTGAATTTAGATCGGTAACCCTGGCATTCTCGATCGGGTTTCCGGTGGTGGCATCCAGTACTTTTCCTCGGAATTCCTGGGTAAACGCCAGGTTCCAACCGAACAACCATAAAAAACCTAATAACAGAAAATGCTTCAAAACTTGAATTTTAGATCACAATTTTAACCAAAAATTGACGGATAGATCATTTTCCGGCAAGAATTAAAAGCCAGAGCTCAAGGTTTAACGATCGTCTAAACACGAGATAAGACCGATGTTTTTGGTTGCTTTCAGACTTTTTAATTAAGTTTACGGCTATATTTTTTAGAAAATTTTATGAAATGCGCCATACTTTGAACTACATTCCTGAGTGGAATTAGCATGGCGAATTGCATCTGACCGAAAACTAAACAAATAGCACCAGATGAGAAAATTGTGGTTGGTATTGGGGATAATGATCAGCCTTACATCCTGTGATTTTTCAAAATATAGGCTAATAAAAGAATACGATTTTGAGACCCGCTTCGAGAAGTCTGGCGGTACCGAAACCGGCACTTATAGCGAAGTTATTTCTTTTTATGAAGAACTGGCCGAGGCTTATCCCAGCATCAGCATACAGGAATTCGGAAAAACAGACAGTGGCCTTCCTCTCCACCTGGTGATCTACAACCGCTCCGGCGAATTAGATCTTGAGAAAACCAGGAAATCCCATAGTATCATGCTTATCAATAACGGCATTCACCCGGGAGAAAGTGACGGGATAGACGCGACCATGATGCTTTTCAGGGATCTGGCCGGCGATTCTATTGCCAGCCCTAAGAACACCATCGTAGCCACGATCCCTATTTATAATGTTGGCGGTGCGCTTAATCGGAACTCCAGCACCAGGACCAACCAGAATGGACCCAAGGAATATGGCTTTCGAGGTAACGCCCGCAATTATGACCTGAATCGTGATTTTATAAAAGCCGACACCAAGAATGCGCAAACTTTTTACGAGATCTTTCATTACCTGGATCCCGATGTCTTTATAGACAATCATGTTAGTAATGGAGCAGATTACCAGTACACCCTTACCCATTTGTTCACTCAGCATGACAAACTTGGCGGCAACCTTGGCGAGTATGTTCAGAAAAAAATGATGCCGGCGCTGGAAGATTCACTTAAAGCCAAGGACTGGGATATCACGCCCTATGTAAATGTTTTCAACGAGGTTCCCGAAAATGGCTTTACCCAGTTCATGGATACTCCACGTTATTCTACCGGGTACGCCACACTTTGGAACACCCTGGGAATGATGGTAGAAACCCATATGCTGAAGCCCTATGATAAAAGGGTATATGGAACTTACGAACTTATGAGGTCCATGATCAAGATCACCGATGCTCAAAGCTCGGTCATTAAAGACCTTAGGAACCAGGCCCGAAGAAAATACCTTACAGATCGCAGTTATAACCTGAAATTCGAGGTGGACGAAGAAAATCCAAGCAGCAGGGAATTCAAAGGTTATGAAGCCGAAAAGATCACCAGTGAGATCACTGGCCAGCAAAGACTCAAATACGATACGACCAAAGCCTTTAATAAAGAGATAAAGTATTACGATAATTTCAAGGTAAGCCAGGAGATCGAAATTCCTCGGGCTTACATTATTCCGCAGGGTTGGTGGCAGGTGATAGATCGCCTTAAGATGAACGACATCAAGATGGAGCCACTGGAACGTGACACCATTATCAATGTAGAGGTTTATAAGATCGAGGAATATGAAACCAGCGAAACCGCCTTCGAAGGCCATTACCCGCATAAGAATACTAAGGTAAGTCGAAGCCAAGAGGATGTAAGGTTTAGAAAAGGTGATCTTTTGATCACTACCTTCCAGGATGGAGCAAGATACCTTATTGAAACCCTGGAACCCGAAGCGGTGGACTCTTTCTTCAACTGGAATTTTTTCGATACGGTGCTTCAGCAGAAAGAAGGTTTTTCACCATATGTTTTTGAAGACATAGCCCGAAAGATGCTTGAAAAAGACGAGGAATTAAAAAAAGAGTTTGAAAAGAAGAAAGATAGTGATTCCGAATTCAGCAATGACTGGTATGCCCAGCTGGACTGGCTGTATAAAAGGTCTGCTAACTATGAAGCGGCTCACCTACGCTACCCGGTCTTCAGACTTCCCCGCTAGGTATTTTTCAGAAAAAAGCATTTTAATATTCGCGTAGGATTTGGTGAGGGCCTTCCGGCTCTTCTCAAAATTCTTCCACTTGACCTTTTTGATGCCTTCCTTCGTTTCCGGGATGAGCTCGCCATCGTATTCGGTATACATTTCGAACCAGTGGGTTTCTTTAAGCCTAAGTTTGCCCTTTCGTTTAAAAACGTGGTAAGTACGGGTAATAAACTTGGTGATCTGTAATCCTTCTACCCCGGTCTCTTCTTCAACCTCCCTGATCGCCGCATCCTGGATACTTTCTTTCTTTTCGGTCTTACCCTTCGGAAGGTCCCAGCGGTGATTCCTGTAAATAAAAAGGATCTCTTTATTCTGGTTGACCACCATTCCACCTGCTGCAGTGACCACTTTCATTTTCTTAAATAGCAATTTTAAAAGCTTGGTCTCATCATGATGATAGAGATTTACGTAGAGCAATTTCCCCTTGAGGATCTTCCTGATCACTTTTTTAAGCCGAACCGTCTTTAATGGAAAGGATGTATATTTTTCCCCAATTTCTTCTTTTGTTGAAACGATTATGGGAATATCATTCACAAAAACTTTATACATTTGCAGCTATGATTTTGAATAAAGAAACAGCAAAAAAGACTGCTGAGCTTTTGTTGCAAATTAAAGCAATAAAATTAGAACCACAACAACCATTTACCTGGGCCAGCGGTTGGAAGTCACCAATATACTGTGACAACCGAATTATTCTGTCATATCCGATGATCAGAAATTACGTAAGAGAGAACTTCGCCAGACAGATCGAAGACAAGTATGGCAAACCAGATGTGATCGCCGCCGTAGCTACCGGAGCTATTGGAATCGGGATGCTGGTTGCAGAATACCTGAGTCTTCCTTTTGCCTATGTTAGACCAGAACCAAAAGGTCATGGCAGGCAGAACCAGATCGAAGGAAACCTGGAGGAAGGTCAGACGGTGGTAGTCATTGAAGACCTTATAAGTACAGGTAACAGCAGCCTAAACGCGGTAAAGGCCCTGAATGAGGCCGGAGCCAATGTAAAAGGCATGTTCGCGATTTTCACTTACGGATTCGATACTTCCATTGAAAATTTCAAGGAAGCCGAAGTGGAACTACACACCCTTAGTGACTACGAAAACCTGATCGAAACAGCCCAGAATACTAACTATATAAATACCGAGGAGGCAGCCATTCTTCGCAAATGGAGAGAAGACCCTGCTAACTGGAAACCATCATAATGAAATTAGAAAGCCCAAAAGTAACCGCTGATAAAAGTCAGCAAGAAATGTTTCAATTTTTAACCAACGTAGAGAACTACGAGCAGATCATGCCAGAGAGCAAGGAAAAGTTCAAGGTTCTTTCAGAAGACACTTTCCTTTTTCAATTAAAGGGAATGCCAGAGATCAGACTAAAGATCGTGGAAACGCAGGAGCCGGAACTAGTAGTTCTTGGGTCTACCTCAGACAAATTCCCTTTTAAATTAAATACACATATTGCCGACGCAGGTGCAAACCAAAGCGAGGTGAATATGGATTTTGAAGGAAACTTCAACCCCATGATGAGCATGATGATCAAAGGCCCGTTGAAGAAATTCATTACTGCCCTTACCGAAAACATCGGGAAGCTTTAAGCAGTTTCAAAATCGAATAATTAAAGGCCGGATATTTTTCCGGCTTTTTTTATTTAGTAAAGCAACTGGATCTCTTTAAGATCGAAAGTCTTAAAGACCGCGTCTTCTATTTCCAGATTGAGCTTACCTTCAGTGGTTACTCCCCTGATGATACCGTTGAATTTATTTCTCGCAGTATCCTCGAAACTGGAAACAACGTTAAGCCTGAACATGTGACCGGCGTATTCTTCAAGGATGTCTTCAGTAGTTCTGTGCGGTAATTCTTTCAAATTTCTTTCAATGCGTGCCACAAGATTTTCCAGCAGTTCATCAAGGTCATAGTCCTTCCCCGTCACTTTTTTAAGTGAGCCTGCGCGGGGCAGATCTTCAAAATCCTGCTGGTTCACATTCAGTCCAATCCCGATGACACTCGCTACGATGCCCTCGGTTTTCAGGATATTTTCAATAAGGATACCGCCTATCTTGTTCTTTGCTGACAGAATGTCGTTAGGCCATTTCACGCTTAGATCGGGAATTTCATATTCCTTCAGCACCTCAAGAACGGCCAGGGAAACCGTGGCGCTAAGCAGAAAATGACGGGAAATATTCAATTTCTGCTGGGGGTACAGGATACTGAAAGTTAGGTTCTCCCCCGCCCTGGACATCCAGTTAGAACCCCGCTGCCCTCTTCCAGAAGTCTGGATGATCGCGCGAACACACACCGGTTCAAAATCTTTATTGCCTTCGTAAAACTTCCGAACAAACGAATTCGTGGAATCAATGGCATTAACTTTGATTATACGCATATAAAAGTATAAGAGATAAGGCGTTAAATCTTCTGCAAACAATCTCTTTAAAAGAGCAAAAAATGATAAATTTGCGTAAATAAATTAATTTAATGTCAGAAAAGGAAAAAAACAGCGATCAACTTATTGCACATATTATAAAAGGGATAGAGGAAGTTAAAGGTAATGATATTGATATCCTGGACCTTAGAGAGATCGAAAACACCGTTTGTGATTATTTCATTATTTGTAACGGTACTTCCAATACACAGGTTAACGCCATAGTCAATTCCATACAAAAAACAGTTAGTAAAAACCTGAAAGACAAACCATGGCATATTGAAGGTTCTGAAAATGCCGAATGGGTGCTTATGGACTATGTGAACGTAGTAGTTCACGTTTTCCAGAAACATATCAGGGAATTTTACGATATTGAGAGCCTATGGGGGGATGCAAAGATCACTTCCATAGAAACAAGTTATTAAATCCAAATCATTAGAACGACAGAATGGCGAATCAAAAACCAAAGAAAAAATTAGATCCCAAAAAACCTAAATTTAGTGCCTACTGGATTTATGCTGCGATCATCATCATATTTCTAGGCCTTAATTTATTTGGTGATGGAGGTTTTTCTGAACCTGCCAAAACTAACCCGGCAGAATTTAAAGAATATCTGCGCAACGGTGATGTGAAGAAAGTTGAGATCATCAACCGCAACCAGGCCCGGGTATACCTTACCGAAGAGGCCAAGCAAAAAGATATACATAAAAAGAACATAGACCCCGAGTTTCTCCCAACCGGAGAATCTCCAACCTATAGTTTCCAGTTCGGAGACCTTCAGAACTTTGAGAATGACATCAACGAGATCAAAAAAGAGAGTAACCTGGATACGGTGGTCACTTATGATACCTCGAGTGATGTGATAGGAGAGCTTTTCTGGGCACTACTGCCATTCATTCTTATTATAGGGGTCTGGATCTTCATAATGAGAAAAATGAGCTCAGGTGCCGGCGGAGGTGCCGGAGGGCAGATCTTTAATATTGGTAAATCCAAGGCCAAACTTTTTGACCAGAATACAGATGTCAAGACTTCTTTTAAAGATGTTGCCGGATTAGAAGGAGCAAAAGAAGAGGTACAGGAGATCGTGGATTTCCTGAAACAACCTGAGAAATATACCGCTCTTGGTGGAAAGATCCCGAAAGGAGCGCTACTGGTAGGACCTCCGGGAACTGGTAAAACCTTGTTAGCAAAAGCCGTTGCCGGTGAAGCCAAGGTACCTTTCTTCTCACTTTCAGGTTCAGATTTCGTGGAAATGTTTGTAGGAGTTGGTGCTTCCAGGGTTAGAGACCTTTTCAAACAGGCTAAGGAAAAATCACCTTCTATCATTTTCATCGATGAGATAGACGCCATTGGTAGAGCCAGGGGAAAAAGCAATTTTTCAGGTTCAAATGATGAACGTGAGAACACCCTGAACCAGCTACTTACTGAAATGGATGGTTTTGGAACGAACACCAATGTGATCGTGATCGCTGCGACCAACCGTGCAGACGTTCTGGATAAGGCCTTAATGAGAGCTGGACGTTTTGACAGGCAGATCTATGTAGACCTTCCAGATCTGAACGAAAGAAAAGAGATCTTTGAGGTTCACCTTAAACCACTTAAAAAGGTTTCAGATGAACTGGATATAGAATTTTTAGCTAAGCAAACTCCAGGTTTCTCCGGAGCCGACATTGCTAATGTATGTAACGAAGCAGCGCTTATCGCGGCTAGAAAAGGCAATAAAGCGGTGGGGAAACAGGACTTCCTGGATGCGGTAGACCGTATCGTTGGTGGTCTTGAAAAGAAAAACAAGATCATTACCCCTGCGGAGAAGAAAGCCATTGCTTTCCACGAAGCCGGACACGCCACGGTGAGCTGGATGCTGGAACATGCTGCCCCGCTAGTTAAGGTTACTATAGTACCAAGGGGACAATCCCTGGGTGCAGCCTGGTACCTTCCGGAAGAGAGACTTATTGTTAGACCTGAACAAATGCTGGACGAGATGTGTGCCGCACTTGGTGGGCGAGCTGCCGAAAAAGTGATCTTCAACAAGATCTCCACCGGGGCCTTGAGCGACCTTGAAAAAGTGACCAAGCAGGCCAGAGCCATGGTTACCATTTACGGTCTTAACGATGCTGTGGGTAACCTTACCTATTACGATTCTTCGGGACAGAGTGAATATAACTTCACCAAGCCTTATAGTGAAAAGACTTCAGAATTGATAGATAAAGAGATCTCGAACCTTATCGAGGCTCAATATGCACGTGCCCTGGACCTTTTAGAACATAATAAGGACAAGCTTACCGAGCTGGCTGAAATTCTTTTAGACAAGGAAGTTATTTTCAAAGATGATCTTGAAAAGATCTTCGGAAAGCGCCCTTTTGAAAAAGAAAAGGAAGAAGGAAAGCCTGTAAAAGAGAAAAACACTCTTCCGGCAAAGGATGAAAACGAGAAGGAATCTGAGTCTTCAGAGGGAAAAGATACAGATGAAGAAGGAAAATTGACCGAAAACAATTCGGTTAATAAGTAGTGTAGAAGTTCAAGTAAAAAATCTGAAATTAAACAATGGTTAATTTCAGATTTTTTAACTTTGATAAAATGACTGTAAGAATCATACCCAAAACTCTATGAATCTATTCAAGAGGTTTCTTAATCCCAAGTCCAAGGCAGACCAGGATCAGGATTTACCTGAGAATGCTGACAGAGGGAAATACATGCCGGAGGTAAAGCTACCTACCGATGAGCGATTCATGCTCAACTTTAAGAACAATGGCGGGAAATTCTTATACTGCGTAGATGATTCTGAAATCCAGGAAGCTTTTGACAATATTTTACTGGAGAATGACTGGTACGAGAAACAATGTTGTTGTTTCGATGAAAAGCTCAAAAGCAAATTTAGTGGGTTTAACCTGGAGTTCAATAAATCAGCGAATGCTGAATTCTTTTTATCTACCTGTGAATTTCTTGTAGCCAATGATGGCTCCATTTTAATATCTTCAAACCAGATCAAAGAGCGTAAACTTCACGATCTTCCCGCAAACTTTATAATATTATCCTCTACAAGTCAGCTTATAGACACCATCGGTGAAGGGCTAAGAGGCATCAAATTTAAGAACAAACAGCAAATCCCTTCCAACATCACCACCATAAAGAATTTTGAAACTCAAAAAGAAGGTGATTTCATGAGTTACGGAAGTAGTACAAAAAACCTATATTTGCTGCTGCTGGAAGATCTGTAATTTATGAGGGAAACCATTATTCGAACTGTTTCGGGATTGTTATATACATCCATATTGGTTGCTTCCATCCTGTCTTCCGAAATAATCTTTATCTGCCTTTTTTACCTGTTAAGCCTGGTTTGCCTGGTAGAAATGCAGAAACTTCTTAGGCTTAAAAGCTATGCGCTTTACTTTTTACAGGCCCTGCTTTTCTATCTTTTCAGCTTTTTGAAATTCAACCAGGACGCGACCATACTGCTACTACTTATCACCGTTTTCGTGAATTTATTCCTGGTAAAAGATTTACTGGTGGTTAAAAAGATACCTGTATTCGAAAAGAAGAAGTATATCATTATTATTTTCTACCTGATATCTTCTACTATTTTCCTTACCCTTATTCCAACCATTGAAGGTGTATTTATACCTAAGCTGGTTATAGGAATTTTCTTCCTTATCTGGACCAACGATACCTTCGCCTATTTGGTAGGTAAGAATTTTGGAAAACGAAAACTTTACGAAAAGATCTCCCCGAACAAGACCATAGAAGGTTTTCTTGGTGGCCTGGTCTTTACCTGCCTTATGAGCTACGCCATCTGGTATTACAGCCCAATGTTCCCTACAAAATTAGCGGATTTTGGGAAGTTCAACACTCCAGGCATCTGGCTGGGAATGGCCATTATCATCAGTATTTTCGGTACCCTGGGAGACCTTATCCAGTCGAAATTCAAAAGACAGGCGGGCGTAAAAGACAGCGGAAAACTAATGCCGGGACATGGAGGATTGTTTGACAGGCTGGATAGTATTATCTTTGCAAGCCCATTTATTTACGCTTACTTATATATATTGAACTATGTTTCATAAAGAAGGATACAAAATAATGACTGTAACGGCGATCATCCTGATCGCTATAAATATGATCACCTACAGTTTGATCAATGTATACTGGGTGAAATTTGCCATCCTGGTCGTTTCGATCCTTTTCTTCCTGCTAATCATTCAGTTCTTCAGGAACCCAAAAAGAACGACCTCCCATAACAACAAGCATATTATTGCTCCAGTAGACGGAAAAGTGGTTGCCATAGAAGAAGTCTACGAAAAAGAATATTTCAAGGATAACAGGCTACAGATCTCGATCTTTATGTCGCCAATCAATGTGCACGTGACCAGACATCCTGTTGGAGGGAAGGTCACTTACAGCAAATATCATCCAGGAAAATTCCTTGTAGCCTGGCACCCTAAGTCCAGCGAGGAGAATGAAAGAACTACGGTAGTCGTTAAGAACGAGCTTGCCGGTGAGATCATGTACCGACAGATTGCCGGTGCATTGGCTAAGAGAATCGTAAATTACGCTGAAGTAGACGCTGAAGTCGTTCAGGGAAGCGACAGTGGATTTATTAAATTTGGTAGTAGAGTAGATGTATTTGTTCCTGTGGGAACAAAGGTGAATGTTGAGATTAACCAAAAAGTAAAAGGAGGAGTTAGCGTAATAGCTGATGTTGCCTCCTAGAAATTATGATGGCAGAAGAAAATTCAAAATTTCTAAAAGCCTACGACATGGCGAGTAGCACCGACCGGCAATTACCGCCAGACGTGATGCTGCATTTTTACGCTCTATACAAGCGTGCAACCGAAAAGAATGGATTCTACATCCCTCCCACAGACAAGGGAGACCTTAGAAGCGCCTTTAAGATCAACGCGCTTCTGCAGGTTAAGGATATAAGCAAAAAGGAAGCTAAGAAGCTTTATATAGAGATGGTAGAAACACATATTGGCAAGATCCCCGATTGATCTATTTCAATTAAAAGCAAAAAAAAGAGGACTTGATGTCCTCTTTTCTATTTTATATACCTGGTAAGCTTATCCCAGGCTTTTAAGGCTCGCCTTTAAAGCTTCGATCTTAGCCTCTGCATCGGCTTTCTTGGTCTTCTCAACCTCCACTACTTTCTCCGGAGCGTTATTCACAAATCTTTCATTAGACAACTTCTTGTCTACAGATTTCAGAAAACCTTCAGTATAGCTCAGTTCCTCCTGGATCTTTTTCTTTTCGGCCTCAACATCTATGGCTCCAACGATAGGAATGAAATATTCATTGGACCTTACCCTGAATGATAGAGCTCCGTCTACAGAACCATCTACATATTCAAGTTTCGAGATATTACCCATTTTGGCGATCACACCGTCAAAGGTTGTGGAAGTGTCTTCATTGTTCATCACCTTCAGCTCGATCTCGTTCTTAAAAGAAATGTTTTTGTCTTTCCTGATCTTTCTAACTCCGGCGATCACTTCAGCCGCTTGGGAGAATTCCCTGATGATCTTTTCATCAAACTGCTTCTGTTCCGGCCATTTTGCAACGATCAGGGCCTGCTTAGGAGTTCTTTCGGTAATTTCCTGCCAGATCTCTTCGGTCACAAAAGGCATGAAAGGATGAAGTATCTTAAGGTTGTCCTCAAGAATCTCTATCACCTCTTTATAGGTTTTTGCATCTATAGGTTCACCATAAGCTGGTTTAACCATTTCCAGGAACCAGCTGCAGTAATCGTCCCAAACAAGTTTGTAGGTCGCCATCAGAGCGTCACTGATCCTGTATTTTGAATAATGGTCTTCAATCTCTTTAAGGGTACTCTGGAATTTAGCCTTGTACCAGTCTATCGCCATCCTGGCAGTTTCAGGCTGCTCCCTTTCTTCTGAGATCTCCCAACCCTGAACCAGGCGGAAAGCATTCCAGATTTTATTAGAAAAAGCACTACCCTGCTTACAAAGATCTTCATCGAACATAAGATCATTACCCGCAGGAGAACTTAAAAGCATCCCTACCCTAACTCCGTCTGCCCCATATTGGTCTATAAGGGCCAGCGGGTCTGGAGAATTCCCCAGCGATTTAGACATTTTTCGTCTTTGCTTGTCCCTTACGATCCCGGTTAGGTACACATTCTTAAAAGGTCTTTCACCCCTGTATTCGTAACCTGCCATGATCATCCTGGCCACCCAGAAGAAAAGTATCTCTGGTGCGGTAACCAGGTCATTGGTTGGATAATAATACTCTATCTCTTTATTTTCTGGCTCCAGGATTCCGTTGAAAACGCTCATTGGCCAAAGCCATGAAGAGAACCAGGTATCCAGCACATCTTTGTCCTGGCTAAGATCTTTAGCCTGTAGGTCCGCATTTCCAGAAGCTTTTCTGGCTTTTTCCAGTGCCTCTTCAGCAGATTCGGCAACCACAAAATCGTTCTTGCCACTTCCGTAGTAATACGCAGGGATCTGATGTCCCCACCATAGCTGGCGGGAAATGTTCCAGTCGCGCACATTTTCCATCCAGTGACGGTAAGTATTCAGGAATTTTTCCGGCACCAGGTTTATATCGTCTCCGATCACCGCTTTTAAAGCTGGTTCGGCCATTTCTTTCATTTTAAGGAACCACTGGTCGCTCAATTTAGGTTCGATAACCGCACCTGTCCTTTCACTGGTTCCTACTTTGTTCACATGATCTTTCACCTTATCCAGGAAACCGGAAATTTCCAGCTCTTCAACGATCTCTGCCCTTACCACGAACCTATCCTTACCTTCATAATGCAAACCATATTGGTTTAGAGTAGCATCGTCGTTAAAGATATCGATCACATCCAAGTTATGCTTATCACCCAGGCTCTTATCGTTCTCGTCGTGGGCAGGAGTCACCTTAAGGCAACCTGTACCAAACTCCATATCTACATATTCATCCTCTACAATAGGGATGGTCCTGTTGCAGATAGGCACGATCGCTTTCTTGCCTTTTAGATGAGTAAAACGCTCATCGTTAGGATTGATACAGATCGCGGTATCCCCGAGTATTGTTTCTGGCCTGGTAGTAGCGATGGTAAGATGATCATCGCTTCCTTCTATTTTATACTTCAAATAGTATAACCTGCCGTTCCTTTCTTCATAATTCACCTCCTCATCAGAGAGCGTTGTTTTTGCCTGCGGATCCCAGTTCACCATTCTATAACCACGGTAAACAAGGCCTTTTTCATAAAGATCCACGAAAACCTTGATGACTGAAGCAGACATTTTCTCATCCATCGTAAACTTGGTACGGTCCCAGTCACAGGAAGCTCCCAGTTTCTTCAGCTGCTGAAGGATGATTCCGCCATGCTTATGTGTCCAATCCCACGCATGTTGTAGAAATTCGTCCCGGCTAATGCTATTCTTGTCGATACCTTCAGCCTTAAGCTTAGCAACGACCTTGGCCTCTGTAGCAATGGAAGCATGATCTGTTCCCGGCACCCAGCAGGCGTTATATCCTTTAAGGCGCGCGCGTCTTACCAGCACATCCTGAATAGTATTATTGAGCATATGCCCCATATGCAGTACCCCGGTTACGTTTGGTGGCGGGATCACTATGGTATAAGGCTCTCTTTCATCAACTTCTGAATGAAAATAATTGTTTTTCATCCAGTAGTCGTACCACTTATCTTCTACTTTTTTCGCGTTGTACTGTGAAGCAATTGCCATTTCTTGGTCTGATTTTTGAAATAATGGCAAAAGTAATTATTAATGAAGGATTATGAAAGCTGCTGAAATGATTAAAAGTTTTGAGTTTTAAAGTATTTCAGTATATCTTTACTAATCCGCTAAAATTTTAAATTATGAAAAAAATAATCGCAATCGCCATATTTGTACTTGCCGGAGTTTCATTCGCTCAGGCTCAGAAAGTTGCAAAGATGGAATTCAAATCTGAAACCATCGATTATGGTGAGATCAAAAAAGGTAGTGACGGAGTGAGAGTATTCGAATTCACGAATACCGGAGACGCTCCCCTGGTTATCGAAGACGTTAAATCAAGCTGTGGCTGTACCGTTCCGAAGAAACCAGAAGAACCTATCTTACCTGGAAAAACAGGACAGATCGAGGTGAAATATGACACTAAAAGAGTTGGGCCCATCAGAAAGACCGTTACTGTTTATTCCAATGCTGAAGAATCTGTAAAAGCTTTGAAGATCAAAGGAAGCGTAGTAGATTCTGAGACAGATGGCGACGACAGCTAAATCTTATAAATATATAATTTTATGAGCCTTCCATCGCGGAAGGCTTTTTTTTTGAATTATACCGAAATTTGCAGGAAACCTGCAAGGCTCGTTTGAATGGCCTTAAATCACAAAAAATACCCGATTATTAAGACCTATAATTATTGATTCATATTTAAATTTTGCAATTTTGCAACGCACAAATTTTAAGCTATGCCTAAGATCTCAAACAAAGGGCTGGAAATGCCTGAATCTCCGATAAGAAAACTGGTTCCTTTTGCTGAAGCAGCTACCAAAAAAGGAAGGAAAATTTATCAACTCAATATTGGCCAGCCGGATATTAAAACTCCGGAAGCAGCCCTTGATGCAGTTAGACACCATGATATTGAAGTTTTATCTTACAGCCACTCTGCAGGTTTTGAATCTTATAGAGAAAAACTGGCCGGTTATTACCAGAAAACCTCTCTTCCCGTAGAGAAGGATGATATCATTATAACCACCGGAGGCTCTGAAGCATTGCTATTTGCTATGGGAAGTATTACAGATCCGAATGACGAGGTGATCATTCCAGAACCATTCTATGCAAATTATAATGGCTTTGCCACGGCTTCGGGAGTAAAAATAAAACCTATACAGGCCAGCATCGAGAACAATTTCGCCCTCCCTCCTATTTCGGAATTTGAGAAATTGATCACAGACAAAACCAAAGCCATTCTTCTGTGTAACCCTGGAAACCCAACGGGATATCTTTACACTAAGGAAGAGGTTAAACAACTTGCCGATCTTGCTCTTAAACATGATCTTTTTATAGTTTCAGACGAGGTTTACCGGGAGTTTGCTTATGAAGGTGCGGTACACCATTCCATTATGAGCATCCCGGAACTTGCAAATAATGCCATAATGGTAGATTCAGTTTCCAAGCGTTACAGCATGTGTGGCGCGAGAATTGGCTGCCTGGTATCTAAAAACGAGGAGGTAATTGCCACCGCGATGAAATTCGCCCAGGCAAGGCTTAGCCCACCAACTTTCGCCCAGATAGCCAGCGAAGCTGCTTTGGATACCCCACAGGAATACTTTGACGAAGTGATTGAAGAATATACCTACAGGAGAAATCTTTTGGTAGACGGGCTCGAGAAGATCGAAGGCGTGAAGGTTGCCAAGCCAAAAGGTGCATTTTATTGTATCGCTGAGCTTCCGGTAGAGGATGCCGATGATTTTGCCAGATGGCTTCTTGAAGAATTCGAGGATGATAACGAAACCGTAATGGTTGCTCCGGCAGCAGGCTTCTATTCTACCCCGAACACCGGAAAGAACCAGGTTAGGATCGCTTATGTTCTAAAAAAGGAAAACCTGGAAAGAGCTATCGACATTCTTGAAAAAGCGCTTAAGCAATATAATAAGTAGTCTCGATGCGCGTCCTGCGGAATTACTCCCTAAAAAAGCACAATAGTTTTGGCATAGAGGTTAAGGCAGACAAGTTTCTCTCTATCCAAAACCTGAAAGATCTGCGCACCATACTTCGCAAGAGTTATGCTGCTGAACTTTTTATTTTGGGAGGTGGCAGCAATATGTTGTTAACGAGAGATATTCACAAGACCGTATTGCATATTGCCCTGAAAGGCAAAGAGATCGTTGCTGAAACCGACGACGAAGTGACCATTGAGGTCCAGGCGGGAGAGAACTGGCATGAACTGGTCTTATGGACGCTGGAACATAATTTTGGCGGACTCGAAAACCTTTCGCTGATCCCCGGCAATGTAGGTACAGCGCCAATTCAAAACATTGGAGCATATGGGGTTGAGCTAAAGGACACTTTTGTGAGCTGTAAGGCCATGAATGTTCAAACCCTGGAAGAGAAAGAATTCAGTCGTGAAGAATGCGATTTTGGTTACAGGAATTCAATTTTCAAGAACCAGCTAAAAGGGCAGTATATCATTACTTCGGTAAAATTTCGCCTTAGCAAAAAGGACCATGAATTGCATACCGAATATGGTGCCATCAGGTCTGAACTGGAAAAGCAGGCAATAGAAAACCCTACGATCAGGGATATCTCTAATGCAGTAATCGCCATCAGGCAGTCTAAATTACCAGATCCCAACGAAATTGGGAACAGCGGAAGTTTTTTCAAAAACCCGGTCATCGGGGGAGATCATTTTAAAAAGCTTGAGGAACAATTCCCCGAAATACCGAGTTACAGGATCTCTAATGAAGAGATCAAGGTTCCTGCTGGCTGGTTGATAGACCAGGCAGGTTACAAGGGATACAGAAGAGGTGATGCCGGGGTTCATAAGAATCAGGCCCTGGTCCTGGTTAATTACGGCGCTGCCACCGGAGAAGAAATATTATCACTTTCGCGAGAGATACAGCATAGTATCAAAGAAAAATTCCAGATTGACCTGGAGGCTGAAGTGAATATCATATAAAAAAAGGAGAGCCGCTAAGCTCTCCCTTTTTTTTAAGATTATCTATATAATTAAGCCTTCTTCATTACTACCGCATCTATAACGTGTACAACTCCGTTAGATGCATCAACATCAGTCATCACCACGGTTGCTTTATTTCCGTTCTCGTCGGTCAGGATTACATTTTCTCCTTCAATAGAAGCAACAAGCTTTCCTCCACCTACGGTAGAAACTTCGTATTTCCCGTCATTATCTTTGATAGCCTGAACCAATTGTTGAGAAGTAACCTCTCCAGAAACCACGTGATATTTCAATACATCTGCAAGTTTCTCTTTATTGTCTGGCTGCATCAATGATTCTAGGGTAGCCTTGTCAACTTTCGCGAATGCCCCGTTGTGTGGTGCAAATACAGTGAAAGGACCTTCCTCGGTTTTGAACATTTCTGCAAGATCGGCTGACTGAAGAGCACTAACCAAAGTACTTAGAGTGTCGGTTTCCATTGCTTTAGCAGCAATACTGTTGGATTCCATTTCCATTCTTTCTTTTTCGGCTTGCATTTCAGCCTCTCTTTCAGCTTCCATTTGTTCCATTTTAGCCTTTTCCTCCTGCTCCTTTTTCTTATCATCTCCACATGAAGTGAACATAATTCCTGAAAGCACCAGGGCAGTAAATAACATTTTAAATTTCATAATTGTAGTTTTATCATGATTAACGATGCAAGATATTGTGCAAAAGCCACTTATAGCTTACAATTCGATTAAAGTTTAGTTAAATAGTGTAAAGGATCTATTAATGCTCCGTGCTATTTTTAGTTGCTTCATTTTATTATTATTTTTGCATCAGAATCTTAAGGATATGAAATTATTAATCATAAGTATTGTTTTACTGGGTCTTGCGTTTGCGGGAATCGCAATCAAGATCTGGGCTAAAAAAGACGGTAAATTTGCCGGAACCTGCGCCAGCCAGAATCCTTATCTTAACAAATCTGGTGAGCCTTGCAGTTTTTGCGGTAAATTACCAGATGAAATGGAAAATTGTTCTGAAACTCCTAAGACCTCGCAGGCTTAATGGCAACACTATTACTGGGACTATTCATCCTCGTTAGCTTAGTTAATTTCATTTATTTTTTCTCATTTTTTTCTTTTTCCACTTCAGGGATTAAGAATAAGCTGCATCCTGAAGTTCCGGTTTCAGTAATTATTTGTGCCAAGAACGAAGAAGAGAATCTCAGGAATTTTCTTCCCTCCATTATAGAACAGGATTATCCCGATTTCGAGATCATCGTGATCAACGATGCTTCGGTAGATAACACCCTTGAAACCATCGAAGAGTTTCAAAAGATAGACCCCCGAATCAAGATTGTAGATGTTCAGAACAATGAAGCTTTCTGGGGGAATAAAAAATACGCCTTAACCCTGGGCATCAAAAAGGCGAAAAACACTCATCTACTTTTTACTGATGCCGATTGTGCGCCCCAGTCCAAAAATTGGATCAGGGAAATGTCACGAAATTTTCAACCGGGAAATTCAATCGTTCTTGGCTATGGTGGCTATTTTCAGCATAAAGGCTCTCTATTGAACAAACTTATAAGGTTCGAAACCCTGCTAACGGCGATCCAGTATTTTTCCTATGCCCGCCTGGGCTCACCTTATATGGGTGTTGGCAGGAACCTGGCTTATACTTCTACCCGTTTTTACGAGATGAAAGGATTTGCCAATCATTTACACTTAAGATCGGGAGACGATGATCTTTTTGTGAACGAGGCCTCCACCTCAGATAATACCGCTATCTGTTTTCATCCAGATTCCATAACCCGTAGCATCCCAAAGAACAGCTTTTCAGACTGGTTTCATCAGAAACGTAGGCACGCCTCTGTTGCCGGGTATTATAAGACAAAACATAAGATGCTGCTGGGCTCATTCTATTTATTCAGAATATTATTCTGGATATTGCTTATAACAATCTTGGCATTGCAGATCTATCCTCAAATCGTACTGGGAATCTTAGGTTTAAAATTATTGATCGAAGCCCTGGTGTACATTAAAGCAGGAAAAAAACTGAACGAGACAGACGTGGTATGGTTGTTTCCCTTTTTCGATCTCTTTTTAATCTTCACACAATTAGCTATCTTTATCGCTAACCTCATTTCAAAACCGAAGCATTGGAAATAAATCCGGACCATCTCCTTGAAAAGATCAGGGAGGCAAAAGACGGAAGTCAATCGGCTTTTAATTACCTTCTCGACAGATATTGGAACGACGTTTATGGCTTCCAGTTAAAAAAGACCCGGAACGAGTACGAATCTGAAGACATTACCATACAGACCTTTTCCAAAGCCTTCAATAAGATCGACACTTTCGACGAGAATTATTCTTTTTCTACCTGGCTGATCGCTATTTCCAAGAACATACACATAGACCAGATTCGTAAGAAAAAAGCAAGTATCAGTTCAAAAACATCCATGCAGGATGAGGAAAGGGTTTACGAAATCGCCGATGAAACACCGGGGATTGAAGATAAGCTCATCAAGGAACAAAACCTGGAGCAATTGCTGGCAGATATCAAACAGCTTAAACCGCATTATCAGGAAGTGATCAACCTGCGCTTTTTTCAGGAAAAATCTTATAAGGAGATCGCCAAAAGCCTTGATGAACCTATGAACAACATCAAGGTTAAATTGCTTCGTGCCAAGAAACTTCTGGCTGAAATAATTGAGACCAGGAACAGCTAAGTAAGGATTTAAATCCTGGCGAGTCTAATTTATGCAGTTCAGCTTATTATTGTATCTTTGAACCTCAGATTTTTGCTATGAATACAGACGTTGCGCCCGTAAAATCAAAAACAGAAAGAAAGCCTAAACCAAAATGGCTTCGTGTAAAACTCCCTACCGGGAAGAAATACACCGAACTTAGAAGTCTTGTAGACAAGTATGACCTGCATACCATCTGTACTTCAGGAAGTTGCCCCAATATGGGTGAATGCTGGAGCGAAGGGACTGCCACTTTTATGATCCTTGGTAATATTTGTACCAGGTCCTGTGGCTTTTGTGGTGTAAAAACAGGACGCCCGGAAACGGTAGACTGGGATGAACCAGAAAAGGTAGCACGCTCCATTAAACTCATGCAGATCAAGCATGCTGTGGTAACCAGCGTAGACCGGGACGACCTAAAGGATATGGGGTCGATCATCTGGGCTGAAACCGTAAAGGCGATCAGGCGAATGAATCCTGAAACAACTCTGGAAACACTTATTCCAGACTTTCAGGGAAATGAAAGAAATATAGACAGGATCATCGAGGTAATGCCAGAGGTGGTTTCTCATAATATGGAAACCGTAAAAAGGCTTACCAGAGAAGTTAGGATACAGGCTAAATATGACCGAAGCCTCGCTGTTCTTAAATATCTTAAGGATAATGGTATTAGAAGAACCAAATCTGGGATCATGTTAGGTCTTGGGGAACAGGAAGAAGAAGTTATTCAAACCCTTAAGGATCTTAGAGAAGCAGGAGTAGATGTTGTAACCATTGGCCAGTACTTACAGCCAAGTAAAAAACACTTACCGGTAAAACAATTTATCACCCCAGACCAGTTCAAAAAATATGAGGAGATAGGTCTTGACCTTGGTTTCAGGCACGTTGAAAGTAGTGCCCTGGTAAGGTCTTCGTACAAGGCTCAGAAACATATTAACTAGTCACTGAATGGCTAAGTCTATTAATATTGCCATCAACGGGTTTGGCAGAATCGGAAGAAATCTATTCAGGCTTCTTTTGAACCATCCCGAGATACAGGTGGTGGCTATAAATGATATTCACGATTCTAAAAGCCTGGCTCATTTACTCAAATACGATAGCATACATCGTACTTTAAAGGCTGAAATTTCTTCTACAGATTCTGGCATTGTGGTTAACAACAGGGAAGTTCCCCTTCTAAACCACAGCAAACCGGAAGACATTCCCTGGGATAAGTACTCGGTAGATTATGTGGTAGAATCTTCAGGAAAGTTCAAAACCGAAGAAAGCCTTAAAGGTCACCTTAAGGAAGGTGTCAAAAAAGTGATACTTTCGGTTCCTCCCCAGGATGAGAACATTAAAATGGTGGTACTGGGAGTAAATGAAAATATTTTAGACGGCTCCGAGAGAATAATTTCTAATGCCTCCTGTACCACGAATAATGCCGCCCCGATGCTGAAATTGATCCATGATCATTTTGAAGTTACTCAGGCCTATATTACAACTGTGCATTCATATACCTCAGACCAAAGTCTGCATGACAAACCGCATAGGGACCTTAGAAGAAGCCGGGCAGCGGCACAATCTATCATTCCAACCACTACAGGTGCAGCTAAAGCTTTAACAAGTATTTTCCCAGACCTGAGTGAGGTGATAGGTGGCTGCGGAATCAGGGTTCCCGTGCCTAACGGCTCCCTGACCGACATGACCCTGAACGTGAACAAGGAAACTTCTATCGAAGAAGTCAATGCTCTTTTTAAAAATGCTGCTGAAACCACGTACAAAGGCATATTAGACTATACAGAAGATCCCATTGTTTCTATAGATATTTTAGATAGCAAATCCAGTTGTGTTTTCGATGCCCAAATGACCTCTGTCATAGGCGGTAAACTGATTAAATTGATCGGATGGTACGACAATGAAATTGGTTACTCTAACCGTCTTATCGATTTAATTTCACTCATTAACGATAAATAGCTATATTTAACACATTAACAGCTAGTAGCTATTTTCCCGAATGAAGAATCTAAACCTAATCCTGATACTACTGTGTTGCTTTTTGAACTTTGGATTTCAGAATCCTAAAATCGATGAAGCCCAGCCAAAACCTGAACAGATCAAGGAGTTACTTTTCGAGGCAGAGAAGTCTATTGATATGATGCTTTTTGACAAAGCTCACAATCAATTGAACAAGGCCCTGGAATACTCCCGAAGAATAGACAATAAAAGATACATCGCCCTCACCAGCAGCATTCTATCCAGGTGGTATTACGTAAGACATAACTATAAAAAGGGAATCACCGAGCTGGAACGAGCAATTTCCATTCAGCGTGAGATTGGTGACGAAGCTGGTCTCGCCTACTCTTACGTAATGTACGGCAAATTACTCAACGGCAAAGGAGATAAGGATCGTGCCCTGAAGTACTTCAACCTGGCGCAGAAGTATTACGAAAAGGAGGATAATAAGGAACAGCTGGCGGTCATTGCGCTTAATAAAGGAATTTTATTGATAAACGATGAAAAAACCAGGGAGCGCGCCAAAGCCCAACTCAACAATGCTGAAATATACTTCAAGGATAGTGAAAATTATTATGAGCTCTCCAGGCTGCACTATTACCTGGCCAGGCTTGCCCAGTATGAAGGAAACCTTGAAAAGGCTGAGGAATCTGCGGAGGGCGCACTACATATTGCTAAGTCCGGCGGATTTGACAGTATGACCATGTATTCCTACGCCCTTATTAGTGAAATTGAAGAAGACAGGGGAAACCCTGCCCTGGCGCTTGAAAATCTTAAGAATGCCAACGAAATTAGAGAAGCAGTTTTTAATGTAAATAAAGAAGCTCTGGCTTCTGAGGCGAATGCTAAACTGGGAGTAGATGCATTAAAGACCACTCTTGATGAACTCACCGTGCAGAATGCTGAACAGGAACGCACTTTAAAGGTGAACAAGCTAACCACCATTCTCAGCGTAGCCCTTATCACCATACTTTCGTTACTTACCCTGTCACTTTATAAGAACAACAATCTTAGGGCAAGAGCCAACGAACTTTTGCAAAAGAAAAATTCTGAACTGGTTCTGGCAAAGGAAAATGCTGAAAAGGCTTCGCTGGCGAAGGCACAGTTCCTTACCACCATTACTCACGAATTAAGAACACCTCTATATGCGGTGACCGGTTTAACACATCTCCTCCTTGAAGAAAGCCCCACCGAAAGCCAGAAAGAGCATCTTAACTCCCTTAAGTTTTCCGGAGAATATCTATTATCACTTATAAATAATATTCTTGACCTGAACAAACTGGAGGCAAACAAGGTAGAGATCGTAAATTCTGAATTCGACCTGGAAAAAAGGATATCAGACGTATTGGTCGCGCTAAAGAATTCTGCCGATGAAAGAAATACAAAACTGCATTTTGATTTCGACAGTAAGATTCCGAAGAAATTAAAAGGAGACCCGCTTAAAGTTTCGCAGATCCTCATCAACCTGATTGGTAACTCCATTAAATTCACTGAAAATGGGGATATCTGGATCAAAGTAAAACAAACCAGGGTCGAAGACAAGAACATTTTTCTTCATTTCGAGATCAAGGATAACGGCGAGGGAATTGGCAAAGAAAAACAAAAGGCGATTTTCGAGAATTTCACTCAGGGCTCTACCCAGATCAATAGAAAATTTGGAGGTACCGGTCTTGGCCTCTCTATCGTTAAAAACCTGCTTAGTCTTTTAGGGAGTGAAATAGACCTGGAAAGTGAATTAGGAGAAGGATCCAAATTCCAGTTCGATCTCACATTTGAAGCACCGGAAGCCGAGATCAAAAAGATCGCTAAACCGGTAGAGATCCCAGACGAAGAACTTACCAATGATATCATGGAAGGTAAGAATATCCTTGTAGTGGAGGATAATAAGATCAACCAGATGATCACCAGGAAGATCCTAGAGAAGAACAAGGTAATTTGCGATGTGGCCGATAATGGAAGTATCGCTATAGAAAAGGTAAAAAACAACGAATTCGACCTTATTTTAATGGATATCCATATGCCGGGAATTAGCGGGATAGAAGCCACGATAGAAATAAGGAAATTCGATGAGACTATTCCAATTATCGCCCTTACCGCGGTAACCCTGGACGATAACCTGGATGAATTCTACCTGAATGGTTTTAATGACATCATCCCAAAACCTTATAAAACAGAGGAATTCTTTCACAAAATAAATAAGTACCTGGCGGCAAAAGAAACTGCAGTATAGATCTTTTGGCACAGGCTTTGTAAATACGATGGCGATCAAATAAATACAGAGAAGATTCTAATTTGTTTGAATTAGCCAAAAACAAAAATGAGGTGTTTTCGCACCTCATTTTTTATTTATAAAACTTTCTACCTTCTGCCTTAAGGAAGACTCTCCATCCCCAAGGAATTTCACTTCAATGGGAAGATAAAAAAGCCTTGCTGCCGGCAACCTGTCTTTGAGTCTCATATAATCTTTTTCAGTGGTAAGGATATTTTTCTCAGCTCTAAGTAGTTCGATCTCCCTTTCTGAAAAACTATGATGATCAGAGAATTTATGATGTTTTAGAGAAATCTCTTTGGATTCCAAATAATCTATTAAGGGTTTGGGATTGGCTATTCCTGTAACCAGGACAAAATCATTAGTTAGTCCGTTCAGTGTCCTTTCTTCCCTTGCCGAAAAAATGTTTTCTGAATACCTAATGCTGGTAAAATAAACCTGCTGACCTGAATCTGGTCTTAATTTTTGTCGAATTTTCTCCATTTCAGAGTCGCTAAGATCTGAAGGACATTTAGTGACGATAATGATCTGGGCTCTCGCAGCTCCAATGGATGACTCCCGAAGATTTCCGGCAGGAAGCAAAAGATCATCTGTATACAGGTCACCGTAGGCTGTAAGCAAAATGTACATACCTGCCTTAACTTTCCGATGCTGGAATGCATCATCAAGCAGGATCACATCCGGGTCAAACTTCAATAATTCAGCAATACCTTCCCTCCTGTTCGCATCTACGGCAACTATGGCTTTAGGGAATTTATTCTTAAACTGTAATGGCTCGTCTCCAGATTTGGTTGCGGGATCGGCGATTTCTACCAACTGAAAACCCTTACTCTCCCTTTTATACCCCCTGCTCAGGGTAGCGACTTTGTTATTTTCTGCAAGCATCTTTAGGAGATACTCTATCATTGGGGATTTACCCGTACCTCCCATATTGAGATTTCCCACAGCGATCACCGGTAGCTCATAAGATTCCGATTTCAGGATCTCATGATCATAAAGATTATTACGTATCCCGGTTACAGCGCGGTAGAGCACTGAAAATGGAAAAAGTAATTTTCTGAGATTCGGCATGAAAGGCTTTGTATAATATTTATATTTGAAAAACTGGCGATCTATTCTGGAATACGTTGAAATAATCCACAATTTCAGCTATTCTATTCTAAAAACTGAAGGCTAAAATAATTAATTATGATCATAAAGGAAGTAATTGAACTAATTGAAGACTTTGCTCCCACTAAATATGCAGAAGGATTTGATAATGTAGGGCTACTGGTAGGAGATGCCTCAGCCGAAGTTTCCGGAGCTCTGGTCACCCTGGATACCCTCGAAGCTACGGTAGATGAAGCCGTCGAGAAAAAATGCAACCTTATCATCAGTTTTCACCCAATCATATTCTCAGGCTTAAAAAAGCTTACCGGCCGGGATTATGTGGAAAGAACAGTTTTAAAAGCCATCAAGAATGATATTGCGATCTATGCGATACATACCGCTCTTGATAATCAGCATAAAGGGGTGAATGATATGATATGCGAAAAAATTGGGCTTAAAGACCGCCAGATCCTGATTCCACGCAAGGATTCGATAAAAAAACTTACCACATTTGTTCCATTAAAAGATGCCGAAAAGCTAAGGGAAGCACTATTTTCTGCCGGTGCCGGAAGTATTGGCAATTACGACAACTGCAGTTTCAACATCACCGGAAAAGGAAGCTTCAAGGGTAACGATGATTCCAACCCCGTGGTGGGCGAAAAAGGCAAAATACATTATGAGGAAGAGACACAAATAGGAATTACTTATCCTGCTCATTTAGAATCGAAAATCCTCAAAAATCTTTTTTCCGCTCACCCGTATGAAGAAGTTGCCTACGAGATCCACAGCCTGGAAAATGAAAATCAGCAACTGGGAATGGGCATGATCGGTGAACTGGATAATCCTGTAGACGAAAAGAAATTTCTGGAGCAGCTTAAAGAAACTTTTAAGACCGGTTGCGTTAGGCATTCTAAATTACGGGGCAAAAAGGTAAAAAAGGTTGCGGTGCTAGGGGGCAGCGGTGCATTTGCCATCAATAATGCCAAGGCGGCCGGTGCAGACGTATATGTAACCGCAGACCTCAAATACCACGACTTCTACAAAGCCGAGGAAAAGCTGGTGCTCGCGGATATTGGACACTATGAAAGTGAACAGTTTACAAAAAATTTACTATATTCTTTTCTTAGCAAAAAAATTAGTAGTTTTGCACTTATTTTAGCAGATACAAATACCAATCCAATACATTATTTATAATATGGCGAAAAAAAACGATGTTACTGTAGAAGAGAAGTTAAGATCACTGTACGATCTTCAGTTGGTGGATTCGCGAATTGATGAAATTAGAAACGTACGTGGTGAATTACCTCTGGAAGTTGAAGATCTGGAAGATGAAGTAGCAGGTTTGAACAGACGCCTGGAAAAACTGGATGCAGATATAGAGGTCATTGATAATGACATCAAGAACAAGAAGAACCAGATCGAGGAGTCTAAAACTACGATTAAGAAATACTCCGATCAGCAGAAAAATGTACGTAACAACAGGGAATTCAATGCGCTAAGCAAAGAGATCGAATTCCAAGAGCTTGAAATAGAACTTGCTGAAAAGCACATCAAAGAGTACAAGGCTAAGATCGAGCAGAAAAAAGAAGTGATCGCTCAAACTAAAGAAAAACTTTCTGAGCGTGAGGAGCACCTGAAGCACAAAAAAGGTGAACTTGAGGAGATCCTTAAAGAGACTGAAAAGGAAGAGCAGGCTCTTATTGAAAAGTCTAAAGAGTACGAGAAGGAAATTGAAGACAGGCTGGTTACTGCTTACAAAAGAATTAGAAGCAATGTAAAGAACGGCCTTGCCGTAGTACCGGTTGAGCGTGGAGCTTCAGGAGGTTCATTCTTTACCATTCCACCACAGGTGATCATGGAAATTGCTGGTCGCAAGAAGATCATTACAGATGAGCACAGTGGAAGAATCCTTGTAGATGAGGAACTGGCTAAAGAAGAGCAGGAAAAAATGCAAAGCATGTTTAAAAAGTTCTAGACTTTTTTAAACTTACATACAGACTGCCTGGAAAATAACAGTAAGATCGCGAGATCTGAAGCAAAAGTTTTTCAGGCAGTTTTTTTATGCCCATATCTTGCTGCATTCATGGCTATTGGGATTAACAACTATTTCACAATAAACGAGCATTTATGTGGTATTTTTAATGAGCCTAAATCACTCATTATGAAAAAACCGTTCATACTTATATTACTTATTGCTGCTTTGGTTTCCTGCCAGGATTCAAAAAAAGAACAAAGCGAAACTCCTATAAACAACACTGAAAAAATCCAACCTAAGGATGAACTGGGCAGTTCAGCCCAGGACCAGCCTATTGGCGAGAACAGCGACCTGAAATATTCAGATGAAGATACCGCTGATGATACCAGTGAAAATAGAGCTTCGGTAATTTCTGGACTTTATCAGAACAAAAGCCATACAGATGATGTTAATTGCGATTGTTATTGCGTAAATATCAAAACAAATGGTACTTCAGAATTATGCCTAAAGGAAGATGAGTTATATATAATGGCTCGTTTTCAAAGGCAAGCTAATAATATCAATGTTTTCTATTCGGGAAAATCTCCAGGTACCACCAACAAGGATATTCCCTGGGATAAATTCGAGACTGGTACGCCAATTGCAGTTTTAAGCCCGGAGAGCGATGGCTCTTTGAAACTTGACTGGAAAGGCTTTTCTATAGACGGTAAGATCGCTGTAGATTACGCCCTTTACGGAAAAAAGACTTTGGAAGGAACCTATAAAAAGAAATAATCATGAAACTCTTATTATTAAATTTCCTCAGCCTAGTGCTTCTGGGGTGTGGCAATGAAACCAAAAGCAATGCAACCCACCAGGAAATCGCGAATGCTGAACCAATGGAAGTCCCGGCTCAGGATGGCCTTAAAAAAGCCTATTTCGCCAGTGGTTGTTTCTGGTGTGTAGAAGCTATTTACGAAAGCATTGAAGGGGTTGAGGAGGCTTTATCGGGTTATTCGGGAGGTCACACCAAGAATCCCACTTACGAACAAAGCAACACGGGTAAGACCGGACATGCAGAGGCCGTAGAGGTAATCTACGATCCAGAGGTGGTTAGCTTTAAAACCCTTGTAGAAGTATATTTTGGTTCCCAGGATCCAACCCAGGTTAACGGCCAGGGACCGGACCGGGGTTCTCAGTACAGGTCTATTATTTTCTACCAGAATGCCGAACAAAAAAAGATCATCGAAGAGGTGAAAGCTCAAGTGGCCAACAATTATGATGAACCCATTGCTGCTGAGATCTTACCTTTTCAGAAATTCTGGAAGGCCGAAGACTACCACCAGGATTACGAAAAGAACAACCCGAACAATCCCTATATAAGAAATGTTTCGATCCCGAGACTAAACAGGTTTAAAAGCAAATTCCCTGATATTCTTAAAGAGAATGAGTCCCATTAATTAGAAAAGCTGCCTTCGAGGCAGCTTTTTTTTATTTTTTTATAAGACTTATGATCTTGTCTTCTACTTCCTGGGAATCCCACTTCTCCTCTATTCCCGGTATCTGCATGACCTCATCCATAATTTCTCGCTGGTAATCTCCAACTTTGAGTGCTTCGACATAGGCCTTATCAGAAAAGGTAACCCTTGAATATAAAGGCATCCAGAGTTCGGGATGATCATCGGCAAATTTCTTTTCGATCTTCTTCCTAAGCAGGAACATCGGATCTGCCGTTTTACTGCTCATTTCAACAAAATTCCGGTAGCTAAGCTCGGCAATAGCGTCGGCATTCGGCTTCCTTTCGGTTTGGTATTCTTCGAAAATCTGCTGCCAATCGTTTCCGTATTTTTCCATTTTAGCATTCAGCACAGAAATATCCTCAAAACCGGCATTCATTCCCTGTCCATAAAAAGGAACAATAGCATGCGCCGAATCGCCTACAAGTGTGATCTTGTCATAATAAGACCAAGGAAAACACTTGATGGTCACCATGGCACTGGTAGGATTATTAAAAAAGTCCTTTTTTAAATTATAGATCTCGTCCTTAATATCAGGGAAATAATTCTCGAAAAAGGCATCTGCCTGCTGCTCGGTCACTATACTTTCAAAGCTCACCTCGCCTTCAAAAGGCATGAAAAGCGTACAGGTAAAGGTACCGTTCAAATTAGGCATCGCGATAAGCATAAAATTGCCTCGGGGCCAGATATGAAAAGAGGAATTATCGAGTTTATGCGTACCATCTTCATTGGCAGGAATGGTAAGCTCTTTGTAACCAACATCAATAAAATGCTGGGAATAATTGAACCTGCTCTGTCTTTGCATCTTGTGGCGCACCCGGGAAAAAGCTCCATCGGCTCCAAAAATAAGGTCGAACTGGTATTCCTTCCAGGGACCTTTTTCAGAATCGCCTGTATAAAGCTTAGCTTCACGCATATCTACATCCCAGATCTTTTCCTCAAAACGGAACTGGGCGCCGGCAGCTTCAGCCAGGTCTATCATTTTGCGATTAAGCACTCCCCTGGAAATTGAATAGATAGCCTCTCCCTCATCACCATATTTTTGAAAATAAACCGGCTGTCCCTCAACATGCATAGCTCTTTTATCTAACGGCAAAGCCAGTTTCCTGATCTCCTCCTCTATCCCTGCTTCCCGCAGTGCCTTCCAACCTCGATTAGACATCGCCAGGTTGATGGAACGGCCCGAGAACTGTACCTTTCTTACATCTGGACGGCGATCGAAAACGCTAACTTTATGGCCTTGTTTCCGCAGGAAGATGGCCAGTAATGATCCCACAAGTCCCGATCCTACTATCGCTACATTTTTTTCTTTTTGCATGAATTGGTTTGAAAAGTATATCCCGGCAGAGATTTGACAGTCGCCAAAAGATTGCTATTGATTCAAATGCGAAATTAATTAATAAATATGAAACAAGCTTCCTCCTTTCGGCTAATAGCCAGATTATCCCTCACCAGATCTCATTTACAATTTAATTAACAGCCATAAATCTCCGGAACTGGTATTTTTAGGAAAAGAAATAAGATGAAAGAAGAAAAACAAGCCCTGCTGCAGCCCTATAAACTGGGCAACATGACCCTGAAAAACCGGGTAGTGATGGCTCCCATGACCAGGAGCCGTGCCGATAATGAAGAAAAAGCGCCTACAGATTTGCATGTGGAATATTACACCCAGCGTGCCGGCGCCGGCCTAATCATCACCGAAGGTTCCCAGGTATCGAGCCGTGCCGTTGGATATGTGCACACCCCAGGAATTCATACCCCCGAACAAAAAGAAGCCTGGAAAAAAGTGACCGATGCGGTTCATGAAGAAAACGGAAAGATCTTTATCCAGCTATGGCATGTGGGAAGGATCTCCCATCCTAAATTCCATAACGGGGATAAACCTTTAGCCCCAAGTGCCGTAAATCCAAAATCCAAGGTATACACTCCAGAAGGTTTCGAAGAAACTACCGAACCCAAAGCCATGAGCATACAGGAGATTCAGGAAACTGTCCAGGAATTCAAACACGCCGCCCAGATGGCCAAAGATGCGGGATTTGACGGGATAGAAATCCATTCCTCTAATGGATACCTTTTTCACCAGTTCTTTAACAAGAACGCCAACCAGAGAACCGATGATTATGGGGGCAGCATTCCCAATAGAGCAAGGTTCTTTTTCGACGTGCTGGAGGCGGTAGCCGAGGTGTGGCCGGAGAACCAGATAGGCTGCAGGTTCAATCCTTCCCTGCATAAATCTTTCGGAATTACCGCCACTGAAGACAGTATCGCGACCTTCGATTATATCATAGAAAAGCTGAACGCCTACGACCTGGCTTATGTACATCTTTCCGAACCATTTACAGACGTAAGCGACGTGCCTTACCTGGAGACCGAGATCGCCCAGCGCTACCGACAGATCTACAAGGGTACTTTAATGATCAATAATGGGTTCGATAGGGAATCTGGTAACAAGGTGATCGAAGACGGGCATGCAGACCTGGTTGCCTTCGGAAAGCTCTTCATATCGAATCCAGACCTTCCAAAAAGGTTTGAGAACAACTGGCCTCTGGCAGAATATGATGAAGACACCTTCTACACCACTGGAAAAGAAGGATATACAGATTATCCTGTTTATAAAGAGGAAAAAGTTTCATAATTTTATTATAAAGCTGGTTTAAAAGCTGTTAAGAATTTTTGGACCAACTGAATGTTAAGGTAAATTAGATTAACTAAAACATATAAATTATGGATCAGGCGAAACTTGACCACATGAGGTCTACGTTAAACAAACTGGAAGATATCAAGAATACTCAGAGTAGTCTTATTGATAAAATTAATCATGTGATCACCGATTTATTTCAGCATCCAGATAAGAATCTGGAAAAAGTAATGGAAGATGCCCATCAAAAAGCTTCAGACAATATCGACCAGGTTAGAGAAGCCATGGAAGAATATGAGATGGCCATCAATAAAATGGAAAATCAGGATTAATTTAAAAATACATTAACAGCCTTTTAGGCTGGCAATCTATAAATTAAGGTCAGTTAAAAACTGGCCTTTTTTTATGAAACATATTAGCTCCGAAGACATCAAAGGAATGGAAAAGATCTTCCGCCTGAATTTAATCAACAGCTCCACCGGGTATAAATCTGCCAACCTCATCGCAACGAAATCAAAAACGGGTAATCCCAACGTAGCCGTATTCAGCTCGGTGACGCATATGGGAAGTAACCCGGCCATGCTGGGATTCGTTACCCGGCCTTTAAGCGTTGCCCGCAATACTTATAAAAATATCAAGGAAACCTCCTATTTCACGGTGAACCATATTCACGAAAGAATGATCGAGCAGGCCCACCAGACTGCCGCGAAATATGACGAGGAAATTTCAGAATTCCATAAGACGGGCCTTACTGAGGAATACCTGGATGACTTTCATGCTCCCTATGTAAAACAATCTGAAATAAAACTGGGCTGTAAATTTCTTAACGAATACCATATCAAGGAAAATGACACCCTCCTGCTGGTAGCATCTATCGAGCATCTCTATTTCGACGAAGGAATTCAAATGCCAGATGGCTGGCTGCGCCTGGACGATGCTGGTACGGTCGCGGTAAATGGTCTGGATGGCTATTCCCTGCCTAGTTTACTGGACAGGTTTCATTATGCCAGACCTAATCAGGAAGTAAAATCCTTTTTTAGCAAGGAATCGAATTGAGAAAAAAAGAACATCTCCCAGAAAAGATCTGCCCGGTTTGCCAGCGGCCATTTAAATGGCGTAAAAAATGGGAAAAAGACTGGGAGAATGTAAAATATTGCAGTGAAAAATGCCGAAAAAATAAAAAATGAAGAACGGACTGGTTTGGTTTAGGAACGATCTAAGGATTTCAGATCATGAGGCTCTACTTAATGCCTGCAAGGAAAATGACCGGATACTTGGTGTTTATTGTTTTGACCCAAGACATTTTGAAAAAACGAATTATGGATTTCCAAAAACGGGAAAGTTCAGGGCTAAATTCCTGATAGAAACGCTAGAGGAACTTCAAAAAAACCTGCGAGATATTAATATTCCATTGTTAATCTTTCAAAAAAAGCCAGAAGAGATCATCCCTAAGCTTGCCTCAGAATATGATATAGATGGCATTTATTTTCAGAAAGAATGGACAGCCGAAGAACAGAAGGTTGAAAATGGTATAAGGAAAAACTGCGGCAAGCTAAATTATAATTCATACTACCAGCAGTTCCTGTATCACCCTGAAGATATTCCCTTTGAATCTTTCCAGGATATTCCTAAGGTTTTCACCGATTTCAGAAAAGCCTGCGAAAAAAATGCTGAAGTAAGAAAATGCCTAGAAACTCCTTCCGTCCTCTCAGATAATTTCCAAATTGATAAAAACCTTGAAATTCCGAACCTGGAGGATTTAGGATTGAAGGATTTTGAAATAGACCAGAGATCAGCCTTTCCTTTTAAGGGAGGTGAATCCGAGGCTAAAGAACGTATCCAGCAATATTTCTGGAACTCAAAAAATCTTTCGGAATACAAGGAAACCAGGAACGGACTAATTGGAACCGAATACAGCTCCAAATTATCTGCCTGGCTGGCCAATGGCTCTATTTCTCCAAGACAGGTATATGAGCAGGTGAAGAAATACGAAAAAGAAGTGACCAGCAACCAAAGCACTTACTGGCTCATTTTCGAATTGATCTGGAGGGATTTTTTCAAATATGTATCCCTTAAACACGGTAATAAGATCTTTAAAATAGATGGTATCCTAGAAAAGGAGCTCTCCTGGGGACAGGATACGGACAGGTTTGAGAAATGGATATCGGGCAGAACAAGCGAGCCATTTGTAAATGCAAACATGAAAGAGATAGCGGCCACCGGGTTCATGAGTAACCGTGGGCGACAGAACGTAAACAGTTTCTGGGCCAAAGAACTGCAGCAGGACTGGCGCATGGGAGCCGCCTATTTTGAAAGCCTGCTCATAGATTACGATGTACACAGCAACTGGGGAAACTGGATGTACAACAGCGGCGTAGGCAACGACCCGCGGGATAGAAAATTCAACATAAAAAGTCAGGCAGACCGCTACGACCCAAATAATGAATATCAGGATTTATGGCTGAAAAATTGAAGATTTTAAGACTCATTCTCGGCGACCAGTTAAACCACCACCACAGTTGGTACAAGGACGACCAGGAAAATATCACCAATGTTTTTATGGAGATGCGCCAGGAAACAGATTATGTAGTACACCATATTCAGAAGGTTGTTGGTTTTTTTAGTGCCATGCGAAATTTTGCCGATCATCTTAAAGAAAGAGATCATCAGGTGATCTATATGAAAATAAATGATAAGAACAACCAGCAGGATCTTGGTAAAAACCTGGAACAGTTGATCGCAGACCATAACTTCGAAAAATTTGAGTACCAGCTCCCAGACGAATATCGGCTCGATGAGCAGCTTAAAGAGATATGCGAAAACCTGTCTATCGAATCAGAGGCTTTTGATACCGAACATTTCTACACCAGGAGAGATGATTTGGAAAAGTTTTACGAAGGAAAAAAGCAACTGGTGATGGAGTATTTTTACCGCGATATGCGGAAGAACCACGGAATCCTCATGACCAATTCAAAAGATCCCGAAGGCGGTAAATGGAACTACGACAAATCCAATAGAAAAAAATGGGACGGCGAACCTGAAATTCCGCATGAGCGAGGCTTCAGAAAGGATGTTTCGGGAATTCTGGAGGAAATAGAAAAAGCCGGAATCAAAACCATGGGGAGCATCGAGGAAAAGAACTTCAACTGGCCTACCAGCCGGGAAGATTCCCTTTCGGTCCTGAACTACTTCTGTAAAAACCTGCTCGTACATTTTGGAGATTACCAGGATGCTTTGCATACAGATCAGGATTATTTGTTCCATTCCAGGATATCTTTCAGTCTTAACACCAAAATGATAAGTCCTAAAGAGGTTATCGATTCTGCAACCAATTATTATTACGAGCATAAAGATGAAATAGATATTTCCCAGATAGAAGGTTTTGTGAGGCAGATCCTGGGTTGGCGTGAATATATGAGAGGTATTTACTGGAAAGAGATGCCGGGATATCGAAGATCTAATAAGCTACGTAATCAAAATGAGCTTCCAGAATTTTACTGGAATGCCGAGACAAAGATGAATTGTTTGCACCATAGCATCAAGGGCAGTCTGGAAAATGCTTACGCCCACCATATACAACGGCTTATGATCACCGGTAATTATGCACTGCTTACAGAAACCCATCCAGATGAAGTTGATAAATGGTACCTGGGTATTTATATAGATGCCATAGAATGGGTAGAAATCACCAATACCAGAGGAATGAGCCAATTCGCCGATGGCGGGATCGTAGCTACCAAACCTTATGTTTCCAGCGGAAGCTATATCAACAAAATGAGCAATTATTGCAAGGATTGTCATTACAAGGTAAAGGAAAAACTGGGAGAAAAAGCCTGCCCCTTTAACAGTCTTTACTGGAATTTTCTGGATTCTAATCGGGACTATTTTGGAGACAACCAAAGAATGAATATGATGTACAGCCTACTGGATAAGAAGGATCCGGAAGAATTGGAGAAAATTAGAAAAAGGGCAAAAAGGATCATTAGCCATCCTTCTGATTTTTAGGATCCAAAGTTAAATCAAGGTTAAATGAGCCAAGGCAGGTTTATCTATTATCTAAATTCGTAGAAGAACTGTTCAACAGAATAAACTAACTAACATTTAATATTAACCAACGGCCGGCCCTGGTGCCGCCATAAAACAACCTAACATGAGAGATTTAATTTGGCTTATTATCGTATTACTGGTGATTGGATGGCTTGTAGGATATTTTGCATTTCCAGACCTGGGAAGCATTATCCATATTTTAATAGTGCTTGCCGTTATCTTAATATTATATAAGCTATTAACCGGAAGGCGACTGTAGTAAAATTGAAATTTTATAAAACCCTTTGAGAGATCAAGGGGTTTTTCATTTATAATAAAATCAAATCTATGTGGGATCTAGAAAGTAAGAAAGCCGTGATCACCGGCGGAACCAAGGGTATTGGCAGAGCCTGTGTAATGGAATTCCTGAAACTTGGCGCTGAAGTGATGTTCACCGCCAGAAATGAAGAGGATATAAATAATTTTACCAAAGAATTGCGTAAGCAGGGTTATAAGGCCACCGGCCTGGTTGCCGATGCAGAGAAACAGGAAGACCGGGAAAAGTTAGCCCAGTGGGTTGCTAATAATTGGAAAAAACTGGATATCCTGGTAAACAATGCCGGTATCAATATTCGAAAAAGAGCCAGGGATTATTCTGAAGAAGAATACAGAAAAGTTTTGGAGATAAACCTGGTCGCTCCTTTCGAGATTAGCCGTGTTCTTTATCCCTATCTCCAGGAATCAGGAAAAGCTTCGATGATAAACATCGCTTCCTCTGCCGCGATCCAGGATGTGGGAACGGGAACACCCTACGCAATGTCTAAATCTGGACTCTTACAACAAACACGAAGCCTGGCGGCGGAATGGGCCCGGGACGGGATCAGGGTGAACGCAGTATCACCATGGTTCATTAAAACTCCACTTACGCAGGGTTACCTGGAAGATGGAAAAAGAATGGAAGCTATCTTGAGCCGCACTCCATTAAACAGAGTGGGTGAACCTGAAGAGATCTCGGCTATCGTTAGCTTCCTGGCTATGGACAGATCTTCTTTTGTGACCGGCCAGAATATAGTTGCCGATGGAGGAATGAGCATTAAGGCCCTGTAAATCGAATATTTAGTAATTTTAGAAAAAACAAACACATGAAAAATTTATTATTATTAGCATTTCTCGCTGTTTCCCTGATCTCCTGCAACCAGCATAAGAAAAAACAGGAACAGCCGGAAAATGCTCCGAACCTAGAAACCCATGAAAAGATAGCCATGGCTAATGGTTTTAAGGAGTTCGATAGCCTTGAGCAGATCAAGTTCACCTTCAACGTAGAAGTGAACGACAGCCTGCGCTCTAAAAGGGAATGGACCTGGAACATAGATAGCGACAAGATAAGTTTACGGGAAAAAGACTCTGTTATGAGCTATATTCAAAAAGATAGCCTGGCCAAGGAAAAAGAATATATAGACCAGCGCTTCGTTAACGACTCTTACTGGTTGCTATTCCCTTTTCAGTTAAAATGGTCTGATGCAGATTTTAGTGAAGTAAAAAAAGCCAAGGCTCCCATAAGCGGGGATGAAATGCAGATGCTCACGGTAAAATATCCTTCAGAAGGAGGCTACACCCCGGGAGACAGTTATGATATCTACTTCGATGAGGATTTTATGATCAGGGAATGGGTTTATAAAGCTTCCGCCGGAGGCAGGGAAATGGCCACCACCTGGGAAGATTACGAAGATTTTAAGGGAGTGAAGATCTCGAAGATGCACAAATCGCCAGATGGGTCTTTTGAACTTTATTTTTCAGATATCTCCGTAGAATAATAAATACACATATAACAAAAAAGGAGGCCTTGAGCCTCCTTTTTCATTTCCAATTATTATCACTTTTATATCCTTAGTATTCTGAGTCTTCAGGATCTATATTAATTACTAACCTTCTGCTTGTTAAGAATTCCTTTTTTAAGGATCTGCCCGAATTGGTACATATCTTCAAAAGAGCAATAAAAAGGTACCGGAGCCAGACGTATCACATTTGGTTCCCGCCAGTCGGTGATCACTCCTTCCTCCATTAAATAATTAAAGAGTTCCCGGCCCTCGCCATGCAGGAATACCGAAAGCTGAGTCGCCCTTTCCTCCTGGTTCTCGGGAGTAATGATCTCGAAAGTGCTTTCAACTTCCTTATCTATTTCGTGAAGGATAAATTCAAGGTAAGCTACAATCCTATTTCTTTTTTCGATAAGCGCCGGCATACCTACCTCATCGAACATCTGTAGTGAAGCCAGGTAAGGTGCCATGGCCAGGATAGGCGCATTGCTTATTTGCCAGGCATCGGCGTTCGGTTCTGGCTGGAATTCGGGTTCCATGAGGAACCTTCTCTCTTTATTATGTCCCCACCAGCCTTCGAACCTTGGTATATCTTTCTTGTTATGGTACTTTTCATTTATAAAACAACCAGAAGCATTTCCCGGGCCGGAGTTCATATACTTATAACTGCACCAGGCAGCGAAATCTACATTCCACTCGCTTAGTTTCAGCTCGACATTCCCCGCAGCATGCGCAAGGTCCCAGCCTACAAATGCTCCAACTTCATGCCCGGCCTTAGTGATGGTTTCCATGTCGAAAACCTGGCCGGTATAATAGTTAACGCCACCAATAAGGACAAGGGCACATTCGTCCCCTACCTCCTTTATCTTTTCAAGAATATCTTCGATCCTGAAATTATTTTCCCCATCGCGCTTTTTGATCTCTACGATCGCATCTTTGGGATCGTAGCCATGGAACCTTACCTGGCTGGAGATCATATACTGGTCGCTGGGAAAGGCTTTCTCCTCGCAAATGATTTTGTAACGTTTAGCTTCAGGACGGTAAAAAGAGACCATAAGCAGGTGAAGATTCACGGTAAGCGTATTCATTACGGTTACTTCAGAAGGTTTTGCCCCCACTACCCTAGCCAGTTTTTCTGAAAACCGCTCGTGGTAGTCCCACCAGGATTTTTCAGCATAGAAGTGTCCTTCCACAGCAAGTTCTGCCCAGTCTTTCATCACCTCATCCACGTATTTTTGAGCAGACCTGGGTTGAAGCCCGAGTGAATTACCTACAAAGTAAATAACCTCTTTTCCATTGACCTTCGGAAATATAAATTTGTCCCTGTACCCAGACAGTTTATCTTCTTTATCTAATTGTATCGCAAATTCCCTGGAATTCTCGAACTGCATAATTTCAATTTTTTGTAAAAATACGATTTCGTTTTAAATGACCCAGTTCTGAAACACCGCATAAAATCTTTAATTTTGTAAAAAATCCTTGCATGCATTTTCTACCTGAAGAACTTGATGAATACATCGTTGCTCATTCTCAAAAAGAACCGGAGCTTTTAGCTAAATTAAATCGTGAGACCAATCAAAAAGTAATGCAGCCAAGAATGCTTAGCGGGCATTACCAGGGCCGGGTGCTTAGTCTGCTCTCCAAACTAATCACGCCGAAAACCATCCTGGAAATTGGTACTTATACGGGTTATTCTGCCCTGTGCCTGGCAGAAGGAATGCCTGCCGATGGGATACTCCACACCATAGATGTGAACGAGGAGCTTTTCGATTTTCAGAAGAAGTATTTTGAAATGTCTGAATACAGCCAGCAGATAAAGCAATACCTGGGCGATGCTACCGAGATCGTACCCCAGATAGGTTCGAAATTCGACCTGGTTTTTATAGATGCCGATAAACCGAATTACCCAAAATATTTTGACCTTATCATTTCTAAAATGAATCCGGGTGGCGTCATTCTTTCAGACAATGTACTTTGGTCTGGGAAAGTGATAGAAAAAGTCAAAAAAGAAGATGAGTCCACCCTGGCATTACTGGAATACAACAAAATCCTCGCGGAAGATGAAAGGCTGGAAACGGTGATCCTGCCTGTAAGAGATGGATTGACGCTTACCAGGGTAAAATAAGCTAGATAAACCTTCTTCCAGATCTTACGTAAAGGAAATAAAAGAGGTTCGCCAGGATGATCCCAACGATCATTCCTACGATTATATCCCCCGGGTAATGCACTCCCACATAGATACGGCTGGTCACGAAAACTATTGGCCAGATATAGGCAAGGTAGATCCAGCGGGTTTTCTGGGATAATATCAGCACCACAAAAGTGGTGGCAGCAAACGAGGTTGAAGAGTGGCCCGAGAAAAAACTATAGTTGGTGGGTTCCTGAAGTATCCGGATAAGGTCGGTAAGTTCGGGGGTATTGTTTGGCCTGAGTCGCAGGGCTATTCCTTTTACCAGGTTGGTAAAGCTCCATGTACTAAAAACGCAGGCTAACAGGAACAGGGATGAAAAAGAGGCCTTTTTCCAGTGAAAAGCGAGAAAAAAGAACAGGAAAAATAACAGGTAAAGTGGAATCCAGTGCCTTGGGTCGGTAACGAAGATCCAGAAAGCATCATATCTTTCTATTCCCAGGTTATTTAGATAAACGAACAATTCCCGGTCCCATTGCTGAATCTTCTCCCACATTCAAAAATAAGATTAGGGCTTACGCCTCACCGAACCGGTGATCTCTTCGATATCTTCTTTCACCTTATCGATCTCCCCTCTTACGTCCTTAGTGAAATCTGTATCTATACCCTGTTTTTCAGCGCTCTTCTGAATTTCGCTTTTAATATCGTTCGAGGCATTTCGTATCGCTTTCATTCCTTTTCCCAATCCTCTGGCGATATCCGGAATCTTATCGGCTCCAAATACCATCACCAGGATAAACATGATAAAAGCAATTTCAGCTCCACTTATAAATAAAGGTAACGTGTGCATAGCAGGACAAATATAAATACAAATCTAAGCATAAAAAAAGCCGACTCGTTAAAGTCGGCTTAAATAATTATCACTTAAAAAGGCTTAGTCCTGAGAGCTTTCCTTGAATTCATCGAATTCATTTTTAGCTTCTTTCTTAGGCCATGCATTGTTATTTAGATCAACATCTGCTGTTTCAAGATCTGGGTCTAAAGTGATCTTTGTGATCTCCTTGTTAGTTGGGATCACCTTGCTCACCATCTTATCGTTCTTTCTCCAGATTTGTACAGGATAGGTCTGCTTTTCGGTAGTTCCATCAGCATAGGTAAGCTCTACGATGATCGGCATTACCAATCCTCCCGGCTTTTCAAATACTACCTGGTAGAAATACTTAGGAGCTTTCAGGTTCTTTCTTTCTTCCTCACTAAAGTTGTCCATCACATAAGCCTGAAGCGTCTCAGAGCTCTCCAGAAGAGACTTTTCTTTCATATTCTCGTCGAATTCTGCGTCTTCTTCGGTCACAACATATAGTGCTTTAGTCTCTTCAGGAGAAGTACCGTAACGCTCTAAGAATTCCCTTCCTTTTTCAGTAGGCTTATCGGTTACATAATACTTATTCACTTCCTTGATCCCTATATCCACATTATCTGTAGTATAGAACCATCCTCTCCAGAACCAGTCAAGATCTACGGAAGATGCATCTTCCATAGTTCTGAAAAAGTCTTCAGGAGTTGGGTGTTTGAACATCCATCTGTTAGAGTAGGTTGCAAAAGCATAATCAAAAAGCTCACGCCCCATGATAGTTTCACGAAGAATGTTCAACGCAGTTGCCGGCTTTCCGTAGGCGTTATTTCCTAACTGGTGTACCTGCTCAGGGTTAGACATGATTGGTGAAATATAATCCTGATTACCTTTCATATAAGGTACGATCTTGCTAGGCTCTCCTCTTCTGGAAGGATATTTATCCATTGGCGCAACTGCTTCTGGATAGGCCTCGGCAAATTCCTGCTCTGCCACATACTGAACGAAAGTGTTGATACCTTCATCCATCCATCCCCACTGACGCTCATCTGAATTCACGATCATTGGGAAGTAGTTATGACCTACCTCGTGGATGATCACACTCATCATCCCAAACTTGGTACGGTCGCTGTAATTCCCATCTTCATCTGGACGACCATAGTTCCAGCATATCATTGGATATTCCATCCCCTGGTTTTTGGCGTGTACAGATACAGCCTTATGATAAGGATACTGGAAGGTGTGTTTTGAGTAGCTCTTCAAGGTACTAGCCACAACTTTGGTAGACCATTCTTCCCAAAGCGGGTTACCTTCTTTTGGATAAAGAGAAACAGCCATCACATCTTTACCTATAACATCTACTGCCATCATATCAAGAATGAACTTTCTGGAAGTAGAAAATGCAAAGTCACGCACCATTTCTGCTTTATAGGTCCAGGTCTTTGTCTTTTCAGCAAAACCTTTTTCAGCTTTTTCAGCCTCCTCCTGGGTTACGATCATTACAGGCTTGTCGTAAGACTTTTTTGCCTGCTCGTAACGCTTCATCATTTCTTTTGAGTAAACCTCTTTCCTGTTCTGAAGTTCACCGGTAGCTTCCATAACGTGGTCTGCCGGTACAGTGATGTTCACCTCATAATCTCCGAAAGGAAGCGCGAATTCTCCGTTCCCCCAGAACTGGTAGTTTTGCCATCCTTCTACATCATTATAAACCGCCATTCTTGGAAAGAACTGGGCGATCACATAAGCCTTGTTTCCATCTTCAGGGAAAAATTCGTAACCAGAGCGTGCACGATTGGTTACGTGATTATTCACATTATAAGACCAGTCGATATCGAAAGTAAAGCTTTCACCGGCTTTAAGAGGCTGCTTCAGGTCTATTCTCATCATCGTCTGGTGAATGGTATATTTTAAAGGAGAACCATTGCTGGAAACTTCCTTGATATTGAATCCGCCATCAAATGGCTCTTCCATATACTTATTAGCGAATCTACCAGGTGTAGCTACCGGAGCCATCCCCTCACCATCTTTCTGTGGTGCATCCTTTTTCCTGATGTTCTGGTCCAGCTGAACCCAAAGATATTCCAGATCCTGTGGAGAATTATTGTGATAGGTTATAGTTTCTTCACCGGTAAGCACAGAGTTCTTGTCATCAAGAACGATATCCATCTTATAATCTGCCTCATTCTGGTAATAGGCCGGTCCCGGGGCACCAGATGCAGTTCTATATTGGTTTGGAGTGGCAAGCTCCTGGTACATTTGCCTGAATTTGTTTTGATTTGTGTGGCCTTCCTGCCGTGTTGTTTCCTGGGTCGCTTCCTGCGCAGATACGCCTGCGAAAACGAACATTAAAAACACGGAGCATAGCATGTTTAATTTCTTCATTTACTTTGTTTTAATTTAAGGTTGCTAAAAATAGGTATTTTAATTTCTACTAAAGAAAGCTTTTTAAAAATTTACCGTCTGGCTCCCGTTGCCTTTAACCAGCAACATACTTTCTATAGTTTTATCCTTCTTCACATGAACAATATTCTTCTGGGAATCAAAAAGGTCTGTAAGTATTAGGTTTTCAACCTTAACCTTTTTGAAACTTTTAACTCCTGCGGCCTCTATGAACATAACTACCTGGTCTGCGTCAAACTTACTTCCCAGTAGCTTCAATTTCTGCTCCTTGCCTTCAACTGAAATCCTTAATTTCTTCTCCAGGTATTTCTGAATTATCTCCCTGTTCTTTTCCAGGTCCTCTTTATAGGACAGGCTGATTTCCTGCTGATATCTTTTGCTAAGAACATTTTCGAGATCGTCTATAAAAACCCTGGAAATTATCTGGATGCTTTGAACTTCCTCATTGTATTCAACTTCAGTAACGCTAAGGTAAGTTTCGTGATCCCTGGTCGTGAAGGAACTAAACAGTATAAGGCCAAAGACAAGTGCTAAAGTCTTCTTCATTTTCATTTTTAACATAAATAGAGCAAAAACCAATCCAAAATGATCTTATTCAAATCTCCATAGTTTTAGACGCCAATGGATAGAAAAGGTTTAATTTTTTATGGAAATTTAACTGGGTAGCTGTACGGGATTATTCAAAATAGCTCCTCTTCTCTCCCTGAAATCTTCGATCTTGGTCTGAAAATATTCAATAAGGACAAAGGCGTTGTTATTGATGACCAGTCTTTTAAAACGGGTATCCTCGGTACAAAAATAAACGAAATTACATATTTCGTTCTCCTTTAGCTTAAGATCTTCTCTAAAGAATTCGTTACCTACGATCGCAATACTTTTATTGGCCAGTTCTTGTGGCGAATATTCCTTTGGAGCGTCCTTATTTTTTCCGGCAAGTTTATCCATTACAGCGCCCGCAATAAGGTCCAGTCTTAATCCTCCATTAAGTACTGGTTTCTCATAAGGATTCATTTCCCGGTCTTTCTGGATGAAATCATCCAGCCGGTTCTGCAGTTTATATTTGTTTTCCACTTCGGTGGTGGAGATCTGGGAAAGGTCGTTTGCCAAATATCCTGAAAGCTGGATATCGTCTATCACCACTTCAGCAAGTTCGTTCACGGAACTTTGCAATTTTATGGTAATTGAACCTTCCTCTATCATCCTGCGGGTAACCAGCACTGTCTTATTTTGAAATTGTACTGAAGAAACATACAGGCTATCATCTTCCTGCGCCAGAATATTAAATTCGCCATTACTCCCTGTTATTGCCCCCTTTTCCAGGTTCAGGTTTACGATATGAATCTTTTCTACATTTTCGTTATCTGCCTGTACTTTTCCTTTCAGGAGTCCGGGTTGCTGCGCCTGGACGGTAAGATTTGAAACTAGCATGAAAATGAAAAGGCTCCACAGGCCTTTTTTCGATCTGATGCTTGAAAATGATTTTTTGATGTTGATGTTTTTCATGATTTCACAAAAAAAGTGATTTATTCCAGTACACGCAACTCTTTGAAAGAAACTATTTTATTTTCAAATAGTTCCATTAATTTAAAGATGCTTTCCGCTTGCAAATGGCTGGTGTATTCAGGATCTTCTGCACAGAAATAAAGAAAGTTTATGATCTCGGATTCTTCGATTTTAAATTTCTCCATGAAAAAAGCAGGGCCGAACAATGCCAGGCCTTTATTCACTTTCTGGAACAATTTATTATTGCTTTCTGCTTTTTCCAGTCTTTCGGTGGTACCGTTTAAACGATTCAGAATTGCTATGGGACTACCATTTCCTGTAGCAGATTGCACGGCCAGTTCCAGGCTACTTCTCCTGGGTTTGGGAAAAGGAATACCCAGCTTTTCGTAAACAGATTCGGGAACTTTGTTGATATCTCCTGAAAGCACTCCCGATAATTTAATATCGTCCAGCCTTACTTCATCCAGTTCATTGAATTTTTCCTTCAATTCGATGAGCAAGGTTTGCTGGAAAGAAGCTTCCTGAATTACCAGCCGCTCATGTTGATATTGAACGGAAGAAATGAAAAGACTGTCTCCCGGCCTGGCCAGAATACTGAAATCTCCCTGTTCGTTGCTCGTAGTTCCCAACTCGGCAGTTAAATTAACCACATGAACACCACCGGCATATTGCATACTGTCTACTGCTATCTTTCCATTCAGCATACGTCTTTCCTGTGCAGCCAGTTTGATAGCCCCAAAGCATATTAGGAGAAAGATTAGGGATTTATTAATTCTCTGTTTTGGCATTTAGTTCTCTTAGATTGATGAAGGCTTCTATTTTAGACTCATATAAATCAATGAGGTCTAAAGGATTTGATGATTGAACGTTCTTGGTAAACCTGGGATCCGTTGCACAGTAAAAAACGAAATTCTCTATCTCAGCCTGCGGAAGCTCCAGTTCTTCAATAAAAAAATCTCCACCCAAAAGATCGATTCCTTTTTGCACCCTGGCCTGCATTTTCTCCAGATCCAGAACATTTTGCAAATACTTCGTCCGGCCATTTATATCATTTATAATAACATCCAAGGGCACACCACCCAATAATACGCCCAGGTAAGCCCAGCGACTTTTTATACCGGCGCTGGCAGTATATAGTTTTAGCTCGGTTTGGGTAAGTTTTCTTTCAGGATAGGGAATCCCATACTTCTCCCTTTTGAAATAATCGATCTTTGGAAGGTCTGCATCCAAATGACCACTTAGTCTAAGGTCTGTAAGTTGCACTTCCTCTAGTTCGTTCCGTGCTGGATAAAGTTGGACCACGTATCCGGTTTCTTTAAGGTCTTGCTTTTTAAGCTGAATTTTTCTGTTTTCGAATTGAATGGAAGAAAAGAATAAAGTATCTCCAAGCCGGGCCCTGATCTTGAAATCCCCTTCTTGATTGGTGGTGGTACCGGTCTGAAAGTTCAGGTTGACCACATGGATATTACTCACATTAAGACTATCTGCCTGCACCCGGCCTTCCAGCCATTCGATCTCCTGGGAGAAAGCCGGAAAACTCATAAGTAATAATGAACAGATCAAGGCCGGAAACCTTAAAGTATCTATAATGGTCAAATTGAATCGGTTAGTATTCGGTAAATTATAACGTCTAAATTTTCGATTTCGCCTTTAGAAATGGCCAAACTTTTCTTAATCGCAGTGATTCTCTACATTTACACTAAAAAATAACATGAACGCAATACTCGCCAGCACCTCAACTCTACATGAACAGGATTACCTGGAATATCTAATCCCGCATTTACCGGAACTTTATAAAGATGCAGAAGAAGTTTTATTTATTCCCTATGCCAGGCCCGGCGGAATCTCCCATGATGAATATACCGCGAAGGCTGCCGAAGCATTTTCAAAGGCCGGAATAAAATTAAAAGGCATCCATGAATTTGAAGATGCGGTTGAAGCGGTTAAAAATGCCGAGGGAATATTTACTGGAGGAGGAAACACTTTTTTACTGGTTTCGGAACTCTACCGGAATAAGGTAATGAATGTTATCAAAGAAGCGGTTAAAAATGGCACTCCTTATATGGGTACCAGTGCCGGCACCAATATTGGAGGCCTAAGCATGCAAACCACCAACGATATGCCCATTGTATATCCACCTTCTTTCCAGACCCTGGGATTGGTCCCTTTCAACATTAATCCGCACTATCTCGATCCAGATCCAGGCTCTACCCATAAAGGAGAAACAAGGGAGACTAGAATCAAGGAATTTCACGGCCTCAATTCTCAACCAGTGATCGGCCTCAGGGAGGGCAGCTGGCTTGAGCTGAAGGATAATAAAGTTACGTTAAAAGGGAAGCTAAAGGCGAGACTTTTTAAAAAGGATAAAGTACCTTTCGAAATAGAGACAGGAACAGATTTAACCGATTTAAATTAGTATGGATTACCAGCATATCCTTGATACAATTCACGATGAAATGAGTTACAGGGATGTAAAAGGAAAAGTAGCCTCTTACATTCCCGAACTCGCCAAAGTAGACCGAAAAAAATTCGGAATGCATGTGTATTGCGGGGATAAGCAACATTTTTGTTTTGGGGACAGCAAGGAGAACTTTTCCATTCAGAGTATCTCCAAGGTATTCACCCTAGCCATGGCCATGCGCTTGATGGGGGAAGATCTTTGGGACCGTGTAGATGTTGAACCTTCAGGGGATCCCTTTAACAGTCTTACCCAGCTGGAATACGAAAGCGGAATTCCTAGAAATCCTTTTATCAATGCCGGAGCCCTGGTGATTTCAGACATCCTGGTAGACCAACTGGATGATCCTAAAAAAGAACTGCTGGAATTCGTGAGGCATATTACCGGAGATCCGAATATAGATTATGACAAGACCGTGGCTGCTTCAGAAAAAGCTACTGGCTACCGCAATATTGCCCTGGTAAATTATATCAAGGCGCTTGGAAATATAAAATGTGATGTAGAACCCATAGTGGATTTCTATTTTCACCAATGTTCCCTGGCGATGTCCTGTGAAGATCTTTCCAAAGCTTTCATGCTTTTTGCCAACAGGGGAAGGATACTGGATACCAACGAGAAAATTTTAAAGCCTAAAACCGTCAAAAGGATCAACGCACTTATGCAGACCTGCGGTTTCTATGATGAAGCGGGAGAATTCAGTTTCCAGGTAGGCTTACCCGGAAAAAGTGGTGTTGGTGGAGGAATCGTCGCAATCCATCCAAAGAATTATTCAGTAGCTGTTTGGAGCCCGATTTTGAACGAAAAGGGAAATTCAGAACTTGGGATGAAGGCACTGGAAAGATTTACCACCCTTACCGGCGTTTCGGTATTCTGAATTAGGGGTACAAAAAAATGCCTTCCGGAGACCGAAAAGCATTCTTTTATAAATTGAACACTGCTAAAATTAAAGTGCTGCGACGTGCTTAGTCAAGTTTGACTTTAGGTTAGCAGCTTTATTATCGTGAATAATATTATTCTTAGCCAATTTGTCGATCATAGAAATCACAGAAGGCAACATTCCTTCAGCCTCTTTCTTATCGGCGTCACGCAATTTTTTGATCGCGTTCCTGGTAGTTTTATGCTGGTAGCGATTTCTAAGACGCTTAGTCTCATTGCTACGAATCCTCTTCAACGCTGACTTATGATTTGCCATTTCAGTTATTATTTAAATGTGTTTTAAAAGTAGTCCGTAGGGGAATCGAACCCCTGTTACCAGGATGAAAACCTGGCGTCCTAACCCCTAGACGAACGGACCATAATCTATTTCAATTTGCAACCCCATTAGTTGCTTTTTAACTCAACACTTCTTCAGTGTTACTCTTCGTAGTCCGTAGGGGAATCGAACCCCTGTTACCAGGATGAAAACCTGGCGTCCTAACCCCTAGACGAACGGACCGTTTTGTTTCAAATGCGGATGCAAAAATACAACTTTTTTGGAATGCCGCAAATGTTCAGCAAAAAAATTTAAAAAAATTAATAGGCCTTGGCAAAAAGCACTCTCCCCTTAGATGGTTTTCCAGTTAGAACGCAGTCTCCCGTCTCTTCCTTTCTATCAAAAGGAATACATCTAATAGTAGCTTTTGTAAGTTCCTTGATCTTATTTTCGGTCTCGGGAGTACCATCCCAGTGAGCCGAAATAAAGCCTCCCTTTTCTTTTAAAACTTTCTTGAAATCCTCAAATGTATCCACTTCAGTAATATGCTCATCACGATAGCTTTTTGCTTTATCAAAAAGCGTATCCTGAATCTCGGTCATTAAAGCTTTCACCTTATTTACCACTTCAGAATTATTTACAAACTCCTTGGTTAAGGTATCCCTTCTGGCAAGCTCAACCGTTCCTTTCTCCAGGTCTTTTGGACCAATCGCTAATCTCACCGGCACTCCCTGCAGCTCATATTGTGCGAACTTCCATCCAGGCTTCTGGTTATCGTCATCGTCAAATTTAACCGAAATACCCACTGCCTTCAGGTCTCTTACAAGGTCTTTGGCAACTTCTGAGATCGCATCTAGTTGCTCCTGGCTTCTGTATATTGGAACGATCACCACTTGTACAGGCGCAAGGTTTGGTGGTAGCACCAGACCTTTATCGTCAGAATGTGTCATGATCAAAGCTCCCATTAACCTGGTAGAAACTCCCCATGAAGTAGCCCATACATGCTCCAATCCACCTTCTTTGGTAGCAAATTTCACATCAAAAGCCTTGGCAAAATTCTGACCTAAAAAGTGAGAAGTCCCTGCCTGCAGAGCTTTACCGTCCTGCATAAGCGCCTCTATACAATAGGTTTCAAGGGCTCCTGCAAAACGCTCGTTTTCTGTCTTGCTACCTTTCACGACCGGGATAGCCATGAAATTCTCAGCAAATTCGGCATAGATATCATTCATCAATTCGGTTTCCTGAAGGGCCTCCTCTTTAGTCGCATGAGCAGTATGACCTTCCTGCCAAAGGAATTCGGCAGTTCTCAGGAACAGCCTTGTTCTCATCTCCCAGCGTACCACGTTGGCCCACTGATTAACCTTGATTGGCAGGTCACGATAAGACTGTATCCAGTTACGGTAAGTATTCCAGATGATTGCTTCAGAAGTAGGTCTAACTACCAGTTCTTCTTCCAGCTTTGCTTCTGGGTCTACCATCAATTTTCCCGGTTTATCCGGATCGTTCTTTAGCCTGTAATGGGTAACCACAGCGCATTCCTTAGCAAATCCTTCTGCATTCTTCTCTTCAGCTTCAAAAAGACTCTTAGGAACAAATAGCGGAAAGTAGGCATTCTGATGGCCTGTTTCCTTGAACATACGGTCCAGTTCTGCCTGCATTTTCTCCCAAATGGCATAACCATAAGGTTTGATCACCATACATCCCCGGACGGCAGAATTTTCGGCCAGATCGGCCTTTACTACCAGCTCATTATACCATTTGGAATAGTCTTCGCTTCGCTTAGTTAGATTCTTACCCATTTCTTGTTATTTGGCATAAAACTTGTATCTTTTACGGTAGTACTTACTAACCGTTCGGGCAAAACTAGGCATTTTTAGGATGCCCAACAATAAAAAGAATTACCAATGAAACTTTACTACTTTTTCCGAAATAAACTGAACCTGCTCATGGTTCCCGTAGCGATTTTCGCTTTGGCTTCCTGTAGTTCTTACCAGTATTCTGGTTACGAAACCGATGGTATCTATGGAGAGTCGAGACCGGGTATCTGGGAAAAGGATAATCAGCAAACCACCGAGGTAAGACCTAACTCCAATAATTCTTACTACAAGAATCTTTTTGCCCAGCAATCTCAAATGGTTGGTGAAGTATTGGAAAGTGAAGTATTTACAGATGTTGAGGATTATACTTCAAATGACGGATATGAAAATTATTCTGATGTAGGTGGAGATGTCGCTTACGTTGGAGGAAACGCTCCCTGGGGTGAAGATCCGGACACCTATACTATCAATGTATTTAACAACGGTTTTATGGGAGGATTTTATAGCCCATGGAGATGGAACTATGGCTTTGGCTGGGGTCCCGGCTGGGGAGGATTTTATGATCCTTTCTGGGATCCGTTCTGGGGACCATGGGGTCCGGGCTGGGGACCAGGTTGGGGTCCAGGCTGGCGTGCCGGATGGGCCTTTAATGGCGGATTTGGATTCGGTTTTGGATATGGATATGGCGGATGGTATTACCCATATCACAACTACAGATTTTACCCATATTACAACGATCATATAGTATATAATAGGACACCAAGAAGTTCTTATACCTCCAGAGCAAGAAATACTGCGAATACCAGGAGCAGTTATTCCAGAAGGATCAGCGAAATCAGAAACTCAAGGTCAGACTATGGCACCTCCAGGGTACGAAATAGCGCCAGAAGAGACGAAAATTCTGGCATGTACACTAGGTCTAGCAGAAGAAGAGATTCAGGCAGATCATACGAAAGTTCTAATAGAACAAGAAGTAGTTCTCCTACTTATCAGCGAAGATCCACAAGTAATTCACGGAGCTACCGCTCTTCTCCTACAAGGAGTAGCTCTTCAAGATCTAGCGTGAGAAGTTCAGGCAGCTCCAGAAGTTCTGGCTCTGCTACAAGAAGCTCAGGTGGCGGTAGATCAAGTTCCCGAGGCGGAGGTCGTGGAAATCGATAAGAAAGAAAATGATAAATCTAAAACCTTGCAGGCGAAATGTCTGTGAGGTTTTTTTATAAAAAAGGTTCTTGAAAATGAAAAAATTATTACTCTTTATAGGCATTATAAGCGCCACTTCACTTATGAATGCCCAGGAATTAAAAGATGCTTACCGCTATACCCATAGCGAGCTAACTGGTACAGCACGATACATGGGAATGAGTGGAGCTTTTGGAGCCCTGGGTGGTGACATCTCAGCGATGGCACTGAACCCTGCTTCGTCTGCCGTATTTTTATCCAGTACCGCTACGGTAAGTCTAGGCTATCGCAACATGGCGAACGACATAAGCTTTAATGATGGCCGAAGCACTAGTGAGCAGGATGATTTCGACTTGAATAACATTGGGGGCGTATTTGTTTTTAGCGGAAACGATGAAAATGACTGGCGCAAATTTTCCCTTGGAATAAATTACAACACCGAATCTATTTACGAAGAGAATTATTTTGTCCAGGGAAACTCTTCCAGTTCTATAGACCAGTATTTTCTTGATTATGCCCAGGGCGTACCTTTTGAGCTAATTAAAGGAAGTAATTATGCGGCGGAATATTCCTTTCTAGGTAGAAATTACGGATATGGCTATCAACAGGCATATCTGGGCTATCAAGCATTTATTATTGATCCAGTAGAAATTAATGATGGCAACACCGAATATTTTTCACTTATAGCTCCAGGAAATTTTGACCAGGAATACAGATATGCCGCTACCGGACTTAACGGAAAACTAACTTTTAATCTGGGTACGCAGTACAAAGATTTTCTATACCTGGGACTAAATCTTAACTCTCATTTTATCAACTATGAAAACGTAACGCGTTTTAACGAATTCAATGATAATTCAGGAAGCGAAACTACCGAAGTTTATTTTGGGAATAGCCTTTATACCAACGGTGATGGTTTTTCCTTTCAACTGGGAGGTATAGCAAAAGTGACAGATAATTTAAGGCTGGGACTTACTTATGATTCCCCTACCTGGTATACCATCAGGGAAGAAGCCACTCAGTTCCTGGATTCCAATAATTCTTTAGATGAATTCGTGAGCGTTTTTCCCCAAGTAGTAAATGTTTATCCCGAATACCGCCTCAGGACACCTTCAAAATTCAACGGAAGCATCGCATATCTTTTCGGCAAGCAGGGGCTTATAAGTTTCGATTACAGCTGGAAGGACTATTCGAACATTAAATTCAGCTCTGGTTTTGATATAGGTTATGGCGAATTGAACAATGCCATTTCTGAAGAAATGAAAGCCGTTTCCACCTTCAAAATTGGTGGAGAATACAGGATCTCGAGCTTCAGCCTTAGAGGCGGATTTAGATTCGAGGAAAGTCCTTTCCAGGATTCATATGTAGGTGATCTTAATGGCTACAGCGCTGGATTAGGATATAGTTTTGGAAGCTTTAATGTTGATCTGGCCTACACCAACGCAAGCTATAAGGATTCTTCAACCGGCTTCATCCGGCCAAGCACCCTGGATCGCGACCTCTCAAAAGTGGTCCTCTCCCTAAGCTTCGGATTATAAAAAAAGCATTCAATCTTAAAGCGTCTCATCGAGGCGCTTTTTTATCTCATCAAGGTGAAATTAGACATATACTCCTGGTATTTACCGGTCTTTTCATCTACGAACTCCACCCTGAACCAGTAATCATCTGCCGGTAGATCGCTCCCATTATAGGTCCCGTCCCAGCCTTTAGCCGAAGGATTGAGCTTTGTAATGAGTTTCCCATACCTGTCAAAAACGTACAACCTTTTAATACTGATATTACTATCTGTGATCAGGTTCCAATTATCATTATAACCATCAGAATTCGGAGTGAAAAACCTGGGATAACCCACCAGGAAAAAACTTTCACTGGTTATTACCCCGCAACCGTTCAATTCCCTGGCCGTAATGGTATGATCACCTGGGGGCACCTTACGGAAGATCTCGCTGGCCTGCCAGTTACCGTTATCCAGCCGGTATTCGAATTCAGCATATTCTTCTCCAATAAAATTCTCCGGAGTGGCGGTAACGGTGTAACCCTCTCCAAAATCTGAGCCTGAGATATCAATGCTAAGTATTTTAGGTTCAGAAACAGCGGCCACCAAGGTGGTAAACTCGAGCTCACAACCAGACTCAGGATGATCTATGATCACTCGTACCTGTGAACCTGAAGGCAGATCAGTAAAAGTAACCACGGCATCTGTACTTATGATATTATTATCATCGATCCATTCATAGGTATAATCAGGTCCCAGGTCCAGCCCCAGGCTTACGGGATTGACCAGGTTCATATTCTCGTCTACACAAAAAACCGAAAATTCACCAAGATCATAATCTGGAAAATCGAATGTATTGAGCTGAAAACTTTCTGAGGGTGAGATACATCCACTTTCCCGGTCTATCACTTCTGCGAATATCGTTTTTCCTTCCTGGTAAGGATAGGTTTGCGGCTGAGCTATCCTGTCCAGGTTCTCCAGATCTTCTTCACTTTCGTAATAATAAACCTCATAGTCACCGGGACCATTTGGACCAACCAGGTCTTCATAACTTTCGGTAAGATCTATCACCTCTACATCCTCCTGGCAAACGGCCAGGTTATCCAGCTCTCCGATCACCGGACTATCGTAGAAAGTGATATTCACATCATCCTCTTCGGTTTTGTTTTCCACGGTATCTGTAACAATGAGCTTGTAATTACCATTTTCAGTAACGGTTAACGTAGGCCCATCCTCCCCCACTATCCTGTCGTACTGGGAGGTGTTTTCATTAAACACGAACCATTCGTAAATTTCAGCCTCATTGGTAGTACCATCAAGAATATACTGGTCATCATCACAAACCGAAATATTATCCCCAAGATCCAGGTCCAGAATAGAGCAATCTGTAGAACCACTTCCTGTATTGGTTTGCTGAAGGCTGATATAACCGGGTACCTGCTCAAAATTAGTTATGAGCACCACATAAACTTCGCTTGCCTGCGCATTGGGAATAGACATGGTTTCAATGGCATCTGGCAGGTAACTGCAGTCCACGATCCTGGCTCCGCTCAATGCTGAACCGGTACAATAATCATCTCCCCGCTCGAAAGGCCCCCAAACCACGAAATCCACATCAAGTGGTGCTCCGGTATTGTTCGAATTTTCGAACTGGGAAATTCTAAAGGTAAGATCTCCTGCCTCTTCGATCTGAAGAAAGAACCATGCGGGATATGGCTGCTCTTCCAGGCATCCGTAATTTGGACCAGGCTCTCCTCGTATTTGTTCGCTATTGGTGAAGTTCGAATTCGGAAAGGTAAGTCGTTCATCCCCGGCACAGAAAGGCTCTATGTCTGCACAAAGCGTACCCTGCCCATAGACAGCATTCATTGAAATGCTACTAAAAATCAGGACGATTAGTATTTTAAAAATCTTTGCCATTCCCGCCGTCACCTTAACCTGTGCAAAATATGAAATATAAGGCAGAACGCCACTTCAGCTATATTGATTTTTGAATACTGCTAAAACCTTATAAATATGTATCTTTGCAAGCCAATACGGTTTATACCGACTATTATTGCAAAAACGCATGAAAGTAGACAAAATATTGAACGAAATTGAAGAAATGGGTGATGCCCATGCCAGCAGTAGTGCAAACACGCCTTTAAGAGAAGATGCTTTTGAAAAGACCGATGCAGAAAAGATCGATCTTATTAAGGAAGACGTAAGAAACATCCTTGATACCTTAGGCCTGGATCTTAACGATGACAGCTTGAAAGGAACTCCTCTAAGAGTAGCAAAAATGTTCGTGAACGAGGTTTTCGCGGGTCTTCATCCCAAGAGAAAACCTAAGGCTTCTACCTTTGAAAATAAATACAAGTATGGTGAGATGCTTGTAGAGAAAAACATTACCGTTTACTCTACCTGTGAGCACCACCTGCTTCCTATCGTAGGAAGGGCCCATGTTGCTTATATCTCTAATGGCACCGTGGTAGGACTTTCTAAAATGAACAGGATAGTAGACTATTTTGCGAAAAGACCTCAGGTACAGGAAAGAATGACCATGCAGATCGTGCATGAATTACAGAATGTACTGGGAACTCCAGATGTAGCCTGTGTAGTAGACGCAAAACACCTTTGTGTAAACAGCCGCGGAATCAGGGACATCGAAAGCAGTACCGTGACCAGCGAATTTGGAGGAGCTTTTAAAAAGAAAGAAGTTCGCAGAGAATTTCTGGATTATATTAAATTAGACACTTCGTTCTAATAAATCAATAAATATCTTATTACATGGCGCTATACCAGGAACAAAGCCTGAAGCTTTATAATTCCATGAGCGGTGAAAAAGAAACTTTCACCCCGATCAACGAAGGAAATGTAGGTATGTACGTTTGTGGCCCAACGGTCTACAGCAATGTACATTTAGGAAATTGCCGAACCTTCATTTCTTTTGATCTTGTTTTCAGATACCTGAAACATCTTGGATATAAAGTTCGCTATGTAAGAAATATTACCGATGCCGGGCACTTGGAAAATGATGCCGACAGCGGTGAGGACCGAATTTCGAAAAAAGCCAGGCTGGAACAGATCGAGCCTATGGAAGTCGTTCAGAAATATACGGTAGACTTCCATAATATCCTTCAGAAATTCAATAATCTTCCGCCAAGCATTGAGCCTACGGCGACAGGGCATATTGTAGAACAGATTGAGATCATTAAAACCATTCTCGATAATGGTTATGCTTACGAGGCTAACGGATCGGTTTACTTTGACGTATTAAAATTCAATAAGGATCATTCCTACGGTAAACTTAGCGGCAGAGCGATTGAAGACATGATCGCCAACACCCGTGAACTTGCCGCACAAAGCGATAAAAGGAATCCGCAGGATTTTGCCTTATGGAAAAAGGCCGAACCACAGCATATTATGAGATGGCCTTCGCCATGGAGCGACGGATTCCCGGGCTGGCACCTGGAATGTACAGTGATGAGCACGAAATACCTTGGTGAAGAGTTTGATATTCATGGTGGTGGAATGGACCTTAAATTCCCGCACCATGAGTGTGAGATCGCCCAGGGTGAAGCCGCAACGGGTAAATCTCCTGTTAATTACTGGCTTCATGCAAACATGCTCACCCTTAATGGGAAGAAAATGGCCAAAAGTACCGGGAATTTCATTCTACCTGAGCAGATCTTCACCGGAAACAACGACGTGCTTACCAAGGCATTTTCACCTAATGTGGTCAGGTTCTTTATACTTCAGGCACATTATCGCAGTATCCTGGATTTTTCCAGCGAAGCCCTACTGGGAAGCGAAAAAGGCTTTAATAGGTTAATGGAAGCTTATCATTCCGTGGAAGACCTTCCGGTTTCAGATAAATCTGATTTTAAGCTGGCAGAATGGAAGCAATCCTGCTATGATGCCATGAACGATGACTTTAACAGCCCGATCGTTATCGCCAGGCTGTTTGACGCCGTGAAGACCATTAACAGCATCAAAGAAGGAAGTATTTCCATCAGCAAGGAAGACCGCGATGAACTAAAAAGCAGCATGAGCGCCTTCATGTTCGATATTCTAGGCCTGGTAGATGCTGTTTCAGAAAATGACAACGGCGAGGATAAACTTTCCGGCACCATCGAACTTCTTATCAAATTAAGGGCTGAAGCAAGAAATAATAAGAATTTTGCGCTGAGCGACCAGATACGTGACCGCCTTCAGGAAATAGGAATCCAATTAAAGGACGGGAAAGAAGGAACCACCTTCTCCGTTAAATAAGCTTTTTGTATGCTGAACCGATGGTTAAGTAAAATATTGACCTCCCTGGTTCAGTTCTACAGGAAATTCATTTCTCCTCTTACTCCAGCCTCCTGCAGATACCAGCCAACCTGTTCTAGCTATATGCTCGAAGCCATAGAATTGCATGGTCCAATCAAAGGCTTCTGGATGGGATTAAAACGCATTGCCAGATGCCACCCCTGGGGAGGTTCGGGCTACGATCCCGTTCCGGGAAAATCCGATGACAAATCTGCCTAAAGAATCGGCAAATACGTATATTTACGGCTAATCAAAAAAATAAATATGCTGCTTAATGCCATTCACTGGAATCCTTCAGAAGGATTGGATTTAGGATTTTTTACACTTCACTACTATAGCTTAATGTTTCTTATCGCCTTCACCCTGGGCTGGTATATTATGAAAAGCATCTATAACAGGGAAGGAATGCCTATCGCATATTTAGATTCTCTATTTATCTACACCGTTCTCGCCACTCTTATTGGAGCAAGACTAGGTCATGTGATCTTTTACGACTGGGAGTATTTTCAGAACCACCTTTTAGAGATATTTCTACCGGTAAGGTTCGAACCGGAATTCGAATTTACAGGCTTTAGAGGACTTGCCAGCCATGGTGCCGCCATAGGTATTATTGTGGCCATGTATCTTTACGCAAAAAGGGTCATTCAGAAACCAGTATTATGGATCCTGGACAGGATCGTGATCCCGGTAGCCAGTGGAGCCATTTTCGTAAGAATAGGGAATTTCATCAATTCAGAGATCATAGGGAAACCAACCAATTCAGATTACGGGGTGATCTTCGAAAAACTGGGCGAGGACTTTCCGCGACACCCGGCCCAATTATACGAATCTGCCTGTTACCTGGCCATTTTTCTAATTCTTTGGTTCTTATACTGGAAAACGGAAAAGCGCTTTAAAACCGGCTATATATTTGGCCTGTTCCTTGTATTGCTTTGGACAGTTAGATTCTTTATAGAATTTATTAAAGAACCACAGGTGGGCGAACGCGCAAACTGGTTATTAAATACCGGACAATGGTTAAGCATTCCATTCGTGATCGCCGGTCTTTACTTTATGTACAGGCCTGTTAAACCAAAAACGGTATGAAAAAACGAATTTTAAGCCTGGCCTCTTTATCCCTCATTTTAAGCCTGAGTTTCACCTCCTGTGGTGATGACGACAGGAAAGAGGAGGTTATCGAGACCGAACCGATCAGCTTCACCAAGGAAGCAGAACTTTACCTGATCAAGGCTTCAGGAGACACTTTAAGAAAGCTGGATGTAGAACTGGCAGAGAGCAGTTATGAGCATCAAACCGGTCTTATGTACCGTGAGAGCATGGAAGATGACCAAGGAATGCTTTTCGTTTACGATGATGCCAGGGTAAGAAGCTTTTATATGAAAAATACCTATATCCCTTTAGACATCATTTATTACGCTGCAGACAGCACTTTGGTGAGCATACAGAAGAATGCTACTCCAAGGGATGAAACCTCTTTACCTTCAGAAGGACCTACAAAATTTGTGCTTGAGATAAACGGAGGTTTGTCAGACGCATGGGGTGTAGAACAAGGAGATAAAATCAGCTTTAAGAAACTGGATTAAGTCAGAGACAAAGTTTCTTTCAGCTCATTCTTTACATAATGGAATCTAAAACTTAGCAGCAGGAAAATTAAAATGCTAAGGCAAAATTAGATCCAGATTTTATCAGCTGAACCTGCTTCTGAAAAAGAACCCACTACAAGAAATAATACTGTAATTCCCGTATTCAGAATTAGCAGGAAATTCAGGATAGCTTTCTCTTTTTTTAGCTTCTGAACATAGGCTGATTGAGCCAATTCTTCCATTAATTCCTGCGTTGACCGGTTCGAATGGAACTCGGAAATTCGCCTTCCAAAAGATTTTACAAAATCTGTTTCCAATTCTTTCATATTGAATATGGATGGACGAATCCGAATCTTCTTCCCACTTTTTAAAATAAAAATCAGGGCATCCGGTCCTCTACCTCCTCTTCGATATTTCCATCGCAGAATTTTGCCATAATGGATTCTATAGTCAGGCTGCTTACCAAAAAGAGGCTTTTTAAGCCATTTGATGAACAAATAATCTTCGCATAGCTCCAAGTGTAGCTTTCCCCTGAAAAGCATATAAATAGGCGCAATTAAAAAGATAAAGCTATAGATATATACTGGATCGAACTCGATGAATAAGTTAACTAGGTATGCGACTGCAAACAGCAGCAAGAAAGCCAGAACGAATCCAATGATATTAATGGTAGAGAACTCAACCCTTTTTTTCATAAGAAACCCATAATATTCAGGCATTAAAAAAGGCTTTCCAGATTGGAAAGCCTTTTTAAGTTTATGATATCTACTACACTTAGGCAGTAGCAGCCTCTTCAGTCTTAGGCTTTTCTTTTTTCTGAATAGATGATTTTTTCTTCACGCTATCGAACATTACCGGAGTAGCAATGAACAGGGAAGAGTAAGTACCAACGACCACACCAACGATAAGCGCGAACATGAATCCTCTAATGCTTTCACCGCCAAAGATGAATATCGCAAGAAGTACTACCAAGGTAGTTAGCGAGGTGTTCAGCGTTCTGCTAATGGTACTGTTAAGCGCAGAGTTCACAGTTTTACCTAAAGGCCAGCTTGCATGCTCGTTCACATATTCTCTAATCCTATCGAATACAACCACGGTATCATTCAGCGAGTAACCAATAACAGTAAGTATCGCAGCAATGAAAGCCTGGTCTATTTCCATATTAAAAGGCATCACTTTGTATAGTAGAGAGAAGATACCTAATACCACCAATACATCGTGGAATACAGCAGCTACCGCACCTAAACTGAATTGCCATTTACGGAAACGTAACAAGATGTAAAGGAATACCACGATTAAAGAACCTAATACCGCCCAGAACGAAGCATTCTTAATATCATCCGCAATGGTAGCTCCAACCTTCATAGACTGCATTACTCCTACCTGCTTATCATCGGCACCATCTACAAACTCATCATAAGTTAGGTCTGCAGGAAGATAAGAAGAAAGTGACTCGTAAAGAGATCTCTGGATCTCTGCATCAACTTCAGCTCCCTCTTCGTCAACTTTATATTTAGTAGTGATTTTCAACTGGTTGTCTGGACCAAAGGTTTTGGCTTCAGCACTTCCGAAGGTAGCCACAAGATCGCTCTGAACTTCAGTAGGATTAACATCATCAGCGAATCGTACCGTGTAAGTTCTACCCCCAACAAAGTCAACACCCTGGTTGAGACCCTGTACGAAAAGTGAACCAATACTTATTACGATGAACAATCCTGAAATGATATAAGCAACTTTCCTTTTCTTAAGGAAATCGATGTTCATATTAGTGAACAGGTTCTTCGTAAGTGAAGTAGTGAAATCAAGAGATTTTCCTTTTTTACCATATCCATCGATGAACAATCTCGTAATAAAGATCGCAGTGAATAAAGAAGTCGCGATACCAATTAGTAAGGTGGTTGCGAATCCTTTAATGGGTCCTGTTCCAAGAAGGAATAAAATTAGACCTGTAAGACCTGTGGTGATGTTGGCATCAAGAATAGAAGACAAGGCGTTGTTGAAACCATCCTTGATCGCATCCTTTTGAACCTTTCCTTTCGCAAGCTCTTCCTTGATCCTTTCAAAAATAAGTACGTTCGCATCTACAGACATACCAATGGTAAGAACGATACCGGCAATTCCAGGTAAGGTTAGAACAGCTCCAAGACCTGCAAGGATCCCGAAAATGAAAAGTATGTTCACAACTAGGGCAACGTCTGCGAAAAGACCAGCCTTCCCGTAGTAAAGGATCATCCATAAAAGAACAAGTACTAAAGCGATCACGAAAGAGTTGATACCGCTATCGATCGCTTCCTGACCTAATGACGGACCAACAACCTCACTCTGGATAATATCTGCAGAAGCAGGAAGTTTACCCGCACGTAGTACGTTCGCTAAATCCTGACCTTCGGTAATGCTAAAGTCACCGGTGATCTCACTTCTACCTCCAGAAATCGGTCCGGTAGACACACCTGGTGCAGAATAAACAATATTATCTAGTACGATGGCGATCTGGCTTTGCTCGTTAGAAGCCTTTCCGGTCATATCTTCCCAGATCTTAGCTCCGGTTCCATCCATTTGCATGCTTACCGCAATACGACCTAGCTGATCGTAAGTTTGCTGAGCATCGGTAATAACACTACCACTTAAAGGTGGCTCCATGTTACGGTTCCCTTTTAGAGCGTAAAGACCGGTAGTTTGAGTATCCTCATCTGGCACACCCCAAACGAATTTAGCATAACGCATATCGTTAGGCAGTAAAGACCTGATCTGAGGCTTCTGCAGGTAATCCATTACCTTGGCGGTATCCATAACCTTGAAAGTAGCCAGAACCGGTCCTCCCTGGTAACCAGGAGATACGATTAGATCGAAAAGCGGGTTATTCCCAGTTTCAACTTCAGTACTATCCTCGGCATCTGCCAAAAGCTCATCGATCTCGTCATCACCAGAAGTTGCAGTAGAATCTGCTTCTTTAGCAGGAGCTTCTTCTGAACGCTTCATCTCGGCAAGTCTGTTGTTTGCCTGAACAAGGAAATTTCCTAGTTCGTTGCTCTTATACACATGCCAGAATTCTAACTGAGCAGTACTTTGAAGCAGGTTCTGAACCCTGCTGATATCTTTTGCTCCTGGTAATTCAACAAGGATTCTTCCTGAATTTCCAAGACGCTGAATGTTTGGTTGAGTAACCCCGAACTTATCGATACGCTTTCTTAATACTTCAAAAGCTGAAGTAATAGACTCGTCGATCTTTTTTCTGATGATCGGCTCAACTTCCTCATTGCTCATGTTGAAATTGATGTCATCGCTAAGGGTCTTATTTGCGAAAATATCCGGAGAAGCAAGTTTTGCGTTCGGGATATTATTGAATGCCTCGAAGAAAAGATCTACGTAGTTTTCCTGACTGTCTGTCTGAGCTTCGTCTGCTTCTGCAAGTGCTTTTCTAAAAGCAGGATCCTGGGAATCGTTCGCCAGTCCGCTTAAGATATCTCTAACAGAAATCTGAAGGATCACGTTGATACCTCCTTTAAGGTCAAGCCCCTTGTTAAGCTCCTTGTCTTTCGCCTCGCTGTAAGTAACTCCAGCAATCACTTCATTATTACCAATGGAATCCAAATACCGGGCCTCGGCCTGGTCACGAAGTTCCGAGTAATTCTCTACATCTTCACCAATCTTCTGAACGGCAAATTCCTCTGCTTCAGTTTCAACACTATTTGTTATAAAAGTAAAAGACAGCTGATAAAGACATACCAGCCCAAACAAAATTGCAAAAACTTTTATAAGTCCTTTATTCTGCATTATTCCTCAAATTATTGATTATTAGGTCTATTTTAAAAACGGACAAATATAGGACTTCAATTATCAAATCCCAATATTTTTTTTTGGATAATTTTAACTTTTAAATACAATAAAAAAGCCACAAAAACTGTGGCTTTTCAGGATATTTTGAAAGATTCTGCTAAAAAAATTACACGTCTAGCAAACCGTTGGTTTTTTTAACACCTTCAGCGCTTTCCTTCATTTTATTTTTCTCAGCATCATCCAATTTCAGCTCCACAATTTTCTCCAATCCATCTTTTCCAAGAATGGCCGGAACACCGATACAAAGATCGCTTAATCCATATTCACCATCTAGCAATGCTGAGCATGGGAACATTTTCTTCTGGTCGCAAGCGATCGCCTGTACCAGGCCAGAAACTGCTGCTCCCGGAGCATACCATGCACTGGTTCCAAGAAGTTTGGTCAAGGTAGCACCTCCAACTTTAGTATCTTCAGCAACTTGGTTCAGTCTTTCTTCTGAAAGAAACGCAGATACAGGCACAGAATTTCTTGTAGCTAGCCTGGTCAAAGGAACCATTCCGGTATCACTGTGACCTCCAATTACCATTCCGTCAACATCTGATGGAGGACATTCAAGGGCCTCGCTTAATCTGTACTTAAAACGGGCGCTGTCAAGAGCTCCACCCATACCAATGATCTTATTCTTAGGAAGACCGGTAGTCTTGTGAACTAAGTAAGTCATCGTATCCATAGGATTACTCACCACTATTAGAGTCACATCTGGAGAATGCTTAATAAGATTCGCAGAAACTTCCTTTACGATCCCGGCATTGATCCCAATAAGCTCTTCCCTGGTCATTCCCGGTTTACGTGGAATACCGCTAGTAATAACAGCGATATCAGAATTCGCGGTTTTAGAATAATCGTTGGTACTTCCGGTTATTTTTGTATCGAAGCCATTTAGAGTTGCGGTCTGCATAAGGTCCATTGCTTTACCTTCAGCATAACCTTCTTTTATATCCAGCAACACTACTTCTGAAGCAAAATTTTTGATGGCAACATATTCGGCACAGCTGGCACCTACGGCACCTGCTCCTACTATGGTAACTTTCATGTTAAAATATTATTTGATTTCTATTAATATTGACTGCGAAATTACGAATAATGAGGCAGTAATAATAATAAGGAATGGTTAAATCAAAGCCAGCGACTACAATATGAAGTGTAAACCAAGGTTCACATTCACAAACTTCCCAGCCGTCGCCATGGTACTGATCTTGAATCTTTCAAAATACAGATTAAAACCAATATCCCCCTTGAACTGAGCTTCTGTATCGTTAAGCCTTGTCAATTCTGTATTGATAAGCGGTAAGGCAATTCCATCTCCTCCAAATTCATATTCGAAATCTGACTGGGCAACTCCTAAAGCTCCGAAGATCTCGAAGTTCTCATATCTTTTTGAAGCAAGCACCTCGGCCATCCAAACATTGGCTGAAACGTCAATAAGATCTAACTGCACCACCTGGTCTATAGAAATAGGATCAAAATCATATTTCACATCAAATATATTATAGGAAAGGATGGCTGCCACCTGAAGATTCTCTTCATCATCGAACCTAAAGTATTGATTGAAATTATGCTTAATCCCTACACCGTAAGTACTGAATTCTGAACCATTGATTTCCATGGATGGCAAAGCTCTCACCCCAATTTCGGTTCCATATGGCAAGCCTACAGAAACCTGGGCAAAAGGATAGATAAGTGCTTCTTTGTCGATCCCGTCGATCGCATCAAATCCACTAATTGGAATTACCTGGCCATTATAATTCACCTCGCCCTCGAATTGTACATCTGTATTCTTTCCGAAAGCTGTTGGAACTACAGCTCTATCATTACCTGTAATTTCAAGAATTGAAAAATCATTATTATTTATGGTAAACTCTTTCTTGCTGGTAGGCACAAAAATAGCATTCCCGTGAAGGGAAACATCTACTTTCCACTTTTCCAAAGCTCTTGCTGAAGTAAACCAGCCGGCGGTCGCCTGGTATGCAGCGCTTTCAGAAGCCGGGGAAGCAAAACCGTCTGCAAGAAATAACATGTCGTTCACGAAACGATCAAGATCTGATTCTTCCTGAGCCTTAGCAGATATTGAAAATAGTACAATTACTAAAAGTATTGCCTTGGTTAAATTTTTCACGATACATTGGGTTTAGTTGCGGTAAAAATAATAAAATATAATTTCCAAAAATGGCCTGAACAAAAAAACCCACACTGTTAATCTGGTGTGGGTCTTTTTAAATATTTCAAGCTGGAATTACGCGTCGATATTAGCGTATTTCGCGTTCTTTTCTATAAATTCTCGCCTTGGCGGAACCTCGTCTCCCATCAGCATAGAGAAGATCCTGTCAGCTTCTCCCCCATTGTCGATGTTTACCTGTCTTAGTTTTCTAAAATTAGGATCCATGGTAGTATCCCAAAGTTGCTCTGCGTTCATCTCTCCAAGACCTTTATAACGCTGAATCTGAACCCCTCCGCTATATTCGGCAGCAATCTCGTCACGCTCCTTTTCGTTCCACGCATAGCGCTTCTTCTGGCCTTTCTTCACTAAATAAAGAGGCGGAGTAGCAATATAGATATGACCATTCTCGATAAGCTCCCTCATGTAACGGAAGAAGAATGTAAGAATTAAAGTTTCGATGTGGCTACCATCCACATCCGCATCACACATGATCACGATCTTATGGTAACGCAACTTATCAAGGTTCAAGGCTTTACTATCCTCTTCGGTACCAATGGTAACTCCAAGTGCAGTATAGATATTCTTGATCTCCTCATTATCGAAAACCTTGTGAGACATGGCTTTTTCAACGTTCAGGATCTTACCCCTTAACGGAAGTATGGCCTGGAACTTACGGTCACGACCCTGCTTGGCCGTACCACCCGCCGAGTCTCCCTCAACAAGGAATACCTCGCATTGTGCCGGATCCTGCTCAGAGCAGTCAGATAATTTCCCAGGCAAACCACCAACACTCATGGCAGTTTTACGCTGAACCATTTCACGGGCTTTTTTCGCAGCATTTCTGGCCTGCGCAGCAAGTATCACTTTTTGTACGATGGTCTTGGCATCGTTCGGATTTTCTTCCAGGTAATTCTCAAGCATTTCAGAAACCGCCTGAGATACCGCTGAAGTCACCTCACGGTTACCCAGCTTTGTTTTGGTCTGACCTTCGAACTGAGGCTCAGCAACCTTAACCGAAATAATTGCCGTTAAACCTTCACGGAAGTCATCCCCCGTGATCTCAAATTTCACCTTATCCAAAAGTCCGGAAGCATCAGCATATTTTTTCAGTGTGGTCGTAAGACCTCTTCTGAAACCGGAAAGGTGAGTACCACCTTCGTGCGTATTAATGTTGTTCACATAAGAGTGAAGGTTCTCGTTAAATGAAGTATTATAGATCATCGCAACCTCAACAGGAATATCATTCTTCTCACCTTCCATGGAGATCACATCCCCAATGATAGGCTCACGGTTACCGTCTAAAAATTTTATAAATTCCTTTAAACCTTCTTCAGAATGGAAATCATCATGAACATATTCACCATTCTCCTCCTTGTTTCTTTTATCGGTTAAGCTGATCCTGATCCCTTTATTAAGAAAAGCCAGCTCACGCATACGGCTTGCCAGGGTATCATAAGAATATTCAAGGGTTTGCTGGAAAATACTTGGATCTGGCTTAAAGGTCACAATTGTACCACTAAGCTCAGTTTCTCCCACAGGTTTTACCGGGTATAACGGCTTCCCGATCTCATACTCCTGTTCCCAGATCTGGTTATCCCTGTAAACAGTTGCTTTAAGATGAGTAGAGAGTGCGTTCACACAACTAACTCCAACCCCGTGAAGTCCTCCAGAAACCTTATAAGAATCTTTATCGAATTTACCCCCGGCACCAATCTTGGTCATTACAACCTGAAGTGCGGAAACTCCTTCTTTTTTATGCATATCAATAGGAATTCCCCTACCGTTATCCTCTACGGTAATAGAATTATCCTCATTGATGGTAACTTTAATATTATCACAGTGTCCTGCAAGGGCTTCATCGATAGAGTTATCAACAACTTCATATACCAAATGATGCAGACCTCTAACGCCTGTATCACCTATGTACATCGAAGGCCTCATACGAACATGCTCCATGCCCTCCAGTGCCTGAATACTGTCGGCGGAATAATTATGTTTCTTAGCTTCTTCGCTCATATAATATGCTAATTAATTTCGTCTCTTTTGGATAACGAACAAATATAACAATTCGCATATTTTTAACAGGTTGAAGCAACCTTATAAGGTCTTAAGTTATCAACAAATTATGTGGAAAAACCCGAAACCAGGAACAATTAATTCCGGTTTCGGGTTTTTAAAAAGTAGGGTTGGTATAATTAAACTTTTTGCATCTCTTTTTTCATTCCTGGAGCCACATGAGTTTCGTTCGCCCTTCCACTTGGATCCAGGTCTTTTTGCCATTTCGGGATCCATCTTTTCACTGTTTTAGCAGCAGATTCCTGAGGGAAATGTTTATGGAACAGCTCACGATAGAAATATGCCTCTTTGGTCGCCGGAGTGTTCACCGGGTATTTTAAGGCCGCGGTTTCCATTTGTACATCGCTAACCTGTCTTGAAGCGTACTCGATCAACTGGTCTATCCAGTTGTAGCCCACTCCATCGCTAAATTGTTCTTTTTGTCGCCATAATACTTCTTCCGGCAAGAATGGTCGCTCAGGAGTATCAAAAGCTTTTCTCAGGATGTATTTTTCTACACCATCATAGGTTTTAGGCATTTTTTCTTCCGGAACGATCTCCATAGCTGTCTTTAAAAAGGCTTTGTCCAGAAATGGCACCCTAGCTTCCAAACCATGAGCCATCGTCGATTTATCAGCTCTTAAACAGTCTGCAGTGGCAAGTCTTTGCACCCTTCTGATCGTTTCCTTCTGAAATTCCTCTGCTGAAGGAGCGTTCTTGAAGTAAAGATAGCCCCCAAAAATCTCATCTGAACCCTCTCCTGAAAGTACCACTTTGATCCCTTTTTCAGCAATAGCTTTGGAAAGGAAATACATTGGGGTACTCGCCCTGATGGAAGTCACATCATAGGTTTCCAGGTGCCATACCAGTTTGCTCAGGATTTCGATTCCCCCTTCCACTGTGAAATGTATCTCGTGATGTTCTGTACCCAGGAAATCGGCAACTTTCCTGGCGGCCTTCAAGTCTGGAGCATCTGCATCCAGGCCTATAGAGAAAGAATGTAGTTTTTGTCCTGAATCTTCCATTAAACGAGCAGCAATAGAAGAGGTTAATGAAGAATCCAGACCTCCGCTTAACAAAACTCCTAAAGGTACATCTGCCATTAATCTTTTCCTGGTCGCGTCGATCAGGCTTTCTCTTAATTTAGAGAGATCTGCCGGCTGAACCGCCTTTTCAGAATCGAACCATTCAGGAGTATAATATCTCACGAACCCGGTCTCAGGAGTATAGTAATGTCCCGGAGGGAATGCTGAAAATTCAACACAGGCGTCTGCCAAGGCTTTCATTTCGCTGGCAAACCACATTGCTCCGGTCTCGTCGGTTCCAAAATAAAGTGGTTTCACCCCTATCGGATCCCGGCCAACGATAAAATCGTCGCCGTCTATGATTACGAAAGAAAACACACCATCCAGTTTATCTACAAAATCCACCCCGTACTTTTCATACATATGAACGATCACCTCTGAATCGCCGGTAGTCCTGAAACTATGATCCTTTAATTCATTATTTCTTAAGTCCATGTGGTTATAGATCTCCCCATTGTGAACCATCCAGGCTGAACTGCTTCCCTGAATTGGTTGGATCCCGGTTGTTAGATCTACAATAGAAAGGCGCTCGTGAGCAAGCACATGCCCCTTTTCTGTAATTTTTAATCCGCTTTCATCGGGTCCTCTGTGAGACATTCTTTTTGAAAGGCTGCTTATTTTTGCCGCTTCAATGTCTTTTCCGATAACTGCTAAAATTCCACACATGACTTATTTGTTTTTTAATTACAAGACAAATATGCGTTCTTACTTATCTTTATAAAACATAAAAAGCCCTATTGATTATTAAATGAAACTTTTAATTTGGAATTAGGTTTCAGAATAAAGAAAACGGGCTTAATATCCCCCTTTGTTCTTTCATATATAAACTCCTTTAAATTTTAACAGCACCTTTATTCTTTTTTAACAAATAGGACAATTGGCTTCAATTATCTTTAGTGAAAATTAAATCAAACCCAGAAAGACATGAAAAAGCTTATAATAGGAGGAATTAGTGCTATTTGTTTATTGATCGCCAACCCGGTGAATGCCCAGGAGGACGATAAGGTGAATTTCACCAAAGAAGAACTTAAGTTCTCAAAAATGGACGCAAGCCCAATGGACCTGGCGATGTATCGCGACGAAAACGATGTTGCCGTGGCCAGGGTAATTTATAGCCGACCTCAAAAAAGAAACCGTGAGATCTTCGGAAAACTTATCCCTTATGGTGAAGTTTGGAGAACCGGAGCCAACGAAGCTACAGAGATCACTCTTTATAAGGATATGAAAGTTGCAGATGCTTTGATCAAAGCAGGCACTTATACCTTATATACTATTCCAGGTGAAAAGGAATGGACGGTGATCCTAAACAATAAGACCAATACTTGGGGTGCTTACGAATATTCTGAAAAAGAGGATAAAGTGAGAATACAGGTTCCCGTGAGACAGGCACCTAATACTATCGAAGCTCTTTCGATGGCCTTCCAGGAAGCTAACAACGGAGCAGACCTTATCATTGGATGGGATGACAGTTATGTAAAAGTGCCCTTCAAGGCTGCCAAATAGAACAATATTTTACCTGAAATAAGAAAGCGCCTCAATAGGGCGCTTTTTTTATGGGATATTCAAATATTTATGCGTTTGCAAAGATACCTTCCATTTTGGGTTCTTCATCACGTAATCCACGATAAGCGGGATCATTTTTTCCCGGTTACTCCATTCCGGCTGAAGGTAAAGGATACAATCCTCACTTACTTTAGCGGCCTGCTCCTCGGCGAATTTAAGATCGTGCTTATTAAAAACGATGACCTTAAGCTCGTGTGCCTGTGGATAGATCTCTGGTTTGGGAAGCTTGATCTTCTTTGGAGAAAGACAGATCCAGTCCCAGGTTCCCGTTAGATCATAAGCGCCGGAAGTTTCGATATGAATATCACAACCTTGTTTTTTAAGGCTGCCCGTAAGCTCGGTCATATCCCAGGTAAGCGGTTCCCCACCTGTGATCACTATAGTCTTGGAATATTTTGTAGCATTTTCAACGATCTGGCCAATATGCGTTGGCGGATGAACCTCGGCATCCCAACTCTCCTTCACATCACACCAGTGGCAACCCACATCGCACCCACCTATGCGGATGAAGTAGGCTGCAGTTCCCTTGTGGTATCCTTCTCCCTGAATGGTATAGAATTCTTCCATTAAAGGAAGCATAATCCCTCTATCTACCAGTTCTTTTGTCTCTTCTGAAATCATAGCCTGCAAAGATAAGCAAACTTGAACTTCTAGGCGACCTCAGCCAATCTGAATAAAATTGAGTTTACTTCAGGATCAAAGCATTCTTGATTTCCTGCTCAGGATTGTCCAGATCACTTAAAAACCCATTGATCACCGCGTATTTTATATCTCCATTTTTGGCAAGAAAGAAATTCGCATCCTTTCCCGGCCTTAAGTTCTCATTGAGCTTAAATTCTATTGAAACCAGGTTTAATGGAAATTCTGCGTAGTCCTGTTGCAATAAAGCTTCACCTGCTTTTATATAGGCGTAACCTTTTTTAAGCAAATCTGAAGTATCCAGTTTATCAAGTTCCTCTTTAGAATTAACCATATCTGGATAAATTTTCCCAAATTCAAGTTTCAGTCCCGAAGCATCAAGCTCTTCATAAGCAAAACTGGTTGAAAGGTCACCCTGATCAACGATCCTTCCGGAATAGTAAAAATCTAAATTCCCTTTTAGGTCATTTTCAAACTGGTTGATCCCCAGGTCCAGTGTATAGGTCTTTCCGTTTAGGTCATAACCAAGACCAGTAAGTTTAAGGTCGAACAACATCCGATCATTATTCGGTATTTTTTCATATTCTGAAATACCTGAATCTTTAAAATTCCCAGTGGCTATAGAATGTAGGGCCGTGATAATACTTACAAAATTCAATTTTCTGATCTCCTGTTTTTCGGGGTCATCAGGATAACCTCCAGATTCAATAAGAATGGTACTGGTACCCCATTTTTGAATATTATCCCCAAACGCCCTGGGTTCAAAATCATCGTTATAGCGTCCCACCTGGCCCGGAGCAAACTGCTGCAACACCTGGTTCATCTTTACGATCACTTTCATAGCATTTCCCCGAACCTTGTTGATATCCTTTTCGTAATTATAGGCCGGAGACAGGAAAGAGATGGTAGCCGGTTTCTCTGTCCGCTCGGCATTATAATATTTGCTCTGATCGTGTAGATTAAATCCGAAATCGGCTTCCAGGCTATCCCTCACCCTTTTCAAGGTCTTTGCTTCGGGGGACTGCAACCTTAGGGCATCCCGGTTCACATCTATACCCAGGCTATTTCTACGAGTGAATTTTTCGGCGCCATCAGGATTCAGCATGGGTAGAAAATGTATCCTGAGGTTGCTGAGCATTTCCTTTTTTTCAGCTTCAAATTCATCTGAATTGAAAAAATTCAGAATATCAAAGATCGCCATGGTCGCCGTAGATTCATCGCCATGCATCTGCGACCACAGGAAAACATCAGTATCCCCGTTTCCAAGGCTTATCAAATTGAGGCTACGGCCCTCGATAGACTCCCCTACTTTCATTATTTCAAGCTCAGCTTCAGCTTTCAGGTCCTCGATAAGCGAAATTATGAGTTCATGCTTTATACGGCGCTCGGTGATCTTATCCTCTTTGAAATCCGGATAATTTTCAAATAATTCTTCAGCAAATTCTTCCGTCTGTGCCAGTAAATTTGCTATACTAAAAACTAAAAGGCAGAGTAGGCTAATGATTTTATTCACAATTTCTATTTTGAAGGTACTTCTTTAAAATTCTTGTCTTTTACGGCATTCCTCAGTTTAGCCATGAAATCTTCTCCGGGATCGGTCTTCTTGGTACGATAGGCTTCGTCTTTTTCCAGCCACAATTCATGACCTTCAAAATTGGTGTATTCATAATGGCCAATCACGTAATCTATATCATATTTATCGCTTAAATAATTCACCAGGTAAATATTAGCTTCTAACTGTGCATCGGTAAGCGGGGTATCCCTGGTGCCACCAACATTCTCTATACCTATGGCAGCGTGATTCAGTCCTATCACATGCCTTGCCATAAGGTTTTCGGGCATTAGCCGGTAGATAGTACCATCCCTGTCTACCAGGAAATGCGCGGAAACATTTAACTGCCCCGCTCCCGAGATCTCCTCGCGTGATTGGGGAAGCCGGGAATTTTCAAAAGCCCGGAAAGATGCCTCCAGGGTTGGGATTGCCGTCCAGTGCAGTACGATCATTTTAGGCTCGATCTGGGGACTGCTACTTTCCAAACCATATCGATCTTTCATATATTTCAAACTGAGATCCTTACGATCCTCACCGAAATCTATTGGTTTATCAACGATCCTGGAGGTTTTGCAGGAGATCATACCAATAAAGAGAAAGCTTGACAGAAAGATAGATTTGAGGGTTTTCATTTTAAAAATTTAGGTTAAAAATTCTCTGGTCGGCGTATTTTTAAAAGTAATAAAATTTGAACTGGAAATTCTCCTCTGTAAATTTTTAGGTCTTTAAATGAAGTTAAAATTCCTATTTTTATGAACCACCAACTATAATTAACCTAAGCTCTCTACAGCCTTGAACAATAAACTCTCCCATTTCGGCCTACTTTTAGATCTAACGCCTTCCGTTTTTATACGGATCTCTGCATTTCTGACAATCCTGTTGCTAGGTACCTCCTGTTCCAGCATTAAAAGAACGAACAGGAAGATTGAAAAGCAGTTCAATGAATCGGCTATTTTTCAGAAGGGTTTCGCAGGCCTGGCCGTGTATGACCCTGAAGAGGATAAAATGCTGTATGAGCATAATTCCGGTAAATATTTCACCCCGGCTTCGAACACAAAACTTTTCACCTTATATACCGGCCTGGTAATCCTGGAAGATTCCCTAAAGGCCCTGGAATATAGTATCAAGGGTGACAGTTTGATCTTTAAAGGTACCGGAGACCCCTCGCTGCTGAATCCCGATTTACCGGAATCCAAAATTTATAATTTCCTAAAGCAAAGCCCTTATCAACTGTTCTATGCTCCGCCCAAATATCAAGAGAAAAGCCTTGGACCGGGCTGGGCATGGGATGATTACGATTCTTACTATTCAGCTGAAAAAATAGACCTGCCCATCTATGGCAACCTGATCCAGTTAACTTTCAGCGGCAACAATGCGCCTAAGGTGAGCCCGGAAATACTTCAGGATTCGGTACAGCAGGTCGCAGCATTTTTTCCTGAAAACAAATATGCCCAGAGAGAGCTTTCATCAAATAAGATCACTTATCAAGCCTATGACCGCGGAGAGAAATGGACCCAGCAGGTTCCTTTTAAATTTTCAGAGGAGCTTATTGCCAGCTTACTTACAGATACCCTGAAAAAACCTGTAGCAATTTATAAGGACGAAATGAAAGATCTTGAATTCGATAAGACCTTATATAGTATCCCCAGCGACAGCATCTATAAACGTATGATGCAGGTTAGCGATAATTTTATTGCCGAGCAGATACTTTTAATGGCTGCAGGAAAGATCTCAGACACCTTAAAAACGAATATCGCCATAAAGCATATGAAAGAAAAACATTTGCAGGACCTGCCAGACGAACCTATGTGGATAGATGGCTCAGGCCTTTCCAGGTATAACCTTTTCACCCCCAGGACAATGGTAAAGCTTATAGAAAAGATCGAGGCGAAAAAACCAAAAGAAGAGCTTTTCCAGATTCTGGCCGCAGGCGGAGAATCGGGCACCCTCAAGAATTATTACCATGCCGAAACTCCCTATATTTATGCCAAGACGGGAACGCTGAGAAACAATCACAGCCTTAGCGGATTCCTGCTCACGCAGAGTGGCAAAACGCTTATTTTTAGCTTTATGAATAGCAACTACACCGTTCCCACTTACGACCTAAAAAAAGCTATGGTGAGGATCCTGGGGCAAATACGAGATAATTATTAATCGATAACCTACTTAAAAAATGCAACGAAGAAAATTTATACAGAATATCGGGATAGGAGGCCTGATACTCCCCCTACATGCAAATGCTTTCACGGACTTAAATAATTATGAATACAATAAGGACGTTTTACTTCCCAAAGCCCTGAAAGAAGGAGATACCATAGGGATTGTAAGTCCCGCCAGCGCGATTTTTGAATCTGAACCCTACGAGATCGCTAAGGAATCTTTCGAAGCCCTGGGCCTAAAAGTGAAATTCGGAAAGAATACCCGCAACCGCTATGGCCATCTTGCGGGAACCGATGAAGAAAGAGCAGAGGAATTCAACGATATGTTCCGGGATGATTCCATAAGCGCGGTGATCGCGTTACGAGGAGGTTCCGGCGCAGCCCGTATCCTGGATAAATTAGATTATGCGGCGATCAAAAAGAATCCGAAGGTCTTTATTGGCTATAGCGACATCACGGCCCTGCACACGGCAATTTTTGAAAAAACCGGGCTGGTAAGTTTTCACGGTCCCGTGGCCGTTTCCAGCTGGAATTCCTTTAGTACAGATTATTTAAAACGACTTCTTTTTCAGAAGGAAGCCGTCACCTATAGAAACCCCACAGACAAAGGAGATGAACTGGTTCAGACCAAAAACCGGATCCGCGTGATCACCGAAGGCACGGTCAAGGGGCAGCTGCTTGGCGGAAACCTATCTGTGCTAACCGGCATCATGGGTTCGGAATACTTCCCTAAGGACTGGACAGGAAAGATCCTTTATCTGGAAGACGTAGGAGAAAAAATTTACGCAGTAGACCGTATGATGTCCCAACTTTACCTGGGCGGAGTCTTTGATCAAATAAGCGGTTTCGTTTTTGGAAAATGCACCGACTGTGACCCCGGCGGCAGCGGCTACGGCTCATTAACCCTGGAAGAGGTGATAGACCATTACATTAAACCCCTGAACATCCCGGCATATTCCGGAGCAATGATCGGCCATATAAGTGACAATGTTACTATTCCTAATGGCCTGGAAGCTGAATTAAACGCCAGTGAAGGAAGTATCCGCCTTTTATCACCGGCCGTACAATAACTTATTTTTTAAGATCTAATTCCTTCTGGTAGATCTGCCTGCCCAGTTCTGCCAGAAATGGAATACCCACCTCATCATATTCATAATTGTTGTCATTGAACACCTGGTTCTCGTTCACCAGCAGCGTGGCAGATAAAAGGAATTCCACATTGTTTTTCTTATCCTGGATATAGGCGGTTTCGGTAAGAGTGCCGTAGGCATAGCCCACTTTATTATATATTTTCATATGTTCAGGGATACGATCTTTAGAATCACCGTAGATAAAGAACTTGCCGTAACTGTCATAATATTCGGTTTCGTCATAATCCATTTCACGAGGCAACCTGGACATGGCAGCTTTTAGGAACTTTCGATCTTCCTGGCCTAGCAAAAAGGTCTGGTCGTTTGTAAAATGATCAGGGAAGAACAGGCGCTTCATCAAATTATGCTGCACCAGCAAGGGAAAATAATTTTTATAGGCGAAACTGAAAGGCTCTTTTACCTCTTTATCCTCCTTTATATAGGCCTTTCCTTTTATCACATCAAATATCTGCAGCGAATCTGCCTTTTCGTTATGCGTAACCGGCATTTCGTATTCTCCCTGCGAGGTATCGAAGATCATTCGCCTCGTATCTGTTGCGTCTGAGCCCTCTCCCGAAAACCTGTGCGAGATCCTGATGGGTGCCAAGCCTTTATTCCTCAATTTTGAATTGATATAATCCTGCCCAAGGAATTCGAACAAACGATTGTAGGCATCATTATCACTCACCGCGAAGATCGCGTCAATATCCTCAGAGATCTTATGGGTCACCGAATCATTTTCGAACCTATAAGGAGTATTCTTATCTATGCTAACGCCCTGCTCCTGAAGTTCATTAAGCTTTTCCAGGCTAAGTACTGCAATAGGAAGTTTTACCGTACTGGCTGGATAAAAATAGGCCTCAGGGTCCAGCCGGTATTTATAATCCCGGAATTTCACCTCTCCATTTTTTCGAATTATCCGGGAATAGATGATCTGCACCTCGTGCTTTTTGGCATTCTTAAAAACCTGGGAAAGCCTGGGCTCATCTGAATCGGTGATTTTTTTAAAGGTCTTTATTTTGGAGCTACAGGCCGAAATACACATTACTAAGGCCAGGAGATATAGGTTTCGCATGCTTGGTGGCAAAAGTTAAATTAACAAGTTAGACTATCCTGATATTTATAAAAGTAAAGCTATATTTAAATTAAAACAATTTTGTTCTCCAGGAGAATGTGAATTGTTTCTTCTTTTGAATTATCAATTTTATAATAACTTAGCAACAATGGATACAGCAGCGCATTTTATTGAAGAAATTCAGAAAGGCTATACCACCAAAGGTGATTACCTGTATTTAGGGGCGGGAATGCTAAATTCTGAAGTACATGCAGACGCTGCCGTAAAGATACCTTTGAAGACCATGAACCGCCATGGCCTTATTGCCGGAGCTACCGGAACCGGAAAATCGAAAACCTTGCAGATCATTGCTGAAAATCTTTCGGAAAAAGGGGTGCCGGTTCTTTTAATGGACGTTAAAGGAGATCTAAGCGGTATCGCCGAGCCCTCTGAAGGAGCCGATTTTATAAACGACCGACATAAGAAGCTCAATTTTCCTTTTGACAAGAAGGCCGCACCAGTAGAGATACTCACCCTTTCCAACCAGGAGGGAGTTCGGTTACGGGCAACGGTTAGCGAATTCGGTCCGGTATTGTTATCAAGAATACTGGACCTTACTTCAGCCCAAACCGGTATCCTGGCTATCATCTTTAAATATTGTGACGATAATCAGCTCCCGCTTTTGGACCTGAAAGACCTTAAAAAGATCATTCAGTATGCGACCGAGGAGGGCAAGGAAGAGTTCGAAAAAGATTATGGCAGGATCTCAACGGCTTCTACCGGCGCCATTTTGCGAAAGATCGTGGCTCTAGAACAGCAGGGAGCAGATCTTTTCTTTGGGGAAAGATCCTTCGAGGTGAACGACCTGCTTCGGAAGACCTATGAAGGCAAGGGCTTTGTAAACATTCTAAGGCTAACCGATATACAGGACAGGCCAAAACTGTTCTCAACTTTTATGCTAAGCCTTTTGGCGGAGATCTATACCACCTTTCCAGAGAAGGGCGATATGGACAAACCAGAACTGGTGATGTTCATAGATGAGGCACATCTTATTTTCGAGGAGGCTTCAGATGCATTGCTCGACCAGATCGAGAATATCGTTAAGCTCATAAGATCTAAGGGAGTAGGCATCTACTTTGTTACCCAGAACCCGGCCGATGTTCCGGAAGAGGTATTGGGCCAGCTGGGACTAAAAGTTCAGCATGCCTTAAGGGCTTTCACAGCCAAGGACAGGAAAGCCATAAAACTTGCCGCAGAAAATTATCCCGAATCTCAATTTTATGATACCAAAAACATGCTTACCTCGTTAGGTATTGGTGAAGCACTGGTTTCCGCACTGGACGAGAAAGGAAGACCTTCTCCCCTGGTAGCTACCATGCTCAGGGCGCCGATGAGCAGGATGGACATACTTTCAGATTCTGAATTAAAGCAACTAATAGACAGGTCTGAACTGGTAAAAAAATATAACGAGGAAATAGACCGCGAAAGCGCCTATGAACTGCTGAACAGGAAGATAGAAGAAGCAGAAAAAACGGAAGCAAAAGAAAAGGCAGAAAAACAACGAGAAGAAGTAACAAAACCCAGCACCCGCCGTCGAACAAGCAGTACCGAAGGAGCAGTAATCAAGGTCCTTACGAGTGCTACCTTTATCAGGGGAGTCATGGGCATCCTGAATAAATTTTTAAAATAAAAACTACTCAATCTAATATGTACAAAAAAGCTTTATTTATTCTTGGTTTATGTGCAGGTATCGTTTCCTGTACCAATGATGAAGAAAACCCTTATTTAATTACTTCTAACCAGGTGGGTCCGCTTAAAAAAGAGATCAGGATTAATCAACTAGACTCAATTTTTAAGAACGACAGTATCGTACGCCAAACCAGCGGTCCACAGGAATTCAGGTCTACAGATGAGATCAAGATATTCAGCCAGGATGGAGAAGCTTTATTAAGCCTGGAACCACTTCAGGAATTCGATTCCACAAGTACTATCGGGTATATCAGGATTCTGGATCCGAGGTATGAGACCAAGAACGGGATCACCATACAGAGCACTTTCAAGGACATCGTTGAAAATTATAATATCTCGAGAATAGAAAATACTATCAATTCTGCAGTGGTTTTCATCGACGAGATCAATGCATATATCACTATAGACAAAGACCAGTTACCTACCAGCCTGAGATACGATACAGACAGCAAGATCATGGCTTCGCAGATCCCAGACACGGCCAAGATCAAGTATTTCATGATCTACTGGAACTAGCATGCGAGCCAGCCTCCTGCTCATTTTCTTTTGCCTTTTCCAGGCCTGTAAATCTCCGGAGGATTACCTAAATACAGAACTCAGGTCGAAAAATGGTTATTTCCAGGCGGTCATAGAGATCCCGGCGGGTACAAATTCCAAGATAGAATATCATAAGATCGATAAGGTCTTTAAACCTTCACTAAGGGATGGTGAAGAACGCAAGATAGATTTCTTGCCCTACCCAGGGAATTATGGGTTCATCCCATCCACTTTTTCAGATCCTGAAAAAGGAGGAGATGGTGATGCCCTTGATGTGATGGTGCTTAGTTCCACCATTCCCTCCGGTAAGATCATAGAGTTCATCCCCATAGGAATGATAAAATTGATAGATGCAGGAGAAGAAGATTTTAAAGTGATCGCGATCCCTGCCGATGAGTCACTTAGGACGATTAATGTAGAAAGTTTTAAAGATTTCGTAAAAAAGTATTAACCAGCCAGGATCATCATGGAAAGCTGGTTCCTGAATTACGATCCTGCCGACACCTCTGAATTACTGGGTTGGGCCGATGAAAAAGAAACTGAAAACGAGATCCTACGCCTGCAACGCAAGTGGTAAAATTTGTTAATGTTCATTTTTCAAAAGATTGTTTAGCTACTTTTATTTCATAACCAATAAAACAAGTTATGATTAAAGTCTTAGCAATGATAATGACCATTGGTGGCGCCATAGCGCTTGTAATGGGAGTTTTAGGGATTTTTGGTAGTGTAGCCTTAATGCTTAGTCCATGGGCGCTTACTATCCTGGGCTTTGTATTCTTCGTCGCCGGAATTTCCATGTTGAAATACCGTAGAGATACAGACGAGGTAGCGGCACAAAGCCAGCAATAGCACTTGTAAATTTAAGCAATAAAAAAGGGACGCAATTTTGCGTCCCTTTTTCGTGGCTAGGTTGAAAATTAATCTACATTATCATGTAGAAAAGAATTGTTTCTCCTGAAGTGAAGATCATTGTTCTCGTCCTGGTCTATGCTGGTACGGGACAATTTTCCCTCTCCTGGTTTAGAATTATCCAGTTCGATCCCCGCACGCTTATAAGCAGGCTGCTTCTCGATCTCGTCGATCTGTGCAGATCCCGTTCTGAACTTATAATTGAATTCTTTCATTTTTGCTTTTCTCTCGGCAGTTCTTTGTCTCACAACCTCAGATGAAATTGGATTGTCGAAAGGATCGTGCGCATCTCCGCTTTCTTCCTTCTTAGGAGCAGGTTCCACGGTTCTTTTTTCAAAAGCGATGGTTTCATCCTTTATCTCCTCTTCTTTTTGAGGTGCCTTGGATCTCTCCAGCTTCTCTTCCATTTCCATATAATCGTCCAGGCTGTATCTTTTTATCCCCTGGTTAGAGCTTTCGGTCACAGGAACTATCTCTATGGCTTCGTTTACCTTGATATTTCTCGCTTCCTGCTGATCTTCTTCCTCTTCCAGGCTATGTCTGGTAATTTCTTCCTGCTGGAATTTTGCCTTTGGCTCTTCTCTTTCCTGGTTTGCCGGCATATCGAAAGTGAACATGAATTGCTCTTCGCTTTCAGACTTTACTTCCTCAGGGTCGTTCACTTCCATGGCCCTGATTTCTTCTGAAGTATCGTTAATGATAAAATCCTCTGGATCTACTTCTTCATAGATAACGTCCAGCTTTCTCGCATAATCTGGAGTTTTATAGACGTCATCTACCTTTTTCTGAATATTTCCTACCTCATCTACTTCTTCTTCGTTCTCGTCCAGGGTATGGATGATCTTTTCCTCTTTTTGAGGCTCCTCGAACTGCAATTGGTTTTCTGCAGGTTTGTTCATGGGAGCACTAACCTGGGATACCGGTCCTGAATTCTTGGCAGAAAGGTCCTGTTCGGCCTTTTGTTCATCTTCCAGGGTATGGATAATCTTTTTTGTTTCGGTATTCGTAATCTCATTCTGCTGTTCTACATCGAAACCAGTAGCGATGATAGTTACAGCAATGGCATCTTCTAAAGCCTCGTCTTCACCAACACCCATAATGATGTTCGCGCTGTGACCGGCTTCTGCCTGTATGTGATCGTTGATCTCACCAATCTCATCTATGGTGATCTCTTCGTTACCGGAAACAATGAGCAGTAAAACATTCTTGGCACCGGTAATCTTATTATCATTCAACAACGGAGAGTCTAAAGCTTTCATGATCGCATCTGTAGCCCTGTTTGCGCCAGAGGCCTGAGCGGACCCCATGATCGCAGTACCAGAATTGCTCAATACGGTCTTGGCATCGCGCAAGTCAATATTCTGGGTGTAGTGATGCGTAATAACTTCAGCAATACCCCTGGAAGCTGTAGCCAGGACTTCATCTGCCTTAGAGAAACCGGCTTTGAAACCAAGGTTTCCATAAACCTCACGAAGCTTGTTATTGTTGATCACGATAAGTGAATCTACATGACTTCTCAGTCTTTCTACCCCTAACTGGGCCTGCTCGTTCCTGTTCCTTCCTTCAAACTGAAAGGGAATTGTCACGATCCCAACTGTAAGGATATCCAGTTCTTTTGCCTGTTTGGCAATGATTGGCGCAGCTCCTGTACCGGTACCTCCACCCATTCCGGCAGTGATAAACACCATCTTGGTATTGGTATCCAGCATTTGTTTGATTTCTTCAAAACTTTCTACTGCTGCTTTTTCCCCGATCTCGGGATTCGCTCCTGCTCCTAGTCCTTCGGTTAAGGTCACACCTAATTGAATCTTGTTGGGAACCGGACTGTTCTCAAGTGCCTGTGAATCGGTATTACAAACAACAAAATCAACTCCTTTTATTCCTAACTGGAACATGTGGTTGATGGCATTGCTTCCTCCACCGCCTACACCAATCACTTTGATGACGTTCGATTGATTCTTAGGTAAATCGAATGAGATGTCTCCAAATTCTGTACTGCTCATAAACTCTGTTTTACTGGTTGTATCTTTATTACTCTGCGTTGTCTAAAAAATCTTTGAATTTCTCTGCCCACTTATCAAAAATGCTTTTGCGGGCAACTTTTTTCGAGGTTTCCTCCTCGTGATCCTGCTCGTCCTGAACATGATCTTCCTCTTCATGTTCTGTGCTATCCTCTACGGGACTTTTATCTGAAAGCACTGCTTCTTCCTGGAACCTTCTGTTTCCTTTTTCCAGGCTGTTCATCACTAAACCAACCGCGGTCGCATACACTGGACTGGTTGTTTCAGAATCATTGTTACCGGCAAGATGCTCGTTAGGATAACCTATCCTGGTATCCATTCCGGTAATATATTCAGCGGTTTGCTTCAGGTGTTTCAACTGAGCTCCACCACCGGTCAATACCAGCCCGGCTATGAGTTTTTTCTTCTGCTCATCATGCCCGTAGTTCTTGATCTCCAGGAAAACCTGTTCGATGATCTCCACCACCCTCGCATTAATGATCTTGGAAAGGTTCTTAAGGGTGATCTCCTTCGGCTCTCTTCCTCTTAACCCGGGAATAGAAACGATCTCGTTATCCTTGTTCTCACCCGGCCATGCTGAACCGAATTTCACTTTCAGCAATTCGGCCTGTTTTTCAATGATCGAGCAACCTTCCTTGATATCTTCGGTAATCACATTACCACCAAAAGGGATTACCGCGGTATGGCGAATAATTCCGTCTTTAAAAATGGCAAGGTCTGTAGTACCACCACCTATATCGATAAGTGCCACCCCGGCTTCCTTTTCTTCCTGACTTAAAACAGCATTTGCTGAAGCCAATGGCTCCAGTGTAACGGCGGAAAGCTCAAGACCGGCGCTCTTCACACATCTTCCAATATTCCTGATAGAAGAAACCTGACCAACCACCACGTGGAAATTGGCTTCCAGTCTGCCTCCATACATCCCGATAGGTTCCTTGATCTCTGCCTGGCCGTCTACTTTGAATTCCTGCGGAAGAACGTGTATGATCTCCTCGCCAGGAAGCATCACCAGCTTATGAACCTGGTTACAAAGGGTATGAATATCATCTGCATCTATCACTTCGTCAGGATTCTGGCGGGTGATATAATCACTATGCTGAAGGCTTCTAATATGCTGCCCGGCAATTCCCACTACTACTTCACTAATCTTTAAACCGCTATCGGCTTCTGCTTCCTGTATTGCCTGCTGGATAGACTGAATGGTCTGGGTGATATTGTTCACCACGCCCCTGTGTACGCCAAGAGACTTGGATTTCCCAATCCCGATGATCTCTACCTTGCCGTACTCATTTTTGCGGCCTATCATAGCCACAATCTTGGTTGTTCCAATATCTAATCCTACTGCAATATCGTTTTGTTCCATAAACTATTTTTTCGTGCACACAACCTGGTCACCAAATTGTAAGTTCACTTTTTTGTAGGTATCTAATTTCTTTTCTTTCTGTGCTTTTTTATAAAAGGCTTTGAAATTGTTGAATTTTAAAGCCACATTGCTCGAGTCTCCGAGGTAAAGTTCAAAATCCAGTTCTCTTAACTCAAGTATATATTTATCGCCTTTAAGCCTGCTAATTCCGGTAATATGCCTGGTTAAGAACTCATCGTTCTTAATATAGTTCACGATGTTGTAGGCTTTGGATACATTGGCTCCATCAAACCCAAACATCAGTGGTACTCTAGCGGTATAAAATTGACTTAGCGGCATAAGCTCGCCGTTCTTATCCAGGTAGAAGGAAGAATTCCCAACTACTCTTCCAATAGGCTTGCGCTGACTTACTTCTGCTTTTAATTTACCGTCAAGAGTGAGGTAAACCTCCGCATTTTCAATCATTTCGTGTTCGTTCAAAAGGGCTTCAACCCTATTCAAATCTAAAGTTTCTTTATCTATACTCGAGACGGCCGAATTATTTTGTATCAACAATTTATTAACCACTTCCTCAGTAACATAGAGATTTTCGGTATCAGTAAATTTTACCTCTACCTTTCTGATTTCCCGTGATTTATGTCGTTTTTCAGCAAAACCGTATAAAAGGCCAATTAGTGCCACTAAAACGAAAGCTTTTATGTAACCAAGACTACGCTTCATTTAAAAGGGCTTTTTTTACGGGTTCAACTTCTTCTCCAATGTCTCCGGCACCAAGCATAACCACTACTTCGGCATTTTCAGCCTTGATGCAGTCTATTAATTCTAACTTGGTCACCAGGGATTTTTCAGGATTACTGATCTTTTCCAGCAACCAGGCTGAAGAAATGCCTTCTATCGGGGTTTCCCTTGCGGGATAGATATCCAGTAAAAACACCTTATCAAATTCTGAAAGGCTGGAGGCAAAATCTTCAGCGAAGTCACGGGTGCGGCTGAACAGGTGGGGCTGAAAAACCGCTAAAACTTTCTTATTGGGGTACATTTCTCGAACCGCATGGTGCACCGCCGATATTTCAGTGGGGTGATGTGCGTAATCGTCGATTAACACCAGGTTATCCGTTTTTATTTTATAGCTGAATCTACGCTTAACGCCCTTGAAGGAATATAAAGCCCTGGCCAGACCGTCGGTTGGGGAGCCGTATTCGATCGCCATCGCCAGGGCTGTTATAGCATTCAGCAAATTGTGTTTGCCGGGTAGATTAAATCTTAAATCTTTAATGATCGTAGAAGGCGTCTTCAGGTCGAACACATAGTGCCCTTCTCCGATCCTGATATTTTGTGCTACATAATCACTCTCATCATTTATGCCAATCTTGGATCCTTCGAGGGACAATCCGTTTTTAACAAAAAGTCGCCCATCTTCCGGAACCTTGGCAGCGAATTCCCTGAAGGATTTTTCGAGCTCTACCTTATCACCGTAAATATCCAGGTGGTCTGCATCCATAGATGTTATGGCCGCCAGGTTTGGAGAAAGATTCAGGAAAGAACGATCAAATTCATCGGCCTCTACCACTACTACATCATCCCCCTGCATGATAAGGTTAGACTGAATGTCTTCACTTATTCCGCCAAGAAAAGCGGTAACTTTTGCTCCGGTTTCCTTCAGCAAATGTCCAAGGATCGCAGTGGTAGTGGTTTTGCCATGAGTTCCCGCCACGGCAAGACAGTATTTTTTATGAGTGACCATTCCCAGTAACCGGGCCCTTTTTACGATCTCGAAATTTTCCTTTAAATGCAGGAATTGCTTAAGATCCTTAGGTACCGCAGGAGTATAGACAATAAGGCTATCATCTGTATTTTCAAGTATGGTCTGTGGGATCAACCCAAGATCATCTTCATAATTCACTTCTATTCCTTCTTTTTCCAGGGTCCTGGTAAGACTGGTAGAAGTACGATCATAACCAGCCACAAAGCATCCCTTGGCCTTGAAATACCTGGCCAGGGCGCTCATCCCAATCCCACCGATACCGATGAAATAAAAATGCTTTATGTGGTTTAGATCCTTCATTTATTTGTTGTTCTTCTTTATAAGTTTCTCAACTTCATCCACAATGTCTGAAGTTGCATTAGGCAAGGCCAGCTTCTTGATATTCTCTCCAAATCGCTTCAGCCTTTTTTCATCTTTCAGCAGACTAAAAAAACATGGCTCAAACCTTTCGGTGAGCTCATCTTCGGTGATCATCAAAGCAGCGTCATGTTCGGTCACGGCCAAGGCATTTTTTGCCTGGTGATTTTCAGCAACGTTTGGTGATGGGATAAATAAAACCGGTTTTCCCACTATACATAATTCAGAAACACTTCCCGCGCCGGCTCGTGAAATGATCACATCTGCCGCCGCATAGGCAAAATCCATCCTGTTGATGAATTCCTTCGCCCTCACAGTTACCGAATCGTATTTTTTATACTCATCGAAATACAGTTTCCCTATCTGCCAGATGATTTGCACATCCTCGTCCCTGAATCGCTTCAGTTCGTTTTCAATAAGCCTGTTAACTCTCCTGGCACCAAGGCTTCCGCCAAGCACCAGCACTGTTTTTTTATCTTTAGAAAGATTGAAATGCTCTAAAGCCTCTTCTCTCAATTGGTTTACCTCCAGCAGATCCTGTCTTACCGGGTTACCAGTAATGATGGTCCTTTCAGGAGGAAATACATTCTTAACCTTTTCGTAAGCCGCACAAATGGTATCGGCGTACTTAGCCAGTATTCTGTTGGTGATGCCAGGCAGGGAATTCTGTTCCTGTATAAGCGTAGGTAAGCCTTTAGAAATGGCCACTCTTAAAAGAGGACCACTGGCAAAACCTCCCGTACCTATCACGATATCGGGCTTGAATCTCTTAATGATCTTCCTCGATTTAGAAAGACTGCTCATCAATTTAAAGGGGAAAATGAAATTCTTAAGGCTAAAGGACCGGTCTACACCGCTTATCCAAAGCCCCTCGATATCGTAGCCAGCCTGCGGAACCTTTTCCATCTCCATACGGTCTTTCGCGCCAACGAAAAGGATATCAGCATCGGGATGCCTTCTTTTTATCTCATCGGCAATGGCAATGGCAGGATAGATATGTCCTCCTGTACCTCCACCAGATAATATGACGCGTAATCCTTTTTTCATATCGCTTCGCTTAAGATGTCCAGAGGATTTTCCTCATCGGCATCGATCTCTTTATTTTCCGTTTCTTTTATTTCTTCTCTTTTGGCACTTACGCTCAGGATGATTCCCAGCGCAATGCAGGTCATCCAGATGGAAGTTCCCCCGCTACTAACCAGCGGAAGGGTTTGCCCTGTTACCGGGAAAAGCTCTACTGCCACCCCCATATTTATTAATGCCTGGAAAACCACCGGCAGGCCAACGCCCATCACTACCAGTTTTCCGAATACCGTGTTGGCTTTGGTCGCCACGATCACGATCCTGAAAAGCAGGAGCAAATAAGCTAACATGACTCCAAAAGCTCCTATCAAGCCCATTTCTTCTACGATGATCGCATAGATAAAATCTGAAGAAGACTGGGGTAAAAAATTTCTTTGTACACTTTTTCCAATTCCCGTCCCGGTGATACCTCCTTGGGCAATTGCGATCTTGGCCTTTTCTACCTGGTATTGTTCTGCCCCTTCTTCATCATCGAAAAAGGTTTCTATTCTGCTGGACCAGGTATCCACCCTATTAGGTAGAAGCCCCGGAAAAGCCTTGGCAGTAAGTATGAATATGCTAAGCATTACGATCCCAACTCCCAAAATGGCACCAAGATATTTGATCGGGTATCCACCAAGGAACATTAGCATCAATGTCATGCAGAATATGATAGCGGTAGTAGAAAAATTGGCCGGTAAGATCAATACCAGTACTGCAAAGACAGGCAGCCAGAGCGGCAAAATAGTTTCTTTAAAAGTGAGCGTTCTTTCGGTAACCTTGGAAAGATACCTGGCCACATATACCATCAATACCACTGCCGCCAGGGTCGAAGACTGGAACGACACGTTGAGCACTGGGATCTGTATCCACCGGCTGGCATAGGCGCCTTCAATGGTGGTTCCCTGGAAAATGGTCACCACCAATAATATGATCACTACGGGCAGGAGCAGAATGGAGATGCCCCGGAAATAGTGATAAGGTACTTTATGTACAGCAAATAGAATGCAGAATCCCAGAAGCAAATGGAAGAAATGTACCACCAGGAACCCGGAAGTACTTCCATCACCATGGAGATATGCAAGGTTACTACTGGCGCTATATACCGGCAAAAAAGAAAATATTGCCAACAAGCCGGCTACCGCCCAGATCACCTTGTCTCCTTTAAGATTTGCAAAAATGTTGCTCATTTATTTTTTCCTTCTTGATCGTCAAGCTGAACTTGTTTCAGCTTTTATCAAAATGAGATCCTGAACCGAGTTCAGGATGACGTGTTATAAATTTCTTACCGCTTCTTTAAATTGTCTTCCTCTATCTTCGTAATTCTCGAACAGGTCGAAGCTTGCGCAAGCCGGGGAAAGCAAAACGTTATCCCCTTTTTCAGCGAGTTTGTAAGCTGCCTCCACAGCATCTACCATAGAAGTAGTTTCGACCATGTTCTCTACGATATTTCCAAAAGATGCCTTGATCTTTTCGTTATCCACTCCAAGACAAACTATGGCTTTTACTTTTTCATTTACCAGGGGTAAAAGATCGTCGTAAACGTTCCCTTTGTCTACTCCTCCCACGATCCAAACGGTCTCTGAGTCCATGCTTTCCAGTGCGTAAAAAGTAGCGTTTACATTCGTAGCCTTGGAGTCATTGATATACTGCACGTTATTGATCTTAAGTACTTTTTCCAAACGGTGCTCTACCCCCTGGAAATTAGACATACTTTCCCTGATCGTTTGCTTTCTAATACGGAGCAATTGCGAAACCGTAGCCGCAGCCATGGCATTCTTAGCATTATGTTTCCCTTGTAGGGCAAGTTCTGATGTTGGCATAGTGAACTGTGTGTTATTAATATTTACTACCATATTTTCATTTTCTATATACGCGCCGTTTTCAATTTTCCTCTCCAGTGAAAAAGGCAGTTTTTGAGACCTTACAGGGTTCTTTTTTAACCATTCTGTGATATTGCTGTCATCTGCATCATAGATGAAATAATCATCTTCGGTTTGATTTTCAGCGATCCTGAACTTGGAGGCGATATAATTCTCCAGCTTATACTCATAGCGGTCCAGGTGATCTGGGGTGATATTGGTCAGGATCGCAATATGCGGCCTGAACTTCTCTATCCCGTCCAACTGAAAACTACTTATCTCCAGCACGAACCAGTCATGATCTTCTTCAGCCACCATTTTCGCGAAAGAGTTTCCAATGTTTCCTCCCATCCCGGAATCGATATTGGCTTCTTTCAAAACATGCTGCACAAGGCTGGTTACCGTGGTCTTGCCATTACTCCCCGTTATCCCTATCACCGGAGTTTCGGTGAACCAGCTGGCAAACTCGATCTCAGATATCAAGGGGATCTCTCTTTCTCTAAGTTGCTTTATAAGGGGTGCCGAATCCGGGATACCCGGGCTTTTCATCACCACGTCTGCATCAAAGATCCTGGCTTCAGAATGTTTTTCTTCCTCCCAATCGATCTCAATATGTTCAAGAACTTCCTTGTATTTATTTTTGATCTTCCCCTTATCGGAAAGAAAGATCTCGTATCCATTTTTCTTTGCCAGGATCGCGGTCCCGATCCCACTTTCTCCACCTCCCAGTATGGCAATCTTTTTACTCACAGCTTTTGGCTTAACGAACTTTCAAGGTCACTATGGTAAGGATCGCCAGGAAAATCCCAATGATCCAGAACCTCACTACTATCTTGCTCTCGTGTTTTCCTTTTTTCTGATAATGGTGATGTAAGGGGGACATTAAAAATATCCTTCTCCCTGCACCGTATTTTTTCTTGGTGAATTTGAACCAACCCACCTGCAGTACTACTGACAGGTTTTCCACCAAAAAGATCCCGCATAGAAGCGGTATCAGCAATTCCTTCCTGGTAGCAATGGCTAGTACTGCGATTATTCCACCTATTGTCAAACTCCCGGTATCTCCCATAAAAACCTGGGCAGGAAAAGTGTTATACCATAGAAATCCTACCAGGGCCCCCGCGAAAGCGGTGATGAAAATGGTCATCTCCCCCGATCTTGGGATATACATGATATTCAGGTAATCTGAGAATATGATGTTACCCGAAACCCAGGCAAAAATACCCAGGGTCAGTACAATAATTGCCGAAGATCCCGCGGCAAGGCCATCGATTCCATCTGTAAGGTTCGCACCATTAGAAACTGCGGTTACGATAAAAATGACAATAGGAATAAAGATCAGCCACGCGTAATTTACCAGCTCAGGGTTTATCCAGCTTATAAGGCTGGAATATTCAAATTCATTGTTCTTTACAAAAGGGATGGTAGTGCTCGTATCCTTTACTTCAGGACCCATATCCACTACTTCTGCACGGGCGATCACATTTTCTGTAGGATTGGTCTCGGTCACCACCTCTTTGGTAGTTATCTGTGGATGAAAGTACATGGTACAACCCACGATCAAACCAAGGCCGATCTGCCCTATCACCTTAAAGATACCTTTAAGGCCTTCTTTATCTTTTTTGAATGTTTTTATATAATCATCCAGGAATCCGATCGCACCCATCCATAAAGTAGTTACGATCAGTAAGATGACATAAATATTTTCCAGCTTCGCGAAAAGCAGCACCGGAATAAGGGTTGCAATTATAATGATAACCCCTCCCATGGTTGGAGTCCCGGCTTTCTCGTTCTGACCCTTTAAACCAAGATCACGAACGCTTTCTCCAATTTGTTTGGCTCTTAAATAATTGATGATTCTTTTACCATAAATCGTTGAAATCCCCAGCGACAGAATGATCGCCATGGCAGACCTGAACGACAGGAACTCAAATAACTGCGCTCCGGGCAACTGATACTGTTCTTCCAGAAATTTAAATAGGTAATACAGCATTATTTATCCAGTTGTTTTAAAAATTCGTTCACGATCTTAAGATCGTCAAAGTCTATTCTTTCTCCATTAACTTCCTGGTAGGTCTCATGCCCCTTCCCGGCAATAAGGATAATATCGTTAGGACCAGCCATCTGGCAGGCGGTCTTGATCGCCTGTTTCCTGTTGGTCACACTCATGGTTTTTTTAAAGTTCTGAGGCTCTACGCCTGCTTCTACATCTGCAATGATCTTTTCAGGATCTTCGGTTCGCGGATTATCACTGGTAAAAATCACCTTGCTGCTCAAAGCCGAAGCTATATGCCCCATTTTTGGTCTTTTGGTGGCATCTCGGTCTCCGCCGCAACCTACTACAGTAATAAGCTCCTCGTTCTTGGTTCTTATGCTATTAATGGTTTCAAGCACATTCTTAAGCGCATCTGGCGTATGAGCATAATCTACGATCGCGGTGATCTTCTCTTTTTTGGAGATCACGTACTGAAACCTTCCGCTCACAGAATTCAATTCGCTGATGATGCGAAGGATCTCCAGCGTCTGCAGACCTAAAAGATCGGCAGCAGCGTAAATGGCCAGGATATTATAGGCATTGAAGTTCCCGATCAACCTCGTCCAAAGCTCCTGCTCATCGATCTTCAGTAAAAGACCGGTGAAATTATTTTCAAGGATCTGGGCCTTATAATCGGCATAGGATTTTAAGGCGTAAGTATATTTTTTAGCTTTTGTATTCTGAAGCATCACCGCACCGTTCTTATCATCAGCATTGGTCAGGGCAAAGGCAGAAGACGGCAACTCGTCGAAAAAGCGTTTCTTAACATCACGATATTCCGCGAAATCCTTGTGATAATCCAGGTGGTCGTGAGAAAGGTTGGTAAAGATCCCACCCTTGAATTTCAGGGCGGTGGTCCTGTGCTGATCTATCCCATGGGAACTCACTTCCATAAAACAGAATTCCACCCCGGCATCGTTCATATCCTTCAAATAAGAATTGATGGTGATAGAATCTGGAGTGGTCCTTATGGCGGTATGCTCTTCGCTACCAACCATCACTTTTACCGTGGACAGCAATCCGCATTTATAACCAGCCTTGGTGAAAAGGTCATATAACAAGGTCGCTATGGTGGTTTTACCATTGGTTCCGGTAACACCAACCAGTTTCAGCTTTTCAGAGGGATTATCGTAGTAATTCGCTGAAATATATGCGAGCGCCTTTTTGGTATCCTCAACTTCGATATAGGTAACGCCATTTATCGTTTCTTTCGGGATCTCCTCACAAACGATAGCCAGTGCACCCTGGTTTTCGGCGTTTTTAATAAAATCATGTCCATCAGAAATACTTCCCCTAATGGCCACAAAAACATCGTTCAGCTTTACTTTCCTGGAATCAAAATGAATATCGTTCACGGTCACGCCGGTATCCCCGGTCACCGCCTTCATATTCACCTTGTAAAGTATATCCTTTAAAACACTCATTAACTTAACTCCAGTTTTACTGTTTGCTTATTCTTTAGTTTCTGTCCTGCAGATACAGATTGTCTTTTCACCACTCCTCTTCCGTTTAGTCGTACTTCCAGTCCAAGGTTTTCCAAAATCGAGATAGCATCCATGGCCGGCATTCCGGTTACATCTGGCATCAATAACTTCTCATTCTGGATCTTGGTATAATATTGTTCGAAATCCTGATTCACTTCTTCATCTATCACTTCCAGCGACTCCAGTTCGTCCATTACCGGGGTGTCTGTATAGATCTTCCTGGCGATATCCTTAAAAACAGGAGCAGCCACTATATTCCCATAGTAGCCTTTTCTTCTGTTTGGTTTATGTATCACCACTATACACGAATATTTTGGATTTTCAGCTGGGAAATAACCCGCAAAAGATGCTATATACCTACCTGGTTCTATCCAATATTCGGTCTGGCAGGTTCCCGTCTTCCCGGCCATGGAGAAGTTCTCGGTATAAATGTTCGCCGCCGTACCACGCTCCACCGTCTTCTTCATCATAGCCCTTACTTTCTTGGCTGTTTCCACAGAGCAGATCGATGGATTCATCACCTGTTTTTCCATGGTGATAACAGGTTTATCACGGTCTTTAACCTCCTTGATAAAGCGAGGCTTGATCATTTCACCATCATTGGCGATGGCATTATAAAAGGTGAGGGTTTGTAGCGGAGTGATCGACACACCATAACCAAAAGCCATCCACGGCAGGCTTAAACCGTTCCAGTTCTTGTCTTGAGGATGAGGGATTCGGGGGGATCCCTCACCTTTTATTTCAAGACCAATCTTCTGGTTAAGTCCCATTGAATAAAGTCGATCAACGAATTTTGCTGGATCATTCTTATATCCTTCGGTGATCATTTTTGTAAATGCTGTATTAGAAGAAACCTCGAAAGCTTTCGCCGCCGAGATCTTTCCGTAGCCGCCGTGATGGGAATCCCTTACCGGCCGGCCATAATATCTTACCACTCCTTTTTCTGTATCTATTACCTGGCTGGTATCTACCACCTTATCTTCAAGAGCAGCCACCATAGCCATCAACTTAAAGGTAGAACCAGGCTCGTGAGCCTCATAAACGGCGTAGTTCCTTTTCTCGAAATAGGTCCCGTCCTTGGTCCTGCCAAGGTTAGACATGGCCTTGATCTCTCCGGTAGCAGTCTCCATCACCACCACGGTTCCATGTTCTGCCTCGAAATATTCCAGTTGCCTTAATAAGGAATGATGCGCGATATCCTGGATATTCACATCTATGGTAGAAACCACATCATAGCCATCCCTTGGCTCCAGTTCATTATTATCGCTAATAGGTTTCCACTGTCCCTTGGCGATCTTTTGCTTTAGTCTTCTGCCATCGGTTCCCCTCAGGTAATTACTAAAGGCCCCTTCCAGGCCTACACGGGTAAAATATCCATTCTCATCCCTTCTTTCGTAACCAACGGTCCTTTCACCCATCTTACCCAGCGGATGTTCGCGAACCGTACTTTGCTCGGTGATCATTCCTCCTTTGTACGCTCCAAGGTTGAACATGGGAAACTCCCTCATCTTCATGTATTCTGAATACCCAAGATTCCTGGCGATTAACACATATCTTTGCTTATTCGCCCTGGCCGCTCTTAGTTTCTGGGAATAATAGGAAGCAGGACGACCCAACATGCCGGAAAGCTTTTCTGAAAGCGGACCTATATTTTCTTCGAAGTTCTTGTCTGAAACGGTGACGGCATCGAACCTTACATCGTATTTAGGCACCGAGGTGGCTAAAAGGTTTCCGTTCACATCGTAAAGGTTCCCGCGATTTGCCGGGATCTTGAAGTTCTTTAGAGTGCGCTCTTCTGCCAGTTCTTTATAATGTTCACCATGAACAAACTGGATATTAAGCAACTTAACCCCTACTGCTATCGCAAAAAGGAAGAGACAGCCAGCCACGAAATACATACGATTCAGGATGCTTTTTTCGGTTGTAGCCATTTTAAGGTTAGTCTTTTATTATCACTCTTATCTTATTGGGAGGAGTCTCTGAAGGCCCGATCCCTTTTTCTACCATTTTTTCGGTAATGGTAGATTCCATTTTTACTCTCATTAATTTTGACCGCCTTTCCAGGAATTCACTTCTTAATTCCAGCACCTCCTTGTTCAGTTTAGCGATCTGGTGCACTTTCTTTTCAGCATTATGCGAACTGGCGATCATTACGATAGCCAGGATGGTACAAAACACAATGAACCTCCAGTTCTTAACAGCATCTTCGCTGATAAGGAAATTCGCTTTCAGTATGTTATAAAAACCACCTTTCATTGCTTACTATAACTTTCTTGCCACACGAAGCTTCGCACTCCTGGCCCGGTTGTTTTCCTGTATCTCCTCTTTCGAAGGAACGATGAGCCCGCCCACTTTCTTAAAAGGAACAGAAATATTACCGAACATATCCTTTTCCGGTTCCCCCTCAAAAAGACCACTCCTTATATATCTTTTCACCAGCCTGTCTTCCAGGGAGTGGTAAGAGATAAGGCTTAATCTTCCGCCAGGCTTCAGCACCTCTTCGGTTTGCAACAAAAATTCTTTAAGAACTTCTATCTCCTGGTTCACTTCTATCCTAATAGCCTGATAGATCTGCGCCAGGATCTTATTTTCTTTCCCTTTGAACAGCAAGGGCTTCAATAACTCATTCAATTGCTCACTGGTCTCGATGGGATTGTTCTTTCTATCAGAAACAATGGTCCTGGCCAGTTTAGGAGCATTCTTTAGATCTGCATAGGCATAAAAGATCTTTTTCAGGTGCTCCTCGTCATACTCGTTGATCACCTCGTAAGCACTAAGCTTATCTCCCTGGTTCATCCTCATGTCCAGCCTCGCATCGAACCTGGTAGAGAAACCTCTTTCAGCCTCGTTGAACTGATGAGAAGAAACCCCGAAATCGCCTAGGATCCCATCCACCTGCTTCACACCGTAAAACCTCAAAAACCTTTTCAGGAACCTGAAGTTTTCATTGATGAGCGTAAAACGCTTATCGTCTATCTTATTTTCAAGAGCATCCTTGTCCTGGTCGAAAGCAAAAAGTTTCCCTTCGGGCCCAAGCCTTTCCAGGATCTCCCTGGAATGCCCGCCACCACCAAAGGTCACATCTACGTAAACCCCTTCTGGCTTGACGTCGAGACCATCGACAGATTCTTTTAGCAGAACAGGCTTATGATATTTCATCAAAATCATCGTTTCCCATCACTTCCTCTGCCAGATCTGCAAAATCGTCTGAAGAGTCGTCAAGGGCTTGTTCATACTTATCTTTATCCCAGATCTCCACAATGTTGATCGCCGAGGAAAGAACGATCTCTTTCTCGATACCGGCAAAACCAACCAGGTCCTTGGGAATTAAAAGTCTGCCGTTAGCATCGACCTCAACGGTCTTTACTCCGGCAGTAAATTTTCTAATAAAATCAACGTTCTTTTTCCTAAACCTGTTAAGCTTGTTGATCCTCTTCATGAGAACATTCCACTGCTCCATGGGATAAAGCTCAAGGCAATTCTGGAAAACCGCACGCTTGATCACGAAACCGTCCTGCATCATGGGAGCGAGTTGCTTCTTCAACGCTGAAGGCACCATTAACCGGCCTTTCGCATCGACTTTGCATTCGTATGTCCCAATTAGATTTATCACGGTTAAGTATTATAGAGCCAAATATATTGAAAATATTACCACAATTTACCACTTTTTACCACAATGTTAATAAGTTTTACCACTGTATGTAATTGAAAACCTTTGAAATAGCCCTATCCACTTAGGATTCAGGAAATTGAAATAGGGTGGGAAATAGTGTAATCCAGGTCTGAGAAAACCAGTAGTTTATAAAATTTCCACTTCCCAGAAAAGCCTTTGCAGTTCTTGAAAAATGATTATACTTGTAACGAAATCGCTATATTTGCGATTGCTAACCGCAAAGGCTATCAATGAAAGATCACTTAAGGCAAGAGGGAAAATTCACATATCTTGAGAAAGGGGAAGGAACACCGATTGTTATTCTTCACGGACTTATGGGAGGCCTCAGTAATTTTGACGGTGTAACTAATTACTTTCCGGAAAATGGGTACAAGGTGCTTATCCCGGAACTTCCGCTTTATTCCATGTCACTTTTAAAAACCAGTGTAGGCACTTTTGCCAAATATCTGAAGGAATTCATAGATTTTAAAGGCTATGAAAAAGTGGTGCTTTTAGGAAATTCCCTTGGCGGGCATATCGCGCTTTTAGCGACCAAAATGTTCCCCGAATCGGTTGAAGCCCTTGTGATCACAGGAAGCTCCGGTCTTTACGAGAACGCGATGGGCGAAAGCTACCCAAGGCGTGGAGACTATGAGTTCATCAAGAAAAAGGCCGAAGCCGTTTTTTACGATCCGGAAGTAGCTACCAAGGAGATCGTGGACGAAGTTTACAATACGGTTAGCGACAGGAACAAACTGGTAAAGACCCTGGCGATCGCAAAGAGTGCCATTAGGCACAACATGGCCAAGGATCTTCCAAAAATGCAGACTCCCACCTGTATCATCTGGGGGAAGAACGATACAGTGACCCCACCAGAGGTAGCAGAGGATTTTCAACGTCTCCTGCCCGATTCAGATCTTTACTGGATAGATAAGTGCGGGCATGCAGCCATGATGGAACACCCCGAACATTTCAACCAGTTACTTCATGCCTGGCTGAAGGAACGAGAGATCTAAAAAAGCTTTTATGAAAATCAAGACGGCAGAATTTGTGGTAAGCAACTCCAAGGTTGACCTGTGCCCCAACAGCAACCTGCCCGAATATGCCTTTATTGGCAGAAGTAATGTGGGAAAGTCTTCCCTTATAAACATGCTTACCGGCAGGAAATCTCTTGCGAAAACCTCCGCGAAACCCGGAAAAACTCAATTGATCAACCACTTTTTGATCAATAAGAACTGGCACCTGGTAGATCTTCCGGGATACGGTTATGCTCAGGTTTCAAAATCTACCAAAAAGGTTTTCCAGAAGTTCATCACCGCCTATTTTGAAAAGAGAAAGCAGATGGTCTGTGCTTTTGTGCTTATAGATTCAAGACATAAGCCACAGCCTATAGACATGGAATTCATGCAATACCTGGGAGAAAACGGGATCCCTTTCTGCATCATTTTTACCAAGGCCGATAAGCTTAAGGAAAAAGCACTAAAAAAGAATCTAGAAAATTATAAGGCTGAAATGCTGGAGGTCTGGGAAGAGATGCCAGAGTATTTTGTCACTTCGGCTTCTGCAGGAATCGGGAAAGATGAAGTTCTGGATTATATAGACCAGGTGAATGAACAACTGAACGCCTCTTAATACAGCTGCATCCTGCTTTTGATCTTATCTATCAAAACCTCAAGATTGTTGATCTGCTCGAACTCATCTTTAGACATAAAAACTTCCAGGCCTTTTCCTGTTTGTGCAAGGATTACAGGAAACTCGAACTTATACCCAAATTTAGAAGCATAAGCCTTCAAAAATTCATCTTTATGCAGAAAGTCGGTTTCAATATCGAGGCTTTGGTAGAAATCGCGCCAGGCCTTTTTCTCGCCTAAAGGAGCATAGGTTAGCTCACACAATTTACAGGAATACGAAGATGGATTCACTACTTTATGCAGTGAATCCATCAGGGCATTCAGTTTGCCAGAATCGGCATTATATACAAATATAAGTTTGTTCAACTAGCTCTTTTTGATCTCGGTCTTCTCTGCGAAATAATCACAGAAATCTTTCATGGTATCACGCATTTTATCGTCCTGGGTAGCACGAAAATAGGTGTCGCTCATAGAAACCAGGGTCTGGTGAAAGAATTTTTTCATCTCGTCTACCGGCATTTCCTTGGTCCACAGATCTATTCTCAGGGTTTCCTGGTCCTTACTATCCCAAACCGAAAGCATCAAGGCTTTGGCATCTTCCTTATACACATTACCGTCCTGGGCACTCCAGGTAATATTTTCGGGTACATGGTTCTCGTCGGTTACTACCTCGATATTAATTTCAGACTTCTTGAATTCAGCCATTATTTCTTAGGTTTATAGTTCGCTTTATTAAAAATTTCTTCTGCCGGAGTATTCAGCATTTTCTTAATAGAAACATCATTCTTATCCATATAAGCTCTTATGATGTTCCAGCCAATGAACTGCCCCAGTCTTGATGGGGATTCTGCGTCCAGTTGTAAATAGAATTTCGAGAAAGGTGCAGGATACAGGAACCTGGAGTACAACTGGGAATCTGTATCGTAGAGGAGCTCATTTTCGATAAAATACCTCCAGATCTGGTCTTCGTTCGCCTGGGCCCATTCAAACTCCTTCTCTGTATAGCCCATTTTTTCAGCATCGCTTTTAAATGGGATGAACTTATCCTTTAAATACAACACTTTCCCATAGTAAAGCATATGAGATAAAAAGGTCCTTGAATCTGCCTTGGGCACATAATTACCGGCGATCTCGGCTGCGGCATCTACCGCTATCTGTTCTTTTCTGAAATTCTTTTTCAGGAAATCCTGGATCCCTATATAGAACTTATGTTCCTCGCCCAGGTAAGTATCAAGGGAAACGAAAAGGTAATCCCCGGTATAAAGTGTTTTGTTCTTATAATCCACTTCAGAAGTGATGGTGATCACGTCTGGAACATTGAAATCGGGGAAGTAATATTTCACATGCTGGAAAAGACTATGCAGCTCCCCTTCCTCTTCTGAAAATTCCGGAAACACCCTGGCAACTTCGGTTTCGATCTCCTGCTGTATGCTGTCATTAAGTTTCTGAACCCAGACACTATCCGGATACTGCTTTGGAAAGAGAAAAGGGTATTCAGACTTCAGGGCTGGCAGGCTTTCGGGGGTAGCTTCAGCAAATTCCCGATCGAACCTGATAACCTCAAATTGGACATCGATCTTTTCTATCTTGGCTTCGGTTTCAGATTGATTATCGCAGGAGAATAGACTTACAAGTAGTATTAAAAACCAGAATTTCTTCAGCATAGCTCTCTTTTCTGAAGGCTTTAACGCCTGTCCCTTTTAAAAATTGGCTTTAAGTATTAGATTTGTGTGGCAAAGGTATTACTTACAAACTTAATCACCCAATATTATGCAGATCGAAAAAGTGGCAGACCACATCATAAACTGGCTAAAAGACTATGCTACCAGGGCAAATATGAATGGTTTTGTGGTTGGAGTTAGCGGCGGGATCGATTCTGCGGTAACCTCTACCCTGTGTGCAAAAACAGGTATGCCAACGCTCTGCCTGGAAATGCCGATTCACCAGGGAAAGAACCAGGTGACCCGCGCCCGGAAACACATCAAGGAGTTGAAGCATAATTTTGCCAACGTCAGCGACCTGGAGATCAACCTCACCCCTGTCTTCGAACAGTTCAAGGATGCGATGCCACAGTCAAGGGAAACCAGTACGCTGGACCTGAGCCTTGCCAATTCCCGGGCCAGGTTAAGAATGACCACTCTTTACTACTTTGCCGGCCTGCACAAATACCTGGTGGCAGGAACTGGGAATAAAGTGGAAGATTTTGGAGTAGGCTTTTACACTAAATATGGTGATGGCGGCGTAGACCTGAGCCCGATCGCCGACCTTGTAAAAAGCGAAGTCTATGAACTTGGAAAATATTTGAACATCATTGAAGACATTATGGTGGCGCCGCCTACCGATGGATTGTTTGGCGACAGCCGCAGCGATGAAGATCAGCTAGGTGCTTCTTACGATGAACTGGAGTGGGCCATGAAAAGTATCGAAGAAGGAAAAACCTCTTTAGATTTCGATGGCAGGCAGAAAGAAGTTTTTGACATCTACTCAAGACTAAATAGGGCTAACCAGCACAAAATGAAACCGATACCGGTTTGCGAGATTCCCGTTCATCTGAAGAAATAGACATTTTATCGAATATATATAGCAGTTTTACATTTTCAAAACTCAAAGCGTTATTTTAGGTTAACGAATCCACAATCAACAAGTTAGCCCCCGGACTTGTTTATAACTTAGAATCATGTATCGAGTATTAATTGCAGATCATCACCCGATCATTTTAGAGGGTGTAAAATGCGTTCTTCAGAACAATCCGGCGCTTCAGGTAACAGGAAGAGTAGCCAGCGGGTCTCAGCTATTTAATCAGCTTGAGAAAGACGCTCCAGACGTCTTGATAATAGAATTAGATCTTCCCCAGATAAACGGGATAAATGCCATAAGAAGGATAAAACAGGAATATCCGGAAGTAAAAACGCTAATCTTTAGTTCACATCCGGAAGAAATGTATGCTCTAAGCGCTATTAAAGCCGGCGCGGCTGGATATATTTCAAAACATACAGATACCGAAACTCTGGAGAAAGCCATTTACCAGGTAGCAAGGGGCGGAATCTATTTAAATCGTAAGATCACTGAGAAGCTGAATTCAGGGGTTTCACGAGGTAAGAGTTTAATTACAAAGTTCAAAAAACTGTCAACCCGGGAAACCGAAGTTCTTAATCTGCTTTCCTCCGGTAAGCGAAATAAGGACATCGCAGAGGCTTTGAACATAAACGAGAAAACCGTAAGCACCTATAAGACCAGGCTGCTTAAGAAATTAAAAGTAGATAATGTAGCCGATCTTATCACCCAGTCCAGGCTGCTACAATTAAATACTACATAACCCTTCCCAGTCTTTCAGACAGCAGGGTTCTTAATTTATTGAAGCCCATTACTTCATTTTTAATATCTGTCCGTTCTTCTTCGGTTTCAGCCACCCTGATATTTTCCAGCAGTTCTTTAAGCTTCATATCTATAAGGTGACGCCGTAAATTTAGGATCGTCTGGCTTACGAACTGGTCTACCGTACTCTCCTTTTCTTTTACAGGAATATCATGCCGGTCCCAGCTATGCAGTTCATATTGCTCCTCAGCCATAAGAATATCTGTGATCTCGCGAGCCTGCTCTTCTTCAAGCTCATTGATGATGGTCTCTACCGCGAAATCTTCCTCGCTGTTAAGCTTATTAATCAGGACAGCATAAAGATTCTGAAAGGCCTCATTAGAAAAGGCAATCTCGTCTTCCTGCAGGTCCAGGTAGATCTTTTCGAAGACCTTGGAATTCTGAGTTTCCGGTTCCAGCATTAATTCACCGGTCTCCTCGTGTTGTTTAAGCAACAAATCTTCAAACTCCTCTTTACGGTTACCGTACATCAATAAGATCTTGATGATATTCCTCTCCAGGATATAAAGATGATCTACTTTCTCTTTGGGAGCAGTCTCCTCCTTGACCACTTCCATTTTCTGCTTCCTCGGCTTTCCGGAAGGCTGGGCATCTTTATTTGTTAGCTGAGCCAGGGTTGCATAAAGCACATCGTCGCTAATATCCATGATCCTGGAACATTCCTGGAGGTAAACCTCACGCTGAATATTATCTGGGATCTTGGCGATACTGTTCACCATATCACGAATGAGCCCGGCCTTTTTAACCGGATCGTTCTTCGCCTCATCCATTAACAGGGAGGCTTTATAGGTGATAAAGTCGTAGGAGTTATTTTCAAGAAAATCCTTCAGCTCCTCTTCTGAATTATTCTTCGCGAAGCTATCCGGATCTTCACCCTCAGGGAACGGACAAACCTTAACGTTCATCCCCTGTTCCAAGATAAGATCTATACCTCTTAAGGAAGCCCTGGTCCCGGCTGCGTCCCCATCAAAAAGCACCGTAATATTTTTAGTAAGCCTGTTGATTAGCCTTATCTGCTCTGGAGTGAGCGCAGTTCCCGAAGAAGAAACCGTATTTTCAATACCGCTCTGATGGAATTGGATCACATCTGTATAACCCTCAACCAGGTAGCAGTTATCTTCTTTCGCGATCGCCTGCTTGGCATGATAGATTCCGTAAAGAACCTTGGATTTATGGTAGATATCACTCTCGGGAGAGTTCAGGTATTTCGCAGCTTTCTTGGTATTTGAAAGTATCCTTCCTCCAAAGCCCAGTACCCGGCCAGACATGGAGTGAATAGGAAACATCACCCGTCCCTTGAACCTGTCGAATTTCTTATCTTCCTTTACTATGGTTAACCCGGTCTTCTCCAGGTATTCCAGTTTGTACCCGGCATCGAGAGCGGCTTTGGTAAAAACCTCCCAGTCGTCTGGAGAATAACCAAGGTCGAATTTCTTGATGGTCTCTGGAGTAAAACCTCGCTCCTTAAAATAACTAAGCCCGATCGCCTGGCCTTCATCGGTCTTATGCATCTTCTCCTGAAAGAACTCATTGGCGAATTCTGAAACCAGATACATGCTTTCCCGCTCGTTCGCCTGTTCCTTCTGGGCATCGCTCTGCTCGGTTTCTTCTATTTCTATACCATACTTCTTGGCCAGGTATTTAATTGCTTCAGGATAAGTGAAATGTTCATGCTCCATTAGAAAAGCGATCACATTCCCTCCTTTTCCACTACTAAAATCTTTCCAGATCTGTTTTACCGGGGAAACCATGAAACTGGGGGTTCGCTCATCGGTAAAAGGGCTTAAGCCTTTAAGGTTGGAACCCGATTTCTTCAGTTGCACAAAATCGCCGATAACCTCCTCTACACGGGCGGTTTCGAAAACATTATCTACGGTGGTTTTTGAGATCAAGAGAAATAGATTTCTTTTAGTTTCACGGAAATTAAACAAAAAAACAAGGGCTTCAAAAATATGAATTATAATTTCTGAAGCCCAGTTAAATCTAAACTATATTGGCTAATCAATCAAGATCGAAACGCAGTCCCAGGGAGATATTGTTCAGGTCTGGATTTGGATCGTCAAAGATGGGATTAAGGTCATATTTCACATATAACGAGGTACCACCCCAGCCAACATACCCACTCAAACCATAAATGAAATCGTTGGTATTATAATCGCTTTTCAGCTTTTCTTTTACCCTGTCCCCATCCATCTTGTATTTTAGTTTCTGGCGTTCCCCTATATTGAATCCGGCGTAACCACCCAGGCCAATCTTGAATTTTTTATAGGTAGAGAAGGTGGTGCCGCTTTCCCTTTCGAACCTTCTGGAAGGTCCCATTTCAAAATGCACCGGAAATACCAGGTTATCCATTCTGAACTTTGACTTATCAAAATCAAGATCGAATTCCTCCAGCCTGGTTAGATTGCCATCTTCCACAAAGTAGCGGTTATCTGTAGGTTTTAATCCATTGAACTGAAATGACACCCCATATTTGAACCTCAACCAGTTAGAATTATTAAAAACACGGGTCTTCCAGGACCAGCCGATCTCGAAAAATCTACTTCCGCCTATCTTGAAATCTGAATCGTCTAAAGATTGACCATCAGCCAGAGCGTTATTAAAACCTGCTGCGACCACAATCGTAGAGGTCGTTCTTTTATCGAGATAATAATCCCTTTTCTTTTTTTCCTCCTCTTCCTTTCCGCTTTTTATGGAAACGATAAAAGTTTTATCATCCTCAACATCTACATCCTCATTCCTGTTTAGAAGTGCGATCTTATTATCTACGATCGCCAGCCTGTTCTCAATATTGAGCGCGTGTTTTTTCGCTGCCTCTTCTTTTAGGCGGTCGGCCTCTTCAAAACTGATACTTTTCTCGTCCAGTTTTTGATTGATGGCTTCTACCTCCTCCTTTAGTTTCTCCTTTTCTTCAGTGACGATATCCTTTTTCTGTTGTTCAAGAATTTCCAGTTTGCTCTTGTTTTCCACCCTTACCACCTGGGCATTACAGAGGCTGATGTTGCATAGAAGAAGGGCTAAATAAAATGTAATAGTTTTCATAGAGATGTGTTTGTTTTGGCCTTTAGTTCTAACTAAAAGCTGATTGATAAATGACCTGGTTATTAGTGATAATTATTTGTATTCCTGGGGTGGCCCGGTACGATTAGAGACCGCAATGACCGCTTTCTGGTATCCGTCCTTAAGAACATTGAAGATTTTACTTTTAAAAGATTCGTATATTTCTTCCTCGGCTTCGGCCAGCAGCTGCTCGGGAGCTACTCCAGAAACATTATTCACGCCCCTCATTTCGCTAATCTCCCTGGCTGCCTGGGCCAGTAATGCATCCACTTCAGCCTCGGTTACCTTCTTCCCGGAAAGTTTTTGCTTTTCAGAAACTTCCGCGATCAAATCCCTCATTTTTTCTGAAAAAAGCATTTCCTGTTTATCTTTATGCTGGATATTCACCACCGCCACAGGTTGCAACTTCTTTCTGGTCTGTTTAATATCAGATGAATTCTTAGCAGCATATCCCGATTCTTTTGTATCTGAAGCAACCACCTGCTCCCTCACAACGGGCTTAGCAGATTTAATGTTTCCGGAATTTTTGCTTCTATCCTTATTATTTTCTTCTTCTGAAGCCACGTGCACCGGAGGCTCAAAACCTGTTTGATCGTTATTTTTTCTGGTCTCCTTCTCAACGGGAGATTCTACCACGGGAAGCGAATCCTGCCCCTGCTGTTTTAAAAAGAAAATACTGGCGATAAGCAAAACACCCACGGCAGCTACGGCCGGGACCCACCACCTTTGCACCGGTTTCTTTTCAGCATTATCCAGCCTGGAATTCAATTTCTCCCAGCTCTCAGCCGATGGCTTTATCTCCCTGCCATCCAGCTTTTCCTTTACATGTTCTTCAAATTTAATTGGTGCCATAGGCTGATGAATTAATCGTTCTTACCTTTTCCTGAAGCATTTTTCGTGCTTTGAACAGCTGAGATTTTGAGGTCCCTTCACTAATGTCAAGCATTTTCGCAATTTCAGAATGCTTGTAACCTTCTACCGCATACAGGACGAATACCATTTTATAACCTTCCGGCAGGGCGTCTATCAGAGCCTGTATGTCTGCTACGTCCATTTCAGATTTTATATTATTAAAAACCTCCGGGGTTTCCTGTCCGAGATCCTCATGGAATTCGAGTTTTTTATGCTGCCTTAAAAATGAAATGGATTCTCTAATCATGATCCGCCTGATCCAGCCTTCAAAACTTCCTTCTTCCTTAAAATCCTTCAGATGTGTAAAGACCTTGAAAAATCCGTTCAGCATAGCTTCTTCGGCATGATGCACATCCCGTATGTATTGCCGGCAAACGCTTAACATTTTAGGTGAATGCAGCTCATAGATCTTTTGCTGAGCTTCCCGGTTCCCCCTGGACGCCCTTTTTATCAAAGAGGATTCATTTTTAAAAAGCTGTATAACTTTCACCATATTCATAAGGCCTTCTATTTACATAGACGTAGGAAAGTTACGAAAGGTTGCCTGAGGTTTTAAAATTTTTAATTTTTTCCAGGTTTCTGCTGCCGGATCTAACTTGTATCTTTGCGGAAGAACTATTTTTATGGCAGACGAGATTAGAATAAACAAGTATTTGAGTCAGTTAGGATATTGCTCCAGAAGGGAAGCCGATAAACTTATCGACCAGGGGCGAATTACCATTAATGATAAGGTTCCGGAAATGGGCACCAAGGTGACCCCGGGTGACATCGTTAAGGTAGATGGCAAGCCTGTTTCCAAGGAAGAACTCAAGGAACCTAATGTTTATCTAGCCTTTAATAAGCCCGTCGGCATCGTTTGTACTACAGATACCAGGGTAGAAAAAGACAATATCATTGATTATATCAATTACCCAAAAAGGATCTTCCCAATTGGCAGGCTGGACAAACCAAGTGAAGGACTTATCTTTTTAACCAACGATGGTGATATCGTGAACAAGATCCTGCGAGCCCGTAACAACCACGAAAAGGAATACGTAGTGTCTGTTAACAAGCCTATCACCAACGAATTTATAAGTAAAATGTCTGCTGGTGTGCCTATTCTTGATACGATAACCCGTGAATGTGAGGTTGAAAAACTGGGAAAACACACCTTCCGGATCGTTCTTACCCAGGGACTGAACAGGCAGATACGCCGTATGTGTGAATTTTTAGGCTACGAGGTTACCTCATTAAAAAGAGTGCGTATCATGAACGTATCTCTCGACATACCTGTAGGCGAATGGCGTGATCTTACTCGGGAGGAGCTTGATACCATAAACCAGTTATTGGGAGACTCTACCAAAACCGAAGAAGGTTCGGTTCTAAAAACTCCCAACCAGCCAAGCCCTAAGAGAGGCAAAAGACCCCGGAAGCCTAAATCTTAACAGAGAATTAGCGCGGTGGCTTTAATGATTGTTGGTTCTTCTTGTTAATTTTAGGTTCTTGAAAATAAGCGTAAATGCTTATCTTTAAACGAACCTGAATTAAAATTTTAGAATGAAAGTACAACCATTCCACTTGGCCATCCCCGTTTCAGACCTTGAAAAATGTCGCAAATTCTATAAAGAGACCCTGGGTTGTGGCGAAGGTCGCAGTAGTGATCACTGGGTAGATTTCAACTTTTTTGGTCACCAGCTAGTGATACATTACCAGGACCCACAGGAAACCAAAGCATCAACCTCCAATCCTGTAGACGGAAAAGATGTACCAGTACCACATTTTGGCGTGGTGCTCCAATGGGATGTTTTTCAGGAATTCGCTAAATTGTTAAAAGGTAAAGGCATCGATTTTGTGATCGAGCCCTACATAAGGTTTGAAGGCAAACCAGGAGAACAGGCCACCATGTTCTTTAAAGATCCATGTGGGAATGCGCTTGAGTTCAAAGCCTTCAAGAATATGGACCAGCTTTTCGCCAAATAAAAACGAAGCCGTAAACCAACCAGCCAAAATATGGATAGACTTAAACCGTCCTTAGTCCGACAGTTATTCGTACTGTTGCTGCTACTTTTCTTAACGGTTTTAATTATCAGGGAAACCCTTCCATACCTCTCGGGAGTACTTGGAGCGGTCACTCTATATGTTATCCTGAAACCATGGATGAAAAAGCTTGCCCAACGCGGCTGGAAACCACCCCTGGCTGCAGCTACACTAATGGCCGGATCTTTTGTAGGAATACTTATACCCGTTGTGCTGATCGCTGCTATGCTTACTTCAAAGATCGGTAAGGCAGTTGCAAATTCTGAAAGGGTATTACAGGCTTTAAAAGAGCAACTGAACAATCTTGAAACCAGCATAGGATACAACATCAGTTCTAATATAGATACCTCTTCGGTTACGAACTGGGTCTCCTCAAACCTTCAGAATCTTGCCGGCGGTACATTTAATGCCATTATCGCCATCGGGATCATGTATTTCATGCTTTATTATATGCTTACCAACCGCCAATCCTTAAGGGAATCCATGATGACCTATATTCCGCTGGGACAGGAAAACCTGAGGATCATTGGTGACGAAAGCAATCAGCTTGTTAAATCCAACGCGCTGGGAATTCCTCTGGTAGCCTTTGTACAGGGAATTATCGCCCTTATAGGCTTCCTGATCTTTGGAGTACCAGATCCATTTTTCTGGTTCGTGATCACCGCCATAGGTTCCATGATCCCTTTTATAGGGACCGCCATTGGAATTATCCCAGCTTCCATATTGTTATTCGCCCAGGGAAGTGACTGGCAGGGCGTCGCCATTCTTATTTATGGTTTCGTGGTGGTGGGGTCTACAGACAATATCATTAGACTTTATGTCCTGGAAAGACTGGCCAGTGTACATCCGCTCATTACTCTCTTCGGGGTAATTGTCGGGGTACCTTTATTTGGGTTTATTGGCCTGATATTTGGACCTTTACTTATCTCGCTATTCCTGCTTATTCTGAAGATTTACAAGAAGGAATATGGAAATGCCGAGGAAAAATTATAAACAACTTAACTAACTTAGATATGTTCGGAAAAAAGAAAAAAGAAATAGATGAAGATTTCGTTAAGACCGAAATCACCAAGATCGACGATGACGATGTGAAGATCACCATGAGAAACCAGGAAGAGATCTCAGACAAGATCGTGAACTCCAACATGCTGAAAAAATACGCCGAACTCGGTAAGATCATGTTCGGAATGCTCAAGGATTACCGCAGGGGCGTTTATACCAAAGTTCCCTGGTTCACTATTGCCACAATCGCCTTTGCCATGCTTTATATCCTGAATCCACTGGATATAGTTCCAGATTTCGTTCCCGGGATAGGTTATATAGATGACCTGGCCGTTTTGACCTTTGGTCTAAGGTTCATTGAATCTGACATTCACAATTACCTGGACTGGAAACTTGAACATGGCGATACTACAGATATCGTATAAAAAAAAGAGGGATCAACGATCCCTCTTTTAAATTCTATCTTTGAGCCTCGATGGCTCTTTTTTTATGTCTTTCCCTGGCCAGCAAGGTATTCTTCAATAACATGGAAACCGTCATTGGCCCTACTCCTCCCGGAACCGGGGTTATATAGGAAGCTCTCTTGCTTACATTGTCGAAATCTACATCTCCTTTGATCACGTAACCTCTTTCCGCATTGTCATCTGGCACCCTGGTGATACCAACATCAATGATCACGGCATCATCCTTAATCATTTCTCCCTTAAGGAAATCTGGAATTCCCACAGCTATAATGATAATATCTGCCTGGGAAGTCACCTGGGTGATGTTCTTGGTAAATTCATGAGTCAGGGTAACCGTTGAATTCCCCGGGAAACCACTTCTTCCCATCAGAATACTCATTGGCCTTCCCACGATATAACTTCTGCCAATTACCACGGTATGTTTTCCCTTGGTAGGAATATCATAGCGCTCTAAAAGCTCCAGGATCCCGAAAGGAGTCGCTGGGATAAAGGTGGTCATATCCAGGGCCATTTTTCCAAAGTTGGTTGGATGGAACCCATCCACATCCTTATCTGGATCTACAGCATTTAGAACCTTTTGGGTATCGATCTGCGGAGGAAGAGGAAGCTGAACAATAAAACCATCGATATCATCATTCTGGTTAAGCTCCTCTATCTTGTCAAGCAGCTCAAGCTCACTGATGGTGTTAGGCAACCTGTAAAGTGAAGATTCAAAACCTACCCGCTCACAGGCCTTTACCTTGGAATTAACGTAGGTCATACTCGCGCCGTCCTTTCCCACTATAATAGCAGCCAGATGCGGTACTTTCTCACCACGTTCTTTGATTTTGGTAACCTCAGCAGCAATTTCATCCTTGATGTCGTTGCTAACCTTCTTACCGTCGAGAATTGTCATTAATTGTTGTGTGTTTGTTGTTGTGTATAGAAAATTGAAGGGTTATCTGCAAATTGAGACTGCAAACTTACTGCATCCCCTTCATCATTTGCATCATTTTTCGGCCACCGCCGCCCTGCATCATCTTCATCATTTTACCCATCTGGTTGAATTGCTTCAATAGCTGGTTCACCTCCTGAACCGAAGTTCCTGAACCTTTCGCAATTCTCTTCTTTCTGCTGGCGTTAATGATCTTTGGTTCGCTTCTCTCTTCCGGAGTCATGGAATGAATGATCGCTTCAATCCCTTTGAAAGCATCATCATCGATATCTACATCTTTCAGCATTTTCCCGGCTCCGGGGATCATTCCTAAAAGATCTTTCATAGATCCCATTTTCTTGATCTGCTGAAGCTGATTCAGGAAGTCATCGAATCCAAATTTGTTCTTGGCGATCTTTTTCTGAAGCTTTCTTGCTTCCTCTTCATCATACTGCTCCTGGGCTCTTTCCACAAGAGAGACAACATCTCCCATCCCCAGGATCCTGTCGGCCATACGAGATGGATAGAAAATATCCATGGCATCCATCTTTTCACCGGTACCGATGAACTTGATAGGCTTGTTCACCACAGATTTAATAGAGATCGCAGCACCACCACGAGTATCACCATCCAGTTTGGTAAGGATCACCCCGTCGAAATTCAGCCTCTCGTTAAAGGTTTTGGCAGTATTTACCGCATCCTGACCTGTCATGGAATCTACCACGAAAAGTGTTTCGTGTGGCTCGATTGCTTCGTGAATATTCGAAATCTCGGTCATCATCGCCTCATCAACGGCAAGACGACCCGCGGTATCGATGATCACAACATTATGTCCGTTTTCCTTGGCGTAAGCGATCGCGTCTTTAGAAATCGCCACCGGGTCCTGGTTCCCTTCATCTGAATAAACCTCAACACCAACCTGTTCTCCAACTACATGAAGCTGGTTGATCGCCGCCGGACGATATACATCACAGGCTACAAGCAGAGGTTTCTTGGTTTTTTTGTTCTTAAGGAAGTTTGCCAGTTTTCCGGAGAAAGTGGTCTTACCACTACCCTGTAGTCCCGACATTAAGATCACAGAAGGATTTCCCGAAAGATTGATGCCTTCAGCTTCACCACCCATCAATTGCGTAAGCTCATCCTTGACCAGCTTCACCATTAATTGTCCTGGCTTAAGCGTTTTAAGAACGTCCTGTCCAAGTGCCTTCTCCTTCACCGTGTTGGTAAAATCTTTGGCTATCTTGTAGTTAACATCGGCATCTACCAATGCACGTCTAACCTCTTTAAGGCTTTCAGCAACATTAATCTCTGTAATTTGTCCATGACCCTTGAGGACGTGAAAGGCATTATCTAACTTATCGCTTAAATTATCAAACATAATTTTCCTGTGATTTTATTCTATTACTGCATGGCAGCGAATTGCAAATTTAATGATTTGAAGCTGAAAGAGAAAGTTCAAAATTTAAAATTCAATTTCTCTTTAGTTCAGATGCTGAATTAAGTTCAGCATGACGAAATTCTTACTTCTTAATTCTGAATTCATTTTTCCTTTTACATTCTCTCCGGAACTTCGATTCCTAGTAAGCCAAATGCAGATTTAATAACATTGGCTACCAATTTTGATAATTGTACCCTGAAAACCTTTTCTTCTTCATCATCGATACCCAGGATCTGAACGTTTTGGTAGAAAGAGTTGAAAGATTTCACCAGTTCGTAAGTATAATTAGCGATCAGAGCCGGGGAATGGTTCTCTGCGGCCAGGCCAACGGTTTCAGGAAACAGCTGTACCTGCTTGATAAGTTCCTTTTCTTTTTCGTGGAAACTGAAACCTTTTGAAAGGTCTGCCGAAGTATCAAAATCGGCCTTTCTAAGAATAGACTGAATCCTGGCATAAGTATACTGAATAAATGGACCTGTATTCCCCTGAAAATCTACAGATTCTTCAGGGTTAAAAAGGATTCGTTTTCTAGGATCCACTTTCAGGATATAATATTTCAGGGCTCCAAGACCAATAATCCTGTAAAGTTCTTCTTTTTCAGCATCGGTATATCCGTCCAGCTTTCCAAGTTCTTCAGAAATACTTCTGGCGGTATCTGCCATTTCCCTGATAAGATCATCGGCATCTACCACGGTTCCTTCGCGGCTTTTCATTTTCCCGCTAGGCAGGTCAACCATTCCGTAGCTAAGATGGTAAAGAGCATCTGCCCAGTCGTATCCAAGCTTCTTAAGGATAAGGAAAAGCACCTTAAAGTGATACTCCTGCTCGTTCCCCACGGTATAGACCATCTGGTTGATATCGAAATCAGCAAATCTCTGGATTGCCGTCCCAATATCCTGGGTCATATAAACCGCGGTACCGTCACTTCTTAGCACAATCTTTTCATCCAGGCCTTCGTCGCTCAGGTCTATCCAAACGCTGCCGTCTTCTTTCTTGAAGAAGACCCCGTCTTCCAACCCTTTCTGAACATTATCCTTACCTAGCAAATAGGTCTCACTTTCGTAATAATTCTTATCAAAATCTACTCCCAGTGCATCATACGTCTTGTCGAAACCGTCATAAACCCATTGATTCATGGTAGACCAAAGCTTTACCACTTCTGGATCGTTCGCTTCCCACTTTCTAAGCATTTCCTGCGCCTCTACGAAAATTGGAGCCTGAGCTTTCGCTTCATCTTCAGTCTTCCCTTCTTCCTTCAGCTGAGCGATCTCCTTTTTATATTCCTGGTCGAATTTCACATAGTAATTCCCAACCAGCTTATCTCCCTTCAATCCAGTGGATTCAGGAGTTTCACCATTCCCGAATTTCTGCCAGGCCACCATAGATTTACAGATATGGATCCCCCGGTCGTTGATCACCTGAACCTTATACACCTGGTTTCCCGCGGCTTTCAAAATTTCAGAAACCGAATATCCTAAAAGGTTGTTCCTAATATGGCCCAGGTGAAGCGGTTTATTGGTATTTGGCGAAGAATATTCCACCATGATACCGCTGGCATCAGATTGCGGAAGCAGAATTCCAAAATCTTCTCTGTCCCTTACTTCATTAAAGAAATTGATATAATATTTATTGCTTATCACGATATTCAGAAATCCCTGGATTACATTATAAGCAGCAACTTCCTCTACTTCTTCCTCCAGGTATTTTCCAATATTCTCGGCCAGTTGCGCCGGATTGGTCCTTACCTGTTTCAGCATTGGGAAAACCACCAAAGTGATATCGCCTTCAAAATCCTTACGCGTAGGTTGAAATTCGATGTTTTCAGGTTCTACCTCATAATGTTTCTTGACGGCCTCTTTTACCTTTGATGCCAGAATTTGTTCAATATTCATTTTCCTATGCTTTTTAGGGAATTTCGATTAATTAAGTGCGCAAAGATAAAAAGAATTGAAGTTTCGGGAACCAGGCTTTGCCCTCAAATCCTTATATTTAGGAAAAAAGAAATGCTACTGAATATTTCCTATAATCGCCCGGCGATTTCAGACAAAATTAATAACGAAGTAGGTAAGCCCTTCACGCTCTTTGAAAGGGTAAAACTAAAGGGATCCGGCTCACCCAAATTGCATATCACCTCCAGCAGCATCGACATCTACAACCTTTTGATCCTGGATAACAATGCCAATGTTTGCAACGTGGAGATGAGGAATAAAGGAATTATCGTGATGTTCCGCTCTATCCTGGAAACCTATGCCCTGGTAATCCCCTATTATAAACTGAACCTGTACAAGGGAAAGGCTGAAGAATACAGCATTTACAAGGATCATCATTTTATAAAGGTAAAGGCCGACACCCCTGGCATTCATAAATTCTTTCAGAAGATCATCGATTATAAGAACGATAATGCCCCTACCCAAATAGAGGACCTTTAACCTTTTGGTTAAGATGTTCGATTTTTAAATACAATTCTTTAACTCAAGGTTCATTTGGCCTTAATTCACAGAATATATTCCTGACGCAACTTTGCGGAAAAAATCGATGGAATTATTCATTTATGTTTTCGCAGCGCTATTTTCTGTGATCAACCCCCTGGGCACCGTGCCTATTTTTGTGGGCCTTACCAAAGACGACTCCAGCGCAGAAAGGTCCAGAACCTCTATCCTAACCGCGGTGAACATTTTCGTGATCTTGCTTATCAGTTTCTTTACCGGAAGATACATTTTGAATTTCTTCGGAATAAGCCTCGACTCGCTTAGGATCGCCGGCGGACTAATCATCACCTCATCGGGATTTGCCCTGCTTACCGGTTCATTTTCTAAACACAAGGGAATGGACAAACCAAAAGTGAAGGAAGATGCTTTTCAAAGAGACGGGGTGTCTCTTACTCCCCTGGCCATTCCCATGCTCGCAGGACCGGGTTCGATCTCTTTTTTGATCGGGCTTTACCAGGAATATGAATCCTGGAACGATAAATTGATCGCGGTGGGAGCTATCTTCAGCGTATGCATTGCTACCCTGCTTGTTTTAAGATGTTCACCCTATATTGTAAAATTATTGGGTGCATCGGGCATAAATGCCATATCCAGGATCATAGGATTTATCGTGATCGCGATTGGAGTGGAATATATCAGCTCTTCAGTAGTAAATATCCTGAACAGCCTGTTCAATTAATTATCGTTTTCCGAAAGCAAGGCCACCTATAAGAGAAAGGAAACCAAAGGCGATCATCGCGTAAGACTGGGTATTATCACCCTGTGCTTCCACCTGCAGAGGACCGGCATCGATACTAAACTCAGGAGTAATAAGCGTATACAGGCCATAGCCAATAAGACCTACCCCAATGATAAGCAGGACGAATTTCAGCACGTTATTCATTTAATAAAGTTTTATTAATCGGGGGTGAAATTAATAATTTAATCTCTAATTTGAGTCTCAAATCCTTCAAATGCGCGTATTACTTACCGGTGCCAACGGTTATATAGGAATGAGGCTGCTTCCCCAATTACTCGAACAGGGTCATGAAGTGGTTTGCGCGGTTAGGAACAAGAACCGATTTACCTCTAATGAAGAACTCAAGGAAAAAGTTGAAGTGGTAGAACTGGACTTCCTGAAGGATTCCGCCGCACCCGAGCTTATCAAGAATATAGATATCGCCTATTACCTTATCCATTCTATGACGGCTTCCACCAAAGATTTCGACGAAAAGGAAGCCCAGGCTGCGAGAAATTTCAACCAGATGATGGCCGAAACCTCGGTAAACCAGGTAATCTACCTCAGCGGGATCATTAACGAGGATAAGCTTTCAAAACATTTGCAATCCCGAAAGGCCGTAGAAGAGATCCTGTACAAGGGAGATTTTAAACTTACGGTACTGCGGGCAGCGATCATTGTTGGATCTGGAAGTTCTTCCTTCGAAATAATACGGGACCTTTGCGAAAAGCTTCCGGTAATGGTCACCCCAAAATGGGTAAAAACAAGGTCTCAGCCCATTGCCATAAGGAATATCATTCAGTATCTCACCGGGGTTATTGGCCGCGAGGAATGCTTTAACGAATCCTTCGATGTGGGAGGGCCAGACATACTCACTTACCAGGAAATGATGGAGCAATATGCCGAGGTGCGAGGCCTGAAGATCTGGATCATAGGTGTGCCTTTCATGTCGCCGAAGTTGAGCTCCTACTGGCTTTATTTCGTCACCTCTACTTCTTACCGGCTGGCCCAGAACCTTGTAGACAGCATGTCTGTTGAAGTAATTACTAGGGACACGCGGCTGCAGGAAATTTTGAATATTGAACTAATCCCCTATAAGGAGGCAATAAGGCTGGCCTTTTACAAAATAGAACAGAACGAAGTAGTTTCCAGCTGGAAGGATTCCCTGAGCAGTGGCCGTTTTAGAAAGGAACTCAACAAGTATATACAGATCCCCAAATATGGCTGTTTACAGGACAAAAAATCGGTCAAGATCGAGGATCCTGATGAAGTGCTGGAGCGTATCTGGACGATCGGTGGGCTTAAAGGATGGTATTACGGGACCTGGCTCTGGAAAGTTAGAGGTTACCTGGACAAGCTGGCTGGCGGAGTGGGCCTTCGTCGAGGCAGGACCCATCCCAGCAAAATCAATGCCGGGGATTCACTAGACTTCTGGAGGGTTTTACTGGCAGATAAAGAAGAAAGAAGGTTACTTTTATTTGCTGAAATGAAGGTTCCCGGTGAAGCATGGCTGGAATTTAAGATAGATGAAAATGACGTCCTGCATCAAAACGCAACTTTTCGACCCAAGGGTCTTTGGGGCCGGCTTTACTGGTATTCTATGTATCCTTTCCACTATTTTATTTTTGAAGGAATGATCAACCGCATTGCGCGCGGCAACAAAAAGGATTAGCTTTAAGGTCAGGAACCAGCCAATTTAAAACTTTTGAACAGGAGCTTATTTCAGAACAAAGTCCTTTCGATCTCTGCCAGCATACTTATCCTGGGCTCTCTTTTGATCTTCTTCTTCACAGATGAATTCTATGATAGCATCGAAAGTTCTTCCTTATGGGTAAGATCACACTTCGGAAGCTTCTACCTTTGGCTGGGGCTAGGCTGCGTTTTGTTTCTTCTGGGAATCGCTTTTTCCAGATTCGGAAAAATAAGACTGGGGAATTCTCCCCCGGAATTCGACGGCTTATCCTGGATAGCCATGCTCTACTCCGCAGGCATGGGCGCCGGAATTTTATTGAGAGCAGTGCAGGAGCCGGTATTCATGTACCTGAATCCTCCTATTGAAACAGGCTCCCCGGAGGCTATCATCGCCCTGGAGTACACTTTTTATCAATGGGGATTTACCGCCTGGGCTTTCTACGGTATGTTCGCTCTGATCATTGCCTATGCCATTTTCGTACATAAAGAAAAAGTAAGCCTGGGCTCAAGTTTAAAACAGTTCAAAAGAATAAAATACCTGCCACCGGCGGTTAACATACTTACCATCCTCACCACGGTGGCCGGGCTGGTTGCTGCCATAGGACTGGGCACTACTCAGATCGAAGGAGGTCTGAGCCATCTAACTTCCCAACCTGCAGGAAGTTTACCCACCATTCTCGTACTCACTTTTATAATTTGCCTGCTCGCCTTTATTTCTGCCTGGGCAGGAGTGGACAAGGGGATAAAACGAATTTCTAACTGGAATATCTACATTACTCTCATTGTCCTCATTTTTGTTCTTTTTCAAGGAAACAGCATTAAAATGCTAAGCAGATTTGCCGGATCTTTTTACGAATACCTGATCGATTTTATTCCCTTAAGCCTGGCTCTTGGCAATTATGATCCAGGAACCGATTTTCTCACCAACTGGACCTATTATTACTGGGCGTTCTGGTTGGCCTGGGCTCCCTTTACCGGGGTCTTTATCGCCAGAATCTCCCGTGGCAGATCTATCAGAGAAATGATCCTGGGTGTTTTGCTTATTCCTTCCATAGGAAGTTTTTTCTGGTTCAGTGTGTTTGGATCTGCCGCTTTCGAAATGCTTAATGCCTCTGCTTCGAGTCAAAATTCTTTCGACAATGTGTTCACCTCCATATTCCTGTTCTTCGAAAATCTTCCGTTCTCCAATATTTTAAACATAGTGACCATCCTGCTTTTAATAAGTTTCCTGGTGACCTCGGTAGATTCAGCCATTTTCGTACTGAGTATGTTCACAGACAAAGGAAAAGAAGAGCCAGGAAAAAGATACCGACTTCTCTGGGCGGGACTACTCCTGCTTTTTTGCGAAGCGATCGTAGTCCTGGGAAGTGTAAAACCAAACAGTAATGTCCTTACCGCCATGCAGAAATTCCTCATCATAAGTTCGCTCCCGTTCGCTTTGCTAACCCTTTTTATGATGTTCTTTTTCCTGGTTCAGCTTTTTAAAGATTCAGGAAACTCAAAGATGGGATGATCTTTCGCTACCAAACAAAGATTAATTACCTTTTATCCCCCATCATTCCAGCCCAGATCTCTTTTTGCAATTCAGTCTTTTCCGGTAAGGGTTCAATATGAAGTGCCTCCTCATTTTCTTCCACCTTCGCGCCGGCATGTTTTAAATACGGTTCAAGTTTGATCACCCCGGCACCATCGAGGTAACTATTGAAAAATTCTTTAAAATCCTTAAATCCATATTCCGAAATTTTAGCAATAAGGATGGGATTGTCCACATTTTCATTTTTCCCGGCATATTCAAGATATAAGTACCTCATAAGGTCGTCAAGGCTTTTTTCATTATCTGAATTATACCTGATCTCCATATCTGAGGCGATCCCCGCGAATAAACCACCGCCATAGATAAGGCCCCAGTGCTTATCTTTGGAAAATTCATCGGCTGAATTCACCGGCGACATTTCTCCCAGGCCGGGATCATTGATATATCGCTTATAAAATAGATTATTGAGAATGGCGAAATAAGCCTCATCATTAATAAAACCAACCTGTTTAAGTCCCTTTAAAGTATAATAATTTGAGAATCCTTCCTTGAACCAGTCAGATTTGGTGCCTTCAAACTGAATGCTTTTCCCGTTCCAGAGATGAAAAAATTCATGGGCAAAAATAAACCAGCCGATCATTTGAGATTGAGGCTCACCATCGGGATCCATGAACATACTTATGTGATTACCTATCACCTCTCCGTCTATATTCTCATTTTCGGTTATGATCACCATACACTGGTCCAGGTTTTCCCCCGAAGGTGAGACAGGAATTCCACCCATAAGTTCAATATAATAATCCAGTAGCTGATTGGCCATCTTAATAATTCTGTCCTTTTCCCTGATCAAAGCCTCGCCTCCCAGGACGAATTTCAGCTTGAAGGATTCCCTATTCATAATGATCTCTTCATGAGTTCCGGCAAACAGAAAAGACTCCTGTAAACTTTCCTGATCTGGAACCAGGAAGCTGTTTTCAATGGTTCCAGCTTTTTTCCAGGGAGTGCTAATAATTTGCTCCTGTGGCAGCTTTACCTCAACCAAAATATCTTTCTTTTTTTCTCCGTTCATTATAAATAGAGACCTACCAGAAGTCATGATACCATAATCCCTGGAGTAAGCAATTCCATCTATTCCACCCGACCATTCTTCCTGCTCATGATTCACATGGAGTTCATAATTAAGGTGTATGAGAGCCTCAGGTTCAAAGTTCTGGACTATCCATTTCATAGAATCCTTAAACTTTAAGGGAAGCTCTCTACCTTCGGGATTGAAGGCCTGGATTGATTTTACGTATTTTGGAAGTTGCTTTGCTTTCTCTCCATAACCGCCCATATAAAGGATGGAATCCTGCAAATAAATGGTTGCCTCTACCGAAATAACATCTTTTTTTGCGGAAGAATAGGATAATTTATAAGCATCTGTTTGCTGGGCAAAAACAGGTAAAGCAATTAAAGCGAAAAATAAATAAAGAAAACTTTGTTTGTGATGTAACATAATGATGGTTTTTGATTGATATCCACTATTAAAGATACAACCAACCGGTAATTGTTACACAAAGCATAAAAATAGTTAATTAATTAAATAGCTACTCCGGAGTAATAAACGAGGCTTAAACCTACTTTTCAAGATTTTTTTAAAGATCAAAATAAGTCATAACACTTTGTATTACAGGTATTACCATTTTCTAAAACCCATTAATAATCTGATTTTTCAAAAATTTCCGCGTTTTGGGAATTATTTAACTAGCTTTAAATTTATTTCCTAACTTACTCACATACAATATGTTAAATTTAATGCATTTCATCGAATATTTTTGTATTTAATCGATTAAATGGATTTATTTGTCCTATCCGAAATACCCGAATCTAAACTAATAATATTAACCGGCCCAGGTGTCGTTCTAAAATCCCTAAACCTACATGAACTTTACCTACTACCTCAAAGCTATTCCTTCGGGAAGACTTGCCCTTAATCTTATAGCTATATTTTTCTCACTGGTTTTAACTGCATGTTCGGCAGAGGAAATAAGTCTGGAACTGGAAGAGGAGACTATAGAAGAAAACGATTTAACGCAGGAAGATAAACTCTCCACAACAACTTATAAGGGTATTTTTGCTACAAAAAGCGCTTCCACAAGAGGTGAATTCTTATTAAAGATACCTGGAGGAGTTAAGAATCTAAAAAACATCAATCAAGAATCAATAGGAAAATTGAGCATTACCAGTGGTGAAAGCTTCATTGCTGAAGTTGCCGAAGTGAGGCAGGCCGAAAAAACTTCAGATGTAATGGTTCAATTTGACTCCGAGGATTTCAGCTTTAAGTTTACCGTAGATGAAAATAATAACCCTTTACTTTCAGATGTAGTTTTCAAGAAGCAGGAGGGTTCTATTATCGCTTCAGAACAAACCGCCAACAATACAGTGACTCCGGTAACAGGCACTTATAAGTGTACGAATTGCCAGGACCAGGATTCTCCATTAAATGGTATCGAACTGAACAACCAGGAAAGAACTTTTAACATGCTTCTTACTACCATGGATGGCACGACCAGTATCGATATACAGGCGCTGGTTTTAAGCTTGCAAGAAACAGAATTGATCTCCCAGAGATCATGTACATCCAACTCAAATTATACCTTCTGTGTATATGGTAGTGGTTTAAATGGCACCAACGAAGATCTTGAATGGTCTGGAGTGCATCGGTATACCAGTGCCGAGAGTGGGAACACCTGTGCTACTCTTGCTGGAAACTTCACATTAAATTATCAGGATTTTGGCAAGATTGCGGGAGAGTTCAAAAGTGATTCTACATGCCCAGATAACACCTATTTTATAAGTAACACTGGAAACGACAATAATACCGGTTTATCTCCCGAAGATGCCTGGAATAGCATTGCCAATTTAAATGAGATAGACCTTCAACCCGGAGATCAGATTCTTTTTAAAGGAGGAGAAGAGTTTTCTGGGAACCTTTATCTTGATTCCAATGATGCGAACAATAGTGCAAATCCTGTGCTAATCTCCTCTTATGGTTCAGGCACTGCTACCATTAACGCAGGCGATGATTTCGGAATCTATGCCTACAATACATCAGGTGTTAAAATAGACAAGCTCATAATAAAAGGAAGCGGCATGAACCTCAACACCAATTCTGGCATCATGTTCTATAACGACCTTGACGGAGATATTAAGCTAGACCTAATCGAGATTACCAATACAGAGGTTTATGGTTTCAAGGATTATGGTATTGTGATTGGAGCCTATAACCGGAATTCCGGTTACTCTAATGTACTCATTGAAAACAACCGTGTTCATGACTGCCTGGATACCGGTATTGCTTCCTACGGACATTTTTCGTCAAGTAAAACAGGTTATGCACATTCAAATATAATAGTTCGAAACTGCGAGGTTTTCAACATTAAAGGATACGACAGAAACAAGCACTCCGGCAATGGAATAGTATTAGCCGATGTCCAGAATTCTGTTATTGAACATTCAACGGTTTACGATTGCGGAAGTGGAAACACGAACTGCGGTGGCCCCGTTGGTATCTGGTACTGGGATGCAGACCAGGTAACCATCCAGTATTCTGAAGTTTACAATATGAGCTCAGGATCGGGTTGTGACGGGGGCGGATTTGATTTTGACGGAGGCGTGACCAATGGTGTTATGCAGTACAATTACTCGCACGATAATGATGGTGCTGGTTTTATGGCAGGTCAGTTTGGAGGTGCCAGGCCTATGAAGAATATTACCATTAGGTATAATATTAGTCAGAACGATGCGGCGACAAATGGTGGGAGCGTTTACCTATTTAATGGAAACAATAATTCCATGAGCGATATTTATGTTTATAATAACACGCTCTACCTAAGCGAACAGACCAGCAACAGGGCTTCAGCGAACATAAGGTATATTTACTGGAAGCCTGTAAGAGAGAATATCAATTTTTTCAATAACATACTTTATGCGGCTAACGGAGCTGATCTTATAAGCATACCTGAAGGATATGACGGTTACTTTGCCGGAAACCTTTATTATTCAGATTCAGATTTCAGCATTAATTATAAAGGCAATATTTATAATTCTTTGGAAAGTTTCAGAAACACGGGGAACGAGATCTACAATGGCGCTAGTTCCGGCACTGAAGCCAACCCGCTACTGAAAAATCCTGGGAAAGGAGGAATTATAGGCTATGGAAATAAAGTCTCGAACCTCGATGCCTATTTAATTCAGTCTTCTTCACCAGCGATTAACACTGGAATTGAAATCACCGAGCCAGGCAGCAGGGATTTTTACGGAAACGTGCTTTCAGGCTTTTCTAACGATATTGGAGCTCATCAGGTAGATGTTACCAAAAGCCAGGAAGTAGCAATGAAATAGATAGTTGGAATGAATTATTAAAAAAGGCGATTCAAACGAATCGCCTTTTTTAATTTATTGTCTGTTTTAATTATTCCGCTTTAGGAAGAAAAACCTCGGCCATCATACATCGGGCGCTTCCCCCTCCACAGGTTTCGATCGTTTTTATCTCAGAACTAAGAATTTCACAATGCTTTTCTATTTGAGCCTTCTGCTCATCGGTAAGACACCTATGTGCCCTGGCGCTCATCACAAGATATTTTTTATCCTTGCCCTGAACTTGCAGCATATTACCTGCAAATTCGTGCATCTGCTCCTCGGTAATCGAAATGATCTCCTTACCATCCATTTTCAGATGCTTTACCACATTCTTTCTCTCTTTCTTATCGTCTATGGTATCCAGGCAGATCACCGCAAACTCCTCGCCCACACACATCATCACATTGGTATGATAAATTGGGAGCCTTTTGTCCCCAACACTTTGATAAGCATTGAAAATTACAGGAGTGAATTCAAAATCTTCACAGAATTCTATCAAAAGATCCTCATCTGCCCGTGGAGAAATAGCACAATAGGCCTTTTGGTTCTGCCTATCCAGGATTAGACTACCGGTACCCTCAAGAAAAACATCATCTTCCTCGGCTCCCGTGTAATCCACAATATCGGTAATCTTGAACCCTGCATTTTCCAGCTCAGCGAAATACTGCATCCTGCGCTCTTTCCTCCTGTTTTCGGCAAACATCGGGTAAAGAGCAACCTGTCCATCATCATGAAATGAAACCCAGTTGTTTGGGAAAATCGAATCTGGAGTATCATCTTCAGGAATGTCATCCACCACGATCACATTTACCCCTACCTCGCGTAATTTATCTACGAACAGATCGAACTCCTGGGTTGCGATCTCGTTGATATCATCACCTTCCAGCTTGGTCTGGAAGTAATTATTAACCGCTGTTTGCTCATTCATTCTGAAACCGACCGGTCTCACCATCAATATCGTATCTGTAATCTGTCTCATCATTTTTTTCTTAATCCCTAATTAAAGGTAAGGTTGAACAACGCAACAAGCCTTCTTGCTTGGAGATCTCGGCATAGGGTACTTCTTCTACCGTGATGCCCTGACTTCTCAACCAGGTATTGAGCCTGGTAAATCCTTTTTCTGAAATTACCACATCTTCAGATATCGAGAAGATATTAGAATTCATCTGGTACATTTCGTCACGAGTAATATTATAAATGTTCGCGCTTCCGAAGAAGTCCACAAGCCATTGATATTCCTCCTCTATCAAAAATCCCTCCTTGTAAAGAATAGCTTTATCCTTACCAACCGGCTGAAAGCAACAATCAAGGTGCAAAGCATTATCCTTAGCTACGGTATTGGATTTTTTAAGGCTAAAAGAAACCACTTTCTTTTCAGGAAATATTTTTTGAAGGGCTTCTACCGCTTTTAGATTGGTCCTGGCCGTAATAAAATCCTTATAATCTGCACCTTTATACGTTCCAACAAAAATGTGATCTCCCATAGGCATCACATCTCCTCCTTCTATATGAGCATCTTCAGGCAGATTTATCACCTTGGCCGGGTCTATTTGATTGATCACATGCTCAATGGCATCTATCTCCTGGTCGCGATCTGGCAGTATATTGGATTTTATGAACTTATCCTCTATCACGAAAGCGATATCCCTGGTAAAGATCTGGTTATAATCCTCGATGAGTTTCGGCCTATAGACCTGCACATCATATTTCTTGAGCACTGAAGCAACAGCTTCCATCTCCTTCACCATATCCTCTTCCTTCGGATAGGTTCCTGCTTTTATATGTTCTTTAGACTTGGGATCGTAAGCTTCCTCCAGAGTTGGAATTGGCCCTATACTTTCGGCAGTACCCAGCACTACCGCCCTAAGTCTTGATGTTTCATTGGTAATATGCAAATTCATATCGCAAATTTTTGCAAATATAATAAAAGCCCCTGCCTAAAAATCATAATCCAGAGAAGATTATAGCTGCTTTTAACCTAAGCTAATGCCGTTTTCATATTCAGGCTTAGAACTAGTTTCTCTCAAGATTATAAAAATACTTTAATATATTAACTAACTTTGGGACCGATACTGCAAAAATTTATTTTCTGAAAGAGCTTGGCATCAAAGTAATATTGGGGATTTTACTTGCCTTAAATTTCGCATGTAGTGAGTACGAATGCAAGAACCATTCGGCTACTGTCCATATTGAAGAAACCAGGGACGGGTTTAGGCTAATTCGTAATGGCGAGCCCTATTATATAAAAGGTGGTGCAGCCAGTCCTGAATATCTAACCGAGCTTAGCGAAGCCGGTGGTAATACCGCACGTATTTATGACACTCTCTATCTTCGCCGCACCTTAGACCATGCGCAATCTTTAGGTCTGGCCGTAGTTGTAGACATCCCTCTGCCTAAAGTTTATATCGCTGAAGAATATTACGAAAACGAAGAACTCTTCAGATTGATAAAAGCAGGGGTTGAGCCTTTAGTTCGTAAATTCCATGACCATCCGGCTCTGTTGTACTGGAACCTGGGTAACGAGTTGTACTATCCCTACCTGTATGAGGTCTCTAAATTTCATGATAAATTCAATGAATTAATCGACCTTGTTCATTCAATTGATCCTAATCACCCCGTTAGCACCACCACGATTGGGGCCAATAAATCCAGGGTTCTTTCTATTCTTTCCAGGAGTCCGCAACTTGATTTTATATCATTTAATTCATTTGGGGTTCTAAGCAGTTTTTCAGATAAATTACGACCTATCTCTCCTATCTGGAAGGGTCCTCATGTGATCGCAGAATGGGGTGTAAACGGTCCCTGGGAGGCAAGAGTAACGGAATGGAAGGCTCCCATTGAAGAAACCAGTACTAAAAAAGCAGAACAAATCAGGGAACGTTATTATAATTATATGGAACCAATGAAAGGAGAAGGTTCCATAGGTAGTTTTATTTTTTACTGGGGCGCCAAAAATGAATATACACCTACCTGGTATAGCCTATTTGGGAAGGGACATCAAAAAACTCAGGCGGTTTTTGAATTATCTCAGATCTGGAAAAATACTAACGAAACCTTTCCCGGGCCAGTTCTTGAATATATTACTCTTAATGATGCAGGCGTAGGCAAAAACATAGTTCTATCTCCCAATTCACTAGCAGAAGCAAAAGTGATTTTACCAGAAGAAAGAGACCAAGCGCTTACTTATGAGTGGGAAATACGAAAAGAGTCATGGTATGATACCGGGATAAGTGAAATAGAAACAGGAATAGATTTTTTTACCAAAGATCAAGTTGCAAAATTCAGGACTCCAAAAGAGGATGGCCCTTATCGCCTTTTTGTTTATCTAACAAATGGAACAGAATATTATGCCACTGCCAATATTCCTTTCTACGTCTTAAACCCGCAGGATGAGGAATAAGATCCAGGAACCTACTAAAAATGAAAACATGGTGATCAAATTTTTGATCCTCCTTGGTATTTTCAGTATCCTGAATTTTCTTTTTTTCTTTCTAAGACCTGAATTCCATGGCAATACTTTCTTATTCGTCCTTTTGGCGATCAGCCTTTTCTACGGAATGATTAAAAAATTATACTTATGGTACAATTATTCGAATATTTCTGTCCCCCAAGAACCCATAAAAACGAGGGAATTTAGTGTAGACGTACTTACAACTTACTTCCCGGGGGAACCTTACCAAATGACCATCACCACACTGGAGGCCATACTTAATATAAGTTATCCTCATGAAACTTTTTTGTGTGATGAGGCCGATGATCCCTACCTGAAGGAGTTTTGCCAGAAACACGGCATTCACCATATTACCAGGGATAATCGTATCGATGCAAAGGCAGGGAATATTAATAATGCCTTAAATAAAATTGCCAGAGGGGAAATAACGGTAATCCTTGATCCAGACCATATTCCCGATCCGGATTTCCTGGACAGGACCATTCCTTATTTTTCAGATCCGAAGATCGGTTTTGTGCAGACCGTTCAGGGATATTATAATACGAAAGAAACACTGGTTGCCCGAGGAGCTGCGGAACAAACCTTTCAGTTTTACGGCCCCATGATGATGACCCTCAATTCATATGGTGCGGTAAATGCAATTGGTGCTAACTGTGTTTTTAGAAGAGAGGCCCTGGACAGTATTGGAGGGCATGCCCCCGGGTTATGCGAGGACATGCATACGGCCATGAAACTTTACGCAAAGGGTTGGAAAGGGGTTTATGTTCCAAAGATCCTGGCTCAGGGATTAGCCCCATCTAATTTGACGAGTTATTTCAAACAACAGCTAAAATGGGCCCGGGGAACTTTTGACCTCTTATTTAAAGTGTACCCTAAACTATTCAACAAATTCACTACTCGCCAAAAAATCCATTTTGGAGTTTTGCCATTGCATTATCTAAGTGGACTTATTTGTTTGATCAATTTCATAATACCAATTATCTCACTCCTTTTTTCCATTACACCATGGAAGGGCAATGTGATAGACTTTGCCTTGGTTATCCTGCCTGTGATCATGAGTTCAATTTTAATAAGGACATACATTCAGAAATGGGTGATCGAACGGAAAGAAAGAGGATTTCACATCATGGGAGGTCTTCTTGAAATAAATACCTGGTGGATCTACCTGCTTGGATTTTTCTATACCCTGATAGACAAAAACATCCCTTACCTGCCTACTCCAAAAGAAAATGAATTCGCCACGAATCTAAAAATAATCATACCTAATTTCGTTATAGCATTATTATCCCTGCTGGCGATCGTCATAGGCTTATCGAGAGATTTCACTCCTTTTATGATCGTAATGTCCGGGTTTGCCCTTTTCAATGCTATCATCATGATTCTGGGGATCTATCTTACGGTCAAGGTCACAAACGAAAACAATATTCTAAAGGAAAATCTGAACAAAAAGGTACTCACAGAACTTAATAAAATTAGATTCAGCTTTCTAAGAGCTGGAAACTCCATTTTTGGCCTTAGCAGGTTTTTAGCCCTTCCCCTTCTGCTTATCATGGTGTCAGTCTCATTAGGACTTAAACAGAAAAACGATCAGGCTAAATGGGATGATATCTCTTCCAGACCTCCTGAATTCAGCAACGAATTCTATCTGGGCATCTACCATCCAGACCGTGATACCGGAACGGTAGCCATTCAGGAAATTCGAGATATTGAACAACGACAAGAGGTTAATTTCGACATTATCTCTTTTTATATTGGATGGGACATATCGAACAAAAATCATTTTCCGGTTGAACAGCTTGAGGCTATTCAGAATGAAAAGGCAGTTCCCATGATCACCTGGGAACCCTGGATCAAGATCGATTCCACAATAGCCGATAAAAAGGAAACCAGAAGTATTCTCAAGCAAATTTCTTCCGGGAAATTCGATGATTATATCAGGTATTTTGGGCAGGAATTAGCCAGGTACGACAAACCTGTTTTCCTAAGGTTCGCGCACGAATTTGATAACCCGCAATATCCATGGTCACGAACAAAAGGCAAACTTAACGAAGAATTCAAGGCAGCCTGGAAACATATATTTAATTTAATAAAGCAACAGGGTGCTCATAAAACAATATTTGTCTGGAATCCTTGGAAATCTGAAGACATGCATAAGTTTTACCCAGGAGATGATTACGTGGACTGGGTAGGTATAACCCTTTTAAACTACGGAATATTGAACCAGAGAGGAAAGAATATTCCCTTCAGGCAACTTTATCAACCTTTTCATGATAAGTTATACTGGTTTACCAGCAAACCGGTCATGTTAGCTGAATTTGGATCCATCAAATACCCTGAAGTGGACCAGTCTGAATGGTTAAAGGAGGCATCGTACACATTACGGAAAGGTTTTTCTGAAATTTCAGCCGTAGTATTTTTCAACAGTGCTTATGACAACAATATCCCCGCCGGAAAGATCTACCTGGATAAATATATCGACTGGACCACAGATTCTATCTCTTTATTCCAGCCAGAGAAATCGGCCATAGAACCTATTAAGGAAAAAGATAGTCTTAGCAGCTTCAGAAGCTCACCTGCCATTAGTTTCAAAAAACCTATTAAGGGAGTCCGCTACCGGAAAGGTATCAGATGGAAAGACAACTATCATGTTTTAAGCCGAAAAAACCTGCTCAGGGATTTCCGATTAATGCAGGAAAACGGAATCAACACTATACTATATCCTGGAGGGAATGTATATGACCATAATATCCTGAAATATTCTGAACAAGAGGATATCGGCTTGATCTACGATTTCAGCAGGTTTTACCTGGCTGATCAACTTGAGGATTCAGCAAAAATGGAAGAAACTAAGCAGGAGATCCTTGAAAAGATATCAGAGTTAAATGAACAACCCAATATTACTGGATTTTCATTCAGTTTCTTAACTGAATCTGATTTTTTAAAACCTCTGCTTTTTCAGAAATGCAAAAAACTTCTGGCCTGGTTCACCGAAGTTTTTACAGAAATACGAAGGATAAATGAAAATACCCCGTTGATCCTGAATGTAGAATTAAATAAAGATACGAACAGCCTGATCGGGGAAATTGAAAAAACCTTATCTCCAGACTATTATGGACTGGAAATCACGAACCATGATCTTTCAACTTTAAAACAAATCAGGCAATTCGCTGAAGAAAATGACCTTCAAACCTTCGTAAGTTCTATTCCTCCAATAGATTATAGTAAGCAGGGAATTGAGAAAAATAGTTTCATCTTAGAAAACTGGCAGGATGAAAGGTATAGTAACGGCCTTAGTTTTAACGGACTCCTGGATTTTGAAGGCAGAAAAAAACAGGTCTTTAAAAAGTTCGATGATGAAGATATAAAAAATGAAAATGCCTTCAGGATCCTCAAACCGGCAATACCTCTTCTGGAAGGAAACAAGGAAACCTTTCACGCCTTGATTTACTATAACAATAACTGGAGTTTCAGCAAAGACGTCGATTACGATGGGATCCAATTTGAATGGAGCTTAATTAAAACCGATGAGTACGGAAATGACCTTGCACTAAAAAAATTAGGAAAAGGCCCGTTCATTAGAATTACCATACCCGGGGATTATCAGAATTATAAATTATTACTTAGCGTGATACGGGAAGATTCAAATTATGTGGAACAAAGTTTCACGAGCTTGCATACGCCTTTGAAAAAGGAACTAAATTGAACAGTACATTAAATTTTCAAAACAAAAAAAAGCCCTGTGATTAAACAGGGCTTTTTTAATTTATTATAATACAAAGATTACCTACTACCTAGCGGCTTGAATTCTCTGTGATTTTCTCCAATATATATCTGGCGTGGACGACCGATTGGTTCTTTTCTCAATCTCATTTCTCTCCACTGAGCGATCCATCCCGGAAGTCTTCCTAAAGCAAACATTACGGTGAACATTTCAACAGGAATACCTAAAGCACGGTAAATGATTCCAGAATAGAAATCTACGTTTGGATATAGTTTTCTTTTTACGAAGTAATCATCCTCCAGGGCTTCTTTTTCGAGACCTTTAGCGATATCAAGTACAGGATCTTCTACTCCTAACTGACCTAATACTTCATCTGCAGATTTCTTGATGATCTTAGCACGTGGGTCGAAATTCTTGTATACACGGTGTCCAAAACCCATCAAACGGAAAGGATCTTCCTTATCCTTGGCTTTCTGCATGAACTTGTGAGTATCACCACCATCTTCTTTGATTCTTTCTAGCATTTCGATCACTGCCTGATTAGCACCACCATGAAGTGGTCCCCAAAGTGCAGAAATACCTGCTGATAGTGAAGCAAAAAGCCCGGCATGAGAAGAACCTACCATTCTAACCGTAGAGGTAGAACAGTTCTGCTCATGATCTGCGTGAAGGATTAATAGTTTATCCAAAGCATCGATCACAGCCTTGTCTACGTTGTAAGTCTTGTTTGGCTTCTCGAACATCATCTTATGCAGGTTCTCTACATATCCAAGGTCCTCATCTCCGTAATTAAGCGGAAGGCTGTTCTTCTTTCTTAAGGTCCATGCTGCAAGTACCGGGAATTTCCCAAGTATCTTTACGATCGCCTTGTACATATCTTCTTCAGACTGAACATCTACCGAAGATGGGTTAAATGCGATTAGGGCACTGGTAAGTGAAGAAAGCACTCCCATTGGATGAGCAGATTTTGGAAAACCGTCCAGGATCTTCTTCATCTCCTCATCTACGTGAGACTGCTCCTTAATATCGTTGGTGAATTTTTCCAGCTGTTGCTTGTTTGGCAGTTCCCCAAAGATCAAAAGGTAAGCTACCTCCAGGAAATCTGCTTTTTCGGCAAGATCCTCGATAGCATATCCGCGATATCTTAAAACACCTTTCTCACCGTCCAAAAACGTGATGGCACTCTCGCAGCTTCCAGTATTCTTGTATCCAGGGTCTAAAGTGATAAGTCCGGCTTCTCCACGAAGCTTTTTAATATCTATCCCTATTTCATCTTCGGTTCCCACGGTAACGGGAAACTCATATTTCTTTCCGTCAAATTCGAGTGTCGCTGTTTTAGACATATTATTTTTAGTTCTTTTAGATTAATTTTTAAGGATTGCTAAATTACGAAATTTAGTGTTAAAATAATTTTAAGCAGACTATTGAAATTTCAGAAATACCCCGATTTTCTTCAGTTTTCGCAAATTTTAACTTTCTCACATCAAAATATTGGTCTTCTTTTAATAAGATAGCCCTGAATATGAAAAAAATAATCGCCTTTAATAGTAAGAAATTATGCTGGGATAGGCATTAATCTGGCAAATTGTGACCTGCTTTTATCAGACTTTTTCCTTAGCCTTCACTGCAAGCTGGTAAAGTTCCGCATAATAAGTTTCCACAGATTTTTCCCAGGTAAACCTCTTGGCCCTGGCGTTTGCACAAATCTCATCCCAGGCTTTTCTATCCTTAAAATACAGGTCTACAGCTTCTGAAAAGATTTTGACAAAATTTGCCGTTTTTTCCTTTACATTTTTACCATCAAAGCTGAAACCGGTTTTCATATTGTCCACCGTATCTATCAATCCGCCGGTATGATGAACAAGGCATGGCTGGCCATTTCTCATCGCCAGCATCTGGCTAATTCCGCAGGGCTCGAACTGGCTTGGCATGAGGTATAGATTAGATTCCTGGTAAAGCATGTCTATAATACTTTCAGACTGGGCATTGATGAAAATGAAATTCTTATGGTGGTAACTGGCCTCACGGAAGATCTCTTCATATTCTGGTGCACCTGTCCCCAGAAGAATATAAACGCCATTTACCTCGGTGAGTTTTTTCATCAAGCCGGGAAGCAGGCCTGGATCTTCTTTAAAGAAAAAGAATTTTTGTTCGGTAAGCCTGGCTACACTGGTGCAGATAAAATCTGGATTGTGTTCCTGCCACCTGGTGATCTTCTCCCCGGTATGGGCCAGGTAATGTGCTTTATAATCCTTTTTTTCTTCCTGCAGCCACCTGAATAATCTTCTCACGCACTGGCGGAATAAGATCCCGCTTTCTACAGTATTAATATTTGAATAGTTGGCTCCGTTTAAAATTCCGAAGAGCCGTTTTTCCTTATTTGCTTTTTTCAGATCTTCTTCAAGTCCCTCCCCTCCTATAAAATGCGGTGGATTACTTGGCTTCTGAATATCTTCCTTATATGAAGGAGAGACGGTATGCACGGCATCGGCCAGCCTAATCCCCACAGCCATGAGATTGATACAATCTGGATAACGGCGATCGTACAACTGTTCATGGTCAAATTCTATTTCAGGAAAAAATGCCTTTACTGAAGAATAGTTATTTTCAAATGGCCTTATCCCCTGGATGGCCAGGTTATGAATGGAATAAACCATCCTGATATCCTTAAGCACCTTAAACCCCGGATTAAATTTCCGAAGGAATAACAACATACTGGTATGCCAGTCATGCAGGTGAATGATATTCAGCTTACCAAAAACGCCTTCTCTCACCGCTGCGGCAACAGCTGTACAGAACAATGAAAAAACATTCGCATCTGTGTAAAAAGGCTGGTCTGGATCGTTAAAATAAATATGGGCGATATCCCCTGCTTTAATGTCTGGATGATGCAGCACATAATGTTTGATACCGGTGATCTCCTGTTTACCGGTCACCTCATAAATCTCGCCCCGATGCGGGACACCCCGAAAAATAAAATCTATATCGCTTACTTTTTCAGCTCCAGAAGTATGCAGTCTTGAATAAGCGGGGGTAATGATGCTGACGCGGTCACCCCTTGAAGCGATCTGCCTGGGAACATCTCTCACGACATCTCCCATTCCTCCAGCTTTGCAGCGGGGGATACCATCATTCTCTGCGGCGACGAAAAGAAAATTATTTTTCAATTGGTTATTTTGGTTTTCCTGAAATTAGTAATTAGGCCATAGTTCTCACAGCCCGGACTTTTAAATCATTGTTAAATTAAGGAACTTAAAATAAAAAAGCCCCTTCTTTCGAAGAGGCTTTTCAAATAATATTCTAAAATCTTATTTTATTTTGAATGCTTTATCCTGAGGATAAAAAGCTACATCGCCTAATTCTTCCTCTATTCTTAGCAATTGGTTGTATTTAGCCATACGATCACTACGGGAAGCAGAACCGGTCTTGATTTGTCCGGTATTAAGAGCTACGGCAAGATCTGCAATGGTATTATCTTCAGTTTCTCCAGAACGGTGAGACATCACTGAAGTATAACCGGCGTTATGAGCCATGTTTACGGCTGCGATAGTCTCGGTTAAAGTTCCTATCTGGTTTACTTTGATCAGGATCGAATTTGCAATATTTTCCTTTATTCCTCTGCCAAGACGCTCCACGTTGGTTACAAAAAGGTCGTCTCCAACCAGCTGTACCTTATCACCGATCTTATCGGTTACCGCTTTCCAGCCTTCCCAGTCATTTTCGTCCATTCCGTCCTCTATGGAGATGATTGGATATTTTGAAGCAAGCTCCGCCAGGTATTCAGCCTGCTCTTCGCTTGTTCTTACTTTTCCTTTATCACCTTCAAATTTGGTGTAATCGTATTTTCCGTCCACGAAGAATTCAGCTGCAGCGCAGTCAAGAGCGATCATCACATCTTTTCCAGGCTTATAACCTGCTTTTTCGATCGCCTTAAGAATAGTATCCAAAGCATCTTCGGTTCCATCCAGAGTTGGAGCAAAACCACCTTCATCTCCTACGGCTGTACTAAGACCCCTGTCGTGAAGTACCTTTTTTAGGTTATGGAAGATCTCGGTTCCCATTTTAAGAGCGTGAGAAAAGCTCTCTGCCATTACCGGCATGATCATGAATTCCTGAAAGGCAATTGGCGCATCACTGTGAGAACCCCCGTTGATGATATTCATCATAGGCACCGGAAGCGTATTTGCGCTCACCCCACCCACATATCTGTAAAGAGGCATATTCAGTTCATTAGCCGCTGCTTTAGCCACAGCAAGAGAAACTCCCAGGATAGCATTAGCCCCAAGTTTAGATTTATTCGGAGTTCCGTCAAGATCTCTCATAGTCTGATCGATCAGGTTTTGTTCAAAAACGGAAAATCCTAGAAGCTTCTGGGCGATTTCGCCGTTAACGTTCTCCACGGCTTTTGCTACTCCTTTCCCCATAAAATCATCTCCACCGTCGCGAAGTTCTACTGCTTCATGCTCCCCGGTAGAAGCTCCAGAAGGAACGGCAGCACGGCCCATAATTCCATTTTCGGTATATACATCAACTTCTACAGTTGGATTTCCTCTTGAATCGAATATCTGTCTTGCGTGAATATCTAAAATTGCGCTCATTTTCTATATTTTATTAGTTAGTTGAACAATCTGCAAGATACAAATACAGCTCTTAAAATACGAGTGTACATCACAGTTTTAAGGCATTTATAACTAATAATCAAGCTCAAACGTTTTCGAAAAAATCAAATGGGAGATTTCCCTAATTTTTGAAAATGTCAAAATAGGCCCGAAAGTTAATTCCCAATCCACCCTCACTCCCCCCAGCGTATTTTTCCGAGGAATCGGGGAATTGAAGATCTTCAAAGGCCTTCTTTGAATCCAGTGTTGTATAGGTAAGCAAAAGGCTGAATTTAATACGGTCCAGGCCGAAGAAATCACCCTCGACACCAGCAGAAAAATTCCAAAAAGAAATATTATCTGAAGTACCTGCTTCCTCCCGCAGTTCATATCTGGTATTATCGCGCAGAAAATACCTTTCAGACACTTTCATTCTTCCCAGATTAAATTCCGGTAAAAAAACCAGTGCGGCTTCCTGGTTACCGAAAATAAATTTTGGGCCAAGGGAGAAATTGAAAGAATTGAACCTGCCATCGAATTTTGCCCGTCCCTCAGGTGGTAATGATCCCAGATCAGGAAATTCCCTTATATTAGGTTGCCCGGAAAAGTAACTTATTCCGATCTCCGGTGCAAGAAATTTAAACCGCAGCAGCTCAGCCCCGGCCTCGAATCCGCCAAATGTATTGCCTTCAAAACCCTTATCATAGAAAGCCTTTGCCCCGGCATACACTTTAGGAGCCCATTGAGCGTTGGCATGAAAAGCACTGAAAAGGATAATTAATATTAGCGAGAGGCGCTTCACTTACTCCTTTCCCAATTTAAATCCAAGCTGAATATCTATTAGCGGGGAGAAATAAGTGTCTCCGGAATCATTAAATCCCAAACCGGCTCCAAGGTTCAGGTTCAGTTTAAAATTGCTGTTGTAAACCCTTTGTAAACCCCAGGCAGGCCCAAGGAAACCAGTATAATCATCCTCTAATTCCATATCACCAAAAACAGGATCTCCAATCCCTAAAACTCCCACGGCTGCGATATAATTGGCAGAGTTTTCAGATACCTTCTTGCCTTTATCCAGCCGCTTTTCAAAATTATAATAATAACGGTACTGCACTTCGAATTGAGGAAATACCCCATATTCAGGTTCGTCCAGGTAATAAGCATCATGATATCCAAAACCCAGCCCGGCCATGGCATCTATAGTAGAATTATTTGAAACCGCCCATTCGTACTCGGCAGAAGGTATGAGGAAATTAAGGGAAAACTGGTTCCGGGTAGTTTGGGATTGAGCAGCAAAACCTGCGAAGAACAGGAATAACATTAAAGCTTTCTTCATCTTAGATTTAGGATTTAAATTTCTTCATAAACTACACAAAACTATAAGGGTGAGCAACCTTTTTTTATATTTAACCGTTAAGGGAGTTAAAATGATAAGATATTACTCGACAGATTAAAAAGGAAATAATTAAAAAATCTTATAACCTAACTTCAAATTCAGACTGTTGTAAGAACTTTTCCAATCCAAATCATAACCACCCTCAACAAACCTTTCACCATTAACTGCCCGGCTTTCGTAATTCATACCTACATGGAATTTTTTAGAGAAATCAAGCCCCACACCAAACCTGAAACCTAAGGTAATGTCCAAATCTTCCAATACAGGATCCATCGCCCGGTTAGTATTAGCGAATAATATTTCAGAATTAACTGGCATATCTATTACAGGTCCAGCCTGTAAGAATAAATTCATATTCGTATTCAAAAAAAGATAGTGCTTCACTCCCAGGAAAAAATTTACTGAATTATAATTCACCCTTAGATCTGCATCATAATTTCTAGCATCTACGAATTTCTCATCACTAAATGATCTGTAGAACAATTCTCCCACAGCAGACCATTTATAATTATTAAAGCTGAAATTATATTCTAAATTGGCTCCTAAACCATATTCAAGACCGTTTAATTCGGTCCCCGCCGCATTCAGCCCTCTATCAACATTAAGGCTTGCATAGCCAAGCCCAACCACAGGCGAGAAATAAAATTCAGGCTTCCCTGTTTCAACCACATAGAATGGAGTAGTAGAATTAATGCAATTATTAAGTTTGGTGAAATAGCTCATTAAATCTGACCTGGTGTAATAAATGTTTTGAATCTGAAAATTTAAATTTTCACAGGTCAATTCGTTGCTTATTTGTTGACGGAACCTCTGATTTTCTAAAATTTTCCGGTTAACAAGATATTTTTTATAGATAAGCGGTTCAATTTCATCATCGCCTTTCCGGTAAAAGAACACCGATTTAGAACTGGTTTTATATTCTAACAGATCTATTTCTCCATTCACAAGCAATCTTAAAAAGACATTTTTTTCTTCGAAATCAGGGCTTCTTTTCTGGTCTAGATTACCGGACTTAGTAGAGGAGATTTCGATTTTGGCATAATCGCCTACATAATAGAAATCGCCTACTTTAAATTCCCTGACATCAGAAGCCTTTGCGGTTTCAACTTGGCTATTCCCAGAGATTTTATACTCAAATTCATCTGGATTAAGATTCCAGTCCATATTCTTGATCAGACATTCAGTTGTTTCCCCGGAGTTATTAATAAAATATCCTTTCTCAAATTCAAGTTGGGCGTGAGCAAAAGAGCAGAACAGTATGGCAATAAAAATTGAAAATTTCCTCAAAGCTGGTAGGTTAAGTTAAAAAGCAGTAAACATAAATAGATATTCTATGGTATTCAAATTTATTTTACAGCCAAGCGTGAATAAAAAAAGGTCGGGAATACCACCCGACCTTTTAATTCTTATATAACTTGTTTTATGCTTTTACAGATTTGATCCTGTCGATGAACTTATCAAAAAGATAGCTGGCATCGTGCGGCCCAGGGCTGGCTTCAGGGTGGTATTGCACAGAGAACGTATTCTTGTTCTTCATGGCAAGTCCACCAACGGTCCCATCATTCAAACAAATGTGGGTTACTTCTACATCAGGGTGAGCTTCGGTTTCTTCCTTGTCTACAGAGAATCCGTGGTTCTGGGATGTAATCTCGCCTTTCCCGGTGATCATATTCTTTACAGGATGGTTGATCCCCCTGTGACCATGGTGCATCTTATAGGTTTTGATCCCGTTAGCAATAGCTATGATCTGGTGACCAAGGCAAATACCAAACAACGGATGATCGTTCTCAATAATGGTCTTGGTTACCTCAATGGCGCTATCCAGCGGCTGTGGATCTCCAGGACCATTTGAAAGGAAATATCCGTCTGGATTCCATTCTTTCATATCCTCATAGGTAGCATCGTAAGGATACACCTTAATATAAGCGTCCCTTTCAGCCAGATTTCTAAGAATATTAGTTTTAATTCCCACGTCTAAAGCAGCGATCTTATAGGTTGCATTTTCATTTCCATAGAAATATGGCTCTTTGGTGGAAACTTTAGAGGCTAACTCTAACCCGTTCATATCTGGCACCTTTTTCAGTTCCTCCTTTAGACCATCGATATTGTCTACATCTGTAGAGATGATCGCGTTCATGGCTCCATTTTCACGTATGTAGGTAACCAGGGCACGAGTATCCACATCTGAGATCGCGAAGATCTTATTTTCTTCCAGGAAGTCTTCCAGGGACTTATCGGCTGCAGGCCTGGAATAGGTATAACTGAAGTTCTTACAAATAAGCCCGGCGATCTTGGCGCTATCAGACTCATTTTCATTTTCATTGGTTCCGTAATTACCAATATGAGCATTGGTGGTGACCATAAGCTGTCCAAAGTAGGAAGGGTCTGTAAAGATCTCCTGGTAGCCGGTCATCCCGGTGTTGAAACATACTTCGCCGGTTGCACTACCTTCCTTATTGCCGACCGCCTTGCCGTAGAAGATAGTTCCGTCTTCCAGTAAAATAATCGCTTTTCTTTTAGCCTGATATTTCATAGTCGTGTTGTGTGTTTACTGTGGCTGTAAAAATAATTATCAATAGGGTATAAAAAAAGGATAAACTATTAAAGCTTATCCTTTTAAAATTTAGATTATAAAGAGAATCATTTCTATTCTTCTTTTTTATCATCCTTTTTTTCTGCCTTTGGCTCTTCAGCCTTTGGCGCTTCTTTTTTAGTTTCTGTAGCTGGTGCAGTAGAAGCAGTATCTTCAGATTTCTTCTTACCGGCACGACGCGTAGATTTTTTCTTCTTAGGCTTATCTACACCATAAGTTTCATTGTAATCTACAAGCTCGATCATCGCCATTTCAGCAGCATCTCCAAGACGGCTACCTAGTTTAATAACTCTGGTATAACCACCTGGACGATCTCCTACTTTAGGAGCAACATCTCTGAAAAGCTCACTAACAGCTTCTTTGCTTCTAAGTTTACTAAACACAATCCTTCTGTTGTGAGTAGTATCTTCTTTAGACTTAGTTACTAGAGGCTCTACAAATACTTTAAGAGCTTTAGCCTTGGCAACTGTAGTGTTGATACGTTTATGCTCAATTAGGGAACAAGCCATGTTTGCAAGCATAGCCCTGCGGTGTGCAGTCTTTCTACCTAAATGATTTCCTTTTTTTCCGTGTCTCATGACATTTTTTGTTTCATCATCTTGCTACGACCCACTTTGAGGAGCAAATTATGACGGGATTATATAATTTAACTAAAAGCAGGGAAAATTAATTCCCCGCGAGCTTAGTCTTTATCTAGTTTATATTTAGACAGGTCCATACCGAAGTTTAAACCTTTGTTGCTTACAAGCTCTTCAAGCTCGGTAAGTGATTTTTTACCGAAGTTTCTGAACTTCATCAAATCATTCTTATTGTAAGAAACAAGGTCACCTAAAGTATCAACTTCAGCAGCTTTCAAACAGTTAAGAGCTCTAACTGAAAGATCAAGATCTACCAGTTTGGTCTTAAGCAATTGTCTCATGTGAAGAGATTCTTCATCATAAGTCTCTGTTTGAGCGATCTCATCTGCCTCAAGAGTGATTCTCTCATCAGAGAATAACATAAAGTGGTGGATAAGGGTCTTTGCTGCTTCGGTCAAGGCATCCTTAGGATGTATAGAACCGTCACTAATAATTTCGAATACCAGTTTTTCATAGTCAGTCTTCTGCTCAACACGGTAGTTCTCGATGCTATACTTTACATTCTTTATAGGAGTGTAGATAGAATCTGTGAAGATCGTACCAAGTGGAGCATTGGCTTTTTTGTTTTCTTCGGCCGGAACGTAACCTCTACCTTTTTCGATAGTTACTTCCATATTCAGGCTTACCTTTTTATCCATATGACAGATTACCTGGTCTGGATTAAGGATCTGGAATCCTGAGATGAATTTCTGGAAGTGACCGGCAGTTAATTGCTCTTCTCCGGAAACTGAAATGGTAACCGATTCGTTATCGATCTCATCGATCTGCCTTTTAAATCTGATCTGTTTCAGGTTAAGGATTATCTCGGTTACGTCTTCCACTACTCCTGCGATGGTAGAGAATTCGTGATCTACACCTTCAATTCTAACTGAAGTGATCGCGAAACCTTCCAAAGAAGATAAAAGCACTCGTCTTAAAGCGTTACCAACGGTTAATCCATATCCAGGTTCCAAAGGGCGAAATTCAAATTTCCCTTCGAAATCGGTTGAATCAATCATTATAACTTTATCGGGCTTCTGAAAATTTAGTATTGCCATATTTCGACTTCTGTGTGAATTATTATTTCGAATATAATTCGACTATAAATTGCTCATTAATGTTTTCAGGAATCTGAACTCTTCCAGGTACAGATACGAAAGTTCCTTCTTTCTTCTCTGAGTTCCATGAAATCCATTCGTAAACACTGCTGTTGTTTGATAATGATTCCTGAATCACAGCAAGTGATTTAGATTTTTCTCTTACTCCTACAACATCTCCGGCTTTCAGGTGGTAAGAAGGTATGTTTACTAGTTCTCCGTTTACAGTGATGTGACGGTGACCAACTAACTGACGGGCTGCTCTTCTAGATGGAGCAATTCCCATACGGTACACTACGTTATCTAAACGGGACTCACAAAGTTGAAGAAGCACCTCACCGGTAATTCCCTGCGCGCGGGTTGCTTTTTCGAACATGTTGCGGAACTGACGCTCAAGAATACCATAGGTATACTTGGCTTTTTGCTTCTCCATTAACTGGATAGCATATTCAGATTTTTTTCCACGACGACGGTTATTCCCGTGCTGTCCTGGAGGATAATTTCTTTTTTCGAAAGATTTGTCGTCTCCAAAAATAGCTTCACCGAATTTACGGGCTATTTTAGTTTTTGGACCAGTATATCTTGCCATTACTATTATTGTTTTAGAAAGGGATTATGAATTAAGGCATAAGTCCTTCGATAATCTAAATCCTCTCCTATTATTAAAATTAATTAAACTCTACGTCTCTTTGGTGGACGACAACCGTTGTGTGGAAGCGGGGTTACATCGATGATCTCGGTCACTTCTATCCCATTGTTATGGATAGATCTGATCGCAGATTCTCTACCGTTTCCAGGACCTTTTACGTATACTTTAACTTTACGCAGTCCAGCTTCGTGAGCTACTTTCGAAGCATCTTCAGCAGCAAGCTGTGCAGCGTAAGGAGTATTTTTCTTAGATCCTCTAAAGCCCATCTTCCCTGCAGATGACCATGCTACAACATCTCCCTTTTTGTTGGTAAGAGAAATAATGATGTTGTTGAAAGAAGCAGTTACGTGAGCTTCACCGTTTGATTCAACGATTACTTTACGTTTCTTCTGAGTTTTCCCGGCCTTTTGATTTGTCTTCTTTGCCATACTACTTACTATTTAGTTGCTTTTTTCTTGTTAGCAACTGTTTTTCTTCTTCCTTTTCTGGTTCTGGAGTTGTTTTTGGTTCTTTGACCTCTTAAAGGCAATCCAGCTCTGTGGCGGATACCTCTGTAGCATCCAATATCCATTAGACGCTTAATACTCATTTGAACCTCAGTACGTAATTCTCCTTCGATTGTATACTGACCTACGGCCTCACGAATCTTACCGATCTCATCATCATTCCAATCTGAGACTTTCTTACTCTCATCTACTTTAGCCTGTGCAAGTATCTCCTGAGCCCTGCTTTTGCCAATTCCGAAGATATAGGTCAATGCTATAACTCCTCGCTTTTGTTTAGGTATATCTACCCCTGCAATTCTTGCCATAATTAGCCTTGTCTTTGTTTAAATCTAGGATTCTTTTTGTTAATCACGTAAAGGCGCCCTTTTCTGCGTACGATTTTGCAGTCGGCACTTCTCTTTTTTATTGATGCTCTAACTTTCATCTTTATCTCTTTTTGATTCACCGGCAGAGCCTTACCTCATTCGATGAAATTTTAGCCCTCATAAATTTTTCAGACTGCAAAAGTATAAAAAATTTATAAAAGGCTGAAAATTACTTTTTAGTATCTGTAAGTTATTCGAGCCTTAGTTAAATCGTAAGGACTCATTTCCAGTTTTACCTTATCACCAGGAAGCAACTTGATATAGTGCATTCGCATTTTCCCGGAGATATGGGCAGTCACGACGTGACCATTCTCCAATTCTACACGGAACATCGCATTAGATAATGCTTCAATAATTGTCCCGTCCTGTTCAATTGGTGGTTGTTTTGCCATAATTAAGCTACTGCTTTTCTGTTTTTACCTGTTTTCATTAATCCGTCATAGTGTCTATTCAGCAAGTAAGAATTTACCTGTTGCATAGTATCTATCGCAACTCCAACCATAATTAAAAGCGAGGTACCTCCGAAGAATAACGCCCAGTTCTGTTGTACACCCAACAGTTGAACAACTATTGCAGGGAACACTGCAATAAGCGCCAGGAATATAGATCCTGGAAGGGTTATCTGAGACATAATGCGATCCAGATATTCAGAGGTTTCAGTTCCCGGACGAATCCCAGGAATAAAACCACCGCTTCTCTTAAGATCGTCAGCCATTTTATTTGTTGGAACTGTGATCGCAGTATAGAAATATGTAAATATAATGATCAATAATGCGAACACGAGATTATACCAAAATCCGAAAATATTCTGAAATGCTGCGGTTACCCCCTGTGCCGTATCTGAGTCTGAAAGACCAGCTAAAGCTACAGGAATGAACATAATTGCCTGAGCAAAAATGATAGGCATTACCCCAGACGCATTCAGTTTTAACGGAATGTACTGTCTTGATCCGAAAACATTCTTTTCATATCCACCTGAAGCAGATCTTCTGGCATATTGCACCGGAATTTGACGCACCGCCATAACTAGCATCACTGAAGCCATGATAATGGCAAACCAGATAACTAATTCTATCAGTATCATTACCAAACCACCGTTCGATTCAAATACTCTTGAAGCGAATTCCTGAATAAAGGCTTGCGGCAGGGTGGCGATAATACCAACCATAATCAATAATGAAATACCGTTACCAATACCTTTATCTGTGATCTTCTCACCTAGCCACATTGCGAAAATTGTACCCGTAGTAAGGATGATCACCGATGAAACAACGAATGTGATGTTGTCTCCAAGCATGAATGCTTCTCCCGGTAATGTCGCAAACAGGTTATAGATATAACCAGGTCCCTGTACAAGGGTAATCGCAATGGTAAGCCAACGAGTGATCTGATTGATCTTCTTACGCCCGCTTTCACCTTCTTTCTGAAGTTTCTGAAGATAAGGAATCGCGATTCCCATCAACTGTACCACGATCGAAGCGGAGATATAAGGCATAATACCTAATGCAAAAACAGAGGCGTTAGAAAAAGCGCCCCCTGTAAAAGCATTAAGAAGTCCTAATAACCCACTGTCGGTCTGGTTGGCCAGATTCGAAAGTTGGGCTGCATCGATTCCGGGAAGCACAACTTGTGCCCCGAATCGATATACCAAAAGCAAACCGAGGGTTACTAAAATTCTGTTTTTTAGCTCCTCGATTTTCCAAATATTCTTGATCGTATTGATGAATTTCATTTGATTATCTATTATAAAGTAACAACTTCACCTCCGGCAGCTTCGATAGCTTCTTTCGCTGAGGCCGTAAATTTATGAACAGATATTTTCAACTTTGCCTTTAATTCACCTCTACCTAATATCTTAACAAGCTCGTTTCTTCCAGCAAGACCGTTTTCAACTAACACGTCCATATCCACTGTATCTTTGATCTTCCCTTCGTCTACTAGAGACTGAAGAGTATCAAGGTTGATACCCTGGTATACTGTACGGTTTCTGTTTGTGAATCCAAATTTTGGAACACGTCTTTGAAGAGGCATCTGCCCACCTTCAAAACCAATCTTTTTAGAATAACCAGAACGTGACTTGGCACCTTTGTGACCTCTGGTAGCGGTTCCACCTTTACCAGATCCTTCACCACGACCAATACGCTTGCTATTTTTTCTAACTGAACCTTCTGCAGGTTTTAAGTTACTTAAATCCATGAGAGATTATTATTTTGTTTCTTCTACAGAAACTAAGTGTTTAACTTTATTTACCATACCAAGGATGTTTGGCGTATCGTCATGCTCAACCGTCTGCCCTATTCTTTTAAGTCCTAAAGACTCAAGAACAAGCTTTTGATTCTTAGTGCGGTTGATTGCACTTTTTACTTTTGTGACTTTTATCTTTCCCATCTTATTCCTTGATTTATCCTTTAAAAACCTTTTCCAATGAAACACCTCTCTGTTTTGCAACAGTTTCAGCACTTCTTAATTGTAGTAAGGCATCAAAAGTAGCTTTTACAACGTTGTGAGGGTTTGAAGATCCCTGGTTCTTAGAAAGTACATCATGTACTCCTACAGATTCCAATACCGCACGAATCGCACCACCAGCAATAATACCGGTACCGGCAGCAGCTGGAAGCAACATTACTCTTGCTCCACCGTACTTACCTTTTTGTTCGTGAGGTAAAGTTCCTTTATGTAAAGGAATGCGTACCAGATTTTTCTTAGCGTCTTCTACCGCTTTAGAGATAGCGTCTGCAACTTCCTTGGATTTACCAAGTCCTTGCCCAACAACACCATTTTCATCTCCAACTACAACAATAGCAGAGAATCCAAAAGCTCTACCACCTTTTGTAACCTTAGTAACACGTTGTACTCCAACCAAACGATCTTTTAATTCAAGACCTCCAGGTTTTACATGTTCTACGTTTTTATAATCTTGATACATATTTTCTAGAATTTTAGTCCTCCTTCGCGAGCACCTTCTGCTAATGATTTAACTCTACCGTGATATAAATATCCACCTCTATCAAAAGAAATAGTATCTATTCCGGCTTTTTTCGCTTTCTCTGCAATGGCTTTTCCAACCATAACAGCCTGCTCTTTTCTATCTGCAGAAGCAGAAGCGATTTCCTTATCTCTTGAAGAAGCTGATGCTAAGGTCTTACCTTCTACGTCGTCGATAATCTGAGCATAAATTTCTCTATTGCTTCTAAAAACAGATAATCTTGGACGGCTTTCAGTTCCAACGATATCCTTACGGATACGTTTTCTGATTTTATTTCTTCTATCTTGTTTTGACACTGCCATAACTAAACTTTATTAAGCTGATTTACCTGCTTTTCTTCTCAATTGCTCTCCTACAAACTTGATACCTTTTCCTTTGTATGGTTCAGGTTTTCTGAATGAACGGATTTTCGCTGCAACCTGTCCTACAAGTTGTTTGTCATGAGAAGTAAGCTTCACGATAGGATTCTTACCTTTTTCTGAGACAGTCTCCACTTTTACTTCTGGAGCCAAATCTATCACAATATTATGAGAATAACCAACGGCAAGATCAAGCTTGTTTCCTTGGTTGCTGGCTCTGTAACCAACCCCAACAAGTTCAAGTTCTTTAGTGAAACCATTAGTAACACCTTCAATCATATTGTTAATCAAAGCACGGTAAAGACCGTGTTTTGCTTTCTGATCACTTTTCTCTGAAGAACGCTCGAAAGTAATTACATTATCCTCGACCTTTACATCGATGTCTTTTACTTCCTGCTTAAGTTCTCCCAATTTTCCTTTTACCGTTACAACACCGTCTTTGTGATCTACTGTCACACCTTCTGGAATTGTAATTGGGCTTTTACCTATTCTTGACATTTCTTTAGTCTTTTAAGTATTAGTAAACGTAGCACAATACTTCACCACCAACTTTCTCTGCTTTCGCTTGCTTTCCTGTCATTACTCCGTGAGAAGTAGAAACAATAGCAATTCCAAGACCATTAAGGATTCTTGGGATCTCAGTTGATCCGGCATATTTACGTAAACCAGGTTTACTTATTCTTTGAATTTTCTTAATTACAGGCTCTTTTGTTAGTTTATCGTACTTAAGAGCGATCTTGATAGTTCCCTGAGCGGTATTATCTTCGAATTTGTAACTAAGAATGTATCCTTGATCGAATAATATCTTAGTGATCTCTTTTTTAACATTGGAAGCAGGAATCTCCACTACTCTGTGGTTTGCTGCATTTGCATTCCTGATTCTTGTTAAGTAATCTGCAATAGGATCTGTATTCATTTATCTTTATTTGCGGATGTGGTTTTCACCCGATCTTCACCGGGAGAACCTTCATCCAATTTATAATTTTACCAGCTTGCTTTCTTAACCCCTGGGATAAGACCTTGGTTAGCCATTTCTCTGAACATTACACGAGAAACACCAAATTGTCTCATATATCCTTTAGGTCTACCGGTTAATTTACATCTGTTATGCAAACGAACTGGAGAAGAGTTCTTTGGCAGTTTTTGTAATGCTTCGTAATCACCAGCTTCTTTAAGCGCAGCTCTTTTCTCAGCATACTTCTTTACCAATTTCTGTCTTTTTACCTCACGGGCTTTCATTGATTCTTTAGCCATAATTAGTTCTTTTTAAAAGGTAATCCTAGTTCGGTTAACAATGCTTTTGCTTCCTTATCGGTTTCAGCAGTCGTAACGAAAGTGATATCCATACCAGCGATTCTGTTCACTGCATCAATATCGATCTCAGGGAAAATGATCTGCTCAGTGATCCCTAAGTTATAGTTACCTCTACCATCAAATCCGTTAGATTTGATACCGTTAAAATCACGTACACGCGGTAAAGCGGTAGTAATCAATCTATCTAAGAATTCATACATTCTATATCCACGTAAAGTAACTTTAGCACCAATTGGCATTCCTTTACGCAGCTTAAACGATGCAACATCCTTCTTGGAAATAGTAGCAACGGCCTTCTGACCACTAATAGCTGTTAGTTCGTCGATAGCATGGTCGATAAGTTTCTTATCGGCTACTGCTCCACCAACTCCACGGCTAATTACTATTTTCGTAAGTTTTGGCACCTCCATTACATTGGAGTAGCTGAATTCTTCCTTAAGAGCACTTTTTACTCTCTCGTTATATTCCTGTCTAAGTCTTGGTACGTATGCCATAACTAAATTACTTCATTAGATTTTTTAGAAAATCTTACTTTCTTCCCATCCTCTTCTTTGTATCCTACTCTGGTAGTCTTACCGTTCTTGTCGATAAGAGCCAGGTTAGAAACATGGATAGGAGCTTCCTTCTCTTTAATTCCACCCTGTGGATTAGAAGCGCTAGGCTTCTCATGCTTAGAGATCATGTTGATCCCTTCCACGATGGCTTTATTCTTGTCACGAAGTACTTTCTGCACTTTACCTTCCTGACCTTTGTGGTCTCCGGCAATTACGCGAACAGTATCTCCTGATTTTATCTTAAGCTTTGTCATTTTCTTAATGTATTAAAGCACTTCTGGTGCCAATGATACAATTTTCATGAATTGCTTATCACGAAGTTCACGAGCTACAGGGCCAAATACACGGGTACCGCGCATCTCTCCCTGAGGGCCTAATAACACACAAGCGTTATCATCAAAACGAATATAAGATCCGTCTGGTCTGCGAACTTCTTTCTTGGTACGAACAACAACTGCTGTTGAAACTGCACCCTTTTTGATATTTCCGTTAGGTGTAGCTTCTTTTACACTGACAACTATTTTGTCTCCAACAGATGCGTATCTTTTCTTTGTACCTCCTAATACACGGATGGCTAAAACTTCTTTAGCTCCGGTATTATCTGCTACTTTTAGTCTGGACTCTTGTTGTACCATGATTATTTAGCTCTTTCAATTATTTCTACTAGTCTCCAAGTCTTGGATTTACTTAAAGGTCTTGTCTCCATGATCTTTACAGTATCTCCTTCGTTGCAGTCGTTATTTTCGTCGTGTGCTACGTATTTTTTCGTTTTCAAAACGAATTTTCCATACATAGGATGTTTTACTTTTTTCACTTCAGAAACCACGATAGATTTCTGCATTTTGTTACTTGTAACAACTCCTACACGCTCTTTTCTTAAATTTCTTTTTTCCATCTTTCAGCAGAATAACAATTATTGTTGTTCTCTTTTAGTTAACTCTGTAGCTAGTCTCGCCACGTCTCTTCTTACAGTTCTTAACTGTATCGGATTTTCCAAAGGCGAAACAGCGTGAGCCATTTTTAAATCTGAATAAGCTTTACGAGACTTACCAAGCTCTTCTTGCAATTCTGCAACAGACAATTCTTTTACTTCTGATTGTTTCATAATTCCAATATTATTCTTGATAATCTCTAGCTACAACAAATTTCGTTCTCACAGGAAGTTTCTGAGCCGCAAGACGCAATGCCTCTTTAGCCACATCCATTGGTACACCACCAATTTCAAACATGATTCTTCCTGGCTTCACTACAGCTGCCCAATACTCAACGGCACCTTTACCTTTACCCATACGTACTTCAAGAGGCTTTTTAGTGATAGGCTTATCTGGGAAAATTTTGATCCAGATAGATCCTTCTCTCTTCATATAACGGGTAGCGGCGATACGCGCTGCTTCTATTTGACGTGCAGTAACAAAACTGGAATCCATAGATTTGATCCCAAAAGTACCGTTAGAAAGTCTATGCCCTCTTTGAGACATACCCTTCATACGGCCTTTTTGTTGCTTACGGTATTTAGTTCTTTTAGGTTGTAACATTTTTTCTTTCCTTTAAAAAATTACTTTCTACGACGTGATTTGTTTCCACCTCGTCCGGCACCGGATTTCTTACCTTGGTTCTTTGCAAGGCCAACTAGAGGCGAAAGCTCTCTTTTTCCGTATACCTCACCTTTCATGATCCATACTTTAACACCCAGTCTACCATAAGTAGTGTGTGCTTCAACTAAAGCATAGTCAATATCAGCCCTAAAAGTTGACAATGGAATTCTTCCATCCTTGTATGATTCTGAACGTGCCATTTCAGCACCGTTTAGACGACCAGAGATCTCAATCTTGATCCCTTCGGCGTTCATTCTCATTGCAGCCGCGATAGCCATCTTGATTGCACGACGGTAAGAGATACGATTCTCAATTTGTCTAGCAACACTTGCCGCTACTAAATGTGCATCAAGTTCTGGCCTCTTAATCTCAAAGATGTTAATTTGAACTTCCTTGTCGGTAATCTTTTTAAGCTCTTCCTTAAGCTTGTCTACCTCCTGACCGCCTTTCCCGATAATGATACCAGGTCTTGCAGTGGTGATAGTAACGGTTACAAGCTTAAGCGTGCGCTCGATGATTACACGCGATACACTCGCTTTAGAAAGACGAGCATGGATATACTTTCTAATCTTATCGTCTTCGGCTAATTTGTCGCCGTAGTCATTACCTCCGTACCAGTTGGATTCCCAACCTCTAATGATACCAAGGCGATTTCCGATTGGATTTGTTTTTTGTCCCATACTATCTCTTAGCTTTGTGTATTATTGTTTGCTCCAAGCACTAATGTAACGTGATTGGATCTCTTTCTAATTCGGTGTGCACGACCCTGTGGAGCTGGACGAAGTCTTTTCAACATACTTCCTCCGTCTACACGAATCTCTTTCACAAATAATTCAGCTTCTTCAAGATTTGCATCTTCGTTCTTAGCCTGCCAGTTAGCGATCGCTGAAAGCAAAAGCTTTTCCAGACGAGCTGAAGATTCCTTCTTGCTGAATTTTAGAATATGAAGCGCTTTTTCTACTTTCTCACCTCTTACAAGATCCGCCATAAGGCGCATCTTTCTAGGCGAAGTAGGGCAGTTATTTAACTTTGCAAAAGCTACCTGTTTCTTGGCTTCTTTTATTTGCTCTGCTCTTTCTCTTTTACGAACTCCCATAGCTTCAATTATTTTCTACCTTTATTTTTCGCACCAGCGTGTCCTCTGAAAGAACGTGTTGGTGAAAATTCTCCTAGTTTATGACCTACCATGTTCTCAGTTACATAAACAGGAACAAATTGCTTCCCGTTATGTACGGCGATAGTTTGCCCTACGAAATCTGGAGTAATCATAGAAGCTCTAGACCAGGTTTTGATCACGGCTTTCTTTCCAGACTCTACATTCTGAGCCACTTTTTGTTCCAATTTGTAATGAACGAAAGGTCCTTTTTTTAATGAACGTGCCATATCTTATTATTTCTTTCTAGTCTTTCTTCGTTCTACAATATATCTATTACTCGCTTTTGTTCTTGAGCGGGTCTTGAATCCTTTTGCAGGAAGACCTTTCCTAGAACGTGGGTGACCTCCTGAAGCTCTACCTTCACCACCACCCATTGGGTGATCGATTGGGTTCATCGCTACTGGTCTAGTTCTTGGTCTGATACCTAACCAGCGTTTTCTACCGGCTTTACCAGAGATCATTAGCTGGTGGTCACTGTTAGAAACAGCTCCTATCGTTGCCATACACAAAGCAAGAACTCTACGGATCTCACCAGAAGGCAATTTGATAGTTGCATACTTTCCTTCTCTTGCCAATAACTGAGCAAAAGCTCCGGCGCTACGTGCCATTACAGCACCCTGTCCAGGTCTTAGCTCGATACAAGAAATCACAGTACCAAGAGGAATGTTTGCCAATGGCATGGCATTCCCTATTTCAGGAGAAGCCGCTTCATTAGATGAAACGATATTTTGTCCTACCTGAAGCCCATTTTGAGCAATAATATACCTTTTCTCACCGTCTTGATAGTTCAATAATGCGATAAAGGCCGTTCTGTTTGGATCGTATTCTATAGACGCAACTGTAGCAGGAATTCCCTGCTTATCACGTTTAAAATCGATAACTCGGTAACGTCTTTTGTGACCACCACCTTTGTAGCGCATGGTCATTTTACCCTGACTGTTTCTACCACCTGATTTTTTTATCGGCGCCAATAGGCTTTTCTCCGGCTTATCAGTAGTAATGGCGTCATACCCATTAACTACTCTAAAACGCTGACCAGGTGTAATTGGTTTTAATTTTCTAACTGACATTGTTTAATCTTAGAGATTACTGTATAAATCAATTGTTTCACCTTCCGCCACCTGTACTATTGCTTTTTTGTAAGCATTAGTTTTACCAGTGATCATTCCAGATTTTGTATATCTGGTTTTACGATCTGGGCGGACATTCATAGTTCGAACTTTAGTAACAGACACGCCATAAGCAGATTCGATCGCGTCTTTGATCTGAATCTTATTTGCCTTGTTACTTACCACAAAAGTGAAGCGATTATTCATCTCGCTATCTGCGGTAGCTTTTTCTGTAATAACAGGTTTTATCAAGATGCTCATAACGGTTTATTAACTTAATTTCGACTCAATTCCTTCCAAAGAACCTTCTAAAAAGACAATATTTTTCGCATTCAGAATTTTGTAAGTACTTAATTCTGAGCTACTTATCACTTCAGAGGCCTTTAAATTGCGCGACGACAAATATACGTTTTTATTTGAGTCACCCAATACTATTAGAGATTTTTTCGATTCAATCCCCAGAGCCTGAAGAACTTCGATGAAATTCTTGGTCTTTGGAGTATCAAAAGAAAAATCTTCTACTACCATAATTGCTTTATCATTTGCCTTCATTGAAAGCGCAGATTTTCTAGCAAGACGCTTAAGGTTTTTATTCAATTTAAAACCATAGTTTCTTGGTCTAGGACCAAAAACACGTCCACCTCCTTTAAAGATAGGAGACTTGATACTACCTGCTCTCGCGGTACCAGTACCTTTTTGCTTCTTAATCTTACGAGTAGAACCCGCAATCTCTGCTCTTTCTTTTGCTTTATGAGTACCCTGACGTTGGTTAGCAAGATATTGCTTAACATCTAGATAAACAGCGTGCTCATTAGGCTCTATAGCGAAAACAGAATCAGAAAGCTTCGCTTTTCTGCCTGTTTCTTTTCCTTTTATATCTAAAACTGCTACTTCCATTACTTACTAATGATTACGTATGAGTTTTTGTGTCCTGGCACACATCCTTTTACTACTAAAAGGTTCTTATCTGCCACAACCTTCAAAACTTTAAGGTTTTCAACTTTTACTCTCTCACCGCCCATTCTTCCGGCCATCTTCATTCCCTTGAATACTCTCGCAGGATAAGAAGCTGCACCAATGGAACCGGGAGCTCTTAATCTGTTGTGCTGACCGTGAGTGGCCTGTCCAACTCCTCCAAATCCGTGTCTCTTAACAACACCCTGGAAACCTTTACCTTTAGATGTACCTGCGATGTCCACAAATTCACCTTCTTTGAAATGGTCCACAGTGACAGAGTCACCTAATTTGTAATCTTCATTATAACCCTGGAACTCAACGACCTTACGTTTTGCAACGGTTCCTGCTTTTTTAGCATGCCCTTCAGCAGCTTTATTTACAGTCTTCTTGTCATCGAAACCAAGTTGAAGTGCTTCATACCCGTCAACCTCTTTGGTTCTGACTTGGGTAACCACGCATGGCCCAGCTTCGATCACGGTACAAGGGATGTTTTTCCCGTTCTCGTCGAAGATGCTGGTCATACCGATCTTTTTTCCTATTAACCCAGACATATTTAATTAATTATTAATTGTTTACTTATTTAAAAAACTTAGGGCTGAAAAACACACTTCAGCCCTGAATTGTATCTTTCACCGTTTTTCCTTTGCGAAACGCGCCGGACATGTTAACCGCGCACCGTGGTGCGCGGAACTGTTTTATCACACTTTGATCTCTACTTCTACTCCACTTGGTAATTCAAGCTTCATCAACGCATCGATCGTCTTTGAAGAAGAGCTATAGATATCAAGCAATCTCTTGTAAGAGCTTAACTCGAACTGCTCTCTGGACTTCTTGTTCACGTGAGGTGAACGAAGAACAGTAAAGATTTTCTTATTTGTTGGTAACGGAATTGGTCCGGTAACAACAGCTCCCGTAGTCTTTACGGTTTTTACGATTTTCTCAGCAGACTTGTCTACCAGGTTATGATCGTAAGATTTTAGTTTTATTCTGATTTTTTGACTCATTTCCTTAAGATTATTCGTTTGCTGCTCCTTTAGCTGCTTTGATCACTTCTTCAGAAATATTAGAAGGAGTTTCAGCATAGTGAGAGAATTCCATAGTTGAAGTTGCTCTACCAGATGAAAGTGTTCTTAACGTAGTCACGTAACCGAACATTTCAGAAAGTGGCACTTCAGCTTTGATTACCTTCGCCCCAGATCTGTCTGACATGTTGTTTACCTGACCTCTTCTTCTGTTAAGGTCACCAACAATATCACCCATGTTTTCCTCTGGAGTTACTACTTCTACCTTCATGATTGGCTCAAGGATAACTGCACCTGCTTTTTTAGCAGCTTCTTTATATCCCATTTTGGCAGCCAATTCGAAAGAAAGTTGATCAGAATCCACAGGGTGGAAAGATCCATCCTTAAGAACAACCTTAAGGCTATCCATTGTAAATCCTGCAAGAGGACCATTCTTCATAGCCTCTTCAAATCCTTTCTGTACAGAAGGAACAAATTCTTTAGGAATACGTCCACCTTTAATCTCATCTACGAACTGAAGACCAGCACCTTCGAAATCTTCATCCACAGGTCCCATTTCAAAGATGATATCAGCAAACTTACCACGACCACCAGACTGTTTCTTATAAACCTCTCTGTGATCTGCGTTTCTTCTTACTGCTTCTTTATACTCTACCTGAGGCTCACCAACGTTAACCTCTACCTTGAACTCACGCTTCATACGATCGATAATGATCTCCAGGTGAAGCTCACCCATACCAGAGATAATCGTCTGACCTGAATTTTCATCAGTTTTAACAGTAAAAGTTGGATCCTCTTCAGCTAGTTTACCAAGCGCCATTCCCATTTTCTCAACATCAGCCTTAGTTTTAGGCTCAACAGCAATACCGATTACCGGTGCCGGGAAAGACATAGATTCAAGAACGATAGGGTGTTTAAGATCTGTAAGAGTATCACCCGTTTTAATATCCTTAAATCCAACAGCAGCTCCAATATCTCCAGCCTCGATCTTATCGATTGGCTCTTGCTTATTAGAGTGCATCTGGTAAATTCTTGAAATACGCTCTTTCTTACCGGAACGAACGTTCAATACATAAGAACCAGCCTCAAGAGTACCTGAATAAGAACGGAAGAACGCTAAACGTCCTACGAAAGGATCGGTAGCAATTTTAAATGCAAGCGCAGAAAATGGAGAATCCACATTTGGCTTACGACTTTCTTCTTCTCCTGTTTCAGGATTAGTACCTACGATCGCATCAACATCTACCGGAGATGGAAGGTAACGCATTACAGCGTCAAGCATAGCCTGAACACCTTTATTCTTAAATGCAGAACCACACATCATCGGGATGATGCTCATATCTATAGTAGCAGCTCTTAAGGCAGCGATGATCTCATCTTCAGTAATAGAAGATTCATCTTCGAAGAATTTCTCCATCAAAGCTTCATCATATTCTGCAACCGCTTCTACTAATTCTGCACGGTATTTATTTACATCGTCTTCTAATTCAGCAGGAATATCGATAGTCTCATAGGTCATCCCGTGATCTTCATCGTTCCAGATGATTGCTTTCTTAGAAATTAGATCTACCACACCTTTGAAGTCGATCTCATCACCGATTGGAACCTGAAGAGGTACCGGGTTACCACCAAGCATTTCTTTTACCTGACGACATACGTTGAAGAAATCTGCTCCCTGACGGTCCATTTTATTAACGAAACCTAGACGCGGAACTCTATATTTATCTGCCTGTCTCCAAACAGTTTCAGACTGAGGCTCAACCCCGTCTACTGCAGAGAACAATGCAACCACACCATCAAGAACACGTAAAGAACGCTCCACCTCTACGGTAAAGTCAACGTGTCCAGGTGTATCAATAATATTTACGGTGTACTCGTGATCCCTATAAGGCCAAGTACAGTGAGTAGCGGCAGAGGTAATGGTAATCCCACGCTCCTGCTCCTGCTCCATCCAGTCCATAGTAGCAGCACCATCGTGAACTTCACCAATTTTGTGACTGATACCTGTATAATATAGGATACGCTCAGTTGTTGTGGTTTTACCCGCATCAATGTGAGCTGCAATTCCGATATTTCTAGTAAATTTTAAATCTCTTTGTGCCATGTTGTTTTAGAATCTAAAGTGAGAGAATGCTTTGTTAGCTTCAGCCATTTTATGAGTATCTACACGTTTCTTAACTGCAGCACCTTCTTCTTTGGCAGCAGCAAGAACTTCAGCAGCTAGTTTAGCAGCCATAGACTTCTCATTTCTCTTTCTTGAGAAGCTAATAAGCCACTTCATAGCAGTAGACACCTTACGGTCTGGTCTTATCTGCATCGGGATTTGGAATGTTGCACCCCCAACACGTCTACTTCTCACTTCTACGTGAGGCATAACGTTAGAAAGAGCATCTTTCCAGATCTCTAATCCAGATTTCTCTTCGTCTTGTTTCTTTTCTTCTACAATTGCAATCGCATCGTAGAAAATTTTAAAGGCAACCGATTTCTTACCATCCCACATCATCATGTTCACAAAACGTGTCACAAGCTGATCGTTAAATTTTGGATCTGGTAAAAGAGGTCTTTTTTTCGCCTGTCTTTTTCTCATTTCTTTACATTAAAAGTTTTTAATTACTTCTTAGGGCGTTTTGCTCCGTATTTAGATCTACGCTGAGTTCTACCTTCAACACCGGCAGTATCTAGCGCACCACGAACAATGTGGTATCTAACACCAGGCAAATCTTTTACCCTTCCACCTCTAACCAATACTATCGAGTGCTCTTGTAGATTGTGTCCTTCTCCCGGAATGTAAGCGTTCACCTCTTTTCCGTTAGTCAACCTAACCCTTGCTACTTTTCTCATAGCCGAGTTTGGTTTCTTAGGAGTTGTAGTGTACACACGTGTACAAACACCTCTCCTTTGAGGGCACGAATCCAAAGCAGCCGATTTACTCTTCTTGGTTATTTTGGCTCTTCCTTTTCGTACTAATTGTGAAATTGTTGGCATAATTTCCTATACACTAATTATTAATAAAATTTACTCCCCTATTTTTAAGGGTCTGCAAAGGTAGAAATAAAAAAATATTATTCAAACATTCAATCATTTATTTTTCAGCAGGATAAAGAGACAAGAAATGAAAATTTTTAAATGAGATAATTTATATTACAAAATGACCAGCAACTAAAAAACAATAGCTAGTCATATATATAAAAGGACATTCTGCAAATTTTCACATATCTAACTCATAAAATTTCATCAAAACACCTAGGAAGCCTTCAGAACCGGAACACAAGACTTAAACCTTTCTTAACATTTTATTAAACTATCCACCTAATTTTAAAAACAAAAACTTGTTTTATTAAGCATTTATTGCCACATTTGGCGACGGCTAATTCAAACAAATTTAAAAATGAAAACAAAGTTTAGTAGTATTTTGACGCTATTACTGGCGTTCGTGGTGCAAATAGCTTTTGCACAACAACAAACGGTGACCGGTACGGTGACAGACGAGGATGGTCTGCCGCTGCCAGGGGTTAACGTTTTAATTAAGGGGACCTCTACAGGTACTCAAACAGACTTTGATGGTAATTATTCCATTGAAGCGGAAATGGGAGATGTTATTGTTTTCTCTTTCGTAGGTCTTGAAACTGCGGAATACACAGTAGGAAACAACAATAACATTGATGCTGTATTGAAGGCTGACTCTGCGCAACTTGATGAAGTTGTTGTTACGGCCCTTGGTATTTCACGTGACAAGAAGTCTCTTGGTTATGCGACTCAGGAAGTAGACGGATCACAGGTTAACACGGCCAAAGAAGGTAACTTCGTTAACTCTCTATCTGGTAAGATTTCTGGTCTTGATATTAAAAAGAGTTCTTCTATCGGTGGTTCTACCAACGTAATTATTCGTGGTTATTCCTCTATTACAGGAAACAACCAGGCTCTATTCGTTATTGATGGTGTGCCGGTAAACAACTCTACTTTCAACACATCTGATCAAAGTACTGGTGGTGACGGTTACGATTATGGTAACGCTGCTTCAGACATCAACCCAGATGACATCGAAAGCGTAAACGTACTTAAAGGTGCTGCTGCAACCGCTCTTTACGGTTCTCGTGCAGCGAACGGTGCGATTATCATTACAACTAAAGATGGTTCTAAAAGCAAAGGTCTTGGTGTTACAATCAATACTACAGTGAATGTAGGTAACTACGACCCAGACACTTTCGCTAAATTCCAGGATGAATATGGTGCTGGATATGGTCCTTACTACGGTAATGGTCCAGGAGATGGTTTCCTTTCAGGAGACATTAACGGAGACGGAGATGCAGACCTTGTAGTTCCAACTACAGAAGATGCTTCTTACGGTAGTAGATTTGATCCTAACCTTTTAGTATATGGATGGGAGTCTTTCTACCCAGAATTAGATTCTTACCAACAGCCAACTCCATGGGTAGCCGGTGAGAACGATCCTTCTTATATTTTCCAAACCTCTTACACAGATATCGAGAACGTATCTTTAACAAGCGGTGGCGAGAGTGGATCTACCAGACTTAGTTATACAAGATTTAACCAAACTGGTATCCTTCCTAATTCACAGATTTCAAGACACACACTTGATTTCTCAGGTACACTTCAGTTAAGTGACAAGCTTTCTGCATCTGCAAAGGCGATCTACACTAAGAACGCTGGTCTTGGTAGATATGGAACTGGTTATGATGCTGAAAACTTAATGACAAACTTCCGTCAGTGGTGGGCAGTTAATACTGACCTTAAAGCACAGAGAGATGCTTATTTCGCTACTGGAAGAAACATCACATGGAACCCATTTGGATCTACAAACACAGCTCCAATTTATTGGGATAACCCATATTTTACTCGTTACGAAAACTATAACAACGACGAGAGAAACAGATTATTTGGTTACGCTACTTTAAGCTATGAATTTACTGACTGGTTTGACGTACGTGGACGTGTATCTGTTGATACTTACGACCAGATTCGTGAGGAAAGAAACAATATTGGAAGTGTTGACCTTCCTGAGTACTACAGAAGAAACATCAACTTCACAGAATACAACTACGACCTTTTCTTAAACTTCGATGAAGATTTCGGAAACTTTGGTCTTAATTCAACTCTTGGTGCTAACTACAGACAAACGAAATTAAACTCGATTGCTGCAAACACCAACGGTGGACTAGTATTTGAAGGACTTTATACCCTAAGTAATTCTGCTAACCCTATTAACTTCCCTAATGAAGATCAATACGACATTAGAGTATTAGGTTTATTCGGAACTCTTAGTTTAGATTATGATGATACTTTCTTCTTAGAAGGATCTTTAAGACGTGATACTTTCTCGACTCTTGCAGATGGACAAAACTCGTTCAACTACCCTGCGATTTCATCGAGTATTATCTTCTCTAACCTTTTTGAAAGCTCAGCCCTTACTTACGGTAAGTTAAGAGCGGGTTATGGTGAAGTAGGTAACGGTGCAGCTGCTTACCAGTTACAGAACACATTTAACTCTGTAGCAGGATTTAACGGAGTACCATTATACTCAAATCCATCTACCGCCAACAACCCTAACTTAACTGAAGAGCGTACAAGCGAACTTGAACTTGGTCTTGAGACTACCTGGTTCAACAGCCGTTTAGGATTTGATGTTTCTGTTTATAAAAAGGAAACTGACAACCTGATTACTCCAGTACAGGTATCTAGTGCAACTGGATTCTTCTATAAAGTTGTAAACTCTGGTGTTGTAGAAAACAGAGGTCTTGAGATCAGTGCTTTTGGTTCACCAATCAAAACTGATAATTTCGAGTGGAAAATCAATACTAACTTCTCTACTTACGAGAGTGAAGTAACCGAGCTTTTCGGTGATACTGAGAACCTTCTTGTAAACTCTTTCTTTGGTGTAACTCTTAACGCTACCCTTGGAGAGCCTTACGGAATCATTAAAGGTACAGATTACCAATACGTAAATGGTGAGAGACTTGTACTTGAAAACGGTCTTTATGCTAAGACTGCTTCAAGACAGGAAATCCTTGGAGATATCAACCCAGACTGGAAAGCTGGTGTTCAGAACTCTTTTAGCTACAAGAACTGGGATTTCAGTTTCCTAATCGACATCCAAGAAGGTGGTAGCGTATTTACTGGTGACCTTTACTTTGGAATGGCTACTGGTATCTACCCAGAAACTGCAGGTCTTAACGACTTAGGTAACCCTAAGAGAAATCCTGTGACTGACGGTCCAGATAGTGGTGGTATCATTCTTGATGGTGTTCAGGCAGATGGATCTGTTAACGATGTAAGAGCTGATATGTCTACTTACGCGAACCCACTTGGTAGATATGGTAATGCACCAGATGCTCAATTCGTATATGATGCTTCTTACGTAAAACTAAGAGAGGCAACTCTATCTTATTCTCTTCCTTCTAAAACTGTAGAAAACCTTCCTTTCACGGGAGTTAAGTTTACTGCAACAGGAAGAAACCTTTGGATAATTGACAAAGACCTACCTTACGCTGACCCAGAAGATTCTTTTGGAGCAGGTAACGTTCAAGGTTTCCAGATTGGTGCTTACCCAACTGTTAGAGAGTATGGACTGAACGTACAATTACAATTCTAAAAAAATATATAATGAAAAAGTTTTTATTATTTAGTTTAATGATCGGCTTCACTCTTACGAGTTGTACAGAGGACATTACCGATTATAACGTGGACCCTAAGAGTCCAACTCAGGTAACACCAGATGTTACCTTCACAAACGCTGAAAAGAACTTAGGAGACCTTATGACAGAGATGTCTGTAGGTAGAAACCTAATGAAAGTTTGGACTCAGCACTGGACAGAGACTACTTATAACGATGAGGCTAACTACGACATTATTGGTCGTGACCCATCTGCCGGTTTCTGGACAAGAATTTACAACAACGTTTTACAGGATCTTAAGTCTTCAAGAGAGGCTATTGCAAAAGATCAGTTTACAAACGAAGCTGTAAAGGCTAATCAATTAGCGATTATCGATGTTATTGAAGTTTATGCATACCAAGTATTGGTAGACCTTAACGGTGATGTACCTTACAGCGAAGCTTTAAATGTTGTAGATAACATCAACCCTGCATACGATGATGCATTCACTATCTATCAGGACCTTATCGCTAGAGTATCTGCAGATATTGAAACTCTTTCAAATGGAGGTGCCTCTTGGGGAGCTGCCGATATCTATTACGGTGGTGATACAGCTAAATGGGCAAAGTTCGCTGCTTCTCTTAAACTTAAGTTAGGTATGAGATTAGCAGATTTCGATGAGTCCCTTGCATCTACTACAGTAAGCGAGGCTTATGAAGCTGGTGTTATGACTTCTCAGGACGATAGCGCTATTATCCAGTATGAGGCATCTGCTCCAAATACGAATCCTATCTACAACCTGTTCGAATTGAACACGAGATATGCTGATTACGTAGCTGGTAAAACTTCTGTAGATTACCTTCTTTCTGTGAACGATCCTCGTATCGACGATTTCTTCACAACTACCGAAGATGGTGAGTATATTGGAGGTCCTATTGGAGCTAATAACTCTTACGCGAACTTCTCTCACGTAGCAGACTACATTGGATTTGATCCTACTTACCCTGGATCTATCTACCAGTACTACGAAGTTGAGTTTTTCCTAGCTGAGGCTATCGAAAGAGGTTTCATCGCTGGTGATGCTCAGGAGCACTACGAAGCTGCTGTAACTTCCAATATCCTTTACTACAGAGGTACTGAAGAAGAAGCAGAAGCTTACCTTGCTCAGCCAGAGATCGCATATGACTCTGCTAACTGGGAAGAATTGATCGGAACTCAGAAATGGGTTGCTCTTTTCAACCGTGGATTCGAAGGATGGACTGAATACAGAAGATTGGATTACCCAGATTTCCTTGTGAACTCTGCACTAACCGATCTTCCAGTTCCAACAAGAGTATTCTACCCACTTGATGAGGAAGCATTGAATGGTGCAAACTACAATGCTGCCGTACAGAACATCGGTGGAACAGATGATCTTTACACAAGAATCTTCTGGGATGTTGAGTAATTTCAACCGAATGTGATATACCAAAAACCACCCTTAACCGGGTGGTTTTTTTATTTCCAATAATATAGGCAAGGGAACTATTAAATATTAAATTTGCCATCATGGAACAAGCAACAAGAATATTTGGGATTCGAGCCGTAATAGAGGCAATAGAAAGCGGTAAGTCTATAGAAAAGGTTTTTATTCAAAAAGGACTATCGGGACCCTTGTTCCAGGAACTCAACAGGCATATTAATAAGGCAAATATTACTGCTTCCTATGTTCCGGTAGAAAAACTGAACAAGCTTAGTAAAGGCAACCACCAGGGAGTTGTTGCGAACATTTCACCTATAGCTTTTGTAAGCCTGGAAACACTGGTAGAAGATTCCCAGAAACTGTCGACCCCTCCCCTATTTTTACTTCTTGACGGGTTGACCGATGTGCGCAACCTTGGCGCTATCATTAGGACAGCCGAATGTTGTGGGGTGACCGGTATAATAATTCCTGAAAAAGGATCAGCACCAATTAACGCCGATGCCATCAAGACCTCGGCAGGAGCTGCATTTAAAATCCCAATTTGCAGAGTTAATCATATAAAAGACGCACTTTTTCACCTTCAGACCTACGACATTAAATTAGTTGCGGCCACTGAAAAAACCGACAACACCATTTACGACCTAGACCTTAAAAAACCTGTAGCCATTATCATGGGTAACGAAGAAAAAGGAGTATCTCCTTCCATTCTAAAGTTGGTGGACCACAAGGCTAAACTCCCTATGCTTGGTAGCATAGCTTCCCTAAATGTATCTGTAGCCTGCGGAGCTTTCCTTTACGAAGTGGTTCGACAAAGACTATAATTTGACTTCCCAGGGAATCCCCTGCCCTCAAAAAAGCTTTAAAAGAATAGAAGCAAACCGGATTTTTTGCAATATTTTCCTACAATTCTGATTATCAGGTTTTTAAAGTCAAAAATGCAGTTAGCTTAATAATTACGACCCACGCCAAGAATAACTAGGTATTTCACATCAAATTCATAGTTATTCAAATCATTTATTAACTTTTTTAACGATACCAAGGTTATTGCTTAACGTTTTTTTCACAATTTTATATGATAATCGTAATTCATATAGTTATGAAAAAAAAATTACCTCGTATTTTAATTTTATTGTTTTTGTTCGTAGGCCAGGGAATCTTTGGTCAGACACAGACAATCACAGGTACTGTTACCGATGAAGCAGGTCTTCCGCTTCCAGGTGTGAATGTTTTCATTAAAAACTCCACCACCGGTACGCAAACAGATTTTGACGGCCTTTACTCAATTCCCGCCAACCCGGGAGACATTCTAGTTTTCTCTTTCGTAGGTAAGGAAACTCAGGAAGTTACAGTAGGCGCTGAGAACAAGATCGATGTTAACATGGGTGAGGACTCGGCCGAACTCGAAGAGGTTGTTATTACCGCGCAGGGAATTCGCGCGAAACCAAGATCTCTAAGTTACGCTTTGGAATCGGTTGAGGCCGATGATGTTCAAAAATCAAGGGAGACCAACCTGGTCTCTGCCCTAAGCTCTAAAGCCTCAGGTGTACAGGTAACCTCGTCCTCAGGTTCTGTAGGTGCTTCTGCAAACATTCGTGTACGTGGTAACACCTCTATCACCAGGTCTAACTCTCCACTTTTCGTGGTAGACGGGGTTCCTATCGACAATTCCTCTTTCTCTGAAGATCCCACACAAACCAATAACAACTCAAGTCTCGGAGGCAGTGACTTTTCCAACCGGGCTATTGATATTAACTCAAACGATATTGCTTCTATCTCTATTTTAAAAGGTATTGCCGCACAAACCCTGTACGGTCTTCGTGCAGCCAATGGGGTTGTTTTAATTACCACCAAAAAAGGTAAGGCCGGCAAGACCAGGTTCAGCCTTAATTCAACCACTTCGTTTGCTGAATACAATAAAGTACCAGATCTTCAAAAGGAATATTCCCAGGGCGGCTATATTACCGACCTTGAAAGAATAGTCTATAGAGGCCCTGAAACCGGTGAAGGAGATTCCTGGGGACCTCCGATCGCCGATCTGGAATTTGATGGAGCCACAGATTACCCATTCGACAGAAATGGCCGTTTGGTACCCGCAGGAACCGGAAACGGGATGCCAGCAAGGGCATACAATAATTACGACTTTTTTAAAACAGGCCAAACCCAGGACATAAGTCTTGGCATCAGTGGAGGTTCTGAAAAAATAAATTATCGAGCATCAATTGGTAAATTGAAACAAGGCGGTATTTCTCCTAACGAAGAATTCGAACGTAAAACTTTCAGAGTAGATCTAAGAGCAGACCTCACAGATAAACTTCAGTTAGATGCTTCTGGCCAGTACACCAATTCAGGTGGAAACCGGGTACAGAGAGGTTCAAATATTTCTGGTGTTATGCTCGGGCTTCTTCGAAACACCCCAACTTTCGACATGGGTAATGGAAAATCTGGCCAGGCAGCTGCCAACGACCCGGATACTTATTTTTACAATATTCCAGGAGAAGAATTACCGGGCCAGAGAAGTTATCGCGACGGTATCTATAACAGCCCCTATTTCGCAGTTGCCAGAAACATTAACCTGGATGACGTGAACAGGACTATAGGTAAAATGGGGTTAAATTATGCTATTACAGAATGGTTAAGTTTCAAGGCTTCTGGTTCCATAGACCGGTATACAGATACCAGAAAGATTGGATTTGATGTGATAGATGCTTCCTTCGGAAACGGAAGGGTGATCAACGATGTCATCTCCAATCAAGATGTAAACTGGAGCGGTATCTTCAACATCCTGTACAACTTTAATGAAAAGGTAGGACTGGACCTGAACGTGGGTTATGATGGTTACTATAATAAGACCAACCGCCAAACTGTAATAGGCGACGGCATGACCATTCCCGGATTTTTCAATTTATCGAATGTAAGCACCACACAGGCCCAGGAACTTTCAACCAGAAGGGAACTTATAGGGGTTTTTGCTACAGCAACCCTGAGTTTCGGAAATACAGTATTCTTAACTCCTTCCTTTAGAAATGACTGGTCCTCTACCCTTCCGGTTGGAGACAATACCTTCCAGTCTTACTCCATTGGTAGTAGCTTCGTGTTTACTGAGCTGATGGATAATGACAGTTTTCTTAATTACGGAAAATTAAGGGCTGCCTGGGGACAGGCGGGTAACGACGCACCAGTTTACGCCACTATTACAAACTTTGGTGGCACCTCGGTGAGTGGTGACGGATTTATTCAAAGCGTAACCTTTCCGGCATACGACGCAACTTCTTTTGAAAGATCTTCTCGTGCAGGTAACCCTGCATTGACTCCGGAAAAAACTACCGAATTCGAAGTTGGTATAGAACTTTCAATGTTCGATAGCCGATTAAAGTTCGATTTCGCTTACTACGACAAGGAAACCGAAGACCAGATCATTTTTGTGGACGCTGCTCCATCTTCCGGTTTTATAGACAGGTATGATAATGTTGGTCTGGTTACCAACAGCGGGTACGAAGTATCTCTTGGTGGCTCCCCGGTAAAGACTGAAAATTTTGAATGGAACATCAGCGCCAACTGGACCACCTATGAGAACGTAGTAGAAGAGCTGGTAGAAGGCGTGGAGTCGGTAACCTTGAATGGTTTTTCCGGCACTAGTTCCAGGGCCGTGGTAGGTGAATCTTATGGAGCCATTTTCGGAGCAAGGTATGCCAGGAATGACGCTGGTCAAATATTAATAGATGAAGAAGGTTATCCATTACTTGCCGCTGAGGACGGGGTTATTGGAGACCCGATCCCAGACTGGCTTGGTGGTATTAGCAACCAGTTTCAGTATAAGAACATAGGTCTATCCTTCTTGATAGATATCAGGCAAGGTGGCGACGTATGGTGCGGTACCTGTGGGATATTAGATTATTTTGGAGTTTCTGAAGAAACCCTGCTAAGGGACCAGTCCACCGTATTCGAGGGAGTGGTGGCAGCTACAGGAGAACCTAACACACGGGTTGTCCCCTACTCAGACCCCACCAGAAGTGAAAATAACAACTACTGGAGAAGATATGGGTTCGGTGATGTAGATGAAGGCAACGTTTATGATGCCTCATGGATTCGATTAAGGGAGGTTACCCTTACTTACAGCCTTCCCGAAAAGTTCTTTGAAAACAGCTTTATAGACGGGCTAAGCTTTTCGGTCTTTGGCAGGAATCTATGGCTAGAGACAGATTACCCCGGTGTAGACCCCGAAACCAACCTTACAGGAGATAGTAACGGGCTGGGGCTGGACTATTTTAACCAGCCGAACACCAAGAGTTACGGATTAAACGTTCAATTAAATTTTTAAGAAGATATGAAAACTATAAAAATATTAATCTGGATATTACTAATCGGTATTTCTGTTTCTTGCGAAATCACAGATGCGAATATCGATCCAGATAACCCATCAGGCGATTTGGTAAATGCAGGTGCGATTTACCCCGGTATGATCGCCCAAACACACAGGAATTCCGTTGCACTCGGGGGAAGAATTGCCGGAATCCTTATTCAGCATTTTGACGGCCTGGATGCCCAGCAGCTTCAATACGATCAATATAATATTGGTGAAAGTGATTCAGATGACCTTTGGGATTTCGGGCTTTACGGAGCCGGTTCTTTGAAAGATGCATATGTGATTATAAATAACAATGAAGGAGAGATAAGCGCGCTGGCCAAATTGTATATGGCTGCCAACCTGGGAGTGGCCACGAGTGCCTGGGGAGATATCCCTTATTCTGATGCCTTTGTGGGCGACCAGGGAAATCTAAACCCAACTTATGACACCCAGGAATCTATTTACGGAGAAATCCAGAATTTATTATCTGAAGCCATAGATGAAGGGGTAGCTTCGGGGATTGGTGCCTTTGCAGGTGCAGGCTCAGCCAGCAACGTGAACTGGGAAGGCGTGGCACATGCACTTAAGGCAAGATATTACCTGCATCTTACCTCAAGAAACGGAACCACTGCCGCTCAGAATGCGCTAACCGAAATTCAGCAGGCATTTACCAGTACTGCCCAGCAGCCTGATTTTATCTATAGCACCCCGGCGCAAAATGCCAATCCGTTATACCTGTTTGATAATGACAGGCCAAGCACTTTAGGAATTTCAGAAGTACTTGTTGATAATATGGATGCCAATAATGACCCAAGATTAAGCTTCTATACCAGTGACGGTGAAAAATTCGCCGCGGTAGCCGGCCTTTTCTGGGGGCAACCTGAAAGTCCCACTCCATTGATCTCTTACTGGGAGGTCAAGTTCATTGAAGCCGAGGCCCTGGTGAGGACAGGAGGATCTGATGCAGATGCCTTAGCAGCACTTAAGGAAGCGGTTCGTGCAAATATGAGTTACATAGGAGTAGATTCCGGGGAGGTTTCAGCTTATGTAGACGGAATAAGTCTATCAGGATCTGAAGAAAATAAGATCCAGGATATTATTTACGAGAAATGGGTAGCACTCTATGGGAATGCTCCTTTAGAGGCTTGGGTAGATTACAGGCGAACCGGTTATCCAGATCTGGAACCAAGTCCAGATGCCGTACCAAGCTTTAATCCTTCAGGGATCATCCCACGAAGATTCCTGTATCCTATTTCTGAACGCCAGGCCAATTTGGAGAATTATGAAGCAGCCATACAAGCGCAAGGAGGGCATTTATTAGATGATGACATTTGGGCCTTCCCAACCAATTAAAAATTAGCTTTAAATGAAAACAACCACCCGGGGAGGGTGGTTGTTTATTTGAAATAGGCCCTACTGTTTTTTCGGATTTTCTTTATAGGTATAATTATAATTAGGTTCTTCAGGATCATCTTCCACCTCATCCTCAGGTAATTTCTCGATGAAATTTCCATTCTCATCAAAATGTCTCATAAAAGGATCGTCCTCTTCAGAATAATCTGGTTGTTGCCAGTGATATTTTGGAGGTTCAGCAATATTTCTTCGGAAGATCAGGGAAAGAGCAAAACCGCTTATCATTCCAGATAAATGCCCCTCCCAGGAAATTGAGGGATCAATAGGGGTAACATACCAAACCATTCCGCCGTAAATGAAAACTACTATAAGCGATAAAGCTACCAGCCGGTAGTATTTGGAAAATATTCCTTTAAAGAAAAGAAAGGAAGCAAGAACGTAGATGATACCGCTGGCTCCAATATGGTTCGAGGGCCTCCCTATAAGCCAGGTGAGCAGTCCTGAGGCCAGTAAGCCAATCAATAAGACCTTCCAGCTTATTGGACGGTAAAAATAAAACAGGGCCAGCGATAATATAAATAATGGAATGGTGTTATTAAATAAATGTTCAATGTCTGAATGTATAAAAGGTGAAAACAGTATCCCTCGCAGGCCGATGACCTCGCCGGGCCTGACCCCATAAGAATTAAGACTTACCCCAAAGCGCACTTCTACCCAGAATACGATCCAGATAAGCAACACAAATAACAAGGGGTAACCAATGGTTCCGCTAGTAAAAACAAAAGGGTTAGATGCTTTCAAATTTTCTTCAATTTTAATTAATATTACAAAAAAGCATCCAAACTATATTGGATGTAATTATGTCATATAAAAAATAGCTATGAATCAACCGCTTGCCGAAAGACTTCGCCCAAAAACCCTCGATGACTATCTTAGTCAGTCGCATTTAATTGGGGAAAATGGAGCCTTAAGGCAACAGATCAAACAAGGAATTATCCCCTCCATGATATTCTGGGGGCCACCGGGAGTTGGTAAAACCACTCTCGCCAATATCATCGCCTCAGAATCTGAACGACCATTTTTCACTCTCAGCGCTATAAGCAGTGGAGTCAAGGATGTTCGCGAGGTAATAGACAAAGCCAAGAAGAGTGAAGGTCTTTTCACTACCAAAAGCCCGATCCTGTTCATAGACGAGATCCATAGATTCAGCAAATCACAACAAGACTCATTACTGGGAGCTGTGGAAAAGGGCTGGGTAACCCTGATAGGCGCTACTACCGAAAACCCGAGTTTCGAGGTTATTTCAGCATTGCTTTCCCGGTGTCAGGTCTATATCCTGAAACCATTCACAAAGGATGATCTTATTGCATTACTTCACCGGGCGATGAAGCAGGACAAAGTGATCGCTGCCAAAAATGTAAAATTAAAGGAAACGGAAGCCTTACTGCGTTTAAGCGGTGGGGATGCCAGGAAATTGCTGAACATTTTTGAATTGCTGGTAACATCAGAAGAAAAGAATGTTGAGATCACCAATGAGCTCGTACTTTCCAAGGTACAGCAAAATACCGTACTCTACGACAAGACCGGAGAACAGCATTATGATATCATTTCAGCCTTTATAAAATCTATACGAGGCAGTGATCCTAATGCAGCAGTTTACTGGCTGGCCAGGATGATCGAGGGAGGCGAGGATGTAAAATTCATAGCCAGAAGACTACTCATTCTTGCAAGCGAAGATATTGGAAACGCAAATCCAACAGCTTTGGTGATCGCCAATAATTCGTTCCAGGCGGTGAATACCATTGGTTACCCCGAAGCCAGGATCATTCTAAGCCAGTGCGTGACCTACCTTGCCACGTCCCCAAAAAGCAATGCTTCTTATATGGCAATTAATGAAGCGCAAAGACTGGTGAAAAAAACCGGGAATCTTTCGGTGCCGCTTTCAATTAGAAATGCTCCAACTAAACTTATGAAAGATATTGGGTACGGAAAAGACTATAAATATGCGCATAACCACGCCGGCAATTTTGTAGAGGCAGAATTCATGCCTGAGGAAATAAAGAACACCACTTTATATCAACCGGGAAATAACCAGCGGGAAAATGCCCAGCGAGAATTCCTGAGAAAACGCTGGAAAAACAAATATGACTATTAATTATTCAGTTTGTAGGTAAGGCTTATTTTCTTGTTTTCTTTTCGGCTGAAGTATTCCACGATCAGGTTCTTCTCAGCATCAAAATAAGCCACTCCCTGGTTGGTAAGGGAATTATATATAAAGTTATCTCCAGAATCTGTTTCTATAAGGATCGCGATGGGTTCTGCAGACCCAAGCTGGTACAAACCGTAACCCTGTTCTGCTGTCTTCAGCTCATACTCTTTTCCAGAAAAGCTATAGGTTGAATTTTCTGAAGTTTCAGAAGCTTTGACCTCAGCGATCGAATCCTTGGAGATTGGTTTTGTTTCAGCAGCAGGAGCAGCTGTTACTCCAAGCCTTACCGAAGCTGTTTCACCAGTTTTGGCTGCGGTCCCCGGCTGCTTTGCATCATACTGGTATTCCATCTCTTCAATAGAAGTAAAAGCATCACGCAATGCCTCCTGGTAACTGGCCTTAAAATCCTTTTCGCGACTTCTTCCTTCCTGCGAGGTAAAGACCACATTTCCCTGGCAATCTTCCAATTGAATAACGAGTTTGGTGACGAATAAACCGGAATTATTCAGGAGCTTGGTCCTTAGGCCGAGGCAAGGATCTGTGTTAAGGTCCTGGGGTTTATTCTCCCCTACCATCAAAGTATTATAGCCATTCTTTTCAAAAAGAAATTTTGTTAAGGCATTCAATTGGTATTGGTTCACTTCTCCCAGAAATTCATAGGTTTCAGGAATAATTATGTATTTATAATCATTTAGTTCCTGAGCAGAAGTCATTAAAATTGTTCCGAACAGAAAAATTGCGCTTATAAGTTTTCTCATAGGTCTTTAAATATAAATTGTAATCCCAGCTGCAGGGATGCTGTATTAGCTTTGGCCAAATTCGTATAGCCAATAATATCATTTGCTGCAAGATAGAAATTAAAATTCTTTAAGCGTGTAGACATCATAAGTCCGAATTTGGTCAGGGTATACTCATCTGCGCCGTAGGCCACCCTAAAACGGAAATTATCGGTGACTTTACGATCATAATAAGCCGTTACTCCGTAGGTTGGCCCTTTTGGGCGGTTCACTCCTGAAAATATCATCCCGAAAAGATTCATAAAGCGAGGCTTTTTACTAATAAGGTAATCACAGGGCAAAATGGATTTCCCAGTCCCGAACTGGAAGGAAGCATTGAATTTAAGAGGTCTCCAGGTCGTATAAGTATTATTAGTGGTTTCATCCTGAAGATTCTGATCCAGTTTTTCCTCAAAAACATCCCAATACGGAATAGTTGCCTCGTTTTCATCTAATTCAGGAAATAAGGGTTCAAGCCCGTCGGTTTGAAAAGAACCAAAATAATTGTAATTCTCAACATCCTTTTGATGGAACATCAAACCTAAATCCTGTATGGCAGCATTCACCGAGAACTGTTCGGTAACCCGGTAATTAAAACCAAGATCAACTCCCAGACCTACATTCTGCCCAAAGAAGGACCGGCTTAATAATTCTGCCACGGCTTTATCGACGGTCATGCCTTCCTCCTCCTTTAAAGAAGCGTAGCCTGAAGTATTTACTCTAACGTTCAAACCGCTGACCTCGTGACGGTAAAAATTGGGGCCTCCCGGCGTCTCTACCGTCCTAAAAACTCCTTCATTACTGGTACTTTCGGCATTAAAAATACCCGAATAAAGCTTGAACCTACCGCCTACGGTTAATTGGTTATCAACCTTGTAATTGAGCCCGGCGTGATATACGGTAAGCACCTCACCGGCGAAATTAACATCTGAAAATCTAAAATCCTGACCTATATAACTTGCATTTCCTTCGAAAGCCAGTACCGCCGGGTCTTTCGGGAAATAGGCGAAAATATCCAGTTCCTGATAGATGCCTGTGGAAAAGTAGAGCCTGTCACTCATCTTCCACCCCAGTGACAATACTTCGAGCTGTTCGTTCACCGAAAAGAAATCTCCTGAAGTGATATCTCTCATGATATTCCGCACCCGGTCGTTCACATCTCCATCGTTATCTGCAAAAACATCGTAGGCCGTAACCCCTGAAGAACCTGCGAAAAGATGAATCTGGGAAAAGAAAGGAACACCTATATGTCTGGTGAAATCTATTCGTGCGCCTGGGTTTTGAAGAAGTGCCTGCGGCAGATCATCAACATTATATAGCAATGGTCTGTTCTGGCTCAACCCCTTGAAGAAAGAAATTAGCAACACAAGTAAGAATATCTTCCGCATATTAAAATTCAAACTTGAAAAGACCTTTGGATTGGAAATCAAGTTCACCCTGTAGATCACCAGCACCATCCACCACTTCTAATTCTACAACCATTTTAATAGACCTCCGCAACTTATTTATTTCATTTCCTTCCAAGATCCTGGTAGTATCGATAACGGAAGAAGCAGCCGAAGAACCTTGTGGGATTAGATAATTCACCTGGAATTGTCGACCTCCATTCTCTCCAAGAAAGCGTATCCTGCTATTAATATCATAAGGAAATCTATTCTCATGTCTAAAACGCAAGGCAGCATACATCAAGCCGTCCTGTATATAATCATCATCCAGGAATTCCAGCCTAACCGTATCGCGAATTATGGGAGTATATTGAGAAGATTCTGAATCCAGAAAATCGGTTTCATCCAACTGGAAGTACAAAAGGTCTACCTGCAGGTCTGGTTCCAGGCTAATTTCCTGGGCTTGCCCAAAATCGACATCTTTAAAACAGGAGGACATAAGCAGGCTGAAGACAGCTACCAGAAAAAATTTTATGATAGATCCTGTTTGGGGCAAAATTGTTGGGGATTTGTGCGCTAAAATACCTAATATCAGGTATTATAAATAATTTAGTAGTTCATTTAACTTTTGAACCTGAGGATATTGTCCTCGAAACTCTGTAGCTTCGGGATTAAGGTAGATCACCTGCAGGCCAAATTTATGTGCACCGATAATATCAGCTTCCAGGTTGTCCCCTATCATCACAGACCTTGAGATATTCGCTCCGCTCTTCTGGATAGCGACCTCAAAGATCTGCGGATGGGGTTTTTTCACCCCGGCCTCTTCTGAAGTGGTGATTGTTTCAAAAAAATCATGGATCCCCGAGCCCTGCATTTTTTTATGCTGAACTTCTTCAAAACCGTTGGTTATAATATGAAGCCTGTATTTTTCACGCAGTTTATCCAGCAGCTCCATAGTTCCTTCCAACAGATGATTGTTCTTGGGAAGATATTCAATATAATCATCGGCGATCGTTTGAATGGTCGAGTCCTGGGTTTCAAATTTCAAGGAATCAAAGCTATCCTTTAACCTTCCATACCTCAGGGATTCCTTGCTTACCGAATTATTGCGGTAAAGTTCCCAGTATTTGAAATTTATTGGCTTATAGACTTCCAGAAAGTCATTAATATCAAGTTCCAGCCGCTGTTTCTCGAAAATCTCCCTGAAAGCAAGTTCAGAGTTCTTATCGAAATCCCAAAGGGTATGATCGAGATCAAAAAATACGTTTTCAATATTATTCAATTTCATGGATCTGTTTTAAAAGCTTATAATAATAATCCTGGTCACCATAATTGGAAAAATCCTGGTTGGTAAAAACTGCCCGAAACATGCCATTCACCGCCTTGACCTCTGCCAGCATCCTGGACAGATCCTCCTGCAGCTTATTTTTTGAAATATTCTCAGCCACCGTGGAATTAAAAGCATAGGGATGTATCCTCAAGGGAGTGGTTATTTCCATATTGATATCATAGAAAAGATATGGAGTGCAAGTTCCCGCCCGGAAGCCCATAACCTCAGGATAGCCCATGGAATGGTCGTTATTTATCTCCAGTTCGGTAAGATTGCTGTAATGATCTGGTAGTTTGAGGTTGAATTTAGAATTCATCACATTTTCCACCGGGCTGTGAATGATCTCTTCCAGCCTTAATTTTTCCTTCCGGAGGCTGCGTATCTCCTCCATGGCATAGTAGCCCATTAACAGCCCAACCTTTGCGTAATCTGCCACAGATTTTATAACCGCACGATGTGGTATCCGGTTATGACTGATATTCCTATCATGAATTGAAAAGTCGCTTAGCTGAAACATGAAAAGCATGTAGACCTTATCTTTTTTGATTATTTCAATAAGGTCCTGAAAAATATCATGCGGATCGTCCTTTATCCTTATCCACACCTGCAAACGGTCTATCACCCGGCCAATATTCAGCTTGAAAAGGTCAAAGAAAAGACCAATAAAGCTCCTCAGAAAACCCTTGTTCTTAAAGATGAAGGTATGTTCTGAAGCTATAATGGTCCCGGTCTTATACTTCCGCTTTTTGGTCTCCAGCTTAGGAAAACGTTCCAGAAGAATATCCCTGAATTTGATCGCCCAGATATCCACTACCGGTTTATGCAGAAAACTTTCCTGATGGGCCAGGCTTTCGGAAGCTGGAAACCTACCTGCTTCATCCTTTACATGCGGCAGGTATTCTTCGTAACGGGTAAGCAGGTAAAATGATGCTGCGAATATATCGAAGGGCAGATCACTGGCTTCAGGCAATGGGAAGAAACACAGGGTATCATCCCATGGCTGAACCTTAATTTCAAAATCTGAAAATCCCTGTTCCAGTAAAAGGTCTGCATTCTGTATAAAGAATTCGTTTCCCAAAGCCTGTTTTCCATAGGAAAGTTTAGCCCCGTCGTGGGCTATGAACTCCTCGATCTTTGAAGTGAATTTAATAGGGATCCCCAGAATGTGAGTACAAATATGCTTGAAAACATAGATTATCCTCGGGGTGACTTTTTGGGTATAAATCAATAACATTCAATGCGGGCTTAGAGCATACCTTCATCGGCAAAGCTAAGGTATGATTTTTCAGTTACAATAATATGGTCAAGCACTTTGATATCGAGACTTTCCGCAGCAGTTTTAAGTTTTTTAGTCAGTTGTTTATCTGCCTCACTTGCGGTAAGACTTCCAGAGGGATGATTATGAACAAGGATTATAGAAACTGCACCGAGCTCGAGGGCTTTTTTCAGGGTAATCCTTATATCTACAAGAGTTCCCGTAATGCCGCCCTTGCTCACCTGGAACTGCTCGATCACTTTATTACTATTATTCAGGTAAAGTATCCAGAACTCTTCGTGTCCCAACTCTCCAATAACAGGGTGCATTATTTCATAGACAGCATGGCTGGACGTGATCTTTTTTTGCTTCAGGGCTTCTTCCAGTCGGCGTCGCCTACCCAGCTCCAGAGCTGCAGCAATAGTTACTGCCTTAGCCGGACCAATCCCTTTAAATTGACACAACTGCCCAATGGAAAGCTTTCCCAGTTCGTTCAGGTTATTACGGCTGGAAGACAGGATCTTCTTGGCGAGCTCCACAGCGCTTTCGTTCTTACTTCCAGAGCCTAGCAGGATAGCAATAAGTTCTGAATCACTAAGGCTTAGCCTACCTTTCTGAAGCAGCTTTTCCCGTGGCCGGTCGTCCTCTGCCCATTTTTTGATACTGAGATTGGTTTGTTCGTTGCTCATCTTAAGCTAAAGATAAACAATCAAATAAAACAAGGTCTATATAAACTGAAATTCAGTATTTTAAACAAGGGACTTTACTTCTGCCATATCCAGGCCGCCATAATTCCCACTGCTCATCATGAGTAGAACTGAATTTTCCAGCTCAAGCTCGTGAAGCGCCTTTTTAAAATCTTCCGGAGTTACAAAAACCTGAAGGCCATTTTTTTGAAATGCCTCTTTGATCTGCTCCTCACTCACTTTTTCGAGCTTTTTATTCGCTACCGCTTCCGGAGAATAAAACACCAGTGCTTCATCTGCCTCGTCAAGGCTGTACTTATATTCTTTAAGAAAATCAGCATTCAAACTACTGTAGGTATGCAGTTCAAGACAAGCAACTACTTTTTTATCTGAATACTGCTCTTTCACAGCTGAAGTTGTCGCTCTCACCTTGGATGGACTGTGCGCGAAATCCTTGAAAATTACCGAAGAATTATTTTCAGCAATTTTTTCGAGTCTTTTAGAAGCTCCTTTAAAAGTAGCGATGGCCTCATAAAAATCATCTTCATCTATTCCCATATGCTGACAGATCCATTTTGCTCCGACGAGGTTGTTAAGATTATGCTTTCCGAAGATCTCTAGCGGCAATTCTCCCTCAGGCACACCCAGAATGGTCATATCTCCTTCAGTATGATAATCGGGAGTTTGATAAGGATGCTTTCGAATGGGGTTTTCAGTGGCTTCGGCAAGTTTTTTCACCTCCTCATCTTCTTCATTATATACAAGAATTCCACCATTCACGATAGAATCTATGAAGATTTTGAATTGCTCCACATAATTCTCATAGGTGGGAAACACATTGATGTGATCCCAGGCGATGCCACTCAATAAAGCTATATTAGGTTGATACAAATGAAATTTTGGTCTTCTGTCTATGGGCGAGGAAAGATATTCATCTCCTTCAATCACTATAAAGTCATTTTCCTCTGTTAGATGAACCGGGTTATCCAAACCGCTAACCGCTGCACCTACCATATAATCCACTTCCTTATCATGGTACTTCATTACATGAAGAATCATCGAGGTAATACTGGTCTTTCCGTGGGATCCACCAATAACGACCCTGGTCTTATTCTTAGACTGCTCAAAAAGAAATTCTGGATAAGAATAGATCTTTAAACCAAGCTCCTTAGCTTTCGCAAGCTCAGGATTATCGGGCCTGGCATGCATTCCTAAGATTACGGCATCAAGATCTGAGGTAATATTGTTTTCAAACCAACCGGTCTCTGAAGGAAGAATTCCATATTCAGCCAGTCTGGACTTTGAGGGTTCAAAAATAGCATCATCGCTACCAGAAATTTCATATCCTTTTTTCGCTAGGGCAATAGCCAGGCTATGCATAGCACTACCGCCTATCGCAATAAAATGAATCTTCATAGAATAATTTTGTGCAAATATAAGAGTTTGAAAGGCGGAATTTGAAGCTTAAAGCCTTTGAATCTTCTGTTTTTCGATCAGTGCCTTATCAAATTCAGGATTTATAGCCAGGGATTTCTCTATAAGGCTTAAAGCCGCCTGCCGGTTATTCTGAATTCGTTCAATCTGAGCTAATCTAAGATAGGCCCAGGCCGGTGATTTCAGATCCTGGTAGCCATAATCAGCGATATATTCCTTCAAAAAACCTTTTCCTGCCGCGAGCTGAATTTCGAAAATAGCCGAAGCCTCCCCTAACTCATATTTTAAATAGTTCCTGGTTACCAAATCTGGCTTGCGAACGGCCAACCGGATGGCCTCCTCATATTTATTTTTTGCAAGGTCCCGATACTCCTGAATTTTGTATATGTAAGCGTCAGCTAAGAGCGCATCTAATTGGTTTATTCTATCAAGATCTGAGGCATAACTTTCAGCAATGGTTTTACTCCCCCCGATAAACCCGGGTATCTGCATATAAAGCTCTACCAGCGCTCGCCTTGTTTCAGTATGTTTCGGGTCCAGCTCTGCAGCTTTCCTTAAGTATTTCTTGATATCTGGCAACAGGATAGCGGCCTGGAATTTAGATCCATAGTAGGCTTTCATTCCCATGGCTCCTCCTAATTTAAAATTGTACATGGCATTCTCTGGAAACTGTTCTACCAGGTCTTCATAATAGCCTATGGCGACGTCCCATTCTTTATTAAAACTGGCAATGTCTCCTAAATATTCCTTCGCTTCAGGTTTTTGTTCATAATTAAGGAAAACTTTTTTAGCCTCCACAATTTCCCCACTTTTGAGGAGCTTTTCACCATCAATAAAGGATTCTTGTGCCATAGATTTGACTGCCAAAAGGCAAAAAACAACCATAAACCACCAGAATTTTGTTAACATAATTATATTTTTTATAAATTTAGATCGCCCAAAATGCTACTAATCAGCAAATTTAAGGCCCCAAGGAGTAAAATGTTAAGATGAATCTTAAATTAACTCCGCATATTAGAAATTATTTTAATATTTGTGCAACTTTTAATCAGTTTTAACCGAATACTAATTTTTTGAATTTAACACCTAGCCTATGCAAAATTTTACTTTTGGGAGGAAGGGAATTAATTGGTTCCTTTTCGCCTTTATTTTATTTGTTGGCAATTTGTCGGCATCTTACGCCCAAAATTGCCCCACATTAGACTCAGGGGACGAAACGCAGAATTTCTGCTATCTGTCCAGAGTCTCAGACCTACAAGCGAATCCTAACGGAGATGGATTAAGATGGTACAGAACTGCCACTTCCGCTACTCCGATTCCTAATGATGAAATTCTTCAAAATGGCTCTTACTTTGCTGGAAACAATTCTGGTGATTGTGCTTCCAGAGAAGAAGTTGTTGTAACTGTTGATGATCCAGGTACGCCAACTTCCCCATTCGGAAACTTCTATGAGCCTTGTGAATACAGCACATCAGATGTGACAACCGTTGGAGACTTAAAAGCTCTAATTGGACCTGCGAACCCAGGATACGAAATAAACGTTTTTGACGAGAACAACGAATTCGGATCTACCGAATTAACAGATGACTTTGTTCTTGTTGAAGGAGACAGCTATTTTGTAGGCCGTGATGACCTATCGACTTCCTGTGATTATTCATCGAGAATAGCCATTCGATACGATCCGATTCTGGCAACTGCTCCTGCAGCCGAACCAGCCCAGGAAATTTGCGAAGAAGGAACAGTATCTGATCTTGAAGCAGAAGGGATTAACAGATGGTATAGTACTGCCACTTCAAACCCGGCACTTGATCCTTCAACACCACTTGTTGATGGTCAAACATATTATGCCTCTAGAATTGTAAACAGAACCAATTCTTCTTTACCTCCTTGTGAGAGTCAGGACAGAACAGCGGTTACGGTAACTTTAACTGAAGGACCAGATGCAGGAGAAGATAATACAGGAACAGTATGTTTCCCTGATGTTAGTACTACCTTCCCAAGTGAAGATGCGGTTAGAAACTTTTATTTGGATCTTTTAGATACAGGCGTAGCCAGAAACGGAACTTTTTCACCATCAATCGGCGCCGTTGTTTCTCAATATCAAGCCGATGAAGATGGATTGGGAGATTTCACCACCACCTATACCATTGGTTCAGAAGGTTGCGAAGATTCTGTAGACCTAACTATCAGTGTCGTAGAAGAAACACCCGCCAATGCTGGTAGTTTTGATGACATTCCTGAAGTTTGTGCATCAGATGACACTATCGACCTAACTACTTTGACTAATAATGATCCGGACGCAACTCCAGGAGGAACATTTACAGGAGATGGTGTTACAGATAATACTTTTGACCCATCAACTGGCGAAGGCGAGTATGTTATTACCTACCAGGTAGATGAGGATTCTGCTCCATGTACAACTGGAACAGATTCAACTACATTTACAATAACTGTAGGATCTGCAGCTGCCGGAGAGAACGGCTCTGTAACCTTAAGTCCTACTGACGCTCCAGTTAATCTTTTTAACTATTTAAACGGTACTCCTGAAATGGGAGGAACATGGAGTCCTGGAGACGGAACTTTTGATCCAGCTACGGATACACCTGGTGATTTTGAATATACAGTAACAAATTCTTGTGGAAGTGATTCTGCTATCGTAAGTGTAACTGTTACTTCATGTGCAACCCCTCCTAACGCAGGGTCTGATAACTTTGGAATAGTATGTCTATCTGATGTTCCTTCAACCTTCCCTAGTTTTGATGAAGTTAGAAAATTCTACCTTAATTTATTAGATGCTGGTGTATCTAGAACAGGAACCTTTGATCCTACTATAAGACAAATAGTAACGGCTTACAACAATGACTCTGATGGACTTGGAGATTTCACTGTAACATATACCGTTGGAGAAGATGACTGTCAGGATTCTACAGACCTTACAATTCGCGTTGTTGAAGAAGGCCCAGCAAATGCAGGTGATTTTGACAACTTACCTAATGTTTGTAGCGATGAAGGTCCTATAGACCTTGACGCTCTTACTAACAATGATCCAGATGCTACTATAGGCGGAACATTTAGTGGAGAAGGAGTTACCGATAACGAATTTGACCCATCATCTGTTGAAGCCGGAACTTATACTATCACTTATCGTGTTGATGATTCAACGCCGTGTACTACGGGAGAGGATGAAACTACATTTGAAATTACCGTAGAAGATGCGCCAATTTCAACGAACGTAGGCAGAAGCCTATGTGTATCTGAAGCTCAAACTCTAATTGATGACAACGCAGCTTTACAGGTGTTTTTGAATGATATTCTTAGCGAAGCCGGAGTTGACACAGTTAACCCAGCTGGATTTGATGCTGCAGACCTTGCCGAAGGCCAGGCTCTACTAGCTTATGTTGCCAACCCAACTTCAGATTCCGAAACTTTTGACTTTAGTTATATCGACGAATCAACAACATCTGTATGTGAAGATGGTGTAATTAATATCTCGATCACTATTAACAATCTTGTTGATGCCGAAGCCGGAACTATCGGTGACCAAAGAGTTTGTGAATCTGATGACATGGTAGACCTAGCTATGTTCCTAGGAAGTGATTCTATTGCCGGAGGAACCTTCGATGGTCCAGGGGTTACAGATAATATGTTTGATCCTTCAATTGGAACTAACGAAGCAGGTTATGAAATAACTTATACCGTAGATGATTCTGTGGACTGTGTTAGAGAAGGAACTTCAGATGATGAAACATTCACAATCTTCGTCGACGAATCTATCGAAGCAGGAGATCCTAACAGTGGAGATGTGTGTAGAGATCTAATTGGCGAATTATTCCCTAACAATGCATCTGTAAGAAGATACTACTTAAATTTATTGAGTGATGGAGTTTCACGAAACGGAACTTTCGAACCTACAATTCAACAGGTAATAAATGACTACAATGCTAATCCTGAACAAGACGTATTTACTACTACTTACACAGTTACCAATGGCGGATGTTCAGACAGCGTTGATCTAACCATCAATGTATACGATGGAATTCCAGCCGAAATAGGAGATATCGAAGATCCAGCTCCAATTTGTAGAAACGCGGAAGATGTAGATCTATTCTCTTTCTTACCTGAAGATGCAAATCCAAACGGAACATTTGAAGGATACGAAGACGGAATCTTCAGCCCAGGAATGGAAGGTGCAGGTACTTTTGACATTACTTATAGCCTTACCGATGATTCTCCATGTACTGAAGGGGAAGCTTCTGAAACATTTACCATCACAGTTACAGAATCTGCTTTCGCAGGTATGGACATGGACTTAAATGTTTGTATGGATGCCGGAGTTCAGGATCTATTCCTATCTCTTTCTGCAGATGCCGACACTACCGGGGAATTCACTCTGGATGATGAAGTTATCGCCGACGGAATGATGGATCCTTCAGAATTAGAAGCCGGAGAATATGAAGTTATCTACACAGTACCAGCAATTAATGACTGTGGAGATGATACCGCTACTTTCACCATTACAGTTGAAGAAGCTCCTGGAGCTCCAACCGTAGAAGGAAATCCTTTTACCTTCTGTGCTAATGATGGTGCAACTGTTGCTGACCTTTCCGCAACAGGAACCAACCTTACTTTCTATACAGATGCAGAACTAACCATGATGGTAGCTGCTGAAGATGTATTGGAAACTGGTACATACTATGCAACTCAAAGAAACGACGATGGGGCTTGTGAATCTGCAGCAGCTGAAATCACAGTAACTGTAGATGATGTAGAAACTCCAACAATTTCTAACACAACTCAGGAATTCTGTGAGTTTGATGATGCTATTATCGCAGATTTAACCGAAGAAGTAAATGGAACTGGCGCTATTACGTGGTATGATGCTGCTGAAGGTGGCAACATTCTTACAGATGGTACTCCTCTTCAAGACGGAACAGTTTATTACGCAACTTCTACCAACGCCAGCACAGGATGCGAAAGCTCGGTTAGATTAGCAGTGACTGTTTCTATTGATGATGACTGTCCTCTTATTATTCCTGAGGCTTTCTCACCAAACGGTGATGGCCTTAACGACACATTTGAGATAAGAAACATCAGAGACAAATATCCTAATTTCACCCTGAAGATCCGTAACAGATTCGGAGACAAGGTATACCAAGGAAATGCCAACACTCCAGACTGGGATGGATTGAGCTCAGAAAGTTCTTTCGGAAGCGGAACTCTTCCAGTAGGAGCTTACTTCTACTACCTGGATTACAATGACGGTAGCACAGAGCCTGTGAGAGGAACAGTATACTTAAGTAGATAATTAGGATAAACAAGAGAACGAAATGAAAAAAATAATCACAAAATATTTATTATTCGCAGGCATTATCCTTTTCTCTATTAAAGGTATGGCCCAACAAGATCCATTATTCACTCAGTACATGTACAACATGAGTGTGATGAATCCTGCTTATGCGACAGACGATCCCGGAATGTTGAATTTCGGAGGTATTTATAGAATGCAATGGACAGACGTTGACGGTGCACCTCGCACCCTCAACCTGTTCGCTCACACCCCTATCAGCGAAAGAGTTGAATTAGGCCTAACCGTAGTTCACGACGAAATTGGTAACGTTGAGAAAACGAATAACATTACTGCAGATTTCGCTTATGTGATCCCTACAGGTGAGAACACCAAACTTTCGTTTGGTGCCAAGGCTGGTTTAACCACTTTCGATGCCAACCTATCTGGCTTAACTGTAAACGACCCTAATGATCCTACCATGGAAAACATCAGCGAGATATTTCCAGTATTTGGTGTTGGAGCATTCTGGTTTGGAGACAATCATTATTTAGGTATATCTGCTCCTAACCTTTTAACGGCAGAGCACCTGGATAGTAGCCAGTTATTACGTGACCGTGGTTCAGAAGAGATCCATTATTATTTCACGGGTGGTTATGTATTCGACATAAGCGAGAACTTTAAATTAAAGCCTTCTACCATGGTAAGAGGCGTTAAGGGAGCCCCGCTTTCTGTTGACGTTAATGCCAACGTTCTATTATATGATAGACTTGAGGCAGGTCTGGGTTATAGATTCGACGAAACTATAACCGGTTTGGTGAACTTTAGAGTAACCCCAGGCTTAAGAATTGGATATGCTTACGACTATCCAACTTACGACTTAAGTAACGATGGGTCACATGAGATCATGTTATTATTCGATCTTGACCTTTTCGGACTTAAAAAAGGATATGACAAATCACCAAGATTCTTCTAAAACCAGACTAACATGAAAAATATATATAGTACACTTTTATTAATCGTTGTGAGCGTTACCGCTTTCGCACAAAAGTCTGATATCAGGGACGGGAACAAGTTCTTTGCTCAGGCGGCTTATGTTGATGCGGCAGATGCTTACGAGAACGTGAATAACAAATCTCAGGAGGTTCTTCAAAACCTGGGGGATTCATATTTCTATACCAACCAGATGCAGAATGCAGCTGAAGTATATGAATTGCTTTTCCTAAGACACGAAGGAGCTGTAGCACCTGAGTATCAGTTTAGATATGCTCATACATTAATGGCAGCCGGAAACTATGTTAAGGCTGATGAATTGATGAATGAACTAACCGGTGAAAACTGGGATCATGAAGAATTTGCGAGCCAACTTGACACTATGGTGCCTCACAAGTTCAAATATGACCAGGTGATGAACAACCAGTCTTCTTCAGACTTCGGAATTGGATTCTACGGAGACCGTGTTGCTTTCGCTTCTACCAGAAACCAGGAGCGTCCGGTTTACCCATGGAACAAACTTCCAACTCTTGACCTTTACAGTGCAAAGATGAATGACGAAGGTGAAATGAGCGACATCGTTCTTTTCTCTGATAAGATCAACACAGATGAGCACGAAAGTTCTGCTACTTTTAGCAAGGATGGGAAATACATGTTCTTCGACAGGACTAACGAAGACCGTGTAAAGAACGAGAACGATGTTCGTGTTGCGCACATCAGTCTTTACCGTGCAGAGAACGTAGATGGTGAATGGACCAATGTTGAAAAACTACCATTTAGCAGCGAAGAATATTCTGTAGAACACCCAAGCCTTAGCGCAGACGGAAGCAAACTTTACTTTTCAAGTGATATGCCTGGAGGAAGTGGTTCTTTCGATATCTACGTGGTAGATGTGAATGAGGACGGTACTTTTGGAACTCCACAGAATCTTGGTCAAGCAGTGAACACTGCTCACAGAGAGCAATTCCCTTTCATCAGTGATGAGGATGTTCTTTATTTCACTTCAGATGGTCACCAGGGATTTGGAAATCTTGATATTTTCAGAACTGAAGGTGATTTTTCAGAAGTTGAAAACCTTGGAGGTTCTATCAACAGTGGAAATGATGATTTCGCTTTTGTGATCAAGGAAAATGAAGAAATGGGATTCTTTGCTTCTAACAGAAGAGGTACAGATAACCTTTATCAGTTCACTCGTGAGGAGAACGAGATCATTGAAGCTCCAACCGTAACTGATGAGACCAGTGGTCAGGATATCATTCCTATCGATGGAAGCAAGATCTACTTCGACTTTGATAAGGCGACCATAAAGCCAGAATCAAAACCAGTTCTTGACTCTGTAGTAACTTACATGAACGACTATCCTAACATTAAAGTGAAGGTGGAGTCTCATGCAGATGCTAGAGGAACAGACAAGTATAACATGGACCTTTCTAAAAGAAGAGCGGCTTCTACTGTAGATTACCTTGTATCTAAAGGTATCGACAAGGTAAGACTTACTTCTGAAGGTTATGGTGAAAACAGACCTGTTAACGACTGTACAGAACCTAACATGTGTACTGAGGAGCAATATGCTAAGAACCGTAGAAGTGTATTCGTAGTATCTAATAACAAAGGATCTATGAACAAAACTGAAATGGACGAGGATATGGAAGATCAGGAAGAGAACTAGGTTCTCTTTATCTGAAACTAACTAACCAATCAAAGAAAAAGCCCCGCGCAATTGCACGGGGCTTTTTTATTTCTGCTATAACTTTATTACTTCTTCGGCGGAAATCCTGCCAGGGCCTTTTCAACGATCTTAGAAAAGCGCTGCTGCCTCTCCTGAGGCTCGGCATTAAAACTAAAAGGGCTCTCCACTACCGCCTGCCAGATAAGCGCATCATTTTCCACATCTATAAAATCGAATGTAAGCTGCAAATAAGTGTCCATCTGCCCCACAGGGATGCCACCGGAAACGCCCACACCTACATTACCTCCGCCTCCGCCTATGCCAACACCCACACGGCTTCGGTTATCCTGCTCAAATTTCTCGGTGTATACATTCACATAGATGCCAGGATCCTCACTTAGACTAAGGCCTTCAGCCTGCATCTGGGTCTTCAGGCTTTCTATCAACCTGGCCTCATCAAGCTGACTTAATCCCGTCCTGAAATCAGGGAATAAAGCGTATTCTGAATATTGTGAAAAATTCACATCCTGGTCGTAATCGTAGACAGCCTGGGGGGCGTTACAGGATGTAATTAATAATAGTAGGATACTAAATTTAAAAAGTCTCATAACTGGTTTTTACTAAATTTAAGCAAAAACAGTTCGAGACTTTATACGTTTAACAGGATTTAAACAGGCTCTTTATTGAGCATCTGCCAAAGCTTATCCTTTAATTCCGTAAGATTGCTTTGTGCAACCGAGGAAATAAAAATATATGGAAGTTTCAACTCTTTATCAAGTTCAGCCTTCATTTCTGCCTTAAGCTCCTCGTCCAGAAGATCACTTTTAGAAATGGCGACAAGGCGATCCTTGTCCATTAGCTCCGGATTATATCTTTTAAGCTCATCTAATAAGATATCATATTGTTTCTTGATATCCCTGGCATCGGCAGGAATAAGGAACAATAGCGTAGAATTCCTTTCAATATGTCTTAAAAATCGATGTCCCAAACCTTTTCCTTCAGCAGCACCTTCAATTATTCCGGGAATATCTGCGATCACAAAGGTTTTGAAATCCCGGTATTTAACGATCCCCAGGTTAGGCTTTAAAGTAGTGAATTCATAATCGGCGATCTTTGGTTTCGCGGCCGTGATCACCGAAAGAAGGGTAGATTTCCCTGCATTGGGGAAACCAACCAGGCCAACATCTGCCAGTACTTTCAACTCCAAGGTAATATCAACCTGCTGCCCATCTATACCCGGCTGGGCATATCTTGGGGTCTGATTTGTGGAACTCTTAAAATGCCAGTTCCCGAGGCCTCCTTTACCACCTTCGGCAACCATGAACTCTTGGCCATCCTCAGTGATTTCTTTTATGACTTCGTTGGTTTCGGTATCCCGGATCACGGTTCCCAGCGGAACCTCGATATATTCATCGGCTCCCTGGGCTCCGGAACTTCTTTGCTTACCTCCGTTCTCACCGTGTTCAGCTTTTACGTGACGCTTGAATTTAAGATGGAACAGGGTCCAGAGATTTTTGTTTCCTTTTACAATCACATGGCCACCACGACCACCGTCCCCACCATCGGGACCTCCCTTTGCGATATATTTCTCCCGGTGGAGATGGGCAGAACCCTTCCCTCCTTTTCCTGAAAAAACATGGATCTTCACATAGTCAACAAAATTCCCTTCAGTCATTTTCTTTTTATTTCATTAGTTCGTCGATCACTTCGCTCAGGCGAGCTGTGATCTCCTCGATACTGCCTACCCCATCAACACCATAATACTTATCCTGCTTCTGGTAGTAATTCTTAAGAATGGCAGTCTCATTATAATATACATTGATCCTGTTTCTAATCACGGCCTCATCGGCGTCATCTGGTCTGCCCGAAGTTTTTCCTCTTTCCAGCAAACGCTCTACCAGGATCTCATCTTCAACTTCAAGCGCGATCATTGCGTGAACCTCTGTTCCTTTAGATTCAAGGTAAGTGCTTAAGGCTTCGGCCTGGGCCTCTGTTCGTGGAAAACCATCAAAAATAAATCCGTTAGCACCTTCGTTCTTCTCAACCTCAGCATTCAGCATATTAATGGTCACCTCATCTGGCACCAATTGCCCTTTGTCTATATAAGACTTGGCGCTAAGCCCAAGTTCGGTTTGATTCTTAATATTATAACGAAAAACGTCGCCGGTTGAAATATGAATTAGTTCGTATTTATCTTTTAAAATTGATGCTTGTGTTCCCTTGCCGGCTCCCGGAGGGCCAAACAGCACTAAATTTGTCATTTTATTATTCTTTGCGTTTATATACTTGAGTCAGGTTACGGCCCAAACCATCGTAATCCAGGCCAAATCCAACTATAAATTTATTCGGTATCTCTAAACCTACATATTTTACAGGAATATTCTTCTTGTAAGCTTCCGGCTTAAGGAATAAAGTAGCCACTTTATAATCCTCTACACCGGCCTCGGTCAAAATCTTATCAAGCTCAACCAGCGTGTTCCCGGTATCCACGATATCTTCCAGCAAAACTACCTGACGGCCTTTTAGGTTTTGGTTCAAACCAACCAGCGTTTTTACATTCCCGGTACTTTGCGTGCCTACATAAGAACCCATTTTCACAAAACTCACCTCGCAGTCATGATCAAATCGCTTTATGATCTCTGAAGCTACCATAAATGAACCATTCAAAACCCCTATAAAAACAGGCATTTTTCCTTTATAATCTTCATTCAATTTTCCTGAAATCTCCTCTATAGCCTGGTTTATCTCTTTTTCAGAAATATAAGGCTCAAACTCAAGGTCATGTAATTTTATCAAAACTGTAAAATTTTAAGTGGCAAAGATAAGGAATCTCAATAAGCTCAACAGCCCGATTTCTTAACGAATAACTATTGCGGGAATGATGAATGCATTATTTTTGCGAAAAGCCAGTTCAACTTATGATAAATTACTTTTCTTCAGACTTTAAACTTGGGATCCTTGGAGGAGGACAGCTTGGTAAAATGATGCTGTACGAAACAAGGAAATACGACATACAGACCCTTGTACTTGACCCTAGCGCAGAGGCTCCATGCAAAATCTCCTGTAATTATTTTGAACAGGGTGACCTCATGGATTATGATACGGTTCTCAATTTTGGAAGAACAGCCGATGTGGTCACCTTTGAAATCGAAGGTGTGAATATCGAGGCACTTAAACAACTGCAGGCGGAAGGCATTAAAACCTTCCCCTCGGCAGATACGCTGGAGAAGATACAGAACAAGGCTATTCAAAAGAAATTTTACAGCGAACAGCAAATTCCCACCGCAGATTTCAAGGTTTTTGAAAACCTGGAACAACTGAAAAACGCGGTTGAGCAGGACGAAGTAAAGATCCCTTTCGTATGGAAAAGTGCTACCGGGGGATATGACGGGAAAGGTGTTTCTGTGATCAAACAGAAAGAGGATCTCGAAACACTTTCTGAAGGAGAATGCATTGCAGAAGAGCTGGTACCATTTAAAAATGAACTGGCCGTTATTGTAGCCAGGAATCCTTCTGGTGAAAAGAAAACCTACCCTGTTGTAGAAATGGAATTTCATCCAACCGCAAACCAGGTAGAATATGTGATCTGCCCGGCCCGTATAGAGGAAAGTGTAGCTGAAAAAGCAAGAAAAACCGCAGAGAAGGTTTCCGAAGCTTTTCAACATGTGGGACTACTGGCCGTCGAAATGTTCCAGACCAAGGATGACCGCATTCTGGTTAATGAAGTGGCTCCAAGACCACATAACAGTGGGCATTACAGTATCGAAGCCGCTTACACCAATCAGTTTGAACAGCAGGTACGTGCGATCCTAGACCTTCCACTGGGCAATACCGATAGTAAGGTAGGTGGTATAATGGTGAACCTGGTAGGTTCTGAAGGGCATGAAGGCGAGGTGGTTTATGAAAACATAGAGGAGATCATGAAGATGGATGGCGTGACGCCTCATATTTACGGAAAAAAGATCACCAGGCCTTTCCGGAAAATGGGCCACGTGACCATAGTGAACAAGGATCTTTCTGAAGCCCGGAAGATTGCAGAAAAAGTAAAGAACAGTATTAAAGTAATAAGTAAAAAAGACTAAAAAAATGGGGAAAGTAGCCGTAATAATGGGAAGCACCAGTGACATGCCTGTAATGCAGGATGCGATAGATATCCTGAAGGGGTTTGATATCGAGGTTGAAGTAGATATCGTTTCAGCTCACAGGACTCCCGAAAAATTATTTGAATTTAGCAAGACCGCGCACGAAAAAGGAATTAGTGTGATCATTGCCGGTGCAGGCGGCGCAGCCCACCTCCCAGGAATGGTTGCATCCATGTCTCCTCTACCAGTCATTGGTGTTCCGGTAAAATCCAGGAATTCTATCGACGGATGGGATTCTGTACTTTCCATTTTACAAATGCCTGGAGGCGTTCCCGTTGCTACCGTAACCTTAGACGGAGCCAAGAATGCCGGAATCCTCGCTGCACAGATCATCGGCGCATCAGATAAATGTGTCCTGGATAAGATCCTGGTCTATAAAGAAGGCCTTAAACAAAAGGTTATCGAAGGAGCAAAATCTATCAAGAAATAAAAAAGGCCGCTAATGCGGCCTTCCTGTAGTTACTTGTAATCTGTAATTATTATTTATTAACCATTCTAAATATAAAACCAGAACTTCGTAAACTACGCTCTTATATACTGTTGCTAATATTAAGTTAATTTTTTCCTCAACAAGAGGTCAATTTAGTTAAAAAAATTAAACAACCAAGCATTTAAGCTATTTTTTTAGCGAAATGCGTTAATAATACAAATATGGATTCTCAAAATATTTTACTCACCGAATTTGAATATGCTCCTTTCTCTAAAATAAAAACAGAGGATTATAAACCGGCCATCCTTAAGGCCGTTGAGCTAGCGAAAGAGGAAATCCAGAATATAGCCGGATCCAGTGAAAAACCCGATTTTAAAAATACCATAGAAGCGCTGGAATTCTCCGGGAAAAAACTTGACCGGGTAACCAGCATCTTTTTCAATATCAATTCTGCTGAAACTAATGCAGAAATACAGAAGATCGCTCAGGAAGTTTCTCCAGTACTTTCAGAATTTAAAAATGATGTGATCCTGAATAAAGACCTTTTCAAAAGGATCAAGGAAGTATTCGAACAGAAGGATTCTCTGAACCTGAATAAGGAACAGGAGACCTTACTAGAGAAAAAATATAAGGCCTTCACCCGGAATGGAGCGAACCTACCCGATGAAAAGCAGGAAGAATTAAGGGAGATCGACAAGCAATTATCCAGGTTAAGCCTTCAGTTCGGGGAGAATGTGCTGGCCGAGACCAACAAATATGAGCTTCAGGTAACCGACGAATCCCGTTTGTCTGGCTTGCCGGAATCCTTCAAGGATGAAGCCCGCGGAGTCGCAAAATCAAAAGATAAGGAGGGCTGGATCTTCACCCTGGAGTATCCTAGCTATATCCCGTTCATGAAATATGCCGATGATCGTGAGCTTAGAAAAGAGCTTTCCCTGGCCTTCGGCTCCCGGGCTTTTCATAATGATGAACTGGACAACCAGGAAAATGTGCTTCAGATTGCTAAACTCAGATACAAAAGAGCCAAACTTTTAGGATTTGAATCCCATGCACATTTCGTGCTGCAGGAAAGAATGGCTGAAACTCCGGAAAAGGTCGAGTCATTTTTAAATGAAATGCTGGAAAAGGCCAAACCTGCGGCAGAAAAAGAATTCGCAGAATTAGAGCAATTCGCCAAAGAGCTTGATGATATCGACCAGTTACAAAAATGGGATGCCGTTTATTATGGAGAAAAACTAAAGCAAAAACGTTTCGACCTGGACGATGAAAAGCTGAAACCTTACTTTGAGCTAGACAGGGTTATTGATGGTGTCTTTACCATCGCCGGAAAACTTTACGGACTAAACTTTGAAATAGTTCATGATATCGACAAATATCACCCAGACGTTAAAACCTACCAGGTAACTAACGAAACCGGGGAGGATGTCGCACTGTTCTATGCAGACTTCCATCCGCGGCCGGGAAAACGTGATGGCGCCTGGATGACCACTTATAAACAGCAATATGTTCAGAACGACAAGAACGAACGCCCTCATATCTCTATTGTTTGTAATTTCACCAAACCAACGGAAAAAGAACCTTCATTGTTAACCTTTAATGAAGTGACCACTCTTTTCCATGAATTTGGACATGCCCTGCATGGAATGCTGGCAAATACCACCTACCCTAGCCTATCTGGAGCCAATGTCTACTGGGATTTTGTAGAATTACCCAGCCAGGTTTTGGAAAACTGGTGCTATGAAAAAGAAGCCCTTCAGCTTTTTGCGAAACACTATAAGACAGGCGAAGCCATCCCACAGGAATACATAGACAAGATCAAGGAATCTGCAAATTTCCTGGAAGGTATGGCCACCCTTAGACAACTAAGCTTCGGGATGCTGGACCTAAGCTGGCATGCCGGGGACCCAAGTGATGTTCAGGATGTAAAGTCGCATGAAGTAAAAGCTTTTGAACCCACCAAGCTTTATCCCGAGGTAGATTCAAATTGTATGAGCACTGCTTTTTCACATATCTTTCAGGGAGGGTATTCTGCCGGCTATTATTCCTATAAATGGGCTGAAGTCCTGGACGCAGATACTTTTGAATATTTCACAGAACATGGCATCTTCAGCAAGGATATCGCCGACCAGTTCAGGGAGAACATACTTTCTAAAGGAGGAACCGAACATCCTATGGATCTATACAAACGATTCAGAGGGAAGGAGCCTAAACCCGATGCCCTGCTAAGAAGGGCCGGATTGATCTCAAAATAGCAGGCCTTGCTGGCATGATAGAGAAATCTTATCTTTTCTATAACTTTTGATAGTCATTCTTTTGCTATTTTTACTTAGAACCGACGAAATCTAAATCATGCCAGCGCACAGCCTCGACCCTAATAAATGGGTTGACCGATACTCAGACTACCTTTTCAATTACACGATTGTAAGGGTGAATAACCGTGAGGTTGCCAACGACCTCATATCGGAAACCTTTTTGGCTGCCCTGAAATCTGCGAAATATTTTAAAGGAGAAGCCAGTGAAAGAACCTGGTTAATTTCGATTTTGAAAAGAAAAATCATAGATTACTACCGCAAAATAAATTCGCGGAAGGGAAAGGCTGAAGTCAAGATCAATTATTCTGATGATTACAATGAAGGAGAGTGGCTTGAAGAGCAGGTAGCAGACCAGTTTGACCGTACGGCAGAAGATGAAATGGAAAATAATGAACTCGGCCTAGCTATCCTGGAATGCCTTGATTCCATTAATGAAAAGCATGCAGAGATATTCAAAAGAAAGACAATTGATGGTGCAGATACCGAAGCTATCTGTAATGAATTTAATATCACACCGTCTAACCTCTGGGTTATCATCCATAGAGCCAGAACCGCTCTGGCTGCCTGTCTGGAAAAAAACTGGTTCTAATTATGAGTGAAAAAAATTATTTTTTTATTGATTGTTCTAAAGCAGCCGACTGCTGTAATAAAGCACAATATAAAGAAGCAAAATTGCTGGATAAGGCTAAACTCTACCTTCACCTGGTATTTTGCAAGACCTGCCGGAAGTTTACCCAAAAGAACACCAAACTCACCCAACTCATAAAGAAATCCCGAATCCAGACCTGCCCCGAAGAAAAAAAAGAGCAATGGCGTAAAGAGATCAAGAAGGAATTTGCGGAAGAAAGAACCTAAACAATAAGTAAACTCCCAGATACATTACCGGCACCGCCTCCACCCAGAAAGAAGCATAATATTTGTTCTGCTCCCTGCTCGAATTCCAGAGCAAAAAAGCACTAGCCACGAGGATCACCAAACACGATAAAAATTCTGTTGAATCGAAATTGTTCTGCACAAGGTCTGAAGCGAAGATCAGGAACAATAATACCAGCCCAAAAACCTTTGTCAGATTTACCCCCAATCTCTGCGGAATGGTTCCCAGCCTTTCATTATCAAAATTCAGATCTCTTATTTCAAACGGAAGCGTAAGGACGACCACTAGCATTAACCTTTGCAAAAAATCTACGAGCAGATCTATGCCAAGCAATTTCCCGGCATTGATCAGCGGCAGTATGACCGAACTTCCTGCCCAAACCACAGCAATAATAAAGATCTTTAAGCCCGGCAGGCTTCTAAGGTTCTTCTCTCCCCCAAATATGGGGATCGCGTAGAACATGGTAAGCAAGCCCATGATACCTGCGGCTACCAGGACTTCGAACTTAAGTTGAAAACTATAATAGATAAGAGCTATAAAACACAACAGCGAAAACAGCTGGATCAGGCGCAGATTCGTGGCCAGGCTTAAGTGATGCAACTTTGCTATGCCCGCGTATTTCACGAAATTATAACCGGTAACGCTGGCAAAAAAAACAAAGGCCAGCAGATCTGTATCTATTAAAAGATCATGCTCAAAAAAGGTGATCATAGTGAATGCGACCACCGCCAGAGAAACGTGAATACTGCTATTTATATAGAGTTCAAAAGCCTTTTCTAAAAACCTCATTCTACGAAATTACACATAAATTCCTACAGGAAAATTTGGTCTTAAAATCTTAACAACTGTATATAGCTAAAGGCTAAAAAATTAGATTGAAATTATGTATTTTCGCAGCACGAAAAACACAACTATTTATTTTAATGAGAACAGATTCTTTTGCATTACGTCACATAGGTCCTAAGGAGGAAAATCTACAGGAAATGTTGGACACTATCGGCGTTGAGTCTATAGAGCAATTAATTTACGAAACCCTGCCCGATGACATTCGTTTGCACAGCCCGCTAAACTTGCCGAAGGCGATGAGCGAAAATCAATATGCAGAGCACATTAAAAAGCTTTCTGAAAAGAACAAGGTTTATAAAACCTATATTGGTTTAGGCTACCATCAGGCGATTTTACCCGCTGTTATTCAAAGAAACGTACTTGAAAACCCGGGATGGTATACTGCCTATACTCCTTACCAGGCAGAAATTGCTCAGGGAAGACTGGAAGCGCTGTTGAATTTCCAAACCATGGTAAGCGACCTTACCGGGATGGAGATCGCCAATGCTTCTCTTCTGGATGAATCTACGGCAGCCGCTGAAGCGATGGCTTTGCTATATGCTGTTAGAGATAGAAAACAGAAGAAAAATGATGTAAATAAGTTTTTTGTTTCTCAACAAACCTTGCCTCAAACCATTTCCTTAATGGAAACGAGGGCAGATTTCCTTGGGATCGAAATGATCGTGGGAGACCATGAGGAATTCGATTTTTCTGAAGATTTCTTTGGAGCGCTGGTTCAGTATCCTGGAAAATTCGGACAGATTTTCAATTATGGAGAATTTATTGAAAACTGCCATAATGCAGGTATCAAAACCGCGTTTGCCGCAGACATCCTTGGCCTGGTAAAACTTCAGGCTCCTGGAGAACTGGGTGTGGATGTTGTAGTTGGAACCACACAAAGATTCGGGATCCCGCTTGGGTACGGAGGTCCTCACGCGGCATTTTTTGCTACTAAAGAAGAATATAAGCGTAACCTTCCGGGAAGGATCATTGGGATCACCAAAGACCTTGACGGGAACAACGCTTTAAGAATGGCTCTCCAAACCAGGGAGCAACATATAAAAAGAGACAAGGCGACTTCGAACATCTGTACCGCCCAGGTTTTGCTAGCGGTAATGGCCGGAATGTATGCCGTATATCACGGTCCTAAAGGTCTCGAATATATCGCCAATACCGTTCATTCAACCACGGTTGCTCTTGAGGACAGCCTAAAGCAGCTCGGGTTTGAACAATTGAACTCTGCATATTTTGATACCCTTCACATTAAGGCCGATGCCTCTAAACTGAAGGAGATCGCTGAAAGAAACGAGATCAATTTCTATTACCCAGATGCTGAAAGTGCCTGTATCTCGATCAATGAGACCACAACCTTAGATGACCTGAACGCGATCATCGCTGTATTTGCTGAACTTGCTACTAAGGAAGCGAAAGAAGTAACCGAGCTTCCGGGAAGAACTGCCATTCCCGAAAGTCTTGAAAGAAAGACCGATTTCCTCACCCACGAGGTTTTCAATCTGTATCATTCAGAAACTGAATTGATGCGATACATCAAAAAACTGGAGCGCAAGGATCTTTCTTTGAATCACTCCATGATCTCTCTTGGCTCCTGTACTATGAAGTTGAATGCAGCTTCAGAAATGCTTCCGCTAAGTAACCCGCAGTGGGGTAATCTTCATCCTTTTGTTCCTGTAGAGCAGGCCGAAGGATACCAGACCGTTCTTAAGGAACTTGAGCATCAGCTCACCGAGATCACCGGTTTTTCAGCCACCTCTCTTCAGCCAAATTCTGGTGCACAGGGAGAATATGCGGGATTAATGGTGATTAGAGCTTACCACGAGGCAAATGGCGAAGGCCACAGAAACGTATGTTTGATCCCTTCTTCCGCTCATGGAACCAACCCTGCTTCAGCAGTGATGGCCGGGATGAAAGTAGTGGTAACCAAAGCTTCTGAAAACGGAAATATCGATGTTGACGATCTTAGAGAAAAGGCATTGAAGTATAAGGATAATCTTGCCGCTTTGATGGTAACCTATCCATCTACCCACGGGGTATTCGAATCGGCTATTCGTGAGATCACCAATATCATCCACGAGAATGGCGGACAGGTTTATATGGACGGGGCAAATATGAACGCGCAGGTAGGATTGACCAACCCGGGAAGGATTGGAGCTGACGTATGTCACCTCAACCTTCATAAAACCTTTGCTATCCCTCACGGAGGTGGTGGCCCTGGAGTTGGACCAATTTGTGTTGCTGAACAGTTAAAACCATTCCTTCCGGGGAACCCTGTAATAAAAACAGGTGGAGAAAAGGCTATTGGCGCTATTTCTTCTGCTCCATGGGGTTCAGCACTGGTATGCCTTATTTCTTATGGGTATATCAAGATGCTTGGAACCGGTGGACTTCAGAAATCTACAGAATACGCGATCCTGAACGCTAATTATATAAAAGAAAGACTAAAGGGTCATTATAAAACACTTTACTCCGGAGAAAGAGGAAGAGCAGCCCACGAGATGATCATCGACTGCCGTCCTTTTAAAGAAAAAGGGATCGAAGTGGTAGATATCGCCAAAAGGCTAATAGATTATGGCTTCCACGCTCCTACGGTATCATTCCCGGTAGCAGGAACCATGATGATCGAGCCTACCGAAAGCGAAAGCAAACCTGAACTTGACAGGTTCTGTGAAGCCCTAATCTCTATTCGTGAGGAAATTGACGAAGTGAGTGCAGATGAACCTAACAATGTTCTTAAGAACGCTCCGCACACGATACATATGCTAACTTCAGACGAATGGAAGTTACCTTATTCCAGAGAAAAGGCAGCTTACCCACTGGAGCATCTTCATGATAATAAATTCTGGCCTAGCGTGAGAAGAGTAGATGAGGCATTTGGTGACAGGAACCTGATGTGTACCTGCCCTCCAACCGAGGAATACGCCGAGGCATAGCCCGGAATTTAAAGACAAATTAAAAAACCTGTCAATTGACAGGTTTTTTTTCGACCAAAAAATTAGCTATTTTAAGCCACTTATTTACTAATTATTTAAATTGCAATCCCAAGCACTGAGTCAGATGAAATGTAAAATAACCGGAACCGGAAGTTATATCCCAAATGTTATCACGAAAAATGCTGACTTTGATCAACATGAATTTTATAATCTTGACGGATCTAATTTCCCTCATGATAACGAAACTACCATCAGGAAGTTCAAAGCCATCACAGGTATCAAGGAGAGACGCTATCTGGATGAGAACCTTAACACTTCAGATATTGCGGTGATCGCAAGTCAAAAAGCGATCGAAAGTTCGGGTATAGATCCTGAAACTTTGGATTATATTATCGTTGCTCACAATTATGGTGATGTGAAGACCAATTCTATACAGAGCGACACAGTACCTAGTCTTGCTACCAGGGTAAAATCTCACCTAAGGATAAAAAATCCTAAATGTGTTGGTTACGATTTATTATTTGGATGTCCGGGTTGGATAGAAGGACTTATACAGGCACAGGCTTTTATAAAGTCTGGGATTGCTAAAAAATGTCTTGTTATAGGAGCAGAAGCTCTTTCACGTGTCGTTGACAAACATGATCGGGACTCGATGATCTTTTCAGATGGAGCTGGAGCAGTTATTCTGGAAGCCAGCGACGACGAAGAATCCGGAATTCTTTCGCATGAATCGGCTACCTTTTCTTTTAAGGAATCAGATTATATCTATTTTGGGAAGTCAAACCACTCTAGCGCACCTGAAGAAATCCGGTACATTAAAATGCACGGAAGAAAGATCTATGAATTCGCTCTGGTGAACGTACCTAAGGCGATGAAAGAATGCCTTGAGAACAGCGGAAAGGATATCAAAGATCTTAAGAAAGTATTTATACATCAGGCCAACGAAAAAATGGATGATGCCATTATCCAGCGTTTTTATAAACTTCATGGAATGACTCCACCGGAGGGAGTAATGCCAATGACCATCCAGGAGTTAGGGAACAGCAGCGTGGCCACTGTGCCTACCCTTTATGATTTGGTATTAAGAGGTGAAATTGAAGGCCAGAAACTTCAGAAAGGAGATATAGTCATGTTCGCAAGTGTAGGTGCCGGAATGAACATTAATGCGATCACTTACCAGGTCTAGAATGTACGAGAATAGTTTTCCCGAGAAACGTTATAAAAAGACCCTCGAATTCCTAAAGGACGTTGCTCCACCCCCGGCCCGGATCCTGGACCTGGGAGTAAAGAATCCTTTTACCTATCTCATGAAAGATGAGGGTTATAAAGTAGATAACACCTCTGGAGAAGATCTCGATGAAGATCTTACCGCGGTAAAGAATGAAGAATTCGACATTGTTACCGCTTTTGAGATTTTCGAGCATTTATTGGCTCCATATAATATCCTTAAAGAGATAAAGGCAGATAAGCTCATTGCCAGCGTGCCTTTAAAACTATGGTTTTCGCCGGCCTATCGAAGCAAAACCGATAAATGGGACCGTCATTACCATGAGTTCGAATCCTGGCAGTTCGACTGGCTTTTGGAAAAGAGCGGATGGGAGATCAAAAAAAGCATTCAGTGGGCTCACCCAGTGAACAAGATCGGCTTTCGCCCTATTCTTCGGAAATTTACTCCAAGATATTATGCTGTTTATGCAGAAAGGATAAAATAAGGCTTCTCTTTCTAAAATCATATCTTAGCATTCTTAATCAATATTCGGCTTTTTGAGGATCTATATTGTCATACCGGCGCATAACGAGGGTGGTTTTATTGGCCAGACCCTGGAATCGCTTACCCAGCAAACTTTATTGCCCACTCGCATCGTAGTGGTAGACGACGGTTCTACAGACAATACTTCAGAAATCGTAAAATCTTTCACCGACAAGTTCGATTATATAGAGCTGGTCCAGAACAGCGCCTCTGGAGAACATGCTCCGGGCAGTAAGGTGATCAATGCTTTTTATAAAGGTTATTACCGGCTTGATGACAATTTTGATGTGATCTGTAAATTCGACGCCGACCTTATTTTCCCCGAAAACTACTTGGAAAAGATCGCCTCTTATTTCGAGATCGATCCGCAGGCAGGAATGGCAGGTGGATTTTGCAGTATTCAGAGAAAAGATCAATGGATCCCGGAGAACTTAACCGGAAAAGATCATATTCGTGGTGCTTTAAAGGCCTACCGTAAACATTGTTTTATTCAGATTGGCGAATTAAAACCAGCGATGGGCTGGGATACCGCAGATGAGCTCCTGGCGAGGTTTCACGGATGGAAAGTGATTACAGACGAAACTTTATTAGTGAGACACCTCAGGCCTACCGGAATGAACTACTTCGAACATTCAGGACGCAAACAGGGCGAGGCCTTTTACCGGCTTAGGTACGGAACCTTGCTCAGCCTTATTGCCTCTGCCAAGCTCGCGGCAATGAAGGCGAATCCCTTCGCTTTTCTCCATTATATATCGGGCTACTTCAATGCCAAAAACAAAAAACGACCTTTTCTCGTTTCGGAAGAAGAAGGCCGTTTTATTAGAAAATTGCGTTGGGCGAACATTCGAAAGAAATTCGCCTAGGTTTTACTTATCCAGCATTATATATAAAGGTTTACCGGTTGCCGCATTTGGGAATGCGATGCCCAGTAAGGCCGAAATAGTTGGAGCTATATCATTAATGTAGGCTTCAGAATAGGTACTTCCCTTCTTTATCCCTTTTCCGAAGAAAATAAGAGGTGCATGGGTATCGTATGAAAATCCACTACCATGAGTGGTTCCGGTCTCCGGGAAGACTATAAACCCGGGATCCAATACATATACCAGGTCACCACTTCGCTTCTGGTGGTATCCATTCTCGATAAGACTTCCTATACCTTTATCGAAAGACCCGCTTTCCAGTTGTTCCCTGGTGAAAACCCTGGAAATATTATCCTGCTGAAGTATAAAATGAGAAAGCTTTTCCTGAAGTTCCCTTGAATCCAGTTTCTTTTTCTGCAATTCTTCGTAGTTAAAGAAAACCTGGTTATTCGAGATATTTTCGATCAAGTCTTCTGAATTGAATTCTTCAGAAACAAATTTCCCTATTCTCGAGATAAGATCTGAATCGCTGAAATTCCCGGCTGGGATCTTTCTGGATTTCAAATAATTCGGCACGTCTACCGCACCATGATCTGCTGTAAGAAATACCGTGTACTCTCCTTCACCAACATTCTGGTCCAGATATTTAAGGACATCGGCAATGGCAAGATCCAATCTAATATAGGTGTCCTGAACCTCCTTTGAATTGACACCGAAATTATGGCCTACATAATCTGTACTCGAAAAACTCAGGGTAAGTACATCTGTAATATCGTCCTGCCCGAGAGACTCCCCTTTTATCGCCGCCTTGGCAAATTCAGCCGTAAGATCATTCCCAAAAGGTGTCGCTTTAATAAGGTTATAATTCCCATTATCGGCAGCTAGCTTTTTAAGGTCATAGGGGAAAGTGGCAGTTTCCTTTCCGTTAAATCCACCTTCAAAATCGTTGGCATCCACACCACTTTCCGAGTAAGTGGAAATTTCTCTTAAAGGCTCCCAGGTCTTCAGGTAAGATTCTGCCCTATCTGAAGCATTGAATTTCTGGACCCATTCCGGAAGCTCCTGCATATAATAAGTACTGGTGATCCAGTTGGCTTCGCTTCCTCCCTCGAACCAGTATGCAGCGTTGGCGGTATGCCCGGCCGGAAGTATCGCACCGCGGTCCTTCAGCGCCACCCCAATGGTCTTTCCTTTCATCTGGGTATGCAGCCTGTTCTCATCGGCAAAGGTGGTGGAAAGCATCCTGTTTGGCGACATCTCCCCGGCCCTGGTTTGAGTTCCCACAGACTTAACGGAAGAATCGTTCACACAATAAACGAACTGTCCCTCAAATTTATTGAACCAGCTATTGCTTATGATTCCATGATATGCCGGGGTGGTTCCGGTAAAAACCGAAGCGTGCCCGGGGCCGGTATAGGTAGGCACATAATTAAAATGCGTGTTCTTAAAGGTATATCCATTATTTACCAGTCTTTTAAAACCATCGTTTCCAAACTGGTCCCAGAACCTGGTCAAATAATCATATCTCATCTGGTCTACCACGATCCCAACGACCAGCTTTGGTTTTTCATTTACTATTTGCGCATTCAGCGATCCTAAACAAACAAGGAAACTAAATGCTAATAAATATCGTTTCATGAGGTCAAGTTTTATGATACAGCGCAAAAATACTAAACTTCAAACGCTAAAGTTTAATTAAGCCTTAAATACTTTAGACCGAAATTTTAGTATTTTAGCTTTTCAAAATTCAATTAATGACCTACCTGCACTCCATTGGGGAATATTTTTTAATGCTTAAGGGAGTTTTTGGCCGGATGACCAAAGGTTCAGTTCTCAGAAGTCTTATTTTCAAAGAAATCGATGAGTTGATCATGGGCTCGATGGGGATCGTCGCATTCCTTTCATTTTTTATTGGTGCCGTAGTTGCCATTCAGACCGCATTAAACCTGAACAATCCACTTATTCCAAAGTCACTAGTGGCTTACGCAGCAAGGCAGTCGGTAATTCTTGAATTCGCTCCTACCTTTATCTCCATAATCATGGCAGGAAAGGTTGGTTCTTTTATCACTTCGAGTATTGGTTCCATGAGGGTAACCGAACAGATAGACGCTCTGGAGGTAATGGGAATAAACTCCAAGAATTACCTCATTTTTCCAAAGATCATCGCCATGCTAACCTACCCGTTCGTAATTGCGATTTCTATGTTCCTGGGAATCCTGGGTGCTTATACCGCGGCGGTTCTGGGCGGCTTTGTAACCTCAGACCAGTTCATCACCGGATTGCAGGATGAGTTTATCCCATTCCATCTGACTTACGCCTTTATCAAGACATTCCTGTTCGCATTTATATTAGCAACCGTACCCGCATACCACGGATATTACATGAAAGGTGGAGCCCTGGAAGTGGGAGAAGCCTCTACAACTTCCTTCGTATGGACCAGTGTGGTCTTAATCGTAACAAACTATGCAGTTACACAACTCTTATTAAGCTAAAGCAATGATACAGGTAAAGAATTTACATAAAGGATTCAATGAGCAGGAAGTTCTTAAGGGTATAAACTACACCTTTGAAAGGGGTAAAACCAATCTTATCATTGGCCAGTCGGGATCGGGAAAAAGTGTGTTCTTAAAATGCATGCTTGGATTGTTCAAGCCAGATGAAGGTACGATCGAATATGATCAAAAGCCCTACTCTACTTTTTCAGATGAAGAGCAAAGAGAGCTAAGAACCGAAATGGGAATGCTTTTCCAGGGAGGTGCATTGTTCGATTCTATGAACGTTGAGGAGAACGTGATGTTCCCCCTGAAGATGTTCACCAAGCAGCGAAAGAGCGATATGCTTAAACGTGTTCATGAAGTACTTGAAAGAGTTAACCTGGAAGGCACGGGTAACAAAATGCCTTCAGAAATAAGTGGCGGGATGCAGAAGCGCGTGGCCATTGCCCGCGCGATTGTGAACAAACCAAAGTATCTTTTTTGCGATGAACCTAACTCTGGACTGGACCCTCAAACCGCTACGGTGATAGATAACCTCATCATGGACCTTACCCACGAGAACGATATTACAACGGTACTAATTACTCACGATATGAACTCGGTCCTGGAAATAGGTGAACGAATCGCTTTTTTAAAGGATGGCGTTTTGGCCTGGAAAGGAACCAAGGATGAGATCTTTAAGACCGATGACCAGGCCGTTACTGAATTCGTTTACTCCTCCAATCTTTTCCAGAAAGTAAGAGTTGCCCAGCAGAAAGGAATTTAATTCTAGCGTACATTTTTAATGGCAAGCGTATCCAGCTTGAGCCTTACTTTCATCCATTCTGCGAACTTATTCTGAGCTTCGGCGAGTTCAGCGTTCTTCAGTTTAGAATCCCAGGTAACCGTGAAAGTAGGAATGGTATCCAGTTTTTCGAAGTTGGTAGTTATCAGGTTAGAATATCCTATTTGTTCAATATTCTCATAATTGATCTTGGCTTCCCTGCTCAGGTCTGAAAATGAAAACACATCTCCCCTGTATTTGGATAGTTCACTTTCCAGAAGCTCTATACGCTTATCTTTATCCTCAAGGGCCTCCTGATTCTTTACGTAAAGATCTTCAAGGATACCGCTTCTTAACTCGGTAGACAGACGGTCTATATCCTGGGTTTGATCTACTCCCTGATGAACTATGATCTTAGATTCCTTTAAAGCCTCAATATCCTGTAGTTTTTGCTGCCAGGTCTGGATGATAGCCGTAGGAACCGTGTTTCCTATCATATAAATATCGATGGTCTTATTCTTATAATCGCTGGTAGATTTGAGCACCTCGGCTCCGGCAAAGCTCACCGTTTCCGAAAGGAATTCCCTGGCCTTACTTTCAAAAACCTGTTTTCTAAGCAGCATCACGAACAGGATCACACTTGGGATCATGACAATAAGAGCAATTGTAGATGCAATCTGGGCGATACGTCTCCTTCTTTTACTATTGGCATATTTCACTAAAGGGAAACCTAATAGTTTAACCACTACAAAAGTTGACAGGGCGATAAAAACAGCATTAATGGAAAAAAGGTAAAGGGCGCCCAAAGCGAACTCCCATTTGGCATTGGCTATCCCGTAACCAACCGTACATAATGGAGGCATAAGTGCTGTCGCGATCGCAACCCCAAGGATCACACTCGCTATGGTCCCCCGTTTGGTCTTGGCAATGATAAGCGCCAGCCCACCAAAAATAGCCAGCAGGACATCCAGAATCGTAGGATAGGTCCTGGCTACCAGTTCCGGAGTTTCTTCCTTTACTGGGGAAATAAAGAAATAGATGGAGGCAGTAATAACACTTAGGCCCACCATGATGCCCAGATTCACGAAAGAACGTCTTAGCGTATCCACATCATTTATCGCCACGGCCATTCCTACACCAACGATAGGTCCCATTAAAGGAGAAATAAGCATGGCACCAATAACTACTGCGGTGCTGCTAACATTTAAACCTATAGAAGCGACAAAGATGGAGAATATAAGGATCCACGCATTATGCCCTTTAAAGGAAATATCCTTCTTAACGGCTTCTACCGTAGATTCCCTGTCTGTATTTTCATGGATGTCTAAAAGGCGGCTAATGAAGCTCCTCGCCTTTTTCTGAATTTCTTTAGCATCTTCTCTCAGGTTATCCTTTGCCGGAAGTTTCCCCTGGGAATCTTTATTTTCTGTTTTTGCCATGTATTAACCTAGATCTTCACCAAAATCCTGCATCACCTTCTCCCTGATTTGTTTGATTTCCTGTTCTTCAGATTTAGGGACCACCATAAGCACATCCTCATCTTCAACAATGATATAATCTGAAAGTCCTTTTAAAACTACTATCTTTTTATTAGATGTGGAAATAATGTTTTCCCTGGCATCATCTGCAATTAACTTAGCATTAATGCAGGTATTACCCGCTTTATCCTGCGGAAGTTCATTCTGAAGCGAAGACCAGGTCCCCAGATCACTCCAGTGAAATTCCACCGGTATCACATATACGGCATCAGATTTTTCCATGATCCCGTAGTCTATGGAGATATTTGAAGCATTGCCGTAATTCTCTTTAAGGAATTGCTTTTCCTCGGAAGTATTCCACAAATCGCTGCCTTTATCGAAAAGGCGATACATTTCAGGAAGATACTTCTTAAAGTTTTCAATTATAAATGAGGCCTTCCAGATAAAGATCCCGGCATTCCATACATAATTTCCAGCATCCAGGAATTCCTGTGCTTTCTTATGACCTGGTTTTTCGGTAAAAAGCTCTACCTTCTTAAGCGTTTCCTTATCCTCTTTATCATATTTTATATACCCGTAACCGGTATTAGCAAACGAAGGTTCAATCCCCAGGGTCACTAAATGCTCATTATCCTGAACATCATTCAGTGCAGTTTCGAGAGATTCTATAAATAGGTCTTCTTCCTTAATCCAGTGGTCACTTGGCGCCACAATGGTAAGAGCCTCGGGGTTCTTCTTATAAATTTTTAAAGCCCCTAGAAGAATACTGGGCGCGGTATTTCTCATTTCCGGTTCGGGTACGATCTGCTCATCCTTGATATCTGGTACCTGCTCCCTGATCATTTCCATATACTTCTCATTGGTGAGCACGTAGATATTTTCATGAGGGATCAGCTTAGCTAGCCTTTTAAAAGTTGTTTGGAACAAGGTTTCCCCTACTCCTAGTATATCTATGAATTGCTTGGGATTTGAGGCCTTGCTCGAAGGCCAGAAACGTGATCCTACTCCACCTGCCATTAAAATGGCGTAATAATTATCTTTTTTACTCCCTTTCATAACTTCAAACCTTAATTAAATGTACCTCAGCATTAGGCTGAAAAAGATAGATCCTCCCGGTATCCATTTCCAGACATTCGTATCTCTTGATCTTTCTGGGACCTTTTTTAAAGGTCTTCCCATTGTGTATTTTGAACAAACTTCCAGATGGGATCTCGAAGATATAACTCTTATCATTATCTGGATCGAAACTCTTTAAAGCTACCGACAATTTTGCATCTGTATCGCTGCTAGCCTTCGGATTCCTGAAATGATTCGCGATCACCTGCAACAGGGAATTAGGAAATATCTCTGGCCTGATAAAAGGTAACATCAAACTTCTGAAACAATGCTTCCATTCCTGCCCATGGGGCTTGATGGAACGGCCATACTTTTCAAAAGCGATCAGATGGGCCATCTCGTGGATACTGGTAATAAGAAACCTGTATTTGTTCAGATTGGCGTTGATGGTGATCTGCTGGGAACCATCCTGCATCCTGCGATAATCGCCATGCCTGGTAACCCTTTCATTCACGATCTTGAAATGAACATTGTTCATTTTAATCAATTCAGAAACAGGTTCTACGGCATTCGCCGGTAAATATTTAGCCAGGATTTCCTTCATCTATCAGGGCGTGCTATTTGAAACCTGCAGAATCTTAGCATTATATAGCTTATGACCAGTTAAACTGAAATTGGCAATATATTCGGCCATTTCTTTTGCGGTAACCGGAGCCTGGTAACCGGGAAATGCCTCTTCCAGCATTTCGGTTTGTACCGCGCCTAATGCCAGCGCATTGAAAGAAGGACCATTTTCCTTGAATTCTTCTGCAAGTAATTCGGTAAGCGTAAGCAAGGCTCCCTTACTGCTACTATAAGCTGCTAATCCCGCGAATTTCATGCTACCCTGGATACCGCCCATGCTACTGATGTTCACCACATGGGAGTCCTTGTTCATAAACTTCAGTAACCTGCGTGTAACACTGACCACCCCAAAGAAGTTCACTTCAAAAACCTGCCTAAACTCATCGGTCCTGGTCTCTTTAAATGGTTTATTGAGTAAAGCTCCGGCATTATTAACAAGTATATCTACTTTTGAATCCCAGTGCTCTTCAATAAACCTTTCTGTCCTAAGATGGCTATCCTCTTCGGTAATATCGAAAGAAAAGGCATTAACGTTTTTTAGGGCCAGTTTCTTTACCGGTTCAGAATTCCGGGAGAGAGCAAGTACATTATGCCCCATTCCTGAAAGTATGGAAACCATTTCCAGGCCAATCCCACGACTAGTTCCGGTAATTATAATATTTTTCATCTATTCGTTCATTTTAATTTCCTTAGTGGGCGTATTCGCCATCTTGCTCAAGCCCGGCACCAGTTCCTCTATTAGTGAAGCCATGAATTTTGCATCTAAATATTCGGCTTCATCATCTACATGGTGATAATAAGGATAGTTGGAAAAATCGAAAGTACAAATGGTTTGAGCAGGAACCTTGAACTCCTTATAAAAAGGATAGTTATCACTTCGCTTAAAAAGATTCATCTGCTCCGCCTGTGGAAGAAAACCTAAAACCTTTTCTCCATTGGAATATTCATTGAATTTCCCGGCAAGGTTAGACTTCTCAAATCCGGTAATATATGCCAGGTAGTCTTTTGCCTTCATAGGCACACCTATCATTTCAAGATTTATCATCGTATAAAGGTCCAGTCCCTGTTCCTTTAATTTTTCCGCCAGGTGCTCAGAACCTTTCAAACCTTTCTCTTCCGCAGAAAAAAGAACGAACAGGATACTCCTTTTCGAATTTCCGGCTTCCGCGAGTTGCTTCGCCAAATGCATCACCCCCACGGTTCCTGCAGCATTATCATTTGCCCCATTGGCGATTTCATCTCCCTCTACCGCCTTGGCAGAGCCAATATGATCATAGTGGGCGCCAATAATTATATATTCATTTTTCAGTTCCTCGTCTGTTCCTTCCAGCAATCCAACCAGGTTATAGGCAGCATCATCCCCAACCTGGAAACTATCCCGGTAAGTTTCGAAATAAGGCCTGAGCCCTACTTCCCTGAAGTGATCTTCTATAAATTTTGCTGCTTTCTCAATTCCTTCTGTCCCGGTCTCTCTTCCTGAAAGCTCATCTGAAGAAAGGTAATCAAGATCTTCCTGCACTTCTTCAACAGAAACGGTCAAACCATTTTTTGCAGGTTGCGCATTAGCGAAATTGTATAAAAATAGCATTCCGAAAAATGCTAAGGTCTGGAATAGGCGAATATGTTTTCTCATACTGCTAAAGATAAAAAAATCCCGCGATTAAGCGGGATTTCAGATTGTTTGATATTTTGATCTTAAGCCAGCATGGTCACTGGATTCTCAAGATAGGTTTTCAAAGTTTGCAGAAAGGCCGCACCAGTTGCACCATCTACAGTACGGTGATCACAGGCAAGGGTCAACTTCATAGTATTCCCAACCACGATCTCACCATTTCTTACCACCGGCTTTTCTACAATAGTTCCCACAGAAAGTATCGCTGAGTTTGGCTGGTTTATGATACTGGTAAATTCAACGATCCCAAACATTCCCAGGTTAGAAACGGTAAAGGTACTTCCTTCCATATCTGAAGGCTGGATCTTCTTGTTTCTAGCTTTCCCGGCAAGATCTTTCACATTCCCTCCAATCTGGGTCAGCGACATTTGGTCTGCGAACTTGAGCACTGGTACTACCAGGCCTTCTTCTACAGCTACCGCAACTCCCATATGGATATGCTTGGCGATCTTCATGGTATCTCCTGTCCACTGGCTGTTCACCTGTGGGTGTTTTCTCAGTGCCATTGCCGAAGCTTTGATCACCATATCATTGAAAGACACCTTGGTATCTGGCATTTCGTTGATATGCTTACGGGAAGCCATCGCGTTCGCCATATCTACCTCGATAGTAAGGTAATAATGTGGCGCGGTGAACTTGGATTCTCCAAGACGCTTCGCAATGGTCTTACGCATTTGCGAATTCTTTCTTTCCTCGAAGCTCTCTTCTCCTGCCGGCACATAAGGCTGTGCTGCAGCGGTAGTTTCTTCTGCAGTTTCCTTCTTAGCTTCGGCTGGTTGCTCCTTCTTCTCGGCTCCCTTAAAGTTCTCTATATCCTTTTTAACGATCCTTCCGTTTTCTCCGCTACCGGAAACGTCGGCAAGGTCGATACCTTTGTCTTCTGCCATTTTCTTGGCAAGAGGAGAAGCAAAGATTCTACCACCGTCTTTAGACTGAGATTCACTTCCAGATTTCTTTTCTTCAGAATCCTGCTTATCAGAATCTTTGGAAGTGCCTGTTTCTTTATCCTTTTCTGAATCTGAAGACTTCTTAGATTTTTTAGCTCCACCACCTGCAGAATCGATGTTCGAAACATCGGTACCTTCAGGACCAATGATCGCCAGAAGACTATCTACCTTGGCAGACTCACCTTCCTGAATCCCGATCTTAAGAAGGGTACCTTCATAGAAAGATTCGAATTCCATCGTAGCCTTATCGGTTTCGATCTCGGCCAGGATATCACCCTCTTCTACTTTATCACCTTCCTGCTTTAACCAGGCGGCAACAGTACCTTCTTCCATCGTATCGCTCAAACGTGGCATCTTGATGATCTCAACTCCTTCAGGGATATCTCCATCCCCATCCTCAGCATCATCATTATCTTCTGAATCATCTTCAGACTCTTCTTTAGAGTCTTCAGATTTCTCAGCTTTATCTTTGTCTTTATCTTTTTTGTCTTCCGAAGAAGAATTATCTCCACCTCCATCTAGAAGGTCTGAAATATCTTCACCTTCTTCACCAATTATGGCAAGCAGGGAATCTACCGGAGCGGTATCTCCTTCTTCGATCCCAATATGAAGCAAGGTCCCGTCATAGAATGATTCAAATTCCATGGTAGCCTTATCGGTTTCGATCTCGGCCAGAATATCACCTTCTTCTACTTTATCTCCTTTTTGTTTCAGCCACTTTGCTACGGTACCTTCTTCCATGGTATCGCTCAAGCGAGGCATTTTGATAACTTCTGCCATAATCTAGTCTAATTTATGTGCCAGGAATGGGTAATCCTCCTGTTCGTAAACAACGTCGTACATTACATTCTTGTCTGGGAAATCTGAATCGTCAGCAAATTTCTCACATTCCGAAACTCTTTCCTTAACGCGTTTATCGATCTCTTTAATTTCTTTATCTGAAGCGTATTTCTTCTCCTTAATAATATCACGAACCTTAGTGATAGGATCCAGTTTCTGATATTCAGCAACCTCATCCTTGGTACGATATTTCTGGGCATCACTCATAGAGTGACCACGATAACGGTAAGTCTTCAATTCAAGGAAAGTTGGACCGTCCCCTTTTCTTGCTCTTGTAATCGCTTCGTCAAGTGCTTCGGCAACCTTTACAGGATCCATCGCGTCCACAGGACCACAAGGCATTTCATAACCATTACCTAATTTCCAGATCTCGGTATCCTTAGAAGTACGAGCAACCGAAGTACCCATGGCGTAACCATTATTCTCTACACAAAATACCACCGGAAGGTTCCAGTTTACGGCCATGTTCAAAGTCTCATGAAGAGAACCCTGTCTTACGGCTCCATCACCCATGAAAGTTAGGGTCACGTTATCTCTTTTGTGATATTTATCGGCAAAGGCAAGCCCGGCTCCAAGAGGAATTTGTCCTCCTACGATCCCGTGACCACCATAGAACCTTTGTTCTTTAGCAAAAATGTGCATGGATCCACCAAGCCCCATAGAAGTACCGGTCTTTTTACCGTACAGCTCTGCCATCACTTTTTTAGGGTCTACTCCCATCCCGATTGGCTGAACGTGATTACGATAAGCGGTGATCATACGGTCCTTTTCAAGATCCATCGCATGAAGCGCTCCGGCTAAAATGGCCTCCTGCCCGTTATATAAATGCAAAAATCCTCTAACTTTCTGTTGAATATAAACCTGCGCAAGCTTATCCTCGAATTTGCGCCAAAACAACATATCCTCGTACCACTTTAAGTATGTGGCTTTTGTAATTTTCTTCATCTAAAATTTATATTTAAAAGGCCAGACAGATTGGTTTTGCCAAGCGGATAACAAAAATACTATTTTCAATAAGAAACGAAAACAGTTTTAGAGCAAAAATAACGAAAACCTTATAGGCAGGTACTGTCGAAAACCAAGGGCAATAAATCCTTGACAGAATCGGCCTTCACAACTTTTCCGGTTTCACCCATAAAGTAAAGCTCTATAGGCTCATCCTGTTTTACTTCGTATTCCACCAAAGCCTGCCTGCAGGCACCACAGGGAGGAACGGGAGAAACAACTTTATGCCTCATGGATTTAGCTGAAATAGCTATTTTCAGGATCCTGGTATCGGGGTATTTTGCACCTGCAAAATATACTGCTGTCCTTTCGGCACATAAGCCTGAAGGATAAGAAGCATTTTCCTGGTTGCTACCCACCACGATCTCATCATTATCAAGATGTATAGCCGCACCAACCTTGAAATTGGAATAGGGGGCATAAGCAGCATCCCGGGTTTCAATAGCCTGCTGCATTAAATCCTGAACATCCTGAGGTACTTCATCTATAGAATCGTAAACTTCCAAACGGGAAGTAATAGTAAGTGGCTTCATAAAAAATTATTGGAAAGACAAGGTAATAGAAACCTGAGCGGTTTCACACACTAATAAGATACTTTTAAGAATATTGCGCTAGTTTAGTTGGTAAAGCTATCTCCAAAATTAAAACTAAGCCCGAATCTCAAGGTTCCCTCTAATGGACTTGGCACGTTGGAAGTAGAGAATAAATAGGACGCATCTATCACCACAGATTCGTAGGCAAAACCTGCCCCAAGGGAAAAGAACCTCCTGAATCCCTTATCTTCGCTTTCATTGAAGTAACCAGCGCGCAAGGCAAATTTCTCACGGTACCAGTATTCTGCTCCAAGCGACCAGGTGATCTCTTTCAGCTCTTCAGAAAAACCATCGGGTGCATCTCCAAAGGATTTGAAGACACCTTCTATTGAACCGATTTCATTATATTCATCATCATCTTCAGCATCTATGATCCCGTCATCATTAAAGTCCTGGGGAGTAGGCACCAAAAGTTTATTAAATTCCACATAAGTCCCAAGGCGGTTATCAATGTCAAATATAAAATCGAAACCGGCACCAAGCTTAAGGTTGGTTGGTATGAAGTTCTCCTGCCCAGCATCGTCATATTTCATTTTAGGACCAATATTGGCGATGTTCGCCCCAAACCTCCACCTGGCATCAAAACCACTAAAGGTTAATTGCTCCCCTTCATAGTACGCAGCTACATCTACTCCAAAAGTAGAAGCGGCCCCAAGGTCCTCACTATCCTGAAGTCCAAGGTCTGATCTTAAATACCTTCCGGCAACAGCCATACTGAAATTTTCGCTGAGCTTTAATGAATATGAAATATCAAAAGTCAGCTCGTTCGGGTTCACCAAAATGGGAAACTCTTCGAAAGTGCCCCGGGTCTCAATGGAACCAAGGCTGAAATATCTTAAACTTGCCGCAGCCGCACTACGATCGTTGATCTTATGAAAGTAATTAAGACTACCCAGGAATATATCATTTACAATTTCGCTCAGGTAAGGTGTATAGGTCACTGCCACCCCGTTTTCGCGAGTAGCGAAAGCATATTTTGCAGGGTTCCATTGCTGCGAAAAAACATCTGGAGAAGTTGCCACTCCCTGGTCTGCCATTCCCGCTGCTCTTGCATCGGCTGCTACCAATAAAAAAGGAACAGCAGTAGTGATAACTCTATCCCTCTCATCCTGGGCAAACGCTGAAAAATCGGCAAAAAGACATGCCGCTATCAAAAAGAAAGTAATTTTTTTCATCATACTAATTAATGATAAACAAATATATAGTAATATTCCTGTTAAGAAAGAACCAATGCTTCAAATTGCTTTCTTAATCTGGAAAAACAATAAACCCAAGACAGTGAAAAAGTTATGGACTAATGAATATAACTCAAATTAATTGATTTTATTGCAAATCTTAGATAAGAGGTCATAATTTTAGATAAAATCCTCTTCGCAAGATAATTTAAACGAAAGATGACCGTTATTTTTAACTGCCGAAGTAAAGAGTTAAAACCTTAATAATAAAAGACATATAAACCTAACTTAGGTTATAGCATATCAGAGAGTTATACGAGATTTAAGACTTTTAGATTAAATAAAATAATCTTGTACATTAATCGTTAATTAGTATATTGCAGAGCCTAAATTTCTATCACAAAGAAGGAAATCATATGAAATTGAATGTAGCTTTAAAGGGCGTAATTGCTGTAGTTTGTGGCCTTAGTATTATAAGCTGTAACAAATCTAACAATTACAAAAATACCTCCAGAGCAACCGGTTGGGATATCAATTCTGACGAAGGAGGATTCCAGTATAATACAGATTACAAGGAGCAGGAAGCTGCTCCCGGATTGGTGTTTGTAGAAGGAGGAACCTATACCATGGGACGTGTGCAGGATGACCCAATGCACGATTGGAACAACACTCCAACCCAACAACATGTACAGTCCTTTTATATGGACGAAACAGAGGTTACCAATAAAATGTACCTCGAATATCTTGACTGGCTGAAACGTGTTTTCCCACCTAGCGAAGATAATTACAAGAACATTTACGAAGGCGCTCTTCCAGACACCCTGGTTTGGAGAAACAGGCTTGGTTATAATGAGACCATGGTTACCAATTACCTTCGCCACCCGGCCTATGCAGAATATCCTGTAGTTGGGGTTAGCTGGATTCAGGCAGTGGAATTCAGTAAATGGAGAACAGACCGTGTTAATGAACACCGCCTGGAAGATGAAGGATTTATCAAAGAAGGAGCACACTTAACCGATGTAAATGCTTCTTCCACCTTTAACACCGAAACATATATCCACACTCCTAGCAAGGCTTACGGCGGAAACACCGAAATAAGCCAGGGAGGTGATGAAGCCCAGGACAGGCTTAACGAGACCAATGAAGCCGGGAACACAGTTAAAAAAGTATACCCAGGAAGAGAAAGCGGTCTAATTTATCCGGAATACAGACTTCCTACCGAAGCTGAATGGGAATATGCCGCACTAGGACTTGTAGGGATCAGAAATTATAATACCTACAGAGGTAGAAAAAAATATCCATGGGATGGACAGTATACCAGAAATGGTAACGTTAAGAAAATGGGTGACCAGCTTGCTAACTTCAAACAGGGAGATGGTGATTATGGTGGAATAGCCGGATGGAGTGATGACGGAGCAGACATTACTGCAGAGGTTAAGAGTTACGAACCTAACGATTTTGGCCTTTATGATATGGCCGGAAACGTTTCAGAATGGGTTGCCGATGTTTACCGCCCGATCGTGGATGATGAATTTAACGACTTCAACTATTATCGTGGAAACGTTTACACCAAGCACGCAATTAACGAAGATGGTACTGTAAAAGTTGTAGGAACAGATGATGTTGTATATGACACTCTAAGTAATGGTAAACTTGTAGCCAGAAACCTTCCAGGTGAGATCGCCCAGGTACCGGTCACCAAGGAAGACACCTATATGAGAACCAACTTCACCGAAAGTGACCAGAGAGATTTTAGAGATGGAGATAAAAGCTCAAGCCGTTACTACCAGCCTTTCCAGGATATGGAAGACCCGGCAAAGAGAATGTACAACTCTCCTAAGTATGATAATTTCACCTATGCAGACAGCACTAGCGAGGAAACCGGACTTACTGAAAGAGGTTACGACAAGGAAAAAAGAACTACTTTAATTAGTGACGAGGTAAGAGTGTACAAAGGAGGTAGCTGGAGAGATAGAGCCTACTGGTTAGATCCTGCTCAGCGTCGCTACTTCCCTCAAGATATGGCTACCGATTATATTGGATTTAGAAATGCGATGTCCAGAGTTGGTTCAAAATCTCTTGACAAGAACAAGACAGCAAGAAGCAAATAAGCGATAGCTTCTATAAAATAAACTTAAAGCCCTAATTTGTTTAGGGCTTTTTTTTATAGATTTATTTTATGAACACAGCCAGACTTCATCAGCGCTTCCTGCTTTGCTCAGGGGCCGACACCGACACAAGGAAAATAAGAAAAGACAGCATGTTCTTCGCCCTGAAAGGCGAAAACTTCAATGGAAATGAATTCGCAGAACAGGCCTTGAAAAATGGTGCCAGGTATGCCGTCGTAGACGACAAGAACTACGCAAAGAACCAGGAAGATTATATCCTGGTTAAAAACGTCCTGGAAACGCTTCAGAAACTGGCTTTATTCCATAGAAATTATCTGGAGATCCCGATCCTGGCAATAACCGGCAGCAATGGCAAAACAACCACCAAGGAGCTGGTTCATGCAGTTCTCGCCAGAAAGTTCAAAACAATTGCCACCAAAGGAAATTTAAATAACCACATTGGCGTTCCCCTCACCCTTTTATCCATGGACGACCAGACTGAATTCGGGATCGTAGAGATGGGCGCAAATCACCTAATGGAAATAGAGTTCCTTTGCACTATCGCCAACCCAGATTATGGTTATATCACTAACTTCGGAAAGGCACACCTGGAAGGTTTCGGTGGCGTGGAAGGAGTGATCAAAGGCAAAACAGAACTCTATAAATTCCTCCAGGAGAAAAATAAATTGATTTTCCTGAATCACGATGATGACATCCAAAGAAAGCATGAGAATTACTCGCATACCTTCAGTTTTGGAGAAAATAAAGGTGCAGATGTAAGGCTTACGTACGATCTCGAAGCTGAAAATGCCCAGATAAATTACAACAATACCGACTTTAAGAGCCAGTTAACCGGAAGCTATAACGCCAAGAACATGGCCGCGGCTTTATGTATAGGTCTCTACTTTAAAGTAGACTTCAAGGAAATACATAACGCCATAGAGAACTACAACCCGACCAACAATCGCTCACAGGTGGTAGAAAGCGGAAGCAATAAGATCATCATGGATGCTTATAATGCTAATCCTACAAGTATGCATGCAGCTCTGGAAAACTTCAGAAAACTAAAAACCAACAAACAGAAGATCGCAATTCTTGGAGACATGTTCGAACTGGGAAGTGCCGCACCTACCGAGCATCAGGTGATCGCGAACTTTGCCAAAAACAGTGAATTTGCCGAGACTTATCTGGTAGGAGAAAATTTTAAGAACACAGATTGCAATAGCAACTTCATTTTTAAATTCAGGGATACAGATCACCTGGTCGAGCATTTAAAGGAAAGTGAATTTTCGAATTGTTATTTCCTCATCAAAGGTTCAAGAGGCATGGCCCTCGAAAGAGCCCTGGATGCTATAAAAAAGTAAGCATTTTTGTTTTGGCCAGGACCTTAGCATCCTTCAAAAATGGATTGCGTCAAAGAAGAGCAAAAACCATTAAATGATGGAGCCACTAATAATTCCTGTGGTTAAATGATATTCTGAAATAAAAAACCTCGTACCAAATACGAGGTTTAAAGTGAAGTGTACTGGATTCGAACCAGTGACCCCTACCCTGTCAAGGTAGTGCTCTGAACCAACTGAGCTAACACTCCATTGTCGCGCTAATATAGAAGGAATCCTTAAAACTTAGATCTTTCTGAAAGAAAAAATATTGCCAGAAAAAGCCAACTAAAATCCAGGACCTAATAATACAAAAACTTGTCAAACCTTCCACCCAAAAGTTCGACACCAGCTGGGTCGAATTACGGCTATCTGTTTTACGCAGAATATTCTTTTTATGGGTGTTCACGGTATGACCGGAAAAGTTTAGCTTGGAGCCAATCTCCTTTTTTTAATTACCTCTTGCCAATTACATAAAACTAAATTAAGTTCTAGAATAGCCTATGAACATTCCTCAATTTTGGAGAAAAATAAAATTCTAATCTCTAATATTTTACACACCTAACCGTCATTTATTTTATTAAAATATTGTTAAAACAAAATAAAGTATCTATTTTAGCCCGCCCCGCAGAAAAGCCCTACCCTCTGCCTAAAACTAACTTACACTAATGAAAAAATTGCTATGTCTTGCAGCGCTTTTTCTCGCGTTAGCATGCTCTACCGAAGAACGACCGGACGAACAAGAGTCCCGGGAATATGAAAACAAAATCATCCTTCAGGAACTTCAAATGCAAGAAGCCGGTGTCAAACTAAAATGGAGTATTTTAAATACAACCGATTTTCAATCCTATGAAATTTTACGCTCAGAATCTGAAGAAGAAAATAATTTTCAAACCCTAAAATTCATAAATGATAATGAAAAAACCGATTTCATAGACACAGAACTACCTTACAGCCCCTATGTGAGCTATAAGATCATTGGCCATAATTATTCAGGGACTGCACCCATAGAAAGTAATATGCAGGTCTATAAGAGACCTGAGGTAATTAAATTCAATGGATATATAGATCAAGTTATCCCACAGTTTGCTCAAAATAAAATGTACCTGATTTCCAGAAAAGGACAGGTAACATTAATGGATCTTGAGACTAATAATATTCTAAAAACACTTGAAACAGAAAGTCATATCGGCTTTGTTGATATAAAAACCTTTAACGGTAAGGAAGAATTATATGTGCCCCGAAATGATGGTTGGATTTATATTTATGATGCTAAGAGTTTCGAATTAATTGACAGAATTGACACAGGCAGGGCATCCTCTTCCATCATCTTCAATAATAACAGGCTTTTCGTTTCTACCGATGCATGGACAGATAGACCTTTAAAGGTCTATAGCAGAATTTCTGGTGATTTGATCGAGGAAACCGGTGATTTTGATCTAACTCGCTTAAGACAGATCCCGGGTAGTAATACAGATTTATTGGAGATAACTCTTAATGTAGGTCCAGTAGATCAGGACATTTATAAATTTGATGCTAATGGTAGTTTAATTGAGCATTTGAATGACACTTATCATGGTGATTTTTCCCTAGATGCAAATATTTTCAATTTCTTCCCTGATGCTGAAAGATTCATAACCGGAAGGGAAGGAGCTATCTATTCCAAAAACATGATCTACCAAAGCAGACTTCCAAAGGGTTATCTCGAATTTTCAAGTTTTAGCTTCAATATAGAAGATCAATTGATTTATGCGGGCTGCAGTAATGAAAGAAGTATTCAGGAATATGATCTAAACGATCTTTCAAGGAAGGGTTTTATAGAAACAAAAAGCTACCCACAATTTATTTTCAAAAATCTCGGGCAGATATACATTATAGGCCTTAGTTCAAATTCAAACAATTCAAATTTTGTATTTGAAAAAATCAACCTCTAATTTTTTTACCATGAAATTCTACAAATACCTGCTCCTTTCTCTTTCATTCACTTTATTCCTTAATTCATGCACCAAGGATAGCGATCCAGAAGAGAGTGAGGAAGAGATTTCCCAAGAGCCTCAGCCAGAACCAAACCCTAGCCTTAGCATTTCCAGATTTACTCCAAATAAAGCCGATCTTGGAGACACTATTTCTATAAAAGGAGAGAATTTCAGTAGAAATTTCGAACTTTTGATGAACGAAATGCCTCTAAAAGTTATTTTTAGTAATGATAGCGTAATTAAATTCGAGGTCCCATATAATAATTTCAATCCCTTCAATTTCAAGGTAATCTTAAATGACCAGGAAGCTGAAAGTATTGTTTTCGAGAATCCATTCGAGCTATATGAGCCTCAAATCGATTCTGTCTCAAGTAAAATTGGCTTTAGAGACAAGGCTGTGATTTACGGTAGTCATTTAACCAACTCACCCAATAAAACCAGAGATATCGTTTATTTAAATAACGAAATGGTTGAAACGGAGTTTCAGTCTAAGGACTCAATCATTTTCGACCTGAAATTCCTTTATCTCACAGAGTATGAAAATGATTTATTAGTCCAGGCACAATTACAGGAAGTTAGATTAAATAAGGGCCTTAAAATCATGCCTCCAAAACTTGAGGGGATAAATAAAGATCAAATAAAAGTTGGAGATACGCTTCAAATCCATGGTAAATATTTCCGATACGGAACTCCAGATTGGCACAAGGTATATATTGATGGTGCAAGAGCTAAAGTCCTGGACGGAAATGAAGATACCTTATGGATTGAAATGCCTATGGGACCATATGGTAATAGAAATATTTCGGAAGTTCGTTTAAGCCTATTTTCTAAAGAAACTGCCACGAGTATCGATCTTCACTTAAATGATACCTGGTATCTATATGATGTCTTAAAGAAGCAGGAAGTAACGAATTCTGGCTATGCTGGAAATATCACTCCATACAGCTTTAATAATAGTGATTATATTTATTTGAATTCTTTTACAAAGCAGGATAATTCAAATTTTATGAATACTAAACTTCTGCAGTACGATCCTCTTACGAAAGAATTAATAGATCTGGCAGAAATCCCTATTGAGTTTGATAATTATTTTGGTTATCACCTACAATTGTTTCCAGCAGAAAATCCAACAGAATTGTTCTTATACTTATCTAGAGCTGAGGATAATTTTTATCGGTATGATTACCAAACGGGAGAATTATCTCAGCTGAAGGATTTTCCTGGGCCGGATATTAGCGAAGGGACCGGGGCAATATTAGATAATAAATTTTATTTTGGTTTGGGACATACTGGATCCAATTCCCTAACCGCTAACCATACAATGTATGAATACAACTTCGAAAGTGATGAATGGAATTTACACTCTGAAATGCCATTCGAATCAGAAAGGGCCGTGAATAGCAGGAAGACAGATTTTGTCTGGAATAATTCGCTATTTACGGGTAATGGAAGCGATATGCAGTATGATTTCTGGAAGTTCTCCCCTTCTGAGGGTTGGATAAAAAAGGAAAGTATCCCCAACCCAATTTCCAGCTTCGCATATTTTCAAACAGGAGATAAAGCCTTCTATTACCACCAATATGACAATGAATTCTGGGAATATCAAAGGAATACAAACTCATGGAATAATAGAGCTGACCTCGCAGTTGGGAAATATGGTTTTTCTCCAGAATCGGCTTTTGTAATAGGTGATTATGTCTACTTCATTGGTTATTTCAGAGGCTATGGCTACGAAGAATCTGCAGCCATAAGAAATGACCAATTAATATTAAGAACAGAAGTCACTAAACCTTAAAACATGAAAATAAAAAACTCATATTTTTTAGTAGTTCTTTTCTTTTGCCTGGCCTGTTCTAAAGAACAGGATCCAGAGCAGGAAGCAGCCGTAGCGAAAGAACTTAATTTGGAGATAAAGGTATTGGAGGATGGTGGCGTAAGCTTTCAGGGGGAGTATGAAGGGACCGATATTGAAACGTCAGGTTTTTATTATTCTACAACTGAAGATTTTCAGAACGAAAATGCAATCGAAGTTTCAGCAGAACCTGAAAGGATCTTTACCTCAATCATCAACACAGGTCTTTTCTATAACCAGGAATATTTTGTTAGGGCCTTTATCGAAACCAGTTCAGGTGAAAAAATTGAAAGCCCAGAAAAATCATTTGTTTCTCTTGGTAGCAAAGCACCGAAGATTAGATCTATTAACAACTCTCATTTAGGAGATACAGTAACCATCATAGGAGAAAATTTTGGGGCATCAGATTTTACTGGGGTCAAAGTGCATTTTGATGAAGCACGTTCAAAAATATTACGCTCAAATGATACCCTTGTTGAGTGTATAGTTCCTGTCGATTTTCAGATATCAAATCCTCCTGTTCGATTAAGAGTTTATGACAAGGAAGTTATTTACAACGATTTCAAGTTATTAACACCTGTTATTTCAGAGGCTTCAATATCAAATTTTTCCCTTGGCGACACCCTAAAAATATATGGAGATCACTTTGACACTGCAGTCGAAAGAACCAAAATCATTATTGATAACAAACCATTAGAAATATTATCGACCAGCAGGAATTCACTCCAGTTTATTCTCCCATTGGACGCATCAAAATCCAAGCTTGAATTCTCCCTTTGGGCCCAAAATCAGGAGGTTAAGGTCGATTATATCGGGAAACTCAATAAACCCTTAATAGAGTCTGTAGGGGGTAATTTACGAACCTATGATACAATTGTTATCAAAGGAGATAATTTCAGTCCATTAAAACAGGCAAACAAAGTTTATTTTGATGAACACCGGGCTGAAGTCCTTTCCGCGTCTCCAAAAGAATTGATTGTTCTATCTCCTATTGGACCTTATAAGGATGCAACATTCGAAGTAACTTATAATCTAATGGATTATGAGGTATATCCCAATGAGAAAACCATTTTTCAGGATGCATGGCTATTTAAAGCTGAAACAGATTATGAGTTTTATGGTAATACAGATCAGTATTTTACTAAAAACGGAAAACTTTATATCGTTCAAAAAAATTATGGAGAACATCAACTAAGTTTTCTGGAGTTTGATCCTGAAAAACTGCAATTTGAGAAATTCCAAATGCCATTGCCGGCTACACATTTAGCAGATGTCTCTTTTCAGGTAGCTCAGGAAAAGGATTACGGACCTGTTTATCTATTTTTTAATTCAGAAAAGGAGAACTTTTACGAATTAAGATTGGAATCCAGGTCTTATTCAAGTTTAAAAGATTATCCTGCTATCACAAGTAACGGACCCGAAGTCTTTATTTCTGACAAAAAAGTTTTTGTTACCGGTGGATGGGTAGATTACTCTAGTCATACCGATACTACAGCAGATGAAATAAGAGAGCTCTGGGCTTACGATATGTCTTTAGACGACTGGATTCAAAAAGCTGATCATCCAGAAGCCTATTTAAGGTCTGGAGATGTGGTATTTCAAAAGGGCAATGATACCTATATCACTTATGGGCTTAACACTACTGGTGGTGTTAGTTTCTGGAGGTATTCCTCCTCTTTGGATTCATGGAGCAATCTGAATTCTCATCATAGTGCTAGATTTGGAAAAGCATTTTTTATGCATAATGGTTTTGGCTATGCTTATTTCTCAGATCCGGTTAATGCAACCCCTTCAAATTTTGCACATAGGTATGATCTGGAAAAAAACACATGGAATTCAATCACTCCCTTAAACAACCGGTATTACACATATTTTACTTTTCCAAGGAATTATACAGCATTTAAGGTAAATGGAAAGATCTTTATCGCGATATATAGCAATTCAAAATTGAAATTCTTCGAGGCAGATACAGAAAAAATTTGATAAAAAGGATTTAATTTAGAACCAGTTTTTGTTGAAGTTTATCCCATATATAGGAACTTATTGCAGTATAGTTACAATCCAAACACATCTCTTACTTTGAGATTTCGTTAAGTCTTATTCCTATAATAAGAAATAAAAATGCCGAAGAGAGGCAGTTAAAATTCTGGACCTAATAATTCAAATACTTATCAAACCTTCCACCAAACAGTTCGACACCAGCTGGGTCGAATTACGGCTATCTGTTTTGCGCAGAATATTCTTTTTATGGGTGTTTACGGTATGACCGGAAATGTTCAGCTTGGAGCCAATCTCCTCGCTATTATAACCAAGTGCCATCTCCCTAATGATCTCAAGCTCCCTTTCACTAAGGATTTCCTGCAATCTTTTCCGTTTACTTAAAGTACTTTTTTCGAACTTACCCTTACTCGTGTCTACATTATAAAACGATGGACCACCTTTGATATTGATAAAGGAGACATCTTTCGAACTCTGACCTGTTAGATGGGAGATATCAGAGTTTATGCCGAAAACGTGCACAAAATGCCCATTTTCGCTCACTGATAAGGCTGTGGACTGATGCAGCATCACATGCTCCTTACCCTGATGATCTTTTAACTTAAAAGTATAACTTACTTTATAGTCCAATACTTCTGCGGGATCCAGGTAATTCAAGAAAAATTCCAGGATCACCCTGTCTTTTTGATGTATATTCTCGATCTCCTCTTCCGGGGCAAGGGAAAGAATGCTATTAAGGTCTGGGTCTTCCACTCCATCCCCAATAAAATTACGCACCGAATCTGAAACCATTTCCAGTTTCATGGTATGGAAGTTAGCGATCCAGTAGAAAGATTTTCCTGGCGCCATTAGTGAAGCCATTTTCTGAAAATGCTCGGGAACATCAAATTCTTTCGAATTTGAGATTTTCGAACTATAAACCTCTTTCCAGTATTTGGTTATTTTCTCAGAAGACTTGGCCATCCTGTTTTTAAATTAGCCTGATAAATTAAACATTTTTACCCAGACCGGAAATTAGTTCCTCAACAAAGCACAGATCTAAAACAAAAAAAAGGCTTCCAATATGGAAGCCTTTAAAATGCTGTGGGCGCGAAGGGATTCGAACCCCTGACCCCTTGGGTGTAAACCAAGTGCTCTGAACCAACTGAGCTACGCGCCCTACTTGAATGCGGATGCAAATATATCAAAATTCAATTACCCCCGATATTTTTTTCAAAGGATTTTCATTTTATTTTCAGGCAATAAAAAAAGGCTTCCGTAATGGAAGCCTTTTTAAATTCTGTGGGCGCGAAGGGATTCGAACCCCTGACCCCTTGGGTGTAAACCAAGTGCTCTGAACCAACTGAGCTACGCGCCCCTGCGTGATTGCGGATGCAAATATAGACTAGATTTTCAATTACACAAAACAAATTCAATGAAAAAGTGAAATTAATTTCAGCACTTGAATTTGAGTTTTCAGGAAAAGAAAAAAGCCCCGAGTCAAAAGACTCAGGGCGTGCATATTACTTCATAAGTTCTGGCACATTGCGATAAACATAATCGCCATGCCTACCGGTAAATAACTTGTTCATATCGTCCATAAAAGTGTTTCTTGCATTCTCATCCTTCCAGGTAGAAGCTGCCAGTTCCTGTTCCTCCTCAAAGAAATCTTCAATTTCTCCAAGTTTGTCGAACACAAAAACCTCGCTGAACTCACGGCTATTGGATCCCCAAAGATGCCGATGTGTATAATAACCTTTCAGTTTTTTACTTTTTTTGGTGACTTTTTCAAAATATTCCTTGAATTTTTCAGGAGATCCTTCGCCATTCATGGCTAATTCGCTTGTCCTCACATAAAAAATACGTGACTCGTCTGAAGCTTCCTCGGGGATCATATACTGCAAGGATTGGTAGATCTCATCATTATGGTCTGGCTCGTAATAACTGGCCTGCTTATCGAAAAACGCCTGTCTTTCATCCTCGTTGGGCCAGGCCTCTTCTATAAGCTTTTGATTTACCTCGTTCGCCTTTTCAATATCTTCCCAGGATTTATAAACATTTACCAGGACGACTTCAGAATTATCTGGCGTAAAATAATGCGTATAGACGCCTGAACTCATGATGAGATCATTCTTTTTGGTCACGTTTTCGAAATATTCCTTTTCGGTCTCCAGCCAGTCTGAAAAATCGGTATCCGGATCATCGTTCCAGTGGGTAGTGGTCATTGTAATGTAAACAGGTTGATATTCCTGCTCCTCAGATTGCGTGGCTTCTTCCTGACTCATTACCTGCCCAGAGAGAGCAAGCACAAATACGAAAGTCAATAGTTTTGCAATTGTCTTCATTTCTAGTTGATTTTTTAGTGAATAAATATTCCCAGCAAAAAGTCAACTCATATGTAGGGATGGGTTATAACATAAAAGGAATGATATAGCAGACGGGGAGCTTCACATTATTCTATTGATAAACAGAGTTTTATAAAGATAGCTTAAAATTCGGTAAGAGCCATTGTTTAGCTTACAATACTTCTGCCACTGTAAAGTTACTTCCACCAATAAAGATAAGGTCCTCATCGAGAGAATCCTCTTCTGCGGCGAGGAAGGCTTCATGAACTGAACTATAGGCTTTTCCTTCCAACCCAAACCTGGAGGCTTCTTCTTTCAATAAGTTAGCATCAAGGCCCCGCGGAACATCAGGTTTTGCAAAATAGAATCTTGCATCTTTAGGAAATAATGGAAGCACGCCAGTAAGATCCTTATCATTCACCACACCCAAAACAATATGGAGATTTTCAAAATGTTCTTTTTTTAATTGCGCGATGACGATCTTCAGTCCTTCAGCATTATGGGCGGTATCGCAGATCACTTTTGGCTTTTCCCTAAGAACATCCCACCTACCCTGTAGTCCTGTATGCAGTTTTACGTTATTCAGACCGTTTATAATGGCTTCTTCCGGTATTTTCCAGCCCAGGTCACTCAAAACCTGGAGGCTTTGAAGAACGGCCTTGATATTCTTCTTTTGATAGTGTCCCCGTAGGTCGGTATGATAAACAGGAAAAGTAGATTCTTCGGCAAAATAGATCTCAGCATTTTGTTCCTGGGCTCTATCTTTAAAAACCGGCAGGGTCTCTTTTTGCTTTTCCCCAATAACCACAGGAATCCCTTTTTTGATAATCCCGGCTTTTTCGCCAGCGATCTCGGCAAGAGTATCACCTAAAAAGGCAGTATGATCCAGGCCAATATTGGTGATGACAGCTAATTCTGGGGTAATGATATTAGTAGAATCAAGTCTTCCACCCATTCCTGTCTCAATGATCGCGATATCTACCTTTTCTTTCGCAAAATAATCGAAGGCCATTCCAACGGTCATTTCGAAAAAGCTTAGCCGGTTATATCCTAGAAAGGTCTGATTTTCTTCAATAAAGGCGACCACATCTTCCTGTGGGATCACCCGGCCATTAATCCTGATCCTTTCTCTAAAATCTTTTAAATGCGGGGATGTGTAAAGTCCGGTCTTATAGCCTGCAGCCTGCAGGACCGAAGCCAGCATATGGCTCACAGAACCCTTACCGTTGGTGCCGGCAACATGTATACTTTTGAATTTTCCTTCAGGATGTTCAAGATGCTCCGCTAACTTAAGAGTATTGGAAAGGTCTTTTTTAAAAGCCGTCTTCCCTACCCGCTGATACATGGGTAACTGCTCGAACATCCATTCAAGGGTTTCCTGATAGGACTTCACTTATTCAGTAAGTTTAAAATCGTAAATAATAGTTCCAACCTGCTTGGCCGGAGCATTTGAGTCGCTGTTAAACCTGGTAGCCAGGGCAGCTCTTTTGGCCGGCCCGGTAAGACAGGCTGCGCTGTTCGTTGTTCCCTTCATCCCAGGTTGGGCACTTATCACACGACCCGTCTGGTCTACCACAATCTTAACCACCACAATTCCAGATTCGTTACAATCCTGAACAAACTTCTCTTTGTTTAGAGCCTTACGTCCACCCAGCCTGTAATTGCCATCACCATCCAGCCCGGCTCCCTGTCCGTAATATGAACTGGCATTAGGATCTCCGTCTGGACTACCTTTATCCCCGGCAACATTATCATTCCCTTCTCCACCGGTAGCGGTACCAGATCTTTCTGGCCCGTTCAGTATACTACTTAGGGCATCATTGGTAGATTTATCTGGTTTCGGATCGGGCTTCTTAACCGGCTTAGGGTCTTCTTTAGGCGGTTCCGGCTGCTTGGTTTCTACCGGAGTAGGCTTCTTCTTTTTCTTTTCGATAACCGGAGCTTCTTCAATATCCTGAGTTACCACCTCTTTTTCGATCACCGGTTCCGACTTTACCGGCTGAGCCGTAGCCTGTTTAGGCGCGGACTTTACAGGTTCCTTAGGCTGTTCATTACCTGAACCTACCTCTGAAGTTCCAAAGTTTATAGCAATTCCGCTTTCTGGGGGCGGGTCCAGATAGGTGAGGCCGAAAAAGATCAAAAGAAGAATAAGGATCACGTGCAATACTACCGTGATCGTAAAGGATTTCTTCTCATGTTTGGTCTCCAGCATCGCCATATTATTCAGGTTTTACCGCAAGAACGATCTTATAACTGTTCCTGTTAGCAATATCCATTACATTCACCGCCTTTTCAATTGGCACTCCTTCTTCAGCTCTTAGAATAATGGTTGGATTCTCCTCCCCGGCCAGACGGCTTTTTAGAGTAGACTCCAGGGCACTATTACTGATCCTTTCACTGTTAATATACACCTGAAGGTCTTTGGTAATACTAACCGAAAGCGTTTGCTTACTGGTAGTCTTACCCTTGGCTTTTGGAAGGATAAGATCCAGAGCTTCAGGAGTGATCACCGGTGAGGTCAGCATGAAAAAGATGAGCAGCAGGAAAACCACATCTGTCATCGAGCTCATGCTAAACTCAGGGCTTATTTTATTTCTTCCTCTTAAATTCATATTAAGCAGGTTCGTTTAGAAGGTCAAGGAAATCTACTGCGGTAGCTTCCATCTGGTGAACCACCTTATCTGTCTTAACCACCAGGTGGTTATAACCAATATAGGCGATAATACCAACGATCAAACCAGCCACGGTAGTGGTCATGGCTGTGTAAATACCTTCCGCCAGGGCTCCCATTTGCGCCTGTCCACTACTTGTAGCCAGCTCATGGAAAGCAAGCACCATCCCGATCACGGTTCCAAGGAACCCGATCATCGGGGCTGCCCCGGCAACGGTTGCCAGGATACTAACATTCTTTTCGAGCTTATAAACTTCAAGCCTACCTGCATTCTCAATAGCAGTATTGATATCTTCCAGAGGGCTTCCAATTCTGGAAATACCTTTTTCGGTAAGCCTCGCCACGGGAGAATCACTCTGGGCACATCGCATTTTTGCAGATTCGATGTTACCATTTAAAACGCTGTCCTTGATCTGGAGCATAAAGTTCTTATCGACCTTACTGGCTGCCTTGATCGCGAACAATCTTTCAAAATAGATATAGACCGCCGCGAATAATAGAATAAAGAGAATAATGATGATGATCTGGCCTCCTAGACCACCGCTAAACATCAGGTCAAATAATGATAGGGTTTTCTCCTCTACGACCGGCTCTGCTGCCTGAGCAGCTTCAGCCACCTCGTCCTGCTGAAAAAAGTTAAGCATATGTATAAATGGGTTTTTTAATGTAACGTGCTATTGCGATTTTAATTGTAAACCAAATTTAAATAATCAGCAGTACGGTTTTACCCGTAGCATTAAAATGTTTGCACAAACTTTTAAACAAGTTGTTTTAGAGCAACTTCGAAAGCTGTCTTACTGATATTGGTTTTGCTGCTATTATTATCGAAAGTGTCCTGAATAGCATTTTTAATGGTCATTGAAGTATCGTTAAAAATAGCTTCATCGGTCATCTGCACTCTTCTTTCCATGAAGTAGGCGAATACCCTCGCCATCCCGCAGTTCGAAATAAAATCCGGGATAAGGCTCACTCGCTCGTCGGTATATTCCATAATAGGTCCAAAGAAGATCTCTTTATCGGCGAAAGGAACATTGGCTCCACATGAGATCACCTCCAGTTTTCTATCGATAAGGTTAGTGATCTGGTCTTTTGAGATAAGTCGTGAAGCCGCACAGGGAGCAAATATCTCTGCATCCAGCTTCCATACTTTTTCGTTGATCTCTTCGAATGGAATCACATCTTTATGTCTAAGCGCATTCCCATCTTTATCCAAAAACATTTGTTTGATCTCTTCAAAGCTGAAACCCTCTTCTTTAATGAGGCCACCGGCGCGGTCTATGATCCCAACGATCTTAGCTCCCATCTGGGCCAGGTAATAAGCAGCCGCAGAACCTACGTTTCCAAATCCCTGGACGATGGCTCTTTTTCCTTTAATATCTCCACCATAGATGGTATAATAATGATGAACAGCTTCTGCCACCCCGTAACCTGTGATCATATCGGCTACGGTATATTTCCTGCTGATATCTGGAGAATAATTGGTGTTTTCAAGTACTTTGATCACTCCCTGCCTAAGCTGACCTATCCTGTTGATCTTATCTGCCTCGGTAGGTTGAAAATGCCCATTAAAAACCCCTTCCTGTGGATGCCATACTCCGCAATCTTCAGTGATCGGGATCACTTCATTTATTTCATCAACATTCAAATCACCTCCAGTACCGTAATAACTCTTTAGAAGAGGAGAAACAGCTTTGTACCAACGCTCTAAGACCCCTTTTTTACGGGGATCTGCCGGGTCAAAGTTAATACCAGACTTTGCTCCTCCAATAGGAGGACCAGAAACTGTAAATTTAACCTCCATGGTTTTTGCCAGAGAAAGAACTTCATTCTGATCCAGTCCCTTTCTCATCCTGGTTCCACCACCGGCAGCACCACCACGAAGGGAATTGATCACCGTCCAGCCTTCAGCTTCGGTTTCAGAATCTTTCCAATTGAATACAATTTCGGGTTCTTTATTCTCGTATACTTTGAGTAATTCTTTCATTTTTGAAATATTTTGTGGCAAATATAAAAAACTAAGCAGGCTCCTTTCGGAATTTGGCAAAATTTTCAGGGTTCATAGATCCTGCCAGAAGAATGGTCTATTTTGGCTCCGGTCACCGAACTTAAGACATTAACTTCATCTCTCAGTTTCAAAGCACCAAGCAGCGCAAAGATGAGCGCTTCCTTGAAATCGACCACCTGAGGATCTGGAATTACCAGTTCGCATTTGGTCATTGACCTTATCTGCTCGATGAGAAAACCGTTATAGGCTCCTCCACCGGTAACAAGCACCAGGGAATCTGGATCATTATCCAGACAGGCGACTATTTGGGCGGCCACATGAACCGCAAAGGTTTTTAGAATATCAGGTATATCAAGCTCGTATTTATCAATCAGCGGAAAAACGCTTGAATTCACCCACTCTATCCCCAGGGATTTAGGAGCTGATTTTTGATAAAACTTCAGTGAATTAAGATCTGCAAGGAGACTTTCATGGAGCTGCCCTGTTCGGGCCAGCTTTCCATCCTCATCGTAAGCCTTTCCTTTTTGTTGCATATAAAAATTGAAAACGGTATTGACAGGACATATATCATAAGCCACTCGTGCGCCATCCTTTTCCTGGGAAATATTGGCAAAACCACCAAGATTGATGCAATATTTATACTGGTCGAATAAAAGCCTGTCCCCTATAGGAACCAGGGGTGCTCCCTGCCCTCCAAGTTCCACATCCTGAACCCTGAAATCACAAACCACCGGGGCTTTTATCAATTTCGCAAGTTTCGGCAGATTCCCTATCTGGAAGGTAACTCCGTTCTTAGGACGGTGTTTCACGGTATGCCCGTGGCTGCATGCAGCGTCAAGAAGATCGATATCATATTGCTCAATGAACCGGCTAATAACTTCAGCCAGATAGGCGGTATATTCGTTATCCAGCTCATGTAGTTCAGAAGCAGGAAGGTCTAAAGCAGAAATGAGCTTTTTACGCCAATCCTCCGGATATTCATAAGTTTCTGAAGCTAAAATCCTGAAATCTACATGGTTTTTAAAACTGATTTCAGTAAAAACGAGATCGATGCCATCCAGTGAGGTACCAGACATGACCCCGATTAACCTGTATTCCGTTTTTTTCATATTCGTAAAAATACTCAATATCAATTGAAAAATAGGTATCAAAAAGCTATCTTTGCCGTCCAAAAATCAGTTTTTTACAAATTTCTTTTCAGATGGATTTTAAACTTACAGAAGAACATATAATGATACGCGATGCCGCTCGTGATTTCGCAAAAACGGAATTATTACCGGGTGTGATCGAAAGAGATGAAAAACAGGAATTCCCAAAAGAACTCATCAAAAAGATGGGAGACCTTGGATTTCTAGGAATGATGGCATCACCGGAATACGGTGGAGGCGGGATGGATACGATTTCCTACGTGCTGGCCATGGAAGAACTCTCGAAGATAGACGCGTCTGCATCTGTAATGGTATCTGTAAATAACTCTCTTGTTTGCTGGGGGCTAGATACTTTTGGAACCGAGGAGCAAAAGAAAAAATACCTTTCAAAGTTAACCACCGGGGAAAAACTTGGTGCATTTTGCCTTTCTGAACCGGAAGCAGGAAGTGATGCGACTTCGCAAAGAACTACGGCAATAGATAAAGGTGACCATTATATCCTTAACGGAACCAAGAACTGGATCACCAACGGTAGCTCTGCAGATTATTATCTGGTGATCGCCCAAACAGACAAGGAAAAGAAACATAAAGGGATCAATGCCTTTATCGTTGAAAAAGAATGGGAAGGTTTTGAAATTGGTCCTAAAGAACAGAAATTAGGGATCAGGGGAAGTGATACACATTCACTGAACTTCAATGATGTTAAGGTTCCTAAGGAAAACAGGATTGGAGAAGACGGCTTCGGATTTAAATTCGCCATGAAAACCCTTTCCGGAGGAAGAATCGGGATCGCGGCGCAGGCACTGGGAATTGCTTCCGGAGCTTACGAACTGGCGAAAGACTATTCCAAGCAGCGTAAAGCTTTTGGAACTGAGATCTGCAACCACCAGGCAATCGCCTTTAAACTTGCAGATATGCACACCCAAATTGAAGCAGCCCGTCATATGGTAATGAAAGCTGCCTGGGATAAAGACCAGGGACAGAATTATGACCTTTCTGGAGCGATGGCCAAACTGCATGCATCACAAACAGCCATGGACGTAACCGTGGAAGCAGTACAGGTGCATGGAGGTAACGGGTATGTTAAGGAATACCACGTGGAAAGATTGATGAGAGATGCAAAGATCACCCAGATCTATGAAGGAACTTCAGAGATCCAGAAAATCGTAATTTCAAGAAGCATTCTTAAAGACTAAGAATTCAAGAATATATATAAAGCAAAAGAGCAGCCAATGGCTGCTCTTTCTTTTTAAGGTTAATTATCTATTATTTTCTATTAGAAGAGACAACGTTTTTGGTTATTACCTCACGATCTGTCACCATTCTAATTATGTATACCTGGTTCGCTTTTAAAGCAAAGTCGATAGCCAGTTCTTTAGTGTCCCCTTTGGTCACCTTCTTATCTGCGTAAGTTCTCAATAGTCTACCACTAAGGTCGTAAACCTGAATTTCCACTTTATTAGAAGTATAATCAAAGTCATACTGAAGAGTCAGTCTGTTATTGAATGGTACCGGAGAAGCTTTAAAGTTTCCGGCTTCGGCAGCTTTGTTATTTTTGCCGTTACCGTTTCCATTTCCACTAGAAGCAGTTTCACTTTCATCACACTCAGCCTGAGCTCCATCAAATGATGATGGAATCTCTCCGTTTTCATCTGGAGTACACTGACAAACAATTTCACAGGCAACTCCATGAACTATCACATATACATCATCTAGATCTGATACATCTATAGGTCCTACCTGATAAGCCTGAACACTTTCTCCAAAACTCGGGTTGAAGTTGTACTGACCAGGTGCTACTGTTTCCTTACCATTATTCAATGGATATGGAGTACAACCAATATAAACATGAGCTTCAGATAAAGTATAACCATCCATTTCGTAGGTCACAGTTACTTTATCATCGAAATAATCGATGGTTGCTGTTCCTGCTACTGCACCTTTAGAACGATCACACTGACCTGCACCTGCATACAATGTAAGTTCGTAACTATCTTCTGCGGTTAGATTATTTGTCCAACCCCATCTGTTAAAGCCATCTTCAAGGAAGCACTGACTTACATCGGAATTTGCATAACCATAGATGGTTTCGCAATTATCAACAAGATCGATCTCACGTGTGATATAGATTACCTCTTCTGCATCATTCCCACAATCGTCTATAGCTTTAAAGACGTACTTGTAAGTCATTGAGCATTCATCCTGGCCTACAAGAACAGGATAAGCGGTGATATCATCTCCATCTGAACAGTTATCAGTCCAGGTAGCTGTCAAGCTTGCTGGCACTTCTTCTTCACAAACTGTATCATCGTACTCTGGTAATTGGATTTCCGGAGCTTCCTTATCGGCTTTTGCTTTAAAGCTTGAGGTAGCCGAATCTTCTGTACAACCATCWGCAGCGCTATAGGTCAGGCTGATATCAACATCAGCACAGATGCTAAGCGACTCAGCGGTTGGTGGRGTCGTTGTGAACGATCCGCCATCACCACAGCCGGCCTCTAAAGTTTCAAATTCAGCTAGCCATCTGAAGGGCCGCATCATCCACATAAGCACAAGCCTCGGTATCCACATCTTCTGGACCGTCAACATCAACAGCATCAGCAGCAGTTGCCTGGAAGCGTGCACTAGCACTATCTTCTGTACAACCATC
>NZ_VJVW01000002.1 GCF_009735585.1 Christiangramia aestuarii
TTCTACCTCGCCCCAAACGGCTGTTTTTATTAACTCTCAATCTGTTACTGTGAACGCTTGCTCTGTCTCAAAGCGGGTGCAAATATACAACGCTTTTTCTTTACCAACCAAAACTTTTTAATAAAATTTTTAGTTTCTTTTTAAAAGCCTCAAACCCAGTTTGATCACCCTTAAATCTTCTAAAGAACTTCGCTTCGTTTCCAAAGCGGGTGCAAATATAAAACGACTTTCCTTCTCCAACCAAATAAAATTCGAAAAAATTTTATTTAATTTTTAAAGCCGCATTTGTCTCGCAAGCCTTATCAGCAGTACTTTCAGTGAACTTCTCGCCTCCCCTCGAAAGCGGCTGCAAACATACGACGACTTTTCCCTTCCAACCAAATAAAATTTGAAAAAATTTTTAATCGGTTTTTAAAGCCTTCTTCGCCCCGTATTCCCTATCAGTACTCGTGTCAGTGAACTTTCGCCTTGCTCTCAAAGCGGCTGCAAATATACACCAACTTCTTTCTTCCCGCCAAACAAAATCACAGGTTTTTTTGGATAAATTTAAGAAGCACTTATAAAAGTCTGATTTTCAGAATTCCTAATTAAAATTAATTTTCAGTAGCATGTATCTAAATATAATAAGGATATAATTCTAATACCTATATATGTATATATGTATTGTGCAACCAACTTCAACACCTTATCTTTGTGGCTTCGAAAAAAATGAACACAATGATCAAGATTACTCTGCCAGACGGAAGTATTAAAGAGTTTGAAAAAGGCAGCACCCCAATGGATGTTGCAAAAAGCATTAGCGAAGGTTTAGCCAGGAACGTGATTTCGGCTAAATTCAATGACACCATAGTGGAAACTTCCACTCCTTTAAATACCGATGGCAATCTTGTACTATACACCTGGAATGACGAGGAAGGAAAGAAAGCATTCTGGCATTCTACCTCTCACGTAATGGCTCAGGCAATCCAGGATCTATATCCCGGAGCAAAGCTTACTATAGGACCAGCGATTGAAAGAGGTTTCTATTATGATGTAGACTTTGGCGATCACAAGATCTCAGAAAACGACTTCAAAAAGATCGAAAACCGAATGCTGGAGATCGCTCGCGGAAAGCACGATTTCCAAATGAGAGAGGTTTCCAAGCAGGATGCTTTAGATTTCTATAAAAAAGAGAACAACCAGTTCAAGGTTGAGCTTATCGAAAATCTTGAGGATGGTGATATTACCTTCTGCGACCACGATACCTTTACCGATCTTTGCCGTGGAGGACATATTCCGAATACCGGAGTTATCAAAGCCGTAAAACTAATGAGCGTTGCCGGCGCCTACTGGAGAGGAGACGAAAACAATCCTCAACTTACCAGGGTATACGGAATCTCCTTCCCAAAGCAAAAAGAACTGAAAGAATATCTTGAACTTTTAGAAGAAGCCAAGAAAAGAGATCATAGAAAATTAGGGAAAGAGCTTGAACTGTTCACTTTTTCCCAGAAAGTAGGACAGGGACTTCCTTTATGGCTACCTAAAGGAGCTGCATTAAGGGAAAGACTTGAGAACTTCCTTAAGAAGGCACAGAAAAAGGCCGGCTACGAAATGGTAGTAAGTCCGCATATTGGTAGCAAAGAACTATATGTAACTTCTGGGCATTACGCAAAATACGGGGAAGACAGTTTTCAGCCAATAACTACTCCTAACGAAGGTGAAGAATTTATGCTGAAACCCATGAACTGCCCTCACCATTGTGAAATGTATAATGCATCTTCATGGAGCTACCGGGACCTTCCGAAAAGATTTGCGGAATTTGGTACGGTATACAGATATGAGCAGAGTGGGGAGCTACATGGGTTGACCAGGGTTCGTGGTTTTACCCAAGATGACGCACACATCTTCTGTACCCCCGAACAACTTGATGACGAATTCAAAAAAGTAATAGACCTTACCTTATATGTATTCTCTTCGCTAGGTTTTGAAGATTTTACCGCCCAGGTATCCTTAAGAGACCCTGAAAACAAGGAGAAATATATAGGCTCCGACGATGTTTGGGATAAAGCCGAAAATGCGATCATGAACGCGGCTAAGGAAAAAGGCCTTAACTATGTTGTTGAAACTGGTGAAGCCGCTTTCTACGGACCTAAACTTGACTTTATGGTAAAGGATGCTTTAGGCAGAAGCTGGCAGCTAGGAACCATTCAGGTGGATTACAACCTGCCAGAAAGGTTTGACCTGACATATAAGGGAAGTGACAATGAGTCACACCGCCCGGTAATGATCCACCGAGCCCCATTTGGAAGTATGGAGCGCTTCGTGGCCATCTTACTGGAACATACCGGAGGAAATTTCCCATTATGGTTAATGCCAGAACAGGCTATCATACTCTCACTCAGCGAGAAATATGAAAAATACTCACAAAAAGTTTTAACTTTGCTTGAAAATCACGAAATTCGCGCCCTTGTTGACAACAGGAACGAGACAATAGGTAAGAAAATTAGGGAAGCTGAAGTAAACAAATATCCTTATATGCTTATTGTTGGAGAGCAGGAAGCTAATGATGGTACGGTTTCTGTTCGTAAACATAGCGAAGGTGATTTAGGAAGCATGAAAATTGAAGAGTTCGCAGATTTGATTAATACAGAAATCAATAGTACCTTAAAGCCTTTTAAAACTGAAGTTTAATTAAAATTTTAAGCCATAGCAATACGTAGAAAAAAACCGAATAGATTCGGCCGACAAAAAGAAGAACAACACCGAATCAACGAGAAGATTAAAGCAGACGAAGTACGCCTGGTTGGTGATAATGTAGAAATGGACGTGTACCCTATAAGGAAAGCCCTTTCTATTGCTCAGGAATTAGGACTTGACCTTGTGGAGATTTCTCCTAATGCCAAGCCGCCGGTTGTAAAAGCCATGGACTACAAAAAGTTTCTTTACGAACAGAAGAAACGTGAAAAGGCCATGAAAGCTAAAGCCAGTAAGGTAGTAGTAAAAGAAATTCGTTTTGGTCCTAATACAGACGACCATGATTACGAGTTCAAAAAACGTAATGCTGAAAAATTCTTAAAGGACGGCGCAAAGCTAAAGGCTTTTGTATTTTTCAAGGGACGTTCTATCGTCTTTAAAGATAAGGGAGAGATCCTTCTTTTAAGACTGGCGCAGGATCTTGAAGAATATGGTAAGGTGGAACAGATGCCGAAGCTGGAGGGAAAAAGAATGACCATGTTCTTATCTCCAACCAAGAAAGCAAAATAAGACCCCGGTGCTGAACTGCAGACGTATGTTCTTCCTACCGGAGATTCAAAAAGAATAAGAGAGTTAATTATAAAAAAGGACAGCAATGCCTAAGATGAAAACGAAATCCAGTGCCAAGAAGCGTTTTAAGCTAACCGGAACTGGTAAAATCAAAAGAAAGCACGCGTTTAAGAGTCATATCTTAACAAAGAAATCTAAGAAACGTAAGCTAGCCTTAACTCACAGTACTTTGGTACATGATGCAGATAAGGAAAATGTCAAACTTCAATTACGTTTAAAGTAAATTGAAGCTCTTGAGGTTTAATTAATTATTTAACCATGGAGTTGGGCCAATAAAAGAATTCAAAATTCAGAATTTAAAATTTTGAATTATTGGATCGCCTGCTACAAAAAAAAGTAAAATATGCCAAGATCAGTAAACTCAGTTGCCAAAAGGGCACGAAGAAAAAAAGTTTTAAAGCAAGCAAAAGGATATTTCGGACGTCGTAAAAACGTTTGGACTGTTGCTAAAAACGCGGTTGACAAGGCTATGCTTTATGCATACAGAGACCGTAAAGCCAAGAAACGTAACTTCCGTTCTTTATGGATTATGCGTATTAACGCTGCTGCCAGACAAGAAGGATTATCTTATTCTCAATTCATGGGGAAACTTAAAGCCAGTGAAATTGGATTGAACCGTAAGGTTCTTGCCGATTTGGCGATGAACAACCCAGAGGCTTTTAAAGCAATTGTAGAAAAAGTAAAATAAAACGATTACACTCTCTTATAAAAATCCGGTTCTTTTAGAGCCGGATTTTTTTATTCATCTTTCAGCCTTACCAAAACCTAGGGATACCTGCCGGAATATCTCATCCAGTTTTTGAACCGGTTCTATTACCGAGGCATTCATCAGGTTATTCCTTCCTTCAGATAATGACCTTTCATTAAATAAATACACCAGGATAAAGCTATTTTCCCTGAGCCTGTCATTGAGGATCTGCGTAAGGCGCTGAGTATTTAAACCTGCCCTAAACTGTTTACTACTCTTCTGAACCAGGATCAAATTATCTGCTGGCCTAAGCTCTGCCACCAGGTTTTCAAAATTACCCTGATCATCGATCGAGTCCTTACCTAGCAATTTTCCCTCTATGGGATGATCCCTATACACTTTCCGCAAGATTTGCAGGCTTTTTTCTGAAGCATATATAACCACTTCCTTACCCGAATTCCGGCCCAATTGCCAGATCTTCCTTATTGCTGAAGGAAAACCAGGCTCCTCTTCTACCCCGTCCTGAAGGAAGACCAGATGTCTTTTCAGAGTATTCAACGGCTGAAAAGACTTATAGATATAGGTATTGGCGCGAGACCTGCTTAAAACCCCTTCGGTCAATTTGCCCAAAAAAGAATCAGATAATTTTTCACGAACATGCAGACCCAGGAGAATATCGGTTACCCGGTTCTCACGAATAGCTCCAAGAATACCATTGGTAAAACTGGAATCATATCTCAAAATTCTGTCCAGATCGTGCCCACTTGCAATGGCGATCTCAGAAGCATGATTCAAGAGATCCTGGGAATATTTCTTCTCGGCTTCATCTTCGGTTTCATTGTTCAGAATATTTAAGGCATATAAGGGAGAGCCGGAATTGGATCTCATCAAAATTGCCAGGTTAACCAGTTCTTCTACATTATTTCGGTTCTTCAGCGAGATCATGATGCTTTCCTGAACTCCAGATCTTTCGGTATCGTAACTTTCAAGCTTAGACAAGAGTATCGCCTTACCCCCTTTTGCAGCCGAAAAGGTCGCGATTGTACAGGTAAACAAGATCATTAGAATTGTTCCGTTAAGCACGCTTTCGTCAAGAAGGCGGATGGGATCGCCATTTGGTGCCTCGCCCATAATGATATTATACCCGATCAATACAGCAGCCAGGGTAGCCGCAGCCTGGGCGTTGCTCAGGCCAAAGATGACCTCGGCTTCAGGCCTGGTGAAATTGAAGGTTTTCTGGGTGATTTTCGCCGCAAGATATTTTGAAGAAGTGGCAATAAGGATCATGACCCCACCCACCTTTAAGGTCTCAAAACTTTCGAAGAACAATTGATAATCTATTAGCATCCCGATCCCTATCAGGAAAAAAGGTATAAAAATGGCATTGCCAACAAACTCCACCCGGTTCATCAATGCGGAGTTTCTTGGAATAAGCCGGTTCAGGGAAAGTCCAGCCAGGAAGGCTCCTATAATTCCCTCTACCCCGGCAATTTCAGCAAGGAAAGCAGCCAGGAAAACCATGGCCAGCACAAAAATGTACTGGGCCACACTATCTTCAACATTCCGGAAGAACCAGCGACCCAAAAACGGAAAACCAAAAAGCACTACAAAACCAAATAACAATACTTTTACCGAAAGCAGAAGCCAGAACAAAGAGTCAACCTCGCCTCTCGTCATCCCTACTATAACTGCAAGAACAAGCAAGGCCAGAGTGTCTGTGATTATAGTACCTCCTACAGTAATATTAACGGCAATATTACGGGCAATGCCCAGTTTTCTGATAATTGGATAGGCAATCAAAGTGTGGGAAGCGAACATACTAGCCAGCAACACCGAAGTGATCAGGGAAAATTTCAGGATATAGAGCCCTCCTATAATTCCGAGTAGCATGGGAATGCTAAAGGTATAGAGACCAAAAACAATACTTTTGAAGCGGTGTTTTTTAAAATCACCCATATCAACCTCCAGTCCTGCCAGGAACATGATATATAACAAACCGGCAGTACCGGATAAAATGATGCCACTATCCCTTTCCAATAAGTTTAGAGCATGAGGACCAATGATCGCACCTGCAAGGATCAAACCTAGAATCGAAGGGATCCTTATGCGGTTGAACAGCACGGGAACCACCAGGATGATCAAAAGTATAATGAGGAATTTCAAGACCGGGTTGGCCAGTGGCAGCGAAAAATCTATACTAAGCAACACTAGCATTTGTGAGTTTATTTGTTAGTTCTTCAGCTCGAACCAGAACCCATAGCCGTAAGCACTAATTTCCTTGGACCTCCGTGATCCCTGAATTCGCACAGGTAAATTCCCTGCCAGGTTCCAAGATTTAGTTTACCCTTACTAATAGGGAGCTGCAATGAAAATCCGGTTAAAACACTTTTTATATGAGCCGGCATATCATCTGATCCCTCCAAGGTATGTTTATAATATGGCTGGTCTTCGGGAACCATGACATTAAAATGACTTTCAAAATCCTCACGAACCGTTGGATCAGCATTTTCGTTTATGGCAATTCCCGCAGAAGTATGCTTAATAAAGATATGTAAAATTCCTATCCCGATATCGGCGACCTCCGGAAATTGAGACATCACTTCTTCGGTTATTAAATGAAAGCCGCGCTTCCTGGCTTTTAATTGAATTTCTTTCTGATAGGAAATCATGTGGGTCAGGTCTTTTGCTCTTTCTTTTTTGCCGCTGGGAATAAAACGTTGTTCAGAATAAGTCTGTAACCCGGAGAATTTGGATGCAGTTCCAGTTCTGTTTTCGGATCCCCTACCCTATGCTGGTAATCTTCGGGGTCATGGCCACCGTAAAAGGTAAAAAACCCCTTTCCCTTAATTCCGTGGATATACCTCGCCTCGCCGTTCAGCTTGCTTTCTCCCATGATAAGCACGCCGGGTTTAACTGTTTCGGGGTCGTAACTGGTAGTTTGGCCCATAAAGCCTTTTACCAGCCGGGTATGATTTTGTGTGAGCATGGTAGGAACCACGTCCCATTTGGCTGAATAATCCATCAGGGTGAAATAATCGCTTTCCTTCTGGATCTGTCGTTTTGCCGTCATATCGATACTGGAAAACTCGTAGACCAGTGGACTTCTTTCTAATTCGAAATTGGTAAAGGCAAAGGTCTTATTGAAATCTATCTTAGCCTGGTAACCCGGTTCGCTGGGATCGCCATCGAACATGGCTTCAGCAATATCTACTCCTTCGGCGGCAAGAGCTATATCAAAACTGTCGGTAGCACTGCACATGGCGAACATAAATCCACCACCAATAACATAATCACGAATCTTTAAGGCGACAGCCAGTTTTTCTTCAGAAACCTTGGAATAACCAAGTTCTGAAGCCAGTTCTTCGGCCTCCTTTTTTTCCTGGATATACCATGGAGCGGTTCTGAATGCACGGTAAAACTTTCCGTACTGCCCGGTAAAATCTTCGTGATGCAGATGCAACCAGTCATATAGCAGGAGAGCATCGTTCAGGACTTCCTTATCATAGATGGTCTTATAAGGGATCTCGGCATAAGTGAGCGCCATGGTAACGGCATCATCCCAGGGCTTATTCCCCGTGGGACTATACACCGCGATCTTCGGCGCTTTTTCCAGGGTGACCGATTCCATGTTTTTCGATGGACTACTTATCTCTTCCAGGATACTTACCGCCATATTATCGCTGATCACTTCAAAATCTACTCCCCTTATCTGGCATTCTTTCCGAAGCGCTTCAGAATCTGAAATCAGAAAAGACCCTCCGCGGTAATTAAGGAGCCAGTTAACGCCTAGTTGATTCTCCAGGGAATAATAAACGATCCCGTAAGCTTTAAGATGATTACCCTGGGAATCTGCATCCATGGGAATAAGAATCTTGGACGCCGACATTTGAAGGCTGAGAAGCATAAAAAAAGAAAGCAGCAAGACCTTCTTCAAGAGCTTGCTGCTTTTAATATTTTGAGATATAGAACCTTCCTTAGCTAAGCATAGCTTGATCGCATTAAAACGGAACGTCGTTATCGTCATCATCAAAATTGCTGTTCATTGAACTACCAAAAGCTTCGTCGGCACTAGGATTTGGCAGATTGAAGTTCCCAAAATCATTATCTCCTTCTCCACTGTTCATGCTTGAAGGAATTTCTGATGGAAAACTAAAGTCTTCTAAATTATCAAATTTACCGAGTTCCCCAATGAATTTCAGCCTAATATTTTCCAATCCACCATTACGGTGCTTCGCTACGATGAATTCTCCCTGTCCAGCAGTTGGAGTTCTTTCTTCATCATCCCATTCTTCGATTTTGTAATATTCAGGACGGTAGATGAATGAAACAATATCTGCATCCTGCTCGATCGCTCCAGATTCCCTAAGGTCTGATAGCAGAGGCCTCTTACTTCCTCCACGGGTCTCCACCGCACGTGAAAGCTGTGACAGCGCAATTACCGGAACATTCAATTCCTTGGCCAGGGCCTTAAGGTTACGGGAAATGGTCGAAATCTCCTGCTCCCTGTTACCGCCACCTTTCTGGCTTCCCCCGGCAGTCATCAGCTGAAGGTAATCTATCACGATCATCCTGATCCCGTGCTGGGAGGCCAGTCGACGGGCTTTCGCCCTAAGGTCGAAAATTGAAAGCGAAGGAGTATCATCGATAAACAAAGGTGCTTTTTCAAGGTCCTTAACCTTCACGTTCAGCTGCTCCCATTCGTGCTGTTCCAGTTTTCCTGTTCTAAGTTTTTCAGAAGACAGCCCGGTTTCAGAAGAGATCAAACGAGTGATCAGCTGTACCGAAGACATCTCCAGCGAGAAGAAGGCGACCGGAATCCCCTGGTCTACAGCGATATTTCTGGCCATAGACAGGGTAAGGGCCGTTTTACCCATACCAGGACGAGCGGCCACGATAATAAGATCTGACGGCTGCCATCCCGAAGTAAGTTCATCCAGTTTATCGAATCCTGAAGGCACCCCACTTAATCCTTCCTTATTGGAAATTTCCTGGATCTTCTTCTTTGCCTGGATAACGAGACTCTGCGCAGTTTCAGTCGAACGTTTAATGTTACCCTGAGTAACCTCATAGAGTTTTGCTTCTGCGCTATCCAGCAGGTCAAAAACGTCGGCTCCTTCGTCGAAAGCTTCTTCAATTATCTCGTTCGATATTTTTATCAGACTTCGTTGAATATATTTTTGAAGAATGATACGAGCGTGAAATTCAATATGCGCCGAACTCGAAACCTTTTGTGTAAGTTGGATCAGGTAATAATCACCACCGCACTTATCAAAAACCCCTTCTTTCTTTAACTGGTTAGAAACGGTTAATAAGTCGATTGCCTCAGAACTATCAAATAATTTTTTAATGGCACCATAGATCAGTTTATGGGCATTCTTATAAAAAGCCTCGGGATGTAAAATATCTATAATCTCATCTACACCTTTCTTGTCGATCATCATAGCTCCAAGCACAACCTCTTCTAAATCAACTGCCTGCGGGGGAACTTTTCCTTTCTCTAAACTTACAACATTCGTTTTTTTATACGTAATATTTTGGGGGGAGGTGGTTTTTTCCATACATCTAAAGTATATAATTTGTTAAGACAATCTTAAAAAAATTGCACTTAGTTACTTAACAGGTAATGAACAATTTACCTGTTAATAAGTAATATTTTCTGTTAATAAGACAAAAAAATCCGGAATCAATTTCCCGGATTTAATATTGAGCTTGTATAAACAAAGAGCTTATCCTTTAAACACACCCATGTCTAAATACTTATTCATCCTCTTTTCTACCAGGGTCTCTGGTGATAAGTTTTTAAATTCAGAATAGGCTTTGGAAATCTCAGATTTTACCGTATTAAAAATCTCTTCCTTATTACTATGGGCTCCTCCTAAAGGCTCTTTCACGATCTCGTCTATTAACTTCTGCTTTTTCATGTCGGTAGCAGTAAGTTTAAGAGCTTCGGCAGCGATCTCTTTATATTCCCAGCTTCTCCATAGAATTGAAGAACAGGATTCCGGAGATATCACAGAATACCAGGTATTCTCAAGCATCAGCACTTTGTCACCAACGCCAATCCCAAGGGCTCCACCACTGGCTCCTTCACCAATGATCACTACGATAATTGGCACTTTAAGCCGGGTCATTTCCAGGATATTCCTGGCAATGGCCTCTCCCTGCCCTCTTTCTTCTGCTTCAAGCCCTGGATAAGCTCCGGGGGTATCCACAAAACATACAACAGGAATGCCAAATTTTTCAGCAGACTTCATAAGACGCAATGCCTTTCTATAACCTTCAGGATTTGCCATCCCGAAATTCCTGTATTGCCTGGTCTTCGTATTATATCCTTTCTGCTGACCTATGAACATATAGCTCTGGTCATCGATCTTTCCAAGGCCACCGATCATCGCCTTATCATCCTTTACATTACGGTCTCCGTGCAATTCCAGGAAGGTATCGCCGCAAATAGCATTTATATAATCGAGGGTATAAGGTCTGTTGGGATGCCTGGAAAGCTGAACGCGTTGCCAGGGGGTTAAATTCTTATAGATCTCTTTCTTCTTTTCTATAAGTTTTTTCTCTATCTGCTTACAGGTTGCAGTAACATCAACTTCACTTTCCTGTCCAATATTGCAAGCTTTGGCATATTGATCTTCAAGTTCTTTGATGGGTTGTTCAAAATCTAAATACTCCATAGTGGTTATGGTAATTATTTTTTTATAGCATACAAATATAACAACTTTGATAGGATAGAAATCCCTGATATTGCTTAAAATTTGATGAGAATTTGTCAGCTAGCGCTTGGCGCGGAATAAGAGAATTATGGCAAGAATTCCGAATACCACATTCGGGAACCAAACGGCGATCAAAGGTGAAAATGTAGATTGCTCGGCCATGGTACCGAAGACCTTATCGAAGAAAATAAAAATGAAGGCCAGGGAAATTCCCACGGCCAGATTCACTCCCATCCCTCCTCTTCTTTTGAATGAAGCTACTGCAACTGCAATAATAGTAAGGATAAAAGCTGAAATCGGGATACTCCATCTTTTATAAGCCACCACAAGATACCTGTTGATGTTACCCGAACCCCTGCGGCTCTCTTTTTCAATAAAGTCGTTGAGCTCGGTATAATTGAGGGTTTCCGCGATATAAGATTCGGGGGTTAGCTCATCGAATTCAAAAGGCAAGATGGTATCCAGCTTTCTCATATACATGATACTGTCTTCTTCCTTGCCAATGATCCGTTTGTCTACCCTGGTAAGATTATAGAGGCTGTCTTCCTCATTATATCTAAGGTTGGCAGCGCTTATCTTAAATTTAAGCTCGTTGCCTTCAAAATGTTCCAAAGTAAAATTCCGGGCAGATTTGCTTTTAGGCTGAAAATGACTGGCATAGATAAACTCGTTGTCATTGATCTGCCTGTACACATCGCTGGTCTCCTGCACCTTATCTCCCCGCTTGAGGTACTGGTACTTGAACTCGTTAAAACCCTTACTTGCCTTTGGGGCAAGATACATGGCTAGAATAAGTGCACCAATACATACGATGGTTGCTCCAATTAAATAAGGTCTCAGGAACCGGTAAAAAGAAACCCCGCTACTTAAAATTGCCACGATCTCGGTGTTCATCGCCAGTTTGGAGGTAAACCAGATCACCGACAGGAACAGGAAAATAGGAAATAGAAGATTGGCAAAATAGATTGTGAAATCCAGGTAATAATTGGCTACCTCAATAAAAGGAACCTCGTTCTCGAGGATCTTATCGATCTTTTCAGCCAGGTTCACCGTAATTCCAATAGGAATAAAAAGAACCAGCATCATGGTGAAGGTTCCTAAATACCTTTTAAGTATGTACCAATCTAGAATCTTCAAGTTCCGGGATTAAAGACGTTTATCCATTTGTTTAACCATTTTATCTTTCCATTGTGGGAAATCTCCGGCTAAGATATGCTTTCTTGCTTCTCTTACCAACCAAAGATAAAAGCTCAGGTTATGAATGCTAGCAATTTGCCTGCCAAGCATTTCGTTCACCGAAAACAAATGACGAACATATGCTTTGGAATACATGGAATCCACAAAACTCTCTCCCTCGGGATCCAGTGGTGAAAAATCATCTTCCCATTTCTTGTTCTTGATATTGATGGTTCCATGAGAGGTAAAAAGCATTCCGTTCCTTCCATTTCTCGTTGGCATCACACAGTCGAACATATCTATACCCAGGGCGATATTCTCCAGGATATTGATAGGCGTTCCCACTCCCATGAGGTACCTTGGTTTATCCTCGGGAAGGATCTCGGTAACCACTTCAGTCATGGCATACATTTCTTCAGCCGGCTCTCCTACCGAAAGGCCACCTATGGCATTTCCTTCTGCACCTGCATTCGCGATATATTCAGCAGATTGTTTCCGCAGGTCCTTATAGGTACTACCCTGAACGATCGGAAAAAGGGTTTGCTGATAATCGTAAATTTCAGGAGTTTTGGCCAGGTGGTTGATACACCTGTCCAGCCAGCGATGCGTCATATGCATCGATCTCTTGGCGTAGTTATAGTCACAGGGATACGGGGTACACTCATCAAAAGCCATGATAATATCGGCTCCAATGGCACGCTGAATCTCCATCACATTTTCCGGGGTAAAAGTATGGTAAGAACCATCTATATGAGATTTGAACTTCACTCCTTCCTCCTTGATCTTTCTTCGTGCAGATAAAGAGTAAACCTGGTAACCACCACTATCGGTTAGGATATTCCGGTCCCAATTCATGAATTTATGCAGCCCTCCCGCTTTTTTAAGAATTTCGGTTTGCGGTCTTAGATAAAGGTGATAGGTATTTCCAAGAATGATATCTGGGTTAATGTCCTCCTTAAGTTCTTTCTGGTGTACACCCTTGACCGAAGCCACGGTACCCACCGGCATAAAAATAGGGGTTTCTATTTCCCCGTGATCTGTAGTAATCTTTCCCGCACGTGCTCTACTACCGGGATCGGTAGTTAAAAGTTCAAATTTCATCTGGTATTCAATATATGTTCTTTAACGGTGAGTTGCAATTCACCAAAAACAACTTGTGTTGAATTGGAGTTTTTGAATTGGCTCATTGCATGGTTCCGTTTAATCGCTGCAAAGATACTCAACTAAATATCAAATGGAAGCCCTAATTGGCAAAGGCCTGTTAGTATTTTCGAGAAAAAGTTGATAACTGGCCAATTCTTCCTTTGTCAAAGCTTTTTAAAAAGTTATTTTTGCCGCAATTAAACAACACAATTTAAAATGCCAGACATCAACGAATTACAAGATTTTGCTACCCAGGTTCGCAGGGACATTCTAAGGCAGGTTCATAAGGTGAATTCCGGGCACCCGGGAGGATCTTTAGGCTGTACCGAGTTCTTCACTGCACTGTATCAGGTTGTAATGGATCACAACACCAATTTTAATATGGACGGAAAAGGAGAAGACCTCTTCTTCCTTTCTAACGGACATATTTCGCCTGTATATTATAGTGTGCTTGCCCGCAGCGGATATTTTCCGGTAGACGAATTGAATACTTTCAGATTGATAGATTCCCGCCTACAGGGACACCCTACTACACATGAAGGCCTCCCGGGAGTGAGAATCGCCTCAGGATCTCTTGGCCAGGGAATGAGTGTAGCTCTTGGAGCCGCTCAAACCAAAAAACTGAACAACGACGATCATATCGTTTATTCACTTCATGGTGATGGTGAGCTTCAGGAAGGACAGAACTGGGAAGCGATCATGTATGCCGCAGGAAATAATGTGGATAATATCATCGCAACCATAGATCTTAACGGTCAGCAGATAGACGGGAGTACAGAAACCGTTCTGCCAATGGGCAACCTAAAGGCCAAATTTGAAGCTTTTGGTTGGGATGTAATGGAAATTGAAGATGGGAATGACCTGCAACAGGTGATAGACGGTCTTAAAGAAGCCAAGACCAGGACCGGGAAAGGAAAACCGGTTTGCGTATTAATGAACACCGTAATGGGTAACGGCGTAGACTTTATGATGCACACGCACGCGTGGCACGGAAAAGCGCCTAACGACGAGCAACTGGAAACAGGTCTTGCTCAAAACCCGGAAACTCTTGGAGATTACTAAAAGAGGGATTCATTAATATCAAAATTTAAAGATTATGAAAGAATATAAAAATACAGGAAGTAAAGATACACGTTCAGGTTTTGGTGCCGGTCTAACCGAACTTGGTAAGACTAATGAAAATGTGGTGGCCCTATGTGCCGACCTTACCGGTTCGTTAAAAATGGACGAATTCAAGGCTAACCACCCGGAGCGTTTTTTCCAGGTTGGTATTGCTGAAGCCAATATGATAGGCCTTGCTGCCGGAATGACCATTGGTGGAAAAATTCCTTTTACCGGAACTTTTGCAAACTTTTCTACAGGAAGGGTTTATGACCAGATACGCCAGAGTGTTGCTTACTCCGGTAAGAACGTAAAAATATGTGCATCTCACGCCGGGGTTACCCTGGGAGAAGATGGTGCCACCCACCAGATCCTGGAAGATCTTGGACTAATGAAGATGTTACCTGGAATGACGGTGATCAATACCTGTGACTATAACCAGACAAAAGCCGCTACTCTCGCTATCGCTGAGCATGACGGACCGGTTTACCTTAGGTTCGGAAGACCAAAAGTTGCCAATTTTACCCCGGAAGACCAGAAATTCGAGATAGGGAAAGCCGTAAAATTATATGAAGGTACAGATGTTACCATCATCGCGACCGGTCACCTTGTATGGGAGGCAGTTCAGGCGGCGGTTGAACTTAACGAAAAAGGCATCAGCGCAGAGGTTATTAATATTCATACGATAAAACCTCTTGATGAGCAGGCGATCATCGAATCGGCAAAAAAGACCGGATGTGTGGTTACTGCTGAAGAGCACAATTTCCTTGGAGGACTTGGCGAAAGTGTTGCCAGGACCCTGGCTCAGCATAATCCAACTCCACAGGAATTCGTAGCTACTCAGGACACCTTTGGAGAAAGTGGAACTCCGGCTCAGCTTATGGATAAATATGGTTTGAACTCTGCTGCGATCATTAAGGCTACTGAAAAAGTTTTAAAACGCAAGTAGGTTGTTGAAAGTCAGAATTATAAGGGCCTTTCAGATGAATTTCTGAAAGGCTTTTCTTTTTTTACAGAAATAAACTTAGAACAAAGGGCGTTATATTAGCCGAACAATAAATATGAAAAACATGAAAAAGTTAATGTTGATAGCCTTTGTTTTTGCCGGAATGAGCCTTTCAGCTCAGAATGCCAGCTTCGGGCTTAAGGGTGGTTTGAATTTTGGTGCCACGGGAGAATACGAATCTGTTGGGGACGCTACAGGTGATTTCACCTCATCTTTTGAGGATGGAGAAAACAAGACCGGATTCCATGCAGGCCTTTTCGCCCAGTTCGAGCTATTAGGTATTTTTATCCAGCCCGAGCTAATGTATACGCAACTAAACACTGAATACTCCACTTTCGATTATACCCTGAATAAGATTGATGCTCCGGTTCTTTTAGGTGTAAATATCCTGGGACCGCTTAATATTAAGGCAGGACCATCATTTCAATACATTCTGGACAATAAAGCCGACGGTGCCGGAATAGAAATTGAAGAAGTGGAAAATGACATTACAGTTGGCTATCAGCTGGGAGCCGGGATCAACCTTGGCAGGCTGGCGTTCGATCTCAGGTATGAAGGAGCTTTTTCTGAAAATACCGCCTTCGGCCTCAATGAAACCGCAGCTGAAGAATTCACCCTGGATTCAAGACCTTCCCAATGGATCCTGAGTGTAGCTTATGCTTTATAAAGGAATAGATCATTGAATAAAGAAGCCCCCGCAATGCGAGGGCTTTTTTTATGTTAGTTTGCCACCTGGCTAATAAATTTGATCCGGTATAGTCTCAGCTCTTCATCGTCGTAATCTCCATCGAATTCTTCCATGGCCTCATCGATCTTATCGGTTTCGGCTTCGAGAAAATATTCATGAATTTCTTCCTGCTGGTCCTCGTCAAGGATATCATCCAGGTAATAATCAATATTCAATTTGGTTCCGCTATATACAATAGCTTCCATCTCTTTGATAAATTCAGACATTTCCATGCCCTTGGCCGAAGCAATATCCGGCAACGGCAATTTCCTGTCCACGCTTTGGATAATATAAAGTTTGAGTCCGCTATTGGCACCGGTAGATTTCACCACGAAATCATCTGGCCTCACGATATCGTTATCTTCCACATACTTTGAGATAAGCTCTACAAATTCCTTTCCGTATTTTTTGGCCTTTCCCTCTCCTACCCCGTGAATATTGCTCAGCTCTTCGATGGTCACCGGATATTTAAGGGCCATATCTTCTAAAGAAGGGTCCTGGAAGATCACAAAAGGAGGAAGGTCTTTTTTTTTGGCTACCTTCTTTCGCAATTCTTTAAGCATCTTGATTAGCTGTTCATCTGCGGCAGCGCCTTTCTTATTAGATTTAATAGTATCCTCGGTAGTATCATTATAGATATGATCCTCGGTCATCATAAAGGACTCGGGATTATTAATAAAATCCCGGCCTTTATCGGTTAATTTCACCACACCATAGGTTTCAATATCCTTGCGCAGGTAACCTGCAACCAGCGCCTGCCGGGCAAGGGCCATCCAGTAATTTGAATCCTGATGGCTGCCATTTCCAAAAAGCGGGTGCGCGTCTGTCTTGTGCGAAAGGATCACCGCGTTGGCTTTCCCTATAAGCGTTTTTACAATCTCCTTAGATTTATAGAGTTCATTGGTCTCTTTAACCGTTTTCAGCAGGAGTTCAAGGTCTTCCTTAGCTTCATGCTGCTTCTTCGGATTGCGTACATTATCATCCATGCTTGCACCCTCCCCGGTTTCAGAATCGAATTCCTCACCGAAATAGTGCAAAATGAATTTTCTCCTGGAGACCGAAGTCTCAGCATATGCTACGACTTCCTGCAAAAGAGCGTGCCCGATTTCCTGCTCGGCCACAGGCTTACCGCTCATGAACTTCTCCAGTTTCTCAATATCTTTATAAGAGTAGAATGCCAGGCAATGACCTTCTCCTCCATCCCTTCCGGCACGGCCGGTCTCTTGGTAATAACTTTCAATGCTTTTAGGAATATCGTGATGTATCACAAAACGCACATCGGGTTTATCTATTCCCATCCCGAAGGCGATGGTCGCCACTACCACATCAATATCTTCCATCAGGAACATATCCTGGTGCTTGGACCTTGTCTTGGCATCCAGCCCGGCATGATAAGGCACGGCCTTGATCCCGTTCACCTGCAGCGTTTGAGCAAGTTCCTCCACCTTCTTGCGGCTGAGACAATAGATGATCCCCGACTTACCATCATTTTGCTTCACAAAACGGGTAATATCAGCCTCGATATTCTTTGTCTTAGGCCTTACTTCGTAATACAAGTTAGGTCTGTTAAAACTGGCCTTAAAGGTCTTGGCCCCTGTTATCCCCAGGTTTTTCAAAATATCTTCCTGGACCTTGGGTGTCGCGGTAGCGGTAAGACCAATCACGGGAATATCGTCACCTATTCTTTTGAGAATATGCCGCAGATTCCTGTATTCGGGCCTGAAATCGTGTCCCCACTCACTAATACAGTGAGCTTCATCTACTGCCAGAAAAGATATGGTCTGATCTTTCAGGAAGTCTACGTAGTCTTCTTTGGTAAGAGATTCCGGAGCCACGTAAAGCAGTTTACAGATCCCGTTCCTGATGTCGCTTTTTACCTGGGCGACTTCGGTTTTATTAAGAGAGGAATTGAGAACATGGGCAACGCCATGCTCCGAGGAAATGCTGCGTATAGCATCTACCTGGTTTTTCATTAATGCGATAAGGGGCGATACTACAATTGCAGTACCGTCTGATATAAGTGCTGGGAGTTGGTAACATAGTGATTTACCTCCGCCAGTTGGCATTACCACGAATGTGTCGTTTCCTTTTACAATACTGGTAATTACTTCTTCCTGAAGCCCCTTAAACTGACTAAATCCAAAGTACCTCTTCAGTTCTTTGTGTAAATCAATTTCGGTCAAAGCCATTCAATTGTGTTACAATTTTACATACATTTGCATTACTAAATATACATATTTCTTTAGTACCTGCAATTCTTAATTTAATCTAATTTGAAACTTAGCGATCAAATCATTTCCTCTGCAAAAGAAACCATTTCCAACGAAGCAGAAGCCATTGCCAACCTCCAAAATTTCATAGACGAAGAATTCACCAAGGCGGTAGAAATCATTTACCGGTCTGAAGGTCGTGTGGTGGTTACGGGCATAGGAAAAAGCGCCATAATCGCTAACAAGATCGTAGCTACTTTGAACTCGACAGGCACTCCTTCTATATTTATGCATGCGGCCGACGCTATACACGGAGACCTTGGCATCGTTCAGGATAATGATGTGGTGATATGTATTTCAAAGAGCGGGAACAGCCCAGAGATCAAGGTTTTGGTACCCCTCATTAAAAATTTCAATAATACCCTGATTGGCCTCACCGCCAATAAAGAGTCTTTTCTTGGCCAGGAAGCAGATTATGTTTTGAACTGTTATGTAGAAAAAGAGGCCTGCCCTAACAATCTGGCCCCTACAACCAGTACCACGGCGCAAATGGTGATTGGAGATGCGCTGGCGGTTTGCCTTTTGAACCTGAAAGGCTTCAGCAGCAAGGATTTCGCCAAATATCATCCAGGAGGAGCTCTGGGTAAAAAACTTTATTTACGGGTAAGCGATATCACTTCACAGAATATGATTCCGCAGGTGAATCCAGAAACTGATGTTGCCAATGCGATCATCGAAATTTCTGAAAAGATGCTGGGAGTTACCGCAGTTTTGGAAAACGATAAAATCGTTGGTATTATTACCGATGGAGATATTCGAAGAATGCTTAAGGACCACTCAGAAATAAAAGGCCTGAAAGCGAAAGACATTATGAGCAAAAACCCCAAGACCATAGAACAGGATACCCTGGCCGTAGAGGCACTCGAAGTTCTGGAAAAGAACCAGATCTCGCAGCTACTGGCGGTAGAAAACGGGAAATATGCCGGTGTGGTTCATCTTCATAACCTAATTAGAGAAGGAATTATATAATGGAAAGAATTGCGCCCCAACAGGAACCCGGAGAAGAAATGTCCTTTCTGGACCATCTCGAAGAATTAAGATGGCATTTAATAAGATCGGTTCTGGCAGTAGTGATCGCCGGCACGATCGCTTTTTTATTCAAAAGTTTTATTTTCGACGTGCTGTTGTTTGGCCCCGCCAACGGAGATTTCTTTTCATACAGGGTCCTGTGTAAATTATCCGGATTCTTCGGCATAGATGGTGGATTCTGTAATACCGAAATGCCCTTCAGGATACAAAGTAGAACCATGGGCGGACAATTCTCGGCCCACGTCTGGACCTCCATAACCGCCGGTTTCATTATTGCTTTTCCTTATGTTATCTATGAATTCTGGAAGTTCGTAGCCCCGGCCATGCACAGCCATGAACGCAGGCACGCGAAAGGATTCATCTTTGTTACCTCGATATTGTTCTTTTTGGGGGTTTTGTTTGGTTACTACGTGGTTACACCGCTATCCATAAACTTCCTGGGGAAATATCAGGTAAGTGAAACGGTCTTTAATGACTTCGATCTGAGCAGTTATATAAGCCTGGTAAGAGCCTCAACGCTCGCCAGCGGACTTATCTTTGAGCTGCCCATCGTAATATATTTCCTTACAAAAGTTGGAGTCGTAACTCCTCAATTCTTAAAGACTTACAGAAAATATGCCCTGGTAATTGTTTTGATCCTGTCAGCAATTATAACCCCACCCGACATAGTAAGTCAGATTATTGTTGCTATACCCGTGCTGATCCTTTATGAGGTGAGTATCATCATTTCAAAGATCATGTACAGAAAAGAAGAAGAAAAATTAAAAAGTTAAGCTATGATCGATAAGGTAGACGAATTCAATTCGTACCGCGCAAAAATGAACGACAAGATATTGTCTGAAAATAACAAGGTTCTAAAACGTATCTTCAACCTTGATACAAATGCCTTTACTGAAGGTGCCCTGGATAAGAGAACCAAGGAACTTCTTGGACTGGTCGCATCTTTGGTGCTTAGGTGTGATGACTGTGTGAAATACCATTTAGAATCCAGCCATAGATCTGGAGTAAAGAGAGAAGAAGTTATGGAAACCCTGAGCATAGGAACGCTCATTGGAGGCACCATTGTGATCCCACATTTAAGAAGAGCTTTTGAATACTGGGAGGCGTTAGAGGGTTCTGAAAACTAATTGATGTAACCTAGTTTTTTCCTAAATTTCTTTGATCCAAGTTCAATCCCTTTTCTATGAAGATAAGGGATTTTTTTTCTTGAAATTGGATTGAATTTTTCAGTTCTTTTTTTAGTATCCCAAATGCCTTTACCCCCTGTTTCTTCTTTGTGGAAGGATGTATTTATAACAGAAATTTCATCAATTTGATTTTTAAAATCCTGTACGGTTATCGACGAATTAAAGATTTCTAATATTTTTCCAAGTTCTTCATTATTTCGCCTTACAACATCTTCATATTTAATTACATAATAATCTTCAATATTCTTAGGAATTGTTTTCATAAACTGATTGGAATAATTTTTACTATAATAGTACGAGTATAAACCCGTCTTATATCCAATTTTTTTAATATAGTTTTTGAAACCAGATTTATGATAAAATCGCATTCCTTTAAATATCGAAACTAGAGTATCTCTTGGGTCTCTAAACATTAATATATGGTACTCATTAGGAAAAACCAGCTTTAAATATTCGACCCCGACCTGGTTTGTATCTTTGATTAAAAGGTAATCAGCTGAAAAGCTATCTGCAATTGTTTCTCGCATATTATCAATAAAAAGTGAATCCATAAATTTCAATGCTGACTTATTAAGATTCAATTTTTTTCTCAGGTCATAATAAGAATTTAAAAAAAGGGAAAGCCTGGTTTCGGCATGGGAATGAGGAATCACCTCGCAATTTGACGCTATTTTTAAAACCTGGGCAATAAAGTTATGCCCTGTTCTTGGAGAATATGAATTTAAAAAGATTATTTTCATTAATTCTATAATTCTATCTTTGGAAACTATTTAAGTCGTGAAAATACGATTTTAAGATTTTATGCTAAATATTTCATATGAAGTTACGTGCTGAAAAACTTGTAAAAACCTATAAAGGAAGGGATGTTGTTAAAGGAATTTCGGTAGAAGTGAACCAGGGAGAGATCGTTGGTCTGCTTGGGCCTAACGGAGCCGGAAAAACCACTTCCTTCTATATGATCGTAGGTTTGATCAAGCCTAATAGCGGAAATATCATCCTGGACAAGGTAAATATCACCAAATATCCAATGTATAAAAGAGCACAGCACGGTATTGGATATCTGGCCCAGGAAGCTTCGGTTTTCAGAAAACTGAGTATCGAAGACAACATTATGAGTGTCCTTGAACTTACCAAGCTTTCCAAAAAGGAAAGACAAATGAAAATGGAGTCACTTATCGAGGAGTTCGGTTTGAACCATATTCGTAAAAACCGGGGTGACCTATTAAGCGGTGGGGAAAGAAGAAGGACCGAGATCGCGCGGGCGCTGGCTACCGACCCTAAATTCATTCTCCTAGATGAACCATTCGCCGGGGTAGACCCTGTGGCCGTTGAAGATATTCAGCGAATCGTAGCCCAATTGAAGAATAAAAATATCGGTATCCTTATTACCGACCATAACGTTCAGGAGACCCTGGCTATTACAGACAGGACCTACCTGATGTTCGAAGGAAGTATCCTTAAACATGGAATTCCGGAAGAACTCGCCGAGGATGAAATGGTAAGAAAAGTATACCTTGGACAGAACTTCGAGTTGAGAAAGAAGAAGTTATTCAATTAACAATTTAACTATAGGGCTATAAATGAAATTCCTTTTCACCAATAAAGAAATTGACCATAGCCTATCGAAGGATTTTCAGAACCTCATTAAAGTAAAGCTCGGAAACTTCTCCGCTTTAATTAACGATACTGCTACTGTTAGCGAAAAAGATAATCTCATAGGTATAACAAATGGATACCTAAGAAATTATCATCACGAAGGTCTTGAGGACCAAAAAACCTCAGCCGAAAAACATGTATTTGAAAATTGGCCAGTAAAAAAAAATATTACGGGCAGTTTTTCTACTTTAATCTACGATACTTTATCCTCAGAAATTGTAGTTACATCAGACCTTTGTAATATTTACCCAATATATTATCTGAAAACAGAAGAGTACTTTTTTATTTCCAATAGCATAATTTTAATGGGCAGATACTCAAAAGCCCAACTGGATAAAACCGGAATTTTTCAAAGAGCTGTCGGCCCAAATTTCAGTAATATTGGTTCAAGAACCATTTTAGAAAATTGCAAAAGGTTATTGCCAGGTGAATGGCTTAAATTTTCTAGCCAGGGAGAAATCATCGAAAAGAAATATGACAATTCCTTATATTCAAATTTAGGATCTGTAAGCACGAAACCGAGTGATTTAAAAAAATACTGGGAACAATATAAAAAAGAGGTAAACTTGTGCCTTCAGGAATTCAAGCAAGTTAATATTGCCTTAAGCGGAGGAATAGATAGTCGTATTGCATTAGGGGCTATACCTATGGATCGCAAAATTTCAGCCAGAACTTTTGGAAACTCGAAAAATTATGAAAGTAAAATAGCTGAAAAACTAGCTAAAAGGAAAGGTGCTAAACATCAAACCTATTTTGATCCCAAACAGTATTTCCCAAAAAAATCTGTTTTGAAGGATTATATCCGGGAAACAGAATCTTTAAAATTGAATTCATGGTTGGAAATTTTAGAAAATATAGAAATAGAGAATAAAGAGCCTATATTACTCGGTGAATTATGTGAAGCTTTACCGGCAAGAAATATCAAGAAATTCAATTCCAGTAAATTCCGGAATAAGAACTTTTTTAAATATTATATCAAGAATGCCTCTTTTGATTTCACTCCATCGAATCCTGAAGATTTCAATAATTGGCAAAGTCAAAAGATAAAACGAATTATTTCCTGGCATGACGATAATTGGTTTAAAAAGTTAGGATTCGAAAAACATAAGAGTGAAATCATTGATGAGACCATCCAGGATACACACCAAATTTTGAAAAGGATTGAATCTCATAACTTACCATATATCGAACTATATGATGAATTATTTTCCTGGTTCACATTCACAAGAATGGAGCTCTCACGGCAGGTAAATATTTGCAATGAGAAATTCTATGCTTTCAGTCCTGGCATGTCCATTCAAATGTTGAGATTGACCTCAAACATTCATCCAAACGATAGGCTTTATTATAGATTCGCAAACAGGTTAATGAAGGAAATTCCTGATTTAAAGATGTTCTCAAAAGTTCCTACTAGCCAGATCCCCCTAATCCCTCAAGGTTCTCCGAATATTATTAAAATTCCCATTTGGGGACTAAGATCAAAAATCGATGATTATTTCGTTAAGCGCCTTATGAAAACTCAGGATCAGAATAAACGTTATAGGTTATTCAAATCTATCAACTGGGTCAAAGTTTATCAACAAAAAAATATGCTGAATAATATACAGGCATATTATTCCAGGAATCATCTTTCAAAATCCTATTTTGAAATCTACTATGACGTAGCCAAAAGACGAAAAGAACTTATTAATTGGCCATTTGCAAATATGGACATTATTAGCGGTGCCTCTCTAAACGTAGAATTAGATTTAATTAAGAACCCACCTGACTGAATCCTCTATTTGAAAGCATAGATAGAATTACATAAAACAATATTATAACCGGAATTGCAATAAACTTCAGGAATATCACCAGGATTATACAACTCAGTATAAAAAAGTACCTCATCTTATTTTCCTGGAAACCCCAGTCAGAAAACTTAAGGGCAAACAAGGGCAGTTCAGCATTCAGCAGATAACAGCTAACCAGGGTTAGACCTACCAGGAACCATTCATTCAATAAAAGTCCTGAGATAAAGGGACTGGGCTGGTAAGTAAGGATTAGAGGTAAACTCAGGATCAGCAAGGCGTTTGCCGGAGTAGGCAGCCCTATAAACGAATCTGTTTGTCTTTCATCTACGTTAAATTTGGCCAGTCTGTAGGCTGAAGCCAGGATGATGAGCAACCCTATCAAAGCAAATGGTTTTAACTGGACATCGAAAACCCCGGAATTCCAGTCGGTTCCCATGCCTCCCTCTGCAGGCAAGGCTTTGGTAAGCAATTGATACATCACGATCCCAGGAACCACACCGCTGGTTACTACATCTGCCAGGGAATCTAACTGAAGCCCTACTTCACTTTTCACGTCCAGCAATCTGGCGGCCAGGCCATCGAAGAAATCAAAAAAAATTCCCGCTGCTACAAAAATGGCGGCAAGGATGAGATTCCCTTTTACAGCAAAAATTACGGCCAGACTGCCGCTGAAAAGGTTCAACAGGGTAATGATATTTGGGATGTGTCGTTTTATGCCCATGGATGCTATCTTTTAAAAGTACTAATCTAGCATTTTGAAATGAATATCCTCCAAAAATTATGTTATTCCGGGTTCATCAACTGCTTTGCTAAAGTATTCCTAATGCCGGTTTACAGAAGTTTCCTATTTTTGGGCAGAGCCCAATTTTAATGAAAAATTTCTTACTTGCCTTAGTCTGCGGAATATTACTGGCTATTTCCTGGCCAACCTATGGATTCCCGCTTTTTATATCCTTTGGATTTGTCCCGCTACTTATCGCTGAATTTCGGATAAGAAATTATGCTCGTAGCCGTGTAAAGCTCAAGGTATTTGGCCTGGCCTACCTCAGCTTCTTTATCTGGAATCTTATCACTACCTACTGGGTTTCCTATTCCACCCTTTTCGGAGGTGTATTTGCAGTGGTAGTGAATTCGCTGTTAATGGCCCTGGTGTTCCTGCTCTACCATATTGTTGCTAAACGAACAGGATTTAGTGCGGCATCGGCATTCCTGGTAAGTATCTGGCTGGCATTCGAAAAACTTCATCTTAACTGGGAGTTCTCCTGGCCCTGGCTCAACTTGGGAAATGTCTTTTCGGAATATATCAGCTGGGTACAATGGTATGAATTTACCGGGACCTTTGGTGGAAGTCTTTGGATCTGGCTGGTCAATATAGCCATTTTTAAAGCGATACTGCAGTTCAGGGAATTCAGGGAAAAAGCCATTCTTTACCGTGCTGGTATTAAGATCTTACTTTTAATTGGTGTTCCCCTGGCCACTTCCCTTATAATGTATTACACCTATGAGGAAACCACCGAGAAGATAGATGTGGTCATCCTTCAGCCGAATATTAACCCCTATACCGAAAAATATAATACAACCGACAGCAGGATTGGTGCACTCCTACTGGAGCTGAGCCAGAATTCGGTAACCGACTCTACCGATCTGGTTATCGCCCCGGAAACTGTCTTCGCCGGTGGAACCCAGCTACGAAATTTTTATAATTCAGAGGCCGTATTCTTCGGAAACCAAATTACAAGATTAAATAAAGACCTGGGTTTTCTTGGAGGCATAAGCATGTATGATCGGTTCAGTGATGCTGAAAAGGTAAGAGAGCAAACGAACAGGATAGGACCCAATGACTGGTATGATGATTATAATTCAGCATTCCTGGTGAAAAAGTCAGTTGACAGCATTCAGCTATATCATAAATCGAAACTGGTAGTTGGTGTGGAGAATTTTCCTTATCAGAATGTGCTTAAACCTATACTCGGGGATGTGATGATCGACCTTGGAGGTACTGTCGCCATGAAAACGACCCAGGCAGACCGCGAAGTGTTATGGTTAAACGACAGTATAGGGACTGCTCCCATCATTTGTTATGAATCTGTTTATGGGGAGTATGTCACCGGTTACGTTAGGAATAAGGCAAGTTTCCTAAGTATCATCACCAACGATGCCTGGTGGGGAGATACTCAGGGCCACCAGCAGCATTTAAGCTACGCCAGGCTGAGAGCTGTTGAAACCAGGAGATATGTGGCCAGAAGTGCTAATACGGGTATTTCGGCCATTATAAACTCAAGGGGAGATATTGTAAAGAAACTTGGTTATGAAAAAAAAGGCACGATCAGCGGGAAAGTTGGCCTGAACGAGGGAAAAACCTTTTACGTAAAATATGGAGATTACCTGGCCCGGATAGCACAATTCCTGGCTTTGTTCATTTTCCTTTTTTCGGTGGTAAAGTTCAAACGAAAAAGACCATCCTAGATTTCATCATCCTGTCCTTAGAGTCGAAAATTAGTTTACTGCCCACGGAAAAAGATCACTGTGCTCAACGTTTTCAATAAAATGCTCAGGTCCAGGAAGATCCCACGATGTTTGATATAGTAAAGGTCATACTGAAGTTTTTCGAGGCTGTCGTCGTAGCAGTCTCCGTAATTTGCCATCACCTGCGCCCATCCCGTAAGTCCAGGTTTAATAATATGCCTGGTATCATAAAAGGGAATTAGCCGGGACAGATCCTTAACAAATACAGGCCTTTCTGGTCTGGGACCAATAAGACTCATTTCTCCCTTTAGAACATTATAGAACTGCGGAATTTCATCTATCCTGGCTCTACGAAGGAATCTGCCAAATTTAGTGACCCTATAATCATCCTTTTGGGCGTATTGTGGACCGGAAGCCTCAGCATCCCTAGTCATGGTTCGTAGTTTTACGATATTAAAGATCTTTCCGTTCTTCCCTACCCGCTCCTGAAAGTAAAATAAAGGACCCTTATTTGCAATCAAATTACCGACAATTACCAGCGGTAAAAATAATAAACCAAGCAGCATTCCTATTATCGAAACTATGATATCGAAGAACCTCAAAACAAAAAGATAGAATTTGTTCTGGTTGCTTCTGCTAAAGGGGAAGTATTTATAAAAATCCTTGTCTACATGCTGCACAGGTATCCTGCGAGTGATTTCCTCGTAGACCTGGGTATAATCCCGGATTGGGAAACCTCTTTTCAGCAATTCGTTCAGCTGATTATAAAGAGACAACATAAGTCCCTTCTGATAGGCACTTGCCACCACGACCTCGCTAATATGATTCCTTTTTATGGCGTCCTGCAGGTCCTCTACTTCAAACCTCAAAAGATCTTCCCGTTCAAATTCGGTTTTGAATTTCTGATCTGTATTGATATACCCCACGATCACGTAATTAGGATCAGTCTTTTGCAGGGATTCAGCAATAAGCTTAATATCAAAGGAATCTCCTACCACAAGCACCCTTTTATAAAATCTTGGGGATGAAATAAGGCTTATGTAAAGGGACCTCCAGACCAGTAAAGCTCCGGCAACAGAAAGAAAAAAGAACAGGATCTGAAGCCTGTTTTCCGGCAGACTCGGAGTAAAAACCGGGGTTAACATATAAAAAAGTACGGTAAGGCTTGTGGTAAGCAGGACATTCTTCAAAACACTGTCGAACCTGTCTGCTTTTTGCAGATCGTACAATTCAAAGATATTCGCAAAGAGATTCAGATAGATAATAAAAACGATAGTCCAGATCCAGTTACTGGTGTCAATTCTGAAGTAATCGAATTCAAAGATGATCCCAACCAGGCTTAAAGTTAGAAGTACAGAAATAATGTCAAAAATGCGCAGAAGGACTTTTCGTTCTGAGATCTCGAAATGAAACAGCGGCTTTTGAGACATTATAGGTTAGGTTTTCTCGCTGCTAAATATATAATTTTTAGCCTAGCAATTCTAACCATAGCGGCTTTACCTGCTCCCAGTCATAAGATTCAACCTTCTGCCTGGCATTCATACTTATGTTTTTTGCAAGTTCAGGGTTCTCAATCAGGGACTCTACAGCTTTTGCCATAGCAGCAGTGTCATGGGAATCAACCAGAAGTCCTGTTTTGCCGTCTTCAATAAGATAGGGTACTCCTCCTACATTTGTAGACACCACCGGAAGCCCCAGGGCCATTGCTTCTATAAGACTCACGGGTGTATTATCAACAGTGGTTGTATTGATAAAGATATCAAAGTTTTCAGATAGGTTTATCCAGTCCTGCTTACTCAATTTTCCGGTAAAACTTACCGGGAGTTTTTTTTCGGAAACCATTTTTTTCAATTCAGACAGGCTGCCATCCTTATCGGGCCCTACCATGCAAAGCTCAATTTGGGGAAATTTCTGTTTCAATATTTGGACCAGTTCGATGGCCATATGTGGATTATACACTTTATCAAAGGCACGTACCCACAGAATTTTAGGTTTTAACCCATCCCTTTGTGTGAATTTGTAATCTGAAATTTCGATTGAATTGGGGATTATCTGCATGTTGGAAAAACCGAACTTTTCAAGCTTGATCCTTAAAAATTCAGAAGGAACCACATTGGCCCGGGCATTACGAAAAATATCCAGAATGGCCTTTGAGGACCTATTAAGCCTATCTTCCAGATTGCCCCCATGAAGAATAAAAACATAAGGAATGAATAATGCTTTACAGAGATATCCACAGGAAACCGCATACCAGAAATTGGTGGTACTATAGGTATCTATTAAGACCAGGTCTTTGGACTTTGCATTTTTAATTACGGCAAAAAGCATATGTAATAATCTGATGAGCTTAGGTTTAAACGAAGAGACCGTCTTAAAATAGATTGGAGAAGAATTCAAGGCTTTGGGTAAAGTATCGATGCTGGTTGGAGCAGCACCGTGCTTTTCCAGTTTATTTCCTATATATAAAATTCGCCTCATCAATTAAGTACGCTGTTCCATTCATCCTTCACCAACTCCCAATCGAATTTTTCAACTTTCTCACGGGCATTTTTACAGATCATCTGCGCTGTACCGGGGTTTTGGATCATTCTTATAATTTCATTCGCCATCTTCTCGTCTGCCTTCTCAGGAACAAGTAATCCATCTTTCCCATTATTGATCAGCATCGGCATGCCTCCAACATTGGTACTTACGATCAGCAAGCCCAGGCTCATGGCTTCGATAACGCTTATGGGTGTATTATCGACAGAGGTGGTATTGATAAAAAAATCATAATTCCTGGAAAGCTCTGCCCAGTGCTTTTTTCTAAGTTTTCCCGTAAAACGAACCTCCAGATCCATTTTTTTCGCCAGTCTTTTACAGACTGCCAATGTTCCATCTTTTTCGGGCCCCACCATACATAAACTGGCTTCAGGGTATGATTGCTTCAATGTTTGAAGAACCCTTAAGGCCATTACCGGATTATATCTTTTTTGGAAACGCCTTACCCAAAGCAATTTTGGCCTAAAATTATGCCTCTGTTCAAAAGGGTAATTTTTTGATTTTATCGCATTGGGAATAATTTTGGTATTCTCAAAACCATAAGATTGGAACACATCATAAAGAAATCTGGAAGGTGCTATATTTACTTTAGAATTGCCGAATAAGCTTTGACTTAGCTTTTTTGAGTTTTCCAGCCGCTCAGGTAAATTTCCCCCATGTAAAATAGGTATATAAGGCAAATCGAACAGGCTGCAGGCCTTTCCCACCAGGTAGGCATAATAGAAATTCATGGCTCCATAAGTATCGATAAGAACTAGATCAGTTGTATCCCTATACCTGGCTATCAATCCCAGCATTTCGGCCAGACGTAACGCCTTATTGCTTCTAGTAGATGCCGTTTTAACCGGATAACCTTCCTTTCTTAGCATTTTACTAAAAAAGGAGATATAGGTTACGGTAAAACTATCTACCTGCAAGTCGTTTCCTATGTACAGGATTCTTTTTTTCATCTACTATATATAATAAGGCTAATCCATAAATAAAGGCAGGTAGTGCAATACGCATTGCGGAATGATTAATGGTCATAAACCAAAATGCAACAAAGGCGAGAAAATAAAAGTTATTTTGAAATTTAAACCAAAAGACCACCGGTACAAATATAAGTATCGCAAGTGCAAAAACGCCTAATATTCCATGTTCAGATAATAAACGACTAATCTCATTATGAGTATTTATTTCTATACCCATGTTTTCTTCCCTATATTCTCTTCCTTTTCCAACACCAATTCCTGTAATAGGATTTTTATAGAAGGCTGTCAACTCAGTTTCAATTAGCTCAACTCTTCCAGTAGAAATATCTTCTTTTAGTTTACCAGCGGCATCCCGATTCGTATACCTATTTCCTATCAACCCCCCAGTTTCTAAGGAAGAAATGAACCATACTAAAGCGAAAATAACTGCCATTCCTATGATTCTTAGATTAGTCCCTTCAATTCTTTTTGCATCTTGTTTATAATAGAAGAAAATCAAAAAGCTAATGACACAGATAATTGCAGTTAGAACCCCTCCTCGTGAGAAGGTAATTACTGCTCTGTATCCCATTAAAATTAATAATATTATATCAACTAGATTAATCAACTTATGCCGAATGGTAAAAAGCCTGGTGCAGATAAGAAAACAGCCTAATCCAAATACTGTAGATATCTGATTTGGGCCAAATCCAGCAGTAGCAGCATAATTCCCAGAAAGGCTTATTCTAACAGAGTCCATACTGGGAGTGTAAAAATATAAATACGTCATTTGGGCAACTAAAGGCATAAGTAACATGAGTAAAACCCTTTGAAAATCCTCTTTCTTTATCTTTTTATAATAACAATACAATGCTGAAATTCCCAGGCAAACAGGACCGGTAATATTAAAGGCTACTAATTTTCTAAAATCTGCATCATAACTTAGGGTCATAGAGGCCACTACAACTCCGGGAAATAAGATCAAAAGATAGATCCAATAGGGAACTGTCTTGGAACTGGCCCCTTTGAAAAATAAACCAATTAATAGAAAAAGTATGACAGCATACTTTCCTGTCTCATAAAATATCACTGCGCTGGTTTGCCTGAAAAAAACCTCTCCCCCTGCTATATATGCGGCTGCCATTAAGGCTTCATTCCCCTTATTTTTTCTGTCAAGAATAACGAAAAGGAAAGATGCCATTATGCCTAATAGGATTAGCTTGGATAGTGAAGGCAGCAAATAAATAAGAAAGCCATAACCAAAATGAATTAGTAACATTTTGATATAAAATTGGTTATTTATTTTATCGCCTCTTAACATATCTCCCTGCAAAAAGATAAATACTTTGGAATCACAAACTCTTCCGAATATAATTGTTTTATTCTTGCTTGAAGGTTTTCAGAATCATCCTTTAATTTTATTGGATTTTGAATATAATCATTAATTGCTTTAGCTATTTCAACAGGGTTACTGGGATTAGTCAATATTCCGTAATCTCCAATAACATTTCTACATTCTCCTACATCTGTGCTAACTACTGCCAATCTAGCCATCCCATATTCAAGTAAAGCTAAAGGTAAACCTTCTGAAAATGAAGACAATATCCCTATATCGGCATGACATAGATAGGAAAAGATTTCTTTCTGCTCACCATACCAATAGACTGATGACATAGTCTTAATTGAACTTTTAATATCCTCTGAATATTGATCATTGTATTCTTTACCAAATAAATGCAGAGATATGCTATTACCTTCATTGGTTAAGATCTGAAAAGCCTCTAAAAGTGTTCGATGGTCTTTTTGTGCTCTCAAATTCGCAACGGATATGAGTTTAATTTCTGAATTCCCTTTGAGTTTGACAGGCATCTCATTGGATTCCTCCCTGATCTTTATAAAATTATTCAGGAAAATCACATTTTTAAATCTTAGCTTGTTTATCGCCCAGTCTCTTAATTTTTTATTTACCGAAATAATTCCGTCAAACTTAGTGGAGAAAAATTTCAGGAACCTGGTTTCCCTATTCTCCAAAAACTCGCTGTTTCCGTAATGATCATGCCAGATCAATTTGAATTTCGATCCAGAAATTTTACATAATACAGCAAAAAACCAAGAGGTCCCGTGGGCATGAAGAACATCTATTTTATTTTCCCTAATTATAATTCGTAATTTATTCAGTGCCAATAGGTCTAAGGTATTTTTCTTTCCTAGAAAATGAAACACCACTCCTTCCTGGATCTCATCTACCAGAATACCTTTATCCCTAGTTGCACAAATATGGGATTGCACTCCATATTGCAATAAGGAATTTGCATAATTCAAGGCAACTCGTTCAGCTCCTCCGGGATGCAAGGTATCTATAAGTTGAAGTATATTCATAAAAGCTTTTCAATTTCCCGATCAAATCCTTCCAGGGTATAACTTTGAGACCAGCTTTTCGATTTTTCAGACATAGATTGAAGTAATTCTGGCTTTTTTAACATACCTATAATTCTTCCTACAGCAGATTCGATATCCGGCTCAATTAATATTCCTCGTTCACCATAATCAAGCATCCAAGGTGTACAGGAAACTCCAGTGGTGATAGGGACACATCCAAAATACATGGCTTCTGCTATAGCTTTAGGCCAGCCTTCACTTTTAGAGGGCAAAATTGAGAAATGGGCAGACAAATAAGCCTTTTTAATTGTTTCCTGAGGTTGGTTGCCCTGCATTGTAACTATATCTTCCAGTTTATTTACATCAATATACTCCTCAAGAGAAACTTTCAAAATACCGTTACCATACATTTCCAATTCCACATCAAATCCTTTATTCTTTAAAGCCTTTATTAAATCCAAGGTGAAAAAAGGACGTTTCCCATCAACCAGTGAACCAACAAATACGAATTTAAAAGGTGGTCGAAATTCCTTTTGGATTTCTATTTTTTCATCTTCCGAGTAAGAAGCCGTAAAAAATGGTATAACATTACTACTTTGATTTTCCCATTCTCCATATGCAAGGACACGTGCATTGCGTGTTAAAAATGTGTTTGAAACAAGCCATTTCTGAAACTGGTAACTTCTCGGCTGTTCACTTTCCGGTGCCCAGTTCCCGGCATATTTGATAGTTTTCGGTTTAGATGGAAAAAAAATCTGGATCAAACATGCCATAAGTCCAATATTTCCGGGACACCTTATATGAATATGATCAGCTTTCTTCATTTCCAAGAATATTTCGCGGATAACCTTGAACGAATTGAGAACGCTCTTAGAAAATAATTTTTTATTCTTAAAATGTAGCCCAGGGATAGGTTTAAACCTTAAATTATCATGGGTGTAGGCTGAATCGATCGAGGCTGGATCTTTCTTAGAAACCGGACCTAAAACACATATTTCATCAAAATGAGAAATCCAGAGATTCATTTCTTTTACATAAGGAGCATAAGAATACAGTCTCCCCCGAAAACATTTATGCTCAGCATGGGTAAATATTGAAAATCTCATGCTATTGAATTTTTTTCTGCATTAACATGGTTAGGTGCATGCAACTATATAGATGAGCTTCAGAATGTCTGGACCTTTCCCAGTCGTGATTATGCCATTTTCTCCCGATTTCATTTTTCCTTTCCTCTGAAATTGGTAAAAAATTCAATAAAAAAATCCATTTAGATTTTCCGAAAACCGCTCTGCGATCTAAAATCTCGAATTCTTTATCATACTTATTGAATACCCGTTTGGTAAATGGCCATTCCCATTCCCTATCAGATTGAAATGGTCTGTATAAGGTACGGGCTAACTTTATTGGCAAACTTGTTTCAAGGGGATCATAACTTACGATTTTACCACCTGGCTTTAATTTCTCCTTTAATTTTAAAATTAATTCATCAGTATCCTTGAAATGGTGCAGGACACCATAAGCATATATTAGATCAAATTCCTTTTCTTTAAAGTCTTCAGAAAGAAAGTCTATAGCTTTTGCTTCGGCATTAGGTAATTTTGAAATTCGATTTTTTAGATTTTCAATGGCCGGTGCGCTAAGATCTATTCCTAGGTAGGAGCTAGAATGTTCTGCCAGGTAATAAGACAATGAGTTTCCTGCATAACACCCAAGATCTAAAACTTTTGAATTTGAAAGGTCTCCAAACCACTTTTTATGCAATTCATAAATCTGAGCTTCTGCCCCAATATTTTTTCTGATATTTCTGAAAAGACCATTTCTAACTGAGTACCAAATTTTGGTAGCCCTGTTCTTTTTGAAGTTCCTATAAAACTCCGCCTGCCTTTCGTTAACTGATTTCTTTGTCAAGATTTGGGTTTATCAGGTTCTGTAGGATTCCAAGCCAGCAATATCCAGTATTTCAATCTACCTATAGCATCCTTTCTGGCTTCTTTCTCGCCATCTAAAATATCATTTTTAAATCGAATTACCAGAAGTAAGAAAGTGATTAAATTCCACTTTATTATGTTATCTAATCCTGGATTTGGATTCTTTAATTTCCAAACATAATGACCATTTCTCACTACCATTTTTCCATATTTCATTTGGTCAGGCCTACCAGCTTCTTCATGAAAATGATAGCAACAGGCGGCAGTATTCAAATATAACTGACCTATTTTTGAGGCACGCAGACAAAAATCCATATCTTCATATAAACCATAACCTTCAAAATAAGTAGAGAACGCTATTTTTGAAAATAATTCCTTTCGGTATGAAGAAACTCCTCCCATAAAGAATTCTACCGAATAAATTTTGTCTGATGGAGGAAGAAATCCAGTTGAGAATCCATGAGAGAATTCAGGCATAAACCCTGGTGGTTGGTTAGGTAATAATCCAAGCCTTTTCCTTAATACATTTCGGCTTCCCAGATTTCGCACGAATCCATCTAATTTGAATTCATCAAATTTAATTTTATAATCAGGGGCAACTCTTCTCCATTCAGCCTCATCCAAGATCTTGCCGCCTACTGCTAGGGCATTGGGATAAATCTTATAAGTTCTAATTAATTGTTCGAAATATTCCTTTTTTAAGACAATATCGTCATCAAGAAAACAAACTACCTCAATATCCTCAGCAACTTTCGATATACCAAAATTCCTTTGCCTGGTTAATCCGCGGTCTTTATCTTCAACCCTTAAATATTCCGTATTTGCAAAACTGTTTTTTCGAAGTAGGTTATGTGTTCGATAGTCTTTTGAACCATCGATAATCAGAATTTGATCTGGATACAAACTTTGATCTACAACAGATTCTAATAATCTCTTGAGAGAATCTGCTCTATGGTAGGTGCAAATTATCAAAGCAAATTTTATCTCAATATTGCTTTCCATGAGATATTTTTGAATTTTTCCTATTTGATTTTAAAACTTCGGAAGCCATTTTTTCACTAATATTCCATCTTTCCCGCATACTCCGAAAATATTTAATTGGATTTGTAATTCTCTGGTTGCGGTAATACTTTAAGAAAAGTGCGGCTTTGTATCCCCTCAGCATTTCTTTGGAATAGTATTTCTTTACCAGAAGCATCATGGTTGGGGATGGCTTAGGGCCAATATTATCAGTTTTGGACTGAAAGTTTTGAACTTGCCTGAATCCACCAATATCTGCTTTTAGGTGCTTGATCTTTATATCCGGATGATATATTATATCGCAACCTTTAGACCTCAACTTTAAACCATAATCAATATCTTCACCAAAACCATGTTCCAGATTTTCTGAGAACCGGCACTGCAGCGCAAATTTACTTTTAACTATTGATGTTCCAGATCCAAAGGCTCCCCATTGTTTTATCTTATGAAAAATTGTTTCTCCTGCTGGCTGTAAGCAGTTCAGATTTAAAGCATTCACTTTAAGCCTTTGAATTTCATTCAGAGATTTTTCCAGTAGGTCTGATGAAAAGCGTATATCGTCATCTGCAAAAAAAATAAAATCCCCTTTAACCGATTTTAAAGCAAGATTCCGGGCATGACAGGCTCCCGTTCTATGAATAAACCGATGGATAATTTCGAAAGGCCATTCTTGATTTTTCAAATATGATAATTGGCTCTGTGTGGTTTCATCTGGATCCTGTTCCACCACTATAACCCTTAAGGGCTTAATTTGCTGGGCCTTGAGATCGACAAGCACATTCTTTAAATGTTCTGGCCTTCCCATGGTGGGAATTATTACATCTACTGAATAATCATTGCGCACACCTATTTTTTCTGGCAAAATTCCAGAAAGATCCACGTTTTCCTTAAAAAATGATTTATTCTTGAGATTGCTCAAAAATGACTTTATCGGTAATTTATTTTCATAGCGTTTATAACAAAAGAAAAGTACAAATAACCATTCTTTCTTGTAATGCTGTGCTACAAACCTGAAAGTGTCTGAGGTATTGGCTAAATATTTCAATTGACTTGACTTTCGGTTTTCAACCAGAGTTGGTTCACAATAACAGAAAAGAGAATTCTGTTGACCTGTTTTAGCTATTGAATTTAACAAATACCCTAAATTCTTAATTCCATCGAATAAGCTTTTAAACCTCAACGCAATTCTTCCATTTATACCACCTATATCTGTACTCATTCTCCAGGTTGGATACCTAACCGAATAATCGGGATTTATAAAAGGTAATTGATCTATATATCCAATTGTATCGGGTAAATATTGCGTTTCTAAAGGATAAGAAGCCATGATCAGATCATGACTGAAAATGGTTTTTAAACGATCAGAAATTTTCATGGAAATACTCCTATCTATCCAAATGATAAGCTCATCGGGATAAACAGCACATAATTCCCAAAATGCCTCTACAAGCTTCACAGAAGTAAGCTCGATCACTTTGTCCCCTTTTTCAGCTGAAATAAGCTCTTTCCCTTTTATATGATTCAGGTAGATCAAGAATTTACAGTCTTAATTATTTCTTTGTAAAAAGCAATATTCTGTCTGCTGACGATTTCAGAAGAAAACTTTTTTTCGACCCGTTTTCTCGCGTTCGATCCCATTTCTATTCTTAATTGAGGTTCTGATAATAATTTCAGAAGTTTATCTGCATATTCCTGATGCTTTTTTGGATAAACGGTATAACCAGTAACACCATTGACCATTACTTCTCCTGCCCAACCAATATCTGAGGTAACCAGTGCCTTTTGCAATGCCATGGCCTCGATCCAGGTCATTGGTAAAGCCTCCGCATAACTGGGAAGAGCTACCACTGTAGATTTTTCAATTTCCAGTTTAACCTCGTCGTAATCTATTGCGCCTTTGTAAATAAAATTCTTTTTGGCCAAATCAGATAGGCTATCTTTAAAAAGCTGCAGGGTTGAGCGATTTTCGAACACATCGATTACATCCCTCCCAATCATAAGCAGCTTTACCTCTGGTTTCCTTTCTACCACCTTATTGAAAATATGAGCAAGGTCTAAAACACCCTTTTTTCGGATTATAGTACCAAAATAAAGTATGCAATGAGAATCAGTTTCAATATCTGAAGGAGAAAACTTAGCGAGTTCTATGCTATTTGGGATAATTTGAAATTCTTTATCTATACCAAATATTTCATTTGTTCTATTAGCAGTGAATTTACTTACAGAGGCAAGTGCGTGGGCATTTACTAAAGCATTCTTTTCGAAGAACCTGTTCTTAAATTTTTGAGGTCTTCCCTCTATGTTGCAAAAATAGGCATCAGTTCCGTTTAAACGAATAACCAAAGGACAGCTTAAATTCATAAAAGCGGTTATTCCAGTCCAGTCTGTGGCTTCGATTAAATGAATTCCCTTTCTTTTTATAAGACTATTTAGTTGATTCTGAATATATTTTCTATAGAAGTACCATCCTCCAATTTTGTATTTTCGAAATTTCAGAAAGTAAAAGTCAATTCCGTTATCCTTAAACTCATCATCAACTTCCTGATTATAAACTACCACACTTACCTTAACTTCCTTTTTTACCAGGCCTTCCGCTAGATTTCGAATACTTGTACCTAGACCTCCGGAAGCATTCGTCTTTTCATGGGGATATTCGGGTGTAAGAAAAGCAATATGCATCTAAATTATCTCGTCTAATTGATGAACTATATTCTTTGAGGCATCTTTTGCATAACAGTTAATCTGTTGAAACCAACTCATCGCCATACCCAACCTCTCTTTATTAGTGTCTTCCAGGGCCTGTTGAATTATATCTCCAATCTCTTCTTTATTATTAATCCAGAAAACAGCATCTTCAGGGATGGTTTTAAAATGAATATAAGAATATATTTCCCTAATATCCTTTTTCTGATCTTTCAGTTCTAACAAATAATTGAGGTATGCACAAGGTTTTCCTTTTGTCGCAAAATCAAAAATCATTGAGGAGGCCACATTAATAACCATAAAACAGTGTTCAGCAATATTTGTTTGCAATGCCATGTCTTCCTTTTTTGGCATAGCCTGATTCCACGAATCACCATTGCCTGTCCAGTCTGGATCTATGGGAACTATAATTTCACTAAACTCTTGTAAAACCTTATCGTATCTGCCAGAAAAGTCTACAGGACAGCGCCTAAAAATGATCCCGATATTTTCTCCTTTTTTATTTAATTGATTTACTGCTTCGGCTACATCTCTTAAAAAACACTCATCATGAGGCGAGGTGGTGATATCATCCCCGGAAAAACAAAGATATTCCCAAGAAGAATCCAAGTTATATTTTGAGAAAAACGATTCTCTTGGTAAAACAACTGATTTTTTATAATGAATTTCAAATTGAGGAGTTCCGGTGATCTTAATTTGTTCTTGATTTATATAGGGATAATATCGCAGTAGTTCATCCCTCATATGCTCACTCCACACCAGGTAATAATCTGTATCTATCACCTTGGTAGCTTTAGGGAGGTTATCCCAAGAAAAAATAAAGCAGGATGTAGGAATTCCTAAGTCCTGGGCAGCTAAAACTGGTGAAATCGCATTCACTGGCCTTTGATTTGTACAGAAAATAGCATCAGGTTTTTCCTGACTCAATACCTCTTTACAGTGCTTGTAATATTTAGATTTCCTTTCAGAATTTTGTATTAGTGTTCTTAATTTACTCAGACCTTTTTCTCCCTTATATTTTTTAGTTAGAGAACTAACTACTAGACCTTTCAATATATTTTTCAAACTATTTTCAGAAGAAGAAAACTTATATTTCTTATATACAGGCTCATTGAACTTTTTCTCAAAATATTCCAACTCTACATTGATCTTAGCGCGTTTCAAAAGATCTGTCCAGGCCCTGGGTTTGGGTTTTAAACTGATCTCTTTAAAACCCAATTCATCTAACTTAAACCCGGTAGCGTTCCAATAGACCAACTCCCAACCTGCAGTTTTTACTTCTTCAGGAAAATTAGTGTAGACGAAATTTCGAAGACCGACTCCGTCAGGAATAATTACAAGAAGTTTTTTTGGTGTCAAATCAGGATAGGTTTACAGGACTTTCAAATATAGAAAACTGAAGGATTATATCAGCTATTTTCAAATATAAGACTCGCATTAATCCATTGCCATAGGTAAAAACTATTCTGTTTTTCACCTTTTTGATAATCCTCCCATTCCTTATAAATGGATTTAAAATCGAACCAGTTACTTACTTTACTTTCTTGAAGAATGGATAACCTGCTATCGACATATTCTCTCAGTTCTCCTCCAAGCCACTCCCTTTGAGGAGTTTGTAAAGCCCTTTTTGGAGCCTCTGTGATCTTAAACGGGACAAAATCGCCGGTCAATTCTCTCAGCATGTATTTATGCACTCCGTTTTTTATTTTCATTTCATCGGGCAAAGCAAATGCATATTCCACCAGAAGGTGATCCAGAAATGGTTCTCTAAGCTCTGTGCTAAAAGCCATGGATATACGATCGTTGAACCGTAAAGCCCTTGGAAGCTTAGTATAAAAAAGATCTCGGTATTGTAAATTTTGCATCCTGGACTCGAAGGGGCTGGGATAATCAGGTTTCACAGCAAGATCCCTAAACTCTTTTGCGAGAACGTTGGGTTTGAAACTACCTGACTTTCCGGTTCCCTGTACTATGGAATTATCCTTTGTTTTATAATAATCATATCCCGCCCATTGTTCATCCATTCCCTGCCCATCCAGCAGAACCTTAATTCCTGAATCTTTAGCTTTTTCAAAAATCCTGGCATAAGCGAGGGTGGGAATTCCTCCAAATGGTTCATCCTGAACTTCACTTATTAAACTGGCATATTCAGGAACCTTGTAAGAGGAAAGTTTTACTTTTTCCAGAGGGTTTCCTGTTTGGGAAATCATTTCTTTTACCCAGGGCAACTCATCATATCTTTCATCGCCTGTAAAAAAGGTAAATGCTTTTATTTTTTCTGAACTATGATTGTTATTTACTAAGGCCAGTAATAGAGAACTATCCACACCACCACTAATATTAAATCCCAAAGGTACATCGGCCCTGAACCTTAGTTTTATTGAATCTTTTAGAAGTTCAAGATACTTCTGCTTTATCTCGTCCTCAGAATAAGTCCGTTTTAATAAAGAGATTCGTACAGGAAAATCATACCATTTTTCTATCTGTAACTTTTCATCCTTAAATTCGAGAAAATGGCCGGCAGGTAATTGATGAATATCCTGAAAAAAGGTTTCTGACGGAATTCCATAGGAACCATAGCAGAAATAATTTGCCCATTGCCTTACATTTGGAGTTGATCCTTTTATTCCTTTTATCGCCTTGATCTCACTAGCGAAAATAAAATCATTAGTATTACTGTAAAAAAATGGTTTCACCCCAAAACGATCACGTGCAGCAAATAAAGATTTTTCTTTGTTATCCCAGATCGCGAAAGAAAACATTCCTCTAAACTTTTCCAGACAATTCTTGCCGTAAACTAAATAAGCGGCTAATAAAACTTCTGTATCTGAAGAAGTTTTAAAAGGATAGCTTAAGCCGATTTCATTTCTTAGTTCGGTATAGTTATATATTTCACCATTAAAACTCAAATGGTACCGACCTGTGGGATCACTAAAAGGCTGATCTGCTTCATGGGATAGATCGATTATAGAGAGTCTGTTATGTCCAATTATGGCAAAACCCTTGTCATGATATACTCCTCTCGCATCTGGTCCGCGATGGGCCATTGAAGTTAACATTAGATCCAAATCACCTTTTTTAATCTCAGGCCCAACTATTCCAGCTATACCGCACATTAATTACGAGTTTTTAATATTTCTACGGCCCTCTCCCAATCACTAATGGTATCTATATTTACATAATCATCTGACATGGTATTAATAAAGCCAATGTTTTCTCCAAGTAAGGAATTCTCTTCCATTATTTGCCTGGTGGCAGTAATATAAATAGCTCCATCCCTATGGTAAGCCTTAGGAAGTTCCTGCCTTCTCGGAATCGGAGTTTTTTCCCCGGTAGCTATTCTTAATATCCCATCATGATCTTCAAAGGCCCAGTGTGGATTAAAATCAGCCGGAATTTCCCTTACACTGATTAGCGAATCATAATTGCCCGAAATAAATTTCCTGATAGCCTCATCAATAAGCCCATTTCTTCTAAAAGGAGTCGTGGGCTGTAACAGGCAGATGGCATCAAAATTTTCATTTTTTGCTTTATAAAAATTCAATGCGTGCTGGATAACCTTCAGACTCGGAGTATTATCCTCGGCCAGTTCTCCCGGTCTTTTAAAGGGCACTTCAACTCCCTGTTGCCCGGAAATTTTCATGATCTCCTCATCATCTGAGCTTAGAGCTATTTTCGATAGAAGCTTTGATTCTTTAGCTGAGGTTATAGTATAATTAATCAAAGGAATACTTCCTAGTATTTTTATATTCTTCCCAGGTATCCCTTTACTACCACCTCTTGCCGTTATTAAACCTAAGATTCTCATCGTTTCAAATTTGAAATTATAGGATATTTGTTATCGATCTGGTCTTTATCCATTAAATATGTTGAAAATAACCCCTTTTCAATATTATCATAAATATTGCGCAGTTTATCGGTAGTAAGATCACTATTCCTGTAAATTTTAACGTTAGCCTTCTGCATTATCGGAATAATCTCTCCCCGAAAATATAATTTTAAAATTTCAGGTAACAGTGTTCCTGCTCTTTTTATAACCTTATTTCCGGCATCATGAAGGTTATCATCCTTGGAAAGATCGGGCCTAAGCTGATGCAATATTTTACCCGAATCAACCTTCTTTTCTGCTAAGTGAATGGTGGCACCTAAACATTGTGGCTGTTCATACAAAAGCGGGAATAGGTTAGTTGCCGAGCCTTTATAATAAGGAGATAGACCTAGATGAAGATTAATGATCTTATTGGGAAAAGCCTTTAAAATGAAATCTTTAATTATCGAGGTGCCAAATAAAACTATGATATCCGGGTCGGTTTCCTTTAACAATTCTAATGTGAGCTCAGTGTTGACTTCTTTATACTGAAGTTTTATCTGGAGTATATCCTCTGGAAATCCCATATTTCCAAAGAATTTTTCTTCAGATGCAGATCGGGATTCAAAATGATCTTTTATAAACCTGGCATCGGTTTCATTTAGTCCTTCAGTGTTTTCTATGGTAGCCGACTTTTCTTCGGTAATAATTAACTGAAGATCGGTGCCGCTTGCCAGGCATTGGGAAATATACTTGTGTCTGAAACTATTACTGGTTAAAAGTACTGTTCTCATAGGTGTGCCATTTTGCAAATACGCAGTTTTCGAAAAGACTTTTTCCTTTAAATAAATCTGCTTTTCCACCAGGAAGGTCATTGCAGTCATACCTCGCCACCAAAAATGGATTCTCCGATATATGATAATTTACCGCTCTTTCCATGGTAAATGCTAGTTTAAAACCGGCTTGCTCCATAGATTGTGAAAGTCCTGCGCAGGCTTCATAAGATCCATAGGGATAACTAAACAACTTGGCTTGCTCCCCAAAGTTGGAAATAAAGAAATTCTGTGTATTTTTTAGATCCTTCTCTACATCTTCTGTTTCTACCAAACCTAAGGGATCATGAGTATGGCCATGGGACCCGAGACTCCCTCCGTTCCATAGGTCTTTTAGCTGGTCTATTTCCATATATAGATCATTAGCCATCCTATGTTCATTGAAATTTTCATTGAATAACGGCTCGATAATTTGTTTAAGATCGCTAATTTCAATTTTGAAATTGAGCAAATACTTCAACCTGGCAACTGCAGGCGGATCATAATTATAATGAATATGGGCTTTATTCCTTTCTTCCTCATTTAATTGAAAAGAATAATTTCTCGAAATTCCTTTTTCCAGCTCCATAGGATCTATTCTGGAACGAAGAAGATGAATTTTATGCACCAGAGAAACTTTTTTCTCCGTAAAATTAGAAGTATTTATAAAGCATATAAAAGGTATTCCCATTCTATCCAGAATAGGTTTTGCCAGCTCAAATTGTTCTTTCAGACCGTCATCAAAGGTGACAAGCAATAAATTATCTTCTATAGAATGTTTTTCCAGGTCTAAAAGCTCAGCCTGTGAGATAAATTTTCCCTGTTTCGATAATACTTTGAGCTGATTCTCGAACTGCCTCGGGGTCAACCCGAAAATACTTGGATATTCAGAATCAAAATCCTCCCTGATATAGTGGAAATTAGCTACAGCCAGCATTATTAGTAACTAATTGTTTTTGAAGATCTCAACTCAACTTTGGCAAGAATTTCTGCAATTCGTTTCCCGGATTCACCGTCACCATAAAGGTTAGATTTACTAAATCTAGCATTTCCTTCCAGTTCTTTGATTGCATTTAATATTTCAAACCTTTTGTAACCAACATCAGTAACATTCTCGCCTCGAAGCCTTTTTTGCTGGCGGTTTCCTATATTTAAAACTGGAACACCCAGATAGCTTCCTTCTCTTATTCCTGCACTGGAATTCCCAATAAGCATTTTAGAATTCTTGATTAATCGTAGAAAATCCAGGCCATCCATATTTTTAAAAAAATGAATGTTTTCAGGATTTTCCTTTTCTCTAAAAGTTCTAATCCCATTTGAGGTGCCATCTGAACCTGCATCAACATTAGGCCAGAACCAAAATGTAGAAATTCCACTTTCCTTTACTGCATATAAGGTTTCCATTATATTATCCCGGGATTTTGAATATTCTGTGGTTACCGGATGCTGCATGACCACCAAATACCCATTTTTCCAATTGATCTGACTTCCTACACCTCCATATTTCTCTAATGGGTCAAAATTCAACCCGTTCTCATTCTCGATTTGTTTTGCCAGATCTATAGATGGACAGCCGGTATTTATTACCATATCGGGATCTTCACCCAATTTTATGACTCTTTCCCTGGCATCTTCATTTGATACTAAATGTAGATCTGCCAGTTTAGTGTTGGCATGCCTAACTTTCTCGTCTATACTACCAGTTACCTCTCCTCCTTGTATATGAACAAGAGGTATATTTTGGTAGGACGAAGCAATAGAAGTGGCGATAGTTTCAAACCTGTCTGCGATACTTATCACTGCATCTGGCTGAAGATTATAAAATACATTTGTAAGTTCCATAAGGCCTAAACCTGTGGTCTTTGCCATGGTGGTTGGATTCTCACCTTCCAGAACCATATAGACTTTTGCCGCCACGTCAAAACCGTCATTTTTGATGAATTCTGCTGCATTGCCATAACGATCTAATAATGCCGAACCGGCAATAACCAATTGAAGTTCCAGATCAGGATGATCCTTAATTGCTTCCAAAGCTGTTTTAATCCTGCTATAGGAAGGACGCGCCGTTATGACTACACAAATTTTTCTTTTATTCATCATCTAGAAACTCTTCTAAGTTGAAAATTAATTTTAGAGGAAAATTTAAGTTTTAACCATTTAAAATTCTGCTTTAGATCAGGATCGCGAAAAAGAAGCTTGATTCCTCCCTGAAAATGATCTTTAGGCCTATTAGAATATACACTATTACGCTTACTGGTAATAGAATGTACAAATTTTGAGGATGGGAAAAGACTTTTAAAAATATCAGTCTGATCTTTTCGGTCTCCTTCTACTACAATTATCGCTTTATCCCTTATTTTATCTTTTAGCAATTCCAGATCATTATCCTTTCCATCTATAATTAAAAAGTCAAATTTTATATTTTCCGGAAGACCCTGAATAGAATTGAAAAGTTTTAACTTTCTATAATCTTCACCTAAATTTTCAGGAATTTTAGAAAGACAAAATGAATTATTTTCTATACCATATACGTTTGGCTGATACTTTGAATTATACCTCTTAAGAATAGAGTCGGAAATTGTACCAATACCAACACCTAATTCAAGTATATTGACTGGTTTAAACTTCTGGACAAGTTTTAATATCTGATTTAATGCATATTCACTTACTATGTACTGACTCCCTTCTGCCTGAGAAAATTTCTGATATTGTTGTTTGGTGAATTCTGTATTACTCATCTTGCAGATCGTTCCAATTTAGAAAATCCCATTTTTCCAGGGATTTCAAAACTTTTCTACCTAAAACTTTTTGATAATCTGCTGCATTTATACCGTAGGATTTTGGTTTTTTTGTTTCAAGATCATCAAATTGTATAATATGGCCTTTTTCCAGTTTTTTATTTACTGCCAAGGATTTCTCAAAAATATCCTTTAAAGAATTAAAATCGGAATTATCAGTTTTATTTACCGGATTATGAAATGCTATTCCTAGCTTTTTAATTGAAGACACCAAATCTTTTATCTCCTCTATTTCTAAAGATGAAGTTGCATCAGGTCCAAAACTTTTACGGCTAAAAACCGCGTGAAATTCTAGGATTTCTGCCCCCAGGGCAAAAGCTGCAATGCAAGTTTCGATTCTTGCTGAATGATCTGAAAACCCAACTTGAACTTGATATCTTTCCTTTAATTCTTTAATCACATTTAAACCGTAACTTTCAGGCCTAGTCGGATAAGAAGTAGTACATTGTAATATTGAAAGTTCAACTTTTTTCTTTTTAAGAAAACCAACGGTTCTATCCAACTCCGAAAATGAACTTAAGCCTGAGGATATAATTACTGGTTTACCCGTTCTGGAAATTTTTTCCAATAAAAGAAGGTTATTTACTTCTCCCGAACCAATTTTATATCTTCTAACCCCAATTTCTTCTAACAGGTCAACCGCTGCATTACTAAAAGGTGAAGCTAAAAATTCAACACCTCTTTTCTCACATCTGTCTTTGATCATTATCCATTGACTCAAGGAAAATTCCATTCGCTTCCAGTAATCGAAACGCGACTTATCCTGATCTGAAAACTTTATCCGGAAGGGTTCGTGAACACTGCTTTCTGCCTCGGCAACATGTACCTGAAACTTTACAGTGTCTACTCCGGCTTCGGCAAGAGCATCTATATAGCTCATCGCCATTCCCAGACTACCCTCATGTGCTTGACCAATTTCAGCTATTATCATCATGTATTATTCAAAATATTTACTCCATTTAGAATTCTTGAAGTGATCATTTAACTGGTCATAATTTTCAATTAATTGATCGAGTGATTCAGGATTTTGTTTTTTTAATTGAGAATCTTTGCTAAACTCTTGAATTTGAAATCTTTTTTCAAATTGTTGTAAAGTTCTTTTTCTATTATCTGCAAGGTCCTCATAAAATATTTCGATTATTTCATGATCTTTAAATTTTTCATTTATCCCCTTCTGATATTCCGAAATAGAATTAAAATATTCCTCGCATTCACCAATTTCCAATTCTATTTTTCTTTCTTCCAGAGGTAATCTCTTTCCGGAATAAATATTTTCAGTCCACATTTTTGTTTTGAGACCAATTTTTTTTGAAACCAGAGACCTTAAAACATTTCTTCTTTTTAAATGAATTATAAGGATATCCTTATCTCTAATTAAATATTCCCACACTTCATTGTCCCCTATAACCGGATGCTGATAGAAAAGTTTAAATCCAACATATTTTATTCCATCCAATTTGGGTCCGAAAATTTTTCCCCAAATTTTCTCACTTGTCGATTTTACAATCTTAAATTCCTCACCTTCAACTATTAATTCAGGATGAAAATTTAACAGATTTCTTAAAAGAGTAGAACCGGTCCTGGAATCGCTTATAATCACGAATTTTTTATAATTACGATTTCCAAAAACCTGGTGCCCAAACCTCTTGGTGTGTTCCTTGAAGGAACGTAATCTAAAGGATAAACTACGTTTTATTGATGCGCTCATGCTTATAATTCAATTCTAAAATCTATCCTTTGAAGATTATCTGATATCTTGTAGGAGTAATTTAAATCGCGAAAATCAAAAATTATCTTCTTTAATATCATATCATTTACTTCTTTTAATGAAATATAAGGCTGAGTTTGTCTACCGGCCACCTTTTTTATGCGATGTTTAGTGCTATGATAATAACTATCTATTTCAAAATGTGCCTGAACTACTCCTGAAACAGTTTTTAATTCTTCATTTAAAAAATGTTCCACATGAGCCATAATATTCTGAATTTTATACCTATGCTCAGGATGTTTCAATTTCTCTGCTTTTATAGGGTCTATCACCTCCCCCATATTACCCTGACGTGAGGGTCGTATTCTTTTAAACCGTTTATTGGAAAGATAATGTTCCTGGTTTATTCGCATAATATTCTTTACTCTTGGTTTGCTGGTTATCAATTTATCTTCAGAACCTGAAAAGCTTTGGTGCCAGTTATGATAAAAGAAACTATGATCACATCTCCGTTCTTTAAAACCTGCGTTTCCCATTCTGGCGAAAAGATCAACATCCTCGCCACCGTAGAAATGAAAAAATTCATCAAATCCATTTACCTGCATGAAAGCGTTTTTTGGAGCCAGTATCATTCCATTAACATCTCCAGTATTAGAAGGTTTAAGATCTTCAAATTCAAACTCCCTTTTAAGTATCTCCGACTCATTTTCTGATAGATAAGCTAAATTAAATAGATAAAAGGAATCGGTGGATGCTATCTTATTTAAGTTTTTAATGGTATTGTAATGAAATACCAGGTCTACATCTGCTATAAATATAATAGATGTTTTACAATGAAGAATTCCGAAATTTAGGGCTTTGCTTTTATTCCATAATAACTGGCTTACATTTAAAGGATAAAATTCAATAAATGGATATTGACTGCAAAGGTCTTTTAACTCACTCTGCAAAACCGAATTACTACCATAATCTACGAATACAACCTTAAAATTCTTTTCGGTTTGGCGCTCTAAACTGTCCAGGGAAATTTTTATACGATCGTAAGACCTGTCCCGGTTAGCATAAATTAAGGTTATCTTATGATCCATCAATTAGACTTATTAACTTCTTCAAGTTGGTTTTCTATTAAAGAATATCGCTCCAAAACTTCATTCTGAACTTTTTTCCTTTCAAGGCAGGGCTTAACATTTAAAGAGTTGTATTCCACGGCTTTTTTAAGATCCAATTCCTTATTCAACAATAATTCGATTTTCCGCTGAATCAGATTTACATTTTCAGGTTCCTCGAGAAGTATCCCGTTTACTCCGTCTAATATAATCTCGGAAGTAGCATTCCCCGGGTTCGACTGAACCGGAAAAGCCTCCATAATGATTGCCTCTAACAGAGTATTTGGAATACCGTCAGAAAGGCTATTCCCAATAGCTATTTTGGCCTGTCCCATAAGTTCCAAAACATCAGTATGACTAATTTTACCAAAAATTTTAAAATTAGACCACTTGATCATTTTAGAAACTTCCGCAAATTCTATAACTTCTTTTCCGGCTCCATAGACGATAACTCTATACCCTACCAGTCTTTCTTTTAATAACTGTAAAGCATTTAGAACTTCAATACATCTTCCATGAAGACCCTGATATCCTTTTATAAGGATCAAATCCCTCTCTTCAAATTTTTTAATCGACTTAGATATTGCTGTAAAATCGTAACCACCTCCCCCTGGAAAAACTCCAAGAAACTCACCCTTAAACCCATTTTGTATTGCAATATTCAGGTCTCTCTTACAGTCTGTAAATAAATAATCTACTCTGCTTAAAACATTCCGTATATCTCTTAAATAGGAGGGTTTATTCCTATAATAGAAAATATCACTCCCCCATGTTGATACTATCCATTTTAATCCTGGAAAGCTTTCCATGATCGATAAAGATGGAGCTGCAGAAAGGTAGATAACGAAACTGTGTACAATATCAGGTTCTATCTTTTCGATTTGAGTTTTAAGGGTTTTCTGAAAATCCCGTTCATTAAAAATATTAATAAGCTTTGTAAGATTAGGCGTTTTCCTTTTTAACAAATATCGTCCCGGGTAATCCCATTTGTAACGCCATCCAGTCACCTGATTTACAAAATCTATCTTCTCGACCTTAGTATTCGAGTCAAAAACATCCAGCCAGTAGATCTCATGACCAGAATCTTTCAACTGTTCAGTCCAGTTGAAAAAATGAGGGGCAAAGATGGAAACCATTAATATTTTCATTCTTTATTCAGATCGGCAAAAATTTCAGTTAGTTTTTCTGGTGATAGATATCTCTCGACCTTATCATATTTCATATCTAAAGTGCCGTTTTCAAAATCCAGGTACAATTTTTCGATTATACCTGAAATTCTGTTTTCATCATCAATTTCAGACCAAAAAGGATAATCTTCCCCCAGGATACGTCTGGCTTCACTCTTTGGTGGCCCCAGTAACAGAATTGGTTTTCCCGAAGAAATTACATGAGGGAATTTTCCAGGCAAGAAGGGACTAAATTCTGCCTTAGCTTCAATAATTACATTCACCGAGGTATTTTCCTGAAGCCAGCTAACTTCGCTAAAGGCTATGTTTTCACATTTCACTTGAATCGATGCATTATCCTCGGATTCCTTCTCTAAATATTCTCTATAATGATCTGCAGGACCAATATGAATCAATTTGGCTTTGGCTCGTGGGTATTTACCAGCGAACTTTTTAAATCCTTCTATAAGTCCGAAAGGCTGCCTGGCCTGCAAAAAATTACCTGCATGAAGGATAGTAAACTCAGATGCTTTTAAATTGATATATGAAGATTTAGTTTTCTGAATTCCCTTATCTATTTGGTGAGGAATAACTACGCCTTTTTTAGAGAACGCCTTATAGTGACTTCCCATCCACTCTTTTAATAATAATGATGGAAATGCTGCATAAGTACACTTATCTGCAACGCCTTCCATAAAATTTTGTTTGATCCTGTATCCCGATTCCTTCCAGGTGTAAGGTTTGGGATACCAGTGCATGGGGTAGGGATCATGTATATAAGCTATCCATTTTGAATGCCACCTTGGAATTTGGAGTAAGGCATGATGTGGCCTAAAACTTCCTCCCTGACTGAGAGTTAACACCCAGTCGGGCTCAAATGTTTTCTCTTCTTTCAAGCCTGCTATAATACTATCTCGATCATTCAAAAGTGTAAATGAAAATCCTATTCTCTTTTCAATTTCAGGGTTCAGTTTTATTTTGAAAAGATATCTAATATATCGCTCTATACGACTCAGGTAAAACAAAAATCCTCTTCTTTTCTCTTTTATGGAAATACATTTTATTCCTTCTATAAAAATATCTTTTCTGGAATAATGATATACTAAAAGTTCAAAGCCTGCTTGATTCAAATTTTTAATTAGTGCAACCCTCCCTTTTGCTCCGCTACTATTTTCTAGATCGATTGATTCTACGACGATTAAAATTTTCTTGAATGGAGAGTTCTGCAATATGATATAGTTTATAACGAAAGTAAAAAAATTATGGCTATTCTCCTGTTCAATTGCTATGCTCGGCTTAATTATAAAATCATAACTTTAAAGCGTATTAATCGCTTATCTAAAAATGAAAATAGACCTTATTGCGGGTGCCCGACCTAACTTTGTTAAAATCGCATCTCTCATTCATGCAAACAATCACCTGAATTCTAATCTAGATTTTAGGATAATTCATACCGGTCAGCATTATGACAAAAACCTAAGTGATAATTTTTTTAAACTTTTAGAAATACCAGAACCAGATTTCAACCTCTCTGTAGGAAGTGGAAGCCAAGCTACCCAAACAGCCCTGATAATGCAGCGGTACGAAGACCTTTTGATCTCGAACAAACCAGATCTGTGCATTGTTGTTGGAGATGTCACTTCCAGTATGGCCTGCGCGATCACTGCTAAGAAACTGAATATTAAGATTGCTCATATTGAAGCTGGATTAAGATCTTATGATTGGAGCATGCCGGAAGAAGTGAACAGGGTTCTGATTGATAGTATTGGTGATTACTTTTTCACTACAACTCAAAAGGCCAAACAGTATCTCTTAACTACAGGAAAAGAAAGTTCTGATGTCCATTTCGTGGGAAATACTATGATTGACACACTTATCCGGAACAGAAGAAAATTTGCTCCTCCACAACTATGGAAAGAGCTGGAATTAGAGAAGAATGAGTATTTCGTCATGACCCTTCACAGACCTTCAAATGTGAGCGAACTTAACAAATTACAGCATATTTTGAAGGAGATTGAAATGCATTCCAAAGGTTTGCCAGTCATATTTCCGGTTCATCCCAGAACCGCAGTTGTTTTAAAAGAAAAGCTTCCAAAAATTAAAAATTTACACTTTACCGCCCCCTTAAATTACCTGGAATTTAATTATCTGGTAGAAAGGTCGAAAGCTGTGATCACAGATTCCGGTGGGATAACTGAAGAGACAACGTTTCTTAATGTACCCTGCATCACTATCAGGGAAAATACAGAAAGACCCGAAACTGTGTATGAAGGAACAAATGAAGTAATTGGTACAATTCCAGAAAATATAGGTCCTGCTTTAAAAAGGCTGTTTAACAATGATTGGAAAAAAGGCTCAATCCCTGAGTTATGGGATGGGAAAACTGGGGAAAGAATAATCTCTATATTAAGTGATCTTTGATTTGAATCGTAAGATAGGTTTTATCAAGTCATAATTCCGTACACAAAACAAATAAAACCTTCGTTGAAAAGAACCTATCTGTTTTAAATCCATCAAATATTTGATAATCTCTTCAGATCTTAAAAAGTAACCAAGTTGAAAAAAATGATCGTATAGTATCTTTGAGAATTTTTGCTTACTTTTTAATTCATTCATTAAAATCAATGAGGCTACTATTTTTGACTTCCTTCTTCCTTGGTGATCATGATAGAACTCATAGGTAGTTGAATCTACATGTTTTCTACCAAAGAAAAGCTCGTTGGAAATGCTTATACCTTTAAGCCCATGTAGTATTAGACGAGTGTAATATTCCCATTCATCCGCATATATAATATCTTCATTAAATCTTAAGTCCTTCAGGGAACTCTTTTTCCAGATTACATTACATGTATTAAATGATAACTTATTTAAAATGATATCCTCTATATTGGCGACATCAACCTTTACAGGATCTATAGCACTGCTGTATTTCTTATACTGTTTATCAAATTCACCACGAAATACAGACCTTTTATAATGACAAAAATCTATTTTTCCTTTACTTAATAGTGCAAAAGCTATAGAGAGGCAATCTGGATGTGCCAGGTCGTCACTATCAAACCAGTGAACAAAGCTTCCATTACTTTTTTCAAGCCCAAAATTCCTGCATGTATTTGCACCCTTATTCCTATGATCTGGTCTTCTATAAAATTTAAATCTATAATCCTTTAAATAGGGGGCTATCTCATTAGCTGTATTATCTGTTGAATGATCATCTACAATTATACATTCCCAATTTTTAAAACTCTGGGCTAGGATAGAATCAAGAGTTTCGGAAATTAATTTCTCTCTATTATAAACTGGAATAATTATTGAAATTTCAGGATACTGCATATTATTCTACCTTTTCCACACTAATTCGACCTCTTTTAAGATTTTTGAGAAACCTTAATATATTCCTGGACAACCAGTATTTAACTATCACCCTATAAAATGCCAGTCTAAAATCAGATGGCTCTTCATCAGGGATATTTCCAAAAAAATCTCTCTGTGAATTAATCAATTTCGGACTTTCACGATATTTAATGAATATCCTTCTCTTTGCGTTATCTACATATCTTTTACCCAAATCTGGATATTTTTCAATTAAATGGGATTGAATTAGTTTCCAACTAGCTACCAAATGCTTTAAACTCTTTTTTGATAGCAGACTAGTTGAAGAGGAAGAATCCTTTCTGTATAAAACAAAAGTATCTTTCGTAAATAGCATTGAATTCATTTCCAGGAATATCCTGATCATAAACTCTCCGTCCTGATTAACCTTTAAGGTTTCGTTCCAATAGCCTGCACGAGCAACTATATCTTTGGACATTAAATAAGAATGTATAGGAAAATATCCTTCTGATTTATCAAGCGCATCAAGAAATTCTGACAAGGAATTAAAATCTTGGTAAGATTCAAGATCTTCAAAAAACTGAACATCGCCATCTCGTAATTTCCCCCATTTACTACTAATTATTTCTTCGTTGAGACTTGTTAATTTTCTGAGCTGGTTTTCAATTTTGTTTGTAGCGAGCAGATCATCGGAGTCCAACCATTGAATAAATTCTCCCTGACTTTTCTCAAAACCGAAATTCCGACAGGAATTAGCGCCTCTAGGCAAATTATTAGGTCTTTCCAGATATTTAATTCGATTATCTCTTTCACTGTAAAATTCTAATAAATGGGAAGTATTATCACTGGAACCATCATCTACCACCAGGCATTCCCAATTAAAATAACTTTGAGAAATTACAGTGTCTAAGGTTTCACCAATATATTCACACCTGTTATAAGTGGGTATTATTATGGAGACCAAGGGGAGCTTCATTATTAACTAAATTTTGATCTTATTTTCTTCAAAGGTCTCAAAATAAGATCTCCTAACCTTTTACCTGCAGAGTTTTTAATTTTTTTATTCTCCTTCTTTAATTTTTCTATTTCCCCTAGTAAAAGTTCAATAGTAGGATCAAAATTTTCAATTATTAGATCTTTATGTTTTTTAAAAGTATATAACCGAATTTCGTCATAAAAATCTCTAGCAAATTTATTTCTTGACAACGCAACATTCCTGTAGTTAAATAGAATTTCAGGAATAATATAAACTTGCCAACCAAATTTTCCAACTGCAACATTAAATTCCCAATCTTCATACCCCTTATTTAAATTCTCATCATATCCGCCAACATCTTCCCAACATGATTTTCTAAATAGCAGGCTTGCTGGAGCATTATTTCGAAATAAAGCGTTGAATGCTGATCCACCTGTAGGTTTTGATATCCTGGTAATTTTATCTTCAGAATTTCTAACAGCAGTCCAGCAACTTACCATTCCAACCTTGGGATTATTTTTTAAGATCTGAACGGCCTTTTCTAAGAATTCTTCTTCAAACCAATCATCAGAATCTAGGGTAAGAATATATTGACCTTTTGCCCGTTTAATTCCATTATTTCTCGCACTAACTACACCGGAATTCTTTTGAGTAATTAAATGATCTATTGAATCCTTGAGATTATTCAATACATTTTTTGTACCAGCATCTGAGCCATCGTCTACAACAATAATTTCTTTGTTGTTATAGGTTTGACTGTAAGCTGACCTAACTGCAGAGGAGATAAAATCTTTTTCGTTATAACACGGTATTATGACTGAAACTAATGGATTCATGACTTAAGAGTAGCTTTATAAAGTGACTCCCATTTTTGAAGTAATCTATCATTAGAAAACTTCTCCTTTACAAACTTTCTGGCCTGCTTCCCCATAATTAAACGTAAAGATTCATCATTGATCAACTTTTCAAGAAATGACACCATCATCTGTACATCGCCCTCAGGTATTAAAAATCCGGAGTGGTCAGGATCTACTGTGTATTTAACACCACCTGAATCGAAGGCCACTACCGGTAATCCACAAGCCTGGGCCTCTGCTGTCACCAAACCCTGACTCTCGGAACCATATTTAGGATCTGTTATTGATGTCATTAAAAAAATGTCGCTTTTTTGCAAAAGATTCTTGATATCATCTGCTGATTTATTACCCCAAAAGGTAACATATTCATTCAAATTATAAATATTCACCAAATCTTTTAGATCCTCAAACTTACTACCGGAACCTATGATATCATAAGAAACTTCATAACCTTTTTCTTTTAATACTTTAACACATTCAATTCCCAAATGCTGCCCTTTAAGATATTCCAGTCTTCCCACTGTAATAAGACTGATTTGATTAGCTTTTTTGGAGGAAGAATTATTTGGCCGAAAGAAATTCGTATCTATTCCTGCTGGTATTATCTCTATATTATCAGAGGAAGCACCTAATTTAAGAAGAATGTCTTCCAGATAGGGTGTGTTTACTACTAATCTATCCCCATATTTGAACAGATCGTCATAATATCCCTTTTCAGGGATTCGTCCGTTGATTGGAAATACCAGGTCATGGCCATGGAAGGAAACCAGCAAAGGCGTTTTTAAGAACCCTATTCGCTTTAATTGGTCCAAAGGTTTTACATTAGTTCCATACTGGACATGAATTAGATCATAATTATTCAAATATTTTAAACTTGAAAATTTGAATAACGCGGAAAGTTTATCCTTTTGTAAAGCGGAAAATTTTTTAATAAATCTAAGGTTTTTCCAATTTCTAATTAGTAATAACGACCCCTTAAGAATTCTTAGAATTTTTATCCTGGGAATTTTATAGTTTTCAGTAATTATCCTGCTTTCCAGATCATTGGATCTTATAATTTCCCTGTGGATACTATTATCAATATCCTGGAGATCTTCAACAAGAATTTTCACCTCATACCCACAGCTTTTCGCTATTAAAATTTGATTAATTACAAAGGTTTCAGAGGTAGCCGGGAATTTCCAAATTCTAAATATTATAGTTTTTCCTCTCATATTACCTCATATTACAAATTTGGAACTACTTTATAAATATTCTATTATACCATTTACTATAGTCTTTAGCTCCATAAAAAAATTGAGATTTTTCCTTTAATAACTTCGGGAATATTACTTTAAATTTTAGCTGTAAAAGGAATTTGGCGTTAGCCACATAGGCCGTTTTGTTATACCCTTCAGACTTAATGTTTTCTTCGATAATCTCCCAACTTTTAATTAACTCACGTGCTTTTTCTATGTTACTTATATCACTTAAGTTTTGTCCACTCCCATATCTATAATACGCAATTGAATCATTACTAAAAAGAACTTTGCTTGCTTTCAATATTATTCTAGATAAAAATTCTCCATCTTGATTAATAACTATATTTTCATTCCACTTGCCGGCTTTTTCGATGAGTTTTTTTGGAATCAAATAAACATGCATAGGAAAAAATTCGTTATAAAAGCCCATAGATTGCAACATATTAATTGGACTGTTGAAGTCACGATAAAGGCCATAAGTATATTTAAATCTCGATCTTAAATTTGAAGAATTTAAAAATCCACCCCATTTACCAGTTATTAATAAATCATTACCTACACTGGTTTCCACCTGAGCTTTCAGCTTATTCTTTTCCAGTAGATCATCTGAATCTAAAAATTGTAAATATTCACCTTTACTTAATTCTATTCCATAATTCCTACATGAATTTGAACCTTTAGGTAAATGACCAGGTCTTGAAAAAAATTTTATTCTTCGATCTTTTAAACAGTAATAATCCAACAATTCCTTGGTATTGTCTGTGGAAGAATCATCTATTACCAAACATTCCCATTTAGAGTAGGATTGATTGATAACAGAATCTAAAGTTTCTCCAATAAAATTACATCTATTGTAAGCCGGGATTATTATTGAAATTACTGGATTCAAATAATTCGAATTATTCGATTAAATAATAAAATTTATTTTGTTATGCTTTTATAGACTTAGCAATAAGCTCATTCAAGACATCAATATGTTTTTCCATACTGAAATTATCCCTTAATCTTTTTTTTCCAGCCATTCCAAGCTGCCTGGCTAAGGAATTATTCTCCAATAACTGTATCATCTTCACAGCCATACCGTTTACGTCATGTTCATCTACCAGAAAACCAGTTTGCCCATTCTCAATAACATCCGGAATACCTGCATGAAAAGTAGAAATAACCGGCAATCCAGCTGCCGAGGCTTCCATTATCGCCACCGGAGTTCCCTCAGAATCTCCATCATCTGCAGTAATTGAATGCTGAACAAAGGCCAGAGATTCTTCTAAATATACCCTGAATTGCTCAGGACTTATTACACCAGGAAATATCACCTTTTCCTGCAGCCCATAATATTTGGACAAATTCTTGCAGGTATTTTTAAGCTCTCCGTTACCAGCCATAATCAAGGTAGTGTTTGGAAATTTTCTAACCACTTTAGAAAATGCAAGAATTGTATAATATGGAGCTTTCTTATCCACAAATCTGCCAGCCGCTAAAAATTGGTTAATGGAAAATTTCGGATTAATTTGAGAAAATTGAGGATCAGCAGAACAAGGATTATAAATCAGTTTATGATTAGGACAGCCTAATTTCAATAACTCATCTACCATTTTTTTTGAAACAGCAATTATATAAGTAGCATATTCAAAAACCCTGCTATATCTTTCATTTTGATTTATGACACTCTTTCTAGAGGCGTCATACCCATGAAAATGAACTATAAGTGGTAATTCATTTTCTATAATTACTCTTAGAAACTTATTTGCCGTGGGACCATATTCGGCAAGCACCACCTGTATCTTGTTTTTTTTAAATGATCTGGAAAGTAACTTATCATAATAATAAGAATAAGGCTTCTTATTTACCTTTCGATCTAACTTATAATAATTCTTAAAGACAGAATTAGATATGGGTCCTTGTCCTTCTAGTATTAAATCAGAGGTTGCTCCGTAGTAATAGAAAACTTTCCCTTTTAAATTTTCTTTATGAGCCCTGATAAAAGTTTCTGAATAGGCATCTCTCGATGGGGATATAAGTGCAATATTCATTTAGGCTTTACTTTTTTCTTAAGTTTACTCAGGATTTTTTCTAAACCATTTTTATTTGTATTTTTTTTAACCTCAACTTTAAGTTGATTTTTAAGCCTGGCCTGTCTCTCTTCCTTTGATTCAAGTTTTAATTCAGGAAACTGCTCATCTACACCATATCTTGGATTTTTTGTAAGGACGGCGTAAAAATAATCATTTTGGTTCCAGATATTCTGGTATTCAAAAAATGTCACTTCCGCATTTACATCCTTAGAAAGCCTAGAAATTACTTCAAAATCGATATCCTCATCGACGGGCTGCAAACCTTTAGGATTGTTCTTTTGCAACCAAAGTTGATGGAATTTTGAGGGGCATGCCATGATTATTCTTCCTTGAGAGCTTAATATTTTGTTCAAAGAAAGATTGAATGCCTGACGATTATCTTTTGGAATATGTTCATATACATCGATCATGACAATTATATCAAAAAGGTTTTCCGGTAATTCCCTTGTAACATCCAGTGTTTCAAATCTTAGGTTTTCCCTTGAAAACAATTTACTGGCAGTATTGATTAAAACCGGACTTAGATCGACTCCTACTACCTTAGAATGGGGTAATGCTTTTGCAAATTCATGAGTGCTCCAGCCTATTCCACATCCAATATCGAGTATATTTTCAGTACTAGAAGGAATAAAACTACCAAGATTAATTATGGCCGATTCCATTCTTTTATTACTGATAGTATAATCACTAATCAATTTCGATTGAAAATTATTATAGAACTCCCTGGGTTTTGACATAAGTTTAATAGTATTTATATAAATCAAGATTTAGAGATAATTGTTCATCTAATTGTCGATTAGAATCATAATATCGCCTTGAGACTGTTTTCAGTAATTGTAAGTCTTCTTCGTTAAAAAAATTTCCGATTCGTAAAAAATCTGAATCTTGCCACCAAAACCTAATTTTAGATTGATTAATTATATGTGGAGGAATTATATATTTTTCAGATATTGGTGTCTGAATAAATCTATTCAAATTTTTAAGAAGTCTAAGTTGAAGTCCATCCATACTTCTATAAACAACCTTATTCTTTTTTAAAATTATATTTTCATTTTCGAAAAAATCATTCAGATCTCCGATAAACTCAGTAGGATTAATTTTAAACTTTTCGTAAGGTAAAATTACGATATTGGAATTACCAAAAACCGATTTATACCTATTATAGGTTTCTAAAAAATTAAAGGCATTTAAATCAATACGGTTCATCCCCAAACTATCTTTTTTTAAAAAATTATAAAGGCTATTGGTCCCACCCTGATGTATATATTGTATATAAATTGACCTGAGCAAATCTTCCTGCCTTCTAATCGTAATAAGAACTTTTAGCTCCTTTCCGAAAATTTTGAATAGTCTGTTCGGTATTTCATCAATCATTATTGACCCCTGAAACAATGGGCCTGAAAGATCTTCAAATGATATAAAATTATTATTATTACTACGAAATAATTCTTTTAGATTATCATAATCAATACTTCTATCAGCTTTCCATATTAGATTTATCAGTCCTAATTTCCGAAATTCAGAATGACCTATGAATTTATGGTTTTTTAATTCTTTAAAAACTTCTCTTTGTAAAAATGTGGTGGCGGTTTTAGGATAACCTATGTGAATTTTATTCATTGGAAAAGCTTCTATATTTTGCATCCAAAACAGGAGTATTTCTTCTGCGATTGTCCTTACCCGCTCCAAAATAGTCTCCCGGAACAACCTCGAGCTCAACAGCACCCTCTATAGCATCTAACTTATTTAGAGTATTTTGATTTCCTATTATAATATTTAAAAAGTATAAACCTCCATATAATGGTAGCTTATCAAATTCGAGATCAAAATAGCCTTGGCCTTTTTTTACCTTCAGAAAATAACCTTGTTCATCGTTATTGATTCCGCTTAACATATTTCCATTTCTGTCAAAAAAAGCAATACCAACGATGACTTTATTCAAGTTTTCTTGAGCGTAATAATATAATCTAATTGTACTTTTTAAACCCGAAATGAGTTTGTCAACAGGTCTTTTTGCGGCATTCAAAAACTGAATTTTCTCCAGTTTAACTATTCCGCTTCCTGATCTATCGATTCTATCTTTCAAGCTTTCACCTGCGCTTCGAAGATTTTTTGTTAAATAAAAGTTTATTGCCTCTTCAGTATCGCCGTCAAAACTAATCCCACCATCATCTAAGACAATAACTCTATCACACAATGACTTAATAGATCCCATATTATGGCTAACGAAAAGAACGGTCCTACCCTGTCCTTCCGAAAGGTTCTGCATTTTCCCAATGGCCTTTTTCTGAAATTCAGCATCTCCTACCGCTAATACCTCATCTACCACCAGGATATCTGGTTCAAGATGTGCAGCAACTGCAAAACCAAGTCTTACTGTCATACCACTACTATATCTTTTAACCGGAGTATCTATATACCGCTCACAACCAGAAAAAGCAATGATCTCATCCAGCTTCTTTCTTATTTCGGTTTTAGTCATCCCCAAGACCGCTCCATTCATAAAGATATTCTCCCTTCCCGTAAGTTCCCCATGAAAGCCTGTTCCTACTTCAAGCAAAGAAGCTATTCTTCCTTTTGTTTTAATGCTTCCGGTGGTGGGAGCAGTTACACGGGAAAGCAGTTTAAGCAAGGTAGATTTACCTGCTCCGTTCTTCCCTATGATCCCTAAAACCTCTCCTTCGTTAACTTCAAAATTAATATCTCGTAATGCCCATACATAATCTTCGCCATCAGCCTTACTGTTCCTCTGGTTAACCGCTCCAACTTTTAAAAATGGATCTTCCTTTCCCTGTATCTTATACCAGATTCGTTTAAGGTCCTCTCCTAAAGTTCCCGCACCAACGGTTCCCAGGCGGTATTGTTTGGAAATATTTTCTGCTTTTAAAATCATAAATTAATTAAAGGGAATACTTAATTCTGAAGGTTCCATTAAATTGATCTTTTCAGGATGAGAGACTAAGTAATCATAGTCCAATTTATCTATTCTTGAAAAAATTTCTTCATCAATTTGAAAAGAAACTTCATTAGTTGGCTTATTAATATTTATAATACCAATTCCATAATCTGTATTATATACTTTTATATCTAAAAATGGAATTTTTTCTTGAAGATATACTACAGTCTTCCATACATCACCACACCATTCATTAGTCCAGCCCTGTAAATTAAGATCCCTTGCCTCCTCATAAGATTTAGCCTTTACCGAAGCAGCTTTATTAGGAGGATAACAATCATGCATTACAATAAATCCATTCGTGCATATATATTTTAGGGAATTGAGGACATCCTTTAAACTTGCTCTAAAAGTGTGTAATCCATCAATAAAAATTACCTGTGGTGGTCTATTCTGAAGAGAATCCCTTTGATCCAGAAAAAATTGATCGCTAGTAACTTCAAAATACTGGTTCCTCAAATTATTAAGATCCCTGCGAATATTTCTGAAAATGGTCTTCTTTGTAAAAAGAAAATTTGGATCTACTGCAATCTTATTCCTGCATTTAACTTTAAAAAAGGTTTTTCCATCCAAGACTCCAATTTCTATATACCTTTTTAAATTATGGGCAGATATTAAACTATTTATAATTTCTGTTCTATGCATTTAATTGATTCTTGTATATGGTTCTAAAAACCTTAACCATAAGATTTTTAAATTCATTTAAATTCATAATCTTAATACTACTCCATATTACCAGTCCTAGATTCTCGAAATATAGGTCTTTATTTTTACTAAACTCTCGCTCACAAATTCTAATAACCGTATTCCTGTTTTTAGATTTAAATCGACCGATTTGATTTAATAAAAATCTAAAATATTGCTTCGTGGCTAAGTTTTTAAATGAAGTATTCTTTAAACTTCCAGAAACACTCAATTCGGTAAATCTAACATAAACTTTTGCTTGGTTGATGGAATAGATTTCTTTATCATCTGAAAATTCTAACCATGCTCTATCGTCAGAATGCCATCCAAGCGGGTAATCAAAAAAACCGAACTTCTTATAACTCTCCAATGTAAAGACATGTTCTGAAAGAGAGCTACGATTTCCTTTAGCTAACCTTCTAAAACAAGAACAATATGCGGATTCCCAAACGGGATTGCTTTTATTTATTTGTAAAACTTCACAATTTTCATTTACCAAAATTCTGGAAAATCTTACCACATTGGTTTTATTCAAAAAGGTTGAAATATGGTTGTAAAACTCATTTATTACATTTTCACCTAAATAATCATCATCTCCCAAAATCATAATCCATGTTTCATTATCTATTAAAGAAACACAACGTTCCCACTGTTTTATTAAACTTTTGGATCCCATATTTTCATCGAACCTATGATATTTTATCTTTAAGTAAGATCTATAATATTCAATTATTGAGGTAGGATCTTGAGGAGAATTGTCATCTCCTATATACACTTGAAAATTATTATTTTCCTGCTGTTTAAGTGATTCTAAGGTTTTTGCGAAAAATTGAATTTTATAATATGGGATAACTATAGCAATCATAGAATGCTTCTATTTAGTATATCTTTGGTTCAGCCTATTAATATTCCAGGAATTTGAACTACCCGCTGTTTCCTGATAATAAAGTTCATTTTTTGTTAATTGCTGCTCATCACGATACCACGGTAAATGCTTCGCCATATAAGGTTCATTGGTCCTAATAGCCTTATAACTCACGCTCTTTACACCTGGCCTATAGAGCGCGAAAGTTGTATCAATTTCAGCTATAAAATCTCCATTTTTATTTTTTTTAACCCAGTATTTTTTTTCCCATTCAATAATATTCTTTTTTAACGGATTTTCGTTTGGTAGATCATCGATTTGGAGACTAAATCCTACCTTTTTCACTTCTGGATTTCCATCTAAAATTTTCATAAAGTGTTTTAAAAAATCTGAAGGACAATTTTGATTTGGCAATATATCTGGATCTGTAAGGACAAAATAACCATTGGTGAATTTTTCGAATAAATTCATTTTTTTCCAAAATACTCTATAACCATAATTCTTGTCAAGCCTAAAAATTTTGATTCTATCTTCTATTGAATTGTAATAATCTAATAAAGGGGGATATGTTGAATTATTATCAATTATTTTAATATTTCTATAATTATGTTTCCACAAATAATCAATTAGTCTTTTCATATAGTCCAACTGATTAAAACTGATAATAAATATTGGAATCCTTTTATAATCTAACTTTTGGGCACGAAAGGATTTATGAAAGAAAAATTTAAGAAGATTTGTAAATTTTAATTTCAATTTACGAAAGAATATTCGGGACTTATTTACTTTTTCAGGATTCAAAGATGGAAACTTTTAAAGAATATAAATAAAATTTGGTTCCTACTTTGAAATTTTTACTTATCATCAATTTAGCAAACATTTTAAAGGATTTGAAGTATTTTTTTTCCTTATTGTAACTCGAGATCAAACCAATTTTATATTTTAAAAGCGATTTTTCTAAATCGTGGACCTTATCCTCAAATTCTGTGATTGAATAAATATTCTTTAGAATTTGGAAATTGATTTCACCTATTTTACTTTTTTGATTTCTTAACACAGCTGAAGTACCAAAATCCTTACGATAAACAGCAGTTATATCTGGCATAAAATAGACCTTTCTATTATTTCTTAGGACCCATAAATAAGTTGGCCAGTCACAATAAGGTAGTTCACACATCCAGCTTTTCATAGATCCTGGTAATGGATCGTTTCTGAACATTACAGTAACCGAAGCTATATAATTAGAATAAACTAATTCCTGGAAATCACTTATTTCAGGAATCTTCTTTGCATTCCTAGGATATTTCTTCGTGGAAGGAAAAAGATTGTAATTATTTGTAAAACAGATTCCGAAATTTTGGTTTTTCTCCAAAAAATTCGCCTGCTTTTGAATTTTGTAAGAATCTATCCAATAATCATCGGCATCACATATAGCCACATATTTTCCTTTACACCTATCTAAGGTTTTTACATAATTCGATCCAATCCCCAAATTTTTATCGTTAAGAACTAGGGTGATTTTGTCAGGATATTTTCTTTGATAATTTTCACATATCTCCCTGGTACCATCTGTACTTTTATCATCGCCAATTACAAGTTCAAATGGAAAATCTGTACGTTGGGATAAGATGCTTTCTATTGACTGGTTGATATAATCTTTTTGATTATACGCCAACATAAATACACTTACTAAGGGAATACTCATCTATTTTATTAAACGCTGGAATTTACAATATTAAGAAATAATTATTGTGCCGACTGTTGAACATGAATACTTAAAAGTAAAATTATCATAGATTTGAAATTAGATCTAATACAGAGATGACAAAAATTAAAAATGCTATAATAATCCATGGGCCGGGAAAAAGCGGCACTACATTGATCAATAACATTTTAGGAACACATAAAGATCTTTATTGGATTTCCACTTACCTAAATAAATTTCCGAAAATTCCGGCTTTGTCCCTGTTCAACGGCCTTACACAAAATAATTTGATAGGTGAAAAAATTAGAAGATTAGATAAATCACCAAAACCAGCGGAAGCCTATAATTTTTGGTCTACCTATTTAAAAGATTTTCGATTTAATGATTCTAAATTCAGTAAAACCGATATTCAGAATACTGCGAAAGTCATAAATAAGATTAAACATTTTCAAAATAGGAATAGATTCTTAACCAAAATAACTGGCCCATCGAGATATAATTTTATTGATGAGTTATTTGAAGAGCCATATATAGTTTGGTTAGACAGGGACCCAAGGGCCATAATTTCATCCTACTTTACCAGTAACTGGAGATATAAAAATTCAAATTCACCTAGCGGCAAATCAAGAAAAGAGGTTATCAAAGAATATGTAGAGTATTATAAATGGTTGCACATAGAAAAAGAATGCTTGAAGGAATTTAATTTTAGACTTTTTAATTATGAACATTTGGTTAATGAACCCAAAGAATTTTTCGAAGATCTATGCGAATTCCTAAAATTGGAGAGAGATAACTCTTTCTTTCAATCGATCGAAGACTGGAAATTAGATAGAAGCAAAAATGAAAAATTTCGAAAGGTTTTTAGCAAAAAAGAATTAATGTATATAGAAGAGTTACTAAAATAAAACCACCTATTACTTTGGAAGACTATATATAATTACCTGGCTTCTTGCTAGGGGTCTATTGATAAACATCGGCAAATTTGACTCTGCTTTTAAAGCCTTTCTCCGGAAAGCCTCTCTCTTTTTACCCCATTTCATAAATCGACTAAATCTTTCCAAAGTTCCTACCGGGTAGATTTGAATTTCTCTAAAAAATTCTTTTCCGGCCAATTCGAAATGTTTCGAACTAAAACTTCGATCTGGATGAGGATCATTATCCTTCCATTTTTTAAATTTATTTTTATCCAATTTAGATGGCCTATTTCCTACGGGTATATACCATCTAATTTTATCAAGGATTTTTAGATTAACTGCAGGCTCAAAAAACCTTGCCTGTCCGTTGACTTTTAATAAACGAGCGGTCTCCTTTAAAAATAATCTTTCAAGTGGAATATCCAGGTGATGTAAAAATGCTTTACCTACAACCAAATCAAAACTCGAAGATTCTAGCTTGTTTTCAATGAAGTCTCCAGGAATAAATTTAATAGGAAATTTAAATTGACAATGTTTATTTAACTCCTCGACTATTTTACCACTTGAGGAAGCAATATCATTTGCATAAACTTCAGCACCCAATGCAGCCATAACGCCTGCATTCAGACAATTGCCACACCCCATTTCAAGAACTTTTTTTCCCTTCAATTCATATCTAAGCCCATCCTTATATAAGGCATGCCAACTTGTATCAGTTTTTAGAGAAGCGTCAAGAAACGCATCAAGATTCTCAAGCCAGTATAAAATATTCTTTATATTATATTTAGCATGAATCTCCTCATAATGCTCCTTGTTTCTAATTCTTGAATCTTCAGTTTTCATAAAATTCCTTTAATGACTGTGAATGGACAAGATTCCAATAGTTTCTCTTTAATATTTTCAATATCCTTAGTCCTTGGCAAATTAGGATATGACTCAATTAAAACCATCCATTCTCTCAATCCTTTAGCACTTTCTGATTTTATTGGTTCATAAAACTCAACATTTACCGATTGTAAATAATCATAATATTTTATGTCATTCCCGAAAATTTTATTTGAAAATTTCACCCATAAACTTGGTATGGCATAGGCGTGGGATACAATAAGACCATGCAAGGAGGAAGAAATGGTTCTTTCACAAACTAAAATTTGATCGGTAACAGATTCTATATCATTTGTCATAAGATCAATCACTTTAATTTCAGAATTATTCTTATATGCCTCCCTTACCATTTCATAATCCTGATAATGAGGTATAATGCCCAGAGAGAATCTTTTTGGTAGATTTGGGTTATAAATACTTGGCAGCAATAAAGCTGGGTCTCCATATACTTCAGGACATTCATATCCGAAATTCAACAAATATTTACGGGTTTGAGGACCTCTAACAGCTAAGAAAGTTGCTTTACTTATTAATTGATCATTATCGATAATACCGCTACCCCATACAACACTTTTCTCCGTGGCATGATGAATTATACTTCCAGTTGATAGATAGTTTTTTTTGTTTCGTTTAAACCAGGATTGCTTCTTAGGTTGAACCCATTCAACTGTTTTTTCTGAAATTTTCTCTACAATATATTTAGAGAGCAAATCTCCATAATTTTCCCTCTGCTTTCCCATAAGACGGGATTCAGACCACCAAAAAAGAGGTATTTTAGCAGAATTTGACTTCATAAAGGGATTTAAAATTAATGTAGTTACACTGTATCAATAAAATTCTTTTCAGTTCGATTAAAAATGAGCAATCCTAACAAAAAGATAAAAATTGACAATATAAAAGTGTAAATAAAACCCTGCCAGGAAAAAATTCCGGTATCGAGAATCATATAACGAAACCCTTCTATTATTTGAGTTAATGGATTATATTTTACTAACCAAGCCCAATCTGGCATTTTCTTAGAAACTTCGCTCAGCGGATATGGCACCGCTGAAAAATAGACAAGTAAAGAGGTAGCGAAACCAACCAAGACATTTAAATCCCTGTATTTTGTTGTTAGAGCGGAAATCGTCATCCCAAGACCCAAGCCTAATAATGCCATCATAAGCACATATATTGGAAATAAAATTAGGTTAGAATTAGGACTTATTTCAAGCCCGTTAAAAACAAGATAGACATAGATAACAATCAATATTCCCAGTTGGATTCCAAACTTAAAAAGACTGGTTATTACACTACTCAAAGGCATAATAACTCTTGGAAAATATACTTTTCCAAATATGCCTGCATTAGATCTAAAAGTATTAGAGGTTCCAGTAAAACATTGATTAAAATAATTCCAGGCAGTGATCCCAGTAAGATTAAATAAAAATGGTGGAATTGCACCTGTTGGAATATTTGCTATATTGTTAAAAACCAGAGTAAAAGTTAAAGCTGTAAATAAAGGTTGAATTAAATACCACAACGGTCCAAGTATGGTTTGTTTATAAACCGTAATAATATTTCTTTTAACGAACAGAATTAATAGATCCCGGTAATTCCAAATCTCCTTAAAATTAAGATCAATTAAACTTCTTTTTGGGCTTATTTCGTATAGCCAATCATTATTTTCCTTCTCCACCAATCCTAATTCTTTAACATTACTCAAAATTCCTCATAAATTTTTTCCAGGATGCCTTAATTTGGGATATTTTATTTGGAGCAGCCCCGTAATAACCTTTGGCATATCTGTTATAACCATAACCGTAACCATAGCCATAACCATAGCCATAACCATAACCGTATTTAGCGCTATGTACAAAATGGTTCAGCACAAAACTGATATTTTTTATTTCACCTTTGGCATATTTTTGATTTATGGTTTCCAGCATTCCCCTTTTAGTATAATCCTGTCTTACCATATATAATGTTGCATCGGCATGTTTAACCAAATTCAATGCATCTGCTACCATACCGATTGGAGGTGTATCTAAAATTATATAATCGTATTCATCCTTAAGGGATTCTATAAGGTCATCCATTTTTTTTGTAAGTAGTAATTCTGAAGGATTAGGAGGTACCGGTCCCGATGTAATAACATCTAAAAAAGGAATTCTACTCTGTTGTATAATCTCTTCTGGGGTTGCTTGATCGATTAAATAATTTACGATCCCAAGATCATTATTCAATTCAAAGTCATCGAAAATCTTTGGTTTTCTAAGGTCCACCCCAACCAGCACGGTTTTCTTTTCACTTAGAGCGAAAACAGTAGCCAGGTTCATAGCACAAAAAGTTTTTCCTTCTCCAGATACTGATGAGGTAATGAGTACTGTCTTAGAACCCGTAACCCCCTGCCTTTTATACATAAATTGTAGACTAGAGCGAAGTCCTCTAAAACTTTCGGCGATAGAGGATTTAGGCGATTCAAATACTGCAAGATTGCTACTCATCTTATTTTTCCCTATTAAACCTATAATAGGAATAGGAGACAATCTGGTTATTTCCTGGGCATTATGAATATTAGTGTTTAGAAAAACTAGTAAGAAGACAAAACTTAAAGGTATAAGACCACCAACCATAATAGCCATTACATAGTTTAGTTGGGTATCTGGGCCTATTCTTCCTCCTCCGGTATCTTTAGCATTATCTATAACTAATACATCGCTTACATTGGCTGCTTTGATCAATCCTGCTTCACTTCTCTTCTCAAGGAACATATTATAGGTTCGCTCATTAATAGCATATTTTCGTTGGATTTTTAGAAGGTCCTGTTCTTCTTGAGGTAGTTTTTTTACCTGGCTTTCTAATCTATTAATTCTGGAATTCAGATCTTGCAGTTCACTTCGAATTAAACTTTTTGAACTTGAAATATTTTCAATTAGAATAGATTTCACTGAATTGATCTGACGATCTATATCATCAAATACCGGTGAGTTTTCTTTTAAGGTATATTGATAATTTTGTCGTTCCTCAGCTAACTGAATAATCTTTTGGACTCCTGCAGAAATACTCCCTTCCTGAATACCAGCAACGGAAGGAGCAGGAACATTTGAATAATCCGTTCTCGTTTGAAGATATTCTTCTAAATTATTATAATAAGAAAGTCGTCGTCTTATTTGCTCTTTTTCAACATCCAATTGAGAAAGCTGGCCTGATAATTCTCCGCTTTCCGCAGAAATATCCATGATCGAATTTTCATTACGAAAATCATTTAATTCATTTTCCACTTCCTTTAATTGTGCAGCCTGTACCGCAAGGCTACTGTCAATAAATCGGATAGTTTTGGTGGCAAAAAGATTTTTCCGTTCCAGCATGTTCTCGCTTAAAACCTGAACCGATCCATTTAAATAGTCTACTATTCGGGGCTTATTTAGGCCTGTCTGACTGAGATTAAGTACCGATGAACCCGGTGACTGAGGAGCAATACTGACACCGCGAAATCTACCCACTGCCGAATTAAAAGGCATAAAGCTTACATAATATACCTTCCCTCGATTTAATGGGTTTTCAGTTCTTTTTAAGTAACCCGAAAAAAAAGGTAGATTAATAGGATCTCCAATTTTATAATTTCTACTAAACTCTCTGGGTTCCACAGTTCTATTATCCGTTTCTGTAGTAGTGTAGTTCGTACGACTTAGATTTCCAGGTACCTTTGCTGTAATATTATAGGTGATATCATCAACCATACTAATCTGCATGGTTACGTTGTTTGCCTGATAAACATTGGTATCGGCTACAACTTTAAACGGGGTATACCCATAAGCATCTACTCGTTGATATTCTCCTTGTTGAAGATAATTTATATAGAATTGTAATTTTTGGACTACCTCCTCATTGTGGGACCGTGAGCGTAAAATGGTCATCGCCGTATTTACCTTATCTGAGGTTCCTCCCCAGTTAAAAGTTAAACTGGTATTGGAAGTGAAAAATGGGTTCTGATCATCCTTAATGGAGATGGTATTCCCCAGTCTGTAAACAGGTAGTTTTCTTACGTTGTTATAGTATGCCACTGCAAGACTAATCCCTACTGAGAGGAGAATAAGTTTCCAATAGCTTATAACTTTAAGAATAAACCCCTTAAAGTCAAAGGTAGAGCCTACATCTGATATATGATCATCTTCATGTGCCATTATCTGGTAGTTAAGAAATAAATTGAAGTTGCTAGTGTAATCAAACTTGTCACTGTTCTGAAGACTTCAAGCCCTGTGGTACCTAGTCCAAGAGCCTTTCTTGGTAGGGGATTCACCACGATCATATCATTAGGTTGTATATAGTAATAGGGGCTTTTCATGATATCGATATCGGTTACATCTACTTCATGAACCTCCTCCCCCTGTGGATACTGCCTGATTATCTGAACATTTTCCCTATCTCCATAATCCGTTATTCCTCCGGCGTTAGCTATTGCTTCCATAATGGTTACCTGGTCCTTATAAACCACCTGGCTTCCCTGCCCAATTTCACCTAGGGTGGTATATCTTATCCCGGCCAGCTTTACGGTCACGAATATATTAGCTTCTTCCTTGAAATATTCCTCGAGTAATTTCTTTTCAATTTTTTCACGCACTTCTTTTTCAGTAAAACCAAGAACATTGATCTCACCCATAGTAGGAACCCTTATATTTCCATGGTCGTCTACAGTAAAACCATCAAAATAGACCGCCTCTTCTGTAGTAGCATTTGGATTTTCGCTACCTATAGGATTAAACATCCCAACAATATCCTGATCCAATGCCTTAACCCTTATACTTAAGAGATCTCCGGTCTGGATTCTATACGGTTTGCGCAATCGCTGTACCTGCACAATACTATCTACTTCTTTCTCATGTTCCTGAAGATAGGACATCTGCTTTGTAGATACACAGGATGATAAGGCTAGTAGGGAAGCGAATAAAAACAAAAAGGATTTGAATCGCATAGGGGGACTTCACATTGTTTTAACAAATATAGTTTTTACGGGCAAATATCAAAACATTCGGATGTAATTATGTTTGGAGTTGGGAGTTTGTGGTTCGTGGTTTATGGTTTGGGGTTTGATGTGGAGAGTGGAGAGTAGAAAGCTTATGTTTATTCGTCGATTTTTATCTGTTGTCTGTTGTCTGTTGTCTGTTGTCTGTTGTCTGTTGGCTGTTAAAAGCTATCAAATATTCTAAAACGATCATTCATAATCCGAATTTATTTACCATTTAAAAAAACCTATTACTATGAAGATAATTAGAAATCTTTTTAAATATAATTTCAACTCAAAATCCTAATTTTCACATTAACTCCCAAGTAATTCGGCCTACCGAAAGTTTCACGTAGATTTTGAAGTGAAGAGATCGTAAAATTTTATGCTGTTCGAGCCGTAACGATGATTAGTAATTTTACGTAAACAAATACCAGAAGGCGAGTTCATAAAATTTAGATCTCGAACAATAAAATCAGGGAAACTTTCGTAAGCCTAGACCTTTTTGTTTCTTTTTCCGGCGATGGGAAAAAGAAAGGACATAATTTTGAAATTAAATAATACCACATTTTGAAGAAGACCCCGTCTCTTAGCGGCAACACAGGCTGAACTTTATGTTGGATGCTATTAATTGACTTTAAAAAATGGAACAAAAGAAATTTCTTTCCTGACCAATCGGGGTCCAAATGACAAAATCAAATTTGAACATTAAGACTCTGAAATAATTCTGACACTTCGGGACGACTGAGAAATCTCTTAGTATAGACATTTATTAATTAGATTTCTCTCTGCAGTTGAAATCATCTGATATAATTAAAGAGTTAAAGAATTTAGAGACCCTGAAATAAATTCAGGGTGACGTTCATAGGGAAGCGTCCTGCTGTTCCGAGGGATCGGAAGTTTCAGCATCTCTTAGAGTCACACCCCCAACTTATAACTGATAAGTGTTTATTAATAATTGTTCCTTGTTACTTCGTACTTTTGCCATCATACTACAGACAAGCGTCTAAAGTCTAAAGACTAAATAACACATGAATTACCTCTCAGTAGAAAATATAGCCAAATCATACGGCGAACGCAGGCTTTTTGAAAATATAAGTTTCGGAATTAACAAAGACCAGAAGGTCGGTTTTGTCGCCAAAAATGGAACCGGGAAGACCAGCCTTTTAAACATCCTGGCGGGTACCGATACTCCCGATGAGGGCCAGGTGATCTATCGCAATGATATCCGGGTAGCTTTCCTTTCCCAGGAACCCAACCTGGATCCTGAACTTACCATTGAGCAAAGTATATTTTCCAGTGAAAACCCAACGCTTAAGGTTGTGGAACAGTATGAAAAAGCCCTGCAAAATCCGGAGGATGCCGATGCTTTACAAAAAGCCATGGACGCCATGGAAGCCAATAATGCCTGGGATTTTGAGACCGAATTCAAACAAATACTTTACAAACTCAATCTTGAAGACCTGCAGGCCGTGGTAAAAAACCTTTCCGGCGGGCAAAAGAAAAGACTGGCCCTGGCCAGAATGCTATTGAAAAAACCAGATTTTATCATTCTGGATGAGCCTACCAACCACCTGGACCTGGATATGATCGAGTGGCTGGAGGAATATTTCAGAAAGCAGGATTTCACCATCTTTATGGTGACCCACGACCGGTACTTTCTGGAAAGAGTTTGTAATGAAATAATTGAACTTGAAGACGGAAAGCTATATACCTACAAAGGAAATTACTCGTATTACCTGGATAAAAAAGAGGAAAGACATCAGCTGGAAGCCACCAATACCGACAAGGCCCAGCAGCTGTATAAAAAAGAACTGGAATGGATGCGGCGCCAGCCTAAGGCACGTACCACCAAGTCTAAATCCCGTATCGAGGATTTCCATGAAATAAAACACAGGGCAAGCCAACGCAGGCAGGATCATAAGGTACAGCTGGAGCTTAATATGGAACGCCTGGGCAGTAAGATCGTGGAGCTTCATAACATCTCCAAGGAATTAGGAGGAAAGCAGCTGATGAAGAATTTCAGCTACACTTTTAAGAAGGGAGAGCGACTAGGTATTATTGGGAAGAACGGAACGGGAAAATCCACTTTCCTGAATATGCTTACCGGCAATATGGAACCCGATACCGGGAAAATAGTGATAGGCGAAACGGTAAAATTTGGATACTACACCCAGAAGGGTATCAAGATAAAACCCGGCCAAAAGGTCGTGGAGGTCATCAAGGAATTCGGAGATTATATTCCCCTTAAAAAAGGAAGGCAGATCTCGGCAGAGCAACTGCTGGAAAGGTTCTTATTCGATCGTAAAAAACAGTATGACTATGTAGAAAAACTGAGCGGTGGGGAAAAGAAAAGATTGTACCTGTGTACCGTTTTAATCCAGAACCCTAACTTCCTTATCCTGGATGAGCCTACCAACGACCTGGATGTACTTACCCTGAACGTGCTGGAGAACTTCCTGATGGACTTCCCGGGATGTATCATCGTGGTGTCCCACGACCGTTATTTCATGGATAAGATCACCGATCACCTTTTTGTTTTTGAAGGAAAAGGCGAGGTATCAGATTTTCCAGGTAATTACACAGATTACCGGGAATACGAGCAATCCAAACCTAAAGACAGCAAACCTGCCTCAGAAGAATCTCCATCGAAAAAAGAAAAAAAGGAATATAAATCGAACAGCTCCGGACCAAGCCTGAGTTATAACGAGAAGAAAGAGTTCAGCAAGCTTGAAAAGGAGATCGCTAAGCTCGAAAAGAAAAAAGAGGAGGTCCAGCAGAAATTCCTGAAGGAACTCAGTGGGGATGAGATCGCAGAGAATTCGATGAAATTAAAAGAGATCGAAGATGATATCGAGACAAAAACTGAAAGATGGTTTGAGTTGATGGAGAAGTTAGAGGCTTAATTTTGAAGTTGTGAGTGGTAGATTGTAGGTTCGTGGTTTGTGGTTTGTGGTTTGTGGTTTGTGGTTTGTGGTTTAAAAATCAAAATATCTTATAAATGGGCAAAATTGAGAAATTTGAAGATCTTGAAGTTTGGCAACTGGCAAGAAAGATTTGCATATCTGTTGACAAGCTACTTAATCAAACACCATTAGGGAAAAATTACGCTCTGGCAAACCAAATGGAAAGAAGTTCTGGTTCAATTATGGACAATATTGCAGAAGGTTTTGGACGAGGAGGAAATCCTGAATTTCACAATTTCCTGAGTTATTCGAAAGGATCGGTTGCCGAATTAAAATCTCAATTCTATAGATCAATGGATAAGAACCTTCTTAATAAAGAAGATTTTGAAAGACTTGAAGCCGATTGTAATTTACTTGAGAACAAACTAGGTGCTTTTATGTACTATCTAAGAAGATCAGATTTAAAAGGTATTAAATTTAAAAAACCAGATTCTAATTAGAGACCTCCAACAATAAACACCAAACAATAAACCATAAACAAAGATTGTACTTCCAACTGCGCTCCTACCTAAACTTCCTCCTGAAAAGCCAGAACCAACACGGCCTCCACTCCCCTTTCGTATACGACCTGGTTACCAAATGTTTTTATGATAAAAGTAATTATGAGCAATATGACCTCATAAAAAACTATCGGAACGATCTTTTAAGAAATAAAGAATTCATCGAGGTAACCGACTTTGGTGCCGGAAGCAGGGTATTCAAATCAAATAAGCGTCCCGTTTTTTCAATTGCCAAAAATGCCGGTATCACTTTACACAGGGCAAAATTGCTATATAGACTAACCAATTACCTCAAAGTAGACAAGGCATTAGAACTTGGCACTTCCCTGGGCATAGCTTCCTCTGCCATCGCCGCTAATAAGAACACCGGGCTTATCAGCATTGAAGGCTGTCCCGAAACCGCAAATATCGCCCGACAACAAGTCCAGAAATACCAGCTTAATAATATAAGGCTCAGAGTAAATGAATTTGAAGCGGAATTAGATCTTCTGATCAGGAAAAATCAGAAGTTCGATCTGGTTTATCTTGACGGGAATCATCAAAAAAAAGCAACCTTAGATTATTTCGAAAAATTATTGCCTTCTGCACATAATGATTCGATATTTATTTTTGATGATATCCACTGGTCTGAAGAAATGGAAGAAGCCTGGGAAGAAATTAAACTACATCCTAAAGTTCAGGTGAGCATAGATACTTTCCAGTGGGGCCTTGTATTTTTCAGAAAAGAACAGGTGAAACAGCATTTCACCATCAGAGTTTAATAATCCACATTTAGAAACTAACCTACTGAAAATTTAGCTAAGAATTTAAAGTGTAAGCACCGTGAAATTTTATGAGAAAATATGATTGAGCAACCACTTTGAAATATTGCAATCCATAAATCTTCAGCAAAAATTTTTTAAACTTTTTTGTAAGTGTAGCATTTCTCTGGCGTTAGAAATTTTTGAAGCCCTCTAAAAAATTTAGCCAGGGAAGTGTGGTTCTAACTTTGTGAGAGCAAAATTGAAAACACCTCCCAAAAAGTGTCCTTTTTTTGATTCGTTTTTTTACATCCGACGACTGAAAGGAGAGGAATGCACGGGAAAAGAAAGATTAGTTGTAACAAAATTTACAAGTTAACGTCCTACAGTTGAAAATTCAGTCTTAATGAGCAAAGTAATCGAGATCCGAAATATTACCAGAGATTTCCCTCTAGGAAATGAAGTTGTGAAAGTTCTTAAAGGAATAGACCTAGACATAGATCGCGGTGAATATGTTGCCTTTATGGGACCTTCAGGTTCTGGAAAGTCTACACTAATGAACCTTTTAGGCTGCCTGGACACTCCAACTTCGGGATCTTATGTTCTTAATGGCAAGGATGTAAGCCAGATGAGCGATGATGAACTTGCCGAGATCAGGAATAAAGAGATCGGCTTCGTTTTCCAGACCTTTAACCTGCTTCCAAGAACTACAGCCCTGGACAATGTGGCGCTACCTATGGTATACGCGGGAGCCTCCAAGACCGAACGCAAGCAGAGAGCCGAAGAAGTTCTTAGAAGCGTTGGCCTGGGCGACCGGATGGACCACAAACCCAACCAGCTTTCGGGTGGACAAAGACAACGTGTGGCCGTGGGCCGTGCCCTGGTGAACAAACCCTCTATCATCCTTGCCGATGAACCTACCGGAAACCTTGATTCAAAGACTTCCGTAGAGATCATGAACCTTTTTGACGAGATTCATGCCGCCGGGAATACCGTGATCCTGGTTACCCACGAAGAAGATATCGCCGAACATGCCCATAGAATTATAAGACTGAAAGACGGGATAGTAGAAAGCGATGAAAGAAAACCGGTGGTCAGTCAGCAGTGATCAGTTAGCAGTTGGCAGTTGGCAAAAAATAAGATTTTGAATTCAGATTTTTTAATCTTGAATTCCTGTTTTTTGAGCTTTTAAAAATCTTTACTACCTTGTATCTAATAAGACCTTAAAAATGATCGATCTGGACCAGGAGACCTGGATTTATCTTGCCATAATAGCTGTTTTTCTAGCTTATTTCCTTTGGAATTCGAGAAAGGCCAAGAATATAAAAAAGCAAAGGAAAAACAGGAACTTCAGGCGCAGGTACATGGAGCGCAAAAAAGAAAAGGAATCAGATTCCCTGGCAAAATAACTCCTTACCAACTCCAATTATCTTCCCCGGCTTTCTTAGCCTACCGAATCTTTGTAACTTTAGGCACCTAAATTCAAACTGAAAAAGACAGGCTGGAAAAGCTTCAGCATTTTCTGAATTTCAGTCTTAGAACACATACCTAAATTTCAAAAATGAAGATCTATACCAGGACAGGAGATAAAGGAACTACCGCTCTTTTTGGCGGCACCAGGGTTCCCAAACATCATATTCGCATTGAAAGCTACGGCACCGTAGATGAGTTGAATTCACATATAGGGCTAATAAGAGACCAGGAGATCGATAAGGAAACCATGAACATGCTTATCGAGATCCAGGACCGGCTATTCACCCTGGGAGCGATCCTGGCCACCGACCCGGAGAAGGAGAAGCTAAAAAACGGCAAGGACCGGCTTAATATTCCTAAGATCTCAGAAGAAGACATCGAAAATCTGGAAAAAGCTATGGACCGGATGAATGAAGAACTTCCGGAAATGACACATTTCATCTTACCCGGAGGTCACCAGAGCGTGTCATTCTGTCACATAGCCCGCTGTGTGTGCCGCCGGGCCGAGAGACTTTCCAGCGCGCTTTATGACATTGAACCATTTGATGAAAGGGTTCTAAAGTACCTGAACAGACTTTCAGACTTTCTTTTTGTGCTGGCACGGAAGTTGTCTAAACAACTACAGGCTGAAGAAATTCAATGGATCCCAAAAAAATCCTGAATCCTTCTCAATGATCAAAAATTCTCTGCAAATCTTGCAAAGAATTAGATTAATTGTTATGTTCTTATTATTATTGTACAAATAATAGATTTTTTTCTTGGCTATTACGGCAAAAAATATATTTTTGCCAAAATTTAAAACCCGATTAATCAATGTATTGGACTTTAGAATTAGCATCCTATTTAAGTGATGCCCCATGGCCGGCAACAAAAGACGAGTTAATAGACTACGCCATTAGAACCGGTGCACCACTGGAAGTTGTCGAAAATTTGCAAGCTATTGAGGATGAGGGAGACTCGTATGATTCTATTGAGGAGATCTGGCCGGATTATCCAACCGATGAAGATTACCTCTGGAATGAGGACGAATATTAAATTGACAACACGCAAAAAATAGGGAAAAGTCTCATTCATGAGGCTTTTTTTTTGCTTAAATTTGAACCCCTTTAAATAAAAAAACCAACATGAGTTTTTTAGATTCTGTATTAAAAGCTTTCGTAGGCGACAAGTCGAAGAAAGATGTTAAAGAAATACAACCCATTGTAAATAAAATTAAGGCTCTTGAGCCTGAATTCGAGGCCCTCAGCCTTGATGAATTAAGAGCAAAGACTTCAGGATTCAAAGCTAAGATCACCGAAGCTACCAGAGAGGTAAAAGAAAAGATCGAAGCCCTGAACAAGGAGGCAGATGAAATTGATGATATAACCCGCAAGGAAGATATCTATGCTGAAGTAGATGCTTTAAAAGACAAATCTTACGAGCTTTCTGAAGCCGTACTTAACGATATTCTACCCGAAGCTTTTGCCACCGTAAAGGAAACCGCAAAACGCTTTGTTCACAACGAAAAATTAAAGGTAAAAGCCAGCAGTTTCGACCGTGAGATCTCGGCAGAGAAAGAATATGTGAACCTGGAGGATGATTACGCCATATGGAACAACTCCTGGGATGCGGCCGGAAAACCTGTTACCTGGGATATGATCCACTACGATGTTCAGCTTATTGGTGGTGTGGCCATGCACCAGGGAAAGATCGCCGAGATGCAGACAGGGGAAGGTAAAACCCTTGTAGCAACGCTTCCTGTGTACCTTAACGCCCTTACCGGGAACGGGGTACACCTGGTAACCGTGAACGATTACCTGGCCAAACGTGATAGCGCGTGGATGGCTCCTATCTTCGAATTTCATGGCTTAAGCGTAGACTGTATAGACTACCACCGCCCTAATTCGGCGGCTCGTAGAAAAGCTTATAATGCCGATATTACCTACGGAACCAATAACGAATTTGGTTTCGATTACCTAAGGGATAACATGTCTCACTCACCAGACGACCTGGTGCAGAGACCACATAACTACGCGATCGTGGATGAGGTGGATTCGGTATTGATCGATGATGCCCGTACACCGCTTATCATCTCCGGACCTGTTCCAAAAGGAGACACCCACGAATTCATGGAGCTTAAGCCTGCGATAGAAAATATCGTGGAAGCCCAGCGAAAATACCTGGTGAAGGTACTTGCCGAAGCTAAAAAACTAATCAAAGAGGGGGATACCAAGGAAGGTGGATTCCAGTTACTGAGAGTTTACCGCGGATTACCTAAGAACAAGGCTCTGATAAAATTCCTTAGTGAGGAAGGTGTGAAGCAGTTGCTGCAGAAGACCGAGAACTATTACATGCAGGACAACAACCGCGAAATGCCGAAAGTTGACGCCGAATTGTATTTCACTATCGAGGAAAAGAGCAACCAGATAGATCTTACAGACAAGGGTATCGAATTCCTTTCCGGTAAGGATGATCCGGATTTCTTCGTAATGCCAGAGATTGGTATGGAGATCGCCAGGATCGAGAAGGAAGGCCTTTCTCCTGAAGAGGAAGCAGAAAGAAAAGAAGAGCTTTATCGCGATTACAGCGTAAAAAGCGAACGGATACATACCATGCGCCAGCTGCTAAAATCCTATACCCTGTTCGAGAAGGATACCGAATATGTGGTGATGGATAACAAGGTGAAGATCGTAGACGAGCAGACCGGGCGTATCATGGAAGGCCGTCGATACAGTGATGGTTTACACCAGGCTATAGAGGCGAAGGAAAATGTGAAGATCGAGGATGCCACCCAGACCTTTGCGACGGTAACCCTTCAGAATTATTTCAGGATGTACCGCAAGCTATCGGGTATGACCGGTACGGCAGTGACCGAAGCAGGTGAATTCTGGGAGATCTATGAACTGGATGTGGTGGAGATCCCTACCAACAGACCTATCGCCAGAGATGATAAAGATGATTTGGTTTATAAGACCAAACGTGAAAAATATAACGCGGTTATAGACCATGTGACCAATCTTTCCAATGCGGGAAGACCGGTGCTAATTGGTACCACTTCAGTAGAGATCTCAGAATTGCTGAGCCGTATGCTGAAGCTTAGAAATGTACCTCACAATGTTCTTAACGCGAAAAGACATAAAAAAGAGGCCGATATCGTTGCCGAAGCCGGTAAATCCGGGATCGTGACCATTGCCACCAACATGGCGGGTCGTGGTACAGATATCAAGCTGAGCAAGGAAGTGAAGGAAGCCGGAGGTCTGGCCATTGTTGGTACAGAGCGACATGATTCGAGACGTGTGGACAGGCAGTTAAGAGGTCGTGCAGGCCGTCAGGGAGATCCGGGAAGCTCACAGTTCTATGTTTCCCTGGAAGATAACCTAATGCGTCTATTTGGTTCAGAAAGGATCGCCAAGCTGATGGACCGTATGGGTCTTGAGGAAGGTGAAGTGATCCAGCATTCGATGATCTCTAAATCTATAGAAAGAGCCCAGAAGAAAGTTGAAGAGAACAACTTCGGGGTACGTAAGAGACTGCTGGAATATGACGATGTAATGAACGCCCAGCGTGAGGTGATCTATAAGCGTCGTTACCATGCTCTTTTTGGTGAAAGATTACGGGTAGATCTTGCCAACATGATCTTTGATATTTCTGAATCTATAGCTGAAACCAACAAAGCGGCAGAAGATTATAAGAACTTTGAATTCGAACTTATCAGGAATTTCTCCATGAGTTCTTCGGTTACCGAAGAAGAATTCAAGAAAATGAACGCTCAAAAGCTTGCCGGTGAAGTTTATAAGGCTGCCTACAAGCATTATGACGAGAAGATGTCTCACAATGCCGAGCGTGCATATCCTGTGATCAAACAGGTTTACGAGGATGAAAGAAACAATTTCGAGAGAATTTCAGTTCCTTTCACCGATGGTAATAAAACCCTTCAGGTGGTTACCAATCTCGAAAAGGCTTATGAAACCGAGGGTAAACAGCTTATCAAGGATTTTGAGAAGAATATCACCCTGGCCATCATAGATGACGCCTGGAAGACTCACCTTAGAAAGATGGATGAGCTTAAACAGAGTGTTCAGCTTGCCGTACACGAACAGAAGGATCCTTTATTAATCTATAAATTCGAAGCCTTTGAACTGTTCAAAGTAATGCTGGAGAATGTGAATCGAGATGTAATGTCCTTCCTGTTCAAGGGAGAAATTCCATCAAGTGGTGCTCCTAATATCCATGAAGCACAACAGACCAGGCAGAAGGAAAAAGTAGAAACTACCAAGGAAGATATTCCTAACCTTGATGAAAGAGCCGCTCAAAGCAGGGCCGCTGGAAACACTCAGCGTCAGCCTGAAAAAGTTGAAACCGTGGTTCGCGACAAACCCAAGATCGGGAGAAACGATAAGGTGACCATCAAGAACGTGATGAGTGGTGAGAACAAGACCATGAAATATAAACAGGCTATCCCAATGCTCGATAAAGGAGACTGGGTGCTTGTAGATGAATAGACGTTAGACGTGAGATGTTAGATGTTAGATGTTAGATGTTAGATGTTAGATGTTAGATGTTAGATGTTAGATGTTAGATGTTAGATGTTAGATGAAATTAAAAATCCTGAAGCGATTCGCTTCAGGATTTTTTTATTCTCTGTATTTTAAGGTGTCATGCTGAACTTGTTTCAGCATCTATATTTTATATACCCTGAAACAAGTTCAGGGTGACATACTTTTTAAAGCCTATACTCATTATCCATAAGTCTTTTTAAAAACGGAACCTGCAAAAAGAATAGGGCTACGAAGGCGATAGCATATTGCATATTCCTTGAAAGATCGATCTTTGGTAAATTGATCCTTTCAAAAAGATCAAAATTGATGCTATAAGGAAAAGAAACCTCTGCATTGATGATGTATAAGCCTAACATGGAGGAGAGCATCACCCCGGCCAGCAGGAACCAGACAGGCGCAGAGATAAGCGGTTTATAGGGAGTAAGTTCTACTTTCCTGGCTTCGATCTTATGTAGAATCTGGGATTTGAAATTAACCGATGGTTTTTCCATTCCTGCTTCATTCAGCAACTTTTTAATCAGCTCGTCTTCTCTGTTAAATCGCTTTTCCATTGCTTTTCGTTATTTCTGGTTCTATATAAACCTGCAGCAGTGAAAATAGTTTCTTACGGCTGCGGTATAATTTAATCTTGATATTGTCTTCTGAAAGTCCGGTCACCTTAGCGACCTCTTTTACCGTCTGTTCTTCGAAATAGAATAAACTGATGATAGCCGCATCTTCTTCCGGCAATGAATCAATACATTTTTTGATAAGCCTGCTCCTTTCCTCGCTAAGCAGATATTCCAAACCGTTTTCGATATGATCCAAAGATTCATCAGTGATCTCTTCATTTATTTCATACGTCCTTTGCCGGTTATTCTTCTTTAGCCTGTCCAGGCTCTTATGATAAACGATCCTGTAAAGCCAGGTGGAAAACTTTGAGTCTCCACGAAAACTATTTAAAGAATCATAGGCCTTAATAAAACTGTCCTGCGCTATCTCTTCGGCTTCTTCCCTAACTTTCAATATCCTCACTGCGATCGTAAACACAAAATCCTGATACCTGTCTATAAGTTCTTCAAAGGCATGAGTATCGCCTTCAAGAGTGCTTTCAATGAGGTATTGGTCGGTTTTTGTGGTCATTATTAATTAAGACGACCTTTCTTAAGGATCGGTTACAAAAGAATCTGAAATAAATTTACATTTTTTTGTAACCGGTTCGAATTTCCAGGCGTCATAATAGCAAACGAACATTATTTTCACATTAAAAACTAAGAAATCATGGGATCAGAAGTTATTATTATGCCAATCATTTTCGGGGTTATTTTCGGGATGTTTTATTTATACATCACCGCCAGGAACCGCGAAAGGCTTGCTTTAATTGAAAAAGGTACCGAAGCCAGTATCTTCTACGGTAAAAGAAAACACGTTACTCCTATCTGGAAAGTTATCGTGATCAACTTGGCTTTGCTGCTGGTAGGGATTGGGATTGGGATCTTTATCGCCAACATCCTGACATATAACATGAATGTGGACGAAGGTGTGGCTTACCCCGGAACTATCTTTCTCCTGGCCGGGCTTGGTCTTTTCGCGGGATTCTTTGCTACTAAAAAACTAAACAAAGACGCCTAATACCCATTAAAATCATCATTAGAACCGGCTGAGAAGAACGCTTTCCAGCCGGTTTTTTTATTTAAGGAGTCCCATCCGGCGATTTTTACTAATTTTAATCCTGCAACCAATCAAACAAGTCAATGAAAAAATTCTCGATCGAAATCAAGTGGGGTATCATCTTCAGCGTGGTCTCACTACTTTGGATGTTCCTGGAAAAAGGACTGGGCTGGCATGATGAAAATATTGCTCAGCATGCTATCTACACCAATCTTTTTGCCATCGTGGCAATCGTTCTCTACGTCCTGGCCCTACTCGATAAAAGAAAGAATTTTTATAACGGGAAGATGACCTGGAGCCAGGGTTTTATATCCGGGATCGTGATTAGTACGGTAGTGGCGATACTTTCTCCGCTTGCACAGTATATCACCCACAAATTTATCACTCCAGATTATTTTAATAATGTGATCGCCTATTCGGTTGAAAGTGGCGCAATGAGCAGGCAGGCTGCCGAGGAATATTTTAACCTTACTTCCTATATCATCCAGTCTTTCTTTTTCGCATTGGTAGTGGGAGTGGTAACTTCGGCTATCGTGGCTTATTTTGTAAAAAGGAAATAAAGCCATAAGATAATATCTACGAGTCTTGCTGAACTTGTTTCAGCATCTCAGGATCAGACCCTGAAACGAGTTCAGGGTGACGGGAAATTTCCAAATATTAGAATCTTTAAGTGCGCGGAAAGTTTCAGCATTTCTTTTTTTGGAGGCTCTGAAATGAATCAGGATGGCAGAAATTCAGCTTTCAGAAGTGATGTTTTCGGGAACAAATGAATGGAAAAAATTTCAATCGCTGTGCTTCTTCAAAATGACATACACTAAAAATCATGAGCCCTGCGTCATTTCGACCGAAGGGAGAAATCTGTTATGAAAGAATATTTTGTCTATATAACAACGAATTAAAACAAATCCGTTTTATATATTGGGATCACAAGCAATCTGAACAACCGCTTAGATCAACATTATCAAGATATTATTAGATCTAAACAATCCTTCGCAGTGAATATAATTGCTATCACCTTATTTATTTTGAAGAGTTTGACAATCCTAACGAAGCCATTATAAGAGAAAAAGGAGCGACTCATTCAGGAATTTAATCCAAACTGGAGGTTTTTAGAAGGGGAAATATTTTGATAGAGATTTCTCAATCGCTACGCTTCTTCGAATTGACCTGCTTAAAAATCAACTATATCTTCAGCAACAAATTAGGGTCAGGGCAATTCTTTAAAAAATTGTCCAGGTCCTCTTTTCTAACCACGCCCGGGTAATCCCCATCCTTGTCTTGCAGATCTTCCATGATCTGGAAATGCAGGTGCGGGGCGTAATCGCCATTCTCATGAAAGTCGCCTAATTCGGCTATTTTTTGTCCGGCCTTTACCTTATCCCCTTTTTTCAGATCTTGTAAAGATGCCCTGGAAAGGTGACCATAGAGTGTAAAGAATTTTCGTCCGTTTTCGAAGTGTTCCAGGATGATGGTAGGACCATAATCCCCAAAATCATCGTTGTCCCTGAAACTGTGTACCTTTCCATCCAGCGGACTTATGATATCTGAATAAGCAGGTACCCAGACATCCAGACCAATATGAATATTGCGGTTTGCCGCCTCATTGTTGAAAAGTTCACTGCGCTGATAAAGGGTTCTTAATTCGTTATAACCTCCATAGGCGGCTTTCGCTTTGCGGTTCCAAAGGTATTCTTCTATAAATATGGAAAAAGCCTCAGCGGAGGCTACTTCAAGCTTTAAAAGATCGCGGTTATTTTCAGAAAGATCTATATAAGCATAATCTTCCTGTTTATAATCTCCACCGATCACGGGGGTAAACCCGCTAGTAAGGCTATCTATGAATTCAGAAAAATCTTGCATATACATCCAGCTTTGAAAAAGCCAAATGTAATGGCTAGAAACTAATTTATCAACACATCGCTAAAATTAGCCTTTATAGTAATATTGGCATTGCCTTCCCTGGATTTATTATAGCCGTTGAGGATCTCGTTGTCATAAGATTTGGTAGATTTCAGCTTAAGGTTCGATGGATGTTTGATGTTGCTTTGCATCCCGTTGAACGTAAAATTGAAAGCAGTATCTGGAATATCAAGTTCCAGGTCGCTGTTCTCCAGGCTGATGTTAAGCGTCTCAAACCCCGCCCCTAGCTTGTTAATATCAAGCTTGCCAAAAGACCCGGTTAACACTCCGGTCTTCTGAAGTTCATTGATCACCACATCGCTGGAGTTAGAATTAAGCTTGATGCTTACGGCCTTATCTATATTACAGGTCTTTACGAACTCGGTGGTAAGCACACCGTAATCCCAGAAGGCAATTTTCACGGGACTGTAGGCCGCTTTTACATTGGTATTCCTGCCCAGGATACGGTTAGCTGAAAGCCGACTGTGTGACAGGTCGGCCTTCAGGTTTTTTACAGTGCTGCCAAGTTTAAGTTCACCGTGGCGCACATTTAGATCTAATTTGGCATCTTTAGGGATCTTCAGTTTTATGGTCTTTTTGGATTTGACGCTTTTGCCGTTCTCCATCACGAACACACGCTGATCTCCATTCTCGAACTGGGCTTCGAACTGCTTACCGAATTGTTCGCCCCAGGCTTCCATTTTCTTTCCGAACTCTTCTCCCCAGGCTTCCATATCCTTTTCGAAATCCTTACCCCAGGCTTCCATTTTCACTTCATATTCCTTTTCCCATTTTGCAGAGTTCTTCTCCATTTCCTTGGCCCATTTTTCCATTTTGGCCTCGTATTCCTTTCCGAATTTCTTTTCGAAATCTGCCTCCCATTTCTGAAGATATTTATCTCCATCTTTTTTATAGGCATCATAATCGAATTTCATTCCCTGCATATCTTCAGCAAAACCAGGTGGTAATGGGTTCTCTGCAATATTATTAAGAATTGGCCCTACCAGGTTATCCATAAGCGGTCCCAGCATATCTGGCAATTCAGACAGGGATCCTTCCAGCGCAGACATATCGATGTTTATGTCCATATCCATATTGCTTCCCCCTCCAGATTCTATAGAGACCTTGCCGGTAGAGGCGGTGGTTTCCAGCTTCCAGGAATCCAGAAGTTTCCTGGTCATTTCCTTATCTCCGGTGTCACCCTCAAGGTATGCCTCGATTTGCACCTCGTTCCTGTCCCAGTTTTCGATGATGATATTAGTGTGACGGGAGTCTAGTTCCAGGTTCACATCTGGGGCGGTCTTATAGGTCTTGCTCAGCTTTTTGGTTTGAGCAAAACTACCTGTGGTGATGAAAAGCAGTGACAGGATCACATATTTAAGCTTCATAGTTCTCATATTTGTTGTTTTTTGATTGTTCGATTTCCTTTAATTTCGTTTTCAATTTCTTGAGGAGATCCAGTCTCAGCTGTAGGTTCGCGATCATCGCTTCAACGGTTTCCTCGTTAATGCCGGTTTCCTGAATTTCAGCGTTCAATGCTATATACTCTTCGTTCAGGGTTTCCAGCTTCTTCATAAATGCATCTATAAGTTCTTTGTTCTCTGGGGTCATATCCAGTTTCGCAAGCTGAATGTTCACACTTGCCATATAATAGTCTTCGATCTTTTTGAATTCAGGAGAAACGTCGCTAAGTCTGTATTCGGTAGTTGGGACTTTTTCCTCTTCAGCGGTTTCCTCTACCGGGCTGTCTGCAACCTGAATATTGTTCTGAACAGGATCCTGGTCTTTATTAAAAAAGAAGAATGCTCCAATTCCCAGGGCCACCACCAAGAGTGCGGCTATCTGAAGAAAACTGCTATAGTTTCTCTTCTTTTTCTCTACAGGCAAAGCTTTGTCCAGTTTAGCCTCAAACCTTCTTTGATGCCCTTTGCTCAGCTTGTCTTTTGTTATATGTTCCTCGTTTCGAAACATCTCTCTAATATCCTGTCCCATTGCTCAGTGTTTTTAGTTCTTCCTGTAATTTCTTTTTTCCTCTATGTACCAGCGTGCGCGAAGCCACCTGGGTAATATTCAGTATCTCGCTTATTTCTTCATGATCATATCCTTCTATGAGATATAACATCAAGGGATATTTATACTTCTCGGGCAGGTTTTCCATTTTTTGTTTCACTTCCTCGATCCCGATTCCGTCATCCACCTGCCAGTTGTTCTCTTCTTCCACTGTTCCCAGTGTCTGCTCGTTGATGGCCACGAGTTCCAGCTTCTTCGCTTTAAGCTTATCCAAACATTTATTGATCACGATACGTTTGAGCCAGGCCCCGAAGGTTACCTCTCCGTTAAACTGATGTAATTTTGAAAAGGCCTTGATAAAGGCTTCCTGCATGGCATCTTCGGCTTCCATCGAATCTTTCAAAAATCGCAATGCCACATAATACATCCCGTCACAATACTTGTTGTACAGCTTGAGTTGAGCCCTCCGGCTGTTCTGCTTACAAGCTTCTATTAGCTTATGCTGTATCAATTTTATTTGTTTTTGATGGGTTAGTTCACTTTAAAGACGAGACGAAAAGTCCCGCGTTGCAAAATTTCCTGAAAAAATTACGATTTTATTTCAAATTCTTACTTTTAGGGCAATATGCCTACCTAAATTGCGTTTGGCCGAATTTTTGAAAAAGCTAATTTCAAAAAAGAAATCATGAGCAGAAATACTAAACTATTCCTGAAGATTGGAGGAGCCATAGTCTTCCTTAGTCTGGTAATGGTGCTGATCTTAAGATATACCACCAAGGCTCACAGCCCTGAAGATACGGTCACTTACCGCGAAAATGGGCTAAAGCTGGAAGTTTTCTATAACCGCCCTTACAAAAAGGAAAGGGAGATCTTTGGAAACCTGGTTCCTTATAATAAGGTTTGGCGTACCGGCGCGAATGAGGCCACTACATTTGAAACTAATAAGGATATCCTCGTAGACGGCAGTTTGCTGAAAGCAGGAAAATACACCCTATGGACCATCCCCATGGAAGAAAGCTGGAAAGTTATTTTTAATGATAAGATGTATCCCTGGGGCATCAATTTAGATGAAGAGGCCTACCGGGATCCCAAATTCGATGCCCTGGTCCTCGAAAGGCCGGTGGAAGAGACAGACCTGAACCTGGAACAGTTCACTATTCTATTCGACGATTCTGGAGATTTCGTGAATATGGTGCTTACCTGGGACAATACCAGGATCAGCATACCCATAAAAAAAGAAGAGGCGCTAACCAGCACCTCTTCAGCAAAATAAATATTTTAAATCCTACTCGTCCAGAAGCAGGTTTAAAGTTACATCTATATTGTCCCTGGTAGCTCTGGAATAAGGGCAAACTTCGTGAGCTTCGTTCACCAGTTTTTCCCCGGTCTCCACATCTACTCCCGGAATATAAGAATCCAGGATCACCGATAGCTGCAGGTTACCAGAATCTGTTTGTCCCAGCTTCACGGTGGCGGTCACGCTGTAATCACCCAGGTCTACTTTATGCTTTTTGGCTACGTGCTCCAGCGCGCTACCGTAACAGGCCGAATAACCGGCTGCGAACAACTGCTCCGGGTTAGAATAATCTCCGCCTGGGCCACCAAGACCTTCAGGCTTTTTAAGTTCCATATCCAGAATACCATCTTCACTACGGGTATGGCCATTACGACCACCTTCGGTAGTTACTTTAGTTTTATACAAATTCTTCATTGCGTGAAATAATTTAAGTAATTTAGTTTTGCATCAATATACCAAGCATTTGATGATGCCTGCAAATCAATTTCATAAATTTCTGCTAAATATTCCCTTGTATTTTGAACGAAGAACAGCATAAATCTGCCTTAAGCGAATCTGGAAGCAATCCCTCCTCAAAGAATGTGAGTGCCGAATCGGCCAAAAGAATCAGGAGTTTCAGGAAGAATAAATTTTCTGAAAAAGATCTGCTGCAAGACCTGCTGAAGGGAAATAAAACTGCCCTGGGCCGGGGAATTACGCTTATAGAAAGCAATCAAAAAAGCCACCAAAAACAGGCAGAATATATTATTGAAGGAGCCTTGCCCCACGCTCACAAATCCATCAGGATAGGGATCACCGGAGTACCGGGAGTGGGCAAAAGCACATTTATTGAAAGTTTTGGTTCTTACCTGATCGAGCAGGGAAAAAAGGTAGCCGTACTGGCGGTAGATCCCAGCAGTTCCGTTTCTCATGGCAGCATCCTGGGAGACAAGACCCGAATGGAAAAACTGGTCACCCAGCCCAATGCCTTTATTAGGCCCTCCCCCAGTGGAGATTCTCTTGGCGGGGTAGCCAGAAAAACACGGGAAAGCATCATCCTGTGTGAAGCTGCGGGATTTGACGTTATCTTGATTGAAACCGTGGGAGTGGGACAAAGTGAAACCACCGTGCATAGCATGACCGATTTTTTCCTATTGCTGAAACTTGCCGGTGCCGGCGACGAATTACAGGGAATAAAACGCGGTATCGTGGAAATGGCCGATGCCATTGTGATCAACAAGGCCGATGGGGATAACCAGAAAGCGGCGCGGGATGCAAGACTGGAATTTAAAAGGGCTTTGCAACTATACCCTCCCAAGGAGAGTGACTGGAAACCGGAGGTGAAACTTTGCAGTGCGCTTTATAACGAAGGGGTTTCTGAGGTCTGGGAGATGATTTCTAGTTTCAAGAACAAGGCAGAGGAAAATGGCTATTTTCAGCATAACCGGCAGGAGCAGAATAAATTCTGGTTGTACCAGACCATCAATGATTATCTTAAAGGCAGGTTTTACGAGGAGCCAAAGATAAAATCGGCATTGAAGGAACAACTGGAACTTATCGAGAACAACAAGACCACCGCCTTCGCGGCAGCAAAATACCTTCTAAGCCTGGCTTAGGTCATTCTTAAGGATCTTTCGGGTAATGTACCGCCTTAACAGGTGGAACAGGTAACCAAAAACGGCACCTATGAACATTCCCGTGATCACATCTCCCGGGTAATGCACTCCCAGATAGATCCTGCTGTATGAGACTACCACTGCCCATATCAAAAGAAAAACGAATAGCTTTGGGTAATGTTTCTTAAAAAGCAGGCTTAGGAAGACCGCTACCCCGGTGGAATTGGCCGCGTGGGCAGAAAAGTAACCAAAACGGCCACATCTTTCTGCCACATATCGAGCATATTCCATTACCCCTTCCTGGCGGCAAGGCCTGGGTCTTTCAAAACCGTGTTTAAAGAGATTCGCCAGCTGATCTGTAGCCGTAATAAGCAGGGCTACCACCACCATGGTGATAAGGCTTGCCTGCCAGCCAAATTTTCTGAAGATAAGATAAAGCAGTAAGGCATACAGAGGAATGGCCATCCACTTATCGCTAATAGCGATCCATAACCAGTCCCATCTTTCTGAACCAAGATTATTCAGAAAAAGAAAAAGTTCCCTGTCTAATTCGGCCAGTTTTTCCATTTAGCCTTCTTCGTATCTGTTAACCTCGCGGTCATAAAATTCGTTGGCCTGGGTAATGAGACTTTCTGCTTCGCTGGAAAGTTCCTTCTCGTCCTCCTTATCAAAATCTTCAAGCCACTCTACCTCATCATCTTTTAGGTCTATGATGAATCTTGGGAATTCGGTATGAATCACGAAAATAGATTCAGGAAAATCGGTGTTATCACCTAATATAAATTTTGGAAGCTCCATATCTTTTAAGCTATTAAGGGTTCTTTGGTTCGAATTAATTTTCGGCTTAAATAATTAAAACGGAAATATAGCAATAATGCCGAGGATGTCAATCCTGCCAGCAGACCCAGCCAGATCCCCATACTTCCCAGCCTTTCGGCCTGCCCGAAATAAAAACTTACCGGAAAGCCGATGATCCAGTAAGAAATAAAACATATCACCGTGGGAATCTTCACATCCTGAAGTCCGCGTAAAGCCCCCAGTATCACCACCTGTACGCCATCGCTTAACTGGAATAGCGCTGCGATGATCAATAGTTGCGCGGCGAGGTTTATCACTTCAATATTGTCTATATAGAAAACCGGTAAAATATCTTTCAGGAGGATAAAGAGAAGGGCGAATACCGCTTCAATCAAAAATACGAGCAGGAAGATGGAATAACCTATCCTGCGCAATTCCCGGTACTGCTTTAATCCTACCTGGTTCCCTACCCTTATCGTCGCCGTAACGCCCAAACCTACCGCAATCATAAAGGTCATGGAGGCCAGGTTGAGGGCGATCTGGTTTGCCGCCTGCGAATTGGTACCAAGGTTCCCGGCAAGGAAAATGGTACCCGTAAATATGGCCACTTCAAAAAGCATTTGCAGCGCTGTGGGAAGCCCCAGGGATAGCAGTCGTTTGAAGATGGTCCATTTCAGCATTTCCTTTTTAGACCATTTGAAATATTCGGCAAATTTCGATTTTCTTCTCAAAATCTCCCAAACGAACCAGAGCATGAAGAACCTGGAGATAAGCGTCCCCCAGGCGGCCCCTTCCAGTTCAAGCCTTGGGAATATCCAGATCCCGTAAATAAGCAGGTAGTTAAAGACCACGTTCACCACATTGGCCAGCAGCGTGGCATACATGGCATAGCGTGTTTGGGAAAGACCATCGGCAAATTGTTTAAAAGCCTGGAAAGCCATCAAGGGCAGCATGGAAAGTGCCACTATATTAAGATAAGGAATGGCCAGCTCCACTACCTCCGGCGGCTGATCCAGGTAATACAAAAGAGGTTTGGCGATAAGCAGTAAAATGAATAATAATAAGCCGTTAATGGTACTCAGAATAAGGCCATGATGAAAATAGCTTCTGCCGCCTTCCAGATCATCGGCTCCATCGGCCTCGGCAATAAGCGGAGTGATAGCAAAGGAAAAACCTATACCCATAGACATGGCGATAAAAACCAGGGCGTTTCCCAGGGATACCGCCGCTAAAGGTGCGGCTCCAAGCCTACCTATCATAAGGTTATCTACCAGGCCAACCATCACATGACCCAACTGGCCAAGCATTACCGGGTAGGCGATATTAAGGTTTTTTCCGAATTCTTTGGTATAGGCCGATAGCTGCAAAACTAAAATTTAGGTCTGCAAAGGTAGCCTCTTTAAAATTCTTTGAAAGATTTAAGAGATAATTTCTTTAAGGGAAACGGAAACCTAATCAGGCATTTCTGTGGTCTCATTGCTGATATTCTCCATGCCATATTTGTCTACCAGATACATTAGGGAAGCCATGGTCGCAGCGCCCAGTTCCAGTTCCCTTTTGTTCACCTTATCAAAGGTATCGTTAGCAGCATGGTGATAATCGAAATAACGCTGAGAATCTGGTCTCAATCCGGCCAGAACGGTGTTCCCTCCTTCCAGCGGACTAATATCGGCTCCACCACCACCTCTTTCGAAATAATGGATTAGGTAAGGTTTAAAGAGTTCTTTCCAGCTCAGGATCTTACTATATTGGGCATCTGTCGCGGTAATTCCGAATCCTCTTGGAGTAAAACCTCCGGCGTCGCTTTCCAGGGCAAAAATATGATCCTCGCCTTTAGAGGCAGCTACTTCGGCATATTTATTACCGCCACGCAGGCCATTTTCCTCGTTCATGAACAATACTACCCTGATGGTCCTTTTCGGCGTATAGCCAGTTTCCTTGAATAGCCTTAGAACTTCCATAGACTGCACCACTCCGGCACCATCGTCATGAGAGCCATCTCCAAGATCCCAGGAATCCAGATGTCCACCTACGACCATGATCTCTTCAGGAAATTCAGATCCGGTGATCTCCCCTATTACGTTATAGGATTGTACATCTTCGTGCTGCTCACAGTTCAGTCTAAAATATACTTCAAGGTCATTCTGAATCTTGAGCAGACTGCTCAAATACTCAGCATCATTGGTAGAAACTGCGGCGGCAGGAATTCTCTGGTTAACCGGCAGGTCGCCATAGCTCATGGAACCTGTATGCGGGAAATCGTCCATTCTTAGGTTCATAGACCTAACGATCACACCAACAGCACCATATTTCGCAGCCTCTTTTGCTCCGGAGTAACGCTGATCTACACAACCACCATAGGCCTCAAAGGTTTGAATATGGTCTGCACGCATGGGACGGTTGTAAAAAACGATCTTACCTTCAATATTTTCACGACCGTATTCTTTTAGATGTTCAATGCCCTGCACCTCTATGATCTCAGCTTTGGTTCCACCTTCGGGAGTGGCAACAGAACCTCCTAGGGCCGTGATATTGATGTTACGGGTTGCACCGGGACCGGTTTGGATATAAGCAAACTCCCTTTCACCACGTGTCCATTTCGGCACCATTACCGGTTGCAGCCAGACCTTATCCAGGCCAAGCTTCTCCAGTTCTGCCTTGGTATATTCCACGGCCTGCTCTGCTCCATAACTTCCGGATAGTCTTCCGCCAATTTCGTTAGATAAATGATCCAGCCAGGAATAACTTTTCCCGTTAAGCAAAGACATATCATATATCTTCCGAATATTTAGAGAGTCATCGATTTTATTTGTTTGCGCAGTAGCGACAAATCCCGAAAAAACCAGGATCAGGCAAAGCCAGAAAGATCTCATTGCAATAAATTTTTGCTGCTAAATAACAGTATTTTTTTTACTTATGCGAGCCTGTGCCTCAATTCTTTTCCTTGCCCAGCAGCTCCCTGTATTCGGAAAGATTCTTCCTTATCTCAGGGGCGAGTTCGGGTTCCTGCACATCTTTATAGGTTGTTAGTTTGTCATAAAGAATTTTCGCCACGAGGTACCTGGCGGTAGGTTTATCATCTGCAGGGATCACGTACCAGGGAGCCTTCTCTGTAGAGGTATTGTTGATGGCTTGCTGGTAACATTTTTGGTATTCTCCCCACAAAGCCCTTTCCTTAAGATCACCGGGTGAAAATTTCCAGTTCTTATTCGGTTTATCCAGCCTTCTTAGCAAACGTTGCCGCTGCTCTTCTTTTGAAAGGTGCAGGAAAAACTTAAAGATGATCATCCCGTTATCTGCGATATGGTCTTCGAATTGCCTGATGTTCTCAAAGCGCTGTTGCCAGAAATCCTCATCTATATCTTCGACCTTATTAATGCCGGGAAGGTTCTCGTTCAAAATATACTCCGGGTGAACCCTGGTAACCAGCACATTTTCATAATGCGTCCTGTTAAACACCCCGAACTTGCCGCGTTCGGGCAAGGCTATATAGTGCCGCCAGAGAAAATCATGTTTCAGTTCCTTGTTTGAAGGTGTTTTAAAACTATGCACCACCACTCCCCTGCTATTAAAGTCCTTGAAAACTTCCCTGATAAGGCTGTCTTTCCCCGCAGTATCCATCCCCTGTAAACATATTAATACCGCATACTTGCTGTGAGCGTACAGGGTATCCTGCCAGTCCCCCAGCTCCTTCCTGGTTTCCTTCAGCTTATCCTTAATTTCATCTTTGTTGGCTTGCAGGTCGATCCTGGTAGCCGTTTTGGAGAGCTCTATCTTAGAGCTCACTTTAAAATCTGAGTGATCTATTTGCTTCATAACAGAGTATATAGGCTTAAAGATACAATCTTTATAAAAGTTAATTTTTTTATCTTCGCGGCAAATACAATTAGCTTGGATAAAATCGAGAGAAAAGATATCATTGAGAAGGTAACAACTTTGCTTAAAGAGATCCCTTCTTCAATGGATGTGGTAAAAAAAGGTGGAAACAGGGACAAAAGATTCGAGTACCTGGCCACCCATATGGTAGATAAAGCTATTGAAAAGGACGCCCTTATTGTTTCTGAAAACAAAAAAGGGATCGCTATTCTTTTTAAGACCAGCAAAAAAGACAATAATATCTGGAAGGACCTGTGGACTCAGCTTGGCCTGGTGATCAATGTTACCGGGGTAAGGAATGCCTACAAGATCATTAAAACCCAGGATTATATTAAAAAACAACGCCCGCAGGAGGGTGAATATCTATACTGCTGGTTCTGGGGTATCCTGAAAGATTCGCGTGGAGCCGATACCCAGGTAGGTAAAGAAATGAAAGATGAGTTCTACAGGAGGGCGAAATTATATAACCTGCCGTTATATGCCGAAACCCGGATGAGAAAGAACGCGATCGTATATCAAAAATTTGGTTTCAATCTTTTCCATGAGTGGGATCACCCCAGTGGGGACACCATGTATTTTTTAAGATACGATCCGCCGAAAGAATAAAATGAAAAACCCGCCGAAGCGGGTTTTTTAATATCTAGAATCTGCTTCCAAAGAGCTGTACATCCTCTTCGGTTATCTCCTTGCCTCCGAGTATAAAGAGCCGCTCCACCACGTTCCTTAGTTCACGTACGTTCCCGCGCCATTCGCTTTTCTTCAGGGCTTCTATCGCTCCCTTGGTAAATTCTTTTTTATTGGTTCCCTGCTCCTTGGCTATCTTCTCGCTAAAATAATCTACCAGTAGAGGAATATCTTCCTTACGGTCCTTTAATGCCGGAACCTCGATAAGAATGACCGCTAGCCTGTGGTAAAGGTCTTCACGGAAATTGTTCTCCTCGATCTCCTTTTTCAGATCCTTATTAGTTGCTGCCACAACCCGCACATCAACCTTGATGTCTTTATCGCTACCTACCCTGGAGATCTTGTTTTCCTGCAGGGCACGCAAAACCTTGGCCTGGGCTGAAAGGCTCATATCACCAATCTCATCGAGAAAGATAGTTCCCTTGTTAGCGGCTTCGAACTTTCCTGCCCTATCCTTATTGGCAGAGGTAAAGGCTCCTTTTACATGTCCAAAAAGCTCACTTTCTATAAGTTCTGAAGGGATCGCGGCACAGTTCACCTCTACCATGGGACCTTTGGAACGATCGCTTTTCTGGTGCAGCCAGTGGGCCACCAGTTCTTTCCCTGTTCCATTGGGACCGGTAACCAGTACACGCGCATCGGTGTGGGCCACCTTTTCGATCATTTCCTTTATATTCTTGATGGCTTCAGATTCCCCGATCATTTCATAATTCTTGCTCACTTTTTTCTTGAGCCTCGTATTTTCTACTACCAGTTCTTTCCTGTCCAGTGCATTTCGAACGGTATTTAAAAGTCGGTTAAGATCTGGCGGTTTGGAGATATAATCAAAGGCTCCCATTTTCATGGTATTTACCGCCGTGTCCAGGTCGCCGTGACCCGAGATCATCACTACCGGGATCTCCGGCTTGATCTTTTTTACGGCTTCCAAGACCTCTACCCCATCCATTTTCGGCATCTTGATATCGCAAAGGATAAGGTCAAAATCTTCATTTTTCACCTTTTCCATGCCTTCAAGCCCGTCTTCAGCTTCGGTTACTTCATAGTCTTTACTTTCTTCAGAAAGGATCTTGTTTAAAACCCTTCTGATAGATGCTTCGTCTTCTATTAATAAAATCTTTGCCATTAGAATATTGTAAATTTTATTCCGGATCTCCCGTAAAATGTGTTAGTCTCGTTAATATTATAAACATCCTGGTTATCTCTGTCGCGCAACCTGATGTCGTTCCTTAGGGTATGCCCCCCATAAAAGTAAAATTTAATATGATCTGTTAAACTGAACTCGTAGCCCAGGCCACTCAATACCACAGTCATGGAAATATTATCCACGATATTATCGTTACCGGTGTTCGAAGGTGTGGCATCAAAATTCTTCTGAACGTTCGCAAAAAATCCATCCAGGGTCACGAAAGCCTGGATCTCATGTTTGTCATTAAAATAATACTTTAAATTGGATTTAGGGGTCCCCAGGGTATAAGACCACTTTTCGTCCCACCTGCGATAGTAATTCACGATAGGCAAGGGAAACGGGAATCCTGTCGTGGTAGAATACTGTAATCCAAGGATCACCCTCCAGGCATTATCGTTTTCCTCATTCTCCTTGGTTTTCACAAAGAAGAACGCGCCGGTGTAGATAAGATCTCCGTTAGTAATATAGCCTTCAGAAAAGTTTGAGGCTATCTTCACCCCGGCCTGCGCTCCAAAGCGCCAATCTGTCCCGAACGGAAAGGTATATCCAAGCACCCCGGTAAAGGACTGGAACCTGTCCAGGTTGCCGGTCTCAAAAGCTTCAGGGTCGTTATATTTAAAATTTACATTTCTATATTCCACTCCCGGCACCAGGTAGGCTCCTTCTTTTTTCAAGGCGATTGGAAAGGCCGCCAGGGCCCTGAACCTCCTGAAGGAATTATCGGAATTTTTCTGCGGGAAGTAGGTGTATTCTACCCGCGCCAGATCTGTAGATTGGGCGAGCAGATTAGGTCCCATAGTGATCATTAGGGCAATTAAAAATAATCTAGGAATCCTCATTGCCTTCCAGCTCTTCTGTTTTCTCAGCATTCCGTGGATAGAACATATGTACATCTCTCTGCGGGAACGGAATGGTAATATTGTTCAGTTTGAATTTATTGTTCACCTTGAACCTGAGTTCACTTTTCACCTTGGGATCCACAAAACTGTCTGAAACATAAAAATGTAATCCAAACAGCAGGGCCGAGTCCCCAAAGTCTTCAAAAAGAACGAAGGGTTCAGGTTTTTTCAGGATACCCTTCTGCTCACGGGAACATTCCAGCAGCACCTCGCGAACCTTTTCCACATCACTTCCGTAAGCAACTCCCACTCTTACCACTTCCCTGGTGGTCTTATGGTTCTGGGTATAATTATAAACGGTATCACTAATGAATTTATGATTGGGAATGATCATAACTTTATCGTCCCTCGTAAGAGCACGGGTAGTTCTAAGTTTGATCTCGAAAACCCTGGCCACGCGGCCGTCCATTTCTATGATATCTCCCACGAGCAGTGATTTATCCAGAATGATAAATATCCCGCCTATAACGTCCTGAAACAGCTCCTGCAAGGCTAGACCAAGTCCCACGAACAGCGCGGCAGAGGCGGTAAGCAAAATGGTCACATCTACCCCGGCAGAACTCAAAGTAATGAGGATCACCGTCAGGTAAACAAAATATTTTATGAACTTAAAGACACTTATGAACTTAAGCTTGTCCTCTTCCATCAGCTTGGAAGTGATAAAAGACCTGATAACCCGTAAGACTACGCTGGTAACCAGGAACGCCAGGATCACAAGTACCACCAGGCCAACGGTGATCCTTAGGTCTTCCCCGCCAATACTGTAACTAAAGCCGGCATTCCAGATCTCCTTGATAAGGCCCCAGATGTCCTGCTCTATTACCTCGGTAACTTTTTCTTTAGTGGTTTGGTCCTGCATACTTAATATTTAAGCCATTTATACAGTTCTTTATAACTTGGTTTCTTACCGTACATCAAAATTCCTACTCTGTATATTTTAGCTGAAAGCCATAGCACGGCAAAATTGGTCGCGATCAATAAAGCAATCGAAATAGCGATTTCCCACCACGGCACCCCGAAAGGAATTCGCATTAACATCACTATGGGTGAGGTAAGGGGGATTATTGAAAATATGGTTGAAACGGTTCCGTGCGGATTCTCCACTACAGAAAAGAAACCAACATAGATCCCTAAGATCAGCGGAAGAATAATAGGAAACATAAATTGCTGGGTGTCGGTCTCGCTATCTACGGCAGCTCCTATGGCGGCATAGATGGCGCTATACAGGAAATAGCCTCCAATAAAATAAATGACGAAAAAGCTCAGCAGGCTGGCATAGGGCAATTTAAGTATATCTATCACCAGCTGGTTTATTTCGGGTTTCATGGCATTATCTATACCTGCTGAAGCGGGACTGCGTGCCGCCGTAGGATCTATGCCCAAAAAGGAAGAAATACCAAAGAGAAGTACCGTTCCCAAAATGATCCAAACCGAGAATTGGGTTAGCCCGGCCAGCGAGGTTCCCAGTACCTTTCCTAACAATAACTGAAAAGGTTTTACCGATGAAACGATGATCTCGATAATACGGTTGGTCTTTTCCTCGATCACGCTGCGCATCACCATGTTCCCGTAAATAATTATGAACATCATGAGCAGGTATCCGGCGGCACCGCCAAAGAACATCTTGATATAATTAGACATCTTCGAGCTTTGTTCCCCGGCAAAATTCTGTATCTGTACGCTAACGTCGGCCCTGGCCTTATCTATTTCAGAAACATCTATTCCCTTGGCGATAAGCTGCTCACGGGTAAGTTTGTCTGATATGGTCTTTTCAATATTTTCTACCGTTCCAAACCCAGGGGTGTCCTTTCCAAAAAATTCGACCTCAGGTTTACCGAAACTAGATTCGATCTTGGAAATATGGATAAGACCAAAATATTCATTTTCCAATACTTCCTGCCGTGCCGTTGCCAGGCTCTTGCTAGAATAATCTAAATACTGCACCTGCTCGCCATCCTTGAATTCAGCGGCAAACATTCCGCTTTCGTCATGAATCCCGATGATCTTTTGCTCAGTACTGTTCAGCATGCTCAAATAAGCAATAAGCAGGATCATCCCCACAAAGATCAACGGACTTAAAAAGGTCATGACGATAAAGGTCTTATTCCTTACCCTAGCCAGGTATTCCCTATTTATGATGAGCCGAAGATTACGCATTTTGAGTAACAGTTTTAATAAAGATATCGTTTACAGAAGGTATTACCTCTACAAAATGATTTACTCTCGCCCGTGACAGCAAATACTGCAGCAGGTCGTTCGAAGATTCCTTCTCTTTTAGCTTGATACTAATCTTCAGGTCGTCCTGTATACTTTTAAATCTGGCCGGGCCCGTCTGGAATTTTTCTTCAAGTTCCCTCAAAAGCGTCTCTTCATCCTGGGCATGCAGTCCCACTTCAAAAGTATTGGATTTATATTCTTTCTTTATATCGGAAACCCTTCCGTCAAGAAGCTTGTTGGATTTATGGATAAGGGCGATATATTCACAAAGTTCTTCAACGCTCTCCATCCTATGGGTAGAGAAAAGTATGGTAGCTCCCTCTTTTTTAAGCTGAAGGATCTCGTCCTTGATAAGATTAGCGTTTACAGGGTCAAAGCCACTAAAAGGCTCGTCGAAGATGAGTAATTTTGGCCGGTGCAATACGGTTATGACAAATTGTACCTTTTGGGCCATTCCCTTGGACAGCTCCTGTATCTTCTTATCCCACCAGGCCTCTATATCCAGTCTTTTAAACCAGTAATTAAGACGCTCTTTTGCCTCGGCCCTGCTCAATCCCTTTAGACGGGCAAGGTATAATGCCTGCTCTCCTACTTTCATGGATTTGTACAGCCCTCGTTCTTCGGGCAAATATCCTATATGGGCAATATCATCTGGTTGCAAAGGCCTGCCATCGAGGTATATCTCGCCCTCGTCTGGCATGGTGATCTGGTTGATAATTCGAAGAAATGTGGTCTTTCCGGCGCCGTTAGGCCCTAACAGACCAAAAATACTTTCTTTGGGAATATTTATTGAAACATTGTTGAGTGCAGTAAAATTTCCGAATCGTTTGTAGACATTTTCTGCAACCAAAAGATTTTCCATAGAAACATTTGAGAAATGTTAAAGATATAGAAATAGGCAGAGAGTTTTAGGCGATTAAGAAGATTTTATAATTTTCGGTTTTACCCTAAAAAACAAAACCCACCCTTAATTGAATTAAGGATGGGAAAAAAATTGCTATGAAAAAGAAAAATTATCACTAAAAGACTTAGTGATTCTCAAATATATAAATTTTTTCTTAAAATGGCCTTTTTAAGAAAACATATCTTTAACTTTTTCAAAGAATGATTTATCACTTTTTTCAGGATTTGGCTGGAAATTATCATCCTCGGCCATCCTTTCAAAAAAGTCTTTCTGTTCGCGAGAAAGGGTCTTTGGCGTCCATACATTTACATGTACCAGCAGGTCTCCCTTGCCATATCCATTGATACTGCTAATCCCTTTGCCTCGAAGTCTTAAAATTTTTCCAGACTGAACTCCTTCTTCGATCTTGATCCTGACCTTACCGGTAACAGTGTCGATCTCCTTAGAAGTACCGAGCGCTGCTTCAGAAAAAGTAATATAAAGATCGTAGTGCAGGTTATCCCCTTCTCTTTGTAAGCTAGGATGCTCCTTTTCCTCGATCGCTACCAGCAGGTCTCCAGGAATACCATTTCCAGGAGCGTCATTACCCTTACCGGAAACTTTTAACTGCATTCCATCTTCTACCCCTGCCGGGATCTTGATAGATACGGTCTCTTCCTGCATTACCAGTCCTTGAGCATCGGCTCCTTCTGGTTTTTTATCTATTATCTGGCCGCTACCTCCACAAGTGGTACAGGGAGAAGCGGTTTGCATTCTACCAAGAATGGTATTGGTCACTCGGGTTACCTGCCCGGTACCATTACAGGTAGTACAGGTTTTATAGGTAGTTCCAGAAGCCTGGACCTTGCGTTTCACCTTGATCTTTTTCTCACAACCATTCGCGATCTCTTCCAGGTTAAGGCTTACACGAATTCTCAGGTTACTTCCCTTGGCACGACGCTGGCCACCGCCAAAGCCGCCACCAAAGCCGGAGAATCCACCTCCAAAGCCACCTCCAAAGATATCTCCAAACTGGCTGAAGATGTCGTCCATATTCATTCCACCTCCGCCAAAGCCACCACTGCCATCAAAAGCCTGGTGACCAAATCGGTCATATTTGGCTCGCTTTTCCTGATTTCCTAATACTTCATAGGCTTCCGCAGATTTTTTGAACATATCTTCAGCCTTCGAATCGCCCGGATTTTTATCTGGGTGATATTTCAATGCCATTTTTCGATATGCCTTCTTGATTTCGGCTGCCGAAGCGTCCTTACTTACGCCTAATATTTCGTAATAATCTTCTTTCATGTTGGGTTTTTACAAATTTTGTAAAAGCGACTCTTATTTTCCGGTAACTACTTTTGGGTATCTAATGATTCTTTCCCCAAGTTTGTATCCGGGCTCTACTACATCAACAATCTTGCCTTTAAGCTTATCTGAAGGTGCAGGAACCTGGGTAATAGCTTCGTGTACTTCAGAATCAAAATCATCACCCTGCTCGATGGTCATTCTCTCCAGGCCTTTCGCCTTAAGGGTTTCCTTGAGTTTGTTGTGAATTAGTTCGATCCCTTTCAGCAGGTTTTCGTCACCAGATTTTTTCAGCTCGTTCATTGCCCTGTCAAAATCGTCCATAACAGGCAGCATAGCTGTCATTACTTCCTGATTGGCAGTTTTAAAAAGTTCCAGCCTTTCTTTGGAAGTACGTCTTTTATAATTTTCAAATTCAGCGAAAAGTCTCAGGAATTTATCCTTTTCTTTCTGAAGGTCTTCTTTTAATGCTTCCTCCTCGGTAAGTTCCTGTTCTTTCGAATCTGGCTGTTCATCTGCATTCTCTCCATTAGCACCTACCTCATCGATAGCCTCTTCCATCGCCTCTTCAACCTGATCTTTAACGTCTTTATGTTCGTCTTTAACTTTATCTTCTTTTCGACTCATTTCTTTAAAATTTACTTACACGCACTTCTGGTCAAAATCACTGCCAATTAGTTTAAAATGTCAAAATGTCACAAGATATTTTTAATAAAAAATTATGAAACGACGAAGCCTTTTCCTCTTACTTTTGGGGCCAAACTTTTTTAAAATTTAACCTGATGAAAAGAATTTTTCTAAATGCATTTGCAATTGCGAGTATTGGACTGGCGATCACCGGATGTAAAAACAACAATAACGAAGCTGAAGTTGCTGAAGCAAAAGAAGCAGCTACAGCCCAGGCTGAAGCCATGGAGTTTTCTGTAGACACCGCGGCTTCTGTGATCGAGTGGGTAGGCGAAAAACCAACCGGAGCTCACACAGGAACCATTCAGGTGGCTAACGGAACTTTCAAAGCTAACGACAGCATCATCGAAAGCGGAACTTTTGTAATAGACATGCAGTCTATCGAGGTAACCGATCTTGAAGGTGACGAAAAGGCTAACCTTGAAGCTCACCTTAAAGGAACTGTTGAAGGTAAGGAAGGTGACTTCTTTAAAGTTCAGGAATTCCCAAAGGCTACTTTTGAAGTAACAGGAATTACCGAAGAGGAAGGGCAGTCTATGTTACAGGGGAATCTTACTATTAAGGAAGAGACCAAGAACATCGCTTTCCCGGTAAATATTTCCCAGGATGGTGAAACTATCCAGATCACCAGTGAAGAATTCACGATAGATCGTACTAAATGGAATGTGAACTATGGTTCAAAATCTGTTTTTGATGGTCTTGGTGATAAGTTCATCAATGATGACGTAAAACTTAAGATAAACCTGAAAGCTAAAAAGGCTTAGTTTATAATTTGAATCTGAAAAAAGCCTCGCAAATGCGAGGCTTTTTTTATGTTAGATCTCCAAGTGCCCTCGAGAGATTGGTGTATTCAAAATTATAACCAGACTCTTCTATCTTTTTGGAACTTACCAGCTGGCTGGAAAGCACGATCTGGGACATTTCTCCTAAGAGGCCCTTCAGGGCGAATTTCGGCACATTAGGCAGCCAGATAGATTTCCCCATTTGGGAAGCCAGTTCTTTGGTCAGCTCTTTATTGGTGACCGGGTTCGGGGCCACGGCATTATAAATTCCGGTAAGCTGATTCTCTATTGCGAAAAGGAAGATCCCGGCCAGGTCTTTAATATGTATCCAGGATTGCCATTGCTTGCCACTACCCAGGGCTGCACCCATGTTCAGGGAAATAGGTTTTTTGATCTTTTCCAGCATTCCTCCATTTTCCGCGAGCACGAGACCCACCCTTATTTTGGCCACATCTATACCCTGCTTTTCGAACTGGTCTGCTGCGGATTCCCATTTCCTAACTACCTCACCTACAAAATTATCGGCTTTAGCCTTATCATCTTCAAAATATAATTTCTCCAGGGAACTGGGATATACCCCTATAGCACTGGCCGAAATGAAATTCTCTACCTGGTGGGTAGAATTCTCCAGCGTTTTATATAGCAGTGCAGCAGTTTCGGTACGGCTTTTAATTATGGTACGCTTATAAGACTGGGACCAGGGCTCAGCGATACTGGCACCGGCCAGGTGAACGATGGTGCGCACACCTTCGAGGCAGCCCTCTTCTATCCTGTCTTCTTTAGGATCCCAGTAAAAACCCTGGTAATCATCTTTCTTTTCGATCTTGGATTTACTGGTAGTTAGATAATTAACCTTGATACCCTTTTCGCGACACATTTCGCTAAGTTTTGAGCCAATGAGTCCTGTAGCACCTGTAATCAATATCCGCATCCTTGGTTTTTCTTGTTAAGATAATAAGAGCGCACGGCTATAGCTTATTTTTTTGAGAGGTTTAACGGCTTTTATTCGAAGATTTAACAGCCCTTAACATTTCTCGTTTTCCCGGTGGGCCGGGTAATTTTTCTACCTGGAAGCCCGTCGCGATCATGGCCCTGCGTACGCTTCCCTTGGCGGCATAGGTTACCAGCACACCATTCTCTTTCAGGGTGCGGTACATGATGCTGAATATTTCTTCGGTCCAGAGATCGGGTTGAACCCTGGCTCCAAAGGCATCAAAATAAATGAGGTCATATAAAGCTTCGTCCTCGATCTCAGAGAACTTCTTCTCCTGTTTTTCCAGGCTAAAATATGACGAGATCTTTGAGCTTTTTTCCCATTCAGTTGAATGGAGTTTCCTGAAAAAATCTGCTTTTTCTTCTGCGTCACAGGCCTCCGGGTAGTTGAGCAGTGCTACTTCCTCTAAAGCAACAGGATAGGCTTCAACTCCAGTATAGTAGATATTTTTCTGAAGCTTTTCGGCCTCCAAAAAAGTAAGAAACGCATTCAGGCCGGTGCCAAAACCAATTTCAAGTATGGATAATACTTCTTTATCATTATTCTCCAAAAAATGATGCAGGCCCATCTTCAGGAAAACATGCCTTGCCTCCTGCACCGCTCCGTGTTTGGAGTGATATTGTTCGTCCCATTCAGGCAAATGAATGGTTACCGAACCGTCACCGGTTTTTATGATCTTTCGTTCCAAATTATTCTTTTAATAGTACACCTATCGCCAGGAAAGCCGGGGATCTCTTAACTTCAGTGATCGCAGCGATCTCCTCTTTAGATCTGCCTGCATCTTCAGCATAATGTTTTTGATCTTCAACCGAGGTTTCTTCCATAAATGCGACACCTTCCACGATCACTTCCCTGCCTTCAATATCTTTGGGTACAAAGAAAGCGTAATCCCTGAACTTCACCATGGGATCGTTATCTTCCTCTGGCAGTTCCAAAGTCATCCAGCAGCCCTTCATTTTACATACCGAATTCACCGTGGTCCTGAACTTGGCCTTGATGCTGTCTCCAGGCTTCAGAGAGGCGTATTCAGCTTTCATCTGTGCGGCGTTAAGAGCGTTGGCAGGCGAGATCTCCTCGCCAAAGCTTTTATAATTATCCTGGCTGGTCTCTAACAAAGCAAGCTCTGAATTCTTTTCAGGATTAGACTGTTTACAGGAAATTAGGCAAACCGATAAAGCAAGAAGTAAGAAGTGAATTTTCATAGTATACGGGTATTATAAGGCATGAAAGCTCAAATTTACCAAAAGTTTAGATTTTGATTCTGCTTTTAATTAGGTAAATTTGTTGCTTATCTTATTAACTATGAAAAATCTCACATCAATGATAGACATACAAAGATCTCCCAATTCTAAAATAAACGATACCAATTTTGACAATCTTGTATTCGGGCAGGTTTTTACAGATCATATGATGGAGTGCGATTTTAAAGATGGTGAATGGCAGACTCCTGTTATCAAGCCTTACGGACCCCTTTCGCTGGAACCTTCAGCGAGGGTTTTCCACTACGGGCAGGCAGTTTTCGAAGGAATGAAGGCTTACAAGGATAAGGATGAAAAGATCTGGCTCTTCAGGCCAGACCAGAACTTTGAAAGGATCAATAAATCCAGTAAAAGACTTGCCATTCCTGAATTCCCAAAAGAATATTTCTTCAACGCGCTTGAAGAATTACTAAAACTGGACAAGGACTGGATCAAAAAAGGATTTGGGAACAGCCTTTATATAAGACCGTTTGTGATCGCTACTGAAGCAGGAGTTTCTGCATCTGCAGCTAAAGAATATAAATTTATGATCATTTGCTCACCTGCTCAGTCATATTACAGCGGCGAAGTAAGGGTGAAATTTTCAGAAAAGTTTAGCCGTGCCGCAGATGGCGGAGTTGGATTCGCCAAGGCAGCCGGGAATTACGGAGCCCAATTCTATCCTACTAACCTGGCCAAGGAGGAAGGTTTCCAGCAGATCATCTGGACAGATGCCAATACTCACGACTACCTTGAGGAAGCCGGTACCATGAATATTTTCTTCAGAATAGGCGACAAGCTTATCACTGCTCCTACCAACGACAGGATCCTAGATGGAGTTACCAGGAAAAGTGTGCTAACCCTGGCCGAAGAATTCAATATTGAAACAGAAGTTAGAAGGGTAAGCGTAAAAGAAGTTGTAGAAGCTGCCGAAAAAGGTGAATTAAAAGAAATGTTTGGTTCAGGTACAGCTACCGTAATTAATCCTATCGTAGGATTTGGTTATAAGGATCAGAAATTTGAACTTCCAAAACTTGAAGATTCCTACGCTAAGTTCTTTAAGGATAAATTGATGAAGATACAGTATAATGAAGCAGAAGATAAGTTTGGCTGGAGATACGAAGTAAAATAAACCCACTAAAATATTAGATATAGATCCCGGCATGCCGGGATCTTTTTTTTGACAACTTTAATAGAGGTCTGCCTTATGGCCTGAAACAGATAGGGCTACTTTTCCAGGATGCTATCAATATCTGGTTTAAAGTAATTCGGGCCTTTCAGCACTTTTCCGTCTTCCCGGTAGATAGGTTTTCCATCTGCCCCCAGCTTGCTCATATTACTGGACTGTATCTCGTTAAAAACCTCCTCTATCTTATGCTGCATCCCGTGTTCTATGATAGTTCCGCAAAGAATATAAAGCATATCGCCCAGCGCATCTGCCACTTCAGTAAGATCATTATTCTTGGCTGCTTCCAGGTATTCCTCGTTTTCTTCCTTCATTAAGTTATACCTAAGTAGGTTCTTGGCCTCACCAAGGTTCGCTACAGGCTTTTCCTGTATCCCAAGTCCAAAGGCGGAATGAAACTCTTTTACGGCAGCAATTTTATTCTTCATATGGCATCAAGCTTTAAAAAGTTAACTTTGCGTAAAAATAACCAAAATGTTTTCTACCGGTCAATTGATCTTCGCAGCCTTCTTTGTCGTCGCTTTTATCATTGTGATGATTTTTAGTTACAGGAAAGATATCAAGCTTCATAAGAAATATTACAGGGGCAGCGTATATGTCCTTGTAGGTTTTATCATTTTTATCCTGCTGCTGTTTTTAATCAAAACCAGGCTGAATCATTAGCCTATAGGAATTAACTTACGCCCGATTTTCTAATTTCTTTATATTAGCAGCTACTAATCTAACCAAACATGAAAATTTTCAAGTACCTCTTTTTCCTTCTTTTGATATTCATTATTGGAGCATCTATCTATATAGCTACCAAAGACGGGAAATTCCAGGTTGAACAAAAGCAAATGATCGCCGCTCCTCAGCAAGTGGCCTTTAATGAAGTGAACGATTTTACCACCTGGAAAAACTGGGAACCCTGGTCTGCCGAGGCTACAGATATGATCATCAATTATGGCGAAAAGACCAGCGGAGAGGGCGCTTCTTATTCATGGAGCAGTGAAGAAATGGGAGATGGCAGTATAACCAATGTCAAATCTAATCCCTATACGAGCATAGACCAGGAGATCACTTTTAAAACACCTTTTGGAGAGTCTACCAGCGATGTTTACTGGGAATTTCAGGAACGCGGAGACAGTACCCTGGTGGTCTGGGGAATGAAAGGGGAACAAAGCTTCATGGAAAAGGCCGCCTTCACCTTCCAGGAGCAAAGCCTATCTGAAATGATGCAACCCATGTTCAAAAAAGGTTTGGACAACCTTGAAGAAGCTTTAAAAAGGAAAATGGAAACCTACTCCATCAATATAGATGGCATCACCCAGCATGGCGGCGGTTATTATATGTATGTGACCACGGCCAGCAAAATAAGCCAGGTCACCGATAGAATGCCGAAGATGATCACCGAGGTAGGTAACTACATGGATGAAAACGGAATCGAAAAAATAGGCAGTCCTTTCGTTCTTTATAACCAATGGAACGAGGAAGCAGGGACAGCGATCTATTCTGCCGGTTACTTTACTCCAAGCGAAGTGGTGACCCCGGCTGAAAGCACAGTACTTACAGGATTTATGCCTAACCAGCGAACTTTAAAGACCACCCTTAAGGGAGATTACAAAAACCTGAAAGAAGCCTGGGATTCAGCCTATCGCTACCTCGAGGAAAATGGTCTTAGCGCCGACGATACTTCACAGCCTTTTGAAGTATACGCTGCGGGACCAGAAGATGTGGCCAACCCGGCTAAATGGATCACGCATATCTATATACCGCTTCAAAAACAAACCACGGCGAAACCATGATAAAAAACCTAATACTTGTTTTTATAGGGGGTGGTCTTGGCAGTAGCCTAAGATACCTCCTCAGCAAGTATTTGAACGCCGGCCAGCTTTTACCTTATGGTACTTTCCTGGTAAATATTCTGGGAAGCCTGATACTGGGAATGACTTTGGGCTGGGCCATCAAATCCAATACGCTCAACAGCCCGACCAACCTTTTACTGGCAGTGGGCTTTTGCGGAGGTTTCACCACCTTTTCCACATTTTCCTTTGAAAATTATTCGCTTATCAAATCTGGAGATTATTTAAGCTTTTCTGTTTATTTCTTCGGAAGTCTTATCCTGGGAATTATTGCTGTTTTTCTGGGAATTCTCATCTCGAAACTGTTCTGATCACTGAACAGAATATCAAATTCTAAATTATTTTAATTTTAAATACATACCCCTAATTTTTTAGGGGTGTTTTTTATTCATATAATAATTCACGTAAGACCACCCCTTCAACACAGGGGTTTTTTAAGTGATTTTTATAAATTTGCATCCGTTATCAAATTTTAATTATGAAAAAAATTGAAGCGATCATTCGTAAATCAGAATTCGATCAAACCAAGGAAGCACTTCACGAAATAGGAGTTACATTCTTTAGCTACTGGGACGTTACCGGGATAGGAAACGAAAAAATTGGCCATGTTTACCGTGGTGTAAGCTACAGTACGGCCGATATCCAGAGAAGATATCTCTCTATCGTGGTGACCGATTCATTTTTAGAGAAAACCATAGACACCCTGCTCGAATCTGCCTACACAGGTAAGGTTGGGGACGGGAAGATCTTTGTTTCTACAATCGATGAGGCATACAGGATTAGGACGAAGGAGAAAGGCGCAGAGTCTTTAAAGTAGAACCAAGAATCAACTAACAAAATTATTATGGATAGCTTACTTACAGTAAATAATATATGGATGATGATCTGTACGGGCCTGGTCTTTTTTATGCACCTTGGTTTTGCATTTCTGGAGATCGGCCTAACCAGGCAGAAGAATACTATCAACATACTTTTCAAGAACCTCTTTATTATCACCATGGGCCTACTGCTTTATTGCCTGCTTGGCTTTAACCTGATGTACCCCGGTGAATTCAACGGGTTTCTGGGTTTCGCCGGCTTTGGTCTAAGCAGCCCAATAGCAGACGGCTCACTGGATCTTGCCTATAATGAAGGTTATACCTATTGGACAGATTTTCTATTCCAGGGAATGTTCGCCGCAACGGCGGCTACCATTGTGTCTGGAGCGGTAGCCGAAAGGATCAAACTCAACAGCTTTTTCATTTTCGTAGTTCTTTATATTGGCCTTGTATACCCTATCGCCGGTTCCTGGAAATGGGGCGGCGGATTCCTTGACGAAATGGGATTCTATGATTTTGCCGGCTCTACCCTGGTACATTCTGTAGGAGGATGGGCCGCGCTGGTAGCCATATGGCTGCTTGGTGCAAGGATCGGAAAGTTCAAGGATGGCAAGATCGGGGCATTCCCGGGACACAATATGCCATTTGCCACCGCCGGGGTGCTCATATTATGGTTAGGATGGTTTGGCTTTAACGGCGGATCTGTACTTTCAGCAGACCCGGAATTAACTTCTCTTACGCTGGTTACCACCTGCCTGGCAGCTGCCGCAGGAGGGGTTTCTTCTTTCATAGTTTCTTCGGTGCGATACAAGAATTATGATATCACTATGTTCCTTAACGGGATCCTGGGCGGCCTGGTAGGAATTACCGCAGGTGCCGACCAGATGTCACCTACAGATGCCATTTTAATTGGCGCCGTAGCAGGAGCAATCATCGTGTTCGGGGTGGCCTTAATAGACAGGATAAGATTAGACGATCCAGTTGGAGCCGTGGCCGTTCACCTTATTTGCGGAATCTGGGGTACACTTGCCGTTGGGATCTTCGGAAACCTGGCCGGAGTGGACCAGTTCGTTACCCAGTTAATAGGCGTTGGCTGTTATGCCATAGTTTGTATTCTTGGTTCCTTCCTGATCTTCTATCCGCTGAAGAAGACAATCGGAATCAGGGTTTCGTCTAAAGAGGAAACTGAAGGCCTGGACATTCACGAGCATGGAATGGATGCCTATCCAGATTTTGGATTAAAGCAACACTAATTCTAAAGTTGGTTAAGTTAAACTGAAAAAGGAGCGTATTAAACGCTCCTTTTTTTAATGCTTTTTATAGGTTTTAACCCCGGCTTCTATCTCTACCTGCAGGTTATTCTCTTCCGGCGGAACGGGACAGGAATATTTCCCGCTATATGCGCAGTAAGGATTATAGGCTTTATTGAAATCAAGGATCACCTCATCAGATTCTGGGATCCTCATATCTATATACCTGCCGCCACCATAGGTAGCCTTTCCATTGGTAAGATCTGTAAAAGGCAGGAACAGGTAATCAAAATATTCCGGGTCCTGCACCAGGTCCTGGTTCTGGTAGACATTCAGCTTCATCTCCTTCCCTTTCAATTCGAAATACAGTTCCCCGTATTTTACATATATGGGTAGCCTGTCGGTGCTGGTTTTCATGGCAAAGGGAGGTTCCGCCGGGGTTCTCAGGAATTCAGCCTTTACGATATAGGCTGGATCCACCGGGAAAAAATCAAGACCTTCGAATTCCTTCAGATCCTTTTCTTCAAGGGGTGTCTCTTCAGGATCTGCGAACTCCCTGTTCAGTTCCTGTTGATACTCTATCGCACTCTTTTCCAGGGCTGATTCCTGGGCATAAATAAATGCGGAATTAAAGAAAGTAATCATAAGGACTATAATGAAAATTTTATTATTCATGTATTTTATTATTGAAAGGCTTTAAAATTAATAATAATACATTCGAAATTAATTTAATTTTGGTCTTTCATCACCAACCATGAAAAAATTATTCCAGTCTTACTTTGAATCTTTTGGAGGTTTACGAAAAGAGATTTGGCTATTATCCCTGATCACCCTCATCAACAGGGCGGGCACCATGGTGATCCCTTTTCTCTCTTTGTACCTTACAAAAAGCAGGGGCTTTTCGCTGGAAGAAGTAGGCTGGATACTCAGCTTTTTTGGCCTGGGCTCGGTGACCGGCTCCTGGCTGGGAGGCAAACTCACAGATAAGATAGGCCATTATCGTACCATGGCCTTAAGCCTTATCCTATCTTCTGTACTCTTTGTTTTACTGCAATTCCCGGAATCTTTCTGGTCTATTTGTTTAGGAATCTACCTGGTGATGACAGTAGCCGATATATTCAGACCCGCAGTTTTCGTGGCCATTAGCGCTTACAGTAAACCTCAGAATAGGACCAGGTCTGTCACCCTCATCAGGCTGGCTATTAACCTTGGCTTTTCTGCCGGCCCGGCCCTGGGTGGTTTGATCATTGCCACCGGCGGATACAGCGGACTGTTCTGGGTGGACGGGCTCACCTGTCTTGCCGCCGGAATCCTCCTATTGAAGCTACTGCATCCCAAACGTTCCAATCCCGAGCCTGAAGATATCATCATTAGGGCAAAATCGGCCATAAGCGATAAATTGTATATGATCTTCATATTAGCGATGATCATCTTTGGCTTTATTTTTATCCAGTATTTCTCGACCATGCCGCTTTTCTATGCCGAACATCATAAGCTGGACGAATTCGAGATAGGACTCTTACTGGGGCTTAACGGACTTTTTATTTTTCTCTTTGAAATGCCGCTCATCAAGTTCCTGGAAAGCAAGGAACATTCAGCCACGGGATATGTGATCCTTGGAACTTTGCTTACGGGCTTTAGTTTCCTGGTGATAAACCTTACCGACTGGGTAGGGATACTGGTAGTGGGGATGCTGCTCGCAACCATTGGAGAGATGATAGGATTTCCGTTTTCCAACAGCTTCGCCCTGAACCGATCAGATGGCAAAAAAAGGGGGTCCTACATGGCGCTTTATAGTATTGCCTTTTCGGTAAGCCATATTTTTGGGCATAACAGCGGAATGCAGCTTATCGATAATTTTGGTTTTGAGTTCACCTGGTATGTAATGTTAGGCCTGGCCATCTTCGCCTGTGCACTTTTATTACTTCTGAAAGGACTTCTAAAAAGGGAAACCGTTATTTGATCTCCTGATCTTTAAAGAATTTAGATTCTCCCAGGTATTTTTTTACGATCCTGTTATATTCCGGAGTGAATTGAAGATCCAGGGCGCCTTCGATATTATAAAGGGATTCCATATCTGAATAACCTGTCTTCAGCAGATCCTCGAGGTATAATAAGGCGGTATCCTGGTCACCATCTGCCGCTGCCAGGGAAATGATATTCAGGTAAGCTTCCGGGGCATTTTTATTGATCGCTGTTCTTAACACACTAATAAAGATCTTAACATCTATAGGAACCTTAACCTCCATTATCGTATTGTATTCCCTTTTGGTTAGAAAGTCCAGGTAACCCACAAGGCGATGAGCCATATTAGATTTTGCTATATCGCTACCCTCCTTCAGCTTCTCCAATTCATCTATCTGGTAGGCCCACCAGCCAATATTCTCAAAATTCACGCTCCTGATATCTGATTCCAGGAGATATTCATATTCCCTTTGCTGCTCCTTCTCAAAAGAAATAGCCTGCCTGAAATCACTGCGCTGGGACCTGAATCCACGGATGGTTTTGATCTCTTTCATTTTATTTTCTATGGTATCTTCAAAACCAAAGCCTTCATATTTTTCTTCCATGCGCTCCAGTTTTTCATAGGCCGCGTAATAATTTCGAGTTCTTCGCAGAGATTCTGCATATTCCATTTCCTTTTCAAAAAGCTGCTGAACAAAGCTGGCATCGTTCGGTCTTAACCCATCTCTTATCGCCTGAAGCGTAAAACCGGTCATCGCATTGGAGACCACAATGGCTTCAGGCCACTCATCTTCCTTTCCGTCAAAATAATGCACCTCTGTAGGAAAATTGAGGTCATCGTAGAATTTCAGGTATTTTTCGATCTCATATACCATATAATCCTTTTTCCCTGCTGCGCCAATGAACATATAAGGACTGGTTTTGTCTATATAAGCAGGGTTAACAAATGAGTTTCCAATAGCCATTACTCCGGCCATGTTCTTATAAATATGTGCCAGCGCCGAGCTCACCTGTGCACCTTCACCCATCCCGGCAGAATATACCAGCTCTGGATCTACCGGCAGGGATTGCAAAATGCCATTAACCATGGAGGTGGCAGACTTAATGATAGAATCTATTGGCTGAGATTTGAGGTCTAGGTTAGCTGAAGCAACGATATATTGCTGCTCCTCGGCCGCCATTCGAAAAAGATTGGCTGTATTGGTACCCCTTCCCTGAGGGTCGAAAACGAAAATAGTAGCCCATTGTTTTTCAGGTGAATAGTCTCTGGGCAAATAAAGGGAATAAGTTTTATCACTATCTCCAGGAATGGGCAGGGAATCTGTTGTTTCTCCCCTTTTGATACGGTATTCCTGGGCAGTAATATTAATGAATGAAAGTACGAATATGGCTAGTAGTAGATTTTTCATAAGCTGCGATTAGGTCTAAATATAATGAAATACCACATTTTTTATTCCACAAAAAAACCCGCCAATTAAAATTGACGGGTTAATCCTTTAAAAATTTATATTTTAATCTCTGTCTACGGGCTGATATTTAACCTTTGGTTTGTCGGGAAAAAATAGTTTGGCCATCAAAGAAACCACTACCAGATCTGCAAAAATCAGGAACATCACTCTAATAACTTCAATTCCCGAAAATGACAATCCGGTAAAACCAATCAATCCTGTGATCAATGTCAGCGTAAAAAATAATAGCGTCTTCTTCTTCATAACTTGTTTTTTACTTACTTTCTTAAAGCAAATTTAAGTACAGATAAGACGATATATTCCTAATAAAATTACAATTAAACCCAATTTAACTAAAAGAAAACGAGTTGATAACCAGCTGTTAATAATAGGCCTGAAACCTACATTTTTTAACATTTGTGCTAGTATCCAGGTTTAATAATCTTTAAGAATTTTCAACTTTGAGCACAAATATCAGAGCCCTGGCCTTATTGGAGCATCTTCTATTACATTAGACAAAATGATATGGGTACGGGTCTCCCCGTAGGTAATAAGTCTATCGATAAGTTTTTCAAGATGTACCTGGTCACGAAGGACCACCTCCATGATGATATTCTCGTTCCCGGTGATACGATAGCAGTTTACAACTTCTTTAAATTCCTTTACTGTTTCCAGGAAAGCCTTAAGTCTTCCGGTAAAAGCTCTCAGGGTGATGATTGCCTTTAACTGGTAACCAGCTTTCTGATGGGAAAGGTTTACCTTATATGAATTTATGATCCCGGCGTCTTCCATCTTTCTAACCCGTTCTGCTACGGCGGGAGAGGTAAGGCCAATTTTTCGCCCTATCTCAGAAAAGGAAACCCTGGCATTTTTCTGCAATTCTTCGAGTATGGCCCAGTTCAGTTTATCCATATAAATTTAAAGTTAAGCGACTTTATATATTTAATTTTTAAAGATAAATAATATTTAGACAAATAATTTAAAAGCCTTGAGAATGATTTCCTGATTAAATTAGTATAAAAATTTGCAGTGAATCACTCAGTAGGAAATCAGGGACGTAGGTATTCGGCTTTATATTTTAAGGCCCAGGAGATCATGAAGATCTCCAGGAGGATATCCGATTATCTTACCCCAGACCTGGCTTCACTGAACGAGAATGGAAGTGAAAGTCGCTACGTATATTTTACGGGCGATATCATCAGGCAATCCCAGTCTCTTATCTGGAATATATCGAAGGCTGAGAATGAATTTTTCCAGGATAGCCGTTCAAGATATATCAGTTCGGTTAGCAAACTGACCGATAGGTTATTCCGCAATTGCGAGAACCTGGAATATGCTAACAGTGATGGAAAGGAATTTCTACCCATCCTTCGCAAGGAATTATTGAAATTCAGAAAACTCCAGCGAACCTGGAGATTGACTTTATAAAGAGAATCCAGAAAAGAATTTGGGGATTTTTCCTTTTACTGATCATTGAGTTTAATCCTGCTTAGATCAATATCCAAAGGCTCGGGAAATTCTATTTTCGTCAGTAATTCCTTAAATCGCTTATCCTCTCTTAAATTATCCATATAAGGATCCTTTTTAATTTGAAAAATATTGCGAATTTTGTTCGAGATGGCTTTTTCCAGCCATTTATAGGCTTCCTTTTTTTTATTTTGATATGCATATGCCTGTGCAACCCCATAAGGATTACTTTCCCCATAAGTTTGAATAAATTGTTCTATAAGTTTCTCCTTATCCGGATCGTTAAAAATAACTGCTAGTATCATAGGTGTATACTTCAGGGAATAATCAAAGGTTTCTTTTTTTAAAGCCTTATAGGCCTCTTCCTTTTTCCCTGCCATAGCAAAAAATTCGGCGTGAAAACCAGCTATGCCTAATGTGTAGGGATAATAAACCAGATAAATATCAAATGCATTTAAACATTCCTCATATTCTCTTTCATAAAACAAAGCAAGTGCTAAATGGAGATAAGAGAGTCCTTCTAGTGGATCGAGCTCTACAGACTTCCTGGCGAGTTTAGTAACCTGAGAAGATTCCAGACCTTGATAGCGACTTAATAATTGTAAAACCGCATCATCATTTGGCTGTAACTTAAAGGCTTTTTCAAAATATTTTTTAGCGGTTACATAGTCTCCTTTTTGTTGATATTTTTCCGCCAGGGAGGCATAAGCATGGGCATAATCAGGATCTATCTTAATAGCTCTTTCGATTTCAGATATTACCCTTTCTAATAATTCTTCTTCTTCCTCCTCCGTAAATTCACGGATATATCCTTCAGAAAGTCTTATACCCGCTTTATATAACCAAATAGGCGCATAATTTGAATCAATTTGCACAGCCTCATTGATTAACCTGCTCGCCCTTTCAAAGGATTCTTTCGTAAATCTTAGATATATCTCCTTCGCTTGAAGGAATTTGTTATAGGCCTCGATATCAACAGAAGGGATATTTAGACCTAGTAAATTCACTTCCAGGTTGCGGGTCACTTTCTCGGCGATCTCATCCTGAATAGCAAAAATATCCTGCATTTTACGGTCGTATGTTTCAGACCAAAGGTGTGCACCATTATTCACCTGTATAAGCTGTACGGTTATGCGTACCATACTATCGGCTTTTCTAACGCTGCCTTCGAGTATATAATTGGTATTTAACTTTTCACCAATAGTTTGAATATCTACAGCTTTATTTTTGAATGAAAATGAGGAAGTGCGGCTAATAACAGTAAGCTCGGGATTTTTCGCCAGGTAATTCAGGATCTCCTCGCTAATTCCGTCTGAGAAATATTCCTGTTCTTCATCTGAAGTCATATTTTCAAAAGCCAGAACGGCGATAGATTTTTCCAACTCCTCTTCAGGATTTTCTTTTAAAACAACTTCCTGAGATTTAGAATTTTCCTGGCTTGAATTTTTATCTGAATAAGTCCCGTAAACGTTTATTGCAAGTAAAATGATCGCTATAGCTAAAGCTCCAAGAATGAGCTTATTGAATTTACTGCTGGTTTCAGCAATTATGGACTGTTCCTTTTTTACATTTTCAGTCTTTTTTAAACCGTCCGGGGTTACTTCATAAACCCAGGCAAAAACAAGCCAGATAGGGAAACCAATAATTAGAATGAAAAGGACGGCCTTCGAAATATTGTTGGGAATTCCGAACATGGGGAAAACTATTGAAATAACCTGAAGAATGATCCAGCATACTACAATATATGCCAGGGCCGCTTTGAATACATTGCGACGCTTAAGTTCCTTATAATAATTGTTCAGGCTCAATAGAAAGTTATTTAAAACCAATAACAGTAGACAGATGGCAGGGACTAACTATTGCATATACAATCTACATAATTAAATTGAACTAATAAATATGTAAAAACCTTTAAATCAAACAAGTATATAGTTGTTGTAAAATAAAAAATCCCAGAAAAAATCCGGGATTATTTTTAAGATTATTATATGATCCTGATATCGCTACGCTTATCGGGATAAGCAGCCTGCACCGCTTTTCATTCATTTCATTCTGTAAAGCGGGCGATCTGCTTACATATTTCTTCTGTACTGTCCTCCTACTTCGAACAGAGCATGGGTGATCTGCCCGAGAGAACAAACCTTGGTAGCTTCCATTAGCTCACTGAAAAGGTTCTCATTATTGATTGCAGCCTTCTGAATTCTTTGCAATGCGGCATCAGCCTTGGATTCCTTGGCCTTATGTAGTGTTTCAAGGGTTTTGATCTGGTGTTCCTTTTCTTCCTTGGTCGCACGGATCACCTCACCAGGAGTTACCGTTGGTGAACCTTCTGAACTTAGAAAAGTATTCACACCTACGATCGGGTAATCTCCATTATGTTTGAGGGTTTCATAATACAGACTTTCTTCCTGGATCTTGCCTCGCTGGTACATGGTTTCCATAGCACCAAGCACTCCACCTCTTTCGGTAATTCGGTCGAATTCGGTAAGTACGGCTTCTTCCACAAGATCGGTAAGCTCTTCGATAATAAAAGACCCCTGGATAGGATTCTCGTTCTTGGTAAGACCTAGCTCCTTGTTGATGATCAGCTGAATGGCCATCGCCCTTCTTACTGAGGCTTCAGTAGGCGTGGTGATCGCCTCATCATAAGCATTCGTATGCAGCGAGTTACAGTTATCATAGATCGCATACAATGCCTGCAAAGTAGTTCTAATATCATTAAAATCGATCTCCTGTGCATGTAAAGAACGTCCGGAAGTCTGGATGTGATACTTCAGCATTTGTGCACGGGCATTCGCTCCATACTTATGCTTTAAGGCTTTGGACCATATTCTCCTGGCCACACGACCAATTACTGCATATTCCGGGTCTACTCCGTTTGAGAAGAAGAAGGATAGGTTTGGACCAAATTTATTGATGTCCATTCCACGGCTCAGGTAATATTCCACATATGTGAATCCATTGGCCAGGGTAAAAGCCAACTGGGTTATAGGGTTCGCACCCGCTTCAGCGATATGGTATCCTGAAATAGAAACCGAGTAAAAGTTTCTTACTTTCTCCTTGATAAAGTATTCCTGAACGTCACCCATCAGCCTCAGGGCAAATTCAGTAGAAAAGATACAGGTGTTCTGAGCCTGGTCTTCTTTCAGAATATCGGCCTGAACAGTTCCACGCACCACGCTAATGGTATCTTCTTTTATTTTTTCATATACATCCTTCGGAAGTACCTGGTCACCGGTTACTCCCAGAAGCATTAATCCAAGCCCGTCATTTCCTTCGGGAAGCTCCCCGCGATATTGCGGACGGTCGATACCCTGGTCGTCATAAAGCTCTTTCAGTTTGGCTTCAACCTTATCCTCCAGTCCGTTTTCCTTGATGTATTTTTCACAGTTCTGGTCTATGGCCGCGTTCATAAAGAAACCTAACAACATAGGCGCCGGACCATTGATGGTCATACTTACCGAAGTCATCGCATCGGCCAGGTCAAAACCTGAATATAATTTTTTCGCGTCATCCAGGCAGCAGATAGAAACACCAGAGTTCCCGATCTTTCCGTAGATATCTGGCCGGTGATCCGGATCATTACCGTAAAGGGTAACCGAATCGAAAGCTGTGGATAGTCTTTTTGCGGGTAATCCCTGGCTCACGTAATGGAACCTACGGTTCGTTCTTTCAGGACCTCCTTCCCCGGCAAACATCCTGGTTGGATCTTCCCCGGTTCTTTTGAATGGATACAATCCCGCGGTATAAGGGAATTCCCCCGGTACATTCTCTTGCAGCAACCAGCCCAGAATATCACCCCAGGCCTTATATTTCGGCAGGGCCACCTTTGGGATCTGGGTGTGAGAAAGAGATTCGGTATGAGTTTCGATCTTGATCTCCTTATCACGAACCTTGAATTTATAAACCGGTTCCTTGTATTTCGTAACCTTTTCGTTCCAGGCCAGGATCATTTCCCAGTTGTAAGGATCCAGGTCCATTTTTACCTTATCGAATTCCGCGAAAAGAAGTTTCAAAAAGTCCTTCTGATCTTCCCCGGCATATTCATAGATCTCTTCCTGGTCGATTCCGTTCTTATCCAGGTATTTTACCTGGTCTTTTCCAAATTCAGACTTTATCCCGGCCACAGTTTCAATGGTCTTATAGATACCATATAACTTCTGAGCTACCTCAACCTGTTTCTGAGCTTTTTCGTCATAGCTGCGGTTGTTTTCAGCAATTTCAGAAAGGTAACGGGTACGCTTCGGAGGGATCACGAAGATCTTCTCGCTCATTTCCTTAGAGATCTCAAAAGTCGAAGAAAGTCCGGAGTCGGTCTTTTCTTCCACCTTATCCATAATGCTCTTATATAGCGTGTTCATTCCCGGATCGTTGAACTGGGAAGCTATGGTCCCAAAAACAGGTAGCTTTTCAGCATCCTCATGCCACAACTGGTGGTTACGCTGGTATTGCTTCTTTACATCCCTTAAAGCATCCTGGGCTCCTCGTTTATCGAACTTATTGATCGCTACCAGGTCGGCAAAATCAAGCATGTCGATCTTCTCCAACTGGGTGGCTGCACCAAATTCAGGCGTCATTACATAAAGGGAAACATCTGAATGATCCAGGATCTCCGTATCACTTTGCCCGATTCCGGAAGTCTCCAAAATTATAAGGTCATACTTAGCTGCCTTCAATACATCAACAGCTTCGGCTACATATTTTGAAAGAGCCAAATTCGCCTGTCTTGTCGCCAAAGAGCGCATATAAACCCGCTCATGGTTAATGGAATTCATACGTATCCTGTCACCAAGCAATGCTCCACCAGTCTTCTTCTTGGAAGGATCTACGGAAATAATTCCAATATGTTTTTCAGGAAAATCCATCAGAAACCTTCTTACCAGCTCATCCACAAGGCTGGATTTCCCTGAACCACCCGTACCGGTTATACCTAATACAGGAGTATTTTCAAATTTATAATTATCATGTTTAAAAGCTTTCAGGAAATCCTCTCGCCTGTTTTCAGCCAGTGAGATAAGGCGGGAAATTGTGGTCACCTCTTTCTTCTGAAGATTCTCCTTAACCTTTTCTGTATCCTTTAAAGATGGCACTTCATTATCTACCCTTTTGATCATATCGTTGATCATGCCCTGAAGGCCCATCTCACGGCCATCATCCGGAGAATAGATGCGATCTATCCCGTAATCCATCAATTCCTTGATCTCTTCGGGAAGGATCACTCCTCCTCCGCCGCCAAAGATCTTGATATGCCCTGCGCCTTTCTCATTAAGCAGGTCGAACATATATTTAAAATATTCTATATGACCTCCCTGGTAAGAAGTCATAGCGATCGCGTGGGCATCTTCCTGGATCGCACAGTTCACCACCTCTTCCACACTACGGTCGTGACCAAGGTGAATTACCTCAACCCCGGTTGCCTGGATGATACGACGCATGATATTGATCGCAGCATCGTGACCATCGAAAAGAGAGGCAGCAGTAACAATTCTTATTTTATTTTTAGGTTTATACGGACTTTGTTGTTCCATTTTTAATGATGTCTGAAAATTTGACCTGCAATTTACGAAAATCGCAATGAAAGCTGTTAATGGTTTTTCTTAAATAGCTCTTTTTTAAGTTTCAGGAAAAAAAATCTTTTTCAGCTATAAATGTAATGATCAAATCCTACTGTTTTCTAAAGCTTTAGTATTAATATAACTTTTTAAAAGCTGGTTAAAAGCTGCTCATTTCTATATTTGAAAAAATTCGAGGTATGAAAAAATTAATCGCTCTTTGCGCAATCTTCCTATTAAGCAGCTGTGCTGAATTACAACAAATTGCCACCCAGCTCCCTAATCCTTACACAATAAGTGACGCTGAAATAAGCTCAGGACTTAGACAGGCGCTTGAGTTTGGAATAGATAAAGAGGTGACCAAACTGGCCCAGGAAGATGGTTTTTTCAACAACGAACTGGTTAGAATAGGCCTGCCACCGGAATTGCAAAAAGTAGATCAAACTCTAAGGGATGTAGGGCTGGATGCTCTCGCCGATGAGGGTCTTAAGGTTTTGAACCGCGCCGCTGAAGATGCCGTTAGCGAAGCCATACCCGTATTCGCCAATGCGGTGAAAGGCATCACTTTTACCGATGCCCGAAATATCCTGTTAGGAGCAGACAATGCCGCAACCGTTTATCTGAATAACAAGACCGAGGAAGAACTTTACACGAAATTCAATCCCATCATAAGCAATTCACTGAACAAGGTTGGAGCTACTAGGATATGGAAAAATATCATCGAAAAATATAACAGCATTCCGTTAACTTCAAAGGTAAATCCAGATCTTCCAGATTATGTGACCAACGAAGCTCTAGATGGAGTTTACCTGATGATCGCCCAGGAAGAAAAGGATATCAGGAGCAGCGTATCGGCAAGAACCACAGATCTTTTACGAAAGGTATTTGCGCTACAGGATAATGCAGAATTTTCTTACAATCTATAATATTTTAACACTTTCAATCTGATTACTGGAGTAATTTAGAACAAACTTAACTCATGATTATCAAACTATAACGTGGAACCTGCTTAGCTTTGTTTCATGCTGAATTGATAAATGTTGAACGGAAAAATTGAAAATGATCATGTTTAGAATTTTTGACAATAAAACGAAGGAAGAGCGCCTGTGCGAAAAATACTCTCAATTAATGGAGCGATCGTATAGGGTGGCTTTGGTCGATAAAAAGAAAAGCGACCAGCTTAACTATCGTGCGCAAAAGATCCTGGCAGAACTTCGCAGGATGAATTGTAATAAGGTCGAAACTAAGAGCGAAGCTTTTTAAAATAATCCATCGCTTCTATTAAGCGGCTGCCATACCAGCTAAAGTATTCTCCATCTACTATTTCAACCTCTTCTGCAATTCCCGAGAATTCCTTTATATGTTCTTCTGCAAAAGGGAAAGGTTCAGAAGACAACAAACAAATATCCAGTTCTAATTCTTTCAATTCCTCAAAGCTCGTTTCAGGGTATCTACTTGATTTTATTACATTTTCAAAGCCAGCCAATTTCAGCATCGCGTTGATAAAAGTACCCTGTCCGGCGACCATTAATGGTTTATTCCAGATAAAATAAGCCACTTTTTTTACTATAGCCTGTTCAACTATTTTTTCCAGTTCTTCTGCCTTTTTCCTGATGGTCCCCACCATGGTAGCGGCCAGCTCTTTCCGGTCAAAAACCTTTCCATACTCCAGCATTAGCCGGTAAGCATCTTCCAGGCTACTAACATCTGAAACATGAACCGGAGCTATCTTTTCAAGCTCTTCTACCATCTCCCGGGTATTCTCTTCTTTATTGCATAAGATTATATCCGGCTGCAGTTCTCTCACCTTTCTTAAGTTTACCTTTTTGGTACCGCCAACACTGGTCTTGAGCTTTTTTAGGACAGGTGGATGAACGCAATAGTGAGTGATGCCCACGAGTGAGCTTTCCAGTCCAAGATCGACCAATAGTTCTGTCTGGCTTGGCACCAGTGAAATAATTCTTTCAGGAGTTTGCTTCAGTTCAATGGTTCGCCCTATTTGATCCTGAATCAGCATATGGAGGCTATAGTTTTTCCAGCTCCAGGGCCATCTGGTTCTGCATGGCTTCAGCTTTGGCTCCTGCAATTTCAGCGAAATTAGAAGAATCTGAGGCATAGATGATCTTGCGCGAAGAATTCACCAGAAGGCCTACATTTTTCGTGATCCCGTATTTACATACTTCCTCAAGGTTACCTCCCTGTGCCCCTACACCGGGAACCAACAGGAAATTTTCAGGGATCATCTTACGGATCTCTGCGAGGTATTCGGCTTTGGTGGCTCCTACCACGTACATAAGGTTTTCAGAGTTGTTCCATTCCCTGGAGGTTTCGATCACCTTTTTATATAACTCTTTATCGTCTGTTTTCAAGGTCTGAAAGTCGAAAGCTCCCTGGTTAGAGGTAAGTGCCAGTAAAATAGTATGCTTGTTCGTAAATTCCAGGAAAGGCTCCACAGAATCTTTCCCCATATAAGGTGCGACGGTCACCGAGTCGAAGCCCAGGTCCTCAAAAAAGGCCTTGGCGTACATCCTGGAAGTATTTCCAATATCCCCACGCTTGGCATCGGCAATGGTATACAGATCTGGATATTCTGAATGAAGGTAATCTATGGTCTTTTTCAAACCTTTCCAGCCATCTACCCCCATGGCCTCGTAAAAGGCGATATTGGGTTTATAGGCAACACAATATTCGTGGGTGGCGTCGATGATCGCCTTATTAAAACTGAAAACAGGATCCTTTTCTGAAAGCAGGTAGGTGGGAATTCTATCCAGATCGGTATCCAATCCTACACATAAAAAAGATTTTTTCTTAAATATTTGCTCGGTTAGCTCCTGTGATGTCATTTATCAGTTATCAGTTATCAGTTATCAGTTATCAGTTATCAGTTATCAGTTATCAGAAAATAAAAATTCTATCATACACTGGAAAGACCTGTTCACAATATCCCACTTCTAATTTCTAACATCTAATATCTAACTAAAGCATATCTGAATTCTCTTTTAGTTTCTGAGTATTTTCCGCCAGCTGCAACTCATCGATGATCTTCTGAATATCACCATTGATGATATTGGAAAGATCATAAAGTGTAAGGTTGATCCTGTGATCGGTCACACGGCTCTGGGCGTAATTATAGGTCCTTATCTTCGCACTACGGTCTCCACTGGAAACCATGGAATTCCTTTTTGCAGCATCGGCTTCCATCTTCTTGGCCAGCTCCATTTCATATAACCTGGAACGAAGCACACGGAAAGCTTTTTCCTTGTTCTTGTGCTGTGATTTCTGATCCTGGCACTGGGCAACCAATCCTGTAGGTTCGTGGGTTAATCTTACGGCTGAATAAGTGGTGTTCACCGACTGTCCTCCAGGTCCGGACGAACAGAAGTAATCGATACGCACATCTTTTGGATCTATCTCCACGTCGAATTCCTCAGCTTCAGGCAGAACCATTACGGTTGCTGCAGAAGTATGCACACGGCCCTGGGTTTCGGTTTGAGGCACACGCTGTACACGGTGTACTCCTGCCTCGAATTTCATGGTTCCGTAAACATCCTCACCAGAAACCTCAAAGATCATCTCCTTGAAACCTCCACTGGTACCTTCACTAAAATCTACGATATTGTGGCTCCAGCCCTTGCTTTCCACATATTTGGTATACATACGGTAAAGGTCGCCGGCAAAGATACTTGCCTCGTCACCACCGGTACCGGCCCTGATCTCGATCACCACGTTCTTGGCGTCTTCAGGATCTTTAGGAATAAGCATCATCCTGATCTTTTCTTCAAGTTCAGGAAGTTGCTCCTTAGCTTCTTCTAGCTGAAGTTTGGCCATTTCGGTCATTTCAGGATCGCTCCCGTCTGAAATGATCTCTTCAGCTTCCTGGATATTATCGGTGAGGCTAATGTATTTCTCGCGCTCATCCATCAGGGCCCGAAGGTCCTTATATTCTTTATTTAATTCAATATATCGCTTCTGGTCTGAAATTACATCCGGCTGAATAATCAAATCGTTCACCTCATCAAACCGCTGTTTTACGATATTAAGCTTATCAATCATATACTACTACTGAATTTAGGAAAGCAAATTTACGATAATTTGCCAGATTTAGCAGGGAAAGCTTTAAAGGCTTTCTAATTCGGCCACAGCCTCGTGGCTCCTGGCGAAAGTAGCAAATTTCACCATCCCCGCTATCCCGAGAATATAGAAAATCCTGTCTGGAAAATAAAATTCGTAGAACTCCAGGTAATATGCGATAAAAGAAGTGATGTCTGAAAATACCAGGCAAAGGCTGGCCGCGGTATAATAAAACGAGGTCTTGTTGGAGTACCGATTGCTATAGGAGATCGCGGCAATAAGCATGGTGATCATGGAAATCCCGTAGGCATAGAAGAGCACGTTCAGGTAAGGATAGCCAAATTTTGGAGGTACCATATCCACCAGCATGAACAACATACCAAGGTTAAGCACAAAAACGACAAAAAAGATGAGCTTCTGAAAAAGACTGCTTTTAAGGTTCTTCAATTCGGGAAGCACCGTAAAAACCAGCATCAGGTAAGCCGATATCCTTAACAGAAAAGTTGCGGTATTGGCCAGTGAATCTTCATAGGAAAATAACAGGGTATCTGAAAGAAGTAACAAAACGAAGGCGGAAAGTATCCTCTTACTATAAACCTTCTGGCAAATTAATAGGAACAGAAATATCCCTGTTGTTATAAGCCGGCCCCAGCGACTGGCATCCTGGCCATATTCATAGATCACAAAACAATTGGAAAGCACTAAAACCAGCGTAAGAACCGGTAGAAATAATTTTGATAACATTTTAATTTGATTGGTTATCAATAATTACGAAAAGAATCAACTTCCGGTTTTACTTAAAATGGGATTTTTAATATTCGAATTCCCCGTGTGCACTTTTAATGGTAAGTTTCTTAGCTTCTGAGGCTTCTACCCTACCAATGATCTTCGCCTCTACATTGAATGATCTCGAAATTTCGATGATCTCTGCAGCTACACTTTCATTTACATACAGTTCCATGCGATGTCCCATATTGAAAACCTGGTACATCTCCTTCCAGTCGGTCTTGCTTTCTTCCTGGATAATTTTGAATAGCGGCGGAGTATCGAAAAGATCGTCCTTGATCACGTGATTCTTATCTATAAAATGAAGAATCTTGGTCTGTGCGCCACCACTACAATGAACCATCCCGTCTATTTTATCGTTCCCAATGTCTTTCAATATCTTCTTGATAATAGGCGCGTAGGTCCTGGTTGGAGAAAGCACTAGTTTCCCGGCATCTATAGGGGAGTTTTCAACCTCCTCGGTAAGCATTTTATTTCCGGAGTAAACCAGCTCTTCCGGGATAGAAGCATCGAACGATTCAGGATATTTTTCAGCAAGAACTTTTGAAAATACATCATGACGAGCAGAAGTTAAGCCGTTACTGCCCATTCCCCCGTTATATTCCTTTTCGTAACTGGCCTGCCCAAAAGAAGCAAGTCCAACGATCACATTGCCGGGCTTGATATTCGCATTATCTATCACGTCCTTTTTCGCCATTCTTGCAGTTACCGTGGAATCTACGATAATAGTCCTTACAAGATCACCAACATCGGCAGTTTCCCCACCGGTAGAATGTATCTCAACCCCGAAATCCTTTAGTTCAGCAATAAGTTCTTCGGTTCCGTTGATAATGGCAGAAATCACCTCTCCAGGGATAAGGTTTTTATTTCTTCCTATAGTAGACGAAAGCAAGATATTATCGGTGGCGCCCACGCAAAGCAGATCATCTATGTTCATGATAAGCGCATCCTGGGCGATACCTTTCCATACCGAAATATCACCGGTCTCCTTCCAGTACATATAAGCAAGAGAAGATTTGGTTCCCGCACCATCGGCATGCATGATCAGGCAATGATCCTCGCTGCCGGTTAAATGATCTGGAACGATCTTACAGAAAGCCTTTGGGAAAAGACCTTTATCCACATTTTTTATGGCATTATGTACATCTTCTTTTCCGGCAGAAACGCCTCTTCCTGAATATCGCTTACTTACTTCTTTGCTCATGACTTTTTCTTAGAGATTTCAAAGATAAATAGTTTAAAGACTTCTGGTAAATAATCGCTGATTTTTAAATAAAAAAGCCACGCTTTTGGGCGTGGCTTTTCAAATTTCAGTTTAACAGAATTATCTAGTGAATAACATTTCTCTGTACTTGGTCAATGGCCAAAGCTCATCGTCTACAAGCAGTTCCAGTTTGTCACAGTGATATCTTATTTCTTCAAAGTAAGGCTTCACATCATCACAGTAAGCGAAAGCTTTCTCTTCAGAATCCTCGATCTTGTTGGCAACTTTTCTTGCTTCGATCATGGCATTCACTTTAGAGTTGATGGTAGCGATGTGCGCAGAAATGCTCTCGATGATCTCCAATTGCTCCTTAGCATGTCTTGCGAATTCTTCTCCGTAGATATCCTTAAGTCCGCGAACGTTCTTGATAAGGATGTTCTGGTAACGAATAGCGGTTGGGATCACGTGGTTACGTGCGATATCTCCAAGTACACGTCCTTCAATCTGAATTCTCATCGCGTACTCCTCAAGTTCGATCTCGTGACGAGCCTCGATCTCTGTCTCGTTCATCACTTCAAGATCCTTATATAACTTGATGGTACTTTTGCTTACCTGGGCTTTAAGGGCCTGCGGAGTAGTACGGTTGTTACTTAGGCCACGCTTTTCAGCTTCTTTTTCCCAGGCTTCCCCATATCCATCTCCTTCAAAACGGATCTTTTTAGATTTCTTGATATATTCTCTAAGCACGTTGAAGATAGCATCGTCTTTCTTCATCTTCTTGCTCTTGATAAGCTTATCTACCTCAACTTTGAATTCTTTAAGCTGCTTGGCAACTATAGAGTTCAATACGGTCATCGCTCCGGCACAATTGGCTAGTGAACCTACGGCACGGAATTCGAATTTGTTCCCGGTAAAGGCGAAAGGAGAAGTCCTGTTTCTGTCGGTATTATCAAGTAAGATCTCGGGGATCTTACCTACCACGTTCAGTTTAAGATCGGTTTTCTCCTGTGGAGAAAGTTTTCCATCAGTAACTTTTTCCAGTTCATCAAGAACCTTAGTTAGCTGAGAACCGATAAATACTGAAAGTATTGCCGGTGGCGCTTCGTTAGCTCCAAGGCGGTGATCGTTAGATGCACTCGCAATGGCAGCTCTAAGCAGTTCTTCATGGTCGTATACTGCCTTGATGGTATTCACAAAGAAAGTAAGGAACTGAAGGTTTTTCATTGGAGTTGATCCTGGAGATAACAGGTTTGTTCCTGTATCTGTAGCCAGCGACCAGTTATTGTGTTTACCACTTCCGTTGATCCCGGCAAATGGTTTTTCGTGCATAAGCACGGCAAGATTGTGTCTTTCCCCAACTTTCTTCATCACATCCATGATCAAGGAATTGTGGTCTACCGCAAGGTTCGCTTCTTCAAAGATCGGTGCAAGCTCGAACTGGTTTGGTGCAACCTCGTTATGACGGGTCTTTACCGGAATTCCAAGCTTCATACATTCGATCTCTAGATCCATCATAAAAGCGATGGCTCTTGAAGGAATAGATCCAAAATAGTGATCGTCTAACTGCTGACCTTTAGCCGGGGAGTGTCCAAGAAGGGTCCTTCCGGTAAGGGTGATATCAGGCCTGGAAGCTACCAGGGCTGAGTCTATAAGGAAGTATTCCTGCTCCCATCCAAGGGTAGCATTCACTTTCTTTACGTTCTTGTCAAAATATTTAGCAACATCTGTAGCCGCATGGTCTACAGCCTGAAGTGCTCTTAATAATGGAGTTTTGTTATCTAGTGCCTCTCCCGTATAAGATACGAAGATGGTAGGGATACATAGGGTAGTTCCCCAGATGAATGCCGGAGAGGTTGGATCCCACGCAGTATATCCACGAGCTTCAAAAGTATTTCTAATACCTCCACTTGGGAAACTTGAAGCATCTGGCTCCTGCTGTACCAATTGACCGCCACCAAACTTTTCGATCGCAAGCCCTTCACTTAAAGGTTCAAAGAAAGAATCATGCTTCTCTGCAGTGGTTCCGGTTAATGGCTGGAACCAGTGAGTATAATGAGTAACCCCTTTAGAGATCGCCCATTCCTTCATTCCTGTTGAAATATGATCGGCTACGTTACGGTCTATTTTCTTACCGGTACGCATAGCTTCGGTCACATTCTGATAAGCCTCCTTGGTCAGGAACTGTCTCATTACAGTTTCATTGAACACATTGGTGGAGAAAATTTCAGATCTTCTTGCAGGCTCTTCAATTTTTAAAGCCTTGCGGTTTAAAGTTTCTTTTAATGCTTGAAATCGTAAAGTCGCCATATTAGGTTTTTAATATTTAAGTTGTTGGTATTTTATCTTTTACCTGATTTTTTTCATCCAAACCGGGGTGAAATAAAAAACCCCGACTTAAAGCTGCGAATATAATATATATGGACTGAATAATTGAAGGTTTAATGCTTAAAAAATGATAATTTTTAATTTTCACCCCTCAAAAAATAGGGGTAATATAAATTTTAACACGATTTTACATTTTAGAACCCCGACATGAGAGGGGTTTAATATTTATTTAATATTATAAAAGCTTTAACATACTCCGTGCTGAATTGAATGATTTCAGTATTAAATGATTTGAAAGACCCGATTTTTTTTTCAGAATAGATCTAAGCGAATCAGGAAAGGATTAGTTTGAAAATCTAATCCCAGGAAGTTTGAAGCACTGAAGCTCCATTCTGGAGCTTTCAAAATAATGGCAATTAGCCAGAAGTAGACTACCTATACTGGAAGACTGTAAAATTTATACCAGGGTAAGAATAATAAAGGTAGAATAACCTATAAGAAGTACGAAGCCTTCTTTACGCCCCATTTCCGAATATTTCGGGATGAGCAGCATAGGCAGCAACACAAAGGCAATCCCCAGCATCCAGAACATATCGCTGGTGAGGATCTTTTCAGACTGCACCACCACTGGTTTAATTATAGCAGTAAGACCAAGAACCGAGGCTATATTGAAAATGTTCGAACCTATGAGGTTACCCAGTGAGATCGCTTTTTCCTTTTTCATGGCAGCGATGAGCGAAGCGGCAAGTTCGGGAACACTGGTACCCACGGCGATGACGGTCACCGATATCACTCTTTCACTTACCCCGAGCTGAGTGGCCAGATCTACCGCGCCTTTTACCAATAGTTCAGATCCTCCCCAAAGGGCGAAAATACCAATAAGCAGCCATATGGTCATTTTAAACCCACGTACATCACGCAGGGATTCGTCTACCTCCTCTACGATCACCTCATCTTTTCTACGTGACCTTCTAATAAGTATAAAAAGATAGATGACCAGCCCCAGGAGCAAAGCCCCGCCTTCTATCCTGGATAAGGTATTGTTGCTTTGAAGGAAAAAATAAAGGATGATAGAAAAGATCATCATGATTGGCCAGTTGATACGGTAGAAGTCGCGGTCTACCATCAACGGGGAAACCATAGCTGTTAATCCCAGCACCAGACCGATGTTCGCAATATTGGAACCTATCACATTTCCCAGAGAGATGTCTGAAAATCCATCAATGGCCGCCTGTAAACTTACCAGCAGTTCTGGAGCCGAAGTAGCAAAAGATACCACGGTAAGGCCTATCACCATCCTGGAAATGTTCAGTTTTAGTGAAAGTGCAACCGAAGATCTTACCAGGAACTCCCCTCCTATTACCAGTAAAACAAAGCCAATGAGTAGAAAAACAACGCTCATAAAACAATTTTTAGCGAAGATAGAAGAAATGACTTAATAAAGGCTCAGAATAAAAAACAACTACTTTTATAGTTTTTAAACTATTTTTATCGTTATATTTGAAACACACTTTTTTTCAAAACCAATATCATGGAGAAATTAACCAATAAGGAAGAAGAGATCATGAGGGTCTTATGGGACTTGGAGAAGGCCTTTGTAAAGGAAGTGCTTCCTGAACTAAAGGATCAGAAATTACATTACAACACCGTTTCTACCATTATCAGGAATCTTGAAGAAAAAGGTTATGTCTCCCATAAGGCTTACGGGAAGACCCATCAGTACTTCCCGATGGTGAGCAAGGAGAAATACCGCAAACAATTCATGAACATGGCCACCAAGCGCTTTTTCGACAATTCATTTAAAAGCGTTGTTTCCTATTTCGCCAAAGAGGAGAAAATTAGCGCCGAAGAGTTAAGAGAGATCCTGGATATCATCGAAAACGAGAAAAAATAATGGAAGCTTTCCTTATCTACATCCTTAAAGCCTCTATCCTGCTGGGAGTTTTTTACCTCTCTTATATATTATTGCTGAAAAGAGAAACTTCATTCGAACTGAACCGTAAATTCCTTATAGGAGGAGTATTCACCTCCTTCCTGCTCCCTCTTATCTATTTTACGCGTAAGATCTATATTGAAGCCAGCCCCTTTGAAAGTAGTTACATTCCCGTATCTTCAGATATTCCCACCGGGCCCGTTGAAGAATCCATAGACTGGTGGCAAATAACCGGAATGCTTTACCTTTTAATCACCGGCTTTTTCTTCCTTAGATTCTGTCTTCAGCTAAGCGGGGTGATAAAACTGATCATTGCCAACAGGTTCGAGAAAAAAGAAGGTTTAAAATATCTACGGATTTCAGAAAACCAGCTGCCGTTTTCGTTCTTCAATTACATCGTCTTTAATCCTGATAAACATTCAGAAAAAGACCTGGCGCTTATCCTGGAACACGAAAAAGTTCACGCCTGCCAGTGGCATTCCATGGATATTTTATTACTGAACCTGGTGAGCTGCGCCTTATGGTTCAATCCCTTTGCCTGGTGGTATAAAAGATCTGTCGAGCAAAACCTGGAATTCATCGCAGACAGGGAAACCGTGAGCAGAACAGAAGAGATCAAGGAATATCAGCATGCGCTGGTGAAAGTTTCAATCGCCGACCTAAGGCCGGCACTTACTAATCATTTTTATCAATCATTCATCAAAAAACGAATTCTTATGTTAAACAAAAGATCATCAAACCAAAGCCCGGCATGGAAGTTAAGCCTGCTAATGCCAGTATTATTAGCTTTCATGCTGCTTTTTAATGTAAAGACCGAAGCCCAGGTTGTAGAAAAAGAAGAGACCCGGAGCCTTCAAAAAACACCTGACCCGAAAACTGAAGAAGCTCCGGAAGTACAAATTGAGCAGAAGGTGGAAACTCAAGAAGATGTGGAAACTCCTAGGGAGATCAGGGTTGAAATTTCTGAAGCTCCGGAGATTAGATGGAATACTGCTACTGCACCAAAACCAGGAAAAAGCCTTACTGAAATAGGCGCGAACCCGCTCTACATCATTAACGGTAAAAGGTATAAGGCTTCCAGACTTAAGAATAAATACATTGGTCTGCGCTCCAGATTAGAGGCCCTGACCGGTGAAGAAGCTAAAGAAAGATTCGGAGAAGAGGCCACGAACGGAGCCATCATTATTAAGGATGCAGAGATCATCAGGAATTTCGACAAAGAAATGGAAAAGATCGAGGGAAGAGCCTTCAACGGCAGGTATCTTATGATCGGAGAGAACGGGAAGCCTAATTTCATAGATATCTCTTCCTCATCTTCAGGAATTCCTAATAGGAAAAGGATATTCGGGAAGAAAAACGGTGATATGGCCAGACTAAGTTATAACCTTAAAAATGATCATTATGCCGTGATGCATGGAGATCTTGCTCCTTCATCAGAAAATATAATCGCTGAACAAAGCATCAACCTGAACTCAACGGGAAAAAACAGAAGTATCTATTTCCGTAAAGCCGATTCACGATCTCCCGGTAAATCAAAAGACAAGTATATTGTTCTTAACCAGGATAATACTCCCCTTTATGTAGTCAACGAGGAAGTAAAAGGCGATGACTTCGATGCAAAATCTATAGACAAAAATGATATCGCCAGCATAAATGTTTTTAAAGGAGATAGCGCAATCAGGTTATATGGCGAAAAGGCAGAAAATGGGGTCATCGTAATTAAGACCAAGGCTTTTGCCAAAGAAAGAAGCAGCATCTTTAAGATCTCCAAAGATTTTAGCGACGATCAGTTGAAAGCTATACAAAAAGAAGCGGAAACAAAAACAGGCTACCAGCTAGAACTGGAGAATATCGAAAGGAACAGCGATGGGTTGATCACCCGTATCGAAGTAAAATTCCATCGTGAAAACAGCATGGTACAGTCCCAGTATTTCAACACCAATGGGATTCCCGATATTCACGTAGGACTTAAGGATAACGGCGGACTCATCATTTCTGCCGCAGATTAGAAATTTGAATTACAGCTTTAAAAAAACCTGCTCTTTCCACGAAAGGCAGGTTTTTTTTAGTTTCTATATCTTTGGTTAAAACCAACTTAGATGAAAAAAAGAATTTTTCGAGCTCTGTCCAGGCTTAACAAGAAGATCTTTCCTAGTTACTCAAAAAAAGGCTTGGATCTTCAAAAAGCCAGCAAATTGCAAATGGCCATTATTGGCTGGAAGCTCTGGGTAACCAAAAATGCGCTGGACTAGGAATATTTTAGCAGGGAAGAAACATTGTAATTTTTCAGTTTTTCTACTCCCTTCAAAAATTCCAGTTCTACGAGAAAATTACATTGCACGATCTCGCCGCCACATTTTTCGATAAGCTTGCAGGTAGCGACTGCCGTTCCTCCCGTGGCCAGGACATCGTCGTGGAGCAAAACTTTCTCCCCAGGTTGTATGGCATCTTCATGTATCTCCAGGGTGTCGCTCCCGTATTCCAGGTCGTAATCTTCGGTATGGGTCCTGTGAGGAAGTTTACCGGGTTTTCTCACCGGAATAAAGCCGGCATTTAATTTTTCAGCCAGAAGCGTGGCAAAGAAAAATCCGCGAGATTCAATCCCTACCACCTTATCAATATTTCGATGAGGCAGGTTTTCCAGGAAAAGGCTTACCGCCCTATGCATCGCCTCTGGGTCTAACAATAACGGAGTGATATCTTTATAGCTAACTCCTTTCTTCGGAAAATCGGGAATATCCCTTACAAATGATTTTAATTCCATTTCAATGATTTATACGGTGACCGCATGATTTAGATAATGCCGGAAAGGTAACATCTCCTGATAAATTTCCACAAGTTTGTCCTGAAAATCCGGCTGCATCACCTCCTTCTGGGTAAGGTCATGCTTTATCGCGAAGGTCTTGTTCCTTAAAAGCTCGATATGCTCATGATCCTGGGAATAGCCTTTGGGAGCGGTCTTTAATTGCTCCTCCTCAATGAGGCCTCCGAAAGTTTCTTTAAATGACTTTTTATTGATGATCTTCTTGAATTCCTCACCATTATAATCTATCGCTGCCCTTATACTATCCAGGATCTCCTTACTGGGCTTATAAAAACCTCCGGCCACCAGGTTCTCATTGATACCAATATGAATATAGAAATCTCCCTTCCCCTTTTCCTTATCCAGGCCCGCTCCAAAATGATCCTTATAAACCGGCTTGTTTGGATGATACAAAAGATTATTATTAATCCGATTTATCGCCTGTTTCCCGGTAGTTGGAGAATAGTCTGGATCTATTTTAGCCAGCCTTATGTCTAATTCGTTCAACCAGTTTATATAAAAGTCCCTTACTTCGTGATATTCGTTACGGTGCTCACCCATCCACTCCTTATTATTATTCTTATTAAGATCACGCAGAAACTGGAATAATTTATTGAAACTCATTTTTTCTTTTAAAGTTAACCATCTTCAATGACAATAAGCAATAGCCTAGCTTTAGACAGCTTATAATGATTTGTGAAAATTTTACTAAATTGACTGCCAGTTAATTGGGTCCACATAAATCCCAATTGAGTTAATACCCTACAGGCTTTTAATGTAAATTGAATTACTTAACCAATAATTTTGTCAGCCATGAGATATCAAAAGCTAGGGGAAGATATTTATATCCCTATTAAAAATGACCTGCCTCTAAAAGACAAGACAAAGATTAAATTCAACTATTATTTATCCAGCCGCATCAATGGAAACCTAATAGACCTGGACATCACTTCCAAGCTTTTCGATGCCGGGAAAATGTATGTTAGGAAATCCGGGTACCGGGTCAAACTTGGTGAAATAGAGAATTGTGTCAAGGCGAACATTATAGAACATATGCTTAGTCTGGGCCTTGACGAGTCGGAGATCCCGAAATCCCTTAAAGAAAAAAATATCACTAATCGCAGTAGAAAGTATTCTAAGGATACTGTCTAAAGCAATTAGTCAACTTTCCTTCAGTAGGAAACGGAACCCTGCCCTATCCAGCAGGGTTTTTTGTTGGAATTAACTCTATTCACACGATCAAATTCCGAAGCATTGCCTCCAAAAGCTTTTCTTACAACATCTTGCATAGGGAGAGTTAAATTCAAAATAACGCAAAGAAATAAATTCATATAACAAATGTAAATAGTACTTTTGCCGAAATTTTAGATTTCTTTAACACAACACCAAACAAACATGAAACGATTATTACTGCTATTTATCGTAGCATTATTAACAAACCTGAGCACAACGGCCCAGGTTACCACAGCCGAGATTAGCGGAGAGGTTTTCTATGAAGAGAACACACCGCTACCAGGAGCCAACGTAACCGCGGTGCACACCCCAACAGGTACTACTTACGGGGCAGTAACCAACTTTGACGGTGGTTTTAAACTTTTGAACCTTCGAGTTGGTGGACCTTACAAGATTAGTGTGAGCTATGTAGGATTTAAGACCTCTGTTCTTGATGGCATCAACCTGAACCTTGGACAGACCTATAATGTAGAGATCGAGATGGTTTCTGATGCAACCCAGCTAGACGCGGTTGTAATTACAGCTACCAAGAACCAGATCATCAATAGCGACCGTACCGGGGCAGAAACCAACATTGGAAGAAGGGAATTGAAGTCCCTTCCTACTATTTCCAGATCGGCTTCAGATTTTTACCGATTAGAGCCAACCGCCTCGAGCAACGGTTCTTTTGGTGGTAGAAACGACCAGTTCAACAACTTCAGTCTTGATGGTTCTATCTTCAACAACCCATTTGGTCTTGATGCTGCAACTCCAGGAGGACAAACCAATGCACAGCCAATTTCCCTGGATGCGATCGAACAGATCCAGGTATCTACCGCTCCTTACGATGTGACCCAGGCCGGCTTTACCGGAGCTTCGGTAAACGCCGTAACCAAAAGTGGTTCTAACGAGATCGAAGGAACAGCTTATGGTTTCTACCGTAACCAAGATATGACCGGAGACAAGGTTGCCGGTGACAAGATCATCGTTCCAGACCTTAAGCAGGCCCAATATGGCTTTAGTATCGGCGCACCGATCATTAAGAACAAATTATTCGTTTTCGCGAACTTCGAAAAAGATGATCGGGAAGACCTTGGCTCGAACTTCCTGGCCAACAGGCCCGGTTTAACCGGATCTAACGTGTCCAGGGTTTCTGCGGAAGACCTTGAATATGTATCAGAACAATTATCCCTACTTGGATATGAGACCGGCGCCTACGAAGGCTACACCCACGAAACTGCTTCTACCAAGGGTATCATGAAGCTGGACTGGAACATTAGCCAGAATCACCGTATGGCTTTTATCTATAACTTCCTGGACGCTTCCAGAGATCTACCTGCGAACCCGGAAGCTATCGGAAGAAGAGGTCCAGACCTTACTACGCTTCAGTTCAGAAATTCAGGTTATACCATTAACAACAAGATAGATTCCTGGTTGGTGGAGCTTAACTCGAACTTCGGAAATAACATTTCTAACAAGTTTCAGGCTGGATATACTTTCTTTGACGATTCCCGTGATCCTTTCTCTGCCCCTGCTCCTCCTATCAATATCCAAAAGGACGGGGTAAGATATATCGTTGCAGGTCACGAGCCTTTCTCTATCAACAACAGGCTTGAGCAGCACGTTTACCAGATCACCAACAATCTTAACCTGGTAGCCGGTAACCATACCTTTACTTTTGGAACCAGCTTTGAAAGGTTCGATTTTGATAACTCTTTCAACCTTGGAGCTTACGATTACAATGGTGACGAAACATTGGGAACCGGACCGGTTAGTACTTTCTTTGACGCTTTCACCAGCGTAAGAATGGATCCTAACAACCCAGGAACCTCTTTTGAAGAGGCTATTAACAATGGTACTATTGAAGCGGCACTGAACAATGCCCAGGACGTTTTTGATAACAGGAATACCAACAACAGCTGGGCTCTTGCTGAGACCAACGTTGGTCAGCTGGCATTTTATGCCCAGGACAGATGGAAAGCTACTGAAGATTTTACCTTTACTTACGGGCTTAGAATCGACAAGCCTTTATACTTCAATACCGAAGATAAGATTCGTGAGAACATCGAGCGTCTTGCCGGGGGAACTTTTCCTGATGGAGACTACCAGCCAGAGATCACCTATTATGATGAAAACGGAGAGGCAGTAAAACTTAACAGTTTAGAGTTGCCTTCAAGCAAGATCCTTTGGTCTCCAAGACTAGGATTTAACTGGGATGTATTTGGTGACAACCAGCTACAGCTTCGTGGAGGAACAGGGATCTTTACCGGAAGGCTTCCTTTCGTATGGATCGGGAACCAGGTTGCTAACCCTGCCTTCTACTTTTACCAGACCACTGCTCCAGATTTTAAATTCCCACAGGTATGGAGAAACAGTCTTGGTGCAGATTACAGATTCGAAAACGGACTTGTTGCGACCACAGACTTCATTTACACCAAGGACGTGAATGCACAAATGGTAAGAAATTACGGTTTGTCTACTCCTTCCGGAACTCTTAACGGTGTAGATAACCGTCCTGTTTACCTGAACGAGGATAAGGCAGTGAACGAATTTGGAGGTCCAACCAACGCCTGGGTATTCACCAATACCGATGCCGGGTACTCTTTTAACTGGTCTCTTAAACTAGCTAAAAGTTTCGAAAAGAATTTCTACGCGAGTATCGCTTATAACTACCTTAAAGCAGAAGATGCTAGTTCCCTGGATGCTGAAATTTCCAGTGATGCTTTCGAAAGAAATCCTGCTTTAGGAAACGTGAATGCAGCCGTGGAAAGCGCTTCAAGATATGGTGACAAGCATCGTATCGTTGGGCAGCTTAACAAGGAGTTCAACTATGGTAAGGACGATCGTTGGAGAACCTCTATTGGTGCGTTTTACGAGTATGCCCAGGGAGGAAGATTCTCTTATACTTATTCTGGAGACATCAACAACGACGGTTCTGTTCTTAACGACCTTATTTACATTCCTACCCAGGATGAGCTTCAGCAATATACTTTCTCTGGAAACCCAGAGGAGCAGGAAGCCCAAAGACAGGCTTTTGAGCAATTCATTCAGCAGGATGATTACCTGAGCGATAACCGAGGGGATTATGCTGAAAAATACGGTATCCTTAGCCCCTGGAGAGGACGCTGGGATGTGAAATTACTTCAGGATTATAACTTCAAGGTTGGTGAAAAGAAAAACACCATACAGCTAAGCCTTGATATCCTGAACTTCGGAAACCTGTTGAATTCAGACTGGGGAGTTATACAGATCCCTGTGAACGATCAGCCGGTGGGCGTTACCGTGGGAGATGATAATACTCCTGTTTACACTTTTGGCAACCAGACCAGGACCTTTGCCAATGATTTCAGCCTTCAGTCGAGATGGCAGGCACAGGTAGGATTACGTTATATTTTCTAAAAACGGCAATTCATACTTATATTGAAAAGCAGCTTCAGCGATGAGGCTGCTTTTTTTTATTTCCGCAAGCTCCTTAAAACCACTTTTTTCTTAGCCGCTTTTTATATCTTTAAGTTTCAGCAAAACACTTGCCTATGAACCGTTGGGACGAAGAGATCGACAAGATCACAGGGAGATTCCTGAATTCATTTAGCATACTTTCTAAAAAAGAGCTCAACTGGAAGCCTGCTCCAGAGGTATGGAGCATCGCCCAGAATATGGATCATCTCATTAACCTCAACGAGACCTATTTTCCGGTTTTCGCCGATCTTAAATCGGGAACCACCAATCTGCCCTTTATCGCCAAGATCGGCCTGGCCGTTAATTTCTTCGGAAAAATGATCCTTAAATCGGTACAGCCCGAAAACAGGAAGAAAATGAAGACCTTTTCTATCTGGGAACCCGGGCATAGTGATTTTGATAAGGGCATCCTGGACCGGTTCGAGGAACACCAGAACAGGCTCAAACAGGAGATCTCAGAGATCGCCGACAAGACCAGGGAAAATGTGGTCATCTCCTCGCCCGCCAATAAAAATATTGTTTACAAACTGGAAACGGCTTTGGATATTCTGGTTACCCACGAAAAAAGACATTACCGGCAGGCGAATGAAGTTTACCAGTTACTTAAAGCCTCAGAAAATAAAGTATCATGAAGAAAATCCTATTTTTTATTGCTGCTGCTATCCTATGCTTTTCTGCCATAGCCCAGCAAAGCCCGGAAGAAAGGCTAAAGGAACTAAACATAGAACTAGGCGAAGTAAGCGAGCCTGTAGCCAATTACATTAAATGGCGGCAGGTAGGGAACCTGCTTTTCCTAGCCGGCGACGGGAGCGACATTAAAGGAAAACTGGGGCAGGACCTGAGTGTAGAAGAAGGTTATGAGGCGGCCAGGAAAACCGGCATCGAGATCCTTACCACTTTAAAAGCGGCCTGTGGTGATCTAAGCAGGATCAAACAATTTGTAAAGGTGCGCGGAATGGTGAATTGCACCCCAGATTTTTACGACCAGCCTAAGGTTATTAACGGATTTTCAGACCTTATGGTGGAGATCTTCGGCGAGAAGGGAAAACATGCCCGCGCTGCGGTTGGCCATTGCTCTCTGCCGTCTAATATCGCGGTAGAGATCGAGGTAGTGGTTGAACTTACAGACTAAGAATTCTTAAATTTAAGCTTCTAAAGAATGATCTATGTGCTACGAAACCTCCCTGAACAAAAAATTAAAGGTGCTGGAGAAAACCTTCGATGCCCAGTTAAAAAAGGATGAAGAATTTGAGCCGTATTATCATAAATCGGGTTTTGTCCATCCCAATCTTTACTGTATTCCCATTGACCAGCCGGGTACCATTTACCCCATGGAATGGGGACTTGTAGCTCCCTGGGGAAGCAAAGATATAAATGCCTTTCGCAAAAAATACAATACCCTAAACGCCAAATCTGAAAACCTGCTCAAAAGCAATATGTACAAAGAGGCGGCCAGGGAAAGAAGATGCCTCATTATAGTGGATGGTTTTTTTGAACCTCACCATGTGAACAAGGTCTCCTACCCCTATTATTGTTACCTGCAGGATCAAAAGATCTTTAGTATCGCCGGCATATATAACGAGCTGGAAGACGGAAAACGTACGCTCAGCCTTATTACTACTGAAGCCAATGATTTCTTTGCCGAAGTACATAATAATAAAAAACGAATGCCTTTATCCATGGATCCCGATTTTGAAGGCAGCTGGCTTGATCCAGGGCTTAGCGACATGAACCTGAAAGAACTTATGCAGGAATGTTTTAGGAAGGAGGCCTTCAAAGCGCATCCGGTTTCCCGTGACCTGTATAAACGGGGAAAGGATACCAATAATCCGGAGATCCTGGAAGAGGTAGACTATAATCCCGATGGGCTGTTTTAGCTACAATAAAATTTCATAGCAATATTCAAAAACTTAAAGATTGAAAAAGATAGTTTATGTAGATATGGATAATGTGCTGGTTGATTTTCAATCGGGCATAGACCAGCTGGACCAGGCCGATCTGGAGGAATATGTAGACAGGCTTGATGAAGTACCGGGTATTTTTGGCTTAATGAAACCCATGGAAAACGCCATTGAGTCTTACAAGCAACTTTGCAGGCATTTCGATGTTTATATCCTGTCTACCTCCCCCTGGGAAAATGAAACCGCCATGCTGGATAAGCTTAAATGGGTTAAGAAATACCTGGGCCAGGTAGCCTATAAGCGACTGATACTTTCCCATCATAAGAACCTGAACAAGGGAGACTTTCTTATCGATGACCGCACTAAAAATGGCGCAGACAAATTTGAAGGAGAACACATACATTTTGGACAAGGTAAATTTCAATCCTGGCAAGACGTAACCTCTTATTTGCTGAACAGGAAATAGCATTGAAACTTCGCTTTAGACTGGAATTTCATTAAGAATCCACTCTTCCTGGTTAATATTTCCTTAAAAGACCGGCCCTTTTTTAGCATTATTTAACTCATAATCTTTTACTAATCTTTTGGGTTTTGTTTAAAGCCCAAGCTAACTTGCGTAAGTCATTTTTTAGGTCCTTAATAGTTATAAGATTAAGCTTTAAGCCTTTGTAAATAAACAGTTGGTACAAGTTTTTTAAATATTCAGCCCCCGAATAATTTGATTATGCAAATAGAGTCTACCCTTAAACAAAATACGGAGATCAATCCATCCCTGTACGATAATAACAGGCTTTTGATGGATCTTCCCATTCCAGTATTCATATGTAATAAAGAGGGATATTTCCATTTCAGGAATAACAGTTTCAATAAGCTTTACAAAACCTCGAGTTCAAAAAATGACAGCATATTCAATAATAAGGTGTTCAGGTTCTATGACGGATCAGGAAATCCTCTTTCCGGCGAAAACTGCCCCTTCAATAAATGCATTAAACAAAACTGCCCGGTAGAGAACTATCCTGTTTTCCTGGATAGCACCTGCCAAAAGGCTTATTCGGTCTCCTCTACCATCCACTCTGAACAGGATGTTGAAAACCAGGCTTTCCAGTTCAATTTTCTGCCTGCAGCTCCCGAAAATAAAAGTGTGGAGGAGTTTAAACTTTCCGCGATCGTGGAATTCTCAAAAGATGCTATTATCAGTAAGGATCTTGAGGGGAATATCACCAGCTGGAATAAAGGGGCCGAAAAGATGTTCGGCTACTCCAAAAAAGAGATGATCGGGAAAAATATATCCATGCTAATTCCCAGATCCAGGCTTAAGGAAAAGGAACAAATCCTGAACACAGTCAAAACAGGGAAATCGCTGGATCATTTTGAAACTTATCGTCTCACCAAATCTGGCGATGAGATCCCGCTTTCCCTCACGGTTTCGCCGATAAGGGACGATAAAGGCAGGATCATTGGCGCTTCAAAAGTAGCCAGGGATATTTCAGAAAAACGAAAACACGAGGAAAGACAGGCCCGTCTTTCGGCCATTGTGGAATCGTCTGAAGACGGGATCGTAAGTAAGGACCTGAACGGGATCATTAAAAGCTGGAACGCCGGAGCCAGCAGGATCTTTGGATATTCAGAATCTGAGGTTATTGGTAAATCTATCACCGTTCTGATTCCCAAAAACCGGCTGAACGAGGAAAAGCTCATCCTGCAAAAGATCAAATCTGGCAAAAGAATAGAGCATTTCGAAACCATCAGGCTTTCTAAAGAAGGAAAAAAGATCCATGTTTCGGTGAGTGTATCTCCTTTAAAGGATAAACAGGGAAATATCATAGGGGCCTCCAAGATCGTAAGGAATATCGAGGAGCAGATCAGGTCTAAAAAGAAGATCGAGAATTATGTGGAAAAGCTCAGGATCCTTAATTCTGTAGGAAAAGATATTTCTTCAAAACTGGACCTAGAGACCGTACTTCAAAAAGTTACCGACGCAACCACGAAATTATCTGGTGCTAAATTCGGAGCTTTCTTTTATAATACCCAAACCGGGCCGGGGGAATCCATGATGCTTTATACCCTTTCTGGCGCACCGAAAGAGGTATTTGAAAACCTGGGTATGCCCAGACATACGCCTGTATTTCATCCAACCTTTACTGGACAGGGAATTCTAAGGGTAGACGACATAAGGAAAGATTCTCGTTACGGTCAAAATGATCCTCATTTTGGAATGCCAGAAGGACACCTGGATGTGGCAAGCTATATGGCGGTACCGGTAATTTCAAATTCCGGCAGCGTAATAGGCGGGCTGATCTTTGGCCATCCCGAGGTGGGCGTCTTTAAAAAAGAACATGAGGTCATGGTGAGAAATATTGCCGCGCAGGCCGCCATTGCCCTGGATAATTCCCAGCTCTTCGAACAGGTAAGATCACTGAGCGAGAAAAAGGATGAATTCATTGCCCTGGCCAGTCATGAACTTAAAACACCGCTAACCACTATTAAGGGTTATTTGCAGATCCTGGAGAAAAAGGTAGAGGAACCAAAATCGAAACTGTTCTTAAGCAAAACCCTGAACCAGGCCAACAGGTTGAACGATCTTATCGACGACCTTCTTAACATGTCCAGGATCGAAGCAGGAAAGCTTGAATTCAATTATGAGGAGTTCGACCTAAGACAGGTATTACTGGACATTAGCGAAACATTTGATTATAGCGAAAGTAGTCACAGGCTTATCACCGGTCTAGGAGAAGAGCCGGTTATCGTCACGGCAGATAAACACCGGATCGAACAGGTGATCAATAACCTGCTGAGCAACGCGGTAAAGTATTCCCCTAAAGCAGATAAGGTTTACCTGAATCTTGAACATGATGAAGAAAAAGTGACCGTCCTGGTGAAAGATGAAGGCCTGGGATTAAGCCAGGAACAGCAAAAGAACGTTTTCAATCGTTTTTACCGGGCTGAGTCTACCAAGGGGATCAACGGGCTGGGCCTCGGGCTTTACCTAACCAAGCAGATCATAGATGCACACCGGGGATGCCTGGAAGTGAAGAGTGAAGAGGGAGTGGGATCTGAGTTCTATTTTAGTCTTCCACTGGGACAAAAAATTTTATAAGAATGAAGCGGGCATTTAACAAAACCTTTTCAGGATTCAATTTTGTAGGAAATTATATTTGCCCTAATTAAATGAAGAATGAAGACAATATTTTTAGTAGAAGACGATCATAGTTTAAGGGATCTCATCTGCTTTCTCTTAACCGATAAAGATTACAGGGTCGAGGCTTTTCCTAACGCCAGCTCATTTGAAGAAGGCATGGAAAATTCGATTCCAGACCTTATACTAATGGATATCATGCTCCCCGATGGTAATGGCGTAGATCTATGCAGGAACCTTAAGAACTCCGAGAAAAAGAGGCAGATCCCTGTCATGCTCATGTCTGCCCATGCAGATCCTTCGATCGCCGATGATTCCGGTGCCATAGACTTTATTAGAAAACCTTTCGATATCGAAGAACTCTACGGCAGAATAGAAAAATTCACCAGCTAGGTTTTCCATTAGTAATTTAAATGGAAATTCATTATTTCGATTCAAAAACAATCTCCCAATTTTAAAAGGATTTTTCAGCAAAGCTTTAAATCCTGAAGTTAGCAAAATATTAATTAGAACTCCTCCTACCGACTAATTTTCAAGCACCTACTAAAATTTTCAGAAAAGCGCATAAGATTTTTTTCATTCAAAATATTGAAATATTTCCTGTTAATACGAGATTAACCGAGACCGTTAGTTTTTTGAGATTTTAATTTATACCTTTCCTGCTTTTTAACACCTATATTATGCACAAGAAATTTTACCTGCCATTAATTATGGCAGTGATGGTTCTTTTGTCTTCATGCCAAAAGGACGAAAATCTTCCCCAGAACGATTTTTCGATAGAATCTGAGGAATTCTTCAAAGTAATTAGCCAGCATCCCAATGGCTGGATCAAAGAAGCCCGGAATTTGGATTATACTCTAGAGGGAAATATTCCCCTTGATGAATTCGAATATTATGAAAATGGTTATATAAAATATGCCAAAGTATATTCCAGTTATCCCCAGCAGCATTTGTCTATGGAAATAAGTCGAAGCGAGGATAATAAGCCTTTATGGTCAAAATATTATACCACCGAAGGTGATCTTTGGTTCGAAACCGAATATGAGGACGGGCTGCCTAAAGAAAAGAAAGTTTATAGCGAAAAAGGTACTGCTGTTCACACCTATTCCGAAGGAGAGTTAATATCTGTGATATTTACTACTGCCGATGGAAATGGAGAAACCACCACTATTTTCGATCCGGTGGCTGGAACAAAAAAGGTCACTATCCTTAAAAACGCAGAAACAATACTGGAAGAAGAATATGCCTACCAGGAAGGTTTTGGAGATGGGATACTTACCAGCAACCAGGTTCCCCTGGCGAATCCATTTACTGACCCAGAGGCTCACTTCAGGCCAGACAATTCCCAGTTCAGTCATAGCCCTATCTGGGAATACAGCGCAGATCCTATCGATGCCATGCCCTATTTTCGCGATTATAGCGAGCTATACTTTCCACCGCGGTATTTTGATTCACGCTTAGCAGTGAACTCAAGCCTTTACCAATCGGTCATAGAACAGTATCCGATTACCGAAGACGAAGTTTTAATTTCGAATTTTAAACACCGTGAAAACAATGGTGACTTTCTCGCTCCATCTGAAGAGCGAAAAGCATTAAAAGAAGAAATGGAAAACGACCCGGAACTTTTCGAATTAAAATACGGTAATGAGTACGTGGAAACCATACATTACGGGAAATATTTCTTTATAATAGGAGCGCTGCGCAATATGCCAACCTCAGAAAAGGCAGCCCAGGAAATTAAAGGTATTGCCCGAAAGCGCATGGATGAAATTCTTAGCGGTAAGGATTACCTGAATGCCCAGGAACGCGAAACTCTAAGCAAAGTATGGTTCGAGGTTAAGTTCTTCTCTAACCTTAAACAACATCATAATGGTATTGTAATGCGTTCTTCCAGTGACTATGATGCAGCCACAGAAGAATTCCTGGATGCCGAATCAACGATCGTGAGAATGGAATATCGCAAATTTGAACATTTGTACTCTGAAAATTGATCTTATAGACAATTAAAACGAAAGCCACCCCGTAGGTGGCTTTTTTTTATAAAAAAAGGTCCTGACCTTAATTTGTATCTATATAAAAACAATTATTCCCAAAGGACATCAAGGCTCGATAAGGGCAAATTTCAATTACAATTAAAAATGCTACATTTAATTTAAAGAAAGCATATAAAACCTGAGGCATGAATAAAATAACAATAGCAGCAATTATATTTTTTATAAGTCTTTTAATTTACTGGCAGGGGATGCGAGTTTACAATAAAAAGAATATTGGTAGGAATATGCACCAACAGTGGAATTCGCGGCTTTACTTCTGGCAGGGAGGCATCTTCATTAGTTCATGTGCAACCTTTCTACTCATGTTTATTTTAAAATGTACGAATTTGGTCAGTTTCTAAAATCGAGGATAACAGCATAAAAACAAAAAAGCGAGCAAAAATTGCCAGCTATTTACTTTTTCTATTAGCTTGATATGGACTATTTAATTGATGACAGCATTAAAAATGGCGCCAAAGATTTTGAAGGTGAATACCTCTATTTCGGCCAGGATAAATTTCCTGATTGGGATAGTGTTGTAAAGTATCTTTTGGAAAAGTAAATTGATTTAGCATATCAACACCATTGCAAATGCCTTGTACCTGCAATACCCAATATTATATCCTACCTATTGCAACCGGCCAGCAACGGCTTTGTCATAAATCATTGTAGAAACCGTTGCAACCGCTAATACCTCAATTGAATCCTCATAATTTCTTTATACTAAAGCCTCCCGATGTAAAAGATTTGAGAAAATTTCGGGGCATGCCTTTTTTAAATAGTCCTCCATTTTATTGTCTAAAATTTTTCAAAGAAATAAGATGGTTATTTAATTTTTCTAAATGGGCTTTGACACTTTTTCTGAAAGCCTCATATCTTCCGGCTTTACGATAATATGCTCTACCTAAAAAATCTTTATACCTGGTCTTCCTACGTAGAAAATATGCCTTCTATTGCAAATTCGAAGTTAGAAGGCCTAGAATGAACCTGAAATATTCTTTGATTAAAAATCACTTTTTTATGAAACCAGGGTATTAGATTTAAATTAATCTTATACCCTGGTAAATTAATTTTTAAATTAGGTTACTGTAGCGCAGCTATTCTTGAAAACGATTGGCCATTATTGATTTTAAGTTGGAAAATATAATATCCGCTTGGAAGACCTTCCCTATAAAAATTCACCTCATAAAATTCATTAGCATGAATTTCTCCTCTATAAAGCTCACCAACCATTCTTCCTGAATAATCATAAACGCATAATACTCCACTGGCATCATTATTAAGGCTAAATTGAACTACTGCATTACTTTGAATCGGATTCGGAGCAATTGACATCGTTTCTTCAATTTCCAAAATTGACTCAGTATCTGAGTTCAATATTGATTGATCTGAATTATTACCACCATTTTTCGGTTTATGGATAACTATAGATCCTCCTGCGATGGCAGTGGCTGGATCCGCGTTTTCTGCAGTATTACCATTTTTAATATTATTATCATAAATCACATTTCCATCGTTCCAAATTTTAATTCTATAACGATCAATATCAGAGCTACCAGTTAATTCACCATCAATTACCGTTACCAAAAATTTGTAAGTCTCATTATGTCCATTAATACTTCCTATTCCTCTGTAGGTTGCTTTAGATCCAGAAATAACTAAAGACATATCTTCATGAGACGAACTTTTAAAATGTAAATCTCCTGCTTTGAACTGAAAATTTGTTTTGCCGTCCACTTCGGCTACATTATTTTTCCCAGATTTATATTTTGCATTAAATCCAAAATTCGCCCTACCTGTAAGGGTAGGATCGGCAGTGTATGCATTTTCGGGAGATTCTATCCAACCTCCTCCGGTTACAAATCCACCATTAGGATCATAAATAACCACATAATCATGAACAAATTCAGCTGTTTCTTCACAATGGTCAGTAACTAAAAGTTTTACACTATATACTCCTGGACTTAGCTGTGGATTGAAAGAATCATTATTGAAAGTATTAATTACATTGCCTTCTACAATTTCTCCATCGAACGTATGTTCAGCTAAATCTAGATCAGTAAAATCTCCATTAGAACTAAAATACCATTGTGCGGCTTTTAAATTATTATCTTCAACGTTAGCCGAGAGAGCAAAAAATGATTCTACCGAAACAGGCGTCAAAGGGGTTTGGATGTTCGTGATTACCGGAACATTGTTAGTTACGGCAACCGTTTGAACCACGGGTTCAGCGGGGTTACCATTGTGATCCATAACATTCCAGGTAATGGTTGTTGTTCCTACCGGGTAAATAGCGTCCAAGGCCAGTCCATCATTTCTTGTTCCGTCGGGGATTCCAACACTACAGTTATCAGTAGCTCCCGGAGGAGTGATAGAAATTATTGCTCCACAAAGAGCAGAATCATTTGCTTGAGTAATAGCAACAGGTGTAGCTATAACGGGAGCAATATTATCCTGAACAGTAATAACGGCCTGTTTTGTAGTCGGGTTACCGTTGTTGTCATAGACTGTTACATCAACAGTGACTCCATCAGCATTAATATCAGAGCAGGTAAAACTGGTCTGGCTAACTGTAGTCAAGGTATTATTTATTCCACAGGCGTCACTTGCCGATTCAATCACGTCAGCCGCTGTTATAGATCCATTTCCATCGGCATCAAGGTTCACCGTACCACCTTTAGTTGTAAGTGCAGGGGCAGTATTGTCCACCACAGTAACAACAGCTTGTTCGGTAGTATCGTTTCCATTGTTGTCATAGACTGTTACATCAACAATGACTCCATCAACATTAATATCAACGCAGGTAAAGCTGGTCTGGCTAACTGTGGTCAACGAATTATCTATTCCACAGGCGTCACTTGCCGATTCAATCACGTCAGCTGCTGTTATAGATCCATTTCCATCAGCATCAAGAATTACTGTAGCAACTTTAGTGGTAAGTGCAGGGTCAGTATTGTCCACCACAGTAACAACAGCTTGTTCGGTAGTATCGTTTCCATTGTTGTCATAGACTGTTACATCAACAGTGACTCCATCAGCATTAATATCAGAACAGGTAAAGCTGGTCTGACTAACTGTAGTCAAAGTAGCATCTATCCCACAGGCATCATTTTCAGATGCAATTACATCAGCCGCTGTTATAGATCCATTTCCATCAGCATCAAGAATTACCGTAGCACCTTTAGTTGTAAGTGCAGGGGCAGTATTGTCCACCACAGTAACAACAGCTTGTTCGGTAGTATCGTTTCCATTGCTGTCATAGACTGTTACATCAACAGTGACTCCATCAACATTAATATCAGCGCAGGTGAAGCTGGTCTGGCTAACTGTGGTCAACGAATTATCTATTCCACAGGCGTCACTTGCTGATTCAATCACGTCAGCTGCTGTTATAGATCCATTTCCATCAGCATCAAGAATTACCGTAGCACCTTTAGTTGTAAGTGTAGGAGGAGTATTGTCTTCTTCTAATATTGTCACTTCTGCACTTGCGGTACAACCGTTCCCATCTTCTACTGTTACGACATATTTTCCTGCGGGTACATCACTGATATCTGAAGTGTTTAGTAAGGAATTCTCCCACGAATAGGTAAAAGGAGCCGTTCCACCAGTAACGGAGGTGTTGACATATCCTGTTTCCGAGTTTGGGCAGATTTTTTCTGAATAAGAATCAACTGCAATTTCGATATTACATGCAGAAACTTCCAGGTCAAATATTTGAGTATTTTGTGGTGGATTGGGATAACCGTGATGATAAATATCTTCTGCAAATACGGTTAATTGGTACGTGCCGACATCTTCAAATGTGGGTGTGCCTGAAAGAGTAGCGGTTCCGTCACCATTATCTGTATAAGATAACCACGAAGGCAAACCTGATATCTTAATTGCCAGGGCATCTCCGTAAGGTATATCCGGGTCAGTCGCTGTAATCTGATACGTATACTCTGTTCCGGCAACAACCGAAGTTACTGGAGCAGAAGTAATACTGGGCTGGGAATTAACGATAATTTCAAATGCATGGTTTCTTTCTTCTTCATAGGAGTCTTGTGCAGTAAACTCAAAGGGATGTATTCCCCAGTCTGACTGTACGGGGTTCCAGGTTACAGTTGTTGAAGTAGGATTTGCTGCCGTTGAAGGAAGCGCTGGTATTGAGGCTCCTGCGGGCAAACTGGCTGTTACAATTTGTACAAGATCTTCGGTATCCGGATCTGAGGCCTGGATTGGCAGAGATATCGCAGTGCCGGGTTCATATTGAACTACAGCAGCATCAGCTAAGGTTGGCGGGACATCAAATTCTGGTTTTAAACTAACCACAATTGTTATTGAAGTTAATGTTTGAACACCATTTAAATCCTGCGCAATAAAATTTATGACAGATGTTCCCAACTGGCTTGCCGTTGGTGTCCAGGAAAAACTGGTTTGAACAGGGTTAGCCACCGAAGGTGGGTTAAATGTAGTGCCAGTGGGCAACCCCACTGCTGAAAGGCTTACCAAATCTCCAGCATCAGAATCTGAAGCTTTAATATCAAAAGTTAAATGATCGTTGGGTCTCAATTCGTAAATTTGTCCATCAGCCGGAGTAATTGAATAGTCAAAAGTTGGAGCAGTAGATTGTCCGGCTACTTTTATAATTAAATCAACAATTGTTTTAGTTTGTCCATCTTCAAGTACGATTGCGGCATTGTACAAGCTTCCTACAGGTTTTCCTACGGTATTAAAACTGACTATCCCTGAAGGAGAAATTGAAAGACCCGCAGGTTGGGTAAATCCATAGCTACTACCGGATACCTCCATACTTGTTGCGAGTCGAAAAGATACGGCATCTCCGTCCGGATCGTTGTAAGGAACTGTAAAAGTGGCTGAAGTCATTTCCCCAGGCAGGTTTACGATAGGAGGTAAATTTCCTATTGGAGGATGGTTTCCTGTACCAACATTAACGGTTGCCTCTATGCGGAAGTAGCCATTTGCATTATTGCTTAGAGTACCTATTCTACAACAAGATTCATGGTATACAAGAAAGTTTCCACTGTTAGCATAAGTATGAGTAAAAGTAGCTGTTCCAAACATCCATTCTGATGTGGAGGATGTAACCGTTGGCTGTACATTGACGCTGTTTCCATCACCTAAATAAATATAATGGTATGGCATGGTTCCCCAGCTCGCTCTATATGCTACATCAAGTTTAAACTCTATGGTATTGGGAGACCCCGCCACAGGACGCCAGGTTAGGGTTCCATATCTAAAGTGAGAAGCGTAAGACGCAGTTGAGGCAAAAAGAGCACAAAAGAGGAATGCTGTGGAAACGATTTTAGGAATTTTAAAATTCCAAATCCTGTCCTTCTGCAAGAACTTTTTGGAGTGAGATAAAGTTGTTTTCATGGTTTAGTTTTATGTTGATTATTAATTTTCTAGAAGGATTTTGGGATTTATACATCTATAGAGATTAAGAATCATTTACGGTAACAAAACCTTGAAAGGACTGTACAAATGTGAAGCAGAAAGGGTTTAATCTGCACTGCCAGACATCTATGTTCCCTGTTAAAAAAATTGTCGCCATAATTGATTTCAGTACATACCAAGGTCTATAGCAGCGCCACGTGAAGAGCCACATATAAAAAATTTGTCTCAAATATCTTTGTAGGGATTAAATATGTAGGGATAAATAATCTGTAAGGATTTTAAATCTATAAAAAATTGATTTTTAATTAATTACGATATTTTGATTTTTGGATAAAGAGTCGATAAAATCTGTCAAAGAATCTTCTTAAAGGTTATTGAGACAAAAAATCCCTACAAATTGCATTGTTAAATGGCTGATCATGAAAAGCTTCAGAATAAAATAGTAGGTGAGTTGGAAGTTCATTTCATAATCAACTGCATCCGCATATCAACTTCATTCTACATTATTAATTTATATTTGCGTCATTCCTTCCCTACAGGATATAACCAGGTCTTGAAAAATCTGGAAAATCAATGAATATTTTTCGATTCACCGTTTGATCAATTCGAAACGGTCATAACGGTTGATTATAAGGTATTTATTGTTTTTGCCTAATTATGAGCTAACGGTAATTAACGGTGAGCTAACGGTCGGGCTAACGGTGGAATTATTATTCTTAAATAAATCATAACTTTAGTGCAGTTTATCTGTCTTAACAACAACTTCAAAAAGAACAACCTACCCAATAAATGGCAAAAGCAGACATTGACTTTGAGAAAGAACTCTGGGATGCGGCTAACGAATTAAGAGGCGCTGTATCTGAAAACAACTATAAGAACTATATATTACCCCTGGTTTTCCTGAAGCACCTTAGCGAACGCTACGAGGCAACGTGGAATAATAATTTTTTCAAGTTTAAAGCTAGAAAAACAACCATCGATTATAGGGAAAGCGGAGCTAATGGAGCAGCCATGAGAATACTCCCTATATTGCTTGCCAATCATAACGATTTCAGATTAATAAAGGAATACATTTTTTCAAATAGTATTATTACACACGGTCATCCGCGTGCTATCGTTAGGGCCATACTCTATGGATTTGCAGTAGATAAAATGCTAAAACAAGATGTCGACAATTTCAACTATCAGTCATTTTTAACTGAACTAGGAAAACAGATAGAAGGTGAATTCAAGCCTCCGTTTATTAATAATGAAAAATATGAAAGCTGGCTAAAAGATTTCAAACGAGGACTTTCTTTCACTTTACGATGCAACTGTGCAAGAATCCCTGCAAGCCCTTAGAAATATATTCATTTATATAAGAGACAAAAAAGGCACAAAAGATTCCCTAGTTAATTTGGTTGCTACGATCCTGAAACTAAAGGATCAGGCATCTCTACTGTTATTGGAGGCATTTATCTTGCTGTAAAATATTATAAGAAACCTCAAAAGGCTATTTTTAAAGCTGTCAACTCCATTGGAACAGATTCAGATAGTATTGCAGCTTTTGCAGGTGGATTGATAGGCTCACTTTACGATTCGGAAATTATTCCTGAAAATTGGAAAGGAGTACAGGATTCAGACTATTTAAGTAGGATTGCGGAAGATCTATTTAAAATTTGGGATCAAGGTATAGCCTCTTCGGCTTCATCTGATTTAGAATTGATATCTAAATCCCTCAATAAAATTGAATCTGACAATTATATGGAAAAAGAACAAATTCATTTTGAACCATTAGGGAAAGGAATCATTACTGGTATTGACAGACAAAAAACACTTACCAAAGGAAAGTACAATTTGATCATTGATGTGAACTTTGATAATGGCCAGTCTTGTAAATTTTCGAAACTATTAGAAATCAAAGAAAACGCTCACATAAAAAGTTTTCAACAGGTTTAAATCTAAATACTATAAATAATGAATTTAGGGCGGTACACCTGGCCATAAAAATCAGCATTAAAAAACCCTAACAATCTTACTATTAGATTATTAGGGTTTTATTCTGTGACCTCGGCAGGATTCAAACCTGCAACCTTCTGAGCCGTAATCAGATGCGCTATTCAGTTGCGCCACGAGGCCTTTAAATTGCTGCTCTGCTGTTCTGCAAAGCGGGTGCAAATATATTGTTTATTTTAAAACCTGAAAAGTTTATGGAGATTTTTTCCTCTAAATTATTTCGGCACTTAATCCCGCATCGAGCAATTTGGAACATCGAGGCTTCAGATCTTCGTAAGGCCCCGTTTTCACGGTGCATTTTCCCTTATAATGTACCAGGATCGAACATTGTTCGGCCTGCTCTGGAGTATGATCGCAGGCATAAATAAGGGTTTCTATTACGTGATCGAAGGTATTATAGTCGTCATTATAAAGTATGATCTCGTTTTGCTTTTTCTTCTTGGTCTTTACGTCAACCTTTTCTAATAATTCTTCTTTCGTACTCATCTTCAAAAATTTCTCTTCTACATGTCGTTAAAGATACAAATTATGATAAAAACCTCAGCGTGAAAACTTTGCAGCCACCCAGTCGTTCCTTTCAAAATTCTCTACAAAATCCAAACCAAGCTTTTCACAGGCTTTGGTAATGGCAGGCAGGTCGGCTTTATAAAAGCCGCTGAAAAATATATTCCCATCTGGATTCAGACATTTCTCATAAATAGGCATATCCCGAAGCAAAATGTTCAGGTTTATGTTAGCCAGGATCATGTCATATTTCCTGCCTTCCAGTAGTTCAGCCCCGCCTTCTTCCACATTAATATGTTCACAATCGTTCCTCGAAATATTCTCCAGGGTGTTCAGATAACACCAGTTGTCTATATCTATGGCGTCTATGCTTTTCGCCCCTTTCATTGCAGTAAGGATCGCCAGGACTCCCGTCCCCGACCCCATGTCGAGAACCGATTTCCCTTCCCAGTCGTTCTTCAAAATGTGCTGAATCATCATATGGGTGGTAGCGTGATGGCCTGTACCAAAAGACATCTTTGGCTCGATCACGATATCGTACTCGGTATCTGGCTTTTCATGAAATGGAGCTCTTACACTGCATATTTCATCCACCAGGATCGGAGTAAAGTTCTTTTCCCATTCCTCGTTCCAGTTAACCCTCTCGATCTCCTTGACATCATAACTAATTTTAAAATCTTCTTCCTGCAGAATATGGACATTAGCCAAAAGGTCTTCTTCATATTCTTCTTCAGGAATATAGGCGGTGATGCCGTCATCGTTTTCCACGAAGCTTTCAAAACCCAGGTAGCCTAATTCGGCAATAAGAATTTCAGAAGCCGGCTGAACCGGCTCTATAGTAAAATGAAATTCCAGATAATTTCCTGCCATTATTAAAATGAGTTTACGATCTCTACAAAATCAACCGCATTAAGGCTGGCACCACCTATAAGGCCGCCATCCACATCTTCCTTGGCAAAGATCTCCTTCGCATTATTCGGCTTTACACTTCCTCCATAAAGGATGGAAGTATTCTCTGCCACTTCTTTACCAATATTCTTCTCAAGCAAAGTTCTGATATGCTTATGCATTTCCTGAGCCTGCTCGGGACTGGCCGTTTCACCCGTACCTATCGCCCATACCGGCTCATAGGCCAGGATGATATTCTTCCAGGCGCTCTTAGGCAAGTTAAAAAGACTTTCCTTCAACTGGCTTTCTACCAGGTCGAAATGTCTGTCGTTCTTACGATCTTCAAGTTCTTCCCCAAAACAGAAAATAACGGTCATTTCCTTATCGATAGCCGTCTGCACTTTTTTAGCAAGAAGCTCATTGGTTTCGTGGAAATAGGCGCGACGTTCACTGTGACCCAGGATCACTGTAGTAACGCCCACACTTTTTAACATCTCTGCGGAAACTTCGCCGGTAAAGGCTCCTTTCTCGCTTTCATGCATATTCTGGGCTGCGACGATCACCGGAGTGTCCTTCAAAGCCTGGAACGTAGGATACAGGTTCGTGAAAGAAGGAGCAACCATCACTGTAGCTTCAGGGTCCTTGACCATCTGAAGTTTTAACTTCCCAAGAAGCTCTTCAGTTTCTGCAAGGTCATTATTCATTTTCCAGTTTCCGGCAACTATTTTTTCTCTCATGATTTTTAATGTTTTGGTTCGAAAGTTCTGTTAACCGCTGAGATGCTCAGCAGCGCTAACAAATATAAGCAAAGCAGAAATTACTGACTCTTAAACCAAAGCCAAACCTTGAATTTTTAGGAAGTTTTCAACGACTTAAAGGGATTTTTTATAATTCGATATCTGAAGCGTCGAACCAGTGTTTTTTCTGGGTTATAGTCCCCTCTCTTAAAGTAAGAAAGCCGGGATTGGAACGCACAATGGTCTTAAGTGCAGTCTCGTCTGTCTGGTAAAAATCGAAATTCAGGTTGTATTCTTTCTTCAGCTCAGTTTGAAATTCGCTGCCTGAAGCTGTAAGTCCTATCACTTTATAGCCTTTTTGCAAGGCTTCTTCGCTAAGGGATTTTACAGCCTTATAGCCTTCAAGTTCGGTAGACCTTAGATTATAGGCCACGATAAGCAAAACTTTATCGGCTTCCAGTACCTCCTGGGTGATATCCCCTTCTTCCCCTTCTATCACGAAATCGTGGATTGGAGGGATGGCATTTTCGCCGGTTTGCGAGGTTTCCACACCAATGAACTCACCATCGATCTGAGGGTAGGCACCCTTATTCTTAATGAGCTTCTCCTCCCCGTTCACCCTGAACTTCCAGGTATAGGTTACTTCTGCCTTTTCAGCGCCTTCCGGAAGTTTCATTTTTTCGGGAATATTATTTTTTATTTTATAGGGTCTGAAATCGAATACAGGCAAATGCATCAAAACATGATAACAAAAGGCAAAACAGGCCATGAAGGACCCAAAAACCACCCATTTATGGTATTTAACAGGGAATATCGGGTTGATATATTTCTGATTAAAAAATATAATGAGTATCAATATCAGTAAGATCACGTCCTTATAAAATGACTCCCAGGGCGTAAGCGGGATGGCATCTCCAAAGCATCCGCAATCGGTCACTTTATTGAAATAAGCCGAATAGAACGTAAGAAACGTAAAGAAAATGATCATTAGCAGCAGGCTCCAGCTGGTGAACTTTGGCGCGTAACCAATAAGCAGCATGATCCCTACTACCAGCTCAAAGATCACTAAAAGTATGGCAATGATGAGGGCAAAGGGTATAAGAAATGGGATATCCAGAACAGGCTCGCTGAAATATTCCTGCAGTTTGTAAGAGAAGCCAACCGGGTCGTTCAGTTTTATAAATCCGGAAAAAATAAATAGAACTCCTACCAGGATCCTGGCGATACTTACAACTGCTTTCATAATAAGGTTATTTGGCTACAGGTTTTTCTTCGGCTTCACTGAAATGGATCATGGCGAAAACAGCATAATTTATCATATCCTGGTAATTGGCCGCAATGCCTTCACTTACCAGGGTCTTGCCTTTATTATCCTCTATTTGCTTTACGCGAAGTAATTTCTGAATGATAAGATCTGTAAGGGAACTAATGCGCATATCTCGCCAGGCCTCGCCATAATCGTGATTCTTGTTCATCATGAGATCCTTGGTCTCCTGGATCTTTTCATCATAAAGAGCTATGGCCTCCTCCGGGTTCAGGTCTGGTTGATCTGCTATGCCTTTGTCCAGCTGAATAAGCGCCATCACAGAATAATTGATGATGCCTATAAATTCTGATTGTTCATCTTCTTCTACCTTGCGAACCTCGCTCTCCTGCAATTGCCTGATGCGCTGCGCCTTTATAAAGATCTGGTCGGTTAGCGACGGCAACCTTAAAATTCTCCAGGCACAGCCGTAATCTTTCATTTTGTTAAGAAACAAACCGCGGCAGCCTTCGATCACCGCATCGTATTGTTTTGAGGTATCCTGCATGAAGTAGATGTAATTTGCGTAAATTTCGGGCAAATATTTCAGATAGTCAAAGTTAATTTCCCGGCTATCCAAAACCTAAAGATTAGCATGTTCATTAACTGCAAAGGAAATTTGATAGATCTCAGTGAGCCTAAAGTCATGGGGATCATCAATATCACTCCCGATTCTTTTTACCGCGGAAGCCGTTCCAATACCGAAAAGGAAATCCTGAACAAGGCAGAACAAATGCTGGCCGAAGGAGCCACTTTCCTGGACCTTGGAGCCTACAGTTCCCGGCCGGGCGCAGATGATATTCCGGTAGAAGAAGAACTTGAAAGAATGCTGCCTGCCATTGAACTTATCCTGAAAGAATTTCCGGAAGCTTTGCTTTCCATTGATACCTTCAGGGCACAGGTTGCTGAAAGATCGATACAGGCGGGAGCTGCGCTCATCAATGATATTTCAGCAGGAAAACTCGATGAAAACATGCTTCAGCTAATTGCCGAATATCAGGTTCCATACATCATGATGCATATGAAGGGTAGCCCACAGACCATGAAAGATCTTAATCAATACGAAGATCTTACGGCCGAGGTGCTTTTCTATTTTTCAGAAAGGATAGATGCGGCGAGAAAACTGGGCATTAACGATATTATCATAGACCCCGGCTTCGGATTTGCCAAGAACATAGAACAGAATTACGAACTTTTATCTAAACTGGAACTTTTCAAAAATCTTGAATTACCGGTGCTGGCAGGAATATCCAGGAAAAGCATGATCTGGAAAAAACTGAACATTTCCGCAGAAGAAGCCCTGAACGGAACCAGCGTTCTCAATACGGCCGCATTGCTAAAAGGAGCCAATATTCTTAGGGTTCACGATGTAAAGGAAGCCGTGGAATGCATCAAATTAACCCGTGAATTGAAGAACTAATTTTAGATTTTCTATTTTTACATAAAACCCCCGCGATTTGGACATCATAGATCTTCGAATTCTCGATATCCTGGATATTGTTTTTGTAGCCCTGCTGCTCTACTATGTTTATAAACTGGTACGTGGTACTGCCGCCGTGAACATTTTTATAGGAATCGTGGTCATTTACCTGGCCTGGCTGCTTACCCAGTTATTACAAATGGAATTGCTAAGCAGCGTGCTTGGAGAGTTCATAGGCGTTGGGGTATTTGCCCTTATCGTGGTTTTCCAGCAGGAGATAAGGAAATTCCTGTTAATGATAGGCTCTACCAATTTCACTCAAAAAGGGAGGTTCTTTAAAAGTTTCAAGTTCAGCCGGGACGATTTTGACTCCAAGATCAACGTAGATGCGATCATTGGCGCCTGTGAGAACATGGGCAAGACCTATACCGGTGCGCTGATGGTGATCCAAAAGAACAATAAGCTTGATTTTGTGAAAAACACCGGCGATAAGATGAAAATAGAACTTAACCAGCCCATCATAGAATCTATCTTCTTTAAGAATAGTCCGCTGCATGATGGTGCCATGGTGATCGAGGAGAACAAGATCACGGCTACCAGGGTGATATTACCGGTTTCCAATGACCGTTCCATTCCTTTAAGATTTGGCTTGAGACACCGTGCTGCCGTGGGAATTACCGAAAAAACCGATGCCCTTGCATTAGTAGTTAGTGAAGAGACTGGACAAACCTCTTATATCAGGGACGGACAGTTCGTGATGTTCGAAACCATGGACGAGCTAAAGGAAAAGATCAAGGAGGATCTGAGCTAAACTCGAAAATTTTAATCTGGAATATTTTTCAGGGAATAATTAGACAAAATAAATTATAGATCTTTTAAGTTTAAAGACCGAGATTTATAGAGCCTCTTCGGCCTTGAACTGTACTTCGTAAAGTTTCTTGTAGTAGCCATCGGCTTTTTGAAGCAACTCTTTATGACTGCCAATTTCAACGATCTGCCCCTCGTCCATCACGATGATCTTATCGGCCTTTTTAATGGTAGCCAGCCTGTGCGCGATGACGATAGAAGTTCGACCCTCGGTGATCTTATCTGTCGCATCCTGGATTAGCTGTTCGCTATAGGAATCCACCGAAGAGGTAGCCTCATCCAGGACCAGGATACTAGGGTTACTTACGTAAGCCCTTAAAAACGAGATCAACTGACGCTGACCAGAAGAAAGCATGGCCCCTCTTTCCTTGACATTATAGTAATAGCCGTTAGGAAGCGAAGTAATAAATTCATGAATCCCGATCTGTTTTGCCGCGGCGATCACATCTTCGTCAGAAATATCAGGGTTGTCAAGGTTGATATTGTTCATGATGGTATCAGCGAAAAGAAAGACATTCTGCAGCACCACCGCGATCTGGGCTCTCAGAGATTTTAGTTTTATATCCTTAACATCGGTATCATCTACCAGGATCTTTCCGCTGTCGATCTCATAAAACCTGCTAAGAAGATTGATGATCGTAGATTTCCCGGCACCGGTCGCACCAACAATAGCCACGGTCTCCCCCTCTTTCACCTTAAAGGATACTCCTTTGAGCACTTCCTCATCTTCAACATAACTGAATCTTACATCCCTGAACTCGATATCCCCTTTCAGATTATCTATCTCTATAGTTCCCTTATCCTCGATACTGGATTCGGTGTCCAGAATTCCAAAAACGCGGTTGGCTGCCACCATTCCCATTTGAAGAGTATTGAACTTATCTGCGATCTGCCTTAGAGGACGGAATAACATCTGGGACAATTCGATAAAAGCCACAATGATACCCAAAGACATTTCATCACCGGCCACGACCCTTAAACCTCCAAACCAAACGATAAGACCAATGGTTATAGAAGTAGACATTTCAGCAATAGGAAAGAAAATAGAGTTATACCATACGGTCTTCACCCAGGCTTTTCGATGTTTATCGTTGATATCTTTAAAATTTTGATATTCGGTCTTTTCCCTGGTAAAAAGCTGAACGATCTTCATCCCGGTAATACGTTCCTGCACGAAAGTATTCAGGTTAGCTACCTGTGTCCTCACCTCTTCAAAGGCCAGTTTCATTTTCTTCTGAAATACCCTGGTTGCATAGATAATAAAGGGAAGTACCGTAAGTACGAGCAAAGTAAGCTGCCAGCTTTTATAGAACATCACGCCAAGTACCACCAGCATTTTCAGTAAATCGCTGATGATCATGAACAAACCCTGGCTAAAGATACTGGCAATGGTTTCTATATCGCTCACCGCTCGGGTTACCAGCCTACCTACCGCAGACTTATCATAATACTTCATGCGGAAGCCGAGCATGTGCTCAAAAAGCTTCACTCTGATATCCCGAACCACGCTTAATCCCAGCCAGTTGGCATAATAGATAAAACAAAACTGGAAAACAACCTCCAGTACCAGCACGCCCAGCATAAGGCTAACGTAATAGATCAGGCTTTCAAAATCTGCCGGGATCAGGGCCTGGTCAACGGTTTCCTGAAGCAGGATAGGCCTAAGAACCGCGAAAAGAGATACAAGAATGGCGGCGATCCCAACAAAATAAAAGATGCGTTTATAAGGATTGGTATATTTAAGCAAACGCTTAAACAGGTCCATATCGAATGCATTTCCCGTTTTTGTAGCCATCTAGTTTATTCTGATATTATCGGGATATTCTATCCCGGTTAAATACAATCCGTGCGCCGGCACCGAAGTTCCGGCCTTGCCCCTGTCCTCACTTTTAATCACTTCGTGAATATGAGACACGGGGTATTTATTTTGTCCAATCTCGACCAGTGTTCCTACAATAGCCCTTACCATATTTCTCAAAAACCTGTCAGCGGTAATATGAAAAACCAGCTTATCTTGCTCTTGCTTCCACTCTGCCCGGTCTATCCTGCAATTGTAGGTATGCACATCTGTCCTGCTCTTGGAAAAGCATTTGAAGTTTTTGTACTCCAATAATGCCGCTGCAGCTTCATTCATTTTATCCACCTCCAGGTGATGCCTCAAAAACCAGGCAAAATCCTTACTAAAAGCGTCCTTTTCCTGGACCAGGTGATATTCGTAGCTCCTGGCCGTGGCATCAAACCTTGCATGTGCATCTTCCCGAACCCTGAATATTTCGGCAATTGCTATATCCTTCGGAAGCATGGAATTGAGCTTATATTTCATTAGATCTTCATCTATGGGAGTGGCTACGTCAAAATGTGCGAACATTTGTTTGGCATGTACGCCTGCATCTGTTCTGCCTGCTCCCACAATATCGATCCTGGACCTGAGCACCTTAGTCAGTTTCTCTTCCAGAACTTCCTGAACACTTATAGAATCAGGTTGATTCTGCCAGCCATGATAAGCCTTTCCAAAATAAGAGAGTTCTATAAAATACCTCAAGCCCCGCTTTCTTTTTATATTAGCGAAATGCAAAGATAAGGCAATTATAACAAGGAGAAAGGCATTGTCCGGGCATCCTTTGTTAAACGAAAATTAAATATTAAAACGATTTGAGAAAAATACTTTTGCTAAGTGATACCCATGGTCATATGGACGACCGCATTCTGCACTATGCTAACGAAGCCGATGAAATATGGCATGCCGGGGACATTGGCAGCCTGGAGGTGACCGATAAGTTAAAAGCCGTTAAGCCCCTTAAGGCGGTATACGGAAATATTGATAATGCAGAGATACGCAAGGAATTCCCGCTGAACAATCGCTTTATGTGTGAAGAGGTAGATGTCTGGATCACCCATATTGGAGGTTATCCCGGCCGGTATTCGCCCGCGGTAAAGGAAGATATCAAAAAAGATCCGCCCAAGATCTTTATTTCAGGACATTCGCATATTTTAAAAGTAATGAACGACAAGAACCTGAAACTACTGCATATGAACCCTGGAGCAGCCGGAAAACAAGGGTTTCATAAGAAAAGGACCATGTTAAGGTTCAAAATAAACGGAAGGGATATAAGCGACCTGGAGGTAATAGAACTGGAATAATTAAAAAACCCGAAGCTAAGACTTCGGGTTTTTCACGCACTAATACTACTAAGATGATAGGCTTATCGTAATCGGTCTACAGATTTTACGAGATCTTCGTCCTTTTTGATGGCCTTATTGGCCAGAACAAGAAAAACGATAGAAATAATAGGAAGAAACATCCCAATACCCTTCTCTGAAATATCCATTTCTCCGGGTAAAGTTAGAGACCAATAAACAAACACTCCTAGTAAAAAAAGGTTCAATATTATATTAAGTCGCCCCAGCACGAACTGGAGCTTCCTGTTTCTAAACATAAAAATGCTCACCAGCGAAATAGCTGCCGAGGCAAGGAACATCCCAAAGGCGATCAACTGGTCCTGAGCATATACAGGCTCACCTGCCGAGTTTTCCCAAAGGGAGAATACGAAAATCAATCCCGCACTCGTAATTGCTGCTAAAAGTAAGTAAATCGTTTGTATTCTTTGAAGCATATTTCTTGCAGTTGCGGGACAAAAATAAAAGATTCTTTTTAGAATTACTGTCTAAAAGTTTAAAATAAAGTTGTATTATTGCAGGAACAATTCGTAACCCATTCAATGTTGGTTACTTAAGTCTCCAAACTTTTTGTTCTTCCTCGAGAAGTTTTAAAATCAACCCAAACAAAATTATTTTTACGCATTCATGTTTGAAATTTCAGAATTAAAAGCTAAAAAGCTTCCTGAACTTAAGGAAATCGCTGAGACCCTGAACGTTCCTAAGTACAAGACCTTAAAAAAACTAGATTTGGTGTATCAGATTCTGGATTACCAGGCATCAAATCCCAATAAAGTCAAAGAAGTTCTTACAGACGACAATCAGGAGCCTGCAAAGCCTAAGCCGCAAAAACCGGCCAAAGTTGGAAGCGACAAAAAGCCTCCGAGATCTTCAGCTGCTTCAAAGTCTTCACAACCAAAACCATCAGCTAAAGACCACTCATCTTCCAAGGATTCCACTCCATCCAATAAAGATGACAACAGAAGCAATACTCCTGCAAAAAGCAGCGGTAGAGACAAAAAGCAGTCTCCTAAAAAAGATACCCGCAGTCGCAACGATAACAGAAATGACAATCGTAACGACAACAGGAACGACAATCGCAATGATAACCGAAACGGGAATCGCAGCGATAATCGTAACGACCATAAAAAGAATAACGGGAATCGTGATAACAGGAACCGTTACCGCGAACCCGATTATGAATTCGACGCCATCATAGAAAGTGAAGGAGTTTTGGACATCATGCAGGATAACTACGGTTTCCTAAGATCTTCAGATTACAATTACCTTACTTCTCCAGATGATATTTACGTTTCCCAGTCCCAAATCAGACTATTCGGATTAAAGACAGGAGATACAGTACAGGGGCAAATCAGACCTCCAAAAGAAGGAGAGAAATATTTTCCACTTATCAAGATCAATAAGATCAACGGTTTGGACCCGCAGGTAGTGAGGGACCGTGTCTCTTTTGAGCACCTTACTCCTCTATTCCCTAAGGATAAATTCAACCTGGCTGAAAAGCAAAGCTCTCTTTCAACAAGAGTGATGGACCTTTTCGCTCCTATTGGTAAAGGTCAGCGTGGAATGATCGTTTCACAGCCTAAGACCGGTAAAACGATGTTATTAAAGGATATTGCCAATGCAATCGCGGCAAATCATCCCGAAGTATACCAGATCGTTCTGCTGATCGATGAAAGACCTGAAGAGGTTACTGATATGCAGCGTAATGTAAAAGGCGAAGTGGTAGCTTCAACTTTCGACAAAGAGGCACACGAGCACGTTAGAGTGGCTAACATCGTTCTAGAAAAAGCCAAAAGGCTTGTAGAATGCGGCCACGATGTGGTGATCCTATTGGATTCCATTACCAGGCTGGCGAGAGCTTACAATACGGTTCAACCTGCCAGTGGTAAGGTATTGAGTGGTGGCGTGGACGCGAACGCCCTGCATAAACCAAAAAGATTCTTTGGTGCAGCCCGTAATATTGAGAACGGTGGATCTTTATCTATTATCGCGACTGCCCTTACTGAAACAGGCTCGAAAATGGACGAGGTGATCTTTGAAGAATTCAAGGGTACCGGTAACATGGAACTTCAATTAGACAGAAGGATCTCGAACAGAAGAATATTCCCGGCCATCGATCTTGTTTCTTCAAGTACACGTAGAGACGATCTATTGCTGGACGACAATACCATACAACGTATGTGGGTACTTAGAAAATATCTTGCAGACATGAATCCTGTAGAAGCTATGGAATTCATTAATGACAAGATCAGAAATACCCGCAACAATGAAGAGTTTCTAATCTCCATGAACGGTTAGACACTGTTAAACTATATTTTTACAGCCACGCCCAAAAAGCGTGGCTGTTTTATTTTTGAAAGATGGTCCTTTCCCTGGAGAGAGAGAATGGAGAAAATAATAATTTCGAGAAGCCGAAACAAGTTCAGCTTGACGTGTCACCCTCAAGCCGCCCTCTTTCTGGAGTTTAGAATTAAAAAAAGCTTCATTATTCAATGAAACTTTTATAGCGGGAGTGATCACGCTCCGAGCACGACATTCAGTAAAAGGATAAACCTTAGATTCCTATCTCCAAAAGACAAATTCTGGTATAAAAAAAGCTCCATCTTTCGATGAAGCTTCTAGAGCGGGAGACCGGGTTCGAACCGGCGACATTCAGCTTGGAAGGCTGACGCTCTACCAACTGAGCTACTCCCGCCTGTGGGTGCAAATATAATCTGAAAGCTTTCCATTTTCCAAAAAAAATTACAGCTTTTTTAAAAAATGATACCCGCGAATAATATAGCCTAATTCCATATAAAATTTGTGAGATCTGAAATTTTCGACATAACTATTCAACTCCATTGTTTCACAGCCTTTTGCGGCTGCATATTTATGAATATATGCTAGTAGAGTTTTGCCGACACCCCTTCCCTGCTCTGCCTCCTCTATAAAAATATGATCTACCTCGCAGGACCTGCCGGCATAATGCCGGGTCATAAACCAGAGCCCGAAAACGCCGATGAGCCTATCTTCCTTATAAATACCAAAACATTCATAGTTCTGGTCGAACATTTCAAGTAGCCTTTTCCCAAGAATATCATCGGCTGGCGGCACTTCATATAGTTTTTTCAGGTACGGCAAAACCAGTGCAAAATCTTCTTTTAAAATCTTGTTAAATGCCACTTGCATGATTCTGTTTTCTGCTAAAATAGTCATATTTTTAGCTTCGACTTATATAAAGAAAAACACTCTTAAATGGATTTCATGAAAAATAAAACCGGAAAGATTCAGGATTTAATCGACATAAAATTATTAGAAAAAAGAAAGATCTACATGTGGGGCGAAGTGAACGATAAAAGCGCCAAATATGTGATCGACAGGCTTGAATATCTTGACCTTGAAGGAGACGAAGAAATCCAGTTGTTTATAAATAGCCCCGGTGGGTATGTTACCGACGGTTTCGCGATCTACGACACCATTATGAACCTGGAGTCTCCGGTTTCGACCATCTGTACCGGGCTCGCAGCATCCATGGGATCGATCTTACTTTCTGCCGGTAAAAAAGGCAGGAGGTTCATCCAACCACATGCGAAAGTGATGATACACCAACCTAGCGGTGGCGCCCGCGGACAGGCTTCGAACATCGAGATCGCTGCGAACGAAATCCTTAAGACAAAGCATTTAAGCGCAAAGATACTTGCAGAAAATTGCGGGCAAACTGTAGAGAAAGTTTTAAAGGATTTCAACAGGGATTACTGGATGGACGCACAGGAATCACTGGATTATGGAATTGTGGACGATGTCTTTAAAAAATAAATATGGAAATTAAGCACAGGGAGAATGACAGCAGAGGAATGTTCTTCATAGAAAATGATAAGGGGATCATAGGCGAGCTTACTTATCACAAGAATGAAGGCAGTGTACTTACCATAGACCATACCGAGGTAAAACGCGAAATGGAGAACCAGGGTATTGGTTCAAGCCTGGTAAAAAAGAGCGTGGAATATGCCCGGGAGAATGATCTGAAGATCCATCCCCTATGCCCTTTTGCTGAAGTACAATTCGATATTCATAAATCTTATTCAGACGTAAGAGCATAAGCCTTACGCCCACCCCTATCTTAACCTAATGCGTAACTGCAAATATCTTTTCCTGTCCTTTTGCCTGCTTATTATCACGGCCTGTAAGGATGACCCAAAAACTGCGGGCATGGAGCAACGCGATGAGGAGGAGGTAGAAGAAATAGCTTTTCTTACAGATTCAGACGAGATTGAAGATTATCTTGAAGATGAATTTCAACCTGAGAAATTCCATTATCGGGATAGGCTTATCGAATTTTACAATAACAATGAATATGAGCCGGTATGGTCTAACCGGAAATTAAGAGATGATCTATTTCGAAATATTGAGAATATCGAAGAAGAGGGATTGTTCTTTGAGGATTACCATGGGGAACAACTTCAGGAACTTTTAACCAGTATAAATACGAATACTGAAGAAGAAAACAATTTGCTGGAAATACTTCTAACAGATTCCTTTTTCCGGCTTTCAGAAGACCTGGCTAACGGTAAGCTCAACCCCAGGAAGATCTACGAGATCTGGGGTTCCCCGGCCAATGAAATTGATCCCACCCAGCTTTTAAAATCTGCCATAGCAAGCGAGGATATAGATGCAGCGCTGGAATCGGTTAAGCCCAATCATATCGTTTATAAAGGCCTAAAAAAAGCCCTTAAAGAATATAAAAAGGAGGACTGGAGAAATACTCCTGCCACCAGGATCGAGCCGGGCAAACTAATCAAACCCGGGGAAGAAGACCCCAGGATATTTTCGGTAACCAAAAGACTGGCGGAACTCGGATATTATAAAGCTGAAATCGATTCATCCAATACCAAATTCAATAAGAGCATACAGGATGCCTTAAAGGAATTTCAGAAAGAGCACGACCTGCAGATAGACGCTTTACTGGGAGAGTCCACCATCAAGAATCTTAATTACACCAAGGAGGATCGCCTGCACCAATTACTGGTAAATATGGAACGCTGGAGATGGTATCCCCGGGACCTGGGAGATCACTACATTATTGTGAACATCCCCAATTACGAACTTAATGTGGTAAAGAATGGCGATACTATAAGGACCCACAAAACCGTGGTAGGAAAGAATTACAGGAAGACTCCGGTTTTTTCAGACCAGATAGAATATGTGATCTACAACCCCACCTGGACCATTCCACCCACGATCAAGAAGAACGACGTGATCCCGGGAGCCTCAAAGGACATTGGCTATTTAAGAAAAAAGAATATCAAAATATATGACGGCAGCGGAAACACCGTAGATCCTGCCAGCGTAGACTGGTCTTCTTCAAAAGCAAGGTCCTACACTTACAGGCAGCCGGCAGGTGCAACCAATCCCCTGGGAATCGTAAAAATCATTTACCCGAACGAACATATGATCTACCTGCACGATACGCCTTCGAAGAATCTATTTGAAGATAATGCCAGGGCGGCAAGCTCAGGCTGTGTTCGCGTTCAGGATGCCCTCGGCCTGGCAGAATACCTGTTGAGCGACCAGGAAAAATATGATAAGAAAAAAATAGAAGATATTTTAAAATCTGGAAAAACCACAGAGATTCCGGTTACCCAGACCGTTAGAGTGCATCATTTTTACTGGACAGCATTCCAAAAAAAAGATACCACCAAATTCATTGATGATATCTATGATCTTGATCGTCAGCTCTGGGAGTTATTAAAACCCAGCGCCTGATCTATACATTCAGAAATTCTGAATTCTTCAGGTAGTTCTGGTCATCCTTATGGATATAAACTACAGAATTCCCTTTTATTTTATGAATTAGTTTCTTGGCTATTTTATTAGGAACCGCGGGACAACCATAACTTCTCCCGAGTCTTCCTACCCTGTCAATAAATTCTGGTTCAGCATAATCTGCTCCGTGGATCACTACATAACGCTCACGGGCTTTAGAATTGAAGCCTTCCTCCATTCCATCTATAAATAATGACAGGCCGTTCTTACCGTAATAAGTTTCGCCGGTCACGTAAAAACCTAAAGAACTCTGGTGAGAATTAGGAGTATTAGAAAACTTGTTAGCGAATTCCAGTCCTGTACCCTGGCCGTGAGCCACGTAGGTATTAAAAAGGACCTGACGGGTGTCCATATCAAGGATCCACATTCTCTTTTTGGTAGAAGAAAGATTAAAATCTATTACGGTAAGAAGTGGATTCGAGATCTCTCCATCTTCATCCAGCTTCATATATCCGCTAATAGCCTTTTCAAATACTGAAAGTTGCGGCATAGAAGAATTCTTAGCTGAAAATGATTCGTAAATCTCTACAACTTTTGCTTCGAAGGTTTTCTCTTCATTCCTGGTTTCAGGAATTTCTGCGGCGATCTCAGCATCTTTATTCTTATTGATCTCGGCTGCACTAGTAAAAGCAAATGAGAAAATTAAAACTCCAACAACCGTAAGGATCCTATACTTCATATATCTGTGTGTTTTTAAAATTCTGTTAATTAAATCCAAAAGCCTTGCCAACATACGAAAATTAAAAAGCAATTTCCAAGTAAGCGTAATTTTAACATTACACAAGCTTAAAAACCTCTACATGAGTTGACTAAGAACAAATCAGATAGTTTTAAAGAACGTTATTTTTAAAGTCTTATTTTACAATTTCGATTTTTTTAGTGTTAAATTTTTAAGGACAAAGTATTCGAGGGTATTAAGAATTATTCTTTGTTAAAAGGGGGGTTCAAAATCAAGGTCGCTGGTATAATTAAAATTCATTGAAATTCTGCAGTTTCATCTCCCTAGAATCTTTCGTAGAAATCATTCGAAAAGCAGGCGGTAGCTCAAGATTAAGCCCAGTTTTAATAAAACATTATAGCCTCCGGCACTGGCATTACATGTAATTGTTTTTATCTTTAGCCCCCAAAGAATTTTACAAATGAATAAGAAGGTCCTTTTAATGATACTGGACGGTTGGGGCATCACTCAAAATGAGGAGGTTTCAGCCGTTGCACAAGCAAAAACCCCTTTTATGGACGCACTTCCAGATAAATTTCCACATGCGTCTCTAAGGACAGACGGAATGAATGTTGGATTACCGGAAGGCCAGATGGGAAATTCTGAAGTTGGCCATATGAACCTGGGAGCTGGCCGGGTGGTATACCAGGATCTCGTTAAGATCAACATGGCCGTAGAAAAGGATACTTTAAAAGACGAGCCAGTCCTTGAAGAAGCCTTGAATTATGCGGTAAAGAATAATAAACCTGTCCATTTTATGGGACTGGTTAGTAATGGCGGGGTGCACTCCCACATCAATCACCTCAAAGGCCTGCTTTCTGCTGCTGATAAGCTTGGGGTAAAAAATAAATATGTGCATGCCTTTACCGATGGGCGCGATGTAGACCCGCATTCGGGCAAAGGCTTTATTGAAGACCTGCTTCCGCATCTTGAAAAAACCAACTCCAAACTGGCTTCAGTTATTGGCAGATATTATGCTATGGACAGGGACAAAAGATGGGAACGCGTAGAAAAGGCTTACGATCTTATTGTAAAGGGTGAAGGTAAAAAGACCACAGACCCTCTTGCAGCCATTCAGGAAAGCTATGATGAAAATATTAGTGATGAGTTCATCAAACCTATTGTAATTACAAATGAACAGGGAGAAGCGGTGGCTAAGCTTTCAGAAAAAGACGTGGTGATTTATTTCAACTTTAGGACAGACCGCGGAAGACAACTTACCCAGGCGCTGTCTCAGGATGATTTCCCTGAATACGACATGAGGAAGCTTACGTTGTATTACGTGACCATGACCAAATATGATGACAGGTTCAAGAATGTAAATGTCATTTTCAAAAAATCGAATATCAAAGCTACCCTAGGTGAAGTACTGGAATATGAAGGAAAGAAACAGATAAGGATAGCCGAAACCGAAAAATACCCGCATGTCACCTTCTTTTTTTCAGGTGGACGCGAGGAACCTTTTCAGGGAGAAAAGAGGATCATGTGTAATTCTCCTAAGGTAGCTACCTACGATCTTCAGCCTGAAATGAGCGCTTTCGAAATCAAGGACAAGATCCTTCCTGAGATCGAAAAAGAATCGGCAGATTTTATCTGCCTAAATTTCGCCAATCCAGACATGGTTGGACATACAGGAGATTTTGATGCTGCTATTAAAGCCTGCGAAACCGTGGATACCTGCGCTAAGGCCGTGGCAGAAAAGGCTTATGACCATGGCTATTCTGTAATAATCATTGCAGACCACGGTAACAGCGAAGTAATGAGAAACCCTGACGGAAGCCCTAATACAGCCCACACAACCAATCCAGTTCCACTAATTCTAATGGATAAGGATGCAAAAAGTATCAAAGAAGGTAAGTTAGGTAACATTGCCCCGACTGTTTTAAAACTTATGGGAATTGAACAACCAGATTTAATGACCGAAGACCCATTAATTTAATCCTTATGAATAAATTTTTTATACTGCTTGCGGTGATTACCATCAGCTGTGCCAACACTGTAAGTAATAGTCCGAAAACCAATGTAACAGCAGAAATAGAAGAAAACGAAGTGCAAAAAGACATGCTTCTTGGTGAATTCACCAAGAAGGATCTTCAGAAAAAACCTTTTTCCAAGTGGTTTGAACCAAGATATACGAATTTCACCCCTGAGAGTGAGGCTATGGAAACCATCAGGAAAAATATCAAAGATTATGATATTAAGGTTCTTATGGGGACCTGGTGCGGGGACAGCAAGAGAGAAGTTCCTAAATTATTAAAGATCCTCGACAACTCAGATTTCGACTACGACCAATTAGAGATGGTGGCTGTAGACTATAATAAAACCACGCCTTCCATGATAGAAAAAGAACTGGATGTACACCGTGTACCCACCATAATATTCTATAAGGATGGTAAAGAAGTAAACAGGTTCGTAGAATATTCTCAGGAAGAAAGCATCGAAGAAGACCTGGCGAAAATCGTTAACGGGGAAACGTACAAAAATTCCTACGCAGACTAACTTATAGCTAAGCTTAAACCTCAAATTAGAAAATATTAACTAATTTCGTATTATGCCCAATTCTCTTACCATAGCGGTTGACTTTGACGGGACTATAGTGGAGAACAGATTTCCTGAAATAGGAAAACCTATACTTTTTGCTTTTGAGTCTTTGAAAAAATTGCAGAACGAAGGTCATCGCCTTATATTATGGACGTACCGTCATGGGGAGCGCCTTAATGAAGCCGTTGAATTTTGCGAGCAACACGGCATCAAATTCTACGCGGTAAATAAAAGTTATCCTGAAGAGGAATTTGACAATAGCATAAGCAGAAAAATACTAGCTGATATTTTTATTGACGACCGTAATATTGGTGGGCTAAAAGGCTGGGGGGAAATTTGCCAGATGCTAAGCATTGAAAATCCTCAAAAAGTAAAAAAGAAAAAGAAAAGGACCGGTTTATTCGGCAGATTTTAGAAAACTATGATAATACCTAAATCCAGAGAAGAAATAGAATTAATGCGTGAGAGCGCACTAATAGTTTCCAAAACTTTAGGGATGCTTGCTCCAGAGATCAAACCTGGAGTGACCACTCTTCAACTGGATAAAATGGCCGAGGAATTCATCAGGGACCATGGTGCAGAACCAGGATTCCTGGGGTTATACGATTTCCCAAATTCCCTTTGTATGAGCCCTAACGCCCAGGTGGTTCACGGTATTCCAAATGATACCCCTCTTAAAGACGGGGATATCATTTCTATAGATTGTGGAGCTATCAAGAATGGTTTCTATGGAGACCACGCTTATACTTTTGAAGTTGGTGAAGTTGCGCCTGAAGTAAAAAAGCTTCTGGAAGTTACCAAGGAATCCCTGTATGTGGGCATCCGTGAATTCAAAGCGGGGAACCGTGTTGGAGATGTTGGTTATGCCATACAGAAGTATACCGAGGACCATGGCTACGGAGTCGTAAGAGAACTTGTAGGCCACGGGCTTGGAAGAACCATGCATGAAGATCCTGAAATGCCTAATTACGGGCGCAGAGGAAGAGGAAAGAAATTTGTTGAAGGAATGGTCGTGGCCATAGAGCCTATGATCAACCTCGGAACCAAAAGAATCAAGCAATTACCAGACGGATGGACAATTCTTACAGCAGACAATAAGCCTAGTGCCCATTTTGAGCATGACGTGGCCCTTGTTGATGGTAAACCCGAATTGCTGTCCACATTTAAATATATTTATGAATCTTTAAAAATCAATTCACAAGAAGAAGACGAATTTAGAGCCAAAGTTTATGATTAAAAGTTACAGACAGGAAATCTGGAAAACCCTACACAAAGATTCCTGGGAAGACCGCTTTGTCTATGAAGTCTCAAATTTCGGAAGGATGATCAGTTATCTGAAAAACCCCGAAGGAGACCTAATGAAAGGCGGAAAAGTAGGTGGATATTTAAACTTCGCGGTAAAATTGAAGAATGGTAAGCACAAGACTTATTACATTCATCGCATTATTGCAGAAATGTTTTTAGAGAAGAAAGAAGGCGACCAGTACGTGATTCACAAGAATTTCGTGAAAAACGACAATCGTGTTTCTAACCTGGCCTGGGCCACCAAAGATGAGTGGGTCCAGCATCAGTACAACAGTCCTAAGGTTAAGGAGAACAAGAAAAAAAGGAAACTTAGAAAAGTGACCTCTTATTCTAAACTTACCTATGCACAGGCTGTAATCTTAAAGAAAAAACTTTTAGATCCCGAAAGGAAAACCCGGATCAGGGTACTTGCCAAACAATTTGGAGTATCAGAGATGCAGCTTTATCGCATCAAATCTGGCGAAAACTGGGGAGATATCGAAGTATAGCTAATGAGTAATCTTTTTAAACTGGCCTTAAATTCAATTCCCAGGCCTGTTCTTATTAGAGCCAGTTACCTGGTAAGGCCGTTTTTAAAGATTTACCTTCATGGCAATCGATATATAGATCCCATTGACGGGAGCAGCTTCAGAAAGTTTTTACCTTACGGTTACGAAAATCAGCGGGAAAATGTTCTTTCCCCCTCTACCCTTTCGCTAGAAAGGCATAGGCTGTTATGGCTTTATCTGAAGGAAAAAACCAATTTTTTTACGAGCAGTCACAAGGTCTTGCACTTCGCACCAGAACAGGCGTTTTATAAGAGGTTTAGGAATTTGAAGAATCTGGATTATACCACGACAGACCTGAACTCTCCCCTGGCTGATGTAAAGGCAGACATCTGTGATCTGCCTTTCAAAAATGAAAGTTTCGATTTTATTTTATGCAACCATGTGCTGGAGCATATCCCAGACGATCGTAAGGCCATGGAAGAAATATACCGTATCCTGAAACCAGGGGGTACAGCGATACTCCAAATCCCGCAGGATCTAAAACGGGCTAAAACATTCCAGGATGACTCCATAACCGATCCTGAGGAGCGCGCCAAAATATTTGGGCAGTATGACCACGTACGGGTTTACGGCAGGGATTACTTCGATAAATTAAGAAAAGTAGGTTTTCAAGTGGAAGAAGTAGACTACACCTCCCGCTTAAGTGAGGAACAGGTAGAGAGATACCGGCTGGCCAAAGGGGAGATCATCCCCGTTTGCCATAAATGATCATTCCAGCAGGTTTTTCCTGAACCCGGGACTTACGAACTCTCCCATATTACCTTCTGGAGTGGAATATAAGATATAAACTTCTACATTATCTAATTCCTCAACCAGCTTTTTGGTCCTTTCCAGCCCGAGAGCCATAAAAGCAGTGGCGTATCCATCGGCCATCATACAGTTATCTGTGATCACTGAAGCACTGAGAAGATTGCTGCGCTCAGCCTTTCCATTCATAGGATTTATGGTGTGGACATATTTTTGCCCGGTAACCGAATCCATTCGGTATTTACGGTAATTTCCGGAGGTAGCCATGGCCGCATTTTTCAGTTTTACTTTTGCTTTTAAACTACGCTCGCCTTCTTGCTGATCTGGATCGTCAATTCCAACCACCCAGTCGGCTTCGCTTTCCAGGTTTTTTCCCTTCGCTCTGAGTTCACCTCCCAGTTCTATAAGGTAGTTGTTCACTTTGTTCGCTTCCAGGTATTCCGCGATGACATCTATGGTATATCCTTTGGCTATAGCGTTAAAATCCAGATACACATTGGGATGCTCTTTTTGAAGCCTTCCTTTTTCCGTAATATTTATCTTATCAAAGCCCACCAGGTTGCGCAAAGAATCCAGTTTAGAGCTATCTATCTCTTTTAAAGGTTTATCGGGCCCAAAACCATAAGCGTTAACCAGGACTCCCACTGTTGGATCAAAATACCCGTTGCTTTCCTGGTATATCTTACTGGACCCAGCAAAAACCTTTTTAAAGTGCTTGTCTACCTTCACGGTGGTATCTCCCCGGTTGATCTTAGAAATATCAGATCCGGTTCGATAAGTACTCATTGAAGAGTTTATAACTTCAAGGATACTGTCAAGAGATCTTTCGAATTTAAGGTCACGATCTGAAAAATACTTAACCATGTAGGTAGTTCCCAGGGCTTCCCCGGTATATTGATGACCGTCTATTTCTGACTTATCTGCACAAGAAATCAGCGAGACCAGCGCTAAGAATAAAATCGATATTTTTTTCATATTAAAATTCCTTCCAACCTGAATAATTTACAACGTAATCTTCATCACTATCGATAGGTTTTTCGTAATCGGCAGAGTTTGCCAAACCTACGGCAGCATAAAAAGTGCGGGCGTTAAACTTCTCTGCATGCTCCTTGATCTCTTTAAAGAAAACCGGGTCGTAGGCAGAGGGATCATCGGGATATTCGATAGCCCTTACGATCACAAAATGTAATTTCCCGGCCTTTAAGGCCACGAACTGGGGATTCTTCTTTAACTGGGAATTCACCCCAAGGAATTCGTATCCCTGGTCTTCCAGGTCTTTCCCAACGATATTCATCGCCAGGTTATGCAGTTCCTGTTTGTTTAATTTCGGCATGGGTCAAAGATAAAAATTAGCTGGCTGAAAATTGGTTCACGTGAAACCTAACTTGATTCAGGTTGGTAAAAAGAGATCCTGAAACAGGTTAAGGATCACAATTCTGTTAATTCTGGATGTTCAATTAAAAGCAAAAAAATCCCGCCGAAGCGGGATTCTAATTTATTATCCTCCGAAGTCATCGAAGCGAATATTCTCTGGCGGGATTCCAAAATCCTCTCCCATTTTCTGAACAGCCTTGTTCATCAATGGAGGTCCACAGAAATATAGTTCGATCTCTTCCGGTTCTTCATGATGCGATAAATAGTTATCTATCACTACCTGATGAATGAATCCTACGAAACCGTCTCCTTCATCATCCAGGCTGGATTTTACTTTCCAGTTATCTTCTTCCATTGGCTCAGAAAGGGCCAGGTAGAACTTAAAGTTAGGGAAATCTCTTTCTAAAGCCCTGAAATGCTCCGTGTAGAACAATTCACGCTTAGAACGACCACCATACCAATAAGTCACTTTTCTATCGGTTTTCAAAGTTCTGAATAAATGATATAGGTGAGACCTCATTGGGGCCATTCCGGCACCACCACCAACATAAAGCATTTCTGCATCGCTCTCGTTGATAAAGAATTCACCATAAGGTCCAGAAATAGTTACCTTATCTCCTTTTTTCAGACCAAAGATATAAGAAGAAGCAACCCCAGGGTTCACATCCATCCAACCATCTTTAGCTCTATCCCATGGCGGGGTAGCAATACGAACATTCAGCATGATCTCACGCCCTTCAGCCGGGTAAGAAGCCATAGAGTAAGCTCTCTCCACTGTCTCAGGGTTCTTCATTACAAGCGGCCAAAGTTTGAATTTATCCCACTCGGCCTGGAACTTATCTGGAGTCTCGTGTTCTTCAGGGTGAGCCGTGATATCCATATCTTCGAATTTCACTTCACACTTAGGAACCTCGATCTGGATATACCCCCCAGCCTTGTAATCCATATCTTCAGGAATCTCAACAACAAATTCCTTGATAAATGAGGCTACGTTGTAGTTTCTAACTACGGTAGCTTCCCATTTCTTAATTCCGAATACCTCTTCAGGAATGGTGATCTTCATATCCTGCTTTACCTTCACCTGGCAACCAAGTCTCCAGCCGTCAGCGATCTCTTTTCTGGTAAAGTGAGGCTCTTCTGTAGGAAGAATCGCACCACCACCTTCTTCAACGATACACTTACACTGGATACAGGTTCCACCTCCACCACAGGCAGAAGGAAGGAAAAGTTTATTATCTCCTAAAGTTGAGAGCAAAGTTCCTCCGGAACCTACTTCTAAATCTTTTTCATTATTAACATTGATAGTTACAGGACCAGATGGGGTCAGTTTTGCCTTGGCCCCAAGTAGAATGGATACCAATAACAAGATCAGAACTAAAAATACTACTATACTCGCTATTATAACTGTCATAATCTTTCTTTACGATTATAATTTAATTCCCATGAAACTCATAAAACCTAGTGCCATCAATCCGGTAATGATAAATGTAATACCAAGACCTTTTAACGGAGCAGGAACATTTGAGTATGCAATTTTTTCTCTAATGGCTGCGATGGCTAGAATAGCAAGGAACCATCCTATACCACTTCCTAAACCATAAGTTACAGCTTCAGAAATTCCGCCGAAATCCTTTTGCTGCATAAAAAGCGATCCTCCAAGGATAGCACAGTTTACCGCAATAAGAGGAAGGAAAATACCCAAAGCACCGTATAGTGCAGGAGCGAACTTTTCAACGATCATCTCCACTAGCTGTACCATAGAAGCGATTACCGCAATGAACATGATAAAACTTAAGAAACTTAAGTCTACGTCTGCATATTCAGCGCCTAACCAGGTTAGGGCGCCAGGCTTCAGCAGGTAGTTGTCCAGTAAAAAGTTAATAGGTACGGTTACCACAAGTACGAATATTACCGCAGCACCTAAACCAACAGCTGTTTTTACAGTTTTTGATACCGCCAGGTAGGAACACATTCCCAGGAAGTAGGCGAATATCATATTTTCAATGAAAATACTTCTTACAAATAGATTAACTAATTCCATTTTTTATACTTTTTTGCTGTTCAGCTATTAGTTTTCTTCGATTAGTTTACGGTTTCTAGCTCTCTGTACCCAGATGATCACCCCTACCACGATAAGTGCCATAGGTGAAAGCAGCATTAGACCGTTATTCTCATAACCCAGAGCATAAAGCCCGGTTGACTCAGCAAGTGTAGCACCTTTATGACCAAGTACTTCAAATCCGAATAATTTTCCTGAACCTAGAAGTTCTCTAAAGAAAGCTACGATGATAAGGATAAGACCATATCCGGCAGCATTTCCGATTCCGTCAAGGAAGGATTTGTAAACCCCGTTTCCAAGCGCAAAGGCTTCCAGACGTCCCATCACGATACAGTTGGTAATAATAAGACCAACGAATACCGATAATTGCTTACTCACATCGAAAGCATATGCTTTTAGTATCTCACTTACCAGGATCACCAGGGAAGCAACTACTACCAGCTGCACGATGATACGGATACGGCTTGGGATAAGGTTACGCAACATAGAAATAATCATGTTACTAAAGGCCATTACCACCATTACCGCGATAGCCATTACGATAGCAGGTTCTAACTGAACCGTGATCGCAAGTGCCGAACAGATACCAAGTACCTGTACCGTAATCGGGTTATTATCATCTAAAGGATCTGATAGTAACTTTCTGTTCCCTTTAGAAAGAAAGTGCTCTTTTTCTTCAGAATCTGAAAGAAAAAGGATCATTTCCTGTTTCTTCTCTTCCTCTTTAGCAGAGTTGAATTTGTTCTCTTTAGCCATAATTATTTTATTGCTACTTTAATATCCTTTTGCTGCTCGAAATAAGGCAGGTAACGCTTCAATCTTTCTGAGATCATGTCTGAAACACCGTCACCGGTGATCGTCGCTCCAGAAATAGCATCTACCTTGTTATCGTCCTTATCTGAAACATCTATGTTTCCTTTTACCACAGATACACCTACCAGGTTTCCGTTCTCATCGAAGATCTTTTCATCTTCGAATTTCTTACGGAACCATTCTTTGGTGATCTCTGCACCAAGTCCAGGAGTTTCTCCAAGGTGGTCGAAAGTCGCACCTTTAATGGTATTTACGTCATCCTTCAGTGAAATGTATCCGAAGATCGCATTCCAAAGTCCGTTACCTCTTAAAGGAACGATATAATATCTGGAACCTTCAACTTCGGCAACATATAGAGGAAATACCTGCTCATTTACAGGCTTCTTAAGTTCTTTAGCAAGATCTACCTTAAAGGCATCTACAGACTCGTCTACAGATCCATCTTCACGAATGGCCACTTCTTCAACGATGTACTGGTCGTAAAGTTCTTTTGCTCCATCCCTGTCTGTAGCGATTCCCACTGTAGAAAGGATATTCTGCATTTTCTCTTTACGGATATTCTCCTGCTGGGTTGGCTGAAGCGAAGTCGCAGCAAAAGCAAGTACCGCGGCCACAACCACCACCATGATCACGGCGAACATAAAAGTATAGCCGTTACTATTTGTTTTATTTACTGATTTCTCTTCCATAATTATGCTGTTTCAACCTGAGGATTAGCATTCTTAAGTCTTTTCTTTCTTCTGTTAACGTTCGCCTGAACCACGTAGTGATCGATGGTTGGAGCGAAAACGTTCATAAGAAGGATCCCAAGCATCACTCCTTCTGGATATGCCGGGTTAAATACACGAATCATGATCGAGAAGAACCCAACCAGGAATCCGTAGATCCATTTTCCTTTCATGGTCTGCGCTGCAGAAACCGGATCGGTTGCCATAAAGACGATACCAAAAGCAAGTCCACCTACGATTAAGTGCAGATACCATGGGAAGTTAGTAAGGTCATTCCCTTCTAATCCCATTGATGGAAGCGCGTTGAAGATAAGGCCCATTACGGCAGCACCAATAAAGGCACTCACAATGATTCTCCAGCTTCCAACCTTGGTCAATATCAATAATAAAGCTCCTGCCAGGATACAGATCGCTGAAGTTTCAGCGATAGAACCAGGAATCACTCCCGAGAACATATCCATGGCAGAATATGGCACTTCACCACCAGAAGCAAGCTTCCCTAAGATAGTCTCTCCCGAAACCGCATCTACCTCGCTGGCTTCGCTCACCCATACGGTATTACCCGACATATAGGTTGGGTAGGCGAAAAAGGCGAAAGCACGAGCTGTAAGTGCAGGGTTCAATATATTCATCCCGGTTCCTCCGAAAGCTTCCTTACCAATAAGTACAGCGAACACTACAGAAAGTGCCACCATCCAAAGTGGAATATCTATCGGCATGATCATAGGGATCAATAATCCTGTTACCAGGTAACCTTCGTTCACCTCGTGACCTCTGAAGATCGCAAATGCGAACTCGATCCCTAGACCTACTGCATAAGACACAGCGATCATAGGAACGATCTTTAATGCTCCTTCAAGGAAAGCATCCCAGAAAGGCACGCCATTGGCATATTCTGGCAACTGGTGCAGATACTGGTATCCTCCATTCCACATTCCGAAGATAAGTGCCGGAACAAGGGCCAGAACCACGGTGATCATGGTTCTCTTAAGGTCTACCGCATCACGAATATGCGCTCCTTTTTTTGTTGTATGATTCGGGGTAAAAAGGAAAGTATCCAGGGCATTGATCGCCGGAGCATACTTTTCTAATTTCTGCCCCTTATTAAAGGGCTCCCTTATTTTATCTAATCTTTGTCTAATCCATTCCATAGTTCTTCAGCTTTTTAACCTACTTCAGTGATCATTAAATCCAGACCTAATCTTATTACTTCCTGAATTTCGATCTTGGAAGTATTCACATATTCAACCAATGCGAAATCTTCAGGAGCCACCTCATAAATTCCCAGGTTCTCCATTTTTTCTATATCTCCAGCCATACATGCTTTAATAAGCTGCATTGGGTAGATATCCATAGGAAGCACCTCCTCCATTTCTCCGGTAACCACTAAAGCACGCTCTTCACCATTTAGATTGGTAGTAGGAGTGTATTTTCTTTTAGGGAATAACCAGGACAAAGAAGTTCTGGAATTAGAGTGAATATTATTATAGGTAAATGGTAGCCATCCAAACATCCTGTAATTATCCCCTTCAGGAATAAGGGTCACTTCGTTATCGAAGAAACCGATGTACTGGTTATTGGAAAGCTGAGTTCCCGTAAGTACATCTCCAGAGATAATCCTAACATCGCCTGGTGCCTGACCAATAAGATCTGCTACGTTAGCACCGATCTTTACCTGGTAGTACTTTCTATCTTTAGCCTCGCTACCCGCAAGAGCAACAGTTCTTTCTGCATGGTACTCACCGGTTAGGAAAACATTACCAATTATAGCAACGTCTTCAACGCCAACAGTCCACGCACGCTCTCCCCTGTTAATTGGATCGATCTTATGGATCTGAACCCCAACATTACCAGCAGGATGATCTCCTTTTACATGATGCAATTCAACCCCCTGAATATTTTTAAGATATTGAGCTGAACTATCATCAACACAAAGATGAACTTTCCCAGGAGTTAATTTCTTAAGGGCATTGATCCCTTCCTGGAAAGCATCGATCTTGTCTTTTATGATAAAACCTTTATCTGCTGCAAGCGGAGCCGTGGTTACGGCAGAAATAAAGATAGCCTTAGGGGTATCCTTTGGGTCTGCAACGATCGCATAAGGTCTCTGATAAATAAAAGCTCCACAACCGCTTTCCAGGATCCTTTCCTTAACATCTTTAACATCGGCCTTAGCTGCATCCATCTTACCAAAATCGCGGTAAGCATCCTCAGCATCTGCCTCGATGATAATTTCCAGGATCTTTCTTTTATCTCCTCTTTTAATTTCTTTTAGCACACCGCTTACAGGTGTAGTAAAGCGAATTTGTTCTGTATATTTTGAGTAGAAAATCTCATCACCGGCAAGAAGTTTTGCTCCTTCTTTAACAACCATTTTAGGTACTACAGTGTGAAAATCTGGCGGTTTGATCGCATAGGTTTTAGATCTCGGAGCCTTGGTTAGCTCTCGTTCCGCCTCCCCTTCTAATCGCAGAGTTAATCCTCTTTTAATTCGAATGTCTTTTGACATAGGATGGAGTGTATGTTAAAATTTTTAGTTTAAAGTCGTGCAAATTTATGAAATTTGACTCCATTTATCCCAACAAATAATAGAATTTTACTTTCATCAACTGTTAAAATAAGTTGATGAAAACAAGGGATTTCTTTTAACTTTGTTTATTATAAAATTTATGAGAACCTTAATATTATTTCTGCTCCTTCAAGGAATTGGCTGTGCCATGTTCGGACAGACTGTTCAGGAAACAGCTCCTCCAAGCTTTATAAGGACCGTGATCTTTCAGGGTGAATCCCGCGAAAATGTAGGCAACCCGGTAATTAGCCTTGGAAGCCGGCTGCAGCTGAGTTTTGATGATATCATAGGTGACGAGGCAGATTATTATTATACCATAGAGCATTATAATTTCGACTGGACAACCAGCCAGCTTTCCAAGAACGAGTACCTGGATGGTTTTGATGATATCAGGATCATGAATTACACCAATGCCCTGAATACCCTTCAACCCTTTTCCCACTACGAGCTAAGCATTCCTAACCAGAATGTGAAACGCCTAAAGGTCTCAGGCAATTATATGCTGAATGTTTTTAATTCCAACCGTGAACTTGTTTTTTCCAGGAAATTCATGGTCTACGAGCCTATCGCGCAGGTTAGTGCCGAAATTAAAAGATCCCGTGATCTTAACTTTATAGATGAAAAGCAGATCGTGAATTTCAGCATCGACTCCCCAGATCTATTGCTGAAGAATCCCAAGGAAACCGTGATGGTAAGCCTGGTGCAGAACCATAATCTCAAACTAGCCATCAACGATCTGGAGCCCCAGTACACCATTGCCAACGAACTTATTTACAGGTACGATTCTGAAGCTTCCTTCTGGGGTGGCAATGAATTTCTGCAGTTCGATAACAAGGAACTAAGGGTCACCACGGCAGATATCGCAAGTGTTGAACTAGATGAACTTTACCATCATTTTCTTTTCCTTGATTTTACCAGGGCGAACGAGCCCTATACTTACAATCCGGATATTAACGGCGGATTTCTGATAAGGAACCAGCAGGCTCAGAACTCAGACCTGGAAGCAGAATATGTCTGGGTCCATTTCAGATTAAAGAATTACGACAATATCGATAATTCCCAGATCCATATTTACGGGGGCTTCAATAATTTTGAACTGGATAACAGTACCCTGATGACCTATAATCAGGAAACGGGATATTACGAAGGGGCCAGGCTTTTCAAGCAGGGCTACTATAATTATAAATATGTGTTGCTTAAGGAAGATGGGAGCATAGATGATGGTTTTATCAGCGGGAATTTTGATGAGACCGAGAACATCTATTCCATTTTGGTCTATTACCGACCTCCCGGGGCGAGATATGACAGGATGATTGGTGTTGGATATGCAAATTCTGAAACTATTCGAAACTAATATCTTTCCAAATGCTGGAAAACTATAACAAGAAAGACGCTCTTTATCACTATCGCGGGGACACCTGTCTAAACTGTTATCTCCCCCTTGAAAAAAGCGATAATTACTGCCCTAATTGCGGACAAAGAAACTCTACCAAAAAACTGAATTTTGGAGATTTCTTCGTGGAATTCTTTTCGGGGTTATTCAATTATGATTCACGGTTTCAGCGTACCCTTAGAGTATTGTTATTTCGCCCCGGCAAGATCTCCAAGGATTATGTGAATGGGAAAAGGATGCGTTACGCCAATCCTTTTCGGTTCTATTTGAGCGCCTCGATCATCTTCTTTTTAATCGCGGGAATTTCAGACAAGTTTGAAGGCGTGAATTTCGCAGAGCAGCAAGCAGGTATCGAAGAGGGGGTGATACAGGTACAAAACGACAGTATCTTAAGAAAAGAGCTCAACGAGATCCCTGCTTTCAAAAAAAACAATATCGAAATGGATTCTATCGTCAAAAACATCCCCAAAAGGCAACAGGCGGAAGAGAAATCCTATAAAGATGTTTATCTCACCCAGCAGGAGCTGGATACCATGAACTTTTTTAACAAAAATGGGAATAAACTCCAGATCTTTTACAAATACTATAAGGAAACCAAATTAGGTAAGGCTGAAGAAGCCATTGCCGATCTTAATTACGAAAACACCAAATGGAATGTCTGGTTATACCACAAGGCGATGAAATTCGATCTATTCTACAACAATCCGCAATTGTTCGTAGATTATTTCGTGAATAAGCTTCCCTTTATCATTTTCTTCTACCTTCCGGTCTTTGCCCTTTTCATCTGGCTCATTTACATCAGGCGGCCCTTTAACTATATGGAACACCTGATATTCGCATTCCACGTACAAACCATGCTTTTTGTACTTTATATAATTGCCTACAGTATAGATAATGTATTTAAGACCGACTGGGGCTTTACGACAGCTAATTTCCTGTTCGTTTTCTATCTATATAAGGCCATGCGCTACTTTTATGGACAGGGTCGTGTTAAAACGATTTTAAAGTTCATATTACTGAACATTATATTTTTTATTTTAGCTACAATAGCCACAATTGTAGCTGTAATTGTTTCTTTTTCAATATTTTAAAATGACCCAGCAGATCACAAAAGGCATAAAGATTTCCGTCGAAACCCATTTCGAAGGAATGTTCTTTAAGAACTACAAGATGCACTATGCTTTTGGGTATGTGATCACCATAGAAAATCAAAGCAATGATCCGGTGCAATTGAAATCGCGATTCTGGGAGATCAAGGATGTGTTGAATGATACTGAAACCGTCGCCGGGAAAGGAGTGATTGGCAGACAGCCCAAATTACAGCCGGGTGAAAGCCATACTTACCAGAGCGGCTGTCTTTTAACCGGACCTTTTGGCTCCATGAGAGGTTATTATAATATGGTAAATCTTAATACCAAAGCGAAATTCAAGGTACATATACCTGTTTTCAATCTCAGCACTCCCTATGCTCTTAACTGAAGGTATTCTTCAGTAACTTCCTTACTACTTAGATTCTCGTAACTAAACCTCAGCTCTTTTTCTGTATTCTGAACCTGGCTGATACTTTGGGTTTTCAGAAAACCCCGGTCTATGATAAGATCATATTCTCTATTACCTTCCCCAGCATTATGATGAAAATCTAAAAGCGACCTGGCTGAAAAACCTTCTGTTTCTTTAAGCTTTTTGAACCAGTCGCGCCGCAGTTGCTTCATTTCTTCAGAATACAAAGGAGAGGAAGACCAGAGGTGTTCTTTCAGAGGTAACTTCTTCAGCTTTCGTTGATGGCCGTCCCAAATAAATTCATAAAATATGAGTCCGTTATGCCAGTCTACCACGATCATGGTAAAAGGCTCTATACCTTCAAGCCTATAATCTTTAAATGCTTTTTTTAATTTTTTCCTACTCAGGAAATCCTTTACCACTACTCCCCTGCTTTTGCGATATTCGGGCTGTCTTATATGGGGTTTTTCTGCTCCGTTCATTAGACAAACACAGCGAAGCAATTCACTAATCCCCAGCCAGGTGCCTCCTGCCTCTTCATCTTTCGGAAAATAAAGCCTGCAACCATTGTATACCTCGCTTTGTGGTGGGAGGGTATTCCTACTTACCGCTTCGTCCCGGTTAGAGGTCAAAATAAAAGCGTTCAGCGATTCCGGATGAGGAACAAGAGTGATGGTACACATGGGTGAAAATGAAAATTTTAAGGAAAATTACAAAAAAAGTTAAGCTTTCGTGAACGGGTTCATCTTAGTCTTTAAAACCGCTTTATTTTTTTACCTTTAGCGCAATTAAAATACAATCGAAAAAAGCAAAAATAATATTATGGGAAAAGGATTTTTTCACGTTCCTGTAGCCGTTAACGAACCAGTTAAAAGTTACGCTCCGGGAACCCCAGAAAGAGAAGAAGTTTTACTCACTTACAAAGACCTTTGGAACGCAAATACCGAAGTTCCATTATATATAGGTTCAGAGCAGGTTAAAACTGGAGACACAAGAACCATTAATCCACCTCACGATCACCAGCATGTGGTGGGTACCTATCACATCGCTAAGAAAAAGCATGTTGAAAAAGCTATAGAAGAAGCTTTAGAAGCTCGTAAAAAATGGGCTAAACTGGAATGGGAACAACGTGCTGCGGTTTTCTTGAAAGCTGCTGACCTTATCTCTGGCCCATACAGACAAAAAATGAACGCTGCCACCATGATCGGGCAGTCTAAAAATATATACCAGGCAGAAATAGATTCAGCTGCAGAGATCTGTGATTTTCTTCGCTTTAATGTGGAGTTCATGGCAGAGCTATATAACGAGCAGCCAATTTCTTCTGATGGAAACTGGAACCGCGTAGAGTACAGACCACTTGAAGGTTTTGTTTATGCTATCACGCCTTTCAACTTTACTGCTATTGCCGGTAACCTTCCTTCCAGTGCAGCCCTGATGGGGAATGTAACTGTTTGGAAGCCTAGTGACAGCCAGATGCTGTCTGCCCAGGTCCTTATGGAAGTATTCAAAGAAGCCGGGGTACCAGATGGAGTGATCAATATGGTAAATGGTGATCCAGAAATGGTGACCGATACTGTACTGGCCAGCCCTGATTTCGCAGGTATCCATTTTACCGGTAGTACCGATGTATTTAAAGGTATCTGGGAAAAAGTCGGGAAGAATATCAGAAAATATAAGACTTACCCTCGCATCGTTGGTGAGACCGGAGGTAAAGATTTTATCCTTGCACACCCAACAGCAAATCCAAAACAGGTAGCCACAGCTATTTCCAGAGGTGCATTTGAATACCAGGGACAAAAATGTAGCGCGGCATCAAGGGTTTACCTTCCAAAAAGCCTATGGCCTGAGATCAAGGATTTCGTAGTAGAAGACGTAGAATCTTTTAAGATGGGATCTCCAGAAGATATGACCAATTTCATCAATGCAGTGATCCACGAGGCATCTTTCGATAAATTGGCGAGCTATATAGACAAGGCTAAGAAAGATAAGAATGCCGAGATCGTCGTTGGAGGAAATTATGATAAATCTAAAGGTTACTTCGTTGAGCCAACAGTAATCCTTACTACAGATCCTCATTACACTACCATGGAAACGGAATTATTCGGACCGGTGGTAACGATATACGTTTACGACGATAAAAATTTCGATGAAAAGAAGTGGGCAGATATTTGCGAAACTGTAGATAATACAAGTATGTATGCACTTACAGGGGCAATTTTATCTGGAGACCGTTATGCAGCAGCCCAGGCCACAGACCTGTTACAGAATGCTGCCGGTAACTTCTACATCAACGATAAGCCAACGGGAGCAGTAGTAGGTCAGCAACCATTTGGTGGAGCAAGATCCAGTGGCACCAACGATAAAGCTGGTTCTAAGATGAATCTTATGAGATGGATCTCGGTAAGACTAATCAAGGAAACTTTTGTTCCGGCAACAGATTACAGGTATCCTTTCATGGGTGAGTAATCCTTACTTACAAAAATTCTAAAAAAGCCATTCCACCCGGGATGGCTTTTTTTGTTATAGCTGATAATCAGAAACATACCGTAAACACTTGCTTTTCCTTCGGGGTTCATCGACTTTAATTGATTTTTAGCGAATAATTAAGATACTTTAGGATTTTTCTATTAAATTTATGAGCTATTTCACTCATAAACAGTTATTTGTGATTTAACATCTTGTTCCGCCCCATTTTTTTATTGCCCCACCTAAATTACCCTACATAATATTTTTTTGTAATTAAACCTTGCGACTATGGGGAAAAGATTACTAGTGATTATTGTATGGATTTCATTTTTGGTTCCAGCGCTAAGCTGGGGGCAATGTCCTACGTCTTTAACTATCAGTGCTGATACCGGTACTACCATTTGCGGAGGAACTTCGGTTACCTTCGACGCATCCATTCCTTCGGGATCTTATGGCAGCCTTTCTTACGACTGGCAGGTGAACGGAAGTTCAGTTGGAAGCGGAAACACCTTCAATTCTTCGAACTTACAAAACGGGGATGACGTCCAGTTAATCATAACTTCAACAGAATCAGATGGAGTTACTGCCTGTAGTAAAAGCAGTAATACGCTACAAATGACGGTGAATGCCAACCGCACCGGATCCGTCACCATACAGGCCAGCCAGACAAATATCTGCCCTGGAGAAACTGTCGACTTTTCAATTGGTTCCATTGCAAATGCAGGATCGGGAGCCACTTATTCCTGGAAAGTAAATAACAGTGTGGTACAAAGTAGTAATAGCAACACTTTCTCACAGGTAATGCAAAATGGGGATATTGTTAGTCTGGACGTCATTTCCAGTGTACCCTGTACTCCAAATTTTAGCAGTTCCAATACTATAAGCATAACACAAAAAGACGGGGTCCCCAGCCAACCTACGTCTATAAATGGAAACATAACGGTTTGTCCAGGCGAAACAAAAACCTATTCCGTTACTAATGATCCAACCGTTACTGAATATATATGGAGCATTCCATCCGGATGGTCTGGATCCAGCAATACAAATTCAATAGATGTTACTACGGGGCCTAACAGCGGAGATATCAGCGTAATTGCAAAAAATGATTGTGGCAGTAGTGCACCCATTACTATTAGCATCAATTCTGAAGCTGCCGCACCTAATACTCCCGGAACAATCTCAGGAAACACTTCTGTATGTCCGGGGATATCAGAAACCTATTCCATAGCCGCGATAGCCAATGCTGCGGAATATATCTGGACCTTACCAAATGGCTGGAATAATAACAATACTACTGTAACAACAACCACGCCCAGTATTGATGTAATATCCGGAGCCACTGGAAATAACAGTGACATAAGCGTTATTGCCAGAAATTCCTGCGGGGATAGTGCAGTAAGGAAACTAAATGTTACCGTAAAACCGGGCACACCAAATACACCAGGCTTAATTGCTGGCGATGACACTATTTGTCCAGGTGCAACTAAAACATATACCGTAGCCGCGGTTACGGGAGCAACCTCTTATACCTGGACCCTGCCTTCGGGGTTTTCAGCCAGTAACCTTACTACAAGCAGCCCAAGTATTAACATCACCGCAGGTTCGGCTGGTTCAGGCGATATAACAGTTAGCGCTTCTAACGATTGTGGTACCAGTAGTGGTGTTTCTACAAAATCGATCAGTGTTTTACCTGCTCCACCGGTAATGGCCGGTAGCATTCAAGGGCCTGCCGGAGTGTGCGCTAATACCACGGCGCATTCTTATACCATACCTGTTATTGCTAATGCCACTTCCTACACCTGGACCGCGACTTCAGGATTGAGTATCACTAGTGGCCAAGGAACAAATACAATTACGGTAAATTCAGGATCAACCGGCGGCAGTCTTTCGGTGATTGCGAGCAATAGTTGTGGAGACAGTAGCTCGCAGTCCATCTCAGTGAGCCTCAATAATCCGGCTCCGGTAATGACCGGATCGATAACCGGTCCTACAAAAGTTTGTAAAAACAGCACCAATTTACAATACTCTATTCCTGAAATAACCAATGCCGCTGAATATATCTGGACGGTACCAACCAACTGGATAATTACAAATGGCCAAAATTCACGAACCATCACAGTTAGTACGCCAGGAACTACCAGCCAGTCTAATACAATTTCAGTGGTAGCAAAGAACAGCTGCGGAACTAGCGCCTCCAAATCAATAACTGTCACATCTTCCAACAACGTACCTGCACAACCAGGAGAAATTTCTACAGATCTACCCAGCACAGCCATTTGTCCACCGGCAAATGGGTATAAATTCTGGGTGACACCAGTTTCTGGGATGACCTACAAATGGTACGTGCCTAACGGATTCCAGATTATTAGTGGTGCCGGAACCAATGAGATTACGGTAAATGTAACATCAAATACTGCCTACGGGAACAATCTTAAAGTAGAAGTTGAAGCAGTCAATGCCTGTGGACCCAGTACCAGAAGAGCCTATAGTAATATAAATATCGACAATTTTGTCATCGCCAACCTTGGCGCAGATCAAACGATTTGTTCTTCTACAACTACCCTTAATTTGAATGGGAATGTTTCTTTCGGATCAAATCAAGCTAAACTTAAGGTTACATCCATAACTTCTTCAGGAACAAATACTGTTCAAGGTTTACCAAATGGAAAGGTTAATGATTTCACCTATCAATACACTCCTTCCGCGAGCGATCTTGCAAATGGTAAGGTAACTTTCACGTTATTAACTGAAAAACCAGCCGGGGCCTGCCAGGAAGGAAAGGATGAAATGACCATTTTCTTCAGGCCAGTACCTTCAGTAACCATTGCAGCGGTATCGCCTATCTGCGAAGGAAATACTTCTACACTTACTTTCACAGGAACTCCAGAAACCAGGGTAACCTATAGAATAGGAAGTAGCAACACAGATTACACTATAGATTTAGGGGCATCAGGCACAGCAGATTTAACCACCACTGCCCTTAATGCGACTACCACATATAATTTGAGAAGTATAGCTTACACTACAGCTCCAAATTGTTCAGTTACAAATTTGACTGGATCGGCAACGGTAACAGTTACACCAATTCCAACAGCTAGCATAAGTTACAACCAGCCCTTCTGTACCTCGCTAACCGACCCGCAAGCCGTAAATATTTCCGGAACCAATGCATATACAGGTGGAAGCTTCAGTGCTCCGGCTGGTTTATCAATAGATCCATCTACCGGAGCTATTACGCCAGCCTCAAGTACACCAGGCAACTATACCGTGACCTATACAATTCCCGCCAGTGGCGGATGTGAGGCTGTGGATGTTACTACAGATGTTTCTATCCAGGAAAAATCTGTCATTACCAGCCAGCCAACCAGCCTTAGAGTATGTGAAGGTGATAATGCTGAATTCCAGGTAGAGGCCACCGGCGAATCCCTTACCTATCAATGGTACCTGAATTCTGTTGCTTCTGGAAACGAAATTGCCGGTGCAAATAGCGCTACCCTTAATTTAAATGGAGTATCTGCCGCCCAGGCCGGTTCCTATATAGTGGTCGTAGGCAATACTGCTTCCTGCGAAAATGTACCTTCCACTCCAGTAAACCTGGTGGTGGATCAAAATATTGTTATAACCTCCCAGCCAATTTCAGCCACAGTTTGTACTGGTGATAACACCAGCCTTGAAGTATCTGCAACTTCTGGTGGTTTAGCTTTAGACAATAGCTATTCCTACCAGTGGTATGAGGGTGAAGCTGGATCTGGCACCCCTATATCTGGCGCAAACTCCAGGGTTTTACCATTAAATAACGTTAACCTAAATACTTCAGGTAAATATTACGTGGAGATTTCAGGCCCTTCGGAATTCAAATGTCAAAAAGTTATCTCAGATGTTGCAGATTTTATCGTTAGAGAAACACCTGTCGTGGATATTTCAGGAGATACCCAAATCTGTGATGGTAGCAGCTCAGAAATTTATTTTTCTAATGGAATTCCTAATACGGTAGTCACTTATACTATTAATGGTAATAACACCAATCTACAAACCATAAGCCTTGATGGTTCCGGACAGGCTGTATTAAATACAGGAAACCTAGTCGCTACCAATCCTGACTCAAACACCTTATTCACTTACGAATTAAAATCGGTAGCATATGCCGATGATCCAAATTGTTCTAATATTGTTACAGGTACAGCAACAGTCACGGTGACTCCAAATCCCGTGGTTTCGATGTCCTTACCAAACAACCAGATTGAGTTCTGCACCCAGGACGGAAATAAATATACTCCCATCGTACAGGGCACAGGTAATTATAGCGGAGGTACTTTTTCTGCACCAGGCTTAAACATAGATTCCAATGATGGCTCATTTATACCTTCAGACAATTCAGCTGGAGACTATACCATCAGTTATGCAGTGCCTTCTTTTGGAGGCTGTGTTGAGGAAACGATTACTCTGGATATAAGTATCTTTGAAGAAGTTCTTATAACCTCAGAACCCTTTAACATGGGAATCTGTTCTACTGAAGATGCAGAATTTTCGGTGGTGGCATCTGGAGATAATCTAACCTATCAATGGTTCAAAGTAGTAGGCGACCCAGACATCAATACTGGAATTACAGAAACAAACGACACGGAACTTTCCGGCGAAACCTCAGCAACTTTATCTATTCCGGTTGCTACTTCTGCTAATGCCGGTGAATACTATGTTAAGATTGCCGGAACCAATGCCTGTACACCAACAGATGATACCCAGGTAAATTCGGAGGTGGTTAGCTTAAATGTTGACGAGGACATTGTGATCCTGGAGCCTGCGACAAATGTTCGAGTATGCGAAGACAGCAGCAATTCTGTAGAATTCAAATTTGTGGCTCATGCCGATGGGCAGCCTCTGCAATTTGAATGGATATACGCTGACGGCACACCGGTACCTGTAAATGGAAACGACCCTGAAGGAAGGTATTTGAGTTCCGTTACACAAGAAAATAATTACCAGAATTCTGGAATTGATGTATATGTTGGAACATTAAAAATAAATATGATCACCTCGAATGATCAGAATTCTTATGCGGTAAGAATAGATGGATCAGGAAATGATTTTACATGCCCTGAAGCTGTTTCCAATTCTTTCGATCTGGACGTAGATCCCCTGCCAAATGCGCCAACTGTTCAACCAGTTTCGTATTGCGTGGGAGATGATGCGGTTGCCCTGACCGCCAATGGTGCTTCTGGAGCAACCTTTATGTGGTATACCAGTAAAACTGACACCAATCCTACCACCACTGCTCCAACCCCTTCTACAGATACGGCTGGAACAACTTCCTATTTTGTAACTCAAAAAGATACCTATTGTGAAAGTGAAATGGCAGAGCTTGTGGTTACCGTAAACCCACTACCTGATGCTCCGCCTATAACTTCTGATGAGCAAACTATAAATTACTGCCTCGGTGAGGATGCCGCAGTTCTTTCAGCCACAAGTTCCGGAACCGATTACTCCTTAAACTGGTATGGACCTAACGATCAGGATGCAGTTTTAGCAGGCGCTCCTACTCCACCAACAGATAAGGATGGACAAATCTATTACTGGGTTAGCCAAACCGATGGCAATAGCTGTGAGGGTACCAAGGCGATGATCACAGTGAACATTAATAATTTACCTGATGTTACCATTACTAATTCAGGAAATTCTGAAATATGTGAAGGAGATTCAGTTACCCTCACTGCCACAGATGCGAATGCCACCAATAATCCTGGAACCAAATTCACCTGGACCTGGGAAGTCTCTGGCGAGTCGGCAAGCGGAGCTGTTCAAACTTTTGACCCTCTGGTTACCACTACTTACACAGTTACTGCCACCAACGATAATGGTTGCGTCAACACCCAACAAATCACTATAAATGTTGACAAGGCTCCTGTAGGCGGAACAGTAAGTGGCCCATCCAGTGTTTGCGTTAACGATCCAAACGGTTCTCTAGACCTAAATGGACACGACGGTATTATAGATCGCTGGGAGAGGAAGCCTGCTTCGTCTTCTACCTGGGAGGCGATAAATGAAACGACTCCAGATGCGAATTATCAATTTACGGGACTTAACGAAACAACTTCGTTCAGAGCCATTCTAACAAATGGTGTTTGTGCGGAAGTCGCTTCCTCTGAAATCACCATAAATATAGACGAAGAGCCTGTTGCCGGAGGAGTATTATTTAATAGTCAGGCTGGTTTAGACCGGGTATTTATGATGTGTGAATTTCCTTCTGATGATTATTTGGTACCACTCGAGTTAAGTGGAACCTATATTGGAGAAATTATTTCCTGGCAGTATAGAAGGAATTCCCAAACAGATTGGACGGTAATTAAGGAAAATGGCTCTAATTACACCGGTAATACTTTATCTGGAGCCCAGGTAAATGCAGCTAGCGGCAACGAATCCACCCTATTTAGGGTAGAAGTAGGAAATGGCGCCTGTACACCAAATGCTTTTTCAGATTATGCCACTCTTAGCGTAATACCATCTGATATCGCGCCAAGCCCGGTGCAAATAACTCCTGGAGAAGTATGTCTGGGGGAAATAGTTACTATGAGTTCATCTACCGGGTATGGTGGTTCCGGAACATTTCAGGGTGGAGCATTTGATAACTCATCCATTGCCAATCATGGTTGGAGAGTGATGAGATATGGTACTAACAACTTTACCGAATACACTTTTGAATCTGCAGCAGATAATACGAGGCCAGAAAGATGGATGAGAACCAATCCTCACGATTACCAGATGCAAAATCCTGACGGCTCTGGAAATATTATCTATCAAAGATTTGACAGCTGCTCCTGTGACGCAGGAAATAAGGGGTATGCCATTGTTTCTGGAGACAACCCCTCCACATTGGAGACACCGGTCTTCAATACTTTTACTATGGATAACCCAACTTTAACCTTCGACCAGGCGTATAATCTTACTTATAGTGATACCATCAGGGTTGAACTTTCACTGGATGGAGGTAACACTTATGACATAATCCTAATGGAGATTGGTGGTCCGCCAAATCCAGGTGATCCACCTGTGGTGAGTGGTAATTATGCATTCTTTGGTGATGATGGTCTGGGAGAACCAAATAACATGGAAATAGATCTTAGCAATTATGCGGGATTGAGCAACTTGAGGATAAGATGGCTATACGACGGAACCAGAGGAGGTATATACACCATCGACGATATAGGTCTTCCAGAAGATCCACAGAACGTACAACTCATCTGGTATTATGATCAAGATATTAACGACCCGAACAATAGCCTAGAACAGATCGGTCAAATAAACCAAAGTACAGTTACTTATCCCCAAAACGGGGCACAATGGCCAAAGATAGGCTGGAACGATTTCGAAGTGCAGACCGCACTCGTTTTCGATACCAACGGTGATCCATGTGAAAGCGCTGAAAACAGCGCAGTGGCAAGTGTTTACGTATTCGATAATTATACATCAACGGCAAACGCCAAAGTTGGGGAATGTGGTAATACCGATGTTCAGCTATCAGCTACCATAGAAGGAGTATTCCAGGGGATAATCACCGATTTTCCCGAAGGTGAGGGCTCAACCCTGGCCTGGGAGGTCATTGAGGCCCCTGCAGGATATTCTTTTTCTGAAGATCATTTTGTAGCCTCTAGTACAGATATATCGGCCATCGAAGACCCTAATGCGATCTTCCAACCACCGGTTGAGGGTAACTATAAATTAAGATTCACAATAACACCAAATGAATCACAAACTACCAGAAACGTACTGGGAGAAATGGTGACCCAGGATATATCTGCGAATCCATGCCCAATGAATCATATAGATACCGAATTTGAGTTTATTGATTGTACCACCCTCGATTTTGATGGAGACAATGATTATATAGATCTCGGTAATAATTATAATGGAAACTACTTTATAGAGGCCTGGATAAGACCTTTCGATAGAAAACTCGATGATGGATCTGGCGATACTGATGCATCAACAGGAACAATATTCAGTGGTCCTGGCTTTGAAATTTCCATGGAAAAATTGCCATCTAAAATCCAAAAGAATACCAGATGGTATCACATCGCGGTATCTAATAATGGTGCCCTATGGGTTGATGGAGTTTCGATCGCCGGAGGAATTACTGTAAATGGTAACGGTGGAAGTAAAACCATCATAGGTGCCAAATGGAATTCTACCACGAAAACTACAGAAAATCATTTTTCAGGATGGATAGAAGAGGTGAGGATCTGGAACAAGCCTCTAAATGAGAAACAAATCAGGTTTATGATGAATCAACGTCTGAAACTTGATGCTAATGGAACTGTGATCTCTCCGTTACAGGGTGAAGTTGTACCTAATCTGGTTATTAATGACGGAGGTTTAAGCAGTTATCATACAAACGGGACTTATAACCTTGACCAGGATGACGATCCATTTTACGACCTTACAACTAATGATCTTGCGGGATATTACAGATTGATTTCAGACAATCCTGATCCGGCTAATCTGGTAAGTTTTGATGCAGTACTAATGCCGTCTGGCGGATATACACCAGACCATTCTTTGAATAAGGTACCTGGAAGACTGTATAATATTACCACCGATCAGGAAAATACCTCTCCTACACCTTATCTATCAGGTAAGGATGGCACCTGGGCCGATCCAACTACCTGGGCCAGACCAATAGTTTGGGATTATCCGAACAGTAGTTATGATGGAACTGAATTAGGATGGAATATAGCACGGGTTAATCATAATATCACCTCAGACAACAAAGTGATCACAATGCTTGGATTACTTTCTGAAACACCTGGAAAATTATTGAGCATTAATGGAAACCACCCCATTAGAATTACACACTATCTTCTGTTACACGGAAATATGGATCTTGTAAATGAGTCACAATTACTTCAAGACCATGGTAGTATCCTGGATAACACCAGCCAGGGATGGGGAGAAATAGATCAGGAAGGTAGAATGAGTAGCTTTAATTACAACTACTGGTCAAGCCCATTCAGTACCCAAGGAGTTGACAACAACTCTGGATTTGAAGTCAGAGATATATTAATGGACGGGACAGACCCAAACAATCCGCAAGCAATCACTTTTAAAGATGGGTATTTTGCAGCTGATGGTGCAAAAACAGACCCAATTACAATAAGTAATTACTGGATCTGGGACTTTAGAGGAGGAGATGCTGACATTTATGGAGACTGGTTATATTTAGGCTCAGATTATCCTGAGATCGTGGGTGCAGGTTTCACTATGAAAGGAACAACTGGTTCTGCCAGTCTCGGTGCTAAACAGAACTATACTTTCAGGGGGAAACCGAACAATGGTAATATTCCTACCACACAGCTGTATTTGCAGAACAATCAAAATTTCCTGGTTGGGAATCCGTATCCATCTGCGATTGATGCTGACAAATTCTTAAGAGATAACCTGGTAAATGTTGGTACTGGTTCAGGTAACAACCAAAATAATGAGAATGTTTTTAATGGAACTCTATATTATTGGGATCATTTTGCAGGATATACTCACATCCTTGAGGAATATATTGGAGGATACGCGACCTATAACTTATCCGGAGCCGTTGAAGCAATTTCTAATGACTGGAGAATAAATGTAACAGGAGCTAAAAATACCGGTGTCAAACCAAAAAAATATATTCCAGTGGCGCAAGGATTTTTCTTAAACAGTGCTCCGGTGGGAGGCCAATCATTTTCTGGAAAAATCATATTTGATAATACCCAGAGATATTTTAAAGCTTTAGGGAGTGAATCTATTTTCTTACAACAGGAAGATGAAATTGTAAAAGGTAAACCTAATACTAAATCTGATTCTGATGATCGTATGAAAATAAGGGTGAAGTTTGAATCCCCTAAAAAATATTACCGACAGATTCTAGTTACCAGTGATCCTAATACTTCTAATGGATTCGACGTAGGTTATGATGCACCTCTTATTGAAAATAATGTGGAAGATATGTATTGGTGGTTCGAGGATCACGGTTTCGTGATCCAGGGAGTACCAGATTTTGAAAAAGAACAAATATTGCCATTAGCTATTAAAACCAATGCAGGAGGAGAATTCAAGATCAAAATTGATGAGACCGAAAATTGGCCATCAGGTAAAGAAATTTATTTAAAAGATAAATTGCTTGATACTGTTCACGATATTTTGAAACAAGATTATGTTGCCACAACAGAATCTGCTGGCGAGATCACAGACAGGTTTGAACTTGTCTTTTACAAGGAGCAAGCCGAAGATCCTATAGATCTGGATCCCGATGATATTGTGAATCCAGACCTTCCGGTCATTGATGATCTAGTTGGAGTAAGCTACAGTACCTTTAGCAAACAGATCATGATCTCTAACTACGATCTCCTTGAGGTAAATAAAGTGATGGTATTCGATATGGGAGGAAAGCTCATTCAGGAGTTTGATGGACTTCCAACCGAACGGGAGATCAGGCTGGCTATGCGACCTGTTCGTTCTTCGATATATATTGTAAAAGTATTCTCGGAAAAAGGAATCACCAACAAGAAGATCATTGTTAAATAATTTTCTAAATCATTTTAATGCAGGATTTTTCATACATGAAATATCCTGCTATTTTACTGAATAAAAGTTAGTTAAATAAGATTTTTCTGGCATTTTAGTTTAGGTTTTCGATTTAATGTGTATTTTTAACGATGAAAATCTAGATTGGTAGCCTATGCGCAAAACTACTACTGGACCCCAAATCCATTATGTACTAATATTTACGCTTATACTTTTTGGCCTTTCGACCATGACTGGCGGCCAATTGTATGGGCAGCAAATTAGTGTTTCCTCCCAGAGTCCAAGTTGTTCAGGAAATTCTGATGGAGCTATAGATATTTCTGTTACTGGAGGTACAACTCCGTATTCTTATTCATGGAGTGGCCCTAATGGTTTTAGCTCTACCAGTGAAGATCTCAACAGTATTGGTGAAGGGAGCTACACTGTTACGGTTACTGATGCAAATTCAAATACAGTAAGCGAAACTATCGACCTGAATTTTCAGGATAACACCGATCCACAGGTGGTTACTAAAAATTTTACCGTCCAACTAGATGCAACCGGAAATGCATCTATAGCCGAAGACGCCGTCAACAATGGTTCTTCTGATGCCTGCGGTGGACTCACCTTTAATACCAATATTACAAGTTTTAATTGTGATGATGTGGGAGCCAATACTGTAGAGCTTACCGTTACCGATGCTAATGGAAATTCTGCTAAGGCTACCGCAATAGTAACCGTGGAGGACAAAATTGCTCCACAGGTGATCACTTCAGATATAACCGCACAACTAGATGCAACCGGAAATGCATCTATAGCCGAAGACGCCGTCAACAGCGGGTCTTCCGATAACTGTGGTGGACTCACCTTTGATACCAATATTACAAGTTTTAATTGTGCTGATGTGGGAGCCAATACTGTAGAGCTTACCGTTACTGATGCTAATGGAAATTCTGCTAAGGCTACCGCTAAAGTAACCGTAGAAGACAATATTGCTCCACAGGTGATCACTTCAGATATAACTGTACAACTAGATGCAAACGGAAATGCAACTATTGCCGAAGATGCCGTCAACAGCGGATCTTCCGATAACTGTGGCGGACTCACCTTTGATACCAATATTACAAGTTTTAATTGTGCTAATGTGGGAGCCAATACTGTAGAGCTTACCGTTACTGATGCTAATGGAAATTCTGCTAAGGCTACCGCTATAGTAACCGTGGAGGACAAAATTGCTCCACAGGTGGTCACTTCCGATATAACTGTACAACTAGATGCAAACGGAAACGCAACTATCGCAGAAGATGCTGTCAACAGCGGGTCTTCCGATAACTGTGGTGGACTCACCTTTGATACCAATATTACAAGTTTTAATTGTACTGATTTGGGAGCCAATACTGTAGAGCTTACCGTTACCGATGCTAATGGAAATTCTGCTAAGGCTACCGCTATTGTCACCGTGGAGGACAAAATTGCTCCACAAGTGAACACTTCTGATATAACTGTACAACTGGATGCAAACGGAAACGCAACTATCGCAGAAGATGCTGTCAACAGCGGGTCTTCCGATAACTGTGGTGGACTCACCTTTGATACCAATATTACAAATTTTAATTGTGCTGATGTGGGAGCCAATACTGTAGAGCTTACCGTTAGTGATGCTAATGGAAATTCTGCTAAGGCTACCGCTATTGTCACCGTGGAGGACAAGATTGCTCCACAAGTGATCACTTCCGATATAACTGTACAACTAGATGCAAACGGAAACGCAACTATCGCAGAAGATGCTGTCAACAGCGGGTCTTCCGATAACTGTGGTGGACTCACCTTTGATACCAATATTAAAAGTTTTAATTGTGCCGATGTGGGAGCCAATACTGTAGAGCTTACAGTTACTGATGCTAATGGAAATTCTACTAAGGCTACCGCTATTGTCACCGTGGAGGACAAAATTACTCCACAGGTGATCACTTCTGATATAACTGTACAACTGGATGCAAACGGAAACGCAACTATCGCAGAAGATGCTGTCAACAACGGATCTTCCGATACCTGCGGTGGTCTAACTTTCGATACTAATATTACAAGCTTTAATTGTGATGATGTGGGAGCCAATACTGTAGAGCTTACCGTTACTGATACTAATGGAAATTCTGCTAAGGCTACCGCTATTGTCACCGTGGAGGATACGATTAATCCAGTTATTACTGTAGCAAATGATATCTCAGCAACCAACGATACAGGAAAATGTGAAGCCGGCCTAAGTATTGCCCCTCCATCTATTACAGATAATTGCGAAGCCGGAAATCCGGTAGGCACCAGGGATGATGGCCTGGAACTGGACGAGCCATATCCAGTCGGGAGTACCATTATTACCTGGAGCGTCCAGGATAATAATGGAAATTTTGCTGATGAAGTAACCCAGACTGTTACTGTAGAAGATAACCAGGCTCCCGTCCTGCCCGAAGTGCAGGATATCTTCTGGGGTTGCGAATACACGGTAGAACCACCGGTTACCACAGATAATTGTTCCGGTTCCATAACCGGTACCACCAACGATCCACTTACCTATAGTTCTACCGGAACCTATGAAATTGAATGGAGCTTCGAGGATGAATACGGAAATATTTCTCGATTAACACAAACTATCGAAATTGATGAACTAAGAGTCAGCATTTCTAAAACAGACATTCTTTGTAATGGATTTCAAACCGGCGAGGCTATAGCCACCACCAATGGAGGTGTTAAGCCATATGATTATTCATGGATCAACACCGAAACTAATACAGATCTTGGGAATAATAGTTCCATATCAGATATTCCTGCCGGAAATTATTCTGTTTCGGTTACTGATTTAAATGGATGTCAAGTAATTGAAACTATAGAAATTACAGAACCTTCTGCCTTAAGCATGACCACACCTTCAAGTACTCCAGTGACCTGCTTCGAAGGGAGTGACGGCATAATTAATGTTGGACAAATGACTGGCGGAACGGCACCTTACACCTATTCCTTAGACAATTCAAACTTTCAAAGCGGGACAACTTTTGAAAATTTAACTGCTGGAAATTATACTATTTTCGTAAAAGATTCCAACGAATGTTCTTTGCAGGTAGACCTTAGCATAACGGAACCCGAAATATTATCTGGCTCCCTTTCTAAAACCGATGTTAGTTGTTACGAAGGGACAGATGGAGAAATCAGTATTTCCAATGCCAGGGGCGGAAATGCAGGCTATGAATTCAGGATCAATGGAAGCACCTGGCAATCCTCTCCAGATTTTACCGGCCTTAGTGCAGGCTCCTACCAGGTAGATATTCGGGATGACTCACAAACTGCCTGTGAAATTAGTTTAGGTGAAATAAACCTCACCCAGCCTTCTGCTCCTTTAGAAGTGACGGCTACCTCAACTAACACTACAACCTTTGGAACTTCTTCAGGAACAGTCACAGCGAATCCAACTGGTGGAACTCCCGGCTATTTTTACGAATGGAGGAAAACAGGTTCCACAGAAATTTTAAAGACCACCAAAACCGTTAACAATCTTCCAGCCGGGGAGTACGAAGTGATCGTAAAGGATGCGAATGGATGTAGATCTGAGACAATAAAAGTTACCGTTCTCGATGCCCTATTTGCTGAAATAGATTCAGCCGCAATTTGTGAGTCGGATGATAAACAAGGGGATGACCCAATAAGAACTGCTTATTTCAGGGTTACAGGATTTTCTGCCCTTGGAGGATCCGGAAGTTATACCTATTCGTGGGATTTTGGTGAAAACAAATCTGCTACCGGCGTGGGTGAGCATGCCGTGGTTTATAACTCTCCTGGAAATAAAACCATTAAACTGACTGTCACAGATACTGTTTCCAATCAAGAGGTTGTAATTACACGTCAGCAATATGTAGGTTTATGTTATGAGCCTTGTGGCCAGGCCCAGAATTTTCAGTTTAACGTAGATGGGATATATATTGGAGATATTAACGGAAACGAACTCGACTTAGATGACCCTAATGTTTGCTCCTCTAATATAGACATGTATCTTTTCCTGCCGGTCTCCAAAAATGTGAACGTTTATAATCCTTATACCGAGGTAACCTTTAATACTTCCTCAGGTATCCTTGAGGACCTATTAGAAACTCAGGAAGATTTCGGATGTAAGGATGGAGATGAAATAGATGAAATCCCTGAATCAGAAAACCAGGGGAAAATAAACCGGGTAGGTGAATTCATCAGGCTTACAATTGACCCTATTGAATATGAGTGTGGCGACAATTTAAATATCGATAGTTTCTACATTACCTACACCAACGTTTCGAAAAAGGATTGCTTATCTAACAACAATGGTTTTTGTTATTCAACTAACGAACCGGTAACCGTTCCTACCCCGGTATATGTAAGTGCTACTCCAAACCATATCCAATGCTTTGAAGCAAGCACAGGTTTTATTGAGGTTAAAGGTTCGGGCGGTTTTGCTCCTTATACCTACAGTCTTACAGGTAATGCAGAAGATTATCAAACTACCAGTATTTTCAACAATCTGGGAGCTGGAGACTATACTGTATATATTAAGGATTCAAGAGGAAATGAAGGCTCGACCACTGTCACCATCAATCAACCTGTCTCAGCAGTAAAAATTACCGCATCTAAAACAGATCCTCCTTGCTTCGGCGAAAATGGAAGCGCTAGTGCTGTAGTTGAAGGTGGTACTCCTTTTTATGATAATAATGGAGATCCTTATTATGAAATTTTATGGAATGACACTTCCTCTCAAACCACTGTAAATGCGGAAAGCCTAAGCCCAGGTGAATATACGGTAACCGCTACCGATGCAAATGGCTGCCAAGCCATTTCTACGGTCAGCATTATTGAGGCACCTGAACTTACTGAACCAGAAGCGGGCGAAGACATAGAATTGGGCTGCGGTAGGTTTGATATCACACTTAACGCAAATACCCCTGAAACAGGGGTAGGTACCTGGACAATAGATACTGAAAATTCAGACCTTAACGGAAATATCGCTTCGCCTACCAATCCTAATTCAGAATTCAGTGCTCCGGAAGGAGTCTATAACCTCGTCTGGACGATCGCTAATGAGGATGGTAGCTGTGCAAAATCAGATTCGGTGACTATTAGCATAACCGGGGAATGTTCGCAATTAGATTTTGACGGTATAGACGATTATGTAAGTACCGGGGATACATATCCTTTAAATTCAGGAAACTTCACCCTGGAAGTATGGGTTAAGCCAGAATCCACCACCGGTATTCAGACTATTTTAAGCAAAAAAGATCGCAGTTCTGCATCAACCGGCTATGAACTAATAATTAATAACGGAGCCCCAACATTTAGGTGGAATGGCAACACAGTGAGCACATCTTCAAAAGTAAAAACTGACAGGTGGTATCACATTGCCGTTATCTATAATGGAACTGCCAGATTATATGTTGACGGCTTGGACGTGGGGAACAAAACCGGGGCAAATCCTTCTTCTACATCCGCTCCATTTATTCTTGGTGCTCTATATGATTCAAGTACCCCGAATACTCCTACCAACTATTATTCCGGATGGATCGAAGAATTAAGGATATGGAATAAAGCCCTTACCAAAGAGCAGTTAAGGTTCATGATGAACCAGAGAATTAAACTATCTGGTGGACTAACTTCAAACACTTTGATCGAAGGTGAGCTAATCCCAAATAAATCAATTCCGGGAAGTTATTATACCAGCAATAACCTGAACCTTGATGCTAACGGGAATCCTTTTTACGATCTTAAATGGGGTAATTTACTGGGATATTACAGGCTGATATCTGTTGACCCTGATCCGTTAAATTACCTGGAATTCGATGAAAGTTTGAAACCGTCAAGTGGTTCTACACCAGACTTATCCCTGGAAAGCGTTCCCGGTATTCTTTACAATATCGAAACTGATCAAAACAACACTGCACCGCTTCCTTATATTTCTAACCAAAATGGGAGGTGGCAGGCACAATCTACCTGGCTAAGGCCATCTGTTTGGAGTTTCCCGAATGATAAAGGGATTAACAACAAAAAAATAGACTGGAATATTGCCAGTACTTCAAATGACATATACTCTGATGACGACATCAACCTTCTTGGACTGATTTCAAATTCGAATGAATTAAAAATCAATGGAGATGTTGCCGCAGAAAATGGACAGGGCCTAACTGTAACTCATTATCTAAAGCTGGACGGATCTATAAACTTAGAAGGTAATTCCCAATTGGTACAAACCCAGGGAAGCATTCTTGATGATTCAAGTACAGGAAGTATAGATATAGACCAGCAGGGAACCGCGAACAGTTTTAATTATAATTATTGGACCTCACCTGTTTCACTGCAAGGGCAGACAAACAACTATGGCTTCAAGATCGCAGAAGTATTGCTGGATGCAACCACTCCGGAAAACCCTAAAGATTTAAGTTTCAATTATCAGTACCACTGGGCCGACGGTGGCAGCACTAACCCTAAAAGAATCAGCTCTTACTGGCTATATACCTTCCAGGGTACAGCAGATGATTACTTCCAATGGGGACAGGTTTCAGAAACAGAAGTATTGAAGCCAGGAATAGGATATAGTATGAAGGGTACCACCGGCTATGTCCCTATCTCCAACAGACAGAATTATACTTTCCGCGGAAAGCCGAATAATGGTGATATTACCGTCAACGTAGGAGCTGGACAAAATTTATTAACAGGAAATCCATATCCGTCAGCTATTGACTCTTACCAGTTCATTGATGAAAACCTTGGTGATTTCAATGGCAGCATTTATTTCTGGGATCATTTTGGTAAGGAAGACACTCACTATCTGGAAGAATATATAGGTGGTTATGCTGTAATGAATAAATCTGGAGCAGTGGCTGCCGCCTCTTCTATAGATTCAAGGATAAATGATACTGGTGACAAGGGAAATGCAACCCCTGGACAGTATATCCCGGTAGGCCAGGCGTTCTTTATTAGTACGATTGGAGTTTCCAGTCCGAACTCGATTACATTTAAGAATAAGTACAGGGCTTTTGTACCGGAGTCGACCAGCGATTCCCATTTTCATATGAAGGAAGATCCGGTTACCAAGAAAAGCAAGGACTACGCTTATAAAAAAGATACCCGATTTAAGATCAGGTTGAAATTCAAATCTCCGAAAGGATATCACAGGCAGATACTAGTCGCCGCAGATGCCAATTCAACCCAGGGATTCGATCTTGGTTATGATGCACCGCTTATTGAAAATAACGTGGAAGACATGTACTGGATGATCGATGAAACCGAGTTCGTGATCCAGGCTGTCCCGAATTTCAATCTTGACCAGGTACTTCCTATAGGATTTAAAGTTGCCGAGCCGGGAGAATACACCATTAAAATAGATTCCCTGGAAAACATAAAGACCAATTTCGATATTTACCTGCACGATATTAAAGAAGATAGTTTCTTCAATATTTCAAAAAAGGAATACACAGCGAACATTGAAGAAACCGGGGTATTCAACGAGCGCTATGAAATTACATTTAGAAAACCGCAAACTGAGGAACAGGTTGAAGAAAAACCTGAAATTGAGCTGGATGACAGGATCCTCGGGTTACAATATTTGAAAGACACAGACCAGATCGCCCTTTCTAATCCAGATCTAATGAACCTGGATTTTGTAGAACTATACAGTATTTCAGGACAAAAGATCATGAGCTTTAGGGAGGTACCGACTCAAAAGGACATACTGTTAAATGTGGACCAAAAACTGAGTTCGGCAGTATATATAGTAAAAGTATACTCGGGGAATAAATCCTATTCTAAAAAGGTGATCATCACAAAATAATTATCCCTTGTATTTCAGAGGAAGATAAACCACTTTTTTGGTTCCAAAGAATTCCTCTTCAAAGTAATCTGAAAGCTCAAAGATTTCCGCGGTGCGGTAGTCTTTGAGTTCTTCAGTTAAATCACCTCCCTTGAGGTAAAGTATACCGTTCTTGCGATCGTGTTTACTATCTTTTTCGATCTTGCCCTTCACCCACCTTACAAAACTAGGCATGACGGCAACCGCTCTGCTAACGATGAAATCATATTTACCATCGAGCTCCTCTACTCTCTGGTTAAAGGAAATCACATTTTCTAATCCCAGGCCTTCGCTTACCTCATCGACCACTTTTATCTTTTTGCCTATAGAATCCACAAGGTGGAATTGACTTTCTGGAAACATGATGGCAAGAGGAATCCCTGGAAAACCACCACCGGTACCTACATCCAGGATCTTCGAGCCGGGATTGAATTTCTGAACCTTGGCAATTCCCAGCGAATGCAGCACATGTCTTAAATACAGTTCGTCTATATCTTTCCTGGAAACCACATTTATCTTTAGGTTCCAGTCCTTATACAATTCCTCGAGTTTTTCAAATTTCGAGATCTGGTCGTCGGTTAATTCCGGAAAGTATTTTTTGAGTAATTCCAAAGCCTATTATTTTCAGCAAAAGTAATTATTTTTTATTGCTATTTTTCTTCAAATTCAGAAGTACGGAAAGTATAAAATTTTAACTTTGAAGCTGCTTCACCTAAAAACTGGGGCGTTTGCAATAAAACTGGTTACATCAGGAAATTTAAAACCTAAACATTATGCAGGAAAAATTATCGAATCGCATTAACTCAATGGCAACTTCCCAAACCCTGGCCATGGCCGCCAAAGCCCGTGAATTGAAGGCCGAAGGGAAAGATATCATCGGTCTAAGTTTGGGGGAACCAGATTTTAATACACCAGATTTTATTAAGGAAGCGGCGATTAGGGCGATCAATGAAAACTACAATTCTTATACTCCTGTTGACGGTTATGTAGAACTTAAAGATGCTATTATCAATAAGTTCAAAAGGGATAATAATCTCACTTACGATCGATCACAGATCGTGGTTTCCACAGGAGCGAAACAATCCCTTGCCAATGTAGCCATGGTGGTACTAAATCCAGGTGACGAGGTGCTACTACCCTGCCCTTACTGGGTAAGTTATGCCGAGATCGTGAAGTTGGCTGAAGGAGTACCGGTAGAAGTTCCTACCTCTGTGGAGACCGATTTTAAGATCACGCCAGAGCAGCTCGAAGCAGCGATCACTCCCAAAACAAAGATGATCTGGTACAGTTCTCCGTGTAACCCGAGCGGAATGGTCTACAGCAAGGAGGAACTAAGAGCCCTGGCCGACGTACTCAAGAAGTACCCAGATATTATCGTAGTAAGCGACGAGATCTATGAGCATATTAATTTTGTTGGAGACCACGCTTCAATGGCCGAATTTGAGGACATGTATGACCGTACGGTAACTGTGAACGGCGTTTCCAAGGCTTTCGCCATGACCGGCTGGAGAATTGGCTATATTGGCGCACCTTCTTATATCGCCAGAGCCTGCAATAAGATGCAGGGACAGATCACCAGCGGTGCCAACTGTATCGCTCAAAGAGCTGTAATTACCGCTCTGGAAGCACCGGTGAGCAAGATCAGCCATATGATAGATACCTTTAAAAGCCGAAGAAAACTTATCATTGACAAACTGAATGAAATTGAAGGCTTCGTGACTACCGAGCCGGAAGGTGCTTTTTATGTATTCCCAAATGTTTCTGCTTTCTTCGGAAAAACGATCAAAGGACACGAAATTCTGAATGCCACAGATTTCAGTCTTTTCCTTTTGGAAGAAGCTAATGTAGCAACAGTTACTGGAGATGCCTTTGGTAATCCTGAATGTATCAGGATCTCGTATGCCGCGAGCGAAGACCAGATCACGGAAGCTATGGCCAGAATCAAGAAAGCTCTTAGCTAATTCAGGATGATATATAAAATAAAAAACCGGCCATCCGCCGGTTTTTTTATGTTTTGATTTACTATTATCAGCTTTACCTGTTCCTCCAGAAGAATGGGGTTAAAAGGATAAGTACGGTAAAGAGTTCCAGCCTTCCAATTAGCATAAGAAAGGCACACCACCATTTTCCGAAATCTGGCAACATATCAAAGTTATTAACCGGGCTTAATCCTCCGAAGGCAGGCCCGATGTTCCCAAGAGAAGAGGCAGCTCCCCCAATGGCCGTTTCAAAATCAAGGCCTAAAGAAGCAAGTACAACGGCACCAATGATAAAAGAAAGCATATAGAGAATGAAGAATCCAAGAATATTGAAAACGATCTCTTTACTAATTGACTTTCCATTAAACCTAACCGGTAATATGGCGTTTGGATGCAGTGTTCTTTTAAATTCTGTGATCCCATTCTTGATCATGATGATATGACGCATCACCTTAACACCCCCGGCAGTAGATCCTGCCGAACCTCCAAGAAAGAATAATCCGAAGAATAGTATGGTTAGAAATGGTGTCCACATGGTATAATCTGCAGAAACAAATCCGGTGGTTGTAATTACTGCAAGAACCTGGAACAAACTATGCCTGAAGGCACTTTCTCCTTCTCCCCAAACCATTGGATGATCAATAGAGGATATGCTAACATCTGCCTGAAAATACACGATGAGCGAAGAAATTGCAGTAAAGGCTCCAATAAAAATTATATACCATTTGAATTCATCGTCCTGCAGCACGCGGCTGATTTTCCCCTTGAAAGCGAAGTAACTCAATACGAAGTTACTTCCAGCCAGAAGCATAAACAGGATAACGATATACTGTATCGCGGGATTATCGTTCCAGAAAGCCAAACTGGCATTCTTAGTGGAAAACCCTCCAGTAGAAAGGGTGCTAAAAGCGTGGTTTATCGCATCGAAGAAGCTCATTCCCGCAGCCCAGAGCAAGATGGTTTCTGCCAGGGTATAGGAAACATAGATAAGCCAAAGTCGCTTGGCCGTATCTGTAATGCGCGGTTTCAATTTATCGGCACTTGGCCCGGGAGATTCGGCAGAAAAAAGCTGCATTCCTCCAATTCCCAGTAAAGGTAAAATAGCGATGGCTAATACGATGATACCCATCCCTCCAATCCAGTGGGTTAAACTTCTCCAGAACAAGATACCCTTGGGAATTGCTTCAATGTCATTTAGTATAGAGGCTCCGGTGGTAGTATAACCGGACATGGTTTCGAAAAAAGCATTGGTAAAACGGGGAATGGATTCGCTTATTACATAAGGTAAAGCACCACTAAGCGCCATAAAAATCCAGCCGAAGGTTACAATGATATATCCTTCCCGCACCTTGACCTCTTTACTATGCCCTCGAGTAGTGAACATGAAAAGGGTACCAATAAATAAAGTTATAAGTGCAGCCGTGGAAATTTCGAGGGTCACTCCGTCCTGATAAAACCAGCTAACCAGGGTAGCCAATAACATGAAGCCGCCATTACATAGCAGCAACAAACCCATCACATGCAGAATTATTTGATAATTCAGTTTGGGCATTATAGAAATAGTTTTTCCACTTTATTAATAGACCTTGGCAAACAGCAGACAACGATTCTGTCTCCCGGTTTTATAAGAAAATCACCTAGCGCGATCAATCCCTTTCCATTTCTAATGATACCTCCAATAATGGCCGATCTTGGGAAATCCAGGTCCTTGATCTTTTTGTTGCTTACCTGGGATTTTGGTTTTACGATGAATTCAAGCAGCTCGGCATTCATATTGTTCAGTTTGGTCATGGCTACGACCTCCCCTTTTCTTACATACCTGAAGATATTATTCGCGGCAAGTAGTTTTTTATTGATAAGCGTATCTATCCCTATGGAATGGCTGAGCTGGAAGTAATCCATATTCTCGACCAGGGAAATAGTTTTTTTAACGCTCTTAGATTTGGCTACGAGGCAAGACATGATATTGGTTTCAGAATTTCCGGTTACCGCTATAAAGGCATCCATATCATGGATATTCTCCTCTTCAAGAAGTTCCACATTCCTTCCGTCACCGTTAATTATCAAGGTTTCGGGCAATTCATCGGCAAGCTCGTAAGCCTTGTCCCTGTCCTTTTCTACTAATTTCACCTTGAAATTATTTCGACACAGGTCCTGGGCTGTTTTTCTTCCAATCTTACTACCGCCAAGGATCATCACATTCTTGATATCCTGCCTGATCTTACCGGTAAGCTTATACAGCTCCTCTACCCCATTCTTAAGGGTTATGAAATATACCTGGTCACCATCTTTGAACTGGGTGTCTCCCCTGGGAATAAGAGTGTACTGAGTTCCAAAACGCTGTATCGCGATAGGCACAAAATTCAATTCCGGGAAAATCTTGGCGGCCTCTTTCACGGTCTTACCTACAAAGGTAGCCGTGCGTGAAAGGCTCACCCCTATCATGGTAAGTGCACCTTCTTCGAACTCATAACTATCGTTAAAAGCCGACTGATTCAAAAGCAATTCGATCTCCCGGGAAGCAAGCGCTTCCGGAGAAATTAACTCATCTATACCGAATCTTGTAAAACCAAGTTCACCCTGATTTTCGAGGAATTCGGTGTTTGATATCCTGGCAATGGTCCTTTTTGCACCAAGCTGCTTGGCCAGTACACACACGGTAATATTGGTAGCTTCACTGGAAGTTACACTAATCACCATATCTGTATGCTTAACATGAGCCTCTTTAAGGATCTTTATGGAGCTGGCATCACCTTTAACGGTTCTAATATCCAAGTGAGTATCTGCATAGGCAAGATTATCTCTATTGGGGTCAATTAGCGTGATATCCTGAGATTCGAAGGAAAGTAATTTAGCTAAATGAAATCCTACTTCACCTGCACCGGCGATAATTATTTTCATATAAAAGCTTCAAATTGCGAGAGCAAAGTTAAGGTATTTTGAAGAAACGAAAAATCTATTGTTCAAAGATAAAAATTAGTTGATTAGCAAGGAATTTTATGCATATCGGTTATCTTTGACCCAAATTTTTGCTATGAGTAAAAAGGTCACACCTTATAAGGATTCCAAGCTTACAAAGAAGAAGCAGGTAGAGCAAATGTTTGATAATATTTCAGGCAATTATGATGGGCTCAACCGGGTGATCTCTTTGGGGACAGATGTAAAATGGAGAAAGAAAGTCGTGGCGATGGTCGAGGCTACGAATCCAGACAGCATTCTCGATATAGCTACCGGAACCGGTGACCTGGCCATACAGATGGTGAAGACAGGCGCAAAGCGTATCGTGGGACTGGATCTTTCTGAAGGCATGCTGAAGGTGGGCCGAAAAAAGATCGCCGATAAAAACCTGAGCTCAAAAATAGAAATGATCCAGGGAGACTCGGAAAACCTTCCTTTTGAGGAGAATTCCTTCGATGCCATTACCGTAGCATTTGGGGTAAGAAATTTTGAGAATCTGGAAAAAGGTCTTGAAGAAATTTACAGGGTTTTGAAACCCGGTGGTATTTTCGTAGTATTGGAAACTTCGGTACCTACAAAATTTCCCTACAAACAGGGTTACCGACTCTATTCAAACCTAATTTTACCGGTGATAGGCAAGATTTTTTCAAAAGACAAGGATGCCTATTCCTATTTAAGTGAAAGCGCAGCAAATTTTCCATATGGAATCGCCTTCAACAATATTTTAAAGAAAATTGGGTTTATAGAGGTAGAAGATTTACCACAAACGTTTGGCGTATCAACAATATATACTGCCTCAAAGTAGTAATATGAAGAAGATTCTTGCAATTGCCCTAATGACCTTATGCCTAAATTCCGTTCAGGCGCAACTATTTTCAGGAGAACGGGTACTTAACCAACAAAATTTCGATCAGCAGCGCTGGTCGTGGGGATATTTTCTTGGGCTCAACAGTTATGATTTTAACTTTGACTACAAGAATTATAATCCGGATCCGGTAACTGGCCAGGATTTTAGGGTAGAGACCCGTACAGGATTTAATGTTGGTTTAGTAGGAAATTTAAGGCTGAATAATAATTTCGACCTCAGACTGGAACCAGGGGTTAATTTCAACACCCGGGGATTCCAGGCCTTGAAAGCTGATGCCAACACCTACCGTGAAGTTAGCTCTACCTATGTACATATTCCGTTACTGGTTAAATTCAACGCGAACCGACTGAATAACTTCCGACCGTTTGTCGTAGGTGGTGTATCCACTTCCATCAACCTGAGCAGTAACGAGAACAATCCAGATGATAATAGCGCCGGCCAGTTTAGAATGACCACTAATTCCTACTATTACGAGCTTGGCTTCGGTATAGACCTTTATCTCTACTATTTTAAATTATCCCCTTCCATTAGAGGTGTTTTCGCAATCAACGACGAACTGGTGAGAGATGCAGATCCAAATAGCCTTTATACCGGGAATGTTGAAAAGATGTCTTCTAGGGCTGTCTTTATAAATTTCACTTTTCAGTAGAAAGATTCCTGCGGAATTCACTTAAAACTATAGAGGTCGCCGTGGCTACATTAAGACTTTCGGTAGTCTGGACCTTCCCAAACTGAGGAATCGTGACTTTATTTTTAAGCAAAGAAATTATTTCTTCTGAAATCCCATTCGCTTCATTTCCCATAACAATGACCGCCGAATTCGGCAAAGCACTTGTGTATATATTATCACCTTCCAGTAATGTACCGTAAACCGGCAGATCTTTTTGCTGACCAAGGAATTCTGCCAGATCCAGGTAGTTGATCTTTACGCGGGTTAGCGAACCCATACTTGCCTGCACCACTTTAGGATTGTAGCAATCTACCGTATCGCCAGAGCAGATCAAATTCTCGATCCCAAACCAGTCGCATAACCTGATGATCGTACCAAGGTTACCAGGATCACGAACCCCGTCCAGGGCCAGGATCAATCCTTCAGGCTTAAAAGCAGCCGGACTTGGAATTTTAAAAACAGCCAGTACCTCCTGAGGTGTTTTCAGGGAGCTTATCTTTTTAAGCTCCTTCTCCTCGATCAAATTAAGTTTATCCTTAGGAAGCCCAAAAGTTTTTCCGGTAGTGAATAGCGAAACCAGCTCAAAATCAGAATTAATGAACTCCATAACTCCCTTAATCCCTTCTACAGTGAAGAGTTCATGTTTATTTCTGAACTTTTTTTGAGTGAGACTTTTTATTAACTTAATCTGGCTTTTGCTTAGCATTAAAAAAATGTATTTTTGAGCCACTAAACGCTACTGGTTGAAACGGCTTTTCGCAAAAATATTATTATTTTTCTTAACTCTTGTCCTAATAATTAGCTGTAATGCCGTAAAAAGACTAGACCAGGATGAAAACCTATTGGTGAAAAATGAAATTTTCAGCAATGGTGAAATCGTTAAGGATGCCGGGATTAAAAGTCGATTATACCAGGAACCAAACACCAGTATACTGGGTTTCCCGCTGGGCTTACATGTTTACAACCTGGCCAGGCCGAACATAGACAGCATACTTTCAGAAAGGTACCTGGAGAACGAAAGAAAACGGGATTTTCTCGTAAACATCCTTTCCAAGAAGCAATTCGACAAATACCTAAATTCAAGAAAGGAATTCAACCAATGGATCAAGAAAACTGGCGAGGCTCCGGTGCTGGTGAATGAAGAAGAGACCAAGAAATCTGAAAACAGGCTTAAATCCTGGTACTGGAACAATGGCTGGTTCAACGTAGAGACAGATTATAAGATCATACCCCTGGAGGATAAGAAAAAAAGAGCAAGAGTTGAATACTATGTAACCCCCCATGAGCCATATCTTATAGATTCCATTAAGACAGAAATTTCTTCACAGGCCCTGGATTCTCTGTACGAAATGCATAAAACTGAAAGTGAGATCGTGCCGGGAACAAAATACAACACGCTTGATTTTAATGATGAGCGCGACCGCCTTTCAGATCTTTTCAGAAACAACGGGGTATATAATTTCGACCAGGAGTATATCACTTTCGATGCAGATACCGTAGACACCAATCACAAGGTTAACACTACCCTGATCATTAAAAACAGGAGAAACAACATTGGCGACAGTGTGGCCCGCGTTCCTTTCAAGATACATAAGATTAGTAAGGTAAATATCTTTACAGATTACACCTACAATAAAAGGAATGAACCATTGACGGACAGTGCCCGTTATGAGAATTACAGGCTCTTTAGTTTTGATGAGATGCGCTACAAGCCGGAAGCCGTAAGTGATGCTATTTTCATTAAACCGGGAACTATTTACAGGGATGCCGACAGGACCAGAACATATAACCGAATTAACTCCCTCAGGGTATTTAAATATCCAGACATTCAATATAGCCTCGACCCAAGCGATACAACAAATACAGACCTGGTTACCAATATTTTCCTGTCCCCTCTTCCTAAATATTCCCTTGGATTCGATTTCGACGTTTCCCAAAGTAACATTCAGAAATTCGGAATTGGATTTGGAGGTTCATTTTTGATCAGGAATATCTTTGGAGGGCTGGAAAATTTTGAAATATCTGGCCGGGGAAGCATCGCCTCTTCCACAGATGCAGCCGCCAGCAGGGACGAGAACCGTTTTTTTGATATCACCGAGGTTGGCGCAGACATGAAACTTAGCTTACCTCGTATCTTCTTCCCTATAGATACTGAAAAGATCATCCCAAAATATATGTCTCCATTCACCAATATCAGCCTTGGGTTCAGCACTCAAAGAAATATTGGCCTTGACAAACAGACATTCTCCGGGATCTTCAATTACGCCTGGAAGCCTTCAAAAAAACTTTCTAATAGCCTCGACTTTTTAAATATTCAGTATGTACGTAATTTGAATACAAAGAATTACTTCAATGTTTACCGGAATTCATTCGAGGAGCTGAACGATATTGCCCAGGACAGTAACTATGAATTCATGGATCCTTCAGAAGATCCTGTGCTGGGAATTCCAGATGAGGCAGATGATTTTATCAATTATGTGGTCTCCCAGGATTTTCCGAACACCGGTCTTAACGAGGAAGATTTTTTCAATGTTTTGGACATTTACGAACGTAAATTAAGGTTAACCGAAAACAACCTTATTTTCGCTACTAACTTCACCTACCTGTGGAATACCAGGGAAAGCCTTTACGACAAGGAGTTTTCGAGGTTCAGGTTCAAGGTGGAAACTGCAGGGAATGTTCTCTCTTTATTATCTGGAGTATTTAATTACGAGCAGAATGAGCAGGGAAACGACAAAGTTCTGGGGGTAGCTTATTCCCAGTATGCCAAAACCGAAATAGATTTCATTAAACACTGGGATCTTGGTCGGGATAAGATCTTTGCGGCAAGAGCTTTTGGAGGTATCGCCATTCCCTATGGCAATTCAGACAATATCCCGATTACCAAAACTTTCTTTGCTGGAGGACCTAACGACAACAGGGCCTGGCAGGCTTATGACCTGGGACCGGGAAGCAGTGGTAGTTTCCTGGAGTTCAATGAAGCCAACCTGAAACTGGCTTTTAATGCCGAATATCGTTTCGGCCTTATTGATGAATTTAAGGGTGCTCTGTTCGTAGATGTAGGAAATATCTGGAATGTACTGGATTCCAACACAAATCCCGATTTTGTTTTCGAGGAATTTGCCGACCTGAAGGAACTCGCCGTGGGTAGCGGTTTTGGATTGAGATATGACTTCAATTTTTTCGTGCTACGCTTCGATATTGGCTTTAAAACCCATGACCCCGCACAGCCTGAAGGCAAACGCTGGTTCAGGGATTACAATTTCACCCACGCGGTTTATAATGTCGGAATCAATTATCCTTTCTAAGCCAGTTTATTTTCTTATTTTTGTAAGCCTAATCAAGAAAAGTTATGAGTCACAATATTAAACCAGGCGTTGCCACAGGAAAAGAAGTTCAGGAAATATTTAATTATGCCAAGAAGAAGGGTTTTGCACTTCCAGCGGTGAATGTTATAGGTTCAAGCAGTATAAATGCGGTACTTGAGACAGCTGCCGAATTAAATTCTCCGGTCATCATTCAGTTTTCTAACGGTGGAGCCCAGTTTAATGCGGGGAAAGGACTTTCTAATGATAATGAAAGAGCTGCTATCGCAGGAGGGGTTGCTGGCGCAAAGCATGTTCATGAACTTGCCAAGATATACGGTGTTCCGGTGATCATGCACACAGACCATTGTGCCAAAAAATTACTTCCTTGGATAGATGGTCTTTTGGATGCCAGCGAAAAGCACTATGAGCAATTCGGAAAACCTTTATACAGTTCTCACATGATCGATCTTTCAGAGGAGCCTCTGGAAGAGAACATGGAGATCTGCAAGAAGTATCTTGAGAGAATGTCTAAAATGGGAATGACCCTGGAAATAGAATTAGGTATTACCGGTGGTGAAGAAGATGGAGTTGACAATACCGATGTTGATTCCTCTAAATTGTACACACAACCAGAAGAAGTAGCCTATGCTTACGAGGAGCTTAGCAAGGTAAGCGACCAGTTCACGATCGCGGCTGCTTTTGGAAATGTTCACGGGGTATACAAACCTGGGAACGTAAAACTTACTCCTACTATCCTGAAAGATTCACAGGAATACATTACCAAGAAATATAATGTAGAAGAAAATCATATAGATTTTGTTTTCCATGGTGGTAGTGGTTCTACTGTAGAAGAAATTCGTGAAGCTATTGGTTACGGAGTAATCAAAATGAACATAGATACAGATCTTCAGTATGCATATATGGAGGGCGTACGAGATTATATGGGAAGCAGAAAAGATTATCTTGCTAACCAGATTGGAAATCCAGAAGGTGAAGATGTACCTAATAAAAAATACTACGACCCTAGAAAATGGGTTCGTGAAGGAGAATTAACCTTCAAGGCGAGATTGAAAAAAGCCTTTGAAGACCTAAATAACGTAAACACATTATAAAATAAAACGACAGTCCTTCTTTTTTTGAAGGGCTGTTTTTTATTGCCATAAAGTTGATCATCGAAAGATAAAAATTGAAAAAGAATGGCTTGGTTTAAAAGAACGCAAAAAGGAATACAAACTCCAACCGAAGAGAAGAAAGATGTCCCTAAGGGACTTTGGTATAAATCCCCAACCGGTAAAATCGTTGATGCAGAACAGTTGGAAAGCAACTTTTATGTTAGTCCGGAAGATGGTTACCATGTAAGAATTGGAAGCAACGAGTACTTCAAAATTCTTTTTGATGACAACAAGTTCAAAGAACTGGATAAGGGAATGACCTCCAAGGATCCGTTGAACTTTGAGGATACTAAAAAATACACCGAAAGGCTTAAGGCCGCACAGGAAAAAACTGGCCTTAAAGATGCGGTAAGATGTGCTGTTGGTAAATCTAAAGGTAAAGACCTGGTGATCGCCTGTATGGATTTTAAATTTGTAGGTGGAAGTATGGGTTCTGTTGTAGGTGAGAAAATTGCCCGCGCAGCAGATTATGCCTTAAAACATAAGATCCCTTTTATGATCATCTCAAAATCTGGAGGTGCAAGGATGCAGGAAGCTGCTCTTTCTTTAATGCAGCTGGCGAAAACTTCCGTAAAACTGGCTCAGTTAGCCGATGCCAAGATTCCTTATATCTCTCTGGCAACCGATCCTACTACTGGAGGAACCACGGCTTCTTTTGCCATGCTCGGAGATATCAATATTTCTGAGCCTGGTGCGCTTATAGGTTTTGCCGGGCCTCGTGTGGTAAAAGACACTACCGGAAAAGACCTTCCAAAGGATTTTCAAACCGCAGAATTTCTGAAAGAAAAAGGATTCCTGGATTTTATCACCAAAAGATCTGAGCTTAAGGACAAGGTAAACCTTTACCTGGATCTTATTCAGAATCAACCGGTAAGGGCTTAAAATCGATTAAATAAAAAAAGCGGTTTAAGTAGGTAATTTTTAAATTAGTAGTATCTTTGCCGCCTGACAGAAAAACTGTCAATACATAAAAATCATTTAAATAATATTGGAATGTATTTAGCAAAAGAGAAAAAAGAAGAGATCTTCGAAAAGTACGGTAAAGGTAAGAACGACACCGGATCGGCTGAAGGACAGATCGCATTATTCACTTACAGAATTGCTCACCTTTCTGAGCACCTGAAAACAAATCGTAAAGATTTTAACTCAGAGCGTTCACTAGTAAGACTGGTTGGTAAAAGAAGAAGTCTTCTAGACTACTTGATGAAGAAGGATATCATGAGGTATCGTGCCATCGTTAAGGAACTAGGATTAAGAAAATAATTTTCAGGGGCGCATTAGCGCCCCTTTTTTTTATATATTAGTTTGACCTGAGAAAAAATTCAGGTATTCAAAAATTGTCGCCCAGAGGGGTAGTTTTTCATTGGTCTACAAACAACTACACACAACACACAACCCGGCCGTCCGGATGGCGGAGACCTTTGTTTAACTATAATGATCTGGTTGAAGTTATTCAGATCAAGAATTCGAAATTATTATGATTCCAAAAACATTTAAGGAGGTTATCGATTTAGGAGATGGAAGAACCATTTCCCTCGAAACCGGTAAACTGGCAAAACAGGCTCACGGGTCGGTTGTTGTTCAAATGGGTAACGCTATGTTACTTTGTACGGTAGTGTCTTCATACACGCCAACTACAATGGATTTCTTTCCATTAACATTAGATTACCGTGAAAAATTTGCTGCTGCAGGTCTTTTCCCTGGAGGTTACTTCAAAAGAGAAGCAAGACCTAGTAGCGAAGAAATTTTAGTGATGCGTTTAGTAGACCGTGTATTGCGTCCACTATTCCCTAAAGACTATAAATTTGAAACCCAGGTAATGATCCAGTTAATGTCTCATGACGATGAAGTTATGCCAGACGCTTTAGCCGGACTTGCCGCATCTGCCGCTATTCAATTATCTGACATTCCTTTTGAAACTCCGATTTCAGAAGCGAGAGTTGCGAGAATTAATGGCGAATTTGTTCTTAACCCAAGCAGGGAAAAACTTGCTGAAGCAGACATGGATATCATGGTAGGTGCTTCTGCAGATTCTGTGATGATGGTTGAAGGACAAATGGACGAATGTTCTGAAGAGGAAATGGCTGAAGCTATTAAATTCGCACATGAAGCCATCAAGGTTCAGTGTGAGGCACAGATAAGACTTGCGGAAGCATTCGGTAAAAAAGAAACTCGTGAGTACGAAGTAGCTGAAACCGATGAGGAGATCGAAAAGAAGATCTACGATGCTACTTACCAGAAAGCATACGATATCGCGAAGAGCGGTACCAGCAAAAAAGAAAGAAGCGAAGCTTTTTCTAACCTGAAAGAAGAAGTGAAAGCTATGTTCTCTGAAGAAGAACTTGAAGAAAAAGGGAAAATGATCTCTGGATACTTCAATGACGCTCAGAAGAAAGCCGTTCGTGATCTAACCCTTAAGGAAGGAATTAGACTTGACGGTAGAAAGACAGACGAAATTCGTCCTATCTGGTGTGAAGTAGATTACCTTCCATCTACACATGGTTCAGCTATCTTCACCCGTGGAGAAACTCAGGCATTAGCTACAGTAACTCTTGGTACTTCCAGAGAAGCTAACCAGGTAGACCTTCCAACCCAACAGGGAGAAGAGACCTTCTACCTACACTATAACTTCCCTCCTTTCTCAACCGGAGAAGCTTACCCAATTAGAGGTACTTCAAGACGTGAGATAGGCCACGGGAACCTTGCCCAAAGAGCACTAAAAGGTATGATCCCGGCAGATTGTCCTTATACAGTACGTGTTGTATCTGAAGTTTTAGAATCTAATGGTTCTTCTTCTATGGCTACAGTTTGTGCAGGAACCATGTCTTTAATGGATGCCGGAGTTCAGCTTAAGAAGCCAGTTTCTGGTATTGCCATGGGACTTATCTCAGATGGTGAGAACTACGCTGTTCTTTCTGATATTCTTGGTGATGAAGATCACCTTGGGGATATGGACTTTAAAGTAACAGGAACCGAAGATGGTATCACAGCCTGCCAGATGGACATTAAGATCAAGGGACTTTCTTACGAGATCCTTGTGAATGCTCTAAAACAGGCTAGAGAAGGGAGACTTCATATACTTGAAAAACTTACCGAGACCATCCCGACTCCAAACCAGAATGTGAAAGCACATTCTCCAAAGATCATTACCAGAAGAATTCCGAACGAATTCATTGGTGCTTTGATCGGACCTGGAGGAAAAGTTATTCAGGAACTTCAAAAAGAAACCAAAACTGAGATCGTGATCAACGAAGATCCGGTAACAGAAGAAGGTATCGTAGAAATTCTTGGAACTCAGCAGGAAGGAATCGATAAGGTTCTTGCCAAGATCGACTCTATTACCTTCAAGCCTGAAAAAGGCAGTGTATACGAGGTTAAGGTGATCAAGATCCTTGATTTTGGAGCAGTAGTAGAATACGTGGATGCACCGGGGAACGAAGTATTACTACATATTTCTGAACTTGCCTGGGAACGCACCAACGACGTAAACGATGTGCTGAAATTAGGAGATGTGATCGATGTGAAATACTTTGGTCTTGATCCTAAAACCAGAAAAGACAAGGTTTCAAGAAAAGCCATTCTTCCAAAACCGGAAGGTTTTAAAGAAAGAGCACCAAGAAACGACAATCGTGATAACCGTGGATCCAGAGATAATCGTGGATCTCGTGACAACCGTGGTCGTGACGACAGGAAACCAAGAGAGCATAAGAACTAGTTCTCTGAACACCATTAGAAAAAGCCCGTACCTGTTACGGGCTTTTTTTTTGGATATTTTTTCGATCTGATGAAATTTACATCGAACTCTCCCGACTACCCTGCCGGAAAGATTTACAGAAAATTAATTTAAGCCACGAAATCTGCGTTAGGGATTGTAGCGAAAAGCCCACAGCGACTGAAGGGAAGCGAGGACTTGCAGCGTAAAGCCCGGCACGAAGTGCAACGCCCAAAATAAATTTCATAATCTTTTTGTAACATTAAGAGTACTTCTTACGTATAACTATGTACAAGAGCTATGCACCATTAAAATCCAAGTAGAAGATAGATGAGACAACTGAAGATTACGAAGCAGGTAACCAATCGTGAAACCGCTTCGTTAGACAAGTATTTGCAAGAAATTGGAAAAGTAGACCTGATCACCGCTGATGAAGAGGTAGAATTGGCACAAAGAATTAAAGCGGGAGATAACCGTGCCTTAGAGAAACTAACCAAAGCGAACCTTCGTTTTGTGGTTTCTGTAGCAAAACAATATCAAAACCAGGGATTAACCCTTCCCGACCTTATTAATGAAGGTAATTTAGGATTAATTAAAGCTGCGAAACGTTTTGACGAAACTCGTGGTTTTAAATTTATATCATATGCTGTATGGTGGATTAGACAATCTATCCTGCAGGCATTAGCCGAGCAATCGAGAATTGTTCGTTTACCATTGAACAAAATTGGTTCAATAAATAAGATCAACAAGACTTTTGCTTTCTTAGAGCAGTCACATGAGCGTCCGCCAAGTGCTGAGGAGATCGCGAAAGAATTGGATATGACCATTAATGACGTTAAGGAATCCATGAAGAATTCCGGGCGTCACGTATCTATGGATGCTCCTTTAGTTGAAGGAGAAGACTCTAACCTGTATGACGTTTTACGTTCTGGTGAGTCACCAAATCCAGATAAGGAGCTATTGCACGAATCTCTTAGAACAGAGATAGAGCGTGCTTTAGAAACACTAACGCCACGTGAGGCCGATGTGATAAGACTTTATTTTGGACTGGGTGATCAACATCCTATGACATTAGAAGAGATTGGCGAGACTTTTGATCTAACCAGAGAAAGAGTACGCCAGATCAAAGAAAAAGCCATAAGAAGATTAAAGCATACGTCTAGAAGTAAAATTTTAAAAACGTATCTTGGCTAAGATATTTAAAGTGACAACAGTTTAGTGGCGGCGTGATGAACCGACATGAAAATAACTGTTCGTTTTTTGATTGATGAATGACCCCGGAGTGATGACCGGGGTTTTTTCTTGCCCAATTTTTCCTCTTACTATTGATCCTTTTAATTAAAGCATTCTTTCCATTTATAGGGAAAGAATTAGTTATACCTGTTTTTCTTAGTATTTTTGCGATATAACAACAATACAACTATGAGTAAGACTTTAATTGCCCCTTCTATGCTGGCTTCCGACTTTGGAAACCTTCAGCGTGATACTGAAATGGTTAACAAGAGTGAAGCCGACTGGTTTCATATAGATATCATGGACGGGGTCTTTGTACCCAACATTTCCTACGGGATGCCCGTTTTGCAGGCAATTACCAAACATGCGACCAAAACGATCGATGTGCATTTAATGATCATTGATCCAGACCGATATATTAAAGATTTTGCTAAACTTGGCGCTGATATACTTACCGTACACTACGAAGCATGCACTCACCTTCACCGAACTTTGCAGGCCATTAAGGCAGAAGGGATGAAAGCCGGGGTGGCGCTTAATCCACATACTAGTGTAGAGCTTCTAAAGGATGTTATAAATGATATAGACCTGGTGCTTATCATGAGCGTGAACCCGGGATTCGGCGGGCAAAGCTTTATTGAGAACACCTACAGGAAGGTAAAACGAATAAAAGAGATCATTGTTGAAAATAACGCGGAAACCATCATCGAGGTAGATGGTGGGGTGACCGACAAAAACGCAGCGGAACTTTCTAAAGCCGGTGCAGATGTGCTTGTTGCCGGTAGTTTCGTTTTTAAATCTGAAGATCAGCTTGGAACCATTAAAAACCTGAAGCAAGTTGCAAATTCCTAAGAATAAATATGAGGTAGTAATCATTGGTGGTGGTCCCATTGGAATCGCCTGTGCGCTGGAAGCCGAAAAGAAAGGCCTTTCCTACGTGATCCTTGAAAAGGGCTGCCTGGTAAATTCGCTTTACCACTACCCTACCAATATGACGTTTTTTTCGACTTCGGAAAAGCTGGAACTGGACAATATTCCATTCATAAGCAATAATCCGAAACCGGGAAAGCGTGAGGCGCTGGAATACTATCGAAGGATCGTTACCTCGAATGATATCAACATACATTTATTTGAAAAGGTAAATTCTGTAGAAACCAATCCAGACCAAACCCATACTGTAAAGACCACTAAGGGAGAATATATCGCGGAAAATGTGATCGTGGCGACCGGTTTTTATGATATTCCGAATTACCTGGGAATCCCGGGAGAGGAATTGCCAAAGGTTTCACATTACTATAACGATCCGCATTATTATGCTACCCAGAAAACCATTGTGGTAGGTGCCAGCAACTCGGCGGTAGATGCGGCGCTGGAGATCTATCGTAAAGGTGGCGATGTGACCATGATCGTTAGAAAACCTGAAATTGGTGAAAGAGTGAAATACTGGGTTAGGCCAGATATCATTAACCGGATTAAAGAAGGAAGTATCAAAGCTCATTTCAACTCATCTTTAAAAGAAATCAGAGAGCATGAGGTGGTAGTTCAGACGCCGGAGGGGGAAGAAGTTCTTGAAAATGATTTTGTCCTCTTATTAACCGGATACAGGCCTAATTTTGGATTTTTACAGGATATTGGCATCAAACTTTCAGACGATGGGCGTAAGATCCCGGAATATCATGAGGAAACCATGGAAACCAATATTCCCGGAATATTCCTCGCTGGTGTAATCTGCGGCGGAGTGGAAACGCATAAATGGTTCATCGAGAATTCGAGGGTGCACGCTAAAATGATCATGGATTACCTGCATCAAAAGACCAAAGTTTCCTAAACAGGGAAATACAAAAATTGAACTAGCATAAAATTAAAATGGCCCTTTTTTCAAAGGGCCATTTTCAGTTAACACCGAACCTAAAATTTGAAACCGAGTTTCAAAAAGGTCTGCCCGAAAAAGGAAAAGGTATTGGAATTTGCTTCCAGGTTCTCTAACCCCGGCCCGGGACTTTTCTGGCTGTAAGCATACAGGTATGATACAGGTTTAACCTCTGCACCCATGTACAAACCTTCCATTAGATGGAAGTCTACTCCTCCTATAATCTGTGCGCCCACACCAAATACCTCGGTATGTCGTTCACCTATATCCACGATAACCGGTTCATTAGCCTGGGTAATCACGGCCGGATCGTAGGCAGATCGCCTGGCATAATAAAAGGGAAACGTGAATCCCACATAAGGTGAAACCCTTTTAAACCTGGAATCGAAATGCAATTCTGCTCCCAGATTAAAATTAAGATCGGTTCTTTTATCAGATTCCACCGAAGCATAATTTGGGATCCAGACCTGGTTATTTTCCTCTTCAAAATTGGTAAAACTTTCAATATTAGACCTTGAAGGGGTATTCCTAAAGATAGCGCCCCCACTTAATTTCAGGGCAAATCTATTCGAAAGGAAAAACCTTCCCTCTACCCCCACCATATTGGAAGCATCATTTTCGTTCGGGTCTATCATATCGGCATACGGGCCCTCTCCTTCAACAGTCCAGTTTACTACCGGAGATGAAGGTGCCATAAGACCGGTATCAAAAAAGTTACCCCTACCAAAAAGTACTGAGATGGAGAAATCTCCCCCTACCGGGGCATATATATCTGTAGTATCTATCTCTTCAATTTGCTGGGCAGTTGCACCCAGAATACCGAAAAGAAGAATACCATAAGTGATTATTTTTTTCATGTTATATCCTATTAATTTTATTAGTAAAGAATTAAAATGGAAGCCCCGCCTCCACGGGGCTTCTTGAACTAATAGGATTAGTTGTTATCAACGATTTCGTAGAACATTTCAAGATATTGATCGGCCAGGTCTTTAAGAGCTTCATACTCCTCCATAAGGCGAGCAATCCTGTCTTCAGTTCTTTGGATCATCGCTTCCATTTCTGAAGCCTCAAAAGCATTCTGGACTAGCAATTCCTGATTTTGCTCGATCTCTGCCTCCAGGGCTGCGATCTGGTCCTGGTAGGCCGCGATCTGGTTTTCAAAGTCTGCTACAGAACGATTTGGATCGTTCAGGTAATAGTAAAGATCCCATCTAAGATCCCATTGAGATCCTAATTCCGATTCAATTTCAGAAACGGCATACCAGGCCTCATAATATTCTGAGGTAAGCTCATTCAAAGTAGCCCAAAATTCTTCAGCATTACTAACACCAAGATTACTAAAAATAGCCTCTAATCTTTCTTGATTATAATTGATATTATCATTTAAATTAATAACAGCATTATTGTAACTAGCCAAGGTAGACGTCAATCGAGAAATACGATTAAGTAATCCCCTATAATTTTCATTGGAGTTAAAATTGTTTAATGTGCTAACTGCATCTCCATACGGTGTACCTGGGATAGGATTATCATACATCCAAATACGGGCATTGTAAGTATAGCCCTCAAACTCCCATGTGTTTGTGTCTGAATTATAAGACCATTCAGACACTGGACCTCCATAATAATCTCCGGCATATTCAATAATATTCTGCTTAGCAGCATCGTATGCCTCTTGAGCTTGTGCTAAATCATCAGTGGTTCCATTAAATTCAGCATATTTTAGATCATACCATTCTTCTTCGGCCACCTGCGTAAGATTTATCAAAGTTGCATACTCATCCTCTAGCGAACTCTCAATATCAGAAATATCTTGTGTATAAGGTTCTATTCTTTCTGATGCTTCAGCCAGATTCTCTTCAAGTTTTGAAATTTCAGTTTGATACAGACCTATCAATTCCTTATCATTTTCGATATAGGAAATTCTGTCTCCAACTTCAGATGCTCTTGATGCGAAGGTCTCGTAGATATTATAAATTCTTTCCATTGCCAAGTTGCCTTCGTTTAACGCAGCCTCGAGTTCATCGATTCGATTTTCCACCTGGGTAAGTTCTTCCCTAACATCTTCGGCATTGGCATTAAGACCTTGCAGGCGAGATATATTGGCTTCAATTGCTTCGATCTCTGCAAGATCGGCATCGATCTGAGCTTGTAACTCTGCTTCTACTTCTCCGAAGTTAAGCACATTGCCTTCGGCATCCAGATTGGCTTCATACCTGGATACAATAGTCTTTAAATTGTTTATCTGATCTAGTTTATTGCCTGCACGCATCGTATTGGTCTCATAAAGATCCAGATAACCCTGGGCAGTCTCATTGATCTGGGCAGCGAGTGCATCTACCGCCTGCTGGGTAGCAAGACGTGCCTGGGCGGCAGCTAATTCGGCCTGGGCAATTTCAGTTTGAAGTCGTGCTTTTTCAGCTGCCAATTCGGCTTCCAATAGTTCTTTCTGGTACTGGGCCTCGGCCACGGCAGCCTCAAGCTTGGCTATTTCGCTGGCAGTCCTGGCTTCCATCAATGCCTCTTCGTAAGCAGCCTGAGCTTCCATTAGGGCGGTTTCTGCAGTCATCATCGCGATCTTAGCTTCGCTTTCTGCCTTGGCGATTTCAGCCTGGGCCTGTAAAAGGGCTGCCTGTGCAGCCTGGGTTTCGGCCTGGGCAGTTTCAAAAGCAGCCTGGGCTCTGAGGTAATCTGCCTGGGCGCTGCGAAGTTCCTCTACCTGAGGTGAAATATCCTCAGATACACAAGAAGTTAATAAGACACTGGTACCTATCGCACAATAGGTGAAAAACTTGGTAATTGTTCTCATAGTTGAAAATTTAGATTTTTAAATTTTAACAAATGAAAAGATTTAAGGCACTGGAAGAAATACCCATCGGAGGGTATTTTTTAAGAATATTTTATGTTTTTCAGCATAAAAACAGCCTTTTTAGGTCCATAAAATATCTATAATCTTATTTTTTAGTTAAAAATCAGATAAAAGATGAAAATGAAATTATTCGGAAAATGCTGCTCTAAATTAGCATCAAAATCATTTTCAGAATAGCTTAAACAGGAAAAATCAAACATAAAAAAAGGGCGATTTTAAATTTAAAATCGCCCTTGATAATATTTTATTAGATCAAGCTTAGTCCATCAAGACTACTGAATTGGAACCTATTCCTTTTCTTCTACCAATCAATTTCCCGTAAAACTCAAGATCTTCGTGATTATTCCTGAAAGAATGGTCTACTTTCCTGCCAATCTCTTCCAGCGGAAAGGTATAGACTTCTATCTCTGGATAACCATCAAACTTATCAGATTTACTGATCCCGATTTCTATAGAATTCTTTGCTTTGTTGTAGACAACAAATTCTGCCAGGAAATTATGCCTTAAAAGGTCGACACAATCCTGGGAAAGTGTTTCACATTCCTTGCATTCTGATATATACATCTTCACTAGTTCTTTTAAAGATGCTCTTAACTGGTTAGAATTAAAATAAGCTGCCATTGGTGTTAGGTTTTTAACTTTGATGGCTAATTTATCGGATAAGCTTTCTCCCTGAAACTATTTATATAAGATTTAACGCCAAGGTTTAAAAAAAATGAAATTTTATCATCTAAACCAATTTTCCTTAAAGCAAGTTTAAGAGAATCAGGCTCCGGCAAAACTCCCGGAGCCTGATATCTATTAATCAATTATGATCTGTCTTTCGTAGCTTTGACCATTCCCGGTTACCAGCTTGCAGATATATACTCCACTAGGCAGGTTACCCCGATCAAATCTCACCCTTACCAGTTCATTAGCATTCACGACTGCGGAATGCAGGGATCTAAGCTGTCTTCCGTTCATATCGAAGATCAAAAGGTCTGCCTTTAATCTTTCTTTTAAGCTAAACCTGATCTCACAATCGCTTTGCATTGGGTTTGGTGCCACTTCCAGGGAATTCAGAATTATTGGAGCCTCCGCTTCTACTACCTGAGCCTGAACTTTTTCTGCAGATTCCATGGTTTTAGTATTTCCTCCACCTTTTGGTTTATGTATTACTATGGAACCGCCACCAATTTCGGTTGTAGCATCGGCATTTTCGGCCATAGTTCCCTCATTATCGTAGATAACCGAACTCGAAGAACCACTTGACCAGACCTTTATCCTGAATCTGTCTATTCCGTCACCTCCCGTGGCATGACCATCGATAACGGTGACCATGAACTTATGATCTCCAGACCCATTTACGGTTCCACTACCTCTATAGGTAGCTTTTTTATTACCAGAAATTACCAGTGACATATCATCATGTTTAAAACTCTTGAAATGGAAATCACCTTCTTTAAACTGGAAGTTGGTATTACCATCAACTTCGGTCATGTTATTTTTACCTGTTTTATATTTGGCATTAAAGCCGAAATTCGCTTTTCCAGTTGCTGATGGATTAATGGTATAATCTCCAGGTTTAGAAGTGATCCAGCCACCACCGGTAACGAAACCGCCTGATGGATCGTAGATCACTAAATAATCGTAAAGTTGAAGAGACTCATTCCCACAGGCGTCTGAAATTACCAACAATACGCTATACACTCCAGTTCCTGTTGGATTTTCACTAGTTTCAAAAATGCTGGAATCGAAAGTGCCCTGAACAAAATTGCCATTAAAAATCCCGGCCTTTTCAAATGGTGCTACGATAGGAGCGATAATTTCTCCATTAAGAATATAATCATCGAAATTACCATCAGGATTAAAATACCAGGTTGCGGTTAGACCCGAACAATTGTCTCCAGTTGAAGGAGCCTGAATAGTAAAGGTTTGATTTACTGCTACCGGATCTAATGATTCTATGGCACCTAAATTAGGAGCGGTTTTATCTTCCACTGTGATCGTTTGAACAAGATCTGTAGTCAGTCCTCCACAATCTGTTAAGGTATAGGTCCTGGTAATAATATAAGGATCACCATTACAGCCAGCTCCTCCATTATCGGTATCAGCCACCGTTACTGTAACAGCTCCTCCACAATTGTCTGCCTCATCTGTAATGGCTTCGATATCGGCAACAGGCACATCGGCGATGCACTCCAAGCCGGTAATATCAGCAGGGACTGTTCCCGTTGGTGGTGTAGTGTCTTCCACTGTGATCGTTTGAACAAGATCTGTAGTCAGTCCACCACAATCTGTTAAGGTATAGGTCCTGGTAACAATATAAGGATCACCATTACAGCCAGCTCCTCCATTATCGGTGTCAGCCACCGTTACTGTAACAGCTCCTCCACAATTGTCTGCCTCATCTGTAATGGCTTCAATATCGGCAACAGGCACATCGGCGATGCACTCCAAGCCGGTAATATCAGCAGGGACTGTTCCCGTTGGTGGTGTAGTGTCTTCCACTGTGATCGTTTGAGTATGAGAGGTGGTTAGTCCGCATTCATCGGTCGCAGTCCAAACACGGGTCAGAGTATAGTCTCCTCCACAATTACCAGCTGTAGTGGTTTCATTAAAACTAACCGTGGCCGATCCACAATTATCAGTCGCGGTAAGTGTTTCAGCGGCGGGAACAGCATCACACTCAACGGTATCATCACCGGAAAGTGCCTCTACAAAAGCTGGTGGGGTCGTATCTTTAATAAAAAAGGTTGCAGTAGTTGAATTAGACTTATTATTAGAATCTGTAGCGGTAAAGGTTACCGTCACTGAACCAGTAGATCCACATTCATCACTAATACCATTATAATTATTGCTCCAGGTCACACCCCCACAGTTATCAGAAGCAGAGGCTCCGCCATTGCTGTTGAGCCAGGCTTGAAGATCAGAAGCATTTCCTGCACCGTCGCATTCCACCTCCTTATCCACTGCCTGGACATCAATATTAGGAGGTGTGGTATCCTCCACAGTTATCTGCACTACATTCGATTCATTCTGCGCACAATTTGCTGAGTTAACTTTTCTCTTGAACCAAGTTGTCTGAGATAAAATTCCCGGACTATAATCCTTAGAGTTATTTGTTCCCGAGGCAGCTGTGAATCCAGAACTGGCACTAGAGGTGCTACTTTCCCATACATAGGCATAACTGCCATCTCCTCCTGATGGAGTAGATCCGGTTAATGCAGCAGGAACACTACCAGGACAAATGGTCTGAGGTCCAACAATACTATTATCTCCAATAGCAGGAAAAACAGTTACCGAACTATTAATCGCATCAGAAATACATCCAGTGGTACTATTCCTCACGCTTAACGCAAAGGGTATTGAACTGCCACTGGCAGGGGAACTTAGATTCACGGTGATGGGGGAGGCTCCAAGGCTTCCATTGGTAACGGCTGTAATCCCGGTGCCTGATATACTATACTGGTTGGGACTTCCGGTAGTACCATAATAAGGAATCGTAAAAGAAGTGGCTCCAGCGCATATTGGAGAAATAGTTCCTAAAATAATGCTTGGTTTCGGATTAACCGTCACTGTAACAGAGGTCCTAGAAGAACTTCTACAAGCACCTCCAGGTTTTACGGCCTCAGCAAAATAAGTTTTAGTGGTAGTTGGAGATACGGAAAAGTTCGCCCCACTTGCACTTGACCCAATAGCTGTTCCTCCGGAAGAAGTTTCAAACCATTCAATCGTATTTCCAGATGATGTGGCATTTAGATTAGAAGATGCTCCACTACATATTGCGGTAGGAGTTGCAGTTACAGAAGTTGGTGCAGCTGGTGAGATACATGCTGAAATTTGAAAATTATTTTGCGTAAATGATCCTGCATACGGATTATTAGAAGGATCTCCATTGAAATCTGCCCTTAATCCACTAGACCCATTATATGGGCCTACCGGCTGTGTCACATTGTAATTAAAAATTGCAACTCCACTTGAGTTGGTTATTGCGCTACCAAGGGCAGTGCCTGAGTTTATAGAAAAAAAGATTGTACGACCTGAAATAGGGCTTCCATTCCCAGTACCTCCGCCTTGTTGTGTAAGGGTTGCTGTAAGAGTTATAGTGGTTCCCTGCTCTGCACTCGAGGGACTAGCCAGTATAATTTGACTATTAGAATCCGTAAAAGTGGTAGTGGCGACTAATCCAGAATTTTGACCCGTCGCAGTCAATACAAAAGCTACTCCAAGGTGATTTTCCTTAATCAAAAACCCATCATAATAAATATTTCCCTCAGAATCGGCTATAGCATTATCTCCAACAAATATTATGGTATAAGTAAATTGAAGAATTATACGCCGAAAACCAGCAAAGTCCTCCTAAATGATAAATGGAAATGAATATTTAAAGAAATAAAATCTTGCTTAGGTAAGATACTTAAATACTATATATACCGCCAGCACCACGCTTAGTGCTAAAATAATATTACGGTAAAGGTTGCTATAATCCTGGATCATAAATTATTGGTCTTTATCAGTTTTACAATGTAAATATCATCCTCTGGATTAAAAATGAGGGTTTTCCCCTATTTTCAATCCAATTTTTAGCATGATAATCTTAACCGATCTGGAATTAGATTAAAAAGAAAGATCCAAAAGAAGAATTTCTTTTGGATCTTTTAGTGACCCCGGCAGGATTCAAACCTGCAACCCTCAGAGCCGAAATCTGATGCGCTATTCAGTTGCGCCACGGGGCCGTTACTCAGTTAGCAGTTCGCAGAAGATATAACCTCAGCACCACTGCTTTCTACATAACTTCTATGATAATTTTTTTCTTACGATCATGGAAATGGTCTTCCCGTCTGCCTTTCCGGCCAGTTCTCCGGTAGCCATACCCATTACCTTTCCCATATCCTGCATTCCAGAAGCACCAGATTTGGCGATGATCTCATCTACTTTAGCTTCGATCTCTGCCTCGCTCATCTGTTCCGGAAGGAATTGTTCGATCACGGCAGCCTGCTGCAGTTCTGGCTCGGCAAGGTCTTCCCTGCCCTGCTCCTTATAGATCTGCGCGCTGTCCTTGCGTTGTTTTACAAGTTTTTGCAAAAGCTTCATTTCTTCTTCCTCGGTTAACCCATCTTTAGAAGAAGATTCTGTATTCGCCAGTAAGATAGCTCCCTTTACGGCTCTCATGGCCTCAAGTTTCATGCTGTCTTTAGCTTTCATTGCGGCCTTCATTTCGGCCATCACTTTTTCCTGTAAACTCATAATGCAAAATTAACGCTGCGAAGATAAAATTTTCTGCTCGAAATTACCACTTATTTATCCCTGTAAAAATAAGTATCTTCAAGTTTTGAAATTGAATCTTATGATGTCCCGCCTCTTTTATGCCTGTTTGTTTTTCATCATCTTCCAAAGCACTGAAGCCCAGCAAAAATACGTGGATAGCTTATTTGCGGTTGGAAAAACCCAGACAGAAGTTTATGCGGAAAAGAATAATGAAAAACTTATCATCGACCTCTATTTCCCGGAAAACAATGACGAAAAAAGGCCATTGATCGTCTTTATGCATGGAGGTGGCTTTGCCGGAGGAAGCCCTAAAAACCCACAGGAGGTGAAATTCGCCCGGATGGCTGCTGCCAGGGGTTACGCCGTAGGTCTTATTTCCTACAGGCTTTCTCGCAAAGGCCAGTCTTTTGGTTGCGACTATGATGCTGAAGGAAAGATGGAAACTTTTCAAAAAGCGGCTACAGATCTTATGGATGGCTTCAAATACCTTAAGGATCATTCTGCTGACCTTAAAATCGATCCCGAGATCACCGTAGTTGGCGGCAGCAGTGCCGGGGCCGAAGCCGTTCTGAATGCCGTTTATAATCCACAGCTCATGTTCAAGAATTCTGAAAATTATTCTGAGATCAATATTTCGGCGGTAATGTCGCTGGCCGGAGCACTACTAGACGTAAGGTATATAACAGAAGACCTGGCCATCCCGGGTATCTTTTTCCATGGAACAAAAGATAACCTGGTGCCCTATGCCACCGCCCCGCATCATTATTGTAAAACTTCAGATCCCGGGTACCTCATCCTTGATGGTTCCAAGACGATAGTTGAGAGACTGGAGCAGTTAGACACTTCTTATTTGTTCTACAGTTTCCAGGACGCCCGGCATGAGATCTCAGGAATGCCATTCGAATATTTACCGGAAGTTTTCGAATTTCTTCAGAAGGTAGTTTTCGACAAGACAAAAATTCAATCAAGTATCTATAAATGAAAAAGTATTTAATTCTAAAGGCCGTTATAATTTGCCTTTTCAGTATTAATCAAAGTTATGCCCAGCAGAAAAACTGGTATAAGGGAAACCTGCACACGCATTCCTACTGGAGCGATGGGGACGAGTTCCCTGAAATGATCATGGAATGGTATAAGGACAGGGATTACCAGTTCGTGGCATTATCAGATCATAATATCATCGCGGAAGGGGTGAAAGCAAAAATGGTCCCCCAGGAACCGCTATACGAGAAGGCTTTTGCAGAATATCTGGATAAATATGGGGAAGACTGGATAAACTACAGAAAGACCGAAAAAGGCATACAGGTTCAGCTAAAGACCCTGCAGGAATTCCGGCCGCTTTTCGAGGAGGATGGGAAATTCATGATCTTCAAAGCTGAAGAGGTAACCTCTTACCTGGATAATAAGGCCGTACATATGGGAGCCATCAATATCGAGGAAGTTATTAAACCGAAAGATGGCGAGAACATCGTGGAGCTTATTCAGAATAACCTGGATGCCATCATAGAGCACGGTGAGAATACCGGCCGCCCCGTGCTGCAACATCTTAACCATCCAAATTTCACCTATGCCATTTCAGCAGAAGACATCAAGCAACTTGATGGAGAAAGATTCTTCGAGGTATTTAACGGTCATCCTTATGTTAACAATTATGGAGACAGCATTCACGACAGTACCGAGGAGATGTGGGACCAGGTGAATATCGCCTACCACGCTATGAAAAAGCCTCTCTTGCTGGGAATCGCCACAGATGACAGTCACCATTACCATAAATTTGGATCTCAATGGAGCAATGCCGGCAGAGGCTGGGTAGAGGTCAGGGCTTCAGAACTTACTCCCGAAGCCATTATCGAAGCCATGCAGAAGGGAGATTTTTACGCCAGTACCGGGGTGGAACTTTCTGATGTGAACTTCCAGGATCATACCTTATCGATCAAGATCAGGGAAAAAAAGGACGTGCATTACGAGATAAGATTCATCGGGGTAAAAGAAGGCAGCCTGAAAAGCGAAGTCCTTCAAATTACTGAAGGCAGCGAAGCCAGTTTCAATATCCCAGAAAATGTCCTGTTCGTTCGCGCTAAGATCGTTTCAGATAAACTGAAGAAGAATCCGTACCGAGAAGGTGATACCGAAGTCGCCTGGACGCAACCGGTCACCAGAAATTAACCTCTGTAATGAAAATTTTCAATCTCCTACTGCTCTGCCATCTATTTCTGAGTTTTGGAGCACAAGCTCAAAGGCAGGTAAAAACAATGAATTCCGGCTGGGAATTTAAATTAGAGAATTCAGCCGAAAGTGAAACTGTAAACATCCCTCACACCTGGAATGCCCGGGATGCCTTTACGAAAGGCCAATATTTTCGGGGGAAAGGAGTTTACCAAAAGCAGATCTTTATCCCGCAATCCTGGGAAGAGCGAAAGGTTTTCTTAAAATTTGAAGCGGCCAATCAGGTTACAAAACTGTTCGTGAATGATAAACTGGCTGGAGAACATACAGGCGGGTATACCGCTTTTGTTTTCGAGCTAAGCGATAAGCTGAAATTTGGACAGGAAAACCAGATCAGGATAGAAGTAGATAATTCTCATGATCTGGACATTCCACCTCTCGAAGCCGATTTTAATTTCTATGGTGGTATCTACAGGGATATCAAAATGATAGTTACCGGGAAGAGCCATTTCAAACTGACCGGAGAACGTGCCGGGAATCTGCTCATCAAAACTCCCCAGGTAAGCAGGGAGAAAGCCCGGATCACTTTTGAAGGAGAGGTTGAAGGCATTTCTAAAGAGCTAAGGATTGAACTAAATATTAGGGATCCGAAAGGCGAAAATCTTAGCAGCCAGAAAAAGGATATCACTTCAAAAGATTTCATTTTCGAGCTCGATATCGACCAGCCAAACTTATGGTCACCAGACAACCCGAACCTCTATAGCCTTGAAGCAAACCTGATAGACCGGGACGGAAAGATCCTGGACAGTTTCACTTCGAAATTTGGCTGTCGCTGGTTTAAAGCCGATCCAGAAATGGGCTTTATTTTGAATGGAAAACCAATTAAACTTATTGGAGCCAATCGCCACCAGGATTTCGAAAATATGGGCAATGCCGTTCCCAATTCCATCCACCAAAAGGATTATAAAATGATCAAGGAAATGGGAGCAAATTTTATAAGGACTGCACATTATCCCCAGGATCCCGAGGTATACAGGATTTGCGACGAACTGGGCTTACTGGTCTGGACAGAAATACCCGTGATCAATGATGTAACAGATACAGACGCTTATCACCAGAATTCGATTAATATGCAACGTGAGCAGATCTTACAGTTATATAATCATCCTTCCATTGTATTCTGGGGATATATGAACGAGATCTTCATTAGGCTGGTGTTCACCGGGAACATGAGCGAAGCTGCCAGGAAGGCTAAGATCGAAACTAGTGTAGAACTTGCGAAAAAGCTGGAGGCCGAAACCAAGAAACTGGATTCCAACAGGCTGAGCGTAATGGCCCTGCACGAGAATGAGATCTATAATAGCTCGAAAATAGCCGATATTCCAGACGTGATCGGCTGGAACCTTTATTTTGGCTGGTATACCCCGGGGCTTGAGAACCTGGGTAAATTCCTCGACGAGCAGCATAAAAGGTTTCCAGACCGGCCGATCCTGATTTCAGAATATGGCCCTGGAAGTGATTCACGTATTCAGACCAATACCCCCAAACCCTGGGATTATAGCGAGTCTTACCAGCTTAAGAGCCATGTGAGCTATTTTAACCAGGTATTGGAAAGAGATTATATGCTGGGGATGGCGGCATGGAACTTTGCCGATTTTGGCTCTTCCGGAAGGCAGGATAGCAGGCCTTACATCAACCAGAAAGGCCTGGTGAACTTTAACCGGGAACCCAAGGACATTTACCATTATTACCAGGCGAGGCTGCTAGAGGAGGATTTCGTCTATATCGCCGGAAAGGATTTCAGCAGCTGTTACCTCAATAAAATAGAAAATGTGGCGGTCAAGGTGTTTTCGAATTCAGATGAAGTAGCGCTTATAGTTGATGATAACGAGAAATTAAAAGCACAGGTTAAAGACAATATTGCTGAATTCAACCTCGACCTGCCCGAAGGTAAACACAGGCTGAAAGCTATTTCAGGAAAGGCAGAACACCAAAGAGATATAGAGGTGATATTCAGAAAAAACTTGCTTGCGAATATTCAGAAGGAGCCTTTAAGAATAAATGTGGGTGCTCATACTTATTTTACTGAGGAGCAAACCGGGGAGGTCTGGATCAGAGACCAGGCGTTCCAGGGAAATCAATTTGGATACTCAGGCGGAGAAATATTCCAGCAATCTGCCAGCAAATTCCAGGGTACGGCCTCGAATATTGCACTTACCGACAAGGAACCTTTATTCCAAACCATGAGAGAGGGCCTGGATAGTTATAATTTCGAGGTTCCTGCAGGGAATTACCGGGTCAGCCTTTTCTTTACAGAGCCTAATCGAAAAGTTTCTGCCAGGAACATTTATAACCTGGGGTCTGATGCAGCAGAGATCAAAGAGGAAATAAGAAGTTTCGACATCCTGATAAACGACCACCTTGTTGAAGAAGACCTTAACCTGGCGCGGGATTACGGGATTCTACAGGCAGTAGAGCTCAATTATGAGATCTCCATAGAAGAGGACCTGTTGAGAATTGAGTTTAAGCCTAGAAATGGCAAACCCTTACTTTCAGGGATAAAACTGGAAAAGCTTTAAATAAAAAAAGCCCCGGAATGAAACAATTCCCGGGGCTTTCACAACTAAAACTACAATTATTACTTTTTCAGGGTAAAAGACGCCTCAAAATCGGCATCAGAAGAACCTGCTATGAAGAATTCAAATTCTCCTGGTTCAGCTACATGCTCCAGGCTGGAATTATAAAATTTGAGATCTTCGGCGCTAATTTTAAAGCTAACCGTCTTAGACTCTCCTTTTTTCAGCATAACCTTCTTAAAGCCTTTCAATTCCTTTCCGGGAGGAGTTACGCTTCTCACCTTATCATGAATATACAGCTGTACGATCTCCTCACCGTCGCGGTCACCGGTATTGGTCACGGTGGCACTTAACTGAATGCTGCCATCTTTCGCCAGGTCCTTAGAACCGGCCTTCACGTTGGAATATTCAAAAGTGGTGTAGCTAAGACCAAAACCAAATGGAAGCAGTGGTGAATTTGGAGAATCCAGGTAATTCGTTTTGAACTTCTGGAAATCTCCATTTTCGGGACCGGGCCTTCCGGTAGTTTTCATACGATAATGGATTGGCACCTGGCCTACACTTCTCGGCCAGCTATTGGTAAGTTTCCCAGATGGGTTATAATCACCAAAGATAACATCAGCCACGGCATTTCCGGCTTCCACACCCGGATGCCAGACCTGCAGGATACTCACCGGAAGGACCATCTCCTCTGAAATATCCAGTGGGCGACCACTCATAAGAACAAGTACCACAGGCTTGCCGGTTTTAGCCAGTTCATTGATCAGTTTTTTCTGGCTGGCCGGGATCCTGATATCGGTACGGCTGGCCGCCTCTCCACTCATTTCGGTAGCTTCACCCACCACGGCCACGATAATATCTGAATTATTAGCCAAATCAAGAGCCTCCCTTAGTAGGGCTTCAGGAGACTCTTCTGAGATTTGGATACGTTCTCCAAAGACATTCACCTTCTTCGCGAAGCTGGTGTCATTAGAAATATTCGCTCCCTTAGCGTAGCTGATCTTTGCTTGTGGAGCCACATTTTTCATCCCCTCAAGAATGGGTACAGATAATTGCGGATTCCCGGTAGGTGCCCAGGTTCCCAGCATATTATTCTTGTTATTCGCTAACGGACCTACCAGGGCGATCTTCGCATCTTTGGCCAGCGGTAGGGTATTGTTGTGCTTTTTCAACAAAACAAAAGACCTGGTAGCAGCTTTTCTGGCGAAATCCCTGTTTTCCCTGGTAAGTATATCTTTTTCTGGTCTGCGTTCATCAGAATATCTGTAAGGATCGTCCAAAAGGCCAAGCTTGTGTTTAGCTTCCAGTATCCTCCTGGCGGCCTTGGTAATCTGTTCTTCGGAAACCTTTCCTTCTTCCACAGATTTTTTAAGGGTGGTAAGGAAACCTTCCCCAACCATGTCCATATCCAGGCCGGCATTAATTGCCATAGCCGAAACTGCCTGCAGGTCGCCCATGCCATGAGCGATCATCTCGTTTACCGAAGTATAGTCTGAAACTACGAATCCGCCGAAGCCCCATCTTTCTCTTAAAAGATCGGTTAGCAACCATTTATTTCCAGAAGCGGGAATACCGTCAATATCGTTAAAAGAGGTCATGACACTTTCCACGCCCGCATCTACAGCGGCCTTATAAGGAGGCAAGTATTCATTGAACATTTTAAGTCGGCTCATATCTACCGAGTTGTAATCCCTACCAGCTTCAGGCGCACCATAAAGGGCCATGTGCTTTACAGTAGCGATCATGGTATTAGGCTGGGTAAGATCTTCTCCCTGGTAACCCTTCACCATGGCTTTAGCCACCTGGGATCCCAGGTAAGGATCCTCACCGGCTCCTTCGGCGATACGCCCCCATCTCGGGTCCCTGGCGATATCTACCATGGGCGAGAAGTTCCAGTTGATCCCATCTGCCGTAGCCTCTTTGGCGGCAAGTTGAGCAGCTTCCTGGATAAGTTCCATATCCCAGCTGGAAGAAAGTCCCAGCGGAATTGGATAAGTGGTTTTGTAACCATGTATGATATCTGAGCCTATCAAAAGCGGAATTCCCAAACGAGAAGATTTTACAGCTATATCCTGAGCCTGTCTAACCTTTTCCGGGCTTGATACCCCAAATACTCCCCCAACATTTCCGGCCTTGATCTTAGCCTCTACATCTTCACTAACCACAGAGCCTGTGGCCACACCCCCTCCGGGAGTTAAAAGGTTAAGCTGCCCTATCTTTTCTTCAAGGCTCATCTTTGATAATAATTCTTCTACTTCGGGAATATTCTTGCCGGTTTGGCCAATTGCCAGGCCGGTACTAAAAATCAGGAATAACCCGAAAATCTTTTTTAACGTCATAGTTTATTTTTTTGAATTTTTGAATAGCCACTCCAGTAAATAGGGTTCAGAGAATGCTGAATCCCAGCTGTTATGATTGTCATCTGGATAAAGTGAAAGCTTGGCATTTCCCCCATGATGGTTTATCTCCCGGGCCATGGTTTTGGAAAGTGCCGGCGGAACCACGTCATCCTTTTCTCCATGAAAGATCCAGATATTGAAAGCATTGGGATAGTCTGCAGCGATCTCTGGATTCGCCCCGCCGCAAATGGCAAAGGCCGCAGCGAACATTTCTGGTTTCTTGTAAATGATCTCGTAGGTACCCATTCCGCCCATAGAGAGTCCACCAACATATACCTTATCTTTATTTACGAAATCCTGGGCTACCACCGAGTCCATCATTTTCATGACCAGGCCTAATGACCTGGTTGGTGCCTCCCTGTTCTTAAAATCGAACTGGTAGGGCATACTGTCTCTTTTCACTTCTACCTTTGCCCAGTAATCCTCTTTCGGTGCCTGTGGGAAGATCACTATGGCAGGGAATTTCTCCCTGTTCTCTGGCTTAAGGAAAAGCTCACTTCCATGCACCAGTTGAGCTTCATTGTCGTTTCCTCTTTCACCCGCACCGTGCAATACTAGCACTACCGGGTATTTTTCAGATTCTGAAAAATCTTCCGGATATAATACCCTGTAATCAAGGGTATCACCCTCTGCAATAAAATGTTCCCTCTTAAAGTCTTCCTTAGTTTGAGCCTCCAGGGTAAGAGGCAGCATCAAAAGAATAGAGCCGAACATGATCATCAAATATTTGAGTCTATTTTTCATAACTAAAACCTAGTTTATTTAATCCGTTTTGTACTTCAGGAGCACCCATAAAAAGGTCCCAAAGCAAACCGGTTCTATAATTTTCTATCATAATAACCTGAGGCGCCTGGTCTATTGAAAGGTAACGGGGTGTCACCCATTTCTCGCTATCTTCGAGACTAAAGGCATCATAAAACCCGGCAGGCCCCCAGAGCAGCTCATTGAGATCTGTAAAGAAATAACGCATTGCTCTAAGCGATTTTTCCGGGGTATAAGGGATAGAACTAATGGCCGCAGTAGGAGAAACAACTCCCCGGTCATTATCTGGCGCATGGGCTGAGTAGCTTATCTCCCTGCCCTCTCGTTTAGTATAACTTGCAGTTATTCCCCACGAGGACGGACCATAGGCCCCAAAGTTCTCCGGGTTCTCCTGGCAATATTCGTAGTTAACCTTGGTATGATTTACATTCACTTTCCAATAATCAGCATATTTATCTGTTAGCCCCTTCGGATTTAGTCCCAGGTAAGAATAATGCGCCCAGAACAAAGGTCCTCCTTTGTCTCCAGGAGTATTATGCTTTAAAAGTAGAGGCATACCATAGGGAGCATTATCGGTCACTATATTGCCACTTCTTGCCCAACCCTGGTGATACACCTCAGGACTTATGGAATGATTATTTGAAGAAGCGGCCATGATATAGGTTATCAGGCATTCATTATAACCACCAATCTTAAAGTTTTTTTCAAAACCAAAATCAGGGCTCCAATGCCAGATAATTCCATTTTCGTTGTTCGTATACCAATCCCATTCTATCTCATTCCACAACTCGTTATATTTTTGAGCAACAGCCTTTTCTTTTTCGGTACCATTTTTCAGGTATTCTCTAACCGTGATAAAACCCTGCGCGAGATAAGAAGTCTCTACGATATCTCCTCCATTATCTTTAGGCCCGAAAAACTTGGTCTCACCGGTTTTTCCATTTATCCAGTGTGCCCAGGCTCCGTGATAACGTTCAGCAGAACTGAGAAAATCGGCGATCTTCTCAAGCCTTTCAAGTCCCTGTTCCCGGGAGATGAAACCTCTTTCCATACCCACCACAAGAACCATAAGTCCCATTCCAGAACCGCCGGTAGTCACAATGTGTTTATCATCCTTAGGATAATTTCCATCAGGATGAAAACGTGCTGGGGCCATGCCCGAATTAGGCTCGGAATAATCCCAGAAATATTTAAAGGTCTGTTTCTGCACAGTATCCATCAACTGCTCATCTGAGATCTCCTGTTTAGTTGGCTTCTCATGCTGTTCCAATTGTTTTTTCTTTCCGCCACAGGAAGAAAGCGTCAGGAAAACACCTATGAAAGCAAAGAATTTAAAAATTCTCATTAGCCTGCATCTTAAAATTAAAACCAAGTTTATCTAATCCGTTCTGTACTTCAGGAGCACCCATAAAGAGGTCCCATATCAACCCAGACCGATAATTTTCTATCATTACCACCATGGGTCCCTGGTCTATGGCCAGGTACTTCGGAGCCACCCATTTTTCACCTTCAAGGCTGTAGGCATCATAAAAACCGGCTGGTCCCCAAAGCAGGTCATTAAGATCTGTAAAAAAATATCTCATCGCATCCATAGACTTTTCCGGGGTATAAGGGATAGAGCTGATCGCTGCCGTGGGAGAAACCACGCCACGATCGTCATCTGGAGAATGGGCAGAATAACCAATGCCTCCATCTTCCTTTTTAGTATAACTGGCGGTTAGACCCCAGGAATTTGGCCCGTAGGTCTCAAAGTTCTTAGGATTCTCCTGACAGTACCTGTAATTAATCAGGCTATGGTTTACGTTGAGATCCCAGTAATCAGCATATTTATCTGAAAGTCCTTTCGGGTTCAAACCTAAATAAGAATAATGCGCCCAGAAGAGCGGACCTCCCTTATCTCCTACAGTATTATGTTTCAATAATAAAGGCAAACCATATGCTTCTGCGTTGGTGGTAATATCACCCCCACGGGCCCAGCCTTCGTGATAAGCTTCAGCATCTATGGCATGCTCTGGTGAAGAAGCGGCCATTACATAGGTAATGAGGCATTCGTTATATCCCTCGATCATGAAATCCATTTCCCACTCATAAATTGGCGACCAGTGCCAGTAAATACCGTCTTTATTGTTGGTATACCAGTTCCATTCTATGCCTTTCCATAACGCATCATATTTTTGAGCTACCTTCTTCTCTTCTTCTGAACCATTTTTGAGGTACTCTCTAACCACGATAAATCCCTGTGCCAGGAAAGAGGTTTCCACGATATCACCACCGTTGTCCTTTTCTCCGAAGGCCTGAACCTCTCCTGTCTCACCGTTAAGCCAATGAGACCAGGCGCCGTGAAACCTGGGAGCATTATCCAGAAAGTCGGCGATCTTATCCAGCCTGGCAACTGCAGAATCTCTAGGGATAAAACCCCTTTCGATTCCTGTAACAATGCCCATCAATCCAAATCCGCTGCCACCGGTAGTCACTACATGGGAGTCATTTTTAGGATAATTGCCATCCGGATGAAATCTTTCCCGGGCCATACCACTGTTAGGCTCGGCATAATCCCAGAAATATTTCAGGGTTTGTTTCTGAACAGTGTCCAAGAGAGCCTCATCTGATATCTCTTGTGAAGCAGTCTTCTCTCCTGAAAGATCCTTTTCTTTGGTTTCATTCTTACAACTCATAATGCTTAGAGCTACAAGCAGAAATATTGAAATTTTTCTTTTGATCATTTTAATGTTTGGTTGTTAGATCTTCTTAATAAGAAAATCCAAGTTTGGTCAAGCCTTGCTTGACTTCTTCATTTGCCATAAAAAGCTTCCAGGGCAACTGGGTACGATAATTCTCGATCATGGCTATAATGGGTCCCTGGTCAATCGCCAGGTATCCATCGGCATACCAATTATAATGTTCTGAATAAGCATCGTAAAAGCCCATTTCTCCCCAGAGCTTTGCTCCCTGATCTTCATAAAAATACCTTAGGGCATCCATAGATTTTTCAGGAGTATAAGGAAAGGAGGATAATGCGGCGGTAGGAGTAATCACTCCCACATCATTGGTAGGGCTATGCGCCGCATATCCTTCTTTGCTGTCTGAAGCGGTAAGGCCCCATGAATTTTCAGAATAGCCTTCGAAGTTCTTGGGGTTTTCCACGCAATAATTATAATTGATCAGGCTGTGTGCCTCATTCTGCTGCCAGTATTGTGCATACTGATCCTGCAATTTCCTAGGATCCAGCCCGATGAACGAATAATGGCTAAAGAACAAGGGGCCACCATACCTGGGGCCCAAAGGCATATTGATCCCGTAATGATTCCTGTTGGTCACCATCGCTCCATTAGAAGCCCAGCCATCAGTATATACTTCCTTAGAAATAGGATGAGTAGGAGATGAAGCCGCAAGTACATAAAGGACTAGAGCTTCATTCCAGCCTTTTACCGGCAGGTTGATCGCAAAGCCATTATTAGGTGACCAGTGCCAGTAAAGCACGTTCTGTCCCTGGGTATACCAGGTCCATTCCACATCTTCCCATAACAGGTCGATCCTGGCTTTAATCATATTTTCCTTTTCAGAATCCATATCAAAATACTGCCTGCAAATTAGCAGGCCCTGCATTAAAAAGGCGGTTTCCACCAGGTCTCCTCCATTGTCCATAGCACTAAAAGGCCTGGTTTGAGCTGTGCTTCCCAGGTACCAGTGTGCGAAAGCTCCATGATAACGCGGTACGGTTTCTAGGAAATCAAGGATCTTACCCAGCCGGTCTGTGGCCTGTTCCCGGCTAATCCAGCCACGTTCTACCGCGGTTGGGAAAGATGCCAGGCCAAAACCTGTACCTCCGGTGGTAACAATGTCATCTCCCTGGCCGCCGTAAGCATCATCCTGAGATCTTTCTCTCGCCATCCCGCTATTGGGTTCGGCAAAATCCCAGAAATACTTAAAGGTACGTTCCTGAACGAGGTCTAAGAGTTCCTCATCAGAAAGGGAAGGAACCTCTTCTGAAGGTTCCTCCGTTACTGTTTCTGGGGCAGGTTTCCCAGGCACCTCATCGGCAGCCCGGTCACTACTGCAGCCTGTTATGACTAATAAAAACAAGAAACTAAATGCTCTAGCCTTTAAAATCATGAATTACCATCCAGGGTTTTGTTCTAATAGTCCACCGCTTTGTGCAATTTGCTCCTGAGGAATTGGAAACAATTCATGTTTGTTTTCGACAAACGGAACTCCAAAAGCTTGCATTACCTCAGCTGCACGGCCTTGTCTTCGCAGGTCGAATATTCTATCTCCTTCCATGGCAAGTTCAAGACGTCTCTCCTTATAAATATCGAGCACGGTCAAAGATTCAAGATCCTCCAGACCAGCGCGGTCCCTAATTTGATTAACTCTTTCCAAGGCTATGCCTGTATTTCCTAATTCAAAGGCCGCTTCAGCATTGATAAGCAATACCTCACCGTACCTGATCAACCTTACATTCTTTTCAGCATTACTCTGAGCATTGATATTAGTATATGCTTTTTGATTGTATCTTTCATTGGTCACAGTTTCCGGAACAAATCTACCGTCATATAAGGTTTCCCCCTGGAAGATAATGGTACCGTCCATTCTTTCGTCTCCTTCTTCGTATGTATTAACCAGGTCTTCGCTAGGAGAATTGAATCCCCAGCCCCAGCCACCCTGGCCGCGAGCACCTTGAGAAGTACTGTAATTACCTACACCAAGGGTTGGAAGTTCACCTCTTCCCTGAATTTCAAAAATAGATTCCACTCCATTTTCGAACTCATCTTTCCAAATATCCTCATAGTTAGGTTCAAGTTGATATTCTCCGGAATTGATCACCTCCAGGGAATAATCATAGGCAGCCTGCCACTCTTCCTGGTAGAGCTTAACTTTAGACATCAAAGCCAAAGCCGCACCCTTTGGTGCCCTTCCCAGATCTGCAGGAGCATACTCACTTTTTAGAGGTAAATTATTTATGGCAAACATTAGATCTGCCTCAATAAAATCGTATAATTCCTCAACACTGGCTCTTTGGTAAGCTCTATTGATATCTTCCTCGCTATTAGGGTCTGGAATAAAATCTATAAGAGGAACACCTCCGAACATCTGAACCATCCTGAAATACATTAAACCTCTTAGAAATCTAGCTTCTCCAATTAGTCTATTTTTAAGGTCTTCCTCAATATCTACATCTGGAAGAAGAATGATCGCCCGGTTAGCTCTGGCAATACCCTGGTAATGATTTTCCCATAATAGCCTGAAGGAAGCTTCTGTTTCAGTATAGGTATAATCTGCATGATTTTTCTGATAGGTTCCTGTATCTCCAGGATCACTACCTTTATCGGCATTATCTGAAGTTATTTCAGTGGCTCCATACCACGGAAAAGAACTCATGTTAAAACCTAAAAACTGGTTGTAGATAGCATTTACTAACTGCGGAGCAACATCTGGATCTGATAATGCCACTTCTGGTGTTTCCTGAGACGGATTTACTTCAAGGAAGTCTTTGGCACAAGAAAAACTCGCAAAAACAGCTCCTATTGCAATAATTACTAATATTTTTCTATTTATAGTTCTCATAGTTTTTTGTTTATAGACTTAGGTTTACCCCTAAAATGAATGATTGTGTTGCTGGATAGGCATTAAGCTCAATACCTCCATTAGAAAGTGGCCCACCAGTAATTTCTGGAGTATAACCAGAATATGCCTGAGCAATCACCGGATTTTGGGCAGTAAAGTACACCCTAGCATTCTGAATAAATAGCTCTTCAGCAAGAGGTAAGGTATACCCCAGTGTAATGTTGTTTATTCTAAGGAAATCTCCTTTTTCCAGGTAGTAGTCAGATGATAAGGGTACTGCATTAAATGGTGCCGGCTCTGTATTTGAAGGATTTTCTGGAGTCCATCTATTGTCAAATACTTCTTGTTCAATATTCTCATTACTGAACCTATTCGCCTTTTTACCATTGTAAACATAATTACCCCAATTGCCATAACCATCTAAATTGAAGTCCCAATTCTTATAATTGGCAGAGATATTGAAACCTCCGAAGTTTTTAGGAGTATAAGCTCCAAAGAACTTTTTATCTGCATCGTTAATAGTTCCACTATTATCTACATCGTCATATATAAACTGACCATTTTCATCCACTCCTGTAACATCAAGCAACCAGAAACTACCTAGTGGCTGACCTTCAACTACTTTCTTAGTGATCTGGCCATTTCCTATACTTCCTCCGGTATTTTCAGCGAAAAATTCATTAGTTACTTTCTCTAGCCTGTTATTATTGAAGGTTAGATTTCCTCCAATGCTATAGCTAAAATCGTCTCCAATATTATCGCTCCAGTTTAAAGAGATCTCAACCCCTTCATTAACTACCTCACCGGCAGGAGTAAGTGTGGTACCACTAAAACCAAAAGCATCTGGCAATTCTACCGGAAGTATAGCATTACGGTTCAAACGGTTGTAATAATCAATTTCTCCAGCAAGCTTGTTATCCCAGAATCCAAATTCCAGGCCTATGTCGAATTCCTCTGTTGTTTCCCAGGAAAGACTAGGATCGATCAATTCATTAATGGTTCCACCTTCATTGATGGATTCATCTGGGCCGAAAGGATAATTAAGCCCGGTATTGAACGTAAGAATATTTAAAGGAACATTCTGGTTACCTAATTCTCCAAAACTACCTCTTAACTTCAGGAAGCTAATAGTTTCTGAGTCCTTTAAAAAGGCTTCTTCAGAAATAACCCAACCTGCACCTACAGAGAAGAAGTTACCCCATTTATTTCCTTCCTGGAATTGGCTGGAACCATCTCTACGGAAAGTACCGGTTAGAAGGTATTTACTTTTATAATCATAATTAACCCTGGCGAAATAAGAATTCAATCTAATGAGGTTACCCGCTCTTCCTTCGGAAAGTTGAGGCTCTTCATCTCCATTATTCAAATACCAGAAATCACTTTGCCTTGGAACATTGTATCTTGTACCTCTTAAATACTCACCATTCATTATTCCGTTAAAGCCCAGTAGCTCTTCTACCGTAGTACCTAAAGTAAGCTTGAAATTATGAGCATCATCTAAAGTGTGGTTCAAGGTGACAAAATTATCAAGAACCCATCTATAATTATTGTTCTTGGTGACAGTCAAAGTATTCTTCGGACTATCTGGAGCATAATCGTCAACAGTTCTTGTTGGATCTCCAGATAGGAAAAGGTCCAAATTCGGCACAAAAGATCTACTTCTAAAGTATTCAGTTTCAATACCGAATCTTGAGGTGAAGTCGATCCATTCAGCGATATCAGCCTCAATGGTGAAAGTTCCCTGTAACTTTAGATTCTTTTGTTGTTGGTTATTATAGTACAGATCGCGGAATGGATTTCCAACATTATTTATACCTGTGGAAGATCCAAATTTACCAGCAAATTCATTCCCTTCAGGATATCTTACCGGGATAATTGGAGTTTGCTTGTAGGCATTATTGAAAGCCCCGAATGGTTTCGGGATCTCATCAGATAAAGCAGCACTAACCTGTTGGCTAAATTTTATTCTTTCTACTATATCAAATTCGGTATTACTCCTTAAGGTAAGTCGATTAAAATCGTTGCCTTTAAGAATTCCTTCTTCTTCGTAATAACCGGCACTAAAATAGGTTCTAACCTTTTCGCTTCCCGCGGTAATAGACAGGTTATTAGAGGAAATACTTCCTGTTCGGGTAATTTCATCGAACCAGTCTGTATTGAACTCTTGATTAAGGTCGAATCTAGGTTCTTCCCCATCTGCCTGTAAAGCCTCGTTGGAGTAAATGGCGAAAGATCGGGAATCGGCCATTTCTACTTTTCTTAGTTCAGATTTGATACCATAAGAAGACTGGATGCTGATTTCTAATGCGCCCGCCTTACCTTTCTTAGTAGAAACGATAATAACTCCGTTGGCACCTCTATTCCCGTAAATGGCCAGGGAGGAAGCATCTTTTAAGATATCGATGTTCGTTATATCGTTTGGATTAATATTATCGATATTATCGGTTAGAATTCCATCTACTACATATAATGGATTCTGTCCACCAAAGGCGGTACCTAAACCTCTAATAAAAACATCTGGAGTAGAACCTGGAGCTCCCGAAGGGGTGATCTGGACTCCCGCAGCTCTACCCTGAATAGATTGCATAGGAGATGCAGCAGGTTGCCTGGTAATTTCCTCTGTATCTACCCTACTTATACTACCAGTAAGGTCTTGTTTCCTTTGGCTACCATATCCCACTACCACTACTTCTTCCAATTGACCGGCATCTTCCTCTAGTACAACCGAATAAGTATCATTTTGGGTCACTTCAACTTCCTGAGCTTTAAAACCAAGAAAAGTTACTCTAAAAGTATCTCCAACTTCAACGCCTTCAAGACTGAAGTTCCCGTCGAAATCGGTTACGTCATAAATTTCCTTACCGATTACTTTTACTTCCGCCCCCGGTAAAGGAACCTGGTCTGTAGCGGTTACGGTACCACTAATGTTTTTAGTTTGCTGTGCGAATGACAAACCCGAAAAGACGAGAAAGAATGCACCAGCTAAGAATAGTTTTAGTTTCATATTCGTTAGGTGTTTTACTTAATTGATAAGGGAAGGTACGTTCAATCGGCTTTTTTACGAAATCGTTAAAGTACACATCTACTACATCACAGGAAATAATATTCTATTCAACTCTATATCAATTCGTTAAACCCTTACTGAAGTATGGTTTTTAGGATAATTTTAACCCGTGATGTACTACTGTAGTAGTATATTTTTGAAGATTTTTGGGGTGAATTTTATGAATTTAAAAATTCTTGATCAAAAATTTTGTCAAATTCACATCGCTATCCAGCTCCATCTTTTTTCTTAATCTGTATCGATGAACTTCCACTCCACGAACAGAAATTCCCATCAAGGGAGCGATCTCTTTTGAGCTTAAATTCATTTTTAAGTAAGAACATAATTTAAGGTCCTTGCTGGTCAGTTTTGGATAACGCGCCAGGAGATCCTTGAAGAAATCTTCATGCACCTCGTTAAAATTAGTTTCGAAGAGTTTCCACTCGTCTTTGTTCTTAACCGCGTTATTGATCTTGGTCATTATATGCTTAAGGCGAAACTGGTTGGAGAATTTGTTTTTATCCTTATTTAATTCTCCCTGAATTTCCATTAGAACTTCGTTCTTCTTAGCAGCCATCATGGTAGTATTAGCCAACTCCTTTCGCTTAAGGTCAATTTCATTCATCAATCTTTCCTTTTCTATCCTGTTCAATCTCTCGGCATGCTCCTGCTCGAATTTAGCCTCAAGCTGTAACTGATGTTTCTTTAATTTCTGCTGGTTAAGCCAGTAGATCAAAAATCCTGTAGATAATATTAAAAACGCATAAACTAATTTCATGGAGAGGGAAAGGTACCAGGGCGCAGCTATACTAAAATCCAGAGTTGTGGTAGCAGCCTCTTCTGAACCATTACCAAGCGCGGTAAGTACCAGATGATAATCGCCATGATCAAGGTTTCGAAGATTCAGAGTGCCAGTTTCAATGTAACCGCTTAAGTATTCTTCTCCAGATAATTCATAATGAAGCATGGTAGCGGTAGAAACAGGCATTCCCACCTTTAGCGTGAGATTCTTAGAATTTTTAAAGGGGATCACCGGTGAGGAAGCAACTTCATATCGCTGGGATGCATCTGAAAACTCCTTTATAAAAGGAGTACTTATCCAGTTATCCTGTTTCGATCTTTTAAGCTGATCCAGATTGATCCTGGCGAACCCATCATTCAGGGTAACAAAGAATATAGAATCGTTCTGCCGGATAAAATTCTCGTTGGTCTTAACCAGTCTATGCTTGAGTTCTTTCGAGTCCAGGTTTATCACTTCATCTTTAAGATCGGTGATCATTAGACCTCCCTTGTCTGCATCTGCAAATACATAAGTATCATCCCCCTTATTGATTAATCTATGATCTTTGAATTCATTCAACTCCTCAAATGGCTTAAAGGAGTTCTGAAATGGATTATACTGGTACCATTGTCCGTTCACGTAAGCTATTACCTGATTATTCAGGTTATAAAGCCGCGGATTAAAGTTTTCCTTTTCACCCAGAGCTTCAATCTTTTCTACTTTGATATCCTCAAAATTCGTATGAGAGATTTTATATATCCCTTCGTAGGGATGGGCAGCCCAGATCACCTGATCATTTTCGAAAACAACCTCCTTTATGGGAAAACTGATCTCTTCCAATTCCCGAAGTTCCTCTTTTTTGATATCATACAGACTCAGCCCGGTATAGTGGGAGATCAATATATCACCCGAAATATCACTTATTTTCTTAACCGAAAAACTACCGGTACGTGTATCTATAGGAATAAAATCACCGTCACTTATCCGGTAGATCCCTGTATTATGATTTGCGTAAAGTACGCCATCAATTTCTTCCAGGTTCCAGGTGTGGTCCCCGGCATTCTCTATCAATTTCAGGTTTCCGTCCTTAAAATTATAAACCCCTGTATTACTGGCCAGGTAACATTCATCTTCAAATTTCTGAAGATCATACACCGCACCCAACTCACCAGAATTATCGCTATAAAACATGAGTGGTGCATGCAGGTTTACCATATCTACTCCCTTGTCCAGAGCCAGCCACAAACGGTTGTTCGCAAAGGCCATTCCCAGAACTGTATTATTCTGCAAACCCGAGGTATGATTGTAAACCTTGAATTTATCCTGCTTTAAATTGTACTGGACAATACCATTTTTAATAGTTCCTAGGATGATCTCATCCTTACTTACCGAAATTATATGGTTGAGTTCAGAGCTCTTTAAAAGCTCGTTTAGCTCAGAGTTCTTTACCAGTTCAACTTTTTGGTCATGGTAAAAATAGAGGGATTCTTTACTGGCAATAAACAAACTGTCACCATGAGATTCAATATCCCTTATGTTAATATCATCTATTGCTTTCAGGTCACCTTCCAGAGTTTTCACCTGGTCCCTGCCGGTTAAATATACCAGTCCCCTTTTCCTGGGAGCAAAGATGAGCCGATCCTGAAATTTGTCCATAGCCGTGGAAACCACATTAGTGACCTGGCTTATGCTGCCATTTTCATATTTGAATACAGCTCCAAAAGACCTGAAGTATATGGCATCTTTAAAAGCGGTGATCTCCCAGAATTCATCGCTTTGCAAATTAAAGTCCTCCATTAAATGGCCAAGCGAAGTATATTGCATCTGGCCATCGGCCTGCCTTTCCCAGTATCCGAATTCCTGGTAAGAACCTGTATAAATTCGACCATTATGAGGCAAGACTGACCTGATGATAGACTGACTCTCTAAGGGAAATAATTCCCAGCTCAATCCGTCAAATACAAGCAACCCCTGGTTATTTGCGGCATAGACCACCCCTTTTTCATCGAGAGCTATATCCCAGTTCTGGCTGGCGGCCATATATTCTGAAGGAGAATAGTTCTGTATAGGTGGAACCAATTCCTGCGAATAAGTGTAATTATTTAATAAGACCAGTAAAACCAGGCATTTAAAGACTTGCTTGATCATAATGTAGGGACTTTTGTGCAGTTTTTGAGCAGGTGAAATTTAAACATTTTTAGCGAAAAGTTTCGTAAGTTTCGGTTTTTAAACCAAAACCATGAAAACTTTTCGCGCCCGTATCCAGCACTTCACTTTCTATTTCCTTTCCGCAATCGTTTTATTAAGCTGCCAGGATAAAAAAGAGAAGGGAAAAGAAGAAGAAGAAGATAAGATCAATAAAAAACCGAATATCGTCTTTATAATGACCGACGATCATGCCGCGCAGGCCATTAGTGCTTACGGGCACCCGGTTAGTCAGCTGGCCCCTACTCCCAATATTGACCGGATCGCGAATAACGGAGCCAGGTTTTTGAATAATTTCTGTACTAATTCTATTTGCGGCCCTAGCCGGGCAGTGATACTTACAGGGAAATTCAGCCATATAAATGGTTTCAGAATGAACGGTGAAGTATTCGACGGTTCCCAGCCCACCCTTCCAAAATTTCTTAAAGAGGCCGGTTACCAAACCGCCATCGTTGGGAAATGGCATTTACACGGAAGGCCACAGGGTTTCGATTACTGGAAAATACTTAACGACCAGGGTAATTATTATAACCCCGAATTCATCCATCAAAAAGACACGAGCATTGTTAACGGATATGCCACAGATATCATTACCGATATGGGCATCGACTGGCTGGAGACAAAAAGGAAGAAGGAGGAACCCTTTTTCCTGATGGTACATCACAAAGCTCCTCATCGAAACTGGATGCCCCCGATAAGGCATATCAGTACTTATGATTCTGTGAATTTCCCCTTACCTGACACCTATTTTTCCAAACATGAAGGGCAGGTTGCTGCGCAGGAACAACTGCAGACCATTTATGAAGACATGTATGAAGGCCATGACCTTAAAATGACAGTTGCAAAAGGAAGTGATTCATTAAGACATAATCCATGGACCTCAGATTTCGACCGTATGAGCGAGCAACAACGAAAGGCATGGAATGATGCTTACCGTCCTAAGAATGATGCTTTTCACGAAGCGAATTTAAGCGGGAGAGAACTGGCAGAATGGAAAGGACAAAGATACCTTAGGGATTATATGGGGACGGTTAAGGCTGTAGACGAAGGAGTTGGAAAGATCCTCGACTACCTGGAAGAAAATGATCTTACTGAAAATACAATTATAGTATATACCACAGACCAGGGCTTTTACCTGGGTGAGAAAGGCTTCTTCGACAAGCGTTTTATGTATGAGGAATCACTGGCCATGCCTCTCATGATTCAATATCCTCCGGCGATCGAAGGGGGAACCACGATAGATGCGCTTACCCAAAACCTGGATTTCGCTCCAACTTTTCTTGATTTTGCAGGTGCCGAGATCCCGGAAAGCATGCAGGGAAAATCTCTCCGACCATTGCTTACTGGAGAGAATGAGCCAGATTCAGAATTCAGGGATGCGGTATATTATCATTACTATGATTTTCCCGCCTTCCATATGGTAAAAAGGCATTACGGAATAAGAACGGAAAGGTATAAGCTCATACATTTTTATGATGATATAGATGAATGGGAACTTTACGACCTTAAAAAAGATCCCAAAGAGGAAAATAACCTATATGGAGATCCTCAATATGCCGAGATCCAAAAAGAACTGCATAAAGAATTAAAGGAACTTCAGAAAAAATATGAGGTCACCGAAAAGGAATTTGCCACTACCCCGAAAGAAAAAGTAGATCGGGCTTATCGAAATTTCGCAAGGCTTGCCGGAGAAAACCCTGAAACATATCCTGAAGAGAAATCTATCGAGGTGGATTAAGTTCACTTTTTCTGTAAATCAGCTAATTCTTTTAAGATATGTTCATTCCATAAATTTGGATTATTTCCTAAATTTGGAAAAATTCCTATTCTATGGATTTCGACCGAATAAAGGAAAAACTGAGCATCCTGGCCGATGCAGCCAAATACGATGTCTCTTGCTCCAGCAGCGGGAGCAAAAGGAAAAATACAAACAAGGGACTGGGAGATTCCTCGGGTATGGGTATCTGTCATTCCTTTACCCAGGACGGCCGTTGCATCTCCCTTTTAAAAATACTACTTACCAACCATTGCATCTTTGATTGCGCCTATTGCGTGACCCGAAAAAGCAATGATATCAAAAGAGCTGCCTTTAAGGTGCAGGAGGTGGTAGATCTTACCATAAGTTTTTACCGAAGAAATTATATTGAAGGCCTTTTCTTAAGTTCAGGCATTTTCAAAAGTCCAGACCATACCATGGAAAGACTTATCAGGGTGGCTAAGAAGCTAAGAGAAGAAGAAAACTTTAATGGATACATTCATCTAAAAAGCATTCCCGGGGCAAGTGATGAACTTATGCGCGAAGCCGGCCTCTACGCAGACAGGTTAAGCGTAAATATAGAGATCCCTACCAAATCTGGTTTAAAATTACTAGCTCCAGATAAAAACCATGAAGATTTCATGAAACCTATGGAAAAGGTGAAAAATGAGATCATTCAATACAAACAGGAATCTAAACTTATAAAAAGCACCCCGAAATACGCTCCGGCGGGGCAAAGCACGCAAATGATCGTTGGCGCCACTGGGGAAAGCGACCGGGATATCATGTATTCTTCCGCTTTCTTCTATAAAAAATACAATATGAAAAGGGTTTATTATTCTGGTTACGTGCCGGTGAGCAACGACCCAAGGCTGCCGTCGCTGGGATCGGCAGTTCCCATGCTCCGGGAAAATCGATTATACCAGACAGACTGGTTAATGCGTTTTTATGGCTTCGACATAAGGGAGCTTTTGAACAATGACTTCCAGTTCCTGGATATGGACATAGATCCCAAACTCAGCTGGGCGCTTCGCAACCGTCACCTTTTCCCTGTAGATATCAATCGTGCGGAAAAACAAATGATCTTACGCATACCGGGTATAGGTCTTAAATCTGCCAATAAGATCATACAGGCACGTAAATTCAGAAAACTCACCTGGGGTCACCTTTCGAGGATCGGAATAGCGTCCAACCGAGCCAAATACTTTATTACCTGCGCATCCAGGGAGATGGAATTAAAGGATATTTCCAGCGAAGATCTCAAGCAGATCATCCTGAAGAATTCTACCAGTAAGTTCAGAAAAGATCTGAGCCCGCAATTAAGTCTGTTCTAATGAAAGAGGTGGTTCTAAAATATGACGGTAGTTTTAAGGGGTTCCTAACCTGTATCTTCCAGGCCTATGAGCAAAAGCTCAAAGTAGTTGAAATTGTACCGGCCGGCGAAGACCAGCAACAATTGTTCAGCCAGACCGAGGAGGTCACCACCGAAGAATTAAAAGCCCTGAGAGTACTTAAAGCCTTGCAGAAAAAGACTTCGAAAAATGGATTTACCAGGATAAAGTGGGCTTTCCTTAGTGAAGCGCCAGGGATAGAAATGAAATTATACGAGGTGATCAAATATGTTTTTGCCAGTAAGCAGGAGGTAGATAAAGATTATTCCCATCCTGCCGTGTTGTATATTACCGATATCGCCAAACAGGTAGGCCGCGAAAAGCATCGTATGGAAGCATTTGTAAGGTTCAGGCTTACCAGGGATGATATTTATTTCGCCATCATTGAACCAGATTTTAATGTGCTACCCATAATCCTGAAACACTTCCGCAGCCGTTATGCCGATCAAAAATGGCTTATTTATGATATAAGACGGAAATTTGGCCTGTATTATAACCTCCAGGATACCGAATATGTATCGATGGAATTACCCGAAGACATGGGAATTTCAGGCGCTAATCCCGAATATTTTGAAGAAGGAGAAATCTATTTTCAGAAGCTCTGGAAAGAATATTTTGACTCGACCAATATTAAAAGCCGAGTAAACATGCGCCTTCACGTTCAACATGTCCCAAAAAGATATTGGAAATATTTAAGTGAAAAGAGTCCTTTTGCATAATCAAAATTTGTTTAACTTTGCTTCCTCAACTAATTAAACATTTTAACAATGAAAAAATTATTCGTACTATTTGCTGTAGCAACAATGTCTCTTTCTATCTACTCTTGTAGAGAAACTACTGAAGAAAAAACCGAAGATGCTGTAGAAGCAATGGGTGAAGATGTAGAAAACGCTGCTGAAGAAGCAGGAAATGAAATGGAAGAAGCTGGACAGGATGTAGAAAACGCTGCTGAGAACGCAGAAGAAGAAATGGAACAAGAAGTTCAGGAAGAGGTTAACGAAACTGATGACAACGCTTAATCACTTTCTTTCTTAAAAGATAAAAAGCCATTCTTAACTGAATGGCTTTTTTTGATTAACCCTAAATTTAAAACTAATGAAAAAAGCAATTATCCTGGTAACGGCTGCAATCTTCAGCCTTTCTATCTATTCATGTAGAGAAACCACCCAGGAAAAGACCGAGGAAGCTGCCAAGGCTATTGGTGAAGATATCGAAGCCGGAGCAAAAGAAGCCGGTGAAAAGATCAAAAAAGGAGCTGAAAAAGTAGAAAAGGAGATCGAAGAAGAAATTCATGAGACCGACGACCTGAACAACGAAGAAGCAACCGATGATGCTGCCTAGGTAATATTTAAAATATTGAATTGATGTGTAAAGCGAAGGAATCTTCGCCTTTTTTTATTTCTTACGTTCTATCACGTAATTTACCATGAGCTCCAGGCTTTCCCGGTATTCAGAATTTGGATAATTTTCCAGGATAAGCAGGGCTTCCTTCTGGAATTCTTTCATTCTCTTTACCGCGTAATCCAGCCCGCCATTATCCTTTACAAAGGCAATGACCTCCTTTACCCGTTGCCGGTCCTTATTGTGGTTCTTCACAGAATTGATGAGCCAGTCCTTATCTTTTTTCGAAACATTGTTCAGGGTATAGATAAGCGGAAGGGTCATCTTTTGCTCCTTGATGTCTATTCCCGTAGGCTTGCCTATTTTTTCTGTTCCGTAATCAAAAAGGTCGTCTTTTATCTGGAAGGCCATCCCTATAAGTTCTCCGAACCTTCTCATCCTGGCGATCTCATCGCTTTCAGGTTTAACTGAAGCTGCGCCAAGACTGCAGCAGGCGGCGATAAGGGTAGCGGTCTTTTGCCTGATGATATCATAATAGACAGCTTCGGTAATGTCCAGCCTTCTGGCCTTTTCGATCTGCAACAACTCACCTTCGCTCATTTCCTTTACCGCTACAGAAATGATCTTCAGAAGATCGAAGTCGTTATTGTCAATGGAAAGTAACAAACCCTTAGAAAGCAGGTAATCCCCTACCAGCACCGCGATCTTGTTCTTCCACAAAGCATTGATACTGAAAAATCCTCTGCGTCGATTAGAATCGTCCACCACATCATCATGCACCAGGGTAGCCGTGTGAATAAGTTCGATCACCGAGGCACCGCGATAGGTCCTTTCGTTCACCTTCCCGTTAGAAACCATTTTAGCCACCAGGAAAACGAACATAGGGCGCATCTGCTTCCCCTTGCGGTTCACAATATAATGGGTAATTCGGTTAAGAAGGGCGACTTTGGAAGACATGGATTCGAAGAACTTTTTCTCAAAAAGTTCCATCTCCTTCTCCACGGGAAGTTTTATTTGGGAAATTACCTTCATAAAGGCCGTAAATATACATATTTATACGGAAGGAATTCCCCGTAATTGATCACTGAATTTAGGCCGATTTATTCGCCAGCTGGCCGCAGGCAGCATCTATATCCTTACCCCTGGAACGGCGTACCGTTACCGTGATCCCGTTTCTCTCCAGCATATCTTGGTACATATCTGTAGCCTGAGAAGGGGCCTGCTGAAAATCACCATCGTCTATTGGATTATATTCGATAAGGTTTACCTTGCAAGGAACATATTTACAGAATCTCACCAATGCCTGCGCATCCTCGCGAGTGTCATTGATATCTTTCCATACAATATATTCGTAAGTGATCCTGCTCCTGGTCTTGGAATACCAGTACTCCAAAGCTTCACGAAGATCTTCTAAAGGGAAAGTTTCGTTGAAAGGCATGATCTGGGTTCTCACCTCGTTCCTGGCCGAATGAAGGGATACGGCTAGTTTGATCTTGGCCTCATCATCGGCGAGCTTCTTGATCATTTTGGGTACTCCCGAGGTAGAAACCGTGATTCTTTTTGGAGACATCCCTAGTCCCTCTGGTGAAGTGATTTTTTCAATTGCCTTCATCACGTTATTGTAATTCATCAATGGCTCTCCCATTCCCATGAAAACAATATTAGATAGTGGCCTGTCAAAATATAAGCGACTTTCGTTATCTATGGCTACCACCTGGTCGTAGATCTCATCGGGATTCAGGTTTCGCATCCTCTTAAGCTTGGCGGTTGCACAGAACTGGCAGTCCAGGCTACATCCTACCTGAGAGGATACACAGGCAGTGGTCCTGGATTTGGTGGGGATAAGTACAGATTCAACGGTTAGCGTATCATGAAGTTTGACCGCATTCTTGATCGTACCGTCGCTACTACGCTGCATGCGGTCTACCCGAATGTGGTTGATCACGAAATTATCTTTCAGCATTTGCCTGGTTTCCTTCGAGATATTGGTCATATCGTCAAAAGAATGCGCTGCCTTGTTCCACAACCACTCGTAAACCTGGGTTCCTCTAAAGGATTTGTCTCCTTGGGAGACAAAGAATTCCTGAAGTTGCTCCTTGGTTAATGCTCGTATGTCTTTCTTCTTATCCTTCACGCCGCTAAATTACGAAGTTAAAACTGAATGCTTCAGTCTTTTATATTTCAATAGCTTACAAAAAAGGCCATAAACCGGAAAATCAGTTTATGGCCTTCAATTATCTTTAAGATCTTTTATAAGATCAACATGGCATCGCCATAAGTATAGAATCTGTATTTTTCCTTAACTGCTTCCTCATAGGCCTTTTTCATGAAATCATGACCGGCAAATGCTGAAACCATCATCAATAAGGTCGATTTTGGAGTATGGAAATTGGTGATCATACAGTTAGCGATATTGAAATCGTACGGAGGGAAGATGAACTTGTTCGTCCAACCACCAAATTCGTTCAGGGTTTGCTCAGATGATACCGCGCTTTCCAGCACTCTCATTACCGTAGTACCTACAGCACATACCTTTCTTTTCTCCAGTTTCGCCTTGTTGATCACTTCAGTAGCATTCTTTTCAATAAATGCCTCCTCACTGTCCATTTTGTGCTTGGAAAGATCTTCCACCTCAACAGGGCTGAAAGTTCCCAATCCAACATGAAGGGTAACCTCTGCGAAATCAACTCCTTTTATTTCCAATCTTTTCAATAAGTGTTTGGAAAAGTGAAGTCCAGCCGTTGGAGCCGCTACAGCACCTTCTTTCTTCGCGTAAATAGTTTGGTATCGCTCTTCGTCTTCCGGCTCTACCTCACGCTTGATATATTTTGGAAGTGGAGTTTGCCCAAGTTCCTTCAGTTTTTTTCTGAAATCACTATAAGATCCGTCATAAAGGAATCGAAGCGTTCTACCTCTTGAGGTCGTATTATCTATCACTTCAGCAACCAGACTTTCGTCCTCACCAAAGTAAAGTTTATTTCCAATTCTAATTTTTCTTGCTGGATCTACTAAAACATCCCATAATTTGGTTTCAGGGTTCAACTCTCGCAACAAAAATACCTCGATCCTGGCACCGGTTTTTTCCTTATTACCATATAACCTGGCCGGAAAAACCTTGGTGTTATTAAGAACCATCACATCTTCAGGTTCAAAATAATCGATTATATCCTTAAACATTTTGTGCTCAATAGTTTGCTCTTTCCTATTAAGAACCATTAACCTTGCTTCATCCCTGTTTTCTGAGGGGTATTCAGCCAAAAGTTCTTTAGGCAGATCAAAATTGAAATTCGAAAGTTTCATTCCCATAGTTCCTGTTTTAAAGGCTGCAAATATACAATCTCAACATAGGGGTTGTCAAGTAAATGACTATTTATTTGAAAATTAAATAATTTCCTGGGCCTGGAATCCAAGATTCTTAAGATCCTTCCAAAAATCTGGATAGGATTTTGAAACCACGCCGGCATCTTCCACTTTTATAGGGGTTTTCATGGCCATAGGCGCAAAGGCCATAGCCATTCTATGGTCATTATAAGTTTGTATGAGCACATCCTTATTCAGGGAATTTCCGGGAACCAGATGTAGACTATCCAGGGTAATCTTCACCTTCCCTCCCAGTTTCTCTATTTCGGTTTTTAAAGCTTGCAAGCGATCTGTCTCCTTGATCTTCAGGGTATGCAAACCATCCAGCTTACACTCCATACCTAAGGCAAGGCAGGTTACCGCAATGGTCTGGGCGATATCTGGAGAGTTACGAAGATCTTCGTGGATACACTTTGGTCTTTTTGAACTTACTTTCTTCAGCAGGATACTGTTTCCGTGAAACTCCGTTTCTACCCCAAAAGACCTGTAGATCCTGGCCAGGCAGGAATCTCCCTGCCGGCTGGTCTTCCGGTAATTGGAAAGTCTGATCTCGGCAGACTGCGCGATGGCAGCAATACTATAGAAATAAGATGCAGAGCTCCAGTCTGATTCTACCGCAATTCGGGTTGGCTCAATTTCTTTTGTTGGCTGGATATAGATGCGGTCGTCCTTGAATTCCCCTCTGATGCCCGCGTGCTGCAGGATCTCGAGGCTCATTAAAATATATGGAGTAGAGGTTACCTGGCCTTCCAGGATGATCTCGAGCCCGTTAGGCAGCGAAGCCCCAATAAGCATCAGGGCTGAAATATACTGGCTGCTTACATTGGCCTTTAATCGAACTGAATCTACATGAAGCTTTTTACCTTTTATAAGTAATGGAGGGAAACCTACTTCATTTTTATATTCAATATCGGCGCCCATACGTTGGAGGGCATCCACCAATAGCCTGATAGGCCTTTCCTTCATCCTTTTGCTCCCGGTAATTTCGACCTCGCAATTTTCCTTTGCAGCGAAATAGGCTGTTAAAAAACGCATGGCGGTACCGGCATGGTGAATATCTATTAAGCCCCCCCCTTTTTCAAGGGCTTTTTTCAGCACCACAGTATCATCACTGTTAGAAAGGTTTTCGATCTCTATCCCGGGATATAAGGCCTGCAGAATAAGCAGTCGGTTCGATTCGCTCTTGGATCCGGTAATTTTCAGATCGGCTTTTACCTCAGGATTTTGATGAGTCAGGGATAGGTTCATTTCTAGGATTAAAAAAGTTAATTACGAATTTAGTCTTTCTTTTCTTTACCTCGAAACTGACCAAAGGCTAAAATGAAACCATACAAGAATGCGGCAAGAAGCTGGCCTATTATGAACCTTAGCAGTTTTCCATCTGCCGTACGCTCTTCAAAGAACCTTAGCAAGGCAAATTCTCCATATTCAAAGAACATGGTGATCACGTTGTAAAGCACCAGAAAAGATAGGCCCAGCCAGAATACCGATTTCCAGAATGAGCTTTGTGAAATAATAGATTTGAATTTCATTATTTCAGCTTTTCGTTATTCTTGTGGCGATCCTTGTCCCTTTTGGTCTTGATATCCAGCTTTCGGTCAAAGGCTTCCTGCAGGTCCACTCCTGTTTGATTGGCCAGGCAAAGCACCACGAACATCACATCTGCAAGCTCTTCTCCCAGGTCCTTATCCTTATCGCTTTCCTTCTCGCTCTGCTCACCATAACGACGGGCAATGATGCGTGCAACTTCACCTACCTCTTCGGTAAGTTGCGCCATATTGGTGAGCTCGTTAAAATACCGAACTCCGTGTTCCTTGATCCAGTTATCTACCGCTTTCTGCGCGTTCGCTAAATTCATCTTCTATAGTTTTCTCCAAAACTATAGCTTCGCCGTGTTTTTTAATAATATTCGCGTAAAACTTTTTCAAGGTTTCATATTCAGTAGGCTGATAGGCGATCTTATTGAAGCTGATGTGTGAAATAAGCCTGATGATACGGTTATTGCCGTTAATGATGAATTTGAATTCGCCATCTCCGTTCCCCAGTTTTACCATAATACTTTCTGGTAAAGAGGTGATCTTATATCCTTCAGGGATCATGATATTGATGGTATAGGATTTTGTTTCTGGAAAGTCGAAAAAAATTGGATAATTCCTTTCGTCGCTTTTGAAAGGATTCTCGACCAAAGCCTCGAACAATAACGGCTGTAGGAAGATCTTGTCTCCAATAACCTCGGCAGCATCAATAATCTCAAAGTCGAAACTTTCCTGAATATCTGCTCCCGTGGTAGTTTTATTTTCAATCTTATAATCTTTGACAGCTATATCATCAACAGTCTTTACTCTGTTATCTATATCATTATTAACCTCTGTCCCAGAATGATCTTCCCTGAATTTTTTCGCATACAGGCCTTTGTAAGTCGAAGTATTATTTCCAATAAGTTTAGATTCCGTTAGCTGCATGTTCATACCTACAGAATGTTCCGATAGATAAGTTGGTATAAGGCTTACCCAGGTTGACGAACCATTTTCCTTGATCAATCTACCCTGCCAGTTCCGAGCTCTTTTCGGCAACTCACCAATCCCGGCAGTAGGGTCTGAAGCATCTAACATCACCAACTGCTCTCCTACTTCAAGCCCCGCGATCAAGTAATTGAACCCGTCGCGGGTAGGAAAAATAGGGATTCCGTTGGAAGGAGTGCTTAGAAGGATTGGATGCGCCTTAAGGTTGGCATATCTCAACATTGAAATTAAAAGTAAATTGATATCACCAATATTTCCCACTCCGTTCTTATAGGCGTTTTTTGTACCCTCGTCGGTATTAAATCCTGTAAATTGGTTCCACTTAACCTTTTGCTTTACAAATTGATAAATTTTTGCAGCCTTCATCATAGGATCTGAAAGTCCAGAAATAAGCATATCTACCTCATCATCATAAAAGCCATGACGGTCTATCTCATCTTTTAGCCCCACGTCTGTATATATAGACTTGGCAACTCCCTCCCAGGTCTGGGAAAAGTTCTCTATAGGAGAATTAGGGAATTTAGTGTACTGTAACTCCCAGTCTAAGAATGCCGCGTAGTTCTGCAGATGGTCTACATGAGGCTCCAGTTTTAATGCTGGAATATTGTCTTTTTCTACAGAATATATGTTCATCATATATTCAATCTTATTAACCCGTGTATTGGATTGAGTTACATGACTCCGAGTACTCCTGTGGGTAGTGGTAAAGTTATAAGTAAAGTTCTTTCTCCCTTCTTCCAGTTTAAAATTAAGCGGAGATTTGAGATTCTGATATTTACTGAATATCAGAAATTCCGGGATCTTAACATCGAGTTCCAGCCTGTCTATAGGAATGGTGGTTTGCATCGGGGTTTTACCTATAGACCCGAGGTATGGAGATTTAATCTTATAGGTATATTCTATCACACTGCCTTCAGTTACTGCCGGCATGGTAAACTTTGTGATTTTCCATAGTTTAGACTTATCCTCTTCAAAAACCTCGTTGTTCCTAAGTTTCTCATCTTCCAGCTTTCCATCAACGATATTATAGGTATAGCCTTTTAAATAAGCTACTTCTTCCTCATCGCTGCCACCAATGTACTTTCGAATTTCCTTTGTAGCCCAGTCAAAACCCTCCTTATTATATATTTTGATCCTTTCATGTATTTCCTTCACCAGTTCAATTCCCGTATGCTTACTAACATCATAATAAACTTTCTGGCTTCGGTACAGGATTGCCGCGTTGGCCTCTTTGTCTAAAGGATGTTCTTTTTGAAGTACCTCTTCTTCTGAAACTTTTCCGAACTTATAGTTCTGGGCACTTAGCTGAAAATTAAATAAAATTAAAAGGGAAAAAATTAAACCGATCTGGCGCATAATATTAGGTTTTACTGGTTGGGACAATCACTGCCTTTTGATTGTTTATTTTATGTATCTCGTTTATAAAGCTTCTGAAATCTTCAAATTTATCGGGAGTCCATTCTCCATCTAGAATTTGCAAATACTTCTCTACCGCAATTTGTACGCGGCCTTCTTTTTCCAATACTTCGGTGGAGAAGGAGATGAGCCCAAATTCAGTTTCGATCTCACGGTTTTCAGGGAGAGCCTCAACTTCATATGATTCGGGTAAGGTATAGGTATATGAATCCTTGAAGGTCTTCCCCCTGTTTATTTTAATATTGTTCTTACGGTCTGTATCCTTGTCTACTTGCATACCGCCAACTTCAAGAAAACTCAAGGGAAGCAGTAGCCTGTTCCCGGCCAGCCTGCAGAAACGATCTGCCTTGATTTTAAGATTTTCAGTGAACTCTATTTTTCGCTTATCGTTAGTGTAGTTTAATTCTTCTATTGTTATATTCTGAAAATGTCCCCAGTTCTCTCGGTAATAGTTCTCCTGAACCTCTTTTTTCTGTAACTCTATAGGGTAAATGTTGCCATAAGGAACTCCGGAACTGGTCCTATGTATTTCCGCACTAAAACCACCTGTCTCATTTAGCATAACCTCAGCATTTACACTTTTTAAATTGTCGTCTGCCGAATATTTTGGCGTTCTTACAATTTCGCCTCCGGTAGGCCTTATCTTTAGGGCATACCTGTCATCCGTGGAATCTCCCAGGTAATTGAATGGAATGTCCTGGTTGGTGCATTCTAACCAGATATCTTCCTTCCCTTCCTGGGGAAGGCTAAGGACCACATGATTCCCCTGCATCTTGGTAAACCCAGGATCTATATCTCTTTTAGGCCCTCCGTAAATAACGGTATAATCGGCCTCTATGCCCTGGGAAGCAAGAAGTGCTTTGGTAAAATTTGAAAGTCCCTTACAGTCTCCGTAACCGAGTCTATCAACTTCGGCGGCAGGATACGGCTTCCAGCCTCCAATCCCGAGCATCACCGCAATATACCTGGTATTTTCCTGGACATATTTATAAATGATGCGCGCTTTTTCTTCGGTGGTCTGGGCATTCTTAGTAAGCTCTGTGATCGTTCTAACGATCTCGTCTGATAATTCTCCGGTGCCAGCAACCAGGTTCTCGTACTGCCATTTTCCGAAACTTTTCCAGTCCTTAGCCCTTCCCTCGATGCCTTCCAGGGAATATTCTTCCAAAGCCACCATGACCCTGGGCGCAAGGCCTTCGAAAGCAGGACTATAGTCCTCGTAGTTCCTGGCAGGAATATTTTTTGCGGAATATTTAAGCTCATTATTCGAATTAGAGGAAATCACCTCCAGGCCCTCCAGGTTCCTTTCAGAATACCTAACAGGAATATTCTTTTCATTTTTAAGCTCATATGAAGAATTCTCCACGCTCACCTTATAGCCTTCTAAAGGCCACCAGTCTGGTAGAAAAATGCTGGTATTCGTACGAATTCTGGATTTGTAACTAACAGTATAGGGGTAACCCCGGGGTGTAAAATTGAGGTAGCTAACCTGGTTGTCTGAAAACAAGACAAAATCCTGAAAATTGCTCTGACTGGTAAAATGCCTCTTTTTGAATTTCTTGATTTCCCTGCCGTTCCCATCATAGATAATGGCTTCCTGGTCCAGTATAGACCGGCCCTCATCAAAGTTTTCAAAGGCATCTATATATTTTTCTCCGGCCTCATTCAGCACGGTTACTATCCTGGTGGTAGTGATCTCGACATCATCGATATCATCTATTTCTATCACAACGTTATGCGCGCGAACAACCGCATTGGCATTCACGAGCATCTCTGGATCAATATCAATAATCTTAATGTTTTCCTGGCTGAGTAGGGATGAAAAAATGCCAAGAAAACAAACAATAAAAAGTTTGCGCATTCCGGGGGACTTGCTTAAGAATTTAGCGCAATATATAAAAAATTAACGTTTTTTAACGTTTATCCTTTGAATCTAATAAAATTGTTACCGGTCCGTCATTTAGAAGGGAAACTTTCATATCTGCCCCAAAGCTTCCGGCACCTACATTCTTGCCAAATTCCTTTTCAAATTTTTGGATGAATTTTTCGTACATAGGCTCAGCAACTTCAGGCTTGGCAGCCTTGATATAACTTGGCCTGTTGCCTTTTTTGGTACTGGCATGTAGGGTGAACTGGCTCACCACGATGGCATCTCCGTCCACGCTTTTCAGGGATTCGTTCATTACCCCGTCCTCGTCGTTAAAAATTCTCATATTGATTATCTTCCGGCATAACCAGTCTATGTCCTCATCCCCATCTTCGTCCTCTACTCCAAGTAGGATCAATAATCCATCCTGCATTACCGCGCAAACTTTATGGTCTACGGTTACAGATGCCTCAGAAACTCTTTGTATTACTGCTCTCATTATTTTTGATATTGATCTATTCGGTAATTGTCTTCCTCCCCTTCCATGATCTGCAGGTAACTCTTATAACGGGACCAGGCAATCTCCCCGTCTTCCAGAGCCTGCTTTACCGCGCACTTAGGTTCATTTAAATGCAGGCAGTTATGGAACTTGCAGTCCTGTTTTCTTTCAAAAAACTCCGGAAAATAATCACCTATCTCTTCCCGATCCATATCTACCACACCGAAACCTTTAATTCCGGGAGTATCTATGATTCTGGCATCGAAGCTGAGATCGAACATTTCGGCAAAGGTAGTAGTATGCTGACCCTGGCTATGTTGTTTGGAAATTTCTGAAGTTTTAAGATCCAGGCTGGGCTCGATGGCATTGATAAGCGTGGATTTTCCCGTACCGCTGTGACCTGAGATCATACTGGTCTTACCCGTCATCCTATCTTTTACCTTTTCGACATTCTTCCCATGTTTGGCGGAAATTCCAATACATTCATAGCCGGCACCACGATAAAGCTCTGCAAGGTATTTCACCTCGCCCAGTTCTTCTGGAGAATAGGTATCAACTTTGTTGAAAAGCAAAATCGCCGTAATATCATAAGCTTCGGCCGTAACCAGGAACCTGTCTATAAAAGTGGTAAGGGTTGGCGGGTTGTTTAAAGTCACCAGCAGAAATACCTGGTCTATGTTCGCGGCAATGATATGGGTTTGCTTGGAAAGATTAACAGACCGCCGAATTATATAATTCTCGCGGTCTTTTATCTTTTTAATAACGCCGGTCTTACCTTCAACACCTTCTTCAAGGTCAAAGCTTACCTCATCACCCACCGCCACAGGATTGGTACTTTTAATGCCCTGGATACGGAATTTTCCCTTGATCCGGCATTCGTAGAATTCACCATTTTCAGCCTTGACCTGATACCAGCTACCTGTAGATTTATAAACCGTTCCCTGCATTAATTATATATTATTCATATCACCAACATTCGATTTCACGCTACAAATCTAAAAATAAAATCACTACAGCCACTAAGCAGAGCCAATCCCATCGAGGATCTTTTGCTGATGGTTGATAGATTCTTGGTGGATAGCCTTGAACATCCTAAGTACGAATTCTTCGCTTAGGCCTTTGCTCTCGCCTTCAAGCACCATTTTACCAAGTATCTCGTTCCACCTTTTGGTTTGAAGAATGGCCACGTTCTGGTCTTTTTTAACCCTTCCTATCTCCTCGGCGATCTTCATCCTTTTAGCCAGGATCTCCAGGATCTGGGAATCGGTAATATCTATCTTAGACCTTAAGCTTTCCAGTTTGTTCTGAAATTCCTCGCTCGCAGAGATCTCTTTTCTAACCTTTAAATCTTCCATGATCTTGATAAGTGTTTCAGGGGTGATTTGCTGGGCGGCATCGCTCCAGGCCTTATCTGGATTGTGGTGTGTCTCTACCATCAGTCCGTCATAATTAAGGTCAAGTGCAGTCTGGCATAGATCGAATATGATATCCCTTCTACCTGCGATATGTGAAGGATCCAGAATTAGCGGAAGGTCTGGGAACTTATTCTGAAGTTCGATCGGGATCTGCCATTCCGGGTTATTCCTGTATCCGGTCTTTTCATAAGCCGAAAATCCGCGGTGGATCACTCCAAGTTTTGAAATATCTGCCGTGTGCAGCCTTTCAACGGCTCCCAGCCATAACGAAAGATCGGGGTTAACCGGGTTTTTCACCAGTACGATCTTGTCGGTCCCTTTAAGTGCATCCGCGATCTCCTGAACAATGAAAGGAGACACGGTGGTTCTCGCCCCAATCCATAGAATATCAACATCATGTTTTAAAGCCAGGTCCACATGGGTTGGGTTGGCCACCTCGGTAGTGGTAAGCATTCCGGTCTCTTCTTTAGCTTTCTGAAGCCATTTAAGTCCCAATGCGCCTACCCCTTCAAAATTCCCCGGCCTGGTCCTAGGTTTCCAGATCCCGGCCCTTAGCACGGTTGCATCACTATCTTTTAACTGGTGAGCGATCGTTAATACCTGCTCTTCGGTTTCGGCGCTGCAGGGTCCTGCAATCACCAGTGGATGAGATAATCCGAAATCATCCAGCCAATTTCTAAGTTCCTTTTTATTTTCCATTTTCCGCGATTTTAAGTTCGTTCTTATTTATTCCGTTTAATACTTCTTTGATATGATTTGTTTTTTCCATTTCTGAATAGACCTCCTCGAAATTATCTTCCTGTATCAATTTCCTGAAATTTTCCAGGTTAGAGATATATTCATCCAGGGTTTCCAGTACATTCTTTTTATTCAGATTGAAAATTGGGGTCCACATTGCCGGAGAGCTTTTGGCTAGCCTTACCGTAGATTCAAATCCACTGCCGGCCAGATCGAAAATATCCCTTTCGTTCTTCTCCTTCTCCAGTACAGTTTTCCCCAGCATGAAAGAGCTGATATGAGACAGATGGGAAACGTAAGCGATATGCCTATCGTGGGAAACCGGGTCCATATACCTTATTCTCATGCCTATATTCTGAAAAACTTCCAGCGCTCTTTCCTGAAGTTTAAAAGCTGTTTTTTCTACTTCGCAAATAATATTGGTCTTATTCCTGAAAAGTTCGTGAATAGCAGCTTCGGGACCAGAAAACTCGGTTCCGGCAATGGGATGTCCCGCCAGGTAATTCCTTCTTTTAGGATGATCTTCGACCATCTTGCAAAGATGTTCCTTGGTGGAGCCGGCATCGGTTACCACGCAGTCGTCATTTACCAGGTCGAGCACCTGAGGAAGTAATTTTAGGGAAGCATCTACCGGAATGGCCAGGTAAACCAGGTCTGCCTGAGAAATATCTTCCAGTTCTGCCTGATAGTCTATCACTCCCAAAGCCAAAGCCTTATCCAGGTGTTTCTGGCTCTTATCTATTCCGTAGATCTCAACGTCTTTCATGACTGTCTTAAGGTCCAGGGCGAATGAGCCTCCTATGAGTCCGGTTCCTATTACAAATACTTTCATTTTTTGATCCTGTTTAATGCTTCATCAATAACCTCTTCACTGGCGCAAAGGGAAAACCTTATATAACCTTCTCCCTGGGAGCCAAAAATAAAACCAGGCGTTATGAAAATGTCCTTTTCATATAACAATTCATCTACTACCGCTTCCGAGCTTTTACCTTCAGGAACCTTAACCCAAAGAAAAAGGCCTACCTGCTCAGTTTCTATGGTTCCTCCTATTTCGGCGATCAATTCTTCCATTTTCGACTTCCTGCTGGCATAGATCTTATTCTGACTTTCGAACCATTCTTCAGATAATTTAAGGGCTTCCACGGCACCGGCCTGCACCGGGTAGAACATCCCGCTATCCATATTCGACTTCACTTTTAGAACGGAATTGATATTCTTCTCACTTCCGCTTAGCATCCCAACCCGCCAGCCGGCCATATTGAAACTCTTGCTCAGAGAGTTAAGTTCCATCACGTAATCACTAAGTCCGTTATTCTTCAGGATACTTTGGGGATGATCGTTCTGAATAAAACTGTAGGGATTGTCATTAACCACCAGGATCTCCTGTTCCTCGGCAAACCGGGTGATTTTCTCGAAGAACTTTTCTGAAGCGCTGGCTCCCGTAGGCATATGCGGATAATTCACCCACATGATCTTTACTTTGCTAAGATCCTCTTTCGCGAGTTTCTCCAGATCTGGCAGCCAGTCCTTTTCAGCCTTAAGTTCATAATTCCTTTCCTGGGCTCCAAGTAATTTAGTTACCGAACTATAAGTTGGATAACCGGGGTCTGGCAGTAAAACCTCGTCCCCCGGGTTCAAAAAGGCCATGGAAATATGCATGATCCCTTCCTTGCTCCCCATAAGTGGAAGGATTTCAGAATTAGGATCGAGCTCAAGGCCATAAAATTTCCTATAGAACCCGGTCATGGCGTTGCGCAGTTCCGGAATCCCCTTATAAGGCTGATATTGATGTGCGCCCGAATCGGTTAGTGCTTCATTAAGTTTTTCAACTACCTGCGGCGGGGGCGGAAGATCGGGACTACCAATACCAAGATTGATAATAGGCTTCCCGGTCTTACGCAATTCGGCCACCTCCCGAAGCTTTTTCGAAAAGTAGTATTCCTGTACCGTGTCCAGTCTTTTTGCCGTTATCATGACAAATTATTTTTATAGATCCCTAATATTTTTAAATCTTCGGTCATAAGTTTCAATACATCCATGGCTTTCTGAAAATCTTCAGGCTTCTCAAAGATCACATCTACGAAAAAGGAGTATTTCCAGGGTTCATCTATAACCGGCAGCGATTGAATCTTGGTCATATCCAGGTAACAATCCCTGATAATGTTCAGCAAAGAAACCAGACTGCCGCGCTCACTTTTCAGGTCGAACTTTATTGAAGCCTTGTCCAGCATCTCCCCATTCGGTTTTTTCATTTCGTTCCCTAAAACCAGAAATCGTGTCGCATTGCTTTTAATAGTATGTATCTCCCTGGCCAGGATCTCCAGGCCATACATCTCGGCTGCTGCCGGGCTTGCGACTGCTGCGGTCTTTTTAAGTCCTTCTTCAGAAATCCTTTTGGCTGCCTCGGCCGTATCTGCGTCTTCAATCAATTTGATGTGCGGATGTTTCTTGAAAAACTCCTTACACTGCAACAGGGCCATGGGATGTGAAAACACTTTTTTGATATCTTCTATCTTTTGTCCTTCCAGCGCCATCAGGTTCATATTTACCGGGGTATAATGCTCTCCCACTACCTTCAGGTCATATTCATCGATAAGAGCATAATTGGGTAAAATAGAGCCGGCTATACTGTTCTCGATAGCCATCACCGCCTCGGTGGTCTCCCGCTGGGCCAGCTTCTGGGCAAGTTCATGAAATGACAAATGCTCCATAACCTCTACTTCCTTATGAAAATAGTCCATCGCCACCAGGTGGTGAAATGAGCCCTTAATTCCCTGTATTCCTACTTTTTTGTTCATATAGATATCAAAAAAAAGTCCCGATCAAGGATCGAGACTTTTATATAATTTAGCTTTAATTAATCATATAGCATTCCCGATCCTATCTCTGGTATAGAAATAAAAATAATAGAATGCGTTCCAGTTAATTAAAGTTGCCATTTCGAATTGTTACGAATGACCAAAGTAGGGTAAAAATTTAATATTCAAAATCTTTTCCTATCAAAAATTTTCAGTTTTCAGGAATTCGGAAAATTGTCTGGCATTTAGCTAAGAATACAATTTAATATGAAAGGAATTCGTTGATAATTTGAAATATTTTCAGATACCAGCCTGCAGATTTATTCCTAATTTTGAACCTCTATGTCTATCAAGGTAACTAACATAACAAAACATTACGGAGCTCAGAAAGCACTGGATGATATCAATTTTGAGATCGAAAAAGGCGAGATCGTAGGTTTCCTGGGGCCTAATGGTGCGGGTAAATCCACTCTTATGAAGATCCTAACCGGTTACCTGGATGCCGACTCTGGTTCTGCGGAAATAAGCGGACATTCCCTGGACAGTGAAATTGCACTTGTCCAGAAAAGCATAGGTTATCTTCCGGAACACAACCCTTTATATACTGAAATGTATGTTCGTGAATATCTTCGTTTCAACGCATCAGTTTATAAAACTGATAAGAACCGTGTTGAGGATGTGATCGAACTTACCGGACTTAAACCCGAAGCCAACAAAAAAATAGAACAACTTTCCAAGGGTTATAGACAAAGAGTAGGACTTGCAGCAGCACTGCTGCATGACCCTGAGGTGCTGATCCTGGACGAACCAACAACCGGCTTAGACCCCAACCAGCTGGTAGAGATACGCAGCCTCATCAAGAATATTGGCAAGGAACAATCTGGTTCCGGAAAAGGAAAGACCGTATTCCTTTCTACTCATATTATGCAGGAAGTTGAAGCCATTTGCGACCGGGTGATCATTATCAACAAAGGAAAGGTGGTTGCAGATAAGAATCTGAAAGAGATGAGATCGGAAGGTGAACAAGTGATTTTCGTGGAATTCGATTACAGGATCGAAGAAATTGCCCTTAATGATCTGCCTCACCTCGCCTCGGCTAAGAATACCGGTGGCTTCACCTATGAACTGATGTTCGACACGAAAAAAGACATGAGGCCGGCAGTTTTCGATTTCGCCCATGATAACGGCTTAAAAACACTTCAGCTTAACCAGAAAACAAAGAACCTGGAAAGCCTTTTTGCTGAACTAACCTCCTCCCAGAACAAATAAGTAGGAAATCTGATTTTCATCGAGTATAACTGAGGTATTTCAAACTCATTGATCTGGGTCGTTTCAAATATGGTTTTAATAATTTAAGTATTTTAGAAAGCTAAATTTATATTTCGAAAGCTTTCAATGAAAAAAGACCGCATCCTATTCTTTTTATTTCTGCTCATCTTTCTGGTATCAGCCACCTTATTAATTAGCGGTTCCTCGATATTAGTGGTTTCATTACTTGACGTTCCCGCCGGCACGCCAATCACCTGGCTTGGCTTGATTTCCCTGGCTTCGATGGTCTATCTGGGCATCCGGGCGATTCGACATCCCGAAACCGGTATCTATAAAATCTTAAACTGGATCTTGAAGCTGAATATTTTGCTGGCGATTCTTTGGGTGCCCATCTGTTATTTCCTGGCTGGAAACCTCTCCTTTAATTTTTCAGAAAAGGCAACTTTCCAGGGCGGCCAACTGGCGATGAGAATATTCTGGATCTTTACCTATTCGCTGGTAGCTACTCCCTTGCTTCTAATTCTGTTTCATTACATGATCTCTTTATTCCGGGTCTTATGGAAGAAAAGTCAGAAATAAGAAATAGAATCTATTCGAAAATAAGCTGACCCTTAAAATGTTCGGTCACATTCACCACAGGGGGACGATTCACCGAAATGATATCTCCGTAACTGTAAATATCTCCTTTTAAACTCTGCTGCGGATTGATGATAAGCTTATTCGTACCTCGGTGAAAGAGATCGTAATGCTGTACAATGAGGTCCCTTGCTTCCAGCCTGCCGTCCCCGGCAGCAAAGAAACCATCGAAATTCTCCACCTTACCGGTGAGGAAAAAATTGGCGATGTGATCTGAAGTAATTCTCAGGTTCTCGACTTCGAGATCCAGTTTAAAATCACCATCGGTATGGATGCTCATATCACGCTCCTGGTTAAGGGATCGCAACCAAAGCTCGGGAAATTTCAGCGTCCCAATACTTTCAATGGTCCACTCGGTACTGGACTGCAGCCAGGTTAAATTCGGAGTGGTGACATAGATCTTCGTGACCGCGTAATCCCGGAAGAGGTTACAGGAATTTTCATTCCTTAGCATCAACCTGGAGTCGATCACCTCCACCTTCACCTCATTGATCAGGTTCTCTCCGGTTTCGATGACCACCTTTTGCTCTTCGCCCTGCTCGATAAATAATTTTATGCGCTCATAGGCGATGATCTCGTTAAAGGAATCAACCTCAACTTCCTGCTGAATTATTTTCCCGGTGGTCTGCAGACAATCTGGGGCCGACTCGGTACTGCAACCAAGCACTAAAATCATGACAATTGCTCCTAATAGTTTTTTCATAACCTGTATCCGATTGAAAATTCGACTGCCTCTGCATTAGCCCCGTGCGAACGAACGGTCACCGATCCCCATAGATCCTTGTAAATTTCACGCTGCAATCCTATCCTGTTATAGATTTGCTCCACGTAACTCGTATAGGGATAATAGGCATAATAGCCCAACTGGGTGATCAGCGACATTTTATTAAAAGTTAGCTGGTGCCCAACGAACACTCCAATTCTTTTAGCATCGGCATCCGGATCATTATTTTCCTGAGGAAATGCCACTGCCTGGTATTCGATAAATTCCTCAAGCGACCTGGACATGATAAGCTCAGCCCCGGCCTGCAAGGTACTTTTCCTGTTGATCACCTTATCGGCATAACCCGAAACTGTTAGAAATGGCAATTGCGGAGAGCCTACCACCCCGGTGGTATTCACCCCGCTCCTCAGCGCTAAATTGAAATGAACCGGCTCGGTATATTTTTCTTTAGGACCACGCGGAACATAATCAGGGTGCTGCTCATGATCGAGCAGGTAGTTTACCCCAAGATTAAAGGTAAAGGTATTGGTGCTGTTATTAGGAGATTTGAAATCGGCATTGGAATAATGGATAATGGAGATCCCCGCCTGTAAACCAAACCCATCTATGATATCCTGCTTATGATAATTCCCCATTAAATAGGTGGTGCTTAACAGGTGAGAACCATAGGCATTGTTGATGTAATTCTCATCAGAATGATACGGATTGGTATTATAGGCCAGCCCTTGCCCTATTCTGAACATCAGGTTTCTTTTCAGAAAATAAAAACTAAAGTGAGCATAAAGCCCAAAGGTTTCCCCCAGGTATTGGTTTTTCATATCCTGGTAGGTAAAAGAATATCCAAAATCCGGGTAATTGTAGCGGCGCTCCCAATCCTTTAGCCCATAGGTTTTCTGGTTCCAGCTAAGGATCACTCCCGTGGGATGCCCCGTAATAAGATGGGCAATATCAGGGTTATGCTCCATGATACTACCGTAAAAATAGTTGGCGTCCAGGGAAAAATACTTTTCAGGCTTCTCTTCCTGGGCCTGTAGGAACAGGCTAAAAAATAAGAAGAGACAGGGGGCAATTCTTTTCATACGAAAGCAAATCTAACATATTTACGAAAAAAACAGCCCGTTAGATTACTAACTAAATTCTTAAAAAACAGCCTCAGCTATCTGCTGAATATTTGTGCTTTTTCCCATAGAATAATAATGTAACACCGGGACTCCGCCGGCAATAAGTTCCTTGCTTTGCTGTATACACCATTCTATCCCCACCTGTCTTACTGCGGCATTATCTTTACATTTTTCAACTTCTCTTATCAAACAATCTGGCATATCCACATGAAATCTATGCGGAATAACGCTTAACTGTTTTTTGGTGGCAATGGGCTTTAAACCAGGAATAATGGGAACATCAATACCGCTCTCCCTGCATTTTTCAACGAAATCGAAATATCTGTCATTCTCAAAGAACATCTGGGTAACCACGTATTCTGCACCGGCCTCGATCTTTTCTTTTAACCGCTGAATATCCTTATCTATACTTGGTGCTTCCATATGCTTCTCAGGATAACCGGCAACACCCACGCAAAAATCTGTGTTATGCCCCTTTTCAATGACCTCATCAAGGTATTTTCCAGAATTAAGATCGTAGATCTGGTCTACGAGGTTTTTAGCAAAGCAATTCCCGTTCTTTTCAGGTTTAAAGTAAGTTTCGCTTTTTACCGCATCCCCGCGCAAGGCCATCACATTTTTAATTCCAAGGAAATCCAGGTCGATCAGGAAATTCTCGGTATCCTCCTTAGAGAATCCGCCACAGAGAATATGCGGTACCGCATCAACTCCATATTTGCTCTGGATAGCCGCACAGATGCCTACGGTTCCGGGACGTTTTCTCACGATCTTCTTTTCCAGCAGTCCGTTCTCCTTTTCCGAATACACGTATTCTTCCCGGTGATAGGTCACATCAATAAACGGCGGATTAAATTCCATCAACGGGTCTATGCTCTCGTAGATAGAATTAATGTTTTGTCCCTTCAATGGAGGGAGTATCTCAAAAGAGAATAAGGTTTTATCCTTCGCTGCTTGTAAATGTTCGGTAATTTTCATTGAAACTTTTTTCTTTTATTATCTGGGCGTTTCCCTTCGGGCCGGGCTTTTCGCTCTATCCCCGATCTCGATCGGGGGATGCCGCTACAATCCCTAACGCGGTTTAATCGGTTTTCAGCTCTTAGCGATAAGTTTTAAGCCAAGCTATTTTTTCTTGTTTTTCACAGACCTCACAGGTTTTTAAAACCTGTGAGGTCTTTACTATTCTAATTTCTTAATACTAACTACTCATTACTAATCCGCTATATTCGGATTCAGCCATTTTTCCGCCTTCTTATATCCTATTCCTTTTCTATTAGCGAAATCCTTCACCTGGTCTTCTTTAATTTTTCCCAGTCCAAAATATCGAGCTTCAGGATTAGCAAAGTAGTAACCGCTTACACTCGCAGCCGGCCACATGGCCAGGCTTTCGGTAAGTTCAACTCCTATTCTTTCCTTAACCTGCAATATTTCCCAGATGGTTAGTTTCTCCAAATGATCTGGACAGGCCGGATAGCCCGGGGCAGGCCGAATTCCTTTGTAAGCTTCCCTGATCAGCTCTTCATTGCTAAGGTTTTCTTCAGAGGCGTAACCCCAATGTTGAGTTCTTACCTTTTTATGAAGGTATTCCGCGAAAGCTTCCGCCAGACGATCGGCCAGCGCTTTGATCATGATCGAATTGTAATCATCATGTTCTTTTTCAAATTGAGCAGCAAGATCATGAGTTCCAAACCCGGTAGTCACGCAAAAACAGCCAATATGATCCTGAACTCCCGTTTCTTTTGGTGCAATAAAATCTGAAAGTGCGAAATTTGGTTGATCCCCATGTTTCTTCAATTGCTGCCTAAGTGTTCTGAAAATTGCTGTTTTCTCTGTAGAATCCTGCTGAAATTTCACTTCGATATCGTCGTGATTGATCGTATTTGCTTCGAACAATCCAAAGATCGCTTTAGCCTTCAGCAGTTTTTCATCTAAAATTCTTTCAAGCAGAATCTGGGCGTCACTAAAAAGGCTCTGCGCTTGCTCGCCTACTTTCTCATCCTTCAAGATATCCGGATAACGACCATGCAGGTCCCAACTTCTGAAAAACGGACTCCAGTCTATATAATCAACCAGTTTATTCAGGTCAAAATCCTCGATCACCTGGATTCCTAATTCAGCAGGCCTAGTGATCTGTGAATCTTCCCAGTTGATCTGAAATTTATTTTTCCGGGCTTCCTCGATACTTAGGAAAGACTTGATCTTACTTCTTTTTCCAAAATTCTTTCGGAATTCGTCATACTGAACCTTTAGCTCGTTCTTGTATTTCTCCCTGGTGCTTTCCTTTAAAAGATCTCCCACCACAGTCACCGCGCGAGAAGCATCATTCACATGAGCCACCGCATGTTTATATTGCGGGTCGATCTTTACCGCGGTATGAGCTTTGGAAGTGGTTGCTCCACCAATTAAAAGCGGAACAGAAAAATCCTGTCTTTCCATTTCCTTGGCCAGGAAAACCATCTCATCCAAAGACGGAGTAATAAGTCCGCTAAGGCCTATCACATCTACATTCTCTTTTTTGGCAGTTTCAATGATCTTTTCCGGCGGTACCATCACCCCAAGATCGATGATCTCATAATTATTACAGCCCAGGACCACGCTCACGATATTTTTACCAATATCATGCACATCGCCTTTTACTGTTGCCATCAATACTTTCCCTGCAGATTGTCTTTTATTCGATTTATCGGCTTCGATATATGGTAAAAGATGGGCTACCGCCTTTTTCATAACCCTTGCCGACTTCACCACTTGTGGCAGGAACATTTTCCCGCTTCCGAAAAGATCACCAACCACATTCATTCCAATCATAAGAGGACCTTCAATTACATCCAGAGGCTTTTCAGCTTCAATTCGTGCCTGTTCAATATCTTCTAGAATATAGGCGTCGATTCCTTTTACAAGTGCATGGGTGATCCTTTCCTGTAACTGATTTTCCCTCCAGGAAAGATCAACTTTATTTTCTTTTTTAGTCCCTACCACATTTTCAGCAAAAGCCAGTAAACGCTCGGTCGCGTCATCTCTTCGGTCGAGAATCACATCTTCCACATGTTCCAGCAGGTCCTTAGGAATCTCGTCATAAACTTCCAGCATGGAAGGATTTACGATCCCGATATTCATCCCCGCTTTAATTGCATGATATAGAAATACGGAATGCATCGCCTCCCGCACCGGATTATTGCCCCGGAACGAAAAGGAAACATTACTCACGCCTCCACTCACACTACAATGCGGTAAATTTTCCTTCACCCAGCGCGTACCTTCAATAAAATCTATCGCATTCCTTCTATGCTCTTCCATTCCAGTTCCAACCGGGAAAATATTGAGATCGAAAATGATATCTTCAGGTGGGAACTTCACTTTATTGACCAGGATATTATAGGAACGTTTTGCGATCTCAATTCGTCTCTCATAATTATCTGCCTGGCCTACTTCATCAAATGCCATCACGATCACGGCAGCTCCATATCGCTTAATCTTTTTCGCATGACTTATAAAATCTTCTTCGCCTTCCTTCAAACTGATAGAATTCACCACACATTTTCCCTGTACCACTTGCAGACCAGCTTCAATAATTTCCCATTTGGAACTATCTATCATGATAGGAACCCTGGAAATATCAGGTTCTGCCACTACGAGATTCAGGAATTTAACCATGGCTTCCTTGCCTTCAATGAGCCCATCATCCATATTTATATCGATGATCTGAGCGCCATTTTCTACCTGTTCCCGGGCAACTTCAAGAGCCTCATCATATTTCTCTTCCTTGATCAATCGCAAAAATTTGCGGGAACCGGCCACGTTCGTTCGTTCCCCAACATTTATAAAATTGCTTTCAGGAGTGATCACCAGAGGTTCCAGTCCGGATAATTTTAACGGTCTGATTTCTGACATTCTTAAATACTTTGAGTTTGAAGAGTTCTTTTAAGTTTTCTTGGCTGGTAATCTTTGGCAATTTCTGCGATCGCTTTTATATGTTTTGGAGTGGTTCCGCAGCAACCGCCGAGAATATTCACGAGACCTTTTTCCAGGTACTCACAGATCTGATTTGACATTTCCTGAGCATCCTGATCGTATTCTCCAAAGGCATTGGGAAGTCCGGCATTGGGATAAGCTGAAACACCAAACTCGGTATTCCTGGCAACCGCTTCCAGGTGGGGAGTCAGTTGTTTGGCTCCTAAAGCGCAGTTAAAACCAATGCTTAAAAGCGGAATATGAGAAATTGAGATCAGAAATGCTTCGGCAGTCTGGCCAGAAAGTGTTCTGCCGGAAGCATCGGTGATCGTCCCACTAACCATCACGGGAATATCAACATTCAATTCTTCCTTCAATTCGTCTATCGCAAAAAGAGCTGCCTTGGCATTCAGGGTATCAAAAACCGTTTCCACTAAAAGCACATCTACTCCACCGTCTATCAATGCTTTTGCCTGCTGTTTGTAAGCCACTTTCAATTCTTCAAATGAAATGGCACGAAACCCAGGATCGTTCACATCAGGGCTCATACTCGCCGTTTTATTGGTTGGACCTATTGCTCCTGCAACGAATCTCGGTTTTTGAGGATTTTCAGCAGTGATTTCCTGCGCTACTTCTTTAGCAATCCTGGCCGACTCATAATTCAACTCATAGACCAGCTCTTCCATTTTGTAATCGGCCATGGCGATGGTGGTTCCGGAGAAGGTATTCGTTTCAACAATATCGGCCCCGGCTTCGAAATATTTACGATGAATAGTGGCGATAGCTTCCGGCTGGGTAATAGACAGCAGGTCATTATTCCCTTTTAGAGAAACCGGCCAGTCGGCAAAACGTTTTCCACGGAAATCCTCTTCAGAAAATTTATATTCCTGAAGCATGGTCCCCATGGCACCATCAAGTATTAATATTTTTTGTGAGAGTAACTCTTCAATTTTTGACATATTCTATAATATGAACGTTATCAAAAAAAGAAGACAGAAAAGAATTCTTGTTTGTTATCTATCCGAGACTGAACTCAGTAGAATGTAGCACCTTCTCCAAAGGAGGGTTGCTAAGGTTTCACAGGGTCTATTCCCTCAACCTTTCTTGATAACGATTGTTAGTAAACAATGAACTTACATGGCAAATATACATTTATAATATACCCAAAAGCAAGGAATTAAGAAAATTTTCTATAAGACCTTTTCACCATTCAGGGTGATAGAGTAGCTGATCTCAGCCGCTTTTTCCAGCATTTTGGAAACGGAACAATACTTATCCATTGATAATTTTACCGCTCTTTCTACTTTGGCTGGTGGGATATCTCCTTTCAAAATAAAATCCAACTGAATCTTCTTAAATACATTCGGAATAGCGCCATCCTCGCGATAGCCATCAACTTCTACTCTAAGATCTTCCAGCTCATGATTCTGTTTTCTAAGGATCATTACCACATCTATACTGCTGCAACCTGCGATACCACGAAGTATGAGATCCATTGGACTTGAACCTTTAGGCTCATCATCAGTTTTATTGTCTAGAAGAACAATGTTCCCGCGTTCGTTTACGGTTTCAAAAAGGTAATTATCGTTGATTCGTTTTAAGCTAATCTTCATGTTTTCGAATTTTCATCAAAGATAGGAATTCTGCTTTTTCCCACGGGTAACAAAGGTTACCTTTAAATTTTTCTCAAAATACGTCAAGCTGAACTTGTTTCAGCTTCTCTACTTGAGATCCTGAACCAAGTTCAGGATGACCTTCTAAACACTGATACTCTGGACGACTTCTCTTTTAGCTTCTTTCTTTGAACCATCAAATCCTTCCACACCGCCAACAGTGGTGTATTTCAATACATATTTCTTATCCGGATAAATTCGTTGATATGCACTCTGACACATGATCGCCGCCTCATGAAAACCGGAAAGTATCAGCTTCAGTTTTCCTTTATAGGTATTTACATCGCCAATCGCATAAACGCCGGGAATATTGGTTTGATAATCATAAGAATTATCAACTTTAATCGCATTCTTTTCAATCTCGAGTCCCCAGCTTCCAATAGGTCCTAGTTTTGGTGATAATCCAAAGAGCGGAATAAAATCATCTACCTCCCTGAACTCTTCTCCACGAGCCTTGTCCTTATGACGAATTACCACCTGCTCCAGTTCATCTTCTCCTTTTAATCCAACAACTTCGGCATTCGTGATCATTTCAATTTTTCCAAGTTTTGCCAGTTCTGAAACCCTTTCTACGGAATCCAGTGCTCCCCGGAATTCTTCCCTTCTATGTACCAGGGCAACTTCTGAAGCAACATCCGATAAATAAATAGCCCAGTCTAAAGCGGAATCTCCACCACCGGCAATAACTACTTTTCGATCGCGATAGACTTCAGGATCTTTAATAAAATATGAAACTCCTTTATCCTCAAAGTCTGAAATATTGGCAATAGGTGGTTTTTTAGGTTCAAAAGATCCAAGTCCGCCGGCAATTGCTACTACAGGTGCATGATGCTGAGTTCCTTTGTTGGTGGTCACAATAAAAGTCCCATCATCTAGTTTTTCCAGAGTTTCCGCACGTTCACCAAGAGTGAATCCGGGTTCGAAAGGTTTTATCTGTTCCATGAGATTCTTCACCAGATCTCCCGCCAGGATCTCCGGAAAAGCCGGAATATCATAAATGGGTTTTTTTGGGTAAATTTCTGAACATTGCCCACCAGGTTGTGGAAGCGCATCTATCAAATGCGTTTTTAGCTTTAATAATCCCGCTTCAAAAACGGTAAACAATCCGGTTGGCCCGGCCCCGATTATCAGGATATCTGTTTTAATCATCACTCTCTTTTTTTACGATTAAGGATTCTGTTATGGTATTCATCTGTTCCACTTTGGCTTCAAAATCACCTTTAATGGACTTTCTATATTCATTTAAATTTTCGACCATCTGGTTCACATTCTCAGGGATCACCTCCTCGAAGAACTGGCGTAACCGCTTTGCCGTGGTTGGCGACTTCCCGTTGGTTGAAATCGCGATTTTTACATGGCCTTTATTCACAATTCCGCCCATGTAGAAATCACAGAGTTCGGGGGTGTCGGCGATATTTGCCAGTAAAAATCTCTTTTTCGCGTGGCGGTGAACCCGTTTATTAAGTCTCGCATCGTTGGTCGCGGCGATCACGAAATGTTTTTTTCTCAGATATTTCTTTCTATACCTGCCTTTGATCAGTTTCGCGCCGTGTTTCTTTGCCAGTTCTTCCGTTTCCGGTAAAAACCATTTTGCGACGATCTCAACCTGTGCATTGGGGCTAGATTTGAACAGAAAATGAAGTTTTTCATGTCCCACATTTCCACCCCCCACCACCAGGATATTTAGTTTATTGACCTTTAGAAAAACCGGGTATAGTTCGTTTCTTTCTTCCATTTTTCATTTATTAAGGTCTCGACTCCGCTCGACCTGACCATTGTATTTTGTCATCCTGTCCCGAAGCCTCGGGAGTTTCAGGATCTATTGAGAAGCTGAAACAAGTTCAGCTTGACGTATTTTGGTTTTAAGCTGCTCCTGCATTTATAAAATTCGATTTCTTTGGAATGCTTTTCACATCCTGAAAAGCTTTCTGTAAAGCATTCGCTTCTTTTACCACTTCACCAATTACTATAATTGCCGGAGCTCCCATTTGTTTTTCTGAAACGATCTTTTCAATAGATTCGATCGTTCCAAAACCTGATCTTTCATTAACTGTCGTTCCGTTCTGAATAATTCCCACGGGAATATCCTGTTTTCCGAAGCCTTTAAAAACCTCAACAATTTCCGGGAGTTTTCCCATTCCCATTAATATCACAACCGTTGCCGTAGATTGAGCCGCCAGACGAACGTCATTTGATAAATTTTTCTGAGATGTGGTTCCTGTGATCACCCAGAAACTCTCCGAAGTTCCTCTTTGTGTAAGCGGGATCCCAACATTTGCCGGCACCGCGATCGAAGACGTGATTCCTGAAACTACAGCTGTTTCAAGCCCGTTCTTCCTTGCAAAATTGATCTCTTCAGATCCTCTTCCAAATATAAATGGGTCACCACCCTTGAGTCTTACTACGTGGCCTCTTTCCAAAGCATATTTTACAATAAGTTCATTGATCTCATCCTGCGAAAAACGATGTTTGTCCTTTCGTTTTCCGACGAAAATATGTTCCGCTTGTGGCGCATATTTCAGCAGATCCCGATTGATAAGCGCGTCATATAACACCACTTTGGCAGACTTCAATGTATTCAAAGCCTTAACGGTGATCAATTCCGGATCCCCAGGTCCTGCTCCAACGACGGTTAATTTTGGTGAATTATACATTTTGTACCTCCTTTGTTCTAAATGCATCCACCCTCTTCAGGAACAAATGCGCGTCCTCTAAATATTTATTTGCAAAAGCCTCTGTCGGCTCATTTTCGTTCAATTGATAAGTGAATTCCTTGAAAGTTGTTGATAATTCTATCTTTCCGGTTTCTACAAAAAGTTCATCAAATTGTGCAATGATACCTGCCTGAGTATTGGTTTTCACATCTTCAGCCAGCAATAAGGCCTTAGCGGAATTCACAATTGAAGTATAGGAATGATAAATACTATCGGCCCAATCCTTTCTCTCCAGTGCAGATTTTGCATTATCGATCTTTTCCTCACTTTCGAATAAAAGCGTCGCGATCAAATCGATAACCACTCCCGCACATTCGCCTACACCTACAGCTTTTATATATGGCGATTCGTGGCCCCAGTCCACAAAATCATTCTCGCTAAGATTGGAAGTGTCTGCAAGGTCTTTCAGCAGATCATAGAAATAGGTTTTCTCCTTGCGGTCGTAATATTCCGCGAATTTTTCATCTGCTTTTGAATTTGCTTCAAAATCGTTCAGTAAAACCCTTAGTGCTTCAGGTCCTCTTTTACTTGGGACCTTCACCACTTTATCTGCGAATCTTCCCTGTCCGTTTCCAATTGTTCCGCCACCAAGCAATACCTGAAGTGCCGGAGCCACAGTTTTACCAACCTTGATAGACATTCCCTGGAAGCCAATTTCAGCCATATTATGCTGGCCGCAGGCGTTCATACATCCGCTGATCTTAATAGTAATATCCTTACCGTTGATGAATTGAGGATATTCCTCTTTTAAAACATCTTCCAGAACATCTGCAATTCCCGTACTGCTCGCTATTCCAAGATTACAGGTATCGGTTCCCGGGCAGGCCGTAATATCGACCGTTTTGTTATAACCGGTTTCAGCATAACCCAGTTTTTTTAATTCAGAATAAAAGAATGGCAGAAAATCTTCCCTTAAATGACGTATCAGAATGTCCTGCCTTAGCGTTAACCTTAGCTCGTTACCGGCATATTTTTTCACCAGATCTGCCAGCTTCCTGGCGCCACCGGTATAAAAATCACCTAAGGGAACACGGATTCCAATAGCATATAATCCTTCCTGCTTCTGTTTGAAGACATTGGTTTGCTTCCAGGTTTCAAAATCTTTCTGATCTTCGATTTCCACAGAAGGAACTTTTACGTCTTGTAATAGTGGAGCAGCTTCAAATTTCTCAATTTCGAATTTTGGTTGTTTTTGAGATAAAGCCGTTTTCTGTGCTTCCACCAATTCCATAAAGGCTTCTTTCCCAATATCCTTGGTCAGGAATTTCATTCTTGCTTTTAATCGCTTTGCACGTTCGCCATGACGATCAAAAACGCGAAGCACACCTTCAATTAGCGGAATGATCTCCTCCGCCGGAAGAAAATCGTAAAGCTCATCAGCATGTCTTGGCTGAGAACCGAGTCCGCCACCAAGCATTACTTTAAAACCGCGTTTTCCATCTTTCAGTTTCGCGATAAACCCGAGATCATGGATATAACTTAAGGCTGTATCCTCATCTGAAGAGGAGAAAGACATTTTGAATTTCCTGCCCATTTCCTGGCAAATAGGGTTCCGTAGAAAGAATTGAAATGCAGCGTACGCATAAGGCGAAACATCAAACGGTTCGTTTGGATCTATACCCGCGGTTGGAGAAGCGGTAATATTTCTTACCGTATTTCCGCAAGCTTCCCTAAGGGTAACATCATCTTTTTCGAGCTGTGCCCAGAGTTCAGGAGTCCGGTCCAGGCTCACATAATGTATTTGGATATCCTGTCTCGTAGTGATATGCAATCGCCCTTTGGAATATTCATCAGAAACATCGGCGATTCGATGTAACTGTTCTGAAGTAACCTTTCCAAACGGCAGTTTTATACGAACCATTTGAACACCAGCCTGTCTTTGTCCGTAAACTCCACGTGCAAGACGCAGGCTCCGGAATTTCTCTTCATCAGCCTTTCCTTCCCGGAATAACCTTATCTTTTTCTCCAAATCCAGAATGTCCTGTTCGACAATGGGATTTTCAATTTCGGTTCTAAAACTTTGCATGATTAAATTGATTAAAATGAAAAAAGTCCTTTTAGGTGGATCACTTAAAAGGACTTTTTATAATTCAGTTTATAAAATAGGCTTCTAAGTGTGAGGCGAATAGCACATACACATATAACAAATCGTATTCATCGAAATTTTAAACATCAGTTTCTTCTAATTAAGCGTGTAAACCACATTCCCTATTAGACAATACCTTGGTTGGATCAAAGTATTTAAACTCGTTCGGTAGCTTATGTTTCTTTAAATATTCGTCCAGTTTTTCATCGGTCCAGTGGTAAAAAGGACTCACTTTTAAAAGCCCGTCCTTACTATAGCTTAGGATATCAATACTATCTCTAAATGCGGTTTGTCCTTTTCTTAAATTAGTAAACCATACATCTGGCTGCTGTTGGGCCATAGCTCGTTGAAAAGGCTCCAGTTTTACCTGCCTGGTAAATTCTTCATGCAGCGGACTGTTCACATCGGGAATACCTTCATTGAGCGCATCACGGTAAGCCGCGGTTTGTTTAGGGGTATACAATTTTACGTTTAGGCCCAGTTGCCTGATAACCGCATCGGCATGTTTGTAAGTTTGAGGAGTATTATATCCGGTATCGCACCATACAACGGTTGTATCTGGCTTCTCACTTACCACCGCATGTAATATCGCCGCTTCATAAGGGCGGAAATTCGTGGTAATCACCGGTTTTTTGCTATTTACCAGCACCCATCTTATTACTTCTGAAGGGTCTATCCCCTTTAGCTGGCTGTTTAGAGCTCTTAACTCCTTTGCTGAATACTTTCTCATAATACCTCTATTTTCCAAAGTCGCTTCCATAAAACTATAATCCTATCGGTTTACTAGGTTTTAAACAAAACTAGACTTCGTGCGTTTAAACACCAATTATTTCTCTAATAAAAATCTTATTTTAACACTTCAACCTATTGCAGGCTCGCAATATCTTCTAAAGTGTTCTCACCAAGTACCTGAAGTGAGGCGTCCCGAACCTGTATCATCAGCTTATGAACTGAACAGGTGTTCTCATCCGGGCAATCATCACATTTTTCATAGTAATTAAGGCTTACACAAGGGACCATTGCAATGGGACCTTCCAGGACCCGGATCACCGCAGTCATCCTTATTTCACCAGGCTCTTTAATAAGATAATAGCCTCCGCCCTTACCTTTTTTTGAACCCAGGAAACCCGATTTTCTCAACTCCAGAAGAATACTTTCCAGAAACTTCTGAGAAATATTCTCACTTTCAGATATTTCTGAAGCCTGGACCGGTTTTCTGTCCTTTTTCCTGGCGATATAGGCCAGGGCCTTAATTCCGTACTTTGTCTTTTTGGAAAGCATGGGACGAATATAAAAATATTTTCACTTGCCTTCCTTAATTCTTTAATGCTGTCTTTAAATCATTAATAATATCTTCTATATGTTCCAGTCCTACTGAGATCCTTACCAATCCGTCTGTAATTCCCGCTTCCAGGCGTTCATTTTCACTCAGTTTACTATGAGTTGTAGAAGCAGGATGCGTCACAATTGTTCGGGTATCTCCCAGGTTGGCCGATCTTGAGCAAAGCTTCAAATTATCGATAAACCTGCGACCCGCATCAATTCCTCCTTTTATTTCAAAAGCCACTATATTCCCGCCTAATCTCATTTGTTTTTTCGCCACTTCATATTGTGGATGCGATTTTAGGAAAGGATATTTCACATTCTGGGTCTGTTCAATTCCTTCCAGGTATTCAGCCACTTTCATTGCATTTTCGCAATGCTTTTCCAAGCGAACTGATAAAGTTTCCAGGCTTTTCGAAAGTACCCAGGCGTTAAATGGGGAAAGCGCCGGCCCCGTATTTCTACTGAACAAATAGATTTCCCTTACTAGGTCTTCTCTCCCAACGGTAACACCACCAAGCACTCTTCCCTGACCGTCGATCAATTTGGTAGCCGAATGTATCACCAGGTCAGCGCCGAATTTAATCGGGTTCTGAATATATGGCGTAGGAAAGCAATTATCGATTATCAGAATGAGATCATGCTTTTTTGCAATTTCACCCAGGTGTTCCAGGTCCAGGATATCAACTCCCGGGTTTGTTGGAGACTCCGCAAAAAGCACTTTGGTTTCAGGTTTTATATAACTTTCAATGGTTTCCGGTTCATTCACATCAAAATAGGAATGCGAAATATTCCACTTCGGAAAATACTTAGTGAACAAGCCATGCGTTGAGCCGAAAACAGATCTTGCCGCGACAATATGATCTCCACTATTTAGCAAAGCTGCCAGGGTGGAAAAAACCGCTGCCATTCCTGTTGCAAAAGCATAACCGGCTTCGGCGCCTTCCATTTTAACGATCTTATCAACGAATTCTGAAGTATTAGGATTGGTGAATCGGCTGTAAATATTACGCTCTTTCTCTTCGGCAAAACTCGCCCTCATATCTTCAGAATCTTCAAATAAATAACTTGAAGTTAGATACAACGGCACCGAATGCTCCTGAAATTGCGTTCTTTCACTTTGAGTTCTTACTGCTATCGTTTCAAAATTCTCCTGATAATGTGCGTTACAGTCACTTTTCTCGGTTGCTATGGCTTGTAGGTTTTCCATTTTATTCTAATTTAATCGTTCCGATATTTTTAAAATATCGCCAAATACTCCTCTTGCGGTCACTGCGGTCCCCGCTCCGGCTCCACGAATCACTAAAGGCTGATCTTTATAGGATTCGGTATAGATCTCAAAAATATTATCGGCGCCCTCTATTTGGCCCAGTGCTGAAGCCTTTGGTTCCCTGATCAGTTTTGCCTCCAGGCTGCCTTTTTCCACATCCAGTTCTCCAATATATCTAAGCACCTCATCTTTTAGCTGTTTTGATTTATATTTTGCAAAGTGTCCATCTAATTCTGAAATCCTTGAATTGAATTCTTCCAGCGTGGTATCACCGTTCAACTGATGGGGAATCAGCGATTCGATTTTCACTTCCTCGAATTCCTTTTTCAATTGTATTTCCCTGGCCAGGATGAGCAATTTTCTTCCCACGTCCTTTCCGCTAAGGTCTATTCGCGCATCAGGTTCAGTATAGTCAAGAACTCCGGCTTCTTCCAGGACTTTGGAAAATTCCTTTTGTTCGCTTGAAAACGTATTGAAAATATAGCTCAGCGAACCAGAGAACACCCCTCTTATCCTGGTGACCTTCTCTCCCGAAAGATGCAAATTCCTTAAGGTTTCTACTATAGGAAGACCCGCACCCACATTGGTTTCATAAACAAAATTCTTATTGTTCTTTTTCAACACTTTTCTCAGCTTCTCATAAAACTCGAAAGACAGTGTATTGGCCACTTTATTTGCCGCGATAATATGACTTCCGGCATTCACCAGGTCGAAATATTTATGCGGAAACTCGTTACTTGCCGTAGTGTCTATGGAAACGAGGTTTTCAAACTGATGCTTTTTGAAATACTCCTCGACTTCTGAAAAAGAATATTTCCTTGAACTTCTTTTAAAACCGCTATCCCAATCAGACTTTATCCCTTTAGGATTCAGAAGCGCATGCGAAGAATCTGCCACAAGGACCAATTTCAGGATTAGGCCGGAAGATTCCTTTAAATGTTCTTCCGAAGAGGCTAGTTGTTCCAGTAATTTGCTGCCTACCTTACCCGGCCCAAACAGTGCGAGATGTATTGTTTTCATTTGCTTGAATAGTTGATTGAAATATTGGTTTTAAAAATTTATTTAGCTGGTCCGTCTCGATCAAAAAAGCATCGTGGCCATGAATGGACCTGATCTCATGGATGCTGATATTATTCTTTAATAGAGACAATTCCACGTAAGAGTTCCAGTTCTCCTCTGCCAGAAAGAACAGGTCAGAATTAACCGTGACTATATGAATATCCCCTTTGATCCTGCTGGCTGCTTCCAGGTGATTTCCTGTACCATCGCTAATATCAATAGTGGTAAGCAGGTGGTTCATCAGTTTATAAGAAGGAAGCGTAAACCTGTTCTTAAGCTTCTCCCCATGATGTAAAAGCCAGTTCTCCACTTCAAATGCCTGGTTTTCCCTGTTCCTTTTACCCTCGAATTTCTGTGCCAGCGATTGTGGAGTTCGGTAAAAGGTCATGGCATGCATTCTCGCATCGTGCACCGGGTTGGAGGAATTATTCAGAATATGACCCTGGATCCTGCAATTCGCTACCAGCCAGTCTGTGGATTTGTAATCACAGGCGATCGGGATGATGTTCTCAGCAAGCTCAGGCTTCAAAACTGCCAGTTCCCAGGCCAATGCACCACCAATACTCCCACCTATGATGGCAAAAAGTTTAGTGATATTCAGCTTTTCCAGGGCCTGTGCCTGAATCTCCGCAATATCTCTCAGTCTGAATTCCTTATAATTTTCAAAGAACTGGTCTTCGGGCCCTTTAAATCCGTTACCAGGAATATTAAAAGCCAGTACACAAAAACGGTTGATATCTATACATTTATTTTTCCCTATTAGCTCCTTCCACCAGCCTTTACTGCCAGTCACCAGGGAGTTCCCGGTTAGGGCGTGATTTACCAGGATGATGGGAGCCTCTGTAGGTTTTTTTCCGAAGAACTGGTAGCTCAGGTGGATATCCTGCACCGTTCCCGCGGAATTTTTAAAATTCTCTATTGTAATCTCTTGAAGCATTTCTTTTAGTTTAATCCGGGAAAAGCATTTTTCAACTTTCCCCGGATCGATTAAAAACCAACATTAAACCAATGATCTCTTTTTAATTTGTGCAAAGGCCTCTTTCAGATCCGACTTAAGATCATCTACATCTTCCAATCCAACAGATAACCTGATAAGATCTGGAGTCACTCCGGTTGAGGCCTGTTCCTCCTCGGTTAACTGCTGATGCGTAGTACTCGCCGGATGAATAATCAGCGATTTAGTATCTCCTATATTTGCAAGTAATGAGAATACTTTAGCTTCATCTACCACGGTTTTCGCAGCTTCATAGCCACCTTTAACGCCGAAGGTTACGAGTCCGCTTTGACCTTCTGGAAGATATTCCTTGGCAAGACCATAATATTTGCTGTCCTCTAGTCCCGGGTAATTCACCCATTCCACTTCTTCCTGTTCCTGAAGCCATTTGGCCAGTTCCAGTGCATTCTTACTATGTTCTTTAATTCTGATCTTTAAAGTTTCCAATCCCTGAATGATCTGGAATGCATTGAACGGACTCAGTGCCGCACCGTGATCTCTCAATCCTTCAATTCTAACTTTGGCGATAAAGGCAGCTTCCTCTAAGGCTTCGTGGTAAACCAGTCCGTGATAACCAGGAGAAGGCTCGGTGAATTCAGGGAATTTTCCATTGGCCCAGTCGAATTTACCGGCATCGATAATTGCGCCACCTAAGGCAGTTCCGTTACCATTGATATATTTCGTTAATGAATGCAGCACGATATCTGCCCCGTGTTCAATTGGATTGAGTAAATAAGGTGTAGCAACCGTATTATCTACGATGAAGGGAACTTTAAAAGCTTTTGCTTCTTTTGAAATTCCTTTTAGATCCAGCACATCCAGTTTTGGATTTCCCACAGATTCAGCGAAGAATACTCTGGTATTCTCTTTTGCTGCTTTGGTAAAATTTGTTGGATCTGTTGGGTCTACGAAGGTGGTGGTGATGCCGAGGCGAGGTAAGGTATTCTTGAAGAGGTTGTAAGTTCCGCCGTAAAGGCTATTTGAAGAAACTATATGATCTCCTGCTTTTAAAAGGGTGAGCAGCGCGGTGCTTGTGGCTGCAGTTCCTGAGGCGGTTACCACGGCTGCGATCCCGCCTTCCAGTGCCGCCAGTCGCTGTTCCAGGATATCCAGCGTTGGGTTATTGATCCTGGTGTAAATAAATCCTGGCTCGGCCAGCGAGAATAGCGCAGCGGCATGATCGGAATTATTAAATACGTAAGAAGTGGACTGGTACAGCGGTACTGCCCTGGTTCCGCCATTTTGTTTTACATCGTGTCCTGCATGTAATGCTTTTGTTGAAAAATTTTTAGTACTCATGATATTGATTTTTAATGTTGATTTATCCCTAATAAAAAAGTCCCCCTGATATGCTATTACCAGGGGGACTTTGCGAATTGAACTTTATAACTAATTAAATTCTCCAGTTTTGGCAATAGCGATTCATACGGCGCATACACATCATGCACATACACATAGTCATCATTAGGTTGCCAATTGTTTTCATTAGATCTCTTCTTTTTTAGTCCTCCTGAACTTGGTTCGGGCTGAGGTTTGATTTGGGTTTTCCAACTTAAAAATCATGATATAAAAAAAGCCGCTGCGGTTGGCAGCGGCTTTTTGCAATTATATCTTTTCAGTTTTATGCAATAGAGTGCGCTGCGGAAGGTTTCCACATCATACACATCATATTACAAATTAGACTGATCATTTTTTCGTTTTCTGAATTACAAAGATATGCACGGAAATTTTTAATATCCAAGCTTTTAGAAAAGAAATGCGAAAATTTATTTTTTAAGCCCTTTATTTTGAAGTATTTAAAATTTCAATACACCTTTTTTGGTTTTTATTGAAAATATTTTGCGTTAGGGATTGAGCGGTTGTTTGAGCTCTCCCGATTTTTCATCGGGAAGCGAGCAGCGAAAGCCCGGCCCTACCCGCTTAGCGGGGAAGGGCAACGCCCCGATCAAAAACCCAGTGAACAAATAGGATAAAATGACGTTAAAAGAATTTGGGATGAACTGAATTTTTATACATTTGTAGCCAAGTTATTGAAAGGGATAGATTTGACTGATTGCAACCCTTATACTTCTAAAGTATAGCAAATGCTAAAGCAGAATGTAGACACACCTCTCTTAGCTCTTCACGTCAAATTTTTCCATTCGTATTAATTAAAAAAGAAATTGAATGGCTTATTTATTTACTTCAGAAAGTGTTTCTGAAGGGCACCCAGATAAGATTGCAGACCAGATTAGTGACACTCTTTTAGACAATTTTCTAGCCTTTGACGAGGAATCGAAGGTAGCCTGCGAAACGCTGGTAACTACCGGACAGGTGGTACTGGCAGGGGAAGTGAGAAGTAATACCTACCTGGACGTTCAGAACATCGCACGAGACGTGATCAATGATATTGGTTATACCAAAGGCGCCTATAAATTCAGCGGGGATTCCTGCGGGGTGATCTCTCTAATTCATGAACAGTCCCAAGATATTTACCAGGGGGTGGACCGCGGTAAAAAAGATGAGCAGGGAGCCGGTGACCAGGGAATGATGTTCGGCTACGCGACCAATGAAACTGAAAACTACATGCCTCTGGCACTCGACATCTCCCATAAGATCCTGATCGAACTCGCGAAATTGCGCCGTGAAGGAAAGGAAATCGATTATTTAAGACCTGATTCCAAAAGTCAGGTAACGATAGAATACAGCGACGATAATGTACCTCAGCGCATTGTGGCGATCGTAGTTTCTACACAGCATGATGATTTTGACAAGGACGACGAAAAAATGCTGGCCAAGATCAAAAAAGATATTATTGAAATCCTGATCCCTAGAGTGAAAGAACAATTGCCGGAATATGTTCAGAAATTATTCAATGACGATATCGTTTATCACATTAACCCTACCGGGAAATTCGTAATTGGTGGGCCTCATGGTGATGCCGGGCTTACCGGAAGAAAGATCATCGTGGATACCTATGGTGGAAAAGGTGCCCACGGAGGTGGTGCATTTTCTGGAAAAGACCCTTCAAAAGTAGACCGTTCCGCAGCTTATGCTTCAAGGCATATCGCCAAGAATCTTGTTGCTGCTGGAGTAGCTCCTGAAATTCTTGTCCAGGTATCTTACGCAATTGGAGTGGTTGAACCAACGTCCATTTCGGTTTATACTTACGGAAAGAAGAATGTGGACCTAAGCGACGGAAAGATTGCTGAGAAAGTAAGAGAGATCTTCGACATGAGACCAGCCGCCATCGAAGACCGACTGAAACTTAGAAACCCGATCTACCGTGAGACCGCGGCTTACGGACATATGGGAAAAGAACCACGCGTTGAAACCAAGGTTTTTGAGAGTCCCTATAATGGACGCATCACCAAAGAGGTAGAATTGTTCACCTGGGAGAAACTGGATTTTGTGGATAAGGTAAAAAAGGTTTTCGGGATCGAATAATCCCAAACCAAATCTTTGAAATATAAAGCCGCTTTTAGAGCGGCTTTTTTTATGCTTCTATCCCACCGCCAGTTTTATCATTTCTTCGGAAAACCTTAACAGCCTGCAGCTCTTATAATCCTTATTTTTAAAATTCACCAAGCCATCTTCGTATGTCATTTTTTAAAAAGGTAAGAAACACCATCAACCTGTTAAAGCAGGTAGATATGGATCAGCTCGCCAAGATCAACAGTAAAATTGATCTTACGGAAGCCATGCAAACCCTGGGCAAGCTTGACGACCGGCAACTAGCCGGATTGATGAAAATGTTAAAAACCAAGCGCCGAAAAGGCCAGCATGACCTACCTCCTATCGACGGTGATTTTTACAATCTCGATCTAAGATTGACTGAGGAGCAACGGGAAATTCAGCTGAAGGTGCGCAATTTCATGGAGGATGAGATCAAGCCTCTGGTAAACGAATACTGGAAGAAAGACCAGTTCCCGTTCGAGGTGATCGAAAAATTCAGCAAGCTCAATATCGTTGGTGTGCCTTATGAAGGATATGGCTGCCCGAATTTACCATTTTTAATGGAAGGTATCATCGCGCAGGAAATTGCACGTGTAGATGTTTCTATCTCTACTTTCTTCGGAGTCCATAGTGGTTTAGCGATGGGCTCTATTTATTTATGCGGAAGCGAGGAACAAAAACAGGAATGGTTGCCAAAAATGCAGAAAATGGAGAAGATCGGTGCCTTTGGTCTTACCGAACCTGATGTAGGTTCAGGCGTTGCCGGCGGACTTGAAACCACCTGCAAATTTGATGGAGAGAACTGGGTGCTGAACGGCCAGAAAAAATGGATAGGAAATGCTACTTTTTCTGACGTCACGGTCATCTGGGCTCGAGATCTTGATTCCAACCAGGTCAAGGGATTCCTGGTAAGAAAGGAAAATCCTGGTTTTGAAACCGAAAAGATCAGGGATAAGATGGCACTGCGAATCGTTCAGAATGCCATTATTACTTTGACCGATTGCAAGGTACCTGAAAGCGACCGACTTCAGAATGCCAATTCCTTTAAAGATACCGCCAATGTTTTAAGAATGACCCGTGCCGGAGTAGCCTGGCAGGCGGTGGGCTGTGCCCGCGGCGCTTACGAAAGTGCCTTGAAATACACGAAAAAGAGGGAACAGTTCGGCAGACCAATTGCCTCGTTCCAGCTGGTTCAAAACCACCTGGTTGAAATGTTATCCAACCTTACCTCAATGCAAACCCTTTGTTTCAGATTATCTGAATTACAGGACCAGGACCTGTTAAGAGACGAACATGCCAGTTTAGCTAAGGTTTACTGCAGCATGAGGATGCGTGACGTGGTGAGCCAGGCAAGAGAAGTACTTGGTGGAAACGGAATATTATTAGAATACGACGTGGCTCGCTTTGTGGCAGATGCCGAAGCGATCTACAGTTATGAAGGAACAAAAGAAATCAATTCACTTATAGTTGGCCGAGCCATTACCGGCTACAGCGCCTTTGTTAGTTAAAAAAGAAAAAAAATTTATGTCAGTATTGATTGTAAGTCCGGGAAGAGATCCGGAGGAATGGGTAAAAGCTTTAGAAAACAGACATCCGGGGATGAACATTTACGTATATCCCGAAGAGCATGATACAGAAGAAGTAGAATTTGCACTTACCTGGAATCACCCGAGAGGATTGTTTAAAAATTATCCTAATCTAAAGGTTATAGCCAGTATGGGAGCGGGAGTAGACCATATTCTTAGCGACAGTGCATTGCCGGAAGGGGTCAAAGTAACCAAGGTAGTAGACGACACACTTACCGAAGATATGGGAGATTTCGTATTAAGCCAGGTAATGAACCACATTCGTGACCTGCATTATTATTCCAAGGCGCAGAGAAAAAAGGAATGGGAACAGTTCCAGTACAAGCGCCCACAAAACACTACCGTAGGAATCATGGGACTTGGAGTCCTGGGTAATGCCGTGGCTGGGAAGCTTACCAAGAACTTTTTCAAGGTGAATGCCTGGTCCAGGACCGAAAAAGAATGTGAAGATGTTAAATGTTATCACGGCAAGGACCAGCTGGAAGAATTTCTAAAAAACTCCCAGATCCTGGTTTGCCTTTTACCATTGACCGAAGACACCAAGAACATTCTAAATTCAGATCTTTTTGATATGTTACCGGAAGGTGCTTACGTGATCAACGTAGCGAGAGGGGAACATCTTGTAGAACATGACCTTATGGAAATGATCGACAGTGGTCACCTCTCGGGAGCCTCATTAGATGTATTCCGGGAAGAACCTTTACCGGAAGAACATCCTTTCTGGGAACATCCAAAGATCAATATTACTCCCCATATCGCCAGTGTGACCAAACCAGAATCGGTAGTTGGACAGATCGCTGACAATTACGACCGAATGAAAGAAGATGAACCTCTTGAAAACAAGGTAGAAAAAGATAAAGGTTATTGATAATTAAATCGCTGAGAGATGGATACGTTTAAAAATATCATGGTCGCTGTAGATTTTAATGACAGCATCGGGGAGTTAATGGTTTATGCAGACAGCATTGCCCAGAAGTTTGAATCTAAAGTTTGGGTTCTTCATGTTGCTGAACCCGAACCCGATTTTGTAGGCTACGAGCCAGGGCCACAATATATCCGCGACATAAAAGCCAATGAATATCGCGAGGAACACCGAAACCTTCAGGAGATCTGTAAGAATTTTTTAAGCGAGGAAGTGAAGGCAGATGCATTGTTGATACAAGGTTCTACCGTAGAGACGGTACTTGCTGAAGCCAAGAAACTAAATATTGACCTGCTGATCGTAGGAACTCATAAACACAGCTTCCTTCACAACCTTTTGCAGGAAAGCGTATCCAGAGAACTTATCAAAAAAGCGGAAATTCCCATCATGGCAATTCCGATAGACGAATAATGTTATTAGAAAATTCCCCGAGATATTCGGGGAATTTTTATTTTCACTCCAAACTTCAATATTTTGAAAACAGGAAAGGAACAGCTTAGCAAAGTATCTGAAAGGATTTTACCACATATTCACCGCACGCCGGTGCTTACCTCCAGTTTGATAAACGAAGTGGTAGGAGCCGAAGTTTTCTTTAAATGCGAGAATTTTCAGAAAATGGGTGCCTTTAAGATGCGTGGCGCTACTAATGCCATCCTGAACCTTTCTGAAGAAAAACAAGCCAAAGGAGTGGTGACCCATTCCTCTGGTAACTTCGCCCAGGCCCTTTCACTCGCAGCTAAAAGCCTGAATGTTCCAGCCTATATCGTAATGCCAGATTCGGCTCCTGAGGTCAAAAAAGCAGCAGTACGCACTTATGGCGGACAAATTACCGAATGTCCATCAACTTTAAAGGATCGTGAGGAAGCGGCTAATAGAATTCAAAAAGAAACCGGAGCTACATTTATTCATCCTTCTAACGATATAAATGTGATCCTGGGACAGGGAACTGCAGCGATGGAATTACTGGAGGATTATCCAGACCTGGATCATATTTTCTGTCCCGTAGGAGGTGGCGGACTCATTGCCGGTACTGCCCTCGCTGTGAAACACTTCGGAAAGAACTGCAACTGCATTGGCGGTGAACCTTTGGAAGCCGATGATGCCTGGCGGTCACTCCAATCTGGCAGAATCGAGACCAACAAATATGCAAATACGGTCGCAGACGGTCTAAAAACCCAACTTGGCGACCAGAATTTCCCTATCATCCTGGAAAATGTTGAAGAGATCATAAGAGTTGCCGAAGACGAGATAAAATCTGCCTTAAGGCTTATCTGGGAACGCATGAAGATCATCGTTGAACCCTCCAGCGCGGTGGCACTTGCCGCTGTGATCAAGGAAAAAGAGCGCTTCAAAAACAAAAAGATCGGGATTATCATTTCCGGCGGTAACGTAGACCTTACCAATCTCCCATTTTAGCTTTGACAACCGAAATTGTTACCAGCATTTGCCCAACATGCCTTTGAGAATGTTCCGCGGCATGAAAAAGAGTACCTATTAAAGTAGATCCTATCCTTTTTCTACCAATTCCCACTTTCCGCGTAAGATCTTCCTCCTGCAAACTTTTGAGATACATCACAGCTGAGTCGATAGAGTTTTCGAGATCCTCCAGAAGAGTAGAGAGGCTAAGATCAACATCAGGAATCCCTTCATTATCAAGAAATTTTAATTGCTCTTCATCTAACTGCCGTCCTTTGGCATAGGTTACTAGGCGATTGGTCACGCCAGTTATATGCTGAAGATGGAAAGCCACCGAGGCTCTGCCCGCCGGTCTTTCCCAAAAGAGTTTGGCAGGGAAGCCTTCTAGATAAGCTTCTGCCTCTTCCCTGCTTTGCAGAAGGGCATGTGCCGCCGGCTGGAGCATATCTGACACTCCTTCTATTCTACCTCGCAACCAGTATTCATTTTTTTCATTTTTACTCATTCTACAAATACAGTTGGCTGAATTTTAGTTTTTTATACCATTAAATAAAAGAAATACTATCTTTAAATAAACCAAAAAATTAACTAACCAACAGGTTCACAGATGGAATTGTACCTAACTGTAGTAATAATCGTTATAGGGATCATTCTCTTTGTGCGCGATTATTTCTCGATAGATACCACTTCCATTATCATTATGGCCCTGTTCATCGTTTCGGGAGTCCTGAGTCCTGAAGAAGGTTTTTCAGGATTCAACCATCCTGCCACCATTACCCTGGGCTGTATGTTCGTGGTAAGTGCGGCGGTATTTAAATCGGGAATTATCGATGGCCTGAGCGCCAAATTGATCAAGATAGCGCGCATCAATTATTTTTTCGCTTTGGTCTCACTTTGTGCTACTTCGGCAGTGCTTTCAGCTTTTATCAATGATTCAGCCGTAGTGGCCATCCTCATTCCAGTAGCACTGCTGGTATGTCGTGAAGCCAATATAAGTCCGGCCAGGCTGCTTATCCCTATTTCCTTTTCAGCTTTATTTGGCGGAACCTGTACCCTGATTGGTACTTCCACGAACATACTTGTAAGCAGCTATGCTGAAAAACTGGGCTCAGAAGCCTTTGGTATGTTCGAATTTTCGCTGGCGGCCCTTTGCCTTCTAACCATCGGGATGACCTATATTTTTATAGTCGGCCCCATCATTTTGCCTAAACGTGACCTTCCGGAAACCGCCGGCCTTAAGAAGGAGGCTGAAAAATATATGGCCGAGATCGAACTGCTGGCAGATAGTGATGATATAGACCATTCCATATCTGAATCCAAACTGGTGAACGATTTCAAGGTGCAGATCCTGCGCATCAAAAGAAAACATTACCGGGTTTACGAGATTAACGGAGAGACCGTCCTTAGAGAAAATGACCTGGTCCGCATCCTGGTAGACCCAGTAAACCTGGCTAAGCTCAAGGTTAGGAAAGGTCTTTCGGTAAGGGGAGATAAGGAAAATGTGAATAATGTAAAGCCGAATGATAAACTTGAGGCCGGAAAAAATCCGCCAAAGGAAGAAAAAAAGATCTACGAGGTTATGATCCCCTATGGGTCTGAACTTGCAGGAAGATCGATAAGGCAGATCAACTTCAGGAGTACCTATTATGCTTCGGTCCTGGCCATAAGGCATAGAAAAGAAACCATTACCGAAGACGTTTCCCAGGTGGTGTTAAGGGAAGGCGATATGATGCTGCTTTTTGCTTCAGAAAAGGCCATTTCCCTGCTTACCGGTGAAAAACTAATCGTAACACTTTCAGAATATCAGGGAAGAAGGGTAGATTACAAAAAGGCAATTCCCGCACTTCTCATCGTGATAGGAGTGGTTAGTGCAGCAGCCTTCAATATTACTTCCATCCTAATTAGTGCGATGATTGGGAGTCTTTTATTGGTGACCCTTACTATTTTGAAACCACAGGAGGCCTACGAGGCCATAGAATGGAAGGTGATCTTTATGATCGCCGGGGTTCTCTCCATGGGTAAGGCCCTGGAAAAGACCGGCGGTTCCGATATTATTTCGCAATATATCTATGAATCCCTGGGCAGCCTGGACCCGAGATGGACGCTGAGCCTTATTTTCCTGTTCACCTTCCTCTCTACCAACGTGCTTTCAAGTAAAGCAGCGGCAGCACTTATGACCCCTATCGTGATTAGCCTAGCCGCGGCAATGCAGGTAAGTGAAAAACCATTTTTAATAGGCGTGATGTTCGCCTGTTCCCTCACATTTATGACGCCGGTGAGCTATCCCGTGAATACTATGGTATATGCTCCGGGAAATTATAGGTTCCGAGATTTTTTAAAGTTCGGGACACCCCTTAACTTTATCATCTGGATCGCAGCATCCTTTGTAATTCCAATATTTTTTCCGTTCTGATCATGAGAAGAGTAAAACTTCACAATCCCTTTAAAACAAGAATAATTGATGAAAAGCTGGTACGGGAGCATCTCGCCCTGGAGCGCACCAAGCTGGCCAACGAAAGGACACTGCTCTCTTATATACGTGCCTCCATCTACCTGCTCATTAGCGGCCTGGCCCTGTTACAGATCAAAGAATACCAGGGCATAAGCCTTATGTGGGTAGGATATTTATCCCTATTTATCTGTATACTTTTTATGATCGTGGGCTTTTCAAGGTATATTGCTCTGGAAAGGAAACTCAATAAATTACTGCAACCAGACGAGGAGAAAGATGAGAATAGAAGCAACCAAAACTAAGCCCTGCTCTTGCAACAAATAGTACATTACTCACTTCATTTCCTAGTTATTGGCGGGATCGCCTATCTATACGACAAGGAAAAATGGCTTAAATACTGGCTTATCCTGGCCGCGACCATGCTGGTAGACCTGGACCATTTACTGGCTGTACCCTTGTTCGATCCCGATAGATGCAGTATAGGTTTTCACCCGCTGCATTCTGAAATTGCCATTACTGGCTATGTGCTGGGAATGATCTTTATTAAACACAGGGTTTTAAGGCTCGTATGCATTGGCCTTTTCTTCCATATGTTCACAGATTTCGTAGACTGCATCTGGACCTATGCCAAATGTGCCACCTGTTTGCAGGACGTATTTTAGATGCCCGCGGCCCGGTTAGCCAGTTTATTCAAGGCCTTTTCCATTTTTTCCAGCAATTCATCATTGTTTTTAAGGCCATGCCTTTCCGCTACATAATAAGGATCATTGAAAGAGATATACACATTTCCCGAAGTATCTTCCCAAATGAGCATTTTCTGCGGAAGGTCCAGGGCGATACTCTGCTCCTCCTGCATTAACGGAGTTCCCAATTTCGGGTTTCCGAAGATGATGAGCCTGGTGGGAGAAAGTTTCAGGCCTGAAGTTTTAGCATTTTCCTGATGGTCTATCTCCGCCATAATTCTAATTGCCGGGTTTTCTTCCAAAGCCTGCCTTAAGCTTTCATAGGTTTCTTCAAAATTCCGTGTGCTTTGCTTCGTTACTATTCCTTCTTTAAAGGTATTTTCAACCGAAATCGGATTATCGGCTTCTGTACTCGATTGGGAACTAGCGATTAAAGTAAATACCAGGAAGCTTAAAAAAATAAGTCTTTTCATATTGATTGATTCTAACAAGGATTAGATCCTAATGATTTCATTTTCAGTAATTTAATCATCTTGTTTGAAATCTTAAAATCTGGCTGAAAAAATTCTACCTACTCGCAAAGGGATACTGCCTATTTTAATTCAATTATTTTATCTTTACACTCCTTAATTCAGCCTAAGAAATCAAATTATGCATGTAGCCATCGCCGGAAACATTGGTGCAGGAAAGACCACTCTAACCAGATTATTAGCGAAACATTATAACTGGGAACCTCAATTCGAAGATGTCCTGGAAAACCCATATCTGGAAGATTTTTATAACAAAATGGAACGCTGGTCGTTCAATTTACAGATCTATTTCCTTAACAGCAGGTTTAGACAGATACTTCAGATTAGAGAGAGCGGGAAGAAGATCATTCAGGACAGGACCATCTACGAGGATGCCTACATCTTTGCTCCCAACCTGCATGCGATGGGATTGATGACCAACCGGGATTTTGAGAACTATAAATCCTTATTCGATCTTATGGAAAGCGTGGTTCAGGGCCCAGACCTTCTAATTTATCTTAGAAGCAGCATCCCGAACCTGGTAGCGCAAATTCACAGTCGAGGGAGGGATTATGAGAACACGATATCTATAGATTACCTGAGCAGACTGAACGAACGATACGAAGCCTGGGTACATAATTACGACAAGGGGAACCTGCTGATTATAGATGTAGATAATATTAACTTTGTGGATAATCCGGAAGATCTTGGAGGTATTATTAACAGGATCGACGGGGAGTTACACGGACTTTTTTAAATGAATGGAACTATGGAATCGACAAAATTAAAAAGACCTAAGCACAAGGGATCGCCAAAGTTATTTGACAATCCTATCCTGGAAAAACTAACGCATACGCATATTTCTATTCCCCTAATCATTTTTGGGGTGATCGCCGCGGCGCTGGTTTATTACGGTATCATCGAAAAGGGTTTTGAAGCGCCTGCGATGATAGGGCTGTTCCTGGCCGGGCTTTTCTTTTTCACCTTTATTGAATACGTGATGCACAGGTATCTTTACCATATTCCTGCGACCTCACCCAGAAAACAGAAGCTTTCTTACACCATGCATGGTGTACACCACGATTATCCAAAAGATAAATCCAGGCTGGCTATGCCACCGGTACTGAGTTTAGTAATCGCAACCGTGCTGTTTATCATTTACCGAGCAGTACTGGGCGATTATGTTTTTGGTTTCCTTGCTGGCTTCCTTATTGGATATGCCGGTTACCTGGCGGTACATTATTCGGTACATGCTTTTAAGGTGCCCAATAACTTTTTGAAAATACTTTGGCACCACCACAGTATTCACCACTATCGCGAGCCAGACAGGGCTTTTGGAGTTTCTTCTCCACTATGGGACCAGATCTTCAGGACCATGCCAAGAAAAGCTCCAAAAAATGAACGAGCTGCGGTAGGTACAAGCATTGACCCGAGCTAGAAAAGAACTTTATATCATAAAAAAAGATCCCGAAAATTTCGGGATCTTTTTTTTGATGATAATTTCGGTCTATTCTATAAAACCGTTTTCCCGGGCGTGCTTCAAGGCCTCTTTAGAACTTTCAGCCAGTAGCACAGGCACCGTATCGAAATTATCGATAAGGCTTCTAACCCTTTCCATGCGCTTTTTATGCTTTACGCTTCTCAGGTAGATCGCCAGGATTCGGTCTGAGTACTGTGCCGCTATATCGGTATAAATACTCGCATCGTGTTCCCCACTATCCCCTATCAGAATGAATTTTAGATCTGGGTAAGTTTTAAGGATGTTGGTGATCTCTTTCTGCTTATGGGGTTTTTCGGGTTTTAATGTACTTTCAAAAGGAGTACGAAGATCCCTTAACAGGATTGGCCCCTTCGGAAATTCATTGTGGTCCAGAAACAGCTTTAAATATTCATACATATTCCAGGGACTGTTGCTTAAATAGAACATGGGGTTCTTATTTTCCCCGCTCTTTCCCCTGTGCAGTTTTTGATAAAGATCTGGCGCTCCCTTTAACGGAATTCTTTTATAAGCATTGGTAAGCAGGGAATTTTTAAGCAGTCTCCATTTTAAAAAAGAGGTCACCCCGGTATGTAAGATAGTGTCATCTATATCGCTTATCACTCCAAATTCGGCATCGGCCTGGGGTACCAGGAATTCTCCCCTGGCAGGATCGGCGATAAGGTCTGTGCCGGGCTCCACCTCGTTACGATAATAGATCTCATAGTCTACCCAGCCTTCCCTGGAAGCATGTTCAGATAAATTCTCATCGATGGTCTTATCGAAAAGAAAATAACCCTCATCATTAGTGGTTGCCTTTAAATTGATCTTATCTGGTACGATAAGCTCCATCTGGGCATCGGGGATCTCGAAACTATCAAATTGTTTATAGGTGTTTTTCAGGGTTCGGTAGACCGACTGGTCTTTAACGATCTTAAGGGGTTCATTGTCCAGAACCCTGCCTTTTACATAAAGATGTGAATAAGTACCATAACTACGGTAAGGCACCACGTATACCTGCTCCAGGTTCCGATACCTCCCGAGGATTTTTTTAATGCGTTTGATCATTAAGATAAAAGCTTTGTTTCAATGTACTTCATATTCTGAGAAGCCCCGTAAATAGGGCTAAGTTTTATAAATTATTTAATATTTAAAGCTTATCTAATCTGCCCAGGGCTTTTTCAATATCGGTTCTTTCACTCAGAAGCTTTTTAAAGATATCACCCTTCTCTTCCAGCCTCTCTGGCATATTATGAATATTGAAATCTGTGATCTTCATTCCTTTCTTAAGCTCCTTCCATTGCAAGGGAGCCGAAACCGGGGCACCTCTTTTTGGCCTTACACAGTATGCCGAAGCCAGGGTCTGGCCACGTCGATTCTGCAGATAATCTAGATAGATCTTTCCTTTTCTGTTTTTCACGGCCCGCTCCATACTGGTAAGCTTTCCGGTCTCTTCCTGAATGAAATAACATAGCAGCTTGGTAAAATCCCGCGCTTCTTCATAGGTATACCCGGCATTGAGCGGAATATAGATATGCAGCCCGCTGGAACCTGAAGTTTTCAGCCAGGCATCGATTTTAGCTTTTTCAAGTATTTCATGCCCCGCCTGGGCCACCTCGATCACCTCATCAAAACTGTTCTTATCTGAAGGATCCAGATCTATAACCGCGTAATCGGGCTTATCTAAATTCTGAATTCGGGAATTCCAGGGATTGATCTCAATACAACCCAGATTGGCCATATAGATTAAGCTGGCTTCATTCTGGCATAAAAGGTATTCTATATCTCTCCTGGCCGATTTTGAATAGATACTGGTGGTCTCCAGCCAGCTTTCGTGTAAACCTTCGCTATCCTTCTGGTAAAAGCCATCCTTCTCTATCCCATTGGGATGCCTGTGCAGGTTTTGAGGCCTGTCCTTTAGATAAGGCAAGATATATTCGGAAACTTTGATATAATAATCTATAAGATCATATTTCCGCAGACCCGAATCTGGCCAGTAAACCTTATCCAGGTTTGTCACCTTCACCCTATTCCCATCTATTTCCAGGACGTTATCAGAATCGGCTTTTTTATTCTTTTTCTTTTTTTCCGGAAGGTTTTCGTTATTGAGTTCTTCTGAAGATTTATCCTCTCTAAGACCCTTAAAAACGGGATGCCTCAAACGGCCGGCCATGGTCCATTCAGAAAATGTGACTTCACAAACCAGGCTGGGCTTGATCCAGTTTGCCTGCCTACCCTTAAGATCAGGCTTTTCTTTAAATGCTGAAGTTTTGATCTTCAAGGGTTTCATCTTTTCCAGCAGATTATTTCGAGCTTTATCTGAAAAACCAGTGCCACAGTTCCCAACATATTCCAATTCACCTTCCCGGATTACACCGAGGATCAGGGAACCAAATACGGCTGCTTCAGAATATGTATATCCGCAAATAAGACATTCCAGGCTATTACTTGCTTTTATTTTAAGCCATTTTTCTGTCCGGTAACCTGGACTGTAAGTGGAATCGGCCTTCTTGGCGATCACTCCTTCCATCCCTGCATTTATAGCTTTCTGGTAGAACGCAGTCCCCATGCCTTCTACATGATCACAATAGGTCGCTATCTCTGTATCTTCTAGTACCTCGGGGATCAGGCTCTTGCGCTCCAAAAGCTCAAGGTCAAGCATGCTATGACCGTTAAGAAAGAGCATGTCGAAAACGAAAAACTTCAGTGCACCGGGAGTACCATTATCGTAATTCTGTAATTTCTGAAAATCTGGAATCCCATTTTTATTTACCACCACTACCTCCCCATCTAAGATGGCTTCATGAGGCACCTGTTCCAGGTCCCTTACCAGCTGCGGAAATTTGGAATTATATGAGATTCCATTCCGGGAGTGAAGCTCCACTTTTCCTTTGTATACATGGGCAATCACCCGGTAGCCATCATACTTGAGCTCATAGATCCATTCCGGGTCATTGAAGATCTTACCAGTGGAACTCGCCAGCATAGGTTTTACCGGGTCTTTGAATTTTAATTCTACAAGCTTTCCTTCTTGAGAACCCGATCGTTCTGCCAGTTCCTCGGCATCATATTCCAGTTCGGTCGAAAAGGTATCCTGCTTTTTTATCAGTAACCAGTGGTTCTTCTTTTCTTTACGACTGGTCCTTACCAGGGCAAACTCTCCCCTCAGCTTATTCCCTTTGAAAGTCAGCTTTAGATTACCCGATTTGTATTGTTTTAAAAGGTCTTTGGATGCAGGGGTATCGAATTGACCTTCATCCCAAATACTCATTTCACCTGCCCCGTAATTTCCTTCGGGGATGCTGCCTTCAAAATGTAGATATTTTATGGGATGGTCCTCGGTTTGTATGGCCAGCCTTTTATCCTTTGGATTCATAGAAGGACCCTTGGGTACGGCCCAGCTTTTAAGTACGCCGTCTATTTCCAGACGTAGGTCGTAATGCAACCTGCTGGCCTGGTGACGTTGTATCACGAACCTATGTTTATTTTCCCGGGAAATCTCTCCGCCAGGTTCAGGTGTCTTTTTAAAATCCCTCTTACCAATATAGTCATCCAGGCCCATGGCTTAGGAGGCTTTGTCCTTTTTCTTTTTATCAAGACTGGCTTTTAACTGCGCCATAAGGTCTTTAGCCGGGGTAGGTTCGCTTTCGTAATCTTCCACCTTCGGCTTTTTACCCGTTGATTTGGATTCGATGATCTTCATAAGCTGATCATTATATACATCCTTATACTTTTTAAAATCGAAAGCGGTGGTGTACTGCTTGATAAGGGAAACCGCCATATCTACCTCTTTTTTCTTAAGCTTGGTCTTGGGCAGTTTCAGGTCTTTAGGATCGCGTATCTCCTCTTCGAACCTTATTACATGGAGTACCAGTGCATCCCGGTATACCCCCACCAGGCTGAGATGCTCTTTTTGTCGCATCACAAAAGTGGCCACTCCAAGTTTCCCGGTCTCCTTGAGCGCATCCCTGAGCAGGTTATAAGATTTACCTCCGTCCTTTTGTGGCTCCAGGAAATAAGGTTTTTTGAAAAGCACATCGGCCACTTCGGTCTCCTCTATAAATTCCTCGATATCTATGGTTTTGCTTTTTTTCATATTGGCCTGCTCGAAATCTTCCTTTTCCAGCACCACGTAAGCATCATCTTTTTTGAAACCTTTTACGATATCTTTCCACTCCACTTTTTTACCCGTATCCTCGTTCACGCGTTTGTAGCGAATACGGGAATTGTCCCGGCGGTCGAGCATATCCAGCTCTATTCGCCGGTCTTCTGAACCCGAATAGAGCTTAACCGGTATAGAAACCAGGCCAAAGCTGATGGAACCGTTCCAGATCGAGCGCATGCTAGTGGTTCCTTAAGGCTTTAATGAGTTCATCCTTGGTCATTTCACTCCGACCTTCAATGTCCAGTTCCTTGGCTTTCTCGTATAATTCTTCCTTGGTTCGCTCCTCATATTTATCGGCCTTTCCGCCTTTCTCTCCAGAGTTGGGATCATTGGCAATTCTCGCTGCCTTTTCCTTGCTCATACCCTTATCACGCAATTCTTCATATTGCTCATCATTTTTGATGCTGGGTCCGTGATCTTTAGACATAACTTATTTAATTAGGTTTGCTTAAAACTACGATTTGGGCGGAAAAAACTGAAATTACAACCGGAGGATTAACCAGAGTTTAACTCTAAATTTTAACAACCTTAAACATTTATTAAGAAAATGTGAAAATCTGATGTTCAGAAAATTAGCGCTATACCTCAAAAATCATATTTGGCACATTCTGAAACCTGTTGAAAGAATATTAAAATGAGTTAATTTGGTTAAAATCTTAGTGATTCTTGGGATCTGGCTCTATTTTTATCTACTAACTAAATTCTGAAAAATATAAGAGATAAATCAAATCATTGGAGGACGAATTATGCGGTTTACTGAAAAGAAGAAAACCATTGAATTACTAGAAAAATTAAGAGTTTACAACAAGAAGAGCGCCTATATGTACAAAATTGCAATAGGCAAGGAACACCGACTGATGCTCAAGGATTTCTACCAGCGATTATACCAGCAGAAACTAAGGTTCCTGCAGGAAATCGAAGAAATGATCGAGCAACTGAAAAAGGAAATTTCGCCACTCAAAGATCCGCGCTTACTTTCATTCTATAAGCGCAAGAAATGCGAGTTTTCCAAGAACTACCTGAAGTACAAATTACGGCTGAGATATGCCGATATCCAGAAGAGGGAAATGAAAGCTCACAGGAAATATGAAAAATATCTTTCTAAAACCAGCCATGCATGCGTAAGGGAATTATTCCTGGACCATAAATATTATATCCGGGAAAATCTTCAGGAAATGAACAGCTCCGGGGTTATGAAATTTCCGGTAGCATAAAAAAACCTCCGCCAGAAAGCGGAGGTTTTTATTTTTTTTATCCCCAAGGGTTCTATTCGATTTTATCGATCTTGCTTTTAACTTCAGCTTCGGTTCCTTCGAATTCAAAGGTTTCGGTTTCTTCTTCCCCGTTCTCAATTTTAGTTACCACTACGTTAGCAGTAACAAAATCATCTTCAGAATTTTTATCCATTTTCACTTCCTTGGAAATCGTCTTTGAATCCTTGCTCCCGGAAACCATGACCTTCTCATTCAGGTTAGGGATATCACCTTCGGTATGTCCGCCTAAAATTGGTGCTATCACCAGGCCAATAAGACATGTAAGTTTGATAAGGATATTCATCGATGGCCCGGAAGTATCCTTGAAAGGATCACCTACCGTATCACCGGTAACCGCAGCTTTGTGCGCATCTGAACCTTTATAGGTCATCTCACCATTGATCATCACCCCGGCCTCGAAAGATTTCTTGGCATTGTCCCAGGCTCCACCTGCATTATTCTGAAAGATCGCCCAGAGCACACCGCTTACCGTAACCCCGGCCATATAACCTCCAAGCATCTCGGCAATTAGTACGTTTTCATATCCAAAAAGTTTCGGAATAAAGGCGATGAGGATAGGAAATCCAATGGTGATCACTCCAGGAAGCAACATTTCTTTCAGGGCTGCTTCTGTAGAAATCGCCACACATTTGTCATATTCCGGCTTACCGGTACCTTCCATGATACCAGGAATATCCTTGAACTGTCTCCTAACTTCGCGCACCATTTGCATGGCGGCCTTACCCACAGAACTCATGGCCAGGGCCGAAAATACCACTGGCACCATTCCTCCTACGAAAAGCATGGCCAGCACCGGAGCTTTAAAGATATTGATCCCGTCGATTCCGGTAAAGGTTACATAGGCGGCAAAAAGAGCAAGAGAGGTAAGGGCTGCAGAGGCTATGGCAAATCCTTTCCCGGTAGCGGCGGTAGTGTTTCCAACGGAATCCAGGATATCTGTACGTTCTCTCACTATTGGTTCCTGCTCGCTCATTTCAGCAATTCCCCCGGCGTTATCTGCGATAGGTCCAAAGGCATCAATAGCCAGCTGCATGGCCGTTGTAGCCATCATGGCTGAAGCCGCCAGCGCTACCCCGTAGAATCCGGCGAAGGCATAAGAGGCCCATATGGCCACGGCGAACAATAAAATGGAGAAAAAAGTGGAGATCATTCCGGTAGACAGGCCGGCGATGATATTCGTCGCTGCCCCTGTACTCGAGTTCTGTACGATTCCCAGAACAGGTTTTTTTCCGAGACCTGTATAATATTCGGTTACCGCAGAGATCACTCCTCCTACGATGATACCAACCAGGCAGGCATAGAATACATTAAGTGAACTAATAGAGATCATTTCAAAACCTTCCTGGCCTCCCACAAAGAATCCCATGGTCATAGGCTCTGCAGGCAGCATCCAGGTCACCAGGAAGTAACTGGCTACCGCCACTAAAAAGATAGAGAACCAGTTCCCTATGTTCAGGGCTTTCTGGACTTCTGCCTCCTTGGCATCATTAGATTTTATTCTTACCAGTAAAGTACCAATGATAGAAATTATGATCCCGGCACCTGCAATGGCCATTGGCAATAGAATCGGGCCTATTCCGCCAAAACCTTCCCCGGTGATATCTCCACCCATATCCTTGATGATATAGTTTCCCAGTACCATCGCGGCAAGAACGGTAGCTACATAACTACCAAAAAGGTCGGCTCCCATCCCGGCAACATCTCCAACGTTATCCCCAACGTTATCTGCAATAGTGGCCGGGTTACGGGGATCATCTTCAGGGATCCCTGCCTCTACCTTACCTACCAGGTCGGCTCCAACATCGGCAGCCTTGGTATAGATCCCTCCACCCACACGGGCGAAAAGCGCAATAGATTCAGCTCCAAGTGAGAAGCCGGCAAGGGTTTCCAGAACAACCGTCATCTGATCTGTATTGGTCCATTCCCCACCCATAAAATAATTGAAGAACAAGATAAAGAAACCGGTAAGGCCCAGAACGGCAAGGCCGGCAACTCCAAGACCCATCACGGTACCGCCTCCAAAAGACACATTAAGCGCCTTGGGCAGGCTGGTCCTGGCGGCCTGGGTGGTTCTAACATTAGACTGGGTAGCGATCTTCATTCCCATATTCCCGGCAAGGGCCGAGAAAAAGGCTCCAAAAATAAAGGCTACGATAATAAGATAATGGGTAGTGGGGACAAAGTAAGCGATCGCGGCCAGGGCTATACTTGCGCCGATCACGAAAAAAGACAATAATTTATATTCTGCTTTTAAGAAGGCGAGGGCGCCTTCGTAGATGTGAGCTGAAATTTCTTTCATTTTTCCGTCACCGGAGTCCTGTTTCATCACCCAGGATCTTTTGACCCACATATAAATGAGTCCGATTATTGCCAGCACCGCAGGCATATAAATCATTATTGCTTCCATATTTTAGCTAGGTTAAATGTTAATAGTTTATTAATGCCAGCTAATGTAGTAAAAACAGCAAGAATTAAAAAAGCAATAACTTTTTAGGGTTATTGCTTTCAATATCTCAATATATAAGGAGAATAATTAGGATTATATACCGAAGCGAGATTTATCACCTTCGTAATTCTCAAATCTCTCAACACATTGTCTAATGATCTCACGTGCCTCTTCAGCATCTCCAAAATCACCAGTATCTACCTTTTTCTTCTCAAGGTCTTTGTATACTTTAAAGAAATGTTCGATCTCCTTGATCATATGTCCATTAAGCTCTTTAAGGTCGTTCAGTCTGTTCCAGATAGGATCTGAAACCGGCACACAGATGATCTTCTCATCAGGTCCTTTTTCATCGGCCATATGGAAAACACCAATAGGCTTCACCTCCATTACGATCCCCGGGAAAGTTGGTTCTGAGACCAGTACCAGTACATCCAGTGGATCTTCATCTAGTGCAAGCGTATTAGGAATAAACCCGTAATCTGCAGGATACATCATCGAAGAGAAGATCATCCTGTCGTAACGAACCTTTTTCAGTTCAAAATCATATTCGTATTTGTTTCTACTCCCTTTAGGGATCTCGATCAATACATCAAAAGTATCAGACATTTTTGTTTGTTTTCTTCATTAAAATTAAGGGCTGCAAATATAGTTAATTCTGATATTTAAACTATTAACTAAAAGTGAAATCCGAAGTCTATTGTAAATGCCATCGACCTGGCATCTGGATTATCAAAATAATTACCCCTGAAGTGTACATCGAAACGCATTACCTTAAGAATATTCCCTATCCCGAAACTATACTCGTAGAATGGATCTGAATCTGGCGCCACCAGCGGTAGACCGGAAGCATCTATGCTTTTGCTTTCTTCTGAAATATCTCCCCATACGGCCCTGAAGCCAATAAGCTCCCTTAAATTGAGCTCTCTTAATAGCGGAATTCTTGAGAGAAATCTTCCGTTAAAATTATGGCTTAAATGCACCGCCGTGTAAGAATCGGTGACAAATTCGTAGAAATCAAGTGTAGGAAAGGTGTTATAAAGAGCGAAATAGGTCTGGTTCCCCGGAACCACGCTTAGCAAACCTAAAGGAACTGCGCCAAAGGTCTTCCCCGCCTCGAGGCTAAGATTAGACCTGCCCAGTCCACCAACCAGTAACGGCTGGTTGTAGAAGAACTGTACTTTTTTATAATCGAAATCACTGTTGAAGATATCCTTTACTCCCAGGCTGTAATTCAGAAAAAGGGTGGGGAATTCATCTTCGTTCACCACGTTACGTTCTACCCCGTAACCGGACAGCTTCCTTCCGGGCGTCCAGGTGAAAATGGTCGAAATCTCGGTCTGGTTGATTTCTGAATCTATGATGGTCCTGTCTTCATCAACATAATAATCCAGGCTGAAACCTTCAGATGCCGGTTTCAATTCCCGATAGTTCGCCCCTAACCTCACTGTGAAATTCTTCAGGGGTTCCATTTCTATGGCAAATACACTTAGATTGATCGAACTCAGCTTATCGGTGTCCCCAACGTTCAGAAGTGAGGAAGAGGCCAGGCTACGGCCCAGCACATCGGTAGAATTGGTAAGACTGGTCCCCAGCTGCTCTACATCCCTACGGTTACCGCCGCCAACGATTAATCTTGATTTTTGATCCAGCAGGATCTTTGCGGAAATTCCATATTTGAACTTATTGTCCTTAAAACCATAAGCGCCATAAGCCTCTATCCTCCAGGGATCGCTTTGTCCAAAATAGGTTCTCCCGCCAAACCTGGTACGAACGCCTTCTACATCGTTAAAACCAAAGGTGGAATAAACAGGTCCGTAATCCCAGCCTTCAAAATCCACATATCCAGACTGGATAATGGTAGCTACATCGTACAGGCGGTTAAATGCCCTGGTCTTGGTGAGACTGTCCAGCATGACGTAGATACCCTGCTCGTCCTCATTGAGCTTTTCCATACGGTTCTCTTCCCAGAATTCCTCGCTGCGATCATAGGCCTGGGCCTGGGGATTATAAACGGGTTGCTTATAAAAGGAAGTCGGGCGCTCGTTATTGAACTCATATTCATCATACAACAGGGTTCGCTTGGCATAGATCCCCTTAGACTTTTTCTTCTTGTTCAGGGCGAAATCGGCCATGAAAAAATCACGAGTAATCAGGAAAACCGAGTCGTTCAAGACCTTAAAATCCTGCTCGATATAGACCTGTTTTATCCAGTTGATATTAACGTCCTTAGTGGTTTCCATGTTAATATTCTTAACCGCCCAGGTGGTATCGTTCACCCAGAAATCTCCCTTAAAGGTTAGCTCGTTCTCCCGCCTGGGGTAATAGACGATATTATAACACCATTTATTGTCTATATACGCACTGTCTGACAACACATAATTATAGGTGTCTATTCCCGTGGTCGAAACCGGGCTAACGAAGCTCTTATCGAAGAATTTGATATAATTCTTATAAATGTCATAATCATCATATACTTCCTTGACGAAATCTATCAGGTTCCTGTTCTGGTTAAAACCCGAGTTCTTATTCCCAAGAAGCACTTCTTTCTTTTCATTCAGCTTATTATCGCCGTAAACCTTATAGACAGATTCATTGATAAACATAGGCAGGTAAGTCTTGCCCGTAACCGCATTGGTATCGGCATAATCAAAGATGAATTCCATCCCATTAAAAAGCGGGTTTTTGATGAGACTGCTGTCTATGGTATTAATGTCGAATTCCAGTTTTTCATATTCCTTATAGGAATATTGCTCGAAAGCGCGCACCCCGTTCTTCCTCCTGTTCTCCCATACCTTTTTAAGAATGTCTATGGCAGGATTATTTTTTTTCGAGGTTTTCCCGCGGTAGATCACAACTTCATCCAGGCTTGACGCCTCCTGATTCAGGGTGATCTCCATATTCAGGTTCACCGAAGATTTCAACGGAATTCTTGTTGTTTCATAACCAATAAAAGAAACTACCAGGGTATCATAATCTTCCTCTGCCTGCAGGTAGAACTCTCCATCTTCGTTGGTGGTGGTCCCGGTAGAGGAACTGGCAAACACCACGTTGGCGAAAGGCACAGTCTTTCCTGCATCGTCATTCACCACGCCTCCAACTTTGGTTTGGGCCTGCAGCAGGTTGAGACTGAAAAGAAAAAGGAAAAAAATGTAGGCTTGTTTGCTCATTTTTGGATAAAAAAAAACTTCATCGGAAAGATGAAGTTTCAAATATAGGTTGATTAATACTACTTATACATGACCTTTTTCACAGCTTTAACAACATCTTCGCTGTTAGGCAGCCATTCCTCTAAAAGAACAGGTGAATAAGGTGCCGGGGTATCGGCAGTATTTAATTTTACGATTGGCGCATCTAGGTAATCGAATGCTTTAGACTGTACCTGGTAAGTGATCTCTGTTGCTACGTTTCCAAAAGGCCAGGCCTCCTCAAGGATCACCAGGCGGTTGGTTTTCTTTACAGATTCAAGAATGGCATCATGATCCATAGGGCGTACCGTTCTAAGGTCAATGATCTCGCAGGAGATATCTTCTTCAGCCAACTTATCTGCGGCCTTATATGCTTCCTTGATGATCTTACCAAAAGATACGATGGTCACATCGCTACCTTCTCTTTTAATATCGGCCTTACCAATCTCGATCACGTACTCATCTTCTGGCACTTCTCCTTTATCACCATACATCTGCTCGCTTTCCATGAAGATCACAGGATCGTCGTCACGAATAGCAGCCTTTAAAAGACCTTTAGCATCGTAAGGATTAGAAGGCACGATCACCTTTAATCCAGGAGTATTGGCATACCAGCTTTCGAAAGCCTGAGAGTGGGTTGCTCCTAACTGACCCGCTGAACCTGTAGGCCCACGGAAAACGATAGGAATATTGAATTGCCCGCCACTCATCTGTCTCATTTTAGCGGCGTTGTTAATAATCTGATCAATTCCAACAAGAGAAAAGTTGAAGGTCATGAATTCAATAATAGGCCTGTTACCGTTCATTGCCGAACCAACCCCGATCCCGGCAAAACCAAGTTCTGCAATTGGAGTATCGATAACTCTTTCCGGACCAAATTCGTCGAGCATTCCTTTAGAAGCCTTATAAGCTCCGTTATATTCAGCAACTTCCTCTCCCATTAAGTAGATGCTGTCGTCGCGACGCATTTCTTCGCTCATAGCCTCGGCAACGGCTTCTCTAAATTGAATTGTCCTCATTATATAATATATTGTTTTTTATTCCTGCATGGCAAAAATAGTAATTCATTAAGGTATATACCATATTTGCCGATTAAAATTTTCCCAAGAGCCGTAAGTTGAAAACAGCTAATAGTCATTTTAAGAAACTTCTCAGAAATTGATAGCTTATTATGAACTTAAGCCCCATTTAATGCCAAATCATTAAACATTACTTAAAAATACTCCCTAAATTTTAGGTAAATTTATTATGCATGCATAGCAATTTTTGGATAAAAATACTTACCTTCGTCAGCGAAAACGATTTATTAAAAAAATAAACTTATATATGAAAATCTTAGTATGTATTAGTCACGTGCCTGACACTACATCAAAAATCAATTTCACTGATGGAGACACTAAATTCGACACTAATGGAGTGCAATTTGTGATCAACCCTAACGATGAATTTGGTCTTACCAGAGCTATGTGGTTCAAAGAAAAGCAAGGTGCGAGTGTAGATGTTGTGAATGTTGGAGGAGCCGATACCGAGCCTACCCTTAGAAAAGCCCTCGCTATTGGAGCAGATAGCGCGATTCGCGTGAATACTCCTGCTACCGATGGTTTCCAGGTTGCGAAAGAACTTGCCAAAGTAGTCAAGGATGGCGGGTACGACCTTGTGATCGCTGGTAGAGAATCTATCGATTATAACGGAGGAATGGTACCGGGAATGCTAGCCGGTCTTTTAGATGCTAATTTCATCAATAACTGTATCAGCCTTGAAGTAGAAGGCGAAAAAGCTACCGCGGTTCGTGAGATAGATGGTGGTAAAGAAACCTTAACCGCATCTCTTCCGCTAGTTATTGGAGGTCAGAAAGGTCTTGTAGAGGAAAGTGACCTGCGCATCCCGAATATGAGAGGGATCATGCAGGCTCGTAAGAAGCCATTGAACGTAGTAGAGCCAGCCGATACTTCTGTGAAGACCGAAGCTGTAAAGTTTGAAAAGCCAGCTCCAAAAGGAGATGTAAAACTTATTGACCCGGACAATCTTGATGAGTTGATCGACCTGCTTCACAACGAGGCTAAAGCGATCTAATTAGAATAGCTCTAAGGTCAAAAAGAATTTCAAAATTTTAAATCAGAAGAAAATGTCAGTTTTAGTATATATAGAATCAGAAGAAGGAAAATTCAAGAAAGCTTCGTTCGAAGTTGCTTCTTACGCAAAAGAAGTGGCCGGGATGATGGGAACATCAGTAACGGCGATCACTTTTAACGCCGAAGATGTTTCAGAACTTGGAAATTACGGAGTAGATAAAGTATTAAAGGTAAGCAACGACAAGTTTAAGAACTTCAATGCTGAAGCTTATGCAGATGCAATCAAGCAGGCAGCAGAAAAAGAAGGCAGCAAACTGGTTGTACTTAGCCAGAGCGCGAACAGCAAATATCTTGCTCCCTTATTAGCGGTTCAACTTGAAGCAGGTTATGCTTCTAACGTGGTGGCCGTACCAGAGAGTACCGATCCATTTACGGTAAAAAGAACTGCCTTTACAAACAAGGCTTTTAGTCACACTAAGATCGAAACTGAGGTTAAGATCGTAGGACTTTCCAAGAACGCTTTCGGAGTTAAGGAAGTTTCTGGAGATGCCGCTGCTGAAGATTTCAGCCCTAGCCTTTCAGACGAAGATTTCTCAGTAAACGTAGAATCTGTAGACAAGGCTACTAATAAGGTAACCATCGCCGATGCCGAGGTTGTTGTTTCTGGTGGTCGTGGTCTTAAAGGACCAGAGAACTGGGGAATGATAGAAGAAATGGCAGATATCCTTGGTGCCGCTACCGCTTGTTCCAAGCCGGTAAGTGATATGGGATGGAGACCTCACAGCGAACACGTAGGGCAAACAGGGAAGCCTGTTGCTTCTAACCTTTATATCGCTGTAGGAATTTCTGGTGCTATCCAGCACCTGGCAGGTATCAACGCCGCCAAGACCAAAGTAGTGATCAACAACGACCCGGAAGCTCCTTTCTTTAAGGCAGCAGACTATGGTATTGTTGGTGATGCCTTTGAAGTGGTTCCTAAGCTCAACGAAAAATTGAAGGAATTTAAAGAGAAAAACGCATAATTTTCATAAATTGCGACCCATAAAGGGGCTGTCTAAATTTGGTAAATGTCCTTATTTTAGACAGCCTTTTTAATTTTACTGAAGTATGAGTTTAGTGCGACTGAATATTAAGGGAATATCTTATAGTCAAACACAAAACGGAGCTTACGCATTGATCCTCAACGAAGTTGGGGGTGAGCGTAAATTGCCTATTGTGATCGGGGCATTTGAAGCACAATCTATTGCAATAGCCCTGGAAAAGGAGATAAAACCTCCCAGACCTCTTACCCACGACCTTTTCAAGAACTTTGCAGACAGGTTCGAAATCGTGGTAAAGCAGGTAATAATTCATAAACTGGTAGACGGCGTTTTCTATTCCAGTCTTATTTGTGAAAGAGACGGGATCGAGGAGATCATCGATGCCAGGACCAGCGATGCCATCGCCCTCGCCTTAAGGTTCGACGCACCCATATTTACCTACAAAAACATTCTGGACAAAGCCGGTATCTATCTTAAAGCTGAAGAAAAACAGCGTGAAAAGGAAGAAAAGCAGGAAGAAGAGATCATCGAAGAAGAGTTACTTAAAGAGGAGATCGATCTAAAAGCTGAAGACACTTCAGATTATAAAAAGATGTCTCTGGAAGAACTTAAAGAACTTCTTTCCCAGGCAGTAAGTCAGGAAGATTACGAAAAAGCGGCCCGCATCAGGGACGAAATTTCCAAAAGAAAATAACCCGAAATGAACAAAATCTGGTGTTGCCTAGCACTGATCGTATTTTCTATTACATCAGTTTCAGCTCAAACTATTTCCAAGAACTGGCAACTCGAATCTTCGGCCGATAGTATAGCCCAGAGATCCATATTTCAGAATGCACAGGACCTGCAATTCGATGAAGGCAGGTTTAATTTCACCGATGAGTCTGGAAAAGACACTCTCGCCTCGGGAGACTACCTGTACCAGAACAGGCTGCTGGTATTGTTCTACAACAGCCCAAAAGATACAATTCAAAACCTAAGGGTTTCTACGCTTACAGATTCCACAATGATCATCACCTCGAAAGGCACCGCCTTTAACCTGAAGGTAAAAGATCAGAGCGTGGAAAAAGTGATCCCGGCAGAGACAGCTAAGGAAATGATCCCTAGCCAGGGAATCAGCACCTCCAGCCTTATAAGAGGTATTATCGGGATGCTGGCCCTTATCATCATCGCATTTTTATTCAGCAGTAACCGTAAGGCGATCAATTGGAAAACGGTTGGGATGGGAATTTTGGCCCAGCTAACCCTAGCTATAGGAGTTCTTAAGATCACCATAGTTCAGAAAATATTTGAATTTGTTGGGAACATTTTCGTTCTCATCCTGGATTTTACCGCTGCCGGTAGTGAATTCCTTTTAGGCGGAATGATGGACGTAGATAGCTTTGGCTTTATATTCCTTTTCCAGGTTTTGCCTACTATCATTTTCTTTTCGGCACTAACCTCTGTTCTGTTCTATCTAGGTGTGATACAGATCGTGGTAAAAGGCCTGGCCTGGATACTTACAAAACTACTTGGAATTTCGGGGCCTGAGAGTTTAAGTGTTGCCGGGAACATCTTCCTGGGACAAACCGAAGCACCTTTAATGATCAAAGCCTACCTGGAAAGAATGACCAGGTCTGAGATCCTGCTGGTTATGGTTGGCGGAATGGCCACGGTGGCCGGTGGTGTACTTGCCGCCTATATCGGCTTCCTTGGTGGAGACGATCCGGCACTAAGATTACAATTCGCGAAACACCTGCTTGCCGCTTCAGTTATGGCCGCACCTGGCGCGATCGTGATCTCCAAGATCCTTTTCCCGCAACAGGAAAAAGTGAATACAGATGTGGAAGTCTCTTCAGAAAAGATCGGCTCCAATATCTTGGATGCGATCGCTAACGGAACAACCGAAGGTTTAAAACTGGCGGCTAATGTGGCGGCAATGCTACTTGTTTTTATCGCATTTATCGCGATGATCAACTATATTCTTGGATATATCGGGGCGCTTACCACGCTTAACAGCATTATGGCCGAGTATACTCCGTATTCTAAATTCTCCCTGGAATCTATCCTCGGGATCATTTTTGCCCCTCTTATGTGGATCATTGGTGTGGCCAAGGAAGATATGATGCTTATGGGACAGTTACTAGGGATCAAACTAGCCGCAAGTGAATTCGTTGGTTACGTGCAGCTGGCAGACCTTAAGAACCCGGCGAACGCCCTTAGCCTGAACTATGAGAAATCGGTCATCATGGCTACCTATATGCTTTGCGGATTTGCCAATTTCGCCTCTATTGGTATACAGATTGGCGGCATAGGATCACTTGCTCCGGGACAAAGAAAGACTCTTTCAGAATTTGGAATGAAAGCTTTGATCGGGGGTACTTTAGCCTCATTATTATCGGCTACTATTGCCGGAATGATCATTGGATAAGCAAGCTTTTCCTGAAGTTTTTAGAAAACTTTCTAATTTCATTTTCTTTCAGCTAACAGATAAATTCTAAATTACCGTTCTGGCAATTAGATATCTGAAAACAGCGCTTATCGCTGCAAATGCTGACTGAAAAATGAAAGAAAACAAATCAACATCGGTTTATAGAGGGCAGGATGCCCAATGGCCGCACCAGATCCCTTTTACCGGGTGGAAAGACATTGGCAAGCGGGTTTGGCGCGAAATGAAACTGGACCATGTGCAGATCGTTTCCGCGGGCGTGGCCTTTTATTTTTTCCTTTCCATCTTCCCCACCATTGTTGCGGCGATATCAATTTACAGCCTCGTACTGGAGCCTTCGCAGATAGAAGCCCAGATCGCCAGGCTCGACCTTTTTCTGCCAGAAAAGGCCTTCAGCATAATTACAGATTTCTTACAACCCATCATTCAACAGGACCGCGAGGGAATTGGCTGGGGGATGGTAGTAAGTATTCTTGTTAGTATCTGGAGTGCGAACAAAGGTACTAACGCACTGTTCCAGGGAGTGAACATTGCCTACGACGAACTCGATGACCGGAACTTTTTCAAAAAAAACCTCATCACCCTTCTCTTTACCTTAGGCGGACTGGTGCTGGGCCTTCTCAGCATCCTGGTGATCATCTTTTTCCCGCTACTCATAGACCAGTTTGGCCTGCCTGCCCAAATTGAAAACATTTTAAACTGGATAAGGTGGGTGATACTTGGATTCTTTTTGATAACTGCCCTGAGCATGGTTTACAGGATCGCGCCTAATCGCAGAAGCCCAAGATTCAGGTGGGTAAGCTGGGGCGCCTTACTGGGAACCTTATTATGGCTGGCCGGCTCCATTCTCTTTTCCTGGTATGTAAGTAATTTCGGAAGCTATGACGATCTATACGGAAGTTTTGCTGCCGTGGCCATTTTAATGTTATGGTTATTCCTTACCGCTTTTATCGTGCTTATGGGTGCAGAGATTAATTCTGAAATGGAACATCAAACCAGGTATGACACCACTATTGGCGAGGAAAGACCCATGGGAGAGAGAAGAGCCTATCATGCCGACCGCTGCGCCGTTGAAGAAGATTGTGAAGACTAGATCTCTTTTCTCGTTGATACTAAGTTGATAACTCTTGCTTTTTCCATCAAAATAAGCCCTTATTTTTTGCGTGTTTTGTTATTTTTATTGGAATTAAATCTGAAGTTTTTCTCCATTAAAGCCTCTGTAAATGAAACAATACCACGACCTTTTAAAGCATGTATTAGAGCACGGAACCCAAAAAGGTGATCGCACAGGAACGGGTACCAAAAGTGTTTTTGGATACCAGATGAGATTCGACCTTAGCGAAGGTTTCCCTATGGTAACCACCAAGAAGCTGCACCTTAAATCTATCATCCACGAATTATTGTGGTTCCTCAAAGGGGATACTAATATTGAATATCTTAAGGAAAACGGAGTTCGTATCTGGAACGAGTGGGCCGATGAGAACGGAGATCTTGGTCCGGTATACGGTCACCAATGGAGAAACTGGAATAGCGAAGAGATAGACCAAATAAAAGAAGTGGTTCATACTTTAAAGCATAACCCGAATAGCCGCAGAATGCTGGTTTCTGCCTGGAATCCCTCGGTATTACCCGATACCTCGGTATCATTTTCAGAAAATGTAGCTAATGGAAAAGCCGCTCTCCCGCCCTGCCATGCATTCTTTCAGTTCTACGTGGCCGACGGAAAACTATCCTGCCAGCTTTATCAAAGAAGTGCCGATATTTTCCTGGGGGTACCTTTTAATATCGCTTCTTATGCTCTACTCACCATGATGATGGCCCAGGTATGTGGTTATGAGGCCGGAGATTTTATTCACACCTTTGGCGATGCCCATATTTACAGTAATCATATGGATCAGGTACAATTGCAGCTTAGCCGTGATCCCCGACCTCTGCCTACCATGGAAATCAACCCCGAGGTTAAAGATATTTTTGATTTTACCTATGAAGATTTTATATTAAGGGATTATAATCCGCATCCTGGTATCAAAGCCAGCGTAGCGGTATAGTTTAATCTTAAAAAAGTTTTCAATATTATGAAGAAGTTATTTGTTATCACATGTTTTTTACTGGGCGGAATAAGCCTTTCCCTGGCACAACAGACATCTCCGGTATGGCCGGGATGTGAGAATGCCGAAGATGTAAAGAAATGTTTTAACCAAAAACTTTCGCAACACGTTAGTGATAATTATGAATATCCGCAGAACGAAGCGGGAGAATATATCAGAGGTAAGGTGACCATCTCCTTTGACATCAATAAAGAAGGAGATGTCGTGGTGAACTCAATAGAAGGCGATAAGCCCGAAGTAAAACAGGCGGCCAGGGAAATGATAAACAAGATCCCAAAGATGAAGCCTGGTACCCTGAATGGCGAACCAGATTCAAGGACCTTTACGGTGCCATTCAATTTTTAAAAAGTAACTTATATACCATTATATTATGAAAAAATTATTGATCATTGCCCTGATGCTTACAGGATTTTGTGGTTTTGCACAGGATGACGTTGAAGTTAAGGGAAATACGGTGACCATGAGAGAAACGGCCCCGATCTGGCCTGGTTGTGAAAGTGCCGATGACAAAAAAGAGTGCTGGAACAAGAACTTCATGGACCATGTAAAGCAGAATTACAAGTATCCAAAAAATGAAAAGGGCGAGTATATTCGAGGAAAAGCTACCGTTTCTATGGAAATAACCGAAAAAGGAAACGTTGTGGTAACCAAGGTAGAGGGTGACAACCCCAAGGTAAATGCAGCAGCTAAGAAAATGATCATGTCTATCCCGAAGATGACCCCGGGAAAACTGGCAGGCAAACCAAGAGCTATCAAATACACCATCCCTCTTACTTTCTAGATCTACATTTAACGCCACCTTAACGACTGATTGGCAAGGTCGTTTTTAAAAAATTGTAAATTTGAGTGATACCTAAACGTATCACTCTTTTTTATGCTTTCACAAAACGACTTACTTCAACTTTTCAAGGAAACCAGGGCAGATTCAGAAATGATCTGTTCCTTTCTGGAGACCGAAGATTACGTGGTGCAGCCGGTGGTGGATGTTTCTCCTCCAAAATGGCATTTAGGCCATACTACCTGGTTCTTCGAGGAGTTCGTACTCAAAAAATACAGCAAATCACACCAGTTATACGATAAGAATACGGCCTATGTCTTTAACAGTTATTACGAGAGCGTAGGCGATAAGGTTATTCGTACCAACCGCGGCAATCTTTCCAGGCCTACCGTTGAATGGATCTATGAATTCAGAAATTATGTGACCAAGGCCATGACCGAGCTATTAATGAAGGAAGAATTGAGCAAAGAGGCCCTGGAAGTAGTAGAAATTGGTTGCCATCACGAAAAGCAACACCAGGAATTGCTATATACCGACATCAAGTATATACTCGGTAATAACCCTTTACTACCCAAATATAATGATGAATTCAGGGAAAACCCTGTACAGGAATTTGAAAGAGAATGGATAAACATTCCGGAAGGCATCTATGAAATAGGGCATAAATCTGATGACTTTTGTTACGATAATGAAAAAGGGGCTCATAAGAAATACCTGTGTGAATTCAATATTTCAAACAAGCTGGTCACCAATGCAGAATATTTGGAATTTATGGAAGCTGGTGGTTATAAGGATGTACTGTTATGGCATGCCGAGGCTTGGGACTGGGTGAACGAAAATAAGATCGATTCTCCCTCCTACTGGCATAATATAGACGGTGAATGGAAGCAATATACTCTGAATGGACTTGTGAATCTCGAGCCGGAAGCTCCGGTAACACATATTTCGTATTTCGAAGCTTTCGCCTATGCCCAATGGAAAGAAATGAGACTTCCTACTGAAGAGGAATGGGAGGCAGCCCAGGATAAATTTGACTGGGGCATCCGCTGGGAATGGACTGAAAGTGCTTATTCCCCTTACCCTAACTACCACAAACCCGAAGGCGCTTTAGGAGAATATAACGGGAAATTCATGGTGAACCAGAAGGTATTAAGAGGAGCTTCAGTAGCTACTTCAAGAAACCATACCAGGCCCACCTACAGGAATTTTTTCCATCCACATCTGAGATGGCAATTCACCGGATTCAGACTTGTTAAATAATATTTTAGATTAAATGAAAAACCAAACAAAAACCATGTTTGAATCGGCCTTTGCTGAAGACACCTATAAGGGGCTTACGAGTTACCCGAAATATCTACTGTCTAAATACATCTATGATAAAAAAGGCGATAAGCTTTTCCAGCAGATCATGGATATGCCGGAATACTACCTTACCTCCTGCGAGTTCAATATACTTAAGCTCAATGCTACGAACATCGCAGAAATTTTCAGTAGCGACTCCGGTTTCGACCTTATTGAACTTGGCGCTGGCGACGGTAAAAAAACAAAGATCATCCTGCAGGAACTGGTAGACAAGAAATATGAATTCGACTACCTTCCCATAGATATTAGCCAGAATGTACTGGATGAGCTGGAGCATTCTCTGGAACAAGAAATTCCGGAAGTAAACGTCAAAGTGCAGCAGGGAACTTATTTCAAGACCCTGGAAAAACTGGCCGAGTACAATACGCGTAAAAAGGTGATCCTGGTTTTGGGCAGTAATATTGGCAACCTTTCACATAAGGAAGCGGTAGATTTCCTGGCCAATATCGCCGGAGCTATGAGCGAGGAAGATATGCTGTTCATGGGCTTCGACCAGAAGAAAGATCCACAGCGAATTCTGGATGCATATAACGATCCCGCGGGAATCACCGAGGCTTTCAACAAGAACCTACTGGTAAGGATCAACTCTGAGCTGGAGGGGAATTTTGATGTAGATAAGTTCCTGCATTGGGAAACATACGATCCCGAAACCGGCACTGCCAAAAGTTTCCTGGTAAGCAAAGAGGAACAACAGGTTGAAATAAGGAAATTAGGCATCAAAGTGAACTTCGAAGCCTGGGAAACCATACATACCGAGATCTCGCAGAAATATGATGACTCGGTGGTGCAATGGCTGGCAGATGAAGCCGGGCTTGAGGTAGAGAAAGCCTTTACCGACAAGGATAACTGCTATAAAAATTATATCTTTAGAAGAAAGTAATTTTAAAGCAGTAAGATTATGAAAGCCATTTGGAAAGATACCGTGATCGCCGAAAGTTCAGACACCCGTATCGTGGAAAACAACCATTATTTCCCGATGGAAGACATCAAAAAAGAATATTTTAAACCCAGTGAATCCCACACCAGGTGTCCCTGGAAGGGCAAGGCCTCTTACTTCCATGTAGAGGTAGACGGGGAAATAAATAAGGACGCAGCATGGTATTACCCTGAGGCAAGCCATGCCGCGAAACCTATAGAAAATTATGTCGCTTTCTGGAACGGAGTAAAAGTCACCGAATAGGCCAGTTCCAGAATATCACTTTAAATATTATACTACAAGCACGCTGTTTTCAGCTGCTGCAAATTCATTCCATTTATAGGCATCGGCCTCAGATTCATTTACCCACTCACCATCTACCACATAACGGAACTGGTATTCCTTATCTACAGGAAGGTTGAACTGCGCCTTGAAATTTCCATTCTTGTACTTTTTAAGTTCAGATAACTTCCATTCGTTGAAATCACCGGCCACTTCTACCTTATCGGCTTCTTTGGCGGGAACGCAAAAAGTGATCTTACATTCTGGTTTTGATTTTAGGTATTGCTTTGTAATTGGCATGACTGATGTTTTTTAATTCAAGGCTCAAATTAAAATAATATATGCTTATAAAGCAATATAAATCAGATAGTTATACTTATTTTTTCGAATATCGAAACAATTCTGAGTGTTTTCAGAAATTATGGAATTACGAAAACGTTGTCCTAAATTTTATTCCTAATTATTTCACTAATAAGAATTTAAATAGTCAGGCTTAAATTTTCAGGATACTGAATAGATGTTGCAGGTCCTTTTCAGAATTATAATAATGCAGGCTTATGCGAATTCCATCACCACGTTGTGAAGTAATGATCCCTTCTGTTCTCAATTTATTGAAAAGCTTTTCGTCTCCCTTGATATTGAAAAGAGAAGAAAACTGGCTTCTTTCAGCTATCCAGCCCTCCAGCAGACCGGCTTCCGCAAACCTATCTCTTGCTTGCTGTTTCAATTTATCTATTTGCTGCTGAATTTGATCTATACCAGTTCTTCCAATAAGCTGAATGGCGGCTTTAAGGCTTCCAAAGTTGAGGGTATCATAGTGCCCCGGCTCGAACTTCCCGATAAAATTACCTTCATGAGCCTTGTATTTACCCTGCAGCGAGCCAAAACCAAGATGCTTGGGATTCAGTTTTCCCTGTATACTTTCGTTGAACAGCATAAAACCATTCCCATAACCGGCATTCATCCATTTATAACAGCTGCTTACTGCGATGTCGATGCCGGAATCATCAAAATCGAAGGCTTCGGTTCCAAAATACTGGGTGCCATCTGCGATCAGGATAAGTTCCGGAAATCTTTCTTTCAGCTTTTTCAGAAAATCAATGCCTAGCTTCACACCATTGATATATTGAACAATACTGAAGGCGAAGAAATCTGGTTTTTCTTTTTCTACCTTTTCCAGGATATTCTGCTCAAGTTGCTGGTTGATCCCCGCATAGACCACCTTGAAATTCCTTGATTCCACCGGCCAGTTAATGGAGGGATAGTCGTTCTCGAGGAGCAGGAACTTAGCTGGCTTATCTATGCTTTCCAGGATACTGTTGAAACCATAGGAAAAATTTGGTACCAGTGCCACCCGATTAGGGGCACAATTAAAAAAATTACCCAGGCTCTCCCGCACCCCGGTTAGCATCTCACCCATCTTATCTTTCAGAATACTTCCCTTTATCAGAAAATCAAGGTCATGTTCCTGCCTGAATTCCCAGACCTTTTCTGGAAGCAAACCAGATGCTGCGGTGTTCAAATAGGTATACTGCTCCAGTACGGGGAAGCCTTTTCTTAAATTATCCATAAGCTTTAGGAAGTTCTTTTGATAAAAATGTAAATTTGATACTACACTAATGTAATTGTTATTATGTTTTCTAAAAAAAAAAACACTTCCAAAATAGATTACGAACAACAGGAACTTTATGAAAATGCCCGGAGAAGGGCCAAACAGAAAAAAAGGCTGTTCCAGCATTTTGTATTCTTCCTCATAGGTTCAGTATTTCTTATCGTACTTAACGTCGTGATAGGATATAAGGAAGATGTAAAACCTTTTGGCCAGAACTGGTTCGTATGGATCGTCCTGTTATGGGCGCTCATCTTTATAGTTCATTTTTTCAATGTTTATATAGTGAACAGTTTTATGGGCCGTGACTGGGAAGCCAAAGAAATAGACAAACTGGTAAAGAAACAAAAGGAAAAGATCGCGCAATTACAGGAGAAGGTAGAAAGGGAGCATCCCCTACCCAATAAGGACAGGCCTGCTGAAAGACTGGAACCTTCTAAAAAAATTAGACCGGAAGACCCGGACAGACCAATAAACTCTTAAGATTAAATGATTACAATGATCGCTGCCGCGGCAGAAAACAATGCTTTAGGAAAAGATAACGACCTGGTATGGCACCTGCCAGATGATTTTAAAAGATTTAAAAGACTCACTTCTGGACATCACATCATTATGGGACGAAAGACCTTTGAATCTTTCCCGAAACTTTTGCCAGAAAGAACCCATGTGATCATAACCCGTAAAGACGATTATAATCCTGAAGGCACCATCGTGGTGAACTCGCTGGAAGAAGCCCTGCGTGTTTCCAAACTGGATGAGCAGCCATTTATCATAGGCGGCGGTGAGATCTATAAGATGGGAATGGATGTGGCCGACAGGATAGAGCTTACCCGGGTACATGCAGAATTTGAAGCCGACACTTACTTCCCCGAGATCGATGAAGATGAATGGAAAGTAATTAAGGAGCAGTTCCATGAAGAGGATGAAAAACACGATCACTCTTTTACCTACCTAACCTATGAACGCAGGTCCTGAAAATTATCTGAATAAGATCGCCGAAGATAGCGGCATTGAAATTTCGGGCTTTTCACCGCTTACCGGTGGAGATATCAACCAGGTATTCCTCCTGGAAAGCGATTCTGGGAAATACGTGGTAAAGCTCAATAATGCCAAGAGGTATCCAGACATGTTCGAGGCTGAAAAACTGGGGCTGGAAAAACTCCTGGAACCCGGGGTAATAGACGTACCAAAACCTTTAAGAACTGGCCAGGTAGATGCTAAATCTTATTTACTGCTGGAGCATAAACCTTCGGGAAATAAGGCTTCAGATTTCTGGGAGATCTTCGGTAGAGAGCTGGCCAGGTTACACCAACATACCTCAGATAAATTCGGCCTGGAAAAGGACAATTATATAGGCAGCCTTCCGCAGTATAATGAAGAAAGAGCAACAGCATCTGCCTTTTATATAGAGATGAGGCTGCAGCCACAAATTAAAATGGCCCGGGACAGGGGTTTCGACCTGAATGTAAGCGATAGCTTTTTCAGGAATTGCGAAGAGATCATCCCACGGGAAGCACCGGCACTGGTTCACGGCGACCTCTGGAACGGCAACTACCTGGTAAACGCAGAGGGACTACCCTGCTTAATAGATCCAGCAGTGGCCCTTGCTCCCCGGGAAATGGACATCGGGATGATGCATCTTTTCGGCGGATTCCAGGAACCACTTTTTGAAGCCTATAACGCAGAATTCCCGTTGCAGGCAGGCTGGGAACAAAGAATACCGCTGTGGCAGCTGTATTATTTGCTGGTGCACCTGAACATTTTCGGGGCTTCCTATAAATCACAGGTAACTTCGATTATCAGGAAATACAGCTGATTTTACACTTCTTAACACCGGCCACCATATTTTTAGCAGTTCATTAGCGCATAAGCCGTTTCATCTAAAGTATCTTCATCTCAAACAAAAAATTGATTATGAGTACGAAGAATTTATACGATGACAAAGCCAGAGAAAAGATCAAGAAAATTGCAGAAGATGTAGATTTCTGCATGCTGGTGACCAATATGGATGAAAAACCACTTAGCGCGGTGCCTATGTCTACCAAACAGGTAGATGATCATGGAGCGGTCTGGTTCCTGAGCAAAAGCGACAGCGAACACAACAAGAATATTAAAAAGGACAGTGATGTTCAATTGCTATACAGCGGAACTTCAGATATGGAATTTCTCAGCATATACGGAGAAGCATTTATCGAAACCAACCGCGATGTGATCCACGAATTATATTCAAAAGCAGATAAAGCCTGGTTCGACGGAAAAGACGATCCAAGCATCACCGCGATCAAGGTAAACCCAAAAGAGGCTTACTACTGGGATAATAAAGACAATAAGGCGGTAACCCTGTTCAAACTGGGAATGGCCGCAGTGAGCGGAAAGAACCAGGATATAGGTGAAAAAGGAAAATTAGGAGTCTAATGACTTGTATTTGTCGGGAAAGACCTCATAACGAATCTTTGTTGTGAGGTCTTTTTATTTATACCTATTTTTGTGAACCTAAACCAAGATTTATGAAAGCATATGTATTTCCGGGCCAGGGAGCCCAGTTTTCGGGGATGGGATTAGATCTTTTTGAAAAATCCCCTCAGGCGCAGGATCTGTTCCACCAGGCAAATCACATACTGGGATTCTCTATCACAGATATAATGTTCGAAGGTTCTGCTGAAGACCTGAAACAAACCAAGGTTACCCAACCGGCAGTATTCCTGCATTCGGTGATCCTGAGCAAGGTGATGGGAGACAGCTTTAAACCAGATATGGTAGCGGGGCATTCTTTAGGAGAACTATCTGCGCTGGTAGCTAATAAAGTTTTGAGTTTTGAGGACGGATTAAAACTGGTTTCTAAAAGAGCCCAGGCGATGCAAAAAGCATGTGAACTGGAGCCTTCAACCATGGCTGCAGTGCTTGGTCTTGAAGACGAAATGGTAGAATCTGTTTGTTCTGAAACCGAAGGCATAGTGGTTGCCGCTAATTATAACTGCCCTGGGCAGCTGGTAATTTCAGGAGCTTATGATGCCGTAGAAAGAGCCTGCGAAAATCTTAAGGAAAGAGGAGCCAGAAGAGCCATGATCCTTCCTGTAGGCGGGGCTTTTCATTCCCCACTTATGGAACCGGCAAGGAAAGACCTGGCTGAAGCTATAGAGAACGCTACCTTCAACGATCCTATTTGCCCGGTTTACCAGAATGTAAGCACCTTCGCGGTAAACGACCCGGCAGAGATCAAGAAAAACCTGGTCTTCCAGTTGACCGCTCCGGTTAAATGGACACAGTCTGTTCAGAATATGATCAAGGACGGAGCCTCAGAATTCATCGAGGTAGGCCCTGGAAAGGTTTTACAAGGACTGGTCAAAAAAATCGACAGAAGTACAGCTACTTCTTCAGCTGAAATAGGCTAGAATAAATTCTTAGATAACTAAAAGGCTCTTATACAGAGCCTTTTTTTATACCTAAAAGTGGGTATTTTACAATCTTTAAGTATTTCGGAATAAAAGTTGTAGAATTTTCCTACAAATATTATAAATGCTTCTTCCCTACAAGGCATGATAACTGAAAATCTAAATTATGAAATCAACCTTAACTTTTTTATCACTGCTTTTAGGTCTAGTTTTTTCCTTTGAGTTCCAGGCCCAGCCAAAAAATGAATCTGAATTACAAAACAATTACACCGACTACTTTAAATCCAACCGGCACTCAGTTTTCCTTCATTTAAATAAAAACATACTACTCCAGAATGAAAATCTATGGTTTGCAGGATATGTATACGATCTTCAGACAAAAACTCCTGAAATGGAAACAACCAATCTGGAAGTAAGTGTATTTAATGCAAATGGAAAATTCATAGAAAGTCTTACACTATATACTTTTCAGGGAAAAGCTTCAGGATACTTGCCCCTCACCAAAAAAGACTATAAACCGGGTAAATATTTTATTCGCGCTTCCACCGCATATATTGAAAATTTAAATGAAGATCTAAGCTTTAAAAGTGAATTTCAAATAATTAATGATTCAAAACGAAAGCAGCCTGAGGGCAATTTGACTTATGACCTTCAACTTCTGCCCGAAGGAGGACACCTGGTGCAGGAGGTTAGAAATACGGTTGGGGTGAAGCTAATAGACCAGCATGGTTTAGGAGTTGAATTTGAAGAAGGCCATGTTCTGGATAACGATCTCGATACTATTTCTAAGTTTCGGTCGAACCGGTTTGGCCATGCAAGTTTCAACATACAGCCAGATGAGAATTCAACTTACAGTGTAAAAATTTACCTTAATAATGGGGAGGTAGTGGAAAAAACACTACAGGATCCAAATAGATCTGGGATAGTTATGAGAACTACTCTTAAGCAGGATGATCTTCAAATTAGCCTCTTAACTAATGAAAATAGTCTTCCAGTAATAAAAGATGAAAAATTTTATCTCGGAATTTCCCAGGATGGGAACATTAAAAACCTGGTTTTTAAGTTTCCGAATAATAAAAAAGAAGCCATTTTCAATTTCAGTAAAGACTCATTATATCGGGGCATCAATAGAATAACCCTTTTTAATAAAGAGTTCCAGCCTATTCTTGAACGCCTAGTTTTTAATGATCATGGATTAAAGTTAGATCATTTATCTACAGGTTCAGTGAAGAAAATAAATGATTCGATACAAATTGAAATAAAAGGAATAAAAGATGAAACTGCAAGGTTGTCTATATCCACCTTACCTCAAAAAACAGAAGCGTATTCTCCAGACCACTCAATTATTTCCGCATTTTTACTCAAACCCTACCTTAAAGGGAATATTGAAAATGGAGATTATTATTTTTCAGATGAACATTCGGCCAGAAGAAGAAATTATGATCTAGACCTGTTATTATTAACACAGGGATGGAGCAAATACCCCTGGTCTCAAGTATTAACTTTCAAAAGAGATCGAACAATTGGAAAAAACAAAGGCTTTGACCTGGAAGGAGAGATCTTTAGTAAAACCAGACCGGGTGATAAAGTATTTATAAGGAATGAAAAATCTGGCCTTTTTGAAATTATCGATGTCGAGGACAACAACAGGTTTAGTATAAAAAACCTATTTATTGAAGATAGTACTCAAATTTCTGTTGGGCTTTTAAGGAACAGGAATGGGAAAATGAAAAAGCCATCAATCTCGGTGCAGATATTTCCCCAAAAGGAAAGAACTCGACTCGATGCGGAACAAATTCAACCTAGCCTTAAGCCGGTGCCAGTTTTGAGTATTCCTAAAAATTTCATTACAGATAACGAGGTATTAGACACGGTAAATCTGAAAGCCAGTAAAAGATCTGAAAAGAAAAAAGATTTCCTAAATGCGCCTACTAGCTCGGCATTGTCAAATTATATTGAAATTAACGAAACCATCGCCAGTTCTAATTATTATATAACAGATTTAATCGAGAAGAACTTTTTCAGGGTAAGAAGAACTCCCGCCAATATTGAAATATGGTCGCAGACTCCATTTACCTTCAGGGATGATTTAGGACCTAGCCCGGTAATATTTCTTAATGGTGTAAGGATGGGCCAAGACCTTAGCTTTTTATATAATTTAAGAACTTCTGAAGTGAAATCCATCTATTTAAATAGATCTGCTGCGGCCGGTTATGGCGGTAATTATGAAGGAGGCGGAGTTATTAAAATTAAAACTAAAACTGGTGCAAGTAGATTCAATAATACTAACAATTCTACCCTAACCCTTATTGCCAATAATGGCTATCAGCCTTACAAAGAATTCTATGCTCCTAAGTATAATTCTTACAATAACTCTCTGTTTGAAAACTATGGCGTCATAGACTGGGAACCAGATATGGTTATTGCGGCAGATTCGAATAAAATTCACTCTATTTATAATACCTTGCAGGATAGCATAATCTTATATATTGAAGGAATTACCCAGTCTGGAAAACTAATTTCTGAAAAGATCGAAGTAAAAATAAACTGATCAAAATAAATAAAAAAAGCCCGATCGAACTGATCGGGCTTTCTTTATTCATCCTGAACTTGTTTCGGGATCTTCCAGGAAGAATATGAAACAGGATCAGATTGACATAGATTTATTCATTTTTGTAGACCTCTCCATCTTTCATCACGAACTTTACATTTTCTAATGTTTGGATGTTACTGGTTGGATCCTCATCCACGGCAATAATATCGGCATAGAAACCAGGCGCTAGCTGACCGCTCTCCTGTGCCATTTTCAAGATCCTGGCCGGAACGATCGTCGCCACCTGTATAGCTTCCATTGCCGGCATCCCAGCTTCTACCATATATCCAAATTCCCGGGCATTTTCTCCGTGTTTAAATACACCGGCATCGGTACCAAAGGCGATAGGTACTCCCTTTTTATAGGCTTTGGCAAAAGTGTTCTGGATTTTTGGTCCTATCTCCCTGGCCTTGGGAACAACCAGCTCCGGATAATAGTTTTCTACTTCAGCCTTCTGGGTTACCTCCTTGCCAGCCGTGATGGTAGGCACCAAGTAGGCCCCATATTCTTTCATCAGGTCCATGGTCTCCTCACTCATTAATGTTCCATGTTCGATAGTGGTCACTCCTGCCCTAACAGCTCTTTGCATGCCTTCGTCCCCATGCGCGTGGGCCGCCACATGAAAACCATAATCATTAGCGGTCCTAACGATCTCCTCTATCTCTTCTTTAAAGAATTGTGGGTTGGAACTGCTTTTGGCCACGCTCAGCACGCCACCCGTAGCGGTGATCTTAATAAGGTCTGCTCCATTCTTATAACGCTGCCTCACCGCTTTACGGGCATCTTCCACGCTATTTACCACCCCTTCTTTGGGTCCTGGATCTCCCTGCATCTGCCTGTTCATTCCATTGGTAGGATCTGCATGACCTCCCGTGGTTGCCAGGGATTTTCCCGCGGTAAAAATCCTGGGACCGGCAATATTACCTTTATTTATGGCGTCACGCAAGGCGATGTTCACCCCCGAGCCGCCAAGGTCCCTAACCGTGGTAAACCCGGCCAGCAGGGTCTTCTCAGCAAATCCTACAGAGCTTAAGGCGTCATCTGCGGGATTGTTGGTGAATCTTTGTAGATATTTACTAGGATTGGTTTCGCTTTCCAGGTGCACATGCATATCGGTAAGACCCGGCAGAACAGTTTTTTCCTTAAGGTCGATAAGCTCATCATCTTTGTTCGCGGGATCCTTATATCCTTTTTCTATAGCTTTTATTTTATTTCCAGACACCACGATGGTCTGCTCATTAAGAACTTTGCCGTTTTTGGTATCGATCAATTTTCCGGCATGTATATAAGTTTCCTGGGCTGAAAGGCCAATGCTGACCATTAGCAGGCAAAAAAAAGATATCAGTCTTTTCATATAGGTATAGTTATTTTAGATTTGAGTTAGTAATATAAGAAGATCTAAAATTTATTGAGCATAGTGCAATATTTTAAATTTTGAAACAAAAATCTCAGCAAATAATCCATTTTTTTGGCATGTTTGTTGGTTATTTTTCAGCCTAACTAGTCTTGCCCTACAAAGACCAACCTAATTTACCAGTGATGAATAAATATTACTTCCTATGGGTAATTATGCTTTCCAGTATGATATTAGCTGCCCAAAAAGAGCAAGACCTTCAAGAATTCCAGAATCAATTTGTTTCCTTAACAAGTGAAAAACAGGAATCTCTATACCTGCATCTTTCAAAAACTAAATTCCTTCCCGGCGAAGACCTTTGGTTTTCCTCCTACCTGTTTAATCATGCCACGCTAACACCAATAAACAGGGATGAGAAGATACATGTACAATTGGTTAATAAGGCGGGAAATGTTTTAGAATCTAAAACCTATTTATCGAGCCAGGGCCATACCGAGGGAATGCTGCAATTATCTGATAAAAAATATAGAAGCGGTAACTATCTGTTGATCGCCTATACCGATAGCCGGGAAAACCACTTCTCACAACCTATTGAGATTCTGGGTTCTGCCAGGGATAAAGGTGCAGCACAGGAATTAAAATATGATTTGCAGCTGTTACCGGAAGGAGGGCACTTGATTAGTGGCATCCTCAATACGGTGGGCGTAAAACTAATTAATGCCAGCGGTCATGGAATTGATTTTCAAAAAGGTTACCTGATGAATTCTACCGGGGATACTCTAACAAGTTTTGCTTCTAACAGGTTCGGAATGGCTAAATTCCTGATCAGGCCAGAAAAAGGAAATAAATATAAGGTAGTAATACCTGCCGATCCCGAATTTTATACGGCAGCGTTACCCGAAATCGAAGAAACAGGAATAGTCCTGAGTTCGAGTTATCTTAAGGATCAAATAATCCTAACCACAAAGACCAACCAGGTTACTAATCAAAGAATTCAGGATCAGGATTTTTATCTCGGTATTGAAGAAGCCGGTGAATTAAAGTTATTTGAATTTCATTTTCCAGAGGAGCAATTAAACGTAAATATTCCTGTGATGAAAGACTCCCTTAGTCGGGGAACACATTTAGCAACCTTATTTGACGCTGAGCTGAATCCTATTTCTGAAAGGATCGTATTTAATGGGACAGAGACCGGCGGCGAAATAAAACTACAAATCACAGAAAATACCGGTGACTCCCTGAAGGTAAATATCTCTTCCCAGGAAAATTCCTTATCGCTACTAAGCATTTCTGTTCTGCCTAAGGCCACCAAAGCCTATGGAAATCAAAAGGGAATTCATTATTCGGCCTTTATAAAGCCTTTTGTAAATGGATTTGTGGAGAATCCGGGATATTATTTCGATCCCAAAATAAATGAAAGGGAAAGACTTTATAACCTGGACCTTTTGTTCCTAACCCAGGGATGGAGCAAATATGACTGGAACCAGGTTTTAGAGAATCAAACCCCAAGCACCCCTCAAATAGGTTATAGTATCGAAGGCCGAATTCAAAGCGATTTTGACGCATCCAATAAACTTTTGCTTAAATCAAGAGATTCCGGTTTGTTCGAAGTCCTGGAGATAGAAAAAAACGGAGATTTTGAAATGGACAGCCTTTTTGTGCTAAAGGATTCTGAAATTTCCATTGGTTTACTTAACAAAAGAAATCAGGTAAGCAAACCGGTAATGTTCGCGAAGGTACTTCCGCGGGAAAATTCCCTGGCCATAGAGATCTCAGAGGAAGAATGGGAAGATACGGAAGCTGAATTTTTAGCCCGGGAAGCTGGTGATTTCAGGAATTTCACCAGGAATTCCACGCAATTAGACACCCTTACCATCAATGTAAAAAAGAAAGAGAAAGAGGAAATAGATCTGGATCCTTTCATGAGAAGCTCTCCCATGAACAGTTTAAGAATGGTAGATGATGAAATGAGGTCGCAATTCGTGTTCATCCTTGATTATATAAGGTTCAAAGGTTTTACGATAATATCTTCGCCTAACGGAGTACTGGTATGCAAAAGAGCTACCGGATTAAAAGGTTGTACTCCGGCCAGGATCTACCTTGATGGGATGGAACTCAGGGAAGATGCAGGGATGTTATCAAATCTTATGACCGAGAATATATCAGCCATCTCTATAAATAATTCCGGTATCGGGTTATTGCAACCAAGCCAGGGAAATGGTGGCGGTGGAGTCATCAGGATACAGACCAGAAAGGATTACGAGCAGGCAGACAATAATTATAATGAAGAAACTACCTATAAATTAAAGGCCAAAAACGGATTTAGTATCTCAAAGGAGTATTACAATTCGAAATATGGCTCCTATACCTCCAAGCTGTTCCAAAATTACGGCATTATTGACTGGAAGTCGCTGATATATCTTGACAATGAAGAAAAGCTGCAAAATTTCAAAATCCTGAACACCGCTACAGATAAGATCAGTTTTTTCGTGGAAGGCATCACCGGAAACGGTAAGTTGATCTCCCAGCGGATAGATATAGATCTATAAAATAAAAACCCGGCAATTAGCCGGGTTTATTTTTGAAAGAAAGTTGGTTACTATTTTAAGAACTTAATAATCGTGTCAGTAATATATTTTATCTGGTCATCTTCCAGTTCGGTATGCATCGGCAGGGAGATCACTTCCTGCACAAGTTGATTGGTCACCGTGAAGTCTTTCTCATTATATCTCTCGTCTACATAAGCTTTCTGCCTGTGTAATGGAATAGGATAATAGATCCCGAAAGGAATTCCTTTTTCCTGAAGATGTTTGGCCAGGGCGTCCCTTCTGCCCTTACCTATCTTTAAGGTATACTGGTGAAATACATGGGTATCGCAATCACCTCTTCTTACGGGAGTCACGACTTCCTCTATTTCGGTGAAAGCTTCAGAATATTTAATAGCAGACTCCTTACGTGCCTCATTATAAAGATCCAGATTTTTCAATTTCGCCCTGAGCACCGCAGCCTGGAAACTATCCAGCCTGGAATTCACCCCTACCACATCGTGATGATAGCGCTCATACATTCCGTGGTTCACAATGCCGCGAATAGTATGGGCCAGTTCATCATTATTAGTAAAGATCGCTCCCCCGTCACCATAACAACCCAGGTTCTTGGAAGGAAAGAAAGAAGTTGCAGCGACATCTCCAAGGGTCCCGGCCTTACTCACCTTTCCGTTTTTGGAATGGTAATCTGCGCCTATCGCCTGGGCATTATCCTCGATCACAAAAAGATCGTGCTCCCTGGCGATCTCCATGATCGCATCCATATCTGCAGTCTGCCCGAAAAGGTGAACCGGAACGATAGCTTTGGTCTTAGGAGTGATGGCTTTTTTGATCTCTTCGGGGTCTATATTGAAGGTTTCCGGGTCTACATCTACCAGCACCGGAGTAAGCTGAAGCAGGGCGATCACCTCTACGGTCGCGGCAAAAGTAAAATCTGCGGTGATCACCTCATCCCCGGGCTTAAGGCCCAGTCCCATCATAGCGATCTGCAGGGCATCGGTTCCGTTAGCACACGGGATCACATGTTTAACTCCAAGATATTCCTCAAGCTCCTTCTGAAAGGCATGAACATGAGGACCATTAATAAAGGAAGTATCTTCCAGAATTTCCTGTATCCCGTGGTTCACTTCGTTTTTTATCCCTTCATATTGACCTTTAAGGTCAACCATTTGAATCTTTTTCATCTGCAATTTTTTTCAGGAGTACGAAAATACGAAATATAGGTCCTACAGGCAATCATTTATTTGGAAAGGCCTATTTTAGCAGTCTCAAGTTTTTCGTTGTGCAGGGAATCTATAACGTACTGGTAAAGCTAAGCGGAGCCGTGTTAAAGTCGGCTGGGAAATTCAGTCCCAAGCTAAAGGAATTCACCGAAGGCCGAAAAGATCTCTTTCCAAAACTGGAAGCCGGAATAGATAGCAGCCAGGAATATTTCTGGGTGCATGCCGCCTCCCTGGGGGAATTTGAAATGGCCGTCCCCGTCCTTCAAATGCTGAAAAATAAATATCCCGAAAGGAAGATCCTGGTAAGTTTCTTCTCCCCTTCCGGATATAAGAACAAGAAAAAGCACCCCTTAGTTGATCTTTTCACTTACCTGCCCCTGGACACTAAAGAGAACGCCAGCAAATTCCTGGAGATCGTACAACCGAAAATGGCCTTTTTCATTAAATATGATTTCTGGCCCAATTTCCTGAATGAATTAAAGGAAAGGGAGATCAGGACTTTCCTGGTTTCGGTAGTTTTTAGAAAAGACCAGGCGTTCTTTAAGCCCTACGGAAAATGGATGCTCAAATCGCTACAGGCCTTTGAGCACTTTTTTGTTCAGAATGAAGAATCGCGCAATTTACTGAATTCAGCAGGCTTCGAGAATGTTAGCCTGAGCGGGGACACGCGTTTCGACAGGGTGGCCGCACAGATAGAAGCCAACAACCAGATAGATTTCATAGAACAGTTCAAAGGGGAAGAAATGCTGGTGGTATGCGGAAGCACCTGGCCAGAGGACGAAGACCTGATGATAGATTTCATCAACTCTTCGGTTAAGATCAAGTTCATCATCGCCCCGCACGAGATAAAACCGGAAAAGATCAGGGCGCTGGAAAAAAAGATTAGCATTTCCTGCATCAAATATTCAGAAAAGGAAGGAAAAAACCTGGAAAATTACCGGGTACTCATCCTTGACACCATCGGCCTGCTGGGCAGGGCCTATAGTTATGCCAATATCGCCTATGTGGGTGGAGCAGCAGGACACACCGGCCTGCACAATATACTGGAACCCGCCACTTTCGGCATTCCAATCATTATTGGCGAGAATTACGATAAATTCCCTGAGGCAGAGCGTTTAAGACAACTGGCCGGACTGTTTTCTGTTAAAAATTCAGGAGAATTTTCGGCCATCATGACCCGGCTTTATACACATTCAGATTTCCGGGAAAAGAGCGGTATGATCTCTGGCCACTTTATTAACAGCAATACCGGCGCCACCCGGATCCTCGAGGAATACCTTTCAAAATAGGCTTTTAAAACCTTAACATACTCTGCTAAAAAAACCTAAAATAAAATCTACCAATAGGTTTTAGTTGTAATTTCGATGTTATAACCAAATAAACTATCGAACAATGAAACGATTATCAATGCTGGCAGGAGGATTATTAATGATCTCTGCCGTATTCACCTCTTGCAGGGACACTAATGAAAAAGAAGTAATTGTAAAGGAAGTTGAAGTAGAGAAAAAAGCAGAAACCCCAGAAGAAGCCGGGGATAAGGAAGGTATCCTGGAACGTACTGCTAAAGAAGTAGATAAGGAAATCAACAAAGAGATAGACGAGGAGATCGAAAAAATTGGGGACGACAACTAAAATGTGAATTTTTTTTATGATCTTAAGAGTCGAAGTTAAATTTATGAATTAAACCACTCTAAAAATTATAAAAAGATGAGAAAACCAGTTTTAATATTTGCCCTGATGCTCTCCATGGGAGTAGTATTTACTTCCTGTAGAGATACGGCAAAGGAAAATGAGGCAGAAGAAACCGAAGAAATGATGGAAGAATCTGAAGACGCCATGGAAGATGCCGCCGACGATATGGAAGATGCGGCAGAAGACGTGGAAGACGCTTCAGAGGATGCCTGGGACGATGTTGATGACGACGCCAACAGCGTAGGAAATGATATCGAAGAGGCTGCCAACGATGTAGACGATGCGGTTGAGAACGCTGCCAGAGAAAGCGGAAGCGCGGTAAAAAACGCTGCCAATAAGGTAGATGACGGTGTTGAAGGCGCAGTTAAAAAAGCCGGAGACGCTATCAGCAAGGGAGCTAAAGATGCCGGTGATGCGGTAAACAAAGCTGCCAAGGACGTTAGCAACGAGGTAAAAGGCACCGACGATAACTAAATAAAGTTCTTTAATTCTAATCCAGAAAACCCTTTTCTAATGAAGAGGGTTTTTTAGTTCTTAAAGGATTTCAATTCTCTTTTGAGCTCCTCCATAGACTGCTGTAATTCCTGGAACAAACCGCTGTTAGAAGGATTATCAAGATTAAAGGTAAGCTTGGAATTCACCTGCCAGATCTCCTGTATCTCGTGAATATTGACCTCGATGGGCAGATATTCTTCATTGAGAGAAATAAGCAGCACCTTGGAGGGATCGGGCATTTTCTGAAGTTTCTTTACCAGTACAGAATCGTACATTACCACCACATAGACCTTATTATTACTGGCCTCCTCTATACTGGCCACGGCCTTACCCATTACCCATTCCCCGGGCCTGTAATCTGGTAACATACTATCCCCTTCTATCTGGAAGCCACGATAGGTAGCATTCCTGAATTCAGGCAGGGGAATATCAAAGGCGGGAAGCTGGTTATACCATTCCACATCCTGTACATTATGAGGATAACCTGCCGCAGCTTTCTGGTTCACCAAGACAATATTCTCATTATCGGCATTGTCTACGGTAACCACTTTCGGGCTTACATCACCCTTGGAGACCTGGAGATACTTCTGCCCGCTTTCACCAAACAACCAGAGAGGATTAATTCCGAATTGCCTAAGCAGTTCAGATACTACCTTACCCGAAAGTTTGGTTCTTCCTCTTTCGATATCTGCCGTGGAGTTTTTAATTCCCAGCAAAGTGGCAAACTCTGTTTGCGTATAATTGTTCTCTTCACGAACTTCTTTAAAGTGTTTTATCTCAATAGATCCAGGTGTACCCATAATTTCAAGATTAGGAATATTTCCAAAATTTACTCAAAAATATTGGAATTTATCCTATTTAACTAAAAAACATGCAAAAAATTACGCCGTGCTGTATTTATCCCGGAAACCTAGCAATCTCAGGGCGTTCAGGACTACTACGATAGTAGAGCCTTCATGAAAGACCACGGCTATACCTATGTTGGCCCAGCCAAAAATGGTCGCGGGAAGCAGCAGGGCCACCACCCCAAGGCTTATCCACAGGTTCTGTTTTACGATCTGCTGGGATTTCCGGCTAAGGGCAATCGCGAAGGGCAGGATCTCCAGCTTATCTGCCATCAGAGCAATATCTGCCGTTTCCAGAGCTACATCGCTACCTGCGGCACCCATGGCAATTCCAACAGTACTGTTGGCCATGGCCGGAGCATCATTCACCCCATCCCCCACCATGGCTATCTTATTTTCTTCCTTTTTAAGCTGCTTTATGCGTTCTACCTTTTCCTCGGGTAACAAACTGCCATAAGCATCGGTCAGGCCTATCTCGGCAGCGACGGCATCTGCCACTTCCTGGTTATCGCCGGTAAGCATGATCATTTTCCTGATCCCGATCTTTTTAAGCTTGGAAAGGGTAGCTTTGGCGGCCTGTCTAGGAGTATCCATCAAGCCCAGTATGCCGCTGAACTCCTCGTTATGCTTTATGAGCATGACCGTTTTCCCTTCTCTTTCCATTTTCTTCACCTTATCTTCTACCTCAACAGGAACACCTCCCGAGGACTCGTAAAGCTCCAGGTTACCAATCTTAATAAGGTCCCCGTTCACCTTCCCCTGTATTCCTTTTCCCTGGATAGCCTCAGAATTTGTGGCCTCGGGAATCCCGTTCACCTCCTGCATTTGCTTCTTGCCATCTCTCACCACGGCTTTAGCCAGAGGATGATTGCTCGAACTTTCCAGCGCGATCACTCTCTTCAGCAACTCGTCGTTGGAGAGTCCGTTTAAAAGGACGACATCGGTAAGCCTGGGTTTTCCTTCCGTTAAAGTTCCAGTTTTGTCAAAAGCCAGCGCCCTTAGGGTACCCAGGTCTTCCAGCGGCTTTCCTCCTTTGATAAGGACCCCGCCCCTGGCCGCGCGAGCAATTCCGCTTAAAACTGCGGAAGGGGTAGAGATCGCCAGGGCACAGGGACTGGCAGCGACCAGCGCAGCCATAGATCGATAAAAACTATCCTGCCAGGTCTCGTCTACCACGAGGAAGGCAAAATTGAGCAGGATGATGAGGATCAGCACGGCGGGCACATAATATTTTTCAAAATTATCGGCTAGGAGCTGGGTGGGAGATTTCATTTCCTGGGCTTCCTGAACCATGGTGATAAGGCGATTCAGGGTGGAGTCCCTCGCCTCTCGGAGAACTTTCACCTCTATGCTATTATCCCCATTAATGGTCCCGGCGTATACCCGGCTTTTCTGGGGGATGTCTGCTTCTGAAGCATATTCTTTTTCAGGATCTTTTACCGGTTCTTTATCTACCGGGATGCTTTCGCCGGTGATGGGAGCCTGGTTAACACTGGTCTTTCCGCTAATGAGGATACCATCTGCGCTAACGGTGGAATTAGGTCGTATCCTGATCACATCTCCTAGTTTAAGTTCCTTGATATTCACCTCAACAATATCTTCCCCTTGTTTTTTTAGCGCAACTTTCGGGGAAAGCCTGGTAAGGGACTCTATAGATTTGGTAGCTTTTTCCATCGCCAGGTGTTCCAGGGCGTGCCCCAGGCTGAACAGGAATAACAGCAACGCACCTTCAGCCCACTTATCCAGCAAAGCAGCACCGATGGCCGCAACCAGCATAAGAAAATCTATCTGAAACCGCCCGTGGGAGATCTCTTCTATGGCTTCGATCAGGGTATAATATCCTCCAAAAGCATAGGAAATCAGGTAAGGGATCACCACGTATATAAAAGGGAATCCACTGAATTTATCCAGAAGAAAACCTGCCAGCAAAAAGACACCGCTTAAAATGGCAAAAATAAGCTCGGTCCTTTCCCCGAAGATTCCGGTATTATTAGATTTGCAACATCCGTGGTTATGACCTGACATGGGGGTATTTTTTTGAATTATCTAAAATAAGCTTAAGCTCGGCCGGAACAGGCATAGGTTTTAATGCAGATACATTAGCACCGCCAGTATTTCCTCGTGGGATAACTCCTGAAAAAGATTTTATACCACCTACAAGAAGCCGTGGTAGCTGCCCCAGTACTTCCCGGAGATCCCTGTTCTTAACACCGAATTTTAGCATCTGCCAGTGTGAGCAGGTATGCTCAAAAGGATATTCATGGCCAAGAATATGGCTTCTTTCAAGATGGGTCCAGGCACTGGCCAGATCTCCACCTATTAAGGATAGTTGGTATCCCAGCATTTCCTTCTTATAATGCTCCCTGAGCATTTCAGGCATTCTAAGATTCATTTGCAGCTTATTTTCTTAGCAACTAAGATAAGCTGAAAAACGTGCAACCTTAGTGCAAACTCACTAGCTACTGCATTTATCGCAAAGTCCTTTAATTACAAGGTTGATATCCTTGCTAACAAATCCCTGCGGAAGACTAATATGGGGGATCTTGTGGTCGGTAAGGCAAATGGTTTCGTTGCATTTCTCACAATGAAAGTGCAGGTGCAGGTCCTGAGGCAAGCCTGCCTCGGCGATCTTTTCGTCCAGGGCATATTTGGCGACGCCGGTACCGTCGTCTATCTGGTGAACAATACCATTCTTTTCAAAAGTCTTGATGGTGCGATACAAGGTAGTACGCTCAGATCTATCAAAGGCCGACTCCAGGTCGTTAAGGGTCATGGCAACTTCGCTTTCGCTAAGGTACTTATAGATTAGAAGCCTTATGGCCGTGGGCCTTATCTGGTGCTTCTTTAAAACTGATTCTATTTCGCCCATACCAAAAGTAACTTAAACAAAGTTAACGCGAAATGTAGAAATAAAATAAAGCCGGAACTAAATAATAGCCTTTAAAGCGAGGTTTCTAAGGAAGATGCGAACTGCTTATGAAATTAGGTCCTGGTCTGTGCAGCAATTGCAAACCTTCACCCTGGTAAGCTGCAATTTTTCCCTGGCCGAAGCAACTGCCAGGTTACTATTAGGAAAAATACCCAGATATATTCTTGCCAGGATATCAGGCAATTCCACGCAATTTTGAGCATGAACCCGAATGTGACCGCCGATATCCGGCTTTTTACTGGAGTAATAATATTGCATGGCGCAATTTATACTCATTTTAAATTATCAAATGTTCTATTTCAACCTAGTTTTAATGTTTTTAATAAAAATTTGTTAAAAGAAAGCTCTGAAAAATCAAAGAATCCCGGAGCCATGCCCAGTAATCATAAGATGAAACATCAGGAAGAACCTGGGTTAGCCCCCCTCCCTGTTCAATTTTTTTCGAATGGAGCATTACCTTAAACCAGGTTTCCGAGCCAGGTTAGCTGTTGCATATGGACTAAATCGTCAGTTTTTGTATAATAATCAGGTTAAATTATCCCTGAAGGCCTTAAAAACCTTTTAATTCGAGGGCCCAAAAACCTATGATAAGAATTAGCGATATGAACATGCCTCCGAAGATCATGACCAGGCCACGATTCTCTATCTTCATATTCTGGATCTCATCATCGAAGAACTGCCTTTCGGTCTCTTCAAGTCTTAGATAATTTTTCACGCCTAATTTTGAGGCGATCTTACCCTTTTGGGTTAGCCTCACCTCTCCTCTGTGGTTAAGCACGATCAATTCTTTTTCTCGTAGGGTATTAATAAAACTAATGGAAGTATTCTGTCTTAGTTCAGACACCATCATACCCTCACGAAACTCAACTGCATTATTTGGTTGTGTCTCCATATTAACATTTCATTAACTTTTATTAAATCTAATTAACGAAATTTAACTCTTTAAACCAAAAATTGCAGCTCTCGAATTATCAACACATTATGAACCGAAAAGGAACTTAGGTAAAATCTCTAAAAGTTGATCTATTTCCTAAATCAATTGGAGGCAGTACCAGAGCGTTTAAAGATATAGCGGGTAATATAAATCCCATTCTCATCTTCTGGGCCGCTGTAACTTTCTACCCCGCTATTCACAAAAACAAGCTCCCAACCATCGGCGGCCAGGGCATTAATTTTTGAGGTTACTACCGCATCATTGGCGGCAATATTCTGGAACCTGATGCCTCCCATATTAAAGAAGTTAAGGAGCTTGGTTTCCTCGAAGTTCTTAAGCCTGATCTCTCCACGGTCGGCCTTATTGCGTTCGTTATCCTCTTCAGTGCGTTGAGTGGTGAACTCCCTGAAATCACGGGCCTCTTCGCTACTTATCATTCTGGACCTGCCAATCCCGTTAGGGATGATGGATTCTACCACGGTAATGGTCTTGTATTCCCAGGTTTGCGCCAGAAGGTTCGTATTGAAGATTAGGAGTAGCAAACCGAAAATAACTGCATTTTTCATCTGTTTTCAATTTTAAAAAAACCGAACTAAATAAGTAAAAAAAGGAATCGGATCTTTCGACTTTGGGAATAAATTAACTCGGCCTAACCCAGAGCAAATAATTCTGCTACAGCTGTCTAAAAAAATAAATCAAACTAGCGCTAAGCTGATGTTCATCATATTTTAAAAACGTCTTCCGAATTAATTTTATGCTGTTGAAATCCCTTACAGAATTTATAACCCAGGAAATTTAAAGTCATGAAAAATATACTAGTTGCCACCGATTTTTCTAAAGAAGCTTACTGCGCCTTACACTACGCAACCAGGCTTTTCCAGGAAAAGGACAATAAGTTCTATATCGTCAATTTTATAGGTGATAAGGTTCAGCCTACGGTTTACAGCGGCATCAACGAGATGGAATTCAGTAAACTGGCGAAATTGAAACAGGATTCAGAAATCGAATGTCTTAGCACCAAACACCAGATAGTGCGTGATTCAGAATTCAGCAGTGATAATTTTGAGACCATTAGCTCAGAGAACAAACTGCTTCCAGGAATCAAGGATCTCATAAAAACCTACCAGATAGATGTGGTGGTAATGGGAACCAGGAAACATTCCGGAACCTTGGCCAGCATCCAGGGTACAAACACCACCAGGGTCATCGACAAGGGAATACAGGTACCTTTGCTCATCATTCCGAGGGAACTGGAATATACCGAACCTAAAAAGATCGCCTTTGCGAGTGAACTTATTTACGATTACAACTTTGATGCCCTGCAGGAGTTAAAGGATATAGCCCTGGCCCATAGATCCAGGATCATCCTGGTACACGATGGGGACGAAACCGAGGTTAGCCAGCGACAATGGAAGAATTACAATGCCTTTAAATCCTTCTTCGGCGAAGTTCCCGTGGAACTCGAATTCTATCATTCCCATTACGAAGTTTCGCGCACCATCGCGAAATTTGTAAAAGAGAAAAAAATGGATATGCTAAGCATGGCCTATTACCGGCATTCAGCAGCGGGAAGATTGTTCCGGGAACCGACAGTAGAAAAAATTGACAGGCACCTTTCCTTTCCTTTCCTTATACTTCCGCAGGCATAAATTTTAAAAGGATTTTGAAGCATGAAAAAGATCGCCGACAGTTAGGCGATCTTTTTTTTATTGGTTTTTCGAGAGGACCCAACTAATTAGAATTAAAAACGATAACCAAGGGCCAGACCGGCACGAATTCCGGCCCATGGACCGTCGACCTTTATCCTGGCGCCTTCAGAAGTAACCGTATAGGAAAAATCACCCATGGGTAGATCTATATCTTCCAGTGTCTGCTCTAGGCTTCTCTGCTCCCCTTCAGAAAGAGGTTCTTTTGAAGTACCTGCAAGGTCACCGTTGCTGCTTCCATAATGCGGTCCCACAATGAACCAATCCAGTACCAGGCGGTTGTCCAGCTTGAACTGACTACCTATCTGTAAACCAAAAGTATTACTGCTTAGATCTCCCCCGGTGTCTACCATATTTTCTCCTCCTTCATCTGTATCATAATAAAAATTGATATCCTTTATTTTGTACTCTGTATGCCTGTAGAAAGGAGCCAGATAGAAACCCTTAGCGTATCCTTTTCCTAAATAAAAGCGTATTTCGGGAGTAAAGCTGGAATACCGCAGAGAGGTGTTTTCAATATACCTGCTAATATCCTCTTCATCTCCTGCAGATTCTACGATAAGATCCTGAAAGGGAAAATCTCCCTGCGGAAGGTTCGAATAGGTTAGCGCTGCAGAGAATTTCCTACTCAGCACCCTTTCATACTGAAACTGGAAATTCCTAAAAACAAGACCGGTGGGTGCAAATTTTGGAATATTCTTTCGCTGCGTATAGACCGGCAGATCATCCCCTAAAATCTCCGTACTTTCCGGCTGCTGGGCATATATAAAATTAAGGCACAGGCAAAACACGAATAACATGCTGAAATTCTTCATAATTCTAAGATTTAGATTGGAAATTTGTTAACGGCATCACGTTGCCGGCAACGGTATTTTACTGAAATACTAAGGATTGTTGGGAATCAGTCAAATGTATATTGCGGTCAATTTATCCGAAATACCTGAATTCAGGTATTTTCAGCAATAATTACCAGTACTTAATTAATGAGGTGCTAATCATATCCAGATCTATATAATGTCGCTTAGGCCTATTAAAGAAATTTGAAGTCTAAAAAGGAGCAACAAACACGTAGGGATATAAAAAATGCCCGATATACTCCTGGAGCATATCGGGCATTTCATCTTTACCATAACGGCAATTAATCGTCCTTCACATCATACCTGTCCAGCATCATCACTTTATCCCATGCCCTGATAAAATCTTTTATAAAACGTTCCTCTCCATCGTCGGCCCCATAGACCTCAGCGATATTTCGCAACTGGGCATTAGAACCAAAGATAAGGTCGCAACGAGTGGCGGTATATTGGGTATTACCGGTTTTACGATCTTTTATATCAAAAAGCATTTCCCGGTCATTTTGTGGCACCCACTCGTAATCCATACTTAAAAGCACCTTAAAGAAGTCGTTGCTTAAAGTCTCTGGACGATCGGTGAAAACCCCGTGTTTGGAGTGATCGAAATTCTGATCCAGCACCCTAAGTCCTGCGGTTAGAACCGTCCATTCCGGCGCACTAAGCGAGAGCAGTTGCGCACGGTCCAGGAAAATTCTTTCGGCAGGTACATGATACCCCACTTTATCATTATGATAATTCTTGAAACCATCAGAAACCGGTTTTAACCAGTCAAAGCTTTCCACATCAGTTTGCTCCTGGGTAGTATCGGTACGTCCCGGAGTAAAAGGAACACTTAGGTTGAAACCGGCCTTTTCAGCCGCTTTTTCCACCGCTGCACAACCACCAAGTACTACCAGATCTGCCAGGGAAACTTTTTTGTTACCAGACTGATTTCCGTTGAAATCATTTTTGATAGATTTGAGTGTATCCAGAACTTTATTTAGCTCTTCCGGCCTGTTCAGGTCCCAGTTATTCTGAGGTTCCAGAGCGATACGGGCGCCATTGGCGCCACCACGCTTATCTGAATCCCGGTAAATAGCCGCTGAAGACCAGGCTGCGGAAACCAGGGCCGAAATTGAAAGGCTGCTTCCCAGGATCTTATTTTTCAGGCTAGAAATATGAGCTTCCTCAATAAGATCAAAATCTCTTTTTGGAACCGGATCCTGCCAGATCAAATCTTCTTCAGGAACTTCCGGACCCAGGTAACGATCTTTTGGTCCCATGTCCCTGTGGGTAAGTTTATACCAGGCCCTGGCAAAGGCATCGGTGAAATAATCGAAATCGTTCAGGAATTTTTCGCAGATCTCACGGTAAGCAGGATCTACTTTCAGAGCTATGTCTGAAGTCATCATCATCAGGTCGTTCATCTTTCCTTCTTCGTGAGCATCTGGAGTTTTTGGAGCATCAGGATCAACAGGAGTCCATTGAACTGCCCCGGCGGGACTTTCGGTCTTCTTCCATTCAAATTTGAAAAGATTGGTGAGGTAACTATTATCCCAGTTGGTAGGATCTGGAGTCCAGGAACCTTCGATCCCGTTGGTCATGGTATATTTTCCGAAGCCGGAACCTTCAGGGTTCTTCCAGCCCATGCCCATTGCCTGGAGGGGAGCAGCTTCTGGCGCAGGTCCAATTTTATCGGCACTTACTTTCCCGTGACTTTTTCCGAAGGCATGACCACCCGCGATCAGTGCCACGGTTTCTTCATCGTTCATCGCCATACGTTTAAAAGATTCACGTATGGCCATAGCTGAATCCTTAGGCTCTCCGTTGCCACCTGGTCCCTCGGGATTAACATAGATAAGCGCCTGGTGAGTGGCCGCAAGCGGATTTTCGAGATCGCGATCTGGATCTGAAGGTTCTCCTTTCCAACGCAGCTTCTGGGTAACCATTTCATCGGGATGCCCGTCATAATATTCCCCGACATTAGATTCCTTGAAAGGCTTACCATTCCAGAACTCAGGTCCCCAATAGGTACTGCGATCTGGTTCCCAGGCATCGCGACGCCCACCGGCAAAACCAAAAGTTGGAAAATTCATGATCTCTAGCGCACAGTTCCCGGTAAGCACAATAAGGTCTGCCCAGGAAAGGGAAGCTCCGTACTTTTGTTTTATAGGCCAGATAAGTCTGCGAGATTTATCGATATTCCCGTTATCCCACCAAGAGTTGACAGGGCCAAAGCGCTGCATCCCCTGCCCGGCACCACCACGACCATCGGCGATACGGTAGGTTCCGGCGGAATGCCAGGCCATACGAATCATTTGCGGACCGTAATTATTATAATCGGCGGGCCACCATTCCTTGGAATCGACCAGTAATTCCTTTATTTCCTTTTTTAATTGCTGGAGGTCGATCTTGTTGAAAGCCTCCTTATAATTTTCATCGCTTAGGGGATTGGCAACAGGTTGTTCCTGATGAAGCAATTCTACCTGCAAGCGATTAGGCCACCAGTCATCTAGTTGCGGAGATTTTCCTATGGCCCCACCTACCCTGGTCCCTCGAAAAGGACATTGAGCCAGGTTATCTGGATTAGGCATGTCTTTCATAATTCTAAGATATTGTTGGATTAAAAAATAAGTTTAGCGGCTGGTATTTTTCCCGGTCAAGAATTTTTTGATAAAAAGCTTCCTGACCTGCCTATTGATCCAATATCGGAGAGATAAATTTATCCTGGTTTGGATATTGAAAAAGGAAGAAAAATATAGTCTTTATTAACGTTTAATTTTGAAGAACAGAATTTAGGAAGATGCTGAATAAAAATTCAGGAACAGGCGTTAAACTTTATTTAAAGTATCATGGGTTTCATGCGGAGCTATATAAGCTTCATCCATTGGGGATGCATAAATTTTCCTCCAGAAAACTATAATGACTCCGGTCATTTAAACCTGTCCGTAAACCGGTTTGATAAAATCGCCGTTCAAAAATTTTTCGGTTTCGATCTCAGATTGCAGGATCACGCCCTTTGGCCCGGTTTCCAGCAATAGCATGGCAGACTGCAGCAAGGGAGCGGTGGTAGTGGTTTGAATAGCGCGAAGCTTGTACTTACCTATCTTTTGCGGCAGGATCCGCTTAGAAACTTCGAGTTTACGCCTGATGCCTGTATCGTCACTTCCTTCGGCAGAAGCATATAAAATGACCTGGTCCTCTTCGATATGCGGGATCGCCGCCTCCATCTTTTCCTGTAAGGCGTTGATATTATCGGGAACATCTCCAATTACTTTTAACTGGCCATCCACCCAGGCATAGTGTCCCGGAAACCTCAGCGTTTTATAATCCAGCGAACTTACTTTTCCCTTCAAACTTTGAGGCAGATCTGCTGCCCCACCAGAGGTGAGATCCTCTTCGTAGGTCTTTCCGTTAATGATAATACTGGCTCTTTCTGACAGGGAGGCCAGGGAAGTCTCCTTAAAATTCCGGATCACCACGGCATCTTTCAGGTATTCTGTCGCAACTCCCACCGGGCTCCAGGTGAACCCGTAATAATGTGGAGCGACGGCATGTTTGGTAAGCGCTCCTACTTTAAGCGCAATAGCATCTACTTTATCAACGTTGAATTTTTCACAGAATTTCTGGAATAAATGATTTCCCAGCACATCGATATAGCCCGGAGCCAACCCGGTTTGTAGCAAAAAACCTGTCTCGGCATCTGCCGCAAGTTTCTTTATGGTTTCGGTTTCTGATACATATTCGGTGAGATTGGCATAATGCATTTGAAAGTCCTTCGCCAATTGAGCCATTTCTGGCGCCAGGCTTCCCGGAAGACAATCCAGTAGAATATCTCCCTTTTTCAGGGCTTTCTTTAAGTCGGTTTCGATTTTGTTCTCCGGTAACTCAAAACACTCGATCTGAATACTTCGGGAAGATCCTTTTTTTATCCATTCTGCCATCTCCCGGGCATTGGCCAGGTTTCGGTTTAGAATAAAGATCCTGGGAATAACCTCGCTGAACTCAGCAAGCATGAGCCCAGCGGCCCGGGCGATCCCACCGGCGCCAGCAATGAATATATGATACTGCCTGTCCATACTTAAAGTTAAGTATTTTTCGGGCTGGATTGACTGGGAAAAACCAAATAAAAAGGCAATGTATTTTGTCGCCGCCACTTTGTTTATTTGGTATGAACTTCTAAATTCACAGGATGAACCTATTATTTCTCCACAGACTCAAAAGCAAACTAAAATAATTCCCTTCCGTTGCAATATTTGATAAGATCCTGATCCCGCTTTTTTTCATAAGCTCTCAAGCATAAAAGTCAAAGCAATTATCCCGATGAAGTTTTTATCCTAAATTTGGCGCTACTAAATACAGTATGAAAAGAACTTTAGTAAGATATAGAAATACTGCTTTTGGAAGGTTCGTTTTTCGCCATCAAAAGTACGCTCCCATCCTTTTTTTTATGGGGGGTTTTATATTTGATACCCTGACCTTAGGGCGAATAGATCGTGTTTATGATACGGTGGTACTTTGCTCGCATATGACCTTATTGTCCATAACGCTTTATTTATTTAATACCGTAGATGAAGGCAAGTGGGAAGGTACTTTTATCGAACGTTATTCCGAATATTTACCGCTAGCCATACAGTTCTTCTTTGGCGCACTTTCAAGTGCTTTTGTCATCTATTTCTTCAGAAGTGTGTCCATGTCAAAAACCATGTTTTTTTTCATACTGCTGGTACTGCTCTTATTCGCAAACGAGTTTCTTAAAAAGAAGATCTCCAACAAATACCTTCAGTTCAGTGTTTATTTTTTTATCAGTTTTACCTTTTTCGCCTTTATTATTCCCACGCTGATCAAGGAAATGAATACCTTTATTTTTATCATTTCGGGGCTTATAAGTTTGGGGTGTACGCTTGCACTCATCACCTTTATTTACAGCTCAAGCCCAGGCACAAGAGCTGAGATAAGTCTGAAAAAACTGATCGGTCTTATCCTTTCCATCTATTTAGCAATTAATATTTTTTACTATTTCAATCTTATTCCGCCAGTGCCGCTAGCTATGGATACCGGGTTGGTGGCTTATGAGGTGCAAAAAATAAATAACGAATACATAGTTACTTACGAGAAAAATCCATGGTATATATTCTGGCGTAAACATGACGTCACTTTACATCATCAGGCAGGTGAAAGGGTTTATGTGTTCACTTCTGTTTTTGCACCTACAGATCTAAAAAAGTCCATTTTTCACAGGTGGAAATGGTACAATCGTGAAACCAGGAAATGGGAAGTTACCGATGACATTGATTTTGAAGTTGCCGGGGGGCGCGATCGTGGTTTCCGTGGATATACCTATAAAAATAACCTTAAGGAAGGCCAATGGAAAGTTGAAGTAATTACAGAAGAGGAACTAATCCTTGGGATTGTCGATTTTGAGATTAAAAACACTGCTGAAGCTCATAAAGCAGGAATGGTAAAGAAATCATTTTAAAAACTGTCATCTCATTCCTATTTTTTATTACCCACCGTGAGTACCGGAATTATGCTTTGCAATAATTCCAACTGACACCATAAAATGAATTTCGGGGAGAAAAAAATGTAGAAAGGTCAGGACAACGACATTTTTTGTCGCCCTCCCTTGTTTTATTTGTTCTGAACTTCTAAATTCACAGAATGAACATTTTATATCTGCACGGACTCAAAAGCAAATTAAGTCCTGAAAAAAGACAGATCCTTGAACAATACGGAAAAGTCTACGCGCCAGACATCGATTATGAATCCGCACATATTCAGCCTTTGGAGATCCTTCAAAAATTTCCAGAGACCCATTTTAATGTAGTGATCGGCAGCAGTATGGGAGCTTTGAATGCCTATATTATTTCTGAAAATATTGGCAGGCCCGCACTTTTATTTAATCCTCCGCTAGTTAAATATCAACCCATAGAATTTAAAGCTAAATATGTAAAAGGCCTGGCGCCGAAACAGATCCTTCTGGGTGGCCGGGACGAGGTAGTAGACCCAAAGGAAACTTTGGAATTTCTTAAGCAGTATTTAAAACGGCTGGAGCTAAACATTAAGGTGGATTCTAAGCTGGGTCATCGAATCCCAATGGATATATTCGAAACCGAAGTAGCCGAATTCTTTTCTAACATTTGCTATTAAAAACTCAACTTAACATGTCTGTACGCCAAACCATAAAACGATATACCAAGATCATTTCATTGCTAAGACTACGCCCTATGAGCTTTAAAGAAATCCAGGCAGAAATGGAAAAGGATCCCGATGCCGTTGAGGAAAATCTTACTACCTCCATCAGGACAATGCAACGAGATATAAAGGCGATCGCCTCGATCTACGATATCGAGATCAAAAATGATCCTAAAACCAGTAAATATTATATCGTTGAAGACGTAGAAGACCTACCAAGTAAACGACTGCGGGAAAATTTCGAGATCCTGAACGCAATAAGGATGTCAAGAGGTTTTGGGGACAGCCTTGTTTTTGAAGAAAGAAGGTCCCTGGGAACCGAACATATGGCCGGATTGCTACATGCCATTCAGAATAAATTATTTGTAAGTTTCTCTTATGAAAAGTTCTGGGATGACTCCATCCGTGATAGGAAAGTAGCCCCGGTAGCCCTGAAGGAATCCAGGAACCGTTGGTATTTAATTGGCAGGGATGAGAATGACCAGAGAGCCAAGAATTTTGCCCTGGATAGAATAGGTAACCTATTCATAGAAAAATCAGGTTTTGAACCTATCCCGTATGATGTGGAAAAAGAATTCAAAGACTGTTTTGGAATTATCAATGGCACCAATGAAGAGGCTACTGAGATCATACTGTCTTTTACTCCTGAACAGGGAAGATATGTGGAGTCTCTGCCCCTGCATCCTAGTCAGTCTTTGATCAGTAAATCGGAAGAAGAATTTCAGTTCAGGTATTATATTCGGCCCACCTATGATTTTAAGATGGAGATTCTTTCTTATGGTAATAAAGTAAAGGTGATCGAACCAAAAGAATTCAAGGAAGAAATCGTGAAAAATCTCAGGGCTACTTTATCTCAGTATTAAATTCAATTCTTCTCCAGGCTACTTATAAAATTTCTCAGAAGCCTGTTAATATTTGCCTTTCCCACGGGATTGGCGCTTTGCGAACTCCAAACCGGTGGAGAAACCTTATTATCCAGACAGTAATTCACCAGCCACTTAGCACAATCATGTCCAGTGGGAGTATCTTCACCCAGATCATGATCAAAACAAATCCCATCCGGCAATCCATTTTGCATGATCCAATTTCTGAATTTATGATAATCTTTCAACCAGACAACTTCAACCTTTCTTCCAATTGGACTATAAGCCAGCCAGTCCATTCTAGAATCAGAGGGATCGCGCATATCATCTAACCAAATTAAAACCTTCATTTTACTTTTTTTGGAATCCAACAATGGTTTTCTTTTCGGCTCCAGGTCTATTTCCAGTATTTCCAAACTTCTCTTGAGCACAGAATTCCAGAATTTCTTCGAAAACAATTTGTTCAGAATTGATGATTTCATGCATAAAGATCTTACAGGTGATATTTTCAATTTCTCCTCCTGAAAAGTGAAATCTTAGAGCCAGTTCCTTGTATTGTTCCGAAGTCAAAAAGTCAATTTTATTTTTCCATATCTCTTTTCTAGCTTCCTTCCCTGGTAAATTTATCTGAACTTTGAACAGGAAACGCCTTGCAAACGCCGGATCTAGGTTATCGATAAGATTCGTTGTGGCGATAAATATCCCCTCAAAATTCTCCAGCTCCTCCAGCAGAATATTCTGAATAGTATTAAGGGTTTGAGCAATGGAAGAGTCTGAAACATCGAGTCTTTTTGAAAGAATAGCATCTGCTTCATTAAACAAAAGAATAGGAGTATTCCCGGAAGAGTCGGCCAGGCTTTCGTATTTGGTAAAAATCTTTTTAATTAACTTCTCACTATCGCCAAACCACTTCGACTTGGTTTCGCTAATATCAACTTTCATCACATCCCTGCCTGTGTTTTTAGCGATTTGCAATACACCTTCAGTCTTTCCTGTCCCCGGAGGACCATAGAAGATGCAATTAAAGCCGGGTGGCAAGGATTTTTCTTCTAATTGCTTCTGAATATTTCTAAATCGGTCATTTTCTAATGCATTCAAAAGCAACTTTAGATTCTTTTTTTCCTCCGAATTGTAAAAGAGTTGCTTTGCTCGAATTTCCTGATGAACTATAAGTTCTCGCTTGTCAATTTCAGATATCTTAATCCCTTCATCCTCCAAAAGCTTCAACCCTTTCTTACCTAACTTTAATCTTGAGTCATTGAAGAAATTAGCCTTATCCAATTCTACCAAATTAGAATTGATCAGGATATTCCTCCCAGAAATGAATTCCTGGGACTTCCGTATTTTCAAAACTGATCTATGCTCAAAAATGTTTAACAAGCGAGACATGCTAATAGTTTCCTCTCCAGAAATACTTATCCATAGCATATAAACCAGAATCGCCTGTTCCGTACTTGCCAGTTTCAAGTTTAGAATCTCCTTGATTAACTTAAAGTTCGAATATGATTCTAAAAAATACTTGGTACGGCCAACACATTCATACTCGTTAATTTCTTTATCCTCGGACTGATCTGCCAGATCAAAACATTTTTCAAGTACTTCAATAGCCGATTCTACGGTATTATTAGGTTTAGGTATGGGGAATTTCTCTTCGAGAACATACTCTTTAACAGTATCGGGAATTATATAATTCTCCCTTCGTTTACTGAATCTTCCGGTCTGCATTTTCGCCTCGATTAAAAACTGATCTTTTAGTTTCCGAATTATCTCTGAATGAGCCAGTATATCAATTACATTTTAAGTGTTTACTAATGGAGGTATAATCTACCTGCTCGTCCTCTATATACTGAGTAAATATTATCGAAAAAAGATAGGCTTCCTCTGGAGATATCCTAAGATTACCTGATAATAGAGTTAATTCTGATTCAACTTTATGGAAAATGGGCTTTTCAAACTTTTTTCCTTTAGAGGAGTTATAAATTTTAGAAATTGCATTTAAAGTATTGTTGATTATTTCTGTTTTCATCCACTACTTCTTTTCTACAAGATTAATTACAGTGAATGTCATTACGTGACGTAGGAAATCAAAAATTAATTTCGCTAAGTTGATTTGAATTTTATTCGAGAACGTTAATCAGCCAGATCCATACGTTCCCTCAACAGCTCCTTTTTCCGTTAACAAATAATATAGATTTATAACTGGTAAAACTCAATCTAAACAAAATTGGTTTTACAATTAAATTTCAGAATTTTTAAACTCTTACAAATGCCAATACTTAAAACCAAAAAACTAGAAATCACAAAAGATTTCGACTTTATGAAAGTCGTCAATTTTGTATCACCTTCTTTTGAATCTGTTCAAAAAGATGTCACTGAATTAAAAAAAGGTAAACCCAATAAAACTAATAAACAATTATCCCGAATTTATGCAAACCGCATTAGAAATAAGTATACTTCAGTCGGTGTAGTGAGCGCATTGCCCAGCACTATACCAGGAGTAGGGACTGGTGTTCAGATCGCAATTGAAGCTGGTACTATTTCAGGTGACTTAATACTAATGTTACGATGGATGGCTTCAACCTGTTATGGAATTGCATTAATTAATGGAAAGGATATAAGCTCAGACTTCAATCAGGAATTTGTACGGATTCTTGGTTTATGGTGCGGGGCCATAGAAGCCTCGAAAAAAGCCACCGGAAAGATTGCAACTAAAGTTGCCGTTACCACTTTTAACAAAAAAGTAAGCGGGAAAACATTAGCAAAAATTAACCAACGCGTGGGAACTACAATCTTCACGAAATATGGCACTAAAAGAGGAGGAATCGCCTTAGGAAAATTAATACCAATGGGAGTTGGAGTTGCTGTAGGCGGAACATTCAACTATGTTACCATGACCAGATTTAAAAATTCGGCCATAAAGTATTTTGAATCTGACGAAAGTGTAGAGTATGTAATAAAAAACTAGAGTTAACCTATGTCTAATGATTTAAATCGGTCTTACTGCCGCACTGAAATAAACTTTTTATTCACCAAGGTAAAAGCAAAAATGCATCAGCAAGCAATTGCATTTGATGGTGATGGCCGAGCACTTTATACCGATTGCTACACCGGTAATACTTTACGGGGTGGTGATCGGTATGATTATGAACATATCAGATCTTCTGAAGAAATTTTTATGATTTACCGCGATCGATTAACAAACCATGAAATCGCTGAAGTGGTAAATTGTCCGGAAAATGTTGCCGTTACTTTACGAACTATTAATCAGTCAAAAGGAAAATTGAAATTAGAGGAATGGCTGAAAATTAATGGTAATGTAAGTAAACATGGAATAAACAAAACTATGGCGATTGATGCAGCTAAACTTGCCGATAGAGGAATAAAGAATAAAGTAATTGAAATCCTTTCTAGGAAGTAGTTAATTCTCTCAAATGCTCGTAAATCATTACCATAGCCAGTGTATCCAGCTCACAGTATTTCAATAGAGAGTTTTTGATTTCCAGGCGTTCCTCCTCTGGCATATCAGTATACTGAAGTTTACCATAAGCGGTTAGGGCTGCTCCCCCGTCGGCAATGCTTCCCATTTCAGAAACGGTGGCATCCAGCTGCTCTTCATCCCAGTCTTCGAATAATGGCGGCAGGCTTTTATACGGACTCTGGATTTCACCATTCTTAATCTGAAGCCAACTATGATCTTCCTGGAAATTATTGGAACTCATGCCGATTTCAGAAATGGGTTTGGAATATTTTTCCTGCAACAATTTAGAAGTTTTTAAGGCTGCCGGTAAAACAGTCTTGATGGAGTTGGATCCACCCATATGAAGGTTATAGTAATAGTCCTTAATGACCTCGCACAGATCGATCATGTTCCGCTCCCCTATCCAGTTTTCAGCTATACTTCCTGAAGCTTTTGTAATACTTCTGATAAAAGTTTTTAATTCCTCCTTATCGGTTTCATTAGAATCACAGAGTTGTTGATAGATCTGGTTGAGTACCGAATTTTCATGATTAGAGTATCTGAAGATGCTACCCGAATTCTGAGACAGAGCTTTTTTAAGCTCTCTTACGAATTCAAAATTCGGAAACTTCCCCGGCTCAAAATTGATGTATTCCGAAGCATGTTCAATCGTGCCATCCGCACTAACGGTGTGATGTGAAAACTGGAAAGCAATCTGCTCATAAGGACGCTTGCCTTTGTTAAAAGGTAAAGCACTCATGGAAGTTTCAAAATCAATAAAATTCAGAGGAAACTTCCAGGTATCCATTTCTCTTTTTAGTTCTTCTTTGAATATTATTGCTGAATAATCTCTATTACGACTTTTTTCAATTTGCGTCCATTGCCGGTGAGAACCTGAAAATTTTTTAGGATTTTCCTTGAGACCGATATCCTCCTCATCCAGTAGGTCCATGTGAATTTTGCCTTCTTCAAATAACCTACTTCCTCTTCTGAAATTCCATATTTCAAAGGAAGTCGGTTTTTTAAAATCATCCGGTTTCCAACCTAGTTGTTTCTGAAAACATTCCTTAAATCCCGACTTCAATCCTTCCGCTTCCTGCTCTGGAGTTGTCTTAAACTCACAGCTTTTACAGGCCCAGGACACCGGCCATCCGAGATATTGATCTCGTTGATAATAATCAGAAAACAGCTTAATAGATTCTTCAAAGCACAGATCTTCATAAATACGATATTTACCGGCTTCGATTCCATTGACGATCTCGTCAATTTTAATATCTCCTAGCACCGTGCCACCGGTTTCCTCCAGGCTATCTACCTTTCTAATAATTCCTGTTCGGTTATTGGCCTGTTTGGTAATTCGGAACAGCTGGTTGAGGCCGTCTATTTTTGCAACTTTAGATTTATCTGCAAGCTTTAAATAGGATTTGATGTTCCATTCCGGATGGCATTTATGGATCACATATCGCTGGAAGGCCACATCGAACAGATAAGGTTTCCATCCGCTTACCAGACCTCCCCTTTTCCCAATCAACAAATACTCATCATCAGGATCAAAGGATTTAGCCTTGACCTCTATGAGCTTTATATTATTTCCTGTTTTTACAAGGATATCAGTTCTTATAAAAAGATTTTGATATCTAAAGGCGGCTTCAAATATCACCACATTATCCCGCTCCAGCAATACTTCGGTTTGTTCTACAAGAAGGTTGTAATCCCAGTCGTTATTTTCTATTAATTCACCCTCGGGATATTCCAGCCTGGCCAGTTCTTCCACCTGAAAACCTCCATGTGCTAAAGCCTCCAGAAATGGGTCCTCCAGTTGCTGGTTTGCATACTCACTCTTTCGAGTATAATAAAGCTTATTAGGACATTCTAATGCCAGTTTAAAGCGGGATTTGGTGAGGAGACGTTGAGACATTATACTCTCAGATATGTAATTTCACAAGCCTTACACCTTCTTTTAGTCTGATCCCTATGGGCAAGGGAAATTTTCGAATTGACTTTATGGAAAATATCCAATCCCCTACCTAAAATGATTTTCCATCCTGTATCTGTTTGGATAAATCGATCATGCTTATCTTCAAATTTATAGGTGAAATTAATGCCAGATTCATTTAGGCTATCTTTTAAACTTTTCAAGTATTCTCTACTGTTATCTTTGAATTCTTCCGAATTCCATGTTACCAGCTCGAAATGCAAATCTGCATTATCTTGTTTTACATCCTCCAAAATTTGACAGAACTCTACGAGATTTTCAAACTGGTGATGATATCTTATATATGGATCCTGGATCGTAATTCTAGTCGCGCCTTCCAGGTACTTTTCAAATAAGGATTTATATGAGATATTTGATTGATTGTGAAGCAATATTTTCTGGCCTATCTTTGGTAAATTTACGGAGGCTCTTCTTCTTATTGGCTTATTACTCTCTGTAGATTCTTCCTGTATATATTCCGCTGGAATTGCTATTCTCTCTTTTACGAACGACTTAAAATCGATTAAAAATCCACCTGAAGCTATATCCTTCATATATCGATCATTTCTGTCGGCTGAAATATGAATGTCAACTGCATTTTTAGCTTCCCATATCTTGAAATTTGATTCAATATCAGTAAAGGTATTCGCTGGTATCTGTAGCCAAAATATTTCTTCTTTGTCCACAAGAATTATATTAATAGTTTCTCTAAACCGATCAAGCTTTATATTCATCCACCACCTCAGTTTCCCACCAATCAAATTCGAAAAACTGGTATTTCGGTGATTTAATTCTGCCGATGAAAACTCGGAATTTACTAAATGAAGAGCTGTGGATTTTTTCAATTGAGTAGATTTAATATTTCCTTACCTAGATTGATATTCAAACCATTAGGACTTTGAACTTTTATAAATCCTAATTTACACAAATTTTGTTTGTCCCTGCCCTTATGAAATTTTCCGTAGTCTAAAGTGGTTGGTTTAGAAGAAGGGTATAACAGCATGCTTTTTTCTGCTTCCCAATACATGTTATAAGCATACATCTGTTTCAGGTCGTCATCTGAGGGCTCATTATTTTCAATAATTTTCCATTTGGTATCAATAATAAATTTTTCCTTCTTTTCTCCAATCACTCGTTCTACAACTAAATCGGGTTTTATTGCTTTTTCTTCCCAGAATTTATCACGATTTTGAAAACTTACTTTCAATCCAGTTTCATCCACTTTTCGAAGCATTCTATAAACATATTCTTCCCAAAGTTTATTCATATCAAATAAAAGAGCTAGCATATTATCATTCCCACCCTTAATATCTGGGGAATAATTAAGAATAATCATTTTCGCAATCTTAATTGCCTCAACATACTTCTCCGTCTTACGATTCAACGTAATTCTTTCAAAGTGATGTTTCTCAATTGGTATTTCTTTTATATCAGGAAATATTGCGATAGTTCTTTCGATTGAATCTTTTAAAGAAGAATTATTCGAAATTAGTTTTAATACATATAATCCTTTCAGAAGAATTTGATTGATCAAGTGTTCATAATCATATATCTCATGCCTAGTGTAAAATCGTTGTTTTTGAATTAAATTTTGCTGGATATTTTTATTAAAATCTATTTGCCCCTTGAGAGCTAAAACATTTCCAGATTTTTTCGAATACTTTTTAATCAAACCTTGTTTTAATAAGGTTTGAACCTCTTTTACATATAATTCAAAATATAATTCAAGTAAGGAGTGATACCTTTTATTTAAAGAAGCTTCAGTTACTGCATCAACTTTTATTCCCCTACAGTATTTAAGCATACTTAATAAAATCCTATGCCAATCCCCTCTATCTTGATCCGTACCCTGAGATTTATCCGCTTTCGGAAGAATTTCTATTATTACCGACCCAATTTGAATTACCCCTACATAACTTTTAAATTTCACTCCATTTCGAATCGCTTCAAAATAAATATTCCTGTTTTTATCATTATACTCCCAAAGTCTATCAATCACCTTTTTACCCAGAGGTTTATTCTCACTACACGTAGAAAAGGTAGTAAGTTTTTCATGCTCAAAAACTCTGATTAATCGACTCATTAAAACTAAATTTTAGTAAAATCCCAATTTGAGGATGGTGTGATTTTGTATACTGACTTCTCCTTTAGATCCTCAACCATATCCTGAGAATAATCGGAAAAATCACAAAATTGGAATCCATCATTTTCCTTTTTAATGAAACTAGATCCTATAACCAATCCTATTTTACCATAATCGCCATAAAAATATTCTTCAAGCAAGGGAATTATTTCATCCTTAAATGAGTGCTTTAATTTATCTTCGGAATTGACCTTCATAAAATAGGAATGTCCAATTTTATGATCCTTATCGATTAATTTTTCAATTCTCCTATTGATATTTTCTAAAATTTTATCAAGTGAAACTTTTCCATTTTTTGTATTGATCACTCCCCCAATTTTTCCCGAGTCACTTTCCTTCCTGATTAAATCATAGTTTGGTGGAAATTCCTCAAAAGAAAATCGTCTTCTTAAAGCTGTATCAAGTGCCTCAATACTCCTATCGGCCGTATTCATCGTACCTAGTAAATGAACGTTATCAGGTACTTTAAAATTTTCCTTTGAATAAGGTAGAGTTAAAGAAAGTTCTTCGTTTCCACCTGCTCTTTTGTCCTTTTCAATAAGGGTGATTAACTCCCCAAAAATTGAAGATATGTTACCTCTATTTATTTCGTCAATTATAAGAATGTAGGGCTTAATGGTAGGTTCTTCTGCATATATTTCAGTCCCCTCATAAACAAAAAAATCATCTTTTAATCTATCTTCATCAATTTTATAAATGACCCTATGATCAAGCGGAACTTCATATAACTCTTCCGCAGGAATATTTTCATCTTTAAAAATCCATTCCACCTTTCGGAAATGATTGTACCGAATTTGATATTCGTCATGATATTCATAGTCACCAACTACCCGACCCAGGGCTCTCACATATTGATTCCCCTTACTTATCAGAACATAACTTCCTTTTCTTAAACCATGTATGAAAGTACTGAGCTGACTACCTGCAGAAGCATTTTCATCATGATCTTTGCAATATTCTCTGATTTCAGATTCACTCATGTCGGTAAAATCTTTATCACCCCCGAATCCAATAGCTATGTAATCGTTTTTAATACAAAACTCATAAATAGCTCTATCCTCTACATTCTTAGCTTCTCCTAATGATAATTTAAAAAATTCAGCTCTTCTTTTTTCAAAATCATTCGTAGACCAAGCAACTTTACCCTCCTTCTTAACTTTGGTACTACTTTTACTACTATTAGCTAAATCACAAATTCTCTTGAATACGCCAGGCTCTATCTCATAATACACATTTTTATCTTTATTAACCTGGGGTTTTATACCTTCGACGAAATCTTCATAGCTATAAGATTGGTGGAATGTGCAAAATGCAATTTGACCTTTTGGCTCTTCCCAATCTGTGATCAATAATTCCTTAAACCGCTTATTTAATTTTTTACGATCAAATTTATTGGTTTCATAGAATTCCGGATCACATATCTCAATCGCCCTGTTTATAGAATTATAAGTTTTTCCCGTTCCAGGAGGACCAAAGAAAATTTGATTTAGGTTTAATTGCATTTTTGATTCGGTTAAATTTTTGGAGGTTTTTGGTAAAGTTTTTTTCAGTTTAATTCCGAACATCTTCTTTTGATATTTCTCATCAAAGACCAATTTTCTAAATGCGATATTATCTACTGCCTTTGGAGCATTTGGCATTTCCCTAAGAATTTCGGCACCTACAGCTTCAAAAATATCCGCACTATGTTTTACAATCATTTCTGTGTCGGCACCATAATAGATAACAGCATTTTTAGGATTAGAAAATTCTTCTTTTCTGAGATTTTCGATTTGAATATTCGTTGGTACGATGAAATCGAATTTTCCATTTTTTAAATTCAGACAATATCGATTTCCTACTTGAAAACTCAACTGTTTATTTTTTACACTGAACACTAATTTTTCCTCATCATTTATAGGTAAACTTTCCAGCATTCCTATCAATTGTCCAATATACACAGCTGCTTCATCGATTGGTTCCTTTTTTATCCTGTTTAAAAACTCTCTTTCATCCTTTTGAAAATTGAAATTGAGTGAATTATTCAAACTTTCCCACTGTGATTTTAGGTCGAACACATCCTTTTGAAAATCCTCCCACGATGAATATTTTTTCTCGGTATCTTCAATCTCATCTCCAGCTATTTTATGACCCTTATGAATTCCTCCGTTTATACCATCGGCTGATATTTTGAAAAACAATTGATACGCTCGTTGCACGGTGGGTGCATCTTCCGGAATAACAGCTCCCCAAACAAAATCCTGGCCATAATTATTAGGACCATAAAAATCTACTGGATGTACTTTGGCGTTCTCCAGATTTAATTCTTCAATCAAATCTCTTCCTAAATCTGTAACCTCCTGTTTGAAATGTTGTTTGTCTTCTAAATCATAGAAAAAAGCAAAAAGAATAATAAAAGGATCCTTCCACTGATGGAACATACCTAAATCACTTTTTTTATAATTCTGAAGTTCTTTAGTATATTCTTCCGGTAGATCTACATACTGAGAAACATCGCGATTTTCGATTGCCTCCTTAAAACTATTAATATCCTCTTCAGAAACTTTCTTTCCTTCCAGAAGTGAATTAACTATCAAATATCGGAGTAAAATTACCGGCTGAACCCCTTGATTTGGTTGAAATGTTTCCTTCAAGGTTTCAAGCTTTTCTTGCGTTAATAGATTAATAGACTCGAAAAGATAGTCTCTATCAGTTTTTAATCGATTTAATTCCTGGGCCTTTTCAATAACTGTGTATACACTCATGAAGCTTAATAGTTACGGTTAAGATTTATCTTTAGATTGTTTCTCTATTTTTATGCGTATTGCATCCTGGAGCTGGGAATAAAATTGTTCAAAAAATCCGATAAGCCGAATAAAGAATTGATTCCCGAATTCAACCTCATTATAATCTTTGGAAATACTAATTTCAGGATCCTCATGGATTAGCTTCTTTAAATACTTATTATCACAATTTTCCATTCTCCCAAAGTTGTGTACAATTTCATTCCTTAAAAGATTCAAGGTTCGGAGCTTCGACCAATTAGCTGCTAAATTCTCGTTTAAAGGAATCTGGACCTCATCATGAATATAATTTTTCATCCTTACTAGTTTACTTCCAGGACCCTTTAAGTAAATATCGACCTTATCCGCCTGAAATTCTGAATACAACCATTTACATAATTCATATAAATTCTTTTCCAGCATACTGAAAACTGTAACGAAAGTTGATCGGCGATTTAAAGCAGGAAAAATACTAGTATATACCTCGTCCAGATCAAAAGTTGTACTTTCCAAATTTCGGAAAGAAGTCCAGATATGAGCATGGAAATCATCAATAGGCTCAATATGCTCTACCCTATACAAATTTAACTCTCTATAAGCATTAATAATTGCAATTTCGCATTCTTCAGTATAAGCTTGCATAAGCTCAATCTCCTGTTTCCTGTAATGATCAAACCAGTTATTTAATCCGCCTAATTTAAAAGCCACTTTCAATAATTATTCAAAAGGTTAGAAATTTCGTTTTGAGTTACATCGGGAAAAAGTGTATCGAAAATTTTGCGATTTTGGCTGAGTCCATAATTAGATTCGAATCGATCCAAATTCTCAATCAAAAAGTCAATTGTCCACTCAAAATTTTCATTAAAGGCTAAATGAAACCAATCATCCTTCTGGATATTTTCGTCTAGGAATTCTCTATCTATTCGACCATGCCTAAAAACACAGCGATGATATTCCGAGAATGAATCCCAATTTTCTTTAATATAAGAAAGAGGAAATTGCTGCATAACCCTGTAGCCTATTATAGTTCTACAATGATCAAAATTCCAGTAATCAACCAACTCTTCTTCGGTTAGTAATTCTGGACTGATTTTTATTAGATCTCCATAAGGAATAAATGGCGCTAACTTAGAATTTCGAATTACATCTAAATTAGGATTTATAGATCTGGAATAAGATTGGACTATTTTAGTTTTTGCCCAATTTTCTTTAATCTCGTCCTGGAATCTAAAATGATTAAATTCCTTTTTAATTCTTACAACCAGAAAATCAATTAGTTTATCACTAAAAACAAGGGCAGGATTCCTAACAAATGATGACCAGTCCCAGGCGTATTCATTTGAATAAGTAAGAATAAAGGGAAGCATTGATGGATTTTCACTCAAGGCTCTCCAGTCAATATAGGCCCTGTACTTCTCTATACCATCTTTAGAAATTTTGAAGGCTGGATTTGCACATAGTTCATTCCAATTCCATCGATCAAGAAATTGCTCCAGTAAATCATCATCTAACTTTAAGTTTTTATTTCTTGAAATGCGTCTCCAATCACAACGCTCTGCATATTTCCTTATATTTCTGGCAGACCCCAGAATTGGTTTCATACTGAGTTTATCGAAATCCCACTTATCTTCAAATTCGTCCAGCAACTGATTAGACCAATCAACACTTCTATTCAGGTAAATCGATGAGAAATCAATTTGATCATGATACTTTCGAAAAAAATCTAAATCCAATTCCAGAGAATGAAGATTCCATAAATCCTTCCAGTTGTAGAAATCTTTAATATTCTCAAATAAATCAATATTCCATTTAATCCTATTATTCTTAGATAGGCGTTCGAAATTTAATACCTGTTTAAATTTACTAATTTGCCTGTCCTCCAATGGATAAAATTGACAGAGAGAAGCTACGCATATTTCTTTAAATCTTATATTTGATTGGAATGCACCTATTACTTCCTTTTCAATCATAGAAGCTTCGATTTAAAGTAAAACCTTCTTATCCCAATTCAAATCTGGATTTGAATTTATAAACTCTCTAAATTTTAGAAAACTGTTGGCAAACCATTCTTTTATTTTCTGATCGGAATCCTCGCTTTCTATAAACTGATATAACTTACAATCCATAAATATTCCAATACCATATTCATCTTCCCAAAATTGAAATCCAGATGATTTTGCTCGGACCAAAAGTTGGTTTGCCTGAGGATGATTAATATTTATCCAAATTTGTGTTTGTAATTTGACAGTTTCAAAATGAATACAAAAAAGCAATTCACAATCTTGATCCTTAATTTTCAATATTTTGTTAGCAAACCTGTCAACTCTATCTGAATTTTCAATCATCTTAAATTCAGATTGTCTACTTTTCTTCGGATTTGCGTTCGGAAAAATTTTTCTGAATTCACTTTCTGCATTGCTTACATGAAAAACCATCGCTTCATAGGTTTGTAAAAGTTTTTTCATCGACACAACGGTGTCGGTTGTAATAGAGGTATCTTTTGCCATTTGATGCTTTTCTAAAAATTGAAGGTAATCTTTTACTATACCGACATGGGAAAATTGACTGCTTAACCAGTTTGCAATTTCATACCATCGGAACTGTTGGAAATTATGATATTGATAGGATTTAATATCAACTCGTTTTGTACAATATTTTAAGTACTTATTTGGCTTATCAATAAGATCGAGAACCTTAGCATAACGTTCTATTTGACGCCAACCCTCCTTTGAATCAACCTTATTTTCAATAAAACAGATAGTAATCTCACTTTCCAAAACTAGGTCCACTATACAGTTCAAATCATTCTCTAAAGGGTATTTTACCTGTGTATATATTCGATAATTTGTCTCTGGTAGCTTTAACCAGGATATAAATGAATTTAAAATTTCAATATTCTGCTTTATGATTCCAGCAAAACCTTCGGTAGTAAAGTCTTCCAAAGGGGTTCTGCCTTGTGCAGTGCTGTTATATAAACTGAAGAGTTTTACAAACATTAATTAACGTATTCCGAGAATATTTGTTTATAATCATACTCTGTAATTTTATTTTCTATATCCTGATCAACAATCAAAACATCTTGAAAATCAAGATCATATAATTTATAAACCAGCAAATCAATTTTAAATTGAAGCTGAGTTTCGTCAAATGAAGGTTTTTTAGTTTTTTCTTCAATGATAGTTCTAACCAATGAAACTATTTTGTTTGAAATTCTATTTTCTAAATACAAAATCGGAGTTTCCTTTAAAGGTTTTGCATAAATTTCTAAAGTATCTCCTTTTCTTTTTCCTCTATGATAATACCAATTGTAATATAAATTAGAGTTAAGAAGTCCTAGTATAAATAATAGTTTTACATCCGGTTTTTTCTTTACTATGTAATATACATCCCGAGAGGCATACCATTCTTCATTAGAATAGGCGAATCGTAATTCTTTGGTTCTGTAAGGAGTCACAATCTTTTCTCCTTCAAAATCCATATCCAACCGAGGTGTATTTAAAACCCACCAATTTCCACGCTTATAGGCTCCTTTCAGATTAGCTCCTTTTCTGCCTTTTATAAGAGATTCATGTTTTTTCAAATAATTCCAAATCCCCTCGAATTGTTGTATTTTTTTTATTTTCTCATGAAGGTAAAAAATGCGCCTATTTGAATTTTTATTTACAGTGTATTTATTAATATCTGAATTTTTAAATAATGGTTTTAATAACTGCTCCTCGTTTGAATTAAAAATTATCGAGTTTACTTCAGTTTTATCTATAACAAAAACCTTATCCAGACTACTTTCTAACCCAATTAATGGCGTACATATATCCTTTAGGAGAAAGTTACTTGATGTTTTTATCCTGTTGAGTATTTTATTAATCGGAGTTGAATTGCTTGTTTCATTATAAACTCCATTAAATCGAAGATAATTTTCATCTCCCTCCCATAAGGATAATTGCTGAACAAAATTTGTTGTGCATAAGAAATCGGATTTACTCCACAATACCTTCGACAATAATTTTGAAGGTAGAAATTTCTTATAATCAATAGTTTTACTAATGCAGGCAATTTTATGGTGCCCCTTTTTAAGTTGCATTATTACATTATGTTGACCATAGGCCGAATCAAAAATTTTAGCTTCGTTAAAATTTACAATTTGTAAAATCGAAGTTCGATTTTTAATATCAAGCCTCAATTTTTTAGCCCCCATGGCTGTTGGGAAATAGTTGGTGGTAATAAATATTAGGGAACCATTTTTTTTCAATAAATCAAGGCCTAAATGATAAAAGAAATAAAAATAGTCCATTCGGCCTAAATAGTATTTCTTAAGAAATCCCTTTTGAACATCAATGAATACTTTTTTATTCTTCCGTTCTCCCATATATGGTGGATTACCAATGACTATATCAAAACCGACCTTTGAGACAACTTCTTGATTTAATATTTCTGGAAAACTAAGTCTCCAGTCAAAAAAATCAAGCATCATTTTTGGGTTACCTTTTAATATTTCGAGATCTGAAATGAGATTATCAAAAGTTTCAATTTTCTTTTTTATTCTTGCGTTGTTCGATTTTTCTGTAGCAGTCAAACCAAATCCCAAATCAAGCTTAATCGTATTACTATTAGAATACGCTTCCTTATTATATTTTAATTGGAATATTAGGATATCAATCTTTAAATGATCAATTTCTTCTTTGAGATTACTCTCGAAATCAGATTCAAAAAAAGTATTTTCCTTTACGATTAATAACCTCAAAGCATTCTGAAGCTTTTCCTTATATATACTATTAGCTCCAGAGCTCGAATTCATTCCCCAGTCAATTTCAATAACTGAATCACCCAATTTACTAACTAAGGAGTTTCCTGTAATAATTTTAAAATCCAAATGAGGAAGTGGTTTTGGTTCATCTTCATCAATAATTAGACTTAACCAAAATCGCAGTCTAGCAATATTTACTGCTCCAGGCTCAATATCAACGCCATATATCGAATTTTGAATAATATTTAATTTAACCCTATGAGCCTGCCACTCCTTACCTGGCATCCCCCAGATCGCCCCAACGCTGTCGGGACTTTCATCATGAAGATTTTTAACCAATCTGAAAATTTCGTTCAGCAACCCCATTGGAAAAGCTCCGGAACCAATGGCAGGATCGCAAATTTTCACGTCTCTCAAGGCAGTAGCTAAAGGTTTATCCCATTTAAGAATACTAGAGACCTCCTTCTTTTCTACAAAATTATTCAGCAAGCTTTGAGACTCTTCAACTCCTTCCTTGTCATCAGGCCATAAATTTTGCTTTTTCAGAAAAGTCTTTAGGTACTCCTTTAAACTCTCCTGGCACATATACCTTACAATCTCCTTTGGGGTATAGAAGGCACCCTTGTCCTTATTATCTTCAAGAAGGTTTTCAAAAATATGCCCCAGCATTTCCGGATCGACACCTACTTCCTTATCATGAACATCATTTTCATCTATGGTAAAATTATACCTATCAAAAAATTCAAACAGTTCTTCCAGATACCCCTTTGGAAAATCGATTTCTAAGGTATGAGGATCTTCATTTTCGAAAAGGCCTCCGCTAAGGTGTGGAATTTTGGTACCAGTCAACTCAAATACATCATTCTCTCGTTCTCCTGTATTTAAAGCATCAAAAAACAATGGATTTAGAAATTCATTAAGAAATTTATCCTTATTCTCATATTTATTAAATTGGTTTCTTAGAAATTTATAATCTCCATTTTTCCAACCTGTCTCTTTAGCCGGAACGCCCATCCAGCCTTTTTTCTCCACAAATTTTATAAATACCAGTCGTCCTAAAAATATCTTCACAAAATTTCTGGCAGCACTTTCTTCCTCATCAAATACCCCTTCATAGTATTCTGGTTTGGATTTGATATATTTAACAAGCTTATCAAACTGTTCAGTATATTCATTAAAGAAGAGTTTGCTGAGCTTTTCAACAGAAAAAGCTTTTTCTACGGCATTCATATCTGCCGTTTCTTTTTTGGAGCTTAATTCGTCAAATCGTTGAGCTGCCGTTCTACAGCTCTCATTTTTACCAAGAATATATGTAAATCGCTTAGTATCGGTTTCCTTTTCAACAAATTCACCTTCCTCTTCGTCGAACTCAGTAGCATGGGCAGTAAAAGTGAAGCGATAATCTTCATTTCCCTGCTCAAAAATTGAAAGCACCCCATGAGTAGTATCTTGATCTATATATTTTGAGACAATATCATTCAGACCAACGCGATTGCGTATAAGGTTTACGTTATCATGTAAGGTTAACTCGAAAAGTGCTAGAAATTTGCCGTCGTTAAGCTGAACTGTTCCATACTGCTTCAAGGACTTGACTCGTTTATCATCTATTGGAATTTCCCTGGGAGTTTCAACTAACTGTACATTTTTGAAAACATGGCTGATAAGCTGTTTCCAGTTTTCTGTTGTATAAGGCTGCTGTAGCAGCTGCTGTAGTTCTTTTTGGTTCATATTCTATTTGGTAAATTCAAATGATTCAGAAATGATAATTTCTGGTTTTAGTTGCTCAAATGATCGTATACTTATTGACGGGCGATCTTCATTAACCATAGAAGCAATAGGATATTGATCAATAATGCGGATTAGCGTATCAACAAGATCCACCGCTTTAACCTTGGTTTTTTTAGTATCACGCTTAAGCTTATTAACCTCTCGTTGGAGTTTCTGGAACTTCCCTAATTTGATAGCTGTCTTCGCCGCTTTTATCTTATCCTTTTCCACATCGGTTACAAAAGGAATACTTAAAAATCCATCAAGATATTTAAGAGCCTTTTTCTCATTAGGTCCCTGGGTCGTATCCACAACCTGGGCAGCGGTGAGATCTTCTTTTATTTTTTCATCAAAATCTGAATGTGCAATCTGTACCTGTTTATGATGAAAGTCTGGAAGGTCAATTGCCTTTTCGGTAGTTACGGTATGAAACTCCTTCGCTGTTTCCACAAAACTTAATTCTTCGATAGAGTTATCTGGCTTAACCCAATAAAAGGCATCCCGCTTAGAGTTTCTCATGAAGCATATAGTAGACTTATTCTTCAGCCTGTCCTTCCTTCCTACCCTGGCCCTTAAAGGCATATTTTTAATACGCCGGAATTCCTGTGGATTTTCTGTTTTGAACTTCCGAAGTTCCATAAGATAAGCTAAGCGTTCATCCCGTTGGTCATCCACATCTTTTTCAAAAAGCCCAAAAGATTGAGTTTCCTCGTCCGGAGAATAAATTTCACTATCCTCCCCAAGAGCAGAGTGAAAAGCCTGGAGCTTCATGATAGCTTTCTTCTCTAATTCAATATCACTATTAACCTTAGCTGTAGGGTAAAAATTGTAAATATAAATGCGGGGAGCCACCGACCCAATACGGTTAACCCTACCAATACGTTGCATTAAGCGAGTGGAGTTCCATGGAGTATCGTAGTTAACTATAACGTTGGATCTATGAAGGTTAATCCCTTCGGCCAGAACCTCTGTGGCTATAATTATATTGTAGTTATTTCGGTAATCTGTTCTTTTTATATTAGCATCGAAATTCTCCTGGATAATTTCTCTCGCTTGTCCTCTATTATCAGAACTTACTTCCAAAACATCCGTATGCCCCGCTTCCTTAAGTTTATCTTCCAGATAATATGTCGTTTCCTTTGATTCAGAGAATATTACGAGTTTTCTCTGTGGATTAATGCCTTTATCCATCAAACCATTATTTAACTGATGGAGAAATTCATCAAGCTTAGGGTCTTCCGTTACAGTTTGCCAGTGATCATTTAATGGCTCGAGTAATTCAAAATCACGTTTAAGTCCTTTTAGAAATGCTTCCTGGAAATCATCAGGTGTATAAATGTTAATAGTAGGATCCTTTTCTCGAAGATTATTTAATTTCTCCATCAGCTCCTCTTCCCGTTCCTCCATCAAATACTCATTTACATTCACATTTGGAGCTATATAAATCACCCCTTTATCAAACATTTTGAGCATCATCCTCGTAGCATCGGTAAATCTTTGGAGAGACTTTTTAAAAGCGTGGAAGCTACTATCAATTCTTTTTACCAAAAGCGTACGCATCAATTTCGCCAAAGCAAAGGATGCAACTTCTGCAGATTTGTATTTACTTCTTTCAGGTTCCTTTAAAAACTTAATAGCCTGGTACCTGAAATATTTTATTCCTTTTTCCTCATCACTTAAAAGTTGCATCGTTCGATCGTAGAGCGCTTCGAGTTCTGGATCAAGCTTATAAAATATCTTTCTGGGCTTTTCAATGTCCGGGAACTCAATCCCCTGCTCCTTTAAATCCTCTGAGTATAATTCATGAATTTTCAGATCAGTCCTTGTTCTTCTTATGGTGAGAGGCTTAATAACCTTCTCTCGAATATCTTCGTAGATATCCTGAACTCCAGCTTGTACCTCGGCTATATCCCTGGATTTTTTGAGCTTATTGTAAAGATCAATTCGCTCTCTAAAAAAATGTTGAAGATTCGATATCTCCAGAGATGAATCTTTAGAATCCTGAAATAAATAAATCTGGTTCGCAATATCAGCAGGTCTATTATTTAACGGAGTTGCTGAAATAAGCATGACTTTTTTCTTAGCAAAACCACCATTTTTTAACCTACGTTTGGTCTCAGTCTTACAAATCTTTTGAAGGTCGTTATAGGCTTCAGCAGTATCGTTTCTAAATTTATGAGCTTCATCTACTATTACAAGATCATACTTTTTTGGATCTCGAATCTTATGTAAACTACCGTTAGTAATTATTTTATAATTCTGAAGCTGAAATTTATCTAGTGTGTCAACCCAATTATGCTTTAGGGCTGGCGGAACAATTATTAGTATGTTAGATATATGACTCGGAAAATCATTTGAATAGAAAAATTTCTTGGCTATTAAAGTTCCAACCACAGTCTTTCCTAATCCCACAACGTCTGATAAGAAAAAACCATTATGTTCATTTAATAAATCATAACCTTGGTTTACTGCATCAACCTGGTATGATAAACGCTTAAAACCTTCAGGTAAATCTGTGATCGAATTCGGGTCGAATTCAACACTTTTCCCGAAATACTCGATAAGAAATTTGATATAGATCTCGAAAGGAGTGAAATCATCATTCAGATAGGTGTCCTTTTTAATTTTTTCAATTTCAGCTGGGAGAATCGAAATTCCTTCCAGCCATAATTGTTCAAACTCTTCAGAAGCAAACTTCACATCATCATAGTCACGAAGCTTAACATTGAATTCGTAATTAAATTGATCCTTATTGCTTCCCAGACCAGAATCAGTGAGGTTGGAAGATCCAGTTATAACACTTCCCGGTCTATGCTCATTCCAGTTTTCAGGTTTGAAAATATAAATCTTAGCATGAAGCTTTTTACTTGGATGAGCCTTGATCTCAATTTTCTTGGTACAGATATCTTCTACAAACTGAAGAATACCCTCCTCAACTTCCTTAGAGTATTTCGCAGTTTGTATATCTTTTTTAGTTTCCGCTAAAAATTCCTTTAAAGTCTGTGTTGCATCACCTTGAAATAACAAGCCCTTAGACTGATATCGCGCTAAGATCTGATCAACATTGATTCCAACAAGAATCCGAATGTTTGGCACGTTTTCAAGGAGAGGACGAATTTTAAAATATCCAGAGGCTCTGAAGTAACCAACCAGTGCATCAAAAAATTCTATATCTGTATTATTTTCAAAAACACCCTTGAATTTATTGAATAGGGTATTTTCGTTTTTATTCGTAAAAAATTTGGTCGACATTAAAGCAACTTAAGTATTGGTTAGTTCAGCTTTTAAAGTAGGGGTGAGAAAAGCTGTTTAATCTTCACGAGTAAATCTAAAGATTTTCTTAAAGACGAAGAAAAAGAATATTCGAAAACTTAAATTCTCTACAAAGTTATTTTTTCAACCAACCTATCTAGATATTTATAGGAAACCTGACCATTGCCCAAGAATGGAATTAAATAAATCTGGATATTCTCATTCAAATATCCCTTTTGAGTCGGTTTATCCAAATTTAGCTCCTTCCAATCTATATCGAATTCATTGAAAAACTTTTTAAACTCATCCCATTTTGATTTTCCATAACAAATTATTGTATCAGCTTGAAAATCCTCAGAATTAAATAAATCACTGAACAGCTTTTGCCTTTTAGGCAAAACTGTTTCTTGATATTCCTTCTTACTTTTATATTGTGGAATTATTCTTTCCTCTTTTGGTGTATTTTTATCATCAATCCAAGAATTCATGTTCCTGCAAGGAATTGGGTAGATTTCAGTTAAAAGAGTATCTCCTTCCTTATTTAATGTACCCAGATAATTGTTTTGATATTCTCTTAAAGCCTGGCTTTTATTCTTGAAGAGTTCATTGGGCATTTTACCATCTATTCGTAGTTTCAAATAAGACATATATCTCCACACCGGCTGGAATTTAACCTTATTCGAAGGATCGTAACTATGTAAATTATAATCTCCATTTAATCCTAAATGTTTTAAATGAAAATCACGACAATCTAACAATTCGTAATTTTTGATTCCAAGTCTTATATGGAGATTTTCAATCCCTCCTCCTGCTTCTTCTAGTCCAAAAAATATTGTCTTAGCATCTTTTCGACCATACCCTATAAAATTTTCGAGTTTTTGTAGTTGAGAATCTGTAATTTTTTTCAAGTGTTTAGATTTTAGTTGGCTTATTAAAATAGGATTATTTTTTACACCTAAAGGTTAAACCATAAATTAATATTCAGAAATTTTCCATTCAACTTCTCCCAGGTCAATGGTATTGATCATTTTCATCTCCAGGGTAGCCGGAATAACATCTGGGCTGGCTATATGTAAACACAATTCGTAACCTCCAAAGGTTTCTTCCTCCAGGTTGGTCCTGTTGCCGTAACTGCGTTCGGCTATGATGTGTTGATATTGTTCTTCGGTAAGAATAATTTCGAGTTTTCTCATAATGAATTAGATTCAATACAAGATTAAAAATTTGCAGCGACAATTTATGTCGTTTACAAGCAAATTGAGGAACGAAAATTAAAATGTCGGGAAAATGTGGGGAAATCAACCATCTAAAAACTAAAAAGCCTTGAAAATCAACAGATTAACAAGGCTTTCAGTACTCAGAGCGGGACTTGAACCCTACAATTTTTAGGGCTGGGCAGAACTCAATAAGTCAAGGCTAACCTCCAGTATTTCCAATAGATACCACTACTTTTATGTTCCAAAGGTAATTGAATAGAATTGAATTAAATAGATCTAGATAGATTTTCTGCGTACAATTTGCGTACATTTTTTACATGCTATATGTTTGTCATTCTTAAAACTTATAGTATGGCTACCATTTACTTCCTTTATCGCTCCTCCCGTGAACAAGCACCTTTAACGGTACGCTTACAAGATCACGACAGTAACAACAAAAAATTTCAGTTTCAGGCCAAAACAGAACTAGAGGTATCCAAACAATACTGGAACACAACCAGACATAAGAAGCGCAACGTAGATGCAGTGGACAAAAGTAAAATTGCTGAGGTTAATACTGAACTTTCGAAATTAGAGAACTACCTCCTAACCAATTATAAGATTCAAAAACCTGAACCTCATCAAAAAGATTGGCTTAAAATAACCTTGGAAGAGTATTACAATCCAAAGACTGAAGAAGCCGTTACAAGCGATCTGATAACAGATTGGATTCAAAACATTATAGACAATGCTAACACTCGAGAGAACGCAACAGGAAGCCTTGGAATATCTAAAAGCAGAATCAAATCATACCAGACGCTCTTGAACCTTTTTAAACAATACCAAGGGCGTAAAAAGTATAAGGTAAAAAGTTTGGACATCAAGTTTGGTAAGAATTTCCTGGACTGGATGATTAACTCTCAAAACTATTCAGAGAGCTATGCTAAAAAGAGAATTGACGACCTTAAAACAGTCTGCTCTGAAGCTGAAATTAATGGAGTTGAAGTTAGCCCTCAACTAAGAAAAGTAAAAGGAGGCAAGACTAAGAATGATTATATCATCTACCTTACTCCTGAAGAGTTGAAAAAGATTGAAAAGACTGAAGTTAAAACTGACTCCCTAGAGAATGTTAAGAAATGGCTTCTATTAGGTTGTTCAATTGGACAGAGAGGAGGCGATCTCTTAAAGCTGACAGAAAAGAACTTCATTACTCGAGATGGTTTAGAAGTAATTGAATTGAAGCAGCAGAAAACTGGCAAAAATGTTACTATCCCAGTGCTACCTAAAACCAAAGAAATTTTAAAGGAGGGACTACCATATAAAATAGCTATTCAGAACTTCAATAATGACCTTAAAACCCTTTGCGAAATTGCGGGTATAGATTCACCGACTCAAGGATCCAAAATAGCTATGTTAAACGCCAAGGGGGAAATAATCGAGAAGGACAAAAAAGGTAGATATAAAGAGAAAGGCGCTAAAAGGAAAATCATTGGCACCTTTCCTAAACATGAATTAATAACTTCTCATGTGTGTCGCAGAACCTTCGCAACAAATCAATACGGAATTATACCAACACCTATCTTGATGCAAATAACAGCCCATAGTACAGAGAAAATGTTTCTTAACTACATAGGAAAATCAGCCATGGATTATGCTCAACAATTTGCAGATCTATACAAGAAATTAGACCTTACCTCTTAAAACTGCACTAAATGAATCCTATTATTATACACCTTGCAAACCTTAGGTTTTATGCAAACTTCAAGCGAAGCAAAGCAAATAATTTCGACCAATACATCAAATGGATTGATCAAGGTGAACCTGAGAATTTTAATTGGTTTGATTCGGAAGATAATCAAGCAATTGAAAACTTTAGCTACGTAGACCCGTTAGAAGAGGCGGAAATATTGGGAGATGCAGAAGACTTTTTAGAGGAAGAAAAAGACGAAAGTTCCAGTTCCCCTAGAGAAGGCTCTGAAGAATGGTATAGGTTTATCACAACTCATATTGAATATTTATTGAGTAAAGCTGGCACCAAAATCATCCTTAAAGCAAATCTATATGACTCTCTGAAATTGTTGTTAATCGATCCAGATGAGCAATTAGCAGAGCGCTTCAATAAGCTCAGAGACTTTATAAACATTCCTGCTAAAGACTTTCTTGATTACGCTAGTTCAATGCAGCTGAAAGAACCTCATGAGTTTTTTAGAGTCTTTTCAAAGTCCCATGACAAAAAAGTTAGAAATAATCCCCTTATCGATTGCTACCCTAGGATTTTCAAGCTGTGTGAAGATTACGAATTTTATCTAAGACTCACTGAACAGTTAATTAACCCCCAAGCTGACCTCAACTATATATTCTATGAGATGAGGAAGGACAAGCTTATTTATTACTATTGTAAGCCAGAGTTTCAGGAGTTGATAAATAAAACCATTAGTGAAGATTATACGATTTACTCTGAATCAAAAGTAACGTCCAACTTCGAAAAAGTGTACAGGAATACCTTCAATAGCTTCTACTAAAATAGTATTCCAAAATTGAGGAATTACAATTCCTTTATAACAGAAACCACCATATCCACTTTTGTCGTGTTCAAAATAAAAACACAAGACAAATGGATACTATCCTATTCAATGGGGTCGACCCACAAGATTTTAAGAAAGAAATTTTAGAAGGCGTTCAAGAATATCTTCAAGACCTTCTCGCTCAACAAAAACAAAAAGAAGTTTCAGATTACTTAACTCGCCAGCAGGCCGCTAAAATGCTAAGTATTGACCTCAGCACCCTCCACCATTGGACGAAAGGAGGGAAATTAACCTCTTACGGTATTGGCAAGCGTGTCTACTACAAGAAAAGCGGAATTGAGGAAGCCATGGTTAAACTTGATTAACTGTGTTCATGATAGATAAGTACAATACCAAAGTTAGCATGTTTCAATGCTGCAAGTCTCCAGTAGTTTTAAAAGAAGTTCCAGTTATCAAGATCCTTAATGAGATAAAAACTGGCGGTGATAATCTTGATTTACTCCAGAAAGCTCGACAACAGGGAAAAGGCAGCTGCATTTATGATAAAATTAAAACTCAAAAACTGAACACCTTTTCACCGAATGCCTCTTTTAGCCGCAAAAGAAAAGCGTCTAGGATTAAAAACTTAACTGGCCTAGTGTATTTGGATATTGACGGCTGCACTGAGATAGATTACCAAAACCCCTACATTTTTGCGACTTGGCTATCATTAAGCGCCACTGGAAGAGGAGTTTTAATAAAGATAAAAGGTGTTACTGAAGATAATTTTTCTTCAGCTTATACTTCAATAGCTCGGGAGATTGGATTAGACGTAGATCCCAATTGTAAAGATATCACTCGGCAGGTAGTTATATCTTATGATCCAGAAATTTATATCAACCATGGTAGTAAAGCGTATCATTATAAAGAAGTAGAACCACAGGATGAACTAAATATCCCCCTTACGGTATCCAAGAAAAGAAAAAAAGAGAAATGCGACCTAAAGGGGGATAAATTATTCGATAACATTAGATGGGATAATATAGAAGACTACGATTTAAAAGGAGAGGACTTTGTAATATTCGACGAGAACCAGTATTTCTCCAAGGCTTACATCCCTGAAACAATTGAGGAAGGAAAAAGAAATTCAACGATAAACTCGACTATACATCAGTTAAAAGCTTTGAATCCAGAGCTCTCACCTACCGACCTATATAGGCTAATCAATATACTCAATTCTAGGTGCTCCCCTCCTCTTCCATATTCAGAAATAGAGGAAGTAAAGAGAAAATTATCCGAAAAGCTCGAAGAAAATGATCAGTTTGAACCACTGCCTAATTACCGACGCCGAGTTATATTTGCAAAGGGTATTAATAAGAGGGATAGGCAGAAGATAGGAGCACAGGTCTCAGGAGAAATCAAAGTCAACACAACCTTAAATAAGATACAGGAATGCTTAGATGATTGGGATCTTTATAAAGGAAGAGTAACCAATAACAAAATTGCTAAAGCCATAGGTAGATCTAAAAAAACGGTGGATAAATACTCGGCTAGGTTCAAACTCCAAAAAAAGATAATTAACGAGAATCTAAGATCCTAAACTTTTGTTTCGGCTCTCGACCCGCCATCAGATAGCCTTATTGAGATGTATCTATTCATATATCAATACCCTAATTTTAAATGAAGTTTTTGAATTAAGAATGACTTATAAAAGCCTTTTAGAGTTGGCAGGAGAGTAAAATCTTAATCTGTCAACTCTAACAAGCTTTACACTCTGAACAAATGCTTTAAAAAAGGCTTAATATACTTGAGCATATTCGCTCTGGAATAACACTTTAGCACTTGTAGCCTTATTCACTTCCTCTCTAACTCGCTGGTCGGTCATATCAAGATACATAAGTTTATCATCGATTTTTGTTATTGCCTCAATTCTTCGGAATAAAGACCCATTTTTCTCTGCATAAGCCGCTAAACCAATTAATTTAGCTAAGGCATCACTTAAATGATGACTATGCGGATCTATAATATCAGCTGTGATTGAACCATTTTCTTTTTTCGAGAAAAATAGAAAGTCTGGCCTCAGAATACTGTATTTTTTATCATGAAAATAACTAATTCCAAGTGAATCATGGGTAGCATATCCAGGGTTTCTATACCATCCTATATTATCATCCATAGCCAACTCTTTATTTACGACTTCGGTCTCCCAACTATTTAGGTCACTAGGAAACATTTTATCTTCCGAACACATTAAATGCTTTTTAAAGGAAGGCAATTGGGTCTCCTTGTCATTCTCTAGGGCAGTAGTTGCAACAACCCAAGAAGATGGCTTAGAAAGCTCCTTATCCATTGGTTCACGACTCCAGCTTTTTAAAACTCTATATTCTTCTTGCCTTTTATCTGAGAGGTTTTTAATTTGACTTCTATATGTGCTCAACCACTTTTTCGAGATCCTATCAGCTTCAGATTCTAAATACTCTTGAACTTCCTCAATTAACCCCAAAGAAGCTATTACAATATGAGCGGCAAATAAAGCCTCTTCCTCTGATTCATTTTCTTGATCCTTCTCTGCCAAATATTCTGCATACGTCCTGGCTAAATCGGGACTTATAATCCTACCTGCTCTTCTATATGCATCTTCAATAACAACATAATCAGCATTTTCAACAAAATCATCGAACGATTTTGTCTCTTCGGCCATATCAGTTATCAGGGTTTTACCTTTAACAACCAAGACCTGTTTACGCGCCTCTGCAATTTCCTCTGAAAACCTCACAAGGGTTGCATCCAAGGCTTTATGAAGCTCGGTATGAGCCTTTTTACCCGCATCTTCTAATATTTTATCAGTTGCTAATTCTTGCGCTAAGGCTGTCAATCGTTTTACTGGTTTAGCATTTATTGAAGGTATACCTTGTGATGGCAACTTTTCGAAATAACTCCATAATTCATTTCCAAAATCACTATTTGGCTTCACGTCGATTGGCTTTATCAATACTCGCCTACCTGGAATACCACCTGAACCATCATCTGAACCTCCCTTCATTAATGCATCAGCAACTGTCTCAACTGTCTTTTTATCAAACGAGGGGAGTAAACATTCGACAGCATTTAACCTATGATTACCAGGAATCCTTCTAGCAAGAGGCGTTCTAACCATTCTCCCAAGGAGCTGAGTAATATGTGTTTTGTCCTTTGCTGGACGAAAGGAAACCATGACTTCAGCTCTTGGACAATCCCATCCAGTACTTATTGCATCCTTTGCTATTAGTACTTTTATACGTTTTGTTTCCTGAACACGCTCTGGCGAAATATACTCTATTTCATGACCTCCAAATTTTTGTTTTGTATGCTCTCCAAAAACATGAGCTACAGAACTAGAATCGATTTCATCCCATTCTTTAAAAATTGCATCTAATGCTCTGCCTATATCACCTTTATCCGGTGTATTTGGTACCTGAAGAACCATTAGTGGAACAACCAGATTCTCTTCGCCCTGTTCTTTAGCGTAATTCTGCCACTCAACTGTTATTTCTTTGAGCTTTTGAGCACCTCTTCTAACTAGCACTGTATCAACCTGTCCAGTTTGATCGGGTACATCGAGTATTATAGTATCTTTTAGTAATCCAGAATCCTGGACTTTTGAAGAGTCTACAATTACATTAGGCAATGTTGCTCGGTTCTTTGCATCTTCAACCGCATTATTGAAACGTTCAACAGTTGCAGATATACCCCAAACAATTGGTATAGGAGGGACAGTACCCGTCCCGTTTATCAGCCGCTTTACTATCGTTGATTTTTCCTTTTTGATCGAATCCGATCTTTTTCCCATACCCCTATGGGCTTCATCCAATAATAGATAAAGAGTCAAGTCCTCATCTTCGATTGTATTCTGTATTGTATCCCAAATAGTAAAAGCTCTTAAATCTGGTTTAGAGTCTGGGAATAGGTTTTGTTGTTTATCATCAATATCTTCCTTGTACACATGCCCCCTAGTTAACAGACTGGTTTTACTAAGCTTTTGAGTATTCAAAAAGTATATTTTACCTGGCTCAAACTTTTCTTGATTGAAGGTATTTTCAACAACTACTAAATCGGAGAAATCAAGTTTATCAGAGGCTTCTAATAATCGATATCTTGACTGCTCATTTAGCGATGGATCATCACTAAACCAAATTACAGCTGCAGAAGGATCAGCTTCAAAATTAAAGCTATCATCTCCATAAAATAAAGCTTCGAAAACGGCAGCCGCCATTACAGTTTTACCTGCACCCGTTGTTGCAGTAAGGGAAAAGGCATGGATATCACCATCCTCTCGCCATCTTTTAGAAGCTTTTTCAAGTCTATTCAAACTTTCATTTACAGCTTCTTCCTGATAGTCTTTTAAAGTAAATTTCATGTAATTCTATTCAATTGTAAATTGAAAATTTTTCAGATATGATTCATATAATCTTACGGGTTCAACTGACTCTGGCAATTGCCTAACAATAGCTTGGAAACGCCTATCGTCATTAGTTACAATAAAAACCATGGTGATTGATTTACTAGCTTTCACTGGCTTGATAAACTCAGAACTTTTATCTAGATCAACTAATAGAGCATAAGAATCGGCTACTTCCCAGCCTCTTTCTGGAAGTTCTTGAATCCGCTTCCCTCGACTGCCTGCCTTCATCCATAATAGCGGTGCGATTTGCTTAAATGCCAGATTATGGTTTACTGCTAAAGGGGTATGATAAGACAAGGTAAAAAATTCAGCATTTTCATTAAAACCATCAGAAATAGGAAACTCATCATTGAATTTATACTCTCCTTCAATAGGTTTCCCCTGCGGTGTGACGCCTGTTATTGCAGCCTCAATTCTTGGCTTAGTAATGTAATCGCAAATCCCCCATTTCTCCCACTCTGGGTCACCAGCTCTGAATCCTTTTTTAATAAGAGCTTTTTGCTCATCAGCGGAGACCTCATTATTAGTAATCGATATACATTGTCTTTCTCCATTGTCTTGGCGATTTAGACGCATTACCGCATGAGCGGTAGTACCCGATCCAGAAAAAAAATCAAGAACCTTTGCTTCTTTATTTTCACCTACTACTATTCTTAATGCATCTTCAACAGCATAAAGGCTTTTAGGAAATGGAAACTTCCTTTTTCCTATCAGAGCTTTAAGTAACGAAGTGCCATAAGCTCCAGCTTCATGACTTTTTTCATTCCAATTGGTTGTTGGTCTTGATGATTTTCCAGATGGGTCAACAACGATCCAGGAACCATCTTCTCGTTGACCTTTCTTATACAGAATACCGTTGTCAATTTTCTTAATGTTAGGTGCCGTTAGATATGAAAATACGTAAGGTTGAATTTGCGAGTCCTCTTTTCGCGAAACTCTCACAAAACCTTTACTTAATGCTTTTTCCAAACTTGGTTTGGTAAGCCCCCAGTTCATATGATGCTCGTCTTTTTCCCTAATAGGAAATACAGCTACACAACCATTAATATTTTTGATTTTGGAAATATCATCTTCTGGCTTTAGTGGCTCTCCTATAACCTCAATTTTATGTGTGTTCTTATTAACATATATAGGATAAAATTGGGCAGGACCACCTTTCTTAGTGCCTCGCGCAGATTCATCATCAGTCCTTCTCAAGTATCTCCAACGTACCTCTTTCTCTTCTCCCTTACCTACCTTATCAGGGACTTTTGCAGACCCAATAAATACGTAATAAATATATTCATCAGTTCTAGAGAACAGTGCCCTCCCCGTACCCTTTGGGTTAATAACTGATGAGATCATTTGGATCTGTGCTTCTGGAAAAGATTGCTCCAATAAAAGCCCAAGTCTATTTATTTCTTTTTCATCAATAGTAACGATTAGAACACTACAGGAAGGATTAAGCAATTTTTTTGCAAATACAAGCCTTCTTTCCATGAATGCAAGCCATTTACTGTGGCGATAATGATCATCCGACTCAACATAGTCATTATTATACTTCCAATCTTTAGCTCCAGTGTTGTAAGGAGGATCAATATAAATAGCGTCAATTTTCCCCTTATGCGTAAAAGTCAATGCTTTTAGTGCATGATAATTCTCACCATTGATAACGGTATTATAAGGTTTATCTTTGCCTTTCTCTACCTTTCCTGTAGAAATAAGACCTGGATAAATGGAATCCTGAAATTCAGCAACTACAATTAGGTCTTCTACTTTTACTACCTGTGTTTCTGCTACATCGTGACCCAATAATTCAATTGTGGCCAAATGATCATTCTTTTTCTTAAAAGTATCTTTAACCTGCCAAAGCCGCTTGTCTGAATTTTTAGTGCTTCCCCGCTGAGGTAGCACTCTGATTTTATCTCCTCTTCTAACTTCTCGGTTCGCCAATTCAACATTCTCTGGTTTATGACGTTCAAAATTTAACCCAAATTGTCTTCTGGCAGAGAGGACTTTAATTTCCTTAGCTAATTCATTGCCTATTTTCGGGTCTTTTGCTTTAATCCTCGATAGTAGTTCCGTTAGTCTCGACATTTATATTTTTGGTAAGTAGGGAATTATTATTCTTATTTTTAGAATGGAGAACAAAAGAAAAACTGTAGGGCGTTTTTCGCGTATCAATTATAGTAAGATTTATCAGAAATTCCTAAAGAACTATATGTAGTTTATATCGCTTTTATAATAAGCAACACACTAATCAAATTAGAATTAGAGATTAACTTTTTACAACTCACACAGTATTATAATTTTACACTCTTTATGAGTGATAAGGGTATGTACTTCCCAGCCCCCCCTTCTAATTCAAAGAAAAACCAACCTATTTCGAGGGGGAGGGGTGTGAATTAAAAGTCAAAATTGCGATAAAAGAAGCTGAAAAAAATAGAGATGTTTTCTAACGCTTTCAACTAAGATAGATTTCGATAAATGTATAAGGCTAAAAAAATGATTAGAATAGTCCTTAAGTATAGCCCTGCGTACATTTAAGCGTACAAAACAGACCACTTAAAAATAAAAAACCCTCAAAATCAATAGATTAAGAGAGTCTTTGGTACTCGGAGCGGGACTTGAACCCGCACGACCGTTGCTGGTCATTGGATTTTAAGTCCAACGTGTCTACCAATTCCACCATCCGAGCGTAATATTATATAAACTGAGCGAAAAACGGGATTCGAACCCGCGACCTCCACCTTGGCAAGGTGGCGCTCTACCAACTGAGCTATTTTCGCGTTTTTAAGAACATTTGCAATAATGGCGACGCCTTTATTGCGGAGGCAAATTTAAGACAAATCTTATAATGGCAAAGAATTTTTTAGAGAAAAATACAGGCTTTTAGCTACAAGCATTAAGCCTTAAGCTTTTAAACCTCTTAAATATTTGAAATGCATTGCCTTGCTTTCATGAGTTAGCTGTTCCGGTATTATCACTCAACCTGAACTAAAGGATAACGAGCCACAAAATTGATACTTGAAACCATAAATAATAAACTTCGAACTTAAATGTGATTTCTCCCCCCGAAGTTTCGGGGTCGAAATGACAAATCAAAATAAAGTCTAACGTCCACAAAAGATCAATTGAAAAGATTGTTAACCGCCACTGATCACTGAAAGCTGTTTATTGCTTATTGTTTATTGCCAGCATGCGTTTGATCTCGTTCAGCTTCATCAAAGCTTCTACCGGGGTTAAGGTATCTATATCTATTCCCAGTAATTCTTGTTTCAGGTCTTCCAGCAATGGATCGTCCAGGTTAAAGAAACTTAACTGCATCTCATCTTCAACAGATTTTTTCAGGATTTCACCTGAGTCTTCCATAGAATGAGAAGCTTCCAGCTTTGCCAAGATCTTATTAGCTCTGTGCAATACCATCTGAGGCATCCCGGCCATCTTTGCCACGTGTATCCCGAAGCTGTGCTCACTGCCACCCGGAACGAGTTTACGAAGGAAGAGTACATTATCTTTTAATTCCTTTACCGAAACATTGAAATTCTTGATCCGACCAAATGTTTCGCACATTTCGTTCAGCTCGTGGTAATGCGTGGCGAACAGGGTCTTAGGTTTGGCCGGGTGTTCGTGCAGGTATTCACTAATGGCCCAGGCGATCGATATCCCATCATAAGTACTGGTTCCACGCCCAATTTCATCCAGCAACACCAGGCTACGGTCTGAAATATTATTCAGGATACTTGCGGTTTCGTTCATCTCTACCATAAAAGTAGATTCACCCATAGAAATATTATCACTGGCCCCTACCCTGGTAAAGATCTTATCTACCAGGCCGATCTCGGCTGCCCTGGCGGGAACAAAACTTCCCATCTGGGCCATAAGAACGATCAGGGCGGTCTGCCTTAAGATCGCAGACTTACCACTCATGTTGGGCCCGGTGATCATGATGATCTGTTGTTCTTCCCGGTCTAAACGAACATCATTGGTTACGTAAACCTCCCCAGTGGGAAGTTGCTTTTCGATCACGGGATGACGACCTTCTTCTATATTAAGGCTATAGGCATCAGTGATCTCCGGTTTGCTGTAATTCTCGGCCTGCGCCTGCTGGGCAAAGGAACATAAACAATCCAGTCTGGCGATAAGCCGGGCATTCTGTTGTACCGGGTCTATATATTCAGCCATCCAGGCCACCAGTTTTCCGAACAACTGCTGCTCTAGCTGCAGGATCTTTTCTTCGGCACCCAGGATCTTGGATTCATATTCCTTCAGCTCCTCGGTGATATAACGTTCGGCGTTTACCAGCGTTTGTTTACGTATCCAGTCTGCCGGCACCTTATCCTTATGCGTATTCCTTACCTCGATATAATACCCGTACACGTTATTATTACCGATCTTCAGCGAAGAAATTCCGGTAGCTTCGGTCTCCCTTTTGATCATATTATCGAGATAGTCCTTTCCGGAAAAGGCTATATTCCTCAGTTCATCCAGCTCTTCGGAAAATCCTTTAGCGATCACGTTCCCTTTCTGCAGGTTCACCGGTGCATCTTCACTGATGCTTTCTGAAATTTTCTCCCTCAGCAGGTCACAGGAATGCAGGTTGTCGCCAATGATCTTCAGGGCTTCATTTTCACATTCCAGGGCCAGTTTCTTCACCGGCAGGATCGCGTTAAGCGAATGCAGCAGCTGGTTCACCTCTCGCGGACTGATCCTTTGGGTTGCCACCTTGGAAATAAGCCGTTCCAGGTCACTGATCTCGCGGATCTGGTCCTGGATATCCCCTTGCTTTTCGGGGTGTTTGATCAGGTAATCTACCACCTGCAGCCTTTTTTCGATCATTTCCGCATTTTTAAGCGGAAGGGCAAGCCATCTCTTCAAAAGCCGGCCACCCATTGGCGAAATGGTTTTATCTATGATATCCAACAGTGTCACCGCATTGGCCGCCGTGGAATGATATAATTCCAGGTTCCTGATGGTGAAACGGTCCATCCAGACATATTCCTCCTCGGCAATACGATTTATGGAAGTGATATGCTGAAGCCGGTGGTGCCTGGTCTCTGCCAGGTAATATAATACAGCACCGGAAGCGATCACGCCCTCCTCCAGGTGGTCCACCCCAAAACCTTTCAGGGATTTGGTCTGGAAGTGAGAGTTCAGGGTCTCCTCGGCATAATCTATTTTAAAGATCCAGTCGTCCAGGTAAAAACAGTGCAGGTCTTTGCCAAAGCTCTCGCTGAATTCTTTTTTATATTTCTTCTGAACCAGGATCTCACTGGGAGAAAAGTTCTGAAGTAACTTGTCTATATACTCCTTATTCCCTTGTGCACAAAGGAATTCGCCCGTGGAAACATCCAGGAAAGACACCCCGAGATTCTTTTTTCCGAAGTGAACCGCACACAGGAAGTTATTCGATTTGCTTTGCAGGATATCGTCGTTCATGGCCACCCCTGGCGTAACCAGTTCGGTCACCCCACGTTTCACAATGGTCTTGGTCATTTTGGGATCCTCAAGCTGGTCGCAGATAGCCACCCTCTGCCCGGCCTTCACCAGCTTTGGCAAATAGGTATTAAGGGAATGATGAGGGAATCCGGCCAGTTCGGTACGTTCACTTCCATTGTTCCTGTTAGTAAGAACGATATTCAGGATCCTGGCGGCCTTTACTGCATCCTCGCCAAAGGTTTCATAAAAATCCCCTACACGGAATAGTAACATGGCATCAGGATATTTTTGCTTGATGCTGTTATACTGCTTCATTAAAGGGGTCACCTTTGGGGATTTTTTTGCTGCCAATTTTCCGGGATTTTAGGATTGCTAAAGTAAAGATTAGGCGGTTTGCTTAAAAATTATAACCCGAAATTTTAAGGCCTAGACTTCCTAAAAATAAAACAGACCATAAAAAGGTGCGCCACCAGTTCTTTTGAACCAGGCTGTTGGTGATCTCCTCGCAGGATTTATTGGGATCTATGGAATTATGCAATGGAACGAAGACCAGAAAGGTCAATATCCAGATCATTAAAATTACCAGTAAACTTCCCCAGGTATAGTAATTCTGAACTTCCCAGATTTGAAGAATGGACACAACAAGTTGAGCGATCATCAACGGACCAACGATCAAGCCAATCCGGCCGGTATAGATCTTATGCCAATTCCCCAGGTCTTCATTTTTATAATAGCATAGTCCCGGATATATCACTAATTGAACTACCCAGATTAGCACCATCAAACCAAAATCGAGTAAAAGTCTTATAATTTGAAGATCCACTTCCTATTTTTATGGCAAAGTATAAAAATCCTGATTATTGATAACCGGCAGCCTGCAGATTAAAAAGTTCGGTGTATAGCTTATCGTTGGCCATTAGCTCCTGATGGGTTCCTATTTCCAGTACCGCTCCATCCTTCAGCACCATGATCCTGTCTGCAATTCTCACCGTGCTAAAACGGTGAGAGATGATCACTGCGGTCTTTCCCTGGGTAAGCTGAATGAATCTTTGGAAGGCTTCGGTTTCCGCTCTGGCATCCAAAGCAGAGGTTGGCTCATCCAGGATCAGTACTTCAGAATCCTTCATATAGGCCCTGGCGATGGCGATCTTTTGCCATTGTCCGCCGGAAAGGTCTTTTCCATGCTTGAACCTTTTTCCCAAAGGTTGCTCGTATCCCAGGGGCAGGTCCCTCACCACCTCGCGGGCAAGGCTTTTTTCGGCAGCCCCGTCAATACGCTCCTGGTTAGAGATCTCATCGATCTCGCCCATGGCGATATTCTCCCTCAGGGTAAGTTCGAATTTCACAAAATCCTGGAAGATCACCCCGAAATACTGCTGGTAGGCGGCCTGTTCATATCTCTTTACCGGGATGCCATCTAACAATATCTCACCCTCCGTGGGCTCATAAAACTGAAGCAGGAGTTTGATCAGGGTGGTTTTCCCGGCTCCGTTCTCGCCTACAAAGGCCAGCTTCTCCCCCGCCTTTAATTCGAAACTAATATTGCGAACCACCCATTTCTCAGATTTCGGGTATTTAAAGCCTACATTCCTGAATTCAAAGCCCTGCCTGATCTCCTTCGGAAGAGGTAATTTATCCTCAGCGTCGGCTTCAGAAAACTTCAGGTCCAGGAATTCGAAATAATCCTGAAGGTAAAGTGCACTTTCAGTAATGGCCGTAAACCGGGTAAAAAATCCCTGTAATTTAGACCTTAGCCGGTTGAAAGATCCGGAAAGGAAAGTAAGGTCTCCCAGGCTGAAAATCCCGGCGACCGTCCTGAAAATGATAAAAACATAGGCACCATAATAAGCCGCTGTTCCAATAACATTAAAAATAGAACCCCAGCCAGCCCGTTGCTTTGCCAGTCGCTTGCTTTGTAAATAATATTTATCTGAAAGTCTCCTGAAGCGGTCTGCCAGGTAATTCGAAAGTCCGAATAATTTGACCTCCTTGGCGGTAACATCACTGGCCCCCGCGTACCTTAAGTAATCCAGTTCACGGCGTTCCTGGGTCCAGCTTCTCGCCAGCGAATAACTGGTTCCGCTGAATTTGATCTCGTTAATTATCGTAGGAATAATGGAAACCACTAGCAAAATGATGAGCCAGGGTTCAAAACTAACCACCCCCGCTAGCAGGGATATGATCACGATCACGTCTTCTCCCTGAGTAAGGATATTAGACATTAGCCCCACCCTTCCGGTTGTTTGCTGTCTTGCCCTTTCCAGTTTATCGTAGAATTCTGAATCTTCCAACTGGTCCAGGTTCAATTCTGAAGTTTTTTTGATGATCCTTACCGAAGTATCTATAGAATACTGGTCTCCCAGCAATGCATCGCTTAAACTGATCCCCCTGCTTAACAGGTCCGAAATTATAGCCAGGCCAAATTCTGCCGCGACCAGGATCCAGAGCCTGTCGAGATCTTTTGTTTCAGCAGCGATCTGCACCACCACTTCATCGATGATCAGTTTTCCTACCCATAGCATCACCACGGGTAGGATCGCATTCAATATTCTTCCACTGATATTAGTGTAAAAAAGAAGAGGATTCACCCCCCTTATCTCCTTGAAAAAGCGGGGTACGAATTTTAGGGAAGCGAAGCTTTCCCGGAAATTAATATTATTGGTTTCAAAAGATTTTTTAGGCCTGGGCAAATTTTTTCATTTAAAGATTAGTGCAATTTAAGGCTAAACCTAAAATTGTTCTTTGCCTGGGTCGGGAATTAAGCCATTAAATTTCAAAACTCCCGGTTATTCCAATACTTCAAAAATAGTTACCGGTTCCACCTTATTCTTCAAATTAAATTTCCCTAATTCCCGGCACTTGAAATATTCCTTAATTTTCTCGTAGCAGGATTCCCCAATGATGATCTGGTTCTCTTTGGCGATATCCTGGAACCGGGCAGCTGTATTCACCGTATCTCCAATCACCGTATAATCCAGTCGCTTTAAACTTTCAGAACCTATATTTCCAGAGGTCATCTCCCCGCTTTTGATCCCTATGGAAACCTTGGGTTTAAAATCTGAATTCTCATCTGGAGGATCCAGGGCACTAATTTTATTTCTAACTGCCAGTGCTGCATCCACAGCACGGTCTAAATGATAATCTCCTCGAAAAACCGCCATTACCGCATCGCCTATGAATTTATCTATAAACCCCTTTTGGGCTATGATCTCCTTCGCCATAATATCAAAATAGGTATTGATCATTTTCACCACGGTATTGGGAGGAGCAGTTTCGCTAATCCTGGTAAAACCAACCATGTCGATAAAAACTACACTGCCTTCTATTGTTTCATTTTCCATTAGGGATGACTCATATTCCCTGCTGTTCATGAATTTAAGTACATTTTCATCCACGTACATTTTGAGGATATCATTCTCCTTGATGGCGATAAGGGTATCTTTTAATTGTCTCGCATGCTGAATCGTTTTTTCAACGGTGATAGAAAGGTCTTCAAAATTTATAGGTTTGGTTATAAAGTCAAACGCACCACGATTCATGGCCGTACGTATATTTTCCATATCCCCATAGGCTGAAACGATCACCGCCTTGATGAGGGGATTCTTCTCATTCAGCTTAGTCAATAAAGTGAGGCCGTCCATTTCTGGCATATTGATATCGCTCAATACAATATCTGTATCGGGTTCTTCCGAAATTTTCTCGAGCGCATCACGGCCGTTCAGGGCAAAACGGAAATCATATTCTTGTTCCCGGATCTTCTTCCTGAACTTTTGCTTGATCAAAATCTCAAGATCAGCTTCGTCATCGACTACCAGTATTTTGACCATTTTCAGAGATTTATTTGTTTAGTTTAGAGCACCAAGTTTTCTTAACTCATTTCTTAGGGATTCAAAATCGATTGGTTTGGTAAAAAATTCCTTGGCTCCAGAATTTATAGCCTTGTTATAATTCTCTGAATCACCATAAGCCGAGATCATGCTTACCGGGATCTTAGGGAATTGTTTTTTTATTTTTTCAAGAAGCTCCAGGCCCGTCATTCCAGGCATATTAATATCAGAAAAAACATAAACCACTTCTGGCGGATCTTTTCTTTTAAGGATCTCCAATGCTTCCTTACCCGAAAATGCAAATTCTATTTCCAGGTCCTCATTCTTTATCTCTTTTCTGAACTTCTGCCGGAAAAGATCTTCTACATCTTTTTCATCATCTACAATTAGTATTTTCATTGTCTTCATTTCTTTAATTGAACAATAAACCTGGAATAGGTTTTATTATCTGTTTTAGATTCTACTTTTAATTCTCCCCCGTGAGCCTTAATGATGTCATTGGTAATAGACAGCCCTAGTCCGGTTCCCTCTGTTCCCTTTTTTGTGGTAAAAAAAGGCTGAAGGATCTTAGATCTATATTCGTCAGATATACCCGGGCCATTATCTTCAATTTCAAGCATTATTTTATCATTCTCGCGATAGGTTCGGATGCTAAGTTTTGGTGAATATTCACATTCAGCTTTAGTCATATTGAGCTTTTCATGCATGGCATCGAAGGCATTATTACATAGATTCAAGATGACCCTGCTAAAGTCTTCATGGATAACAGGAACCTTATCGATCTCTTCATCCAGATGATAATCTATACTCACATTTATTGGTTTTTTACCGGCTCTCATTCCATGAAAAGCCAGGTTAACATACTCCTTTATAAGCCCATTGAAATCTACTTTTTCAGCTTTACCATTGCCACCACGACTATGTTGCAGCATGGATTTTACAATACTATCTGCTCTTGAACCATGCTGCTTTATCTTCTCCAGGTTAGACTTTACATCTTCAAGGATTTCCCTGGCCTCGCTAAGGGCAGCTGAGCTCTCTAATTTATTCAGTTCTTCAAAGGTTTCATCGATAAGTTCCACATTCAGGTCTGAAAAATTATTAACGAAATTGAGCGGATTTTTGATCTCATGAGCGATTCCTGCAGTTAATTCCCCGAGGCTGGCCATTTTTTCTGAATGGATTAGTTGTTCCTGGGTAGCCTTTAAACGGTTTAAGGATTCTTCGAGCTGGGAAGTTCTTTTCTTAACTTCCTCTTTTAATTCTTCATTTTTCATTTTAAGATGCTCAATTCCAAAAGTATCTACTTCGCTATCCACAAATTCAGGTTTGGAGCCATGGAAATGGACAAGCAACCACTTCCCTCCCGAGTACTCGTAAACAGCTGTATACCTCATATACATTTCGATCTTCTCCCCATTAGCTATGGGAGAGAAAAATTTCACATCATCACAGAGAACCGCCACCGTATCCTTAGCCAGCATCCTGTATGAAAAAGGCTCTGAATTCCATTCCAAACGGTAATTCTCCAGTTGATTCCGAGTATTTTCCAGGATCCAGAGGTAATCTTTCTTCGAGAGGATCTTTTCATCCCAGGTTGTTCCAAAACCACTTATTTCCTCATCGATAAATTTAACGGCCTCCTTCTCAGATAATTTACCGGAAAAGATTATCTCGAAAATTCGTTGATGAGTTTGATGAAGTAAATCTTTCTTTGTATCCATCTTAAATTCAGAATGTTAAACAGGTAATAAGATAGTAAATATTGTTCCTTCTCCCTCTTTGGTATCTATTTTTAATTCCCCGCCATGCACCTGAATGATCTCATAACTCAGGTAAAGTCCAAGCCCTGTACCCTGCCCGCTGGGCTTGGTAGTAAAAAATGGCTGAAATACCTTATCCAGGATATTCTGGGAAATTCCAATGCCATTATCCTTTACCTGTATACAAACCTGATCGAGCTTTTTCTTAGTTAGAATTTCGACTTTAGGTACATATTCAGGATCGCTGGTTTGGCATTTTTTCTGTTGCACGGCATAAAAGGCATTAGTGAGTAAGTTCAGGATCACCCTTCCAATCTCCTGCGCCATGACATTGATCTTCCCCAACCCAGGATCAAAATCCTTTTCCAGATGAGCATTAAAAGATTTGTCCTTTGCGCGCAATCCATGATACGCTAAACGCAGATATTCATCACACAGAACATTTATATCTGTAGGTTCTTTTTCAGAATTTTCTTTTCTGCTATGCTGCAGCATCCCTTTTACAATTGCATCTGCACGCTTACCATGATGATTTATTTTATAAAGGTTGTTTCTGATATCATTTAAAATCACTCTCACCTCATCATAGTTTCCTTTATCAATTTCTTCAGCTAATTCATCTAGCAACTCATTATTTACTTCGGAAAAATTATTCACAAAATTCAACGGATTCTGGATCTCATGGGCAATTCCAGCGGTAAGCTCTCCCAGACTTGCCATCTTTTCAGACTGGATGAGTTGAGATTGGGTAGCCTTAAGCTGATCTAAAGTTTGCTCTATCTTCCTTTTTTGTCTTTTTAACTGAGCATTAGCCTTTTGCTTGTTCTTATTGTTGCGGTATAAAATTATGGCAAGGACAACCACTGAGATCAAGACAATTAATACACTTATAATAAGCCAGCGCTGAAAAATACTTTCCTTTTCTTTTTCTAATTTTTCTCTTTCTAAAAGATTTATGGTCTTTTCGCTTTCATCTAGAATAGAGCGAATCTCAGCATCGGCAATCCTGTTTATTTCTTCAGATTTTTCTTTCTCTGACCTTAATAACTGATAGTCTTTTAAATACTGATAAGCCATTGCGGGATTACCAAGCTCCTCGTGGATCTGGGATAAAAGAAGAGTAGCCTTTTCAGTAGCCTGGGCGTTACTATCCAGATTCAGGGATTGGGTGGCATATTGTAAAGCCTGGTCATAATTTTCGATTTGAAAATTACATTCTGCCAGGTATAAATTCATAAATGCAAGAGCCCACTCAACTCCCTCTATTTTACTGAAACCCTGTTCAGCTTTCTGAAAGTAGGGTATAGCTTCCTTGTATTTCCCCTGGCTTTTTAATATCTGGCCCTGGGCGTCGTTATATCTTGCAACGGCCCAGTCTTTACTTCTTACGGTATCTTTGAGAGAAAGCTGCATATATTTTTTAGCCTCCTCATATTTTTCTATCGCAATAAGGGGAAATACAATGGTCCCATAGGCTATACGTAATCGTAAGGAATCCTTTTCCTTTTCTAATTCTTCAATTGCAATGCGATAGTTATCTGAAGCCCTGCTGTCCATACCATAATTTTCATAAGCTATAGCCAGGTTATATTGATCTATTATCCTTAATTCCCGATCTTCGACGGGATCTAATAACTCCAGGGTTTTAAGATAATATTCAATCGCAAGTGACCACCTGCCCTGCATCCTGTAACCATTTGCCATAGCGCTATGAATAAGTGCCAGATTATTTTTATCCTGTTCTGCAGACATTAAATTGATCAATTCCAGCTCTATTTTTTTGGCCTCTTCTTCCTTTTCTAAATAGACCAGGGTTCCCATTTTAATGGTCGATAAATGAAATGCAGGATAGATCTCACCTATTTCTGAGAATAAGTTTATAGCTTCTGTTAGCTTCGTTAATGCTGTTTCCGGGCTCTCGAGGCGATAATAGGTTCCGGCGATAGCGTATAAAAGATTCGCCTGTATCTCTTTGTTATTTGATAATTCATCCCTTGCGAGTGTCTTATTAAATTGATCCTGAAACAGTTCTACATCTAAATTTGAATCAGCCCTCAGTACATCTGTAAAATTGCTATTATCATCACGCTCTTCCTCTAAGTAATTGGAAATCTGCTGAGCCTTTTTTCTATAATAAATACTAATGGGATTGTCACGATCATAATAGAAAGAGGATAAGGTTAAATAGTACATGGCTTCCCCTTCAGCATAATCCAATTTATCAGAAAGTATTTTTGCTTCCTGTAGAGCCAGGAAACCATCTTCAAATTCAGGTATTAAAAAACACAAACGCGCAAATTCATTCTTTAATCTTATAGTTCTTGTTCCGTCTTCTGAAGATTTATCTATAAGTTGTTTTATGCTATCTTTCTTAAATTTGTAATCCTCTATATCGCTGCTGGTCTGGCCTAAACTATTTAGACATACCGCTAAGAAAAGGAGACATAATAAGTGATTGATTTTCATCGGTTTGTTTTTATTATGATTGTGAAGGTCGTTCCTTTACCTTTTTGAGTTTCTACTTCCAAAACACCTCCATGGGCCTTTACAATATCGTAGCTTAGACTAAGTCCCAACCCGGTTCCCTGCCCGGTTGGCTTGGTGGTGAAAAATGGCTGAAAGATCTTATCCAGGTTCTTTTTAGGGATCCCACAACCGTTATCTTTAACACGAATAAGCACCTGGTTAGCTTCCTTATGAGTTGAAATGCTGACTTTTGGTTCATATAAGGCATCACTGGAATTGTTTCTTTTCTGCAATACGGCATAGAAGGCGTTGGTAAGCAAATTGAGGATCACCCTGCCGATCTCCTGAGCCATCACAGGTATATTCCCCAGGCCTGGATCAAAATCTGTTTCCAGACTAGCATTAAATGATTTATCCTTGGCGCGTAAGCCGTGATAGGCTAAACGCAGATATTCATCACACAAAATATTAAGATCTGTAGGTTCTATTTCTGAATTACCTTTCCTGCTATGCTGTAGCATCCCTTTTACAATAGCATCTGCGCGCTTTCCATGATGGTTTATTTTATTAAGGTTATTCCTGATGTCTTTCAAAATTTCTTTTACCTCTTCCAGATCGCCTTTTTCTATTTCTTCGGCTATTTCATCGAGCAGTTCGTTACTTACTTCAGAAAAATTATTCACGAAATTCAACGGATTCTGGATCTCGTGGGCTATTCCCGCAGTAAGTTCTCCCAGGCTGGCCATTTTCTCAGATTGAATTAATTGTTTCTGGGTTTGCTGAAGTTCTGTAAGGGCTTTTTCCGCATTTTCCCTGGCCGCTTTGATTTCCTTAAGATCCTGCCTGGCTTTGATGGCATTGGCTTCAGCAACTTTCAGATCTTTAAAACGGATATAGGTAAGGTTAAATACTGCCGCAAAACGCTCCAGCAATTCAAGGGCATCTTCATCCTGTTCTTCTCCGGAAGCCAAACCAATAAGACCTCCAGAAAAATAGGCCATGTACTGTATCCTCCTTTTTTGTTCAACGCCACCCTGAAATGGAATTTTCAATTCCTCATTTAGATACTTGAAATAATCCTGCAATTCCCTGCCTTCCATATCTATTATCTGGGAAGTCTTTCCCTGCTTCCAGCCGTCTAACATCCGGGCGATAGATCTATTTTTTGAAGCTTCTAACTTGAAGTGATTGGCAAGCCTGCTGCCGTCTTCATTGGTTGCCCAGGCGTCTATGGTGTCCAGGTCACTATCGATAAGGCCTATAAATAACCTATTTGGAGAAATACCCAGTTCCAGTAACTGCTCAAAAACGACCATGGAGGTTTCGGTAAATTCCTTGCTCCTCTCCATCGCCAGGGTACGGCTTCTCACCTTTTCCAGGGCTGTTTCTACCCTGGCTTCCCTAGCCCGCTCTTCAGCCTTTTGTAAATCGAGGAAACGGGTATAAGACTGTTCAAAGACCCGGGCAAATCTTTTAAAGATCTCGTAAGATTCCGGGACAGGTTCATAGGTGATAAAAATGAGATATCCATATTTAAAAAAAGCAACGTGATCTATCTGGGAGGTAGGGAAAGAAATTCCCTCTGCTTTCATTTGCAATAATTGATCACCAACCCCCGGCAGGGAGCATAAATATTCGTAATGGGCCGGACACTCGTCCTCACCTATTTCGTTGACCAGCAAGCTTTGGCCTTGCTGTCCAGCTTCATAATATTTAAGAAAAACCCCTTCCCTTGGTGTTCTGTATTTAGGGAATACACCCTGGCCATTGCTCCCCCATTCCACAGAACCTCTCTCATCGTCATCATAAATATTGAAGGCGCAAAACCAGGTGGACACCCCCAGTTCCTGAACCTGTTTTACCAGTTCCAGAGATAGATCTGCCAGATCTTCGCTCTTTTGCATGCCTATAGATCTGCTACGTATTCTTTCCAGTGCAGCTTCGACCTGTGCTTCCCTGGCCTGAAGTTCTGCTTTTTTGAGATCCAGGTACCTGATATAAGCCTGTTCAAAGACCTTTGCAAAACGAGGAAGAATATGGGCTTCTTCAAAAACCTGCAAAGCAGAAACCAGTATATATCCATTCTTAAAGGATGCCCCATAGTCAATTTCCCAGGGAGGAGCCCCGGGCATGGGAGTATCGTTTTCCTCAAGATCTTTAAGTACTTTTTGAGCAGAAGGCAGATTGAAGATATCCTGGAAATGTTTTTCAATAAAATCTTCCGGTATCTCTATAGAGAATAGTTCTTCTCCCTTTTTCCACTGGTTATACCTGTATTCGTGAATATAGTCCAGGTCTTTTGGAACAATAAAAGGACTCATCATACCGGCCCCTGGAATACTATGCCATTGCTCTACATGATCTTTATGCTTATCACAGAAAACGATTCCGGTGGCAAATAAATCGCCCCCAAAGTTTCGCAGCTGATTAAACATTTCGGTGGTGACAGAGCTAAAGTCCTTGCTGTTTTGCATTCCCATAGACCTGCTACGCACTCTCTCCAGTGCCGCTTCAATTTGGGCCTGTTTGGTTTGAGCTTCGGCATTTTCCAGGTCACGAAATCGGGTATAAGTTTGCTGAAATACCTTACCGAACCTTAGAAGGGTTTTATTTTCTTCTTCAGAAAAGAGCTCACCTTCAAAGTTCTCTATGTAAAGCCCTACGTCGTCCATTAAAACCGTAGATATGGCAAGCCCTTTACAATTTTGATAATGGCTTTTTGTTTCCTCATCTACCCCTGGAATAATTTCGAACAACTCCCGATAGAATTTATTTTTTTCTTCAAATGTGTAAAGGTTGCTAAAAAAATTATCCCCGTTCTTTTTAGCCTTTAAGAAACTGTTCCAGTGCGGAGTATCTATATAGGGAACAGTGACCTCAGCAGGGACTTTGTTTTTATCGGTAAGCCAGATATGCATATCATCGTTCTCCTTGTAGTCAATGATAAACCCGGCGTGTTCAATATTAAAATTCAGATGTACCAGCTGATCAAATACGACCTTAATAACCTCTTCCAGTTCAGAACTTTTTTGCATTCCCATCGTTCGGCTACGCACCCTTTCCAGGGCCGCCTCGATATGAGCCTCCCTGGCCTGATTTTCGGCTTTTTGAAGATCCAGAAAACGGGTGTAAGTAAGGCTGAAACTTCGGGCAAAGCGTTTACAGATCTCCTCATATTCTGAGGTTAATGGTTCATCGAGGAATACGAACAGGACCCCATCCTTAAAGGGAAAACTGAAGTGATAGACAATTTCAGATAAAGTCTCCAGATCGATATTCACCGGGTATTCCCTGACTTTGTTTAATCTATCGAAATATTTGAATTTATCCACTCCTTTTAATTCATAAGAAAAGGCTGCCTCACCTTTTTCCCAGGCCCTCTTCACCCCTACCAGCAAAGGGTGAAGGCTCATATCTAAATTCACTGTGGTAAGCTTGGCATGATGTCCTTTCTTAGTAGAAGCGGTATATAATTGCATATGTTCAGACTGACTGAGAATACCAATACCACATCTTGTAGATTCAGGAAGTCCCAATCCGCGTAATTCCTGAAAGAAAGTGATTACGGTATTTCCTATCTCCTCGGTATTATGCATTGCCATCGTCGCGGCTCTTATTCGCTCCAAAGCCAGGTTAATTTCGGCTTCCCTGGCCTGTTTTTCAGCTTTCTGGAGATCGAGAAAACGGGTATAGGTTTGCTCAAATACTTTTCCGAAGCGTTTAAAAATGTCATGAGCTTCAGGGACTTCCTCATAGGTGATAAAAAGCAAAAATCCTTTATTGAATCTCACCAGGTGATTGAACTGTCGTTTGGGCAGATCTAATCCCGCCTCCTGAAATTGCTCAAAGGTCTTTTTAAGTTCGGGCAGAGATGTCATATAATCATAATGCTCTACCAGATCTTCACCCTCCTGTCCGTAAACAAAAAAATCCACATTTCTAACTATCGCCTCATGCCAGGGAAGCAGACTTTCATGCTCCGTTAAAGGCAGTACGAAAGGTTCCTGCAATTCTCCTTCACTGCTCATAATGCAGGTACTGGATCGCCTGTCTTCTGAAAGAATATTATATCCCGCACTCCAGGCCGGAATTCCAAGTTTTTCAATTTCCAGAAAAAGAATATTGGCAGCTTCAGGTAACTCCTTGGAATGCTGCATAAACATCGTTCGACTTCTAACCCGTTCTAAAGCTGTTTCGATCTGGGCTTCTCTGGTTTGAGCTTCCGCTTTTTTAAGATCCAGAAAGCGCGTATAGGCCTGTTCAAACACACTGCCGAAACGTTTTAAAACATTGTTCTCATGCTCGGTAAATATCCTGCCATGATGATTAATTATAAATATCGAGGTGTTCTTAAAAACGGCACATGAACGGGTATATCCACCTTGGCGTGAAAACACTTCTTTTTTATGCGCCTCATCGGCATTTAAGTATGGAGGGAATTTAAAAAGGTGTTCAAAAAATTCAATTTTCTCCGCCTGGCTGAATTCTTCTGTGAAAAATCCAGCCCCCTTCTTTATTCCCTTAATAAGATTTTGGTAGATAGGTTTATCTATAGGGGGCACATGAACTTTCTGGACATAATCTGCCGTACCTCCTGCCCCCCAGCACCAAAGTTCATCCTGTATATCTGAATTTATGATGATAAAGGCTCCTCCCGTAATTGGTAGCTCCAGTTTAAGCAGCTCCCGGTGAACCCTTTTAATTACATCTTGAAGCTCTGAGGTATGCTGCATTTCCAAGGATTTCGCCCTGACTTTTTCCAATGCCATTTCTACCTGAAGTTCCCGAGACTTTTCTTCAAGCTCTTTTGTACGTCTTTGAATGGCCTCTCTCAATTGCAGGTTTTCAGAACTAATCTGATCGAAGCCTATGGTCTCTCCTTCTTCTGTCTTTGCATCTGGAAGTGAAAAATGCTGGTAAATAAATTTCCAGCCCTTATTGGTTTCGTGAAGTGCGTTAGAAAACCTAAATCTGCCGTAATAGGTCCAGTTTCCTTCAGCCATGAACCAGGCATCAAAGAGGTGGGTTAAAAAAATAATATCCCCGAATTTTTCTATTGTGGTAATATTATTTCTCAGGTCAGTTTTCCCGGCAAATTGATCGGTGGTTTTTCTAAAAAATTCCGTGGTATCCTTTCGGTTTAGGAACTCTTCATTGTTGGTAGAACCAATGAAATGGTAATCATCATCAAAATAGGAATCGTAGGTATATATATCACCATTCAAATAACTATCAAGCCACTTTTGATAAATACTCAGAACCTCATCTTTCTGTTTTTGAGTAATGCTCATATTAAATAAGTTTCTGGATTGAATGGATGATAATTAGTTTCAGTTATTAATTCCTTTAGCCGAGAGGAAATAGAACTTTAATAAAACTAGCTGTTATTCAGGGGGGATATCTCACATGTAAGCCTTTATTTCAAATGATTAAAGAGAAAAAATGACAGCCATAGGCTGCCATTTTCCTTCAAATAATTAAACTAAACTATTGAGACTGATTGCTAAGATCTTCGTTCAATTTATACACATAAGCCCAGGAATCATCTAAAGCCTCCCTGAACTTATCCCTCATTTCGGTCATTTTTGCCTTGCCGTGCTTTTGCTCATAGACATCCCATGGACCATCCCATTCGGCGTCCAGACCGGCAAAATTCTGATAGGGCAGGCTCACCATATAATCGGGATCCTCCTGCCCACCCCCGGCAAAATCATACCAGTAGCCCAAAGGTTCTCCCTTGGCCTCTCTGTAAGTGGAGGAGACCTCGCGTATCACCTCGTTAAAAACAGAGGAATTGTTAGTCCTAAAAAAGGTAACCCACACGACCTTATTCCCGGAGGTAGGATTTTTGCTGAATTCTGGCATGGTTGAAGCAATACTGCGCGTCATGCTTTCTACATAGGGAAATACATCCTGCCTGAAGACAGATGCACAGGCTTCATCGGCAGCCTCGGGACCTTCGTCCATTTCAGCCCACTTATCTGTAAAATAAGTGACAGCAACCGTACCCGAAGGGCCCTGTACCCGGTTCCATACGTTCCAGACATCACTGCCATTATTCTCGAGGTAGCAATCTTTCCATTTCTTCATTCCTTCATTGAATTTTTCGCCCTGGTTCATTTTGATTTTCAGTTCGAACATGTGCAAGAGCCTGCTTTCCTGATCCTGTGATATTCCCATGATAGGGATAAGCAGGAATAAAATGATCAATTTTCTCATAATTAATAGAATTTAGTTGTTCCTACGTAATTTACTGAATTACAATAAAATACGTGTATTAAAAATAAAAAAAGCTATTAATTGTTTATAACCTGTCCCGGGATTAGACCAAAAGCCGTAAACTTAAGTTGGATGCTACTTTGCTATGGATCCTTCGGCAATAACCGGTGCTTCCCCTAGCCTTTTCCTGAATGCATGCTTTTTCTTATAGCTCAAATTCCGCCAGACCCATTCCAGCGGACCAAAATAGAAATACCTGAGCCAGATAGGGCTTAAGATCAACTGGAAGACCCAGATCCCAAAGACCACGTATAAGAGCTCATATCTTTGGAGTTTTCCGAAGAGTCCCAGACCTACTCCCGTAAAAATGAACATACAGATCACCGAATGCATTACATAATTGGTAAGTGCCATTTTACCAACTGCCGCCAGGGAATTTTGCAACCAGTTTAGAATGGGCATTTTACAAAAGATCATGATTAGGCTTACATGGCCCATAGCCACGAAAACACGCCCCAGTTCATAGGTAATACCCGCCCTGGAATAGGCAAGAAAAGAGAAGTTATCTGCCATAATGATCCTTAACTCATAATAATTCACCCCCAGGCCTATGGCGTAACAAATGATGCCTATCAAACCGTAGAATTTATAGCTTCTCCGGGCACTTAACAGGTTCCATTTAAAAAGAGCGATTCCCAGCAACATCATGCTCAGGATATCCCATACGTCGTAACGATAGAACCAGAGAGTATCGGTTTCCATATTTTCTGGGGCAAGAAAGGAAACTACGCTAAAGTAATCCTTGCGCATGTTCCGCGTGGTATTTGCAACGGTTTCGGCAGAACGTTCTTTTTCGATCTCCTGCCAGCGGGCCGTGGCTGCCTCCATTTCGGTACTTAATTCCCTGCCCGAGCTTTTATATTCCTGCGCCAGCTGGACATTCTGCAGCATTTTTTCATCATTTCGGTATTCAAAATAATTCCAGGCCGTACCTATTCCAAACAGTAATATAGCCGATAGCAATAGCGTTCGGGCTTTTAAGTTCCGGAAAGAAAATACCAGGAACCCCATCAGGGCATAATCATACAGTATCTCCCCGGTCCATAAAAGCAGATATCCATGAATGAGACCAAAAACCAGCAACCACAGTAAACGCCTGAAATAGATATTGGCCGCCTGTATGCCCGCACCTTTCTGTTCCAGCCGGCTAAGCAGGATATACATTCCCACACCAAAAAGAAGTGAGAACAATGCCCGCATGGTACCCTCGAAGAACATAGTAGTCCCAATCCAGGTATAAAGGTTCAATCCGGAAGCACCGCCGGAAACCGTAGGATTGGCATAGGCGCCGGCAAGACCGAAGCCATTAATGTTCATAAGCAGGATCCCGCAGAGAACGATTCCCCGCATGATATCGAGGGAATGTATACGTTGAGATGCTTTGATGGGGGTCAATGAGGTTGGATTGATCTGCATTTTTTAAATGATTTTGGTGAAAAAGAATAGCTCTTAAAGGGTAATTGCAGCAGGACCCTAAAGGCCATTAACTACATACCGACTTTGAAGATCACCAAAAGCAGATGACTCCATAAGGGAGGGTGAAATAAAGCGGCTAATTTACTTATAATTAACCACTTACAGAAACAAAAACTAATCAAAGCCAGAACAACCCCTTATCTACAAGTAACTTAGCCACCATTTATGCCGGTTTCGCATCTTGTATTCCATGTATCTTTTTGATGGAAAGTAAAGGAAGGCGACGACCAGGATCCAGATGAGATATACCACAAAAAGTGAGTATCCATAATCCTGCGCATCCTTGCCAGGGGAAAAAGGGTTCAATGGCAGCATGATCTTATAGTTGCCTCCACTTATCAAAAGTCCCAGGATGGCCGCGAGGTGGATCACGAATACATGCAGCACATAATAGAAAAAAGGCACCCGGCCAAAAACGAGGAAGAATTTCGTGATGCTGTTACTTATATTTTCAGTGAGGTAAAGGAACAGGAATGCGGGTCCAAGAGTGATCAATAAATATGATAAGGATGGCGGATACTTGGTAAGGTTTAGCACAGATAATAACGTAAAAACCCCATTATCCTGTTCTATCCACGGCACGGGGTCGCCATATAAATTTGGTATCCTTATAATCAGAAAAAGCAGGATGCTGCTGATGCAGAGCCATAGGAGCATCCTGGTACGCTTCTCAACCGGATATCCGGTCTTATACAAGCAGCCAAAAACATAGCCCAGGATTATCACTCCAATCCAGGGCAAAATAGGATACATGATAAGGATAAAGTGATCCTGAGTTTGCACAAATCCGCCCTGGTGCAGGACATACCACAAAATGGCTTTGAGATCTTGTCCCTGGTATGTTATTACATCAAGTAAATTATGACCTAAGACCAGCAACAGCCCTATGGCCAGCAGTGCCCGCAACGGCAAGAAAACCAGGGAAGACAATGAGACCATACACAATCCTATGGCCCAGATCACCTGCAGGTTGATAAACGCATAATTAGGGTCGAACCACCAGACGAAGTTCATGATCACGATCTCTACAAAGATAAGCCAGAGCCCGCGGGTGCTCAGGAATTTGAAAAGATCTTTTTTGGTTCTTTTAGATCCGTATAGAAAAGCAGAGCTTCCAGCCAGGAATACGAACACGGGTGCACAATAGTGAGTGATAAAACGGGTGAAAAAAAGTTCGGGTGTGGTAGTATCAAGATTAGTAGGATCATTGCCCGTGAGCGCGTTGATATGGAAATAATCCCGAACATGGTCCAGGGCCATGATCACCATGACCACCCCCCGAAGCAGGTCTATGGATTCAATTCGTTTAGCAGGGAGTTTTTCCATAAGATCGCAGGTTACTATACAACAGTTGATTTAATTGATTTCAGTTTAGTTTTAAAATTATCTTGAGTGAAAGCCACCAGAATTTTTAAATGAATGGTTTTACACATCTGGTCGATTATTGAGGTAATCCTGAAATTTTTCAAAAAGCTCGATGACTTTCATGATTAACTCTTTTTGTATAGAAACTGTCTCAAGTTTAAAGGTTAGTAAATTCCAAAGGTAGAGGTCATCGTTTAAGACCGAATAATTAGTTTCAGGACCGCCAGAAACCAAGAAACCTCTATGTTCCGGTAAGGCAACATCTGCGTAATTAATATGTTGGTGAAAATAGGGTTCTATTGAATTTGCATATTGATCATGGGTATATTTGTTCGATTCTTCGATAGCATTTAAAAAATACCTGGTTCCTATAAGATAAAAAGCCAGGGTATCATGACTTTTATTAATCAACTCTCCCCTTTCTAGAAGCCTTATAGTATTTGGTAATTGCACCTGGATATTGTAATCTGTTCCCAAAGCCCCGATCGTTGATTCCAATTTAACCAGGCTATCTTTTTCATTATTATTTAATATATACAGGCTTTCTTTTAACTGCCTAATTAGTGAATCGGTCATTTTGGCCTGGAAATCAAGTGAACTTATATTCATCTTCAGCTCCTTCTGAACTTTCAATAGATAGGTATTTAACTGATCTTCTATCTTTCTTTCCTCATTCCAATTGTTGATGCGCAGGGCAATTAAAATACCTATTACTACCAGGAAAATTTCCCCGATGGCATAAAGTAAATACCTGGTAAATCGACTTTCTCTAATTAAGCGCCGACGAAAACTTCTAAAAACTTTAATCATACGGTTGGTTAGATCAAATATTTACTTCTATAAAAATGCAAATTCAAATCTTACTCAGATAACCATAGCTCACAAAAACTATACGTTATAACCTGAAAATCACTAATTTAGCATTATTAACTATTATACCAACCAAATATTTATAATTATGTTATACATCAAGAAACTACCTGTTTTCGTCTTAATGTTCGCAATGTTATTTGCGACCTCCTGCAAGGATGCGGAAAAGAAGAACGAAGAAGTAGAAACTAAGACCGATTATTCGGCAAACGAATTACCTGTAAATACAGATTCTGAAGAAGCCATGGAGGCTTTTAACGAAGGAATGGAGTATTTCGACAACGGAAACAATAGGAAGGCCCGTGCCAAATTTGACGAGGCCCTGCAGCACGATCCAGATTTCGTATCGGCCCAGATGTACAGGACCTATACCGCGAACTCTGCTAAAGACTGGTCTACCAATCGCGAAAAGTTCATGGCCATGCGTGACAAGGCCAATGAAAGCGAAAAAATGATGATGGATATTACCGAAGCCGGGGTAAAGAGCGATGTAGACAGGGAGCTGGAAGTAAGCAAAAAAATGGTCGAAAAATATCCAAAATCGGCTCGGGCGATGGATAACCTGGCCATTTTTTACGATAATAACGACCAGGAAGAAAAGGCTCGTGAACACTGGAAAAAAGCCCTGGAATTGAACCCTGAGTTCGTTCCAGCCATGGCCAGCCTTGGTTCCTCTTACCTTTTCGATTCTCCCAGGGATAAACAACAGGCTAAGAAATATTTTGATATGCTGGTTAAAACCGCTCCTAACAGCCCGCGATCACATATTTTAATGGGAGACTATCACCGCGATCAGGACCAGTTGGACCAGGCTCTTGCGAGCTACGAAAAAGCCGCTTCGCTTGACCCTGAAGATGAGATAGCCCTAGCAAAATCTGGTCATGCCAACTCTATTCTAGGAAATTATCAGGAGGCGCGGAAAAATTTCAAGGATGCCCGGGAAGTAAGTGAGTTTGGCACCAATCTTTCTGCTGAAGCAAATACTTTTGTATACGAAGGCAATTCCAAGCAAGCGCTGAAATTCCTGGAAGAAGGAGCAAATTCTCTCGACAGTCTGGATATCCCTGAAAGTAACCGCAACATTGGTAAATATCAGGCCGCATATACTGCGGCGCATATCGCCATGCATGATGGCGATGCCAAACGCCTGGCGCAGATCGTGGAAAGGATGAAGCCTATTTCGCAGCAACTGGTGAGCGACGCGAACAGCCCTGCGGTTACCGCGAACCAAAAAGCGCTAATGAATTACTGGGATACCATGGTTCTGGTAAGCAATAAAAAATACAAAGAAGCTATGGATAAGGCTGAGACGATAAAGCAGGCTGTAGATTCTATAAATAGCCCCGATAAATTAGAACCTTATCACAGGGCCCTGGCGGTAATCAACTATCATATGGGGAATACAGATAAGGCACTGGAACACATCAAGCAAACCAACGAAGATTATATCCACGATGAATACTGGATGGCCAAGATCTATGAAAAAGCAGGCGAAAAAGAGAAAGCCATGGAATTATACGAAGAGATCGCCGAAGAAAGATTTAATTCCATAGAATTTGCCTTAATAAGGGATGAAGTGAATAAAAAAGTGAGTGAAAGCAGTCAAAGTTAAAAAATAAAATAAGCCTAATTTTGCTAATGAACCCTTCAACATCTGTTGGAGGGTTTATTATTCTATAATGTTGAATAAAATTTCTGACCAGGGTAATCTTAGAAAATATAAATCAGTTGCATTAAGAATTGATAAGATCTCAGTGATTACAAGATCGATCTCGCCAATGTCGAAAAGCATGTATTTCGAAAAACTTTTTTCAGCAAAATTTAATCATTGGCCAGTCTTTTCCTTTCGTTACTTAATTGAACAATAAGGTCATCTATTTGATCCCTTAAATCTTTATGAACCATCTCGTATCCAAAATCCCTGTTAATATGTATATCACTAATTAAACCTTCCAGTCCCTCAATTTTTTTCATCTTTTCCAGGTAGGGATCAATCGCGGGTAATTCAAGATTGTTATTACCAACAACAGTGTCTCCGGTATACTGCAGTACTTTTGTCCTCATTTCATGCTCCAATACTCCATTCACCTTTTTCCTGAACTGAAAATTGAAAGTACCCCACTCTTCTTCTAAATCTTCTCTATTCTTTAAATCGCTGTAAAAAGCCGCCAGATTCTGAACTATCGCCTTATTCGAAATTATCCCGATAGAACCTGTATTTTGTAGCTCATTCCAGGTATTTCTGCTATAATTTCTATGTGGCAGAAACCAGGTATGACTTAAGGCAAAATACCATTGCTTTTCTTCATTTTTAGTTAGAGGCACCTTGTATGCCTTTAAAAGAAGACCTGTATTTTTCAGTTGTATACCATTATAAGCAATGTACCATTCTGCAATTGAATGGTTAAATTGGAAATCCCGTAATAACTGATCTATATAATAGGCTTCTCTAATTCTTGTTTTCCTATTCTCATTCCAGTTATTAATCTGCAAAGCAATAAGTATCCCAATAACCACGAGTATCACCTCTCCTACCGCATACAGAAGATAGCGGGTAAACCGATTCTCGGCAAGAAGCCGTTTCCTTATTTTCCTTAAAAAAGAGATCATTTAGATAAAAGTTACCAGCACGTAATAAAGTACGATCACCAATAGCAATACAAACTGAATGGCCAGGAACTTCAGGGCCTTCTGTACATTCCTGAATTTAAGGTCTGCAATCTTGGCATTGATGAATATTTGCTGACCTAACTGGTCGAACAACTGGTCTTCGTCAATGCTAATGGAGAAGAATGTCCGCGAAAATTCCTTGATATCACCAAACTTGGTGATTACGTCCCCAAAAAAGAAAATATTGCGGTCATATTTAGACTCTATCCGGGGCATAAAACAACGAATACTGTAATAAATAGAAACCACGGCACAGGAAAACCAAATGGTAAGAAGAATATAAATGATGGTATTACTATCAAAATGATCGAGCACCAGGCCAATATTCTGGTAAACAAAATTCAAGAGGATCCCGTAAAACGAAAGTATTAAACCCGCCTTGATCTCTGATGCTTTTATAAGGCTGGAAACATAGCTTATACTCCCCCAGTAATGGTCAATAAGATCATCTGTATGCTTATTCTTTAAATGTGCTGAAGGTTTGGTATCAGTTTTTTCCATAATAAAACTTACGGGCTCCCGGCAGTTCTGGAAACTTTAGGCAGCCTTTTATTAGGTTAGTTAGAATTCTGGCCCAGACTAGTAAAGAATATTGTCCAGGATCTTATCCAGGGTATTCTCCATCATGCTGAATTTCTTATCGGAGAAGAAGACCTCAAACATCTCGCGTCTAAGCTCTGCGATCTCTTTATGGGAATATTCGTGCATTACCAGATTATCCTGAATCTTTTCCAGGCTTTCCTCCTCGGTATCGCCAGAATACTCCTGGTACATTTTTTCAAAAGTTTCCTTGCTGGTCTTGGACTTTATCAGTGCGATCTCCTCTTCAGTCTCATTAGAATCTGCATTTGCACAAAGCAGTAGAATATATATCTGCAGTTCATCCTTGGTCCAGTGTTGCTGTTCGCTACTCATAATTTCATTTTTTTGGTGGGTTCAGAATTTATTATAAGCTTCAAATCGGTTAATCTTTCCAGTTCAAAAAGGATTGGGGAACTTTTCACAGCATCATTCAAGATCACTTCTAATCTACTAAATAATTAGTAAACAAACACTTAACACTTATATCTATTTTTCTAAACACTGAATAATTTGAATTTAGGATCAGCCTAAAATTTTATTTCACCTCCTGGATTCGGCCGGTTTCCAAATAAGCAATGTGATCTAAAATAAGGCCTCTAAATTTTTTAGTTTCAACCGTTATTATTTTATATATTACTATACCCTTCACATCTAACGACTTACAATTTTACCGGCAAAAAATCAATTATTCATTTAATAAGTCACAGCATGCGCAAATTTCTTCTACTCGTAGCCCTCCCTTTTATTTTTTCATGTTCCTCAGATAGTCCGGAGGTGCCGGATACGACATCTTCTGAAGGCAGTCTTATAAAATCTGAAAAGGAATATTTCTTTGGTGCACTTGAAAAGGAAACCACCTATTATTATAATCCGGATAATACCATCTCGAAAATCGAATTCAATTCTGTTCATGAAGGTGTTGGTAATTTTGAGTATTTCTATGATGAAAACGGTAGGATGGAATATTTCACCCTTTCACTGGTAGATCCATTTGGAGATGAAAGAGAAGAGGTTTCCACCCTTTTCTATGAAGGTGAAAGGATCGCCCGGGTGTGTACCGATATTTCTATGACTAGTCAAAATGACAGCTTTCCAGTTAAACCAATGGTAGATAAGACAGAATTTGAATATAACTCCCAGGGCCTGGTGACCAAGATCATCAGATATTCTTATGGCGATCAGGAAAGCAGCACCTGCGAAGAACTTCCTTATATTGATAGCACAGTAGACATGGAATTTGATACAAAAGGAAATTTATCGCGTATGGAAGATTCTGGCAATTTCTTTGGTTCTAATTACCTTACATATACCCATGACGACACTTTTCATCCTTACCGTAATTTAAAACCCGTATACTACAGGAACATATATAATTACTCTTCAGAAAACAATGTGATTGCTGCTGAAGAATTCGATGCTGACACCAATGAGAAAATTGGATATGTGAAATACGAATATGAATTTAATGAGAATAATTACCCAATTAGACTGGATAAAATATGGAGCACTTCAGATAATAGTATCTATCAGAGCTCAGCATTTGAATATACCTACTATTAATCGGTTAATTAATATTAAAGCCGAATAGAATAAAACTTCAAAGCAAAAAAGATAGGATGTGCTCCCATCTTTTTTGCTTTAAACCAGTCTTTAGGATATTACTCTTTTCTCGCCAAAGTATTATCCCAGGTTTCCACATAAGACATGAATTCCTCAAGCTTGGCCATGGCCTTATCCTGCCCTCCCGCAATTTTGCCCATGGACTTCATCCATTTAACATCATCTGGGGTGGTTTTCCAGTTCAAAGTTTCTATGCCGTCTTTCATATCCCAGATCACCATCATATCATAATCACCATAGGCTAAATGATATGCGGTTGGCGCGTCTATGCCGGCATCCTGGTCTGCCTTGGCAAAATAGTTTTCAATAATGTTCATCGCCGGATCCTTTTTCATGGGCTTGAACTTGATATAAGCGATACTTACCCACTCCGGGTTCTCATACTTTTCGGCTTTCATTTCCTGGGCATAACTGAAGTTTGCCGCAAAAACAAATGCTAGCATCATTAAGATTGTTTTGAATGATCTCATCTTTTGTTGGTTTTAGTTAATAAATGAACCAGAACAAAAGTGGCTGCATGGAAAGATGGGGGGACGAAATAAGTTCTTTCAATTTACTAAAAATTTATAATACCTTGATATCCTATTCTTTATAAATCCCTGAAAAAACCTCTCGAATTTCTATTTTTGCAGCATGGAAAAGAGAAAACTCCGCAACAGCGAACTGGATAGGAAGAGCATCAACGAATTTAAGGAAGCTGAAAAGACGCCTATTATCGTTATCCTGGATAATGTACGGAGCCTGAATAATATAGGTTCTGTTTTTCGCACTGCCGATGCTTTCCTCATTCAGAAGATCTATCTCTGCGGAATTACCGCCCAACCACCCCATAAGGATATTCAAAAGACCGCGCTGGGTGCTACGGAAACCGTGGAATGGGAATACGTGGAAGACAGCCTGCAATTGGTAGAAAAATTAAGGGCACAAGGCGTAAGGGTGTATTCTATTGAACAGGCGGAAGGCGCAAGCATGCTGAATGATTTCCAACCCGAACAGGCTAAAACCCTGGCCGTGGTATTCGGAAATGAGGTCAAAGGCGTGCAGCAAAAAGTTGTATCGGCCAGTGACGGAGTTATTGAGATACCCCAACTGGGCAGCAAGCATTCCCTGAACATCTCGGTAAGCACCGGAGTGGTGCTTTGGGACCTTTTCTCGAAATTAAAACTGGTGAATCCTTAACTAACCGCTTTGTCGATTTCAGAAAGCAACCACAGATAATCTTTCCTGTTCGATACAAAATCGAGCCCTGAAATATCTATCACCTGCACCTTCATATTGCTTTGTGATTTTATGAAATTCAGGTAACTCTTATTGATGTCTACCAGGTAATCTGGCTGAATGTTCTGCTCGTAATCTCGGCCGCGCTTCTTGATATTTTCCAGCAAACGCTCGGTATTCTGGTATAAATAGATATAAAGCTCTGGCTTTACCAGCTCTTTATACATCAAATGAAAAAGCTTGTGGTAAAGGGAATATTCATCCTCATGCAGCGTGATCTTGGCGAAAATAAGGGATTTGAAAACGTCGTAATCTGAAATGACGAAATCCTTAAAAAGGTCATACTGCGCCAGGTCGTCTGAAAGCTGCTGGTACCTGTCGGCCAGAAAGGACATCTCCAGCGGGAAGGCATAGCGTTCCTTATTCTCGTAGAACTTTGGCAGAAAGGGATTATCCTTAAAACGTTCCAGGATGAGTTTGGCATTGAAGTCTTCTGAAACCATGGTCGAAAAACTGGTTTTACCGGCACCTATATTCCCTTCTACTGCAATATAATTACAACCCGGAAAATTGAAATTGAGCTCAGGTTTCTGGAGCCTGTCTGAAGTTATCGAGATCTCTGAAGTGTCGCCGGTCTCCTTCAGCAACTCACTGAATTTTTTACCCGATACCGGATGTTTTTCTGAAGCAGAAATATCGTTCAAAGGCCTTAGTACAAAGCTGCGAATCGGAATTCCGGGATGTGGTACCTGCAGGTTCTCGGCGTCTATCACCTCGTCTTCCATCAAAAGAATATCCAGGTCTATGGTCCTGTTCTGATAATTTCCTGAATCTGAGCGCTCTCTTCCCAGTTCGGTTTCTATTCTTAAGATCTCTTCCAGCACCTGCTGTGCATCCATCCTGGTAGAAACCGAGATGCAGGCATTCAGGAACGAATTTCCTTCAAATCCCCAGGCAGGTGTTTCATATATTTTGGAAAGATCGAGGATCCAACCAATATTTTCATGTATCTTTTCAATGGCTTGTTGCATGAAACCTAGGCGGTCACCAAGGTTGCTTCCCATTGCTAATATTACTGTTTTAGGGGATTTCAAAGCGAATTAAGAAAATTTTAATAGGTAGCGCCAAATAATTTCACAGCAAATTAAGCAAAACAAAAGCACATACTCTTAATTTTGATAAAAGACTTAATAACAAAATTTGGCAAAACTCTACCCGAAAGATAAGCTTAAGGCACATCAAATTTACATGGTTTTAAGCGCTCTTTTTATCGCTTCCCTGGTCGTATCCAACCTCATCTTTCAAAAGTTTTTTCACTGGGATTTTTTCGGCATCTATACTTTTGAAATATCGGTGGGAATATTGCCATACCCGGTGACCTTTCTGATCACAGATATCATTAGTGAGGTTTACGGAAAAAAGAAAGCGAACCTGGTGGTGACCACAGGGATTTTCGCCTCGTTCTTTTCATTACTGATAGTGTACCTGGCAGATGCAGTGCCGGCGACCAGCTGGTCTCCCATAGACAATTCCCTTTTCGAGAAGGTATTCGGGGCCACGGCCATCGCGGTCTTTGCTTCTATGGTGGCGTATTTACTGGCCCAGTATATAGACATTCAGCTTTTTCATTTCTGGAAAAGGCTTACCAAAGGCAAGCATTTGTGGCTGCGGAATAATTTTTCCACATTTCTGTCCCAGTTCGTAGACACTTTTTCGGTGCTGTTTTTGCTCTGCAGCTTTGGAAAGATCGAATGGAACCTGTTCGGCGGACTACTTTTAAGCGGTTTTCTGTTCAAGGTACTGGTGGCAGCCCTGGACACACCATTCCTGTATGCGGCAGTTTACGGACTTCGAAGGCTTTTCAATTTAAAACCTGCCGAGGAGCTTAGGTTCGAAACGGTTTAGAAAAAACGATTAAAGACAAATTTTATAATAAAATGAAAAAGGCTTTAAAAATATTCGGATTTGTTCTGTTAACTATCCTTATCCTATTGTTCATTGCACCTTTTGTATTTGAATCACAGCTCAAAGACCTGGTGAAGAAAACCATGAACGACAACCTGAACGCGCAGGTGGATTTTCAGGATATAGATCTTAGCATGTTCCGAAGTTTTCCAAAAGCGACCCTGGTCATAGAAGACCTCAGCATCATTAACAATGCTCCTTTTAAGGGGGATACCCTCGCCCTTGGTGAGGAAGTGACCTTGGAAATGTCGGTCAGGGAACTTTTTAAAAGCAGCGAGGAGCCCAAACAGATCGACGAATTAAAATTCAACAATACCTATCTCAATATAAAGGTAGATTCCCTGGGCCGGGCCAATTATGATATTGCGATAGAAGACAGCAGCAGCACTAAAGGCGAAAGCAAACCCTTCCTGTTAGACCTTAAACATTACGAGATCAATAATTCCCGGGTTAAATATGATGATAAAAGCACGAAAGTAGCCCTGGATATCGAAGACCTGAACCATGAAGGTACCGGAGATTTTTCTCTGAATAAATCTGAGCTCAAAACCTATTCTGAAGCATTGGTTTCCCTTGATTATGATGGCACGAATTACCTTAACCAAAACCTGGTAAGTTTGGATGCCGTATTCCAGATGGACCTGGAAAATCTTAAGTACACCTTCCTTGAAAATGAAGCCAGGATCAATCAGTTGCCGCTAACTTTTGATGGTTATGTGCAGGTAAATGAAGATAATACCGAGATGGACCTTAGCTTTAAGACCCCATCTTCAGACTTTAAAAATTTCCTGGCGGTAATTCCTGAAACCTATGCCAAAAACATTGAAAATGTAGATACTAAGGGAGGTTTTATTGTGAACGGGAGGATCTTTGGAAAATCTGATGATACCTATATCCCGAAAATGGATATAAAAGTAAGCTCCAACAACGCCTCATTTAAATACCCAGACCTGCCAAAAAGTGTACAGGACATCAATCTGGACCTGGTGGTATTGAACGATACGGGACTGGTAGAAGACACTTATGTGAATATCAACAACGCGACTTTCAGAATAGACCAGGACAGGTTTACGGCTAAGGGTAAGCTGAGCAATATTACCGAGAACATGCTCGTAGATCTTGCGGTTAAGGGAAGCATTAACCTGGCCAATATCAGCAAGGCATATCCGCTGGAGCTTGAACAGGACCTCAACGGGCTGCTAACAGCCGATGTGAAGACCAGTTTCGATATGAACTCCATCGAGAAGGAACAGTATCAGAACGTGAAAAGCAGCGGTGCGGCCTCCATAAAAGATTTCAGGTATTCTTCTCCGGAGATCCCTAACGAGGTGAAAATTGCCAATGCCGATATGAGCTTTAACCAAGGTGATGTTAGAGTTCCTAGTTTGAAGCTAACCTCCGGACAAACCGATATTTCAGCTTTCGGATCATTACAGAACTTCATGGGATTCCTGTTTACAGACCAGGCACTAAAGGGGAATTTCCAGGTTCAGTCAAATACTTTTTCTGTAAACGATTTTATGGTAGCCGAAACCGAGGAGATCACGACTAAAGATGAAAACGGGCAGGACAAAACCGTGGCAAAATCTACCGGGAAAGAAGCGGTAAAAGTTCCTTCCTTCCTGGACATGGAACTTAGGTTTACTGCCAACACGGTACTTTACGATAACCTGGAGCTAAAGAATGCGAAAGGCCTTTTGATCATACGCGATGAGACTGCCAGGCTGCAGGATATTTCAACCAATATCTTTAACGGGACCATTGGAGCGAATGGACTGGTTTCTACCAAAAACCCTACCCCGGTATTCGAAATGGACCTGGACCTGAATTCACTGGATATAGCTTCTTCATTCAATAGTCTGGAGCTTATGCAGAGCCTTGCTCCCCTGGCCAAAGCAATTGAAGGTAAGCTTCAATCCACCATCAATATCAAAGGAAACCTGAATGAGGATCTTACCCCACAGCTTTCAAGCGTAGCCGGCAATGCCCTGGCCGAACTTCTCACGGCAGAGATCAACCCTGAAAAAGCAGCCCTTCTGTCTAAACTTGATAGCGAACTGAAATTCATCGACTTTAATGATATAGACCTGAGTAAGCTTAAAACCAGGTTAAGTTTCGATAATGGGATGGTAAAGATCGCGCCCTTCGATTTTGATATTAAGGGAATAAATATTCAGGTGGCCGGGAGCCATGGCTTTGATATGAGCATGAACTACAACCTTAAACTGGATGTTCCAGCTAAATATCTTGGCTCTGAAGTTGGCAGCACCCTTGGCAAATTAAGCGGGGAAAGTATCGCCAATACCATGGTGGAACTGCCTATAGGCATTACCGGTACCTTTAACCAGCCACAGGTAAAACTGAACATGGAGCAGGCGGTGAACAGCCTTACCCAAAAGGTCGTGGAGCAGCAGAAAAGGAACCTCGAAGATAAGGCGGTAGATGCTATCAATGATATCCTGCAGGGAAAAAGGGATCCAAATAAACCATTCAACAAGAACGACAGCACGGCGGTTAAAAACTCAAAAACCGATACCACCAAAAATGAGGTGCAAACCAAAAAGGATTCCATGAACCAGGCGCAACAGAAACAGGTCAAGGATGTAGCCAGGGACATTCTGGGCGGTATTTTGAATAGCAGCAAAAAGAAAACCGACACCACGAAAAAGAACTAGATTCGGGCTATGTTACACTAAATTTGGTTCAAGCAAGCAATAGATGCTAAAATAAAAAATGTCATCTCGACCATAGGGAGAGATCTCATTCAAGCTCAAATCATTCTATAGATTTCTCCGTCGCTTTGCTCCGTCGAAATGACAAACAAGACTGAAGACAGCGTCACCCTGAACTTGTATATTAAAAATGTCATCTCGACCAAAGGGAGAGATCCCAGTCAAGCTCGAATCATTCTATAGATTTCTCCATCGCTTTGCTCCGTCGAAATGACAAACAAGACTGAAGACAGCGTCACCCTGAACTTGTTTCAAGATCTAAATAGATGCTGAAATAAAAATTTCATCTCGACCAAAGAAAGAGATCTCAGTCAAGCTCAAATCATTCTATGGATTTCTCCTTCGCTGTGCTCCTTAGAAATGACAAACAAACTACTGAGGATAAGAGTCGTCCTGAACTTGTTTTTGTACCGTGAAAGATGCTGAACCGAGTTCAGCATGACGTAATTGGAAATAATTTCTAAACAGAAAAATTCAATATCGTTTAATTTCAGTTCCTCGTCACCCTGAACTTGTTTCAGGGTCTCAAAGGATGATTAAATAATCGATGTCATCTCGACCAAAGGGAGAGATCTCAGTCAAGCTCGAATCATTCTAAAGATTTCTCCATCGCTTTGCTCCGTCGAAATAACAAACAAGACTGAAGACAGCGTCACCCTGAACTTGTTTAAGGGTCTCAAAAGATATCCACACTCCTGAACCTCAGGAATGGCCAAATAAATAATCCACTTTAGGCAAGCATCTAAACCAGGACCTTTAGTTCTACCACTAGACCTTCGTTACTTCTTACATTAAAAACGGTACCATCATCGAATATAAGGTACTGGCCTTTGATCCCCTTTAGAATACCCTCATAATAAGGGTTTTTGATAAGGTTAAGCGATTTGACCTTTTCAGGAAATTTCCTCACCGGGAACTTGATCTCGGTTTCCTTGTTGCTGGCCAGGTAATATTCCCTGGCTTCCTCCGGAATGTATTGCTTCAGTTTTTCGCGTTCCTCCTCCAGGTTCAGGTCCAGAATATCATTGGTAAGCATCTTACGCCAGTTGGTCTTGTCTGATACATGATCTTTAAGAGCTACTTCGGTGATGCCGGCAAGGTAACGATTAGGCACTTCTACGATCTCGATGGCTTCATGAGCACCCTGGTCTATCCACCTAGTAGGGATCTGGCTTCTCCTGGTCACTCCTACCTTAACATCACTGGAATTGGCCAGGTAAACCACGTGAGGCTGTAACTGTGCTTTCTTTTCATATTCCAGGTCTCGATCTTCTTCATCCAGGTGAGCTCTGCTTAACTCGGGTTTTATCACCCAGTCTCCGGCCTGTGGAATAGAGGTAAAACAATCGAAGCAGAAACCCTGGCGATAGATCTTCTTTTCCAGCCCGCAATTAAGGCACTGGTAACGAAGAAAGTTCAGACTTATCTTTTTATCGATCAACTGGTTAAAATTGATAAAATCCTTTTCCCAGATTAGGTAGTATTGTACCTCATCGACAATTTCGGTTCTCATTTTGGTTAGAACTCCCTCGTATCTCATTTAAATTTTTATTTTAAGTCTGAATGAAATTTTTGCAGGCTTCAAAGTTTCGATTATTTTTAACCAAATAACCGATGGCCCTTATTTAATAAGGCTTAAAGATAAGAAGAATAATGCCAATTCCATTAGTCAATTCAATAGCTTCATGGTTTCTGAAAAAGAGAATCCACCAAATGGAATTGTTCATAAAATATCCGAACGAGGTTCAGAATGAATTGCTTAAAAACCTCCTATCCAAAGCTAAGAACACCGAATTTGGTAAGAAATATCATTTTTCTGAGATCACCTCTTATGAGACCTTCAGGGAAAGAGTGCCCATTCAGAAATATGAGGATTACCAGGATGTTATAGAGCGTAGCCGTAAGGGAGAATCGAATATCTTCTGGCCCACCCCTATCAGATGGTTCGCAAAATCAAGCGGGACCACCAGTGCGAAAAGCAAATTTATCCCGGTAAGCCAGGATTCCCTGGAAGACTGCCACTATGCTGCCGGAAAGGACCTTTTATGCATCTACCTTAATAACAACCCGCAATCGCAGTTGTTCACAGGAAAGAGCTTAAGGCTTGGTGGAAGCAAGGAATTATACCAGGAAAACGGTACTTCTTATGGAGACCTTTCCGCCATCCTGATAGACAATATGCCTTTCTGGGCCGAGTTCAGCAGTACCCCAAGCAATGAGGTCTCCCTGATGCACGACTGGGAATATAAGATGCAGGCCATCGTAGATGAAACCATTAAGGAGAAGGTGACCAGCCTGGCCGGTGTACCCAGCTGGATGTTAGTCCTGCTGAACAATGTGCTGGAAACAACCGGGAAAGAAAATCTTTTCGAGGTCTGGCCGCAACTGGAAGTCTATTTTCATGGCGGAGTCAGTTTCGAACCTTATGCTTCACAGTACCAGAAGATCCTTCCGAAAGAAGATTTCAGATTTTACGAGATCTACAATGCTTCCGAAGGTTTCTTTGCCTGCCAGGATCACAACGACACCAAAGACCTGCTGCTCATGCTGGACTACGGAATCTTCTACGAGTTCATTCCCATGGACCGGTACGGAACCGAAGAGGAAAAGGCGATTCCCCTAAGCGAAGTGGAGGTAGGTAAAAACTACGCGGTGGTGATCACGACCAACGCCGGGCTTTGGAGATACAAGATAGGCGATACGGTTAGGTTCACCGATACCAATCCTTACCGCATCAAGGTTTCGGGAAGGACCAAACATCATATCAACGTTTTTGGTGAGGAGCTGATCATAGAGAACGCTGAATCTGCCCTTAAAAAGGTATGCCTGGTCACCAATTGCGAGATCATCGATTATACGGTAGCGCCCATTTTTATGGAAGGAAAAGAAAAAGGAGCTCACGAGTGGATCGTGGAATTCAAGACCCCGCCCAGGGATTTCGACAATTTCGTAAAACAACTGGACCTGGCCCTGCAGGAAGTGAACAGCGACTACGAGGCCAAACGTTATAATAATATGACGCTTAACATGCCTAAGATACACCAGGCCAGGAAAGACCTCTTCTACGACTGGCTGAAAAAACATAATAAGGTTGGAGGCCAGCATAAGGTACCAAGACTTTCAAATTCCCGCACCTACCTGGAAGAACTGCTGGAAATGGCATAAAACTTAATTCTTAAATATGGCTACAGAAAAAGAAAAGATGCTTGCTCAAAAGCCATATATAGCTTCAGACCCTGAACTGGCTGCCGAACGTATCCTTGCCCAGAAAACCTGTTTCCAAATAAATTCAACTTCTCCAGAACTAACTGAAGAAAGGAACCAACTGCTTAGCTCCCTTTTTGGCTCTACCAAAAACACTTTTTATATAGAACCTCCTTTTCACTGTGATTACGGTTATAATATTTCCATAGGAGAAAACTTTTACGCCAATTATAATTGTGTTATCCTCGATTGTGCCGAAGTGATAATTGGCGATAATGTGATGCTGGCCCCAAACGTGAGCATCTTCACAGCGGGACACCCCATAGATGCCGAAAAACGCAATCAAGGCTGGGAATATGCCATCCCTGTAAGTATTGGGAATAATGTATGGATAGGGGGAAATACGGTCATTAACCCGGGGATCAGTATTGGGGACAATACGATAATCGGCTCCGGCAGTGTGCTTACTAAAGATATTCCCGCCGGGGTGATCGCCGCAGGAAATCCATGTAAAGTGATCAGGCAGGTCTCCGATGAGGACAAGCTATACTATTTTAAGCAACGAAAATTTTAAAAATGATGTACCGAGGTAAGTATTCTCTCCTTCAAACTAAAATTTAATAAAGCAAAAATGTCCCGGACACCGGGACATTTTTGTTTCAAATAGTTTAGAAAATAGTTCTATAATACACTTGCAGTTGCAGACTTACCCACATTTTCTGTTTTGGCCTTTGAACCTAGATCGATACTCAGTGAAAATTTCAGAAGGTTATCCTGCTTAAAACTAACATCTGTCTTTACCGGTGCCTGGTATCCAAAATCGAACACAAACCTGTCATACGCAAAACCTGCACCGAGGGTTACATGATTCCGATAACCTTTTTCCTTGCTCTGAGTTATATAACCTGTACGGAATTTCAGATTTTCATTAAAACTAAATTCAGTACCCAAAGAAAAAATCACCTCTTTTAATTCTTCTGAAAATCCATCAGGGGCATCCCCAAAACTGGAGAACCAACCTCCAACTACAGTGTTATCGGGCAGGTTTCTCTGGTCGTCGGTGGCAGGCACTAAGAATTTCAAGGCCTCGGCATAAAATGAAAGAACATCGTTAGAACCGCTAGCTATGTGATAACCTCCTCCTAATTTTAAGGAAGTTGGCAATGGATAGGAATATCCTTCTTCTTCGGCATATTGCAGTTTCGAACCCAGGTTCTTTAGGTTAAATCCAAGAGTCCATATGTTCTCTCTAGCTGAAATTGGAGCTGAAACATAATACCCTGAAATATCCGCGCTTACAGCATTTGCCGTTTTAAATTGAATATTGGAACTACCTAAATTATCAGCCAGATTTGACCGGATATAACGCCCCGTAATGGCCATTCCGAACTTTTCATTTAGCATTAAGCTATAAGAAAGATCAAGGGCCATTTCGGTAGGTTTATAACTTCCCTGGTTTATAATAGTATTCCCCATTTCTTCCTCTACTTCCATTTCTCCAAAGCTGAAATAAGTAAGAGAACCGCTTAAAGCTGACCTTTCGTTCAATTTTTGGTGATAGGCGGCATTTGCATGAAATACATCATTTGCATATCCTATAAATTGAGGGATATAGGACAACCCAATTCCCCTAGATTCCATTCCTGAAAAAAGAAATTTAGCGGGATTATGAAACTGGGCAAAATCATCCGGTAAGCTTGCTACCCCGGTTTCACCCATACCACCAGCTCTTGCGTCTGGAACTACCTGCAGGAAGGGAGCCCCTGTAATCACGGGGCGTACCAATTCCTGGCTCTTTGCTGAATTCACTGCTAATACACTTAACAGTGCTATTATTATATATTTAATTTTCATAATTCTCATTAATTAAAATGCAACTAATTTTTTGAGGTACACATTGGCATCAGTATCTACAATTCTAACCAATAAAGTCCCTTTAAATGGTGCAACATCGATCTCCATTTTATTCTTCTTGTTTCCTTCAAAGCTTTTGAATTTGTTAGTTTCAGTTTCTATTACTTCTACACTTGCAATTCTTGATCTAAAAGGAAGAATAACATTGGCCTTAGAATCCCGCTTTAAAAGCGTAGGGACTACATGTGCATCTTTAGTATCTACGGCATCAATTTCTACAGTGACTTCCGCGGTAGCTGAAGAAGTATTCCCTGCCATATCGGTTGCACTTAAAGTCACCTCATAAATTCCCTGCCTTTCAAAATAGGTTTGATCCAAAGAAAGATTTACTTCGCTACAATTATCGGAAGTTCCATCGTCAATATCCTCTGTAGTGATGTATACATTATCTCGTGGATCCAGGTAAATGGTAATGTCACGAGTGATCACTTCCGGAGCGGTCACATCACGCACAATAACATTTTGCTGCTGGGTAGTAATATTTCCGTTTTCATCATCATAGGTCCAGGTAATGGTATATTCGCCCTGCTCCATATAATTGAGTGGATCCTGAGTAGTAGCTGATATGGTTCCCCTGCAATTATCGGTTGCTGTTGGAACAGGAATATCTGAAATCCCGCATTCTACCATAATATCTTCCAGTTCGGCCACATCTGCAACAGGAGCCGTCGTATCTTCAATAATGATTTCCTGCTGCTGGTAGGTCACATTTCCGTGATCATCTTCATACTTCCATGTAATGAAAGTAGAACCTTTCCTGGTCACCGGGAAATAAAGATCTGGAGTAGCACTAACTTCTACATCACAATTATCTGTGGCCAGCGGAGTGGGAACATCAGACCTTTCCACAGCACATTCTGCATAGATAGGATCTAGATTATCCATAACCGGAGCCGGGGCTATTTTGTCTTCCACATTAACAATCGCAGTCGCCGAAGATTCGTTTCCGTTCACGTCCTTAACAGTTAATAGTACAGTGTTTTCTCCAATATCTTCACAAGTGAAGTCAGTGAGATCAAGACTTAAACCTTCAATACCGCAGGCGTCTGCAGAACCATTATCTACATCCAGGGCGATAATAGAAGCCATTCCCATTTCATCTAATTCAATACTGATATTCTTGGTAATAACGATTGGGGCAATATTGTCTTCCACCGTAACCGTTGCGGTTGCTGAAGATACATTTCCGTTTACGTCAGTTACGCTTAGTGTAACCGTATTGGCTCCAACATTGGCACAAGTGAATTCAGTAACGTCCAGTTCCATGCTCTCAATACCACAAGCATCATTAGAACCATTATCGATATCTTCAACAGCAATCGAAGCCATTCCGTTTGCATCGAGTTCTACGGTGATATCCTGGGTTACTACTTCCGCAGCGATGTTATCTTCTACGGTAACCATTGCGGTTGCTGAAGATATATTTCCGTTTACGTCAGTAGCAGTCAGGGTAACTGTATTGGCTCCAACATTTTTACAGCTGAATTCATTAACGTCCAGTTCCAGACTTTCAATTTCACAGTTATCAGATGAGCTATTATCGATATCTTCAACACTGATCACTGCCATGCCGTTTACATCGAGTTCTACGGTGATATCTTGGGTAAGCACTTCCGCAGCGATGTTATCTTCTACGGTAACCGTTGCGGTTGCTGAAGATATATTTCCGTTTACGTCAGTAGCTGTAAGAGTAACCGTATTGGCTCCTACATTAGCACAATTGAATTCAGTAACGTCCAGTTCCATGCTCTCAATACCACAAGCATCATTAGAACCATTATCGATATCTTCAACAGCAATCGAAGCCATTCCGTTTGCATCAAGCTCTACGGTGATATCTTGGGTTAGTACTTCCGCAGCGATGTTATCTTCTACGGTAACCGTTGCGGTTGCTGAAGATACATTTCCGTTTACATCAGTAGCTGTAAGGGTAACCGTATTTGCTCCAACATTTACACAAGTGAATTCAGTAACGTCCAGTTCCAGACTTTCAATTTCACAGTTATCAGATGAGCCATTATCGATGTCTTCAACAGCAATTGAAACCATTCCGTTTACATCAAGCTCTATGGTGATATCCTGGGTAAGCACTTCCGCAGCGATGTTATCTTCTACGGTAACCGTTGCGGTTGCTGAAGATATATTTCCATTTACGTCAGTAGCTGTCAGGGTAACCGTATTGGCTCCAACATTTACACAAGTGAATTCAGTAACGTCCAGTTCCAGACTTTCAATTTCACAGTTATCAGATGAGCCATTATCGATATCTTCAACAGCAATCGAAGCCATTCCGTTTACATCAAGTTCTACGGTGATATCCTGGATGAGTACTTCCGCAGCGATATTATCTTCCACAGTAACCGTTGCGGTTGCTGTAGACTTGTTACCATTAACATCTGTAACAGTAAGGATTGTAGACACCGGACCTAGACTTCTACTTGATCCTGTCCAGACCTCGCTTTGGGAGAATTCCTGAAGATCTCCATTGAAGCCATTTGCTGTTTGATCATTAAGAACATTTCCAGCGGCCTCCTCCATATTATAGTAGGTGAGTAAGCCGGGAGTAACAGGATCTAAGGTTCTGGCATAGTTATTTAGGATCTCCTCATCTGTCCTGGCGATATTCCAAAGCCTAACCTCATCGATCTGACCAATATGGTGATCATGGAAACCGGCATAACCTATGGTTAATGGGTCATTGCTCGTAACGGGATTGGTCCCGGCGGTATTGCTTGCTACTACTTCTCCATTAATATAGAGTTTAGCAAGGTTTCCAGTCTTAACAGCAGCGAAATGATACCATTCGCCGATATTGATGGGTCTATTAAAGGCTAATTCAACCCCATCCCCGTATTGCTGGAATAACCAGGTTCCATTAGGTAGATACCATAATCCATAATTTCTAGGGCCTACCGGACCAGCAGGACCTGCCCCTTTACCTACCACTCGCACCCAGTCTCCTGTAAATTCATCAACCTTGAACCAGGCCTCTAAGGTCATATTTCCTTTTAGTTGTAATTCTGGTGAGTCTGGTATAGATACATAATCATTCCCATCAAAATTAAGTGCAGATAAATTTGGGGTAACACCTTTGTCTACAACATCTTCACAACTAAATATCGATTTATCCAGGCTTAATTGTAAGTCTTCAGTAGCGGTACAATTATCTGACGAGCCATTATTTACCATTTCTGGTGTAATACTAGCCGTACCGTTCTCATCCAATGCTACCGTGATATTTTTCGCAATAGCCTGTGGAGCCGTATTATCTTCTACAGTTACAGTTGCTGTAGCTTCAGAAGTATTCCCGCTTTTATCGGCCACGGTTAGGGTAACGGTATTTTCACCAATATCTGCACAAGAGAATTCGTTAACATCCAGGCTAAGATTCTCGATGCCACAGGCATCGCTGGAATTATTATCGACCATATCTGGAGTGATACTTGCAACTCCATTCTCATCAAGTTGAACAGTGATATCCTGTGTTTTTACTGTTGGAGCAATCTTATCCTCTAAAGTTACATAAGCGCTTACCGAGGATTCATTGCCATTGGCATCCTTTACGGTAAATAGGATCTCATTAGCACCAAGAACAGTGGTTGGTGAATCCTCCACCCAGGCTGTACTTGCATCAATATTTTTAAATACTCCGTCAGGACTATTCCCAGACAGATCTGAAACCACAGAATTGGAAGGTCCTTCCTCTAAAGTATAATTCATAACAAGCCCGGGCTCTGCCGAAACAATACTGGTGGTAAGGTTTGCTTCAATTTCAGCCTGGCTGCGTGCTACATCCCAAAGCCTAACATCTTCTATCTTCCCGTTATGTTTGAAGAATCCAGCACCAGAAGGCGCGGCTCCTATATAAAAGTCTTCCGTGGAACTCATTTTAAATTTTCCACTTGCCGGAGTACTTCCTATTAATGCACCGTCCTCGTAAAGTTTAATCGCAGCACCATCGTAAGTAAAGGCTAAATGATGCCATTCATTAACCGGCAGGATTCCCGCATTTATATTAAATACATTTCCGGCTTCATTCCGGAACCTCGCTTCTATGGTATTATTGGGAAGTTTCAATAAGTAAAGGTCGGCATCGGCATCATTCCTGAATCCCATAATTCCCTTATAGTTACCAAAAACTTCAGAATTCACCCAGCCTTCAAGTGTAAAAGAGCTTTTCCCGGCAATCATGCCTGAAGCATCTGCTGCAAGAATATAATCGTTTGAATCACCCAATTGGATGGAATACTTAGAGGGGTAAACACTAACATCTGCGCATGAAAAAGCACTTTGACTAAGGCTCATTTCATTCACACCACAATTATCTGAAGAACCATTATCGATCATATCTGGAGTGATACTAGCAACTCCGTTCTCATCCAGTTCCAGGCTGATATTCTTAGCAATGGCGGTTGGAGCCATCTTGTCCTCTACGGTCACAGTCGCCGTGGCTTCTGAACTATTCCCGTTCTTATCGGTTACTTTTAAGGAAACAATATTTTCTCCAATATTCTCGCAGGTAAAGTTCTGGTAAGACCCATATTTCACCGCTACGTATAAACGCTTCCTAGTTCCTCCACACGGATCACCGAATACTGAGTTATTAGAAGGAATGCTAAAGGAATTCTTTCCTAAAGCATAGCTTTCTACAATAGACTTTGAATTGGAAGCATGACAAGTCCCAATGCTATAAGATCCGTTGGATCCGGTAGGCGTTCCATAACTTGCAAATTCTACCGATTCCACAACTTGCCCGGCCGGCAAGGCAATGCTTAGCATTTGCCCCTCAATAATCTCGGCATAAGCAGTTCCAGAAGAAAATTCAACCAGATCAATTCCACAGTTGTCAGTGGAATTATTATTGATTTGATCTGGAGTAATTTCGGCCTGACCGTTTTCATCTAAACTTACAGTGACATTCTGAGTTACTACGGCAGGTGCTGTGCTATCTTCTATGGTTACGGTTGCAGTGCATGAGTCGGTAAGACCTGCACTATCGGTCACAGTAAGTGTAATTGAATTGTCACCAATATTACTACAGTTAAATGCATTTTCACTAAGGCTGAGAGTAATATCTCCTTCAGCATCACTGGAGCCATTATCTACATCTGCTGGATTAATAGAAACCGTGCCATCTTGGCCAAGCTGAGCTGTAAAGTTTTTACAAATTGCTACAGGAGCCTCATTAATCGTTCCTATTAACTGAGTTTCGGCTATTTGTATACTATTATCTGCTCCACATTGATTAGTAAATATTATCCTATAATATTTATACGGAATAGTATTAGAGAAAGAAAAGGTTCTCTTGGAAAATCTCGATGAAACACAAGGAATACTTCCAGAGGTAACTGAATTAAAACTGCTACCATCGTTAGATCCCAGTAATTCATAATTCCGGGGATCTCGATTTGGGGAATCATTAGCGGTCGTAATTTCTATACTAGTTGCTAAATAAGCAGATCCACCCATATAAACGGTAAACCCCATACCATCTGAAAAATTAAAATCCAGAAACTTCGTACTGATATTACCATCAATTATTTTGCTAACATCCTCCCCACCCGGCGAACTTACGCTACCAAAGGCGGAAATATTCATCCCAGGAGAAAAAATAGGTTCCTGCCCCCTTGCTTTGCCAAAAGCAAAACCTAGAAAAATAAAAATTAGAAATTTCAAAAAGTAATTTTGTTTCATTTAAAAAGATTTGGTTAGTAAAAGATTCATGGTATCAAGAATATGGGGAAGAATTAGATTACAAATCCAAACTAATTCACAGTCGAATGAACTTACAGAAGCCATAGCTTCAAAAATTCACATAGATTTAAACTAATTACCTCAAAATTCTTAATTTTTTATTAAAACGACTCAAATATAGATATTAAAAGAGGATGTAAATCACTATAAATTAGGGGATTTAACCCCTTTTAATTATGAATAAAAACGCAATAGACTCTTTAACAATTATTTAGGATATTTTTTTTGCGAAATGGCAAATTAATTTTTCGACGAAGGGTATTAATTGCCGATAAAATACACTGTCTAGTGTATTATCCTGAAGATCAATTGAAGTATAAATTTGATCTGCCTGTAGAGAAAAGAGCAAATTGATCTTTAAATGATAGCTAAGTTATAAACCTAAGCGTAGAAGATTTTTTAGGAAACTGGAGAGAAATAATCTTCGTTGCTTCATAATTGACTTAGCTAGTCATTTATATAGGATCGGAGGTTCAGATAAGACAAAAAAAAATCCGGAAAACTGAAGTTTTCCGGATCTTTATATTTATTTTTAAGCAATTCTACTTAGAATTCTTTGGTCACCTTATCTACCACTTCTATCGTTCTATCCAGATCTTCATAAGATAGTGCATCACTCAGGAACCAGGTTTCGAAAGCACTCGGCGCAATGTAAATTCCGTTCTCCAGCATTCCGTGGAAAAACTTGTTGAACACCCCAAGATTAGCAGATTTAGCCGCAGAATCGAAATCGGTCACCGGTTCTTTTCCGAAATGAACAGAGATCATGGAACCAAACCGGTTGATGGTGAAGTCAACGTTATTCTGGGTTAGCACCTTGTCCATTCCTTTATGCAGATATTCGGTCTTTTTCTCGATACTTTCAAAGATCTCCCTTTTGCTATCCAGTTCGGTAAGCATGGCCAGGCCTGCCGCCATGGCTAGTGGATTCCCGCTTAGGGTTCCTGCCTGGTATACCGGGCCAACCGGTGCCAGGTAATCCATGATCTCATTACGCGCGGCAAAGGCTCCCACAGGCAATCCACCGCCGATCACTTTTCCGAAACAAACAATATCTGCATTCACTCCAGTTCTTTCCTGCACTCCTCCCGGAGCAAGTCTGAAACCGGTCATTACCTCATCAAAAACCAGAAGAATTCCGGTCTCATCACAGATCTTTCTTAATCCTTCCAGGAAACCCTCTGCAGGTGGAATGCATCCCATATTTCCCGCTACAGGCTCCAGGATAATACAGGCGATCTCGTCTTTATTTGCTTCTACAAGATCCTTTACATTTTCAAGATCGTTGAATTTGGCCAGCAAAGTATCTTTCGCGGTTCCCTGGGTTACTCCCGGGCTATTTGGAGTTCCAAAAGTTACTGCTCCACTACCCGCTTGTATAAGGAAAGAGTCACTATGCCCGTGATAACAACCGGCAAATTTGATGATCTTTTCCTTTCCGGTAAATCCGCGAGCCAGACGAACTGCACTCATACAGGCTTCGGTCCCGGAATTCACCATTCTTATCTTATCGATATTGGGAACCATTTTTACCGCAAGCTCGGCGATCTTTGTTTCGATCTCGGTAGGCGTTCCAAATGAGGTTCCTTTTCTGGCCTTCTCGATCACCGCATCGATAACCGGTTTATGAGCATGCCCTAAAATTAGCGGGCCCCACGAATTGATATAGTCTATTAATTTATTTCCGTCTTCATCATACAGATAGGCACCTTCGGCCTTTTCTACGAAGATGGGTTCCCCACCCACTGCTTTAAAAGCCCGTACCGGGGAATTCACTCCACCCGGGATCACTTTTTGTGCGTCTGCAAACAATTCGCTACTTCTCTTATAAATCATAAATCTCTTTTTCACTTTTTTTGTTTCCTGCTCCTAACTTTCTAAGGTTTCAGGATCTTAATATTTCCGGATTCTGAAATAAATTCAGAACATGATCATTTTACACTTAAAATCTGGCCTATGGAAATAGTATTACCATTTAACCCATTCATTCTTTTAATTTCTTCCACCGAAGTATTATACTTTTTTGAAATAGAATAAAGGGTATCGCCCTTTTGCACCAGGTGGGTTTCTGAACTATTGTCCGGTCTGGCAGTATAAACCGGTGCCGCCTTCCCGCTGATCTCTGAATCGTATTTATACAACTCGTACCTTTCAATCAGGTCTATTAGTTTATCTGGATACCTACGATCTGTAGCGTAACCTGCTTTTCTCAGACCTTTCGCCCAGCCTTTATAATCATCTGCATCTAATTCAAAAAGCTCTGCATATCTTCCTCTTCCGCTAAGGAACAGCGAGTGATCACGATAGGAATATTTTGCATGCTTGTATTTCCGGAAGCACTCTCCCCGCCTATCATCATCATGATAAACCCGTTCTCCTTCCCAGTCATGACACTTAATCCCAAAGTGGTTATTCGCCCTCCTGGTGAGGTCACCATTGCCAGCTCCCGATTCTAGGATACCCTGTGCCAGGGTGATACTGGCAGGAATCTTATACAACCTCATCTCCTCCTGGGCGATGGGAGCATAATCCCTAATATAATCTTCTATCCGGTAATGGTAAGAATTGCGGGGCATCTCTTCCTTCACGTCGTCTACAACCTCTGCCGGAGTTTCACGGTTCTCCTCACCCCTGTTATACACCGAAGAATCCTCTTTTTTCCTGGTCACTACCTTTTTCTTACTACCACAAGAGGCAGCGAAAACAATGACTAAAAGAAGGCTACAAAGACGAACGATTTTCATATTAATTTACAATTTGGGGCAGGTCCTTTTTCTTTAAATTCCGGTTCATTCCATTTATTCCCTGCAAGCCACCGGTATGAATTGCCAGAATTTTAGAATTCGCGGGATAAAATCCCTGTTTTACGAGTTCAAAAATACCAAAAACTAATTTTCCAGTATAAACGGGATCCAGAATGATTTTATGTTTTTTGCTAAAATCGTTCATAAAATTGATAAGCGCGGCATTCACTTTCGCGTAACCTCCAAAATGATGGTCCACAAGCAACTCCCAATTAGAACTCTTCACCATTTTTGAAATTTCATTCCGCAGGTAATCTGCCTTTAAGGCGCTAAAGCCAAGAACCTTTTGGTTTACCTGTGAAGAATTGATCAAACCGGCGAGGGTACCTCCTGTGCCTACCGAAGCACAGATAAAATCAAATTTCTTATCCTCCCTGCTCAGGATCTCCTCGCAGCCTTGAATGGCCAACTGGTTGGTCCCACCCTCTGGGATAATGTAGGTATCGGGATACTTCAGGTTTAGACGCTCCATGAAAGCTGCCGTATCTTTCTCCCTGTAATCTTCCCGGCTAAGGAATTCAAATTTCATTCCGCAATCACGGGCATACTTTAAAGTAGGGCTCCACTTATCTTCTGCGCCTTCTAGTTCCTCACCCCTTATGATCCCGGTCATTCCCAGGTCAAGGATCTTACCGGCTGCTGCAGTGGCCGCAATATGATTAGAATGTGCCCCTCCAAAAGTGAGGATCTTTGATTTCCCTTCCTCGCTGGCACGGAGCAGATTGTACTTTAACTTCCGAAATTTATTGCCGGATACTTCCGGGTGCAGCAGGTCTTCCCTTTTTATCCAAAGTTCGATTCCACCAGGGAATTCTTTGATGAACTCGTTGGGAAGGTTAGTGGAAATATTCGAATCAAAAAGATGCTGCATGATTGCAAAACTAATCGATATCAATTAGAATAAGTAATGAAATTATCGTCAAGCTGAACTGGCTTCAGCTTCTCAAAAATGGGAAGATCATCATATTAGATCCTTAAGCTTCGGGCAGGATGACTGAAATATTAGAAATATTTTCCTAAAGAAACTTTCGGAAAGCCCAGAAAGACCGTCTCTTCAAATAACTAAGATCGTTCTCCCGGCGATAGGCTTCTCTTTCAAAACTGATATTCCGGTAGGCCAGCATTCCGTCGCGGCAGTCCAGATAACGTACGAAAAACTCGATAAGGTACCAGAGGTAGAAAAAAACGATGAGCAATTCCAGCTGTTGTCTTAAATGTATCTTTTCATGATTCAGAAAGAACTTATCCTGCTTGAGCTGTTCATTTTCCAGCACCACGAAAGGCCAGAGACTTATACCCTTGAACCTGCCATATAACAGCCATTTGTTGACGATCAAAATCATGTTTTCAAGATAAGAAATTGTATTTTAGCCCCATGAATTTTCAGAAAAAAAGAATTCCGTTAGAAGATGGGGATTATTACCTGACTCCTGAAGGTTACCGCTGTTTTACTGAACAATATCACCTGAAAAGAGGTTATTGCTGCGAAAGCGGCTGCAGGCACTGCCCCTACGGTTATAACAAAAAAACGAACTCCCAAGAACGATAGAGAATGAATTTTAAGGATTTGATACTTCAAGGAATCCCGGATGAACTTCCACCTGCGAAAGCTTACGACGAATCTTTGAACCATGCTCCCAGGCGAAAGGAGATCCTGGATGCAGAGGAAAAGAAACTTGCCTTAGAGAATGCCCTGAGGTATTTTGATAAAAAGCACCATAAGACCCTGATTCCAGAATTTAGAGAAGAGCTGGAAAAATATGGCCGTATCTATATGTACAGGTTCAAGCCAGACTACGATTTCTATGCCCGCCCTATCGAGGAATATCCTGGAAAAAGCGTCCAGGCAAAAGGTATCATGCTCATGATTCAGAACAACCTGGACCCTGAAGTTGCACAGCATCCTGAAGAACTTATCACCTATGGCGGGAACGGAGCCGTATTTCAGAACTGGGCCCAGTATCTGCTTACCATGCAGTACCTCGCCAATATGGACGATAACCAGACCCTGGTAATGTACTCTGGCCACCCTATGGGACTTTTCCCATCACATCCCAATGCTCCTAGAGTGGTAGTGACCAACGGGATGATGATCCCTAACTATTCCAAACCCGATGACTGGGAGAAATTCAATGCCCTTGGAGTGACCCAGTACGGGCAGATGACCGCGGGCAGCTATATGTATATTGGTCCGCAGGGAATTGTACACGGAACTACTATCACCGTTCTGAATGCCGGTAGAAAGATCAGCAAGGCCGGGGAAGACCTGGCCGGGAAATTATTCGTAACCTCCGGGCTTGGCGGAATGAGTGGGGCACAACCTAAGGCAGGGAATATAGCAGGCTGTATCACGGTTTGTGCCGAGGTGAACCCAAAGGCTACCCAAACCAGGCATAAACAGGGTTGGGTAGATGAAGTAATTGAAAATATCGAAGAACTGGCAGAAAGGGTGAAGCAAGCCAAAACCAATAAGGAAGTGGTTTCTATCGCATACCAGGGCAATGTCGTGGAAGTCTGGGAATATTTTGCTGAACAGGATATTTATATAGACCTGGGAAGTGACCAGACCTCGCTGCATAACCCATGGGCCGGTGGTTATTACCCGGTAGCGCTGAGTTTTGAAGAGGCTAATGAAATGATGGCTTCAAATCCCGACGAATTCAGGGAAAAGGTACAGGAAAGCTTAAGGCGTCAGGCCGCTGCCATTAATATACATACCGAAAGAGGTACTTACTTCTTCGATTACGGAAATGCCTTCCTACTGGAAGCCTCCCGGGCCGGAGCAGATATTATGAGTGAAAACGGGAAAGGCTTCAAATACCCTAGTTATGTACAGGATATCATGGGGCCCATGTGCTTCGATTATGGCTTTGGTCCCTTCAGATGGGTATGTGCCTCTGGCAAGGAGGAAGACCTTCAGAAGACCGATGAGATCGCTACCCAGGTCCTTAATGAATTAAGAAAAAATTCCCCTGCTGAAATCCAGCAACAAATGCAGGATAATATTCAGTGGATAAAGGGAGCCCGGGAAAATAAACTTGTTGTGGGCTCCAAAGCAAGGATACTTTATGCCGATGCCGAAGGAAGGATAGCCATTGCCAAGGAATTTAACGATGCGATTGGTCGCGGAGAGATAGGGCCGGTAGTTCTGGGTCGTGATCACCACGATGTTTCCGGAACCGATTCACCCTACCGTGAAACTTCCAATATCTACGATGGTTCCCGGTTTACGGCAGATATGGCTATACAAAATGTGATTGGAGATAGTTTCCGCGGAGCTACCTGGGTGAGCATACATAACGGTGGCGGAGTAGGCTGGGGAGAGGTGATTAACGGTGGCTTCGGCATGATTCTTGAAGGTGATAAAGCATCAGAAGACCGTTTAAAATCTATGTTATTCTGGGATGTTAACAACGGAATTGCCCGTAGATCCTGGGCCAGGAATGAGGAAGCGATCTTCGCTGCTAAACGTGCCATGGACATGAATCCGCAGCTGAAAGTGACCATTCCTAATCTCGTAGACCCGAGTCTTTTGGATTAAAAATTTATATAAATTTAAAATCTAACCTATGAAATTTCTAAAAATTACCCCCGTTTTACTGCTATTCGCAGTAGTTTTGACTTCCTGTAGCAGTGTAAGGGTCGCTTCAGATTACGACCGGGAGGCCGATTTTAGCAGCTACGGCACCTATGCCTTCTTTAAACCCGGCATAGACAAAGCAGAAATTTCAGACCTGGACAAGAAAAGGATCTTGCGAGCTATCGAAGCTGAAATGCAGAAAAAGGGATTCACCAAGTCTGAAGATCCCGACCTGCTGGTAAGTATTTTTACCAAAACAAATGAGAACATAAATATCTACAATAATGCTTTCCCTTACTGGGGTTACGGCTGGGGATGGAACCCATGGTACTGGGGTACCGGATTCAATACCGTTAGCAGCACCAGTGAAGGTACTTTATACATAGACCTTATAGATTCTGCAGACAAGGAACTCGTTTGGCAGGGAATGGGCACAGCCGCCCTGGCCAGTGAAGTAAATAAAAAGCAGGAACGCATCAACGAGATCGTGGCCAAGATCATGGAAAAATATCCTCCAGGCATGGAGAAATAAGTAAAAAATTTAAGCCCCTTCTAAAGGGGCTTTTTTATGCCAGGTCGTTAAGCAGAAGCTTTCCCTTTCTCTATCAAATTTTGTACTTTTAACGCAAACGTTTTAGTTAAACCTCATCATGTTAGATAATATACAATCCAACGAAATACTGGAAAGGCTTCCGGCCCATCTGCAGCAATATATCAAGCCTCAGAATTACGACGAATACACCCCTATTAACCAGGCTGTATGGCGGTATGTAATGAGGAAGAATGTGGATTACCTGAGCAAGGTTGCTCACGAATCCTACCTGGAAGGCTTGAAGAAAACCGGAATTTCAATAGACAGCATTCCGAATATGTATGGCATGAACCGAATCCTTGAGGAAATAGGGTGGGCTGCTGTGGCCGTAGACGGTTTTATCCCGCCGGCGGCATTTATGGAATTCCAGGCCTATAACGTACTGGTAATAGCCAGTGACATCAGGCAGCTGGAACATATTGAATATACCCCTGCCCCGGATATTATCCACGAAGGTGCGGGACATGCCCCTATAATCGCGAATCCGGAATATGCCGAATACCTCCGCCGTTTTGGTGAAATCGGCTGTAAGGCCATTTCTAGTTCTCACGATTACGAGGTATACGAAGCGATTCGGGAACTTTCCATTCTTAAGGAGGCTGAAGATACTCCCCAGGAAAAGATCAAAGAAGTAGAAAAGCGGGTAGATGAGCTTCAGAATGCCGAGGTCAAGCCAAGTGAAATGGCCCAGATAAGGAATCTACACTGGTGGACTGTAGAATACGGACTTATAGGCAGCCTCGAAGAACCCAAGATCTATGGCGCAGGCCTTCTTTCTTCTATTGGAGAAAGTAAATCTTGCATGACAGATGCGGTTAAAAAATATCCTTATACCATTGAAGCCGCCAAAAAAGAGTTCGATATCACCAAGCCTCAACCCCAACTTTTTGTAACTCCAGATTTTGCTCATTTGAGCCTGGTCCTGGAGGAATTCGCCAATAAGATGGCCCTGCGCCGTGGAGGCCTGGAAGGCATACAAAAACTAATAGACTCAAGGAATCTTGGTACCGTGGAATTTAGTACCGGGATACAGGTTTCAGGAAATTTCTCCCGGGTGATAGAACATGAAGGCAAGCCTGTCTATATACAAACAAAGGGGGAAACCGCCCTAAGCAACCGTGAGAAAGAACTGGTAGGACACGGAGTTTCTACCCATCCCGAGGGTTTTGGCTCGCCAATAGGCAGTCTGAAAGGTATCAACCTGGCCATTGAAGACATGAGTCCCAGGGACCTGAGGGCTTATGATATTTATGAAGGCGAAAAGGTTAGCCTGGAATTTGAAGGAGGAGTTAAAGTAGAAGGTGAGATCATTACCGGAACGAGAAACCTTCAGGGTAAGGTGATCCTCATCAGCTTCAGCGATTGTACGGTTACTTATAATGATGAAGTGCTGTTCAAACCAGAATGGGGCCGCTATGATATGGCCGTTGGTAAAGAGATCATCTCTGCCTTTGCAGGACCGGCAGATCATGAATCTTTCGATCTTATTACCCATACCCCATCTACTACCACTATAAAAAGCAAGAAAACCCTGGAGCGGGAGGAACTGGAATCACTGTATGAGTCGGTGAGGAATATCAGGAACGGTGAGAATACCAAATTCTCACTGAATGCCGCTTTCGATATCGTTAGAAAGCACCATCCAAAAGACTGGCTGCTATCTGTTGAGATCTACGAGCTCGCAGTAGAGAACGATCCAAAACTTGCTTCAGAAGTAAAAGCATGGCTTGAGGAAATTAAAAAGCAAAGGCCAGAAGTTTCGCACCTGATAGATGACGGAATAGAAATGACCGAAACGAAGATGGTGACTCCTTAAAGTTTAAGGTTTTCCAGGCTTTCTGAACTATTGATGGGCTGGTTCTGGTATTCCAGGGTCCAGCCCATTGTACTTGTAAGTATATAGATCTTCTGGAGTTCGCTTACCAGTCTGTTCTTCGCATTTGTTTTCAAAGTAGAGCTTTCGATCTTTTTCCGTAGCCCCTGCTCTATTCTCGACTTTATCTTGTTATAGTCTTCTGCCTCGAACTGGTTAAGATAATCCTGGGAAACATCGTAATACTTGATATTGGGATTGATGCTGATCTCTTCTTCCGGAATATTCTTTATGATAACCCTTTTTTTTTCTTCATCAATCTCCACGTCCAGCTTGCTCAGGTCATAGGCCACGCTTACTTCGGCATTCACCACGATAAGAGCCTTTTTTCGAGCCGAAAGAACATCAAAATAGAAGCTTTTGGAATTCTTATAGGTATAGACCTGGGAAAATGTACCCTCGGTTACTACGAGTTTCCCTACGTTCCTTATTTGCTCCTGTATTAAAGCTGTATTTTCCTGAAGTCTTTCCTTCTCATCATTCTCCTGTTCCCAGTACATGAACCCAAGGATCACCACCGAAAGCATTAGAATTGCCAGCAGAATATTTTTCATATGATCTTATTAGAAAATGGAAAGTAGGAAAAATTGCGAAGAGAGATATTAAACAAGATGCCAATCATAGTTAAAATATCCTTACAAAAATTAAGGGACGGCCCCACCCGTCCCTTAATATGTTCTAAAATCTACCCCAACAAATTTTAGAAAACAAACTCTCATTAAGTGACTGGTTTTAGAAGAAAAATTCTTCAGATCCATACATACTTAAATCAAGCCTGCATTGTAAAAATACGAATATTTTAATATAAACTATAAATATTTGGTTTCCATTACATTAAAAATTTAGGAATACTAATAATGATAAGGTCTAAGAAAAGGTTATTTCAGGGTATTTTTTTTGAATTTCCTCGATTTTCCCTTTTAATTTTGTAAGAAATTTCCTATGTGTATCAGAATTTTCTGCGCGCGGAGAGTGCGAAAGAGCCTTCTGGATTTTATCGATTTCAGCATTCATAGAGATCGATCTGTCTGACAACCAGCTTCCTGAAAATAATTCCCAGATATAATTTATGGCAATTTCATTTGGATGAAGCATATCTTCAGCATAAAATCTATAGTCCCTAAGCTCATCCATCATAATTTCGTAGGAAGGAAAGTAAGAAGAGGAAGGATTTTCACTTAAAAACTGCTGCAGGGCAGAGATCAACTGCGCCTTGCTATGCTGATTTTCTATAAAACCATCCTTTAAATGCCTCACTGGCGAAACCGTGAAAATGATTTTTGCCTTTTTATTGAGTTGAGAAACCGAATGACCTATTACCTCCAGGTCGTTCACGATCTCTGCTACTGAAGATAGTTCCTTGGAGAAGTTCTTCTGCGGGATCTTATGGCAATTCGCCGCTACCTTATCAGAGCCATTATAAACATATCCCCAGGCCGTCCCCAGGCTAATGATCACGTGCGAAGCACCGGCAATGAATTCCCGGCTTTTATCTAAAGCCTGGTTCAAAGCATCCAGACATTGTTCTTTGGTTTCGCGGCGCATACCTGAATGAGCCTCCAGCGACTGCCAGCCTTCGTTGAATTCCAGCACATCTTTCTCCTGAAAATATTCCTTATTGGAGATCCTTTGAAAGAACTGCCGCATTGGCGAGGGATGAAATATAATTCCGGTAGGGTTCTGAAGGTTTCGGAATTTGAACCAATCCAGTTTTCTGCCAATATTTTCGACAAAACAGGAGCCTATAAGGAATACTCCCGAAGCGTGTTCAATTTTCGGGCTGCCGTCTTCGATGGGAACTTTGGTTCTGAAATCCATAGCCTTAAATTAAAAAATCCCGGCCAGAAACCGGGATTTTTTAAACTATTTTATAAAGCTTTCTGCTTTTTGAAGGGCTTCATTCAATCCGTCCGGGTTTTTACCCCCGGCAGTCGCGAAGAATGGCTGGCCACCGCCGCCACCCTGGATGTATTTACCCAGCTCTCTTACAATGGTACCGGCATTAAGATCCTTTTCCCTGACCAGTTCCTTAGAAATATAGCAGGAAAGCAGCGCCTTTCCGTTCTGCTCGGTACCAAATAAAAGAAAAAGATCTTCCATCTCTTCACCTAACTGGAAGGCCAGATCTTTAATACCTCCAGCGTCCAGATCTACTTTTTTAGCGAGGAAGTTCACCCCGTTAAGGCTTTTTACCTCCTGTTTGATCTCAGATTTCAGGTTCTTGGCTTTATCCCTTAGAAGACTCTCAACCTGCTTTTTCAGGCTCGCATTCTCTTCCTGCAGGTTATTGATGGCTTTTACCGGGTCGTTCGCATTCTTCAATCCACTTTTGATCTCTTCAAGGATATCCGTCTGTTTTTCAAAATATTTCATGGCTGCTTCTCCCGTAATCGCCTCGATCCTTCTTATTCCTGAAGCTACCGCAGATTCACCAGTGATCTTAAAATACCAGATATCTGAAGTATTTTGCACGTGGGTTCCTCCACATAGTTCCATGGATTCCCCAAACCTGATCGCTCTTACCGAATCTCCATATTTTTCCCCGAACAGGGCAATAGCCCCCTGATCCAAGGCTTCCTGGTAACTTATATTTCTTTTTTCGTCCAGCTGTATCTGCTCGCGAATACGTGCATTCACAAAATCCTCAACCTTCTCCAGCTCTTCAGAAGTGACTTTACTGAAATGAGAAAAATCGAATCTCAGGTAGCCGCTTTGTACCATCGAGCCTTTTTGCTCCACATGTTTTCCCAGAATGCTTCTTAGTGCCTGGTGCAACAAATGGGTCGCGGTATGGTTAGACGCCGTGTTATACCTGTCGGTCTTATTTACAATCGCCTTAAAATCAGCTTCGGTATTCTTCGGCAGTTTTTTAGTAAAATGAACGATCAGGTTATTCTCTTTTTTGGTATCGACCACTTCCACGGTCTCACCTTCAGAAGACATAATGATTCCCTTGTCACCAACCTGACCTCCGCCTTCTGGATAGAAAGGAGTTCTATCAAGTACGACCTGGTACATCTCTCCTTTCTTTTTGGATTCAACCTTGCGATATCTGGCGATTTTCACATCTGCCTCCAGCTGATCGTAACCAATAAAAGCTGCTTCTTCCACCGGGTTGAGCTCTACCCAATCTCCTGCGCTTACCTGGGTAGCGGCACGAGACCTGTCCTTTTGTTTTTTGAGTTCTGCTTCGAAACCTTTCTCGTCAAGGGAGAAACCATTTTCTCTCAGGATCAATGCAGTAAGATCTATAGGGAAACCAAAGGTATCATAAAGCTCAAAGGCCTTTTCTCCTGAAATGGTTTTATCCTTTGCTTCCTTCATCAGGTTCTCAAGTAATATAAGCCCCTGGTCTAAAGTCCTCAGGAAAGAAATCTCTTCTTCTCGAATCACGTTCTCCATCAGGCTTTTCTGGGACTTAAGCTCAGGAAAAGATGCGCCCATCTGTTCGGTAAGAACAGGAACAAGTTTGTAGATAAAAGCCTCTTTAGTATTCAGGAAGGTGAAACCATACCTGATGGCCCTCCTTAATATTCTTCTTATTACATATCCCGCTCCGGTATTGCTCGGCAACTGGCCATCTGCTATAGAAAATGCCACGGCACGAACATGGTCTGCGATCACTCGCATGGCAATATTTGTTTCTTCAGACTTCCCGTACTTTATTCCGGTGATCTTTTCGATCTCATTCAATAAAGGAGTGAAGACATCTGTATCGTAGTTGGATTTCTTATCCTGAAGCACCATACAAAGACGCTCAAAGCCCATCCCGGTATCTATATGTTTAGCTGGAAGTTCTTCAAGCTCTCCATTCGCCTTACGGTTATACTGCATAAAAACCAGGTTCCAGATCTCCACTACCTGCGGGTGGTCCATATTCACCAGCTCACGTCCAGGCACTTTCGCTTTCTCCTCTTCAGATCTTATATCTATATGGATCTCTGAACAGGGACCGCATGGCCCCTGGTCTCCCATTTCCCAGAAATTATCCTTTTTATTACCGTAAATGATCCTTTCTTCAGGAACTATCTTCTTCCATAGCTCCAAAGCTTCCGTATCAAGCCCCAGCTTATCGTTATCCTCGCTTCCTTCAAAAACCGATACATACAGGTTCTCAGGATTTATCCCGTAAACTTCGGTAAGTAGTTCCCAGGCCCAGTTGATCGCTTCCTCTTTAAAATAGTCCCCAAAACTCCAGTTACCCAGCATTTCGAACATGGTATGGTGATAGGTATCGTGCCCTACTTCTTCCAGGTCGTTATGCTTTCCGCTTACGCGAAGACATTTCTGGGTATCGGTCACCCGGTTGCTTTTAGGCACCGAATTACCAAGGAAAAATTCCTTGAACTGGTTCATCCCGGCATTGGTGAACATCAGCGTTGGATCATCTTTTATGACCATGGGAGCCGATGGCACAATGCTATGTGACTTGGATTTAAAAAACTCTAGAAACTGTTTGCGGATATCCTGTGACTTCATTCAGTTATTTTCTTGCAAAATTCATTAAATTATGAAGACGGCAAAACAATTCATATATTTGTTCGTTTACCGTATCAAACTGCGCGGTAAACAAGCCGTTTCGAGACGCAAAAATAGCATAAATTTAACTCATGTCGAAGGTTAAATATTATTACGATAGCGAGACCCTTTCTTACCAGAAAATCGAGCATAAAAAAGGAAGGCGCCTGGGCATTATTCTGCTCAGTATCACCGGTTCATTTCTGGCCGGTTTTATCCTGCTTATTATTTACCTTAATATTCCGCAAATTGAAACTCCCAAGGAAAAAGCCCTTAAGAGGGAACTTCAGAATATGAAGCTCCAATATGGCTTACTGAACAGGAAAATGGACCAGATCCAGGAGGTGATGGCCAATATCGAGGACCGGGACAACAACATATACAGGCTTTACTTTGAGGCGAACCCTATCCCCGAAGAACAGCGAACCGCCGGTTTTGGGGGGATCAACAGGTACAAGGACCTGGAAGGTTTCGACAATAGTAAGCTTATCAAGGAAACCACCAAAAGAATGGATGTGCTAACCAAACGCCTGGTGGTACAATCTAAATCCCTGGACGAGGTCGCGAAACTGGCCAAGGAAAAAGGAGAATTGCTTTCAGCCATTCCAGCCATTCAGCCGGTGAACAACGAAGATCTGAGCAGGATAGCCTCGGGTTATGGCTGGAGAACCGACCCCTTTACCAAGGTGCGAAAGTTCCATTACGGGATGGATTTTACCGCCCCCAGAGGAACCCCGGTTTATGCCACCGGAGATGGAAAAGTGGTGCGAGCAGACAGTCGCTCTACCGGCTACGGGAACCATATCAGGATAGACCATGGATATGGCTATACCAGCCTTTATGCCCATCTTTACAAATATAATGTTCGCAGGGGGCAGCGGGTAAAAAGAGGAGACGTGATAGGTTTTGTAGGCAGTACCGGAAGAAGTGAAGCTCCGCATCTGCATTACGAGATCTTCAAGGATGAAAAAAGGATCAATCCTATTAACTTCTACTACGGAAACCTTTCTCCGGAAGAGTTTGGAGAAATACTTGAAAAAGCCCAACGTGAAAATCAATCGCTTGATTAATGCACATAGACCTTCCTGAAAAACGCTACTATGGTATTGGCGAAGTCGCCGAAGCCTTTAAAGTGAACACCTCGCTCATCAGGTTCTGGGAGAAGGAATTTGATGTGATAAAACCGAAGAAAAACGCCAAGGGCAATCGAAAGTTCACTCCTGAAGACATCAAGAACCTGGAGCTGATCTTTCACCTGGTAAAGGAGCGAGGCTTTACCCTGGAAGGTGCAAAAACTCATCTGAAAGAAGAAAAGAACAAAACCCTGAGCAATTTTGAGATCATCAGAAAACTCGAAAGTGTAAAGGCAGAATTAATCAACCTTAAAAATAATTTGTAACATGAAAAAGTGGCTCATCCCATTAATAATAATCGTAATAGGCCTGGTAGTGATCTGGAGATTTACTGCAGGATTCAACAACACGGCCGTAGCCAAGGAAGAAAATGCCAAGCTGGCCTGGTCTAATGTTGAAAGTTCTTACCAGCGAAGAAACGACCTTATCGGCAACCTGGTAAAGACCGTTGAAGGAGCCGCCGATTTTGAGCGTGGTACTCTTAAAGAGGTCATAGAGGCCCGGGCAAAGGCTACCTCTGTGAACGTAGATGCAGACAACCTGAGCGCAGCCCAGATACAGCAGTTCCAGGAAGCCCAGCAGGGAGTAACCTCTGCCTTATCCAGATTATTGGTGACCGTAGAAAGGTATCCCGACCTGAAAGCCAACCAGAACTTTCTTCAGTTGCAATCTCAGCTGGAAGGCACCGAAAACAGGATCAATGTAGCCCGCGACCGATACAACGAAGCGGTAACAGATTACAATACTTACATCAGGGTATTCCCGAACAACCTGTTCGCCGGTCTTTTCGGTTTTGAAAGAATGGAGAGGTTCCAGGCAGATGCAGGCGCAGAAAACGCACCAGAAGTAGAATTCGACTTTTAAGATTATGAACAAGCATACCGAAGCTTTTCTAAGCAAACGTGAAGAAGAGGAAGTAGTTGAAGCCATCAGGCAGGCAGAAAGGACCACCAGCGGTGAGATTCGTGTGCACCTGGAACCAAGTACCGGCGAGCATGATATTTTCGACCGGGCCATGGAAGTCTTCCACGCCCTGAAAATGGATAACACCAAGGATGCCAATGGTGTCCTTATCTATGTGGCCGTAGAGGACCATAATTTCGTGATCTATGGAGACAAGGGAATTAATGATGTGGTTGCTGACGATTTCTGGGAAAGCACTAAGGACCTTATAGTAAAGCACTTCAAGAAAGGTGATTTTAAGACCGGACTTGTAGAAGGAATACTGAAAGCGGGAGAACAGCTTCAAAAACATTTCCCCTGGGACGAGAACAATACCAACGAATTATCAGATCAAATCTCTAAAGCCTAAGCATATCAAACGATTTATACTTTTACTGATACTACTAACGGGATTCACCGTATTTGCACAACGTGATATCCCACCAAAACCATCAGAACAAACAAGTGTATACGACGAAGCAGATATGCTGGCGGCTCCAGATGAGAACAGGCTGGAGCGAAAACTTATCAATTATGCCGACACTACCTCTACCCAGATCGTAGTGGTCACCATTCCTTCTCTGGAGGGCGAATACGAAGGCACCTATGCCGCGCACTGGGCCCACGAATGGGGAATAGGCCAAAGCGATAAGGACAACGGCTTACTGGTACTTGTGGCTCAGAAGGAACGAAAGATCTGGATCACTACCGGGTATGGACTGGAGGAATATCTTACCGACGCCAAAACCAAGGAGATCATAGAACTGATCATTCTTCCAGAGTTTAGGAACGGGGATATCTACGCAGGCCTGAACAAAGGCACCACAGCCATATTCCAGGTTCTCAACGGTACTTTTAAGGGTGCTCCGGGCAGGAAACAGGCTAACGGAGAAGGAATCCCACTTAGGGCGATCGTTATCTTCTTTATTTTCGTGATGATCCTTATCTCTATGTTCAATAAAAGAGGCGGCGGGCGAAACGGTGGACGAAGAACCGGAAGAAGTGTTCTTTGGGATGCCATTATCCTGAGCTCACTTGGACGAGGCAGCTTTGGAGACGGCGGAAGTTCGGGCGGCGGTTTCGGTGGCGGCGGAGGCTTTGGAGGAGGCTTCGGCGGCGGAGGCTTCGGCGGTGGTGGTGCCGGCGGAAGCTGGTAGACCGAAATTTCTCCATTTTAAATAGTACAACCATGAACGATCAGTTTTTCACTGACGAGGAATTCAATAACATAAATTTTAGCGAGGGAAATTTTAAAACCGCAGATTATGAGAACTGCGTTTTCCTGAATTGCAACTTTTCCGGAGCGAACCTGAGCGACTCTAAATTCATTGAATGTGAATTTGAAGAATGCGACCTGAGCAACTGCGGACTTTCCAAAACAGCCTTGCAGAACTGTAATTTTAGCAGGAGTAAATTAATAGGGTTGAATTTTGACCATTGCGAAAGCTTTGCCTTCTCGATATCTGCCGAGGAATCCGTTTTTGATCACTCCGTTTTTTACAATGTGAACCTGGCTAAAACAAGATTGGTGAACTGCAAATTGAGAAATACAGACCTTAGCGGCTGTGATCTAAATACATCAAATCTTACTGGCTGTGATTTTAAGGATGCTATTTTTGAAAACACCAACCTGGAAAAGCCCATTTAAAGGAGGCTGTAAACTATCTGATAGACCCCGAAATCAACACTATTACAGAAGCCCATTTTTCGCTTCCGGAAATAACCGGACTGCTTAATAAATACCGGCTGAAAATAGATTAAAACCTTCCTACAAAAACAAAAAACGCCATCGTATCGATGGCGTTTTTTATAGTGTATATATAGAGCCTGTTTAAGAAACAGCCTTTAATTTACTCATGGTAGACTTGTTCAGTTTATCATCTGCATACTCGCGGGTCACGGTAAACTCACCTTCTTCGCTTTCTGGCAATTCGAACATCGCATCGGTAAGTATAGCTTCACAAAGGGAACGCAAACCACGTGCCCCAAGTTTATATTCGACTGCTTTATCTACGATATAATCAAGAGCCTCGTCGGTAATATCGAATTGGATATCATCCATTTCGAACAGCTTCTTGTATTGCTTGATAATCGCATTCTTAGGCTCGGTAAGGATCGCCCTCAGGGTTTTCCTGTCCAGAGGGTTCATAAACGTAAGCGCAGGCAAACGTCCAATGATTTCCGGAATCAATCCGAATTCCTTAAGGTCTTTCGGGATGATATACTTTAAAAGATTGGTTCGCTCGATGGAATCCTCGCTTTTAGAAGCGCTAAAGCCAACCGCCTGCATGTTCAATCGCTTACTGATGATTCTTTCGATACCATCAAAAGCACCACCGGCAATGAACAGGATATTTTCGGTATTCACCTCGATGAATTTCTGATCTGGGTGCTTACGACCACCTTTTGGCGGTACGTTGACAGTGGTTCCTTCCAACAGTTTCAAAAGTGCCTGCTGAACTCCCTCTCCAGATACATCCCGGGTAATCGAAGGATTATCGCTCTTACGAGCGATCTTATCTATCTCATCAATAAAAACGATCCCTCTCTGCGCCTTTTCAGTATTATAATCGGCTGCCTGAAGCAATCTGGTCAGTATACCTTCCACATCTTCACCAACATAACCAGCTTCGGTCAACACAGTTGCATCAACGATAGCCAGCGGCACATTGAGCATTTTCGCGATCGTTCTGGCCATAAGGGTTTTTCCGGTTCCGGTCTCCCCTACCATTACGATATTACTTTTCTGTATCTCTACATCATCATCGCTTTCTGGCTGCAACAATCTCTTATAGTGATTATATACAGCCACAGACATTACCTTCTTCGTCTCCTCCTGCCCGATAATATATTCATCTAAAAAGGATTTGATCGATTTTGGTTTGCTAAGCATTAGATCTGAAGAAAGCTCCCTGGCTTCTCCCTGCTTCGATTCCTCCACTACGATCCCATGTGCCTGCTCAATGCAACGGTCACAGATATGAGCATCTAAACCGGCAATAAGCAAATTGGTTTCAGGCTTTTTCCTGCCACAAAAGGAACATTCTAAATCTTCTTTCGCCATTCTTTAAATTTTCGGTAATTACTATAGGTTAGGTAATTACAATTTAATCTTCTCTTTTTAATACCTCATCGATCATGCCATATTCCTTGGCCTTTTCAGCCTTCATCCAGTAATCACGGTCACTGTCCTCATGTACCTTCTCGTAAGTCTGGCCTGTATGCTTAGCAATGATCTTGTATAATTCTTCTTTCAGGGTAATGATCTCCCTCGCGGTGATTTCGATATCACTGGCCTGGCCCTGGGCACCACCCATTGGCTGGTGGATCATCACTCTACAATGCGGAAGACCACTTCTTTTCCCGGCCTGTCCTGCACACAATAGCACTGCTCCCATAGAAGCCGCCATCCCGGTACAAATAGTTGCCACATCTGGCTTTATGAACTGCATGGTATCATAGATCCCCAATCCTGCATATACACTTCCTCCAGGAGAGTTGATATAGATCTGGATATCCTTAGAGGCATCTGTGCTTTCTAAAAACAGCAATTGAGCCTGGACGATATTCGCCACCTGCTCATTGATCCCTGTTCCCAGGAAGATGATCCTGTCCATCATTAGCCTGGAAAATACATCCATGGCCACAGCATTCATCTGGCGCTCTTCAATGATATTTGGGGTCATGCCTACCGGCATCATGCTACTGATAATCTTATTATAATAGTTGCTGTTTATGTTATGATCTGAAACAGCATACTTTTGAAATTCTTTTCCGTAATCCATCAATTTTTTTCGTTGTTTTCTAATCTTAATTAAAATTCCGGTCAAAACCAAAAAAGGCGTTACTCGAATGAGTTAACGCCTTAAAGATAGGTAATATATCGTAAAAAAGGCTTACTTATATATCGCTTTCACAAATTCTTCGTAAGTCACTTCCTTTTCATCGAACTTCATATTCTCTTTATAGAATTTAAGAAGTTTTTCGTTCATCAACTGCTCAGAAAGTCTCTTTACTTCATCCTGGTTAGAAAGGATCCTGGCGGCGATATCGTCAAGTTCTTTTTCAGATGGATCCATCTGCCCGAACTGCGCCATTTGCTGCTTGATCTTCTCTGTAGTGAAGGCCTTTAGATCATTAAAATCTACGTTAAGGTTATTATCGTTAACCACTTTACCTTCGATTAGCTGATAACGCAGTCCTTTTTCGCTCTTTTCGTATTCTTCAGCAGCTTCTTCCTCGGTCAATGGTTTTTCACCAACGGTCTGGATCCACTTTTGAAGAAATTCCTTAGGAAGTTCGAAATTGGTAGCTTCGATAAGAGCTTCAGTAATATCGTTCATCAATTGCTGGTCGCTCTGCTGCTCAAATTGCTTGGCTGCGTCTTCCTTAATCTTCTCCTTAAGCTCGGTTACCGACTTTACCTGGTCCTTTCCGAATAGCTTATCGAACAATTCCTGGTCAAGATCTGCAAGCTCTCTTTCGTTGATCTCAGAAATAGTGAATGCTACTTCGATATCAAGATCATGAGCCTTGTCGTGCTCTATCCCTAAATGATTGATCAAAGCGTGATCATCTTCAAAAAGACCTTTGGTCTTTAAAGTTATCGTATCTCCAACCTTAGCTCCTACGAATTTGTTGAGGTTACGCTTTCCTTTAATATTCTCCAGTTCGATGGTAGTCTCTTTCTCGATTCCTTCATCTTCGTTTTTGAAAGTACCGGCAACAGTATCTCCTTCTTCAACTACATCTTTGGTCTTAAGCTTCCCGTACTGCTTTTGGATGCTCTCGATTTGATCGTTCACCATTTTCTCATCGGCAACGATATTGTATTTAGTAACCGGCTTCTTAAGGTCAAGATCTACCTCAAATTCTGGAGCCAGTCCTAATTCGAATTCAAAACTGTAGTTATCGCTTTCCCAGTCAAAATTTTCCTGTTCCTTCGGAAGTGGATTTCCAAGAACGTCCAGTTTTTCTTCAGTAAGATATTTGTTAAGGCTTTCCTGAAGCAATTTGTTCACCTCATCTACCAATACAGCCTGCCCGTATTGCTTCTTAACCATCCCCATAGGTACATGACCTTTTCTAAAACCGGGAATATTGGCATTCTTACGGTAATCCTTTAAAATCTTATCTACTTTACCGGCATAATCTTCTTTAGCGATATCAACTTTAACTACCGCGTTTAATTCATCAATATTCTCTCTGGTAATATTCATTTTGATCTGTTATAAAAATTGGAGTGCAAAATTACGTTTTTTCTGAAAGTCTGCAAAGTTTCAATTTGTTGAAATTCAGTTAAATCTAATCTGTTTTCAGAATTGAGAAGAGCAAAGATTGCACCAGCGAGAGTAAAAGGCTAAAAATTATAGCAATAAACCAGCCATCAACCTCGAAGCCTCCCACGAAACCATCGGCCATAAAAATGATAATAGCATTAATAACGAGTAAGAATAATCCTAGGGTAAGAATGGTCACCGGCAAGGTTAGCAGCACCAGAATTGGTTTTACTATAAAATTAAGCAGAGCCAGCACCAGCGCGACTATGATCGCCGTCCAGTAACTATCTACCTCCACTCCGGGTAAAACCTTAGCCAATATCACCACGGCCAGGGCCGTAAGCAATAATCTTAGTATAAAATTCATAATTATTTATTGGTTGATTATTTAGTAAAGTTGCAAAAAAAAGGCCGGGAAAATCCCGGCCTTTTCAAATTTTATATGAAATTTAATATTACTGAACGTTATTGTTCAAAGTAATAGTACTGTAAGTTCCAACGTCTACTGCCGGCACATTGGCCTCGTAAGTTTCGTTGATCTCTTTCACGATCTCGTTAGCGATTACAGCATAACCTCTAGGAGTTAAATGGACTCCATCCAGTGAGAATGCTCCTCCAGATACAAATCTTGAAGAGATCTGAACTCCCTGGTAAGTAAGACCACCATCCCCGGCGATCTGGCTTAACAACTGGTTAGCATCAACCAAACCAAGAGAATAGTTCTGGGCGATCGTAGCAATAGCTCCGTTATACTGAGCAGTAACCTGAGCAACTAACTCCTGCTCTTTAGCAGTTAATACATGCTCATCTCCCAGTGGAACAGAAACCCCGTTGATCAACATTGGGTTATCCCCAACCTGAGATCCTATAAACGAAGAAGAGGTTAATGGAATAAGATCTGCATTGGTCGCCTGTCTTAATTGACCTAAAAGACCTGCCGTTTGAGGATCAAGGTTAAATGGCTCTCCCTGAAGAATGCCTGAAATATCGGTAAGATTTTCATCCCTGATAGTCACAAAGTTCTGAGGACCTTCAGCAAAAGTGATCTTTCTGCTATTGGCTTCAGCTTCGGTGATCACACCCATCTGAGCCAAACCTGGCAATATCTGGGTATTATAGGCTCCGAACTGAGCATTAAGAGCAGCGGCCGTGTTAGCATCCAGTGGAATAGGATTCACAGGCACAACCTTAAAGAAAGGAATATCGGTCACATTTGGGATATTGATCAAAACACCTTCAGCACCAAGACCATCTTCACCAGCTAACTGACTTACCAAAGAGTTATATACGAAAGCAAAAGCATTTGCATCGGTAATATCGTTAGGACCGTACTGGGTAAAATCGGTAATATTTTCCTGGTAAACACCAGCTCCTCCAGAAGTCGCAAAACTAAGAACATCATTGTTTCCTATCCAAAGAGTGAAAAATGTTGGCTGCTGAGCTAAAGCATCCCCAAGCACAGTTGCATTATCTGCACTGGCAAATCTCGCGAAATAAGGATTAGCCATACCTGTAGCCACTCCTGCAATATTTCCGTATCCAGGAGCTAGTAGGTGGTAAGATTTTGCACCAGGAACTCCCATATTGTTAAAAGACCCGCTAAGTTTAGCACCAACCTCGGTAGTTGGAGTTCCGTTATATCTTGCCGGACGTGCGGTTTCAAGAGATTCTCCTCCAAGCACGAATCTTGGCTGCTGGATCTGCGTTCCACCAAGAAGCAATCCACCAATATTGTCGTTCATTAGAGGCTGAGTAAATTCATCTGTATCCTGTACCAGGGCAAATTTACTTGCCAGGATGTTAGGATAGGAATTCTGCTGACCACTAATGTAAAGGGCTCCATCTGCAAAACCAGCAGTTAAAGAGTTACCTAAAGCAACGTAGTTAGAGAAGTCGGCAGACCCGTTTGAATACTGCCCGCCATCTTCGATCGAGTTTTCTAGTTCAGGCTCACAGGAAACGATCCCTAAAGCCAATACCGCTATATATTTAAAATAATTCTTCATTGTTCTCATTAAATTTTAATAGTTACACCAAGACCTGGAACAAATGCACTGGACTTATAAGTCCCCTCGAAAGGAACCTGTTCTGGCTGTCCTGTTGTTGGATTAGGCTCTGTATAGTAATCGTAAGATTCGTCGATCTCTTCGAAACGGCTGTAAAGGAATGACGCATCAATTGCGATCATATCTGTTACATTCACGGTTAGACCCGCAGTGAAGTTATTCGAATCGTTCCTTGGAGTTTCAGGAGCAAAATATCCTGACTGTACCGGCGACTCGTCGAAATAATAACCTGCTCTAAGCGTAAAGGTTTCGTTAGCTCCATACTGAAGACCGAATCTATAAATAGAAGAATCTTCGTATTGTCTTGGATTAGATGAATCTGGAATTCCAGGATCAGCAAAATCTACATCAAGAGATTCATAAGCATCCCAGAACGTACGGTTATAATCGAATGCGAATAACCATTTATCATTTAACTGGTAAGATGCTCCAATGCTAAGCTCAGCCGGAAGTGGTAAAGTCGCATCGAACTTAGTATCGTTGAAAGGAGTTAATGGAGAATTAGGAACATTCTGGAAGTCTGCGTCTCCATTTTCAGCCTCAACAAGGATCTCAGAACGATAGTTCACCCCGATAGTAAGACTATCGATTGGCTTCCACATGGCACCAGCAGACCATCCCCAGGCACTAACGCCTGAAGCATCGATGGTCACATTAGAACGATCTCCTTCAAGATCTGAAAGAGTTCTGTTAAGGTTTCTGTTGAAATTCACAGAACCACTCACATAGATTGGTCCACCACCAACGGCAAGGTTATCTGTAATCTTATAAGAAGCTAACGCCTGCACATAAATAGCCGCCAGTTCGATATCATTTACCAGGTGAGAACCTGCCCAGTCTTTCTCCCATGCTACAGAACTTCCATAAGGTGTGTAAGCCGCAAGACCAAGAGTGAATTTCTCTGATAATTTATACGAGAAATAAGCGTAGAACGGAGTACCCGTAGGGCTGTCTGTTCTGGCGGTCTGCCCGAACTCCTGGTTCTGCCATACCACATCTGAGAATACAGCACTTGCACCAACCGCTGCATTGATTTTGTTTTCAAGGAATACTAAACCGCCCGGGTTAAAGAAGGCCAATTCTGCATTATTCACCACTGCTACTCCAGTGTGTCCCATCGCAAGCCCACGTTGTCCCTGTAGACTTACCCTGTAACCACCGGCATAAGTAAGGACCGTGGCCATTAAAAACAGGCCAAGTAAAAATTGTCTTTTCATAGTTTAATTAGGATTATATTTAAAATGTCTTAAAAAGCTGACGCCAAAAATAGCATAAATTAAATATTACGCAACAATTCAGTCAATTTTATTATGCATACATAATAAATTTAGAAACATTTTAAACAAATCGAATTACAGCCTTATAGAAAGCTTCCATATTCTCGGCATGCACCCAATGTCCGGCATCGGGAATACTAATAATTTCAGCAAAAGGGAACTGTCTTTTGATGGCCTCCTCGTCCTCAGCCGTTATGTAGCCTGAATTCCCACCTTTGATAAAGAATGCGGGACCATCGTAGGACCTGTCTATTGGAAGAGCCTCCCCAACGTTCTCAATATTCGCTTTTAAGGCATCGAGATTTAACTTTAATGAGAGCTGTTCCTTGGTTTTCCAGTATAGATTTTTAAGAAGAAATAATCTTACACCGGTTTCAGGTATAAATTCCTTTAGAAAATCTTCAGCATCACCACGAGAGGATAACTTAGCCTCGTCAAGAGCGGTTAGGCCTTTCAGGATCTGCTGATGGTGGGGAGCATAATACTTGGGTGCTATATCTACCACGATAAGCTTGGCTACCAGTCCCTGGTTTTCACAGGCGGTAAGCATCGCGGTCTTCCCTCCCATGGAATGCCCAAGCAGGATGATCTCTTCAAGCTCGTGCTTCTCGCAATATTCCCTGATATCATCTGCCAGCAACTTATATGAAAAATCATCACTGTGCGGACTTTTTCCATGGTTTCGCTGATCTATCAAATGAACCTGAAAACCATCTTTTGCAAATTGCTTCCCCAGAGTTTTCCAGTTATCACTCATTCCCAGGAACCCGTGAAGGATGAGAAAAGGCTTACCTTCTCCAAGAATCGTAGAATGTAATTTCATCTATTTCAATAGTTTTAAATATTCCTGAATGGTTTTTTCCAGTCCCATATACAAGGCCTCTGAAATAAGCGCGTGACCTATGGAAACTTCAGCTAGATGCGGTACGTTATCCTTGAAGAATTTGAGGTTATCCAGTGAAAGATCGTGACCTGCATTTACCCCCAGACCAAGTTGATGAGCCAGTTCGGCGCATTCAGCATAAGCTTTAGCGGCATTAGGATCGCCCTTGGCATAATCTACAGCAAAGGCTTCGGTATAAAGCTCGATCCTGTCTGTTCCCGTTTTGGCAGCGCCTTCGATCATTTCTTTTACGGGATCTACGAATATTGAGGTTCTTATGCCCTGCTCCTTGAAGCCGGCGATCACCTCCTTGAGATAATCTTCGTGCTTAACAGTATCCCACCCGGCATTCGAGGTGATAGCATCCTCGGCATCGGGCACCAGGGTCACCTGCGCTGGTTTTATTTCCAGAACCAGGTTGGTAAACTGCGAAATAGGCTTACCCTCTATATTGAATTCGGTATTCAGAACAGGTTTCAGGTCGCGTACATCGGCATAACGAATATGCCTTTCATCTGGCCTGGGGTGCACCGTGATGCCTTCAGCTCCAAAAGATTCTATCATTTTGGCCGCCTCTACAACATTGGGAACATCTCCTCCCCGGGCATTTCTTAAAGTGGCTATTTTATTGATATTTACACTTAACTTGGTCATTTTTACTCGATTTTATTAACAAAAATACAAAGTGCAGTCTGCTTCAATGAATTTTATTTTGATTAATTTGCAGAAAAGGATTTTGAAAAAATGAGTTTGAAAGAACACATATTGAATGACGTTGGAATTTTAAATCTTTCCGAAAAGATCGGGGATGTCCAGAAGGTTTTTAACCAGTTAACCCTTACCCATTTACCGGTTGAGGAAAACGGGACCTATATTGGCTGTATATCTGAAAATGACATTAGATGCTTTGAGAATGACAAAAGCCTGGATGACTATAAATATGCGCTGGAAGGTTTTTATCTGAGGGAAAGCAATTACTGGCTGGACAGCCTGGAGGCTTTTGCTCAGAATGACTCTAACATCATGCCTGTTCTTAACGACGAGAACTCTTACCTGGGATATGTAGAGCTTAACGAAATGATCTCGCTTTTCAAGGAGACTCCATTCCTGCACGAACCGGGAAATATCCTGATTGTTGAAAAAGCCTTTAAAGATTATACTTTTGGGGAGGTAAGCCAGATCGTGGAATCTCATAACGCCCATCTTCTGGGAGCCTTTGTTTCCAAAATAGAAGATGAAATGGCCGAGATCACCCTGAAGATCACCCCTTCGGGAATGAACGAGATCATCCAAACCTTCAGAAGGTACGGGTATATTATCATTTCTGAACACCAGGAAGACACCTTCAACAAAAATCTGAAGGAGCGCTCCAAATACCTGGACAAATACCTGAATATATAATTTATGAAAATAGGCATCTACGGTCAGTTCTATCATGCCAATGCTGCACAATACATAGCACAGCTCCTCGAGCTGCTGGATCAAAGAAATATCGAAGTCCTGATTGAGGAAGATTTCCTGAAACTTATTCACAGCAATAATAGTATCGAAAAAGATTACGAACAATTCAGCGCTTTCGAGGAGCTGGACAATTCTTTCGATCTTTTCTTCTGTATCGGCGGGGATGGCACTATCCTAAAGTCTATAAATTACATCAGGAACCTTGACATTCCCATTGTTGGAATAAACACAGGAAGGCTCGGTTTCCTGGCCACTATTCAAAAAGAACAAATTGAAAGTACCCTGGATGAGATCCTGGATAAGAAATTCAGCCTCTCTCCAAGATCGGTACTCACCATACAAACGAATCCTAAAAGTTATGACCCGGTATTTTCCCATATCGCGCTGAATGAGATCGCGGTAAGCAGGAAAAATACCACCTCGATGATCACCGTAGATACCTGGCTGGACGACCAGTACCTTACTTCCTACTGGGCAGACGGGCTCATAATTTCAACCCCTACCGGATCTACCGGCTATTCGCTTAGCTGCGGAGGCCCGGTGATCACACCAGACGCTGATTCCCTGGTGATCACACCCATCGCGCCACATAATTTAAATGCGCGACCACTGGTGATCAAAGACCATACTACCATAAAATTAAAAGTTTCAGGAAGGGAAGAAACCCATCTTGTTTCCATGGACTCCCGTATCGCTACCCTGCAGAACGATACCGAGATCATTATTTCCAAAGCACCCTACATGATAAATTTTGTAGAATTACGAGAAGATAGTTTTTTAAATACTCTTCGAAAAAAACTTCTCTGGGGTGAAGACAAACGAAACTAAGCAATAAAAGCTTTCAAAAACTGTTTATACTTATGCACAAATCTGCTCAAATTATTGCAGGGCAATCAGAATTGTTATATTTGCAAACTTTTGAAAACCTATGAGGTACCTTATTGTATTTGTACTAATGGCATTTTTTTCGACAAGCACATACTCACAACAGGTTGAGATTGGCGCTTTTGCCGGCGGCGCAAACTTTATTGGAGATGTTGGGAGAACCAATTACATTTTACCGAACACTCCGGTAGGAGGTCTTATCGCAAAATGGAACCGAAGCCCCAGACACGCCCTAAGGTTAACACTTTTGTATGCTGAACTTTCTGCAGATGATGCTAAATCTTCAGATACCAGGAGACAACAAAGAGGATACTCCTTTACCAATCCGGTGGCGGAAGCCTCCCTGGGAATAGAGTTCAACTTCTGGGATTTCGACCTTACCGATCCCCTACCACAAAGCACACCGTACCTATATACCGGAATCACCTATTTTAAGGCAGACCATGTTATACTTAGTCCAGATAGAGACGGTAATTTAGTAAACGAAGGTTCTAATTGGGATTTCGCCATCCCTATGGTAATGGGCTACAAGGAAGCGGTGACAGAGCACATCATAGGTGCATTCGAAATTGGAGCAAGATATACCCTAACCGACAACCTGGATGGGAGCTGGCCTGAAGAATATTTAGACAGAAGAGCCCCTGACTTGGAATTTGGGAACAGGAATACTAATGACTGGTACGTATTTACCGGTATCACATTTACATTTACATTTGGCCGAAAGCCATGTTATTGCTTTTAAATGAATTATAAAGACAATTTAAACCTTGACAAATTACCCAAACACATTGCCATCATCATGGACGGCAATGGGCGCTGGGCTAAACAAAAAGGTTTCCTCAGGGCTTCCGGTCATAAGGAAGGCACCAAGGCCGTGAGGGATGTTGTTGAAGGCTGCGCAGAGATTGGGGTAGAAAACCTAACCCTGTATGCATTTTCCACAGAGAACTGGAACCGCCCTAAACTGGAGGTCGACACGTTAATGAAACTTCTTGTATCCTCCCTTAAAAAGGAGATCAAGACCCTGGAAGACAACGACATTAGATTAAATTCTATTGGAAATATTTCCAATCTACCTAAGAAGGCCAGGACCGAATTACTGGATGTTATCAACAAAACATCTGGCAATAAACGAATGACCTTGACCCTTGCTTTAAGCTACGGAAGTCGTGAAGAGATCAACAGTTGCATCACCCAGATTGCTACCAAAGTAAAAAGTGGAGAATTATCCCCCGATGCAGTTGATGAATCCGTTATAAATGAGCATCTTTACACCCGAAATTTGCCAGATGTAGATCTTTTGATCCGCACCAGTGGTGAACAACGCATAAGCAATTTCCTATTATGGCAAATTGCCTATGCCGAATTGTATTTTACGAAAATCTTATGGCCAGACTACAGAAAGGAAGATCTTTTTGAAGCCATATACAACTATCAAAACAGAGAAAGAAGATTTGGAAAAACAAGTGAGCAACTCAGTTAGTGCATTCATGACGAAAAAGATATTTACACTCTTTGCAATTTGTTTCATTTTCAGTATAGCTGCCAAAGCACAGGACCTACCCCTTGGAGATTCAAAAAAATATACCATTGGAGATATTAAAGTCACCGGCACCACAACCTACAATGAAAAGACCGTAATTGCCTACACAGGCCTTAAGGAAGGTGAAGAAATTTATATTCCCGGAGAGAAATTAAGGAATGTGATCAATAAATTATGGAAACTTGATCTCTTTAGCGATATCAATTTCTATATCACCAATGTTGACGGCAATGTGGCAGACCTAGAACTGGAGATCAAAGAAGTTCCTGTTTTGAACCAGGTTAAATTTGCTGGTGTAAAGAAAAAGAGCGAGAAAGAAGACCTTATAGACGAGAACGATCTTAAACCCGGGGTAAAGGTTACCGAAAACCTAATCACTACTACCAAAAACTACATCGAGAACAAGTACAGAAAAGAAGGATACTTTAACGCTGATGTAGACATCAGGACTTCTGAAGTTGTAGACACCGTGGCCTCTAACAAGGTGAACATGGTCGTGGATGTGAACCAGGGTGACCGCGTAAAGATCTCAGATATCGAATTTGTTGGCAACGAAAAACTTTCTGAAGCCAAGCTGAAAAGGAACATGAAGAACACCAAGCAAAGGAATATCTTCAGGTTCTGGAAGCGTTCAAAATTTGTAAGAAGCGATTATCAGGATGACAAGGAATCAGTAATAAACAAATACAAGGAAGAAGGATTCAGAGATGCTAGGATCACTTCAGATACATTGATCAAAACAGACGAAGATAGAATAGCTCTTAGACTGAATGTTGAAGAAGGTAACAGATATTATATTGGTGACATAGATTTTCTTGGGAACAGTGCTTATACAGACGCTCAATTGAACAGGTTCCTGGGAATTAAAAAAGGAGATGTATACAACGGCGTTTTACTTGACGAAAGAGTACAGGGGCGCGAGCCGAATAAAACTTCGATCGCTAACGAGTACCAGAACAACGGTTACCTTTTCTCTAATATAGACCTTGTTGAAACCAATGTGTACAATGACACTATAGATTTCGAGGTTAGGATCGTTGAAGGTAAGGAAGCTTATTTCGACGAGATCAGGGTTACCGGTAACACTAAGACCAAAGACCACGTGATCTATCGTGAGCTTAGAACCAAACCGGGCCAGAAATACAGCCAGGAAGCCGTTGTAGCTACGGTTCGTGAACTTGGTGCCCTGGGATTCTTTGATGCTGAGCAGTTAAATCCAGAATTCGTAGATCCAGATCCAAGAGAAGGAACCCTAAGCCTGGAATACCAGGTGGTAGAGGCTGGCGCCAGCCAAATAGAACTTCAGGGAGGTTATGGCGGTGGTGGTTTCATAGGAACCCTTGGTCTTTCTTTCAATAACTTCTCTATCCAGGGATTATTCGACAAGGATGCCTACAAGCCGTTACCAATGGGAGATGGACAAACGCTTTCATTGAGGGCCCAGGCCAGTACTTTTTACCAGACTTACAGTCTTTCTTTCAGGGAACCATGGTTAGGTGGAAAAAGGCCGGTTAGTCTTTCAACTTCTTTCAGCTATACCCGCCAGTTCCTTTTTGATCCTGTAGCTAGGGAAGCTGATAGAGATAGAAGTTTCGATATTCTAGGAGTAAGCGTTGGCCTTGCCAAGAGACTTCAGGAGCCAGACCAGTATGCAACTATCTCAAATGTGATTGGATTCCAGAGATACGATCTAAATAATTATAATACCGGACTATTTACCTTTGGTGATGGACACTCAAACAACCTATATTACCAGTTAGGGATCACCAGGGATAATACAAGGGTAAACCCTATCTTCCCTACAGGAGGATCAAAATTCGCCTTTACCGCTAAGCTAACTCCACCCTACTCACTTTGGAATGGGGTAGATTATGGAGACCTTGAAAACCAGGACGAATACCAGTTAAGAGATGACAATGGTAACTTAGTAGATGAATTTGGTAACCGCGTTACGCCTGAAAATTCTGTACCAGACCAGGAGAAGGTAGACCAAAAGAAATATAACTGGCTTGAATTTTACAAGATCAAGTTTGCAGGTACCTGGTATACCAACCTTTTCAGCTTTGGACCAAGTAGCAACCTGGTTCTAAGAACACATGCTGAATACGGTTTCCTTGGAGCCTATAATAACGAAAGAGGTGTACCTCCTTTTGAACGTTATTTCCTTGGAGGTGATGGTCTGGGTGCTTTTAGTCTTGACGGAAGAGAGACCATACAGTTAAGAGGTTATCCAAACCAGTCTGTAATACCAATTGACAGGCCAGTGAACCAAAGAGATGACGGGGCGACAATCTATAACAAATACTCTTTAGAGCTGCGTTTCCCGATCACCTTAAAGCCTGCTGCATCTATCTATGCTCTGTCATTTTTAGAAGCTGGTGCTACTTATGACAATTTTAGAGACTATAATCCGTTTCAATTAAATAGATCTGCTGGAGTTGGACTAAGAATCTTTATGCCAACCTTCGGGTTATTAGGTATTGACTTTGGATACGGATTTGACGAAATTGTAGGTCAGCCCGGTCCAAATGGATGGGAAACACATTTTATCATTGGCCAGCAATTTTAATTTGGCATGATATTTTCTATATTCGATTCAGATGAAAAAAAGAGTATTTACCATTTTCGCGATTGCAGCCTTGAGCCTCTATACGGCATCGGCGCAAAAATCCATTAGACTGGGTTACATAGACATGGAATATATTCTTGAAAACGTCCCGGAATATCAGGAAGCATCAAGACAATTAGAAAACAGAGTTCAGSAATGGAAAGTCGAAGCCGAAGCCAAACTGCGCGAGGTGGAAGACATGAAAACAAGGCTGGATAATGAAAGAGCACTTTTAACCAAGGAGCTCATTGAAGAAAGAGAAGGAGAAATTGCCTACATGGAACAACAGGCAAGAGAATATCAGCAAAAAAGATTTGGCCCGAATGGTGATTATATGATCCAGAAGAAACAACTGGTAAGACCCATTCAGGATCAGGTTTTCACCGCGGTGCAGCAAATAGCTGAAAACAGGAATTTAGACTTTGTTTTTGACCGCACTGCAGATATTGGAATGATATATGCAGATAAACAGTACGATGTTAGCGAAACAGTTCTAAGAACCATCAAAAGAACTGCGAATCGTGAGCAGTTAGAAACAAAAGATGAGATCGAGGAACTGGAAAGAGCTGAAGATCGCACCGTAGAACAGGATGCAGAGATCACGAAAAGAGAAGAACTTGTTGAGCAAAGACAGTCTGAACGTGAAGCCTACATCGAAGAGAAAAAAAGAGAACGGGATTCCTTAAGAGCTGCAAGGCAAAAGGAATTTGAAGAAAGAAGAGCCCGGATCCTGGCCGAAAGAGAAAGAAAAAAGGATTCAATTTTAAAAGCGAGAGAGAAAAAGAACGATACAATAAACTAAATTTTTAACCTTAATTAAACTTAACGACGATTACAATGAAACAATTCAGAACACTTTTTATAGCTTTAGCTTTGATGATTGGCGCTACTGCTTTTACAAATGCACAGTCTAAGGTTGCCCATATCGCTACTCAGGAACTAGTACAGGACCTTCCTGAATACAAAAGCGCGATGGACCAGCTACAAAAACTGGAAAAGACTTATGACGCTGAGATAAAGGATATGCTATCTGAAGCTCAGAGTACCATGCAGCGTTACGAGGCAGAAGCTAATACGAAGTCTGAAGAAGAGAACCAGAAAAGAGCCATGGAATTACAGGCTGCTCAAAAGAGAATTCAGGATCACAGTGCAAAAGCAAGACAGGACCTACAGAAGAAAGAAAGCGATCTTCTGAAGCCAATTCTTGAAAAAGTACGTACTGCCATCCAGAAAGTTGCCAGAGATAAAGGATACGATTACGTATTAGACTCTACAACTGGAACTGGAGTTCTTCTAGCAGATGGTTACAACTTAATGCCAGACGTAAAGAAAGAATTAGGAATGTAATTGATTCCTTTTACTAATAAATTGATAAAACTGCGTGCAAATTGCACGCAGTTTTTATTTTTATACCAATATGAAAGACTCCAGACCTATTGGAATTTTCGATTCGGGCGTGGGCGGCACTTCCATATGGAAAGAGATCCACCAGCTTTTACCAAACGAAAAGACCATCTACTTATCAGATAGTAAAAATGCCCCCTACGGAATAAAAACACAGGAGGAGATCATCAGGCTATCCATTAAGAACACTGAAAAGCTCCTGGAGATGGATTGCAAGCTCATTGTGGTTGCCTGCAACACTGCCACCACAAATGCCATTAAAGTGCTTAGAAACTCTTATAAAGTACCTTTTATAGGGATTGAACCTGCAATCAAACCCGCAGCTCTAAAAAGCCATAATAAAGCAATAGGCATACTCGCTACAAGAGGAACTTTAACCAGTGAGCTGTTCACCCAAACCTCTGAGATCTATACCAAGGACATTAATGTAATTGAGGTGGAAGGAAATGGACTGGTAGAATTAATCGAGAGCGGAAAAAAGGATTCAGAAGAAGCCATTAACCTCCTTCAAAAATTACTTGAGCCCATGCTCAGGGCGGGAATAGATTACCTGGTTTTGGGCTGCAGCCACTATCCTTACCTAATTCCCAGTTTAAAAAAGATCCTGCCAGAAAATGTTCAGATCATAGATTCTGGAGAAGCCGTGGCCAGGCAAACCAGGGCCGTGCTAAAGGAAAAGGAATTATTGCAGACGGAAATTCCCGAGAAACCTCAACCTGAATTTTATTCTAATATCGATCCCAGTGTGCTCGCAGATATCCTGGAAGCTAGTGGGAAAAATTATATGATTAAGGAAAAGGATTTTTAATTGATCGCCGGGCATTTACAATCGTAGCGCTCCCTGCTTTCTCCAAAATTATACCCAAGGGTGATCTGGTGGAAACCTCCATTGCTTAGCACAAGGGAATTAAGCTGGTAACTGAAGGTATATCCAAAGACGAATTTTTTATAATCTACCCCTACAAAAGGAGTGATATAACGTAGTTGCTGGCGCCTCACCTCTTCTCCTTCTGAAGTATATTCGGTACTTTCAAAACTATTACGGTAAGAGATCCCACCCCAGACATCACCAAAATCCACCTCATAATAAGCCTTAAGGTTAGCATCTACCGCCATTTCGTTGGTTGCTTCCCTGGCCTGTAGTAAAATGGAAGGTTCAAAATCCCAGGGATCATTAGGGTTTAGTGTAAATACATAACCCGCAGAGAAAAGGTATTTCCTCATATTACTGGGTACCGCATCTGAATAAAAAAGATCCCTTTGAACAGTGAGAATGTTCTTGGCCGCAAAATGAAAATAAAGGTCTCTTACGTAATAAGAAATGCCCAGGTCCATATTTGCAAAAATATCGTTGGTGCTCTGCCCAAGTATGGGATCGAAACGGGAAAAACCACTCGTATCCAGCCTGTGCTGAATAATCCCACCGCTAATCCCGAAGGATAACTGGTTAAGATCGGCGGTACTCCTGGAGAACATAAGGTGATAAGCGAAGGTTGCGTAAGCCCCTACTTTAGAAAAATTCCCGTTCTCATCGCGAAAAGCGATCCCTCCTAACCCGATCTTCTCTCCTACTCTGGAGTTAAAAGCAAGGGTTTGTAAGTTAGGGGCATCCTGCACGTCGAACCACTGGGTTCTTCCGGTCAGCCTTATCTGGTCGTAATTGGAAGCTCCCGCCATCGAAGGATGGATCAAATAAAGGTTATCGGTTAAATAATCTGAATAGGTAGGAATTACTTCCTGAGCCTTTATTGCCGAAAAATTAAATAATAACAATAAAAAAACTGAAAACGTAATCCTTGAAATACGCTTAATCCTGCACCGATCCAAATATTTGAAGCCTGTCATAAAGGCTGTAAATATATGGATTAGCTTGATTTTCTTTAGTATTTTTGCGAAAATTTCTGACATGAAAGATTTTAATATAAATATTGTCCCTACTACAACGGCCTCGATTGTAAAATTTGAAGCCGATAAATTTCTTACCCGCCACGAAAATTTTGAATTCAAGAATATAGATGAGGCGGCAAAATCACCCCTGGCGCAGCAATTATTCTACCTGCCTTTTGTTAAAACGGTTTATATCGCCCAGAATTTTATCGCTATAGAAAAATATGACATAGTGGAATGGGCAGATGTACAGGAAGAAGTAGCTGAACAGATCGAAACTTACCTAAACAAGGGCGGCGAAGTGATCAAACAAACTAAAACGAGTTCAGGCAAAGTTCCTGTTACTGTATATGCTGAAAGCACTCCAAACCCGGCGGTAATGAAATTCGTTGCCAATAAAAAGCTGGTGTTGCAGGCTTCAGAATTCAAGAACATCGATGATGCCAAGCACGCGCCCCTGGTACAGAAGCTTTTTCATTTCCCCTTTGTAAAGGAAGTATTTATCGACGAGAATTACGTTTCTATCCAGAAATATGAAATGGCCGGTTGGGAAGAGATCACGATGGAGCTTCGTGAATTCATCAGGAATTATATCGAAGAAGGTAACGAGGTTCTTACCAAGGAGAGTGTAGAAACCGCAAAGGCTTCTAAAGAGGCTTCAGAGGACAGCAAACAGGCTGCTTTCGAGAACCTGGACGACACTTCTCAACAGATCGTAGCTATCCTGGATGAATATATTAAACCAGCCGTAGCAAGTGATGGAGGGAATATTCTTTTCGACAGCTACAACGAAGAAAATAAGACCGTGAAGGTGATCCTACAGGGAGCCTGCAGCGGATGCCCATCCTCGACCATGACCCTAAAAAGCGGAATCGAGACCATGCTTCGTGATATGTTGCGCGGTAAGGTAGAATACGTGGAAGCCGTAAACGGATAAAGTTTACAAGCATACTAAATAGAAAAATCCCTTCTCACGAAGGGATTTTTTAGTTTTAATAGGTAGTAGTTCTTGCTTCGTTATAGAATTCCTGGAACAATTGCAGCAGGTTCATGGTAGAACCGATTAGATCCTTGGTCTCAAGCAAAATCCCGAAATACAATTTGGTATTCTTAGGGCTGGATTCTGAAGTCCTGATACGTTGTATCTGCTTTTGAATAAGGTCACTTACATAATCCATAAGATCCTGCTTTTCGCTTAACAGGTTATCTATATTGCCGAATTCATGATTATCAAAGGTATGGGTGATCTCATCAAACAGGATCTGCATCTTATCGTCCACCTTTTTAAGATCTCGAATCTGGTTGAACTTTAAGTTCTTGTGGTTGTTATGAACGTGATTGTAACTGTTCCTGGTAATGAAACCAATAGACTGCACCATATCCTGAAGGTAATCCAGGGTGAGGATGTAGAACTTACTGGCCTCTACCGAATCCTCATCCAGCGATTTTATAAAATAGAAGATATTATCCTTTAGCTCATCTACCTCAGACTCCAGCTTTTCTATCCTTTTATAGTTCTTTTTCAACTTGCTAAGGTCATAATAACCAAGCTGGTCTACGGTCTTGGAATACATCTTATTGATACCCCCAATAACATTGGAGATATTTTCTGAAGTTTCAGAAGTGATCTCATTGATCGTGATGATGTCACTCTTTTTAAACCTCTTTTTGGTCTTCTCCTCTTTTTCTTTTCTTGAATGTAGTATGCTGCTTCTTACTACTAGCACCAAAGCAACGATTATTAATACTACAAGTGCGATGGTTCCGCCATAATAAATAATAGAGGCAAAAATAGCCGCGGCAGTAAAGGCTACGATCGCGGTCACGAACCAGCCTCCTACAACATTAAGCACCCCGGCTACACGGTAAACAGCACTTTCCCGATCCCAGGCACGGTCTGCGAGAGAAGTACCCATAGCCACCATAAAGGTGACATAGGTTGTGGAGAGCGGAAGTTTCATATTTGTACCGATAGAAATCAACACACTGGCAACTACGAGGTTTACCGAAGCTCTTACCATATCGAAGGCGGGAGCATCTATTCTTTTACTTCTGAAATGTTGCGAAGGCTTATCGAACTTATTTTCGATCCTATTTTTCATGCCTTCGGGAAGTACGGTCGTTATCGCATTTCCGAACAGGACTGAATATCTAACGATCCCACGGGAGAGCCAGTTAGGCTCAAAGCGCTCCACACCATCTCCCTGTCTGGCCAGGTTGATCCCGGTATCTACGACCGAGCGGGCTTTGCTGGAAAACCAAAGCGTAACTACCATGATTCCCCCAGCCCCTATCAGTAAGATTTCTGGAGTGGGTACACTACCCGACAGGCCGGTCATGGAAAATTCTGAAGGCAGCACCCCTGTAGCCGCATTGGCCGATTGCCAGAGGTCAAAAGACTGCCAGGCTGCGATTGGCACCCCGATGAAGTTCACCAGGTCATTGCCCGCGAAGGCGAGGGCTAGTGCGAAAGTTCCAATAATGATGATGGTCCTTAGAATATTCAGTTTTAATACACTCATCACGAACTGGGAAATCCCGGTAAAGACCACCAGGCCAATTAGCACGATGGTAAGTGTATGAGTATTGATATATTCCATCATCTCTGCCGAGATATAGGGAACAGATTTCATGCCTTTGATAAGGATGAAATAAAGAATGGCCGTTAGGGAGATCCCTCCAAAAACAGCCCCGAAATATTTTATTTTCTTTTCGAACTGAAAGGTAAAAACAAGTCGTGAAACATACTGCACTATCGTACCCACCAGGAAGGCGATGACCACCGCCATGAGTATACCCACAATTATTTCGGTCGCCTTTGCTGTATTGATATATCCTGAAAGGGATGCCAGGTCACCATCACCCTGTGTATAGATCTTGATCGCGGCCATACAAACCGCTGCACCTAAAAGTTCAAAAACTATGGAAACCGTGGTGGAGGTTGGAAGGCCAAGGGAGTTAAAAAAGTCCAGCAGGAGGACATCTGTGATCATGACGGCCATGAAAATGATCATGATCTCATCAAAATAGAACTGCCCGGGCATAAAGATACCTTTACGTGCAACCTCCATCAAACCACTTGAAAAGATTGCACCTACAGCTACACCCAGACTGGCAACTATCATAATGGTTCTCATGGAAACCGCTTTGGAGCCTATAGCAGAATTCAGAAAATTGATCGCGTCGTTACTAACTCCAACCACAAGATCTGTAATCGCCAGAGCAAAGAGCGCCACGAGCATTACGATATAAATATCCTCCATAAATGTTTAATTTTCAACCCGTAAAATTGGCTCTTTTTTGATTCTTTGGTCGACTTTTTAAGTTATTAAAAGATTAATAATACAAAATGCGGGGCAGTTTTATTTTGATATTATAGTAAATTTAGGCTTTAAGCTAATTTTCATCTCCCGCCAAACCTTTGAAGAACTCATATTTTGAAAGAAAACAAAACAGAAAAACATACCAACGAACTTATTAACGAGAGCAGCCCTTACCTTTTGCAGCATGCGCACAATCCGGTGGACTGGAAAGCCTGGAACGACCGGGTGCTGGATGAAGCCAGGGAGAAGAATAAACTTTTACTGATAAGTGTTGGATATTCTGCCTGTCACTGGTGCCACGTAATGGAACATGAAAGCTTTGAGGACGAAGCTGTGGCCGAGGTGATGAATTCCAACTATGTATGCATTAAGGTAGATCGTGAGGAAAGGCCAGATATAGACCATGTGTATATGAATGCCGTACAGGTAATGACAGGCATGGGTGGCTGGCCTATGAACGTAGTGGCCTTACCAGACGGCAGACCGGTCTGGGGCGGGACCTATTTTAAAAAGGAACAATGGAAAGACGCTCTTCAACAAATAGCCCATCTTAACGAACAGCAACCGGAAAAGCTACTTGAATATGCGGGTAAACTAGAAAAAGGCCTGCGGGATATCCAGATCATAGAACCAGTGAAAGAAGAGAAAAAATTTCACAGCGATTTTTTCATCCTCATACTCGAAAAATGGAAAAGCCAGTTCGACCATAAGAACGGAGGCTACCAAAGGGCACCAAAATTCATGCTGCCCAATAATTTTGAATTCCTTCTGAGATACGCTCATCAGAATTCAGATAAGGAGCTAATGGAACATTGCCTGCTCACCTTGGATAAGATCTCCTGGGGCGGAGTATTCGATCCTGTTGAGGGAGGTTTCTCAAGGTATTCTGTGGACGAAAAATGGCATGTGCCCCACTTCGAAAAAATGCTCTATGACAATGCGCAGCTGGTAGAATTATATTCGAATGCATTTAAGATAACCGGGAATGAATGGTACAGGGAGGTAGTTGAAAGAAGCCTGAGTTTTGTGGCCTCAGAACTTACCGACGAGACCGGCGCATTCTACTCTGCACTGGATGCCGACAGCGAGGATAAAAACGAAGAAAATAAGGAAGGTGCTTACTATACCTGGAGCAAAGAAGAACTACAGGAGCTTTTACAGGATAATTTTCCCGTTTTCGAAAGATTCTATAATATCAATAACTTCGGAAAATGGGAGGCTAACCAATATGTGCTTATTCGTTCTGAAACCAGGAAGAAGATCGCCAAAGACCTGGGGATTTCAGAAAATGATTTACATGATATCATAAATGACTGCCATAAAAAACTAAGGTCCGCGCGAGGTCAAAGAAAAAAACCGGGACTGGACAACAAATCCCTTACCTCCTGGAACGCCATGATGATAAGTGCCTACGTGAAAGCCTTTAATACTTTCGGCGAAGATTCCTATCTCAAGGCCGCTAGGAAAAATGCTGAATTCATTCTCAACTATCAATTGCAGGAAAATGGCAGACTTTTGCATTCTTATAAAAATGGAAAGACCAGCATCAACGGCTATCTTGAAGATTATGCCTTTGGTATAAAGGCATTCTTAGACCTGTACGAAGCAACCTTTGAAGAAAATTTCCTGAATAAAGCAGAAGATCTTATCAGTATTGTGGAGGAGGATTTCCTGGACACGGTCTCGGGCATGTTCAGCTTCACTTCAAAAAAAGACCGGCCCCTTATCACCAAGACCATAGAGATAAGCGATAATGTGATACCGGCTTCAAATTCAGTAATGGCTAAAAACCTGTTCCGATTTGGGAAACTAAGGGAAAACAGGCACCACCTGGAGATCGCCGGGCAAATGCTAAAAAGCATTCTGCCTAAGATTCAGGATTACCCTCAATCCTACTCCAATTGGCTGGACCTGCTGATGAATTTCACATTTCCGTTCTACGAAATAGCCATAACCGGTGAAAACTGCATGAAAAAAGCAGATAGTTTCAGAAGAAAATATCTCCCAAACACTGTCTTAGCAGGCACTTCGAGTGAATCCAGGCTTCCACTTTTGGAGCAGAGACTGGTTAAAGGAAAAGATCTCATCTATATTTGCGAGGAAGGTTCCTGCCAGCTTCCAACAGAAGCTGAAAGCGATGCCATGCAGCTCATATCGCAAGTTTAACATAAATTAAACAGGAAATAAAGTCTATTTTTTTACAATTAAACCAAATTAACAACTAAAAAAAAGTATGGAAAAGCTTAACAATTGGGGCGAAATCGCCAAAGAGTATTCTGAAAAATTCATTGATTACTTACCAACCCTAATCGGGGCGATTGTCCTCCTGATCGTAGGACTATGGGTAATTAAACTAATTGTAAAATATCTGAACAAACTATTCGAGAAGAAGGATTACGATCCTACACTGGAAAAATTCACCGTGAATGCTGCCAGCTGGGGATTAAAGATCATTCTTTTCGTATTGGTAATTACGCAACTGGGAGTAGAGAGTGCTTCACTTGTTGCCGCTATTGGTGCCGCTGGTTTGGCTATTGGTCTTGCTTTGCAAGGTTCCCTGGCTAATCTTGCTGGTGGGGTCCTTATCATCGTTCTAAAACCGTTTAAAGTCGGTGACTGGGTCGAAGCTCAGGGTGTTTCTGGTAGTGTAGTTGAAATTTCTCTTTTTTACACCAAGATCAATACTTTCGGAAATCAACGAGTAGTAGTTCCAAACGGCCAGTTAAGTAATGATAATATTACCAACTATAGCTATAATAATACCAGAAAGGAGAATCTCACCTTTGGGATTTCATATGATGATGATATCAAGAAAGCGAAGGAAGTACTTACCAATATGGTAATGGAACAGGAAAATGTATTAAAAGATCCAGCACCGCAGATTATTGTACATTCTCTTGGTGACAGTTCGGTAAATTTCTCTGTAAGGTACTTTGCTGAATTGGCTCATTTCTGGGATCTGCACTGGTATATGATCGAGGAAGGTAAGATTAGGCTGGAAGAAGCCGGAATGACCATCCCTTATCCACAAAGAGACGTTTATCTATACGATCAAACCAAAATGAAAGGTACGGTTAGAGATAAGCAGGCATAAATTGCAGCTTAACCGGCAATAAAATCCTTTAAGTAATAAGGTTCGAAATAAGCGACATCCTCGATGTCGCTTATTTTGTATTTATATTCAGCGATAGCTGCCATTTCTTTTGCTGAAGGAAACTTTTGAACATGAAAAACGGCATTTGGATGTTTGCAGATATCTTCAAATTTAGCAACGCCGTTGCCAATGAAATGGACCTTGGATTCTTCAAGATATTCGGCGAAAGAGTTCTCCTCAAGTATCTGGGCCCTGGTATCGCGCACCTGTTTGAAATCTGAATCATACACCGCAGAATAAACTTCCATCCTGCGTGCATCCAGCATGGATACAAAATAAGCTTGCTCACCTTTTAACTGAAGTGCCAGAAGGTCCAGCGTAGGCACAGAGATCATTGGGATATCCAGCGAATAACACAGGCCTTTGGCCGAAGAAACACCAATCCTAAGACCGGTGTACGAACCGGGACCTTTACTAATGGCTATGGCATCAAGATCTTTTGAAGTAACTCCCGCCTCTTCTAAAACTTCATTTATAAATACATGAAGCTTCTCTGCATGAGAATATCCCTTACTGTTATCTTCCCTAAGGGAAAGCAGCTTTCCATCTTTCGCTAGACCCACCGAGCAATTAGTGGTCGCGGTTTCAAGACATAAGATTAGTGCCAAATTGCCTGATATTTATTCTGTTTCTTTCTCTTCTTCCTCTTCCTTCTTCACCTCGATCTCATCGCCCGGATCTAGGCTTTTGGTAACGGTACTGTAGGGTCCGGTGATCACGACATCCCCATCTTTAAGACCTTTTTTGATCTCGATATGGGAGTCATCCTGTATCCCGGTTTCCACGACGCGAAGTTTAGCTTTTCCGCCATCTTTTACAAATACACACTCAAATTTTTCTTCGTCCTCATCTACTTTTTTAGCCGTAAAAGATTTTTTCGTGGCCGTAGTGTCGTTCTTAATTACGATAGAACTAATTGGCACCCCTATCACGTTCATTCTTTTATTGGTGATAATATCTACCGTAGCGGTCATTCCCGGTCTAAATGGCGAATAGTTCTCTGGTTTCCCTTCCATCAGGTCCTCATAAGAATCTTTCAGGATCCTCACCTTCACCTTGAAATTCGTTACCTGGTCTGTGGTTAGAGAATTATCTGCAGTATTGGAAATCTCGGTAACGATTCCCTTGAATTCCTTGCCCAAATATGCATCTACCTCAACGATGGTAGAGTCACCTACAGATACTTTAACAATATCATTTTCGTTCACATCTACCTCTACCTCCATATTCTCAAGATTAGCCACCCTCAAGATCTCGGTTCCTGCCATCTGCTGTGTTCCCACTACTCTCTCTCCAAGTTCAGCATCAAGTTTAGAGATAGTCCCGGTCATTGGAGCATAGATATTGGTACGGCCAAGGTTATCCTGTGCTTCTGTCACCGTTGCTGCGCTGCTTTGCATACTAAAATATGCCGATTCTTTATTGGCTTCGGCCATTTCATAATTAGATACTATGCCATCCCATTCGGCTTTAGAGATCACCCCTTTTTCGAAAAGGGTCTTGTTTCTTTCAAAATCTGCTTTGGCCTGTTTTAGGTTAGCCTGGGTTTGCGCGTAATTAGCCTTGGAATTCTGATAACTTGCCCGTGCTCTTTGTACGCTAGACTGGTAGATATCAGGATTAATACGAACTAAAAGATCACCTTTTTTTACCGCCTGACCTTCCACCACGGGTAGCTCAATGATCTCTCCGGAAACTTCCGAAGAAAGCTTTACCTCAACTTCAGGCTGTATCTTCCCGGTAGCTGAAACGGTTTCGGTAATATCTATAGGTTCAATTTCTGTGATCTCGACCTCCTTAACATTTGCCGAGCTTCCAAACCAACCTGCTTTTTTACCAATTACCAATACAATGATCAGGGCTACAACTACACCCAGGATAATAAAAAGTTTCTTTTTGTTCATTTACTTAGAATTTTAAATCCCTTACCGGAATTCCAAAATAGAGTTCTACTACTTTTATTTTAAATATATAATCGTACTTGGCTCTAAGAGCCTCTCTTTGCGTATTTTCATAACGAATCTTAGCCTGGCTAAAGTCGAAAGCATTGGTTAACCCGACATCATATCTTTCTGTAGCATATTCAAACGCTCTTTCCTGGGCATCTGCAGCGACCAGTGCAGCTTCATAAGCTTCGAAAGCCCCCTTGGCATCGGTATAGGCCTGGTAAACATTGGCTTCAAGATCAAGTTCTGCCTGCTTCAGTTCAAATTCGGCGCGCTTAACGTTCACCTCATTTCTCTTTACCTGGTTCCTGGTGGCAAAGCCATTTAGAATGGGAACATTCAATTGGAATCCATAGGTAAGACCGTCGTTGATATACAACTGGTCAAAAAACGGACGAGGCGACCCGAGTACCGGGATAATATTTTCTGCAAGCACCTCTTGATTGGTTCCTTGTACAAAACCAATTCTTTGAGTTGGGTTGTTAGGATCTATTTCTCTTCCAATGATCCTGTCCTGGCCAGTTTCCCTGGTATTATAGTTGAAAAATGCGCTTAATGTTGGCATATAGGCTCCTCTTGAGATCTCTACATCCATCTCGGCCAATTCTTTATTCGCTTCAGCGATCTTGATTTCTGAACGCTCTTCTTTGGCCTGCTCGATCACATCATACACCGAATTGGCGAGGATCTCGTTCCCAAAAATACCATAATCCCGGTCTACGATATCGAAATTTTGGTAGTCGCGAATTCCTAAAGTTTGTGCCAGGCTGATCAGTGAGATCTGGATCTGGTTTTCTGCCAGGATCATACGTTGTTTTTCATCGGCCATGGTCGCTTTTATTTCCAGCAGGTCTCCTTCGGGAAGCACCCCGGCATCTACCAGGTCCTGTGTTCTCTGGATCTGCTCTTGGGTCACCTGGTTTTGCGCTTTAAGCACTTCCAGGTTCTGCTTATTGAACAACACCTGTAGATAGGCGTCTGCGACAAATAAAGCGATATCATCCTGCATCTTGTCCAGAGAATATTCACTGGCAAGACGAGACATTTTCGCTCTCTGTAACTGGTTAAAATTTCTCAATCCGTCAAAAAGAGTGAGCGCAGCGGTCACATTTGCATCAAAGTTCCTAACGGTTTGATTCACCAGGATCCCGGTGGTCGCACTTTGAGTAAGACCCGTGTTCCATGAGTTTCTTGCCTGGGCATTCAGGCTTGGGATAAGGTTCCCGATAGCATCACGTTTTTCGATCTCGGCCAGCTCCAGGTCGAGCTCGGTGCGTTTCACCTGAAGGTTGTTTTCCAATGCGTAATTAACACATTCTTCTAGCGTCCATTCCTTCTGCTGAGCCGAAAGCAGGCTTGAAAAAAGCAAAAGGGTGACTATAAAACTAAAGTTCTTCATAATTTAATTCTGTAAGATATGTCTGTAAAAGGTGCAGGTTGTTACACCGGGAATAAATTTTCTAGTTCTGGGCAATGTTCATAGGTGCTTTTATCTGGTTCCATACCTTGATCTTGTCACCTTTCTCCACACCGCTAAGTACTTCTACATTGATCCCATCGCTAACGCCAAGCTCCACTTCCTGTCGCTCGAATTCCTGTTCGCCGGTCATGATCTCCACGAAAGGTTCCTTGGTTTCCGGATCGAACTGTACAAGTGCTTCCTTAATGGCCAGAACGCTATCGGCGCGGGCAAGTATTATCGAAGCATTGGCACTAAGCCCTGCACGAATAAAGGTGGTATCAGATTTGTTCAGGGTTCCCTTGATCTCGAACTGTATAGCTCCGTTATCTTCTACTCCCTTCGGGGCGATATAGTCAAGGACCGCATCGAAAGTTTTATTTTCTATGGCACCTACGGTAACTTCTAGAGGAAGGTCTTCCTTTATTTTTCCTACTTCGCTTTCGTCCACCTTTCCTTCAAAGATCATTTCGTTCACATCGGCCAGGGTGGCGATGGTGGTTCCATCATTAAAGTTATTACTTTCAATAACCTGGTTACCGGTTTTCACGGGTACATCCAGCACCATTCCTTGAACGGTAGAACGTATAAGGGTATTAGCAGCGCTTCCAATCCCGCTGGTAGTACCCGTCCTTACGATCTCGTAGTTCTGCTGGGCAGATTTAAAGTTCTGCTCCGCTCTTTTAAAAGAAACCTCTGCTGCATCATAATCGTTAGCAGAAATAACGCCTTTATCATAAAGTTCTTTTTGCCTTTGGTAAACCTTTCTTTCATTCTCAAGATTTATTCTTGCAGTAGCCACGGCATCTTTCGCGCTCTGCAGCGAAGAAACATTCGGGATGACCCTGATCTTGGCGATAAGGTCACCAGCCTCGATTCGGTCTCCAGCCTCGATATAGATCTCATCGATGATTCCGGAAATATTAGGTTTGATAAGCACCTCTTCCTTGGGCACTATCTTACCGGTAGCCACGGTCTTTTTGATGATGGTTTGCTCTGTGGGTTCTTCGGTTTCATAAACTACGGGATCCTCTTGGTTTTTCTGGTAGAGATAGTATAAAGCCCCGACAAATGTCACCGCTATGAATACTAAAATTCCGATGGTTACAAATTTTTTCATTTTTTGATTGTATTAGTGTTTAATATTATTCAGTTCTCAGGGCGTCTACAGGTTTCACTTTTATGGCCTGTTGCGCCGGAATTAACCCGGCCAAAAGACCAGAAATAATCAAAATGGATAATGCGATCATGACCACCCCCAGGTTTACCGAGGGATTTAAGAACATCATTTCTGAAGTATCCATTCCGCTAAGCTGCAGATTCACCAGCCAGATGACTCCTGTCGCCAGGATGATCCCGGCCATACCCGAAATTATGGTCAAAAAGATAGATTCCATAAGGATTTGGCCCCTTATAGACCAGGGCGTAGCCCCCAGCGCACGACGTACACCTATCTCATTGGTCCTTTCTTTCACCACGATAAGCATGATATTGCTGATACCGATGATCCCGGAAAGCAGCACTAGCACGCCTACAAAATAGGCTACAGCTTTAAGGGCCACGAAGAGTCCGTTTACCTTGCTGAATTCCTGGTAGAGATCAAAATTCCCGACAGCACGGTCATCTTCGGGATGAATGGTATGCCTGGTTTTTACGATATCGATTATATCTCCCTTTAAGTTGGTGATAGAGTTTCCATCTTTGGCCGTAATGGCCATCCAGCCTACCTCGTTTCCTTTGTTGAAGGCCTGGGAAAAGGAGGTAAAGGGAACATAGATCTGTTTCTGAGCTTCCTCAGCATCCCCTCCCTGGCTCTTTTTCTTATAAGTCCCAATGACCATAAAGTTTACCCCGTTGATCTTGATATAGGTACCAAGAGGATCTTCTCCAATGTCATAAAGCGCGGTTTTGACTCCCTCCCCAATGATGGCTACTTTTCTTTTTTCGTTGATATCGGAATAATTGATAAAGCGTCCCGAGGTAATATCCATGGGTTCCTGCTGAATGATCTCTGGATAATCGCCGTATACATTGAAAGCACCAGTATTAAGGCCACGAACCACATTATTCGCTCCACCAAATCCACCTAGTTGGTTTCTGGGGGATACAAATCGCAAGCCCGGCACCTGCTCCTTTATTGCCCTAACATCCTCTATTTCGAAATTATATCTTCTACCCTTAGGCATTCCTTTATAGGGTTTGGAAGCCACCTGGGTCCACATGAACATGGTATTGGTAGCTATTCCACTAAAACCCTGTTTAACGCCATTCTCCAGGCCTTTCCCGGCTGCAAGCAGGATCACCAGGATAAAGATCCCCCATAGTACTCCAAAAGCGGTTAGAACGGTTCTGAACCAGTTCGAGGTAAGTGCCTCTATAATTTCACTCCAGCGATCTCTACTAAACATACTATTCGTCTCTTAAAGCAATTATCGGTTTTATCCTCGCGGCTCTCCAGGCCGGAAAAAAGCCAGCAATGGCGCCGGCCAGGACTAATATTACCACTGTATTGATAGCTACAGTAAAGTTCACGGTGGGGTTATATATGTACTGGGTTTCAATGAGCGGACCCACAAATTCAAGCAGGGCCAGGCTAAAGATTAGCCCCAGGAATCCGGCAATTGCCGTAACAAAGATCGATTCATGGAGTATCATAGCTATAATTGAAAGCGGTTGAGCACCAAGGGCCTTCCTGATCCCGATCTCACGGGTTCTTTCCTTTACGATAATTAGCATGATATTACTTACTCCTACTACCCCGGCGATAATGGTACAAATTCCCACTCCCCAGAAGAACAATCTTATCATGTCCATCAGGGTAAAGAAGCGCTTTGCATTCTCAAGGGTATTGTTAATATGGATCGCACTATTATCATCTGGAGCAATGGTATGTCTTGACTTCAGGAACTCGTCCAGTTCTTTAGAAAACTGGGTAGAGGCTGCCACTGAAGCATCAAAGCTATCCTCAGGTTTTAAGGTGATGTACAGCCTGTCTACATTTGTGCCACCTCCAAATGCTTTCTGAGCCGTGGTAATAGGGATCACCACCCTGCTCTCTTCCCTTTCCCCACCGGGATCTGTATAAACTCCAACTACCTTAAAATTCACTCCAGATACCTGAACCATTTTACCAATAGGGTCCTCATCCTTAAAAAGGTCTAGTTTCACCCGGTGACCAATGACCATAGTCTTTTCAGAATTTTTAAGGTCGTTAAGATCTATGAACCTTCCTGAGGTAAGCGATATATTTTCAAGTTCCTGATATGCGGGAAAGGATCCTCTTACATCATAAGAACCATTTTCTTTGCCATAGGTTAAAACCATTCCCCAGTTCTGAAAGGTACCTGCAGTTTTATCTATTCTATCCCCGAACAATAACAGCAGCTGATTATAATCCTCATTTTTCATCTGTATACGTCGGCCTGGATTAAGGCCTTTGTATTCTTTTGAGGTCACCCCGGGCCAGACAAAGATAAGATTAGAAGCATCCTGCTCGAATTCCCTGGCGATACCATTGCGCATTCCTTCACCTATCCCAAGTAGAACCACAAGAATAAAAATCCCGGAAGCTACAGAAAGGCCGGTAAGAAAGGTCCTTAATTTATTTTTTCTGATGGTTTCGAAGATCTCGTTCCATCTGTCAAGATCAAACATTTTCTAAAGCTCTAACCTGTGAAACTACGGTATCCTCTATTATAACGCCATCCTTAAGGTTAACGATCCTTTTGGTCATTTGGGCGATATCATGTTCGTGCGTAACCACAAGAATGGTACGGCCTTCGTCATTGATCTCCTGAATAAGATCCATCACCTCGTAAGAGGTTTTGGTGTCCAGGGCTCCGGTGGGCTCATCTGCCAGCAGCACCTTGGGGTCGCTGGCCAGCGCCCTCGCTATGGCAACTCTTTGTTTTTGACCGCCAGAAAGTTCATTTGGCAGGTGCCCGGCCCAATCAGCAAGGCCAACCTTTTCCAGGTAGCTCATGGCTCTGTCCATCCTTTCTCCGCGGGCAAGTCCCTGATAATATAGCGGCAGGGCTACGTTATCCAGGGCAGATTTATAGCCTATAAGATTAAAGGACTGGAAAATAAAGCCAAGAAATTTATTACGATACTTTGCCGCCTGTTTTTCGCTGAGATTTTTGATGGGCACCCCATCCAGCACGTACGAGCCTTCGTCTGCCTCGTCCAGCATTCCAAGGATATTTAGCAGGGTAGATTTTCCCGATCCTGAAGATCCCATAATGGAAAGCAGTTCCCCTTCAGCGACACTAAAGTTGATCCCCTTTAAAACGTGCAACGAGTTCGCGCCCATTTTATAGGATTTGTGAAGATTTGAAATTTCAATCATGATTGATGGTTATTAAACAGGGAAAATGACTCCCTATTTAATAAGACTGCAGAAAAAAGGAAATGTTACAGTCTTCGACTAAAAACCACGATTTCTTTACCTAAACTTTACAAAAATCAAGGATTTTATGAGTTTTTAGGTTTGCTTTTTCTGGATCTGTAAATAAAGTAGCCAAGTCCTCCAATCAATAAATAAGGGAAAATCATAAGATAAAGAATACCATCATTAATACCTTCCGCAGTGCTTTGATCGGCTTCACTTTCCAGTACCGCACGGCACATGGAACACTGGGCTTCAGCAAAATCGGGCAAAAACAGAAGGATCAATAAGATAAATCCTGTGAATCTAATATTCCTCATCTTCATTTTCATCTGACTTAATCTTTTTAAAATTAATCAATTATATCCAAACCTAATAATAAGGCAGCATAAATAGAAAAACCAAAACTCCGGTGACCGCTACATAAAGCCAGATAGGAAAGGTCCAGCGTGCGATCTTCGCATGTTTGTTATACTGTCCGCTAAGTCCGCGGTACATGGTGAACAGCACCAAAGGCACAATAATCCCTGAAAGTACGATATGGGTAATAAGAATAAAGAAGTACAGGTATCTTAATAAGCCCTCTCCACCGTAAGGAACCGGCTCATTACTGATCTTGGAAAGCACATAGCTTACCAGAAAAATTACCGAAAGTCCGAAGGCCGCGATCATCGTATTCCTATGTTCCAGGTATTTTTCAGCCTTCATAAAAAAGTAACCAATGATCAATAGAATGGCGGTTAGAAAATTCAGGATACCATGGAATAAAGGGAAGGTAAGTGCGTCTGTTCCGAAAATATTATATCGTTCGGGTAACAGCATGAGCACAAGTACGATCACAGGCACGGCAATAGACAGGCCGATAATTACCGGCACCGCTACTTTATCTGAACTTTTTATGGTCGTCTTCACAGTAATTTATTTATATCTTCAATTAATATATCTATTTGTGGCTCTTCCTCACCACGAGCTACGCTTTTGTTTCTTTCCACAGACCCTCGATAAAATATCAAAGGATTCCCGAACTGGTCTTCCCTGGACCTGATATATCCTTCCTGGTCTACCAGGATGAACATTCCCTGATGGGCAAATCCTCCTGGAACGCTAGCATCTTCCCCAGCATAAACGCCAAACTCCTTATTGGCCAGGTGATATATCTTCTCCCTGTCTCCCGTTAAAAGGTTCCAGTTGGGATGGTCTATCCCATATTTTTCTGCATACTGGCTAAGCACTACAGGGGTATCGTGAGAAGGATCTATTGAAAAAGAGGCGATCCCAAAGTCATCCTCGTCCTCAAATTCATTCTGTATCTCTACCAGATTCTTATTCATGATGGGGCAAATGGTAGGGCAGGTAGTAAAGAAAAATTCTACCAGATAGGCCTTGCCTTTATAATCTTCATTAGAAATGGTATCCCCGTCCTGATTTACAAGTTCGAACTCAGGAGCTTTCTTCCGCTCCCCGTTAATTTCGATATAAGAAAGAGGCTTACCGTCGTCCTTGATCTTCTTCTGTCTTCTCTGGTTAAGCCTGTCTGAAGAAACCACCTCATCATCATTAATCCTGTCCACGATCTTCGGAATAAAGATGATTCCGAAGATAAGGATCACCAGTGAGATTCCTACGTATGAATAATTCTTCATCTTATTAATTTCTATTGGCCTTATTCCTTTTTAATGCAAGACGATACTCGGCCAGAATCACCTTTACATCATCGTTCATTTTATTGCTAAGTTCGGCCACATCCCGGGAGTCGTAGCCATAAAGTTTACCATAATCCTCGTCATCATCCCTTCCACGAAGATTAGCCTCCTTATCTACGATGAAAACATAAGGCGTATGACCACTTTCGTCCAGTTTATGAGGAGTTTTAAAACTTTTAAAGACTTCTTTTATATTTTCCTGGCTGGCATAGACGATCTTCCACTTGGATGACTCCGTGATCTTTTTGAATTCTTCAACGTACTCATCGGTTTCGGTCCTTGCCTCCTTCGGAAGCACGATCACGAATTGAAAGTCATTAAAACCATAATATTTTTCAAGGATCTTCTGGTCCAGGTTGAAGGTATTTCCCTTGATGTTCTCAAGGTCTGAACCGAAGAATGCAACCACGTTAATGTGGTCTTTAAAGCTTACCAGGCTGTCTGAATTAGTTTCGAATCCAGTAACATCTTTCACATTTTCAGTAAGAACCGGAAGCCTGGCAAAATTGTTCTTTCCGGAAGCAAAAAACAAGTATGCGGTAATAGGCAGGGCAAAGAGAATTCCAAGTACCAGAAACTTTTTCATCTGTCTTAAATATTCATTTTATGGTCAGATGCAATTTGCGATTAAGGTTTTAATATACTTTAAGCGCTAGCAGCACTGTTCATTTCATAAGTAGAAAATCCTATTTTACAAGGGGCTACAAAAATAAAAAGACGGTTTAACAAAACCGCCTTTTCCATTGTTTTTAACTTTTTTAGAAGTCCCAGGCAACATAACCTGATTTATAGACATCGTAAATATAACCTCCCTCGGTTAAAAGAATAAATATCAAATAAGAGATGAGGAATATCGAAGTCCAGACGATCGCCCTTCTAAGACCCTTGGTCTCATGCTCAAGGTGCATGAACGCCCAGGCAATATAATATGCTTTATAAATAGTTAGGATAATGAAGATCCAGTTAAGCAATCTCATTCCTAACAGGAAGGTATCGGTAAGGAAAACGGGTTTTATAATCCCCAGTATAACTTCAACAATTGTTACTACTGAAAGTATTCCGAAAACCGTCCAGATCCTTTTAGATGCCGATCCGTGTTGATGTGTAGTATCGTGAGCCATAATAGTTTATTTCAGAATTATACCAGGTAAAAGAATGTAAATACAAATACCCATACAAGGTCTACAAAGTGCCAGTAAAGACCAACTTTTTCAACCATCTCATAACTTCCTCTTCTCTCGTAGGTACCAATGATCACATTAAAGAAAATAATGATATTGATGATCACTCCAGAGAATACGTGGAATCCGTGGAAACCGGTGATAAAGAAGAAGAAATCTGCGAAAAGTGGAGACCCGTACTCGTTCTGTACCAGGTTTGCTCCTTCTACAGTTCCTACCGCTTCGTTATTAAGCTTAAGCAAGGATTCTTCCCTGCTTAGAATGGTTTTATCACCATCTTCGGTAAGTTGCTGAGTTCTAATTAAAAGATCCTCGTTCTGGATAAAACCTGCTTTCACCTCTTCAAGACTATACGTAGGAAGGTCTTTTCCTTCATCGAACCAGATGCCGTTATTGGCTTCATGTTCCACCCTGTCTCCAGCAATTGGAACAGCGATATCTGCAAGTCCAACTCGGTGACCTTCACCATCTACGAATTGAAGCACATTACCACCTTTAGTAGTAACGGCACCATATTCCCCGCTAATGAAATTTTTCCACTCCCATGCCTGGGATCCAACGAAAACAAGACCTCCAATAATGGTTAGGAACATATAGGTAGTCACCTTTCCCTTTTTCATGTGATGTCCCGCATCTACGGCAAGAACCATAGTTACAGAAGAGAAAATAAGGATAAAGGTCATCAGGGCCACGTAGTACATTGGAGCATCCACTCCGTGTAAGAACGGGAAGTGATTGAACACCTCATCGGCAATTGGCCATGAATCGATGAATTTAAATCTTGAAAAACCGTAAGCGGCAAGGAATCCTGAAAATGTTAAAGCATCGGAAAGGATGAAAAACCACATCATCATTTTTCCGTAACTAGCTTTTAGTGGTTCATTACCACCACCCCAGGTTTTTCCTTCTGTGCCTGTTCTAACGACAGTAGCCTCCATAGAAGTATTTTAATGTTAAAGGATGCGCAAAAATACGCATTTTTATTATCTATAGAAATAGAAAAACAAAATCAAAAATATCCAAAGCACATCCACGAAGTGCCAGAACGTTTCACCAAGCTCGAAACCAAGCATTTGCCCCGGTTTATAGCGTTGTTTAAAATGGTTATAAATTAAGACCAGGAGTACGATGATACCCGCGATTAAATGGGCCAAATGCACACATACTAGGATATAAATGAACGAAGTGGTCACCGAACTTTCGGCACCGGTGAACCAGTATCCCTGGCTAAGTATCTCGCTGAACCCATAAAACTGGAAAACGATGAACAGAATTGAAAGTATAAGCGTCCCGATCATTAAAGCGCTCGCGTTTTTCCTGTTTCCGTTCAGGATCATTCTTTTACTCAACCAAAGCGTGACACTGCTGGCAATGATCACTATGGTACTCCATAGAAATGCCAGGGGTAGCTCAAAATCGTTCAGCCAGTCTGGCCTGCTTTTACTAACCACGTAAGCACTGGTAAGACCGGCAAAGGTCATCGCCATACTCACAATACCAAACCAGAGCATCATCTTTTTTGCTCTTTCGTGTTTCTTTTTGTCTGATCCCTGAGTTAAATCCATTCTCTGATAAATTTATCTAATACGTATACAATTTGCAGCAATGTGATATAAGATACACTGGCAAACATTAATTTTTTAGCAGCCTCGGCTGTTTTTTCCTTGAATAGTCTTACCGCATAGTATAACATCCCGATGCCCAGCAAAAGAATGATCGCACCTGATACAGGCGTTAGGTAAAGTTTCCCGGTTACCCCGAAAACAGGGATAAGCGAAACAAGTATGGTCCAGCAGGTATAAAGAATGATCTGTATGGCCGTACCTCGATCCCTTTTTCCTGTAGGCAGCATAAAGAAACCGCCTTTTTTATAATCATCGAACAACCACCAGCCAATTGCCCAGAAATGCGGGAATTGCCAGAAAAACTGTATCATAAATAAAGTGCCCGGCTCTATACTGAAATTACCTGTAGCGGCAACCCAGCCTAACATAAAAGGGATAGCTCCCGGAAACGCACCAACAAAAACTGAAAGCGGCGTCTTGGTCTTTAAAGGAGTATAGATGCTTACGTACAAAAAGATACTTATCGCCCCGAACATTGCCGTTTTAGGATTTATTACATAAAGCACGATAAGGCCTAAAACTGTGAAAATACTGGCTATGGTGAACGCGACCGGAATACTCATTCTCCCTGCAGGCAATGGCCTGTTCTTTGTCCTGTCCATCAACGCATCAAGGTTCCTCTCAATGATCTGATTATAGGCGTTGGAAGCCCCTACCATTAAATAACCACCTATCGCCAGCAAGGTTACCACTACAAAATCTATATTATCGGCACCAAGAAAATAACCAGCAACAGAAGAGAAGACCACGCTAATAGCCAGCCTCATTTTGGTTATCTCCTTAAAATCTGACAGAATGGAAGCGTTGGAAGTATGTACGCGCGTGTTGCTCAAAAAAAGCTTTTTTTTTAACTGGCGCAAAGATACTCCTTAATTAGGTTTTGGCAAGGAAGGCAATATGTTAATTTTCAGACCCGGAAATCACTAATAATCAAAATACCAGTTAAAAATATCTGTTCTTAAACCAAAGTTGATCCAGGTAGTGGAATTATCAAAATTCGCTGGCGTATCTACCTGAGTATTAAAATCCCGGTAAATAAAACTAGCGAACAATTTCAGGTTGGTGGTCGGGTTTACGATATACCCGGCTTCGAGTTCAGTAAAAAAGGAACTGGTAGTATTTCCCTGCCCTATTTCTACCCCGGTATCGAATGGTCGATCTTCTTCGTTCCGGTAAATATCCTGCCCGTAATAATCTCCCTTTTCATTAAAATCGAAACCTCGCTTACCGTAGATAAGTTTAGCCATCCCGTACCAGCGATCTCTTTTATACCTGGCAATACCAATGAATTCCCGGAAATTCGCTCCCCATAGATGCGCCATCCCCTGGTTATTGTGGGCGTAGTTCAGGGTAATTGAGTTATGCGAATAGGTATAGGGCCTCACCTGGTTATATTCTGCCTGCAGGTAAAGATTATTTACTTTGAACGCATTAAAATACTTAAGCCCTAACTGGAAACCCAGCTTGTTCTTCCAGCTGCCTTCTCCACCGAACACATCTCCAGAAGAGAACTCATCTATAAGCCACTGCCCATAGGCATACATCTGGTTGGAAAACTTATATTTCCCGGTAAGACCTATGATGGCATTTCCGCCATCTGCCCCAGTAGCAAATTCTATCGCACGATAAAAGATCACCGGGTTCAGGTAATTCAGATCGAAGCCGCGATCATTATCGTTTTCCCACATCACAGACTCAAAAAACCCAAGATTCAAACGATTTGAAACGTTCCAGCTCAGGTAATGATTGGCGATATATTTAGTTCGATAAGAACCACTGTTCACCACTTCAGGTCTAACGTCCCTGAGGGACATCCAGGTATTGGTATATTTCAGTTTCCAGAAAGTGGTATTCAGTTTAAGGTATGGATATGGCGAGGGATTATCACTCAGCAATAACGATCGGTAGCCATCTCCTATAAAATTATCTCCATGCCCGAATTGGATATTAATAAACTTTGCCGGAGTAAAGGAAAGGTACCCTTCAGCAACTGGGTAATCATAACCATCGTTCATAAAGGTTTTGGCAACTCCACGACCGGGAATTATTGCCGGGTCTCCCCCATCTGGCTTAATAGATTCAGCAAACCTGTTGTAATATTCAGCGAACCTTCCCTGGCTCTCGTAGACCACCGAGTAGAAATTAAATTTCTTCCCCAGGCCTCCCTGAACAATGAATTGCCTCCCGTTGTTATAGGTAAATTCATGATCGGTCTGATCAAAATCCTTTCCTATTTGCAGGTCGAACCCAGGATCCAGGGTAAACCAGTAATCCTCTGTCTGGAATCTCACCAGGTGCTCGTTCCATAATTTCCTGCCTGCGTAGGTAGACCTGTCCTGAAGCATATCCCTGCGCTGCTCCTTGAAATCATAATATTTATTCACTTCACTAAACCTTAAAGGCTTGGAAGCTGAATGTGAATTATTCCCTACCTCGTTTAGCTCAGCATCGAACCTACTATAAAATTCATGAGATAACGGAATATTGATCTCACTGGAATATCTAGGGTTGGTAAATTTTTCAGATTTTATCTGCTCCAGCTCGGTAAGCTCATTAGAATCTTCCAGGACCTCTGGAGAAACTTCGGATTCGGATTTTAGGCTAATTTCATTTTCCTCTTCTACCTGATGAACCACCGTGTTACTGGAAAGCGGTATTCTTAGAGGCATCTTGAACTGCATATGTATAGCACGGCCGTTATAAGTAGCCGGCTTTAACCTGGGAAGAGCATCAAAAACCCTCCTGGTTTCCTCTTTCAATTCATCGTAAGCGGCATCCAGATAAATTAACTGAAATTCACCTTCTTCGTCCACCTCGAAAATAATGGTAAGCTGGCCCTTGTAATTTTCCTGCTGAACGATCTCGGGCACCTGAAAATTCTGCCTTATATGATTTATCAGGCTTGTATTAAAACAACTAGCCTGGTTCGAGAAATCTACATTTTCGCATTCAGGGAATTCAGGATAAACTTCAGAAGAGAGATTAGCATCCTGAGCAGTGATCTTAAAACTAATAACTATAAAAGAGAGAAGTAAAATATACTTCATACACTAGGGGGGCTATGGTTTTAGGCCTGTAATATACAGTTTTTCCGAAAGTGAATTTACATAAAATAAAAAATCCCCCGCTAAAAGCGAGGGATTTGAATATTATTCAAGCAACTATTAGTCCTGAACCTTGAACGCAATAGGAAGGGAGTACATTACCCCTACTGGCTTACCACGTTGCTTACCTGGCTTCATCTTAGGCAAGCTATTAATAACCCTTGCTGCTTCCTGCTCAAGTCTTGGGTGTGGAGCACGAGCTCTCACCTGACCAATGTTTCCTTTCTCATCAATTCTAAACTGGACGATCACACGGTTAATACCAGTTAGTCCAAGTTCTGCTCCAAGATCTGTATCGAACTCCTTGTTCACATACTTAGAGATCTTTTCACTCATACATTTCTTACGCTCGTCGTTATTCCTAAGGTTCTCACAACCTGGGAAGATTGGCACATCTTCAATAACCGCAAATGGAACATCTTCTACCTCTTCCTCTACAGGAGCCTCAACAACTTCTTCCACTTCTACGATCTCATCCAGATTGGTTTCAGTAGACTGGATCTCATCCTCTTCTACTTCTTCCTCATCTTCCACAACCTCGATCACTTCCGGTGCCGGAGGTGGTGGTGGCGGTGGTGGCGGAGTATTTTGCATTTCAGTAATCGGCACATCCTCTTCATCAAGGGCGTCCATGTTTACCTGTCCTATATCTATATTTTCAGGGTCATAAGTTTTCCACTCAATCGCCCTCCAGGTTATAAATAGAACTACAACAAGACCAAGCTGAAGAAACAGGGTCCTGTTTCTGTTCAAATTAGCCTTTGGATTTTTCTTAGGTTCCATAATGCGTTATATTGTTAAGGGTTGCTAAAATAAAGATTTTTTCTAAAAAACTAAATTTATCTGGAATAATAAGTCAATTAAAATAGGCTATTTCCCTAAACTACTCAGAATCATTCCTGAACTCTGAATCTAATCGGGATCGTGTAAGAGACGGGTACGGGTTTTCCTGCCTGCCTGCCCGGTCTCATTTGAGGTAATTTGGCTATTACTCTCCTGCCTTCTTTTTCCAGTTCCGGATGTGGGGCCCTGACTTGAATTTGCTCTACCAGGCCATCCTTGTTCACTACAAACATTACCACCACAAGTTTTGTACCACTGAGCCCAAGCTCAGCGCCTAATCTCGTGTCGAATTCCTTATTTACAAAGTTACTGATTTTTGAACTCATGCATTCTTTTCTTTCCGGGTTGGCTGTTAGCTCTTCACAACCCGGAAAAACAGGCACCTCTTCTATAAAGTCGAAAGGTACTTTCACCGGCTCCTCGTCATCGTCTGGCTCAACTATATCTGCCGGTTCCGGGAGGTCTTCCAGGTCCAGGTTTGGATCTACCACCGCATCTTCGGTGACATCCTTATCATCAGGGACGGTTTCTACCTTATCTATGATGGTTTTTGGAGGCGGCGGCGGGGTGATTTCGGGCACTATAGTAACCGGCGGAGTTTCCTCGACGGGATCATCGATTTCTACCTTAGTTTTTTCCTTCGGAATCACTTCATAGCTTTTCCAGTTGAAGGCCTGCAGGGTTAAAAAAAGTACTAGTACGAGTCCAATCTGAAGAAATAGGACCCACTTCCGACGAAGGTCGGCTTTCGGGTTTTTCTTTGGTTTCATAATAAGAGTGGTTAATAAAGGTTATAATTTAGCTAAGCTACTTTCTGCTTCAGCTTCTTTACCGTCGGCGCCATGACCGTAAAGAAAATAACAGCAAGTACTACCCCAGTTGAATTGGCCAGAACATCCCACCAATCGGGCGTTCTGTAACTGGTTAGGGTTCCCTGCAAAACCTCAATTAACATACCAAATAAAAAACAAGCGAGAGCAACCCATAATAAATTGGATGTATATCGCTTAAAATCAGCCTTATGAAAAACAAAGAACAATTTCCACAAAAAGGCTAAAAACAAATATGCTCCGGCATGGAGCATTTTGTCTGTGGGATCAAATCCCGCCACGCTGACTTTAAAGTCCATTACTATCAAAGAGAAGTAGGTAATGGCACCGGTATAAAGCAGCGCAAAAAATAATGTTATTCTAGCTACCAACAACTTCCTTATATTCATCTGCAGATAAAAGATCGTCTACCTCTGAAGCATCGCTAAGCTTGATCTTTATCATCCATCCGTCACCGTAAGGATCTTCATTTACTTTTTCAGGCTCATCTTCCAGGCTGTCATTAAATTCAATGATCTCTCCAGAAAGTGGCATATAAAGGTCTGAAACTGTTTTCACCGCCTCAACGGTACCGAAAACCTCTTCTTTTTCAAGGGTCTCATCCAGAGTTTCAACCTCAACATATACGATATCCCCAAGCTCGCCCTGGGCAAAATCTGTAACTCCAATAATTGCGGTGTCGCCTTCAATCTTAACCCACTCGTGGTCTTTAGTGTACTTTAGTTCTTGTGGAATATTCATAATAATGGTTTATAAGACCGCAAAGTTAGTTTTTTAGACGAATTGTTCAAACAAGGGGTCGTTAATTTCCGAAATTATATATAAGCGTAAACCCAGACCTGATGGTTGTTTGCGGGAACGCGGTAGAAACTGCATATTCAGAGAAAGTATGATCGTAATAGAACCTGGCCGTTAAATTCCTGGTAAAGGCGTAATCTGCTTTGAAATTGATAGACCAGATATCCTGTCCTGAAATGGTTTGAGCATTCGCCAGGTCAAGGTATCTCACGATTGTGCGGTTCTTCCTGTAAGAAACATCGGCCCTGAAGTTTAGGTCACTGCTCAATATCCTCCTTCTTCCGCCAATTGCCGTGGCGATCTTAAGGTCCTTGATACGGTACCCTGCGCCTAAGGTATATTCATTCCCACTGTATTCGGTTAATAGGTTATTATCGAAACTAAAGGCCAGGGAACGATCTTTCGCCACCTCAGCCAGGATCTGTATACTTCCCTTGGTCTCGAAATCTACCCTCGCCAGCGGGGTGAACAGTTCGGTTAGAACCAGGTTAGAATAAAGGATAGGATTCTTAAAATCTCCCGCCTGGTTCAGTTCTTCCGGGTTCGCGGGATCGTAATCCAGGTTGGTCTGGAACTGGTTGAGCGTATAATCTGCACGGTAACCGTGTAGAATGGAGAACCTCCTGAACTTTTCCTTGAACCAGTCAAGGCGCATTAGCCCGGTATATTTCACGTTCCAGTTAGGAAGTGGAAAATCCCTGAATGCTCCAAGGCGCACATTTCCAACATCTTTACCCGAATAGGCCGCGATGAAAGCAGGAAGCAATACCGCCTGATTGGTTTTGCCGATTCCGCGAGGATAGCCCTCTTCATCCACATCATTAGGATCTAGGCCTCTTTCGGCCGCCACCCTCCTGGCCACCTCCAGCCTGTTACTTCTAAAGGTCTCAAAGGTTTCTGAACTGGCCTCGCTGGAGTTACTGAAAGCTGTTTTCAGCAGGATCGTGGAAATTCCAAAATTACCATAGGTGTAAGGCGTAAGCGACTGATATTCGAGGTCTACCGGATCTATCCGGTAATTTTCTGAATAGTTCTCAGAAAAGTTCTTTCTACCTGTAAGCTCGATGGTTAGATCTGGAAGAAAATCCAGCCCGGCCTGGTAATCCAATTGTTCGTTTTTCAGGGCAGAATACTGCTGGTTAAAATTCTGGAACAGGGTTAACCAGCCTCTTTCGGCAGCCATATTCCTTATGTCGCTCTGGGAACCAAAAGTGAATCCAGCGGTAGGCCTGAAAGTACCCATAAAACCAATACTTTCAGTATAACCTGGCAGGAAGATCCCGCGGCTATTGCGGTAGTTCACCTGTACGGTCTTGACCCCGGTCACTATATTCACAAAAGTATTATACCCTTTATTTCCTTTTGGCTCGGGTTCTGCCTTTTGCTCCTCCTCATTTTCTTTAGGTCCCAAAGTAGGCACGCCACGACTTCTTTCCTGTATGCTCTTACCGGCACTTTGAGGTTTCTTTTCTACCAGCCCAATATAATCATACAGGTCCTGCATATTAAGATTGGCATTTATCTGGTGGGTATTAGAGTTCTGAACCGAATTCCCGATATCTGGAATTCCTTCTAATTGCTGGAAGATCCTGGAACCTCGCTGCCACTGGAAATCACCGGTATAGGAATAGGTGGCTTTCAGGAACCTAAGCGCAGGTATCTTTTCCAACGGTAACTGGTAATTCACCTGCAGGGTCTGGAAATGCAGGTTTGGCTCTCCAACATTGAAGAAATCATCCCACAGGCCAATACTGTTATCGGCAAACCCCTCCTCGTCTATATAATTACGAATAATCCGGTTGTTGCTGGCATTAAAGGAGAAATTCAGGGAACGGGTAAGATTATAGTTCACCCCGTATTGCCAGTCGAACAAATAATTTCTTTGATAAAGTGTTGGTATACCTATATCATTTTCGGAAAGCTCCAGCGATCGGAACTTCTGCTCGTTATACTGCCTGAAAATGTTCGAACTCGCATTGATATTCGTTGGCAGGTAATTAAAATTGAAATCCCTCAGGATCGCAAAATAATCACTGCTATCCAGCACGGCGATATTTTTTAAGGGCTCCACAGATTTTTCACCGAAATTGTACTCATAGGTACCTCCAACCCTAACACTTTGATCCAGGCTCTCTTCGATCTCGAAATCACGGTGATCTACCTGGTTGTAAGAGGTTGAAAAAGCAAAATTCTCAATATCGTATGGCATAGGTTTTTTCTCACCCACCCGTTCTTTCCGCAAGCCAATCACATTTATGCTCTGTCGCTTGGTATAAGACTGGGATTGTTTTTCTACCCGGTCCCTTTCTTCGGCATCCTGGATATTCTCCAGCCTGGTGTCCAGTTCAACATCCAGGAATTCCTGGTCGTATTTCGGGGTAATAAGCTCTTCCCCCCTGCTGTAGTTCACGGGCACTTTTACCCCCCATTTCTGCGGAAGCAGCTGCCCCATGTTGACGTTGGTTACCACTTCATATTGCTGAAGGTCTTCCAGGCTACGCTGGTTAGGTCCCTGGTCCAGACTACCAAATCCTGTGGTACTTCTTCTTCCCGTGGCTGAAACATTCGCGAAATCTGCCAGGTTAGAGTCCATGCTCAGCACCCCGGCCCATCCGCCTTCATTTTTAAGATCGGAAAGCCTAAGCTCATTGAACCATACTTCCCCGCAAAGATCGGTCACCCCATCTATACGGGTACCGTTCTTTACCCCAAGCATCAGCAACCTGATATTTCCAAAACTTGGATTTCCCTTTACCCCGATTCTCTGCCTACCCATTTCGTATGGAGCTTCGGCATCTATTTGCTGTAATTCTTCCGTAAAAAAGTTAAGTTCTGTAGAGTTAAGTGTAGGATCTCCAAGTACGGCCGTCTTGATCTGCTGAAGCAGTTCCAGGTCGATATTCAGCCTGTTAACTTCTGGCCATATCTCCTCCGGGGTCGTAGCTCCGAACATGGTTGGCGAAAGCGGGATCTCGATCTGGTAATAGTTATCACTGAAGTCTATACCCATTCTAACAAAGGCCACCAACTGGCCATCCTTCAACGGCTGACGGTTCACAAATGACTCGGCATGTACGAACATTTCCAGGTTCTTATACTGTCGCATATCTATCTGGAAATTCTTATATACCGCACGGGCATCCTGCGGCTGGAGGTCACACACCCTTAATGAGAGGGACTGCTCGTTCTGCCTGATATTCGAATTATTTTCATAAAGTTCTTCCCGGGTCACTCCTGGTGGAAGCACATAAGGTATAGGCTGACGATTCTCATTTTCTTCAATATTAACCGCGTTCACCTCGAAAAGCGTGTTCGGGTTCTCAATCTGCCCTTCGTCTTCAAAAAGGCTTTGGTTATACCTCCTGTAATCCCCTCTAACCAGGTCCATGGTACCAAACCTTAAAATGGTAGGATCCTGAAAGTCTGAAAGGAACATCCTTACGAACCTTATCGACCTGAAATCGGCAATCCCACCAATAGCCTCGGTAGGTTCAAAGATCGGGATCTTGAACTGAATCCATCTTACCGGCAGCTCCTGACCGTTCCTGAGCGTGGTAGTAAGTTCCTTGACATCGGTGATATACCGGTTATTATCAATATTCATCCCCTGGAAGAACGGGATCTCATACTGGAAATAACTATTAATAGTGTTCATGGTATTGTCACGGTTCATATCCTCCGCAGTAGGCAAGGTAGAATTCCCGCGATTGGTATCGGTAACCTGTGTAGGGGAGTTCCCCTCGGTACCGTTATAATTGCGGTAACGCTGCACGATATCCCCGTCTGTATTCAGAAAGTACTGGTAATTATCTGCAGATGGATCTGGAAGCCCAGCAAAATTTGGGAATTTAACGGCCTCATCTCCGTCAAGCAATCCGTCGAAACCGGCATCCTGCAATGTCCTGGCCGCACCTTCCGAATCGAAGGCGTATACCAGTGAATTATCTGCAGGCACCGCACCAAAAGCAGTATTTATCACGTTGGCTTCTCCTTCACCCTCTGGCAAGCCATTCTCATATTGTTTTCTACCATCCTTCAATACATCTTCAGAAATATTCCCCAGGTTGAAGTTGATGGTTCCGGCAGAATTTCCGGAGTTTTCTGGATAGATATACGGGTCCATCACCCAGAACTGGATGTACTCTACGTTAGACTGTTCAAAATTGGTGGTATTGATAGATCGCATGATGCCACCGAAATTCCCCTGCGGATTAGGCAGGCTGTTGCCGCCATTGGCTGCAGGGTTATAATTATAAGGGCCTCGCTCTTCAGGGTTATAGACCACATCCATGGTATAAACCACCTGCGGCTGACCGGTTACTATATCTACATTAGGAAAGATCTCGTCTATGGCTACCCTTCTCGCCGCATAGGTTGAAATATCTGAATCTGTGATCCCCGCCGGGCGGTTATTGCTATAGAAAATAGGATCTATGGTATACCAGGACATTTTCGCCCTTTTATATCCTGCGGCCAGGTCACCGTTACCAAGCTCTCCACCATAACCAATCGGTACACTGGAAAGCTCCCAGCTAAGCGGGTTATTGATATCTATGGCGGTTTGGGCCGCCTCAAAATCGTCTATATAGGTAGTGGCCTTACCATCGAAATCATCTGATGCCGGGGTTCCCGGAAGTAAGTATGCGAATTCTCCCCTTACCGAAACATTAGATTTAACATCTGTATCTATGTTAGGCAGTTTGTTCACCAGCCTGGTAAGAAAAGGAACTTCTGTGCTGTAATTGAAATTCAGACCAAGAATGGTATTGTTTATCGGCTCATAGCCGTAATTCGCTTTTTGGGTGAGCGGTCTTTCCTTAAGGTTAAGAAAGGTACCACCAATCAGGAAATTCTCATTGAACTGGTGCTCTACATTGATACCTGTAAAACGTTTGGTCTGCTGGCCAAATAAAGCATTGTTCTCGGTATTCACCTGGATGGGAATATCTGAAGCCAGCAAAGCTTCATCCAGGATCTGCACCCGGCCCAGCTCATAGTTCACCACATAATCTACACCTTCCTGCAGGATCCTTCCACCGGCAGTCACGGTCACGGAGCCTGGCGGAAGGTTAAACCCGATAGGGATACCTTCAACCTCAGCAGATTTATATCGCCCCTTTAACTGGAACTTGTTCTTATCTGCTTCTTCCTGTTCTGCCTGTATCTTGGTGGTGCGATAAAGCGCCCTGAACACGTACCTCTCCTGGTTCTCGTTCCAGGTTTCGGGAATATTATAATCTTCTGGCCCGCTATTGGGCGTATTGTCAAGTTTATCGAATAAGTGACTACCAAATGGCTCTACCGTGGTAAAGATGATATTCCCGTTCTGCGGATCTATGGTTATCTGCGGGACATAATCAAAAAACCCATCCCCGCCATTAATGGGGTCCCCGTTATTATTCAGTTTATCAACGCTGAAAACACGCAAAAGGGGAGTTTCGGTAACATCATCAGGAAAAGTGGTACCCTCGACAGGCCTGATATAGTTTAAAGGCTGTGGATCTGTATAAAGAATGTTCATTCTGAAATCATCCCTTTCCAGCTGGTAGGCACCCAGGCTGTAAATATTCTTCATCATCAGGTCCCAGATAGGCTCATTTACGTTGATGATGGTACTTTTCAGCATTTTCACCACCAGGTTCTGGCTGGCGCGCGGGTTTGTACCCGTATCTGGTATCTCACCGGAAACATCATTATTGGCATTTACCCCGTCATTGGCAAACTCCCCCACCTGGTATACTTCTCCGTTGATGGTATACTGAAAAGCAACCCCAAGCACCTCATCGTTGGCCAGGCGCTGGTTCAGGGAAATATATCCCAGCTGGGTATTCACGGTATATTCTGAAGGCCTTAACTGTCGTGCATTTTCCAGAATCCCGTAATCGATACCTTCAGAAACCGGGATCCCTCCAAAGCCCTGCTCTACGGTAGCGATATCGCGAATGGCAGGAGTAAGAACCGATTGCCCGTTGCCGGTAATTCCGAAGGGGTTAAAATCGTTCACCGTGTTATCGGGGAAAGCACCGGCAGGCTGGTTGAAAAAACCTCCCGGAGGGTTGTCCAGACCTATATTCCCGGGAACGTTCGTTTCCCCCAAATCCTGAATCGCCACGATATTTCTGGTATCCTGGATATTCTGAATATTGTTGGTACGGTTGGTCACCCAAACCTGTATCCTTTTAATCTGGATATTAGTATTGATGAAAGGATAATTTTCCAGGGCCTCGTCGTAGGTATCCCGGAAATAATGCGCAAGGAAGAAGTGCCTGTCCTGGTCATAATCCAGGGCGAACTTTTCAAAATCCTCCACGGTAGCACCTCCCTCAACATTCACAGTCCTTCTTTCAGATTTCTGCTCAGAAAAGACACCGGTGATTCGGGTTTTACCAAACTGAAGCTCGGTCTTAAAACCAAAAAGGGCCTGCGCCCCCTGGATTAGGGCATTGTTCAGAGGCATATTGATGTTACCAATCTCGATCTTCTGAACAATATCATCTTCGTTTGGAGTATATTCAAGTTTTAACTGGTTCTGGAAGTCGAAGGTGGACTCGGTATCGTAATTGGCGGTTATCTGCAGTCTTTCACCCACCTGCCCTAACAGACTCAGGCTGATCCTCTGGTCAAAATCGAAGGAAAGGTTCCGCCGGTTCCTGGGAGAAAAAGCCGGGTTATCCTGCTTGGTATAAAGCAAACCGAGGTCCAGCTCTACAGATCCCTGAGGCACTACATTAATCTCTGTGCCTCCAAAGATGGTCTCAAAGAAATTACTGTTCACATAGAAATCTGGAAGCAGGTCTTTCTGAATCTCTTCTGAACCTTCCTTTCTCCCGGAAAGCGCATCATTTTTCAGTTTAAAATAATCACGCATCTCCTCGGCGAGGACCAGCTCTTCGAATTCCTCCGGGGTAAGCACTAAAGGCAGACCAAGATTGAGATCGCCCAGATTTTCTTTATAGAAATAACGATCCAGGACAGGATCGTATTCGTATTTGGAAACAATACTTTCAGGATCGGGAAGGCTGATCTCCCCCATCGAATAGCCAGTAGCCGTGGTATCCTGCGGCGTCTCCTGAGCCGCTGAATCCACTGAAAACACCAGTATGAACAGGATGCATAGGTATACCGGTACAGACAATTTAGAGTAATTGTTCCTCAAAGTAACTTAAAGCTTTTTAAGAGCAAGTTTAATAATAGATTCTACGGTGGATTCAGGATCTTCCTTCAGGATCTTATCTACAACTTTCCCGGCCTGTCGCCTGCTATAACCTAAAGTCTCTAAAGCAGATAACGCTTCTTCCTTGTTAGTATTGTTCTGAGAGACAAAAACTTCATCGTCTCCAAGCACTTTCAGCACTTTATCTTTCAGGTCCAGGATCACTCTCTGCGCGGTCTTAGCTCCTATTCCCTTCACGCTTTGTACCGTAGGCACATCTCCCGTGGCTATTGCTTCGCTCACCTCTTTTGGTTGAAGAGAGGAAAGCATAGTCCTGGCCGTGCTTGTTCCTACTCCCGAAACAGAAATTAGCAGTTTGAAGATCTCCCTTTCAGATTTTTCCATAAAACCATAAAGCGTATGAGAATCTTCCTTTACCTGAAGGTAAGTATACAGACTAATAGCTTCAGAATCTGGGATTAGCGAAAAAGTGTGCAGCGAAATATTTACGGTGTATCCAATTCCGTTGCATTCTATTACAACGTAGGTTGGATTTTTTTCAATTAATTGGCCCTTTAAGTGATGGATCATGAAAAAAACTTGTGTTCAGTCTCAAATGTAGTAAAATAAACTAAAGGCAGAAATCGTGTTTCTGCCTTGCATCTAAAACCTGATATGTTATTATTTTTTGAGTCTCTTCTCTTTTTCCTGTGCATCTACCACGGCAACGGCGGCCATATTCACCATCTCCTCCACACTCGCTCCCAGCTGCAGTATATGTACAGGTTTTTTCATTCCCATCATGATTGGCCCTATGGAATCTACATCGTTCAACTCCTTGATAAGCTTATAGGTACTGTTCGCCGAGTCCAGGTCTGGGTAAATTAACGTATTTACCTTCTTACCTGCCAGTTTTGAAAACGGGAACTTATTCTGAAGCATTTCACGGTTGAGGGCAAAATCTGCCTGCAGCTCTCCGTCCACACTAAGCTCAGGATGAAACCTATGCAGATAGGAAACCGCTTCTTTTACTTTTTTCGCTCTCGGGTCTTTTGAAGATCCAAAGTTCGCATAAGAGACCATAGCCATTACCGGCTCCATACCGAATAATTGCACCACCCTTGCGGTCATCTGGGCGATCTTGGCCAGGTCTTTCGCCGGCGGATCTATATTTATGGAAGTATCACTTATAAAAAGTGGTCCTCTTGAGGTATTCATTACATTGGTGGCAGCCACCCTGGTAACTCCCTTAGCCATCCCAATTACTTCCAGCATTGGCTTTACCACCGTAGGGTACGCCCTGGAATAACCAGAAAGCAAAGCATCGGCATCACCCTCGTTCACCATCATGGCTGCGAAATAATTGCGTTCGCGCATCAGCTTTTCGGCGTCGTATTTAGTAACCCCGTTCCTGTGCCTGGTTTCCCAGTATTTATGAGCATAGTTATTACGGTGATCCTCTTCTTCATCAGATTTTGAATCGATGATCAATACATCATCCTCCTCAAAATCTATCTCCAGCATCAGTTCCTTGATCACTTCCCTTCTTCCTAAAAGAATCGGGAAACCGATTCCTTCGTCCCTAACGATCTGGGCAGCCTTTAACACATCCAGGTGATCTGCTTCAGCAAAAACGATTCGCTTGGGATTGGTCTTTGCGCGGTTAATGAGCATTCGGGTAATCTTATTCTCATTACCCATTCTCTCCAGTAATTCTTCTTCGTATTTATCCCAGTCCTGAATATCCTGACGGGCAACACCACTTTCCATAGCAGCTTTGGCCACGGCTGGCGGAACCTTAGCGATTAGCCTTGGATCGAATGGTTTCGGGATGATATAGTCCGGACCAAAATTAAGTCGGGTTTCCCCGTAAGCGATATTTACCTGTTCCGGCACTGCTTCCTTGGCAAGTTCAGCAAGGGCCTTTACCGCCGCCTTTTTCATTTCCTCATTGATCTTGGTCGCCCTAACATCAAGTGCGCCCCTAAAGATGAACGGAAATCCCAGCACGTTGTTCACCTGGTTAGGATGGTCACTACGGCCGGTTGCCATGATAATATCCTTTCGGGTCTTCATGGCCAGTTCGTAATCTATTTCTGGATTCGGATTCGCCATTGCAAAGACAATGGGCCTCTTAGCCATGCTTTTCAGCATTTCGGGAGACACTATATCTGCGATAGAAAGACCCACGAACACATCGGCATTCTTCATGGCCTCTTCCAGGGTATCTATCTTCCTGGCAGTCGCGAATTCCTCTTTCTCGCCGGAAAGGTTCTCGCGATCCTTACGGATCACTCCTTTACTGTCCAGCATCACGATATTCTCTGCCTTGGCACCAAATGCCTTATATAATTTTGTACAGGAAACGGCTGCCGCCCCTGCACCACTTATCACGATCTTTACTTTTTCGATCTTCTTTTTGGCCAGCTCCAGCGCATTCAACAATGCTGCTGCCGAAATGATGGCTGTACCATGCTGGTCATCGTGCATCACCGGAATATCCAGTTCTGCCTTTAAGCGCTGTTCGATCTCAAAAGCCTCGGGAGCCTTGATATCTTCCAGGTTGATCCCTCCAAAGGTTGGAGCAATATTCTTTACGGTCTCAATGAACTTATCAACATCCTTGGTATCTACTTCGATATCAAAAACATCTATATCGGCGAAGATCTTGAACAAAAGGCCTTTCCCTTCCATTACCGGCTTGGAGGCTTCGGGACCAATATCTCCTAAGCCCAGCACCGCGGTTCCGTTAGAAATTACGGCTACAAGATTTCCTTTGGTAGTATATTTATATGCGTTCTCCTTATCCTTTTCAATTTCGAGACAGGGTTCGGCCACACCTGGCGAATAAGCGAGAGATAAATCTCTTTGGGTCGCGTATTTTTTGGTAGGTACAATCTGAATTTTTCCCGGCTTTGGTTTCGCGTGGTAAACCAGTGCCTCTCTTCTCTTCCTGGAAGTGTTACTCATAATTCAATTTTTTGGCTGAAAGCAAAGGTAGTAAGGCTAAGGTTAAATAGAAATCTATTCTTTCAGAAAACTAATATTTCTTTTCAAACCCTCGTACTTCGTCCTTTTCACGGCCGATTTCCTGAATATCTCGTTGAAGGTTTCCCGGGTGATCTCTTCCCAATCCTTTTTATCATTTTCCAGCAGGTTTGGAAGCGGATTGAAAAGAGGTTCGTTATGAGGTTTTGAAAAGCGGTTCCAGGGACATACATCCTGACAAACATCACATCCAAACATCCAGTCATCAAATTTATCTTTATATGAAGAAGGTAATTCATCCTTTAACTCGATCGTAAAATAGGAAATACATTTACTGCCATCAACCTTATATGGTTCTACGATGGCATTAGTAGGACAGGCATCAATACAGGCAGTACAACTTCCACAGTGATCTGTTACCGGGGTATCATATTCCAGGTCCAGATCAACGATAAGTTCAGCTATAAAATAAAAGGAGCCGGTTTGTTTTGATAACAAATTGGAATGCTTTCCTATCCAACCCAATCCGCTTTTAGCTGCCCAAGCTTTATCCAGAACAGGAGCTGAATCTACGAAAGCCCGCCCATGGAAATCTCCAATTTCATCCTGAAGGGTCGAAAGCATCTCCTTCAATTTATCTTTTATCACAAAGTGATAATCACGCCCATAAGCATATTTACTGATCTTATAAGAATCTTCATTCTGAAATTCATGGGGATAATAATTAAAAAGAAGGGAGATCACACTTTTGGAGCCGGGCACCAGCCTGGTTGGATCGAGTCGTTTATCGAAATAGTTTTCCATATAACGCATCTCCCCATGCATATTATTAGTCAGCCAGTTTTCCAGCCTGGGAGCTTCCTGCTCTAGAAACTCCGCTTTCGAGATTCCGCAGGAAAGAAAACCAAGGCGCTTGGCTTCAGCTTTAATTAAATCTGTATACTGCCGTGTTTTTTCCACGACTCAAATCTAAGATTTTTTAAATGGAATCTATTCTTGATTAATCGGAGCCAAATGCTCATGCACAATTTTCCACCCTTGGTCTGTTTTTACAAATAATAGTGTTCCCTGCATTTGCATATTATAATCTTCCTTATCTCTCGAAAATTTAAAATCGGAATGGAAAGTCACATTCGCCACATCACCCCCAAAAACATTAATTTGAAGGTCATCCCAATTCCATTTCTCAACTTCGGTGATGGTACCGAGAAAATTTCTTTCAAAATCTTCATTTTCCTTTGACCCCTGTCTCATTCCTCCCACTTCAAATTCTGTGAATTTAGGTCCGTATGCGTGCATTGCTATGAGGTTATCTGTTTCATTGTTCCGAATGTAGTTCTCAATATCGTCTAAGGCCTGCTTCACTTCCTTTTTAGCTTCAGGATATTCCTTAAAGGCTTCTGATTGATTGTTGTTTTGCCCCAGACCGATACCTACCTGGAAAAAACAAAACATGATAACTCCTACTATCGTTTTCATAATGTATGATTTAATGGTTATACATTATAATAGCGATTATTGCTCATTTTTATAATAGAGGAAATCCCTTGAATTTATTTAGGTAATGCTATAACCACTTTAATTTCACATAACAAGCTCTAGTTATGGGAATCAAGATTTAGCATCAGTACTGAACCGGAAACCAAATTGGATGCAAGTCGTTTATTGAATTAGTTTTTGTCTAAAGGGGAAATTAATTCAGACTTACTGGTCTATACATCCAAGATCTTCCATTGATTGAGGATCGGCATTCGGAAAACAATTTCCGCTAGGTAAGCTTTCCGGAACAAACCTGGATAAACGATCATCATAAAGCGAATTTTCAATAAAATAGGTAAGCTTATCTATTTCAGAATCGGTTAGATCAAGAGGCTCAAATAAAGGTGAAAGATTATCGACAGGAACCGCAGCATTCTCTGGAACTGCTTTATTCTTATATTCTATAATTTCACGCAAAGTTCTGAAGCTTCCTCCATGACCATAAAACTGCACATCTTTTAAATTATATAATTGCGGAGTCTTAAATTTAAAATCGTCTTCCGGATCAAGAGTAAATCCTCCTCTACCCTTTTTGGTAATTTCATCTATTGGCTTATGAACATTCGCCCCCTGGAGATCTTTCATCCCCAGCGCATGAAATCCCATTCCATTCATCCCTGGTCCTGAATGGCAGGTATAGCATTTACCTTTAGTATAGAAAAGCAGGGCTCCTTCTTTTTCTACCGTACTCATGGCGTTCTTATTCCCTTTCAGCCATTTTTGAAAAGGAGCTTCATTGGGCAATAAAGTTCTTTCGTAAGCAGCAATAGCCAAACCCGCGGTAATCTTAGTATATCTTTTATCCTGAGGAATCTCAGGAAAAGCTTTATCAAACAGCTTCTTGTAGGTCTTATTAAATACCAGATCTGATTCTATCACCTGTCGGTGCACAGTTAATGCCGCTATAGCCTGGGTTTCCACACCTGAGAAACCGAGATGATTATTCTCTTTAGGAGTGCCTGATGTCCATGATCCTTCTGTTCCCTGATTTATACCCAAAGCACCAAACTGACCATTCCAAAGCATTACTTCCTGAAAAGCCACATTTAAGGCACTAGGTGTTTTAATAGGTTGCACATCCAGCAATTCCTCAGGATAATCACTACTGGCATGCCTAGACTCGCCTTTTATTCCAAATCCTACCCCGCCTTCTCCTATACCCTGAATAATTCCGCTTTGAAAACCAGCTTTGAAATGGTGACAACTTGCACAGGAATAGGTTTCTTTTCCAATTTCCATTTCCGGAGCAAGTCCGAAACCTGTTTCATGAAATAGCAACTGACCTAATAAGACTTTATCCTTGGTTAAAGGATTTCCTGGATCTGCCGGTATATTTTCAAGATCTGAAGAAGAAGGAAGAAGCAGTTGTTTCCTGGCTCCATGTAGTTCCTTAATCCTAAGCTCCAGAATTTCATCAGGAAGATCTGTATAATAAGACTCTTCCCCCAGGGAGCAGCTGAATAAAATTAGTAATATGACTAAACCCAAACTGTATTTTAAGGATCTTGGTTTCATGATTTAAAAATGGAATGGTTGAAGTGAAGGAAATCATCTTATTATATGATTAGTAATCCCCGAATTCTCCCTTCAAAAATTCGGGGATCACTTTCATCTACCTTTAGAAACTGGAGGATGAATAAAGCTCATTAAGATTTGAAAAAAGCGACTCTGCTTACTTCAGTTATCTTAAGTGCGTATTAAAATGGTTAAGCTGAATTTGAGCGGTGTGTTTATTAGAATCCCTGAACTCCCCTTCAGTAATCCAGGGATTTAATAATTACATCTCTACTGGAGCAAATATTGCCGCTTCAATTTCGCCACATTCTCCAATTTCATCTGGAATCTCGCTAAATGGAGGAAATGCGAATGGAGCATCACAACCTCCTACATACGTGCTTATCTGCTCGCTAACCTCTCCAGGAATGGCGGGGCCATGGCTTCTTACTACAAGATGCACTTCGGCACCAAAAGAATTCCCTTCCTGCAATCCTCCGGCTGGGGGTAAACCCAGAAGCTCATTCACAGATCCGGAATCGTCTCCTTCATTAATATGGCCACCAAAGTAACCTTTGCCGCTTTTACCTACTACATGTCCTCCCGCAGCCATTATGGAAACCTCCACGTCTGGATTCGCAACATCTGGATCGAGACAGGCTCCCGGGGTAGCACAATTCTCAGGTTTATTCCAGATCACCCACCACATGGTATAAGCATAACCAGGGGTCAGTCCGTCTGACTTATAGCTAAAGGATAATCCATTTTGATTTCTCAGTAAAGTTGCTTCACCAACCACTTCTCCAAGGATTGGATTAAAAACATCTGAGGTAGTTTTCACTGTATTGGATTTTCCCTTACCAATAATCAATTCTTCTGAATGAATATTAATTCCTTCTATATCTGAATCCACATAAGATGAATCCTTTTCACAGGAAGTAAATATAAATGCCAGTATTGCCAATAGTTTGATTAGATTTTTCATCGTTCTTCATTTTTAATTAATAATTCAGTTATTAACACCTACTTCATGAAGGAATAGCAAAACATAAATTTCGATGGTATGCGATCTAAGGCGCAAAGATTTTCCTGCTGAAACATTTTTTAATTGCTTCAGCTTAAATGGTCTGTTAAATACAGGATAAATTAGATTTCTATTATTGACGTATCCTACGCCAGAATGAAGGGAAGTAAGAAATCCAGAGTTTGTAATTACATAGTGAAGTTAACTCAAGAGCTGAATATTCTGTATAACAAAAAGTTCAAAGATTTGCACAAAATGACCATGCAAAGCCCCGGTAAGGTTTCACGGTTAAAATTAAAGAAAAACAGAAATTTTATTTTTCTGGTTTTAAACCGTAGCTTCCATAAATACCTGTGGCCTTAATCCGAATTTTTTCTGAAAACATTTAGTGAAGTAAGACGGGCTGTTATAGCCACACTCGAAAGCGGTCTGCGCAACATTCAGATCTTTTTCCTTTAGCATTTGCTTCGCCTTATTGAGTCGGAAATCTCTGAGCAACCTGTTTGCTGAAGTTCCGGTTGCTTCCACACATCTTCTATAGAACTGGGATTTACTCATAGACATCGCCTTATAACAATCTTCAATTTCAAAATCTGAATTTTGCCAGTTGGAGTGTAGAATTTTTAATAGATCTGTGAGAAACTCCTCATCGTTTTTGGATAGGCTTTTTACCTGTTCATTTACCAAAAGAGATTTTTCATTGGCGCATTCAAGTAAATTTTTTACCGAATTCGAGATGTAAATTTTATTTCCATCTGAAATCTTGCATAAAAATCTTGAGAGTTTTAGAGTTGATCCGAAAAGCTCTTCTCCCTTTTCCACAGGATTCCCAGCATGAATCCCCGTTCTCAAGCCTAAACTATCAATATCAGACTTTAGAAAATTTTGTATATCTATTGCACATAAAAGAGCCTGGATAGCAGAAGTAAATGTAGCAACGATCTCATCACCTTCATCTTCAGAATCTACTCCCTGGTTCCTATTAATTAGATTCCGGATAATTCCTTCAGCTTTTGTAATTAGATCATTGGCTTTCTTTACACCAAGTTCGTGAATCAAATTAATTCTATCCTTAAACTGAACTATCAGAATCACTCTGAACGCCGGGTCATTTATTACCTTAATTTTCTGATCTATGATATAATCGACCACTTCAGGATCATGTATCCTCCCCAAGAAGGCTTTTATAACTCTACGGTCCACCTCTATGATCTCATCTGGCATTTGTTCGTGGGCTTTTTTATGAAGTTCATATACCGCGTTCTTGTCAGGTGCTTCGATCAAGCAATACGCATTCCCCCTTGGCTCGTCCACCCAGTAGGTAAGACACTTACAGTTAAATTTATCCTGATGTTTTAGGTCGAGCTGATGAGCCATAGCCACATCTTCTGCAGTAAGACCCTGACCAATGTGAAGATCCATATATACCGGCATAACTTTAATTTTAGTTTAAAAAAGAAAGCACCAGTAGTTTAAACAGGTAGGGCGGAAATTTTATAAAAATAAGTATTAAAGTTTACTTACGGCAATGGGTTCTACCCCTTATTTTATACAAGAAATATAAAGATGATTATTGAGGTAAGACCAATTCTGCTAACGCTTTTCAAATTTCAGAAAGGCATCCTTAGGTTTTAAGGTGATAAGCGGCTTAATTTCGATCTTATCTGAAACAGGTTGAATTTTGAAACCTGCGACAAGTTCAGAAGCCGCGATGATCATTTCGAACATGGCAAAATTATTTCCTATACATTTTCTAGGACCTGCCCCAAAAGGAAAATATTGTGATGAGAACTTCCTTCCACCATCTGCAAAACGTTCCGGAAGAAAATCATCCGGGTTTTCCCATAGATCGGGATGCCTGTGGATCTCATGTACAGAAAATAACAAGTTTTCCCGTGGCTCCAGTTTCATACCATTAAAATCATCTTTTTCCACATTCACCCTGTCTATAAAGTAAGCAGGAGGATATAGCCTCATCCCCTCTTCGATCACCTGCTGAGTCACCTTAGCTTTGGAAACAAAATTCATAAGGTCATCTGATTCTGCGTACAAAGCCTTTCTTTCTTCAAGTATCTTTTCCTGCCATTCAGGATGTAAGGCCAGCAACTGAGCAATAAAGGTAAGTGCATTCGAGGTAGTCTCATGCCCGGCGGTGAAGAGGATCAGGATCTCATCTATCAGCTGCTCTTCATCCATAAAACTACCATCGTCATATTTGGCTTCCAGCAGCATATCCAGTAGATCATCATATTTCTCACCGGCAGCTCGGCGTTCTTTCACGATAGCTTTTAAGATCTGTCGCGCCTCCCGGGTAAGCTTAAGGTAACTCCCTATTTTTCCGCTTGCTTTAAACCACCAGCCTAAATAAGGTTGACGTAGTTCTTTAACCAGCATCTTTTGAGTTTCTTCGGTAATAAATTGCAGCCTGTTGATCTCCTCCTGATTCGCTGCGCTGCTAAAGAGTGATTTTACCACTGTTTGAAAAGCCAGGTCATTAAAGATCGGGAAGATATCTATTTTCTCTTCGGTAGTAATTCTTTGGTATTCTGAAAGTATAGCCTGTTTTATCGCTCCCATTAGATTGGCAAGCTGCTTTTTATGAAAAGCGGGCTGAATGAGCTTTCGTTGCTTTTTCCAGTGTTCCCCTTCTGAGGTCAGCAGACCTTCTCCAACATATTTCACAAGGTCCTTGGTCTGAATTTCAGACTTCACATAGTTTCTCTGGTTCTTCTGAAGAACATACTCCAATAAACCAGCGTCCCTGGAGAAAATAACCGATTTATTTAAACCTATATTCAGGCGGAAGGTATCCCCTTTCTGTTCAAAATTATTATGATGAAAAGGCAGCGGATTTTTAAGGATATTCATGGAATGCCTCAGAAAACGGAGTAAAGAAACTTCAGGTATATTCTTATTCTTACTCATGTTGCTTTTTCTTTTTTTCTGTTTTCCTGGGCTTATACCGGCGGTTATATTTTAATATTTAATCAGAAATTAAAATCAGGATTTTCAATAAATATCTGAAATCTTAGAATTTACCATTGTCACACTAAGCGCAGTCGAAGTGTCTATTTATCCGGCTTGTATTTAAAATGGGTAGCATTTCTGCATTCTGATAAAATTTTCAACCTATCAAAATCATCATTGATCAATGCTTCTTTCTTGGATCTGGACCATCCTTTTAACTTCTTTTCAAAATATATAGCCTGCAATACATTGTTGAATTCCTGACTAAATTTTAATTCAACGGGTCTTCGCCGGAATGTATAACATTCTTTATTAAATCCTCTGAGATGCTCGCGCACTCTTCTTTCCAAATCATTGGTTATTCCCACGTAGTAGGAATTGTCTGAGCATTTAAGAATATATACAAAATAAAAAAACATAGTCCGCTTTTATGGGCTTCGACTGCGCTCAGCCGGACATCCCTTTCAAATCAAACTCAAAATTGTGCCTGGAATATCTTTGCCGATTTAAAGCTTCGACTGCGCTCAGCCTGACATTTTTTTAGCGATGAATTTTAAGAATAGTCCCTATCAAAATTTCCGATGATAATATCATTGAGATCCTGAGACATGGCCAAACCAAAATTTAGAATACTAATCGGAATCTCTCCAAAAACAAAACTTAAAACAATCCGCCCTGAGTGCTGCCTTTGATCCTTCCCAGGTGCTTATAGGCATGTTCGGTCACTTCTCTACCTCGCGGAGTTCTGTAAATGAATCCCTGTTGGATAAGGAATGGCTCGTAAACTTCTTCAATGGTTTCAGCACTTTCGCTCACTGCCGTGGCCAGGGTAGTAATCCCAACAGGACCACCTTTAAATTTATCGATAATGGTTTCCAGGATCTTGTTATCCATTTCATCAAGCCCATGGGCATCCACATTCAAGGCTTTCAATCCGAATTTAGCGATCTCTATATCTATCTTTCCGTTTCCTTTAATCTGGGCAAAATCACGCACTCTCCTAAGAAGCGCATTGGCGATCCTTGGTGTCCCACGGCTACGACCGGCAATTTCGATGGCCGCCTCCTGGGTGATAGGAACTTTAAGTATCTCAGAACTCCTTTCCACAATGCCTGAAAGCAATTCGGTCGAGTAATACTGTAGTCTGCTGGAAATACCAAAACGCGCTCTCATAGGCGCTGTAAGTAAGCCTGAGCGTGTGGTAGCCCCAATAAGCGTAAAAGGGTTCAAATTGATCTGCACGGTCCTGGCATTTGGTCCAGTTTCGATCATGATATCTATACGATAATCTTCCATGGCAGAATACAAGTACTCTTCCACTATAGGGCTCAGCCTGTGTATCTCGTCTATAAAAAGTATATCACGTTCATCCAGATTGGTCAGAAGACCGGCCAGGTCACCGGGTTTATCCAGAACCGGTCCAGAAGTAACCTTTATACCGACATTAAGTTCGTTGGCCAGTATATGAGCAAGGGTGGTTTTTCCCAAACCCGGTGGGCCATGAAACAAGGCGTGGTCTAAAGCGTCACCCCTTAAGTTCGCCGCCTGAACGAAGACCTGAAGATTCTCAAGCACCTGTTCCTGACCGGCAAAATCGTCAAAACTAAGCGGCCTTAAAGCTCTTTCTATATCAAATTCTTCGGGAGAAAAATTATCTCCACTAGCATCGAGGTTTTCGTTCATTTTGAATTTTGATTATCCGGTTGAATATAAGAAAAATCAGGGCAAATACCCGGAAGATATTTCAGCAGTAAAGATAATTAAAAAAGCCCCTTCCGGTGAGGGAAAAGGCTTTTCAAAAATTTTATCTAAATGGGAAACTAGTGATTCAGCTCCTCTTCATTTTCCTGTAATGGAACGGTCTGCGGAACGAAATCCTGACCCGGGATCACATACTCTCCGTCCTCACGGGTCTTAGAGTAATCGTAAGCCCAACGGTATACAGACGGGATCTTTCCTGGCCAGTTTCCGTGGATGTGTTCTACCGGAGTAGTCCACTCTAAAGTATTCGATTTCCAAGGGTTCTGAACAGCTTTCTTCCCGAAGAAAATAGAGCTGAAGAAGTTGTAGATGAATACCAACTGTACAAGAGCAGTGATGATCGCAGCAACGGTAATGATAACGTTCACATCTGCATAATCATCGAAATACGGGAAATTCGTGTTTGTATAATAACGTCTTGGAAGACCTGCGATACCAATAAAGTGCATTGGGAAGAATACCCCGTAAGCACCAACCGCGGTTACCCAGAAGTGGATATAACCAAGGTTCTTGTTCATCATTCTACCAAACATCTTAGGGAACCAGTGGTACACCCCGGCGAAAAGACCGTAAAGTGCAGAGATACCCATTACCAGGTGGAAGTGAGCAACCACGAAGTAAGTATCGTGAACGTTGATATCAAGAGTTGAATCCCCAAGGATAATACCTGTAAGACCACCAGTAATGAAAGTAGATACCAGACCTATCGAGAACAGCATTCCCGGGTTCATCTGTAAATTTCCTTTCCAAAGAGTGGTGATATAGTTAAATGCTTTTACTGCGGAAGGGATCGCGATCAACAGCGTTGTAAAGGTAAATACCGATCCAAGGAACGGGTTCATACCAGATACGAACATATGGTGCCCCCATACAATAGTTGAAAGGAATGCGATCGCAAGGATCGAAGCAACCATCGCACGGTATCCGAAAATAGGTTTACGTGAGTTCGTCGCAATTATCTCCGAAGTGATCCCCAGTGCCGGAAGTAATACGATGTATACCTCTGGGTGACCAAGGAACCAGAAAAGGTGCTCGAACAATACCGGAGAACCACCTTGATGACTTAATACTTCTCCCTGGATAAAAATATCACTTAGGAAGAAAGAAGTACCAAAACTTCTGTCCATGATCAATAGCAATGCAGCCGATAAAAGAACAGGGAAAGATACCACCCCGATAATAGCAGTTACAAAGAAAGCCCAGATAGTAAGCGGAAGCCTGGTCATAGACATTCCGGCTGTTCTTAAGTTAAGTACGGTTACGATATAATTAAGTGATCCAAGCAAAGAAGATGCAATAAAGATCGCCATAGACACTAACCATAACGTCATCCCTGTTCCTGAACCGCTGATCGCCTGTGGCAATGCACTAAGCGGAGGATAGATGGTCCATCCAGCCATGGCAGGTCCAGATTCAACGAATAAAGAACTTAGCATGATCACAGAAGAAAGGAAGAACAACCAGTAAGAAACCATGTTAAGGAATCCTGAGGCCATATCCCTCGCACCAATCTGCAACGGAATTAATAAGTTTGAGAATGTACCACTTAGCCCGGCAGTAAGTACAAAGAATACCATGATGGTACCGTGAATTGTAACCAGGGCCAGGTACATACTTGGAGTCATTACTCCGTCTGGAGCCCATTTATCTCCTAATAGGGCTTCAAATACCCAGAAGGACTGCTCTGGCCAGGCAAGCTGGATACGGAACAGGATCGACATCGCGATACCAACGATCCCCATGATAAGCCCGGTGATAAGATATTGCTTGGCAATCATCTTATGATCCGTACTAAAAATATACTTTGTTATAAAAGTTTCCTTATGATGATGTCCGTGATCATCGTGGTGATCGTGTGCCGGTGCGTTTGCAATTGCTGACATATCTTTAATTCTTTATCTTAATTTGTTCTTTATCTAACTAATCTACTGCTGCCACTGCGTCATCTTCTTGCGGCGCATTTTCCGTCTCCTGCTCTCCTTCTCCAGATGCCGGTTCCTGGGCATCTGCAGGCTCTTCTGCATCCTTGTTCTGATCTTCCATAGTAGAACCGAAGGTTGGCTGCTCCTCTAACCATGCATTAAAATCTTCTTCAGACTCTACAATGATCTTCATCTGCATATTGTAGTGCGCCTGTCCGCAGATCTTGTTACATAGAAGGAAATAGTCAAATTCGTAAGTATCCAGGGTTGGTTCCCCCTGAGCTATAAGTTCTTTATTTCTCTCGTTTCTCTCTTCGTTCACGCTCTTCACCTTGTCTACCATATACTCGCTTTCACGCATCTCTTCAGTAGTGATGGTTGGAGTAAAGCCAAACTGGGTGATCATACCTGGCACAACGTTCATTTGTGCTCTAAAGAACGGGAAGTAAGCTGAGTGCAATACATCCTGAGATCTTAATTTAAAGACCACTGGTCTTCCTACTGGAAGGTGAAGCTCTGTAACCACTTTATCGTCCATGGCGTAAGAATCTGATTCGTCTACACCCAACTGGTTCACACCTTCGATAAAACGAACATTGGCTTTTCCAAGAGTGTTGTCCTCTCCAGAATATCTTGCTCTCCAGTCGAACTGGTATGCGTATAGTTCAATAACCATAGGATCTTCCTCCTCGTTGATATTCATGATATCACTCCAGGTGAACAATCCGTAGATGATTAGACCTGCAAGAACGATCACCGGGATAATGGTCCAGATGAATTCCAGCTTGTCATTATCTGCGTAGAAAAGGGCTTTATTGGTTTTCTTTCCCTTGTATTTAAAGGCAAAGAAGTGTAGCAGTCCCTGGGTGATGATCTGTACCACCATGATAAGGGCGATAGAGATGAACATCAAAGTATCATATTCTCCACCGTGCTCTGAAGCCGCTTCAGGAAGATAGAACCTTCCATATTCCCAGAAGCAATAGATAGTTATTACATAAAGGAAAATAACAAAAGCCAACATCAGGATACCATTCAGGCGGTTATCCTTATCATTTGCAACCTGAGAAGTATCGGCATCGGGTCTCTGGGATAACTGAAATATCTTAGAGATCTGCCAACCAGTTACGGCCAGAAGTGCTAGTACTATGATTACTAAAAATACGGTCATTTTATAAGTTCTTCTTTAAACAATCAATCTTTATTAATAATGGTAGTGCTTACTCTCCTTGATGAAAGGATTTCCTTTCACTAGAAGTGGCGCTTTGGTCAGGGAGTTGAATACTATAAAAGTAAACAATCCGGCGAACAACAACACAGCACTAATCTCAGGAATTCCGATGAACCAGGATTCTCCTACCGTCGCAGGCATTACCAGAACATATACATTAAGATAGTGACCAATCAGGATCACGATACCGGTCATTATTACGAACCAGTTCACTCGCTTATAATCACTATTCATCAACAGCAACACAGGGAAGATAAAGTTGGTTACCAGCATTCCGAAGAACAGGATCGGGTAATCTTCCATTCTCTGGATAAAGTAAACAACCTCTTCAGGGATGTTAGAATACCAGATCAACATGAACTGAGAGAACCAAAGGTAGGTCCAGAAGATGCTGATCCCGAACATGAACTTAGCAAGGTCATGGATATGACTGTCGTTCACAAATTCAAGGTATCCTCGTTTTTTAAGATATATACTCATTATGGCAATGGTAGTAATTCCAGATACAAAAAGACTGGCAAATACGAACCATCCAAATAAGGTACTAAACCAGTGCGGATCTAAACTCATGATCCAGTCCCAAGACATCATAGACTCGGTAACGATAAAGAACACAAGGAATCCTGCCGCCAGTTTAAAGTTCTTTTTAAAGTAAGTTAGATCTGTAGCGTCATCCATCTTGATAGAGTTCTTTCTAAGCAAGTGTCTGAAGAATGCCCATCCTCCAAGGTAGATCGCAGCCCTGATAAGGAAGAAAGGAACGTTAAGATAAGCAGTCTTAGCCTGGATAATCTCGTCATGAGCTACAACTTCAGGATCCATCCACACGAAAAGGTGGTTCAGGTGAAGACCTGAAAGCACTAATAATACAAATACAATGATCCCACCTGGTAACAGGTAAGCGGTAATAGCTTCCATTACCCTGAAAAGTACCGGAGACCATCCTGCCTGGGCAGCGTATTGTATCGCATAGAACGCAAGCACACCCAAAGAGATCATAAAGAAAAAGAACGCAGCTACATAAAGAGCAGCCCATGGCTTGTTCTGCAACTGGTGCAGAATATGTTCGTAATGTTCATTTTCATGAGAAGCTTCTTCACCGTGACCAGCCTCAGCATGCTGTTCTCCTTCGGTGTGAGCTACTTCGCTTTCGTATCCCTGAACATCTTCCACTTCTACAGTTTCTCCGGGAAGCTGCTCAACGTGAATTTCAGCGGCATCATCTGCAGCGTGCCCTTCACCGTGATGTTCAGAAGCCATCATTTCCTTAACCTCTTCTACGGTATCTGGTGCAGCGATGAATCCATAAATGAGACCTATTGCGCCAACAACCATAAAAATGATTGCTGTTAATTTTAATTTACTGGATAGCGTATACATATCGATAGATCTAAATCTTTATTCTTGAGTTTCGGTTTGGTTGTTCTGGTTTTCCTGCTCAGAGTTAATGTCACCGGCATCATCGTATAGATTAGCATCGGCTCTGGAAGGAAGGAGCTGTGTTGGCTGCTCGGTCTCTTCTTCAAATTCTCTTTCAGGTTTACCCTCCAACTTATCTTTCAGGCTCATCACATAGTGATCTATCTGCCAACGTTCCTTGATGGTCGTCTGGGCAGCATAAGAACCCATGTTATTGATTCCGTAGTACATCACGTGGTATACACTACCTTCGGTGATCGCACGTCCTGCATCATCGTAAGACGGAACCCCTAATATCTTTTCTCTCTCTACAAGAATACCTTTACCAGCTCCTTTATCACCGTGACAAACGGCGCAATAAATAGTGTAAAGAGCCCTACCTTCAGCTAGGTTATCTTCAGTATAAGGAATCGGGTTATTAAGATTTGCTTTGGCAGCTTCATAACCCTGGGCGTTATTTTCATAATCGTAAGGCAACCACCCGCGAGGCACAGAACCTTCTACCGGTAATTTGGCTTCCTGACCATTCTCAAACACCTCGTACTCACCATAAGTTTCATAACCTACAGATTCATACATATCTGGCATGTACTGATAGTTTGGATCTTCCTTGTCCTGGCAGGATATTACTGCAACGCCAAGCAAACAAAATCCTATAGTTTTATGGAATAAACTTCTCATTATCACTATTTATTATTCTATTAATTTAATTTCAGATGCACCTGTTTTATATAAAAAGTCGGTCAGGTCATCGATATTATGATTTGCTGCATCTACTTCCATCAGGAATACATCATCTGTAGTTCTTACATCAGGATTTTCTGCACTCTTAAAAGGCCACAATCTACTTCTCATGTAGAAAGTGATCACCATAAGGTGAGCGGCAAAGAATACAGTTAATTCGAACATAATAGGCACGAAAGCCGGCATGTTCTGGAAGAAACTGAAACTTGGTTTACCACCAATATCCTGAGGCCAGTCCTCGATCATGATAAAATTCATCATAGCGATTGCTACAGAAAGTCCAACCAATCCGTAAAGGAATGAAGTAATGGCCAGTCTTGTTGGAGCAAGACCCATTGCCTTATCAAGCCCGTGAACCGGGAATGGGCAGTAGATCTCACCTATATGATAGCGTGCCTCACGAATCTGCTTTACGGCCTGTAGAAGCAGATCGTCATCTCTGTAAATAGCGTGTAAAACTTTAGATGCCATCCTGATTATTTATTTTTTAGTTTGTTTGCCTGAGCTACCCATCCTTCTCTATTCTCGTGGATAGGGAAGTTCTCGATCACCTCGTCCAGCAAATCAAAATCTTTTTCTGTTAATTTACTTACCTGATCGAATAGATAGATCCCTACCTGGTGCAGGTGCTGCTGTAATAGCGGCCCAACATTCTTAAGTTTGGTAAGATCATCTGCTTCCTGGGTCTTTGGATCGTAAGTACCAATTCTTGAAAGCATTTCGTCGATACGGTCTTTCATCACTTCTGAAACAACCATTCCATCAGCATTAACCGTATCCTCATGTGGATGGTCTGCCTCTTTTTTCTTGGTATGCTCGGTATCCTCGATCTTATGGTGAACTCCCTCTTCTTCGTTACGAACAGGGTTTCTTCCTATTGTTTCTGGATTATAATGCAATACATCATCACCATGCTTTTCTCTTAGTTTCTTGTACTTTTCTCCGGAAGCCTTTAGGATTGTCTTTACCTCTGCCTGAGCGATCACTGGGAACGAACGTGCATAAAGAAGGAACAATACAAAGAAGAACCCGATTGTACCAATGAAGATCCCGATATCTACAAATGTTGGAGAGAACATGGTCCATGAAGACGGAAGGTAATCACGGTGAAGCGAGGTCACGATAATCACGAAACGCTCGAACCACATCCCGATGTTCACAACAATAGAGATAAAGAAAGAGAACATAATGCTGGTACGCAGTTTCTTGAACCACATGAACTGTGGAGAGAACACGTTACAGGTCATCATACTCCAGTATGCCCACCAGTAAGGTCCGGTAGCCCTGTTAAGGAATGCATACTGTTCGTATTCAACCCCTGAATACCATGCGATCACTAACTCGGTAATATATGCAGTACCAACGATAGAACCTGTGATCATGATCACGATGTTCATCAATTCGATATGCTGAATAGTAATATAATCTTCCAGATTAGAAACCTTTCTCATGATGATAAGCAGGGTGTTTACCATGGCAAATCCAGAGAAGATCGCACCCGCAACGAAGTAAGGAGGGAAAATGGTGGTGTGCCATCCCGGGATTACCGAAGTTGCGAAGTCAAAAGATACGATGGTGTGTACAGAAAGTACCAGTGGTGTTGCCAAACCGGCAAGTACCAGGGATACTTCTTCAAAACGCTGCCAGTCTTTGGCACGTCCACTCCATCCAAATGATAATATTCCGTAAACTCTTTTAGTGAAAGGCGTGATAGCCCTGTCACGTATCATCGCGAAATCAGGTAACAATCCAGTCCACCAGAAAACAAGTGAAACCGAAAGGTAAGTAGAGATCGCAAATACATCCCAAAGAAGCGGTGAGTTAAAGTTCACCCAAAGAGAACCAAACTGGTTAGGGATTGGAAGTACCCAGTATGCCAGCCATGGACGACCCATGTGGATTAAAGGGAAAAGACCCGCCTGCATTACAGAGAAGATGGTCATCGCCTCTGCAGACCTGTTAATCGCCATTCTCCACTTCTGGCGGAATAAAAGTAATACGGCAGAGATCAAAGTACCGGCGTGACCAATACCTACCCACCATACGAAGTTGGTAATATCCCAGGCCCAACCTACTGTTTTGTTTAATCCCCAGGTACCTATACCTGTAGAAATTGTGTATACTATACATCCAACACCCCAAAGAAAGGCAACAAGGGAAATAGCAAAAACTATCCACCAGGTTTTATTAGCCCTTCCTTCAACCGGAGCAGCAACATCAACAGTCACATCGTGATAGCTTTTGTTCCCGGTAACTAGAGGCTTTCGTATAGGTGCTTCGTAATGAGACATATCCTTATCTGATTGATTCTTAGTTATTCGTTATATTAAGCTTCGGTTGTATTTCTAACTTTAGTCTGGTACATCACGTTTGGTTTTGTACCTACATACTCAAGCAGATGATACATCCTGTCATCATTTTTCTTTTCAAGAATTTTTGAGTCCTCGTTATTCACATCTCCAAAGACCATCGCTCCTTTATCACAAGCCGCAGAACAAGCAGTCTGGAATTCACCATCCTTGATCGTTCTTCCTTCACGCTTAGCATCAAGGATCGTCTTTTGAGTTTTTTGAATACACATAGAACATTTTTCCATAACCCCTCTGGAACGTACGGTAACATCTGGGTTAAGCACCATTCTACCAAGGTCGTTGTTCATGTGGTAATCGAACTCATCATTCTGAGCATAGTTGAACCAGTTGAAACGACGCACTTTGTAAGGACAGTTGTTCGCACAGTATCTCGTACCAACACACCTGTTATAGATCATTTGGTTCTGACCCTGTCTACCGTGTGAAGTTGCCGCAACTGGACATACAGTTTCACAAGGCGCATGGTTACAGTGCTGACACATTACCGGCTGGAATACAACCTGAGGATTGTCTGCAGCCTGCTCAAGCTCTCCAAATTCTGAAAGAGAACTTCCCAGCCCACCAATATTTTCTTTCTTCTCAAGGTCTTCGGTAAAGCTTTCTTCAGAAGAGAAATAACGGTCGATACGCAACCAGTGCATATCCCTGGATTTCCTAACTTCTTCCCTTCCAACAACAGGAACGTTGTTTTCTGAATGACAAGCGATCACACAGGCACCACAACCAGTACAGGCATTAAGGTCTATACTTAGGTTAAAGTGCGGCCCGGTAGACCTGTCAAAGCTTTCCCAGATATCAACTTCTGGAGAAGTTACCGGAGTCTCCTGGTGATCAAGAGATACTTCCGGAGTTTTGTTCCAAACATGGGCATCTTTACTATTGAACACCTCCAAGGTAGTTTCCTTGATGATGTCCCCTCTACCCATTAAGGTATTATGCAACTGCACACATGCAAATTCATGCATTCCCGCAGCCTTTTCAATTTTCACTTTCTGAACAGAACTGAAGTTCTTATACAACGGATAAGCGTTCACTCCTGTCTGCATTTCAGACTGGATCCCCGCTTTTCTACCATAACCAAGCGCAAGACCTACAGATCCTTTCGCCTGACCTGGCATAATGTATACAGGTACGTTCTGAACCACCGCGTCACCAACACTGATGTTCACATAACTTCCGTTAAGACCACCATTGGCAATATGCTCGTTCACAAGACCAAGCGCTTCGGCATCGGCCTTAGAAACTGTAAGGTAGTTATCCCAGCTCGCTCTGGTTAGCGGGTCTGGCATCTCCTGCAACCATGGGTTGTTGGCCTGCTGACCATCACCTATAGCTGTATTGGTATAAAGACTTAATTCGAATCCGTCACCTTCGATCTCATCCACATTGTAAGAGATCTTAGAAGAGGATGTAGAAGCAGTCGCAGCTACCGGAGAAGTAGCCTCGAATACTCCGTCATGAAGTACTTCACTCCAGTTTCTGTCACCCAGTCCGGCAGACCAGGTGTCTTTGATATATTCGTAATAAGACTTATTGTTACCGGACCATCTTAGGATCACATCCTGGAATTGTCTGGTATCAAATAAAGGTCTTATGGTTGGCTGCATCAGGCTGAAAGACTTCTCACTGAATTGGATATCTCCCCAGCTCTCCAGGTAATGCGGAGTTGCAGCTACGTATTTACTTAATTTCGTGGTCTCATCGGTCCTGGTAGAGAAATCTACTACCGTTTCTACCTTCTTAAGACCTTCGGTGAATTCTTTTCCATTAGGAAGCGTATGAACCGGGTTAAGGCCGGCGATCAAAAGAGCACCAACACTACCATTGTTCATATCTTTAACTAACTGGGCTACTTCCCCACCGCTACCCTGACGGATCATTCTGGCATTAGAAGTATCCATCACGCGGCTTCCAAGAGCCTCGTTGATCTCCAGCGCCCATTTTTGAGCTTCATCATCTGGAAGACCACAAACCACCACAGCACCGCTTCCGGCTTTTCTTAACTGACTCGCAGCTTTCACTACCGCGTCGTCTATATTAGAAGGAAGGTCACTGGTAGAAGAACCACCGGCAACATATCCTCTAAGCGCAGACATTACAGCTTTCTGTTGAGAAGGTTTTAAAGGCACACGCTTATCTGCGTTTGCCCCGGTAAGAGACATATTAGATTCGAACTGAATATGACGGGACATTTTTCCGTTTTCAGGAATTCTGGTCTTGGCATAAGCAGCATCGAAGCCACCTCCCTGCCAGTCTGCAAGGAAGTCTGCACCTACCCCAACCACGGTCTTAACTTTCGAGAAGTCGTAGTTTGGCAGGGCACGTTTACCATACTTAGCTTCAAAAGCGTTCAAAGCAGCATCTTCAGAAACCGTATCGTACACTACGTGACGAACGTTCCCGAACTTCTCTGAAAACTCCTGAATAAGTTTAGTTGTAGAAGGACTGGCAAATGTTTGCGTTAGAAGAACGATCTCTCCGTTCGCATTTTCCAGTTTAGATTTAACCTCGCGGTCAAATTCTTCCCAGGAAACATTTCTTCCTTCGATCATAGGGCGTTTTACCCTTTTTGTATCGTATAAAGAAAGTACCGAAGCATGGACACGGGCATTCACCCCACCCTTGAACTTCGATAGATCATTATTTTCAATTTTAATTGGTCGACCCTCACGAGTTTTTACCAGTACGCTTGCGAAGTCGAAACCATCGGCAATCGTAGACGCGTAATAATTCGCGATTCCAGGCACAATCCTTTCAGGTTGCACCACGTAAGGAATGGATTTTACCACAGGGCCCTCGCAGGCAGCCAGTGATGCCGCTGCTGTACTGAATCCAACATACTTAAGGAAATCTCTTCTTGAAGTTTTTGAATCCCCAAGACTTTCTTTATCCCCAAGGAAGTCCTCTACCGGGATCTCCTCAGTAAATTCCTTTTGTTGGAGCGTCTCAACAACAGAGCTGTTTTCATTTAGCTCTTCAACACTTTTCCAGTATTTCTTGTTTGATGACATATTATATCTAGATATTAGCTTCTTAAATTATACCTGAATTCCAGGATTTTAATAGTGACACTTACCGCATTCCAATCCGCCCATCTGAGCAGCAGTAAGCTCTTCTACACCATATTTTTTAGACAACTCCTCGTGGATCTTCTCGTAATATTCGTTACCCTCGATCCTGATATTGGTTTCACGGTGACAGTTGATACACCATCCCATGGTTAAAGGAGCATTTTGATACACGATCTCCATCTCTTCGATAGGTCCGTGACATTTCTGACACTCGATTCCAGCAACACTTACGTGCTGAGAGTGGTTGAAATATGCGAAATCCGGAAGGTTATGAATACGAACCCACTTCACCGGTTTCTCGTCTCCAGAATAAGTTCTGGAAGCAGGATCCCAGCCAGCAGCATCGTACAGCTTCTGAATTTCCTTGTCATAAAATTCTTTGGAGTATTCCTCAGTTGCGGTTTCAGGAGCAACTTCAGCGATCGCCTTGTGACAGTTCATACAAACATTTAGAGAAGGGATCCCCGAATGCTTAGAAGTCCTTGCAGAAGAGTGACAGTACTTACACTCGATCTGGTTGTCACCAGCGTGAATTCTGTGAGAGTAGTGGATTGGCTGGATTGGCTGGTAACCTTTATCTACACCAACCTGCATTAACCAACCGTAAGCGAAGTACCCAACCGCCAAAAGAACAACGATCGAACTTACCAGCATTAGGAACTGGTTCTCAACAAAAGCTTTATGGATAGGTTTTCTTTTTGGCTTTTCCGGGATCACGATCCCTGAAGCGTCAGCAAAATTCCTTAGAGTCTTGTTCACCAGGAACAATACCACCAACAGGATAGCCAATACAAAAACAAGGATCCCAAGAATTACGTTAGTAGAAACACCACCAGCACCTCCGGAAGTTCCAGCTTCACCACCTGCAGCAGCACTAGCTGCCTGCGGCTCAGGTTTTGGCTGCTCTACATAAGCCAGGATATTATCGATGTCTCCGTTGCTCAACTGCGGGAAAGCCGGCATCGCCGTCTGATTCCACTCATTATAAATCTCGTTAGCCTGAGCATCCCCACTCGCGATAAGAGCAGAAGAATTCTTCACCCACTCATGGATCCAATCCATTTCACGCCTTTCTGTCACCCCATGCAGGGCAGGCCCAATGGAATTAGAATAGGGTTTGTGACAGGCAGCACATAAAGAATTAAATAATTCTTTACCTGCAGCAGGATCACCTAATGAAGACCCGCCAGCATCTGCAGCAGCCTCCTGCCCGGCCTCAGCCTGAGCGGTTGTATCTTGCGCCTGGGCTTGCGAGAACCCTGAAAGAGTAAATGTAAATAAGAATGCTACGCTTAAGAGTAGTTGTCGCGAAGTTGAATGGCGGAAATTCACCTTTTTCATATTATAAGTTCGATTAACGTCTAAACTTTGGTACGGTTTTTACACTCAGTATTTTAGGGCTAAAAACCTAAAAAGGTACCTTTAAATTCAGGCACAAAAGTAATACATACAGACGATTTTAGGAATGTTACATAAGTGTTAATGACTAATTTATATTAGTTCTAAATAATAAATTATAACCTGTTTAAGTTATTTAATTTTACATTTGTCAAAAAGTTAAAATACTATGAGAAAACCAAATGCCTTCCATCTTTTTGCTATCGCGGGATTTATATTTTTTTCAAGTTTGCAGGCCACTGCTCAACAAGGAAATGTGAACATTGAACAAGATCAAAAAATCGAGAAATTGATGGAAGTCAAGCGGGAGCTGAACAAGAATAACGAGATAAGAGACCGCTTCGTGATACAGTTATTTTACGGTGATAATGGAGAGGCCAATGAAGTGATACAGAAATACCGCGCCATCTACTCCTATCCTTCTCAAATCACCTATGAGGCACCAAATTACAAGGTTTGGGTAGGCAATTTCAGAAACCGCCTGGAAGCAGACAGAGCGCTTATTAAAGTAAAGGAGAACTTCCCAAACGCTTTTATCCCAAAACCACAGAGAAAATAGATCTAAAATAAAGAAGTATTGAACTAGACCTCACAGGTTTCACCAACCCGTGAGGTTTTTTTAAGACCTTAAACGAGTATTTAAGGCCTCATTCCTAAAACAATGAGATCCTTAAAATTGCTTTTATTCAGCCTTTCAGAAGGCTGTAAAATAAAAAAGCGGCTGTTCTCACAGCCGCTTTTTAACTTATTGAAATAGATCTTATTTCAGGGTTTTCTTAACCTCTACCTCTCTAAAGGCTTCGATCACATCCCCTTCTCTAATATCGTTGTAGTTCTTGACCTGCATACCACAGTCGTAACCTTTCTTCACTTCTTTCACGTCATCTTTAAAACGCTTAAGCGAAGCAAGTTCTCCAGTGTACACTACCACACCATCACGGATAAGTCTAACTCCGGCACTTCTGTAAATAGTTCCTGAAGTAACCATACAACCTGCAATGGTTCCGATCTTGGAGATCTTGAAGGTCTCTCTGATCTCGGCAGTACCTGTGATCTCTTCTTTCAATTCTGGAGACAACATTCCTTCCATCGCATCCTTAAGGTCGTTGATCGCGTCGTAGATGATCGAGTAAGTTCTGATATCGATCTCTTCCTTATCGGCCACCATTCTGGCATTTCCTGCCGGACGAACGTTAAATCCGATAATGATCGCATCTGAAGCTGAAGCAAGCAACACATCACTTTCAGTGATCGCACCTACTCCTTTGTGGATGATGTTTACCTGAATCTCTTCAGTAGACAGTTTCTGGAAGGAATCTGTAAGCGCCTCCACAGAACCATCCACATCCCCTTTAAGAATAATATTTAGCTCTTTAAAGTCTCCTAGAGCAATACGTCTACCAATCTCATCTAGCGTAATGTGACGCTGAGTTCTAACATTCTGCTCACGTTGCAACTGAGTACGTCTTGCGGCGATATCCTTGGCTTCACGCTCATCTTCCATCACCTTGAAGGTATCACCGGCCTGCGGCGCACCATCAAGACCAAGGATAGATACCGGCGTTGAAGGACCAGCCTCCTTAACCTCTTTTCCTCGCTCATCGTGCATGGCTTTCACCTTACCACTATGGCGACCTGCAAGTACATAATCACCCACTTTCAGGGTACCGGCCTGAACCAAGATAGTAGCTACATAACCTCGTCCCTTATCAAGGAAGGCCTCCACTACTGTACCTTTAGCCAGTTTATTTGGGTTTGCCTTTAATTCCAGGATCTCGGCCTCAAGAAGTACTTTTTCAAGCAATTCTTTAACACCCATTCCTGTTTTGGCAGAAATATCATGTGATTGGATCTTACCACCCCAGTCTTCTACAAGAAGGTCCATGGCAGCAAGTTTTTCTTTAATTTTTTCAGGGTTCGCCGTTGGAAGATCAGATTTGTTGATCGCGAAGATGATAGGTACTCCCGCCGCCTGAGCGTGAGAAATGGCCTCTTTTGTTTGAGGCATCACATCATCATCTGCAGCGATCACGATAATCGCGATATCGGTAACCTGAGCACCACGAGCACGCATGGCCGTAAAGGCTTCGTGACCCGGTGTATCCAGGAAGGCGATCTTTTGCCCGTTATCAAGTTTCACCCCGTAAGCCCCGATGTGCTGGGTAATACCCCCACTCTCACCGGCAATTACATTCTCTTTACGAACGTAGTCAAGAAGCGATGTCTTACCGTGGTCAACGTGACCCATTACGGTAACGATAGGCGCTCTTGTTTCAAGATCTTCAGGATTTTCCTGCACCTCTTCTACGGTCTCTTCAACATCGGCCGTAGTGAATTCTACTTCATAACCAAATTCTTCAGCAACGATACTTAAGGTCTCGGCATCCAGTCTCTGGTTCATGGTCACCATCATACCCAGTGACATACATGCAGAGATGACCTGGGTTACAGAGACATCCATCATGGTAGCCACCTCACTTACGGTAACGAACTCGGTCACCTTTAAGATCTTTTCGTCAGATTCCTGCTGTGCAAGATCCTGCTCAGATCTTTGACGGTGTTGATCCCTTTTCTCTCTTCTATATTTCGCACCTTTACCTTTAGAAGATTTACCCTGAAGTTTTTCAAGTGTTTCACGCACCTGCTTTTGTACTTCTTCCTCGGTAGGCTCCTCCTTGGTAATTGGTTTACTTCTTCTTTTTCCGCCTTTCTGGCCACCACGCTGGTTACCGCCTCCGCCTTTTACATCTTTACTGATGCGGCGACGACGCTTCTTGCGCTTATCCTTATCATCCTTCTTATCGTCTTTCTTCTCATCCTTCTTCTTAGTAGGCTTCTTGAATTGGGAAAGGTCGATCTTTTTTCCGGTGAAATTAGGACCGCTAAGCTTGGTATACTTGGTTTCTATAGTACTGGACTCTTCCTTGGCCTCCTCTTTAGTGGCTTCGGCAGTTTCCTTTTTAGATTCCTCTTTCTTAGGCTCCTCTTTTTTGGCTTGAGGAGTTTCGGCCTTCTGCTCCGGCTTTTTCTCTTCAGCTTTGGCAGCAGGCTTCTCAGGTTGCTTGGTCTCTTCAGCTTCTTTGACAGGTTTTTCGGCTGGAGTTTCCTTGGCGTCTTCTTTAGAGTCGGCTTTTTCTTCTTCTTTAGGTTTTTCGCCTGGTTTCTTATCCAGGTCGATCTTACCTACGGTCTTAGGACCTTCAAGTTTAGCTCTGGCCGAGATCGCTTCTTCTTTCTCCTTCTTCTCCACTTCTTCAGCCTTGCGCTTCTCTTCGATCTCTTTGCGCAGCTCTTCCTTCTCTTTCTTACGCTCTTCACCAACTTCCTTAGAAGCCCTCTTCTTACTCTTGTCGGTTTCGAACTCGTCAGAAAGCACCTCGTAGATTTCTCCCGAGATCTTGGTAGTTGGACGTGCGTCTATCTCGTAGCCTTTGGAATTAAGAAATTCCACAGCCCTGTCTAACGAGATATTGAACTCACGTAGAACCTTATTTAATCGCGTTGTTTTCGCTTCTGCCATAAATTGCCCTCTAAATTACTCTCTTTAATTGTATTCTGTACTCTAAATAATATTATTCTTCAAATTCTGAACGAAGCACGGCCATCACATCTTTAATGGTCTCTTCTTCCAGATCTGTACGGCGAACAAGATCATCTACATCCTGCTCTAAAACAGCTTTCGCTGTATCCAGACCAATCTTTGAAAATTCGGCGATCACCCAATCTTCAATCTCGTCTGTAAATTCTTTTAACTCAACATCTTCCTCTACACCTTCACGGTACACATCTATCTCATAACCGGTTAGCTGACCAGCCAATCTAATATTGTGCCCACCTCGACCAATCGCCTTGGAAACTTCTTCCGGCTTCAGCATAACCTCAGCGGTCTTAGCCTCTTCATCCATTTTAATGGAAGTTATTTTCGCCGGACTTAATGCTCTGGTGATAAATAACTGCTCATTATTGGTGAAATTGATCACATCTATATTCTCATTCCCCAATTCACGTACAATACTGTGAATTCTGGAACCTTTCATACCCACACAGGCACCAACGGGATCGATCCTGTCATCATAAGAATCTACCGCCACCTTGGCCTTTTCACCAGGAACACGCACTACTTTCTTGATCGTGATCAAACCATCAAAAACTTCAGGGATCTCCTGTTCGAATAACTTCTCAAGGAAACCTGGAGCGGTTCTGGACATTATAATGGTAGGCTTGTTACCTTTTAATTCGACGCTTTCTATGATTCCCCTTACATTTTCTCCTTTACGGAAGAAATCTGAAGGAATCTGACGGTCTTTAGGAAGCACTATTTCATTTCCTTCATCATCAAGAAGAATAATGGCTCTGTGCCTTATATGATGAACTTCTGCAGTATAGATCTCACCTTCAAGATCTTTGAACTGCTTGTAAATATTCGTGTTGTCGTGCTCGTGGATCTTTGAGATCAAATTCTGGCGCAGGGCCAGGATCGCTCTTCTTCCAAGATCTACCAGCTTCACTTCTTCAGAAACATCCTCACCAACTTCAAAATCGGGCTCGATCTTTCTTGCCTGAGAAAGGGAGATTTCCCTGTTAGAATCCTCAACTTCACCATCTGCCACTACGATTCGGTTTCTCCAAATCTCAAGATCTCCTTTATCAGGGTTTACAATAATATCAAAATTATCGTCTTCTCCATACTTTTTCTTCAAAGCATTTCTAAAAACATCCTCAAGGATCGCCATCAGCGTTACACGATCTATCAGTTTATCATCTTTAAACTCTGAGAATGACTCAATCAACGCGATATTTTCCATATCAATTTGTGATTAAAATGTTATTTTAACTTTTGCTTCCACAACTTCAGCATAGGGCAAAACCGCCTCTTTCTGAACTGTAACTTTGCCCTTACCTACCGGTTTTGGCTCTCTTGCTTTCCATGAAAGCTTTATTTCGTTTTCATCTGCAGATACCAGGTCACCTTCGAACTTTTCATTCTCGGTCTTCACCTTTAACCTGCGACCTATATTCTTTTTGAATTGTCTTGGCATTAAAAGAGGTTCGGAGACCCCTGCCGAAGTAACTTCCAGAGAAAAATCTTCCTCTTCCCTGTCCAGGTTGTGCTCTATGGCACGGCTCACCATGATACAGTCATTTACCGATACACCTTCATCACCGTCTATTACAATCTTGATATGATTGGCGGAGTTTACATCAAGGCTTATTAAAAATAAGGAATTATTTTCTTCGAATACCTTCTCTGCTAACTTTTCTACCTTATCCTTCAGCATATGTTTATAAAAAGAGGGGACTTCTGTCCCCTCGCTGTACTTTTTTTAGTTTCAACGCTGCAAATATAGCAATATTTTTCAAGTATAAAAACGTGAAAATAAATGAAATAGTAAGAATGTTTCACAGCCCGGCGCTTTTCAGAATATTTCTGAAGAGGCTGCTTCCATAAAAAAGGAAATATTTAAGAGGAGATAAATTATTCTTTGTAATTTTAATAATGCATTCACTCATAAGCTATTAACTACAGTCATGAAAAATATTCTTGTTCCCACCGATTTCAGCGACCAGGCTGAAAAGGCCTTAAAAGTTGCCGCGCAATTAGCAAAAAAATTCGACGGAGAGATCTATTTACTGCATATGCTGGAATTACCACTGCAGCTGATCGATCCCGTTGGCGGTGGAAGCCAGAATATTCCGGAAGCCATTTTCTTTATGAAACTGGCGCACCAGAGATTCGCCAAGATCATGAAGGAACCTTATCTGAAAGATATCAAGGTACATGAAGTAGTAGAGTTCCACCGAGCCTTTGACGGGATCATGGAAATAGGAAAAGAGAAGAATTGCGACCTTATCGTGATGGGTTCTCATGGCGCCAGCGGATTCCAGGAAATGTTCATAGGCTCCAATACCGAAAAAGTGGTAAGACATTCGGAGATCCCGGTACTGGTGATCAAGAACGAGATCCCCGATTTTAAGATCCAAAATTTCATTTTCGCTACAGATGCCAACCCAAAACATAAAGAGCTACTGGCCAAGGCCCGGAATTTTGCCAAAACCATGGGCGCCAAACTGCATCTTCTGTTCGTGAATACACCAAATGACTTCTTAACCAGTAAGGAAGCTCAGCAGAGATTGGAGAAATATATGGGTAATACCGACCATAAAGATCTGGAAGTGCATATCTACAACGACGTTAGCGTAGAGCAGGGAATTCTGAATTTCGCCAAAAAGCTGGATGCGGGACTCATTGGTATTGGCACCCACGGTCGTAAGGGCCTGGCCCATTTCTTTAATGGCAGTATAAGCGAAGACCTGGTAAACCATTCCAACCGGCCCGTGGTAACCTTCAAGATCTAAATAAAAGATTTAAAGGCTCCGGTCTTGACCATGTTCCAGAAGTAGTTCCAGAAAGATTTGGACTTATCCCTTTCTACGTTGATCTCTTTTTGGGTTTTCTCTCCCTTCACCGCCTTGTTGCGCACAATTAGATTGGCGAGTGCAGATATGACCTTGTTCTTTCGTTGCCCGTCCTTCCGGAGCACCTCGATCTTAAAATCCTTATACTTCAGCCTCATATCTCCCCTGGCCCAATCATTATTACCGTAGAAATTAAAATACATGTCCAGTATTTCTCCGGAAGCCTCCACATTCATGGCTGCAGTAAGGAACCTGTTCATTTGCCCTGCCTGCAAACGCCCCATCTCCCCGCTTATCTGAAATTCATCGGTAGGGTCGCTAATGTCGAATTTCCAGTCTATACTTAAAGGAGCGGCCTTCATAAAATCGGCCCTGGCCTTTACCCGGGTCTCCGGAAAATCCTGCCTGCTAAGATCAAGGTTGGTAATGTTCCAGATAGTTCCGTTTAAGTTGGAAAATTCTACTATGCCGGAAGGCCTGCCCGCCTGTATCCTTTCTTCATATCTTATATAAGAATCCCGGATCTTAATACTATCCAATTGCAACAGAAAAGGTAGCTGCCTTATCATTTTACTGTACATAGGCTTGGTAGAGTTATCATCTGGCGGCAGCTTATCCCGGTAGATATCAAAGTTCACCCCAGCAATTCGGGTAAATGGATTCTGAAATTTCAAGGAATCATTCTGTACAGACCAGTTAAGATCGTTAAATGAAATCGAGTCTATGCTAAGATCATACCGGTCTTTCTCTACCCTGATGGTTTTTTGGTGCCCGGCCTTAGAGTATTTCGGAATGATCCTAAAATCGCTGATTTGCACATTCTCGTCCCGCATAAGGAACTTGCCTATCGCCAGTTCGTGCTGCTGGTCCAGGTCGTAGAAAATACTGTCTACCTCCAGCCTGATGATCTCATAGTTAAAAGGAACAGTTTCATTAAGGGTCTTCGCATTCACCCGAACATTTTCCATCTTCAGCGAGGCAAGGCTGGTATAAAGCCTGTGCTCGTTACTATCCTTTTCGAAGATCCTGAAATCACCCCGGCTCACATTTACCTTTTTAATAAGGATACGGTTTTTGAAGCTGGATCTTTTTCGGGCAGAAGCAGAGTCTTTAGCTTCCTTCTCAAACCTGTAGAATTTCACCACCGGTTTAGAGATCCTGAGGTCACCAATGATAATGTCCTTATTCGAAATATAATCCCAAAGATGAATGTCATTTAATAGAATGGTATCTACTTTAAGGGTCTTTCCCTTTATCTGGATAAACGGGTTGATCACCTCTGCCGTGCGGTCCAGTAATTTCACATCTACCTTCTCAAAAGTAGCATTCGCCTTCTTTAGATTCTCTTCTATGCTGGACTTTATCCTTGCCTCCAGGTAATTATTCAGAACGACCAGGCTTATCGCAAGTACACCTATACCTATTAGAACACCTATGGCAAGTTTTTTGGATTTCTTCAATTTCAGATTGGTTTTGTGAAAACCAATTTACAATTCCGGGGCATTCTCAGAGCCGGTTTAAGATTTTTTAACTTAAAAGATTGTAAGACAGAAGTTACCAGAGTTAAATAATTGTCAAACTTGGTTCGGCGCTTTTTTGGTATAATAAATGGATGCTATATTTGGGACAGATATAAAAGGAAAATGTTTTTAAAAGTTGGAATAAAAATTTTGTTTGTGATCACCGAGATATTCCTTGGTTTTTACAGTTTAGTGGTCAGTGAAAGTTTACTGATCAAGTTCATCTTTTTTGCCGTTACCGCGGCGATCATTGCCTTTGGTATGCTTAAAACGATTAATAAGATCTTACCTGCAGACAGGGATAGTTTTCAATTAGACCCTGCAGCTGAAGAATTAGAAATAGAAAAAGAAGAATAGCATAAAGGTTTAGCATAAACCAGGAAGATCCACTGAAAATTTCAGTGGATTTTTTGTTTAACTTGATCCCAAATACTAATTATTTAATGAGGCTAATAGGTATTGCCGACACCCATAACAAACATCATCAGATCCCGATTCCGGATGGGGACATTTTAATTCATGCCGGCGACTGTACCGATGGAGGTACCCGGAACGAAACCAAGAATTTCCTGGAATGGTTTTCCAGGCAGCCTCACCAGTATAAATTACTGGTACCCGGAAACCATGATTTCTTTTTTGAAAAACCGGAATACCTTAAGAACATTCCTTCGAATATCCACTTGCTAATAGATAATGGAGTAGAAATAGAAGGTATCAAATTCTGGGGTTCACCGGTCACACCCGGACTATCCAACTGGGCATTTAACCGGGAACGCGGGGAACAGATTAGAAAGCACTGGGAACTTATTCCGCAGGATACAGATATCCTCATTACCCACACCCCGGCCTTCGGCATTCTGGACGAAATTAGCCGCGGAATTAACCTGGGCTGCGAAGAATTGGCTCAAATTTTAAAAGTTGTCCAACCATCTCATCATTTATTTGGACACATTCACCATGGTTCGGGCTCTGTTCTAAGGTCTGGCATCAGGTATTCCAACCTATCAGTTCTCGATGAAAGGCTGCAGGCAGTACATTCCCCCGCGGTCATAGATACTCACACCCAATGACTTCTTAAGACCGGGCTTGCTGAAGTTAAATAATTATTAAACTGGGAAGTATTACATTTTTTTTAACAGCTTTTATACTGTCTAATAGTAATTTAGCCAATGGTGAATATGAAGAATCAGACAGTTATGAATAGAATTACTACCCCGGAGATTATTGACGAAGTCAAAAATCTAATTTCTTATAGCATTACCCAGAAGGATACGAATAAATCGGAATTCCATACCCTGCATCGCGCTATTATCAAGAAATATTTCGAAGCCAAACACGTGAATATCGATTATAAAGAACAAACGATAGATCTTAAGCTTCCTGTGGGACAGAAAAAATATACCAGCATTACATTTGAATGCCAGGATATCGAGAGATTCCTGAAATCATGCCTTAAGAAAGACGAAAAAAGTCTTTTCTTTTATCAAAGCCTGCTGAATCAATTCAACGTGATCTCTGCGGCATAAAATTCGATTACCCCAATCTCGAAAATCTAAAGCTTGGTCCCTACGCCGGGCTTTTTTTTATGGATAGCCTCGCCGATATTCCTCAGCTTCTCTACGGTCATAGGCTTGGAAATAAAGCCCGAAACCTCGGGATACCTCTCTGCCCTCTCCCTGTCTGAATAAGCTATGGAAGAAGATACTATATAGATAGTAGTCCTGCATGAAAAATCCTCATACCTGGATTTTAATTTATCGATGAACTGCCATCCATCCAGCATCGGCATATTTATATCCAGCAGAATGACATCTGGAAGAAAGACCTGGGAAGAATCCAGTTGTTCCAGGACCTCCCTGGCACTTCTAAAATATAACTGCTCTTCGAAAACCTCTGACCTCCTGATCAGCTTTTTTATGATAAGCTGGTAGATCTCGTCATCGTCTATTACCCATACACTCTTTTTCATTTAAAACAGACTTTAAAAGTTGTACCCACCCCCGGTGAGCTTTCCACGCTAACACTGCCTCCCATGGCATTAATCTGGTTCTTGGTAATGAAAAGGCCAACACCCCTGGAATCCTTACGCTCGGTAAAGGTCTTATAAAGACCAAAAACCTTATCCCCATGCTGCTCCAGGTCTATGCCTATCCCGTTATCTGAAATTTCCAGCATCCAGTGACCATTCTCCCGGTAACCAAAAATTTCTATTTCAGGGTTTCGCTGTGGGTGGCTATATCTTAAGGCATTGGTGAGGAAATTGAGCAGGACGCTCTCCATATAAGAAGCATTGAAAGCTACCTGCATCTCTTCCGGAAGGTCGATCTTGATCTCAGCATCCTTCTTTTCTATTTGCAGTTGCAATACTTCCAGGGTCCTATCCAGATAATCTCCAACATTTAAAAGCTCCACATTTATGTCCAGGTTATTGTTGATGGAAACCACCTCGTTAAGATCGTACAGCGATTCATTCAGGTTTTTGGAGACATTCCCCAGCAAACTAATGTAGTTTTCCTTTTCATCAGGACAACTTTCAATTTCATAAAGCTCGAGAATAGATTCCAGATTACTGGAATGCGAACGCAGGTTATGGGAAACTATATAGGCGAAATTCAGCAATCGCTTATTCTGCTCCATCACAAAATCATAAGATTTTATAAGGTTGAGTTCAGCCTCCTGCTTCCCGGTGATATCCCTGAAATTTACCACATAGCCATTGATACTTTTCTCGTGGGTAAGATTGGTGATGGTAGCTTCTACCCAGATGTATTTCACACATTTGGTCTGCAACCTCATCTTGATGCCCGAAAAAGGAAATCCCGGGTTATTCCTGGAAGCCTTGAACTGTTCTATCAAACCGGGAGCATCCTCGGGATGGATAAGCGAAAAGATCTCGTTTTCCATGGTAGGCAACTCCCGGTAGCCGGTGATCCTCTCTAGAGACGGGGAAGAATATACGGTATGCCCCCTGGTATCTACGATAAGGATCACCTCGCTGGAATTTTCCACGAGTGAACGGAAGCGCTTTTCGTTCTCCTCTCTCTCCCTTTGCGCCTTTACCCTTGCTGAAATATCTTCCACTAGGGCGATATGAGAAGAAGCAGGTTCACCTTCAGACCAAAGTGCGGAAACATTCAGTTTTATCCAGATGATCTCGCCGTCCTTGCGAACCAGTCGCTTTTTTAGATTGTACTCCCTGATCTCGTTCTTCCGAAGCCTGTCCATCAGCTGAACGTTCTCCTGCCGGTCCTCGGGATAGGAAATGCTCGTATGGTCCTTTTTCACCAGTTCGCTGTTGTCGTAACCCAGCAACTGCTGAAACCTTTTGTTGGTCTCAAGTATCTTCCCGGTATTGGAATCTACCCTGGCCATTCCAATCGCCGCCTGGTTGAAAATAGTCCTGAAATGAAGTTCGCTTTTCGCCAGGTCTCCCGCCTGCTTTTTCACCTTCGCAGCCAGGATGGCCGGCTGCTTCATGGTATTAAAAATTATCCAGCCCAGGGCCGCCGCCATAAGCAGGATAAGAAAAGCCACGGGGATCACCGCAAAGAAGGGCTGATGTGGTTCCACCGGGGTAATATGTATCTTCCAGTCGCCATCGGGCAATAAAATACTTTCTGAATGTGAATTCTTAAGGTCGGAAGCCCTTCCCAGGAAGAATTCTTCCTTTCCGGTTAGTGGGTTTACCTTGGAGAACTTGAATTCGAATTTGCCAGCCGCCAGGTCCTGTACTCCAGATTGGGCTATAAGATTATCAAAATCGATGATCACGGCAGAAAAGCCCCAGAATTCATTATCTATGAAAACGGGCAAGCGGCCAACAATGGCCAGGCCACCCTGTTTTAATTTCAGCGGTCCCGCGAAAAACATCTTCCTGCTTTCTATGGCCTTATAAGCCTCCTCGTTACGGGTGGAATCCTTGAGAATGTCATAGCCGATGGCTTCTTTGTTTTCCCCGTATGGGTAAACCTGGGTAATAACCCCTCCGGGTACAATTTCTATGGCATCGATGTTAGGGTTACCATCCACGATCTGCGAGGCGATCCTGTCGAAATCTCGAATCTCACCATCATTATCTATTTGTAAAGCCAGGGAAAGTGCCGCGGAGTAGCTGTATTTGAGCGATTGGTCTATGTTCTGCTCCACCAGGTCTATCATTCCGGTCATTTCCTTTTCCCGGGTTTCCAGCAGGATCTGGTAGCGTTGCCAAAGCATAAAAAATCCCAGCGCAAGAAAGAATATTGCAGCGAGCAGGCCAACCATTAAAGGCTTCCTGGAGGTATTTGGGGGCATAGTCTTTGTCATTTAGATCAGCATTTCGAAAACTGAAATTCGGTGACCATCAGAAATTCGGGCAGGCAAATATAATTTAATTAATTGTGAACATGAAACTTAGAATTTAGTAGTGAGATGTTAGTATTGATATCTGAAAAAAACTTATTTATTGTTCATTGTTTATTGCTTGTTTGGGGCTTATTGTCATTTCGAAGGAGAGCAGCGACTGAGAAATCTTTTTCTTAATTGTTACTAATTACGAATCAGGTTTTTTTAAAGTTTCAGAAACGTCAGAATGGTCTAAAAAGGTTTTTAGAACAGATTTTGATGGAATATCAAAAGATCCTGAAATGAATTCAGGGTGACGGCTACTCCACTATTTACACCCGTCATGCTGAACTTGTTTCAGCATCTCTAAAAAAAAGCTTACTTCAAAAACTCGTGAATTCGCGGCTAAAGCCCTTAATTGATTTAGCAAGGATACCTTGATCCATATATTATTATGGCAAAACAAAGACAACCTAAGCAAACAAAAAACCCGACGCAAGGCCGGGTTGTAATTCTATTAATTTTCAGATTCTACCAAAAAGCAGCTCTATTTTTCAGTTTTCTCCAGAAATTATCATTCTCGTCTCCATAGGCGTAGCCGTATGCATATCCGTATTTATTTCCATAACCAAAATTGGCTGCCTTTACATCATTCAAAATAAAGCTAAGGTTCTGAAGCTTGCCTTCCTTCCTGGAATTTTCAGGGAAATCCAGAAGTTTCCTTTCCGTAAACCCAGCCCTAACCACGTAAAGCGTTAGGTCGGCATAATCATTTATCAGGAATGTATCAGAAACCAACATAGAAGGCGCTGTATCAACGATAATATAATCGTAGGCTTCCTCCAGGTTCTCAAAAAGATTTTTGGTTTTAGAATGCCTTAAAAGTTCAGAGGGATTGGGAGGAATGGAACCTGAAGAAAGCAGATCAAGATTCTCATGAAGACTCGATTTCTTTATCAGCCTGTTCAACTCCAGTTCTTCATTGGCCAGATAATCACTAACCCCCTGCCAGTGTTTGGCACCGGCTTCAAAACGCTGAAGCTGTGGATTTCGAAGATCTGCCCCCATGATAAGAACTTTCTTTCCTGAGTTGGCCAGGGTGGTTGCCGTATTAAAAGCAATGAAGGTTTTTCCCTCACCTTTTATAGTAGAAGTTATAAAGATCTTCACACCTTTTTTCTTGTTTCCACTGTTGACCAGCAAATACTGAAGATTGGTATGTAATATCCTGAAGGATTCCGCAAGTACCGACCTGTCATTTTTTTCGATCAGTTCAGCCATTCCTTTGCCTATACGCGGTATCTCTCCAACTATGGAGACGTTTGATATTATATCCTCAAGATCGGTCCTGCTTTCTACCTTATTGTTCAACAGGTTCCTGATGTAAAAGAAAGCAAATGGTACGCCAAGGCCCAGTAAAAGTGCGGTTAGGTAGATACTCCTAATATTAGGAGACACTGGTATATTTGAACTCAAAGCGGTATCAACAATTTTTGCTTTAGGGGCAGTAACTGCCAGCGACAAAGAATTTTCCTCTCTTTTCTGAAGCAGGAAAAGATATAAAGATTCCTTGATTTGCTGCTGACGTTCGATCCCGCGGAACTGTTTTTCCTGGGAAGGCACTGAAGATATTCTCGATCCTACCGAAGCCACCTGCTGATCCAGGTTACTCTTGGTGATATTCAGGTTCTTCTTTAATTGATTTAAACTGCGAACTATATTACTCTCCAATTGAGAAATTTCGGCATTCAGCTTTTTCACTACCGGATTCAATTCACTAGAGCCAGCCAGGATCCGGTTACGTTCCAGAACAATATCATTATATTGCGAGATAGCCTCATTAACATTAGCTTCTTCTATGCCAAGATTTGCAGGAAGCAGGTCTGAAGAGCTTTCATCAGAAATATAAGAAAGCACTGCATTCACCAGCTCCAGCTGTGTCGCAAGCCTTTCCTGCTTTATACGATACTCCTTAGCCGATTCCACATACATTTGTGACTCACTCTGTATATCGGTTAACCTGTTCTGCTCTTTGAATTCAACTTTTCCTGATTCTACAGAATCCAATTCTCCATTGATTATTTTTAATCTTTCATCTATAAAATTAGCTGTATTGGTAGCTACGAGGTTCTTATCTTCTATAGTTTCACGGTTATATTCAAGAATGAGCTGATCTAATATATCCTCTGCTTTCTTTCTAACCGGATCATTCAGGCTCAATTCGATCAAACTTGAGTTCTTCTCCTTGAGACTTACCGCCAGAGAATTACTGTAATGTTTGGCAAGATTCAAAACCGGGTGCACTTTAAATATGATCTCTCCCGGATAACCTGCCCATGAGATATTCTCATTTTCCTGAATACTGACAACTCCAAAATCCAGATCTACTGGCTTACCCAATTTGGCAGAAACCTCATTTCCATTAGACAGGTTGCTTATGATAATTCCGTCTCCACTCCGGCTTATCTTGTATTCATAGTAAATTGCATCATCCTTATTCTTCCTACTGAGAACTTTTATTTCCACCGGACTTACCTCATACAACTCAGAATTTCTCAAGGCATCAGCATCATGGTAAGTGATATTAAGGTCGAGGGCGTTTACCACATTCCTCATCAGCCCGCGGCTTTTCATAAGCCCAATCTCGTTCTCTATAGAATTAGAATTCATTCCGTTGAACAATCCCAGATCCTGGAATGCAGCCATTTCAGAATTCTGGCTGTTTTTACCGTCTTTGATGATAACACTGGCCGAGGCCGAATAAACCCTTGAGGTGTGTTGTAAGTAGAAAAACGCAATAAGAAGTGCCAATAGCGCACTCAAAACGAACCAGGGCCAGTATCTCAGATACTTTTCAAGCTCTTCCCTGATATTAATTTCGCTGGCTCTGGCCTGAATATTTCTTTGATCTTGTGCCATGATTAATTTGTAAATAATAATACTAACGAAATCGCCACAGATGCCACTCCCAGATATCTGGAAACAGTGCCAAGATATCCTGCACCCTGTTTTGCGGCACCGGTTGGCTCTACATAAACCACGTCATTCTGCTGTAAATTGTAAAACGGGGAATTTATCACATTTGCATCGGTTAGGTCCAGGTAGGCGTGCCTCTTCTCTCCATTTTTTCCTTCGCGCATCACCAGCACGTTCTTGCGCTTACCTGAGATCATAATGTCACCGGCCATACTCAGAGCCTGAGGCAGGCTTATATAATCATCTTCGACCTTGTACAGCCCTGGAGATCGCACTTCCCCAAGTACGCTGATCTTAAAGTTCAGAATCCGCACATTCACTATAGGATCTTTAACATAAGGCGAAACCAATTCCTTTATTTTAGAGGCTAGCTCAATACTGGTATACCCCTGTACCTCTACAGTCCCAATCACCGGAAATTCAATAGTTCCATCATTAGAGACCATATAGGTTTCCAGTTCCACATTGGCATTTCCCATATTACCACCTCCGCCAACTGTTTTGGTTAAATTAAAAGGCAGCGCAGCTTCCTGTTCGGGAGCAGAAACTCTTATGGTTAGAAGATCGTCTGGCTGAATTTCAATATTATTAGGCAGGCTTTTCTGGTTTTCCAGGTTCTGGAAGTAAGCCACCTTCTTTTTAGAAACACATGATGTTATAAGTAACAGGCAAAGAATCACCTGTACGATTTTAAAGATATTCATTAGTAGTAATTTCGGGTTGCGAATATAGCATTCATTCAACAAAAATTCACAATTTTTTAACGTTTATGTTCCAGGCCTAAAGCGATAAGCTGTAAACCTTAAGCGTAGGTATTTTTTGTTTGTTATTTATTGTTTGTTGTGGGTTGTGGGTCTTATCAAATCAGGAGTACCATAAATTTAATAAAGACTTTTCTTCATTGAACCAGGTATATATTATCCCATCTCCAAAGCATTCTCAAATTACCAGATTTTCAAATTATCTAATTACCTAATTGCTTTATCCAGGCTTCATTATAATTCCTTAACACATCAGACAGTCGGGGCATGCCGATCCGGAATTGTCTCGCTACAGGATCCTCGTTATTATAGGTGTATTCCCAGCGAAACTCCTCGGTTGTTCTAAGCTCAAGTTTTTTGCCCCGTATTATTTTTCCCGGCCAGAGTGAAAAAGCGAATTGAAACCCACCGGAAGTACCAATATCGGTACGGGCTGCAAATAAACCTATCTCGGCCATGGGGAATTGTTTGATCAGGTCCAGCCTGGCTCCCCTATCCTCATACAGAAACTGCCCGGCACTTAATTTTAAACTGGTATTTTCGATGCCGGTCCTCCATTCCACATCCACAACCCCGTAAAGCTTATCCATGGGTTCAGAGGAATATTCAAGTCCATATAAGCGGTAAAAGCCAGTTAGCCCGACGGCAAAGCCAAAACTCCAGGAAGAATCCAGTTGGTCATATCTATATTCCAAATCAAAACCGTAGCGATCATTATAAAAAGTACCGGCGCTAAAGCTAAAAAAGTGGGCATTCCAGGGCTGGGTGAAATAATGCAGCATGGTAGGTGCTGCACGCAATTTCATCCCGTGATTATCCAGGTTGTTAACAATGGGAATAGTGATGCCGGTTTGCAGACTCAGGCCCTGGGCCAGATAGACCCGGGTATCCAGGATCATATTGAACTTGGTCTCAAAAGGATCGGAATAATATCCAAACCGTGAAACCACTTCTGGATGAAGTCTGAAACTAAATCGGTAATTTTTAAAAGGCTTATTATTCCTATTAAAGAATTCTCTTTGCTGCTGGCTTATAGTTGTAAGCTGAAAGCTGGATGCTTCATACGCCCCTACCAGCTTATTATGATACAAAGGCAGCCACGTGATGTTAGTATTGTTGATCTCTGTCTCCTTCCCGGAGATAAGTTCAGCAAAATAAATACTATGCCCCGGATTCCTGAATTCACGGTTTTCGAAAAAAACATTCAGACTGTCCCGTTGCTCCTGGATTAGCACATTCTCAAAGCCTGCCTGCCATAGCTTATCCTCCAATTGCTGGGAGAAAACCTGCAGACTACAAAAAAGTAAAAGGATTTTAATCCATCCTGTCTTCATAGGCTCTTAAGCTTTTTGGAGATTTAGATAAGGAGAGGTTCAGTCCAGCCGTAAACCCCCAGGCTTTAGCTTCATAGGTATGGGCCTGGAGTGATAACCAGTTAAAAGGTTTTATGTAGATTCCCCCGTTCAGGCTGTTAGAATCATATTCCATCATGACGCCGGCAAAATCTACCGGGCTGTAGCTAATGGCGGAAAAAAAGCCACTCAGGTATTCAGCATTCAGATTGACCTGGGATTTCTTTTTTATCTCAAGATCAAAATAGGAATCACTTCCAGTTTTTTTCAGAAAAACGTAGGGAGATCCAAAGCCTACAGTAAGCTGTAATCGTCCTAAGTTGGTTTTAAAATTTTTGGTAGCCAGCAAATAGTCGTGGGTAAGGTAAGGCGCAACCGATCCAGGTGGGGTCCACCCCAGTACTATAGCCGGTAAAAATTCACGCTCCTTGGAAAGCCTGAACCTGAAATCTAGCTGCCGATCTCCAACACCCAGCTTATCGATCTCAGCTTTAGCAGGGCGATGAGCTACACTTAGGTTAACCTCGAAAAACGAAGTAAGGGAAGCTCTGAAACTATAGAAATTCACATCGGTCTTTTCATTCCCGAACATGCTATAGTCTCCCGGCAGGTGGCTAAAAGTAATTCCCAAAGGTCTGTCCGTATTCCAATTCGCCGAAGGCGTATTGATATAACCGGGCTTTCCCATGATGTTCACCTGAGCAAGTGATTTGAACGCCAGGAAGGATAATAAAAAAAATAGAAGTATGCGGGAACGCATTCTGTGGCAGTTAGTATTGAGTATTGAGATATTAGAAATGAGATGTTAGAAATGAACTCTGAGAACTCAATCGAGTATCCGAAAAAATTTCTCTTGTTTATTGTTCATTGATATTGACCAATGTCTAAGGTTGTTTGCTTATTCACCGAAGCATTAGTGTAGGTCGGCGGGCTGGAGCTGCCTTTAGGCTTCAGCCATCATTGTGAAAATAACGAAGCTATCTCCAGACTTTCTGTAAAAGGAATGATTTAAAAACAAAAGAGTTGTTTCCCGGGTTTTAAAGTAGATTCGACAAGCTGAACTCGTTCCAGCTTTCCTGTTGAACCAACAATATAAATGGGAAACAACCCTTTAAATTTTTTAATGCTTTCTAACTACCAGATCCCTGATCGTGGCATTCGTTAAGTGCTGCTTGCAGCTTATTCTGGGCCTCTTCTTTAATGGCTTCGAAATTAGCGTTCTCGATCTCCAGTTTTTCATCTCGAATCTCCTCTGCAGTTTGTACTTCAAGGATTTCCTTCTGATTGATCGTAGAAACTCCAGCCGCATACCATTCTTTAAGAGCCTGTCTTGAACTTACGGTAAAGATAAGGGCTAGTTCCCTGATTTCTTCAGCAATATCAGGGTTAGTATCAGCGTAACTATCGGCAAGTTCCAGTAATTGGATAGCTGCAGCCTGGAATTGAGATTTATAGTCTTCATAGGTCTGGTTCAGGGCTTCCAGCCTGTTATCTGCGCGAAGCTCAGCCTCTCCTACTCTTCTTACATAATTGGCTTCTATGATCCCAAGGTTTTCCTCGTGCTTGGCAATAGGATCGGCCATGGCCTTTTCGTAAGCTGCCTGGGCCGCTGCCTCACAACCAGAAGTTTGCTGTTTGGTAGAAGCTTTACCGCGAGTGAAATCATTTTGAACAACAGAACTTCCTTCGGTCACTACAAGGTTATCCCCAAGGTCTATTACCGGAAGTAAATTTAGAACTTCGGCCGGAGCGTTCTCCAACGCAGCCTCCAGGTCCTGAAGATCGGAACTCAGCTCTTCTGCATTAAATATTTCCTCGATCTTCTCTGAGGTAAGATCTGCTGCCGCCTGCTGATTTTCCAGAGAAAGTGTTTCTGAAAAATCCCCAACAGCTTCAAGGCTTTGTTCGGTCTCGGTACTAAGATCTCCACCATCGGCAAGATCGTTGGTAAGATCCTGCTTGGCCGCAGATTCCTCTACTTTCCCTGTATTAGGTTCAGTAATTTCAGGATCTGGATCATCCACATCTGGTAATTCGTCCAGGTCTTCAAACTGGTCTTCGAAATCGTATTCTGGTGGGTTATCATCATCTTTACTACAGTTAACTAACAATAAGCCAGCCAGGGCAAGGCTGAAAAAAAGTGCCGGCCTGGCGGTGGAGCGTAAAAAATTTAATTTCATAAGATTGGTTTAATAAAAATTGATAATTGAAAGAGTATTTAATTAATAAAAGTTTTAATATCTAAAGACTAAAAAAGCTGTTCTCCCTTACCAGTTCCCTTAACTGTACCCTAATTCCTTTAGGTCTTCTCGGTTCAGCTTGCTTCAATTCCTGAGCCCTTTTCTTGAGCATCTCGAACATCACTCCCACCACTAAAAAAAGAAAAATACAGAATGCACTCATCCAAAGACTGTTCAGTTCCCGGCTTACCAGGATACAAACCGCAATTATAAGAATATTAAGGCCACCAAGAACTAAACTGGCCTTTTTATGAGACAAATTATTGTCCAGTAGTACGTGATGCAGGTGATTACGGTCTGCCTCAAAAGGAGACTTGCCATCGCTTAAGCGAATTAGGATCACTCTTAAGGTATCGAAAATGGGAAGAAAAAGTACCGCCAGCACAAAAAGGGCCCTGTTCTCTGGCAGGAAGCCAATTTTCAACAATTCCGGAGATTCCGGCATCACCAGGATCTTGAGACTAAGAAAAGCGATAAGAAAACCTATGATCAATGAACCCCCATCCCCCATGAACATCTTGCGGTGACTATTGGAAAAATTATACCTTAAAAAAGCAGCCAGTATACCCACGGCACTAACACTTAGCAATACAAAATAGGGTTCTCTAACCAGGTAGAAAGCTAGTGCGAATATGCTGCAGATCACTATTCCGGCGATTCCGGCCAGGCCATCTATCCCATCAATTAAATTATAGGCGTTGATAAGGGCGACCACGATCAATAGCTTTAAACCATAGCCAATAATTAAAGGGATTTCCCCTATCCCTAAAAAACCATGCAGGTCGAGCATGCTCAACTCCGGGGAAAAAATGATAAAGCCTGCGGCAAAGACCTGACTTATAAATTTAAGTTTTGCCGAAGAAACAACAAGGTCATCCTTTAAACCTGCCATAAAAAGAAAGGTCAATCCAATAATCAAATGATTTCCGGTAAAAGAAGTTCGCAGACTTTGCAAAACACTGATAATAAGTATCAATACCAGGAAAAAAGCTACTCCTCCAAAGGAGGGTACCTCAAGCTTATGGGAACTGCGGTGATTGATCTCTGTAACCAATTTTTTCTCTTTGGTTACCCATAATACCTTTGGGATAAAATACCAGGTTAAACAAAATGCCAATAGAAAAGTTCCAGCGGCAAAAATTGCATAATAGCCCCGGAAGAGATCTAGAAGTACCTGGTGGTCTAAAATGTTCATAGGATTAGGTTGATATTGGTCTTAAAATTATAAACCTATCGGTAGGGCAATAAGTATTAGTTTAAATTAATATTTCGGAACGCTGGTAAAGATATAAAAGTCTTTCAATAATTCGTTCTGCTGTCTTCCCATCCCACAAAGGAATTTCTCTTCCCTTTTTCCAGTTACCCGCCATTAATTTTTCCAGGTAAGGCTGAAGGCTTTTTGGATCAGTGCCAACAAGTTCGTTGGTACCTAAGGTAATAGTTTCCGGTCTTTCGGTATTATCACGAAGGGTCATGCAGGGTACTCCCATAACGGTAGTTTCCTCGGTAATTCCTCCTGAATCGGTAACCACAGCTTTTGCATATTTTACTAGATAATTGAATTCCAGGTAGGATAAAGGCTCTACATAATGTAGATTCTTATGTTCTATTCCTAAATTCTTTAAAATTTTAGCAGTTCTCGGGTGAACCGGAAAAATAACAGGCAGGTTCCCGGAACCATCAATGATCGCCTGCATCATTTCCTTCAGCTTTTCTTCCTCATCCACATTCGCAGGTCTATGGAGGGTAAGCACCAGGTATTCTCCTTTTTCAAGGTTTTCTCCAGCAACTTTTATTTTCGGATTAACCAACCTTTCCTGATTTGCAAGGAGGGTATCTATCATAGTATTTCCCACAAAATGTATCCTATCCTCTTCTATACCGGCTTTTCTAAGGTTTTCATTCGCGATTTCTGAAGTTGTAAAAAAATGGTCGGTAATCGAGTCTGTCACCATACGGTTGATCTCTTCGGGCATGCTAAGATCTCCAGACCTGATCCCAGCCTCCACATGAACCACTTCAATATTCAGTTTCTTAGCCGTGATACTGCAGGCCATGGTGGAAGTCACGTCGCCAACTACCAACACTACATCAGAAGGATTCTCCAGTAATTCCTTTTCGAACCTGACCATTATATTGGCCGTTTGTTCAGCCTGACTTCCGCCGCCAGCTTCCAGGTTAGCATGAGGTTCAGGAATTCCAAGCTGTTCGAAGAAGCTTCCGGACATCTTTTTATCATAATGCTGACCGGTATGTACCAGTCTGAAATCTATAGCTTCACCTTCTTTCCTGGCCTTTTCAATAGCTTTGATGATAGGAGCGATCTTCATAAAGTTCGGCCGTGCCCCAGCGATTATAGTAATTTTCAACATATTAATTTAATTGTCATTCTCGAGCGAAGTCAAGAGGTTTATTAAAATTTATTTCTCTTAAGAAGATATAGAAACCTTACAAGATGTATCTGCCTTTTAATTCGAGAAGGTTGTTTCACTAATCGATAAGCCCATTCCAGGTTATTTTCCACCCACCATTTTGGGGCTCTTTCCACATTACCGGTAAAAACATCAAAACTACCACCCAAACCTTGGTACAAGGCTGGATGTTTTTTTTGTATTTCTTCCATAAGCAACTCCTGCTTAGGAGATCCCATCGCCACAAAAACAACATCAGGTTTCTTCAGAACAATATCGCTTATCAATTCTTGTTTCTCTTCCTTGGATTTAATATATCCATTACGATAATTAACAATTTTAATTCCTGCAAATTGTCTTTTAAGCTCTGTTACGGTTTCCTCTATGATTTCTTGTTTTCCTCCAACAAGGTAAAAAGTCTTCTCTTTATAGTAGGTTTTAATAATATCCAACCAAAGTTCACAACCGGGAATCTTTACAACATTTTCAATACCCTTTTGCTTGAGTGCCATCACTGCTCCGATACCGTCAGGATACCCCATATTCCTATTTATGATACCTCTGGAGGCACTTGTTGCATGCAGAATTTTCTCCGCATTAACTGCAACCAGGATCTTCTGTCCTTTCGTAGCAAAATCTATAAGTGATTCTCTTGATTCTGGAGCGTAGGTTTGTACCCCATTAATCGATTGCGACTGCATTTTTCATTTTTTGATCTTCCAACAAATAATGACTCATAGCATTGAACATAAAGGCGTTGCTCCACCTCATATAAGAGATTTTCGAACTTATCCCTTTTTTCAACTGGTAGTAAAAAAATCCTTTTCTATCCTGCATATTCTTAATGGACCAATCTAAAACTTTGGAGGCAAGCCCCCGATATTGATTAAACCTGTCTAATCTAGAAAGTGTAACAAATAATTGAGCCGGACAGTGAATATCGATCGGATAAGTTTTATCATGGTAATATTTTGGGGTACCGTCTTCCTTAAAAAAGTTACTAATGTAGAAATCAAATCCTTCCCTAATATTATCTTTAAAGGCAGTATCTCCAGTATTTTCCTGGTAAAACTGAATGGCATCAAGATTATAACCAGTATGGAAGCTATCTATCCAGGATTGAACAGGTAGCAATCCATATATCCAGGATCCATCTTCACGTTGGCCTTTACAAGCAGCCATCACGGATAATCGAGCTAAATTTTTATATTCTTCCTTGCCCGTGTATTTATAGCAGATACTGAGTAATTTAGTACCGAGTAATGATGCATTGTATACAGTATTATTGCCATTTAGTGGACTATAAGAAAATAATATCCCTTCATTATGCCTGGTCCGGTTTAGATCATTCACTATAAAATTTGCAGATGATAATGCAGTTTCCAAGTACTTTTTCTCTTTTGTTATCTCGTAAGCCTCAAACAATGCCGAGGCACAAAAGGTAGTTGCTACAACGGTTGGCGTTTCCTTTGGAAACAAGAACAACCTTCTAGCCTGCCAATCGAAATTATAGCCCCAACAGGCTCCAGAATAATTTTTACTCTGCTTCTCTATCAGTAAATCTGATAGAAAACAAATTTTTTCAAGAAATTCTTCTTTAGTACCAAAAGAGGTATCCCCAGATTTAGCAATTTTATAAAGATTACAATATCCACTGAGGAATAAACCAATACCTTTTGAATTAAATTCCTTTGGAACTAATAAAAGTTTGCGAAAATTAATCGGGCTTCTTTTAAACCCTTGTATCCACGCCAACCTGGCCAGATCCCAGTGTTGAAAACCGGTTGCTTTAAACACCTTAGAATTTAGACCATCATAGGGATCCCAGCCTTTAAACTCTTCAGATTCGCAATAATTCTTTAAATCTTTAAAAGAGGTGATATCCCTAGATTTCAACTTGTGCTCCTGCATTTTTTATTGATTCAAGAACTTTAAAACTCGCCTTAGTAACGGCATATAATTCTTCAAATGGAATAGGAGAAGATCCATCTTTAATTAGATGTTCCATAAAACTCTCAACCATTTCTTTTTGCCCTTTATTCTGATTTAGAAGCTTTTTCTTTGACGGTTTTCCCTTACCATATATTTTTAATTCTTTAAAATCATTGATCACAGCAGTTGTGCCCGAGGAGTATATTTCAATGTACTCCTTCGGAAGCTCTTTAGCACCATTGGCGTAGTAAGCCACTACCCCAGTTGAGCCATTTTCAAATTGAAGTAATATATTCGCAGTATCATTTAATCCCTGTGGATCGGGGAGTGCATTAGCAGAAAGTTTTACGGGCTTACTTCCATTAATAAAGGTTAGGTAATCTATAAAATGGCATGCTTCTCCAATTATTCTGCCACCACCAATTTCCATATCCTGAATCCATGTATCTTTGGGAATGGCACCTGCATTGATCCTATAGATCATTGACATTGGACCGTTCCCAATTTTCTTTTTTACAGTTTTACTGAAAGGTGCAAATCTTCTGTTCACGCCCATCATTATAGCTTTACCAGATCTTGCCTGCTCCTGCGCAATTTCCTCAAGTTCTTCCTGATTTAGACATAATGGTTTTTCAACAAAAATATTTTTGTCAGACTTTAAACCCTTGAGAACATACGAACCATGAGAATCATGACGCGTAGCTACAAATAAAGTATTTGTCTTGATATCGAGCACATCTTCCTCTCTGGAAGCGCAGAATTCAAAATTGAATTTTTCAGCAACTCTTTTAGATGTTGTGCCGTTATTAGTAAGAACTCCAATTCGTTGAACTTCTTTGGTATCAGGGAGATTTGGCAATAAATTGCCCTGGGCATAACTACCTGCTCCAATAAAAGATATATTAATATTCCCTGCTGGTTTTGAGGAGTTTGTAGAAACAGGATCCTTTAGCTGTTCTTTTTCACTATTATATTTTAAAGCTAATCCAATAAAAGGTTCGGTCTTATTGACTACTAAGTCAAAAGCCTTTGGTGCATCGTCGAAATCAAATTCGTGGGTCGTGAGGTAATCGATGTTGATTCTTTCCGTATTAAGTAAATACTGAAAAGCTTCCATATTTCGCTTTTCTGTCCATCTTACATATGCCACAGGATAATCCATTCCTTTTTCCTCATAATCCAGGTCATATCTTCCCGGGCCATAGGAACACGCCATCTTTAGTTCCAATTCTTTTCGGTAATAATAAGGATCACGATCAAAACCGGTAGGCACAGCTCCAAGGACTACTACTTTCCCTTTTTTTCTGGCAACAGCCCCAGCAAAATTTACCGGGTCTAAACTTGAAGTTGCCGCAGCAATTATAACCGCATCAGCTCCGATCCCATTTGTGACATTCGAAATCTTATCTTCAATTCCTCCTGTATTTCTACTAAAGCCGTGGTCAACTGCTCCATTCTTAACTGCAAGATCAACAGCAGCATCTGAAATATCGACCCCGATGACATTTACACCCGAAGCTTTGAGAATTAGGCAGGCTAACTGCCCTAACAATCCTAAACCAATGACCACACAACTTTCTCCCAGCCTGAGATCTGCCTGCCGGACTCCCTGCATGGAAATTGCTCCAAGCGTATTGTAGGCTGCGTTTTTTAGATCAGATTTTTCTTGCAGCTTTACGCAAAGGTTTACCGGTACAGAAACAATTTCGGCATGATTTGCATAGCCGGCTCCGGCACATGCCACCTTGTCTCCTACTTTAAATTCGGTAACTCCTTCTCCTACTTCTACCACTTCACCAGCGCTACTATACCCAAGTGGTGAGTAAGCATCTAATTTTTTAGTAACCGCTCTATAAGTTTGTACTGGTCCTTGTTTCTTTAAAACATCCAGCACTTGTTTAACCTGCTGCGGCCTTTCTTTAGCTTTTCCAATAAGGCTTTTGCGTGCCGCCTGAACGGTAGAACCTTCAGTTCCTGCACTAATAAGTGAATAATGATTTTTCACTATCACCATTCCCTTTCCCACTTGAGGATATGGAACATCCTGTATAATCATTTCGCCCGACCCGAGCTTTTGCGTAAGTTGCTGCATTAATAGTAAATTATTTTATTTCTTAAATCATCAAATAATTCGGATTTCATTAAAAATAGGCCTATAAAACCCCAAAGTAAAATGTTATAATAATAATAGTCTCCCGGTGTTAATCCGGTACAGTCTATCAGGTACATCGCCAGTAACATCAATAGAAAGGGCTTTACTTTACCCCGATATTTCAAACCCAATATTCCTATTCTGATAAAGAACAATGCATACAAGAAAACACCGATTATACCACTAACTAACAAAACCCTTAAAAATTCGTTATGTGCCGGCCTATTGATACCATCTCCAAAAAATTTTCCAATGGCACTTCTTTTCTCCCAGTTTTCTAACATTTCTTCCCATATATAACCTCTTCCTGCCAGGGTGTACCTTGCGTCCTCAATTTCTCCACTCTGGAAGCCGGTTTCTTTTGAAAAAAGTTGTTCAATATTAGATTCCATTTTTTCTCCAAGCAGTAAAAATGCACAAAGCGAAAAAGTAATTACCAAAAAAGCCGATTTAAGTTTATTTGGAGCATAAATCACATAGCAAAGACCGCTCATCACTAGAATAAGCATACCAGCTTTGCTGAATACATTATATATCGCGTAAACAGAGGATAACATTAAAAGAAATATTCCAAGTTTTGCATATGTCTTTGGCCTAAAAAGGAATAAATACAATGCCGAACCTATTAAGGTAAAATACCCATAAAACCTTACTGGAAAGGCATCATGATAAAGACCCACCATTCTAGTTAAACCAACCGTCTTTCGCTCACTCCAAACTATCCCGGTTTGTCCCTGGAATATACTTATCGCAATAGGAAATATTCCTCCTATCATTAAGGCAATAAGGAACTTTTTAAGCTTTTCTGGAGTATCTATTAAATAAGGGATTAGAAAAAAGGCCAGCAGGATATTTATATACTTAATGAAGGATTCAAGAGCATTAAGAGGATTAAACAAAAAGCCATAAGCGATTCCAAAACATAGCGCCACGAATAAAAGAATACCCAGATTTGCCCAGCCCTTTCCCACATAGTGTTTACTCATGGATTTATAAAACATTATCGGGATTAAAATACCTTCAATTGCAATAAGCGACAATGGGCCAATCTTTGTTTCCCAGGTTGCATCTACAATTGATTTAGTTGCAACAATCAAGAGAAAAGCGGCAAATGGTCCCTCTTTAATTCTTGTAATTATTATTGCAACAATTATTATGCAAGCCAGGTAGAATAGCATCTTCTTTCTTTAGTGTCTTTTCGGAAGTGAGTGATAAGGCTTTTTAAGCTCTTTAATAATCTTCACAGGATTACCGGCCGCCACAACCCCGGACGGTATATCTTTATTAACAACCGAACCTGCGCCTATTACAGCATGATCACCAATCTTAACACCGCGGAGAATAACAGTATTTACCCCTATAAAAACATGGTCTCCTATTTCTGTTATTCCTGTACCTGTATCATTGGGATCGATAACATGTGCTGCACCGTCATGAGATAAAATATAACAACCATGTGTAATAAGACAGTGATCACCAATCTTAACTTCCCCCCTTCTTACATCCAATTTAGCACCAAGGCTAATCATGGTGTTTTCCCCTATTGATGCACCGGAAGCTTTATAAAAACTCAACTGAATAAATCTTAGTAAATTACCCAACTGGTGTATTAATTTTCTAATAAGCAATTTCATTAGTTTAATGTTGAATTTAGTATTTCCGTAAAATCCTTTGCAATACGGTCTATGGAGAACTTTTCACGAGATACTTTGAAATTAGTTTGGGCCATAGAATTCCTTAATTCCTTATTAGCTAGCAAAGAACTTATAGCAGCTTCAAGCTCCTTTTTGTTTCCTGGCGGCACACAAACCCCATTTAAACCATCGTCCAATACTTCTCTGTGTGCTCCTACAGGAGTATAAATTAAAGGCTTTCCACAGGTCATTGCTTCTAATAAAGAACGCGAAAAACCTTCTGAGTAGGAAGCACTAATGAATAAGTCTGAGTTTTGAAAATGCTTTAATTTAACCTCACCATCAATGATCCCCAGATTACTATAGTTTTTAGCGTATTTCCCATTAATTATTTCTCTTTCTGCTACAAAAGGATCTTCATAATCAATTGGAGTTCCGTCAAACTGATTGTAAAACACTCCTCGTTCCCCTTTCCTCATGTTCCCTGCAAACTCAAATCGAACAAATGGAAATTTTTCTGCAATAGAAGGGATAATATCAACTATATCTGTATAGCCTTTGGCCTTGGTAAGGTGCCCTACCACTAAAATTTTCCCTCTGTTGAAATTAAAAATATCTTCATTGGGGAATTCCTCAGGAATTATTGATTGATAAAGTGTAAAGGTTTTTTCAGAACTCAAAAAAGGTTCAAATTCATCTCTTAAATAATTAGCCTGGACTATACCAACATCCACTTTTGATAGTGCATAACCAATTAGTTTTTTCGCGGCAGGATGAAATGACTTAAAATTAAGTTTAAAATGACTCCCCCTTAAATGTATGACCACTTTCGCTCCAAACAGCCTGGAAATAAGAATGGTCAAGACATCCCGTCCTAACCAGCCAATTTGGGTAGGGGTAATGGGATAATATACCACATCAGGTTTAAAAACCAGAAGCCGATAAAGAAGCTTATAGAAAAACGAAAAAAAGTTAAGGATCATGGAGGCTCCTAATTTTCCTTTTTTCGTATTATCCTTTCTGAAATTGGTTTTGAGAAAATTTATGGAAAAACTTTCATTAAGAATGGGAGATTCTGAAAGTTGCTTCATACTTAATTCAGGCCCGGAATAAGGAGGTGGTAAGGGACCAACAAATAAAACTTTTCTTTTCTTATGCATGCATTAGGGCTCTTGAAAATTGAGATCTCCAGTTTTCTACAGAAAGAAAATTACCCGTTCTTTCTGCATTACGGCAAAATGATTGCAACTTCTCTCTATCGAGCAATAAGTCTGCGATTGTTCTTACATTTTGATTTTGGTCTTCTGATAGTATCCAGCCATTTTTTCCATGTTGGAGATAGCTGATCTCAGGAGCATGATCTATAGACTCGAGTGTGATATATGGCCTCCCATAAGCAAATGCATGATTTATTGACAATCCAGAATGACCGGGCACGAAGACCAAAGAACAGTTCTTAATTATTTCTGAAATTTTATCCTCATTCACTAGAGCACCGTGCCATCGAATCTTTTCGTCTTTCTCTATTTTTTCCTGTACCAGTTTTGCCTCAGGTCCATCTCCAATTATGTCTAATTTTAAGCATTTTCCCTTCGACTTAAACAGTGCACTCAGATGAGAATAATATTCAAATAGAACGTCCAATTTTTTGGAGGGAATTAACCTACCTATAAAAAGAATTCTTGGTTCATTTTCATTAGGTAATTGAAAGTTATAAACCCTGGTAATTTCTTGGGTGTCTATGGTATTATTGGCCCAAAAAGCTTTTTTGGGGTTAATAAATTTATTCTCAATAGCCCACTTACAACTTTCTTCAGTATAAAAAATTACCCTATCCAATCTATTGAAGAAAAATTTGGTTAAAATTTTATCTAACAAGGTCACCTTACCTCCTTTTGACTTAAAAACAGGGTGGTTGTATGAAAAGAGTTTAACATGCTTATACCTTCTTTTTAAAATTAGGCAGTAAAGAAGTAATGGTAAATTCTTTTTTTCTGCTGGTAAAAGGACCCAGTTGAAGTTTTTAAATTCCTTTTTTAACTTCATTCGAACAATTGAGGAATTACCAAATTTTTCTTTTGGAATATTTACTCTTTCTAATAAAAAACTCCATTTCTCTGATTCAATTTCCTTATCCCCGTCCTTAATTCCACGACCTGATCCTGCTAACACAGTTAAACTTAGTTCTTCTGAGGAAAGACGAGAGAGAAAGCGTGCTTTATAATGGTTAAAGGTAGGGGCCATCCATAATACTTTAATCATAACCCCAAAATGTTATTATAGACTTCGAAATAATCTCTTTCCATTCTTTCTAAACTAAAGTTTTCGATGGCATACCTCCTACGCTCTAGGGCAGATTGTTCGATTTTTTTGTGATTATTGTAATAAAACAACATACGCTCTGCCATCGCCTGTTCACTTTTTAAGATATCCTCTGGTTCAAAAGGTTCAATTACTTCTCTCAACCCTCCGGAATCTTCAAATGCTAAAATTGGTTTGCCATTACTATAAGCCTCTACACCAACCAACCCAAAACCTTCATTATCTGATGGGTGTACACAAATATCAAATTCTTGATAGTAACTATTAACCTCTGTTATATAACCCGGCATTGTGATATATTTCTCTAGGCATTTTGCTTTGATCATCTGCCTGATGTTATCTGCCTCCGAACCATCACCTACAAGATAAAGAATACCTTTACCATTCATATTCAAAAATTTTTCAAAAGAATTAATTAGCCTATCAATTCTTTTCCGCCTGGTAAACCTTGAAACCATCCCAATTTTGAAACTAGGAGCGCATTCTTCTTTTCTTACTAAATTATTTTTAATTTCGATTTTAGAGCCGTTGAGAACCACAACTTTATATACATTTCCTAGGCCATAATGATTTCTTGAACAATTAAGAGTATACTGCGAATTCGCAATAAAACAACTCACATTGTTTAGAAGTTTCTTTTTTAAAGCTTCTCTTGAATGATATTTTATATAATTTTCTTTGCGGACCCCTTTTGAGAGCCCATGAATGGTATAGACATGTGGAAATTTCTGTGCTGCAAATAACTTAACTGGAGAAAAACTATGGAAATGTATTAGATCAAAATTTTTAAAGTCTTTTTTTAATCGCTTATAAATATTAAATCTAAAATCAAAACCTCCCTTCACCCCCGAATCTATAATATACAAACCATTATCCACTAAATCATTTAGATATTCACCCTTCCTTGAATCCAACATGATCGCCACATTTAATCCTCGTTTTTTCTGAGCAATAACAAGGTTCACGACAAGGCGCTCAAGTCCACCAATTCTTGGACTATTTAGGCAGTGCAGAATTTTCATTAATTTGTCTTAGGAAGTTTTCAACCATCACCTCTATGGTGTGATTCAAGTTAGCGTAGGATTGAACATTCTTTGAAATCGCCGAGTACGCATCCTCCTCTCCTAAGAGTAAGGAAATTTTTTTCGCAGCGGCTTCGATCGTATCTATGTCATAACCCAAATTGTTTTTCTCGATTACATTATCTGGATCAGCTCCCATGACTATAGTAGGAATACCTCTAAGCCAAGCCTGGATATAAGTATTTGAAAACCCCTCTGAGGTCGACGTATTTATTAATATTGCAGCTTCATCAAAATATTCTAAAGCTTTGCCAAAGGATACCTGTCCAGTTAAATCCAAGTTTGATGGTTTATTCTTAAATAAACTTTTACAGTAAGATACATCGGAGTGACCTCCAACCATTAAAAACTTAAGGTCGCTTTTCTCAAAGATCCTAGCTAATTCGATAAAAAGTTCTGGTCTTTTATGGCTTCCTAAATTCCCACACCATAAGACCGTTCTTAAATGAAATCTTTTTTCTGGCTGTATAACTACCTCTGGTCTTGGATGACCAGATACCATTCGCTGAGACTTTTTCCCGAATTGTTGTAGAAGAATGTTTTCCTGGACGTTATTTTGTGTAAAAGCTACATCGGCATATTTTATTGCTATCTGTCGTGCAAAATCAGAAGATAAACTAGCCGGAAAATTATAAACTATTTTGGCAAAATTTAGTTTTTGAAAAGAATTACGGATATTCTTAAACCTTCTAGGAGCGTTATTATCCGTACATATCCAAATAAATTTTTGATGATCATTTTTATATAAAATTGCCGAAAGCCCGAAGGAAGAGGACATTCTCTCAACAATATAATCTGGATCAATTTTAACCAGGGTTTTATAAATTAAACGCAGGTTTGCAATTGAATGCAAAGGTTTGTTAGGTAACCAATGTACTACAACATCATCTATAATACTTTTTGTAAAGGCCTTTTGAGAGGAAATCGAGCGACAAATATAATTAACAATAAAACCACTTTTGGCTAGTTGCTGGGATAAATAAAGTGCCTGCACTTCTGCACCCCCTCCTCGTTCTGATATATGATTTTGCTGAATAAAGCAAAAAGTCTTTTTTATCATTGACGATATTTGAGAATTTTTGCTGGATTACCTCCAACAATTGCATATTCGGGAACATCCTTAGTTACAATAGCTCCGGCTGCAATTATAGAACCTTTTCCAATTTTCTTTACCGAAGGTAAAATCATTGCCCTAGCACCAATCCAAACATCATCATCAACAACCACTGTTCTGAGAGGTGTCATTCCTTGTATTATCATTGGTTCTCTTAAATCATCGAATTTATGATTTGCAGCAAAGAATCTCACTTCCTCACCCATCATTACATTATTCCCAATTGTGGCATTAGAGACGGTACATTTTTTACCGATTCCCGAATCATCACCAATGGTTATTGTCGCACCGGTTCCTATAATAGCACCTTGCCCCACTTTAATTCTATTACCTGAAGTTAAAAACATCTGTTTACAAACAAAATTTCTAATTCTGTCTAATCCAAAAGAATAGAACATCGTATAGTGGGGCAAATGCCGCGCAAAAAAATAATATATAATTATCCAAAAACCTTTTCTAATCATTTTTCTATTGTGCAATTTTTTTTTGGTTTTCTTTTAGAATTTTTACCAATCGTAAACAATTTTGTCCAGTGTCGAATTTTTCTTCAGCAATTTTTCTCGAATTGTTTCCAAACTGGTTTATCTTCTCAGGATAATTAAGAAAATAATTGATAGCATCAACTAAATAATCAATATTCCTTTCTGGCACAAGAATGCCATTCTCATTATTTTTCACCAGATCTGGAATTCCGGCGTGAAAAGTACTGATAATGGGTAAACCAATAGCCATTGCTTCAAGAATTGCAGTAGGAGTATCTTCTTTGTCTCCAAATGGAATAGAAGTAGTACTAGGGTGTATGAAAACATGATGTAGCCTAAGCAATGAAACAACTTCTTCTTGACTTATATTACCAATTAGCTCCACCCTTTTAAAAAGCTCAGGGTTTTTCTTGATAAATTCCTCTATCTTCTCTCTTAAAGGGCCTTCCCCTACTATAGTAAATTTGAAGTTTTTATTTATAGATATTATTCTAATAAATGCTTTTAGAATTAGAATATGACTTTTTTTAGCAATTAATCTTGAAACAATAATAAATTTTACCGTCTCATTCGTCTGTACTTTTGGGGTACAATGTTCAAATTTATTTAGGTTTATTCCATTATAATCTAAAATGATCTTCTCTTCGTTACAACCTATTTCAACAAGGGTTTGCTGCGAAAAAGTACTTTTAGCAAATATGATATCTGACATTGAAAACAGCTGTTTATAAATTGCCGTAGAGCCGTATTGAGAAAGCCTTGATGAATAATCAAATCCAACAAAGTAAGTGCAAAATAATGCTTTAGGGTACAATTCTTTTAAAAAGAGAAAATTCAAACCAGTAGGTCCAAAAAAGCATATAAAAAAATCATGATTCTTATTTTCTAATTGCTTTAGCCTCAGATAAGAAATAGGTGCATTTCTTCTTTTTTGTAACGTAACAGAGTCATTCTTTAATCCTCTTCCTCCTAGGATTTTTTTTAAATAGAAGATAAAAAAGAGCTCTTTATTAAAAGCCTTCTGCCATCTTTTCAATGATATTCTAGGTGCTATAAAGAAATCTTTCAAGAATTCCTTAATTAAAAGATAGCCTTTATGTTTTTGAAAATATATAATATCCAAATTTGGATACTTATTTCTTACCTCATAGGATAAATGTTTATTTCCGCAAGTATTTGCATAAACTGTAACATTATATCCCATTTCTAAGAAAGAGAAAACCCTTGTGGAATTTGATACCTGACCGGAAGGAAATTCGGTAAAAATAAAAGCTATGTCCATTAGGTAAAGATTTTAATGATATTGAACCTTTTGAATTTTAAATACAATAGGTATAATACCGAAAAGGTAATGAGTTGAATCGCCAATTCTATTACATAAGAAAAATCTAACAAGTAATCCAAAAGAAAAGATGGTAGTGCTAAAAGTATGGCCATAAAAAAAAGAGAACCATAGTCTGCAAACTGTTCAGTTAAAGTATACCCTATTTCTTTTTTTGTGAAATATCCTGAAACTAATAATGTAATGACCCCGTTTATGACTTGCCCAATAATTACCCATTTAATACCAAAAGGAATTAGCCCGATCAATAAAATGAGACGGGTAACTTTACTTGTATTTTCTGAAATTAAGAATGATTTATCATTTCGAGATTTTAAAACATTTCTTAAAACCATTTGAGGGGCGAATAAACTAGAGGCAATAGCTAATATTTGAGCAAAGAAAATAGACTCTTCCCACTTGACAGTAAGTAACAATAATATAAGATTCTTTGAAATGGCTGCCAATACAAGGATAATAGGCATATAAATAATACATAACGTTCTTATTGTTTTCCTAGCAATAAAATTAACCTCATTACCGTCTTCAATTTTTGCATAAACAGGGAATATAGATTTTTGTACCACTTGTACAATTGCTTTTTGAGTAAAACTAGGGAAACTATGTCCTCGTGTATAAAAACCTAAAAGTTGAGCGCTAAAATAACGACCTATTATTATCTTGTTTAAATTATTAAAAATTGTACTTGTAATACTTTCAGAAAATATTTTGTGAGACCTTTTCCAAATCATATTTACCGAAGTACGATCCATAAAAAAATTAATTTTATGGTCTGATATGAAATTATGTAAACTTGTAGATAATAGGTTAGCAAAAAGTATTTGATAAATCAAACTCATTACTCCAAAGTCGTTATAAGCTAAAGTAATTCCTAAAATACCACTAGCTATAGCAGATACCACATCTATTTTCGAACGCTCCTTAAACAATAAATTGCGAACATTTAAATTAAATGGCACTATTTTAAATGCATTTATTAAAAGCAGAAATGATATTGGTAAAATTAAAGACTGAAGTTTCGGTTCTCTAAAGAAAATTGCAATATAATCGCTAGTAATATTTAATAGAATGAAACATATAATACCTAATAAAACGTTTAGAGTAAGAATTGAATCTAAAATCTTCCTATCAATATTTCGATATCTTACAACAACATATCCAAAACCACTATCAACAATTATGTCGAATAAATTAACAAATACCATTATCATTCCTAACAACCCGAAATCCATAGGATCTAGAATTCTCGCAAGTACAATTCCCACAGCGAATACGACAGTCTTTTGAGCTATATAGCCTACAAACGTCCATTTAGCACCGTGCTTAATGGCTTTTTTATGTTCAATCATAATTTTTTAAACTGTAGAATGATATATCCCTGAAAGTTGGTGTAAACTATTTTCCACAGTTAAATTTGCGACAGATTTAGCAATTGCTAATGAACGATTATTTAGTTCACTTCTTTTGTAGTATAAGCTTTCTAGCAAATTTGCGAGTTGATTATCAGGATTAGAAATTTGGTCATTGAAAAAATAGCCATTCATATTTTCTTCAATCACGTCGCATACACCATGCTTTTTTCCAACCACTATAGGTATCCCACATGCTAACGCCTCTAAAGCCGCACCGCTGAATGCCTCAACATAGGAGGTAGATACAAAAATATCACATGCTTTCATAGTATTTATCAATTCTGAATTTGGAAGCTCCAATTGTAATTTTGGAACACTAGGGATCATTCCTGTTAAAATAACCTGTTCCTTAATATTATAATCATTTAAAAGCCTTTCATAGTCACCTTTTGGGCCGATGCAAATACATTTAATCCTTAAATGTTTTAATTTTTTAATAGCTTTAAAAAGGAGTTTCATTCTCTTAACTGGGTGATTTCGCCCTAATGTCATTATTACAAATTCATCTGGTGATATCTTGTATTTTATTCTCATATCCTGGAAAGGAACTTCAGATATTTCCTTTGCTAAAACAGGGTTATGAATGATCTCAACTTTATCAGGATTGGCACCTAACTCGATAATATTGTTTTTATTAAGCGAACTAACTGCAATGATTTTATCACTATAATTAATAGTTTTAACTATTCTTTCTTTGACGTGGTTTTGAAGTGTGGCTCCGTAACCTATTGATGCCTCAACTTGAACATCTCCACCATGAGAATGAACAATACAGGGTTTATTTAATTCTTGGCTAGCTTTCATCGCTAAATATCCCCCCATATTTAACATAGATCCATGTAAAATGTTAAATCCATTATAACGAGAAAACCATTTAATTTGTTCTAAGTACCATCTATGGGTAACGTAAGAAAGCTTACGGAGTTTTATAAAATCATATCCATAATCTTTAGATTTAAAGCCGTCAACGGGACTCATTATAGTAAATCTTAAATCACTTTCTCTAATACTTTTCTGAGCCAATAAATGATTAACAATCTGCATGCCGCCTAGCTTAGGTAGATGGGTTGAAGCAATTAAACCTATTTTAAAAGTATTGGACATAAAAATTAAAATCGAATAATTGGGAAAGAAGATAATTTAACAAGTACCTGCTTTGTTTATATTTTTGATTGAAGAATTTAGAATATAGATGAATTTAACTAAGACAGTAATAATTATTATACCAATAAAGAAATCTTTCTACACCAATATCAATTGAAGTTTTAGGTAAATAATTAAAATCAGATTTAAGGTCTTCTACATCTGCCCATGTTTTTTCCACATCGCCCGGCTGCATAGGATACATTTCCTTAATTGCCTTTTCCCCGGTTTGTATTTCTATCTCTTCAATGAAATCTGTTAGTTTTACAGGTTTGCTGTTCCCGATATTATAAATAGAATAGGTCTTCTTGGCATCAGTAATAAGCGTCGAAATAATACCATTAATAATGTCGTCTATATATGTAAAGTCTCTATACAAGTCACCTCCGTTAAAAACTTTAATAGGCCTGTCATTTAGGATAGCGTCGGTAAATAAGAACATGGCCATGTCGGGTCTTCCCCAGGGACCATATACGGTAAAAAAACGTAATCCGGTGGTTGATATGTTGTACAGATGACTGTAGGTGTGGGCCATTAGTTCATTGCTTTTCTTTGTAGCAGCATATAAACTTATTGGGTGATCTACATTATCTGAGGTGCTCAAAGGCATTTTTTTGTTATTACCATAAACGCTGGAGGAACTTGCATAAACCAAATGCTTGATATTATTGTGACGGCAAGCTTCAAGGATATTCAGGAATCCAACAATATTACAGTCTACGTAGGTATGTGGATTTTCTATACTATACCGTACCCCGGCCTGGGCAGCTAAATTAACCACCTTGTCAAATTTTTCGGTCTTGAACAGATCCATTAATCGCTCTCTGTCTTCGAGGTTCATTCTAATAAATGAATAATCCGGATAAGTTTCACTTTGTACTTTTTCATACCAATTTTCAGCATGACGTGAAATTCCTGCATCTGCAAGTCGGGCATATTTTAACTCTACATCATAATAATCATTGATATTGTCAATGCCAACCACAGTATCTCCTCGCTCCACTAACGCCTTAGCTAAATGATGACCAATAAATCCTGCGGTTCCTGTAACCAGTATCTTCATATTATCAGAATTTAACCTGCTGTTGCAAGAGAAGTCAACTTTTTTTCCTTTGACATTTGTACGGCAGGCAATCCAATACTATTAGTTGCAAATCCGAGATTTGCTAACTTTTTTCTATCCAGTATGTTCCTACCATCAAATAAAAAGGCAGGTTTAAGCATACAGTTGTATATATTCTCCCAGTCATAGGCTTTAAACTCATCCCATTCTGTAAGCACTGCAATGGCATGAGCATCTTTACAGGCGGTGTACGGCTTCTCTACGACTTTTAGCAGATTGCGGTTTTCTTCAGGATTTCTGCTACCGAGGTAATCAAGATCAGCATATATCTGTTCCGCTTTTACCTTTGGGTCATAAACCACGATTTCTGCCCGTTCGTTTAACAGGTAATCGGCTACATAAATGGCAGCAGACTCCCGCGTATCGTTGGTGTCCTTTTTAAAGGCCCAACCTAATAAAGCTATTTTTTTCCCGGAAACGGTATTGAATAAAGTCTTTACTATATTTTCAGCAAACCTCCTTTTTTGATGATCGTTCATAATGATCACCTGCTCCCAGTAATCCGCAACTTCATTCAATCCAAAGGATTTGGCGATATAGACCAAGTTAAGAATATCTTTCTGAAAACAGCTACCTCCAAAACCTACAGAAGCTTTTAGGAATTTGGGCCCAATACGGGAATCCATTCCAATTGCCCTGGAAATCTCATTTACGTCTGCCCCGGTGTGCTCACAAAGCTCGCTCATGGCGTTGATACTGGATACACGTTGAGCTAAAAAAGCATTGGCGGTCAACTTAGAAAGTTCGGAGGACCAAACATTGGTGGTTAAAATTTTCTCTTCAGAAACCCAGGAAGCATAGACATCAACCAAAGCCTGTGTAGCAATTTTCCCAGCTTTTGAACTACTATCGCCACCAATAAGGATACGATCAGGATTATGAAGATCATCTATAGCGGTTCCTTCAGCCAGAAATTCCGGATTTGAGAGGATCTGGAAATTCACGCCATTCCCGGTATTATCCAGGATACTTTTAAGGGCTTCAGCCGTTCTAACAGGAAGCGTAGATTTTTCAACGATGATCTTATCTTCTTTTGCCACCCTGGCGATCTGACGGGCACAAAGTTCAATCCACTTTAGGTCGGCTGCCATACCTTTTCCAATTCCGTAGGTCTTGGTTGGTGTATTGACCGAAATAAAGATCATCTCTGCTTCATCGATGGCTTTATCCACTTCGGTAGAAAAGAACAGGTTTCTTCCCCTGGCCTCTGCAACCACCGCAGATAGTCCCGGTTCATAAATAGGAATATTCTCTACATTTTCATCATTCCAGGCAGCGATCCTTTCTTTGTTAATATCTACAACAGTAACCTTAATTTCCGGGTTCTTTTGCGCGATAACAGCCATAGTTGGTCCGCCTACGTAACCTGCTCCAATACAGCAAATATTCTTAATTTTCATTAATTGACCTTTTTAAGTTGTAGATGCTTCCAATACCATTTAACGGCTTCATTGAGACCAGAATCAATCTTGAACTTCGGGTTATAACCAAGTAAGTCTTGTGCTTTTTCCACTGAAGCCAGGGAATGAGGAATATCCCCGGCCCGATTAGGACCATGTATTATTTCTACATATTCTATTTTAGCATCGTACCTAGACAAATATTTCTTTAGTAACTGGGTTAATTCAAGTAGATTCGTCCTATCGCCGACAGCTGTATTATAAACCTGATTTATCGCCTCCTTATTTTCGGTTGTTAGAGCCAACAAATTCATCTGAACCACATTTTCGATATAAGTAAAGTCTCTGGAATAAGTGCCGTCTCCATTAATTACCGGGCTTTCATGGTTCATCAGTTGGATCACGAATTTTGGAATAACAGCTGCATAAGCACCATTAGGGTCCTGCTTTCTTCCAAACACATTAAAATACCTAAGTCCAATAGTATGTAAACCATAAGATTTATGAAATATATCAGCGTATAGTTCATTGACATATTTTGTAATAGCGTATGGTGAGAGGGGCTTTCCAATTTCATCTTCAACCTTTGGTAATTTCTCAGAATCACCATAGGTAGAAGAACTAGCGGCATACACAAAACGTTTAACTTCTGCATCCCTGGCCGCAACCAGCATATTTAAAAAGCCAGAAACATTCACCTCGTTACTAGTGATAGGATCATTTATAGATCTTGGTACAGAACCTAAAGCTGCTTCGTGTAAAATATAATCATGTCCAATTGCAGCTTTTTTACAGGTTTCCTGGTCACGTATATCACCTTCGATCAAGGTGAAATTAGGATTATCTAAAAATTCTTTTATATTCTTTCGATGTCCTGTTGAGAAATTATCCAGGCAAGTTACATTTGCATTCAGCGCAAGTAAAGCTTCGCACAGATTAGAACCTATAAACCCGGCACCGCCTGTAACTAAAACATTCTTACCAGTTAATTTCCTAATTTGTTCGTGCTGCATTTATAGTTTTCCGTTGGTTTGTTCAAGAATTCCTTTAACATCATAGATCACAGCTTGATCGTTTTTAAGTTTTTCCATATCCAAGCTTAAAAACTGATTGTGTGCTACCGTCAAAACTACTGCATCAAACTTTTCTGCTGGCAGCTTATTGATGGTTTCTAAATTATATTCATGCAATACTTCAGCAGGATTAGCCAGAGGATCGTAAATGGTGACCTCAGTTCCATAAGACTGTAACTCTCCTACCACATCTACCACTTTTGTATTTCGTACATCCGGGCAGTTTTCTTTAAAGGTGATCCCAAGAACCAAAACTTTTGCTCCTTTTACCTTCAAGTCGTTCTGCAACATCAATTTAATCACCTCCGAAGCCACGTATTTCCCCATGGAATCGTTCATACGTCTTCCCGCAAGGATGATCTCCGGATGATAACCAATTTCTTGGGCTTTCTGCGCCAGGTAATAAGGATCCACGCCTATACAATGCCCTCCCACAAGACCGGGTTTAAATGGCAAAAAGTTCCATTTGGTACCCGCTGCCTCCAGAACATCATTGGTATCGATATTCATTTTATTGAAGATCTTAGCCAGTTCATTTACAAAAGCAATATTTATATCTCTTTGAGAGTTCTCGATAACTTTAGCAGCCTCTGCCACTTTGATACTTGGCGCCAGATGAGTTCCGGCAGTGATCACGCTTTTATAAAGCTTATCTACTTTTTCTCCAACTTCCGGAGTAGAACCGGCGGTCACCTTCAAGATCTTTTCTACGGTATGCTCCTTATCTCCCGGGTTGATACGTTCCGGGGAGTACCCTACAAAGAAATCTTCGTTGAACTTTAGTCCGCTTACTCGCTCCAACACCGGCACACATTCATCCTCGGTCACTCCCGGGTACACGGTAGATTCATAGATCACCGTATCTCCTTTTTTCAATACACTAGCTACCGCTTCACTACTTTTATAAAGTGGCGTAAGATCTGGCCGGTTATTCTTATCTATAGGTGTAGGTACGGTGATGATATAATAATTACACTCCGTAATATCACCGAGATCTGAAGAGCAATATAAACCGTTTGGAGTTTTTGCTTCTTCCCCATCATTTCCAGTCTCAAAACCATTTACTCCAGAATCACTTAATTGCAAATGCAAAGATGGTTCAGTTACAAAAGGATAGGTTTTAAGCAAAACTTCTTTAAGTTTTTCATCTTCCACCTCCAGGGTAGTATCATGCCCTTTTCTTAATTCTTCAATCCTTTTAATATTGATATCGAATCCTACTACCGGATATTTCGTAGCAAATAATCTTGCCAGTGGTAGACCAACATATCCCAGGCCTATTACAGCTATTCTTGGTTGTTCAGTAAACATTTAATTTGAGATGTATTTAATAATAAAACAGGGCTTCGCCGCCGTGAGTCACATTTTGTAACTCCCGTAAATTTTTTGATAAGACCTGAGTGGGAAGATCATAGCCGGGACCGGCTAGTAATCGATAAGTAGGGTTAGTCAGGCTGCAATTTCTTACAGCCCGCAAATATAATTTGATGTCTCAATTAACACAAAATCAGAAGTGTTAAATTTTTAACTAATTATTAACGGCAATTAACGAAAGCGATGTAGTGGGTTAAAATCACTAATGAATCTTCATCCGATTAAGCTAAAACCTGTGTTTTCTGGGTTAAAGAAAAGCCAATAGTAAAACCTAACCCTCTGGTGTACAATTAAAAAGGATTTCAAGAAATACCTTAGAAAACCAAAAACCAGTTATTCAGTAAGTTTTCCCTATTATAAAGCATCTCTTTTTTTGTTTTGTAGTCCAATACCTTCTTTCCGGCATACTGGCAAATTGCCTGCCCGGCTGCCGTATCCCATTCCATGGTTGGCGCAAAACGCGGATATTGCTCTGCCCTGCCTTCAGCGACCATACATAATTTAAGGGAGCTGCCCTTGGAAATGGTTTCTACCTCGCCGTGCTCATCTTCGAGAGACCTGATGTATTCCTCAGTTTCAGGAGATAGGTGAGACTTACTGGCCACTACGGTATATTTTTTATTATTTATGGCTAAGGGCAATCTATCTGCCTTTTCAATCAACCCATCTAGGCTAGAATATTCCGTAATCCCTGCCAGTTTAAAAGAACCTATATCTTTAGAAGCAAAATAGAGCTCCTTAAGAGCGGGAACATAGATCACCCCCATGATGGGTTTCTGGTCTTCTACCAGGGCTATATTCACGGTAAACTCCCCGTTCCTTTTAATAAATTCCTTGGTGCCGTCTATAGGATCCACGATCCATAAGCGATCCCAGTTTTTCCTTTCTGAAAAAGGCAGATGCTTTCCTTCTTCAGACAATACCGGAATATCCGTCTTTTTCAGATATTCCATTATGATCTTATGCGAGGCCAGGTCGGCCTTGGTTAGTGGCGAATCATCACCTTTAAAGTCCACCTCAAAATCTTCATTTTCGTAGATCTCCATTATTCTTTTTCCTGCATCAAGAGATGCCTTTATCGCAATTTCGAGTAGTTCGTGCATTATATATTTTTATTGTTAAAGATTCGGTTTGGGTTGGATTCCGAATTCCAAATTCAAGATTTAGGACCAAAATGGCCAAATTCGAATTTCTTCACCTCCAATCCCACCAAATATTGCTAATTGATTATTGTTTATTGTTTACTGTTTATTGTCTCATTGTTTAAAGCCAGGTACCAGTCGATGGTTTTCAGGATGCCCGAATCAAAACTCTCCCGGGCTTTCCAGCCAAGTTCCTTTTTTATTTTGGAGGCATCTATGGCGTATCTTCTATCGTGCCCAGGCCGGTCCTGCACAAATTCTATCTGGTCTTTATAACTTCCGGAAGCTTTAGGCTGCTTTTTATCCAGGTGTTCGCAAATTAGCTTCGCGATACTTATATTATTCTTTTCCGCATCCCCGCCTATATTATAGACCTCACCAGGCCTGCCTTGTTTAAAGACCAGGTCTATCGCCCGGCAATGATCCTTAACATACAACCAGTCCCGGACATTCTTCCCATCCCCGTAAATAGGAATGGCTTCTCCAGCCAGAGCCTTGCGGATGATCGTAGGGATCAGCTTTTCCTGATGCTGCCTGGGACCATAGTTATTCGAGCAATTGGTAATTAGGGTATTCAGCCCGTAAGTATGGCGGTAACTACGAACCAGCATATCTGAAGAAGCCTTGCTGGCCGAATAGGGTGAATTAGGCGCGTAAGGGGTCCGCTCGGTAAAGTAACCCTTTTCCCCAAGGCTGCCGTAAACCTCATCTGTGGAAATATGATGAAAACGATTTTCCTCCTGTCCCTTTTTAGGGCTGAACGGCGAATCCATCCAGTACCTGTAGGCCACATCCAGTAAGGTAAAAGTCCCGTTCACGTTGGTCCTGATAAAAACTTCGGGGCCGGCAATGGAATTGTCCACATGGGATTCTGCCGCGAAATTGATCACTCCCGTAATCTTATATTTCTGAAAAACCTCCCTGACCAGCTCGCGATCGCAGATATCACCCTTTACAAAAGTATAATCTGGATGAGCATTTACCTGCTCCAGGTTTTCCAGGTTGCCCGCATAGGTAAGCAGGTCGAGATTTACCAGCTTTACCCCGGGGTTGTTTTGCAGGAACAGCGGGATAAAATTGGAACCTATGAAACCCGCTCCTCCGGTGATCAAAATAGATCTGTCTTTTAAATTCATTTCGCAGCTCTTTTCAGTAAATATTCACCATAACCGCTTTTCCTAAGAGGTTCGGCAAGCTTTAGAAAATCTTCCCTGGAGATATAGCCTTTTTCATAGGCTATCTCTTCCAGACAGGCTACTTTAAGCCCCTGCCTTTTTTCGATGATATGTATAAAATTAGAAGCCTCCAGCATAGACTCGTGGGTTCCGGTATCCAGCCAGGCGTAACCCCGGCTTAAGATCTCCATTTTCAGCTGCTCCTTTTCCAGGTAAGCATTTATTACCGAGGTGATCTCTAACTCGCCACGACCACTGGGCTTCACTTTTTTGGCTATATCCACTACTGAAGAAGGGAAGAAATACAGGCCTACGATCGCGAAATTGCTTTTTGGATCTTTTGGCTTCTCCTCTATGCTCAATACCCGGCCGGAATTATCGAACTCGGCCACCCCATATCTCTGGGGCTCATTCACATAATAACCAAAGATCGAGGCTTTATTCTCCTGCTGAACATTCTCCACAGATTTCTTTAACAGGCCGGTAAAGCCATGCCCATAAAAAATATTATCTCCCAGCACCAGACATACATCATCCTCTCCTATGAAATCTTCACCAATGATAAAGGCCTGGGCCAGACCTTCAGGTTTTTCCTGTACGGCATAAGAAAACTGCATTCCCAGTTCTGAGCCGTCACCAAGCAACTTCTGAAAACTGGACAGATCATCGGGCGTGGAAATGATCAACACCTCCCTGATACCTGCCAGCATAAGGACAGATAAGGGATAATAGATCATAGGTTTGTCATAAATATTCAGTAACTGCTTGGAGACTCCCCGGGTAATGGGATATAACCTGGTACCAGAGCCGCCGGCAAGAATAATTCCTTTCATTTAAACTAATTTTTCAGCTTTTTGCTTCTGGGTTTTTATCCATTTAAAGGTCGGGATAAGACCATCCCTTAATTTTTGTGATGGTGCCCAACCCATTTTTTCACTAAACAATGCATTATTAGAATTACGACCCCGCACTCCTAACGGACAGGGAAACCCGTACTTTTCTTCAAATTCCCTTCCGGCGATATTTTTGATCCTTAGATCCTTTCCAGATATTTCGATGGCCATCCTGGCTAGCTCGTTTATCGACACCATCTCTTCAGAACCAATATTAACAGGACCTCTGAAATTATCCTGCCTCACAAAACTAAAGATTGCCTTCACGGCTTCCTCTATATAAAGGAACGATCTTGTCTGGCTGCCATCTCCCCAAACCTCAACTTCATTCTGGGCTTCGATGACCTTTCTACACATGGCCGCAGGAGCCTTTTCCTTGCCGCCCTGCCAGGTTCCCTTGGGCCCAAATACATTATGTAATCTTGCTATTCTTATATTTAGCTTATAATTTCGATGATAAGAAAAGAACAGTCTTTCACTAAACAGTTTTTCCCATCCATATTCTGAATCCGGGTTGGCTGGATAGGCCGTATCTTCCCGGCAATCAGGATTGCTGGAATCCATTTGATTAGCCTCGGGGTACATACAGGCTGAGGAACTATAAAAGATCCTTCCTGCACCTACTTTCGAAGCTGTCTTTAAAAGATTGAGATTTATAAGCACAGAATTATGCATGATATCAGCATCATTCTCACCGGTAAAAACATATCCGGCTCCACCCATATCTGCAGCAAATTGATACACTTCATCAAAGCTTTCAGCCCCATCCTCCTCCAAATGCGTGGGAAGCCTAAGCACTCTTTCCACAAAAGCAGGTTCGCGAAGGTCTCCTTCAAGATATTCATCACATATATCTTGCTCACTCCAGAACTCATGCTGGGCTTTTATATCGGCAATACGTACCCAAAAACCCTGATTTTTTAAATGGTAAGCAATGTGCCCGCCAATAAACCCGGCCCCGCCAAGAACTAAAGCTGATTTTTTCATAATATGAATATGGAATCCTTCACAATTTATCCTAATGTGATGTTTTCAAAATTAGGATTAAATTTTACAATTGCCGAGGATGGGCGAAATTTTAGAAAAAATTAGGGATTAAAAGACATTTAGAAAAAGTAAATAGAGGCGAATAGGATGCAGACTTTAGATCACATCCTGAATATTGGCTGTAAGGGTCCAGCCAATGTCGGGCAGGATTAGTTTAAGCTTTTTGCTGCCCACCTCTTTGATGATAGCTTCTTTTTTAGCGAAGGTACCGGTTTTTATTTCCACCTTATCGCCGGCGTTTAGCTTGCTTACTGTAAAACCGTCCAGTTTATCATTATTAATCCAGGACCTTATCGCCTCTATTTCCTCATCCTTGGCCAGGGCGGGCTTATCCAGCCATTTTAAGAATCCAAGCACGCCTGGAGCTTCAAAAACCTGGTTCCTTTTCGCCGGCTCCATACTCACAAAGATATAGGTACGGAATAATGGCAATGTCACTTTTTTCTTACGATCTGACCACTGCCTGACCTCGGTAACCATAGGACAGTACACCTCCATGCCGAGATCTTCCAGGAGCTGAGCCGTTTTGATCTCGTGCTGCGGTTTTGTACGTACTACATACCAGGGCATCTTCAGGATTGTTTAGCCTAACAAAGAAAGAAAATATTGAACGATTATTAAAGGGGAATTTAACCCTTTCGGGGTATTGAGCATTAATTATTGCTATTATCTATTCATTATTGCTGATTAGAAAATGATGGAAGCAATAAATTAATTGACCATTGAAAAAGGATAATTGACAGGCATTAAATATGGATAGCTTATTCCTTAAAGCCTATAACTAAAAAAGCCTGAACTTTCGTTCAGGCTTTTTGCATTTTGTTGGCCTACTAGGGCTCGAACCTAGACTCTTCTGGACCAAAACCAGACGTGTTGCCAGTTACACCATAGGCCAATGCTTGAATGCGGATGCAAATTTAAGACAAAGTTTATTTCACACAAACTTTTTTGAGAAATTTTCTGGAAAAAGTTGAGATTTATTTTCTGCCTTCTCGCCCCGGCTTCATTTTCAGCTTATTCCAAAATAAACGCTTTTGTTTGCCGTTTTGAAAGCATTCAGCATTTTATTATTAAATTCGCCCCTTTAGTACAATTAGGCTAATATTTATGACAGATCTTAACTTTAGCAAGTGGAACAAAATCCTGGGATGGCTGGTTTTTGTGATCGCTTTGACTACCTACACGCTTACGCTCGAACCTACGGCAAGTTTCTGGGATGCCGGTGAATATATTGCAACCTCTGCGAACCTGGAAGTAGGTCACCCTCCCGGTGCCCCTTTTTATCAGATGATGGGAGCATTTTTCTCCACTTTTGCTCCAGATGAAACCCAGGTCGCCCTGATGGTGAACTTTATGTCTGGTTTTGCCAGCGCCATAGCGATCATGTTCATGTTCTGGTCTATCACTATGCTGGTACTGAAGGTCGCCGGACCCGTAACCAAATTATCACCCGCCAGGAAAATGGCCGTACTGGGAAGTTCCCTGGTAGGATCCCTGGCCTTTACCTTTACCGACAGCTTCTGGTTCAATGCCGTAGAAGCCGAAGTTTATGCCATGGCCGCCTGTTTTATGAGCGTCATGTTCTACCTGGGCCTTAAATGGGAAAGGGATATGTTTACCCCCAGGGGTAACCGCTGGATCATCCTGATCTCCCTGGTGATAGGACTCTCGTTCGGGGTCCACTTTATGGGACTGCTTACCCTGCCCGCTATCGGCTTTCTTTATTTCTTCAAGAACTATAAGGAGGTAACCGTTAAGAATTTCCTTATCGCCAACGTGGTGGTGGTAGCCGTACTAATGTTCATCTTTAAACTGCTTTTACCTTATACCCTTACCTTTTTCTCGGCTTCAGAACTATTCTTCACCAATACGCTGGGAATGCCATTCAACACAGGTACCATCGTGGCGCTGTTAGTGATCGTGGCCGCCTTCTATTTCGGGATCAATTATACCCGAAAAAAGAACCTTTACAAATACAATACGCTGTTGCTTTGCATCCTGTTCGTGCTTATAGGTTTCTCCAGCTGGGTCATGCTCCCTATAAGGAGTAATGCGCCTACAGTGATCAATGAGAACAGTCCCGACAATGCCCGGGAACTTCTGGCCTATTATAACCGTGAACAATACGGCGAAACCCATTTATTTTATGGCCCACAGTGGTCTGAAATGTATTCTGGCCTGGACCCTGAAAATCCTTACGAAGACGCCAAGCCTAAATACGAAAAAGATGAGGAACTGGGCAAATATGTTATCGTGAACGATTACAAGAATGCCAAGCAGAACCTGGATGACGATCATAAAGCCATCCTGCCAAGAATGTGGAGTACAGAGCATGCGGTTAACTACATGACCTTAACCGGTCCGCTTGATTTTAAGATCAAGGCTGAATACCAGAACGAGGAAAGACTGCTGCAGGCGGTGAACCAGTTCAGAAGCCAGTTTGCCCGCGGAGAAAGGGACCTGGAAGATTATCATAATTTCCTGAAACAGTTCAGCGAATATATAGATGTTGAAAAGCCAAGTTTCGCCTCCAACATAGGCTACCTGCTGGAATACCAGATAGGTTATATGTACTGGAGGTATTTTATGTGGAATTTCACCGGCCGACAGGACGATATTCAGGGAAAATATACCGACCTGCATGGAAACTGGATCAGTGGGATAGACTTCATCGACAAATGGCATATTGGTACGCAGGACTTCCTGCCTTCAGATGCCAGGGACAATAAGGCGAGAAACACCTATTTCTTCCTACCCTTCATTCTTGGATTGATAGGACTCGTGTTTCACCTGAAAAGAGATAAAAAGAACTTCTGGGTACTGATGGTCTTTTTCCTGTTCACCGGGATCGCCCTGAAGATCTATCTTAACGAAAGGCCTTTTGAACCGAGGGAAAGGGATTATGCCCTGGTTGGTTCTTTCTACGTATTCGCCATCTGGATAGGCTTCGGTGTTTATGCCCTTTTTGATAAGCTGAAAAGCTTTATCACCCCTAAGATCGCTGCGCCGGTAGTAATCGCGGCAAGCCTGCTATGCGTGCCGGTATTGCTGGCTTCAGAAAACTGGGATGACCACGACCGTTCGGGCAGGGACAGTGCCCTGACCATGGCCAAAATGTACCTGGATTCGGTAGATGAGAATGGGATCTTATTCACCATTGGTGATAATGACACCTTCGCGCTCTGGTATGTTCAGCAAGTTGAAAAATACAGGACAGATGTTCGTATCGTCAACACCAGCCTGCTGGCTACTGACTGGTATATAGACCAGATGAAACGCAAGGCTTTTGAAAGTGATGCCCTGCCTTCTCAACTGGAAAATGATTTTTATAATGGTAAGAACGATGCCATTTTCCTTAGGGAAGTTACCCAGGACACCATTCCAATCGATACCTGGATGAACTATATAGAAAATGAGGATCCGCGAACCCAGGCAGAACTGCAGAGCGGAACCTTTATCAATACCTTCCCTTCAAGACATGTCCGAATCCCGGTAGACAAAAAGACCGTCCTTGAAAACGGGATCGTAGACGAATCTGAAGCTGATGAGATCGTAGATCATATTGATATCACCATTGGAGACCAGATTTTATATAAGAACAGATTATTAATGCTGGACATCCTGGCCAACAACGACTGGGAAAGACCTATTTACTTTACCGGTGGTAGTTTTGGGGACGATGATTACCTGTGGATGAAAGACTACCTGCAACTGGAAGGAGTGACCTATAAACTGGTACCTATCCGTACGCCTCTTAATCCGCGTAACCCGTTCGATATGGGAAGGGTGAATACCGAGAAGATGTACAACATCGTGAAGAACTGGGACTGGGGCAATATGGGCTCAGATGATATTTACCATGACCCTGAAACCAGGAAAAATTCCATCACTTACAGGAGCAACCTGGCCAGGCTTACAGAAAACCTGCTGCAGGAAGGGGATACCATCCACGCCGAAGAGATCCTGGACCTGGGCATGAAGCATATGCCGGTTGAGCATTATGAATATTACACTTTGCTGGAGCCGTTCATTTCCGGATACTATGAAGTGAACAAACCTCAAAAGGCCAGGGAGATCTGGGAAAAGGTGGCGAGCAAATACCAGGAGAACCTGAAATTCTTCAGCAACTGGGAGGTAGAGCGCCAATACCGTTATGCCGATGAGATCATAACCGATATGGAGCGTTACCGAGGCCTGGTAGATATGATGATGATGTATGAAGACCGGGAAACCGCGAAAAAGAAGGCAGAGGAATTCAATAATTACCTGAAACTTTTCAGGCATTTCTACAGGGAAGATGAACAGATAGACGCTAATGCCAAGTCGCCTGAAGAAGAATTGCTGGAAGCGCTCGATGGCGCCACTCCGGTAGAACCAAATATCGACAGTACGGCTCTAGACTCTGTGGAAGAGTAGCAGGAAGTTAGGAGTTTGGAGTTTGGAGTTTGGAGTTTGGAGTTTGGAGTTTGGAGTTTGGAGTTTGGAGTTTGGAGTTTGGAGTTTGGAGTTTGGAGTTTGGAGTTTGGTAAGTTATTGAAGGATTGGTTATTGTGCTACAACCTGTAACAGAACTTATCAATTACTATGTACAATTATAAATTGAGTTCCTTAGTCTGCGGAAGGGTCGAAGGCTTTCCCCTGGTTTGGTTAGCCATTCATTGTTCCTGGGAATATCAAAAGACTTATTCGTGAATTCGTGGCCATTTAAATGATCTTGATTCTTTATTTCGCCACGAATGCATTTATAGATTGTAAATAGCATATCTATATCTGGTCCTTAAATGATCAATTTTGGATATTTAAATCCTCACCAATAAACTTGAAATTTATCTTTGAAAATCTTCCGTGCAAAATACCCGTCTTTTCTTAAGCTTCCGTACCCGGAAAGACTTACACGCATCGGGAACGAAAAGGCGATCTACCTTACTTTTGATGATGGCCCGGTTCCGGAAGCGACGCCATGGGTGTTAGAACTGCTTAGTAAATATAACGCCAAAGCCACTTTCTTTTGCATAGGCGATAATGTGAAAAAACATCCGGATATCTTCCGAACAATTATTGAGGAAGGACATTGCGTAGGGAACCACACCTTCAATCACCTCGACGGCTGGAAAACCTCTGTATCAGATTATTTAGAAAACACCAGGCAGGCCGAGAAGATCTTAATAGAAACAGGTGAACAAACTAAAACTCATAAACCCAAAACTAAGAACTCCGAACTAAAAACCCCGAACTACCCCCTTTTTCGTCCGCCCTACGGGAAGATCAAAAATTCACAGGCAAGATCATTAAATAAGCAGGGATATAGAATTGTCATGTGGGATGTGATAAGTGGTGATTACGACCAGGAATTTTCAGCCGAGGAATGCCTTGAAAATGTAACCAGAAACGCTACAGCAGGCAGCATCATCGTTTTTCACGACAGCATTAAAGCCATGAAGAATTTGAAGATCATCTTACCGAAGATCCTGCAACACTACCATAATAAAGGATGGGAATTCAGAAGTCTTAAAGATGCTCTTTAAGCAGGCCAATAAGCGTGTTGGCATCCTGCTCTCCACTGTGCCGCCATTTCATCTCTCCAGACTTATAGATCATTAGCGTAGGAAGCCCTTTTACGCGAAGCGCTTCTGCCAGCTGTGAATTCTTATCCACATCTATCTTGATCACCTTCGCCTTGTCGCCCATCGCCGCGGCAACATCCCTAAGCACGGGGTGCATCGCTACCGAAGCGTCATTCCATTCTGTATAGAAGTCTAAAAGAACAGGAATTTTAAGGTCTACTAATTCGCCAAATTTTGACATAATTCAGGATTTATTTTTTCGCCTGCCGGCTACCGGGTAGGCCAGCTTAAATCAAATATAGGAAATTCTTCTAATTATGCGGGCTTAGAACCTTTTTTCAGTTCTATGACACTAATTTCCGGCCAGATGCCCACACGCCCGGGATAGGCCAGGAATCCGAATCCCCTGTTCACGTTGATATACCTGCCGGCTTCCTCGTAGATCCCGGCCCAGTGTTTATATCGATATTGCACGGGACTCCATTTGAACCAGCCGGGGATCTCTATCCCGAACTGCATCCCATGGGTATGCCCGCTCATGGTTAAATGATATTTCTTGGGATCGCTCTTCACCTCCTGCTCCCAGTGAGAAGGATCGTGGCTTAGCAGGATCTTGAAATCATTCTCATCTACCCCTGCTCCGGCCTTTTTAAGATCACCCGCTTTTTTGAATCCACCGGCACCCCAGTTCTCCACTCCTACCAGGGCGATACGCTCACCCTTCTTCTCGATGAACCTGTTCTCGTTCAGCATAAGATTCCAGCCCATTTCGGCGTGGGTATTTTTCAGCTTTTCCAGGTTCTCTATTTTTGCCGACTGACTTTCCCAGTTATGATAATCTCCATAATCATGGTTTCCTAATATCGAAAACACCCCGTCCCTGGCTTTTATTTCAGAAAAAAGCTCTTTCCAGCCATCCATTTCTGAAGCCTTATTGTTCACCAGGTCACCGGTAAATACCACCAGGTCGCTGTCCTGCTCCTTTAGAAGCTCCACGCCGTACCTTATCTTTTCCTTATTATCGAAACTACCACTGTGAATATCGCTGATCTGGCTTATGCGGTAGCCGTCGAAAGCTTCGGGAAGGTCCTCGAAATAAAGGGTGTACCTGAGCACCCTGAAATTATAACGCCCTTTGTACATCCCATACAGCAATCCGGCAAAAGGGATCGCAGCCAGACCCAGGGCGATCGTACTAAGGAATTTCCGGCGGGAGGGCATTTCAAAACTTTCGGAAGTACCAAAAAGCTTCTGCACCCCTGCCATAGGAACCCTTACCACATCTTCACCCAGCATGATAATGGTAAGCACCAGTTTTCCGACGAAAAAAGCAAGGAAAAGACCAATGGCATAACCACGGCCACCTCCAAAACCATCATTTGGCGCAGGCTGATTGAACTGGTAGAAAAGATTGGCGATAAGAAGGGCAGAAACCAGGAAATAGATCACTCCCACCCAGGTATTCCTGGAAAAGACCCTGAGGGCCTGATACGCATAAATATCTATGACCAGAAAGATCGCAATCAGGATGAACCAACGCATTATAGGACTTTTTTGCGAAGATATTGGGAATCTCCCTCCGGGAGTAATTTTTTAGTTCATTTTAACTAATAACAAGATAGGCAGGACAAATAATTGCCCTGCCTATCTGCAAACATCCCAAACTAAAAATTTACTGTGCGCTCCAGCCCCCGTCGAGCACGTATGCCGAGCCGGTAATGGCCGAAGAGTCTTCCTTGGCGAGAAAAAGTGCCAGTTCGGCGATCTTCTTTTCGGGAATAAATTCTTTTACGGCCTGCTTTTTAAGCATCACCTGTTTTATTACTTCCTCTTCAGAAAGTCCGTGAGCTTTCGCCTGGTCTTTGATCTGGCCTTCAACCAGCGGAGTTCTCACATATCCGGGGCAAATGGCATTGCAGGTAATATTGTCGCCGGCGCCTTCCAGTCCCAGCACCTTGGTAAGCCCTATGATGCCGTGCTTGGCCGACACATAGGCCGATTTGTATTCTGAAGCTCGTAACCCGTGTACCGAAGAAATATTGATAATACGCCCGAAACCATTGCGCTTCATAAAAGGCCAGACGGCCCGGGAAGCCACAAAGGCTGAAGTGAGATTGATCGCGATAATATCGTTCCATTTTTGCAGGGGGAAGTCCTCAACTTTTGAAACATGTTGTATTCCTGCATTATTGATAAGAATATCGATCTTCCCGAATTCTTTGACCGCTTCTGAAACCAGTTCATTTATCGCGTCCTGCTCTTTCAGGTTGGCGTTAGAGAATGCGGTTTTCACCGAATACTCCTCTCCTATTTTTTCAGCGATCTGCGGTCCATCTTTTTCCAGGCCATGAAACATGATATCATAACCCGCATCGGCAAAAGCGATGGCGATAGATTTCCCTATTCCGCTGGTACTTCCTGTGATCAGGGCTGCTTTATTCATGACTTTAAAAATTTTAAAACTGCTTTATTAAATTGTTCCGGCTGGTCCATGGTCACTCCATGCCTGGAATTTTGTATTACCACCACCTTGGCATCGGGCATTTTTTCAGCATAGGATTTCTTTAAATCCACCGGGGTATAATCCATGTCTGAAGCAACTACCAATGCGGGAACCTCGATATTTCTGATCTTCTCCCCTATTCCCCAGCCCATAAGGGTGATGAATGAATGGTAATAGGCATCCAGATCATTTTGATGGGCACGCTCGAAGAATATTTTCCGAAGATGCTTTTGCTTCTCTTCAGGAAACATTCCTTCTGAAACTTTAGCAGCCATGGCCTCCATGCCTTCAGACCTCAGCAATTGGGTACGGTCCTTAATCATCTGCTCTCCCATCTCTCCCAGGGCATTAAAATCTGGTGCTGTATTCACGATCACCAGTTTTGAAACCAGGTCTTTATACTCAGCAGCCATTTGAAAGGCCACAGCTCCTCCCATGGAAAAACCTACGACCATGCAGCTTGAAATACCAAGTGATTCCAGCAGGAGCTTCATATCTTCGGCACATTTCGGAATGCCATAAGCATCCTTTCCACTGGGCCTGGAAGAATTTCCATGCCCCCGGAGGTCTGGTGCAATGATCCTGAAATCTTCGGAAAAAGCATCTTTCTGAAAATCCCAGTCGGCCCTGGTGGAGCCAAGCCCATGAAGAAGAAGAACCACTTCTCCTTCTCCCTGGTCGAGGTACTCCAGACTAATCCCGTTGTTTAATTCTGTTTTCTGGATCATCTGTCTAACAGGATTAAATTCTTAATTCTTTCCTATTGGCAGGTGATATTTTAGCTCCACCATGAACAATCTCCCGATCTCCGGAGAAGCCACGAACTGTCTTACTTCAGAATCCAGCACGTTGGTCACCGAAGCTCCCACGGTCCAGTTCTCGTTGAAATTATATCCCAGGGTAAGGTCCAGGTTGAAGAATCCTCCTAAGGGCCCGTAGTTCCAGGTTCTGCCATTCCTGGCTCCTTCAATAACATCGTTCACGCCATCGCCATTAAGATCCTGGGTTTCTGCTGCGATATTGATCCCGGAGAAGAAATCATATTCCTGTACATATCTTCCGTAAAGCGATCCGAAGAATTTTGGCCCCGTATAGTAATAGCCGATGCCGAACTTATTTTCCGGGGTGTTCAAAGGAAGGTCTGTATCCAGAACCAATCCATCCCTGTTCCCGTCGTTGGCCGGGTCGTTCTTATCTATATCATAGCCGAAATAGGAATAGTTAAAAGAAAGCCTGTTCTGATCGTTTATAAAGTAATTGATTCCAAGATCTGCCCCGTAAGTATCCACTTTTCCAAAGTTCAGGTAGGTAAGTACGAACGAACCGTCAGACCCTGGAATAAGCTCTTCTATAGGAGTATCCCCTCTTAGAGCTACCGGAGAGGTCGCTGAAATATTGATCAACGGGCTCAGGAAGTCTTCAGACTGGTTATAATAGGCGTTGGCTTCGAAGAAGGTCTTGTCTCCAAAAAGTTTTCCTTTATACCCAATCTCCCAGGACTTGATGGTTTCAACTTTAAGTTCAGGAATCTCTGTACCATCTTCAAGCGTAAAGCCTTCCCCGTTTCCAAGGACAAGTCCGCCGAAAAGGTTACCACTAAGGTTTAGAATAGATGGAGCAGCGATACCTTTCCCGTAAGTCAACCTGAAGCTACCAAAATCGAAATTCTTTACCACGGCTGCTTTTGGAATGAAGTTTCCTCCGTAAAACTCATGATCGTCATACCTGGCCACGAAAAGAAGGTCAAGGTCTGCCTGCTCAAAAGTATATTCCAGCTGCCCGTAAACTCCCACCTGGTCTATGGTGATCTCACCATCCTGGTCTAAAAGGTAAGTCCCCTTTGAATCGGCATTGTCCTGCTGGTACTGTGCTCCTATCACGTAAGTTAGATTCCCGAAATTATTGTTATACTGGGCTTCTGCGTTCAGCCTGGTAGAGGCATCCTTAAATACGGATCCTCTTGGGAGGCTGATCCCGCCATCTGGAATTCCCTCGATAGGGAACCACTGTTCGGTAAAGGATCTTTCCAGGGCCTCTGCTTCAGTAAATCCGTTATTGATAAAAGAAACGTAGTTCTGTGTACGCTGGTTGATCGCGTAAGTCTCATCGGTCTTACTCCAGGTGTGGTAAAGGTTTCCGTAGAAGTGTGGAGAGACATATTTTAACTGAAGGTAATCTATAGACCAGTCCTTGATCTGGTTCCTTCCGGCATTGGTCACCCCAAGATTGGAGTTATTACTGTGACCGTAAGAAGCGATAAGGTCGTTGGTCTCGTTAAAGGTGAAATAGGTAGCCGCCCCAAACTTTGTAGTAGAGAAATCCCTGTCCAGCTCTAGTTCGTCATATGCTTCGGTACCTACATAAACAGAATCCACATATTCGAATTCCTCTCCCTGGGTTCTTTCTCCCCAAACCTTGAAAGCGAAATTATCGCTCACCTTCTGGGCATACCTACCCCTGGCTGTAAATTGTTCCTGGTTTCCGGCTCCCACCACCAGGTCCAGACCCTCTGAGGTCCTCGGATCTTTTGTTAGGGTATTCACCAGACCATTGTGGGCATTAGGCCCATAGAGAGCGGCGTTTGGCCCAAGAATGATCTCCACCCTTTCTATATCTTCTTTGGTAATGGTAGTGAAAGACCCAAGCGGCAGCCCGGTTGCGATTAGAGAAGATATCCTTCCGTCTTCTACCTGCAGGTTTTTGGAGTTAAAGGCAGAGTTGAATCCGCGTATGTTCAAACCTGTTCCCTGCACCCCGGTACGAACAAAGTCCACACCTTTCTGGCGTGCAGCCAGCTCACCCGGGTTGGGCCCGGCAAAGGATTGTATCTGTTCAGAAGAGATCACGTTCACCGTGGCCGGAGCCCTGGTGATCTTTTGCGGTCTCCTGTTCGCCGAAACTACCACTTCTTCCATCACCGATGAAGACTGGTTTAGGCTGAAGTCCATGGTCATATCTTCCCCGGCTGCTATAGTAATATCCCTGCTAATGGTCTCGTAGCCCATGAAGAAAACTTCAATGGTATAATCATCAGGTTCGAGCTCAAGTTTATAATATCCATTTTCATTGGTCGTAGCCCCGGTATTAGTTCCCCTAACTACAATATTGGTCCCCAGCAATGGTTCCCCGGTAGCGGCATCTGTAACCGTACCGCTGATACTTCCCGTCTGAGCGTACGCGAATACCCCGAACAGCAAGCTCATAATGGTGAAAAGTCTGATCTTCATAAGAGATGTTTTTAAATTATTTTAAGACGAATTTAACAAGGGAAGTCAGCAATAAGGAAGCAGGAGAAAGATAATGAAGTATGACCCTAACCTGATTTAAGCACAGGAAGCTGGTAATATTCAAAATAACCTAGTAAATAAGGGCGTTTTGCTCAAAGTGCGACTTTAGTCTGGAAAAGAAACGGGGAAGGCTAAAGGCCAGTCTATCTATGAATTCCAACAGGGCTTCTGTTCCTTCAGCATCAAGCTGGGCAAGGTCTATGCTCCCGGTTAGCTGCTCGAACAACCTGTCTTCTGAACTCTGCCCGTTCAGGTAATTGGCCAGGTGATAATACCAGTGGATCTTAGGAATAAAATTATCCCGGCACATCGCCTCGGTTTCCCTCTCCAGCAGGTTATATTTTTTTGTAAGACCAATCACCTCAGCAGGTTTTTCGGCGGTAGTTAACAACATAAGGTAATTAGAAAAGAACCGGCTCCAGCGATGTTCAAAAACATGTTTCCGGTTCTCATACAAGAAATTCCTGGCAAAGGTCTCGGCAATGGCTATACGCTTATTCCTGACCAGCGTTCTAACATAGTGAGTAGCAAACCCCAGTTTCTGGTGATGGTTAAAGGAGTTCTTGAATAGCTTATAGTTCCCGGTGAGCAGGTCCAGGGCTTCTTTGTTCTTTTCCTTTTTAAGAAGTATCGCCACCAGGTTGTTCAGGTAGAATAACTGGTCGCTGTTCTCCTGTTTTACCGAAAGGTGAGCATAATATTCTGCCTGGTCCAGGTCCTTGAGATTGGAATGCAGGATCACCCGGTTCGCGTAATAGTTGAACAATACCCTTCGCGAATACATAAGCCCGTTCTTAAAACATTCATCTATATAATCGAAAACCTGCCGGGCCTTTTCGTATTCCTTATAATTGAAATACAGGAACACCAGCCTGATAAAGGCATGATACTTATTGCGGCCATCAAGCTCGTCATCATATAGATATTCCAGCAGCCTGGATTCCCAGGGCTTGGTATTGGTATTCTGGGAGGTATACTGCCGGGTAAGGTCTTTGGTGGCATGAAAGATCTCATCCTTGACCTTTAGGGCTTTTTGATAATATTTCTGGTTCTCCTTTAAAAAAGCCTCGGTGATCTCACAATCCTGGTACCTGAACCTCACCAGAAGATAATCCTGGTATTCCCTCACCAGTTCGTAGAATTTTTGGAAATAAAAGGAAGTCTGGTCATAAATATGGATATACTCCAGCAATTCCTTTTCCTCGGAAGATGAGATGGTATCGGTAAGTATCTGTTTTTCTATATGGCTAAGATATTCCAGGTGGGCATCCACATCTGCCCTTTCCAACTTCTGGCCTATCCATTTTTTGATATAGGCATATTTGCGTTTATCGATCTCTTCGTCGAACTCTTCAGAAGTGAAAAAACGTTCGGCATTTCTGCAAACCCTTTCCAGTATCTCTGACTTTTCTCTATCCCTTATCCTGTTTTCCTTTTGAAGATAGGAGGCTTCATGAGGCAGGACCCCTTCAGCAAAATCGGTAAATATTTTAAGTTTAGACTTCATTAATTCAGAAAATCCCTAATGGCCTGGTTAACCTCTTCGGCCTTTTCAAAATTAACAAAATGACCAGCTTCGTCAACGGTTTTCACCTCTAGCTGATCGAACTTTTGCCTGGAAGTTTCAATAAGTCCGTCAATGCTCTGGGAAGGATGAAAGTATTTATTCGGAATAAGCATATCGTTATTTCCGAAGATCATCAAAACCGGGAGATCGATCTTACTAATTTCTGAGATCACCGGTTCATCCAGCATCGCATGAATGTTGTTCACCACGGTTTCGGCATAATCAGGAAAATCTTCCGCAGACTTCATGGCGATACGCTGATCAACCATCGGCTGGGCGTCTTCAGGAAAAGAATAAAAGTTCAGTTTATAGTTGGCCAGCACCTGCTCGTCACTGGCATTTATCACCATGGCGGGAGTATAGGCCGATTTCATCACGGTTGCCTCCTGTTCGGTAAATGTTTCGATACCCGCAGGTGCGATAAGAACAAGATTTTCAAAAGTTTCAGGGTATTGAATAACCGAATGCATGGCGATCTGCCCGCCCATGCTATGCCCCACCAGGCTCACTTTTTTAAGGTCCAGTTTCTGCGCCAGCTCCTTTAGCATACCGGCGTATTCTGCCAGGCTGAAATCGGTTTTTCCCCGGGAAGATTTCCCGTATCCTGGCAGGTCGATGGCGATACAGCGAAAATCATTTTCCAGCCCCTTTACATTCTTCTTCCAGGCATCGAGGTTACTGGAAAGTCCATGCACGAACAACAGGCTTTGCTCCCCGGCTCCCTGGTCTGTATAGGCGATGGTTTCAGAATTTATTTGGATACTTTTCACTGGTAGGTCGTAGGTTACTGTTTCTTTGATCTTTTGCTGGGCTGTTAGCGCGGTGATAACCAGACACAACAGGCTAGCTAATATTCCTTTTCTCATGTTGTATTTGCTTGAACAATTGTTTTAGTTTCTTTCGGTCTATTTTACCGATACCAGATTTAGGCAGGGAATCCAGGTAAATGAAGTGCCGGGGCACCTTATATGAAGCCATTAAAGACCTTAGTTGTTGGGCTAATTCTTCATCGCTCAAAGCATGTTTTATGCCAGCCATAAAGGCCACACCAACTTCTCCCCAGTTTTCGTCCTCCACGCCAACAACAGCCACTTCTTTTGCGAAGTGGTTTTTAAGTAGCAAGTTCTCAATTTCCAGCGGATAGATATTTTCACCTCCAGATATGAACAACTGGTTCTTGCGCCCCAGCATGTAAAGAAATCCCTCCTTGTCCATCTTCACAATATCTCCGGTATGGAACCATCCGTCCTTGATTTTCTCAAAGGTGTAGGCCGAATTGTTCCAGTAACCCGGGGTAACTATATGACCTCTTATACAGAGTTCTCCTTTCTCACCAATTTCAACTTCCAGACCCTCATCATCAATGATCTTATGGTCTACATAGAAATTTGGCTTCCCTATGGAACCTTTTTTCCAGAGGGCGTCATGGTGATGCAGGGAGGTGATGCAGGGGCCGGCTTCGGTAAGACCATAACCCTGTCTTAAGAGTATGCCATTTTCGGCCCACTTATCGATCAGCGAAATGGAAAGGTCCTCTCCTCCAACGACGATATATTTTAGCTTCGAAGCACTAAAATTTTTAAAAGCAGGATTTTTCACCATCATCCTGAGCATGGTGGGAATGGCCAGGAAAAGACTTATGGATTGGTCCTGAATATAATTCAGCACCTTTTTCGGCTTGAAAGATCTAATAAAATCTACCCTCGCACCACGATGCAACATGGGCAGAAGCAGTACATTCCAGCCAGAGGTATGATAAGGCGGCAGGGCATTTAACGTAAAATCTACGGAAGTGATCTCCAGCTGCACCGAGGTATTCAGGCTATTCCAGAACAGCATACGGTTGGTATAAAGCACTCCCTTAGGTTTGCCGGTAGTGCCTGAAGTATAGAAAATAAATACCGCCTGTTCCGGCTCGATCTCGGCAGGCAGGGCTCCAGAATCAAATCCGGCCGCCTGTTCGAAGATATTCTGAAATTCAACAGACCTGGTAAAGATCTCTTCTTTGACCGGCTTCAGGATATGCCCGAATTCCTTTTCAACAATAAAAAGCACGGGTTCCACATCCCTGATGCAATAAACAAGCTCAGGAACCGAAGCCCGGAAATTCAGGGGCACTAGGATTGCGCCCATACGTTGCGCCGCAATGAACAAGACAAGGTATTCTGGAGAATGGCATGCCAGCACGGCGATCCTGTCTCCTTTCTGAATGGAATATTCCTCCCGAAGACATTTTTCTACCTGGACAGAAAGCTGGTTCAGCTCTTTATAGGTATAGGTATTACCTGTATCTACAGAAGCCACCGCGGTTTTACAGGGTGTATAAACAGACCATTTTGCTATCCAGTCGAAATAATTCATGCTTTCTTTCTACTCATTAAATATAGAGAATTACCAATTATGAACGAGGCTACCACGGCAATGGCCGCAGAAACTCCCGGGTTGTTCACCGGCTCCTGCATATAGGGCGTGATCCTGCCGTAATAGATGATAAAATGCAGGGCCACCGCAGAGAAACTGGCGATAAAAACCGCGTTCTTGCTAACCTTCTTAAAATATATTCCGAAAAGCACGGGAACAAAAGCCGCCGCGAAATAGGCATAGACCCCATTCTGGGCAAAGATCGCCACACTAACATTGGGATCAATGATCTGGTCGTAGCTTAAAAAGAAACTAACCACCGCCAGCAAAATGATAACGACCTTGTTCAGGCCCACCTGGTTGAAATTTTCTTTATTCCGAAAGGGCGCAATAAGATCTGTAGTTATCGTGGTAGATAAAGACTGGATCAGGGCTTCGAGGGTAGAAAGTCCGGCCGAGATCAATCCCGCCACGATGATCACCCCGACCCCTGCGGAAAAGGTCTTTACCACATAAGCCGAAACCAGTTCATCCATTTTTAGCGTTGTACCCGCTATGCTTAAATCAGGAAAAGTGATCCTGGCATACAATCCAACGACCACCACCAGGAAGAAAACGCTCATGCAAATGATGGCTACGGTCAGGTATTCGTTGATCGCTTTTTCACTTCTAAGAAAAAGGGTTTTGGTAATGATATGGGGTTGGCAAACGATAGCGATCCCGATTATGATCTGGCATACGATGATCTCAAAATAATCGCGGAAAAGAAAACTTTCGGGATTCGTGGGTTGAGTAAGATTCGGGTCTATTTCGTTCAGTAATTCTACAATTCCGTCGAAACCATTGGAGAAATATTCTGAACCCGACCATAAAAGGATCACTGCTACCACGAACATGATAATTGCCTGCACCGTATTGGTGTAGACCATTGAGTTGGCCCCGCCAAACATGGTATAACCAAAAACAAAGGCGATAAGTCCCATAAGCACATAAAATGGCTCCAGGTTCAATGATTTCGAGATGATCTGGGTCAAGCCAACACAAATTAGAACAATGAAAGTTATTAGCAATAAAGAGAGGATCGCAAAGAAAATGGTGAGTCCTTTGGAGTCATAGCGTTTGCCAATCCATTGCGCCATGGTAAGCGCTTTTACCGTGGAACCATGTTTCTGAAATGCCTTGGTAAAGAAAATAAGGGAGGCAAAAATGGCGATGGGCATAACGATGCCGAAAGAGATAAGCCCCGAAAATCCATAAAGTGCAATAAACCCCGGATTTATTATGAATGTGGCCGCGCTGGTCATGGATGCGGCCAGGCTCAGGCCTACGGCCCAGGCAGGAAAACCGTCACTGCCAATGGCAAAATCATCGATATTTTTGGTCCTGAGATTACCTCTAATCACAAAGAAAAGAATGACCAGAGCATAGACAATTAAAAGTATCGTGACGTATAGGGACCAGGTTTCTGAGGCGAACATATTTGCTTAATTACAAAATGTGAATTTAAAATTATACCTATACGAATTAACATCATTTTATGAAATTAGAACTGCGACTTATAGATTTAAATTAAATTTTATTCAAATAGAACCTTCATATCAAATGATTAGTAAAGTGCGACCATATTGAATCCTGGTTTTAAACATGCTTTTAATAAATTTACCAGAACGGGACCTCAACCAGTAAACTCTATATGAAGAGAAGGAATTTTATCTTAAAAACAGGACTTACCGGAGCAGCGATAAGCGCGGCTCCTTCTGTCTTATCCCGATCAATCTTTAAAGAATTAAATATGACCAAAAATTATCCGGTAGCGGTAGCTACCTGGAATTTCCAGAACGCGACAAAAATGGCCGGAAGCATGCTGGAAGATGGAGCTTCAGCCCTGGATGCTGTGGAAAAAGGGGTTATGGTAGAAGAAGCAAACCTTAAGAACACCACCGTTGGTGATGGCGGCGCGCCAGACCGGGACGGGAATGTCACCCTGGATGCCTGTATCATGTCGCCAGAGGGAAATGCCGGTTCGGTGGTTTACCTCAAGGAGATCGCCCACCCGGTTTCGGTGGCACGCAAGGTAATGGAAGAAACCCCACATGTAATGCTGGCCGGTGAAGGAGCATTGCAGTTCGCCATTCAGCAGGGGTTCAAAAGAAAGAACCTGCTGACCGAGGAGTCAGAAAAAGCATGGAAAGACTGGCTGGAGCATAAAGAATACAAGCCGATCATAAATATTGAAAATCACGATACCATTGGGATGCTATGCCTGGATAAAAATGGAGATATCGCCGGGGCCTGTACCACTTCCGGTTTATCCTATAAAATGAATGGTCGCGTGGGAGATTCCCCTATCATCGGCGCAGGTTTATTCCTGGACAACGAGGTAGGCGGCGCTGTTGGAACCGGAATGGGAGAAGCCATCATGAAAAGTGTGGGTAGTTTTTTGATCGTGGAACTAATGCGACAGGGAAAATCTCCGCAGGAAGCCTGTGAAGAAGCGGTGATGCGTACCGTACGAAAATCACCAAACTACAAGGATTTCCAGGTTGCCTATGTCGCCATGAACAAAAAAGGAGAAATTGGTTCTTATTGCATACATAAAGGATTCAGTTACGCAAAGTTCTGTAATGGAGAAAGCACGAACAATCCGAGCAAATCTTACCTGGAAAATTAATTAGCTTTTTAGCTCTTTATGATTTTTGTTAATTGCTTATTGTTGATTGTTTGCAAGGAAGACTGCTAATATCTTTGTAGTTTTGGAATATTCTCAATTTTATATTTAAACGACACCAATGGCCGATCAAAAACGCCTTTTCTTACTCGACGCGTACGCTTTAATTTTTCGTGGATATTACGCATTCATCAAAAACCCTCGTATCAATTCCAAGGGTTTCAATACCTCAGCGATCATGGGGTTCACTAATTCACTTTTTGATGTGATAAGACGTGAAAAACCAGATCACCTGGCGGTTTGTTTCGATAAGGATGGCAGTAAAGAAAGAACTGAAATGTTCTCTGAATACAAGGCCAACAGGGACGAAACCCCGGAGCCTATCCGTGAGGCTATCCCGATCATACAGGATATCCTGAAAGCCATGCATATCCCGGTGGTGGAAAGTGCAGGTATGGAAGCCGATGATATTATCGGGACCCTGGCCAAGCAGGCAGAAAAGGAGAACTATAAGGTTTATATGGTCACTCCAGACAAGGATTTTGCCCAGCTGGTTTCTGAAAATATTTTTATGTACCGGCCTGCCCGTATGGGTAACGGCATCGAGATCTGGGGAATTCCTGAAGTTCAGAAGAAATTTGAAGTGGAAAGACCCGAGCAGGTGATCGATTTTCTCGGCATGATGGGAGATTCTGTAGACAATATCCCGGGGCTTCCGGGAGTGGGCGAGAAAACCGCTAAAAAGTTCATAAAGAAATACGGCAGTATGGAAGGTCTGCTGGAAAATACAGATGACCTTAAAGGAAAGATGAAAGAAAAGGTGATCGAAAATGCCGAACTGGGGCGTTTATCCAAAAAACTGGCCACCATCTTTACCGATTGCGATGTGAAATTCCATGCAGAAGACTATGAGCTTTCGATGCCAGACGGAGATAAGGTACAGGAGATCTTCGACGAGCTGGAATTCAGAAGATTAAAAGACCAGTTCATTAAACTTTTCAGCGGAGAGGAAGAAACCCAGCAAACCCAGGTCACCAATTCGCCTTCTGCCAAGAAAAATGCCCAGGCAACTGCTGGCGCAGGACAATTCTCTCTTTTTGGCGGAGACGGAGAAGAAATAGAAAGAACTTCCTCCAGGACCAATCTTTCAGATACTCCACACTTTTACCAGGCTGTGACCACAGAAATGGCGCGTAAGCTTTTTATTGAAAGACTGCTGAAACAAAAAAGCGTTTGCTTCGACACCGAAACTACAAGCCTGAACCCACTGGAAGCTGAACTTGTAGGCATCGCTTTTTCCTGGGAGGCCGGGAAAGGATTTTATATCCCCTTCCCCGAAGACAGGGAAGAGGCCCAGAAGATCATCGAAGAACTAAGAGAATTCTTCGAAAATGAAAAAATAGAAAAGATAGGCCAGAACCTTAAGTACGATATCGAGGTACTGGATAAATATAAGCTCGAGGTAAAAGGACCTCTGTTCGATACCATGATCGCGCATTACCTGATTAATCCAGATATGCGCCATAATATGGATGTGCTGGCCGAAACTTACCTTAACTATACACCTCAACCTATTTCAGAACTTATTGGCAAAAAAGGCAAGAACCAGGGTAATATGAGAGATGTGCCCCTGGACAAGCAAACCGAATATGCCGCAGAAGATGCTGATATCACCTTCCAGCTGAAGAATTTTTTTGAAAAAGAACTCGATGAGGCAGAAACCAGGAAGCTTTTCAACGAGATCGAAATTCCGCTGGTCAAGGTACTGGCCGACATGGAACTGGAAGGCATCAGGCTGGATGAAAAATACCTGAAATCATTATCGGAAGCCCTGGCTTCAGACATCAAGGACCTGGAAGCTAAGATCTATGAAGCTGCAGGTGAGGAATTCCTGATAAGCTCTCCAAAACAATTAGGAGTTATCCTGTTCGAGAAACTGGCATTGGTTAAAAAACCAAAAAAGACCAAGACCGGTCAGTATTCTACCAGTGAAGATGTATTATCTGGACTGGCAGATGAGCATGATATCGTAAGGCATGTACTGGACTTTAGAGGCCTGGTAAAACTTCAGAACACTTATGTAGATGCCCTCCCGAACCAGGTTGAAAAAACCACCGGTCGGGTGCATACAGATTATGTGCAGACCACTGCCGCAACAGGGAGGCTAAGCTCAAACAACCCGAACCTTCAGAATATCCCAATAAGAACCGAAAGAGGCAGGCAGGTTAGGAAGGCTTTCGTTCCTCGTGATGAAAATTATGTATTGCTTGCTGCCGATTATTCTCAAATTGAACTCAGGATCATCGCCGCCTTGAGCAAGGAGGAGAACATGATCAAAGCTTTCCAGAATGGAGAGGATATTCACGCTTCTACTGCCGCCAGGGTTTTTGGTGTTCCGCTGGAAGAAGTGACCCGCGAGCAACGTAGTAACGCGAAAACGGTGAATTTCGGGATCATTTATGGGGTTTCCGCTTTCGGATTAAGCAACCAGACCTCGCTTTCCCGAAGTGAAGCCAAGGAATTGATAGATACCTATTATAAGACCTACCCAAAACTGAGCAGTTATATCGCAGACCAGGTAGAATTTGCCCGGGAGCACGGTTATGTTTCCACCGTGCTGGGCAGGAGAAGGTATTTAAAGGATATCAATTCCAGGAACCAGGTGGTTCGTGGCGCTGCCGAGAGAAACGCAGTGAATGCCCCAATCCAGGGAAGTGCTGCCGACATCATCAAACTGGCCATGATCAATATCCACAGGAAGCTGGAAGAAGAAAACTATAAGACCAGGATGCTCCTGCAGGTGCATGATGAATTGGTGTTCGATGCACACAAAGATGAACTGGAGAAGGTTCAGAAAATGATAAAAAGCGAAATGGAGAATGCCTACAAACTCGAAGTTCCGTTAGACGTTGACCTTGGAACAGGTGATAACTGGCTGGAGGCACATTAATTAAAGAAATGAAAAAAGGGATCTTAATTTTACTTTTCTCTGCACTCATTTTTTCCTGTAAGAAGGAAAAGGAGATCAGTTCTTATGATCCCGTGAACTGGGAAGCCCGGGGTGTTGATAGCTCTGTGACCGACTCCCTTAAAAAGGGCAAATCCTATCTTTCGGTCTATTCTGAAATTTATAGCCAGACGGAACACCGTACCCATAACCTTACTTCCACAGTCAGCATGAGAAATATAGATATGGAGGACACCATCTATATAGATAAGGCTGAATATTTTAACACCAAAGGGGAACCCATCCGCATTTATTTTGATCATCCCATATTCATTGCTCCACTGGAAACCGTAGAGATCGTTGTTGATGAAACTGATAAAGAAGGAGGTACCGGGGCAAATTTCATCTTTGAATGGTCTATAAAACAATCTTCTACAGAACCACTTTTTGAAGGTGTAATGATCTCTACCTCTGGTCAGCAGGGTTTATCTTTTACCAGTAAAGGAGTTCGAATAGATTAATCCAATTAAGCCATACAGGATTCCAGAATACCCTCCATTTTAATAGTATCCGAAACAAAAAACCTCACAAACTAACGCCTGTGAGGTTTTCCAACTAACACTAAAACTACAATTAGAACGGGTATTCTATTTTCTGGAATACTCCAGTTCTAAAATTCTTATTGCTGAAGCCTGGGTATCACCCGGGTCGTTCACATATTGATTTGACTCTATCTTGTTCACATCAAAAGAAAACCTGTCACTTTCAAAATTGATCAGTTTCCTATGAATGTATGTTTCACCATTTATCTGCATTTCCAGGATCAAACTATCATTTCTTACTTCCCAGTTCCCGGAATCCATTCTATCTGAAAGACAGCTAAACTCATTTTGTGAAGCACCTGCTTCAAAGCTCATCTGGGCATTGTTACTAATAAACGTTCCGTCTTTCTTAAATGTTATACTCATTGTGTTAAAACAATCGGTTTCATCCAAAAGATTTTTGCTGAAGGAATTATCATCATCCAGATCTACCAGAGTATCGGCCATCATACGCGATAATTGCCAGTGGCCAATCATATCTGCATTGGTTACAGCCATTGCATCACTTACTTTTAATTGAGGATCTGCCCCTGCCTCATCTTTACTACATCCCACTAACCCCAGAAATACAATAGCGATAAGGGCCAGGCATTTCATTTTAAAAGATTTAATCATTTCCTTAAGCATTTGGTTTCGATGCAAACATAAGGCTCTTCGTAAGAATTTTATGACTTTTTTAACATTAAAATGATCGTTTACCGACTTTTAACGTTTTTAATCGGTTAGGAAATCGCTTCGGAATTATTAAAAAGGGCCTAGCTGAATTTCAGCTCCTTAATTTTCGCTGTCTTTGTAAACTGGAAAAAATATAAATCTTAGATTTCACTGAAAATCAGTCTCTTCAAAGCAAATAAAATAATCTTTTCGCTATTTGCTATTAGAATTTATAATTGTACATTTGCACCCCTGTTTTCCCGATTGAGATTCGGGTAAACGGGATTGGAATGTTTAATAATTAGTAAAATCAATTGGTGTGGACACATTAAGTTACAAAACAGTATCGGCTAACAAAGCCACCAGAACCAAAGAATGGGTTGTGGTAGATGCTGAAGGACAAAATTTAGGTCGTCTTGCTTCTAAAGTAGCATACCTACTTAGAGGAAAGCACAAGCCTAACTTCACCCCACACGTTGACTGCGGAGACAATGTAATTGTTTTAAACGCACAAGGAGTCAACTTGACCGGAAAGAAATGGGACGCTAAAGAATACTTGCGTCACACAGGTCACCCGGGTGGGCAAAAAAGTCTAACGGCTGCCGAATTATTCGAAAAAAGTCCAGAGAGACTTATCGAAAAGGCAATCAAGGGAATGCTTCCAAAGAACAAACTTGGAGCTGACCTATTCAGAAATTTAAAGGTTTATGTAGGATCTGAACACGATCACGAAGCTCAAAAACCTAAAACTATTAACTTAAACGACGTTAAGTAATGGAGGTAATTCACAAAATTGGCCGTAGAAAAACAGCTGTGGCCCGTGTATATGTTTCAGAAGGAAAAGGAAACATTACCGTAAACAAGAAAGACCTTAAAGATTACTTCACTACTGGTACCCTTTTATACAAAGTAAACCAGCCAATGATGCTTACCGAGAACGAAGGAAACTTCGACGTTAAAATTAACGTATACGGTGGTGGTATCACTGGACAGGCTGAAGCTATCCGTCTTGCCCTTTCCAGAGCTATGGTAGAGCTAGACGCTGAAAACCACGGCGCTCTTAAGCCGGAAGGTCTTCTTACTAGAGATCCACGTATGGTAGAACGTAAGAAATACGGTCAGAAGAAAGCCCGTAAGAAATTCCAGTTCTCTAAACGTTAATCTTATTACCGGATTGGTTTCCGGGAAGTTCATTAAAAAAATTAATTTTTTGTTGTTACTCTGTTCCTGCCGAACAGGGGTTAGTTTAGCATCTAAACAGCCAGGGCCGTACTTCCTTAAGTAGCCACCTGATTGTTGCTATCTCAACAGAACGTAAACTATTACAAAAATGGCAAACAAAGTAGAAGTAAAAGAATTACTTGATGCTGGTGTTCATTTTGGACACTTAACCAGACGCTGGAACCCGAACATGGCGCCATATATCTATATGGAGCGTAACGGAATCCACATCATCAACCTATATAAAAGTGCTGCTAAAATGCAGGAAGCTGGTGAAGCTCTTGCAAAGATCGCGGCAAGCGGAAGAAAGATCCTTTTCGTAGCTACAAAGAAACAAGCGAAGGAGATCGTTGCAGAGCAGGCTGAAAAGGCAAACATGCCTTATATCACCGAGCGTTGGCCTGGTGGTATGCTTACCAACTTCGTTACTATTCGTAAAGCTGTTAAGAAAATGGCTTCTATTGATAGAATGAAGAAAGACGGAACCTTTAACTCTCTTTCTAAAAAAGAGCGTCTTCAGGTAGATCGTCTTAGAGCTAAGCTGGAAAAGAACTTAGGTTCTATCGCAGACATGTCAAGACTTCCAGCTGCGCTTTTCGTTGTAGATACTACACGTGAGCACATCGCGATCAAAGAAGCACAAAAACTAAACATTCCAATTTTTGCGATGGTAGATACCAACTCCGATCCACGTGAGGTTGATTATCTAATCCCATCTAACGACGATGCTTCTAAATCTATTAGCAAAGTTGTTTCTTATGTTGCAGATTCTATCGTAGAAGGTCTTTCTGAAAGAAAGTCTAACAAAGACGCTAAGAAGAAAGAAGAGAAAGCTTCAAAAGAAGGCAAAGAAGACAAGGCTCCTAAAGTAAAAAAGGAGAAAGCTGAAGTTCCTTCAAAAGACGCCGAAGATAAAAAGGCAATGAAAGAAGCTAAGAAAGATGTAAAGCTTGAATCTAAAAGTGAAACTTTAGACAAGGCAAAATCATCTAACGAAGAAGAATAAAATAACGTTTTCATAAAATCTAAAAGTCGTTTAGTTTCTTTCTTTACAGTGAGTTTCTAAACGACTTTTTTTAAATAAAAAACAATATTATGGCTAAGATAACCGCCGCTGAAGTAAATAAATTAAGAAAAGCTACTGGTGCAGGAATGATGGACTGTAAGAAAGCATTAGTAGAAGCTGATGGTGACTATGATACTGCAATCGAATTGCTACGTAAAAAAGGTCAGAAAGTTGCTGCCAAGAGAGCCGACAGAGATTCTTCTGAAGGGGCTGCTATAGCTCAGGTTAATGGAGACAACACTAAAGGGGTGATCATCTCTCTAAATTGTGAGACAGATTTCGTAGCAAAGAATGATGACTTCATCAAATTAGCTAACGATTTCGCTGATATGGCTCTTAACTACTCAACAAAAGAAGAGTTATTGAAAGCTGATTACAACGGAATTACTGTTGAAGAAAAACTTACTGAGCAAACAGGAGTTATTGGTGAGAAGATCGAGATAGGCGCATTCAAAACTTTGGAAGCTCCATTCGTAGGATCTTACATCCACGCTGGTAACAAGATCGCTGTTCTTACAGGTCTTTCTAAGAACGTAGACGGAGCTGAAGAAGCTGCGAAAAACGTTTCTATGCAGGCTGCTGCTATGAACCCTGTAGCTCTTGATGAATCTGGTGTAGACCAGGCTACGATCGATAAAGAAATCGAGATCGCTAAAGATACTTTAAGAGAGGAAGGTAAGCCAGAAAATATGTTAGACAAGATCGCTCAGGGTAAACTTCAGCGTTTCTTCAAAGACAACACTTTGGTACACCAGGCGTATATTAAAGACAACAAGCAAAGCGTTGCACAGTACGTTAAGTCTGTAGACGGTGACCTTGAAGTTGTAGGATTTGAAAGAGTAGCTTTAGGATAAGCTCATATCATATAAATTCTAAAAAGAGGTTTTATTCATTTAAAACCTCTTTTTTTATTCTCTTATTTTTGTATCGTCGAGCTGTCCCGATGCTTCGGGAGTTTCAGCTTCTCCACAGATTCTTAATCAAGTTCAGAATTTTGTATTAAGTCATTTCGAAGGAATGAAATGACTGAGAAATCTCAAATAAGTATTGAACTCACTAGAAGATTTCTCACTACGTTCGAAATGACAACATCATTAAATTTTTACTTTTACAAAATGTCTCAAAAACCCTTCAAATTCAAACAATTCAGTATAGACCAGGATCGCTGCGCAATGAAAATCGGCACAGACGGTGTGCTTCTTGGAGCATGGGCTTCCTTGGTTCATCAACCAGAAAGCATCCTGGATATTGGCACAGGAACGGGCCTTATTGCGCTAATGCTGGCACAGAAATCTGATGCTCAACTAATCGATGCGCTTGAAATTGAAGAAAATGCCTATGAACAGGCTGTGGAGAATTTCGAAAAAAGCGACTGGGGCGACCGACTTTTCTGCTACCACGCAGGTTTCGATGAGTTTGTGGAAGAAATGCAGGATGAAGAAGAATACGACCTAATTATCTCCAATCCTCCCTTTTATTCTGAAGATTATAAGACCGGAAATGAGAACAGGGATCAAGCGCGTTTCGCTGACGCCCTTCCCCTAACTGAATTGATCGAAGGAGCCTCCCTCCTGCTTTCTAAAAAAGGACATTTTGATCTTATTATTCCGTTTACGGAAGAACAAAACGCTCTCGAAATTGCGAAGGAACACAAGCTTTTCCCACTTAAGATAACGAGGGTAAAAGGCACTGAAGATTCGCCAATCAAAAGAAGCCTTATCAGCTTTGGTTTTGAGAATACAGAACCAGAAATCGATGAACTCATTTTAGAGATTTCCAGACATAATTACACCGAAGAATTCAAGGCTCTGGTCAAAGATTTCTACCTGAAATTATAAATCGATGAGTTTCGTCACCCTGAACTTGTTTCAGGGTCTCTAAAAGATGCTGAAACAAGTTCAGCATGACGGATACCTTAGAAATATATTGTCCTCATTTTGAGCTTCGGGACCCATAGGAGAGAAATCCGTAAAAAAAAAGGATTACTGTTTGAGGCCGACTGCAATTCTTTTAAGATTTAAGCCGTGATGGGTGAATAAGAAAATGAAGACTAGATTTTTTTATTTCTCCTGAGCGAAGCCGAAGGGTTCATCAATGGAAAAAAGAAAAAAGATAAACCGTTACCATAAAATTAATTCAGGTTCTCTAGAGAAATATAAACCTTAGTAAGGTAAGATGCTGAAACTAGTTCAGCATGACTAATTATTCGATTTCCAAAGCCACAATAAAAAGATTGCTTCTCATAAAAGACTTGGTTACATTTGTTGGAAACACTACACAAAATGAAACCAGATCTTTTTCAGGCTCCTGATTATTACAATCTTGACGACCTACTTAGCGACGAACATAAAATGGTGCGCGACGCCACACGCGAGTTTGTAAAGCGTGAAGTTTCCCCGATCATAGAAGAAGCGGCTCAAAAAGCTGAATTTCCAAAACAACTCATCAACGGTCTTGCTGAAATTGGTGCTTTTGGACCTTATATTCCTGAAGAATATGGCGGCGCTGGCCTGGACCAGATCTCTTACGGATTGATCATGCAGGAAATTGAACGCGGGGATAGCGGAATCCGATCCACCGCATCGGTTCAGTCTTCACTGGTGATGTACCCAATTTTCAAATACGGAACAGAGGAGCAGAAAAAGAAATTCCTACCGAAGCTGGCATCTGGAGAAATGATAGGTTGCTTCGGGTTGACCGAGCCAGACCATGGTTCTAATCCCGGAGGAATGACCACCAATTTTAAAGATAAAGGCGATCACTATCTGCTGAATGGTGCGAAAATGTGGATCTCCAATTCACCCTTCGCCGATATCGCTATCGTCTGGGCTAAGAATGAAGAAGGAAGAATTCATGGTTTGATCGTGGAGCGTGGAATGGAAGGATTCTCCACTCCAGAAACTCATAATAAATGGTCTCTTCGTGCAAGCGCGACCGGCGAACTGATCTTTGATAATGTAAAAGTTCCAAAGGAAAATCTGATGCCAAATAAAACTGGTTTAGGAGCTCCGCTTGGCTGCCTGGATTCTGCACGATATGGCATCGCCTGGGGAGCGATTGGAGCAGCAATGGATTGTTATGACACTGCCTTGAGATATGCCAAAGAAAGAGAGCAATTTGGTGTGCCTATCGCTGCGAAACAACTTCAGCAAAAGAAACTGGCCGAGATGATCACAGAGATCACTAAAGCCCAGCTGATGGCCTGGAGGCTTGGAACTTTAAGAAACGAAGGCAAGGCAACTTCAGCCCAGATCTCCATGGCGAAAAGGAATAACGTGGAAATGGCTATCAAGATCGCCAGGGAGGCCAGGCAGGTTCTTGGCGGAATGGGAATAACAGGGGAATACAGCATCATGAGGCACATGATGAACCTCGAGAGCGTGATCACTTATGAAGGTACTCACGATATTCATTTACTGATAACGGGACTGGACATCACGGGACACGCCGCATTTTAATTTAAATCATTATGAAAAAGATCAGCTATCAGGTCGAGATCGACTGCCCAAGGGATAAGGTTTTTTCAGTTATGCTGGATAAACAGCATTACCGGGAATGGACAGCTGAATTCAATCCAACTTCGCAGTATGAGGGTGAATGGAAAGAAGGCAACAGGATCTTATTTCTAGGTGAGAACGAGGCCGGAGAAAAAGCCGGGATGTATAGCCAGATAGCAAAGCTTGAACCTGGTAAATTTGTAAGCATCAAACATCTTGGTATGCTGGACCAAGGCAAGGAAACTGCTTTCGAAAATGATCTTTATGAAAATTATTACCTGGAAGACAAGAATGGTTCCACCTTATTAAAAGTAGAAATGGATACCGAAGATGACTGGCTTAAATATTTTGACAAAACCTGGCCTAAAGCGCTTCAGAAATTAAAGGGAGTCTGCGAAAAGAACTGCTAGATTTCAACAAGATCAAAACAGGGGCAACGTTTACAACGCTTGCCCTTTTTATATTTTTCACAGCATTCTTTCTTTAAAGGTTTGGGCTTTTTAGCCACCACGCCCTCTACTCTCAAATAATCTTTAGATTTATTTGAATAGAATACGATTACATTTATCGATTTCACAATTTGAAAAGCCATATTTTTAATTTACCTCAAAAGGCTGATTTTCTGAGTTAAACAAGCTATAAAAACCCGCTAAGATTTTCTAAATAGTACTTCAGCTTTTACCTTTGCTAAAAATTTGAAGGAAATATGATTAAAGAGATAAACGCAAGTTTAGAACCTCTAACCAACCAGTTAATAAATCATCCCCTATATAAAAAGATAAATACCCCGGAACAGCTTCAGATCTTTATGGAGCATCATGTGTTCGCGGTTTGGGATTTCATGTCCCTGCTTACGGCGCTGCAGGAGATACTCACTAAGACTACGAATCCATGGCTACCGGTGGGAGATCCGGAAATACGATACCTCATCAACGAGATCGTTCTTGCTGAAGAAACCGATATTAACATGCAGGGAAAGCGACAGAGCCATTTTGAGATGTACCTGGACGCGATGGATGCAGCCGGAGCCAACAGGAAGAAGGTCGAGGATCTTTTGATGCAGGTAACCCATGGGACTGATATTTTCCTGGTGATCGCCACCAGCAAATTACCCATTAGCGTAAAGCAATTCTTAAAGCAGACCTTTGAAGTGGTTTATAGCAGGGAGCCTCACAGGATCGCCTCAGCCTTTACTTTTGGTCGCGAAGGCCTTATTCCCGACATGTTCTCTTCGATCATAGAGAAGGTGCAGAAGAACTTCCCTGAAGACGATCTTAGTCTTTTTAAATATTATTTTGATCGTCATATAGAATTAGACGGGGACGAGCATGGTCCCATGGCCTTTAGAATGGTAGCAGATCTTTGCGGTGACGACCAGAGAAAATGGGACGAGGTTAAAGAAACTGCAGAGAATTCCCTGAAAAGCCGCCTGGAACTCTGGGATGGTATCGAAGCTGAAATCGAAACTGGAATATGCTTAGGCGGAACCTTGCTTAATTTTAAGTGAAATAGAAACACAAAAAAACCTGAACTAATGAGTTCAGGTTTTTTACTTTATTGTCTTCCCGGTTATTCTGAAGCAGGAGCGATACGCACCTCCAGTCCATCAAGACCTTCGGTAATGGGGATCTGGCAACTTAAGCGGCTATTGTCTTCCACAAAGAATGCCTGGTCCAGCATATCTTCTTCCTCATAGCTCTTTTCCGGAAGCATATGCTCAAAATTCAAGATGTAGCACTGGCAGGAGGCACACATGGCCATTCCGCCACAAATACCAATAGTCCCTTCCGGAGCCAGCTCGTAAGAACGAATCACTTCCATCAGGTTCATATTCATATCTGTTGGAGCATCTACCGTATGTGCTTCGCCTTGGCGATCTATGATGGTTAACTTGATATCAGACATATTATATAAAAATTGAACCTCACAGGTTTTGCCAACATGTGAGGTTTCTAAAATACTAATTTATACTCTTTACAACTTCTCTTTTCGCTTCCTTTTTACTACCATCAAAGCCATTAACACCACTTACAGTAGTATACTTCATCACATATTTCTTATCTGGGTTGATTCGCTGGTACGCACTCTGACACATGATCGCTGCCTCATGAAATCCGCAAAGGATAAGCTTCAATTTTCCCTTATAAGTGTTTACATCTCCAATTGCGTAGATCCCAGGAATATTGGTCTGGTAATCATAAGAATTATCCACTTTGATGGCGTTCTTTTCGATTTCCAGTCCCCAGTTAGCAATAGGTCCCAATTTAGGAGAAAGTCCGAATAGGGGAATAAAATGATCGGTTTCCTTGATCTCTTCTTCCCTGGCCTTATCCTTATGGCGGATCACTACTGATTCCAGTTCATTTTCGCCCTTCAGGTCTACCACCTCAGCATCGGTGATCAGGTTGATCTTTCCAATCTTAGAAAGCTCCTCTACTTTTTCTACAGAATCCAAAGCTCCACGGAAGTCCTTTCTTCTATGGACCAAAGATACTTCTGAAGCAACATCGGCCAGGAAGATACTCCAGTCTAATGCTGAATCTCCTCCCCCGGCGATCACTACTTTCTTATCCCTGTATACTTCCGGATCCCTAATAATGTAAGCCACACCTTTATCCTCATAATCCTTGATAGTAGGAATAGGCGGTTTTCTAGGCTCAAAACTACCAAGCCCACCAGCGATCACCACTACTGGAGCGTGATGTTTGGTTCCCTTGCTGGTAGTAACGATGAAACTCCCGTCCTCCTGCTTATCGATGGTTTCAGCTCTTTCGCCCAGGGTGAACCCCGGCTCAAAAGGTTTGATCTGTTCCATCAAATTATCTACAAGATCTCCGGCAAGTACTTCCGGAAACCCGGGAATATCATAAATAGGTTTCTTTGGATAAATTTCTGAACACTGTCCTCCTGGTTGAGGCAGCGCATCTATAAGGTGACATTTTAACTTTAGTAGTCCGGCTTCAAAAACGGCAAAAAGGCCCGTTGGGCCGGCACCAATGATAAGTATATCGGTTTTAATCATGTTTGAATCAATTAAAAGGCGGGCAAGTTCTACTTTTCGATGTTCACCACCTGTTCGATTTGAGGCACATATTTTTTAATGGTCATTTCCACACCGCTCTTAAGGGTCATCTGGTTCACACTGCATCCTACGCAGGCTCCTTCTAGCTGAACCTTCACCAGGCGGTCATCTTCGATGGAAACCAAAGAGATATTACCGCCGTCACTTTCCAGGAACGGGCGTATCTCTGCCAATGCCTTTTCAACATTAATTTTAACTTCTTCGCTAGTCATCTATTTCTTATTAACAGCACTACATCCGGCCATCGTGGTAATCTTTATAGCTTCAGTTGGAGGTAGGTTTTTGTTTCTATTTACGGTTTCCTGTACCATATTCCTGGTGATATCCTCGAACGCAGCTTCCAGTGGAGTTGCGGTTTGCAGGGCAGCCGGCCTTCCTATATCGCCAGACTCTCTAAGGCTTTGTACCAATGGAATTTCTCCAAGGAACGGAACTTTCAGGTCTTCAGCAAGATTCTTAGCTCCTTCCTGGCCGAAAATATAATATTTGTTCTCTGGTAATTCTTCAGGAGTAAAATATGCCATATTCTCTATGATTCCTAGCACCGGCACGTTAATGCTTTCCTGCTGGAACATCGCCACTCCTTTTTTAGCATCGGCTAGGGCAACATTCTGCGGGGTACTCACGATCACAGATCCCGTGATTGGCAAAGATTGCATGATAGACAGGTGGATATCTCCTGTTCCCGGAGGAAGGTCTACCAGCATGAAATCTAACTCTCCCCAGGCTGCATCAAAGATCATCTGGTTAAGGGCTTTGGCCGCCATAGGCCCTCTCCATACTACCGCCTGGTTAGGCTTGGTAAAGAAACCTATGGAAAGGATCTTTACTCCATAGTTCTCTACCGGTTTCATTTTAGACTTGCCGTCCACGTTCACGGACAGAGGCCTTTCAGCCTCCACGTCGAACATGATAGGCGCAGATGGCCCGTAGATATCGGCATCCAGGATACCTACCTTAAAGCCCATTTTAGATAGGGTCACCGCAAGGTTGGCAGTAACTGTAGATTTACCTACACCACCTTTTCCTGAGGCTACCGCAATGATATTTTTGATTCCGGGGATCGCTTTTCCTTTGATCTCAGGCTTCTTCTTTTCGGGTGCCTGAACTTTAATATTTACCTTGACCTTGGCTTTTTCATATACCTTTTCGTGGATCACTTTCATGACGTCCACCTCGGCTCTTTTCTTGATATGAAGTGCCGGCGTGGCCAGTACAAGGTCTACCACCACCTCATCACCAAAGGTCATTACATTTTGAACGGCGCCGCTTTCTACCATATTACTTCCTTCTCCAGCTACAGATATGGTTTCCAGGGCTTTTAAAATCTCTTTTCTGTCTAATTTCATATATGAATTTTAATCAGATTCTTAAGCTTATATAGACTGATTCTAAATGCAAATATAGGTGGAAAAGCTAAGAATACGAAGAATTTAGCGATTTTAGATTTATGAGGTAATAGGCGGAAATTATGGGACTGCAGCCCGTTATTCTTCAGCTGGAAGCTCCTTCATCGGGTCCCAGAAATACCTGTCGAAATCTATGATCTGCAGGTTTTTCACTTTCACTCCCTCGGCCTCCAGTAATTGCTGCATGGCATTGGAGCCTCCAAAATGATGCTTGCCGGTAAGCACCCCGTTGCGGTTCACCACCCGGTGGGCGGGCACATCTTCAAGATCATGGGACGAATTCATCGCCCAGCCTACCATCCTGGCACTCCTGGCCGCTCCAAGGTACTTGGCAATGGCCCCGTAGGAAGTCACCCGGCCTTCCGGTATTTTCCGGCAAACCTCGTAAACCCTGGTAAAGAATCCAGATTTATCGCCCAAAATCAAGAGTTTAAAATACGAACCAGAGCTACTACAATGAGCACCAGCATCAAAACCGCCATAAAGTAGTTCGAAAATTTCGCGAAGGATTCCGCCTTCTTTTCGATCTTATCAAATAATACCACGTAGAGGTATAATGAAGTGAAACTTCCCGAGCTTGCCGCAAGGGCAAAAGAGGAAATAAGGGACCAGTCGTACTCCATTCCTCCACTTAGGTCCATGGCTCCGGCAATAGCTACGAAGTATGGAATGGGAAAAACGTTCAGGGCCGCGATAAGCATTCCTTTGAAAAAGCTCTGGGCCTTTGCTTTCTGCCTATTATGTTTTATCCCTTTTTTGTGGCGCGCCTTTATAAAGAAATAGACGGCGAGGATACAGAATACCACCAGGCCGGCTCGAAGGATCATACGTCTAACATAGGGATGGTCAAATATATATTTGGCCAGCAGCACAGCGATGAGAGCCTGAATAAGGATCACGATCCCAGCGCCAACCGCTACATAAAAGCCACTTTTCTTGCCTTTTTCCACGCAGGTTTTGGCAACGGTCATATTTACCAGCCCCGGCGGAACCACCCCAATAAATGCTGCAAAGTAAGTTATGAGGAAAAGTTTAGTTTCTTCCAATACCCCTTATTTTATCTTGAATTGAATATACGTAATTGGTTTTCCTTTTTCAAGATACTGTTTTTCATAGAAAGTCTGGATACCGGTTACTTCTTTTGGCGAATATTCGTTACTGTAGATATCGTGATGGGCATACATTACCTCATGCCCTTCCCCATGCAACAGCCCCAGGGTATATCCATGCATGAATTCTGAATCGGTCTTAAGGTGCATCACCCCATCCTCTTTCATTACATTCTTATATCTCTGAAGGAATTCGGCATTAGTCAACCTGTGTTTGGTCCTTTTATATTTTATCTGTGGGTCTGGAAAAGTGATCCATATCTCGCTAACCTCTCCGGCTGCAAAAACATGTTCGATAAGTTCTATCTGGGTTCTCACAAAAGCAACGTTTTCCAGGCCCTCCTCTATAGCGGTCTTAGCACCACGCCAGAATCTGGCTCCTTTGATATCTACACCGATGAAATTCTTGTCTGGGTTTTGCCTGGCCAGCTCTACGGTATACTCACCCTTCCCGCAGCCCAGTTCGAGGACAATAGGATGATCGTTCTTAAAGAAATCACGGCTCCAATTTCCCTTCAGGTCGAATTGTTCATCGGTAAGTTCCTCACGGGATGGCTGGATCACGTTCTCGAACTTTTCGTTCTCTCTAAAGCGCTTAAGTTTATTCTTACTTCCCACTAAAATTTGATATTTTGGCAAAATTAAAGAAAATCACCCACCTAACTATAAATTTATAATTGTATTATGGGAAATAAGCGGATTTTGGTGGCGGCATTGAACTGGGGCCTGGGACATGCTACCCGCTGCGTCCCGATAATCAACGAACTTATCGATTTTGGTTATGAACCGGTAATTGCTTCAGACGGCCCGGCATTAGAATTACTGAAAATGGAATTTCCCCAACTCCTCCACCGGCAACTACCCTCTTACAATATTGAATATGCTGAAAAGGCCTCGGGACTTAAGTGGAAATTATTACAAAACAGTCCGCATATCCTGAGAACCATTCAGAAGGAAAACAGGATTACCGAAGAACTGGTGGATGAACTGGAGCTCTCCGGAATAATCTCAGACAACAGGTGGGGTGTTAGAAGCCAGAAGCTGAAGAAAAATGTATTTATTACCCACCAACTGAAAGTGCTGAGCGGAAGCACGAGTTTCCTGAGTACTTATATTCAAAGAAAATATATCGCTAAATTCCAGCAATGCTGGGTACCTGATGTTAAGGGAGAAAACAACCTGAGCGGCATCCTGGGGCATCCATTAAAATTACCTGGTAATGTAAAATATATTGGTAGGCTTAGCAGGTTGAAAAAAGTCAATTCTGGGATAATCTACGATTACCTTGTACTGTTAAGCGGCCCCGAACCTCAGCGGAGCATCCTTGAATCCATTCTTTTAAAACAATTTGAAAATACAGAAAGGAGAACGCTCTTTGTTCGCGGGGTAATTCATGATGAAACTATAGAACATTCCAATCCTTTTCTAAAGGTTAAAAATTACCTTTTCGGCAAAGAACTGGAAGAAGCCCTGAACGGGAGCCGGTATATCATATCCAGGTCGGGATACACCACCCTGATGGACTTGGCCTGTCTTCATAAAAAAGCTTTTTTCATCCCTACGCCCGGCCAGCCGGAACAGGAATACCTGGCAGAAAGGATGGAAAGACTCGGGATGGCCGCATATTCCAAACAGGATGATTTCAGTACAGAAAAACTGGAAAAAATAGAAGATTACCGGGGTCTAAGTGATCTCGGGGATGACCCGCTGATCGGGAGCTTCCTTACTTTTTTCGAGGGTGAATGAGAATTCACTACCTACACCAAAAACACTTTCCACATAGATCTTTTCACCATGAGCCTCCAGGATATGCTTTACAATAGAAAGCCCCAGCCCGGAACCTCCTTCTTTCCTTGATCCACTTTTATCTACGCGATAAAAACGCTCGAATAACCTGGGGATATTTGCCTTTTCTATACCTTCACCATTATCGGTCACCCTGACTATCACCTTGTTCTTGATAAGGTTTTCGATACTGATCTCGGTAGTACCTCCGTTTTTTCCATATTTAATGGAATTCACGATCAGGTTGGTTAGCACCTGTTGAATCCTTTCCTTATCTGCCCGCACATAGATAGGTTCTTCATAATCTATATCGAAAGTAAGGGTGATATTCTTCTTGGCCGCCTTCATTTCCAACAGATCGAAGGATGCCTGGATGAGATCGATAATATCGAAATTCTCATATCTTAAATGAAGATCCCCGGTCTCAAGCTTGGTGATCATATCCAGATCTTTCACAATATAAATAAGCCTTTCTACTCCTTTACTGGCGCGGGTAAGATATTTTTTCCTGATCGCCTTGTCCTTATGAGCCCCATCAAGCAGGGTAAGTATATATCCCTGTACAGTAAATAATGGAGTTTTAAGTTCATGCGACACATTTCCCATGAATTCCTTCCGGTAAGCTTCCCTCACCTTTAGGGTTTCGATCTCCAGCTTCTTGTCTTCGGCAAATTTCTTCACTTCCCGGGTAAGGCTGGACATATCTGTGGTGATCTGGTTTGGCCTTAAAGTCTTGGAATCTAAAAGAGAAACATTGTCGTAAACCTTCTTTATGCGCCTGTAGATAAAACGCTCCACCCTGTATTGTATAATAAGGAAGGTGAACAGGTAACAAAAGAGCGCGAAAACAAAAAGGGACACCCATATCGAGCTTAGGTCCAGAAGCAGGAATACCGCTAACAGCAAGGTAAGAAATACACTTATATATAAGGATGTTCTTAAGGCAAATCGATATGAGCGTTTAAAACTTTGTGGCATTAAACTACGAACTTATAGCCCACCCCTTTGATGGTCTTGATCTTATCGTCGCCTATCTTTTCGCGAAGTTTCCTAATATGAACATCGATGGTTCTTCCTCCAACCACAATATCGTTACCCCATACCGTATCCAGGATATCTTCTCTTTTAAAGACCTTGCCCGGTTTTGAAACTAGCAGGGAAAGCAGTTCAAATTCTTTCCTGGGAAGGGCCATCTCATTGCCATCCTGCACGATCTTGTATTCTTCACGGTTTATCGTGATGTCTCCAAGCTTCACAATATTCGAAGACTTTTCCTCTTCGCGGTATCTTCTTAACAATGCCTTTACCTTACTTACCAGAACCTTAGGTTTAATCGGTTTGGTAATATAGTCATCGGCACCGGCATCGAACCCGGCCATTTGGGAATAATCTTCCCCGCGGGCGGTAAGAAAAGTAATGATGGCATGTTCCAGATCTGGACTTTTCCTAATCTGTTCGCAGGCCTCGATCCCATCCATTTCGGGCATCATCACATCCAGGATGATCAAATGTGGCTTATGCTTTTTGGCAAGCTTCACCCCATCTGCACCATTGGCTGCTGTGATGACATTATAACCTTCAGAAGACAGGTTATACCCTACTATTTCCAGGATATCCGGCTCATCATCTACCAGTAATATTGTAATGTCTTTTTTCTTCATAATGAATTTAGCTGTGGTTAAGAGACCATAAAATTAACCAATAATTTGAACTATAAAGGCCTTAACACATTAGTAACATTAAACTAACCCTTTAATGACGAACCATTAAAACTAAGATAACATCCGGCATGCGTCTTCGCCGTTAATTTGCAGCGAGATTTTATAGCAAAAACAAAATGAAACGATTCTTATTATTATCATTACTTTTTATTGTAACAGCGGTTCAGGCACAGGATGCAACAACCGGAGCAATTGGTGGTAAACTTTCCGATAAGGAAATGGGCGGTGAGCCTCTGCCATTCGCCAACGTGTTACTTAAAGACTCCTCTAAAGGTACAACTTCAGATTACGACGGAATATATTTATTAGACAAATTAGAACCAGGAACCTATACCGTGGTATTTAGTTTCGTTGGTTACGAAACGCTTGAAATACCGGGAGTGGTTGTTGAAGCAGGAAAAGTAACCGAAGTGAACACGGAGCTTGGTTCCAGTGCAGCTGCCCTGGATGAAGTAGTTATTACCACTGTTTCGAGAAGGGATTCTGAAGTTGCCCTGTTAATGGAGCAAAAGAATTCTGTAGACATCAAAACTTCTATCGGTGCCCAGGAACTTGCCAAAAAAGGGGTAGGTGATGCTGAAGGCGCGGTAACCAAGATTTCGGGAATCAGTAAGCAACAGGGAGTTAAGAACGTATTTGTACGTGGACTTGGAGACAGGTATAACTCAACTACTTTTAACGGTTTGCCTCTTCCTTCTGAAGATCCTGAATACAAGAATATCGCGCTTGACTATTTTGGATCAGACATTATTAATAGCGTAGGAGTAAATAAGACTTTCGCCGGAGATATCTACGGAGATGTTGCCGGAGCAAATATTGACATCAATTCTAAAACACTGGTTACAGACGATCTTTTCAAGATTGGATTTGGAACCGGTTTCAACAGCCGTGCGGTAACTGAAGATTTCCTACTGCCTGACGGAAGTAACTGGCTAGGATTCGACCTTGACAAAGGAAGCCCTATAAACAACCTGGGAACCTATTCTTTTGTAAACTCATTTAATCCAAACAGACAGAACACCCAGGTAAGCAGTGATGCTTCCATTCAGATGGGTAAAAAGTTCGATATTGGAGACCACCAGTTATCTGCTCTTTTGATCGGTTCTTTTGAAAGCGATTACACTTACCAGGAAGGTAACACCAAGGAACTAAACGCTCAGGGACTTCCTTTAAGAGACCTTGATTTTGACAAATACCTTTATTCTGTATCTCAGATTGCCATGGGTAACCTGGACTTCGAATTTGCAGATGACCTGGGTAATATCGCATACAACTCATTATTGATCCACACCAACGTTCAAAGTACAGGACAGTACTTTGGACAGTCGGCCAACATTTCTGAAGAAGAAGGTGATTCTGCTTTCATTAGAAGACAACAGATCAATGACAACACCATCTTCGTTAATCAGTTATTATCTGAATTTAACCTTACAGACAGGTTAGCTATAAATCTGGATGCCGGCTATAACATCACCCGTGGGGATGAGCCCGACAGAAGACAGAATACTTTCGTATACGATGGTAGCGACTACAGGGTAGCTGTTGGAACACCAAGTTACAACCACAGATTCTACTCTCAGCTAGAAGAAGATGAAGTTGTAGGTAATTTCAAGACCTCTTATAAGATCGGTGACCTGGAAAGTGAAAGCAAGAATGGTGAGATCTCTATTGGATATAATTATAAGAATACAGACAGGATCTTCAATTTCTTACAGTTCAACCATGATTTTGGATCTCCTGTAAATATTGACATCAACAATGTAGATGGGGTTTTCAACCAGGAAGGTATCGATAACGGAGATTTTAGACTGGTAACCAACAGTGGTTTTGGAGCTGGCTTCAACCCGCTAAGACCATTCTTCTACGAAGGAGACAAAACAATAAATGCTGGATTTGCTAACTTCCTTTATACTTTCAGTGAGAAGTTCTCTGCAAACCTAGGTTTAAGGTACGAGAATGTTGAACAAACCGTAAACTGGAACACTAACCTTTCAAGTAGTGAGACAGACCTTAACGTAGACCCTTCAACTCTTAAGGAAAACTATTTCCTACCAAGCCTTACCGCTAAGTATAACTTTAATGAGAACAGTATCTTAAGATTTGCAAGTAGTAAGACCTACACTTTCCCTCAGTTCAAGGAGGTGGCACCGTTCCTTTATGAAGACGTGAACTTCTCAAGCTTTGGTAATCCAGACCTTATGCCATCTGAAAACTATAACCTTGACCTGAAGTACGAATACTACTTTAGTTCTGGAGAGCTGGTTTCCCTTACTGGATTCTATAAAAAGATCATCGATCCTATCAACAGGGCTCAGGTAAACTCTGCCGCTAACCAGTTGTCTTATATCAACTCTGGAGAAGAGGCCGATGTAGCCGGACTGGAACTTGAATTAAGAAAAGACATTTTTGAGATAGATGGTGATGAACTTGAAAAGAACACCAAGAGCTTATCCTTCGGTCTTAACGCGTCTTACCTTTACTCAAGACAGGACCTTACAGATGAGTCTACCAACTTTACCAACAGTGAAGATGAACTTCAGGGAGCGTCTCCATTCCTACTGAACACAGATCTTACTTTCGATCTTGAAAAAGAAAAGTATGACTTCCTTTCTTCAGTAGTATTCAACTATTTCAGTGACCGTATCTACTCGCTGGGAGTACAGCAGCAGGGTAACATCATGGAAACAGGAATTCCAACCCTGGATTACATAGCGAAGCTTACTCTTAACGATCATTTCGGGATCAACTTTAAAGCGACCAACCTTCTAGACCCAAGCTTTGAGCTTACCCAGAAGGATGTTTCAGGAAATACGAACGTAATAAACACCTATAAAAGAGGCTCTAACTTCAGTCTAGGATTCTCTTACACCTTTTAACTATAACCACAATTAATTATTAATTCAAACCTTTAAATGATGAAAAAAATCAAATTCTCTTTAACAGTCCTTGTCTTTGCAGCGATCATGACCGGATGCTCGAGCGATGACGACCTTAACGTTACGCCTACAGCATCTTGTTCAGACGGGATCCAGAATGGAACAGAAACAGGCGTTGATTGTGGAGGATCCTGCACTCCTTGTGAGAATCAAGCCCAGAAAGATGGAGTTATAGATTCTCAGGACGATCCAGACCTTGATCCTGCAGACCTTAAAGGAGATGTAACAGCAGATATTACTCTTGATGCAAATACTGCCTGGACATTAACAGGATCTTTAACTGTAAAAGCTGGAGCTACTTTAACTATAGATCCGGGAACTACGATCATGGCGCAGCCAGGAGGAACTAACGTATATATTGCTATCGAGCAGGACGCTCTTATCGATGCAGAAGGAACTGCAGACGAGCCTATAGTAATTACTTCAGCAGCTACCAACAAAAGATCTGGTGACTGGGGAGGATTGATACTTGCCGGAAAAGCACCTATCAACTCTGGAACTACTGCTGAAGCCGAAGTTGTAGGTCTAACTTACGGTGGTACTGAAGCAGATGATTCTTCAGGAACTTTAAAATATGTAAAAGTTGAATATACCGGAGCCAGAATTGGTGGAGAGCAGGAGTTCAACGGTATCACTTTCTACGGAGTTGGAAGCGGAACTGTTATTGAAAACATTGCTGTATTAAACGGAGATGACGACGGTATCGAGTGGTTCGGAGGAACCGTTAGCGTTAAGAATGCCCTAGTGGTAAACGCCAAGGACGACTGGTTCGACTGGACTGAAGGTTGGGCTGGAAAAGGAAACACCAACTTCTTTGGAGTACGTGAGTTTGGTTACAATGATGTAACTGAAGACCCAAGAGGAATCGAGGCAGACAGCAACTCTAGTAACAATGATGCTTCTCCAAGATCTAATCCAACGATCGACGGGCTTACGCTTCTTCACCAGTCACAAATCGAAATGGCTGATATGATAAAGATTAGAAGAGGTAGTTCTGCAACTATCACCAATGGTGTGATCGCTATCCTTGCTGCTGAAGGTGAAGACCCAGGATCTGCAAGTGACTTTATCGACCTTACTGATGGTTCAGGAGCTGCAGCTGCAACTACTTCTATCAACGTTTCTGCTGTTGGTGCTGCCGACGGTTCAGATGTTAAGAATGAAGTTGGAGCTACTATCACAGTTGTAGACGGAAATACTGGAGCCGATGCTTCTCTTTTCGGATGGACTGGATATACCATCCCTACTATTGAATAAATTTGAGTTAGCCACTCATATTAATAAGTATAGAAAACCGCCTACTGGCGGTTTTCTTTGTTTATAAAATAGAATAAACCTTTTGTGCCTAAAGCACTATAAATGAAACTCCGGTTATTTTTTTGAGTTTGGAAGCCTATATATGATCTCAAAATTCAGCATAAATCGATCCTGCAAAAACCAGTAAAAAATGAGTTCTGTCACCTCAGCTCGAAACCTGGTTAGAAAAAAAACTGAACTCTTGAAGTAAATTTTAACTTTCTGATTATCAATATTTAGCTATATTTAAAAGCCTGCAACGAGCAACGCCATTTTTTATTTTATTTTTTTATATTTAATGAAATTCAATGGCAAGATTTTTGAATTTTTATTTGTAAGTTTGTCTAAACCTCGATCACGAAGAATGAAGCAAAAGTACTTATTTACCTTTTTTCTTTTCTGTTTCCTGATGATTGCCGCACCGGTAAGCGCTCAGGAATCTCCTCGTGTTCAGCATCGAACAGAGATCCCTATTGATGGTTTGTCTATCTATCCTAACCCCGTAACCGGTGGTAAGGTTTATATCTCTTCTACCAGGAACCAAGAGAAAACTATCGAGATCTACAATGTACTGGGAAAACCAGTTCAAAAGTCCAGGCTTAACGGCAGGGAATTAGATGTTTCCAGTCTTACCCCGGGAATCTATATTTTGAAGATCCAGGAAGGAAAGGCCAAAGCTACCAGGAAACTTGTAGTGAAGTAAGGATATTTAGATAGTCATCTTTTTAAACAGCTTCTATTCAGAGGCTTTTTTTATTCTTAATTTTGAAGAAATTTCCCGGGCTACATGTTAGAAAATAAAATCTTTGAAATTTCCAGCGAGGCAGAATTCAGGACCACCTGCCTGGAGGTTTTCAAATTTCAGTATGAGAATAATACGCACTACAAACAATTCTGCCAGTTATTACAAAGAAATCCGGATAACGTAACCCAACTCACAGAGATCCCATTCATGCCTATCGAATTCTTTAAAACCAAGGAACTCGTAAGCAAGAATCATCCGCCACAGATCACTTTTACCAGTAGTGGCACCACCGGTAGTAAAACCAGTAAACATCATGTAACCGACCTTAGGCTGTATGAGGAAAGTTTTCTAAAGGCCTTTCAGAAATTTTATGGAGATGCTTCGAATTATATCTTCCTGGCCCTGCTTCCCTCTTACCTGGAAAGAACAGGCTCTTCCCTTATCTATATGGTGGATGCACTAATTAAAATGTCAGGTGATAAAAACAGCGGTTTTTATCTGGATAACCTGGAGGAACTTTCCGGTAAACTGAAGTCTTTAGATAAAGGAAACAAGAAGGTTTTTCTTATCGGAGTTTCGTTTGCCCTGCTCGACTTGGTGGAAAATAAAAGATTTAAGCTTGAAAACACTATTGTGATGGAGACCGGTGGAATGAAAGGCCGCCGTAAGGAGATGATCAGGGAAGAACTACATGAGATCCTGAAAACTGGATTCGGAGTGGAATACATTCATAGCGAATACGGTATGACCGAGCTTTTATCACAGGCCTATTCTAAGGGACAGGGAGTTTTTGAATGTCCACCGTGGATGCAGATCCTTATCCGCGATCCGGAAGATGCTTTAAGCTGGCAGCAGGAGGGAAAAACGGGAGGCATCAACGTAATAGACCTCGCGAATATAAATTCCTGCTCTTTTATTGCCACCCAGGACCTTGGAAGAAAAAAAAATAATAAAATTGAAATCCTCGGAAGGTTCGATAACAGTGACATTCGGGGTTGCAACCTTTTATTATTGTAAAAAATTTACCACCCCCTGTAAAGAATCAAGTAAATTTTCGACACAAATAGTGCAGTAAGCAAAATGATACCCAAATCATTTCCTTATTGCGGGCTAAGTGAAAATTTTTCATATTAGATTGGTTAGTTAGTTGCAAACCCCTTAGGCGCTCGCTTAAGGGGTTTTGTATTTCTCCTCCACGAATTAAAAAAAGCTCCCATCCTTTAATAATCAACAATCAAAAAAAGAAATAAAAAAAGCTCCTGGAAGGGAGCTTTTAGATGTTTTCGGAAGCTATATTAAACCACTCTTATTATAAAGGTATTTTTCTTTCCCTTATTAATAATGACATACTTGCCATTAATCAGGTCTTCCCTGGTGATGGTATAATCTTCTTTTACTTTCTCTTTATTTACCGAAACCGAATTCTCTTTTAGTGCCCTTCTGGCCTCCCCGTTAGAATTTAAAAAACCGGTCTTTGCCGAAAGTGCTCCTATCATATCAAGCCCATTTTCAACTTCTGAAGCTTCTACCTCTGCCTGGGGCACTCCTTCAAAAACATCCAGAAAGGTAGCTTCGTTCAGCTTTTTGAAATCTTCGGCAGTACTTTTTCCAAATAATACCTCAGAAGCGGTAATGGCATTTTCATATTCCTCTTCTGAATGCACCATCGTAGTCACCTCCCTGGCCAGAACTTTCTGTAATTCCCGCTTATGCGGTGCTTCCTTATGCTCGGCAACCAGGGCTTCGATCTCCTCTTTGCTCAAAAAGGTGAAGATCTTTATATATTTTTCAGCATCCTCGTCGCTGGTATTCAACCAGTACTGGTAGAATTTATAAGGAGAGGTTCGGTTGGCGTCCAGCCAGACATTTCCCCCTTCAGTCTTCCCGAATTTGGTGCCATCAGCCTTGGTGATCAACGGGCAGGTAAGAGCATAACCCTTCCCGTTCCCAATACGTCTAATCAGTTCTGTTCCGGTGGTGATATTTCCCCACTGGTCACTACCTCCCATTTGCAGGGTGCAGTCATGTTCCCTGAACAGGTGAAGAAAGTCATATCCCTGAACCAGCTGATAGGTGAATTCAGTAAAAGACATACCTTCAGAAGATTCCGCAGAAAGCCTTTTCTTCACAGAGTCCTTGGACATCATGTAATTCACGGTAATATGCTTACCAACGTCGCGAATGAATCCCAGGAAAGAAAAATCTTTCATCCAGTCGTAGTTGTTTACCAGCACAGCTGCATTATCATTATCTGAATCAAAATCAAGAAAACGGGAAAGCTGCTCCTTAAGCGCGTTCTGGTTATGTCTTAAAGTTTCTTCGTCAAGTAGATTTCTTTCAGCAGATTTTCCCGAAGGATCACCTATCATCCCGGTAGCTCCACCAACCAGGGCATATGGTTTATGCCCGGCAAGCTGAAAATGCCTTAGCATCATTACCCCAACCAGGTGACCTATATGTAGCGAATCTGCGGTGGGGTCTATCCCAACATAGGCAGCACGCATTTGTTCCATTAGATGTTCTTCAGTTCCTGGCATTACATCATGTAACATTCCACGCCAGGTGATTTCCTCAACAAAGTTCTTTTCCATATTTTAAATTTCAGATAAAAACAGCCGTAAAGATACCATAAAGCTTTATTTTTCCTAAGTCGTTTAGCTATATTTACCACATGATTCTGGTAACCGGAGGAACAGGTTTAGTTGGTGCTCATCTCTTATTTGAACTGGCGCAAAAAAATGAAAAGCTCAGGGCAGCAATCCGGGCTACCAGCGATACCCGACAGGTAAAAAAAGTATTTGAATATTATTGCGATAAGGCCCGGGCACACCAACTGTTCAATCGTATAGAATGGGTCACCGCAGATATCAATGATATACCTGCCCTGGATGCCGCATTTAAGGATATAAATAACGTTTATCACTGCGCCGCCCTGATTTCTTTTGATCCCTCAGACGAAAAGAAGCTTCGAAAAATAAATATAGAAGGTACCGCCAATATCGTGAACCTTTGTATCTCCCATCGGGTGGAAAAACTCTGTTATGTAAGCAGTGTTGCTGCGATTGGTTCTGCCAAAAATAGCTCCAGCGTTGACGAAAACACCAAATGGAATCCGGAAGAAGACCATAACGACTATGCGATCTCGAAATATGGTGCTGAAATTGAAGTATGGCGGGGCACCCAGGAGGGCATTAATACCGTGATCGTAAATCCCGGTATTATTATTGGACCGGGATTCTGGGATTCGGGCAGCGGCAAGATCTTCAGAAGAATAGACAACGGGCTAAAACACCATTTCCCGAAAGTAAGCGGTTTTGTAGGGGTTAAAGATGTAGTGCAAGTGATGACGGGATTAATGGAATCCCCTGTAGTGAACGAGAAATATATCCTGGTCTCCGAAAATATCAGTTTTGAAAAGGTATTAAAGGAAACTGCCGAATACCTGGAAAAGCCAAAACCAGATTACCAGTTAAAAAAATGGATGATCGCGCTGGGCTGGTTCTTTCAGAAGATAGGAAGCTGGTTTGGTGCAAAAAGAGAGATCACCAGGGATTCCATACAAGGATTATACGAGGAAACCTATTACGACAATTCCAAGATCAGGAATAATATGGATTTTGAATTCACTCCCGTAAGCGAGGTCTTAAAGGAAACCGCAGAGATCTATCGCAGGGACCACTAATTTCTATTCATACTGCTGCTGTTCTGCACGGCTTTAGGCGGCACGACAAGACTGTCCCGTCCGTCCCTAAGTTCCTCTATCCTTTTCAATTTCAGGGAGTCGGTCTTTAGGCTGTCTTTCACCCTCAGCGAATCCTTGTTCAGAGAATTGGTTTCTCGTAAAGAATCCTTTTCGGCCAGCTTAATGCTGTCTTCTATCTTTATCTCGATCTCCCTAAGCGAATCCATCCTGGATTTGATATTCTGAATACGATTCTTAACGCTATCGTAGATACGCTCGTACTGGGTATATTGCTCGGCATAATAATCATTGCTCCTTTCAAACTGAAGGCTATCGATGCCGAACCTTTTAAAAATATAATCGTCTGGCTTTATACCGGTACTCTCAAGTTTCTGTTTATTATAGTTCCGCGCAGCATTCAGCAGGGCCATTTCGGTAAGCACATCCACCATTTTAGCTTCGGGAATAAGGTCTGCCGGTCTTTCGGTCTTCTCCAGGTCCTGGCAGGAGAAAGACAGAAAAACCAGCAGTAATAGAACAGCTTTATATTTTAAACTACCTGTCAAAAGTTAATCTTTCAGCATTTTTAGCGAAAGGGGTATGTTTAAAGTTCTTATAAACAAGATTCCCGTTCACGAAAGTATGGGTGATCCTTGATTTAAAGGTTGTGCCTTCAAAAGGAGACCACTGGCATTTTGAGAATATATTATCGGGTTGTACCGCCCATGGAGAATTTAGGTCTACCAGTACCAAATCTGCCTTATAGCCTTCACGAATAAAACCTCTTTTCTCTATCTGGAAAAGGATGGCCGGGTTATGGCAAGCCTTTTCAACGATCTTCTCCAGGCTAATCTTACCCTGGTGATGCATTTGCAATAGAGCCGGTAAGGCATGCTGCACCAATGGCCCTCCACTTGGAGCCTTAGTATATACGTTCTTCTTTTCTTCCTTGGTATGCGGTGCATGGTCTGTTGCCAGAACATCCAGCCTATCATCTTTAAGCGCTTCCAGTAAGGCTTCCTGATCCTTTTTAGTTTTCACCGCAGGATTCCATTTAATATAGGTTCCTTTCTTCGCGTAATCTGAATCGTTGAACCAAAGATGGTGAATACATACTTCAGAAGTGATCTTCTTATCCTTTAAAGGTTTTTTATTGCTGAAAAGGCTCAGTTCCTTAGCGGTAGAAACATGGAATACATGCAGCCTGGCCCCGGTTTTCTTGGCCAGCGCAACCGCCCTGGAAGAAGACTTATAACAGGCCTCTTCACTTCTTATTTTCGGGTGCAGTTCAATTGGGATATCATCTCCGTATCTTTCTACACACTCGGCAAGATTCTTTTTAATGGTATCTTCATCTTCACAATGCGCAGCGATAAGCACGGGAGATTTTTTAAAGATCTGCTCCAGTACCTTTTCATCGTCTACCAGCATATTCCCGGTAGAAGAACCAAGGAACAGCTTTAAAGCGGCAACATTCTTGGGATCAATTTTCTCGATCTCGGCAAGGTTGTCGTTAGTTCCGCCGAACATGAATGAATAGTTAGCGTAAGAAGTTTCAGAGGCTATCTGGAACTTTTTCTCCAGCTCTTCCATATTAGTGGTCTGCGGAAGGGTATTAGGCATCTCTATAAAAGAAGTGATCCCTCCGGCCACTGCTGCCCTGGAACCTGTTTCGATAGATTCCTTATGAGTTAGCCCCGGCTCCCTGAAATGAACCTGGTCATCGATAAGTCCCGGAAGCAAGTAAGTCCCTTCTGCATCGAAGATATTTACATCGGGAGATTTGGCACTTATACTTTCGGAAATTTCGACAATGATGCCATCTTCGATAAATACATCACCATCAATAATTTCACCTTCATTTACAATTCTAGCGTTCTTGATTAAAACCTTTTTCATCAGACCTTTTTTCTGTTAAACAGACTTTTAAGCTTCATTTTTATTACCCCAAACACGGCTTCAGAAATTATGGAGCCGCTCATTTTAGAAGTCCCACGGGTTCTATCGGTAAATATTACCGGAACTTCTACTATTTTAAAATTGCGTAAATACGCTTTAAATTTCATTTCTATCTGGAAAGCATATCCTATAAACTGTATCCTGTCCAGGTCTATTGCCTCCAGCACCTTTCTTTTATAACATACAAATCCTGCCGTGGTATCCTGTATATCCATCCCGGTGATGAATCTCACATACCTGGACGCCAGCCAGGACATCAAGACCCGGTTCATGGGCCAGTTAATCACATTTACCCCGGTAATATACCTGGAACCAATGGCTACATCTGCATCGTCCCTTTTGCAGGTGTTATATAACCTGATGAGATCATTGGGATTATGAGAGAAATCTGCATCCATTTCAAAAATGTAGTCATATTTTCTCTCCAGGGCCCATTTAAAACCGTGAATATAGGCGGTTCCAAGACCTTGTTTCCCTACTCTTTCTTCAAGGAACAATCGCTCCGGGAACTCTGCCTGCAGGGTTCTTACCCTGGCCGCAGTTCCATCGGGAGAATTATCATCCACAACCAGAATCTGAAATTTACGTCTTTGCGAGAACACGTTCCTAATTATGCGTTCTATGTTCTCAATTTCATTAAAGGTGGGTATAATAATTATCCCATTTACCATTCCCAAATATTTTGCACAAATGTAGGTAAATTAAAACTTCAAATCTTTATGATCTGGCCCCGGAATAAAGGTCAAAATTTTACATTTGTAAAAAATTACTTCATGCAGGCAACCGAGAGAGTTTTTGAACATCAGGACTGGATTACCCTATTATTCCTGGCTTGCCTGGTTCTCCTTGTACTTGCAAAAATGCTTTTCCCGCAACGTTTTGAAGAGTTCACCTCACTTTTAAACTCGGGTAAATTTATAGCCTTTAAGGGAAAGGAGAATAAAGCTTTTCATGCTTTTAACATTTTATTATTAAGCCTTCAGGCCATTGCGGTCTCATTGTTCCTATATATAGTTTTTCGCTACTTCAAGGATTTTGAAATCTCGCCTACCATTTTATTTATCAGGATCTTTACCGCTTACACCTGCTTAGTTTTGATCAAGGCGGGAATAGAAAAGATAATCGGAAATATTTTCGAGATGGACGAAAAAATCGATTATTACCTCTTCCAGAAATTTAGTTATCGAAATTTTATCTCAATTTTCCTGTTATTTGCATCTTTATTTTTAATTTACGCCTTCCACCCTACAACTATAATCTTGGGTATAATAGGCGGTTCTGCAATATTTGCAAATGCCTTTGCCCTGGTAATCATTTATAGAAAAAATCAAAGTGTAATTAGCGCGAATTGGTTCTATTTTATTTTGTACCTTTGCGCACTTGAAATAGCCCCTTATATAATTTTGTATAAGCTAATTACAATCTAAAGAGGACCTAATAAAGTTTAATCTATGAAAGTGAAAACAATTTTGGTTTCTCAGCCTGAACCTAAGGTGGAAAACTCACCTTATTTCGAGCTTGAGGAAAAGCAAAAAGTTAAAATTGATTTCATCCCTTTTATTCACGTAGAAGGAGTACCTTCTAAGGAAGTAAGACAACAAAAAGTTGATCTAACCAAGTTCACCGCTATTATTCTTACCAGCCGTAACGCCGTGGACCACTTCTTTAGGATCGCAGAGGAAATGAGATATAAGGTACCAGACACCCTTAAGTATTTTTGTTTAAGTGAGGCAGTGGCCTACTACCTGCAAAAATATGTGGTTTACCGTAAGCGTAAGATCTATGTTGGTAAAAGGACCTTTGCTGAATTGGCACCACTTATCAAAAAGTACAAGAACGAGAAATTCCTTCTTCCTTCTTCAGATATGCTTAAGCCAGATGTTCCAAAGACACTGAACAAATTAGGGGTAGACTGGCAAAAGGCTGTATTTTACAGGACCGTGGTTAGTGATCTTTCTCACCTGAAAGATGTGACCTATGATATCCTGGTATTCTTTAGCCCAAGCGGGATCAAGTCTCTTTTCGAGAACTTCCCAGATTTCAAACAAAACGACACCAGAATTGCTGTTTTTGGTAACACTACCATCAAAGCCGCAAAAGAACATGGCCTAACCGTGAACATCAAGGCGCCAACGCCGGAAACTCCAAGTATGACCATGGCGATAAACAAATATATAAGTGAAGTGAACAAGAAATAGTTCTTTCACTTTCATCTGAAATAAAAAAATCCGGTCTTATGACCGGATTTTCCTTTTTAACTAACAATTTAAAACTACTCTATTGGAGCTCCATTCATGATCTCCTCATTTGCGTACTCTTCAAATTTACTGAAGTTCTTTCTGAAAAAATTTGATAGCTCTTTGGCCTTTCGGTCGTAAGCTTCTTTATCTGTCCAGGTGTTTTTAGGATTAAGCACTTCTGCCGGTACACCTTCACAGGTTTTTGGCATTCTCAATCCGAATATTTCGTGCTTTTCGTACTCAACATCTTCTAGTTTTCCCTGTAAGGCAGCACTGATCATGGCCCGGGTATATTTAAGCTTCATCCTGCTTCCAACCCCGTAAGGACCACCCGTCCACCCGGTATTTACCAGCCAGACGTTTACATTGGCTGCCTTCATTTTCTCACTAAGCATTTCGGCATATTCCGTAGGATGTAAAGGCATGAATGGCGCACCAAAACAAGCTGAAAAACTTGGCACCGGTTCATCCACTCCGGCTTCGGTTCCCGCTACTTTCGCGGTATATCCGCTAATAAAATGGTAGGCCGCTTGTCCAGGAGTCAGCTTACTGATTGGAGGCAATACTCCAAAGGCATCTGCGGTAAGGAAAAATATGTTCTTCGGATTCTTCCCGGTGGAAGGCTCCTGTATATTCTTAATATGGTAAATAGGATAACTCACCCTTGTGTTCTGGGTAATGCTGGTATTGGAAAAATCCACATTTCCTTCTTCGTCCAGCACCACATTTTCCAGAATCGCTCCCGGTTTTATGGCCCTGTAGATATCTGGTTCGTTCTCTTCAGAAAGATTGATCACTTTGGCGTAACATCCACCTTCAAAATTGAAGATGGTATTTTCAGCCGTCCATCCATGTTCATCGTCTCCAATAAGTTTTCTATCTGGATCTGCAGAAAGCGTTGTTTTCCCAGTTCCTGAAAGACCAAAGAAAATGGCCGTGTCACCGTCTTCCCCAACATTGGCTGAACAATGCATAGGCAAAGTGTTCTTATAGACCGGAAGAATGAAGTTCAAAGCAGAGAATATTCCTTTTTTGATCTCGCCGGTATAACCGGTACCTCCAATTAAGGCAATCTTTTTGCTGAAGTTAAGAATGGCGAAATTCTCCTGCCTGGTACCGTCTACTTCAGGATCGGCTTTAAAACCAGGAGCGTTTACGATAAGCCAGTCTTCTTTAAAATCATTCAGTTCACTGTCATCTGCACGCAGGAACATATTGAAAGCAAAAAGATTGGACCATGGATATTCATTGACCACCCTTATGTTCAATCTATAATTATCATCTGCGCAGGCATAGGCATCCCTGGCATAGATCTCTTTACCTCCAAGGTAGTCTGTCACCTTCTTATAAAGCTTATCGAACTTTTCAGGATCAAATGGAATATTGATGTCACCCCACCATACTTTATCCTTAGTGATCTCATCTTTTACAATAAATCTGTCTTTTGGAGATCTACCTGTAAACTCACCGGTATTGATTGCCAGCGCACCAAAAGAGCTTTCAACACCCTGACCAAGTCTTAGGGTTTCTTCCTGAAGTTCCTGTGGAGATAGCTGATAATGTACTGTGGCGTTTTTGATCCCGTAATCCTCTAACGAAATCGTTTTCGTAATTTGAGTGTTATCGACCATAAAAATTTTTAATTCAGTAGTTTGTTTAGGCTTACAAAAGTAAAAATCTTATGTAGATATACTGGTAATCAGGTTCAATTTATTTCTTTTTTAACTTTATAAAATCCAGCAGTAAAAGTAGCCAGCCCAGTATTAGCAGGCTTCCACCCAATGGGGTCACCAAGGCAAAACTTTTAAAATCTATCCCGGTAAGTTCCCCGGTGCTCAGTAAATATATGGATCCCGAAAAAAAGATAACCCCTGAACAAAGCAGGTAAAAGATCCAGTTGATCCTTTTTAGGGCCGAACTATTAACACCTCCAATAATTAGGAGTAAAAAGGCATGATACATTTGAAACCTTACCCCGGTCTCGAAAGAGTTCAAAGATTCTGCTGAAATACTTGACTTTAATCCGTGGGCAGCAAAAGCCCCTAAGATCACCGCAGCAAGACCGAAAATTGCCCCGGTTATTAAAAATCTACTGTTCATTATTTCAATTTTATTTCATTCAAAGTTTTAATACATTCGTCACAACCTACACAAAACTAACTTAATTTATGCGAGAAATTTTAATTGTGGGAGCAGGAAAATCTACCTCTGTTCTCATTAATTACCTGCTGGAGCAGGCCGAAAAGGAAAAGCTTTTTTTACGAATAGGAGACCTTGATATAGAGAACGCGAAGAAGGCCTGCAACGACAGCCCGAATTGCGAAGCATTCAAACTGGATGTTTTTGACCCGGAGAGCCGTGGACCGGCCATCAAAAAGGCAGACATCGTGATCTCCATGCTTCCGGCAAGATTCCATATAGAAGTTGCCCGTGACTGCCTGAAATTCGGAAAGAACATGGTAACCGCCTCTTATATAAGTGACGAGATGAAAGCCCTGGACGAGCAGGTTAAAGAGAAAGGTCTTGTCTTCATGAACGAAATTGGGGTGGATCCGGGCATAGACCATATGAGCGCCATGCAGGTAATAGACCGGATTCGAGAAAAGGGCGGGAAAATGCTGCTTTTTGAATCCTTTACCGGCGGGCTGGTTGCCCCCGAAAGCGACAACAATCTGTGGAACTATAAATTCACCTGGAACCCCAGAAATGTTGTGGTTGCAGGCCAGGGCGGGGTTGCAGAATTCATCCAGGAAGGTAAATATAAATACATTCCCTACCACCGACTCTTCAGAAGGACCGAATTCCTTGAAATTGAAGGCCATGGAAAATTCGAGGGATATGCCAATCGAAACTCCTTAAAGTACCAGAGTATCTATGGACTCGAAAATGCGCTTACCTTATACAGAGGAACCATAAGAAAAGTAGGTTTCAGCCGTGCCTGGAATATGTTCGTGCAACTGGGAATGACCGATGACAGCTTCGAAATGAAAGATTCAGAGCAAATGAGCTACCGCGACTTCATCAACTCGTTTCTGCCTTATTCGCCGAGCGATTCCGTAGAATTGAAGGTTCGCCATAATTTAAAGATAGACCAGGACGATATCATGTGGGATAAGCTCATAGAACTGGACCTTTTTAATCCTAATAAAAAAATTGGCATCAAGAATGCTACCCCTGCTCAGGCCCTTCAAAAGATCCTGATGGATAAATGGACACTTTCCCAGGATGATAAGGATATGATCGTGATGTACCACAAATTTGGATACGAACTTAACGGTGAGAAAAAACAAATAGATTCTACCATGGTTCATATTGGGGAGGACCAGTCTAAAACTGCCATGGCCAAGACCGTGGGATTACCTGTCGCGATGGCTACCATTATGATCCTGAACGGTGAGATAAAGACCCCGGGAGTTCAATTACCAATTAGCAAGGAAGTTTACGGCCCGCTACTGAAGAAACTGGAAGAGCAGGATATTATTTTTAAAGAGAAAGAGACAGAATATTTGGGATATAATCCTTTTGGAGAGGTTGGTAATTAATTTAGACAAGCATTTTTGTATTTTAGCTTAACAATCAAAAAAAATCTCGATGAAAATAGTCAATGACAATGTTAAGCTTGACGGAATTGATAAGACCATTCTTAATCATTTGATGAAGGACGCGAAAAAACCGATCCTGGAGATCGCCAAAAATATAGGCATCACCGGGGCGGCTGTTCATCAAAGACTTAGAAAACTGGAAAAATCTGGCTTGATCGAAGGCTCGCGAATGATGCTTGACGCCCGGCTACTGGGTTATAAGACCATGGCCTTTGTAGGGATCTACCTGGATAAGGCGGTAAGCAACCCTCAGGCAGTGAAGCAGCTTAGCGAAATTCCTGAAGTTATAGAATGTCATTACACCACCGGGAACTGGTCTATTTTCCTGAAGATCCTCTGCCGGGATAACGAACACCTAATGCATGTTCTTAATAAGAACATACAGGCAATAGATGGTGTTTCCAGGACAGAGACCTTCATCTCCCTTAACCAGCAGATCGACCGGCAAATAAAGATATAGACAATAAAAAAGGCTGCTTTTTGAGCAGCCTTTTTTATTTTATGAAATTCAGATTAGTCTCTTCCCATAAAGATACCGATGAAATATAGCAGGGTTGCTAATGAACCTACTGCGGCTACCACGTAAGTACGTGCAGCCCATTTCAAAGAGTCTTCAGCCGCATCATGCTCGGCACTGGTTAACATATTCTCATTCTCCAGCCATACCAAAGCTCTTTTACTAGCATCGTATTCTACCGGCAGGGTAATAAAACTGAATAAGGTTCCCATCGCATACATAATGATTCCTATCAGGAGCACGGTTTGTCCTACTCCTACCCCAACCATGGTCATTAATATAAGACCACCAAAGATGGCCCACTGCGATAATTTTGAGGCAACACTAACCACAGGTACCAGTTTGCTTCTCATTTGCAGCCAGCTGTAAGCCCTGGCGTGCTGCACGGCGTGACCACATTCGTGGGCAGCCACAGCTGCAGCGGCCGCATTTCTTTGAGAATACACCCCTTCACTAAGGTTCACTGTCTTTTTTGAAGGATTGTAATGATCTGAAAGCATTCCCGGGGTAGAGATCACCTTTACATCTGTGATCCCGTTATCCCTGAGCATCTTCTCTGCGATCTCCTTCCCGCTCATTCCATTCTGCAAATGAACTTTCGAATATTTCTTGAATTTACTTTTAAGCCTGTTACTTACATACATGCTTACCAAAAAGATAAGACCGGCAATTATATAATATCCCATCATAGGTGAAAACGTTTTTACTGTTTATGAGATTCAAATATATCAAAAATCTGGCCACAGCTTTCTTATATTATGCGAGCTGACAGGCACGAGCCGTTAATTAATATTAAAAGCATCCTAATCCTTTTCAAAATAATGGCTTTATATTTCACAAATTCAGATATTAGCTATATTTGCAACGATTAACAAAAATCAGCTATGCAATACAAAAGAATACTTTTAAAACTATCGGGAGAAGCTTTGATGGGAAACCGCCAATATGGCATTGACCCGGAGCGATTGGCAGAATATGCAGAAGAAATTCAATCGGTAGTAAATAAAGGTGTTGAACTGGCCATAGTTATTGGTGGAGGTAACATTTTTCGCGGGGTTGCCGGTGCAAGCCGCGGGATGGACAGAGTGCAGGGAGATCATATGGGAATGCTGGCAACGGTAATCAATGGACTTGCTTTACAAAGTGCTCTGGAAGACGCTAATATCCAGACCAGACTTCAGTCAGCTATCAAGATCAACGAGGTAGCTGAGCCTTTTATCCGTAGAAAAGCGATAAGGCACCTTGAAAAAGGCAGGGTAGTAATCTTTGGTGGTGGAACCGGGAACCCTTATTTCACTACAGATTCTGCTGCCGTACTTAGGGCCATTGAAATCAAGGCAGACGTCATTTTGAAGGGAACCCGTGTAGACGGGATCTATACTTCAGATCCTGAAAAGGATAAAGAGGCGACTAAATTCGATTTTATTACATTTGAAGATGTGATCAAGAAAGGCCTGAAAGTAATGGATACCACTGCTTTTACTTTGAGCCAGGAAAACGAATTACCAATTATTGTTTTCGATATGAACAAACCGGGCAATCTGCTGAAAGTAGCGACCGGAGAACGTGTTGGAACCAAAGTGAACTTATAAATCTGAACCAGTAAATTATTTTAAAATGGATGAAGTTGAATTTATTCTAGAAGAAGCAAAGGAAGGAATGGAAAAGGCCATTGCGCATCTTAAAAAACAACTTTCTAATATTCGCGCCGGAAAGGCGAACCCAAGTATGCTTGGGAGCGTAATGGTAGAGTACTACGGTTCTCAAACCCCGCTGCAGCAGGTAGCGAACGTGAATACCCCAGATGCCCGAACCCTTTCTATCCAGCCATTCGAAAAAAGCCTTATTCAGGAGATCGAAAAAGGTATCATGATGGCAAACCTTGGCTTTAATCCTATGAATAATGGAGAAAGTGTGATCATCAACGTTCCGCCACTTACAGAAGAGCGAAGAAAACAACTTTCTAAACAGGCAAAGGCTGAAGCTGAAGACGCCAAAGTAGGTATTCGTAATGACAGGAAGCAGGCGATGCAGGAATTAAAGAAACTTGATATCTCTGAAGATCTTTTAAAAACTTCTGAAGACGAGGTACAGGAGCTTACCAATACTTATATTGAAAGAATCGACAAGATCCTTGAGGTAAAAGAAAAGGAGATCATGACCGTTTAATGTTCTCCAACCTACATAAATTTGCCGGTTTAGGTCTGAAAGAGCTCAGATTTGACCCGGCATTTTTTATTTTATAACAGGCCCAAATCCCCAGCCAGACCTATGCGCTTTTATTTCCTGGTATTTTTATTTTTATGCAATTTTAGTTTACTGGCCCAGACCCGTATCCCTGGCAGGGTGATCAATAAGGATACCCGGGAACCATTGGCTTATGCTAAGATCCAGCTAGGAAATGACATACAGTTGCTGAGCAATATCGACGGGAGTTTTGAAATTCAACTGGACAAGGAAAAGGACAGTCTTCAAATATCATACATAGGCTTTAAAACTATACGAACGGAGGTAAGCCGGGACACCAGGTATCTACAGATTGGGATGCGTCCCAATTATGAGCAGCTGCAAACGGTCAATATTTCTGATGGACGCAAGCTCGCAAATATCATTATTGAAAAAGCTATTAGAAACCGGGAGAAAAATGATCCGGAAATCGCTTTAAACGGATTCAGGTATAGATCCTATTCCAAATTCATCATAGATAACGAGAACGGGGGCATGCAAATGCAGGCCGATTCCACCTCGGCGACCATGGAAACCATTATCAACCAGGGACGCGGCTATCTTTCAGAAAAGGTTTCAGAACATTTTTACACCAAAAAGAATGGCCGAAAGGAGAAAGTGATCGGCCTGGAAACAGCGGGCTTTGAAGAACCGGTCTACAACGTTCTGGCTATGGATGTGAATCCGCTTTCCCTCTACAAGAACAAATACAAGCTGTACAAGACAGATTATGCCGGACCCCTTGGTAACGAGGCATTTAAGAACTACGAGTACAAGATCCTGGACACTACTTCTACGAAAAGGCCTGCCTACGTGATATATTTTAAACCCAGGCGTGAAATGGTTGTGGCAGGCCTGGAAGGAGTTCTTTACCTGGATACCACTTCTTTTGCCATTCAAAAAGCTAAGGCCCAGCTACTGGGCGCCATAAGACTGGAAGTAAACCATAATTACGAATATCATCCTGAAAAAGAGCTATGGTTCCCTTCGGAACAAACCACCAAAATAAGGCCGGGCTCAGGAGGAAAAGAGATCGCTGTTTTTGGAGGCACCATAGGCCTGGGTACTGTACAGCAAAAGAAAGGCGTGCTAGGAGTGATCTTTGGATCAGCTGATGTATCCCGAGACCTATACCTGAACTCCGTCAGCAGGACCTTTGACATCGAGCTTGATTATACAGGAAAGATCGAAAAGCCCGGGGCCGAGATCTACGTGAATCCCGAAGCTATTAAAAGAGATTCGGAGTTCTGGCAGGAAAACCGAAAGATTGAATTCTCTGCACGGGATGAGGCTACCAGCGCAAAAGTAGACAGCCTGATCGAGGCCGGTAATGTGCGAAGAAAGATCGAGGTGAAAAATGCCATCGCGGTTGGTCATTACCCCATTGGATTCTGGGACCTCGATCTTAGCAAGATTTTTAAGTTCAGTAATTACGAAGGTATTCGCCTGGGCGTTGGAGGCAGGACCAACGACAGGTTTTCCGACGATTTCAGCCTGAATGGCTACACCACCTATGGCTTTAAGGACGAGGTACAAAAATACGGGATCGGCTCCAAGATCTACCTGAACAAGGCCACGGGCACCAACCTGCTTTTTTCGGTAAGCCGCGATATACAGGAAACTGCCTCCTTTTATTATTTAAAAGGACAGAACACCTTTGCTATTCTCGAACCAAGGTTTGTAAACATTAACTTCCTGTATAATTACAAAAGGTTTTATGCAGGCATCGAACACAGGATCACCCCAAAGCTGAACGCTGAAATACAGGTGGGCCGGCAAGAGATATGGCAGATCAGGGATTACAGCTACCTGCATGATGGGAAAGAATTCACGAATTATAATCTTTCCAGTATTACCCTTTCATTTTTATGGAGGCCATTTTCCAGGTTTTTAACCACCCCGGAGAGTAATATAGTTCTGGAAAAGAACTTTCCCCAGTTCACGGGACAGATCGAACAGGCGATCTCAGCCTTTGGCGGGGATTTCAGCTTTACCCGAATAGGCCTAAAGGCCGAACATGAGATAAGGAACCTGGACCGGTCCCGGACAGAATTCATCCTGGAAGGGAATTATGGTTTTGGGGACCTTCCGCTTACCCATGCTTTCCATGCCAATCCCAATAATCCGGATAGGGAGAATGTTTTAAGAAGGTTTTCCATTGCGGGCAGAAACAGTTTCGAGACCATGTATTTTAACGAGTTCTTCAGCGAGCGCCAGGCCAGCCTGCATATCAGGCATCAGCTCAGGCCTTTCCTCATCTCTAAAAGCTTTCAGCCAGAAATGGTCTTTATTTCGAGGTTTGCCATTGGTGATTTCGACAACCAGAATAAACATCAGAACATAAGTTTCGACACTCTTAACCATGGGTATTCTGAGGCCGGGATAGAGCTCAATAAGATTCTTGCCGGTTTTGGTCTTGGGGCCGCCTACAGGTATGGCGCTTATCACCTGGACACATTCAAAAAGAATTTCGCCTTTAAATTCACGCTGCAGTTGCAGCTTTAATTGTTGGAAGATTAATCCTTTAATACGAACCAATTAAGTCAGCTTTTTTCTACCTTTGCGCCGCTAAAACACAGCCATGCATAAGATTTTCAGCTTTGGATTTTGGAACTCCATCGCCCGACTTATTCTGAGAAATAGGATCACCATTATAGTTATAATCGCTATAGCCACTTTCCTGCTTTCTACGCAGTGGAAGAACATGCGTTTTTCTTATACGGAAGCTAACCTGATGCCAGATGATCACCCCGTGAACATCAGCTACAACGACTTCCTGAATAAATTCGGGGAAGAAGGAAATCTTATCCTGCTGGGAGTACAGGATTCTGCTCTTTTTACTCCTGAAAAGTTCAATGCATGGAATAAGCTTACCAAAAAACTCACCGAATATCCGGAAGTTGACCATATCATTTCTCCGGCAAGCCTGAAGGAATTAAAGAAATTTGAAGACCCCAAACGCTTCGAAATGGTCCCTGCCCTGGAACAGGAAGAACCAGACAGTTCTGAACTTGAAGAGTTCGAAAACAAGCTTTTTACAGAGCTGCCTTTTTATGAGAACCTGGTTTACAGTTCTCACTCCAATACCATACAGTCTGCACTTTACCTGAACAAGGAACTGGTGAACACCAAGGCCCGGAAGATCTTTGTACTGGAAGAACTGGATCCGCTTATCCAGGAATTCGAAGAAAAATACGATATAGACGTTCGTGTTTCCGGGATGCCCTATATCCGCACCCTGAATGCACAGAACATTGTAGATGAGATAGGCCTGTTTATTCTGGCGGCACTAATGGTAACCTCGCTTATCTTCTTTTTCTTTTTCCGCTCCATCAGAGCGACCTTCATTTCCATGTTCACGGTATGCATCGGGGTGATGTGGGCCTTTGGAGTCATAGGATTGTTGCATTACGAGATCACCATTTTAACCGCGTTGATCCCACCGCTGATCATCGTGATCGGGATTCCCAACTGTATCTTCCTGATCAACAAATACCAGCAGGAGATCAAAAAACACGGAAATCAGGCAAAATCACTACAAAGGGTGATCACCAAGGTCGGGAACGCTACCTTAATGACCAACCTAACCACCGCTTCAGGTTTCGCAACCTTTATACTTACAGATAGCCAGCTACTCAGGGAATTCGGGGTGGTAGCCTCTATCAACATTATCGCCATCTTTGTTTTGAGCCTGTTGATAATCCCAATTATTTACAGTTACCTGAAACCGCCCAAGGACAGGCACCTGAAACACCTCACCAAAAAATGGATTGGTGGATTCGTGGACTGGATGGAAAATATGGTCCGCAACCACCGTATCGCTATCTATATTTCTTCTATCGTACTTCTCGTAGCGAGCATTATCGGGATCTATACCATCAAGATCTCCGGAAGTATCCTGGAAGACATGCCGAAGAACACCACTTTCTACAAGGATGTGAAATTCTTTGAAAGCGAGTTCGACGGGGTGATGCCTTTAGAGATACTGATAGATACCAAAAGACCAAAGGGAGTAATGAAACTCTCAACATTAAAAAGAATGGACGAGCTGGAGCAGTTCATTCAGGACATTCCGGAGCTTTCCAAGCCTCTTTCGGTGAACCGACTGGTGAAATACTCCAAGCAGGCTTATTATAACGGCAATCCGAAATATTATCAGTTACCAAGTTCTCAGGAGCGAAATTTCATCATGCCCTATGCAAAGAGCCTTTCTTCCAACGAAGGCATTATGCAGTCTTACGTAGATTCTACCGGGCAATACGCGAGGATCACCACCTTTATGAAAGACGTGGGCACCGAAAAAATGGAGGAGATCGAGAATGACCTCCTGCCACAGATCCAGAAGATTTTCCCTGAAGACAGGTATGATATCACCATTACTGGAAAGGCACTGCTATTCCAGAAAGGAACCAATTACCTGGTCAAGAACCTGATTATTTCCCTGGGTCTGGCCATACTCTTGATCGCCATACTTATGGCCTGGATGTTCAGGAGTTTCAGGATGATCGTGATCTCCCTGGTTCCAAACTTATTGCCGCTACTGGTTACCGCCGGCGTCATGGGATTTTTGGGTGTTCCCATTAAGCCTTCCACCATCCTGGTGTTTAGCATCGCTTTCGGGATCTCTGTAGACGACACTATTCACTTCCTGGCCAAATATCGCCAGGAACTTAAAGCGAATAACTGGAAGATCAAGCGCTCAGTCTATGCCTCCTTGAGAGAGACCGGGGTGAGTATGTTCTATACTTCCATCGTGCTTTTCTTCGGCTTCTCCGTTTTTATGATAAGCAGCTTTGGTGGAACCGTCGCTCTTGGAGGACTGGTCTCGGCTACCCTGCTTTTCGCTATGCTGGCCAATCTTTTACTATTGCCTTCCCTACTGCTTTCTTTGGAAAGAAGTATCGCGAATAAGGAGGTCCTAAAAGAACCGGCCATGAATATTATTGAATCTGAAGAAGACGAGCAGGAGTATAATTCAAACGGACAAAAGAATTAAAAACGTTAATAAAATGGCCTGCTTGCTAAGCTTCAGGCTAAAAACTATCTTTGTTTTTTCTAAATTTCAACTAAATGATACAAGCAAAAATCGCTGAAATACTGGAAAGCGATCAGTTTTTACAGGAACACCATGTGAAAGGTTGGGTACGCTCTTTCAGGAGCAATAGATTTATCGCCCTTAATGATGGTTCTGGATTAAAAAACCTTCAGTGTGTAATCGATTTTGAAAATACAGATGAGGAGATCATCAAAAGGATAAATGTGGGTGCGGCCATCTCTGTAAAAGGTACTCTCAAGGAGAGCCAAGGGAGCCAGCAGCGTGTGGAAATTGAAGTTAATGAAATTGAGATCCTTGGAGATGCCAACCCTGAAGAGGTTAAATTAACCATTCTTTCTCCCAAGAAACACAGCATGGAGAAGCTTCGCGAACAGGCTCACCTGCGCGTGCGCACCAATACTTTTGGAGCGGTAATGCGTGTGAGAAGCAGGCTGTCTTTTGCTGTTCATAAATATTTTCAGGACAGGAACTTCTACTATGTGAATACCCCAATTATCACCGGCAGTGACGCCGAAGGAGCCGGAGAAATGTTCAAGGTGACCAACCTGGATCTTAAGAACCCTCCAAAAAACGAGGATGGCAGCATAAATTACAAGGAAGATTTCTTCGGAAAGGAAACAAACCTTACCGTTTCTGGGCAGCTGGAAGCTGAAACTTTTGCCCTGGGGCTTGGGCAGGTTTATACGTTTGGTCCAACCTTCAGAGCTGAAAATTCCAATACCTCCAGGCATTTAGCTGAATTCTGGATGATAGAGCCCGAGGTTGCATTTTGTGACCTTGACGGAAATATGGACCTGGCAGAAGATTTCATCAAATTCGTCCTGAAGTACGTACTGGAAAATTGTAAAGAAGATCTTGAATTCCTTGCTGAAAGACAGGAAAATGAAGACAAGCTTAAGCCAAAGGCCGAGCGGAGCGAAATGACCCTTCTAGAGAAGCTGAATTTCGTACTGGACAATAACTTCAAAAGAGTAAGCTATACCGAGGCCATCGAGATTCTTAAGAACTCAAAACCTAACAAGAAGAAGAAATTCAACTATATCATTGAAGAATGGGGTGCCGATCTTCAAAGTGAACACGAAAGATACCTGGTAGAAAAGCACTTTAAGTGCCCGGTCATCCTTTTCGATTACCCTGCCAATATCAAGGCTTTCTATATGAGGCTGAACGAGGACGGAAAGACCGTAAGAGCTATGGACATACTTTTCCCCGGGATTGGAGAGATCGTAGGAGGAAGTCAGCGTGAGGAACGCCTGGACGTACTTAAAGAAAAGATGGCCGAGCTTAATATCCCTGAAGAAGAGCTTTGGTGGTACCTGGATACCCGGAAATTCGGTACTTGTGTACACAGTGGTTTTGGACTAGGCTTTGAAAGGCTGGTACAATTCACTACAGGAATGGGCAATATCAGAGATGTGATCCCTTTCCCTAGAACTCCGCAAAACGCAGAATTTTAATTACTTGAAAATACAAGAAACGCATATAGTTCCTGCAATCTCAAAAGAAATAAGATTGCAGGAATATGCGGTTTCTATCTTCACTACAATCCAAACCCGCAGCAGCCTGAAGAAGGCAATCAAAAAGGGTTTGCTTCTTATAGATGGACAAAAGGCTTCTACAGCCAGCTGGATTAAAGAAGGCCAGAAGATACAGCTTCTCGAGCCAGATATCCAGGACAAGAAAATATACCGCCTGGACCTGGAGGTACTTTATGAGGATGAATACCTTGCGGTGATCCACAAGCCAGCAGGCTATCCTACCAGCGGTAATTTCTTTAAAAGTATAGAAAACGCCTTGCCTCATAACCTTATCAGATCGAATGAACCTGATGCCCTGCACTATCCTCTACCGGCGCACCGGCTGGACAGCCCTACTGCAGGCATACTGCTGTGCGCGAAAACCAGGAATACACTTATAAAGCTTCAGCAGGGTTTTGCAGAAAAGAAAATTCAGAAAACCTATTACGCAGTGGTAAATGGCGAGATCTCCGGTCACAGTACTATAAACTCACCTATTGAAGCTAAGCCTGCGATAACGCATATTCGACCGAAAGAATTCTATAAAATAAATTCAGATCTGTATACGCTGGCAGAAGTAAATCCGTTAACAGGAAGAACACATCAAATTAGAATTCATTTAAGCAGAAATAAGACCGCGATCGTAGGTGATGAAATTTACGGGCAGCAGGAAAACAGCTTTTTCAGGAACAAGAACCTCTTTCTGTTTGCCGGTGGGATAAGTTTTGTTCATCCTTTAAAAAATGAGGAAATGAACTTCAGCATAAAATTGCCAAAAAGGTTCAGGAACCTGCGTAATTACAGGCTGCGTTAACAAAATTTTACCACAAACATAAGCTGTGCCAAAGCGAGTATGGCTCGTATTTTCCTTATTTTTGTTAGAGAAGCAAGATTTTTATGCTAAAGCAACAATTAAATCTCAAATTATCTCAAAAGCTATCTCCGCAGCAGATACAGCTTATGAAACTCATTCAATTACCTACCCAGGCATTTGAACAGAGGATCAAGCAGGAGCTGGAAGAAAACCCTGCGCTGGAAGATGGAAAGGAAGAGAGGATAGATGAATACGACGACCTGGTGAATGACAATTCATCTGAGGACGATTATGATAATGAGACCATAGAAACTGAGATAGACGTTGACGAGTATCTTAGTGACGATGAAATACCAAGTTATCGTCTAAACGCGAACAATTACAGTCCCGATGACGATGACAAGCAGGTGCCTTATGCCGCGGGAACTTCTTTTACCCAGCACTTGAAAACACAGTTAAGCACTATTCGCCTGGACGAGACCGAAGAGGAGATCGCAGAATTCCTGGTGGGTAGCGTGGACGAAAGCGGATACATAAGAAGGAGCATACAGGATATCGTCGATGACCTGGCCTTCACCCAGAACATCTATACAGACGAGGAGAAGGTTGAAAAGGTATTACAGAAAGTACAGCGGCTGGACCCGGCAGGTGTAGGTGCCAGAAGCCTGGAAGAATGTCTTATCATCCAGCTGAATCGAAGGGAAGCAACCAAAGCCGTGGAGCTGGCAAAAGATATACTGGAAAGGTCTTTTGATCATTTCAGCAAGAAGCATTACAAGAAACTGCTTTCACGCCATGATATTTCAGAAGATGAATTAAGGGACGCGATAGATGTAATAGAACATTTGAACCCAAAACCGGGAGGAGCCTATTCGGGCAACACCCGCATGGTAGAACATGTGATCCCCGATTTTACGATTAAGATAGAGGACGGGGAGCTTCAGCTTACCCTTAACGGAAGAAATGCTCCAGAAATGCATATCTCCAGGGATTACAACAATATGCTGAAGGGCTATAAGGAGTCCAAGGAAAAGACCAAGGCACAGAAAGACGCGGTGATGTTCATCAAACAGAAGCTGGACGCGGCAAAATGGTTCATCGAGGCCATCAAGCAGAGACAACAGACCCTAATGGTCACCATGAGCTCAATCATGAACTACCAGAAAGAGTATTTTCTCACCGGGGATGAGCGTAATTTAAGACCCATGATCCTTAAGGACATTGCCGATGAGATAGAAATGGACGTTTCCACCGTTTCGCGTGTGGCAAATTCTAAGTATGTGGACACGCCCTACGGAACCAAGCTTATCAAAGAGTTCTTTTCAGAATCTATGAAGAACGACCAGGGTGAAGACGTATCTACCAGGGAGATCAAAAAGATCCTTGAAATGTCTATTGAAGAAGAGGATAAAAGGAAACCCCTCACAGATGAAAAGCTTGCAAAGGTTTTAAAGGATAAAGGTTACCCGATCGCAAGGAGAACGGTGGCCAAGTACAGGGAACAGTTAGATATCCCGGTAGCCCGGTTACGTAAAGAAATTTAATGAAAGTACTACTTAAGCTTGCCTCCTACTTGTTTCATCCATTGTGGATGCCATTGGCCGGCAGTCTTTTCTATTTCCTTTTCACCCCAAGATTCTTCCCTCAGGAGATCATTAAAGCAAAATTACTGGCCATAGCCATCATTACCATATTTATCCCGATCGTATTCTATTTCCTGCTAAAGAACCTGGGGAAGGCAGGTACGATCTTTCTAGAGAATGTGCAGGAGCGAAAATGGCCCTTGTTCTTCTTTATCCTTCTTAGTCTAATGGTGTTAAACCAGGTGCTTAATATCTATAATTATCCCGGTCTGTTCTATTATTTCGTAGGAATTCTCATCTCTTCAGTATTAGGGTATATTTTCACCATTTTCAATATTAAGATAAGCTTACATATGGTAGGCATGGCAGGATTGCTGATGTTCGTGATCGCATTCTGCACCTATTTCCACCTGTACTTCATCTACACGATAAGTTTCCTGATCATAGCCACAGGATTGACAGCTTCCTCGCGCTTATACTACAAGGCACATAATAAACAGGAATTGTTTCTTGGCTTTCTAACGGGTCTTGTTCCCCAGGCGATGGTTTTCAGCCTATGGTTTACAGAATATAGAATGTCAGACCTATTTTCAGGGTAGAGAGATCTACCGGTTCTCCATCTACTTCAGCATTCTGAAAAAATGGATTCAAAGCATAATAGAACTGGAAATTGAAGGTATTATAGCCAAAGGTAAATGTTGCCCCAAGCCTTAACCGATCCAAGTCGGAAAGGCGGTTCACAATGATCTCCCGATCATCATCCCTGTAACGGCTTCTAAAGTGATAGACATATCCGAGCTTCATCCCCGTATAGATACGCCAAAATTTATAGGTCTCAGGAGTCGAGGTACGCCATCTGAATTCCACCGGAGCCTCAATGAGCTGAGTGGTGAACCTGTTGGTAGAATAATTGGCATCGCCATCAAGGCTTTCAAAAACACCATTGCCTTCTGAATCCTCACTGATGAATAGGTTCTGACCATAGGTATTAATGGACCAGCCAAGGCCAATCCCGAGAGCCACATTCCTTCTCTCGTTCAATGGGAAATCCCGGATAAAACCAACATCAAGCCCCCCGGAAAAGCTTTCCTGGGAAATACTGGATGGTCTATCGGTAATGAGGTTGAAATGAAAACCAGCATAGAACTGATCTTCGCGGTAAAGGCTATCTATGCTAAAGGGAACGGTATCTGGAATCCTAGCCGCCTCCTTTTCCTCCTGGGCAAAGGAAGACAGGGGTAAGAAACAAAAGAACCATAAGATAACTTTACCAGTCTTCATTCAAGTTATTAAATGTAATGTTTAAATATAAAAAAACATCCTGTCTGGTTAAACCCAAACAGGATGCTTTCTATAATTAAATTGAAAAGATTATTCAACGTTCTGCATAGCGTCACCAACTACAGTTGTATAGTTGATCTTAAGTGCTTCTGCTTTTCTCAATTCTTGTTTAATATCTGAAACAAGCCCCATGTTAGTCTCTTCATCTACCTTTAAGGCAGTGGTTAGATAAGGAATTAATTCCTCTCTTTTAGACTCTCTTTCAGAATAAATAAACTGCTGTACTTCTTCAACACTTGCAAATTTATCATTTAACTGAATACGTGCTTCTGTTCCATATTGAGCCTGGTATCTCTTGCTTGGTTTCCCTGCATAGATATACATGATCAAATCTTTCTTGTCAAGTTTCTCAACTTGGTCTGCGAACGGTAATTTGTTTTCGATCATCAGAGTGTTCTGACGCATTACTGTTGCCACCATAAAGAAAAATAAGAGCATAAAAACGATATCAGGTAAAGATGCCGTACTAATCGCAGGCAAATCTCCAGACTTCTTCTTTTTAAATTTAGACATAATTAAAGTCGTTTTCGTTTATTAATAGCTCTAGCTTGTCGGTTCAGCTTCAGATAACTTCTGTGGAATCATATCTGTAATTACATCGATCTTTTCTTTAAGGGCATCTTTATCGCCATTATAGTTAGGATCGTTATAATTCTTTTCCATTTGAGTAAAGCTCATTCCATACATTCTTTGTGCCTCACGGTCACGCAGCTCGTTATAAGCGGCCACAAGTTCGTTCTGCACGGCGATGTAGGTACCGTATTCGGTTCCACGGTTATTCACCAGTGAAATAATGGCTTTCTGAGGATTTACCGAAGAGTTAGGATCTTTGGCTCCCTGGCAAAAGCTACAAGCTTCATCACCAGTACCACCTCCATTATCCAAAAACTCTACAGCTGCCTCGCGAAGTTCAGAAAGCTCCATCTCTTCATCTTCTACAAGTAACTGGTTATTACTGTTCACCAGAACCGTAAAGATGTTACGTTGTTTAATGACCGGAGGCTCAACGTCTTCAGGTTGCCATGGCGGTAACTTCCTGCTTATCCCGCTATCTGTTTCGATGGTAGTAGTTACCAGGAAAAAGATAAGAAGTAAGAAGGCGATGTCTGCCATAGACCCGGCGTTAACTTCCGGTGCTGATCTCTTTGCCATATTATTTAGCCAGTTTTTTAATTCCAGAGAATACCATCGCAGCGATAGCTATTCCGGCAAGGATGTAGAAGGTAATTAAACCAGCTCCAACCCAATGATCACCGGATGCCGAAAGCATACTACCGTCCTTAAGCTCTTTTGCTGTACCATCACTTAATGCATAAGCGATAACCACGATCACTAAAAATGATCCAATAGCAATAATAGTGTTCTTAATATTACCTCTGAATAAACCTACGATCACAAATATTCCAACTAGTACTACAACAGCAGCTAGAACCAAATAAGCAATCCACATATAAGGGTCTAAATGACTCCCCTGAAGGTCTGCCGAGGCTTTAATGGCATCGTCTCCGGTGGCGATAATCCTTCCCAGAAGGATCATACCTACCACACCAAGAACGAGTGCCAGATATTTTAATATTTTATGTAAGGTCATAATTTACTTTGTCTTAGATTCGTTTTTTATTCTTGTAAGCTACCAACATATCGATAAGTAGGATAGAAGCATCTTCCATATCGTTAACGATACTATCTATCTTAGCGATGATATAGTTGTAGAAAATCTGAAGAATAATCGCAACGATCAAACCGAATACTGTAGTAAGAAGTGCTACTTTAATACCTCCTGCCACAAGTGATGGCTGCATATCTCCGGCTGCCTCGATACGGTCAAAAGCCTGAATCATCCCGATTACAGTACCCATGAACCCAAGCATAGGAGCCAATGCGATAAATAAAGAAACCCAAGATACGTTTTTCTCAAGCTGTCCCATTTGAACACCTCCATAAGCAACAACTGCTTTTTCAGCAGCTTCGATGCTCTCGTCAGCTCTGTCTAAACCTTGATAATAGATAGAAGCAACAGGTCCTTTTGTATTTCTACAAACTTCCTTAGCTGCCTCGATTCCTCCACTGTTAAGAGCGTCCTCAACATTTTGAGCAAGCTTCTTAGTGTTAGTAGTAGATAGGTTTAAAAAGATAATTCTCTCAATGGCAATAGCCAGACCAAGAATTAAACACAATAGAACGATCCCCATAAAGGCAGGACCACCTTCGATGAAACGTTTCTTAAGCTCCTGGTGAAAACCAAGCTCTTCTTCTTCCATATCACCGGCTGCTGCTTCCTCGTCATCCTGTACAAAGGTCACAATCGTTCCTGGCAAAGTATTCGCGCTGTTAGCCGCCTGTAGATTGTAGGCCCCAAGAACCGTAATCGCGGCGATTACCAAAATAGAAAATAATCTTTTCATTACTGTTTGTCTTAATTTAATTAGTTAAAGGGTTAAAGATATAAATTATTTTTAATAAAACACTTAGCAGAGAGGAAGGGATTCGAACCCTCGATACGCTTGTGACGTATACACACTTTCCAGGCGTGCGCCTTCGACCACTCGGCCACCTCTCTGTTTGTTTGTTTTGGTGCGGCAAATAACAAAAAAATTGCCTTTCCATCAAAAAAGATTACTTAAAATTTAAGACATCTCTCCTCTTAGGGAAGTTTCATAGATAGTCCTGAATACTTTAGGGGAAAGATCCTTGCTTAAAAGATACATTAATTTAGAGACTGCCGCCTCTGTAGTAATGTCTTTTCCAGACACAACCCCTATTCTTTTTAGGCCTACACTGGTCTCATACTGACCCATTGAAACACTTCCTCCTATACACTGGGTAACATTCACTACCCTTAATCCGTTTTTGATCTTTTTCTCCAGTATATCCAAAAACCAGGATGCATTTGGCGCATTTCCGCTGCCATAAGTTTCCAGAACCACTCCTTTTAAATTGGGTTTTGAAAGAATATACTCCACCGTACTTTCACTTATTCCCGGGAACATTTTTAAAACCAGCACCTCATCATCAAAACCTGTATGCAGTTTTGTCTTTTGTTTCCGGTTTGGCTTCCACAAGGCCTTATAGTTTACCGACAAATATACTCCAGATTCGGCCAGGGCAGGATGGTTCATGGAAGCAAAAGCCTGAAAATGCTCTGCATTCACTTTAGTGGTCCTGTTGGCCCGGTATAATTTATATTCAAAATAAAGCCCAACTTCAGAAATCACCGGCTTGCCGTTCTTACGCAGCCCGGCTATCTGTATACTGGTGATCAGGTTTTCCTTGGCATCTGTTCTAAGGTCCCCGATAGGTAACTGGGATCCCGTAAAGATGATTGGCTTGGTCAAATTCTCGAACATAAAGCTCAGGGCAGATGCCGTGTAAGACATGGTATCGCTACCGTGCAGCACCACAAAACCATCATAAAGATCGTAATGATCGTCAATGGTTCCCGCGATCATCTCCCAATATGCCGGATTCATATTTGAAGAATCTATGGGCTCTTCAAAGCTCAAAGTTTCTATCTCATGTTCCAGGATCTTTAACTCAGGGATATTCTGAAGCAACTCGTCGAAGTTAAAAGCCTTTAACGCACCGGTGTCATAATCCTTGATCATACCAATGGTTCCACCGGTATATATTAAAAGTATTCTGGATTTAGTCTTCATCCAAAGACATTTTATTGATCACAGGATTCGCATACATTAATAAGTAACTATTCAGCGCAAGCGGATTTTTCACATCTACCCTCCTGCTAATACGACGATCAAACTGTCTTTTTTCCTTTTCGGTATAATGTTCCTCAAACCTATCTTCATTTTTCAGAAGATCATAAGCGATATAGTTTGAAGGCCACAATTTATAATTGCGGTAGATAGCATTGTCTATTAAGGTAGCAACCTCTTTTAACTGGTCGTTTATCGATAGGTCCTTTTTCCTGATAGCATCAAAATCTTCTTCGGTCAATGGCTGGGATGCATTTAGCTGAATCCTTCCTTTTTGCCCCATGGCGCCCTGCATGATACTATTGAAATCTTCATTGGCAGATTTCTTATATTCCTCTTTCATCCTTTTCGCCAGCACCTCTGGCATTTTCAGCATGTCTGTAGGATCGAATTCATAAGAAATAGCGACCGGCACTATTCTTAATTTGGCGAAATAGTCCAGGATATCCATTTTCCCCTTGCCCATTCCAATCATCTTAAGCACGCCTTGTTGGGTAAAGTCGTTACCATCTTTGGTTCTCCCCTCTCTTTGTGCCATCCAGACCGAACGCTTTTCATCAAGCATCAGATGTTTGATATATTCTGAAAGTTTCATAGAACTCTTCAGCATCTCCCGCGGACTCTGATTTCTTAAAACAAGGAAATTCCTGTTAAGCCTTGAAAGAGCCATCAAAAATGGTTTTTGCACCAGATTATCGCCAATGGCCGAAGCGGTCATCACCATGTCATGATTAAGAAGCGTATAATTAATAAGTGAGGTGTCCAGGATGATATCCCGGTGATTTGAAATATAAAAATAGGATTCCTTAGCATCCAGTTCCTCAAAGCCATTATCGGTAAGACCTTCGCTGGTTCTTTCCAGCACTTTTTCCACGCTTAAATAGATCACCTTGTTCTGGAAATCGGCAATGGAATGGCATTCCTTAAGAATGGCCTTAATATCACTAAAATCTAACTCAGGAAATGTGAACTGAAGCAGGGCCTTCACCATAGGGTGACTGGCATATTCCATTAAGGCCGCATTCACCTCATCATCCCTGTAAAATCTTATATCATCAAAATTTTTCACCTATCTCTAAATTATTTTGACAAATGAACAAAAATTCTGTTTAACAGCTTCAAATTCCAAAAACTTCCTTGGAGTTTTTTGTAGTGATCTCGGCAACCTTCTCAAGGGGAAGATCATAAAGTTCTGCTATCTTTTCAGCCACTTTAAGAATATAAACAGGATCATTGCGTTTTCCCCGGTATGGTTTGGGAGCCAGGTAAGGAGAATCTGTTTCCAGGACCAGCTCCTCGATCGGGATCTGGTTAAGGAATTTATCTATGCCTCCATTTTTAAAGGTAACTACTCCCCCGATCCCAAGTTTCATATTATAGGAAAGGGCTTTTTTTGCCTGCTCCAGGTTACCGGTAAAGCAATGAAAGATCCCAAAGAGTTTGTCATCTTTTTCAGACTCCAGAACCTCGAAGATCTCATCGAAAGCTTCCCGGCAGTGGATCACGATAGGCAATCCCAGCTCCTTGGCAAAATGTATCTGCTTTTTGAAGGCCTGCTGCTGAATCCCCAGGGTAGATTTATCCCAGTAAAGGTCTATCCCGATCTCACCAACCGCATAAAACTTTCTGCGATCAAGCTCAGATTTCACATGCTTTAGTTCCTCTTCAAAATTTTCTTGCACATGTGTTGGGTGCAGCCCCATCATTAAAAAGATATTTTCGGGAAATGCTTTCTCCAGCTCATACATGCTCTGTGTAGTTTCAGAATCTATGGCCGGGATAAAGAATCTTCTGACTTCATTATCTATTGCCTCCTGAATCACCTCCCTGCGATCTGCATCAAAGGAATCACTATATAAATGTGTATGCGTATCTGTAATTATCATAGCTGCAAAAGTAATAGAAGAAAGCAGAATGATAAAAATAGAGTTGACTAAAAAGCAAAGACCCTTCTACCGGAGACTCTCCGATGCTTTGAGCTAAAAATTCTTGAGCCTCTGCTAGCTAATGGTGGCTGTAATATTACCTCCACTTATACTAGTTGGATAAACCCTTAGGTTCCTGGTACTACCAGATTCACCCTGTGGGCCGCGAATCACATCACCATCGTCTTCGTAACGGGAAAAATGCAGCTGGCATTCTATATAACCTTCATCTTCTACCCAAACCAATGCGCCTCCCTGATGGGGACATAAAGCCTCGGTAGCTACAAAATCGTCTGAAGAATTGCCTTCACTAATTCGGAAGAAAAGCACCCCGCTCCTGGTGAACTGGTCACCAACATTCGCCAGGTTAGACAGGCTTACAGATACCGTAGTAGGCCCTCCTCCATTTCCTGGCGGATCTGGAGTACCTCCTCCATCGTCGCTCGAACTACAGGCCGACAATACACACGCACCTGAGCAAGCCAGTAAAACCCCTTTCACTAAAAATTCACCTCTTTTCATAACTATACATTTTAATTACACTTTTACTTAATTAGCAATCTTTTTAGGCCCCAGATTAAAATTCCTGGAAATCATGAAGCCGAATCTAACGCCACCATCAGACCAGCTTTTAGTAGTATTGGGAATAAAATTGTTGGCGATGATCGCCTGCGAGTTCTGGAAATTCAAAGCAAACACATGGCCTCCAGTCTCAATTTCGACTCCAACCCCGAAAGGGTTGTAATAATCGGTCTGCAGATCGTCTGGCCGGCTAAGACCATTTACGAAAGTATAATCGGCGATGATCGAAATTCTTTTAAAGATCTTCACCCGCCCACCGATCCCAAGGGCGAATAGATTATCTGAATCATCTATATCCTGGACCTGAGCTTCAGGTCTTATTAAAAATCCGGGGTTGATCATAAAGGAGACCCCCGGACTGAACTTTCTGGCTATGATCACTTGAAAGAAATGAGAGATCCTGTCTGATTCCTTATCGAACTCGTTCCGTGAAAATGGTTCCCGGGTGATCCAGCTACTCTGACCAAAAAGGGTAACCGAAAGCGGCATTGAATCCTCTTCCTGCCAAAGCAGCCTGTATTTTACAAGTCCACTATAAGACTCATTGAATTTACTTCTTCCAATTCCTACGGTCAATGCATCTGTGATCCCATAATCGAATCCCAGGTAAAGATCTGTAGCGATGTCCAGACCAAACAAGGTATTGGAGCCACCAAATTCGCCCCCTATATCACCAAACCGGTGACCTACCCAGAAAGCGAGATTTTTTGCCTTCTGTGTTTCATTGGTTTGCAGCAGTACAAGCCTAGGACTTTTAAAAGTAGCCTGCACCCGGTAATCCTTCTCTTCGGAAAGATTTGCCATGAGACTATCTACGTCCTGTGCCTGTAATATGGAACAGAGAAGCAAAAATTGAATAAGTAATAGTTTTTTCATTTTGTTATGATTTGAAATTCTGCATTCACGCTTACCTCTATAACCTCAGCAATATTTTCCCAAAGAATTTTCGGAATCTTAATATCATGGTCCTTACAGGCAACATCGAACTGGGATTCCAGTTTCAAAGCCTTGCCATTGTTCTTGACGGTAATTCGAACAGGTATATCCCGGGGCCTGCTAACCCCGTGCACACTAAAATCTCCCTTGAAGACCACTTCCTGAGGCGTACTGGAATCGAGATCGATTTTACTGTTTGCTTCACCTTTAAAAGTGGCTGCAGGATATTTTTCGCTTTCCACATAATTTTCGTTAAAATGTTCCTGCATGAGTGACTTTTCAAATTTGAAAGACCTCATCATTACCTTAAAAGAGATCTCTCCATTGTCTGAATTTAAAACCGCGATGCCCTCCTTTGAAACTGCCTCGATATCCTCGACTGGTGCAGAGGAAAAAAACCTGATCTCTGCACTGGTGGTCTGGTAGAATTGAGCATTTACCGGAGTTGTGTTCCAGTAGAGAAAGGTCATTATTAGAAAATAGAAAGGCCGCATATTTAATATTTACGAAAAAAATAAGGGTATAGTTTCCACCTATACCCTTATAAATTTATGTAATATTCCTTTAAAAAAGAATTTTTAAACCACTATTCCCTAGTTACTTACATTCTTTTCAATATAATCTGCTAAATATTCCGCATCCTTTTTTATTCCACCCAGGGTAGCAGAGCCGCGAGTATGCAGCCAGGGAAGACCTATGAAGTAAAGACCTTCGATATTACTTACCCCGCGATAATGTTCGGGATACCCATCCTTGGTAAGCTCCAGACCTTCGATCCAGCTAAAATTAGGTCGGTAACCAGTAGCCCAGATGATATTCTTAAGGTCTTTGATTTTTTTCTTTTCGGTCACCACCAGTTCTCCTTCGGCGTTTTTGGTCTTACCTACAGGTTCTACATTATCCCGTTCCAGGATAGCCTTAACATCGGTACCAATCACCGGTTGCCTGGATTTCGAGATCTTCCTTCCCAGCCAGGTGTCTCGGCTAAAACTCAGGAAGCCCGATTTGGTAAACCACCACCACAGGGTTTTTCCTAAAATTTCCTGCGGAAGCACCTTTACATCTGTAGTTCCTGAAAAATAGACCATACGACCGTTCTCTTCAGAAACTTCATCTAGTATCTGGAAACCGCTGTCGCCCGCCCCTACCACCATGGCTTTTCCTTCTTTAAGCTGATCTGGGTTCTTGTAATAATTACTATGAATCTGGAAGATATCTTCGTCTATTTTTTTCGAAAAAGGTGGAGTGTATGGAATATGAAAAGGCCCTGTAGCAATTACCACATTCCTGGCTTTCATAATTCCTTCACTGGTCCTCAGCACGAAATGATCATCATGATGAGCAATGTTTTCTACCAGTGTATTCAGCTGTATGGGAAATTCGAACTTTTCAGCGTAATCCTTGAAATATTTCGCCACCTCAACCTTGGAAGGGTAATGGCCTTTCTCTGCCGGAAATTCCATTCCCGGCATATTATTGAATTCAGAAGGTGTAAATAAAGTAAGCGAATCCCAACGGTTAAGCCAGGAGGCGCCAATCTCAGACTCCTTATCCAGAACCAGGAAATCCTTTCCCTGTTTCCGCAGATAATAAGCCATGGCTAATCCGGCCTGTGCAGCACCCACAACGATAAAATCCAACATTCCTATTCTTTTTTGCAAAAGTAAGGCTATTTAAAGGTTTCTGAAAATGAGAGCGTTTAGAATAGGAAAGCCTTGTAATTCCATACCTGGTAAAGAAATAAGATCAGGAAAGCGAAGGTGACGATGAATTCCATAAAACTTGACGCAAGTAATCCTACGAAAGATCCGAAGGCAGCCTTTCCGGCAGTCCTGGAATCACTTTTATTCATGATCTCCCCTACGAATGCCCCTAAAAACGGGCAGATGAGGATAGCGAAAGGAAAGGGCGCAAAGATACCAACGATGAGCCCGACCGTAGCCCCGATCATTCCTTTACGGCTGCCGCCAAATTTTTTAGTACCCAGGGCGGGGATCACCAGGTCCAATACATATATAAGTATAGTTACCGCCAGGGTAACGCCAAGAAATAAATAATTGATACCCACGCCGGGAATAAGATAAAATATTAAAAGTCCTATCCAGCTAAGTGGCACCCCGGGAAGCACCGGCAAAAAACTGCCCATTAGCCCCAAAATCATAAACATCCCTGCAACTATTAATAATATTATTTCCATTTTATTTTTATATATCTAAGCTTAATTCCTTCTCTAATAATTAAGTCAGCCTGCCAATAGCTAAGAAAGGCATTCCACGAATATAATCAACTTCAGATCAATTTATAACTAAAATGTTAGTTTAAACTAATTATTTAGTTTATATTAGCTTCAAATTCATCATCAAAATGAAACAACTCACCAAAGCCGAGGAGGAGATCATGCAGATCTTATGGAAATTAAAGGAGACCAATGTTGCCGGAATCATTGAAGATATGCCGGAGCCGAAACCCGCATACAATACTGTTTCTACCATTGTAAGGATTCTGGAGAGCAAAGGTTTTGTAGATCATCGCCAGAAAGGAAAGGGATATATCTATTTCCCTGTGCTGGAGAAGGAGACCTACAGCAATCAAAGCATCAATCAATTAATGAACAATTACTTTAATGGCTCCTTTAAAAGCATGGTTTCTTTTTTTATGAAAAAGAACGACCTGAGCACCCAGGAGCTGGAGACTATATTAAAAGAAATCGATAAAGAGGAGGAAAAATGATACTTGATTATACGATACAGGTAATATTATTTCAACTAGTATTTTTACTGGTTTTTGAGATATTTCTAAAAAAGGAAACCTATTACAATTACAACCGATTCTATCTCCTGCTCACCCCTCTAATAGCCTTAGTTTTGCCATTATTGAAATTAGATTTCCTGGCAGAGACAGTTCCACAACAACTTAGAATGGACCTACCTGGCATAGTATTGGGAAATTTCGACCATCCGGTTCAGAATCTTCCCGAGATTACCTTACATGCTGAAAATAATCAGATCAACTGGTGGCTGCTCACTTATTTCGGAGGTTTTGGGGTCAGCTTCGTTCTATTCCTGAGGAAGTACACCAAGCTCTCCCAAATGTTCAGGTTTAGGAAAGTTAACGAAGAAAAGGACTTCAGGATGATAGAGGTTCCAAATTCTAATATGGCTTTTACTTTTTTGAATAATATCTTCCTGGGTGACCAGCTTTCTGAAGATGAACGCAAACATATCCTATCTCACGAACTTGTACATGTAAAACAAAAGCACAGCCTGGACCTGATCTTTTTCGAGGTCCTGAAGATCATTTTATGGTTCAATCCGCTCATTTATGTCTACCAGGCCAGGATTGCCGGGCTACATGAATTCATCGCAGATGAGGAAGTTGTAAAGAACACCGGCAAAAAAACCTATTACGAGCAGTTGCTGAATACTGCTTTTAATACTCGTGACATCTCATTTACAAATCAATTTTTCAAACATTCATTAATCAAAAAACGAATCATTATGTTACAAAAAAACAGATCCTCAAAACTTTCAAAGTTCAAATTTCTATTAGTAATTCCTTTAATGCTCAGCWTGGTTACTTATGTGGCCTGTAGTGAGGACAACCTGTCACAAAATGATTCCCAGGCAAGTGACGTAGATCAACAAATGGAACAATTACTGGAAGCCCTGAAGGAAAAGGAAAATCTTTCAGAAACTGAAAAAGCCATCTATATGAACCTTTTAAAAAGGAAAGAGGAAGGAAGTCTAAGTTCCAGCGAAAAGGAAACCAATGCCCAGAAGGGATTGGAGAAATATGGAGATAAAATTCCTTTTGCAGTGATAGAAAAGGTGCCGGCGTTTGAAGGCTGCGCGGGACTTGATGGAGAAAACAGAAAAGCCTGTACGTCGAGAGAAATTTCAAATTTCGTCAATAAAAACTTTGACACCAGCCTGGGCAAAAAACTAGGACTTACAGGGATGAACCGGGTGATCGTTCAGTTCAGAATAGACGAGACCGGTAAAATTACCGATGTAAAGGCAAGAGCTCCGCATCCAGAACTGGAAGAAGAAGCTAAACGTGTAATTTCCAGCATTCCTGATATGACACCAGGAGAACAGAATGGACAACCAATTAGCGTGATGTATTCTCTGCCAATCGCTTTCCAGGTTTCGGAATAAGAAACACTACAATTATTTAAGTTTAAAGGCCGGAACCTGCTTCCGGCCTTTGATCATTAAAAATTTTCTATGAAATCATTATTTAAGCTTCTTCTTTTACTGAGCCTTTTCAGCAGTGCACAATCGAACCAGATAAAAGTAGCCGATAGCCTTGCTGCAGTTGGAAAAAATACTGATGCAATTTAGCTGTTAAAGCAAACCGAATCTAAGACGGGAAAGATATACCTTCGGCTTGCCCAGATACAGAAAAGTATAGAGCAGAATGATCAGGCCCTCGAAAACTATCAAAAAGTTCTGGAACTAAACCCTTCTCTCGTATTAGCTGCCCAGGAATACGGAGAACTCTTGCTGGAATCTGGAAATCTGGATGAGGCCGATAGCCTTTTCAGTAGTTTAGGTGAAAAATATCCGGACAACGCAGGTTTTATTTACCGAACTGGATTGGCTAAAGAGAAGAAAAAAGACAGCTCGGCCATGGATTACTTCTTTAAGACGGTGGGATTAGACTCCACGCATCAGGCAGCTTTATATAAAACCGCCAAATATGAGCTAACCCATAGAAAACCTCATAATGCCATCCAACTAAGCAGTACCGGTTTAAGATCCAGGCCTAATAATGCCTCTTTGCTATCAATTCTCGGGCAGTCCTACCTCGCCACCCTTCAGTTTGAGGAAGCTACCAAACCATTTGAGAGACTGCTTGAACTGGGGGAAGGCTCAGAATTCATTCTGGAAAGACTGGCCTCGGCCTATCGAAGATCGGGGCAGACAGATAAGGCGATAGAGACCTATAACAAAATGCTGGAGTTAGATAATATGAACGGCATGGTACACACCAATCTAGGCGCTCTTTATTTAAAAAAGGACGATACCAGAAAAGCACAGGAGCATTTTATGATGGCTTTATTCATTAAGAATCAACCGGCAGATGCTGAATATGTAAACCTGGGACTGGCTTATAAACGCAAGGAAGATTTCAGAAGTGCTTATATAAGCTTTCAAAAAGCACTGGAAGAGAATCCTGAAAATGAACGGGCCATGATCGAACTAGCCCTTGCCGCCGATGCACATTTTAAAGATAAAAATGCGGTGCTTGAACTTTACCAGGATTTCGTGAAAAAGTACGCTGAAAATGGTAGAAAGGATATGCTTTCTGTAGCCGAATATCGAATTAGCGAATTGAAAAAGGAAATACATCTGGCCAAATAGCATATTTTTTTCCTAAGCTGCTATATTTCACTATTTTTGGAATCCGAAAGCGGATTGCCAATGAAAAAAGTTCTACTTTTTGTATCCATCTTAATACTTACTTCCTGCAATTTTGAGACTAAGAAGATCTCTTCTGAAGAGGTCCTCGAACAGGAATCGAAATCCCTAAACTGGAAAGAGGTGGACGAATATCCCGCTTTTGAAAATTGCCAGGATGCCAACGGACTTGCTGCGGCAAAGAGCTGTTTTGAAAGGCAGCTGGCTACCACCATTTACTCCTTCCTGGCCAATCAGCAACCCGTAGTAACCGAAAGTATAAATGACACCCTATACATCTACCTGGAGATTACCAAAGAAGGTAAGCCGCAGATAGATTCCATTAAAGTAGACACCACCGTTACAAGTCAATTACCCCAGATCGAGGACTGGTTACAACAAAGTATGGATTCCCTGCCGAAGATCTACCCGGCCAGCAAACGAGGAATTCCAGTTTCCACGGTTTTCAAAATGCCTGTAGTGATTAAAGCAGAATAGACTGAAGTACGAAATTGGAAAGACGAAGTTGGAATATAAAGAGATTTTAGTATTGTCTATTTTGGAAATATCACCCCTGAACTTGTTTCAGGGTCTTTAGTTTAAATGCTGAAACTCCCGACGCATCGGGATAGCATGACGAAGCCCCAACTATTGGATTTTTTCAATTCGAAAAAGTAAGAAATCTCATTCTCAACCTTCAATTCTAGACCCTACCACAGCATTCCATTTTCTAACTTTCCATTCTTTGATCAGTCCGTTTTTCACATAAGGATCATTCTTGGCGAAAGCAGTTGCTGTTTGTTCATTTTCGCTGCGGAAGATAAGGTAAGCCTCATCTGCCGGTTCATAAAGTGCTCCACCCAGGACAAGTTTACCTTTTTCCGCGGCTTCTTTGGCCATCCCGAGATGTTCAGCTCTATACTGACCTCGGTCTTGAAGATAATTATCTGCCAGTTTGTAATTAAGTATGTAATAATTCATAATTAAAAATTTTAAGTTTCTTCTCTTAAGCTGACGTCACCCTGAACTTGTTTCAGGGTCTCAAAAAAGATGCTGAAACAAGTTCAGCATGACGAAGTACTATTCATTTAATTTTGATATTTCTAACGTAGTAAAGAAATATCATTCTCAACTATCTATTAAACCTTCTCCCCTTCCATTCATAACCTTTAAAAAGCGAAAGACTTGCAACATACACACTGAAAAACGGATAAGCGATACTGCACCAGAAATAATGACGCATTAAGCTCTCCCGGTTCATAAATTTCGCTGCTTTAAAGATGAGCATAAAATCGGCGTTGAATTTCAAGAGGAAGATCAGCATTAAATACTGAAAAGAAAACAGATCCATAAAAGCCAATACCGTAAAAATGATAAGGGACAGGTTCATCAAATAAACAATGACTCCGGTAAATTTTGCAAACAAGCTTGTATAGGCAGATGTTTTGGCTGCCCATCTAATGCGCTGTTGGATAAGACCATGGAGATTCTTTTGATAATTGGTGAAAACGGCAGCCTTTTCAGATTTTATAAAGGCTACCTTTTTTCCTTTTTTTCGAAAATCCTGCAACAGGAACACATCGTCTCCGCTGGCCAGATTTTCATTTCCAGAGAAACCTGATCCTTCTTTGAATAGGGCTTTCTTGTAGCAAAGATTTGCCCCGTTACACATAAAGGCCTTTTCGATCCCGAAAGCTCCAATAGTAGAGGCCTGCAGACTCATAAAATCCATTTCCTCAAAATTCTGAAAATATGGTTTCTTTCCTCCCGTTCTTTGAATAAACCCAACCGGCCCGGCGATCATTTCAGAATTATGCTCCCTGATCATTTCATCAAAAAAATGCAACCAGTTAGCGGGAATCACACAATCGGCATCGGTAGTAGCGATATACTCAAAATTTGAACTTTCTATCGCGGTCTTGATCGCATCCTTTTTAGGAGAATTGGTCTGCCTTTCATTTTCCAGCAAACGGATATTCAGCAATGGAAAATCCTTCAGAAAAGTTTCACAGATCTCCCTGGAATTATCTCTGGAAGCATCATTAACAAGAAGGATCTCATATTTTTCAGCAGGATATTTAATTCCGGAGAGCGATTTCAGAAGCGCTGGTAGATTTTCGGCTTCATCCCGGTAGGGAATGACAATAGAAAAAGTATTTTCAGCAGGCAACACTTTTAATTTTAGATCTGGCAACCGCTTCCACCCGTAAAGGAATGAAATGATGAGCCCCAGGTAGGCTGCTGTTATGAGTCCGAATAAGATCAGCAAAAGCATAACCGATAAGTTTGATGCTGGCAGTGCAGAATTGTTTAGCTTTGTGAAAGTCCCAAATTAGGTAATTTTTGTGAGCAAATCTTCGGAAAAATCAGTTTTGAAAGGCGAAAGGATCATTCTTGGTATCGACCCAGGAACAACTATTATGGGTTTCGGACTCATTAAAGTAGAGAATAAAAAGATGAGTTTTATCCAGATGAATGAACTCCAGCTGAGCAAATACAGTGATCACTATAAAAAGTTGAAACTGATCTTTGAACGTACTATTGAACTTATCGATACATACCATCCCGATGAGATCGCCATTGAAGCTCCTTTCTTCGGAAAGAACGTTCAGTCGATGCTAAAACTGGGACGGGCTCAGGGTGTTGCCATGGCCGCCGGACTATCGAGGGAAATTCCTATTACCGAATACCTACCGAAAAAGATAAAAATGGCGATCACCGGAAACGGGAACGCCAGTAAGGAACAGGTTGCAAAAATGTTGCAGAGTCAGCTGAATATTGGTAAGCTTCCCAAAAATCTGGATGCTACAGATGGTCTTGCTGCCGCGGTTTGTCATTTCTACAATTCCGGAAAGACCGAAATAGGAAAAAGCTACACCGGATGGGATGCTTTTATCAAACAAAACCCTGATAAAGTCAAATAATGGCTGGGATATATATACATATTCCTTTTTGCAAACAGGCTTGCCATTACTGTGATTTTCATTTTTCAACCTCAACGAAGAAGAAAACCGAGTTGGTGGAAATGCTGTGCAGGGAGCTGGAACTTAGGAAGGACGAGATAGGACAGCAAATTAAAACCATCTATTTTGGTGGGGGAACCCCTTCTCTTTTAAATTCAGAAGAATTAGAACTGATCTTTAAAACGATCTTTAAACATTTCGATGTTTCTGAAAATGCCGAGATCACTCTGGAGGCAAATCCCGATGATCTTTCAGGAGAAGTGATCAAAATGCTTGAAGCATCTCCGGTGAATCGACTGAGTATCGGAGTACAATCATTTTTTGAGGAGGATCTTAAATTGATGAACCGGGCTCATAATTCTGAAGAAGCATTGAGTTCCTTGAAAACAGCGAAGCAGTATTTTGAAAATATCAGCATAGATCTTATCTACGGGATTCCAGGGCAATCAAATGAACAATGGATAGAAAACCTGGATATTGCTTTAGGCCTTGAGATTCCACATATTTCGAGTTATGCGTTAACTGTTGAACCAAAAACCGCCCTCGAAAAATTCATAGAAAAAGGAAAAGTAAAGCCTGTTGAAGATGAAACCTACCGGGAGCAATTCGATATTCTGCTGAAAAAGCTCACCACAAACGGATTTGAGCATTATGAATTTTCGAATTACGGAAAACCCGGATATCATTCGCAAAACAACATGGCTTACTGGCTGGGAAAACCTTACCTGGGAATTGGCCCATCAGCACATTCCTATGATGGTATTTCCAGAAAATGGAATATCAGTAATAATACCCTATATATAAAAGCCATTGAAGCCGGAAATTTACCTCAGCAAACCGAAAAACTTTCCATTACCGATTCTTACAATGAATATGTAATGACCAGGCTCCGAACCAAATTCGGAGTTTTTACAGATGATATCCAACAGAAATTTGGAGAAAAATATCGTGATCATTTTTTAAAGGAAACCGGTAAATTCCTGGATGACGGACTCATGGAAAAGATCGAAAACACTTTTCATATTACCGCCAAAGGAAAATTTCTTAGTGACGGGATTGCAGCAGATCTTTTTTATATCGACTAATGAACCGTCATGCTGTTTACCAATCATTACTATCAAGATTATTCGGGAGTCTTATGGCCCCATAAGGTGCTGAAAATACCAAGTCTTCGGGACAGCCTGACGATTTTATCAAAATCGAGATAAATCTCAATTGTCCATTGTCAATTATCAACTAACAATACTACATTTGTTAGGACCAATCAAACAACATGTTAGCGAACATAAGCCATCACGGCAATTCATATAAAATAGATCTCTCTCATCCACTCGATATTTCCATCAGTCTTCGTGGAGATAATAAGAATCCGATGGCCTGGTATTTAAAGCATCCGGAGATCGAACCCGTAATTGATGGTGATTTTATTGGAAAGGTGAGCAAGGGGTCTTCGGTGAATTTCAATAATATCTGGTTTAATCCGCATGCTCATGCCACGCATACCGAATGTGTGGGCCACATCAGTAGCGAAACACATACTATTCAGCAGCATCTGAAAACCTACTTTTTCAAGGCAGAACTTATTTCCATTGAACCTCAGAAAAAAGGAACTGACCTCGTTTTTACCAAAGAGCAGTTACAAAAGAAACTGAAAGATTTTAATGCTGAAGCGCTGGCACTACGAACACTTCCAAATTATATTGGGAAGATCTCAAAAAATCACTCGCATACAAACTGGCCATATATTGAGGAAGATGCCATGACCTATATTCGTGAATTAGGTATCAAACATTTGTTGACCGATCAACCTTCAGTGGACAGGGAAAAAGATGAAGGAAAATTACTGGCTCATAAAGCCTTCTGGGATTATCCTAAAAACACCAGGTTTGATGCAACAATTACAGAATTGATCTATGTACCGAATAAGATCGAAGATGGGAACTACTTCTTAAATCTTCAACCCGCTTCTTTTGAAAATGACGCCGCTCCCTGCAAGCCGGTATTGTATAAAATTATTGAGTGATGAAAATTACCTTAAAACTGGAAGAACTTGCCATGCTCCTTCTGGGAATCTGGGCATTTAGCCTTCAGGACCTCAGCTGGTGGTGGTTCATTGGTCTGTTCTTCGTGCCAGATGTTGGAATGCTGGGCTACCTTATTAATAATAAATGGGGTGCTTTATTCTATAATATCTTTCATCACAAAGGTCTGGCGATTGTCATTGGCTTAACTGGATATTATCTTAAATTGCAGGAACTGGAAGTTGCCGGCATCATTTTGTTTGCGCATTCCAGCTTTGACCGCTTGCTTGGATACGGATTAAAGTTCGAAAAAGGCTTTAAATTTACACATCTGGGAGAAATAGGAAAATAATATGGAATTACTCTTTATAGGATTGGCCGTTGGCGCCATTGTAGCATACTTCATTTTCGCAGCTTTCAATAAGGAACGCTCAAGATCGAAGACCAGTGAGCAATCTGTTGTTTTAATGGATAAGATCAAAAGTGTATGCAAATTCATTACCGTGGAAGGTGATTTTTCTGAGATCTATCATTATGAAAATCTGAAAGAAAAATATCTAAGTCTTATCCTCGGAAAGAAAAAGGCCATTGTCCTGGTAACTGCTAAAGCACATGTAGGTTTCGACCTTAGTAAGATCAGGATGGATAGTGACAATGAGAATAAAAAGATCATCCTTACCAATTTTCCGCAGCCGGAACTGTTAACTATTGAAACAGATTTTAAATATTACGACAAACGAGAAGGATGGGCGAACCCGTTTACGACTTCAGATCTAACCGATATAAACCGTGACGCAAAAAAGACCATTGTAGATAAGATCCCTCAAAGCGGACTGCTGGACAAAGCGAAAGCTGAAGCTTTGGATACTATTCTTCTCATGGAAAAGATCGTGGAAACCATTGGCTGGAAACTGGATTATACAGCTCTGACCATTGAAAATACTGAAAATAAAAAGATTGAAAACCAATAGAGATTCCTCTCCCGATTTCATCGGAATCGGAATGACAAAATTTTCCAATGTCATTTCGAACGTAGTGAGAAATCTCCTTGCAATAACGGGCCCATGAACATCGACACATTCAGAGATTATTGCCTGGCAAAAAAAGGAGTTACCGAAGGTCTTCCCTTTGGTCCGGATAATCTCGTTTTAAAGGTAATGGGTAAGATGTTTTCTATCGTTTCTCTGGACGAGGTGCCGCTCAGGGCAAATTTGAAATGTGATCCAGAGCGGGCCATAGAACTTCGGGAAGAATATGAAGAAAATATTCTGCCGGGTTATCATATGAATAAACAACACTGGAATACCCTGGTTCTGGACGGTCGGCTGGATCCAAAACTGGTTTTTGAATTGATCGACCATTCTTACGAACTTGTAGTTAACGGACTCACCGCAAAGCTGAAAAAGGAACTTGAAGATTTATAATGACAAAAGCTGAAGAATTTTACTCCTCGCGACAGGCGAAATACTCCGAATTAAAAAAACAGATCTCCAGGAAATTAGCTTTTTCAAGCACCTTAAGGTTAGTAGTCTTTCTGGCGATCTGCGCCTCAATTTATTTTTTCTTCGGAAATATTACTGTCCTGTTGCCATTGGTAATAGCTCTAATAGCTGTTTTCATATTTCTAATTTCAAGACATACCGATCTGAAAAAAGAACGGGACAAGCTGGCGGCTTTGATCGATATCAATAAACTGGAACTAAGGATCCTTAAAACAAGAGATTTCTCAGACCTTCCTGACGGAAAGAAGTTTGAACCCGAAGATCACGAGTATGCCCGAGACATTGACCTTTTCGGCAGAAAATCTTTCTTCCAGTTTCTTAATAGAACCGCATTAAAAGAAGGAAAGGCCAGGCTCGCTAGAATTCTACTCGCGAATAAAACCGAGGATATTCTAAAGAAACAGGAAGCTATAAAAGAACTGGCTTCAAAAGCCGACTGGAGACAGAACTATTCCGCTACGGCTACTTTGGTTAAAACCGAAACCGATTCCAAGTTCATCCTCAACTGGATACAGAATTACAAAAGTTTCGTGCCGAAATACATGAAATGGTTTCCGGCGGTATTTTCAATATTATCCATTGCCGTTCTGGCGCTATTCTATTTTGATATCATTGGAGGCTCCCAGGTGCTGTTATGGTTTATCATTGGAGTGCTTATTTCAGGAGTTTTTCTGAAAAAGGTCAATGACCTGTCTGGAACTGTAAGCAAGGTGCAGGATACTTTTCAGCAATATCACCAGTTGCTTGATTTCCTTGAAACCGAAGAATTCGAATCGGCATTAATGCAAGAAGTAAAGAATTCCATTACTTCAGAATCTAAAAAAGCTTCCGTCATTTTAAAGGAATTTTCCCGGGCAATAGATGCGCTGGATCAACGAAACAATTTCCTTTTTGGGATCTTCGCTAACGGATTCTTCCTCTGGGATCTTAGACAATGCTACCGACTGGAAAAATGGATTCAGCATCATCACACCGCCGTGGAACATTGGTTCGAAGCTGTAGAAAGGACCGATGCTTATAACAGCTTGGGGAATTTCAGTTTTAACCACGAATCATATCATTTTCCTGAAATTCTGAAAAAAGGCCAAGGAACTACCGCGAAAAATTTAGGCCATCCATTATTGCATCCACAAAAGCGTATTAATAACGATTTCAGGATCGATGGTGAACAGTTCTTTATAATTACCGGCGCGAATATGGCTGGGAAAAGTACATTCTTACGTACGGTTGCCCTGCAGATCGTCATGGCAAATATCGGTCTTCCGGTTTGTGCTGAATCTTGCAGCTATGCTCCTACCAAACTTATTACCAGCATGCGTACCAGCGATTCCCTGGGCGATGACGAATCTTATTTCTTTTCAGAATTAAAAAGGCTGAAATTTATCGTCGATAAGATACAGACCGAAGATTATTTCATCATTCTGGATGAGATCCTGAAAGGAACCAATAGTACCGATAAAGCGATAGGTTCAAGGAAATTTGTGCAGCGACTGGTAGGTACTAATTCTACCGGGATCATTGCCACGCATGATCTGAGTTTATGTGAGATAAGCCAGGAATTAGAGCAGGTGAAGAACTTCTATTTTGATGCTGAAATCGTGAACAATGAACTTCACTTTGATTATCATTTAAAAGATGGTGTTTGCCAGAATATGAATGCTTCGTTTTTATTGAGAAAGATGAAGATAGTGGAAGATTGAGTTGATTAGACCTCACAGGTTTCAAAAACCTGTGAGGTCTGTTCGAAGAGGTAATTCGGTTGGAGCAATTTTAGCCTGAGATCCCTTCATTACGTTCGCGATGACTTTTGTCACATTGAGCGCAGCCGAAATATGATATCATAATTGATACTTCGACTGCGCTCAGCATGACGCATATCTAATTTAATTCCCCCGTCACCCTGAACTTGTTTCAGGGTCTTTATCTTAATAAATGAAAACTAGTTATATCTATATACTTTCAAACAAAAACCGATCTGTACTTTACATCGGAGTAACTAGTGAACTAATCAAAAGAATGACTGAGCATAAAAATAAAATAGGTTCAGACTTTTGCCGAAAATACAATCTTGAAGATTTACTCTATTTTGAAGAATTCACAGAAATTAATAAAGCCATTGCAAGAGAAAAGCAATTAAAAAATTGGCATAAGGAATGGAAGTGGAATTTGATCAAAGAATCCAATCCAGACTTAGAAGATCTGTTTCAGGAATTATGAGATGCTGAAACAAGTTCAGCATGACGACTTTTATTATTTAAACGTCATCCTGAAATAATTTCAGCGTCTTATCTTTACCAAATATGGATTCAGTAACCCAGATCGTTTTAGGAGCAGCTGTTGGAGAAGCAGTGCTCGGTAAGAAAGTTGGTAAAAAGGCTATCCTCTACGGAGCGATTGCCGGAACCATTCCAGATCTCGACACGCTGGTCGGTAACTTTTTCGATACCATTACGGCTATTGAAATTCATCGTGGTTTTTCCCATTCCATAGTTTTTTCGCTCCTCTTTGCGCCGATATTTGGCTGGATCATCTCAAAGATCAAATCAAGTTCTGAAGCTACCTGGAAGAACTGGTCCTGGTTAATGTTCTGGGGTTTGTTCACGCATCCCTTACTCGATGCGCATACTACCTGGGGCACCCAGCTTTTCTGGCCATTCGATCTGAGACTTGCCTACAAGAATATCTTTGTAATAGATCCGTTGTACACCCTTCCATTCCTGTTCTTTCTTATCATGGCCATGAGATTTAACCGGACAGATCCTAAAAGAAGAAAATATAACCGGCTTGGGCTCATTGTGAGCAGTATTTATTTGTTAGTTATCACTCCGGCATTAAAATTCTATACATTTCAGAAATTTGAAGCCGCTCTGGAAGAGCAAAATATCACTTATGAAAGAATGGACACCAGGCCAACACCTTTAAATTCGATTTTATGGACTGCCAATATCGAAACAGATGAATCCTTCCTTATCGGGAATTATTCTGTTTTTGATACGCAGCCAATAGATTTTTATAGCGTACCCAAAAACTATGACCTGGCTGGCGAACTGGCTGATGACCCCAACTTGCACAGATTGATCCAGATTAGTGATGGCTGGTATACATTTTCAGAAAAGAACGGAGATCTCTATTTCAATGACCTCAGGTTTGGCAACATGGATATCGAAGATCCTGATTCCGAATTTATTTTCAGCTACAAATTAGCCAGAGAGCATGGTGAACTTACCGCGACTGAAACTGAAAAGGAAATGACCGATGCTAAAAACCTTCTTCCGAGACTGTGGGCACGCATTCTGGGAAATTGATTTATTAAAAATTTCCAAGAACGTCATTCTGAACTTGTTTCAGAATCTCGAGTTTCTAACGAATAACCGAAATTGAGACCCTGAAATAAATTCAGGGTGACGAAATAACAAGAATAAGAATCCAAAGAATTTACAATTCTTATATTTAAGAAAAATTCTATTTATGCGATTGCTTCCGGCACTTCTTGCTATTTTCATATTTTCTTCCGCCTCGGTTTACGCTCAAAAAGATTCTTTAGCCCTGGAAACAGTAATAAAGAAATTTCAGGACCACAAACCATATAAAGGCTCAAATTATCCACTTGGGCTTTACACTAAAGAACATTACAAAAAGGAAGCTGAATTTGCTGAAAAACTGCTGAAAGAAATAAAGAAACTGGATTATTCAGATCTTTCAGAATCTCAAAAAATATCTGCTGATCTTCTGAAATATGACTTGAAGAACACAGTGAAAACTTATGAATTCAAAGCTTATCTCAATCCGCTTTTATCTGATTCCGGATTTCACCTTAGCCTGAATTATCAAATTCGTGATCTGAACAACTATGAGCAGGTAAGGGCATATTTGAATAAACTGAACGCCATACCAGAGTATGTAGATCAGCATTTTAAATTATTGCGAGAAGGTTTAAAAGAAGGGATCACCCAACCACTCGTAATATTCGAAGGTTACCAGAATACTTATGACTCTCAGATCGTGGATAATTATAAGGACAGCTATTTCTATAAACCTTTTGAAAACCTGCCTGCAACTTTATCTGAAAAGCAAAAAGATTCGGTTTTAACAGCTGCTGAAAAAGCGATCTCGAATAATGTAATTCCTGAATTCAAACGCATCAAAAAATTCTTTGAAACCGAATATTATCCAAAAACAAAGACTGCTTTAGGCGTTTCAGAAATCCCGAATGGAGAAGAATATTACGATTACCTACTGGAATATTACACCACTTTAGACCTTAGTGCCGATGAAGTTCATAATATTGGACTAAACGAGGTGCAAAGGATCAATACCGAAATGAAAAAGGTGATGGCCGAAACCGGTTTTAAAGGTTCTTTTTCTGAATTCTTTGACTTCCTGAGAACAGATGAACAATTCTATGCTGAAACCCCTGAGGAACTTCTCATGTTCGCCAGGGATATCGCTAAACGTATCGATGCGAAATTGCCGGCATATTTCACCAAACTTCCAAGAAAGCCTTATGGCGTTGCTGAAGTTCCTGCGGCAATCGCTCCTAAGTACACCACCGGAAGATATATTGGAGCTTCAGATGAAACTCAGCCAGGATATTACTGGGTAAACACATACGACCTGCCGAGCAGGCCAAAATATGTTTTACCCTCATTAACGGCGCATGAAGCCGTGCCGGGACATCATTTACAGATCTCCTTAAACAATGAACTTGGAGATGAAATTCCTGAATTCAGGAGAAGATTTTATATCTCCGCTTTTGGTGAAGGCTGGGGATTATATTCAGAATTTCTGGCGGAAGAAATGGGAATTTATCGTAATCCTTACGAGGTTTTCGGAAAGCTTACTTACGAACAATGGCGTGCCTGCCGACTGGTTGTAGATACGGGGATCCATGCAAAAGGCTGGACCAGAGACAAGGCTGTTGATTTTATGAAAAAAAACACCGCGCTTTCCATTCACGAGATCAATACCGAAGTAGACCGTTATATTTCCTGGCCGGGACAGGCTGTTTCATACAAGATCGGAGAATTAAAGATCCGTGAACTGCGAAAGAAAGCGGAAGATGCTTTAGGAGCCGATTTCGATATTAGGAAATTCCACGAAGTAATCCTGGAAGAAGGGGTTGTGACCTTACCAATTCTTGAGAAAAGGGTGATGGAGTATATCAAATCTAATTCTTAGATCTTTATAAGACTCATAGCCTGAGTTTAAACTATCTTTGCAGCCAAATTCAGAAAAAAATGACCTTAGAACAAAGCCTAAAACAGCGCAGTGATTCCTCCTGTGAACTCTGTGGAAACAAGGAAACCCTTAAAGTTTACGAGATACCTAATTCTCCTGAACAGGTACTTCTTAAGGAAATTCTTATTTGTGATATCTGCCACACCCAGGTAGAAGATCCGGAAAAAGCTGAACCTAACCACTGGCGTTGTTTAAATGACTCTATGTGGAGTACTGTGCCCGCGGTGCAGGTGATGGCCTGGAGAATGCTGAACAGATTGAGATCTGAAGGATGGCCGCAAGACCTTCTGGATATGATGTATATGGAAGATGAGGTAAAGGAATGGGCGAAGGCCGGAATTCAGGAAGAAAAGGCTGAAAATTCAATTGTACATAAAGACAGCAATGGGGCGATCATAGAAGCTGGAGATACCGTTGTTCTAACCAAAGACCTTAATGTAAAAGGTTCAAGTTTAACCGCAAAAAGAGGAACTGCCGTAAGACGTGTTTCCCTTGTTCATGATAATGCCGAACAGATAGAAGGTAAAGTTGAAGGACAGCAGATCGTGATCCTTACCAAATTTGTCAAAAAGATTTAGTTTCGATTGAGAATTGAAAAGGGATAATTGACAAATCAAGCAACAGGTTCAGTATGATGCTAGTGGAAAAATCTAATTTTTAGAAGACGTCAAGCTGAACTCGTTTCAGCTTCTCAAATGAGATTCCTTCACTCCGTTCGGAATGACATAAAACAAAAGTATGAGCGAAAATATTAATAAGAACGAGCAACCAAATAATCCGCTTCACGGAGTAAAGCTTGCTACCATTATGGAAAAGCTACATGCTCATTACGGATGGGATGGCCTCGCCGATCGCATCAATATCAATTGCTTTAAAAGTAATCCTTCCGTAAAATCCAGCTTGAAGTTCCTAAGAAGAACACCCTGGGCCAGAGAGAAAGTGGAGAGGCTTTATTTGAAAACAGATTTTAAATAAAAGAAGTTTTTTAATTGGCACATTTGAGGAATTCAAAGCAATTACAGATTTACAAATAGATTTCAGTAATAACATTCATTTTCATTATTGCTCATCACCCAAACTTTCAAAGATGGATACTTTCTTCTCGAAACCGGTATTTGATCTCCGCTACTTAATTGAAAATATCTATTGCTAAATTTCGAATCTCGAAATTTCAGATTTACCAGGTATGATTTATGGCACCTGAAAAATCCTTTATCACTTAAAAGGTTTTCGAAATCTTTGATGGTCTTTGAAAAAAGCTCCTTTTTACCGCTACTTAAGTAAACACTCGTATAATTATTTTCTGCTTTCAAAAAAAGAATATCCCTGATCCTTAAATTAACAATGCCTTTTTGAGTTCTAAGACTTAGGATATCGAGCGTGTTTTGCTCAATCTTCATACCCGATCCTAACTCAGCCTTAGTCGACATATTTTCTTGACACCTCTCTTTGAATCTATTTATGGCCGAATTTAGCTCCTGAAATTCAAAAGGAGGAATTAAAAAATCCAGAGCATTATATCGGATAGCCTGGATAGCATGGATACTTGATGAGCTAATAAATATTGTTTCAAATTCAGTCCGATTCAGTTTATTGAGCATTTCAAAACCTGTCATATCGGGTAATTCAGTATTGAGAAAAACGAGCTGGGGTTTATATTTAATAATCTTCTTAAATCCACTTAGGCCTGAATTAGCCATCCCCTTAAGATCAATCTCAGGGAAATCCTTTGATAATTTTTGAGCAAGTGTTTTAAGCAGAAGAGTATGTCCTTCAATTATAACGCAGGATATCTTATTGAATGCAAACTGATTATTCAAAGTAGGGTATTGAATAGTTCTTAAACCAAATTCAATTTTAAAAAATAAAAACCTGATATTAAATAAGTTAAAACCCCGATTTTAAGTTTATTCTATTCATATCCAGTAACTCTAATAATCTCTGAAACATTTTTTTGAAATTTAGTAGCCCTTTACTGAACCGTTCCCTAAAAAGATTTCCTTTTAATAAATACATTTCATACTTATCTAAGTTTTGCAATTATCTTAATATTTAGAATCTACTCATTTTACCACCTGCCTGCTACTTTTCATTAACAATTATAATTTACAAATCATGAAACCAATCAAACAACTAATTCTGTTGGGTTTACTTTTTTTAGTAGCCTGCGAAAGTTCAGAAACCCCGGAAAGTTTCAATGCACAGGAAATTAAGATCCAAAACGAAGTAAACAGGGACCTCATTAATGCCACAAACGTATTCATTAAAAGTCCATTATTTAATCAACTATCTCAAAGCAGTATCCAATCACAAAATTTCAAGGAAAAAGAGAATAATAAAGGAGCATTTATAGTTCAGCAAGGTGTTTTTGCTTTTTTCCCGCACTATTTTGACGGTGGAGTTGTAGTAGTAGCCGCGATATTTGAATCTGGTGACTATAAGATTTTACCTAATGACCTGGCTGAATTCAATTTAAATATAGAAAATCCACTGGTACTGTATATTGATGATGCCAACGGATTATTCCTATCTGCAAATGAATGTATTGAAAGAAACAGTACTTATAGCGTTAAATATAAAGGACAATTACTAGTTATTGAAGATGGAGAGACCACAACATACAGAGCTGTATTACCATTAAAAACTGCTTATATAGCAAAAGGTAGAAATATGGTCGTGAATGATGCAGATGAATTTGATGAAGAAACTGAAACCGTAATATGCCGTGAGGAAAATGTGACCGAACTGGCTTTCGATTTCATGTATATTGAAAAATTGAACAATGAAGGTAATGCTACGGAGACTTCTTTAAATATCAATTTCAGGTAATAAAATCGCTTAAACAAAAAGCCCGGCAATTGCCGGGCTTTTATATTTCAGAAGAATGAAATATTACATTTCAGCTGTTTCAACAGCTTCATCTTTTTTCGCTTCCTTCTCTTCAGTTAAGAAGCTATGATTTTTAGAGTAATCCATCATTTGCTTTTCAAAAGATTCCGGCTGGGTCACTTTGATCGCCATGATCTCTCCATTCTCATCCATTTCAGGAACCAAAACAGGATTTATGAATCCGCTATAAGGAGCAGATTTGAATTTAGCGTTTCTGTCAAGAACCTCTTTATGAAGATCCTGATCTACTTTTACTCCGTAGTTCTCTACAAGATTTTTGGCAGCTTCATAATCACCTTCAGATTTAATTCTCTGAGTTTCTCTCAATAACTCTCCAAAAAGCTCACGAAGTTTCGCATAATCTTTAATGTCGTAATAAGTCTTTCCGTCTTTTTCAACTTTTTCGATCACACCTTCTTCCTTACCTTTTTCAAAAACCCAGGCACTAACCCACTGGCGGTTTCTCATATGAGCCTCTTCAACATCGTCTCCAAGCTCTAATCTCACCAACTGAGTTACCAGTCCGTTACGGATATAATCGTTATAAGCAGCTTTCCCAAGCTCTTCAACATTATCGGTAAGGCCAAGTTCCTCCAGTTTTGGATCCATCAGGTAATAAAGTCCCACAAGATCTGCACGCCCTTCTTCCAGGGTAGATGCATAACTTTTCAAAGTTTCCTTGGTAGTTCCTACCCCCTGGTTCAACTGACCTGAAGCGTGACCTACCACTTCGTGAAGTGCTGTGTGCAGTTTATCTGCCTGTTTTCCATATTTTTCGGAAAGCGCAATCTCCTCCTCGTCATGAGCAAATTCTTTCAGCCTGTCTGAACCACCGGCGTTCTCATACGCATTGATGATATTTCCAAGCGAAACAGATTTACTTCCGTGTTGCTTTCTAATCCAGCTAGAATTTGGCAAGTTTACTCCAATTGGAGTACTTGGAGAAGCATCTCCTGCCTCACCGGCAACAATTACAGTTTTATAGGTTACACCCACCACTGAATCTTTTTTATGCTCCTCCATGATCGGCGAATTATCTTCGAACCACTGAACATTATTTTCTACAACGCTCATCTTCTCAGACATATCGAAATCCTTGATCTGGATAATACTTTCATAAGAACCGGTATACCCCATAGGATCGTTATAAACCTCAATAAAAGAGTTGATATAATCGATATTTCCTTCGGTAGCTTCTACCCAGGCAACATTATAATCGTCCCAGGTCTGCAGGTCTCCGCTCTTATAATATTCTATCAGAAGACCTAAAGCATTTGCCTGCTTTTCATTTTCGGCAACTTCTTTAGCCTTTTCCAGCCATTTTACTATCTCATCGATGGCATCTCCGTAAAGTCCGCCACTTTTATAAACTTTCTCTACAAGTTTCCCGTTTTCCTTAACCAGCTTGGTATTGATACCAAAAGCAAGAGGTTTTTCAGGATTCGGTGATTTCTTGTTCGCATAAAACGCTTCTACTTCCTTAGCAGTCACATCTTCGCCATACATATTGATCGCTGAACCTTCAATAAGACCTTCAGCCTCGTTAAGGTTCACTTTCTTGGAATCCTTATCGTTAAAGATCACTTCGTAAGCCTCTCCCGTAAGCTCGGTATTGGTTTCTTTCAGTAAAGTATCAAAATAATCTTTACTGAATCCAGGCTTCAATTTCGCATTGGAATAGTGGTGGTGAATTCCGTTAGAGAACCAAACCCTTTTAAGATAAGTTTCAAACGCATTCCAGTCTTCAGATGATTTATCACCTTCATAATTAGTATAAATATTCTCTAAAGCCTCGCGTATGGTAAGGTTATGACGATAATTCTGGCCCCAGATAATATCACGACCCGCTAGTCCCGCCTGGGTTAAATAATAAACCAGTTTCTGCTCTTTCAGGCTAAGGTTTTCCCAGCCCGGGATCTGGTAACGAAGGATCTTAAGATCTGCAAATTCATCTGCTTTAAAATTGAAATCTTCCTGGGAAGTTTTTTCTGTCTTGGCTACATCTGCATCTTTTTTATCCTCATTGCAGGACACAAAGGTCAGCGCAGTGGCCAGCAGACAGGTACTTAATATTTTGTTCATGTTGTTAAAAAATTTGAGGCGCTAAGATAATAAAACGGGGAATCAAATCTTAAAAAATCTGATTCCCCGGTATTTATATAAAAAATCCTTTTAGTAGACCCTGAAACAAGTTCAGGGTGACTGCTCCACAAGTAAAATTATTATTTACTCATTTCAGTAAAATGCTTGTAGAACCATGGAATGGTCTCGATACCTTTCAGGTAATTCCAAACCCCGAAATGTTCATTTGGTGAATGTATCGCATCTGTATCCAGCCCGAAGCCCATCAGGATAATCTTGCTTTCCAGCTCCTTTTCAAATAAAGAAACGATTGGAATACTTCCTCCACTTCTTTGTGGGATTGGTGTTTTTCCGAAAGTTTCTTCATAAGCAGCACTTGCCGCCTGATAACCAATAGTATCAATTGGAGTTACATATGGGTAACCTCCGTGATGAGGCTTTACCTCAACTTTTACTGAATCTGGAGCCAGACTTTCAAAATGCTTTTTGAAAAGCTCTGTGATCTCCTTCCAATCCTGATTTGGGACCAATCGCATAGATATCTTCGCATAGGCTTTTGAAGGTAAAACGGTTTTTGCACCCTCGCCTATGTAACCACCCCACATACCATTCACATCAAGGGTTGGTCTGATAGAACCTCTCTCTAAAGTAGAATATCCTTTTTCCCCATGGACATCTTTAATGTCTAGTTTCTCCTTATATTCTTCTAAACTGAACGGTGCTTCCGCCATTTTGGCTCTTTCCTCGTCGCTTAGGTTTTCAACTTTATCGTAGAAGCCTGGAATGGTGATATGATTGTTTTCATCTGTGAGCGAAGCGATCATCTGGCTAAGAATGTTCAGGGGATTAGCCACAGCACCACCATATAAACCTGAATGCAGGTCACGATTCGCCCCGGTTACCTCAACCTCAACATAAGAGAGTCCACGAAGTCCTGTGGTGATAGATGGAGTATCTTTAGAGATCATTCCTGTATCTGAAATAAGGATAACGTCGTTCTGAAGTTTCTCCTTATTTTCTTTGATCCACCAGTCCAGGTGTTCACTGCCAACTTCTTCCTCACCCTCGATCATGAACTTTACGTTACAAGGCAATTCATTATTCTCGGTCATATATTCCAGCGCCTTCACATGCATATACATCTGGCCTTTATCATCACAGGCACCACGCGCGAAGATCGCTCCTTCAGGATGAATTTTGGTTTCCTTGATTACAGGTTCAAATGGCGGTGAATCCCACAGATCCAAAGGGTCCGGTGGTTGAACATCATAATGCCCATATACCAGGACTGTTGGCAAACTTTTATCTATAATCTTTTCGGCATAAACCACGGGATGTCCAGGAGTTGGAGAAACCTCGGCAAGATCACAACCGGCCTGCAAAAGTCTTGTTTTTACAGCCTCCGCAGCATCGAGCATGTCAGATTTATAGGCTGGATCGGCAGAAATAGAAGGGATCTTCAGTAGGTCTACCAACTCATTAAGGAAGCGCTCCTTATTCTTTTCTAAGTATTCTTTTATTGAATCCATGAATATAATTTCGAGTTTGGGTAAAGTTACTAAGTTATGACTGGAAAACTATAATCCTTCCGCCGACTCTTTTCTTAAGGTCGCGCTAATTTTTTTATTTTTTTTTCATTTTTCTACTGAAATCCTTAGTGCTGAATTTCAGAATCTTAGAATAAAACCAGCCTGAAAAGCAGAATTTTTGATGAAATTTTTCAATAATTTTCTTCAAACACTGTTTGAAATTTGAAAACAATATATATATTTGCACCCGCTTAGGTAATTAAGCAGGTAACACAACGAGTCCTAAGTGTTGTGAAACTTAAAATGCGGGCGTGGTGGAATTGGTAGACACGCTAGACTTAGGATCTAGTGCCGCGAGGTGTGAGAGTTCGAGTCTCTCCGCCCGCACGAAAAAAAGCCGACTTTTTCAAGTCGGCTTTTTTATTTTTGAATCTTTTCTATTTCGGACTGGTTTTCGAAAATTCAGGGTTTTCCCCCAAGATATATCTTCCATCAAAACGATAATTTTAATTACCACTTATGCTTTTACAATAAGCACATCTCCGGATCCTCCTTTTTATTTAAAAACAACCATTCTAAATATAAAACCGATCCAATGATGAAAACTTTTCGATCATGGCATATATGTGTACTCATGTTTGCCTTGCTAATAACCGCCTGCAGTAAAGATGAGAACGAGCCATTAAAACAAAATGAAACCGATGAATTGATAGACCTTTCCCTAAACATCAATATTCTGGACGTTGCCAGGAATTCTGAGTCAAGGCAACAGGTCATTGAGCTACCTGATTGCAGCGAAGCCGCTCCCTTTTATATAGAGATCATCATGAAACAGGGAGACCGGGAAGTTGTTGGTACGGCCGACACACCATTCAGGCTGGACCTGGCACCAGGACAGATGTTCACTAAATATGATCCGGCAATGGCTATGCCGGCAGGATTATATTTTCTGGACCATTGCGCTGTTTTCGACGAAGCAGGAAATTTACTTTGCTTGGCTCCCAAAGCAGACAGCCCAATGGGCCCAATGTCTGATGCTCCTATGCCCATGAGCATAAATCTCAGGGCCGGCAGCAAACCTTTCCCGGATGTTCCGGTACTTTGTTTCGACAACCGTGATGTAAACGAATATGGCTATGCCTTTTTCGATATCGTTCCTACCAGGATACAGAATTTCTGCTTTTTCGCCAATTACTGCAGCGATACCGGCAAGCATTATCCCGCCAGGTATTCCCTGGACCTTTCGGTGGAAGGAGTGAATATTTACAGTAATGAGATAAGCACGACCGGCCAATACGATACCGATGGATATTTTGCCGATCCGGTTTGTGTGGACATTCCTATCCTATCTAAATATGAAGAAGATGAAGAGTATATAGATTACACCTTAACCTTGCTTCCCTGGGATGATGTCTATGGTTTTGAGGAGGAAATGGTTATCACGGGAAGTTTAAGCCGGGAGGATATAGAAGAATTCCTTACAGACGACGGAAACATCGAATACAAACATATTTTCTTCAATTGTGAGGACGAAGAAGACATTCCGCTTCCCGATTTTGAAGCCGCTTCCTTTTCTAATCCAACCAATATCACCAACCCTTTTTACGGGCCCAGACAACAATTTGAATATTTATATGAGGGATATGAGCTGGAAGATGGTGAAATGCCAGATGAACCTTCAGAAGTCATTTTTGTAGAAAGAAGGCTTGAAACCAAAGAGATCCTGGGTATAAATACAGTTATACAGAGGGATTATGTTTCTGAAGACGGAGTAATAAATGAAGATACCGACGACTGGCTGGCCCAGGATGACGATGGAAATCTCTGGTATATGGGTGAATTATCAAAAAATTATGATGAAGACGGTAATTTTATTGGTACTGAAGGTTCCTGGGAAGCCGGAGTAGACGGAGCTCTTCCAGGATACTGGTTACCGGCAGATCCTTATGTGGGTCAACGCTACTACCAGGAATTCTATGAGGGAGAAGCTGAAGACTGGGCAGAAGTAATTGCCCTTGATGCTACGGTAGAACTTGAAATTGGAAGTTTCAGTAATGTTCTGGTCACCAAAGATGTGAATCCATTTGAACCTGGTGTATACGAGCTTAAGTATTATGCTCCCGGAACAGGTTTTATCAAGGAAGAAAAATACGAAGATGGAGAGCTGGTCGAGGTTGTTTTCCTAACCGGAATTATAGTGATCGATTAAAGAATTTCAGGTTCATTTTAATAAATGAAAGTTATAAACTAGAATAAAAAAGCCGGCCAGATGGCCGGCTTTTAGTATTAAACTTATCTGCGAACATTAAAAATTCTCAAGTGTCCCGGCAAATTCTATTATAAATTCTATGCTACTGTTTCCTCTTTTTCAACAAAAGGATAATCTACATAACCTTTTTCTCCCGGAGTATAGAAAGTATCATAATCTGGCTCATTAAGCTCCAGATCATTTTCAAACCTATAAACCAGATCTGGATTGGCTATAAATGACCTTCCAAAGGAAATGAGGTCGGCAGAGTCTTCCTGGATTGTATTTTCTGCTTTTTCTTTCGTGAAACCACCGTTCAGCATTAAAGTGCCATCAAATCTCTCCCTGATCTTTTTAGGTAGATCGGTTTGAACTTCTGGAGATCCCAGGGTAGAATTATCTACCAAATGAATATAGGTTAGACCCAGCTCATTCAGTTTATCGGTGAGATAAAGGAATTGCTCTTCCATCTCGTCAAAAACTTCAGTTCCGTTGAAAGTACTGAAAGGCGATAATCTGATCCCCGTTCTTTCCTTCCCAATTTCGGCAGAGATCATTTCGGCAAGCTCCAGGGTGAAGCGGCTTCGGTTTTCAATACTACCACCATATTCATCATTACGTTTATTTGTGGCCGTATTCAGGAACTGATCGGCAAGATAGCCGTTAGCGGAATGTATCTCAACCCCATCAAACCCAACTTTGATCGCATTTTTAGCGGCATTTAGAAACTCCTGCTGGGCCTTTTTGATATCCTCAAGATTCATAACCTCAGGTACCGGGTAAGGCTGCGGACCATGCTGATCTGTATACATTTCTCCATCCAGGGCTACCGCTGAAGGTGCAATGATTCTGGCATCCTTTTCCATATTATATTCATGAGACACCCGGCCGGTATGCATGATCTGTAGAAAGATCCTGGATCCATTATCATGAACCGCATCTACGATTTTTTTCCAGCCTTCAAGTTGTTCCGCAGAAAAAATACCAGGAATTCTGGCGTATCCAAGTCCGTTGGCTGAAGGTGCGGTTCCTTCAGAAATGATCAATCCGGCTCCAGATCGCTGCACGTAATACTCGAGCATAAGATCGTTAGGAATATTATCTGTCGCTCTGGCGCGGGTTAGGGGAGCCATTACCATTCGGTTCTCCAGTTCTAATTCTCCTAATTTATAGGTATCTAATAATTTCATTAGTTTTATTTGTTTGATTCTGACCAATAACGAGCTGGTTTTCAAAAATCAACTCAAATTGATCACATTGATTTATTGGCAAGAATAATTCTATTCCTGCCTTTCATAGTTCATTTTAAAAATTTCTACGCTTTTTCCAGTTTTCTTCCAGCAAAAGCATCATCAATTTCGGTGTGAAAAATATGATTTGAATAATTACTGATGGTCTTTACAGACTGTGCCAGAATGATCCCGAGTATATGGATCTCTTCATATCCGGCATCAAGGAATCTCTTCGCCTGCTCGGGAGTTGGATTCCCCCTACTCTCGTTCATTATTTTAGTAAACTCAGAAAGCGCCTTCATTTTAGCATCTGGAATCTCCTTACCATCTCTAATGGCATTCGTAACCTCTTCCGGAGTTTTGGACATATTATCAGCAATAAAACTATGCGCAGCCGTACAATAGCCGCAGTCATTATCTATACTAAGAGTTAGAAAAACGACCTCCTGCTCTGCCGGAGTAAAACCACTTTGCTCACGGAAATGTTTGTAACCAAGATCGTAAGTATCCTGAAGTCCCGGAAGATTCACCATGTTCTTATACATATTCGGGATCATTCCATTGGCTTTCTTCGCTCTTTCCAGGATCTGTTTCTGTTCCTCATTTGCATTTTCCAATTCTACGGGCTTAAGGCCTATTTCATAAGTTTTATCAGACATACATTATTATTTTTTTAAAGTGACTGGAAGTTTAGACGACCGCAGATAGTCTGAATTACTCACTTAACAAAAGTTTATCTATTGTAGAACCTCATCTAACAGCTGAAAAACCTTGCCCTAATAAAACCATTGAGATTAATGAATTACCTAAACGTTATGAGCCAGCTTTAAGATTTCATATTCTTTGCGAATTCAGGATAATAAGTCCGAAGATGATGGAACTGACCAGTAAAATAGACTCAGTTTTCCAGTAATATCTAATTTTATTTGATCAGGTAACCGATCAATCTTTAACTAGTATTGATTGGCAAATGATCACCCGGTCCTTTATACCGGGCTTATTGTTTTGATTTTCTATCTCTTTTGAATTAAGAATGCCAAACCCGGCCTCTACCAGGAATTTTTCAATATACCCAGCTTCATGGTAGTAGGTGAACAGCTTTTCTTTTTCATTGCGGGAAGAGCTCAAATACCCTGAATTATTATAATCGTCTTCCATAAAGCTCAGGTATATGATCCCTTCGGATCTTAAGGAACCGGCACACTTACCAATAAATCCTTCCGCTTCTTTTTTAGAGAGGTATGGAAGAAAAAAACCGGCAACCACCGCGTCAAATTTATTCTTCAACTCATCGATCCTCCGTCCATCGAGCAGCTCGAAACTGGCCTGGGGATTGTTCGTGCGGGCCCTTTGGATCATTTCCCCGGCAATATCTATACCGGTGATTTTTAAACCAGGGCGGGAATTCAATAAATACTTGGTGATATTCCCGGGACCACAACCTATATCCAACACCCCAGCATCTTCAGTCTTTATCAGAGCCAGAAATTTATCAAGCGCTTCAGCGTACAAAGACAGATCCATATACCTGCTTTCATATTCCCCCGCATATTTATTGAAGATGTTTCCAGTATTTTTCAGCTCATCCATAGTTCGAATTATAGCTCAATTTAACTAATTGCTTCTTAAAACAATATCGGCTTATCCCTTTTGATTCGGTTCCGATAAATGAGCAGCTTCAATTTATCCAAGAAAAGAAAAACAAGCTTATTTAACTGATTTACAATTATTTAAATTTATTTTCTATCTTTAAAGGAAGTTTAGTTAAGATCCTCAATTTTTGGCAGATCCCACCTGAACCTAAAATAGCCCCCACTTCACTTTCCTGATCAGATTCAGGTTTTCCTACTAACTATAATAACCAACTAAAACCAACAATTATGAAAATCAACGCCACTTTTTACGTTCTACTTGTCTGTACATTATTACTCAACTCTTTTCTCTTTTCACAGACCAACAAAATGATCACCCTGGAGGTTGATACCGAAAATATCAACCAGGATAATATTGAAGAAATGGCCACTTTTGGCCAGCCTTCGGAAACCCCTAACAGAGATTTTACTTTGGAAGTAGAAAATGGAGATGTGATCATCTGGCAGGGCCGAGCCACTCAAGCTAGCGGAGGCCTGGTTTATATCAAACTATTCAAACATGAAGATGGTGTTCAATTATTGGGTACAGGCAGAATAAAAGACACGAACAACGCCGGGGTGATCGTAGGAAAGGTACAGAATGGAGAGTCCGGACAAATGGAAAAGTATAGTATACGATTTGAGGTGAGGAAGAGAGGTTCCCAGACCTGGGAAACCTTCGAAATAGACCCAAAACTTCAGATGCTTTAATACAGAAAACATATGGGATTGAATGGGGTTCCTTTATCCATATTTAGAAATAGCACATTTATAATATGCCTGCTCTTATACGGCCTCATGCCTGAAAATTGTCTTTCGCAAAACCAGAACATAGCAGATAGTATTGAAAAAATATACGATAGGAACCCTGAAAGGAAGAAAGATCCGGACCTGCTTAAAATGGTTGCGAGGAACTCCGCAGACCCGGCTAAGCAAATACAATACTCGAACGAATTAATTGAGATAGCAGAAAAGAACCAACAACCAGACTATTTATTTTTAGGATATAATTATAGAGGATACGGATTCTTCGCCAGAGGCGATTATAGTGAAGCCCTGGAAAACTTTTTTAAAGCGGCATCTATAGCTAAAAATGAAGAAGAAAAAGCTATGGTGACAGTAGCCATCGCAGATGTTTATTCTGAAACCGGAAATTTTAGCAGGTCTGCTGAATATTATAACCAGGCTACCGATCTCTTCAGAAGAATGGACGATCAAAAAAACCTCGGTTCGGCAATATTCAATGCCGGGGATAATTATTTAAAAGATGGTCAACTAGAAAAAGCCATAGAATACCTGGAACAGGCCGAAACCATTTTTATCGAAGAAGGTTTTGAGCAGGGATTAGCCTATTGCCTAGGTACACTAGGCCTGGCTTATGCCAGGCAGGGCAGGATCCAGGAAGCAGAGAAGAATATAGAACAGGCCATTCAAACTCTGGAAAAGTCGGAAGATTATTCCCCTATTTGCGAATTCCTCTCTGAAATGTCTGATATCTATAGCGAAAAGGGGCAGGATTCCCTGGCCATAGAATTTGCCAGTATAAGTCGTGACCTGGCTAAAACTTATGGGTTTAAGAACGAGATCCTAAAAGCCAATTTGAAATTATCCCAGATCTATGAAAAGACCGGGAAAATTCCCGAATCCTATAGCTCCTACAAGGAATACATCGCCTACAGGGACAGCGTGATAAATGTCGCCAAGGCTCAGGAAATGGCAGGCATGAGAGCCGATTACGAAGTATCCCAGAAACAGGCTGAAGTAGACCTCCTTAACGAAAAGCAGAAAAATCAACAGCTGGTAGTTATCTCTATTGCAGTTGCCAGTGTTTTGATAGGCCTGCTTGCATTTGGACTGTATCGCCGGAACCGCTTTATAAATAGAACCAAGATCATCATAGAAAAAGAGCGAAACAGGGCAGAACGCTTATTACTGAACATTCTGCCGGAAGAAACTGCCAGGGAACTCAAAAAACATGGTAAGGTAAAGGCAAAGAAATTCGCCTCGGTAACCGTACTTTTTGCAGACTTCAAGAGATTTACCCTGGTGGCTGAAAAACTACCTCCGGAAAAACTCATTAAAACCATCGATTATTATTTTTCAAAATTCGATGAGATCATGGAAAAGTACAGTATAGAAAAGATCAAAACCATTGGCGATAGCTATATGGCTGCCAGTGGACTGCCTTTTCCTTCACACGATCATGCCACCCGCATCCTTATGGCTGCTTTTGAAATGACCGAATTCGTCAAGGAAACCAAGGAAAAATCGCTTTTTGATGGTGCCGATTTTGATGTAAGGATAGGACTTAATTCCGGGCCAGTGGTAGCGGGAGTGGTAGGAACTAAAAAATTCGCCTATGATATTTGGGGAGATACCGTGAATATTGCGGCAAGAATGGAATCACATTCAGAAATAGGAAGGATTAACATTTCCGAACATACCTACGAACTTGTAAAAGATGAGTTCATTTGCGAATACCGCGGCAAAGTAGAGGTTAAGAATAACCGTATCCTGAAGATGTATTATGTGAACGGGCTTCGGGAAAATATGGTTTGGGAAAAGGAAAAAGAAAGCGTTCCTTCCAAACCTTAGTCAAATCTTATTCACTTCTTACTTCTGAACCTCGGGGCTTGGCACTGCTGCTGAACCTTCCGGTAATAAGCCAGCCAATTCCCACTCCTATAAGCATTCCCGATAATAAATGTATTCCAGTACGATTGAAGTAATAACCGATAAAAATTCCGGTGGTAATAGTCCCTAACCCCAGGATCCTAACTTTATTCATGTTAGCGCATTTAATGGTCTTTTTATCTAAATGCGGAGTAGGGCTAGCATTTGGCGTAGGTCAAGACCCGATTTGGACCATAAACTTACACAATAAATTGAAAATTAAATATTTATTTTCTCAGAAATTATTACCGGAATAATTGAACTTCGAGGGCTGTTTTTTCAGATTAGATCATAAAGTCCAAAAGATCTTCACCGCGCTTAGCCGGGAAGTTTCCAGCCTGACCGAGGCATCTATTTTGAACCCGAGTTTTTTGTAAAACGATAAAGGAGACCTGTAGGCCTGGCCATTGTTTTTAAGATAAGCATCAGAATCTATTACCCAGCCGTGAAGCTCTTTTCTGCTTTTCATGGCCCTTTTTATCAATTTTGAGCCATATCCTTTTCCCTGAATCTCAGAATCCAGGATAGCGGCGAACCATCTTTTTTTATCCCTGATAAAATCGAAATACCAGCCTAACACACGGTCATTATCATCCAGCAATAATGCATGAGATTTATCCTCCAGAGCTTGCAGGTAGTTTTCAAACTCCTTCACGTCATGATATCTCAGGTTTATGGGATATTCATTATTCCATAAGTTTAAAACGGCCAGTTTATCTGCCGGAGTCAATTCATTTTTATCTAAGATCCTCAATGTTCCCAGCGATAAATCCAATTATATTACTTCCCCTTGAATTCATTCATTTTAGAGAGCCTGTACATCAAAATGGCTGCTCTTTTAGCCTGTACGGCCACTTTATTGATATTCCCTGTTTCTTCCACCGTATGATTATCGGCACCACTCAGTCCAAGACCATCCACGGCCATCTCTACATGTGAGGCAGTGAAAGAAATATCAGCCGCTCCGGCATTTCTCGGGTTCACGGCGTAGACTTTTCCAAAGCCAAGATCCTGGCTAATTCTATCATATTTTTCCAGCAGTTTTTCTGAACCTTCAGACCTGGCAAAAGGTGGATAACCTCCAACATCAAAACTAAGCTTCGCGCTGGTTTGAGGGTAATTTTCCGAAACTATTCTTTCCATGGTTTGTTTGGCTTTATCCAGTTGATCTATAGAAACCGCTCTTATATCACCTCTTACCACAGCTTTTTCTGGAACAACGTTGGTCTTCCCATAAGCTGAACCTCCGGTCCCGTCTTCCTTTAATTCTACGGAAGTCCCACCAAGTATAAAGCCCGGGTTAAAAGTAAGATTTTCTTCCTGTGACAGCTCTTCAAGGAACTGAGTCAGTATTCTGGAAGCCTCGTAGATCGCGCCATTGCCCACTCTTTCTGTAAAAACCTGGGATGAATGCGCAGGTTTACCGGTAACTTCCAACTTCCAGCTGGCAGAACCTCTACGTGAAATCACGATAGTTTCTTCTTTGCCATCCCCATTTTCAAAGCCAAGTGCAACGTCGGCCCACTTTGCGGCATCTACCAGATCTTTTTTAGAGAGTTCCAAAGGACTTCCGCTTTTCTCTTCATCGCCGGTCATCACGATCTTTATAGACATTTCATCCAGCAACCCTGCATCTTTTAGTGCCTGCATGGCCAGAGTAATGATCACGTTACCACCCTTCATATCACCCACACCAGGAGCTTTCATCACGGTATCGTTCACCATGCTGCTGCTCTGGAAAGGGCTGTCCAGTTCGAAAACCGTATCCAGATGTCCTACCAATACTAATTTTAATCCTGGTTTTCCTTCGTGGGTAGCTATCAGGTGGCCGGCCCGACCATATGCTTCTCCCGAGGTAAGTTCTGTTTTGAAACCCAGTTTATCCAGTTCAGATTTGAATAACTGACCCACTTCCCGAACACCTTCGAAGTTCATGGTTCCGCTGTTAATATTCACGGCCTTTTCGAGTAACTCCAATGCAGCTTTCTCGTTTTTATCAATAGAGCTGACTATTTTCTTCTCTTTCTTATCTAATTGGGCCAGGAGGATAGAAGGCAGGAAAATGATTAAAATTACAAGGAGTTTCTTCAGGCTCATAAAACGGAATTTTGATTAGATGCCCAATTTACAAAAAGAAAATTCTAGAATATCGCAGCTTCGATTTTCCTCCTGAAATTCTCTTTGTCATCCACATGAAAGGCAATGACCCTGAACTTTTTGGTTCTTCCGTATATACCCGTAAGATTTTGCTCCCTATGCAGGTGTAGAATAATATTATGGCTTTCAAGCTTTTCTAATAAGGCTAGTTTCAAGGTGGATGCATCCTCCTCAATGTCCCGATCTGAAATTTCGATCGCCGCAATATCGCTCAAACTGATCTCTGCTTCCTTCATGATTCCATAACGAAGCAGCAGTTTATCCTCTTCTATAAGAATAGGCCGCTTATAGATTGAACGTAGAAAACCAAATAATTGCAGTCCTGTATATATGCTCAAGATCGAGATTAGCCAGGCCAGGCTTTCCAGCCAGAGAGAGATTAATATATGAAGCACCAGAGTTTCGATTATTATAAGAAAGATGATCACGGCATAGAGCGAAACAGAACCACTATCCTTATGGTAACTATATTCATTTTCTTTAGGGTCTTTCTTTTTCCAATGAAAAAATCCGTAATAGAAGACCGCGATCTCAGTTGCAAAAGGAATAGCAAAAGCTTTAGGCAAAATCTCACGGCAGGAAGTTTTTAATGCATTATAAAAGTCGGCTTCACCTTCCCGGTTGATCTTGTAAGCCTGGATAGTCCTATAAACCCTGAAAATTACCATACTAATAACAGAGATCTCCAATACCGGTAATGCCCAGCTCTGGAAGGAGTCGAGGTAGAAATGATATTCCTGTGGAATGGTATATTTCCCTGCCAGCAAACCGATTACCATCAATGGAATTATCGTAGTGGCGGGAATTTTACTTTTCCGAATGATCAGGAAATATATCAGGGGAATGGTAATGAGAAAATCAAAACTCAGGGCTAGCGAGAGAAGCTCTGCATTCTCCTTAAACCCAGCTGAAAGAGCTAATAAAACCAGGGAGATAAGTAGAATTAATGGGAAAATTAAAACCAGGTAATTGAAACTGCCTTTTTCCTGAAGCATGATGATTTATCTTAGCATTTGCTTATAAGACGCTGAAACATAGATTTGTTACAGTTTCCAGCAATTAGATCATTCAAGATCTCCACGCATAAAACTCTTGATTTTTTCTGCGATCTCCCCGCCTTTCTCCTCCTGAAGAAAATGTCCGGCGCCCTTGATAATGATAGGTTTTTCACCGATGCTGCCAGGGATAAGTTTTTGGAAAAAGCCTTCCAAACCACTAAAAACCGGATCTTTATCAGAAAACATGATCAGTGCAGGTTTCTTCCATTCCGAAAGGATTTTTCTGGCCTTTAGCATCCTATCCACCCCTTCATCATCTGGACTCGAAGGGACTAATTGCGGAAAAGCTTTGGCCCCATCTTTATATTTCTTTGAAGGGAACGGGCTATCATAGGCTTTCCTGACCTCTTTACTGATCTTACCGAAACTTGCAAATTTCACGATCCTGCCCGCAGATAATGCAGGGTGATACTTAGCATATAATTGCCACAACCTGAAATACCACGGAAGCTTTTTTCCTTTTGGAAGGAAGGTATTTAATATCACTACCCTCTTAAACCTCTCAGGGTATTCTCCCAGCAGACTCAATCCTAAAAGACCTCCCCAGTCCTGCACGACCAGAGTGATATCGTTCAACTCAAGCATGTCTATAAAATTCTTTAGAGACCTGAAATGCAGATCGAAAGTATAATTCCTCCATCCTACTATTTTATCAGATTTACCAAAGCCTATCATATCTGGTGCGATAAACCTATAATCTTTAAGTACAGGAATGAATTTGCGATACAGGTAAGACCAGGTAGGTTCGCCATGCAGGGCCAGGATAACCTCACCAGATCCTTCATCTATATAATGCATCTTTAAGTTTTCAAAATCTACATAGTTTTCCTTAAAAGGAAAATCTGGGATAGACCTGTATCTTTCAGGATCTGTTTTAAGTACTTCCATCTTTTATTCAAATTAAACTCTCTTCATAACAATGACAGGATCTAAATCTGCTAACCCATAACGTTCAAGTTAGATAAATTAATTAAAGGAATATATTGATTTCCCTGTAGGTTGATTAAAACTGGAAGTAAATAAATTGTTGCCCACTACCCTGTGAGATTACTATTAGAAAAAGCATTACGGCCCACCCAATTCCTAGTAACCATGCCGGAGTTTTTAATGATAATTCTTTCAGGGAAGAATTCCGCATCAGGTAATGACAAATAAATAACAGGCTTATTAGGACCATCACCTTTATAATATCAAAATTCTGTAAAAGCTTTACTCCTTCCCCGTTCATAAAGAACATGGAGGTAATCATATTTTTTGCGGTTTCAAATTCACGTGCTCTGAAAAATACCCAGGTGATATTTACACAGGTATAGGTAAGCAAGGCCAGAAAGATACCATTAACAGGGGTAACCTTTATCCGCAATTTATTTTTGAAAACCCTTTCTAAGACCAGATAGATTCCATGCAATGCGCCCCAGATAACAAAGGTCCAGGCTGCCCCGTGCCATAATCCTCCCAGCAACATGGTTAACATGAGGGCTACATACATCTGGGTGATTCCATGCCTGTTCCCACCCAGGGGGATATATAGATAATCTCTTAGCCAGGTTGAAAGCGATATATGCCACCTGCGCCAGAGATCTGAAAATCCTGTTGCCGCATAGGGATACCTGAAGTTATCTGGTAATATTATTCCCAGCATTAAGGCTATGCCAATGGCGCAAGTCGAGTATCCGGCAAAATCAAAGAATATCTGCCCCGAAAAAGCTAGAGTTCCCGTCCAGGCATCAAGACTGTTCAATATTTCCTTAGACCCAAAAACCCTATCTGAAGTTCCCGATAATAAAGTATCTGCCAGAACCACTTTTTGAAATAAACCTATAGTTAGTAAAAACAGTCCCCAAAAAAACTGGTTTGCGGTAGCTTTCTTTTCTTCGTAGAACTGACCAATTAGATTTCCCGCCCTAACAATCGGTCCCGCCACTAACTGTGGAAAGAATGTTACATATAAAGCAAAATCAAGAAAAGTTCTGGCGGGTTTAATTCTTTGGTAATACATGTCTATGGTGTAAGACATGGTTTGAAAAGTATAAAATGAGATTCCCATGGGAAGAATAATATCCATGGGTTGTGGCTCATAGGTCATTCCCACTGCATTCATTCCGGCAGTAAAATTTTCAAGGAGGAAATTCCCATATTTAAAGAATGCCAGGAATCCCAGATTTGTGAACATACTCAGGAGTAACCACAGTTTTCTTTTCCGGCCATCCTCTTCAATGGCAAGTTTATTCCCGGCGGTCCAGTCGACAACAGTGGAGATCCATAAAAGAATTACCAGTGGCGGGTTCCATAGGCCATAAAAAATATAACTGGCCAGCAAAAGCATGCGTTTCCGGTTAGACCAGCTAAGAATATTTGAATAATAAAGCACCAGAACAATGCCGAGAAATAATATAAAGCCCAAGGAGTTAAAAAGCATATCCTAACTAATTATTGGTTAGTTGATCTATCTGACCAGATTTTGAAATATGTCCATCACTTAATAATAAACCCACAAAAGTTTGTGTAAAGCTGTCTGCATCTTCTGCTGAAAGGTGGGACCATTCCGGGCAGTCGTAATTTTTCAGGCTCTCGTAGTCTTCAAAATGATAAGCTGGAACATCAGACTTTTCTACTAACCAATCCCAATATTCCTCCCGGGGGAAGACCTTTTTTTCAAATCCCCTTACGTCACCAGTGGAAGGGCATCTTATCAAGATCACCTTCCCGCCACGTTCCTTGAACTTGTTTACATTCTCCACAAAAAATCGGGTAGTTGCCTCTTTCTCCGGCTTGAAATTGGCACTAGCACTTCTAAAGAACATCCATACTTTTTTAATAGTTCCGGCAAAAGCAGTATCGGTGGCAGTGCGTGCAGTCATTCTCAGGTTTCTGCTTTCATCTACACTTGAAAACACATGGAATGGAGGCATGGGATCGGGAACTCTTTCGCCTATTTTCACTTCGTCCAGAAGCGATTTCAGTTTAATCCCATCAACGCCAGAAACATCACTAACAAAGGCCATTGAATTCTGAATCGGAATAGACAACGAATGGTTAAGTCTATCTGCATAGGTGCGATCCTTATAATATTTTATTCTCTTATTGATCTTTTCATTTGGAGAAGCTTCCGGAAATACGGTAGAAAAGAATAGACTTTCGGTTACTCCCACTACGATCGTCCCATTAAAGTTGGTATTATTCACCAGGTCGTCGAAAGCATATAACGGCGAAGTTCCCTCTATAGCAAGCTGTATAGGTCGCCTACCAGTTTGGTCCTCCCACTTATCTAACTGAAGATCGAAATATACCCTCGAAGAGCCAATAAGGATGACATCATCTTCAGTTGCCTCTTCTACCGTAGCCCTGTGTATAGCCCATAGGTTATCATCATCGTCCAGGTCTGCCATAAAACCCTGGCTACGCCAGTATAATTCCCATGAAGTTACTCCCAAAAGGCAACCTACTACAGCGATAATTAATGACTTTTTTAAATTCATTATGCTTGAAATAAATATTCAAAATGTCAGGCAGTAAGTAGGTAAGGGTAAAATAAAATGAGTTCTGAATAAATCCTCTTATTTTAATAAGATAGAGTTTCAGGATTTTTCAAGTGGTTCAGCTTAAATGTAAATGCTAAATTTAGCTGATAATTTTCAACTGAGTGTTAATCAGCATTTTGTAAATATATGATTTTAAATCAAGTACAGTTTAGCCTGGGGCAAAATCGATGATTTTTCCAGCATTTTTTGAAAAGTCTCAGTATTTCGAAGAATTGTAAAATTTTCGGTGAAAATCAGATGTAATTTTTATGAATGTGTAATTGTTTGATCTGGATTTACACCTGAATTCTAAAAAGTCAGAAAGCCCATAAACCTTTCATCTTCTATCCCATCCAATAGCTGCTGAAATTTATCTACAAATAGTCCAACGTGATATCCGTCCATTAAAGCATGGTGAACATGTATGGATACTGGCATTATTCTTCTCCCATTTTCCTGGCTGAGTTTTCCGAATGAGATCTTGGGACAACTATCCCCTTTCTGAAAGCTCCTTGCGTGAGATAGGGCTGTAAATTTCAACCACGGCAAGGCGGAATAATGCACTTCATTTTGCCGGACTTCCTCAAGCATTAAGCCGGAACCAGACCTGATCCTGTGCATTTCTTTTTCGGCATTCTGTAAAAACACCTGCAGGTCTTCATGGTGGATAATATGGGAAAAACCGAAACTGTTATCTGGCCTGCTAATGGTGGCAGAGGCATTGATCTGGTCATAGATAAAAACCCTGTCGCCCTCGATTCTATATCTAAAGGCTTCGATAGAATTAACCGCTCTTGAGGCCTGGTAGAGATAATACAGAAAAAAGGAAATATTCTCTTTCTTGCATCTTGCGTAGGCCAGGCTACAGTCCATATCTACACTTACCCCGAAAAAGGGTTCTTCAAACTTTGAAAAGAATTCGAAATGCTCTTTTCGATTCCATTTAGAGAGATCTAATTCGGTTTTCGTGCAGGCCATTTGTGGTTTCTTTAAAACGGCCACAAAACTAGAATTTTCAATAATAAAAAAAAGAGGTTTGTCCGGCAAAATTTGATTGAAATGCTCTCTTCCTGCTTTTTTTACTGAAGCCCTGGAATTAAACCCTAATGTAATTCTTTACCACTTCTCTGCCCTCTCCATAGAAAGATCTCTTTTCCAGTAAAACAGTTCCATCAGCTTTCAGGGAGAAATTAAGCCGCTCGTACATATTTTCAGGGAGGCCACCATATTCAAAGGAATTTTTGCCGGTATAGCTAAAGACCTTTCCAAAGACCTCGTTTTTTATCCACAGTTCGCCTTCCCTCGCAAAAAACTCGTTGATCTCCCCGGTATTTATATTCCTGTATTTCCCTACTATACTTTTTAATGCATCCTGGCTTGGCTTAAGCTTGTCATTCATATTGCAATCAAACCGTATTCTATGAACCTCCTTAGATCTGTCGATCTTCAGGATTCTCTTTTCAGCACGCGGACTTATAGTAGAAGGATCATCGTCAAGGTATTCATCGCCTTCAAAATATATCTGGGTGATCAGGCTCTGGTAACCTGGTGCAGAGATCATAATATGGAAATGCGCTGGTCTTATTTCTCCGCCCCCGGCATCGTAAGGTACGGGCATCTGGGTAAGGAACTTATAATTGCCCTGGTCATCGGCATATGTAGTTCCGCGATAACGGAATTCCTCGCTGTCATTATCATAAACCTCGTTATTAGAGCAATGCCAAAGCTCTACCTTGGCTTTTTTATGGGGAGTGCTGCAATCCTGGTGCCTTATCTTACCAGAAAGCTCGACGATGGCACCGGGCATCCCCTCGATTACCAGGTTGTTTCTAACAGGACTATCTGGACGGTAAAAAGGACCTAAAATATCTGAAGTGGTTTCACAGTCTCCCACATAATCCTTTCCGTTAAAACTTATAAATCCAGTAGTGGAAATGGCGACCACTCCAAGCCCGGTTAATTTTGCGAATTCTCTTCTTTTCATGGTCTAAATTATTTGATCGTTCATAATCCATAAGAACTGCAGGCAGGGTACAGGAAGAATAGGAAGGGTAGATCTTAAATTTACGATAATTATTCCTTCTTGTTGTTTTTCAGACACTTAAATAATCATGAAGAAAAAAGTATTCCCCAATTTCCAGGATTTGAAACTGATGAAATGAGAATTATTTCGGCTTTAATTTCTATTTTGCATATCCATTAGATAATTTGAATTAACATGAGAATCCTACTTGTCATAAGCTTTCTAATTTTCAGTCTATCCTCCGCTGCCCAGAATGGCAAACCCGAGGATTACCTTTCTTCTGAATTTCACCAAAGTCGCAGGGATGCCCTCAGGGAAAAAATGCCGGAAAATTCGGTAGCTGTTTTCTTCGCTAATGCGGTGAGAAACCGTGCCAACGATGTGGATTACGTCTATCACCAGGATCCCGATTTTTATTATCTCACGGGTTATAAAGAGCCACACGCGGTACTGGTTATCTTTTCTGAAGAACAAACAGATGCTGAGGGAAATAGGTATGACGAGATATTATATGTGCAGGAAAAGAATCCACGAGCTGAAATGTGGACCGGATACAGGTTAGGGATAGAAGGAGCAAAGGAAGAATTAGGCTTTGAAACCGTATATAATGGGAAGGATTTCCTGGATAATTCTATAGATTTCGCTGAATTCGAAACCGTTTTCCATAAACCATTCATGAACGATTACCGCGACACCAGGGATGAGGCAGACCTTGCCGACCTGATCGCGGCTTTTAAAGACCAGGTAAGCGAAAAGGTGATCGTTCAGAACAATTCTGAAAACAACCTGGAGCTGAACAAGCAGGTCACCACCAAGCCTAAAGCAAATGTTGACCAGAACAGCCTTCGAACTTTCATGGGTTCACTGCGGGAGATCAAAACTCCGGAGGAAATGAAGCTTCTTAAAAAGGCGGTCAGGATCTCGGCCATGGGCCAGGTGGAGGTAATGAAAGCCATGCACCCGGGAATGTCTGAAACAGAGGTACAGGGAATACACGAATATGTGTACAAGAAATACGGCAGCGAATATGAAGGCTATCCTTCTATCGTAGGAGCCGGTAATAACGGCTGCGTATTACATTACGTTGAAAATTCCAAGACCAAACTGGAAGATGACCTGGTTCTTATGGACCTTGGAGCAGAATATCATGGCTATACAGCCGATGTTACCCGAACTATCCCTGCTAACGGGAAGTTCAGTCCCGAGCAGAAAGCCATTTATGAACTGGTATATAAAGCACAGGAAGCTGGGATCGCCGCGGCTACAGTTGGCAACAGCCCAGCCGATACTCATAAGGCCGGCCAGGTGATCATCAACCAGGGTTTAGCCGAACTCGGCATCATAGATTCACCGGATGCTAAACATATGTATTTTCCTCATGGAACCTCTCACCATATAGGCCTGGATGTACATGACCTGAACACCTGGGGCAGTTTTAAGCCCGACATGGTCATTACCGTAGAACCGGGAATCTATATTCCGGAAGGCAGTGACTGCGATCAGAAATGGTGGGGAATAGCGGTTAGGATAGAGGACGACATTCTGATCACCGAAAACGGGCCGGTGAACCTTTCTGCCGAGGCTCCTAGAAAGGCTGAGGAGATCGAGAAAATGATGCAGCAGCCTTCTATTTTCGATAAGCTGGACCTGCCGGAACTGGATTAACCTGGCAATATTCTGAAGTTATAATTCCAGGAATTCCATCGTATAATCAAAATATTCCTCCCCAGCAATACCCCGGGCATATTCCAGGTTTGCCGGCTGGTCATATTTTTCCAGGTAAGCTTTACTAATTTCAGGCTGAAGGGGATCTTCTGCGGAAAGCTGTTTTCCCCTTACCTTGATGATGCTATTCCCATATTTGATCTCACCAAGACCGGTTTTTTGAAATTCGGTAAACCAGCTACGGGAACTCTTATTCCAGCTCCGGGAAAATAACCGGCCGTTCACTTCTACCATCCAGATAGGCAAAAAGCTTTCCCGGGTAGTACCGCCTTTGACCTCGATTAGAGTATGCGTATTCAGATATTCATACAGGTGTTTCGGAAACATTTTTTCAGATTATTTATTCCCGGCAATATTAAATGAAAAACCTGGACGATAAGCACACCCAAATCGATAAAGATCAACCTTTAAATTTGTGAATATTTATTTCCTACAAGAGTTTTCAGGAAATCTTTTAAATCTATATTTGGCCTCCCAAAAATTATATAGATATGAGCGTAACCTGGTATGAATGCAAAGTGAAATATAGAAAAACCCATGAGACGGGGGAAAGTAAGGTTGTAACAGAGACTTATTTGCTGGATGCAGTTTCCTACACAGAGGCTGAAGCCCGTATTACCGAGGAAATGGCAGCTTACACCAGTGAGGAGTTTTTGATCACGAATATCAAAGTGGCCAACCTTTCTGAGGTACATCCATTTGAAAATTCAGATCGCTGGTTCAAGTCTAAAGTTTCTCTTATAAGTTATGACGATGAGAGCGGGAAAGAGAAGAAATCCAATCTTTATATGCTTATACAGGCCAACGATGTAAAGGAGGCTTATGAAAATACTGAACAGGCCATGCAGGAAACCACTGGTGATTATAGCATTCCTGCGATAACAGAATCTCCGATCCTCGATGTATTCCCATATTTCACAGGAGACGAAGATGAAGTTGAAAGTTCTGAAGCGGTTAAGGAAATGGAAGTTACCGAGGAGGAAGTAATTGCTGAAAGCGAAACCGTTTAGCCATAGGCTTTAACATATGAACTTCTGATTATGGCGAAAAAGGGAAAAGATAATACCCATAATTGTGTATCAAAATGAATAATTCCACAAGCTGAGCTTTTCATAAACCCCGTAAATAAAGGGTTTTCGCACTTGGCACAGGACTTGCTAATGCATGAACTCGAGATCCTTAATGGAATAGATTATGAATCAAGACACAACAAATATTGCTAATAATAGAACAGAAGTGAATTTAAAAAATGATTATACCGAAAACCCGGCGGTTAAGAAACCAACTACCACCTGGGGAATCGTAGTACTTGTTAGTACTTTTATCCTGATGATAGGGGCGGCTTTTCTGGTCTACCTGCTTCAGAACGATTTTACTGAATACAACCTGGACAGGATGAATACAACCTGGGGCTTCGCCTTTTTTATTGTGGCCAGCGCCCTTTTCCTTTACCGGGCCGGGTTCTTTGTGTACAACCTGTACCTGTATTTCAAATACAAGCCAATAGCCTCGGTGACAGACGAAGAATTGCCCACAACCACGGTTATTGTACCGGCTTATAATGAAGGAAAACAGGTGTATGCAACTTTAATGAGCCTTGCAGCCAGTGATTTCCCAATAGAAAAATTACAGTTACTGGCCATCGATGATGGTAGTAAAGATGATACCTGGTACTGGATGCAGGAAGCCAAAAAAGTGCTTGGAGATAGGGTTTCTATTTATCAGCAACCTAAGAATAAAGGTAAAAGACATGCTCTTTACCGTGGTTTCAACCTGGGTACAGGCGAGGTTTTTGTTACCGTAGACAGCGACTCTGTGGTAAATGCAGATACTTTGAGAAATCTGGTAAGCCCATTCGTGGTGAACGAAAAATGTGGCGCTGTAGCCGGGAACATCAGGGTTCTTAACAACGAAAAGGCACTGCTTCCTAAGATGCTAAATGTAAGTTTTGTACTTAGTTTTGAATTCATGCGTTCGGCGGAAAGCACCCTTGAATCTGTACTTTGTACCCCGGGAGCACTGGCGGCTTACAGAAGATCTTCGGTTTTCAAATGTTTGCCAGAGTGGATCAACCAGACCTTTATGGGTAAAGCTTCAGACATTGGAGAAGACAGGGCTATGACCAATATGATCCTTAAACAGGGGAAACATGTATTGTTCCAGAGAAATGCTTACGCCTATACCAACGTCCCTGAAAGATATAAAGGTCTTTACAAGATGTTCATTAGATGGGGAAGAAGTAACGTAAGGGAGAACATCGCGATGTCTAAATACGTTTTCACCAACTTTAGAGAAGGTTCTAAACTAGGTTCGAGATTATTATTCATCAACCAGTTCCTGAAGATTATCATGAGCTACCCGCTTATCTTCTTGATGCTGTTCTTTGTAGTATCCCACCCGATACTTTTTATAAGCTCGACCCTGTTCAGTATTATGATATTTTCAAGCTTCCCGGCATTCTTTTATGCCAAGAAGTATAATACTTCAGAATCTTTCTGGGCATATTCTTACAGTATCTTATACACCTTTGGCCTATTCTGGATCACCCCCTATGCTATCGCAACTGCCAGCAAGAGTGGTTGGTTAACCAGAGAATTGAGTCAGAAGAAATAAGGATTCTAGATCTTAAAAAGCTAAATGGTTTCAGGTTGAATTTAAATTTCGATCTGAAACCATTTTTTTTGATCGTGGCTGAAGACAGGCTAATGCCAGTCGTGCTCTAACCTGGTCTTCATCTCCTGGGTTTCCCTTTCATGAAGCTTTATCAGTTCAATTTCATCTACCGGGTATTTATCTACTTGCATAGCCTGCATCATGCGGAAAGGAGGCACGGTTTCCCTCCCCTTTTTCACCGTGTTCTTTACCAGGCAGGCGGCTATAAGCTTATCCTTTCTCAGGATCTTTTGTTCGATATAGATCCACTTTTCGTCTATATAACAGATCCTTGAATAAACACAGGCCTTTTGCAGGAACTTCATAGGCCTGAAAAACTGAACGCTTACCGCCTGACTCGGGAAATACCATTTATTCTTTAGGGCTATTTTAAAGAAGCCGGAGCGCAACATCGCATCAAGCCTGCCGCATTCAAAAACGGTCATGAACGAAGCATTGTTCATTATGGAAATATCAATATCTGTGAGCCAGACCTGGAAATCGTATGAATAGGAATCTGTAGCCCGGCCCCTCGTCCTGAACCTGGCGAAAATGAGTGCTGAAATGAGTCTTAACCATCTCATTTTTTTGAATTATAAAGTTGAGCTTACAGGACGGAAGATCTGGCACCGGCCCCTACAAGTTAAGACTTTCTGGTTTCATTAAGTAATTAATCCAGAAAGGATTGGTGCAAGCTGATCTGATTTATCAATAGTTAGGTCGCGCAAAATGGATGGCAGGTGCAGTTTGATATTTTCTAAAAAGGAAAAATTCGGCTTTGTAGAAATTGTTCCTATTCTGCCCCTTCTCTATTTTCTACTCTGTTCAGAAAACTACCTATAGCCTCCGCAACTTGTTCTGGTTGGTCTATCATGGTGGAATGCCCGGAATTCTCTATGATCTTTACCCTGGCATTTTTTGCCAGCTTTTGATATTCATACATAGTTTCTGGCCTTGCCTCATCATATTCACCGGCCAGGAACAGGATGGGTTCATCAATTTTGTCCAGATCCTTTGTCCGGTCAAAATCTAACAGCGTACCCGTTGCCGTAAATTCGGTCGGACCCCACATATAATTATAGACTTCAGAATTGAAATCGCCCACATTTTCACATTCAGGGTTGGGTTCATATGGCCAGCTCTTCCTGGAGAGATGCTTACTGTAAAAGGAATCTACCGCCGCCAGGTATACTGGAGCCGAATAATCCTTCAATGCTTCATGTTTATATATGGTATCCTGGATAGGTTCTGGCATTTGAGATAAAAGAAGTTTTGCGTCTTCCATCCAGTCTTCAGTACTGAGTAAAGGACTCGAAAATATTACAGACTTAACTCCTTCTGGTTCCCGGGTGATCAAATATTCACTTAAAAGGGCACCGCCCCAGGACTGTCCAAGAATGTGCAGGCTGTCTAATTGCAGTTCTTCCCGCAACAGCTCTATCTCATTTACAAACCTCTCTTTTCTCCACAGACTGGTATCTGAAGGCCTGTCTGAACTTCCCGACCCTAACTGATCATAAAAGATAACTTTTCGGTCTTTAGCCAGTAACGAATAACCGGGGATCATGGAACAGCTTCTGGAACCGGGGCCACCATGCAGAATCAACAAGGGTGTCGCCTCTCCTTCCCCAATGATCCTGTACCAGATCTTACCTCCTTCTACTTCAACAAAACCTTCTGCCGGGATTTCCTTTTTGCAGGAAATGAACAGCAAAAGTGTCGATATTATTAAAAAAGTTGATCTTATAAACCGGGGCTTAAAATATGTCATAGGATTTCAAATGTGTCCCAATTTCAGAATAATGCCCCAACTTAGAAAATCCTGATTTGAAAATATAGATAGGTGAAATTTAATATCGCCTAGTCTTCATTCTTATAGGGGTCTATAAAAGAATTGATCGTAGCTTCAGAAAGTATGGGATTTGCGCCCTCTTTTCCGGCTACCAGGGCACCTACTGCACATGCCGTATCCAGTGCCGCCTGAGGTTCTGTTCCCTGTAACAATTTTGCCAGAAGGGTTCCTAAGAAAGAATCCCCGGCACCCACGGTATCCTTTACTTTTACCTTATAGCCAGAATTGTAGTATAATTTCTTTTCGTGCAACAAAACCGCCCCATGCCTGCCCTTGGTCACGCATATAGTTTTGGCATTAGATTTTACAGCCATAAATAACAGGTTCTGCTCCAAAGAATTATATTTTGAACCCAACATCGCTGCGATCTCAAAAAGTTCATCATCATTGAATTTTATGAATTCCGCATGCATTATAAGCTCCCTGATCAGGTCTTCGGAATAATGGGGCGGACGCAGGTTGAAATCCAACACCCTGTACCTGGCTTTTGGTATGAGTTCAAAAAGGCTTCTGCGGCTAACCTCATCACGGCACACCAAGCTTCCAAAAATAAAGGCATCGGCTTTCTTTACTGAATTGATCATCCCTTCGGTTAATTCTATCTTATCCCAGGCTGAAGGATAGGTGATCTCATAGGTTGCCGAACCGCTTCCGGAAAGGCTCACCTGTACCATCCCGGTAGGATGTTGTGGATCTTTTGTAATATTTGAGGAAGCGATACCGCGAGAGCTCAGGTATTCCAGCAATTGAGCAGCTTTTTCGTCATTACCTACCTTGCTTATCATTTCTGTTTCTACCCCCATACTGCTAAGCCTGCTGGCTACATTGAGTGGCGCTCCGCCAATTCTCTCTTTATCGGGAAATACATCAAAAAGGACCTCGCCAAAACATACCGCCTTTACTTTTTTACTCATATCTAGAAATACCTTTTATTTATTCATCATTTTCGACATCCCCGGTTTGGAATCTGCACGCTGCTCATACCCGAACCGGACATAGAAGTCCTTTACCCCATCTGCGGCCATAAGACCAACGAAAGAGTTCTGAAAGGAATTTTCACGAAGCCAGGCCTCGAGCTCTTCCATGATCATGTCTCCAAGTCCAGTTCGCTGGAATTCGGGCAGAACGATCACATCCTGTATATAAAAATAGATTGCTCCATCTCCTACTATTCTACCAGCACCGGCGATCTTTCCCCCAACCATAAAACAGACCGAGAACAGAGAGCCTTTCATTCCTTTTTTCACCGCCTCATCACTTAATTCCATCCAGCCGGTAGAACCTCTTAATAATTGGTATTCTGCAACGCTGGGGTTTCGATGTTCAATTTTTATATTCATAACTATAAGATCAATTCCAGCTTAAGTTAGAGATATTCGAATAAGGAAGTCTTAATTATTTCAGAATTAAGAGAACCAGGCTGATTTTTTTCTATTTAAAGATCCTGATCTTCCTCAGCAGAAGCAGCTTTTGTGGGTCGCTCAAATTTCAGCTCATAGGCCTTAAGTTCACTTACTCTAAAATCTTCCAGGCTGGCAAAACTGAATTCATTCCAGGGCTGATTAGGAAAGAATATCTCTGTCATCACCGTTTTACCATCGTCGAAGAACATCTCTATGGAAGTTTTATCAAGTATAAGCACGGCTGTAAGGCTATCGGAATCTGAGATCCTTGGAGCGGTTGAGTTCTCTGCAGCAAAATCCTGGGAAAAATCTGTCTGTCCCGAAAGCGACCTGTTTACACTAAATTGTTTTTGAGCATGGTCGTAGGAAACGATGAACTCTTCGCCTACCACATTCGAAAGCCTGAAGTTGTAGGTCATTTCCTGTAGATCATCTATGGTAAATCTTATCTCGGCGCGGGCCAGGTCAAGATCTTCGCTATCCAGCGCTATGGAATTTCCACTTACATTAATCTCTTCCATATAATGATCTTCATCGCGGTATTTTTTTAACTCTTCCACAGGTTCTGAAGTCACCAGGTACCTATCCCCTTCTTTTACCAGTTTTAATTCCCGGGCCACGGTCATGGCACTTCTCCAGGTCTGGGTTGGAACCTCCTGGGCGTAAAGCCAGTTGGACATCCACCCAATAAATAATTTTCGGCCATCATCCTGCGGAATATTCGCCCAGGTCACCCCGGCATAATTATCCCGGCCAAAGTCTATCCAGTATTCATGTTTTTCTCCCAGTTTTTCCATATAGGTTTCCGGGGTGAATTTCTTCCCATCAAAATCACCAACGAAATATTGGGTTCCGGAACCACCATTATACCCACCCGGATTAAGGCTTTGAATAAGTACCCACTTGGTTTCTTCACCGCCTTCCACCTGCATGGGGAAGAAATCGGGACATTCCCAGACGCCATCATGAGCGCCGGTGCCTTCCCCAAATTCGGAAAGCTTCTTCCATTCCTTCAAGTTCTGCGAGGTATAGAACAGTGTTTTTTTGGTGGTGGCCAGGGCCATTAGCCATTGCTTATGAATATCGTCCCAGGTCACTTTCGGATCCCTGAAATCTGTCATCCCGGGATTTGGCAATACAGGATTGCCTTCATATTTGGTCCAGGTCTTACCTTCGTCCAGGCTATAAGCGATTGCCTGTGACTGGTGATCATTTTCCTTATTTTCAGCCCCAACAGGATCATGGTAAGTATAGATTGCCACAACCGGGACCTTTCCGTCCTTACCAAAACCTGAGGTATTGTTGCGGTCTACCACTGCACTTCCGGAGAAAATATATCCATTATCATCTGGGTAAAGGGCTATATCCTGTTCTTCCCAGGTGATCATATCCTTACTTGTAGCATGCCCCCAGTGCATGGGCCCCCAGACATTATCTTCCGGGTAATACTGAAAATATAAATGATAGGTTCCGTTGAGGTAGAACATTCCGTTAGGATCGTTCATCCAGTTCTTCTTTGGAGTAAAATGGAAATTAGGCCTGAAGTCCTCATCCTTCTGAGGTTCTAGTGCTGCCATGTCTTTTTCGGATTCATCGGTCTTTTTATCGTTCTTACAGGCAAAAAGCAATCCCAAGAATAAAGGAAAAAACAGGACAAGGATATTTTTTTTCATAGTTTTCATATTTCACTACTGTTTATTTAAAGATAATTCTGCACTCAACTCTTCCAGGGTCTTTCCTTTGGTTTCGGGCATCATAAAGATCACGAAAAGCAGCTGTAGCACCATCATAAAGGCAAAAAAGGCAAAGACGTAACCCGGGCCAATATTGGTAAAAAGGTATGGAATGGTAGATGGGATGATCGCCGCCAGCACCCAGTGGGTCGAGGATCCAAAAGCCTGCCCCGATGCTCGAAGCCTGTTAGGGAAGATCTCTGAAATAAATACCCAGATCACCGCTCCCTGGCCTATGGCGTGTGCGGCGATAAAAAGGAACAGGAATATAGGAACCCAGAGCCCTCCCCAGTTCAGGAAAAAAGCTGCGGCCACCAACGAAAGCGAGATGATATACCCAATCGAACCAATGAACATGAGTTGCCTTCTCCCAAGTTTATCTATAAGAAATACCCCGAGCAGCGTAAAGATGAGGTTTACCACGCCAATGCCAATACTGCTAAGCAAAGCCGTGCTCTCACCAAGACCCGCAGATTCGAAGATCCTGGGAGCATAATAGAGAAAAGCATTTATGCCGGAGAGCTGGTTAAAAAAAGCGATGAGGAAGGCAAGGATTAATGGAAATCGAAATTTTTTCATCAGGATATTTTCGCCGGTAGCTTCTAAATCGTCCAGCGCCTTGATCTCCCTGAGCTTTTCTTTGGTATCTATTCCCGGATAGATGATCCCCAGCACTTTCTCGGCTTCTTCCAGCCTTCCTGCCGATACCAGCCAGCGCGGACTCCTCGGAATAAAAAGGACGAAGATCACATAGAGCAAGGCCGGAACTGCTTCTACCCCAACCATCCACCGCCAGGGTTCTTCCCCGGTATTGCGCAACAGGTAATTAGAAAGGAAGGCTATGAGAATTCCCAGTACTATATTGAACTGGTATAGTGATACCAACTTTCCACGCTGGTCTGCCGGAGCGATCTCAGAAACAAAAGCCGGTGCAGCTATCGTTGACGCACCCACGCCGAGGCCTCCCAAAAACCTGAAGATCGCAAAGCTAATCGGGTCGTCTACAAGGGCAGAGCCCAGGGCAGAAACAAAATATAGTACTCCAATTACCAGAAGGGTATTCTTTCGACCGAATTTATTAGTGGGGATTCCGCCAAAAATGGCGCCCACCACGGTTCCCCAGAGGGCCATGGCCATGACCACCGAGCCGTGAAAGGCATCTGAAGTATTCCACAATGCCTGTAACTGTTTATCGGCTCCGGAGATCACCACAGTATCAAATCCAAATAAAAAGCCGGCTAACGCGGCGCTGATAGACCAGATAAGAATTTTGTTCATATTAAATCTGAATTTGAGACTCGTGATTTTCAGCCCTAAAACAGGGATATAATGCTTTGTATCGCGGTTTTAACGGTAGAATTTAAAGATTTTTAAAAAAATAGCCGCATTTTTTCAAATAAATCAATCAGTAAGAGATTGAACTTTAGGTATTCCGGGCAACGACTGGGCTATTTACCAAATGCTAATGCGCTTCTTTTTCGAGCTTAAGGAAAGGATATTTCAGAATATAAATCTTATCTTCATAATCAACCTAATATCAACAGCTTAAGCAACAAAAAACCAGAAAACTGAAGCCATTCAAACATTACTTTCTTAGTCCTAAAATGAATGAAAAGACTTTTTCTTCTTATGCTTTTGCTGTTTCCAATGATTGCAAATTGCCAATCCTGGCTAACGCGTGAAGACACCTACTGGTTCGTGGGCACCGGCGTGGATGTTAGAAATGCTATTTTTGGCGGTACCGTTAACCCGGTCGCCTACGACGGTACCTGGAGCCTAGGTTATCGCAATGCCGGATTTAGCATCATTGCCTATTATGAGACCTTCCACGAAATAGAATATGAATCTTTTGGCGTGAACCCCGGTTTCGTGGTTCGGCCCGGAAAGAAATTCGTGCCTGCAGCAGATATTTCCCTTTCCTTTATTAGAAGACCCTGGAAGGTCTATCCCTCCCTTGCCTTCAATGCCAGGGCCGAATATCATTTCGACAGGTTTTTCATCTACGCCCGTGCAGAGAACAGGTGGCGTACAGATTATGATTTTTACCAATTCTCGGTTTATGGAGGCTTTTGTGTGAAATTTGGCTTCGATTAAGCAGGTCTTTTCTAAAAATTTCCTTTGGGTAAAATTTAACTACAAGCAATCAAATTTTCAATAATTTTGGACCAGTCCAATCTAACAACCATGGAAATATTCTTACTACCAGACACCTGGGTAGCTTTGCTAACCCTCACTTTTCTGGAAATTGTACTCGGTATAGATAATATCATTTTCATTTCGCTGGTGGCCGGAAAGGTGCCCGAAGAAAACCAGAAAAGAGCGCGTCTGGGAGGATTGTCTCTGGCTCTAATAATGAGAGTCTTACTATTGTTGAGTATCACCTGGATCATTGGCCTAAAAGAGCCAATTGTGACCATATTTGATTTTGAGCTTAGCTGGCGGGATATCATTCTTATAGCCGGCGGAATATTCCTGCTAGTAAAGAGTACCCTGGAAATTCATCATAAAGTAGAAGGTCAGGAAGATAAACCTGAACAAGGGAAGAAATCTAAAACCATGAGTTTTACTTCAGCGATCATTCAGATCGTCCTGCTTGACCTGGTTTTCTCGTTCGATTCCATACTCACCGCAGTAGGCTTAACAGATGAGATCATACTTATGATCATCGCGGTAGTGGTCGCTATTATCGTGATGATGGTTTTCGCAAAACCTGTGGGTGAATTCGTGAACAAGCATCCAACCATACAGATACTGGCATTGTCTTTCCTGATACTTATTGGAGTGATGCTAATCGTAGAGGGAGCACATTACCATGTACCTAAGGGTTATATCTATTTCGCGGTCTTCTTCTCTCTGGCCATAGAAATGCTGAATATGAGGTATCGCAAGAAGAATTGATCACTCCAGTATCTCGTAATGTATAGGCTTAAAACTACCGCCGTTGCTATCTTCTGCAGAACAGGCGGTAAGGCCAACAATCAGGTCCATCTGGGCCTCGAAAAGCACGTGATCGCCGGCCTTGCTCAGTGGTGGATCTACGCTAAGTTTCCCGTCGGGCTGGAACTGGACATTCATGAAGATATTGAAAGCCGTAGGAATATCATCGGGCTCAATATCATATTTGGCCAGATTGGTATATAGATTCTCAAAGCAACTGGGATGATACTGCTCGTTGCCGTACATGATTTTAAATGTTTCGGGGCTGCAGGGTGCCAGCAAGAAATCGTTCCTGCCATTGGTATCCTCCAGGATCTTCATCATTTTATTGCTGCGGTTGCTCCATAGAAAATCTCCTTTAGTAATAAGTATACTTTCCTCGAAATCCAGTGTTTTTCCGCTGGAGATCTTTTCGCGGGTATCCTGGGCATTGAAAAGGACCATATCGCTTACCTGCTCTCCTTTAGGATCAATCACTTTCAGTTTATCGCCTTTTTTAATTTTAAATGCCGCGCCACTCTGCTTTTCGATAATGTTCATTCCAGGTTCATTTTATAATTTGTTCTCTCTCCGCATTTCCTTCGCCAGCTTACGATCCATGGGATTCTCTGAATTTTCCAGCTTTTCTATCACATTTTCCACATCATGCCTGGGATAGGACTGGTGCAATTTAGCGATCCCTTCCACTTTATAAGGGTCCAGCCAGAAACCGGTAATGAGGGGTAGGTGCTCCTGCAGCATTTTTTCAGGAATATCGCCGTACAGTAGAGGTTGCTGTTGGGAGGATTCAAATCGGGCCACTAATTTTTCAAGGGAAACTCCCAGTTCTTGCGGAGTTTGAAGCCTAATTTTTGCATTCAGGTGAACAGCGGAATAATCCCAGGTACTTATATCTTTCTCCTGATACCAGGAAGAGGAGATATAGGCCTGTGGACCGTGAAAGATCACCAGTGCTTCAGCCCCATTTTTCAATGATTCACGTTGTTTATTGTGATTCGCAATATGAGAATATAGTTTCCATTTTTTGTGATCTCCCTCTATAAGAACAGGGATATGCGTGGCCATAAGGCTGCTGCCCTCTACGATAAAAGTTGCAAAAGGATGCTCCTGGATAAAGGGAAATACAAATTCAATTTCGTCCTTAACGTATTTTCTGGGTCTGTACATGCAAATTAATTACTGCTAAGAAAAGGACATTTCCACTCTTCTCCTACTTTTCTTCCGCTATATTGCCTGGCTTCAGAATTAGCTCCAAAATCCTGCAGCATAGGGTTGATATCACCCTGCAGGGCTTTATCGCGCTCCCTTATCTTATCACGAACAGTCTCAAAACTACCCATCTCCCTGAGTTTCTCAAATTGCCAGTGCAGGTTGAACGCCATGGCCGGATACGGACTTTTCCTGGCCTCCCTGGATGAATTCGGGTGCATTCCAACCACGTAGAATGCTTTCCCGCAAATACTGAAACTGAAATGTTCACTTTCTGGATCTGCACTTACTTCGGGATCCCAGTCACAATCATCCACTTTATGAACAAGTTTTAATTGCTGCCATAATTTTTTTTCAAATTCCAATTCTGAAAAGTCTGGCGAGTCTGGGAATACAGCGAGAAATGTTTTAAAATCATTGGTTTCAAAATCATAGGTCTCTATATAGTTTTCAAGATCCTGAAGGATCTGCCTGGCTGCTTTCTCAGTTCCAAGCTCTGGATATGAAGACATGACCACCTGGTCCATTCCAAAAACGGTCTTGGCCATGATACAGGGATGGTCCTCTCCCAGGATAAATTTTTCGAAATCTCTTTTAATTAAGGAACATGAATTTCCCAGACTTGGGTTAAGCTCGAGGGCTTCTTCATTTTTCACTTTCATAATCTTCTATTTTTGAGTACTTTACAGGTTCTTCTTTATTCTGATCAAAATGGAACTACTCAAAGTGTTAATGGCAGGAATTCTGGGTACGGTTCTTATGACCGCCTTCAGCTATGCCGTTTCCCGAATGAAGTCACAGCAGTTCCGCGAACCGCGCCTTCTTAATATGATCCTGCGCAGGTCTACTTACGATATGAATCCTTCCAATAATTCATTTTTAGGCTGGGTAGTCCACTTTTCGATTGGGGTGATCTTAATGACCCTTTTCTATATTTTGCATCTAACTTTCTCGTTTAATATTTCTTTCCTAGCCATCCTTATCTACGGAATTTCGGCCGGTGTGCTATCCATTCTCAGCTGGCATCTTATGCTCACCATAAGCCCAAATTCTCCAGATTTCATTCTGCGTGAATTCTATTTACAGCTGCTCATTGCCCATATACTTTTCGCCATGGGCGCGGCCATCTTTATTTTTTGATCATTTTCTCTTTACATCTTTCATCAGCCAGTTCTCGAGTTGCTCATTATCATTTTCGGTATGCAGCACCGAAATATCCCCGGTAGCCTCGAACACCACTGCCCTCACTTCTTTTAACCTGATCACGTTCGCTTCCCTCAGTTTAGACCTTAGATCCTCTTCAGTAACCCGGGCCTTCTTGAGATTTTCAAAGTAAATCTTCTCTCCTTCCATTAGAAGCAGAGGCTCATTGTCTACCGTTTTTTTAATTATTTGGAACCTACGCAGGATAGCAACAAATAGTTGTAAAAGATAAACTATCCCCATACCTACAATTCCGTCCCATAAGCTCACACTTTTGGATAGTACGGTGGTGGCTATCATAGACCCCAGGGCTACGGTCATGGCAAAGTCGAAACTCGACATTTTAGAAAAGCTTCTTTTTCCCGCGATCCTGGTATAGATGATCGTTGCGATATAGATCCCTACCGCCGTAAGAATTATCGCCAACAGGTCTACTTGCTTAAAAGCGAACCATTTCTCCATCCTAGATCGATTTAACAGGACAAAAAATGGTACTGATTTTATATGTATTTGCTGGTCTCATATTTCTCCTGGTTGGTTGAAAAACTAAATTACGAGCTTAGGTAACTAATTAAATGTTAAGCATTCATAATCCTTTCTCAATATTGACACTTTCATTTTGATTGAGTCAAAAAGTCTTACCAATAGAATTAATTGAATAAATTTGGGAATGGACAATTTCTTAAAGATAGGCCACAGGGGCGCCAAAGGTCATTTAGCCGAAAACACCCTGGAAAGCATTCAGAAGGCTCTCGACATTGGGGTAGATGCCATCGAAATTGATGTTCACAAATGCGCCAGTGGCGAGCTTTGGGTGATACACGATTTTACCCTGGACCGTACTACCGACGGAAGTGGCGAGATCGCAAAAAAACCTCCGGAAGTCCTGAGAAAGTTGAAGGTCGAAGGCCACTTCAGGATCCCACAGCTTACTGAAGTTCTGGACCTATTGCAAGGCAAGTGTATGCTGAACATAGAATTGAAGGGCTTGAATACGGCCGCACCTGTGAACAGGATAGTTAGAGAGAAGGTGGAAAACGGAAGCTGGAAATATTCAGATTTTATCATCTCCAGTTTTCAGAAGAATGAACTTTTTGAGACCAGGAAACTGGATAAAAATGTGCCTATAGCCGTGCTTAGCAAGGCCAGTGTTCCGGAGGCGATCGAACTGGGAAAAAGACTGGAAGCCGTGGCCATACATCCATCACTCGGCATTATCACCAGAGACAACACTAAACAAAGCCACGAAGCCGGTTTTAAAGTGAATGTCTGGACCGTTAATGAAAGGGAGGATATCCTGAGGATGATAGATTTCGGGGTAGACGGTATCATTTCAGACTTTCCGAACAGGCTGCACAATCCGCTGCTTAGCCTCAATCCATAAACTTATTTCCCGGGCCCGGAATATCTGCCTATTTTTGTGCCCTAAATAAATTCTGAATTTGGAGAGTTACGATATCATTATTGTTGGAGGTGGAGCGGCAGGTTTCTTCAAGGCTATAAACGCTGCTGAAAATAACCCCGGTTTGAAGATACTTATCCTGGAACGCGGAAAGGAAGTGCTCACCAAGGTCAAAGTTTCTGGTGGCGGACGCTGTAATGTGACCCACGCTGAATTTATCCCTGCCGAACTGGTAAAAAGATATCCTCGCGGCGAGAAGGAACTTCGTGGTCCCTTTCATAAATTCATGACCGGAGATACCATTGGCTGGTTCGAAGAACGGGGAATAGACCTGAAGATCGAGGAAGATGGCCGCATGTTCCCGGTGACCGACAGTTCCCAGACCATTATAGATTGCTTCAAAAAACAATGCCTTAAACTGAATATCGAAATTCAGAAAGGCCAGAGTTTGAAAAAAATCAAAAAAGAAGAAGATCACTGGTTGATCGAGACCAACACACATTCTTTCCCTACCCAAAAAGTAATGCTGGCCACGGGCAGCAACTCCAAGATATGGAAGATGCTGGAAAGAATGGGACATAGCATAGTCCCCGCGGTTCCTTCCCTGTTCACTTTTAATATTCAGGATAAAAGAATCAAGGATCTGGCAGGGATCGCCTCAGATGCCGAGGTCAGGATCCTGGACCAAAACCTGGAAAGTTCAGGACCGTTATTAATCACGCACTGGGGAATGAGCGGCCCTGCCATCTTAAAACTTTCTGCCTGGGGAGCCAGGGAACTCAACCAACTCGATTATAAGTTCAGCATCAGCGTCAACTGGCTGCCTGGACATACCTCAACAGACATGTTAGAGAATTTAAAGGAACTAAAATTTTCCAACTCCAAACAGCAGGTAAGCAGCAGGCCCCAATTCGAGCTTCCTAAAAGGCTGTGGCAAAGTATAGTTTCAGCTTCAGGAATAAAGAACGAGACCAAATGGGCAGACCTTAATAAAGATCAGCTGAAAGATCTCGCAGAACAGCTCACTTCCGCAGTCTACCAGGTAAATGGAAAAAGCACCTTCAAGGAGGAATTCGTTACCGCCGGAGGAATAGATCTAAAGCAAGTAGATTTCAAGACCTTTGAAAGCAAACTGCACAAGAACCTCTATTTCGCCGGGGAAATACTGAACATCGACGCCATTACCGGTGGATTCAATTTTCAGAATGCCTGGACCGGTGGATTCCTTGCGGCAAAGGCTATGAGTTAAGTCTCCAGATCTCGAAGTTGAAAACTATCGCGAACAACACCCACACCGCGTATGGAATGAGCAGGTAGGCCGCGGTATTACTAACGATCCTGAACCACCTAATGGTCAAAAGGATTATAATGAACAAAAGAATAAGATCTATAAGGGCTATCAATGGTTGTTTAAGAGCGAAGAAAAGCAGGAACCAGAATCCGTTCAAAAAGAGCTGAAAACCAAAATGGTAAAGGGCAGTTTTTACCCATTTATGATAAAAGCCTTTGCTCCAGACCACCCCGGCGGCGATACCCATCAAAACATACATAAAGATCCAGATAGAGCTGAAAAGGTCTTCATCTATATGGAACCAGGGTTTTTCCAGCTCGGGGTACCAATCGGCGATCCCGGTCTGGGTGGCCACCGTTCCCATAAAACCGAAGATGAGACATATTCCCACCGCAAACGAACTTCTTATGAAGAGTTTTCTGGTCATAACTGGCCGGTTGAATTCACTAAAATAGGAATTTATTTGAATTGTTTAGGCAGGATACAAAGTCATAAAAGTTTAACTTTGGCAAAAATTTTTGAGGATGACCCAAAAGGATTTTATTCCTAAGACAGAACCGAAAAATATTGTTAGCGGAGAAGTTAGCTGGCAATCCCCCAGCAATATAGCGTTGGTAAAATACTGGGGTAAGAAAGAAAACCAGATCCCGGCCAACCCTTCCATTAGTTTTACACTGGATGAATGCAGGAGCACCACCAGCCTGAAGTATTTTAAAAAAGAAGAAAACAGCGAAGCTTATGATTTCGATTTTTACTTTGAAGGAAAGCCGAAGCAGGATTTTAAACCTAAGATCCAGAAGTTCTTTCAGCGGATAGAAACATATTGCCCTTATCTAAAGGATTATCAATTCGAGATCCACAGCGAAAACTCCTTTCCTCATAGCAGCGGGATCGCTTCTTCAGCCAGCGGAATGAGCGCGATCGCCCTATGCTTAATGGACCTGGAAAAGGAACTTTATCCCGGGATGTCCCAGGAATATTTTAATAAAAAGGCTTCTTTCTTGGCGAGACTGGGTTCTGGAAGTGCCTCCAGAAGCATCGCGGGCCAACTGGTGGTTTGGGGAGAACATGAGAGTATAGAAGGTTCTTCAGATGAATATGCCATTCAGTTCCCTTACGAGGTGCACGAAATCTTCAAAACTTATAAGGACACCATCCTGCTGGTAGATAAAGGTGAAAAACAGGTAAGCAGCACGGTGGGTCACGACCTGATGCATGGGCATCCGTTTGCCGAAATGCGATTTAAGCAGGCAGAAGACAATCTGGAAAAACTGATCCCGGTGCTCAAGAACGGGGACACTTCAGAATTTATAAAGATCGTGGAGAGCGAGGCCTTAAGCCTGCATGCCATGATGATGAGCAGCCTTCCTTATTTTATCCTGATGAAACCTAATACACTGGAGGTCATCAATAAGATCTGGGAATACAGAAGAACCACCGGGATACCGGTATGTTTTACCCTTGATGCCGGCGCCAACGTACATGTTCTTTATCCTGAAAATCACGCTACTAAAATTTTAGAATTCATTAATAATGAGTTAGTTGTATATTGTCAAAACGGACAGTATATTTGCGACCATGTTGGTGATGGAGCATCGAAGAATTGATAATTGAAAATGGATAATTGACAATAATGAAGGAGAATGTCATAGGAACCAAGACTTTTAAGTTCTCCGTGAAAATTGTTAATCTATACAAATCGATTATCGACCAAAAGAAAGAGTTCGTACTTTCGCGCCAACTGGTACGTTCCGGAACAGCCAAAGGGGCGTTGGTAAGAGAATCTGAACAGGCTGAAAGCAGGGCAGATTTTATTCATAAGCTCTCAATAGGGCTTAAAGAAGCCAATGAAACTGACTACTGGTTAGACCTTTTAAAAGAATCTGACTATATTAGTGATCTGGAACACAATGAAATGAAAGAAGACCTTGGTGAAATTTTGAAATTGCTTACTAAGATTATCAAGACCTCAAAATCAACATGATTGTCAATTTTCAATTATCCATTGTCAATTTGAAAATACTATGAAAGGACCTCTATTTTATTCAAAAATCCTTCTCTTCGGGGAGTATGGGATCATTAAGGATTCCAAGGGTTTATCTATTCCTTATAACTTTTATAATGGTGCTTTGAAACTGGACAAGAATCTAAGTGAAAAAGCACAGAAATCTAATGAGAACCTTAGGAAGTTTGCAGCCTATCTGGAAGCGCTTCAGGAAAACAATCCTGAGCTAGTACAGTTCGACCTGGAAGACCTAAGGGAAGACATTTCAAAAGGAATGTATTTCGACTCCAGTATCCCTCAGGGTTATGGGGTTGGTAGTAGTGGTGCCCTAGTAGCGGCAATTTATGATAAATATGCCAAGGATAAGATCACGGTACTGGAGAACCTTACCAGGGACAAGCTGTTAAAGCTGAAAAAGATCTTTGGCGAGATGGAATCTTTCTTCCATGGAAAATCTTCAGGGCTTGATCCTTTAAATTCCTATTTAAGCATCCCGATCCTTATCAATTCTAAGGAAAATATTGAACCTGCCGGCATACCTTCTCAAACCGAAAATGGTACCGGCGCCGTATTCCTTCTGGATAGTGGGATTACGGGAGATACTGCACCCATGGTGAGCATCTTCATGGAAAACATGAAACAGGAACCTTTCAGAAAAATGCTGAAAGACCAGTTCGTAAAGCAAACCGATGCCTGTGTGGATGATTTCCTTAAGGGAGATGTAAAATCTTTATTCTCTAACGTTAAGAAACTTTCGCATACGGTCCTGGATAACTTTAAACCAATGATCCCCGCACAATTTCATAAGTTATGGAAGAAAGGGATCGAAACCAACGATTACTACCTAAAACTTTGTGGTTCTGGTGGCGGAGGATATATACTCGGGTTCACCGAAGATATAGATAAAGCCAGAAAAGCTCTGAAAGATTACAATTTAGAAGTAGTTTACAACTTCTAAATTATATTCATGGCGAGCACTGCTAACAAGCGACTTCTGCTGAAGATACTTAGTCTATTTTCAGTAGTAAGAGGTTATAATATCCTGGTAGTCGTCATAGCGCAGTACCTTACATCGGCATTCATACTGGCCCACGACAAACCTTTACGGGACGTATTGTTCGATCCTAACCTGTTTTTCCTTATCCTCGCTTCATCCAGTACCATCGCGGCTGGCTATATAATCAATAATTTTTACGATAGCGAGAAAGACCTTATTAACAGGCCTAAAAAAACCATGCTGGATCGCGTAGTAAGTCAGCGAACCAAGTTATCGGTTTATTTTATCCTGAATTTTGCTGCGATCTTTTTTGCCAGCTATGTTTCCTTCAGGGCGGTGGTTTTCTTTTCCATCTATATTTTTGTGATCTGGCTTTATTCCCATCGTCTGAAAAAAATACTTTTTCTGGGGAACCTGGTAGCCTCTATCCTTACGATTACCCCTTTCTTCATAGTATTTGTTTATTATAAGAACTTCGAAACGGTCATTTTTATTCACGCGACCTTCCTTTACCTTATGATCGTAATGCGCGAACTGGTAAAGGACCTGGAAAACATGCAGGGAGACCTGGTACAGAATTACAGGACCATTCCGCTGGTGTATGGAGAGAAATGGAGCAAGTTTTGTCTTGCTGTTTGCGCCCTGATGGCGATCATTCCCATTTACCTTCTTATCACACGTTTCGAGACCGGGTACATGAATTATTATTTCTATACCTCGCTAGTGCTACTTATCATTTTCTTACTGATGCTTTACTTTAGCAAGGCTAAGTGGCAGTATCTCCTACTTCATAATATTTTGAAACTGATCATTGTAGTGGGTGTTTTCAGCATTTTGCTTATCGACATCGATGAAGTGATCAACCGCGTATTTTAGATAAATCCCTCATTCTAAAACTTTTCTCAATTCCTTGGCTACCTCATTGGGGATAACGTATCTTTGCAAAAAATTTAGCGATGAGTAGAAACGACAGATCTTCAGGCAAAAAGTACAGCGGAAGGCAAGGTGGCGGACAGAGAAAGAAGTCCCATGCCCGCGGTAATGCGCCAATCAAACCGAAAATGGAGAAAAGCCCGTTGTCTAATACAGACGGGATTCGTTTAAATAAATATATCGCGAATTCAGGTATTTGTTCACGTCGCGAGGCAGATATGTATATCGCCGCCGGGAACGTGACCGTTAACGGGAAGACCATCACCGAGATGGGTTACCGTGTTAAACTGGAAGATGATGTAAGGTTCGATGGCCGTCGCCTAAACCCTGAAAAACCTGTATATATTCTACTGAACAAACCTGCCGGATTCTTCGTGACCGGAAATCCTGAAAAAGGTGGCCGCACCGTAATGGAGCTTGTTTCTAAAGCTACCAGCGCGAAGGTGAGCCCTGTTGGGAAACTGGACAACCAGGCAAAGGGATTGCTATTATTCACCAATGACGGCACCCTGGCTAAAAAACTGGCCAAACCTAAGAATGGGATCAGGCAGATCTACCAGGTGACCCTTAACAAGAATATGAGCAAGGAAGACCTGGAAGCCATACAAAAAGGAGTTTATCTTGAAGGCTCCAAGGTACCGGTGACCAGCATTAGCTTCATCGATGATAAACCACATACCGAGGTGGGGATAGAATTAAAAAGTATCAAGGAGCATATCGTAACCCGTATTTTCAAAAGCATGGGCTATGAAGTGGAAAGCCTGGATCGTGTTGTTTTTGGGGGACTTACCAAAAAGGATCTTCCTCGCGGAAGACACCGACACCTTACTGAACAAGAGGTGATTAACCTGGGAATGTTATAGTATTTTTTTTAGCTTATCATTCTGTTTTTTTAATACATTTACCCCGTCAAAAACAGGGAGCCATATAACCGGCTTCCTTTCGATTTTTTATGTAATTGAACAGAATTTCATTTTACAAGCCTGAAGTCTATTCAGCAGCAGATCTTAGTGGTTTTCAGAAGTTCTCTGGACAAGCCCACACACCCCGAAACCTTTTCTTAACATTAATTTACCAGTCGATTCTTTTGACCCTATAAATTATTCTCTAATTTTTAGCCTTAAACCATTTTAAGAAATTGAATACCAAGTACAGCGACCTCATCGACCAGACTTACTACTTCCCACAGGAAGAGTTTAACCTGGACGGCACACAGTTAAAATTTCATGACATCGACCTCATGGAATTAGTTAAAAAATACGGAGCACCGCTTAAGTTCACCTACCTGCCCAAAATTTCACAGAATATAAATCGCGCGAAAGGCTGGTTCAAATCGGCCATAGAAAAGCATGATTACCAGGGTTCCTATAACTATTGCTATTGCACCAAGAGCTCTCATTTTGAACATGTTCTTAATGAAGCACTTAAAAACGACATCCATATAGAGACCTCTTCAGCTTTCGACATCAATATTGTGGAAAAACTGAAGAAGGCCGGGAAGATTTCAGATGATCGCTGGGTGATCTGCAACGGCTTTAAAAGGGACCAATACATTGAAAACATCAGCAGGCTGTTGAATGGCGGACATAAGAATTGCCTTCCTATTATAGATAACTATGAGGAGCTGGACCTGCTTTCAGAAAAAATCGAGGGGAAATTCCAAGTAGGAATACGAATTGCTTCTGAAGAGGAACCAAAATTTGAATTTTATACCTCAAGACTGGGAATAGGTTACAAGAACATTGTTCCTTTCTATAAAAAACAGCTGGAAGAAAATGAGCAGGTAGACCTGCGTATGCTGCATTTCTTCATAAATACGGGGATTCGCGATACCGCTTATTACTGGAACGAACTGAACAAATGTCTCAAGGTTTATATCGCCCTGAAAAAGATCTGCCCTACCCTGGACAGCCTGAATATTGGTGGTGGTTTCCCTATAAAGAACTCCCTGGCTTTCGATTACGATTACGCCTATATGGTAGACGAGATCGTGAACCAGATCAAGCTTGCCTGTGAAGAGGCCCACGTTGATGTTCCGAACATTTTCACAGAATTCGGAAGTTTTACCGTTGGAGAAAGCGGCGGAGCGATCTATGAAGTGCTGTACCAGAAGCAACAGAACGACCGTGAGAAATGGAATATGATCAATTCTTCTTTTATCACCACTTTACCAGATACCTGGGCCATTAGTAAGAAATTCGTCATGCTGGCGGTAAACCGCTGGAACGATGAATATGAAAGGGTACTTTTAGGTGGCCTTACCTGCGATAGCGACGATTATTATAACTCAGAGCAGCATACCAACGCCATTTATCTGCCGAAATTCAAAAAGGACAAACCATTATATATTGGATTTTTTAACACAGGTGCCTACCAGGATACCATTGGAGGTTATGGCGGACTTCAGCATTGCCTGATCCCGCAGCCAAAACATATCCTGATAGACCGTGATGAAAATGGTGAATTAACCACCAGGTTATTCAGCGAACAGCAAAATGCTGAAGATATGCTGAACATCCTGGGATACGATAGAAACAATTAATATCTTATAACTTTAAAATCAACTAACTAAACTCTCTTATTAGCCATGAGCAAAAAGAATTATGCCGGGATACCCGAAAAATACGCTCGTATAGACGAAGCTAAGGTGGTATTGATTCCTGTTCCCTACGATGGTACCAGTACCTGGCAAAAAGGCGCCGATAAAGGCCCTGATGCGTTTTTAAATGCTTCTGAAAACATGGAGCTTTACGACATAGAAACCCAAAGCGAGGTTTACAAGAAAGGGATCTACCTGGCCCCTCCTGTCACCGAGAACTCTTCCCCTGAAAAAATGGTCGAGGCGGTTTATAAGACCACCAAAAACTATATTAAACAGGAGAAGTTCGTGACCCTTTTTGGAGGAGAACACTCGATCTCTATTGGAAGCATCAGAGCATTTAACGAGGCTTTTGAAGACCTAACCGTGGTTCAGCTGGATGCACATGCCGATCTTAGACCAGAATATGAAGGTTCTAAATGCAATCACGCCTGTGCCCTGCATGAAGCCAGTAAGAATACCAACTTGTTGCAGATTGGTATCCGCTCTATGGACATTTCAGAGAAGGACCATATGGACGAGAACCAGGTGTATTTTGCTCATGACCTATACGAAGACTGGCAGGATGATGCTATTGGCCAGATGACGCCTAACGTATTTATTACAATAGACCTTGATGCTTTTGACCCTAGCATCATGCCTTCTACAGGAACCCCGGAACCAGGAGGATTGTTCTGGTATGAGACCCTGGAATTCCTGAAGATGATGTTCAAAAAGAAGAACGTGGTTGGGTTCGACATCGTGGAGCTATGCCCTAACGAAAAAGAGAAATCTTCAGATTTCCTTGCGGCGAAACTCTATTACAAGATGTTGAGCTATAAATTCAAATATCAAAATTACAACGAAGAAGACGAAGATGAGTAAAGGACAGATATCTCAGTTCATTGAGAAATATTATTTACACTTTAACGCTGCAGCTCTTGTAGATGCGGCAAAAGATTACGAAAAACAACTGGAGAACGGCTCAAAGATGCTGGTTTCCCTTGCGGGTGCAATGAGTACCGCCGAGCTTGGGAAGATCTTTGCAGAGATGATCCGCCAGGATAAAGTTCATATCATTTCCTGTACGGGTGCAAACCTGGAGGAGGATGTGATGAACCTGGTAGCGCATTCGCATTATAAAAGAGTTCCTAACTATCGTGACCTTACTCCGCAGGAGGAATGGGACCTGTTGGAAAAAGGATTGAACCGTGTGACCGATACCTGTATTCCTGAAGAAGAAGCCTTCAGAAGGATACAGGAGCATATTTTCAAGATCTGGAAAGATGCCGAAGAAAAAGGTGAGCGCTATTTCCCTCATGAGTTTCTGCACAAACTGCTGTTAAGCGGGGTGATGGAAGAACATTACGAAATAGACATCAAGGATTCATGGATGTATGCTGCGGCAGAAAAGAACCTACCCATGGTAGTTCCGGGTTGGGAAGATTCAACTCTGGGAAATATTTTCGCATCTTATGTACTGAAAGGTGAATTAAAAGCGAGCACCATGAAGTCTGGAATAGAATACATGACCTTCCTTGCCGACTGGTACACTGAGAATTCTGATAACGGAATTGGTTTCTTCCAGATTGGTGGTGGTATTGCCGGTGATTTCCCTATTTGTGTGGTGCCTATGCTTTACCAGGATATGGAAAGAACAGATACTCCATTCTGGAGCTATTTCTGCCAGATCTCAGATTCGACTACTAGTTACGGGTCTTATTCCGGAGCGGTGCCAAATGAGAAGATCACCTGGGGTAAATTAGACATCAATACACCCAAACATATCATAGAAAGTGATGCAACCATTGTTGCTCCCCTGGTTTTTGCATATCTCCTGGATATGTAATTAACAAATAATTACAGGTAGTTAAAGCTGTTCAATAGGTCATTTTGATTAATATTGAACAGCTTTTTCATTTATAGACACTATGCAAGACTGGCCTATTTTCGCGATCGGGTTTCTCGCCCAGCTCCTGTTTTCGGCCAGGCTTATTTCACAGTGGTTCCTTTCTGAAAAATCACAAAAGGTAGAAACACCTGTCCTGTTCTGGAAACTCAGCCTATTGGCTTCCATCTTACTATTCACTTATGGTTATTTGAGAGAAGACCTTGCCATCATGCTGGGGCAGTTCCTCATTTATGGAGTCTACTGGCGTAATCTGGTCTTAATGGGAGAGTGGAAAAAAAGGAACCTTTTCTTTAAGGCATTGGTGAATATTTTCCCTTCCGGAATTGCCGCTTATATCATTTTCTTCGGAAGCCTTACCTGGTCTGATCTTTTTAAATCTGAAAATATCTCCGGATGGCTTATCGGCCTTGGGATCCTAGCCCAGATAATTTATACCTCGAGGTTCTTTTATCAGTGGTACTATTCTGAAATGAACCAGGAATCTTCCCTGCCCATGGGATTCTGGATATTAAGCCTGATTGGTTCGAGCCTATTATTTACTTACGGTATATTTCGTCATGATCCTGTGCTTATTGCGGCCCATTTCTTTGGTGCCATCATTTATATGAGAGATATGTACCTACTGAAAAAGACTAGTAAGCAACCTGCGGCTTAGATCTCTGAAAAAGGTCCCTTCCTAAATAGTATAGAACGACCAGGTATTCCAGGGCCAGCAACCAGGGATTTTCCTGAAATTCGGGGTTCGAATAAGCGAAATAACTCAGTATTACCACCAGCGTCCAGGCCAGCATATATTTGAATTCGGTAAAAAGGCTAAGCATTAATGGGATCGCCAGGTACCATGGATGCACGGTAGTTGATAGTAGCAGGTAAGCAGTCACGGCAAATAACATATTTTCTATTAATTGCCTGCTTGTCGCATTATTCCTAAAGAAACTAAGACCCAGGATGATCAATAAGCTTATTGCAGGAAGTACTTTCCCTGCCGTCTCAATGATATTATATCCCTTCACCTGGAAACCAACCCAGCGCACCAAGTAATAGATGCTAGCATTGAACTCGAATTTCCCGAACCATAGACCTATACTCGCCATAAAATTGCTGAAGATTTCTTCGGAATAAAATGGAACAAAGGAAATTGCCAGGGTAGCGATCACTAGTAGATAGTAAGTAATGAGCTTCGAAAAATTCAGCGATCTTTTATCGGTTGAAAAATAGTTGAAAAACAGTGGCAGCAACATTAACGGTAGTAGTTTTATGGATACAGAAAGACCAAAAACCAGGGCGCTTATCATCCATTTTCTTGTTTGCAGTAGGTATAAGGACAGAACCAGGAAAAAGACCATTACCGATTCGAAATGAAGATTACCGGTCATTTCAATAATGATGAAAGGATTCAGGATATACCAGAAGATCCTGTACTCCGGCAGCCCTAGCGACCTTAAAAGTTTCCTCCCGAAAATAAGAGTTCCCAGGTCGGCAAGAATAATCATAAGCCGGAAAATGATCACCGATCCTAAAATGCTCGAGGTAGAAAGATAGCCGGAAATTGCAAAAAGGAACTGATTCAGGGGTGGATAATTAGAATAATGCCCGGCACTTAGGCTTCCCATTCCCTTAATAAGTTCAACCGCCTGGGAAAGACTGAAATTATTCATTTCGATGAGCTCGTTCGGAATATACCTGTACGGATTCCAACCGGTAGTGATAAGCCTGCCATCCCAGATGAACCTGAAAAAATCCTGGGATAGGTTGGGAAGTGCAAACAGGAAGATAAGCCGGAAAAGCAAGGCTGCGCCTGCCAGCAACCAGAAATTATTCTTCTGCATCTGTATAAGCTTAAAACTTAAAAAGAAAACAGCAAGATACAATCCGATTAGCTTAAAGAAATCAGCCCTTTCCAGGTCGTAAGCGAATGCAGCATAAAAAGCCGAACAGGAAAAGATAAAGATTATGGGGGTCTGGTAAAGTTTTAGTTTTCTGAAGTCCATGTAAAGCGATATGCTCCCGCTAAAATAAGAATAATCAGGCTTCTGCCTTCAGGCTTTTAAAGACCACGAAACCAAATCCGCTAAAAAGCATCAGGTGAAAAACCAGTAAGCCAAATTCCTGCAGTTTAAAGGCGCTCCAGATGGCGAAGCCAAAATAGAGAAAGAGCAGAGCTTCAATAAGGATATTTTTTGAGAACTGTTTCTTTAAATACCTGTTCCCCTTCCAGGAATCCTTTAGCGAATTGATATTGAATTTCGGGGTCCTGATGAATTCTGAACGCTTTCCGAAATGACCTTCCAGCACCGCCAGTGAATTATGTACGGAGAAGCCCATCGCTACTGAAAAAAAAGTGAGGAACATGCCGATAAACCTGAAAAAGCTCTTTATCCCCCTTCCATGAACCTTTCTATAAGCCACGTAATAGCAGGCAAAAAATATGATGGTACTTATGGCAAATCCTGCCAGCACCTTGAAATACCAGGAAAAATTGGGGTTGGTATGTTTAATATAAAGAACCGGCACACTTAATATGGCAAGTAATAATACGATAAGGAACATACTTGAATTAAGCAGGTGAAAAAAGCCATGAAATTTGGTGGCAATGGAAACCGAAGGGTCCCTAAGCAGTTTTCCATAATTCTTCCTGAAATTCTCTGCCGCACCTTTATTCCACCTGAACTGCTGACTCCTGGCGGCACTAATCACCACAGGCAATTCTGCAGGGGTTTCAACGTTCTCCAGATATTTGAACTCCCATTTTTTCATTTGGGCACGATAGCTAAGGTCAAGGTCTTCGGTAAGGGTGTCGCCGCTCCAGTTCCCGGCATCCAGGATACATTCTTTCCTCCAGATACCCGCGGTACCATTGAAATTGATAAAATTTCTTCCGAAATTCCTTCCGGTCTGCTCCAGGATGAAATGAAAATCAAGCGCGAAAGCCTGTATCCTGGTCAGTAAAGAGTAATCCCTGTTCAAATGCCCCCATCGCGTTTGTACCACCCCAATTTTTGGGTTTTTGAAATAAGGCAAAGTTTTCATCAACCAGTTCTCTCCAGGAACGAAATCTGAATCGAAAACAGCTACGAATTCCCCCCTGGCGATCTTCAATCCTTCTTTCAGAGCTCCGGCCTTAAAACCGGTCCTGTTCCCCCTTCTTATATGTTGTATATCCAGGCCCTTTTCCTGTAGCTCTTTGATAAGCTCTGATGTTTTTTGTACAGAATGATCGGTAGAATCATCAAGCACCTGTATCTCGAGTTTCTCTTGGGGATAATTTAGTCGGGCTATATTTTTCAGCAGTCTTTCGACCACGTAATATTCATTATACAGCGGCAACTGTACCGTCACATAGGGTAATTCATGCCGGGTGAAATCATATTTTTCAGAATTGTCGGTAGACTTTACCGCTTTCAGGTAATTGACCAGTAAATGAAGCTGGGAAAGGCTGTAAATAAAAATGACCAGCAAGGCAAGGCTATAAATTATGATTACCGCTAGATCTATCATTTAAAACTATATTTAAAAATCCAACCAAGGATCTTAACCCCCGCAAAGATAGCACCTTTCACGGTTCCTGAAACCTTGGAAACGCCTATCCTGTTCCGGTAATGCACCGGCACCTCAGCATAGCTCAGGTTTTGTCGTAATGCTTTTAGCTGCATTTCAACCGTCCAGCCGTAAGTTTTGTCCTCCATCTCCAGCTGCAGTAATTTTGGATACTTTATGGCCCGGAATGGGCCAAGGTCCGTAAATCTAGACCTGAAAAATAATTTCATCAGACTTGTGGCCAGCCAGTTTCCAAAGATCTGCGGAAAGGTCATGGCTCCTTTTTCCCGCCATTCAGCTACCCTGGCTCCCACCACAAAATCCTTATCCTCTTCCAGGATCGGCTGCAGCAGCTTATCCATTTCCTCAGGATAATCGGAATAATCTCCATCAAGAAAAACGATTATTTCAGGCTTTTCTTTCAATTTGGAGACATACTCCATACCCTTCAGGCAGGCATAACCATAGCCTTTACGAGATTCAGATAGCACGGTCGCGCCAGCCTTTTCAGCATTGGCTTCGGTATCATCGGTAGAATTATTACTAATCACGATCACCTCATCTACATAATCCGGGATATCGGATATCACATGGGGAATGGAGCCGGCTTCGTTATAGGCAGGAATTAAAACCTTTATAATAAGATCCTCTGGAATATTCAAGTTTGGGGCTTTAATAAAGGTGCAAAAATAGGGTATTCTTCAGAATTTATTTGCTCTTCTGCTCGATGAGATCCAGCAGGTCAAGATTATCCCCCATCACCGCTTCCTGGCTGATAGTTCGGTTCCTAGGAGAACCATTTTCCAGCTTCAGAACACCCCTGGGGCAAACCGCAGAGCAGATCCCGCAGCCTACACAGCTTGATCTAACGATATTCTCCCCTTTCTGGGCGTAAGCACGAACATCTATCCCCATTTCGCAATAGGTAGAACAGTTCCCACAGGAGATACATTGCCCACCATTGGTAGTGATCCTGAATTTGGAAAACAGCCTCTGTTGCATCCCCAGAATCGCCGCCATGGGACACCCAAAACGACACCAAACCCGGTTCCCGAAGATCGGGTAAAAACCAGTACCAATAACCCCGCTAAAAACGGCTCCTATCAAAAATCCATAGGCCTGTCTTAGCGTTTCTGCATTAAAAAGAAACAGGTTTTGGCCGCTCATATAGTGGAAGCCGACCAGGGACAGGATAATCACGAGGTAGCATATGGCGCCGTAACGCGCATCCTTTTCTAATTCTTCTCTTTTAAAATACCAGATCCCGGCAAATAAGATCGTAAGAAAAACAGCGACCCCGACAAGAAAGACATCTCGATTCAGCCAGTATTTATCGGCATCATATCCAAGATAGGAATAGACCACAGCGGTCGTCATAAGGACCACAAAAACCAGCACGCTATGTATGACCCATCTTTCAACCTTCCAGGCAAAAAGACTTTTATCTGACAAATGACGATAAGGATCACCGGCCGTTTCAGCCAACCCGCCACAACCGCAAACCCAGCTGCAATACCAGCGTTTTCCATATTTGTAGGTTAAGATCGGGGTGATTATGAATATAGACGCGATCCCAAAAAGCAACAGGGCCAGACCAATGGTTCCGGCAGACAGGAAATCGTCTACCCGATACTGTTCAAAATTGTAATAATTCAACGGCCATATATTCTTTAGATCATAATAGGGCAGACTAAATCCTTCGCCATTCAAACGGGACATGAATTCGGGAATAAGGAAAGCAAAAGCCGTCTGGAAAAAGATCACCGAAATGGTCCTTAATTTTTCATAGCGGTTGTGCCGGTATTTCCAAAGGAATTTGATTCCGAAGGCTGCAATGGCAATGGTATAAAGAGTTCCGTAAACAAACCACTGGCTGGCCGGATTCCCGCTAAGAAGTTTACTCAGGGGATCGAACAGGGCGATTAGTCCGGTATTATCTCCTTCAGCCCTAAGCCCAAGGTATTCAGGATAGAAATAAAGCACGATATAAAAGCCGGTAAGGGCTATTCCCGTGATCCAGGCCAGGTAACCCCGGTTAGTCATAGACTTGAACCAGATACCGTCATTTTTGATCCCGGGATGTGTATCTGAATACGCAGCTCTGGCAAACCATACGATCCCGGCGAAAATCGCGCCCAGGGAAATACTAAGCCACATGGTCTTGTTCGGAAAATTTACATTAAGGCCCGCCAGCAAAAGGATGATGAGCCCCGACATTCCCAGGAACGAAGCTAGTTTTTGTTGAGTATTCAGGGAGGCGGGTGCCTCGCCGGTCAATGACATATTATGTTCTATCCTGCTCATTAAGCTTGCTGTAGATTATTTTTAAAACTTCTAAAGATCTCCTTTTCATGCCTGTCATAAAATTCAGGGTCGAAATTGGCCTCTCTTAAATTTACCAGTACATGATCTATCTTCATCTCTTTATCTAACCAGGTATCGATCACTTCCTGCCGCATACGTATACCAAAAGTATTGATGCCCAAAAATTTCCTTGATTCCATATCAAAAGCTATGGTTACGGCCTTTGGCTCTTTTTCATGTTGCCAGTGAAAATGCTGTTCATTTTTCAGGGGCTTTGGCCAAACCCATCCGTAGGTTTGATATTCTATATCGAAAAATTTAGCAGAATTGAACCAGTTCCCCGGCTGGTAAGCAGTTCTTTTCCCGGTTAAAGTTTGGGCAAGGGTTTCGCCCATGATCCTTCCGGTATACCAAACCGCCTCTACCGGTTTCCTAAGTCCCACCGGATCCCTATGCTGTACGCAATCGCCGATGGCATAAACATCCGGAATACTGGTCTCGAGAAATTCATTTACCAGGATACCGCGGTCGGTTTCCAGTTCTGTGGCTTTTAGAAAATCTATATTGGGCCTAACTCCGGCACAGAGACCTACCAGCTGACATTCAATCTCTTCTCCAGCGCTTGTCCTAACAGCCTTTACGCGGCCATTTTCATCTGCAAGTATCTTATCAAGTTCGGTAGTATGGCGAAGGTCTACCCCATGCGAAGCAATATGTTCAGAGATCATCCTTGCTTCGGGAAGTGGCAGAACATTATTCCAAAAGGCCTTCTCCCTAACAAGGAAGGTCACCTCTATCTTTCGGGTGCGCAGCATCTCGGCAAGCTCAACCCCAATGAGGCCTCCGCCCACAATCACGGCTTTTTTAGTGTAGGCAGTATTTTCTTCTAATTCAATAAGGTCCTGTTTCGAGACCAGGCCTTGTACACCTTTCAGATCTTCACCCTCCCAGCCAAATTTATTGTAGACCGAGCCTGTAGCCAGAACCAGCTGATCGTAGTTCATGCTTTCCCCTTCAGAAAACAATAGTTTCTTATTATCGAAATCTACCTTCTCTACCCAGGCTTTTTTCAATTCGATCCTGTTCTTCTCCCAGAACCAGTCTTCATAAGGTTTCAAATGATCCCACTTCATATGCCCCATATATACATACATCAGGGCGGTACGCGAAAAGAAATAATCAGATTCTCCAGAGATTACGGTGATCCTTTGATCGGAAGCTTTACGGATATGCCTCGCGGCGGTAATTCCGGCAATCCCATTTCCAATAATTACGATATGCTTCATTAATTTTTCCTAATTTGGGTAGAGCAAAAGCACTAAAGTAAAGTACGCTGAAAATAGGCAGAATCCCAAGTATGTCCGGGATTATATATTCAAACCAGATGAACGGAAGCTTCTCAAACAAGACCATAAAAATTTTCGCTTTTGCGATAGCGATCCTTTTTTGCTCCTGCCAGGCTGAAGTTCCTTCGCGGAAATACAACGGGATAAGCCTGGTTGCTTCCAGGGACAGCCTGGAAACCGGTCAACTGGAGCCGATTATTAAGGTAAATGCGAACGCGGTTGCCCTGATGCCCTATGCCTTTCTTCGAAGTACAGAGGAGCCGGAACTTATCTACAATATAGATCGCCAGTGGTTTGGTGAAAGACTGGAAGGCATTGAACAGGCAATTTCAGTACTAAGGAGGAAGGAACTCAAGATCATGATAAAACCACATATCTGGATAATGAACGGCAAGTTCACCGGGGATCTTGATTTCAAAACCGGGGCAGACTGGGAAAGATTTGAGGCTTCTTATCGTGAATATATCCTGCTGTATGCAGGGATCGCTGAAAAGCATCAAATAGAACTACTTTGTATAGGAACTGAATTATACAATTTTTTAGATAAACGGCCTGAATTCTGGAATTCCTTTATTTCTGAAGTCCGTGAACTGTTCCAGGGCAAGATCACCTATGCCGAGAATTGGGACAAGATTGACAAAACCGATATCTGGAGCCATCTGGACCTGATAGGGGTGGACGCATACTACCCCCTGCATCAAGAAGCCTCTCCAACAAAGGAAGAAATAAGATCTGGCTGGGAAAAGCATAAACCGGAACTTAAATCGTTAGCTTCAGAATATCATAAGCCTATTCTCTTTACCGAATACGGCTACAGAAATATTGATCATGCGGTGAAAGAACCATGGAATTCAGATAGGGATCATACGGGGATCAACCACGAACTGCAGGCTTTTGCCCTGGAGGTTATCTATGAGGAATTCTGGCCCGAGACCTGGTTTTCGGGAGGTTTCCTGTGGAAGTGGCATCAACAGGAGTCGGCCGGCGGATTGGAAAATGACAGGTTCACGCCGCAGAACAAACCGGCAGAAGAAGTGGTTAGGGATTATTATGGCAGGTTCAGGAACTAAGCCTGTTGTAGTAGTGCTCGTAGAGTTCTTCGGGACCCGCGCCTAACCTGCGTTTCCAGTAGATTTCAGCAAAAAGCAATTGTGTTTTCCAGACGCCCATTTTTTCGTAGAGTCTGGCAGAAGTTGTGAGCCACTTTTTTATGACCCTGAAATTCCCATTTTGGTAAATACGCCTTATGAATTCGTTGTCCTCGTAGACCTTATATGCTTCATCAAAACCTTCAAGTTTTTCAAAAAGGTCCCGTCTTATAAACAGCGACTGATCGCCCCCGCGACAGGAAATATGGTTAAGCCTGGTGAACTGGCCCATCAAGTTGAGCCACCAGTGATCCTTATCGAACTTCATCTGGAAACAACCTGCATCCACCCCTTCCACTATTGCTCGGAAAATTTCAGCATCAAAGTCAAATGGCGGCAAACTATCAGCGTGCAGGAAATACAGAATATCAGATTTAGCTCTATCTGCCCCGGCATTCATTTGAACGGCCCTGCCTTTTGGAGATTTCAGGTAAAAAACAGCCGGCGAATTCAAGGCCAATTCAGCAGTTTTATCTGTACTTCCACCATCAACGACAATAATTTCAGAGATCAAACCGGCAGAAGTCTTTTCCAGGTGCTTTAAAAGTACCGGAAGCTGCTCTTCTTCATTATATACCGGAATGATGATACTTATCATGAAAGCCTATTTAGAATCATTCAGCTCCCAGTTGTATTCCCGGAAAGAAACTTTAGCATCTGGATCTATTCTGGTTTCTGAATACTGGTTGATATAATCGATAAGGCTTCTCCCATTTTCAGTAAAATCTCCTTTATACCAGTCGAAGATCTTAGATAATTTTACAGCATTCTTCGAGATAACATTCTTATCAGAATTAATGAATTCCCTGGTCACCTTATCCAACTGGCTCTCTATCTTCCCGGCAGTATAAGCTTCATTCAGCAATTTAGGACAGGAAATGGAAGCACAGTTAATGGCGAAATGTATCCTGGGTTCGTTCATTTTTCGCAGAAGACTGTTCTCAATTCCGCCAAGGGAGATTTCGGTATCGCCAACTTTCACGAATTCCCTGGTCCATGCTCCATCAATATCCTTGATGCTTTTAACCGGGTAATTCCTAAGAATAAGATCTACCGTATAGGCATTATAAAGATTGATGTAATAGGCCAGCAATTCTGAAGTTTTCCAACTGTCATCTGGCTTCTTACTGGAAAGCAATTTTAAATATTCGTCCAGCTTTTCCCTATCCTTCTTAAACCCGGAATAATTTACCATTCCATCCTTATCCACATGCCTTTGCAAAAGTCCATTCCAAATCCCATGATCTACTTTATTTTGTACTCCCTCTCCAGAATTTCGCAACTCTGCAGTAACATCTGGCGTGGGCAAACCTTTACTATTGAAGCCCGCACTGGAAATAAGGTTACAGGATGCGAACATCCAGGCTCCGGAAATAAATACCACAAAACTTAAAATGAACTTTTTCATATTCCAGTTTTAAAATTAGCAGCAGCCCCCACCATCATAATGAAAGGTAGACTCGCTTATATAAATATCATCCCGTCCTATCGAGGCTAGGGCACCAGCCGTCTTATCACAGATCGCTAAAGGCTGATTCTTCAACAGAACATGCCCTTTGCCATCATCAAAATGATCATCTTCTCCGTAATAGATAGCAGCCTTGCCGGTGAAAATACAAGGGCCGTCTTCTGGCATGGGATCCTTGATCGCGGCAACTTCTATAGACTCTATATAGATAAGTTCATCTGTAGGATAGTTCTTTGGATCCAGGATGCGATATGGCTTTCTTGCTCTAATTTCGATAGTTCCAAAACCGGCATCGGTAAGAGCCTTTACATAATCTTTAATGGAAAGGCTCCCGCTTAGACAAAGTGCCCTTAGGCGCTCATCATTCCTCAACTCCTCGTTCATTTCCTGTTCACAGGTAGGATCGCTCATCACCAGCCTTCCGTGAGGCTTTAGAACGCGGTACATTTCTTTAAGGGCTTTGGTAAGCTCTTCTGTTTTAAAGATGTTGAACAGGCAGTTCTGCGCCGCCACATCTATGGAATTATCCTCAACAGGAAGATCTGTGGCATCACCCTTTTTAAGATCTACAAAATCTGAACTGAACCAGGGATTCATCTCTTCGGCTTCCTGGAAATTTTTTCTGGAGGCCTCCAGCATTTCGTCCACTACATCTACCCCTACTACTCCCGATTTTTGCCTTGAAAAATAAGCGAACTGAAGCAATTCCATTCCTCCGCCCACTCCTACATATAGAATCCTTGGGCTATTTGTAAGGTCACGAGCATGAACGGTGGTGCCACAGCCATAATTCATTTCCTGCATGATCCTGGGGATCTTAAGGCCGGGTAATTCCCAGATGGGATTGGTGGTACAGCAAAGCCCCACATCTGGAGTAAGCGCCGCATCGCGGTAAACATCTTTGGTTGTTTCTAAATAGCTCATGCTTATAGCTTCTTAAGTAATTCTTTAAATAATTTAACCATATCTGGTTCGGCTTTGGCGGCCATGGCCAGGATATCCTGAATATCAACTTTCTCCAGGTTATCGGGATCGCCCTGATCTGTAATAACTGAAATTGCCGAAACAGGGATATTAAGGTGATTGGCCACGATCACTTCGGGAACAGTACTCATGCCCACGGCATCTGCTCCAATGACCTTCAGATACCTGTACTCTGCCCTGGTCTCCAACTGAGGCCCCAGCACCGAGGCGTAAACACCTTTGTGAAGTTTGATATCATTATTTTTGGCCGCTTCTTCAAAATGAGCATTCATCTTTGCATCATAAGGTTCACTCATGTCTACAAATCTTTCCCCAAGTTTCTCAACTCCGTGGAAAGCCAAGGGAGAACCTCCCTGAAGGTTAATATGGTCTTCAATGAGCATTAATTCACCTTTCTTAAAATCAAGGTTTATTGCGCCGGAGGCATTGGAAACCAGCAGCTTTTGGATCCCCAGTCTTTTCATCACCCTTACCGGATAGGTCACATCAAAAAGGCTGTAGCCTTCGTACAGGTGAAACCTCCCCTGCATGATCACAACTTTTCTTCCCTGTAAAGTTCCGTAGATAAGTTTTCCTTTATGGAATTCTACGGTAGCGGTAGGAAAATAAGGAATATGATTATAGCTCGCCTGTACCTCTATCTCTACATCGTCCAGAAGCTTCCCCAGGCCGGTGCCCAGGATTATACCGAACTCAGGCTCTCCAAAGCCTTTTTCTTTTAAGAATTCTACAGATTCATCAATTCTATCTGTCATAGTTATATAAATTTTTGAAATGCAGGATAAGTCTTAATATCATCCAGTACATCAATATCATTTTGTATTTCTAACAATTCTACCTTTTCTCCCATCAGGTCATTCAGGCTATCTTCTAGAACTGTGGAAGTACTCCAGTTTTTATTCCTGAAAAGTGCCGAATTCAGGGATTTCATGCCTAACAAATAATATCCCCCATCCCGGGCCGGACCTATTACATAATCGTTTTGGTCCAGGGCCTTGAAGGCATCTTCAATATGAGCGGTTTTGAGATCAAATAGGTCTGTCCCAATAATGAGGACCTTTTCAAAACCGGCAACGAAGCCATCTCTAAAGGCATTTTCCATTCTTAAGCCTAAATCGGAACCCCGCTGTAATTTCTTATCAAAGCCACCCCGATCCCAAAGATCTTCTTCTGGAATTTCGTTAGAGTAGTAAACATGTTTTGAAATATTTAAAGAGGCAGTTTGCTTTTGAGAATGCTTTAATAAGGTCTTATATATTTCGAGAGCATTTCTATCCCCAATATCTTTGGCCAGCCTCGTCTTCACCTTTCCAGGTTCAGGGTTCTTGGTAAAAATTATAAGTAGGTCTTTCTTGTTCACTTAATATACTTTTTCGGCATTTTTAAGCCATTTCCCCCAGGTTTGAGAGAAAGCATGTACCCTTTCTGTTTCTTTTCCGTTGCTATCTATCACAGGAAAGCCTTTATTTTTCCATTCGAAGATGCCGCCATACAGATTCCTGATATTCCTGAATCCTGCCTTTTGAATTTCTGTACTTATATCTTCGGAACGGATGCCCAAGGAACAGTACACTACTATTGGTTTATCTTTTGGAATGTCGGCTAACCTGCTTACCTCAAAATCTTCATAACCCACGAAATATGCATCTTCCAGGTGACTAACGACATATTCCTGTGGCTCCCTGGCGTCTAATATCGTTACCTCACCCTTCAACTGCTGCATCCGTAATTCTTCCACAGAAATGTAAGGTACCTCCCCGGTATTATATTTTTTAAGCAAAGCATCGAGATCTTGCTGGGCATTTGCCAGATTAAACAGGCAGGCAGTAAAAAAGAAAATTAAAAAAGATCTCATAGTACAGATTTTAAGACAGGCTTCCCTGGCAGCTGCTGCCTGCGCCGGCCGTACAACCGTAGCAATGCTGTGAAATGATAATTTCCCTGTCATTCAACAGGTCCTCATTATAATCGCTGATATGCTTCACCTTACTATCCACTTTTAGTCCCAGCATCTGATTGAAGTCACAATCGTATAACCAGCCATCCCAACTTATGGAAATGGTATTGGTACACATGACGTTCTCCACAGCCGCAGGATTATAGGCTTCTACCAGGGAATACATATAATCCTCGTAGTTTTCAGAAGCGATCAGATATTCCAAAAACCTGCTGATGGGAAGGTTAGTGATCGCAAAAAGATTATCGAAGTCTATATCGAAATCTTCTTTAAGGGCTACCTTGAAATCCCTTTCCATAGCCTCCTGATTGGTTGGCAGAAATGCTCCCGAAGGATTATAAACCAGGTCAAGTTTTAGACCTGTACCTTCCTGGGCATATCCCACCTTATTCAGCATCTGCAGGGCGCTGATAGATTTATCGAAAACGCCACTACCTCTTTGCTTATCTGTCTTTTCCCTTTTATAAAAAGGAAGGGAAGAGACCACATGTACATTATGCTTCTTGAAGAAATCGGGAAGGTCATGGAATTTTTTATTCGCAAGTATTATGGTAAGGTTAGAACGTACGATGAAATCCCTGATCCCGGCTTTTGCAGCTTCCTCCACGAACCACCTGAAATTCGGGTTCATTTCTGGTGCGCCGCCTGTTAGGTCGAGGGTATGGGCACCCGTGTTCTTTATAACCTCAAGGCATTCCTGCATGGTCTCCCGCGTCATGATCTCCTTTCTATCCGGACCGGCATCTACGTGACAATGAGAACAAACCTGGTTACACATATACCCAAGATTGATCTGCAAAATCTCAAGTTTTTTTGGCTTTAGGGGGAATTTTCCAGACTCGGCGATCTTTTCCTTGAAGGTAGGGAGTTCTCCTTTTCTGAAGATCCCATTGCTTAAGAATTTCAATTGATTTTCCGGACTGGAAAGATCGTTTTTCCTGGCTTTTAGCGACTTTATCGTCATAGATTAATTCTTGAGTTGTAAAGTTAGTTCAGCAAATACGAAAAAACTTACATACTCAGCTTTTTGTATTTGTTCATCATTTGCACCCCATGTACCAGGGTAGCGCCGCTTTCTATGGCGGCCCCGGCATGCACAGCCTCCATCATCTCTTCTTTGGTGATCCCTCTTTGCAAGCCATCCTTGGTATAGGCATCTATGCAATAAGGACATTTCACCACGTGAGAGACCGCGAGGGCGATCAAAGATTTTTCCCGGGCAGAAAGGGCTCCCTCTTCGAAAACCTTTCCATAATAATCGAAGAACTTTTTACCCAGTTCTTCACTCCACTCTGTTATTTCGCCGAATTTCCTAAGATCGGCAGGATCATAATAAGTTTTAGACATAATAGTGTGCTTATACTCGTTTAAGTACTATAAAATTTACGAAAAATAAGGAGTTGTGGATTTACAGGTTCACAACTCCGGTTATAGACAGGATGATAAGTAAAAATACGATAACCACCGCTATAACAATCCATAATTTAGAACCTGAATTTCCGGTCCTGGTTTCTGTAGATTGGTTTACACCCTGTTCTGTCTTATCATGTTTGGTAGAAACCGGTGATGATCTGTCTTTGTCTGCACTCATAATTATTGTTTTTCCTGAAAATAAGGCCTTCCCAAGACCTATAAAAAGATTTAACAAATCCTTCAAAAATGGAAAACAGGCCATAATCCCAGTAAAACGGGAGGAATACTATTTTGGAATAACGTTTTTCGCATTACCATTAGTTCAAAGCCTGATAATTTAAGACTGTATTCTTAGTTTTTTCACACAAATTTTAATTTTACGACACTTTTATCATAAAATTATTAGTTTAAAAACGCTTAACTTTAAGGAGCGTGAATAGTACGAAACAGGAAAATGAGAATTGATGTTAAGACCCTACCGGTAAATGAGATCCTCGAAGACATCTCCGAGACGCTACAGAGTGAATTAATAAATAATAGCGGGGAACTTACCGTAAAAATTCCTGAAAAACTGGGTGAAGGATATATCCGTGGGGTAAGTTTTGATTCTGGAATGGGCATCATCACTTATAACTGCAAATTCTACGAGGATATCGAAATTCATTTTTCCCTGAACACCGTACACCCCTTAAAATTCATATTCTGTTCTGAAGGTAGCGTAGAACATCGTTTCCAGCAGGACTCCAAGATCCATAAAATTGACACCTACCAGAACATCGTGGTAAGCAGCAACGGTTATGACGGGCATGTGCTTTATTTTAAAAAGAACGTGGCCTCCCATGTCTCCAGCCTGGAGATCATAAGGTCTGTATTTACCCACAGGTCTAATTATGACTTTAAGGACCTTGACCCAACCTTGAAGGAATTATTCCAGGATGCGGTTTCCAAGAAACAGTTCTTTTACCAGGGTAATTACAGCATCAAGGCGGCAGACCTTATGGACGACATTAGCGCAAAAGATTATACCGGATTCCTGAGAAATCTCTTTCTGGAAGGCAAGGCTTTTGAAATGCTCGTGATACAGATCGCACAGTATGAAGATGACGCTAATGGCGGGAACCTACCAAAAATACTTCGTAAGTCTGATATCGAAAAGGTAGATTATGTTGCCAAAAGGATACAGGGCGATCTAAGCACCAATCTTACCGTAGAATCCCTGGCCAAGGAAGCCGGCACCAATGTGAATAAACTTCAGGAAGGCTTTAAATATGTATATAATCTTACCGTAAACAAATACATGCAGCATGTGAAACTGGAAGCGGCCAAGGAAATGCTCCAGCTTTCTGAAAAGAACATCTCTGAGATCGTAACTAGCATTGGGCTTAATAACCGAAGCTATTTTTCAAAGATCTTTAAAGAGAAGTACGGGGTAAGTCCTAAATACTTCCTGAGAACCAAGAAGAAGCTGGTGAACGACGAAATAGAGGAAGAGCAGGATTGATTGCATAGTTGGGATATTTATCCTAAAAACCGATATTTAAGGAATAAAACCAACCAAGCATGAAAGACCTGGAAATAAAAGCTGCCTTACAGATAGGCAAACCCATCGATGAAGTTTTCGAGGCCATTGCAGACCCCGAGAAAATGTCAAATTATTTTATATCTGAAAGTACCGGCCGGCTGGAGGAAGGCAAATCTGTTACCTGGAAATTCCCCGAATTCGATATGAAGTTCCCAGTACACGTTAAAAAGATTGTGAAACCTCAACAAATCCTTCTGGAATGGGAAGGAGCACCAGAAAAGACACTACAGGTAGATTTTAAATTAGAGGCCTTAGCACATAATAAAACCCTGGTAAATATCACCGAGGGGAAAATGCCCATTAACCAGGAAGGCCTGGAATGGTATGGCAGGAATTCTGGCGGATGGGCCAATTTCCTTGCCTGTCTGAAAGCTTACCTTGAATTCGGGATCAACCTGCGTAAGGGAGGATTTGATTTTATGAAAGAACCAAAGTAGTTTAACTCATATAGGTTTAAAACAAAAAACCCGCCTCATGAAGAAGCGGGTTTTTTTATTTAATCAATTAAATCTCAAGTCTAAGATCTAACGTCTGATGTTCATCTTACATCATTCCTGGCATTCCGCCTCCCATACCTTGTGGCATTCCTCCGCCACCGGTATTTTCTTCAGGAAGGTCGATCAATGCACACTCGGTAGTAAGAATCATTCCGGCAACAGAAGCAGCGTTCTCAAGAGCTACTCTGGTTACTTTCTTAGGATCGATAATACCAGCTTTCATCATGTCTACATAAGTATCGGTCTTAGCATCGTATCCAAAGTCTTTCTTACCTTCAAGTACTTTGTTGATTACTACAGAACCTTCACCTCCGGCGTTCTCAACGATCGTTCTTAGAGGAGCTTCAATAGCTCTCGCCACGATCTGGATTCCGGTTGCTTCATCGTCATTTTCAGCTTTAAGCTTAGAAAGTACAGCCTGTGCTCTTACCAGAGCAACACCACCACCGGCAACGATACCTTCCTCCACAGCCGCTCTGGTTGCGTGAAGAGCATCATCTACACGGTCTTTCTTTTCTTTCATTTCTACTTCTGAAGCTGCACCTACATAAAGTACGGCAACACCCCCAGCAAGCTTAGCAAGACGCTCCTGAAGCTTTTCCTTGTCATAATCTGAAGTAGTAGACTCTATCTGAGCTTTGATCTGGTTCACTCTGTTCTCGATATCCTCGTTCTTACCAGAACCGTTCACGATAGTAGTGTTATCCTTATCTATAGCTACTTTTTCGGCAGTACCAAGCATGTCGATGGTCGCGTTCTCAAGAGTGAATCCTCTTTCTTCAGAAATTACAGTTCCTCCTGTAAGGATCGCGATATCCTCTAACATTGCTTTTCTACGGTCACCAAATCCTGGAGCCTTCACAGCTGCGATCTTAAGTGATCCTCTTAATTTGTTCACTACTAGGGTAGCAAGGGCTTCCCCGTCTACATCTTCAGCAATGATCAATAATGGTTTTCCAGACTGAGCTACTGGCTCAAGAACAGGAAGCAGGTCTTTCATTGAAGAGATCTTCTTGTCAAAAAGAAGGATATAAGGATCTTCAAGATCTGCGGTCATTTTTTCTGAATTGGTCACGAAGTAAGGAGAAAGGTATCCTCTGTCGAACTGCATACCTTCAACCACGTCTACGTGAGTTTCAGTTCCTTTTGCTTCCTCGACAGTAATAACTCCTTCTTTACCAACTTTTCCGAAAGCCTGGGCGATCAGGTCGCCGATCTTATCGTCGTTGTTGGCAGAAATAGAAGCTACCTGCTTGATCTTTTCTGAAGAATCTCCAACCTCTTTGGTTTGCTTGGCAAGATCTTCTGTAAGCGATAATACCGCTTTATCTATACCTCTTTTAAGATCCATTGGGTTTGCACCTGCAGCAACGTTCTTAAGACCTTCTTTTACGATAGCCTGGGCAAGAACGGTTGCAGTGGTAGTACCATCACCGGCGAGATCGTTGGTTTTTGAAGCAACTTCCTTCACCATCTGTGCTCCCATGTTCTCAAGAGCATCTTCAAGTTCGATCTCTTTAGCTACGGTAACCCCATCTTTAGTTACGGTTGGCGCACCAAAAGACTTGCTGATGATCACGTTACGACCCTTAGGTCCTAAAGTTACCTTTACAGCATTAGCCAATGCATCTACTCCACGTTTGATCCCGTTACGGGCCTGGATGTCAAATTTTATATCTTTTGCCATTTTTATAGATTTTAGAATTCTAAAGCTTATTCAGCTGAAGAAAAAATATGGTTAATTAATTTTTATTGAATCGATCTCCTGCGGAAGCAGGAAAAGTTTATCGTGTTGAAACTTATACTATCGCAAGTATATCATCTTCCCGCATGATAAGATAATCTGTACCTTCCAGCTTTAGCTCGGTACCGGCGTACTTACCGTAAAGCACCATATCTCCTTCTTTCACAGTCATCTCATGTTCCTTGGTACCTTTACCTACAGCTACTACTTTTCCTTTTTGCGGTTTTTCTTTAGCAGTTTCAGGAATAATAATACCAGAAGCAGTTTTGTTCTCTGCGGCAACAGGCTCAATAACAACCCTGTCTGAAAGCGGTTTAATGTTTAGTCCCATTTTTATAAATTTTATTATTAGATTAATTAATTTTTCAAATTCGGTTAGGGATATTTCTAAAATTATGCCACTAGCTTATTCCTGCCAATACCCAATAAAAAATGCCAGCTTGTCATAAGCTGGCATTTTCAAAATATAATATTTTGTGAAATTTACTGCGCGCTGTCAGTTTCCACCGGTTGTGCTGCCGGCGCCTGTGTCGCAGGAGCTTCAGTATTCACTGGTTCATCGCTTTCAAAAACTCCGGAAGCTGCACTTGCAGGAGCATCCATGATAGTCACATTAGAAAGGAGGATCAATACCAATAATAAAGTAGCAAGGGTCCAGGTAGATTTGTCAAGAAAATCTGTGGTTTTCTTAACACCTCCCATTTGCTGACCGCCACCTCCAAATGATGAAGATAGTCCCCCACCTTTAGGGTTCTGTACCATAATCACAACTACCAGCAAAAATGCTACGATGATTATTAAAGCTAAAAAAATAGTGAATGTGCTCATTCTTATTCGTTATTAGTGTCTTGTAATTTTTCGATTGCCCGAATTTGGTCTGCAAAGAAACCACTTTTTTCGGGATTTTTCAAAATTAATATTTTATATGCCTGAATGGCTTTCTTATAGTTTTTCTGTTCCAGATAAACCTTGGCCAGGGTCTCTGTCATCAGGGATTCCGGCGCGGCCATGCTCTGCTCGGCCAGGTTTGCCTTGTTTGGTGTCTTACCTGGTTTTATTTTAGGATTCTTGGAAATGAATTCCTCGATAAGCTCAAACTTTCTGGTCCTGGACTCATTGGTTTCAACCTGCTCTTTTTCAGCCTCCTCTTCCCTTTCTATTGGTTTGGCGCGGGTAAGCTTAAGCCATTCTGAAAATGAATGGGATTCTTTCCCGTCAAATTCCAGTGGCTTTCCAATTCCCAGCTTCTCCTCTGTAGATCTTTCCTCAGTAACCTGTGATGCTTCGCTTTCCTCAACTTCGGTATGAACTGCCGGTTCAAACAGGGCCGGGTCTAACACCCTTTCAGACTCAGACTGCTTCATCTTTATAGCCTCGTCCATTTCTATACTTCGCCTGCCGTGAACCTCTTCGGCCTCATAAACGGTGATATTCTTCAGCCTCTCCTCCTGTTCGCGTATCTGCTTGGCGATCTGGTTCTGGTTGAATTCGGGTGAGGTTATGAATTCAAAAAGAATGCTCCTGTCTGTAGTATAGGCCGCGGTCTTTTTAAGGGCGTCATTATAAGTGAATTCCTGGTGCTCTTTTAAGCCTTTCAGCCTTATGGCCCTGGCCGCCTGGAAATAAGGCGCTTTTGCCAGCACTTTTTCGATCTCCCGGGTTTGCTCAGGAGTGATCCCGGCCGGGTTATCCAGAAGATATGTAAGCTCTTTTACGTCCATTACCAATCGGTGAGGGCTGCGTTAAAAATATCCTGGGTAAGACGGGTATAGATCTCGTCCAGCGCCGTTTCAAGGTTGGCGCCTACCAGCTGGGTTTGCGCCGGGTAATCATAGTAGAAAGAAAAACGTCTTTCCAGGTCCTTTTCCGGCTCCAGCGTATTATAATATCTCACGTTCACCGAAATGGTCAACCTGTTCTGGGCCGCGGTATTCTGGGCGGTGGCAGACATTGGTGAAATATAATATTCTACGATCTCTCCTTCAAAGATCAGGTCTCCATTATTATTTACCAGGCTAAGGCTGGTTTGATTCTGAATAAGGTCCTGCAGGGAAATGGTAAAAGCCCTGTCTATTCCCGGTTCCACCAAATCTGCATTATTCTGAAAGAAATTCACCTGGAAGGTTTCGGCTTCACCTGTATCGGCCCCTGTAAATGAATAAATCCCACAGGACTGGAAGGTCATTAACAGTAGGAAGGAGCTAAATAATAAAAGAAGTTTCTTCATTGTTGAGAGCTGTAAGCTTTAAGTAATAAGCTTTAAGCAGGTCAAAATACTAAATTTGATCTTATCTGCTCAGGGCTTAAAGCTGAATGCTTAATTCTATAAATTGTATTGTTTGATCTTACGATAAAGCGTCCTTTCACTAATCCCTAACTCCTCGGCAGCGGCCTTACGTTTACCGCTGTGTCTTTCCAGGGATTTTTTGATCAGTTCAAGTTCCTTATCCTGAAGAGAAAGTGTTTCCTCCTCTTCGATCTCTTCGGCAAAATAGTATTTATCTTTTTCTTCCTGGCTTGGCGCAGCATTATTTTGCTGAGGGATCTGCAGCACGTTCAGTTCATCATCATCAATATCGGCCTCATCGATATCATCACCACTGTTCCCGTAGATCTTCTGAATAAGGCCTTCATTATCGTCCTGCACCTGTTTACTGTCCCCTTCCTGCATCAGCTTCAGGGTTAATTTCTTCAGGTCGTTAAGATCGCCTTTCATATCGAAAAGAACCTTATAAAGGATCTCCCGCTCGTTGCTGAAATCGCTTTCCTGTTTCTTTTCTGAAATCACCGCAGGAAGATTGCTACCCACATCTGGCAGGTAATGCCTCAGGTCTTCAGCAGAAATACTCCTGTTCTGTTCCAGCACAGAGATCTGCTCGGCAATATTTCTTAGTTGACGGATATTTCCTCCCCACCGGTACTTTTGCAAAAGCTCCACGGCATCATCGTCAAGCTTAATGGTCGGCATCTTGTATTTAAGACCGAAGTCTGAAGCGAATTTCCTGAAAAGCAGATGTATGTCCCCTTTTCTTTCCCGTAGCGGCGGCAGGTTAATTTCAACGGTGCTCAGCCTGTAATAAAGGTCCTCGCGAAACTTTTCCTTTTTGATCGACTCGAACATATTGATGTTGGTAGCAGCAACTATCCTCACATTGGTCTTCTGAACCTTAGAGGAGCCCACTTTAATGAACTCACCATTCTCCAGAACACGCAAGAGTCTTACCTGCGTAGGCAATGGTAATTCTCCCACCTCATCAAGAAAGATGGTCCCTCCATCGGCCACTTCAAAATACCCATTCCTGGTTTGAGTGGCGCCGGTAAATGCTCCCTTCTCGTGACCAAAAAGTTCACTATCTATGGTACCTTCTGGGATGGCCCCACAGTTTACCGCAATATATTTACCATGTTTTCTATGGGAGAGGGCGTGAATGATCTTAGGGATGCTTTCCTTACCCACACCACTTTCACCGGTCACCAGTACAGAAATATCTGTTGGTGCAACCTGTATTGCTTTTTCAATTGCACGATTCAGCTTTGGGTCGTCCCCAATGATTCCAAATCTTTGTTTTATTGCCTGAACTGATTCCATTTACAAATATTCAGCGAGCAGTAAAGGTTTTCTGATATTATTACTGAGAAACCTAACTGTACCTTTTAATTAGTTATTATCACTATATCCAACCGGAGTACCAATAAGCGTGGCACTCGTGCAATCTTCTATCTTTACGTTCACAAAATCACCTACCTTATAGTTCTCCTTATCAAAGACCACTACGGTATTCTGCGAATTCCTGCCACTCCAGTGAGCGGAAGACTTCTTAGATTCTTTCTCAATAAGAACCTCAACGGTCTGCCCCAGGAACCTTTCAGTTCTTAGACGGGAATGTTTTTGCTGAAGGTCAACGATCTCCTGCAACCTTCTTTTCTTAACCTTTTCAGGCACATCATCTTCAAATTTACGCTCGGCCATAGTTCCGGGTCTTTCGGAATAAGCGAACATATATCCAAAGTCATATTTCACATATTCCATCAGGGAAAGAGTATCCTGATGGTCCTCTTCGGTCTCTGTTGGGAAGCCTGTGATAAGGTCGTGCGAAATACCGCAATCCGGGATCAATTTCTTGATATTATCTATCAGGCTGAAATATTCTTCACGGGTATGAAGTCGATTCATTTTTTTCAGGATTCGATCACTTCCACTCTGTACCGGTAAATGAATATAATTACAAATATTACGGTGGCTAGCCATGGCCTCTATCACATCCAGAGTCATATCCTGTGGATTCGAAGTAGAGAAGCGAATTCTCATTTTTGGCTGCGCTTCAGCAACAAGCCTTAAAAGCCCGGCAAAATTCGTAGCGGTCGCTTTCTGAATTTCGGTAGCGTTCTTGAAATCTTTTTTCAATCCGCCTCCATACCAAAGGTAAGAGTCAACATTCTGCCCTAAAAGAGTGATCTCCTTATAGCCTTTCGCGGCCAGGTCGTTCACTTCTTCAACGATACTTTGAGGGTCACGGCTTCTTTCCCTTCCCCGGGTAAAAGGAACCACGCAAAAAGTACACATATTGTCACAACCACGGGTGATCGAAACGAAGGCAGAAACCCCATTAGTTTGCAACCTTACCGGGGAAACATCACCATAGGTCTCTTCTTTGCTTAGGATTACGTTAATAGCATCGCGGCCTTCCTCAACTTCATTAATAAGATTAGGCAAATCTTTATAGGCATCTGGGCCCACTACAAGATCTACAATCTTTTCTTCCTCCAGGAACTTGCTTTTAAGACGTTCGGCCATACAGCCCAGAACCCCTACTTTCATTCCCGGGTTGATCCTTTTTACCGCGTTATATTTTTCGAGACGTTTTCTTACCGTCTGTTCAGCTTTTTCTCGTATAGAACAGGTATTCACCAACACCAGGTCTGCCTCCTCCAGGTTCTGGGTGGTATTAAAACCTTCTTTAGAAAGGATGGACGCCACGATCTCGCTATCGCTAAAATTCATCGCGCAACCATAACTCTCGATAAAGAGTTTACGGTCGTTCGAAGCCTTAGGCTCCATCACCAAAGAGTTTCCCTGTTTTTTCTCGTCTATAGTCTTCTCCATAATTCTATTAGAACCTTTCGGTTTTTAGATTCGCAAAGATAGGACTAAAGACACTTCTGACAAAGTGACAGAAAAAATTTTATAATTATTCACGCAACCTTTTGAGACCAGTTGTATCTACCTAGTAACTAATTGGTTTAAAATGAAAAAACTTTTCTTTTTTTCCATCCTTTTGAGTCTCTTCACTTTTACTTCCTGTGAAGAAGAAGACGACTCCAACCTGGTCACTGTCGCTGTTCCCGTGACCCAATCTATTGCAGATTTTCGTGCTTCCGTAAAGATACAGGAGCCAAGAAGCATCAAAGAATCGGGCAAGATCTACGCCTGGAAAGACTATATCTTCATCAATGATAAAAACGAAGGGGTTCACATCATAGACAATTCAGATCCTTACAATCCAACAAATATCAGGTTCCTCAAGATCCCCAGGAATATGGATATCGCGATAAGGAACGATAAGTTATATGCCGATAACGGGATGGACCTGGTGGTCTTTGACGTTAGCGACATGAACAACATCAGGGAAACCGGCCGGGTTGAAGATGTTTTTCCTAACTACTTTAACCTTGCTCCAGAGGGCGCAGTCTATGTGGACTTCGCTAATTTCAATTCACAGGAAGAAGTTATTGTTGGCTATCAATTGGAAAGCCGAAAGATCGAACAGGTAGAGATATTTATAGACAGGTTCGAGACCGCAGATAATGCTTCTGGCGGGAACACCGGAACCGGAGGCAGCATGGCCAGGTTCAATATTATGGATAATTACCTTTATGTGGTAGATGAATCCAGCCTCTCTGTTTTTGATATTAGCAGCCCTTCAGAACCCAACAGGATACATTCTGATTATGCCGGCTGGCAGATAGAAACTATTTTCAATTACCAGGGTTATCTATATCTGGGAAGTGCTACCGGAATGTTCATTTTCAGTATCGAAGATCCGGCAAATCCAACACAGGTTTCCTTTATTCAGCATGTACAGGGATGTGACCCGGTGGTGGTAAAAGATGATTACGCCTATGTAACTATTCGAGGCGGGAATGAATGCGGACAGAATTTTAACCAGCTGAATATCGTAGATATAACAGACAAACACAATCCTAAGATCGCCAAAACCTATGAGATGAGTAATCCATATGGGCTGGGCATAAAAGACAACTGGCTTTTCGTGTGTGACGGCGATGCAGGCTTAAAGGTCTTCGACCTGCAAAATACCCCCAATCTTGAGCAAATAGATCATTTCAGCAACATTAACACCTATGATGTCATCCCCCTGGATGATAGGTTGCTTATGGTTGGGGACAATATACTTTACCAGTACTCGTATAAGGGTGACGAGATTAATTTGATAAGTAGTTTTACTTTAAATTGATTTCCCTTATTGTTTGGTTTTTTTGCAAATCCCCGTTCGTCAGCGGGGATTTTTTAATACTTCTTCTTTGAGATCCGGTTACCGGTGATCTGTCTTTGGGAATCACTTTTAAACCGGCTCACCTCATCTCTTCTTAGCTTCTCGTGCTTGGTCTTTCTTCCCTGAACCCTAGCCCGCCATTTTCTCCAGTTCCTGGGATGCATCTGCTCCTTCATAAATTTGATCACCTGTTTTTCGGTAAGACCGAACTGGTATTCTATAGCTTCAAAAGTTGTCCGGTCTTCCCAGGCCATGGAAATAATACGGTCTACCTGCCTATCGTTGAATTGAAATTCCTTTTCAATACTCATTATGTTTAATTTTTTAATTATAAAGTTAAACATTTTTAGTGAACAGCCATAAAAAAACCCTTTCCGGTCTGGAAAGGGTTTCTATTTATAAGATCGTTCTAATTAAGCTTCGAAAGGCTCAATTGAAACATAAGATTTATCATCTTTCTTCTTAGTGAATTTTACGATACCATCAACTTTGGCATGTAAAGTATGGTCTTTTCCTGCGTATACATTGTCACCTGGACGATGTGCAGTACCTCTTTGTCTTACGATAATATTTCCCGCAACAGCAGCTTGTCCTCCAAAGATCTTCACACCTAAGCGTTTCGATTCTGATTCTCTACCGTTCTTGGAACTACCAACTCCTTTTTTATGTGCCATTTTATTTCGTTTTTAGTAGTTTAAACTTAGCTTAATGCAGCAATTAGTTCTGCTTTCTTCATAGAAGAGTAACCTTCGATGCCTTTATCTTTAGCCATTTCTCTTAGCTCAACCACAGTGTGCTTGCTAAGGTCATCAGATTGGGTTTCGGTCTTCTTAGTTTCTTTCTTAGCTTCTTCTTTTTTAGGCTCTGCCTTTTTAGTAGAAGTTGCTTTCTTACCTCCTTTAAGGTCGATGCCTTCAATAAGAATTTCTGTTAGGGCCTGACGGTGTCCATTCTTAACACGGTAACCTTTACGTCTTTTCTTTTTGAAAACGATTACTTTATCACCTTTAAGGTGACGGTTGATCTTTGCTCCAACAAGAGCTCCATCTATAGCCGGGGCGCCAACGGTAATATTATCTCCGTCTGCAGTAAGAAGTACCTTGTCAAAAGAAACACTATCTCCTTCTTTACCATCCAAACGGTTAACAAAAACCTTCTGGTCTTTTGCAACTTTAAATTGCTGCCCTGCTATCTCTACAATTGCGTACATAGCGTATAATTAATTATTTAAATACTTAAAAGTTAACTCACGTTTTCACGCAAGCGGGTGCAAATATAATTCTAATTAATTAATTGACAAAGTTTTTTGTCTATACTAGAAGAAGTTACAGCGTATGTTTTTTAGCTTCCTTGGTATTCCAGGAATTTTTGAACAACTGCATATAAGCCAGGGTGAGCACCAGGCTGGTAGCAAAGCCCATAATAGCGACCACAAAAAGTACTATTCCTATACTGGTGTTATAATCTGTAATCCATACAGTGATTAGATCGTCCAGGAAACCAGGGTTGAATTCGGTTGCGTAAAGTCCAAAAAAGATGGTGAATATAATGGTGGCGTTAAAACCTGTAAGCAGACAGGCCATAAAGCCTTTTTGATATTTAAATTTATTAGCTTTTTGTAGGCGGTAGTGCTTAATTGCCTCATACATTCCATACCCCATGATCACCCCGTTGAAAAGACTATAAAATGGATTCACATGTAAATTGAAAAAAGATAGAATTAAAAAATAAGCAATTAATCCAGCCGCGATCGCGACTCCATATTTTATTGGAATACTTGATTTCCCCATAGCATTTTGAAATTTTTCAAAGTAAATTTCTTAAAAATACAGCGGTTTTTGCCTTAATAGCATGTTAATTTTAACACATATGGATTAATTAGTCTAATTCCGCTTAAAACCTGTAACTTTTCAACCGCAAACGTTACTAATCCCTGTAACTGAAAAAACAATTTAAAAATGATTAACAAATTAAAGCTATTATCCTGTTTCCTCTTCGCGGGGGCAGCCGGATTTGCTCAGGAAGTTGAATTCACTGAGTATGAATTAGAAAATGGCCTGGATGTGATCCTACACCAGGATAATACCGCCCCGGTAGTTTCTACCTCGGTAATGTACCATGTAGGTGGTAAGGACCTTAAAAATGATAAGACAGGATTCGCCCATTTCTTTGAACACCTGTTATTCGAAGGAACCAAGAATATTGGCAAGGGAGAATTCATGTCTATTATCAGCTCCAATGGAGGATCTTTTAATGCTACCACCTCTTTAGACAGGACCTATTATTATGAAACTTTTCCATCTAATAAACTGGAACTTGGTCTTTGGCTGGAATCTGAAAGAATGCTTCACCCGGTGATCGGTGAAGAAGGTGTTGAAACACAGAACGAGGTAGTAAAAGAAGAAAGAAGAAGATCTTACGATAACCGTCCATACGGAAATGTTCTTCAGGTGGTTCAGAGAAATCTTTTCAAGGAACATCCTTACAAAGATCCGAATATTGGTTACATGGAAGATCTTGACGCTGCAACCCTGGAAGAATTCAATGAGTATTTTGATGAATATTATGCTCCAAACAACGCTACACTGGTTGTAGCTGGGGACATAGATATTGAAGAAACCAAAAAACTTATCGAGGATTATTTTGGACCTATTCCAAGAGGCAACGAGGTTAAAAGAAGCCTGATCGAGGAAAAACCTATTACCGAAACTGTTACAGATACTTTTTACGATCCTAATATCCAGCTTCCAATGTTCTTATTAGCCTGGAGAACTCCGGGAATGAAAGCAAAGGATGCAAAGGTATTAGATATGATCTCTACCCTTCTTTCACAGGGAAAATCTTCCAGACTTTACAAAAAGCTGGTAGACGATCAAAAGCAGGCACTTGAGGTAGCTGCGGTGAATCTTGCCTTTGAAGATTATGGCGGATATGCAATTCTAAGTCTTCCACTGGGTGATACCGAACTGGAAACCCTGAAACAAGAGATAGACGAGGAAATAACCAAACTTCAAACAGAAAAGATCAGCCAAAGAGAATTTCAGAAATTACAGAACACCTTTGAAAACAGGTTCGTGAACTCAAACAGCAGTGTATCTGGAATTGGAGAATCTCTTGCTACTTATGATGTTCTTTACGGTGACACAGATCTTATAAACAAAGAGATCGAAATTTACCGTTCAATCACTCCAGAGGACATCAAAAGGGTAGCGAACGAATACCTGAAAAAGAATCAAAGAGCTGAAATCTACTATCTGCCGAAATCGGATGATGTTGAATAACAATTTTAAAGAAAGTAAAATGAAAAAATACCTATTTACCATAAATGCGATCCTATTTCTTGCGTTCTCAAGTATCGCCCAGATAGATCGCAGCAAGCAACCCGAACCCGGTCCCGCTCCAAAGATCAACCTGGAAGAACCGGAAACATTTACCCTGGATAACGGCCTGAAAGTAATGGTTGTAGAAAACCATAAGTTACCAAGGGTGAGCATGATCTTATATCTAGACAATCCACCTGTTCAGGAAGGAGAAAAAGCAGGAGTTTCCAGCCTTACCGGGGGGCTGTTAGGGACAGGCACAAAAAATACCTCGAAAGACAAATACAATGAAGAAATTGACTTTTTAGGAGCCTCTGTTTCTTTTAACTCTAATATTGTTAGAGCCAACACTCTATCCAAGTTTTTCCCACGAATACTGGAACTTGTTGCCGAAGGAGCCCTTCAGCCAAATTTCACCCAGGAAGAATTTGAGAAACTAAAGGAAAGAGAAATAGAAAACCTTGAAAGCAATGAAAAAGATGTTGCTTTCAATGCCAGAAGATTGAGACAGGCTCTTAACTACGGAAAGGATCACCCTTATGGTGAATTCACCACCGTGGAATCTCTAAAGAATGTTAGCCTGGAAGATGTAAAACAGTTCTATAACACTTATTTCGTACCAGAAGAGGCTTACCTGGCTATTATTGGAGATGTAGATATTAAAGAAGTAAAGAAGCTGGTAAAGAAGAATTTCTCAAGCTGGAAGAAAAAGGCTTTACCTGAATCATCGATTCCTGAAGTAAATCCTGTAGAGACTACGGAGATAAGCTTCCTGAACATGCCTAATGCGGTACAGAGCCAGATAGCCGTGGTTAATCCGGTTAAATTAACCAAGAACAACCCAGATTATTTCCCTGCTCTTATTGCAAACCAGATACTTGGTGGCGGAAGTGACGGTAGATTATTCCTTAATCTACGTGAAGACAAAGGATATACTTATGGCTCTTACTCCTCTTTGGGAGATGATAAATATGTTTCCTCTTTTGTGGCCACTGCCGAAGTAAGAAATGAAGTTACCGACAGTGCTGTAGTAGCTTTTCTGGATGAGATACATAGGATAAGAAAAGAAAAAGTTTCGCAGGAAGAACTGGAAAATGCCAAGAACAAGTATGTTGGAAATTTCGTGCTTTCGCTTGAAAGCCCTTCAACTATCGCCTTCAATGCATTGAATATCGAAACGGAAGATCTTGATGAGGATTTTTATGAGGAATATCTTGAAAACATCAACGAGGTAACTGCAGAGGATGTGCAGAGAGTTGCCAAAAAATACTTCAAAATAGACAATGCCAGGATCGTAGTTGCCGGTAAGGGCAGCGAAGTGCTTAAGGGATTGGAAAATCTTAAATATAACGGGAAGTCAATTCCGGTTAAATATTACAACAAGAAAGCCGAGCAGGTTGAAAAACCAGAAGAAAAGAAAGTAGATGCTTCGGTTACTGCTGATAAGGTTTTTGATAAATATCTAAAAGCCATCGGAGGTCGTGAGGCTGTTGAATCTGTAAATAGCGTTCTTATGAATGCTTCCACTGAAATCCAGGGAATGAAGTTAGACCTGGAATCCAAGCAAACTACAGACGGCAAGTCTTACCAGGCTATTAGCATGAACGGGAACGTAATGAACAAGCAGGTCTTTAATGGCGAGTCTGGGTATGTAATGGCACAGGGACAAAAAATGCCTTACAATGAAGAACAGATTGCAACTGCAAAAGTAGATGCCAATCCATTCCCAGAACTTAGTGTTAATGATGCTAAAGTTACCGGAATTGAGCAGGTGAATGGCGAAGACGCTTATGTGGTGAAACTTGACGAAAATAATACCGCGTACTATTCTGTTGATAGCGGAATGAAAGTAAAGTCGGTTAAAACCGTCTCTCAGGCAGGTCAAACCATGAGCATCCCTTCACTTTACAGTGATTACAGAGAAGTTAGCGGAGTTAAATTTCCATTTATGATCGCTCAAAGTATGGGACCTCAGTCTTTCGAATTCGAGGTATCAGAAATCCAGGTCAATGAGGGAGTTTCTGAAGAAGATTTTGCGACAGAGTAAAACATAAGATTAAAGATATAAATGAAAAGTCCCTATAGCAGGGGCTTTTTTTATGTTGCCTGTTTTCTAAATCTTGAAATAAGGTTTTTCGACCTGTTCACGATAAATACACCTATTAATATGACCAGGGCAGATATCAACTGCCAGAAACTGAAGACCTCGCCATCAAGAATTCCCCAGCCCAAAGCAACTACCGGGATGGTATAAGTTACCGAAGTGGTAAATACCGGGTCTGAGATCTGTACCAGTTTGTTGAAAATGATCATAGCCACCCCGGTGCCAATTACTCCCAAAACAGCCACGTACATTACCGACCTTTCGATCTCAACGTTGACAGGTCTCTCAAAAAAACCCGTGAAATATAAAATAAGCAAAGCCGGTATGAGTAATACCGAAAAATTACCGGCAGCAATTCCCAGGGGTGAAATATCGCTCATCCTTGTTTTCAGGATATTGACGTTCATGGCATAAAAACCCGCTGCCATTACTACCAGCAATGAATAAAGATAGTTCTGGTCTGGATTTACACTCGCTCCGCTATAGATAAGCCCCACGGTCCCCAGCAAACCAATAACTACCCCAGTCACCTTGTTCTGGGTAAAAACGGCTCTGAAGAACAAACCTCCGAAGATCAGGGTTAAAATTGGCGTGGTCGCATTTAGAATAGAGGCGATGGCCGAGTCTATTTCTGTTTCAGCAAATGAAAAGAGATAGACCGGGAAGAAAGAGCCAAGGAAACCCGAAATAACGATCCACTTCCACTGCCTTTTAGAAAGCCTGCTGATACTCTTAAAACCAACAATCAACAGGAACAGGGCTGCGAAAATGATCCTGAAAGAACCTACCTGCGTTGCCGACAGGCCCACAAGTCCTTTTTTAATAAGAATAAAACTACTTCCCCAAACTATGGAAAGTATGACCAGGTAGATCCATTTCAGATTTTTCAAAATATAAAATTTTACGGCTGCGAAGATATATCTTAGTAGAGTTATAAAAAGAAAAAACCCCAATCAAAGTTGGGGTTTTAGTTAATATGTGATTATCACTATTGTAACTGTTCCGTAAAGGGTGTAGGGAAAGCATCAATTATATTATCCCCATCGCGATCAAGAGGAATATAATTTTCATTTAATCTATCCAGCCTTCGAAGATCGATCCAACGATGACCTTCAGCTAAAAGAGAATAACGCCGCTGTCTCAGCACTTCCTCAATCAAGGCTTGCTCGTCAGTAGATCCTGAATAATCATCCAGACCCGCAGCATTTCGAACTATATTTATAGCCTCAACTGCCTCGTCGTTATCTATACCTATATTAGCTTCAGCATATATCAGGATTAACTCCTCATTTCTAATAAGATAAACCGGGTCCGTGTTCTTATCATAAACTGCGATTTGATCAATAGCTGTCAGTCCATCAAAGCTAGTTGAATCCTCAAATCTAATCGTTTTCTCCTCTATTCTTAAATCGCCGTTTGCTGCATCAGCAACCCAGGTAGGATGTACCATAAATTCCTGTCCAGACTGGAGTGGTACATGAAATTGGGCATTTAAGATATCGTTCCCTGTAAGACCAAATACATGAGCTGGGCCTTCGTAAAGATCTCCATCAAGATCAAGGAAAGATTCCTCTAATAGGTTAAGAACCATTTGATCATTATCTTGGTATAGAGCTACTCTGGCAGCTAAAGCCCTGTTGAACTCGCTAAAAGTGGAAGCGGTGTCAAATCCATCAAAACCTGAACTTAAACTCACAAATTCTTCGGTTCCATTAGCTAAATGAGCGTCAGCCTCATCCAGCAGACTCATAATAGCAGTTAAGGCTTCCTCATAACTTACGTTAGGACCAAGATTATCTGGATCTGCGACATCTATCCTGATTCCATTATCATACTGCCTGTTGGCTACCATTAAAAGAGCATAGGCTTTTAAGGTTTTGGCATACCCATAATAATCATTCTTTTCTGCGTCGGACAATCCTGCTACAGAATTTTCGACAGCCTCTATTAAAATATTAGCGGTCTTCACAACTTTATACCAGGCCGCATATGCCCTGGTAGTTAAGAATCCATTATTGTCTAAAGGGCCTTTAAGCAGCTCCCCGGTATAACGAGGGTCTACCCCAGAAAGATCGTAATACTCCCTTCCCAGAATACTTACGGTATCATAATGAAAAGCCAGATCATTTCTCATTACCGCCTCTAAACCTGAGGCCAGCAGCATAATGTCTCCTTCACTTGCACCTTCTGCAAAACTACTTACAGTAGGAGCATTAGGGTTTTCTATTTCATCCAGTTCACAACCCGAAAAAATCACGAGTCCGAACAATAGAATGAACGATATTGATATTTTTTTCATAATCACAGTCTTTTAGAAGTTTACATTTAGGTGGAAATTCACAAACTTTGATGCCGGATAAGGTGTTACCTCAACGTTATTTGCCAGCACATTGTTACCGAAGTTAGAAACCTCTGGATCATAACTATTATAATCAAAGATGTTGATCAAGTTTCTTCCTGAAACACCAACCTTAATGTTGTCTGCATATTTAATTAATCCGTTAGGCAAGGAGTAGAACAATCCAACTTCTCTAAGTTTTAGATAGCCTGCATCCTCAATATAAGGATCTGGATTTACGAATGCCTGACTTGCCCTATATTGTCCGTTAGTTAACTGTCCGTTTGGATCAAGACCAGTGTCATTATAATCCCAGGTGGTTCCAGCCAGGTCATATAGTAAAGTAGAAAGATTTATGTTATCTCCTCCTTTTTTCCAGTGCCATAAGAAGGTGAAATCAAAGTTCTTAAAGTTAATTTCATTATACCAGGACATCTGGAAGTCTGGTTCAGCATTTCCATATACAAAGAACCCATCTCCTTCTGGATCTCTTTGAGCGATTTCCTCTGCCGTATAGTCATCTGGATTATAGGTGCCAATGATCTGGGTAGCACTTTTTCCTTCCTGAATAAAGAATTGTCCTAGAGAGGCAGCAAATCCACCATTGGTAAAGGCTGGAACATCCAAACTGGTAACTTCAGATTTATTTTTCCACCATTTAAAGGCTGCATGCCAATAGAAATCTTCTTTTTCCATGATCACGGTGTTCAAACCTAATTCTACCCCCCTATTTTCAAGTTCTCCACCATTTACTACAAGCGTTGTAAAACCAGAGGATGTAGGGAATTGAGATTGAATAAGAAGATCTTTTACTTTTTTATTGTAAACGGAAGCCTCTAAACTTATTCGGTTTTGAAATAAACTAAGATCAAGACCATATTCCAATTCAGTCTGTCTTTCTGGACCAATTTCTGGATTCCCCCTAAGGTTAGCAGGACTTAGTCCAGATGAACCATCTATGAACTGGGCGTTCATGAGCGAAAACCGGTCGTTAAAATTTGGGAAACGTCCCGCCTCACCATAGGCTATCCTAGGTTTAAGTGCGGTGATCGCATCAAGAGTCCAGAAATCGAACTCGTGCAGATTAACCGCAAGGTTGGCTTTCGGGTAATAGTTCATTTCATTGGCATCACCATTATTGGTAGACTTATCTCCTCTAACCCCAATGGTCCCGATTATCTTATCATCAAAATTGATCTCTTCCTGTACAAAAAATCCCTTATCCCTTTGGGGCTGGATAATTTGTTGAGTAGATACGTTTGTAGATTGTCCCAGGTTGGTTTGTGACCCATTTAGTCCCGTAGCAACAGTAATTACAGTATTCCTATCAAAGTCCTGTAAAAAGCTACCCGCCTGAGTTGTGAATGAAAGACCATTCTTCAGATTCAGGTTATGAACCAGGAAAGCAGATAAATTGTAATTGGTGTTAACCGTTGTTCCAGAGATAGATACACCTCCTAATGAAGTAGGATCTCTAAAATAGGTTAAACCACTTGGGAAGATACTTGTAGTTCTCAGCGTATACTGATCAAACCCACCTTCAAGAACAATTTTAAGATCCTGAATTTCGGTAGCCAGTAATCTAATATTTGTTTTTGCACTTCCAATAAAACGATTTACTTCTTCCCTGTTAGTAGTTAATGCTACAGTCTCAAGAACGTTAGAACCGGCACCTCCTTGAGGATAAACTCCATCTACAGGAAACAGATCTTCCCATGGATAAGTGAATGCCAGGGCATATCCTACAGTACGGTTGGCATTACCATTATTAAAGAACCCTCTGTCAGATTGAGAATTAATATAATTAGTAGTTACATATAAATCCAGCCAATCATTGAATCTTTGGCCTATATTCAATCTCACCGAACTCTTTTTATATCCTGTATTTTCTACCAAACCTGGCTCATCTCTGTGTGTTGCCCCGAAGAAATAATCTGTCCTTTCGTTTGCTCCAGAGGTAGAAAAACGGGTAGTAGTAGAAACAACAGTATTATCAAATAACTCAGCTTCATAATCTGTCAAAGTTGGATTGTTAGGTCCACCAAGCGCTGTAATTTGCTCCTGAGTATAATCTCTAAGGCCCAAAAGCTGAGTTGGACTTCTAAGTCCTATCACCTGTGAAAAGTTGGTCCTCGGGTCTCCACGTTTTCCTCGCTTGGTAGTTATAATCACAACCCCACCAGCGGCACGAGATCCATATATTGCAGCAGCCGAGGCTCCTTTCAGGATTTCAACATTCGCAATGTCTTCCGGATCGATATCAGCGATACGGTTCGAAGCATCATCCTGGGTATTCGAAGGGTTACCTCCACCTGCCGCCTGGCTCACAATGTTATTACCAAGACTAATTGAAGAGTTATCTACATAAACCCCATCTACGATAAATAAAGGCTGCTGATCTCCAAAAATCGAGGTCACCCCACGTAATCGCATAGAAATACCACCCCCTGGGGCACCAGAGTTCGCCTTAATTTCGGCTCCATTGAATTTACCCGAAAGCGCAGCATCCATTCCTGACTGAACGGTAACCCCGGTCAATTCATTCGCGGAAATTGATGCTACAGCATTGGCGGCATTAGCCCTTTTGGTAGAAGATGCTAAACCGGTAACTATTACCTCATCCAGAGCTGCAGCAGACTCCTTGAATCTCACAGTTAAAGGCGAGTTTTCGGTCACGTTTATTTCTTGTGTTTCAAATCCTAAGTAAGAAAAGACTAAGGTTGTGGGGAGTGATTCGACAGTAATGGTGAAATTACCTTCAAAATCACTGGTGGTTCCATTATTTGTTCCTTTTTCGATCACATTAACGAAGGGCACAATAGCTCCTGTATCATCGTTAATTGTTCTACCTTCGAGTACTTCTTGGGAAAGTAATAGCGAAGGAAACAGAAGAAATAAAACCACTTTGAAATAATCCAAAGAAATTTGCTTCATAATTGCTAATTTTTAGTTTGTTTTAACAATTATAAACATTTTTCTTAATATTTAAACATTTATACTGAGGGTATTACAAACAATCGCTGTTAATAATTCCAACGAAGACTTTCCATCAGGTGCCGGATATCCTTCTTTAAGTAATCGGCTGCGGGTACTATGGAATCGAAATTTGGAAGACTGTTGAAGTAAACAGAACCGGTTAGAAAATGCTCCGTACTATCGGTAAGGTAGAATTGAGCCTGGGAAGCCGCATCGCCGTCTACCTGGTAAAACATCCCGTAAGTTTTATGAATATCATTGGTATATACATCACCCTCGATAACATCTGCCTTGATGGTATGTTGTAAAGGAAGTTTCTGAGCATCGGCAAGCAATGAATCAAGATTATTCTTCACCGGCTGATAGGTAATAAAGACAGAGCCGTTCATATCTTTATAATCCAGTTGTATCCAGCAGGGAATTCGGTTTCTGGAAGGAGCGATTTCCGCGATCTCGTTCTTATCAAAAGTATAGGGGCAGCCAATATCCACTCTTTCATATTTAGCCTCAGGATACTCCAGCGCCAGAAATCCCTTTGGTTTCGGCTTTGGATCATCCTTGCAGGAACCACAAGATAAAATAAGGCTTAAAAGAATAAGTTTTAGCTTCCTCATAAAGGCGCGATACTCAGTTTGATTTGTTTAATTCGCTTGTCATCTATCACTTCTATCTTAAAGGAATAGTTCAGGAAAGTGATGACATCATTTTTTTTAGGGAATCCTCCCGATATTTCCAGCAGGAATCCGGCCATGGTATCGGCTTCACCCTTTTGATCCTCAAACACCGAAGGATCTTCGATCTTGGCGATCTTGTAAAAATCCTTTAGCGGGGTCTTACCTTCAAAAACGAAATTATTCTCATCCAGCTTGGAGTAAATAAGGTCTTCATCATCAAACTCATCGCTGATATCCCCAACAATTTCCTCGATAATATCCTCAAGGGAAATAAGTCCGCTAGTTCCTCCATATTCATCTACCACGATGGCCAGGTGATTTTTCTTATCCTTAAATTCATTGAGCAGATCGTCCAGCTTCTTGTTTTCAGGAACAAAATATGGCTCTCTAAGCAGGCTGGTCCATTCAAAGTTCTTTTGATTCAGATAAGGTAAAAGGTCTTTTATATATAAGATACCAATCACATTATCTACATTTTCACGGTACACGGGAATCCTGGAGTAACCATTCTCAATAATTTCGGGTATGATATCCTGGTAGGAACTCTCCTCATTCAGAGCGAAAATATCCATCCTGGGACGCATTACCTGCTTGGTATCGGTATTTCCAAAGCTTACAATACCCTGAAGGATCTTCTGCTCTTCCCTGGTGGTATCCTCCTCACTGGTTAGTTCCAGTGCCTGGGAAAGATGATCTATGCTAATAAATGATTTCTGTTTCCCCAACTTCTCATGAAAATATAAGGTAACCGCCCGCATGGGGGTACTTAATGGAGAGAACAGGCTGTCCAATACATTTATGGGATAGGCCATAAAATTGGAGAACTGTACTTTATTCCTGCTGGCATAAACCTTCGGCAGAATCTCCCCGAAAAGGAGAATAAGGAAGGTGACCAGGCCTACTTCAAAAAGGAAGCGCAGGTCTATTCCATAAAATTCAGTATTGATACCCGCAAAAAGATCATCGGCCAGATTATCGAACAGAAGAACTATGGCGATATTGATAAAATTATTGGCAACCAGGATGGTTGCCAGCAGCTTTTTGGGCTTTTCCAGAAGATTGATCACAATATTCTGGGTTTTAGATCTTTTCCCGTCTTCGGTTATAAAATTAGCCGGGGTAAGAGAAAAGAATGCTACCTCTGCGCCAGAAATCAGTGCAGAGCAAAGTAAAAGCACAAATAAAAATATCAAACTGATAATTTGGGAGATTCCCATTGTGGCTAGAAACAAAAGCAAACTGGGAGGTTCCGAATCCAAAGGCAAAAGTTTTAGTTAGACTTAGAATGGTAAATCATCTTCCTCTTCATCCTGAGAGAAAGACTCATTCCTATTGGCAAAGTTATCGCTTTTAGGTTTAGCAGGCTTGCTTGATGACATTTGTGAACCAGAATTTCCAGATGGTTCTGCCCCTGTTTCACCTTTAGGTGTTAAAAAGGTAAACTCGGTACAATGAATTTCTGTAGAGTACTTTTCGTTCCCGGCATCGTCCTGCCATTTACGGGTTTTTATACGCCCCTCGATATAGACCTTGTCTCCTTTTTTGAGGTATTTTTCGCAGATCTCGGCCGCTTTGTTTCTTACAACAACGTTATGCCATTCTGTATTGGTAACACGTTCACCGGTAGTTCGATTTGTGTAACTCTCGTTAGTAGCCAGAGGAAATCTTCCAATAGATCCGCCTCCTTCAAAATAATGCATTTTTACGTCATCTCCTGTATGCCCTATTAACATTACTTTGTTCAATGTACCTGTCATTACTTAAATATTTAGTTACCGCTAGCCGGTTATTTGGATTAATAATTATTCTAAAATACTAAAAAATTCTGCCTGAATATGCAAAAAGATCCAAAGATATAAACAAGCATCTATTTATAAGCATCTGGAAGATATTCATTCAAAAAGTTTTCGATAAGCACGGGAACGGGGTAATCAATAACTTCCTGAAGGGCTATTTTCGGTTTTTTTACTTCGGTCGTGTTTACGATCCAGAACCGGGTATAAAGATGCTGATGGGATAGCTTGTGCACCACGGGCTTTTGGTTATAAAGCTCTATGCTGAATTCATCACCCCCAATGAGATCAGTAAACTTATCCTGACTTTTTAGTTCCTCCTCATCGCTAAGACTTTCGGTTTCCACAAGAGGGAACTGGTAAAGTCCATTCCAGATGCCCTTCCCCTTTCTTTGCTCCAGGATGGTGCTCTCATCCTTTAGGTCGAAAACGAGGTAGTTAAAAAACCTCTTTTTCACTTTTGACTTTTTCAGCTTTACCGGCAATTCTTTTACCCGGTCATTTTTCAAAGCAAGACACATGTCATTAAAAGGACAGGAATCGCATTTTGGATTCTGAGGTTTACAGTGCAAAGCACCAAATTCCATGATAGCCTGGTTAAAGGTGGCCGGATCTTTTTCATCTAAAAGCTCCTGGGCAAGGATTTTGAATTCCTTGATCCCGGCAGTATTATTAATAGGAGTATCAATTTCAAAGATACGCGACAAAACCCGGTAAACATTTCCATCTACCACGGCCACGGGTTCTCCATAACAAATAGAAGCTATGGCGCTGGCCGTATAATCACCCACTCCTTTTAATTTGAGCAATCCTTTATAGTTATCGGGAAATTTCCCATTAAGATCGAAAGCCACGTGCTTGGCGGTTTCGTGAAGGTTCCTGGCGCGGGAATAATATCCAAGTCCCTGCCAGAGCTTTAGAACTTCATCCTGCGGAGCTTTGGCCAGGTGAAAAACCGTAGGATAGGCCTCGATAAACTTCTTATAATAAGGTAAACCCTGCTCTATTCGCGTTTGTTGAAGCATTATTTCGCTGAGCCAAATTTGGTACGGTTCGTGCACCTTTCTCCATGGCAGATCTCGTTTGTTTTGCAAGTACCAATGTGTCAGTCTTTTGGGAAAAACCATAATAAATAGGGATTGTCCGCAATAATAGGAGTTTATTCCGTTATTATTAGTGAATTAGGTTTGAAATATTGCAGATTTAATTCTTATATTTGCCCCCTTGAAAAATTGAAACCCCAATTAATAATTTTAAATAGCACGAAAATGACGAAAGCAGATATCGTAGCAAACATTTCAGAAAAATTAGGAATGGAAAAAGGAGACGTACAAGCTACTATCGAATCCTTCATGGACGAAGTAAAAACTTCTCTAGAAAGCGGAGATAATGTTTACCTTCGTGGTTTCGGAAGCTTTGTAGTGAAAACCAGAGCTGAGAAAACCGGTAGAAACATTTCTAAGAACACTACTATTAAGATTCCTGCACACAACATTCCTGCATTTAAGCCAGCAAAGATATTTGTAGAAGGAGTAAAGACTAACGTCGAAGTAAAATAATTGAATCCTCCCCGCTCTGCGGGGTGGCTTCTAAGAAATAATTATTAATTTTAAAGATATTGCACTATGCCAAGTGGTAAGAAAAGAAAAAGACACAAGGTGGCTACGCACAAGCGTAAGAAAAGAAGAAGAGCTAACCGCCACAAGAAAAAGTAGTGTGACAACTACTTTTTTTATTTAAATCGTTCTTTGAAATCGAAACCCTCGACGCACGTTTTGTATGTCGATCAGGTTTCTTCAGGATTAAAAACCTGTGAAAAAATAATGTTTAATCCATCTATGTTTGTTTAACAACAGATATGGATAAAAAATCTGGAAGTGTGGACAAAGAATTAATTATCCGGTCCGAACCTTCTGCTGTAGATTTTGCCTTATTAAAAGATGGAAAACTTATTGAGCTAAACAAGGAAGAAGACAGCAACAAATTTAATGTAGGCGATATCTATATCGCCAAAATTAGAAAAGCTGTCCCAGGGTTAAATGCCGCATTCGTGAATGTTGGCTACGAAAAAGATGGTTTTTTACACTATCATGACCTTGGACCTCAGGTTTCTTCTTTGCTTAAGTTCATAAAACGTGTAAGCACAGGTAAACTAAAAGACTATTCTTTAAAGAATTTTACTTTTGAAAAGGATATAGACAAGAACGGTACTATTACCGACGTCTTAAAATCCAATCAGTCGCTACTGGTTCAAATCGTAAAAGAACCCATCTCTACAAAAGGCCCCAGGATAAGCTCTGAGCTTTCCCTACCCGGCCGTTATATTGTATTAGTCCCTTTTTCAAACCGAATTTCAGTTTCACAGAAAATTGAGAGCAAAGACGAAAAGGAACGCCTAAAGAGACTGGTAAAAAGCATTAAACCCAAAGGTTTTGGGATTATTGTAAGAACTGTAGCCGAAGGCAAAAAAGTAGCAGAACTGGACAGAGACCTCCAAAATCTAATGGGTCGCTGGACAGCTATGTGTAAAAAATTGTATAAACCGCATCATCCCTCCAAAGTACTGGGAGAATTGAACAGGGCTTCGTCCCTGCTAAGAGACATTTTTAATGACTCCTTTACTTCTATTTGCGTAGACGATGAAACGCTTTATACTCAAATCAAAGACTATGTGAGCGAGATCGCTCCAGAAAAAGAATCAATTGTAAAATTGCATCAATCCAACCAACCTATTTTCGAGAAGAATGGTATCGAAAGACAAATAAAAACTTCCTTTGGGCGCACCGTTTCCATGAGTAAAGGCGCCTACCTGGTCATAGAACATACAGAAGCCATGCACGTTATAGACGTGAACAGCGGAAACCGTTCTAATAAATCCAAGAACCAGGAAGATACCGCGTTAGAGGTGAATATGATTAGTGCTACCGAGATAGCCAGACAGTTACGACTTCGTGACATGGGCGGCATTATCGTGGTAGACTTCATAGATATGAATAGAGCCGAGAACAGAAAAAAGCTCTATGACCACCTTAGAAACGAAATGAGTGACGACAGGGCTAAACATAAGATATTGCCCCCCAGTAAGTTTGGATTAGTTCAAATTACAAGACAGCGCGTAAGGCCTGAGATGAATATCAAGACCCGTGAGGAAAATCCCAACGGGAATGGTGAAATTGAAGCACCTATAAGTTTGGTAAACAAGATCAAAGTAGACCTTGAGAAGCTGATCAAAAAAGACCATAAAAAGATCACGCTTAGCGCACATCCATTTATTGCCGCCTTTTTAACAAAAGGCTTTCCATCTCCCCGATCTAAGTGGTTTGTAGACCACAAACGATGGGTGAAAATTTTACCTCGCGATGCTTACACGTATTTAGAGTACCACTTTCACGATAAAGACGGGAAAGTGATCAAATAAAAAGAACGCCTTTCAAGCAATTGGGAGGCGTTTTTTTGTACCCTGTTTTGAACTGCCTGCCCTAAACCTTTATATTTGATCGATGAACAAATATACTTTAGGCATAAGTTTATTAACCCTGATGTTTGGCTTCACCTTTTACGGCGAGATCATAACAATAAATCTTGGGGCCACCTATTATTTAATTCCTGCCGAAGTGATCTGCTTCGGGATCTGGCTTATATTCATGATCATCTTCTGGATAAGCAGGCTGAGAAAAATTCTTTCTAAAAATGAGGCATAACCAGAATTCTTATACCGTAGATGAAGCACTTCAAAAACTGATGCATTTCTGTGCATACAGGGACCGTTCTCAAAAAGAAGTTGAAGACAAGCTGGACTCCATGCGTATGATCCCCGAAGCCAAGGAAAAGATCATCATTACATTGATGCAGGAAGGCTTTTTAAACGAGGAACGTTTTGCCAGAAGCTTTGTAAGGGGTAAATACCGCATGAAAAAATGGGGAAGGATCAAGATCACCCAGGAACTTAAAAAGCGGCAGATCTCCTCTCCCATCATTAAACTGGGACTTTCTGAAATAAAGGAAAATGATTACCTATCCACACTATACCAGCTGGCAGAGAAAAAAGCCGAAATGATTTCTGAAACAAATACCTTTAAAAAGAAAAAGAAACTCGCAGACCACCTTATAAGAAAAGGTTATGAACCTTCGATGGTGTTTGACTGCGTGAATGATATTATAGACTAATGTCGTTCTTTTTGTGGGTGCGCTTCACCGCCTGCTCATTTTTATAATCTATCCACTTCTGCCCCCTTAATTTCCTCATATAATTATCAAAATGCCTCATAAAAATAAGGTTATAGACCGCTTTGGAAAAATTGGTCAGGGTTCTTGGGGTTGCCCTGAGACTCATTGAGAAACCTGCAGTGAGGTAGGTCATATGATGCCAGTAACCTTCAGGCATATAGAGAGCCTCACCATGCTCGAGCTCGGTTATATAGCCTCTGGCCTTTTTCAGGACAGGGAATTTTTCAAAATCAGGATCGTTAAAATCTATATCTTCCCGGGCGATCAAAGCATGCGGCACCTTATATAGATGTTTGCTCTCGCTTGGCGGAAAGAGGATACATTGTTTTTTTCCATGAAAATGAAAATGAAGAATGTTTGCGTAATCTATGTCGTAATGCATAAACACCCTGGAATTTTCCCCTCCAAAAAAAAGCATGGGCAACTGCTTCAAGAAGCGCAGGCCCACATCTGGGAACTTGAAATCTTCCTGGAAAGCAGGTACCTCTTTCAGTAAATTGTATAAAAATATCCGGTAGTTGGAAGGCCCTTTTTTTAAAAGCTCTATATACTGAGACATCTTCATCTGGGCATGGGCCTCGTTGAATTTGTATTTGGAAGAAATTGGCCGGTCATCGTAAAGCGGAACGGTTCTGTCTCCCGCCATTTTATTTACATAATCCAGGTCCCATTTTTTGTAAGCGGGCCAGTCATCGATCAATCTTTTTATCACTACCGGTTTCTGAGGCTGAACATATTCCCGTAGGAATTCTGCTTTCGAGATCCTATCTACCTTTGGTATTGCTTCAAGATTCATCTTTGACTTCATTCGATCCCGGCATTTTTATGGGTTCTTTTTATGGCTATCCTGTTCTTATAATCTATCCAGTCCTGCCCCCTGATCTTTCGCATCAGGTTATCATAATTCCTAACGAATAACAGGTTATTCAATACTTCGGCTATTTTCCCCGGAGATTTAGGCAAGGACCTGAGCGTTAAGGAAAGGCTTGCTTTTTCGTATTTTATCCAGTGCCACCAGTGGCTCGGAATGTAAAGAGCATCGCCGTGTTCCAGGATGGTTTCGAACCCCCTGGCCTTGGCCAGTGCTGGATATTTCGTGAAATCTGGCTTATCCATATCTATGATCTCCATGCTCACTATGGAATAAGGAACCTTATACAGCAATCCTGTCTGATCTGGCGGATATAGAATCACCCTCTTTTTCCCTACGAAATTGAAATGAAAATTATTGGCCAGGTCCATATCGTAATGCATCACAACTTTTGAACCTTCACCACCCACAAAAAGAACGGGTAACTTCTTAAAAAATTTCACCCCAAGGTCGGGATACTGAAAATCTTCTACCAGCTCCGGACAATTCTGAAGCATGTTGAAGAAGAACATCCTTAGATCTGTAGGGCCTTTTTCAAGTAAATCAACATACTCTCTGAAAGGGACCTTCATGGCGGGGCCATGGGAGTTCTGTCTTCCCTTGGCGGGTTTACCGTCATACAAAGGCACTACAACATCGCCGGCCTTTTCCCTGAAATAATCAAAGTTCCATTTTTGGTAGGCCGGCCAGTTTTCTGTAAGATCTTCTATGACTACCGGTTTTTTCGGTATAAAATACTCCTGCAAAAATTCCTCCTTGGAGAGGTTTTTTCGTCTGGGAATATTTTGAAGATCCAGTTTCAAAATTTATGATTTTTGCTAGGCCTTGGTCTTAGCCTTTCCCTGAGCCTCTAGATTCCTGTCGATCTTATGCCCTGGTCTTGTCCATTTTGGTTTCTCTCCCTGGCTCTGAAATTGAGACTTATCTGCATCTACACTTTCCGGCTGAGATTTTTTCTCAAATGCTTTTTGCGGATTCAATCCTAGCATTTTGAACATCTCCATATCCTCGTTCACATCTGGATTAGGAGTGGTTAAAAGCTTATCTCCGGCAAAGATCGAGTTCGCCCCGGCAAAGAAACACATAGCCTGTCCTTCCCTGCTCATCTGGGTTCTTCCTGCTGAAAGTCTAACCTGGGTCTCTGGCATTACAATTCTGGTGGTCGCTACCATCCTGATCATATCCCAGATAGGTACAGGCTCCTGCTCTTCAAGAGGGGTTCCTTCCACAGGCACCAATGCATTGATCGGCACAGATTCCGGCTGCGGATTAAGGGTTGAAAGAGCTACTAGCATCCCGGCACGGTCTGCTTCGCTTTCGCCCATCCCAATGATCCCTCCGCTACAAACCGTAACATTGGTCTTTCTAACGTTTCCAATTGTATCAAGCCTGTCCTGGTAACCACGGGTAGAGATCACCTCTTTATAATATTCTTCAGAGGAGTCAAGATTATGATTGTAAGCATACAGGCCTGCCTCAGCAAGACGCTGAGCCTGGTTTTCGGTAAGCATTCCCAGGGTACAGCAAACCTCCATATCCAGCTTGTTGATGGTTCTTACCATCTCAAGCACATTATCAAATTCTTCACCATCTTTCACATTTCTCCAGGCCGCACCCATACAAACACGGGAACTACCGGATGCCTTGGCGCGTAAGGCCTGGGCTTTCACCTGGTTTACGCTCATAAGGTCATTACCTTCAAGATCTGTATGATAACGGGCTGCCTGTGGGCAGTAACCGCAATCTTCGGGGCAACCCCCGGTTTTTATAGAAAGCAGGGTAGAAACCTGAACGGTATTAGGGTCATGATGTTGACGGTGAACAGTGGCTGCTTCGTATAGCAGCTCCATAAAAGGCTTATTATAAATTTCCAGGATCTCTTCTTTGGTCCAGTCGTGTTTAAGTGCCATGTAATTTGATTTGTATTCAAAAATAACGAAAACTAGGCTTTAATCTAGGATGCTAACCTAAGATTTATAAACGGGATAGCTAACAATTTATTTACTGCTTATCAAAACAGAAACGGCGTTCCCTCCAAAGCCTACAGAATTCACTAATATATTATTAAGTTTTTCAGGTTGTTGCGGAAATTCGGAAAAAGGTACCGGCAGGAATTTTTGATTTTCCAGCATCAGCACGGCCATTTGCAGGCTCAGTATTCCGGAAGCAGCAAAGCTATGACCTGTTTTCCATTTATTGCTGGTAATCGCGGGTAATTTCTTCGGAAAGACCTTTTTCACCGCATTCACCTCGGCAAGGTCACCGCCAATAGTTCCCGGCGCATGCATCACTACCGCATCGACCTCCTCCGGCTTTATATTTTTCATGGCCATCTGCATGGACTTTTGAAGACATTTTCCATTCTTCGAAAGCGATGCACCATGCTTAAGCTTCTCGTTGGCGTAACCAATACCCGTGATGAGTGCTCGTGAATTTTCTGAAATCCCATCTTCCAGCACTACGGCCGCGGCGGCTTCACCAAGGATCATAGTGTTCCTTGATTTTTCCATATCCAGGGACCGGCAGGGAAAAGTCGAGTTTTCGGAAGCATAGATCTTCATTGCCTTCATCTGTGCGATGGTAAAGCCAGTTAGTGGCGCCTCGCTACCACCCGCCACAAAGCTTTTAGCCATACCGCTTCTTACCCAGGCAATGGCATTCAGAATAGAATGCATTCCTGTGGAACAGGTTACGCTGTGTGAAAATTCGGGACCCTGGCTTTGAAGATCCTGGGCCACCCAGGAAGAAATATTTCCCAAAGTGGTTGAAGGCGAGGAATAGGTGGAAGCCTTTCCCGTTTTGATATATTCAGAATGATAATTTTCAAAAAGGCCGGTCGCTCCTCGGCTGCTACCAAAATTGATCCCGGTATCGCGGTCATGGAATCCCGAACCAGCCGAAGCCTGCCTAGCGGCAAGGATGGCATAAAGAACCGAATTATCCAGGTATCTGTACTTGGAATTCTGCTCCTTCAGCTGCTCCACCTCTTTTTTGATCTCTTCAGGCAAAAAACCGGCAAGGGCCTTATAACCATCAAAATCTTCTTCCTTAAAACAATGCTGGTCGTTAAGGTAATTATTCCAGATCTCTTCTGAAGTTCTTCCAAGCGGAGAAATACTCCCAATGGACCTTATGGAAATCGGATTTTTCAAAAGCTGATTTTTTCAGCAAAAATAAGGCTCAATAAAGGATTGTCTAAATTTAGCCTCCTAAATTCTGCTTTTTTTAGGCTTATAATATAGCTTGATGGTAGATAGCATTTTCTTCTTTCCCTGGACCACATCCTTTACCTCATCCTGCAACTTATCTGAAAGCAGGTCGAATAAAGGCTGCTCGACTTCAAGGAGCAAAGGGAAGAGGGACTTAAGCATATCATCCCACTGCCGGTATAAATTCAAGGTATCATCAGGGTTTACGATCTTTCGCTCTGCTTCCTCCTCTGCGGGTACAAAAGGCTCCTCCAAATTGAGATAACCATAATCATCTGTAAGTTCTTCGCCTGGAGCAATATCCCTGATGGCCACTTCAAAATTATAGGCCGTAGAAAGGCAGTTTGAATTAAAACTATGGTTCACATATTTGGCAATATCCCAGCAAAGAATGTATTCGCCTTTCCCATTCCTGAAGCTATACTTATCAAATAGCTCACGGGTGAGTGGCTTGTACTGAGCAGGTTTTCCGGGAGGAACCACGATATCCAGTTCGTCCTGCACCCAGGTGATGGTTCCTTTAGGCATGAAGGCTGTAGCCACAACCCCAAATCCCTTCTGGTCGTTTATCCACTCTAGTTTAGTGTCTGGATGCATCATAATCTTCAGATTAACCTAACTAAAGTAGGCAAAAATCGAATCCGAAAATTATAAATATGAACGCAATAGATTTTTTTTAGAACTCTGATAATACGCCCCTTAGCGTAGAATAAACCTTTTCAAGCTCTTCATCCCCTATCACATATGGCGGGACAATATAGATAGTATTCCCCAGTGGCCTCAGGAAGACTCCTTTCTCCATGAAATACTGGAACAGTTTATTCCGAAGGTTACCATACCTTTCCATTTGGACATCAAGTTCAAAGGCCAGGATCACGCCCCTGGAGCGGATGTTCTTCACTTTCGGATGGATTTTCATTTCCTCGGCAAAAGCCCTGTTCTTTTTTGAAATCTCCTTTATATTCTCCTGCATCTCTTCTGAAATCAACAACTCCAGTGCAGCGAGTGCCGCAGCACAGGCTAGCGGATTTGCCGTATAGGTATGACCATGGAACAGGCCTTTCGCGATATCATCTGAAAAGAAAGCGTCGTAGATCTCCTGGGTACATGAGGTAAGCCCCATAGGTAGAAGCCCGGCGGTTAAAGCCTTGGACATGCAAACCACATCTGGCTTTTCTTCGATATAATCTGAAGCGAAATATTTCCCGGTTTTCCCAAAACCGGTCATCACCTCATCGGCAACTTTTACGATGTCATTTTCCCGGCAGATCCTAAGGATCTCGTTAAGGCCTTCGGCATCATGGAATTTCATGGCCGCAGCTCCCTGGATTAGGGGCTCGTAGATAAAACCTGCGATCTTATCCTCCGAGATGACTTGTCTTAATTTAGCAATTACCTCAGGATTATTCCTTCCATCAGGCACCGGGATGCGCTCTACCCTGATAAAATGATCTTCGAATGCGCCATTATAAACAGATAGCCCGGAAACCGACATGGCTCCAAAGGTATCTCCATGAAAACCCTCTTCAAATGCCAGCATCACCTTACGATCGTTGCCAAGGTTATGGTGATATTGCAAGGCCATCTTTATCCCGATCTCGGTGGCGGTAGAACCATTATCATTGAAAAATAATTTCTGCTGTCCCTCAGGGAGAATTTTCACAAGAGCTTCTGATAATTTTATGGCAGGCTCATGGGTGAATCCGCTGAAGACCACCTGGTCCAGGTTCTGCATTTGTTCGGCAACCCTGGCGGTGATGAATTTGTTACAATGACCATACACAGCGGTATACCAGGATGAAATGGCATCTATATATTCCCTGCCCTCATCATCGGTAAGCACACAGCCCCGGGCCTTTTTTATGGGCAACATATCTGGCGATAACTTATGTTGTGTAAGCGGGTGCCAGAGATGTTTCTTATCCCGGTCTGCCAGGGTTGCTTTTTTCAGTTCTATATCTCGCATAATCTTTCCTTAAATTTTTCGGCATATTCCTGCACTACTCTTTCGTCAAAATAAGGTTCCTCATCTATACGGCCTATCACCTCGACCTTGCCAAGTTCTTTTATAGCTTCCTCGGTAGTTGGATGTTCCTCCCCGCTAAAGATGATCCCGATCTTTTCGATGCCCCGACTTTTAAGGGCATCGATACTTAACAAGCTATGGTTTATACTACCCAGGTAATGCCTGGAGACCAGTATGACCACATCTTCCTTATCTATAAGATCGGCAATGACCTCTTTTTTATTCAAAGGGACAAGCAGTCCTCCGGCGCCTTCTATCACCAGGTCATTTTTGGTCTTCGGCCTTTTGATCTTATTTACCTGGATCTTTACCTTATCTATTGCCGCCGCAGCATGCGGACTCATAGGCGTTTTTAAGGCATAGGCGTTCTCATGAAATTTAGAAGTTTCGTTAGCTACCAGTTTCTTAACCTTATGAGAATCTGAATTATCAAGATCACCGGCCTGTATAGGCTTCCAGTAATCGGCCTGTAATGCTTCGGTAACAATCGCAGAAACAACGGTTTTTCCAACTTCGGTCCCTATCCCGGTTATAAAATATGTCTTCGGCATCATTTATTCTTTGCCACAAAATTACCCAAGTCTTTTAAGACCTGCGAAATTTCATCGAAAGAATTATAAGAATGTACACAAAACCGAAGCCTTTCTGCGCCGGCCGGAACAGTAGGAGAAAGTATGGCCTTAACGTTGAATCCGGATTGGCTTAACTGGGAGGCTATATTCCTTACCAGCGAATTGCCCGGGATTACACATACCTGGATGGCAGAATTACTATCCGCGAAAGATCCATCAAGCTTATTTTTTTTGATCTCTGCCCTGAAAAAATCTATGTTCCTTCGCAATTCCTTTATCGGCTGTGGGTCATTTTCCAGTTTACGATAGACTGCGCTGATGGTTGCCACGCTGTGCGGAGAAAGTGCCGTGGTATAAATAAAACTCCGGCTGAAATTGACCAGGTAATCCTTAAGGTCCCTGCTTCCCACCACCACCGCTCCATGTGCACCAATGGCCTTTCCGAAAGTGTGGATCCTGGCAAAAATTTGAGTCTCGAGCTTCAGCTGCTGGACCATTCCCTGCCCGTTCTCTCCAAGCACCCCGGTAGCATGGGCTTCATCCACGATCAGCCTGGCTCCATACTTTTCAGTTAATCCTAAGAGGTTGTCAAGGTCTGGCGAATCGCCATCCATGGAAAAAACCGATTCGGTAACTACATAGGTCACCGCGTCATCATCTGCAGATGAGAAGCGTTTCAGTTTTGCTTCCAGGTCCTGAAGGTCATTATGTAAAAATTTATAGTTTCTGGCCAGGCTCATTTGCAGGCCATCCCTAATCGAGGCATGAGACAGCTCATCGTAAAGAATGATATCTCCCTTCTGGGGAATTGCTGAAAATAACCCAATATTGGCGTCGTAACCTGAATTAAAAACTAAGGCCGACTGGGCGTTATGAAAACTGGCCAGTTGATTTTCCAAAAGCTTAAAAAGGGAGTGATTTCCAGATAAGAGCCTTGAGCCGGTAGAGCCATTGAGCACTTCAGAAGTTTTCAGGATACGACTGGCTTTTTCAAAGATCTCTTCAGAATTTGAGAAACCTAAATAGTCGTTCGAAAAAAAATCTACCCCGGGACGGGATGATAATAATTCCCTAAAAGAGTCATCTTCTTTTCTCTTTTGAAGTCTTTTCTCTAATTTAGAAGGTAATTTTTTCATTTTACAAAAGTAAACATTCACTTATACAAAATATGGACTGGACTTTATTTGCATTAAGAGTTGGCCTTGCCACTATCGCCGGATTGATCATTGGCCTGGAAAGAGAGATCCAGGGCAAGGAGGCAGGTCTTAAGACGAACGCTCTGGTATCATTGGGGGCCTCGATCTTTATCTTAATGTCACTCGAGTTCGAGGGCGATAAATACGTGGATATTACCCGTGTCCTCGGCCAGGTAGTTGTTGGTATAGGATTTATTGGAGCAGGTACCATCCTGGAAAAACAGCGTAAGGTAAAGGGACTAACTACTGCCGCAACGGTTTGGTGCAGTGCCGGAACGGGATGTCTTGCCGGCTTCGGAATGTATCACGAACTGGCGATCGTGAGCGGGATCATTCTAATTATCAATCTGATCTTCGGATATATCGAGCATAAAATGAAGAAGAAGGCTAAAAAGGAAGAGGATTCAGATTAAGCCTATTTATCTTTCATTTTGGTATGGTCCACGTTATCTTCTGGAGTATCATCAACGATACTTTTTAAAACATGGGTATTTTTCTGGTATTTTCCTCTCAGGTCGTCCATAACAGACTTATCCCATAACTTCACCCCGATAAAATAAGAGGCTCTTCCAATTAAGTGAGCACTCACCGGAGCAGTAAGGAAAAGGAAAAGGATGATCACAAAGGCCTGTGAAGTAACATCTGTATTACTGAAATATACCGTGGTAGACATAAGCACAAGACCAACACCCAGCGTAGCCGCCTTTGTAGTAACAGATATCCTTAGGTAAGTATCTGGCATACGTACCACCCCAATGGCCGCAAAAAGCACGAACAGGGCTCCAAAAGTTGCTAATATTCCTATTACTATATCTATCATTTTCTCTTTCTTTTTTCAAGGTAATAAGACAAGGCTACCGTACTTAAAAAGGCAATTAGGGCAAGGATAAGTGCGGTATCCATAAGCGTAGACTGATCGTAAATGATACTGTAAACAGCGATCACTCCAATCCCTGTGGTGATAAGCAGGTCCAGCGATACGATCTTATCGGCAATACTGGGTCCCTTGATAAATCTCCAAAGAATTAGCACTGCCGAAACCACCAGCACTGGCAAAATGATATAATGTAAATATTCAAATAGCGTCATGACATTACCTCCATTATTCTACGTTCAAAACCATCTTTTATACTCCTGATGAATTTCTCCTTATCCTTAATATACATCGCATGCACAAAAAGCACCTTCTTATCATTAGAAACATCAAGACTTAATGTTCCCGGGGTAAGCGAGATCATATTGGCCAGGGTTGTGATGGCTATGTCTGATTTCACATCAAGTGGCACCATAACGATTCCCGGGGTCATATTTAGCTTCGGGGTGATCACCTCGTAGGCAACTTCCAGGTTGGCCTTAATTAGTTCATAAAGGAAAAAGAGCAACAGGATGATCACTTTTGGAACGATAAGGAAATACCTGCTCCTACCCCTTCCCACGGTTATTAGCCAAAGGATATGAAAGTTAAGGAAGAATCCAAAAAGATAGTTCTCTACAGAAAAATCTCCCGTAAGGGCAACCCAGACAAACGTCAGCAATATGTTTGAGAGAAATTTATTCTTCATCTTTCCTTAGTTCTTAGTATTTAAAACCGCGTCTATATAACCCTGGTTATTCACCAGTTCATCCGCGATCCTGGCCGAAAGTTCCTGTATATGCTCTGCTCCAAAACCAATATACAAAGATACAATACTCAAAAGAGCTACCGGCACCACAAACTGAAGCTTTTTCGCGATGGTCATATTGGTAAAATAACCGAAATTGCTGCGTAGGGGCAATTCCTTATCTGCTTTCCAGAACACTTCAGCCCATAATTTAGCGATTATTACCAGCGTAATAAAACTGGCAAATATTATTGCGCCAACGGTGATATAATTTTCTCCTGCAAAACCTGCCTTGATCAAATTGATCTTTGGCCAGAATCCGGATAATGGTGGTATCCCCACCAGGGAGAATAGAGGAATAAAAATTAGGAGACTGATCTTAGGCCAGTTCGCATAGATACCCCCAAGGTCACGCATGGAGTTGGTCCCCTTGATCCTGTAAACCACCCCGCTCACCATGAACAAATTGGTTTTAACGATAATATCGTGAATAAGGTAAAATACAGCTCCGGCAATAGCTATTTCAGTAAACATCCCAATACCCGCGATCATATAACCAATATGACAAATGATTAGGTATGAGAATACTTTTCTCAAATTATTCTGAACCAAAGCTCCCACTCCACCACTTACCAGGGTAAGGATCGCGATGATCATGATGATATTGTTCAAAAAGGCATCGTTCACGAAAATGAGCGTAAACACCCTAATAAGCGCATATACCCCTACTTTAGTAAGCAGCCCTCCAAAGATAGCCGAAACAGCAAAAGGAGGTGTGTGATAGGACGCAGGCAGCCAGAAATAAAGCGGAAACACCCCGGCTTTAATCCCGAAACCTATTAAGAAAAGCAATGCTGTGATCTGAACCAGCCCACGATTCTCTACCATAGCTATCTGCCCTGCCAGGTCTGCCATGTTCAAACTACCCGTTATTCCATAAAGAACCGCGATCGCAGTAAGAAAGATCATGGAAGCGAGTATGTTAAGGGTAAAATATTTTACAGCTCCTTCTAGCTGGGCCTTTTCCCCTCCAATGGTGATAAGCACAAAAGAGCTAATGATAATGATCTCAAACCATACGTAAAGGTTAAATATATCCCCAGTTAGAAAGGCACCATTCAGTCCTAATAAAAGGAAATGAAAGATGGGAAAATAACCGAATCTAAGCCTATCCCTTAGCACCGAACCCGCAGAAAATATGGACACGGCCAGCCCGGAGATCGCTGTAAGCAGAACCAGGGTAGCAGAAAGCATATCGGCCACAAAGGTGATCCCGAAAGGGGCCTTCCAGTTCCCTGCCTGCACCGTCTGGGTACCATTGTTCCAGATATACATGAATACCACGATAGCCAGCGCTACACTAAGAATACTGCCAAAAACACTAAAAACCTTCTGAAATCTAATTCTGGACCATCCGAACATCAAAATGATGCTGATCGCCATTTGTAGAAAAAGAGGATATAAAATCAATTGTTGTGTCATGAATCTTCGTCGGTTGCGTTCATTTCATCCAGGTCGTCTGTCCTTACCACTGTATGGGCTCTTTTCACCAGTACAATAGCAAAAGACTGCAGACCGAAACTAATAACGATTGCTGTAAGTATTAAAGCCTGCGGAACAGGATCTGCAAAGGCCTCGGTAAAGACCTTGGAGTCCCCGGGAATAATTGGCGGCGCTCCCTTGGTGATCCTTCCCAGAAGGAAGATCAGCAGGTTAGCCCCATTTCCCAGCAGGATAATTCCCAGGATAAGTTTTACCATACTTCTACGCAGCATCATATAAATGCCCGTTCCGTAAAGTATACCTACCATTAATGCTAAAAGGATCTCCATATCAGGCCGATTCTGAAATTGTAAATATTATTGTTAAAGTAACTCCGTTAACCACCAGGTAAACCCCGATATCAAAAAAGAGGGCTGAACCCACACTGCCCAGGATCGCAATTGGATCGTGAGACCAAAGTCCTGTCATGAACGGTAGGTCAAACAATGCTACGGGGGCCAGTCCGCTTAAAAATGAAATAGCCAGTCCCAGGGGCAATAAGAAGCCTGGATGCATTATCAGGAGTTCCTTGGTCTTGTTCAATCCGTTTGCGAACGAATGCAGGATAAAGGCGATAGAAGCTATCAATCCTCCCACAAATCCACCTCCAGGCAGATAATGCCCGCGAAGCAAGATAAAAATCGAAAACACCAGCAATACCGGTAAAAGGTAATTGGAGGCTGTTTTTAAGATTATGGTTGTTCGCATATTCTATTTTTTGAGGTTTTCTTCGTTAAGGCTCCTGTCTGCATACCTTCTTCTATCCTTCATCTTCAGTCTTAATTTCATCAGCCCAAAAACACCCACCGCGGCTATGGAAAGTACAGATATCTCTATTAAGGTATCAGCTCCCCTGAAGTCTACCAGGATAACATTTACCACGTTCTTTCCGTGGGCCTCGATATAGGAATTTGCGGCGTAGAACTCACCAACTTCCTTACTAACCGGTTCAGATAACACCTCAAGAGCTAGAGTGGTAACGATCAATCCAAAAATGGTTGAAAGTATCCCATCCCTCACCCTGGTCTTATAATCTGAAAGTTTCAGATATTTCGGAAGCTTATATAGTACCAGCACAAAAAGGATCACGGTAAGCGTATCTATAGAGAACTGGGTCATGGCCAGATCTGGCGCGCTGTAAAAAACAAAGATCAAACATATAGATAATCCCACTACTCCCATTGCGGCAACCGCGGCCAGCCTGGAATCGGTAAACACAGTATAAAAGATACCAGCGATCAGGATAAGCGTGGTCGTGATCTCGTAGACCGTGATCTTAGAAAGTGAATTATAGTCTATAGTGAACCTGGTCTCATTTATCATAATATATCCCACCAGTACCACCAGAAAAAGGATGATGATAGAAATATAATTCCGTAAATAGCCATTCTGGAAGAAATTGGTCCAGAAGTTAGACACAGATACGAAGATCTTATTGAATTGCTCCAGGATATTTTCAGGTGAAATAAAATCCAGCCTGGCAATTCCATTTTCCAATTTCTTGGAAGGTTTTATCATGAAATACATAGCCGTTCCTACACCGATGGTGATCAAACTAAGGATAAATACAATATTGAAACCATGCCACAGGGCTAAATGAATTTCTGAAGCGTCTGCTCCCATGGCCGTTACCACCGGTTTTATAAGGGCCGATTCTATTATGAAAGGCGCAACCCCGAAAAGAACTCCTAAAGAAGCCAGTAATAATGGAGGCCCCCACATTAGAAAGCCCGGCATTTTTACATTTTCATGCTCTTCCGGCAACTTGCCAACAAAGGGCTTAATACCTGCCACGAAACCGGCATAAAGTAAAAATATCTTGGTGAGCACGATTCCTATCATCAGGAAGATAGCCAAAGACTCATAATGCAGGGCAGATTCATATGTTAGTTCTTTCCCTACAAAACCTATTGTTGGTGGTATTCCCGCACTGGAGATGGCCGCCAGAATTCCGGCAATCCCTACGGGAAGCATAATTTTATTAAGACCAGCAAGCCTCTTTACATCACGGGTATGCGTCTGGTGATCTATAATTCCTGTTACCAGGAAAAGCGTCGCCTTATAAAGGGCGTGCACAATGATAAATACTGCCGCCGCCAGGAAGGCTTCCTTAGTCCCCAGGCCGGTTAGAAAAACCAGTATCCCCAGTGCTGAAATGGTAGAATAGGCCAGAATGCCCTTAAGGTCTGTCCGGAAAATGGTATGCACCGCAGAATACAGCATAGTGAATCCTCCCACAGCGATGAGGGTATAATTCCAGATATTTTCACCTCCCAATACAGGAGTAAAACGCATTAAAAGATAGACTCCGGCTTTTACCATGGTTGCCGAATGCAGGTAGGTAGAAACCGGTGTTGGTGCCTTCATCGCTCCCGGTAACCAGAAATGGAATGGAAACTGCGCCGATTTAGTGAAAGCGGCTCCAAAAATGAATATCACCATCAGGAAATAAAATTCATTTCCCCTGATGGCCTCACTCATGGTGAGCATTTCTGAAATGCTGTATGTTCCGGTGATATTGTTTATCAACAGGGCGCCTGCCAGGAGGAACAAACCTCCGATCCCGGTAATACCTAGGGCTGTCATAGCCGATTTTCTCGAGGCCGGATTGGTATTATTGAAACCAATAAGGAAAAATGAACTTATACTGGTAAGTTCCCAGAAAACGAAAAGTGTGATCATGTTATCTGCAAGTACCAGCCCCAGCATCGCTCCCATAAAGGAAGCCAGGTAACCATAGAACCTATCCAGGTATTCATGTCCCTTTAGGTAGGACGAAGTATAGGCAAACACCAGGAAACCTATTCCTGTGATCATAAGAGAAAATAGCAGGGAAAGTCCATCAAGCTTAAAGCCCAGGTCCACCCCGAAAGATGGTATCCATTCAAAATTTCGCATGATTACCTCGCCGTTAGTCACGGGAGCGATGAATTGCGTAAAATAAATGAAAAGCCCCAGCGGCACTAAAGACGCCAGTATAGAGAGCTTACCTTTAAAGAATCTTCCCACAAAAACGAGAAAAATAGAGAATAAAAAGCCTGTAAGAATTGCGGTAAGCATACTTATTGAAATCTGTTTCCCGCAAATATAATAGTTATTATTGAAGAAATCCTTCTAGATAAATAGTTAGTCGACTTAAGTGCCTTCGGGATTAAAATTTTGAGAAAGTTTTAATTTAAAACCGAAGTAATAGAAATTGAGAAATCTTAAATCATTAGATTTTTTCAAAATTTTTAAAACTCAGATTTGAATTCAAATTAAAATCAACCATTCAGCTAAGCCTGATTTAAATCTCAAGGATTACTTTCTCATCACTCAAATAAAAAATTTTACATTAGAGCAAATTTCAATTTTTAAACATGAACAAAATCCTTTTCGCCCTTCTTTTACTGGGCTTCAGCCTTAATGCCCAAACCAATACCTACCATATCTCCTTTGAAAATGCTGAGCACCACGAGGCGCAAATAACGGCAAGCTTCCCACAGGTAAAGTCTAATTCCCTAATCCTAAGCATGAGCCGTACCTCGCCAGGGAGATACGCCCTGCATGAATTCGTAAAGAACGTTTATGATCTTAAAGCCACCAACAGCAAAGGAGCAGCTTTAGAAGTAAAAAGAATAGATCCCTATTCCTGGGAAATCAGTGACCACGACGGCACCGTGAATATCGAATATAAACTTTTCGCCAACCGTGGGGATGGCACCTATTCACAGATCGATGAAACACATGCTCATTTGAACATGCCGGCTACGTTTATGTTTGCAGAAGAATTGAAGCACAGACCCATAAAAGTCCACTTTGGAGTTAGAAAAGACCTGAATTGGAAAGTTGCCACGCAATTGAAATTGGAGTCTGGCACTACCTATTCTGCTCCAGACCTTTATTATTTCCTGGACAGCCCAACCGAAATTAGTGATTTTGATCTGAAAGAGTTCGAAACAAATGGCCAAACAATTCAATTCGCGCTGCATCACAAAGGAACCGAAGAGGAGTTCGACCAGTATTTTGACCAGGTGAAAAGTATCGTAGAACAGGAAGAAGCGGTCTATGGAGAACTTCCAGATTTTGATTTCGACAAATATACTTTCCTGGCCTGTTATATGCCGAATGTTTCCGGTGATGGGATGGAGCATCGCAACAGCACGATACTCACAGATAAGGAAAGTCTATCAGATGGTGGGATGAAAGGAAATATTGGAACTGTTGCTCACGAGTTCTTCCATGCCTGGAATGTAGAAAGAATCAGACCGGCCGAACTGGAACCTTTTGACTTCTCTGGAGCGAATATGACCGGCTCTTTATGGTTCGCCGAAGGATTTACAAGTTACTATACCGGCCTTATGTTATGCCGGGCAAAAGTAAACACCCCTAAAGAATACGTTGAAGGGCTATCGGGCACCTTCAACTATGTATGGAATTCACCTGCGTTGGAATATTACAGCCCTGTAGATATGAGCTACCAGGCAACATTCGTAGATGCCGCCACCTCGGTAGACCCGACGAACTGGGAGAACACTTTTGTATCCTATTATTCGTATGGGAGCATCCTGGGACTGGCGCTGGACCTTTCCCTGAGGGAAAAAGAGCTGAACCTTGATGATTTCATGGAGCTAATGTGGGAGAAATATGGCAAAACCGAGGTAGCCTATAAAGTAGAGGATATAGAGAAAAGCCTGGCCGAATATGCCGGAGAGCAATTCGCTGCAGAATTTTTCAGGGATCATATTTATAACAGCAAAATGCCGAATTACCAAGAATTGTTTAAGTCTGTAGGCATCAGCCTTAGCAGAGATGCAGATAAGTTTCATTTTGGGGCAGATCTAACGAAAACAGACGAGGGATTAAGGATCTACAGGAACACCTTCAAAGGCAGCCCCGCCTACGCAGCCGGCTTAGATTCCGGGGATATAATTATTTCACTTAGCGACAAACTTGTTACCACCCCAGAGGAATTCGCAGAACAGATCCAAAATTCAGATTATGAAACTGTAAAAGTGAAATTCAAAAGATTTGGAGAAGAAAAGGAAACAAAAGTAATTCTAAAAGGCAATCCAACCTATTCCATAAAACTAGATGAGAATGCTTCAGAAAAGGCTTTACAAAGAAGAAAAAAGTGGCTTGAAGCTAAGTAGTTGAAAAATAAACCTCACAGGTTCTGGAAACCTGTGAGGTCTAAGATTGTTGCATAAAAAAAGGCCTCTCCAAAGAAAGGCCTTTTTTTATATCATTTATGCAATGAAGGTTAATCTGCCAAAACAATGGCTTTATTATCCTTCATTTCTAGAACTCCTCCTTTAATAGTGTAGTAAAGAACATTAGGCTCAGAAGATTCTGTTCTAAATCCTGCCTGGTCTTTCCTTTTGATCTCATTATTGCTTCCGGCAGTAAGATTGATCTTTACTTCACCTTCAGTCAATGTAGAAACAATAGGAGCGTGATTGTTCAACATCTGGAATTCACCATCATGTCCTGGCACCTTCACGGCATCAACCTGCGCTCTGAAAACTACAGCTTCTGGAGTTACTATTTCTAAATACATTTTTTTCTTAGAATTAAGTAGTGAGTAATGAGCAGTTAGTATTCATTCTTCAATACTAACTACCCAATTCTATATACTATTTATGATTCAGCAAGCATTTTCTCTCCGGCCTCGATCGCTTCTTCGATGGTTCCTTTAAGGTTGAAGGCAGCTTCTGGCAGGTGATCTAGTTCACCGTCCATGATCATGTTGAAACCTTTGATAGTATCCTTGATATCTACAAGCACTCCTTTAAGACCAGTAAACTGCTCTGCTACGTGGAATGGCTGAGAAAGGAAACGCTGAACACGTCTTGCACGGGATACGGCAAGCTTGTCCTCTTCAGAAAGTTCTTCCATACCAAGGATGGCGATAATATCCTGAAGCTCTTTATATCTCTGTAATAACTCTTTTACTCTCTGTGCACAATCGTAGTGCTCATTTCCTAGGATATCTGGAGTAAGAATTCTTGATGTTGAATCAAGAGGATCCACCGCAGGATAAATACCTAGCTCGGCAATCTTACGAGAAAGTACGGTTGTTGCATCCAGGTGGGCGAAAGTTGTCGCCGGCGCCGGGTCAGTAAGGTCATCCGCAGGCACGTAAACCGCCTGTACAGAAGTAATAGATCCATTCTTGGTAGAAGTAATACGCTCCTGCATCGCACCCATCTCGGTGGCTAGCGTTGGCTGGTATCCTACCGCAGATGGCATACGTCCTAGAAGTGCAGACACCTCAGAACCTGCCTGGGTAAAACGGAAAATGTTATCTACGAAGAAAAGAACGTCTTTCCCCTGACCTTCTCCAGCTCCATCACGGAAATATTCCGCGATAGTAAGACCAGAAAGAGCCACACGAGCACGTGCTCCTGGAGGTTCGTTCATCTGCCCGAATACGAAGGTAGCCTTAGACTCCTTCATTACATTTTTATCTACTTTCTTAAGATCCCATCCACCTTCTTCCATAGAGTGCATGAAATCGTCACCGTATTTGATAATTCCAGATTCCAACATCTCTCTAAGAAGGTCATTCCCCTCACGAGTACGCTCACCAACTCCAGCAAATACTGAAAGTCCACCGTGACCTTTGGCAATGTTGTTAATTAATTCCTGGATAAGTACTGTTTTACCAACACCGGCACCTCCAAAAAGACCAATCTTACCACCTTTGGCATAAGGCTCGATAAGGTCGATTACTTTAATACCAGTGAAAAGTACTTCTGTAGACACAGATAGATCCTCAAATTTTGGTGCTTCACGGTGAATTGGAAGACCGTCTTCTCCTTTCTTAGGAAGATTTCCTAATCCATCGATCGCGTCTCCTACTACGTTGAATAATCTCCCGTATACATCCTTACCAATTGGCATCTGGATTGGGTTTCCGGTAGAAAGAACTTCAACTCCACGGCTAAGACCGTCGGTAGAATCCATCGAAATCGTTCTTACCACGTCCTCACCAATGTGCGATTGCACCTCAAGAACCAAAGTAGAACCATCTTTTCTGGTAATTTCCAAAGAATCGTAGATCTTTGGCAGTTCAGCGTTTTCTGAGTCGAACACAACGTCAACTACAGGACCAATAATCTGGGCAACTTTACCTGTGACTTTAGACATTTATCTAATTCTTTAATTTTTAATAAGTAAAATTCAACAACCTATTTTACTGATTTCAAAAATCATAAATAAAAAACAGGTCATTTTCAGGCTGCAAAGATAAATTTTTCTGTCAAAAAACATATTGAAAAATTGAGAAGTTTGAAATGTTTCCCAAAACAGCTAAAAAGCTGATTTAAAAGCATCAATTCCGTAAAACAAAAAAGCCCTCCCGAATGATCGGGAGGGCTGAAATTATAGGTTTTCAGATAATTTCTATTCTACGGTCACAGATTTCGCCAGGTTTCTTGGCTGGTCTACGTTCTTACCTAACATAACCGCGATATGGTAAGAAAGCAACTGTAACGGGATAGTAGTAAGAAGTGGAGAAAGAGACTCCATAGTTTCTGGAACTTCGATCACATAATCTGCCAGTTCTCTTACTTCCTCATCACCTTCGGTAACTATACCAATGATCTTTCCTTTTCTGGATTTGATCTCCTGAATGTTACTTACCACTTTCTCATAATGCCCTTTCTTGGTAGCAATTACCACTACCGGCATTTGCTCATCGATAAGAGCAATAGGACCATGCTTCATCTCTGCAGCCGGGTAACCCTCTGCATGTATATAAGAGATCTCTTTAAGTTTTAAGGCTCCCTCTAAGGCAACAGGGAAGTTATATCCTCTACCCAGGTACAGGCAGTTCGCCGCATCCTTATATTTAAAGGCTACTTCCTGGATCAGCTTATCAGATTCAAGCGCTTTTTTAATTTTTTCCGGAATTCTCTCCAACTCCTGAAGGTGGAACTGGAAATCACTATGGGAAATGGTCCCTTTGAATTTTCCGAGTTTCAAGGCCATAAGAGTTAAAACCGTGATCTGAGTGGTGAATGCTTTTGTTGAAGCAACCCCAATTTCAGGTCCCGCGTGAGTATATGCACCTGCATGGGTTTCACGAGAAATAGATGATCCTACCACGTTACAAACACCAAAGGCAAATGCACCTTTTTCCTTAGCCAACTTAATAGCCGCCATGGTATCGGCAGTCTCTCCACTTTGAGAAATGGCTATCACCACATCATTTTCAGAGATCACCGGGTTTCTATACCTGAATTCAGAAGCATATTCAACTTCAACAGGAATCCTGGCGATATCTTCAAAAATATATTCAGCAACCAGCCCAGCATGCCAGGAGGTTCCGCAGGCTACGATAATAAAACGCTTCGCATTGGCTATACGTTCCATATTGTCATCTACCCCGGCCATCCTGATCAAGCCCTGCTCCACAAGCATTCTACCTCTATAGGTGTCGCTTATGGCATTTGGCTGCTCATGAATCTCCTTAAGCATGAAATGCTCATATCCGCCTTTTTCTATCTGCTCAAGGTTCAATTGCAGCTCCTGAATGTAAGGATCTACCAATGAATCATCCTGGATCTTTCTAATTTTAACGTCCTTATGCCTTCTGATCACCGCCATTTCACCATCTTCAAGATAGATCGCGTTGTTGGTGAACTCAATAAAAGGCGAAGCATCTGAAGCGACGAAGAATTCATCTTCCCCAACTCCAATCGCTAACGGACTTCCTAATCTTGCAACTACAAGCTCATCTGGCTTGGTCTTATTAAAAACAGTGATAGCATAAGCTCCTACTGTTTGGTTTAGGGCGATCTGTACCGCTTTCCCCAGTTTCACACCTTCTTTGAGGATAACATCCTCAATCAGATTTACAAGAACCTCGGTATCGGTATCACTTTTGAAGGTATAACCCCTCTTTTTCAATTCCTTTTTAAGAGCATCGTAATTTTCAATGATCCCGTTGTGAATGATCACAAGATCTCCAGAATTGGAATAATGAGGGTGAGAGTTCACATCATTTGGCTCCCCGTGGGTTGCCCAACGAGTATGCCCAATACCAACTGTACCATTGGTAGAGATCTCACTTTCCAAACGATCTTTAAGATCGGCGACCTTACCTTTGGTCTTACTCATTTTCAGGTCCTTCCCGTCATATAACGCGATACCTGCACTGTCATATCCTCGATATTCTAATCTTTGCAGTCCTTTTAAGACGATAGGGTATGCTTCCCTATGCCCAATGTATCCAACAATTCCACACATTTTTTTCTACTAATTATAGTTGGTATAATAAATCTTTAATTTAAGCCTTTTATCCACATCATCTGCCATGTTCCCATACAGTATGGTTCCCGTTGGCGTAAGCGAATTCACAGAAGGGATCTGCTCCACCGGGCCGGGAGTATTTCTTACTGAAGACATTACAGAGCCTACAACATTACCTTGTTGATCTCTTGCTGCCACAGCATTAATATTTGGTACTATTACAAGGCCTAATTTCACATTGTCGTCACCTTCATTAATTATGCCACTAACGTGATTTGTAATTCTTAAGGTATAGAATCGGCCATTTTCATCCTCAGCTACGGGTTGTGAGAAATTGATAAGAGAATTGTCGGGATTACCTCCCCTGTAACTGATATCCACCCCATAATCAAAAAGGAATCGATTATTGTTCAGGTCATACAGATAAAGTCTTCTTGGCTCATCTCCGCTTACCAGGTCATCATTTACATAAAAAGTAAGATTTGCTTCATTTACCAGCAGCTCTTCTGCCCTGATAGCTTCAAGCTCGTCTTCATCAGGAAATAGTTCGATCACTGCCATACTACCTTCCTGGGCTTTTAAATAAAGGTTTTCTGCACCCATTTCGGCTGTTTGCCCAGCGATTGCCTGGCTAACACCCTCAGGGAATTCTCCGGTGAAAGTATTGAACCTGTTACTTCCTGAACCAACTCCAAGGTTGAACCTGGTTCTCACTCTCTCGGTTTCACCGTCCACTTCTAGATCTCTCTTATAATATAGACTTATACGTGAGGGGCTGTTCTGATCTGCAAAATTCAAAAGAACCTGGCTTCCTCCAGATCCATTCGGCTCTGCTTTGATCAAAAGACTGCGAATATAGTTTCTGAAATTGCCGTTATTGAGCAATTCACTTGAACCGGCCTTATCTAAAATCTTCTCCTGGAAATAATCTACCGGAAGTTTTATTCTAAGAGCAGGAGCATTAGCGATCGTGTCATTTTCTCCTTCAGCATTAATCTCATAGGTAGTAAAGGGCAAAGGGGACGGTTTGAATTCATCTTCAACAAAAAGTGGCTCGCCCACAATGTTCTGCTCTACCTGTTCCTGCTGATCTGAATAATATTTTTGTCTTTGCTCGAAGCCAACCTCCGGATCATAATCATTCAGGAAATATGAAGTTTCATAAATAGATAGCTTAAAGGACTCACTACCATAAATAGAATCCAGCTCATAAACGATCTCTTGGGCCGTAGAAGCTTCAGATTGACGAGAAAAATATGGAATGGTAAGTACCACACTGTCCAGCACGGGATTATCTCCAAAATCTGGATCTTCTGTAGACAGCGTCAATTGAGAAACTATGCTCGCCGCACCTTGCCCGTATACAGGGTTATTGGTCACCCCGAGAACGTTATTAGGCAGATTATTGGTTTGTACAGAATTAATTTTTTGAGAATATGCTTTTACCTCTACTTCTCGCAACTCAACATTTGAAGGATTGGTTATGATCTCCCCACCAACTTCGGTAAATTCTTCATCACAACCTGTAAAAGCGAAAACAACGGCCAGAAGGGCCGTCATTTGAAATAGTCTGTTTAATTTCATTTAAAAATCTAACTTACAATTAAGACAATACTTTCGTGTCATAAAATTCCTGATAAGCATGCGCGAAATTTTCCTTTTCGGTATATGGAAGAACTGGCTTGTTAAGCTTATCTATGTAGGTCTTCAAATCGTCTGGCACATTATCTCCGCCAATTACCACGGCATCTGAATTATCTACCGACGTTTTTAAAAGGTTCACGAAATTCGGGGTCTTCAAATGTTTTACATTCGCATTTTCCAATCCGTCGAACAACACCTTCTCACGCATCTCTTCATCTAACGTACCATCAAAGCTTTGATTGTAAACCGAGGTCACAATTTTTGAATCCTTGAACAACGGCTCGTTCCCGTAATAGTTCCTTAAGTATAAAGGAAGCAAGGAAGATAACCACCCGTGCACATGGATGATATCTGGTGACCAGTTAAGTTTTTTAACCGTCTCTATCACCCCTTTGGCAAAGAAAATCGCCCTTTCATCATTATCCGGGAAGAGGTTTCCATCCTCATCTGTAAGAGTAGCCTTTCTTTTGAAATAATCTTCATTATCAATAAAATAGACCTGCATTCTTTCTTTTGGAATAGAAGCGACCTTAATGATCAGCGGCATATCCAGGTCATTGATGACCAGGTTCATCCCGGAAAGGCGGATCACTTCATGCAATTGATGTCTTCTCTCATTGATATTACCGAACCTTGGCATAAATATTCTTATTTGCCCACCAAGGTTATTCACCATTTTTGCAGCTTCAAATGAGGTTGATGAGATATCGGTTTCAGGTAAGTAGGGTATAACTTCAGACGAGACGTATAACACTCTCTTATCTTTCATAAATTCTTTGCTTTAGTTACGTTTCCGAATAAAAAACACGCAAAATTACAAAAATTTATGCAGATTGCCAGAGAAATATTAAGTTTGCACGCTGTTAATTTTCTAACAAAATGCAGATTTTTAGGGAGAAAGATCCACTAGTACAGGCTATTCAGAAGGTAAAATCTGAAGGCAAAAGCATTGGCCTCGTTCCAACGATGGGCGCTCTACACGAAGGGCATCTTTCTCTGGTGAAGAATGCTTTAAAGGAATCGGACCAGGTTGTGGTAAGCATTTTTGTGAATCCCACCCAATTCAACAACCCCGATGACCTGGAAAAATACCCCAGAGACCTGGAAAAGGACCTGGAGTTGCTAAGCAGTCTCGGAGACATCTGGGTTTTCACCCCTGCAGCTGGCGAACTTTATGGCGAAAAGATACTTTCAGAAAGATTCGATTTTGAAGGCCTGGAAGCTGTCATGGAAGGCAAATTCAGAAACGGTCATTTTGACGGGGTGGGTACCGTGGTAAAGCGTCTTTTTGAGATCGTAACACCCAACAAGGCCTTTTTTGGAGAAAAGGATTTTCAGCAACTACAAATCGTTAGAAAACTTACCGAGAAGACCGGTCTGCCGGTAGAGATAGTAGGCTGCCCAATCTTAAGAGAAGAGTCCGGGCTTGCAAGGTCTTCAAGAAATGAACGACTTAGTGATCAAAATCGTAAAAAAGCGGCGTTCATTTACGAAACCCTCAAGGAAGCCAAAGAGCTATTTGGCACAGAAAGTGCTAATTACATTACCGAATGGGTAGAAAAAAAATTCCAGGAGCACCCATTTTTAGAGCTGGAATATTTTGAAATCGCCGACTCTAAGACATTGAAAAAAATTACTCATAAAGAAAAAGGAAATCAATACAGAGCATTTATTGCCGCCTATGCAGATGACATCAGGCTTATAGACAATATTGCTCTGGACAATTAATTTAAAAAATGCAGGTTCACGTAGTAAAATCTAAAATTCACCGCGTAAAGGTTACAGGAGCAGATTTGAATTATATTGGAAGCATCACTATAGATGAGGATCTAATGGAAGCAGCCAATATTATTGAAGGTGAAAAGGTTCAAATAGTAAACAACAATAATGGAGAGCGTCTTGAGACTTATGTGATCCCGGGCCCTAGAAATAGTGGGGAGATCACCCTGAACGGTGCCGCCGCCAGGAAAGTAGCCAAGGGAGATGTTCTTATTCTTATCGCTTACGGAATCATGGATATAGAAGAAGCCAAGAACTTCAAGCCTTCACTGGTATTTCCAGACGAAGAAACCAATCTTTTGAAATAAGCCTTTGAAAAAGAAGATCATCAAAATATTAAAAATCAGTATCCCCTTATTTTTGGGGATTTTTTTGGTCTGGTATTCTCTGGGCAGCTCCACCCCACAGGAGCGCGAGAACCTGTGGCAAAGCATCCTGGATGCGAACAAGTTCTGGATCCTGGTATCTTTCCTCCTTGGGACGATCTCCCATTTTTCAAGAGCCTATCGCTGGAAGTTCATGTTGGAACCTATGGGCTACAAATCTTCCCAGGCAAACAGGTTCATGGCCGTGATGGCCGCTTACCTCGCGAATTTTGGCATTCCCAGGTCTGGTGAGGTGTTAAGGGCAGTGACCATGTCTACCTACGAAGATGTTCCTTTTGAAAAAGGCTTCGGAACCATCATTTCTGAACGTGTAGCCGATCTTTTGATCCTGATGCTGGTAGTAGGCGTAGCCCTGGCCTTCCAGACAGACCACCTGCTGGCTTATTTACAGGAGCAGAATATCAAGCCTCTTAATACCTTTCTGATCTTTCTGGGTCTTGTAGGAATCATAATCCTGGGGCTGAACATCATTCGCCGCTCCAACTGGCTTCCATTTAAAAAACTGAAAGACCTGGCGAAAGGACTGCTGGAAGGCATGAAAAGCATCCTGAAAATGGAGCAAAAATGGGCTTTTTTATTTCATACCGTGTTTATCTGGAGCCTTTATTTACTAATGTTTTTCGTGATCCAGTTTAGCCTCCCCGAAACCACCAATACCCCTCTTGGTATCATAATGGCCGCCTTCGTGGTTGGCTCCTTTGCCGTTTCTGCAACTAACGGTGGGATAGGCGTTTATCCGCTCGCGGTAGGTGGTGTTTTGATCTTTTTCGGCGTTCAAGAGAATGCCGCAGAAGCCTTCGGATGGATTTCCTGGGCCACCCAAACCGCTGTAGTCCTGCTTTTTGGGGGCTTATCCTTTATTTTTCTCCCCCTTTTAAACAATAGGAAATAATAATTACCTTGTAGGTCCGAATCAATACTACACCTATGAAACGATTATCCCTTTTGCTGATGGCAATCTTATTGCCATTAGTGAGCATTTCCCAGATTAAATACGAGAGTTTTTCCTCGCAGAAACTCGGGGAAACCAGGCAGATAAAGATCCAGCTGCCACGTAATTACGAAAAAAACACCGAGAAAAGATATCCTGTAGTCGTCGTCCTGGACGGGGATTATTTATTCGAACCCGTGGCAGGGCTGGTCGATTATTATTCCTATTGGGATGATGCTCCAGAAATGATCGTTGTGGGCATCAACCAGGATGGAACCCGCATGAACGACACTTACTATTCAGACCAGAATTTTTTGCCGGAAGGAAAAGGAGCCAAATTCTTCGAATTCATCGGGATGGAACTTCTGGCGAAACTGGACCAGAATTATCGCACCGCAAATTTCAAGATCATCGTAGGTCATGATTTTACGGCAAATTTCATCAATTATTATCTTCTAAAGCAAAACCCGATCTTCAAAGGCTATGTCAACTTAAGCCCAGACCTGGCTCCGGAAATGGCCAACTGGGTCACCAGCGCCCTGAACAAATCTGAATCGAGAAAATGGTTCTATATGGCTACCGGTAGCGATGATGTCCCTGATCTGAAGGATAATATTATAAGCTTTGATGGGCAACTCAAGGGTCTAAGCAACGAACTGGTAGGATACAAATTCGATAATTTTGAAGATGCTACCCACTATTCGCTGGTGGGAAAGGCCATCCCTTCAGCCATTGAGAGCATGTTCGAGATCTACCGTCCTATTTCAACAAAAGATTATAACGAGACCCTGTTACAAACTTCGGTCTCTCCTTCTGCATACCTGGCGGAAAAATATAGTACTATCGAAGAACTATACGGAATTAAAAAGAAGATAAGTCTTAACGATTTTATGGCCGTTTACCGCGCCATAGAAAAAACCAGGAACTGGGAAGAGTATAAAGAGTTATATAAAATGGCTTACGACTCATATCCGGGGACTATGCTGGGCACCTATTTTGAAGCCAGATACGAGGAAGAAACAGGCAACCCAAAAAGGGCGATGAGGATCTACCAGAATGCCTATGGACAGAAGACCATCGCGTTTTTAGATTCAGATTTTATGCTTGAAAAAGCCGATGCGATTAAAAAAGATTTCGGTTATTAGCGCAAAATTGATCATCTAAATGGCCAAGGTAAAGACCACTTATTATTGTCAGAAATGCGGAGCTCAATATGCCAAATGGCAGGGAAAATGTAATTCCTGCGGCGACTGGAACACCATAGTCGAAGAACTGGTTCAAAAGCCAGATCCCAAGGACTGGAAGACTTCTGCAAAGAAAGAAGCAAAAAAAGCGGCCAATCCTTTATTGATCGCCGAGATCGAAAACACACCTCAAAACCGGATGAATACCGGTAATAATGAGTTAGATCGCGTGCTGGGTGGCGGCATCGTGCCCGGATCATTAACCCTTCTTGGAGGTGAACCCGGGATTGGAAAAAGTACACTCTTATTACAAATTTCACTTGGCTTAAGATATAGAGTACTGTATGTTTCCGGCGAAGAAAGTCAGCAGCAGATCAAGATGCGGGCAGAACGCATCAATCCGAATCCTGCAAACTGCTTCATACTTACAGAAACCAAAACCCAGAATATCTTCCGGCAGGTAGAAGAAGTAGAGCCGGAGGTGGTCATTATAGACTCCATCCAGACACTGCATAGCGACTATATCGAGAGTTCCCCCGGCAGTATTTCCCAGATAAGGGAATGTACGGCAGAACTTATCAAATTCGCCAAGGAAAGCAATACCCCGGTCATCCTGATAGGCCATATTACCAAAGAAGGAAGTATCGCCGGGCCAAAGGTACTGGAACATATGGTGGATACCGTTCTTCAATTTGAAGGTGACCGTAACCATGTTTACCGGATCCTTCGAGCGCACAAGAACCGTTTTGGTTCTACCCATGAACTGGGCATTTACGAGATGCAGGGCAGCGGCTTACGCGAGGTGATGAACCCTTCGGAGATCCTGATCTCCAAAAATGATGAGGACCTTAGCGGTACAGCCATCGCTTCTACCCTGGAAGGAATGCGTCCACTCATGATAGAGATACAGGCTTTAGTGAGCACAGCCGTTTACGGCACCCCTCAACGTTCAACCACCGGCTATAATGCGAAAAGACTTAACATGCTACTGGCAGTTCTCGAAAAACGTGCGGGCTTCAGGCTGGGTGCTAAAGATGTTTTCCTGAACGTCACCGGGGGGATAAGCGTAGACGACCCGGCCATAGACCTGGCGGTTATCGCGGCCATACTTTCTTCTAATGAAGACATCGCTTTGGAAAAAGATACCTGCTTTGCTGCTGAAGTTGGACTGGCCGGTGAAATAAGGCCCGTAACCAGGGTAGAGCAAAGGATACTGGAAGCTGAAAAACTTGGTTTTGCCTCGATCCTGGTTTCCAAGCAAAGCAAGATCCCTAAATCTGATTATAAAATAAGGGTCATCAAGGTCTCCAAGATCGAAGATGTGGTAAGCCACCTATTTGGATAGAACAACATAAATAAAAAACGGTCGAATAATTTTCGACCGTTTTTTATTTAATTCATTTTTTCTTTCAGGAAATCAGGGTGCGGGATTAGGGATCGCGGTATGTATCTTATCGATCTCCTCCAGGATCTCTTCAGATAAAACCACATCGATACTGGCTATATTTTCTTTAAGCTGCCCCATACTGGTCGCTCCTATGATATTACTGGTTACGAATGGCTGCTGATTCACGAAGGCCAACGCCAGGTGCGTCAGGCTCATATCATACTTGTCTGCAATTTCTTTATAGGCCCTGGTCGCTCTTACCGCCTCTTCGTTAGAGTATCGCTTGTATTGCGGGAATAAGCTCAACCTGGTATTCTCCTTAATTCCGTCCAGGTGTTTTCCACTTAAAGTTCCCATTCCCAGTGGAGAGTAAGGAAATAGACCAACATTTTCCCGATGGTAAATTTCGGTAAGCCCTATTTCGTCTTTCCGGTTTAGTAGGTTGTAAGGGTTTTGCACCGTCACTGGCTTTGGCAGATCAGAACGCCTGCTTTCTTCCAGGAATCGCATTAAACCATAAGGAGTCTCGTTAGAAAGACCTATCTGTCTTATCTTTCCTTCCTTCACAAAAGCATTCAGATTTTCCAGCACCTCCCTGAAATTATCCTCCCACTCTTCATTTTCCTGGTGTTCATATCCCAGCTGACCAAAAAAATTAGCATTTCGCTCCGGCCAGTGTAACTGGTAAAGATCTATATAATCTGTCTGAAGTCTCTGCAGGCTTTTTTCCAAAGCATCCTGGATAGCCTCTTTATGGAATCCAAGTTCCGGCCTGATGTGAGAAACCATATCAGAAGGTCCCGCCACTTTTGAGGCAATAACCACCTCGTCCCTTCTCCCGGTCTTTTTAAGCCAGGTTCCAATAACACTTTCGGTACTACCCTGGGTTTCCGGGCGCGCCGGCACCGAGTACATCTCGGCAGTATCAACAAAATTCACTCCCTGGTCCAGGGCATAATCTATTTGTTTATGGCCTTCAGCCTCGGTATTCTGCTGGCCCCAGGTCATGGAGCCCAGGCAGATCTTACTAACTTTTATATCGGTATTAGGGAGCTTGGTATATTTCATAATTCTCTTTCAATAGGCCTGCAATTTATAAATAATTAAGCCGTTAAGAAAACCCGATATTGCCTTAAATAACCGGTTTATTTCCATAAAGATTCAGTTTAAAACCTTGTCGATTTTTGATATATTTGAGAAAACCTACCTTTAAGTACCTCAGCAAATTATGCTGAAACATCTTTTTAAAAATTATTCCGGATGAAGAAAATAGCCATTTTAGGACCTATCCCGAGAGATACCATCATTACTCACAAACAGGAAACTATCCAGAAATATGGCTGCGCAACGCATCCGGCAATCGCTTTAGCCAAATTGATGAAAGACTCGGGCGAGGTGATCATCATCTCGCATGTTCATAAAAAAGATCATGAGGCGATCGCAGAGCTGTTCTCTGCATACGATAATGTAAACCTTGACGGGCTCGATTCTTCCAATGACCGTGGTACGGTGATCGAGCTAAGATTCCTGGACCAGAACAACCGGCTGGAAAAACAGACCGCCTTTATGAATCCCATTTTACCCAGGGACGTAGAGCCTTATATAGATGCCGATGCTTTTGTATTTGTACCTATCACAGACTTCGAAATTTCGCTGAGCACCTTAAAATACTTGAAAAGCAACAGCCAGGGACTGGTGATTTTCGATGCTCACGGGCAAACCACGGCCATGAACATCAATGGCAGTCGTGAACGGAAATTCTGGATAGACCGTGATGAATGGCTACCATTTATTGATGTGCTCAAAATGAACCTGGAAGAATCAATGTGCTGCTGGTTCAAGAACGAATACCAGATAGATGAGATGGGGCATTATGACGAAGAAAATACGGAGCATCTGGATGATTTTGCCAGCTATGTACTTAGAAAAGGAGTGAAAGTGCTTTATGTCACGCTGGACTCCAGAGGCTGTGTGGCTTACACGATGAAGAACGGGGAAATTCAGAAAGATTTCATTCCATCGGTTCCCGTAGATGAAGTTATAGACACTACTGGCTGTGGCGATTCATTTGCCGGAGGCCTGGCTTATGGTTTCACTTACCATAACGACCATATCATTGCCGCGCAATATGCCAATACCCTGGGCGCGTTAAGAACCCAGGGCAAGACATATGAAGTATTTAAAGATCTAAAAAAGACCGAGAAGATCATCCAGGAAAATTATTCCTGAACCGGTTTACAGCTCACTGTTCTCGTTGAGAAGTTTGGTGATCTCGTCAAGTTTCGGAGTAAGGATTACCTCTATCCTCCTGTTCTTGGCCTTTCCGGCTTCGGTATTATTTGGAGCAACAGGTGCGAACTCACCCTTTCCTGCTGCGGTAAGGTTTTGAGGATCTATACCGGCATTTTCTCTTAATATGTGTACTATAGAAGTAGCTCTCTTGGTTGAAAGATCCCAGTTATCCTTCAGCTGACCACTGCCACCATATGGAACATTATCGGTATGCCCTTCAATAAGAACAGCGATATCGGGATTTTGGGCCAGTACAGAGCCCAATTGCTTCACGGCTTTTCTACCTTCAGAATTTACCGCCCAGCTACCCGAATCGAAAAGTAGTTTATTTTCCATGGAAACATATACCTTCCCATTCTTCTGCTCAACCGTAAGTCCCTTCCCCTCAAAATTTGTAAGCGCATTGGAAACTGCATTTTTTAGGGCGTTCATCTTAGCATCTTTGGCCGCGATCACCGACTCCAACTCATCTATTCTTTGTGAACGCAAAGCGAGATCCTTTTCCAGCTTTTCCAGCCTGTTCTTTTCCTGGATCAAAGCCGCTTCTTTTTCGTCCAGTTGGGCTAGAAGTTCACGGTTCTGACGGGAGTTCTCTGCGATGGCTGCTGAAGAGTTCTGCTCCAATGCATCATAGGAATCTTCCAGGCTATCATAATTCTTCTGAAGCGCTCCCAGTTTTTGCATCAGCTCATTACGCTCATCTGTTAGCGTGTTGTATTGAGAATTCAAACTTGCCAGCTCCGCTTCCGTATCTTTACTGGAACTTCTTAATTTTTCCAGGTCATCGTTCATAGACCGGTTCTCACGCTGTAGATTTGCATTCTTACTCTCCAGTTCTCCATACTTTTTCGAAGAAACGCAGGAGGTGATCGTTGCTGATAAAACTATTACTGCTAAAGCTTTAAATTTCATATAATTGGTTTATTCTATTTCTACTAGAACGGGACAATGGTCGCTATGGTATGCCTCCGGCAAAATTACCGCTCTTTTCATCCTGTTCTTTAAAGGTTCTGCCACCAGGTTATAATCGATACGCCAACCTTTATTATTGTTCCTGGCATTGGCCCTGTAACTCCACCAGGAATAGTTATGAGGTTCATCATTGAAATGACGGAACGAATCTACGAAACCGCTTTTCATGAACCCGTCTATCCAGGCTCTTTCTTCAGGAAGAAAACCTGATACATTTTTAAGCCTTACCGGGTCATGTATATCTATGGCTTCATGGCAAATATTATAATCTCCGCAAATGATAAGGTTCGGGATCTCCTCTTTAAGGCCATTTATATATTCCTGAAAATCGTCCATGAACTTGAACTTATGGTCCAGCCTGGCCAGATTGGTGCCTGAAGGCAGATAGAGGCTCATCACCGAAAAATCTTCAAAATCTACCCTGAGGTTACGGCCTTCAGCATCCATATAATCTATGCCGGTACCGTAAGCTACATTTAGAGGTTCTTTTTTGCTGAGGATAGCCACCCCCGAATAGCCTTTTTTATCTGCAGAAAACCAGTAATGATAAGGATAACCCGCCTTTTCAAATTCTTCCAGGTCTAATTGCTCGGGTCTGGCCTTGGTTTCCTGGACACAAACTATATCTGGATTTGCCTGTTGCAGCCAGTCTAAAAAACCTTTACGAATAGCTGCTCGTATTCCATTTACATTGTAGGAGATAATGGTCATGAGGTCCAATTTTTCTCAAAAATAAGGCTATCTCGACTAAATCCAAGACTGCTTTTAATTTTCGGTAAAACTGTAATGTTATTTTACAATAAAGCGCTTTACCTTACCATAATCCCAGGTTCCTACCCGTAGTAGATAAACCCCGGTGGCCGCATAAGACATATCGAATTCATACACATAAGCATCCCCGTCGTTCTCGATCTTGTTTTCGATCATTTTCTGCCCTGCAATATTATGTACTGTGATCCTGAGTGGCTCGTCGAAACTGGTTTCCATGATTGCCCGGTACTGGTTATTGCCGTAGGACACCACCACCAGTTCAGCTTCATCCAGGATGAAATCCTTCACACTTAGAGTAGAATCGATGATATTCACCGAATAGTCATGAGTTGTTCCATAGGCCATGACCGAGCAGGGATCATTAAGATCACCAGGAAAACTGGTATCACCACCACGTATCCTCAATAGGTGCTGCCCTAATTTGGCGTTTGCGGGTATACTGAAATCATAAGAGAAAGCACGATTGATCTCCGGGATAACCTCAGAGGTTATCACCCTCTCATCGTCCTCGAAAACAGCGTTATCATTAAAGTCTATCCACATGGAAAATTGCTCTACGGTACCATCGGCAAAATTTGTTTTCACTGTCACCGTGAATTCTCCATCAGATCTATCCAGGTCTGTGGTCCCTTCTGAAAAATCTGCATAGCCATCGGTACAGGGGATCCTTTCGTTTAAGATCTCTCCCAGTTCAAAATAAAAGATACCGTCACCGGCAGTACAATCAGATCCTTCAGGAATACAATCCAGATTTGAAACGGCTGTGGTTTCAGTATCATTTGAGGTATCAAAATCATCTTCGAGCAAGGTGCTTGCCTGGACGGCGTACCTGCCTGAAGCTTCAAAATTAGCCGGCCTGTCGAAAGTATAGACCGCAAAATCTCCCACTTCCAGGGTTTGTTCGAAGGTTTCTATCACTGGTGCATTATTTCCAACCTGGTAACTTACCGGGATATTCTGTTGTGGCTCTCCTCCAAAATTTTCCAGGGTAATGGTTACAGTTTCGCTAGCGCTAAGATTCTCTGAAGTCACCGGCGTGTCGATGGAGGTTACCCCAACATCACGTGGAGGAAGGTTCTTCACACGGGCATCTATCAAATCGTTATTGGAATTGGAATCACTATCCAGACTAGTGGAAATGGTAATGGTATAAGTATTTCCTACTTCAGAAAGATCGGCAGGCTCATCGAAGGTAAATACCGTTGAACTTTCGGAAGCCAGGCTCCCGGTAAAAGTTTCGGTCACTTCGGGACCTCCATCAATGCTATAACTAACTTCGAAATTAGACTGGGCGCCCAGTCCAAAATTACGTATGCTCACAGATATCTGTTCAGAACTGGTTAAAGCTGCATCTTCGGGAGTTACCAGGGCAACCGGGCCAACATCGTTCTGCTCGGTCGCGGCAAACCTGAAGACACCTACTTTATTCACCCGATCCTGGCCTTCAAAATATTCCGCATTATGCCAGAAACTTACCCCATCTACGGGATCTATACTTAAATGAGCATAATCGCCATACCTCCCAGAAGAGCTAGGCTGCGGACTATTTCCTTCTACTATAGACTGTTCTTCCAGGGTCATCAAGCCTAACTGGTCGTTAGAAAAACGTCCTGTGTATCTTATCGAAGGGTAAACCGGGTCGCGGGCATCATCGTTCACCACGGTAAATCCAAGCCCGATATTCCCCTTAGCGTCCATCCCGATACTTCCCGAAAAGCGGTCGCTGGCGTCGGGTGCATAGGTCCCTTCCTGATAAACCGTCCAGGGCTGTCCATCGGCCTGCTGCCTTAGTTCATACCATCGTATCCCGGCATGTTTGGCAGGCGAAGGCTCCACGTCTACCACGAAATTCATCACTACAGAGTTATAGTTTGCAAACCTGCGGTATTGGGTCATATACATCATGGCTCCCTGCAAGGCGTCTATATCTACTGCCCCATCAGGCTGGGGAAGATTCTGAAATCCGCCACCATCAAAAGTGGCCTCAAAAGGAGTTATTCCATTGGTGATCTCCTGGCTTTCAGAAATAGTAGAAGAGGCTGGATTGTTCCAGTTTACATTGATAAGCCATAATTTTAAATGGTCCTGGTTCACCCCGGCCCATTTATCATCCTGAAGGTATATTATAGGAGCGTTGCCAGCCGGAGGTAGGTCTTTACCAACCACGCTGAAACCGGCGGGACTGTAAAAACCGTTGTTAAATATTCCCGGTAAAGGAAATCCTATGATCCTAACATCATTTGCACCTTCCAGCATCTTATCTCTTTCCAGTACATAGACAACTTCACGGCCTTCCGGAGAAAGTGCGTCTTTATTGGTGGTGATATAATAACCATCTTCCCACATGGAGATCTTCGGGTAATCTGGTAAAGACTCAAGGTCAAAGCGATAGGTGTTCCACCCACTGTTCACTGGATCTGAACCGTCTGCCACTGCAAAAAGCAAAGCAGGAGGAGTCGAAGATCCGTCTTCGGCACTAAATTGCATTAAAATGAACCTGTCTGCAGCCTCATCGTAAAATACGATGGGATCCCCGTCTGTTTCATTGGTAAAGGTCCCGCCAATACTTGAAAGCGAAGAACCGGGAACCACATTATTTCCAGATTTATCCCAAATGGCAAATTCAGAATTCCAGGCATTCACATAATAATCTTCACCTACAGCCCCGGTAGGATCTGTAGGGGTAGACCTGGAGATAGCTCCGTCAAAGATCAATAGCGGAGATTTTGCGGGAATATCTCCCTTTTTGGTTTGCAGGTTAGGGTTCACCGTTTTTGGCAACCCTTTCCCCGGCACTACTTTATTGATACCTCTTTTACGAGGATTGAAAATTTTTGGTTTCTTTAGAGAAGGTATCAGCCTGGCTTTAGAAAGAGGACCAGATTTAACCACACTGGCAGAATCTATAAAGGCAGGACCTGCGATCTCGTTAGTTTGTGATACTGAATCCAGATGAAAAACGAAGCTTAAGACAAGTAGGAAAAGTAATTTTTTCATCATTTAAGGAGTATTCTACAATAATTCCCTAAAAATAGGAATTAAGATAATAACTGAAATAAAAAAAGGCAATTAATACATTAATTGCCCTCTTTAAATTTATGTGAAAACCAGGTCTCTAAACCTCGAAATCTTTCATCCAGGTCTTGAAGTCGGTCTCTTTTCTAATCAGTGCGTCCAGCTCCCCGATCTTAACTCTTTTTTGCTCCATAGTGTCGCGGAATCTTACGGTTACCGAATTGTCTTCCAGTGAATCATGATCTACGGTGATACAAAGCGGAGTTCCCGCGGCATCCTGGCGGCGGTATCTTCTACCAATGGCATCTTTCTCGTCATACTGAACCCTGAAATCCCATTTAAGATCGTCCACGATCTTCTGGGCCAGCTCAGGAAGCCCATCCTTTTTCACCAGTGGAAGAATGGCAGCCTTGGTTGGCGCAAGTACAGCCGGCAACTTCAGCACTGTTCTCGTATTGCCATCTCCCAGGTCTTCTTCCTTAAGGGATGATGAAAGCACGGCCAGAAACATCCTGTCCAGACCTATCGAAGTTTCGATCACGTAAGGCACGTAGTTCTCTTTCATTTCAGGATCGTAGAACCTCAGCTTTTTACCAGAATGCTCCTCGTGGGCCTTCAGGTCGAAATCTGTCCTTGAATGTATACCTTCCAGTTCCTTGAAGCCGAATGGGAAATCGAATTCTATATCTGCTGCGGCATTGGCGTAATGCGCTAATTTTTCGTGATCATGGAAACGATAGTTCTCCTCTCCAAGGCCTAGCGATTTATGCCATTTTAATCTTGTCTCTTTCCATTTCTCGTACCATTCCAGCTCTTCACCCGGTCTTACGAAGAATTGCATCTCCATCTGTTCGAATTCTCTCATTCTGAAGATGAACTGTCTCGCAACGATCTCATTCCTAAAGGCTTTACCTATCTGGGCAATCCCGAATGGGATCTTCATTCTACCCGTTTTCTGAACATTAAGGAAATTCACGAAAATACCCTGAGCGGTTTCCGGACGCAGGTAAAGGTCTGTGGCAGTATCTGCTGAAGCTCCCAGCTTGGTTCCGAACATCAGGTTGAACTGTCTTACTTCTGTCCAGTTTTTGGAACCGGTTTCAGGATCGGCAATGCCTAATTCCTCGATGAGGGCCTTTACATCGGCAAGGTCTTCATTGGTTAGTGACCTGGCCAATCGCTCCAGGATTTCCTTACGCTCCCCAAGATATCTTTGAACTCTAGGATTGGTTTCCTTATACATCTCCTCATCGAAGTCTTCGCCAAAACGTTTTTTAGCTTTCGCGATCTCCTTTTCGGCCTTCTGAAGAAGCTTTTCGGCATGATCTTCTACCAGCACATCGGCTCTATATCGCTTCTTGGAATCCTTGTTATCGATAAGCGGATCGTTAAAAGCATCTACGTGCCCGGAAGCCTTCCAGGTAGTTGGATGCATCAGGATAGCCGCATCGATGCCCACGATATTCTGGTGCAGCTGCGTCATGCTCCTCCACCAGTAATCTTTGATATTCTTCTTTAATTCTGCTCCGTTCTGTCCATAATCGTAAACGGCGCTTAGCCCGTCATAGATTTCACTGGATGCAAAAATATACCCATACTCCTTAGCATGGGAGATTACGTTCTTAAAAAGATCTTCTTGTTTTGCCATGGCGCAAAAATAAAAAAACCGCCCTGAATAATATCCAAGGCGGTGGCTTATTTATTAATATCTAATTATTTCAGGGTAAAGCTTCCAGTTCCTAGAAGCATTGCGTCGTTATACACATATACCTTGTAATTCCCTTCCAGCAACCTGTCTTCAATGGTCTTAGCCAGGATGCAAACATCCAGCTCTTCATTTTCATAAAAAACCTTGGATGCCGCGCTGTAAACCATGGTCCCTCCTTCATGCTGAACCACGATCTCGTCTCCTACAAGCTCATTCTCGGGGTTGTAAACCTGAACATACATGTTCTTTTCTCCCGGCTCGGCAAGGTCGTTGGCAGTAATGGTAAAGCAGGTTCTAATCTGGTCTACCCTACGGTTATTATCATTTTCTACCAGTTTCCCGCTATTCCTAACGATCACCCCTTCTCCTGAAAGGCTGGTAAGTTTTAGCCTCGAGGCTTTATCTACCTTGGTAGAAAGGCTTTGGTTTGTTGTTTTCAAGGAATCAGACAACCTGGTTCTTTCCTGAAGAGCTACACTGGTGCTGTCCAGGCTGGTACTTAGCATCTGGTTTTCGGCGCTTAGGCTATCTACAACCCTGAACAAACGGTCTTTTTCAGCCTTCAGGTTTCCTATCTCACGACGATACCTGGAGATCAATACCAGGTTAGCTTCATTATCTTTTACAGAATCCAATAATCTAGAAATTCGATCTCTCGCATTTACCAGGTCCTGGTCCATGATCTCGTTTTCCTCAATGGCCTCATCGTATTTTACGATAAGCTCATTAAGTTCATCCTCGATCACCGCCTTTTCCTTCTGCAGGATCTCTTTATTTTCTTTTTCCTCATTATAGAATTTTATGGTATAAATGCTAAGCGCAACCAGGGCTACAGCAAGAATACCGGTTAAAACCTTCAATGCGGTATTGTTCTTTTTTTCTGTCATCATAAGTTTAATTTAGTTCGTAAATTTAGATTTTTAACTAAGTAAGCTACAAGGCATTAACAAATGTTTCACGATTTCGTTGATCTTCTTTATCCCAGACTCTGTCACATTTGCGAGGCCGAAATGCTCAAAAATGAACACATTATTTGCACCTCCTGTCTGCACGATCTTCCGATCACCAATTATCATCTTGATAACGACAACCCTGTAAAAAAAGTATTTTTTGGTCGGGTAAAGATAGCAAAAGCAACGTCATTACTGCATTTTCGAAAAAAAGCCGGTGTTCAGCACCTTATTCACGACCTTAAATACAGGGGGCACCGTGAGATTGGAGCCTATCTGGGGAAGTGGCTGGGTGAAGAACTTGCAGCTGTACCAGATTATAGTGAAATAGACCTGGTAATACCTGTGCCCCTGCATAAAAGCAGGCTGAAAGAAAGAGGATATAACCAGGTGGAGGACTTTGGAAAAGAGATCGCAAAACAACTGAATGCGGAATATGTTGACAATCTGCTACTGAAGGTTAGCTCGACCCAAACCCAGAGCCTAAAAGACCGACTGTCGCGCTGGGGAAAACTGGAAGACACCCTGGTTATTCAAAATAGCGAACAGGCTGTTGGAAAACATATACTTGTAGTAGATGACCTGGTAACTACCGGTTCCACCCTGGAAGCCTGCGCCCATAAGTTGTTGGAGATCCCGGGTATAGAGCTGAGCATCGCTACCATGGCCATTACCGACTGATTTTTTCCCTAAAAAAAGGGCCCGTCCATTGATCCGGCCGGGCCTGCAATTATCCATTCTATTCTTCTCTAATTAGACCTTCTTCAGCTCCCTTAGATTATTTTCAAAAACATATTTCCCAAGCTCCTTTCCCTGTCTTTCTCCAACCTCTATAGCGTGTCTAAAATGATAGCCGATATAGATCCTGGAAATAGCGGTCTCATAAGACATTTGAGAAAAGCTATTGATATGCCGTTCAACTCCGGGTAAATAATACGGACTGGTCACTTCCAGATCTATATGATCAGAATTGAAATATGCTTTAAAGACCGCTGCAGCAGCACCTCCGGCATAAGCATGGGTAGAAGGATATTCTGCTGTTGGAGGAGTAAAGAAACTAGAGGTCCAGTTTACGTCTCCTACTGTTGCCTCCACCCCATCTGAGTCTCCAGTCCTAATAGCTGTAACTGGTCTCCAGAACCTGTATTGGGCCTTTCCTTCAAAAGAAGCGATATAGGCATCAATGACGGCCATTTCTACCAAGCCAAGTAACCTTGCAGCCTCCCAGCCATCAAGCTTTCTTTTTTCTATAAGGCTCCTGGCTAACCTGTTCATCGAACTGGCATTACTCTCTATCCAGAAGGCACCAATTTCGGTCTGTTCTTCTGTTCTTGCAGGGCAATCTTCACATCCAAGGGCTTTTGTCTCGTTGTAATCCTTCAGATACTCAGCCGAATCTAATGAATAAGGTTCTTCATCCAGGAACTGATCTGACGATTCTATACCAAAAGGGGTAAGGTCGCCCATATTAAAAGCGTAAGCAGCATTCGCCGGCCAGAATGGTCCCGGCCCAACAAAAGGTTCATAATCTACCCTGTATTCTCCGGGCTGGGTTCCTCCGATATAGGTTTGGAAGGTCAGCGGAAAATCCCCCGCTCTTTCTGCAAGCACCGCTGCAGCCGCGGCCTTTCCAATATCAATCCCACGGGTCTTGAGCTCTGAATCTTCCAGTCCTGAGAGAATTGCATCTAATCTACCATTCGCAGCTGCTGCAGAGGCAGGAAACAACTGAATTATCATATCCCTGGCTGCCTGCGAAACTGCAGCATCTGCTATGGTATGTATATTCTTTTTGGTAATTCCACTTGCATCTGTACTCGAATTATCAAGCGCATAGGTTTCATATTTTGGAACCACATTATTTAAAGCATCGTGCATGGCCAGGGTAACCATGGCATAGATCTTAGATTCTGCCGGCAGTGGCATTCTATCGTCAATAGACTGGCTGAATAGCTCGCTCCATTGAACGACCACCTCACTGCTGTAGGAATTGATCATTCCGTTATTGAAGTTCTGGATTGCCTTGGCATCGGCAGAGTTCGGTAAGTCTGGGTCTGTAGAATCTAACTGATCCTTTTCACAGGACCCCAGGCCAAAAAGGATGATAAGTCCTCCTAAAAATTTTAAAGTTGTTTTCATGATTAATGATTTAATTAAACAATTAGTATGACAACGCAGGGATTAATACCATAAAATTGAAGATTTTCCTTCACCGGGTGGTGGTATAAAAACGACATAAAAATGGTCTTTCGGTGTTGCAGGCAGGACGCAATATTGCAGAGTTTGGGCTAAATCAAATTCAAAAATTGAAGTGATTTTAATCCCAGCCAAGCTTAATAGAAATAAAAAAAGGTCCGACCGGGATTAGGGTCGAACCTTTGGTGCAGAGTTTAGAGTAACTAGATCTTCTTAAGTTCTCTTAGATTATTTTCAAAAACGTATTTCCCTAATTTTCTGCCGTGCTTTTCGCCAATTTCTGTTCCATACCTAAACTCGTGCCCAAGGTAGATTCCGTAAATCCCTTTTTCATGGGCCATATCTGAAAAGGTCTTAAGATGCCTGGTCACCCCGGGTGAGGTATATGGACTGGTAACATCCATATTCAACTGGTCACTATGGAAGAATGATCTTAAAATTTCGGCTACTGCTCCTCCACTATAAGCAGAAGTTTGCGGAAATTGCGGGTTAGGTGGGGTTGGCAGTACAGAAGTCCAGGAAGCATCTCCTGCAGTGGCATCATTTCCATCGGCATCTGCAGCCCTGATAGCCGTAACGGGACGCCAGTATTTAAAGTGCCACTTCTCTTTAAATGAAGCAATATAAGCGTCCATTACAGACATTTGTACAAGCCCGGCTAACCTGGCAGCCTCCCAGCCATCCAGCTTCCTCTCTGCGATCAAACTCCTGGTAAGCCTGTTCATTGCACTGGAAGAGGTTTCTACCCAGAACAAGCCTATTTCAGTTTGTTCTGCTGTTCTCGTGGGGCAGGCCAGACAACCCAGCAGTTTCACTTCGTTAAAATCTGCCGCATAGGCGCTTGAAGTAACAGGATAAGGCGCTTCCTCTATAAACTGATCTGCAGATTCTATTCCGAAGGGCTCAAGCTCCCCTATATTCTGCCCGAATACGGCATTATTAGGCCAGATTGGATTAGCTACAGCATAAGGCATATAGTTGGCCTGATATTCCCCGGGTGCAGAACCCTCGGTATAGGATGACCAACCAAGTGGAAAATCACCAGATCTTTTAGCAATTACCGCTGCCGCGGCGGCACTTCCAATAGCCACCCCTCTATCCCTGAGATCTGATTCTTCGATTCCTGAAAGTATCTCTCCAAGCCTGGCATTGGCAGCAGCTGCTGAAGGCGGGAATAATTGTACCAGCATATCTCTTGCGGCCTGGGAAACCGCGGCATCTGCTATAGACTTGATGTTCTTTTTGGAGATACCACTGGCATCTACCCCGGAGTTATCAAGGCCATAGGTTTCATATTTTGGAACCACGTTGTTGAGGGCGTCGTGAATCGCCAGGCCTATCATGGCGTAAATACGCACTTCTAAGGGTTGTGGTAAACGCTGATCTAAATTCTGGCTGGTTATTTCGTACCACTGCAAAACTACTTCGTTGCTGTAAGAATTGATCATTCCGTTATTGAAGTTCTGGATCGCCTTGGCATCTGCCGAAAAAGACAGGTTTGTATCCCCAGGTTCTATTGCATCTTTTTCACAGCTCCCCAGAACGAACAGGATCATAAATCCTCCTAAAAATCTTAATGTTGTTTCCATGATTAATGAATTAATTAAACAAATAGTGTGACAACGCAGGGATTGACCTTATAAATTTGGTAGATTTCACGGGATATATGGTGGTAAGAAACCGACATTCTGTAGGCCATTTTTTAGGTTAATCCAAGCACTCGTTCCAGAGATCTCGATTCTTCGTTAAGAAAATTCCTGGGAGTGGTGCCGGCAAAATCCTTATAATCTTTCACCAGGTGCTGGTAATCGTGATAACCACAGTAAAGGGATACATCAAGCCAGTTTGGACAAAGGTCCCGAAGAGTCATCTGATAGGATTGATTGAATCTTGAGATCCTCGAAAAAGTTTTAGGGCTCACCCCTATATATTCATTCGATTTTCTTTCGAACTGCCTGGGAGACCAGCAGGCTTCCCGGGAAAGATATTCAAGACTATATTTCCTGCTATTCTGGGCGATAAGTTCAAAAACTTTGTCGGAGGGCCTTTTATTGATCTTTGGATTGCGGATAAGCTCCAGGAGAAATGTTTCCAGGAGCCGGATCATCTCCTCGTAGCAATCTGTTCCGCTTAAACTGTTATTCAATTCACGTGCTCTTCTCGGGTAAATTGATTCCAGATCTATAAAACTGTTAGTTAATAGATAAAATGGAATACCCGTTAGCCGGTGAAGAGCTCCTGGCTTGAATCCTACCGAAAGGAGCAAGAAATCATTTTCCAGGCTGCTACGGTCTATCCTATGAGTAAACTGCCCTACCAGGACCGATCTGGGTCTCTTTATTTCTTTATTCTCTTCGGAATCATTGTCAATTTCTGCACCTCGCGGATAAAAAACCATGCATTGTTCAGGCTGTGGCGGATAGGGCTTGGGAAAAACCTCTAGATTAGGTGGAATCACAAAATGACTTATCCGGTACAGGCTGACGTAATCCTGTAAAGCAGATGAAGGATAAACACTTTTGAAAATCATTTCCAGACCTGGTCATTTCAACACCAGTATTTTCAGTATAAAATTAATTAAAAACCAGATTCACAGGCAAATACCAATTGTTAATTATCTATCATATTTTACTGAAAAACAGTTCTTTACAAATTTATCCTTATTGGTAAATTAGTTTCAAAGTAAGAGTATTCTAAGGCTGTAATGTCCTATAAAAAAGTACTGAAAGTGACCTGAAAATAGCCGATTGACTACTAAGCTTTGCTTTGTAATTCAAAATAATTGTTTCTTTGCTAAAAGTTTTCAGTTTTTAGCTTATGAACAAAAGGATTCCCGGATTCGTAATCGTATTGGTCTTGATTCTTACCATGGTGCAATGTGCCAAAAAGGGGATGCCAGAGGGAGGTCCCATAGATGAGGAACCGCCAAAATTCTTAAGGGCAAATCCCGAAAACTATTCTACCAACTTCGATGAGGACGAAATCCGTATTTATTTTGATGAGTATATCAAGCTGGATAAACCTCAGCAACAGATAATTATTTCGCCTCCCATGGACCCGAAACCGAATATCATGCCCCTGGGAACCGCCAGGAAAGATATCAAGATCGAAATTTTCGACACCCTGGAAGAAAATACCACCTATACCATCAATTTTGGCCGAAGCATAGTAGATAATAATGAATCCAATCCCTACGATTATTTCAAATATATTTTTTCGACCGGGAACTATATAGATTCATTAATGGTCACCGGAACTGTTAAGGATGCTAAATTAAAGGCTCCCTCAGAACCGGTATCGGTCATGCTTTACGAAATAGATTCCAGCTTTACAGATTCTATTGTTTACAAGAAAACCCCGAGATACGTTACCTATTCCCAGGATTCTACCTTCACCTTTTCACTGGAGAATCTAAAGGCCGGTACTTATCGCATGGTGGGGATCATGGATAAAAACGATAATTACCTGTTCAATCCTAAAAAGGAAAAAATAGGCTTTATTGCAGATAATGTGACCATCCCGACAGACAGCACTTATGAGATCGTTGTTTTTAAGGAAGAACTGGAATTTGAACCTAAGCGGCCGGCCTATTTCAAAGGCAACCAGATCTTATTTGGATATGAAGGTTCTCCTGAGCTGGACAGCCTTAGCATAAATCTTCTTACGCCGAAACCGGAAGGATTTACTTCCCGCATCGTTAAAGATCCCAAAACCGATAGTCTTTATTATTGGTATAATAAGCAACCGGAAACCGACAGCCTGAGCTTTGAAATTAAAACCCCTAGAACCAGGGATACCTTATTTGTGAGGCTGGGTACTCTGGATAGGGATTCCTTAAGCGTAAATGCGGAAACAGGCGGCATCAGCAAAGATTTTAAATTCAAGGCCAACACCCCGATCGTGGACCATAAGAAAGAATTCATCTCTATAATGGATAAGGACTCCACCGCGGTAGATTTCACCACAGAATTTTATCCGCTAAAGAATGAAGTGGTACTGAAATTCGACAAGACACCAGACAATATTTACGAGGTGACCGCCCTGCCGGGAGCCATCACAGACCTTTTCGAGGAGACCAACGATACACTGATAAATAGCCTACGGACCAAAAAACTGGCAGATTACGGAACCATTATCCTGAATATCCAGAATCTCGAAAGCTTTCCCGTGATCGTACAGTTAACCGATACCAAAGGCGAGGTGATCGAAGAGCAATACTCAGAAGGTTCCAGCAGCTTCCGCTTCAGATTTCTGAATCCAGGGAACTTCCTGGTAAGAGTGATCCAGGACAAGAATGAGAACAGGAAATGGGATACCGGCGACTACCTTAAGCAGCGACAGCCCGAAAAGATCAGGTATTTTTCAGATACCCTGGAAGTAAGAGCCAACTGGGATATCAACGAGTCTATTCGTCTAGACTAAATTTATCACGGTCCTGCAGGAATTTCATCTTGCTCCTGGTTTCCAGCATGCTTTGCCTGTCCAGGCTTAGTTCTGCCGTGAATTCATCTTCCCTGTTCAGCTCGGTTAGAGGTTTTCCCAGGGAATCATAGGCTATGGAATGCCCGTTATAGACATATCCATCCCCGTCTTTCCCGGTCCTGTTAAGCCCCACACAGTAAGCCATATTTTCTATAGCGCGAGCCTTTAATAGGGCATCCCAGGCTTCGACCCTTTTCTGCGGCCAGTTGGCAACATAGATTAGCAGGTCGTAATCTACCGTATTTCTTGCCCAGACAGGGAATCTAAGATCATAACATACCAGTGGACATATCTTCCAGCCTTTATAATCCACGATTAGACGTTCTTTACCGCCGGTGTAGGTCTCATCTTCCTTGGCCAGGGTAAAAGTGTGGCGTTTATCATAAAGTTTATAACTGCCATCTGGAAATACGAAGAAAAGGCGGTTATAATATTTTCCGTTTTCAGTAATGATCACGCTCCCGGTGATCGCACTATCTTTAATCCTGGCATTTTCACGCAGCCAGGCCAGGGTCTCGGCCTCGGTCTCTTCGGCAAGGTTTTCGGCATTCATACTAAAGCCCGTGGTGAACATTTCCGGAAGAATAATAAGCTCAACCTCATTGGAGATCTCGTTGATCTTCTCAGAAAAAAGTTTACGATTCGCTTCAGCATCTTCCCATTTAAGGTCTGGCTGAATAAAAGCTATGTTTAGTTTTTCGCTCATATTCAAAAATATCAAATTTGAAGGAGCAATGCCAAATGCATGTTAAATGATTGGACAAAACAAGCCGAATAAATAGTTTTAATGAAGCTAAAAAAGAACATATTATGAGCGTGAGTACTTTTCTAAAGAAGGATAACTATATGTCTAATACCAGCCGCAGCCTTATCTCGGGCTTCGTTGGCGGGCTTGCCGGCTCTGCCGTAAAAAGCCTTATTGAACAGTTTCTCCCGGTTAGAAAAATTGAACAACGCTCTGCCCAGATCAAGATCGTGGACGACCTTTCCACCAAGATCACCGGGACGCCCATAAGCACCCAAAACGAAGCTATTGCTGAACAACTGGTAAACCTGCCTGTAGGAGGTTCACTAGGCGCTGCCTATGGCTACGGAAAAAAGGATCGCTTAGGTCTAAGGCCGACGGACGGGGTTATTTTTGGCGCTACCACCTGGGCCTCTACCCACGAGACCTCGCTACCTATTCTCGGGCTGGAACCCAAACCTACAGATGTACCAGTTAGGATGCAGTTCAATGAACTTTTCGCCCATGTGGCCTTTGGACTAACCACCGAGCTGGTAAGGCATTACCTCGAAAAACAACTAAGGGAATAATCACTTCTCCAGCTGTTCCAGCATCCTCTTTATCCTGTCTTCAATTTTTTCTGAAGAAAGCTTTTCCCTTAACCTGTCGGTAATTATCGGGAAGGAAAAGGGAGTTGGTTTTTCACATTTTCTCCAGACGATCTTCTGAGCAGCGATCCGTTCCAGCGAAAGTCTTAAACGGCCTTCTTCCAGCTGGTGTTCAAAAGTTTCCCGGAACGCCTGCTGATATAAAAGATTATCATCTTCATAGTCCCTGAAAACGCTGAAAAGCAGTTGCGAATTAGACTGAAGATGCTTGCTTTTTACCAGTTTGTTGGGATAACCGGTAAATACGAGGCCTGAAACCACGGCAATATCACGGAATTTGCGCCGCGCCATTTCGGTTGCGTTCAGACTCTTATAGAGATCGTCCATTAAATATTCTGAAGTAAAAAGGTTATTATCCAGTACCTGCTGCATATCTATCTCTTGATCTGATAGTAATTCGAAACCATAATCATTGAAGGCTATGGAAAAACTGATGGGCGACAGTAGACTTATACGGTAAGCCAGCAGGCTTCCCAGGGCTTCATGCACGAACCGGCCTTCGAACGGGTAAAAAATAGCGTGGTAACCTTCCCGGGTTTTGAAAGTCTCTATCAGGAATTCATCGCTTTTAGGGATGATGGATTCCTTTTGCTGTCTTTCAAATATGGGCTTCAGAGAGATTAGTTCTCGTGAAGTTTCCCTGCGCTCCTCCAGAGTTGCGGCATTATACATTTCTTCCCTAAGCAGTTCACTCATCTGCGCTGAAAAGGTCATCCTGCCACCCATCCAGCTGGGAACCTTGGAAGTCTTTTTTGATGACTTTTTTACCAGTACCTGCATGTTCTTTATTCTCACCAGCTCCAGGTTCCTGCCCGCAAAGGTGAACACATCGCCGGGATTTAGCTTGGAAATGAACCACTCTTCGATGGTTCCTATATAACCGCCTTTCATATATTTAACGCTCAGCATGGCATCACTTACAATGGTCCCTATCTGAAGCCTGTGTCGCATGGCCACCCCGCGTTTGTTGATCTTGAACCTGCCATCCTCCTCAATTTCCACTTTTTTGTACTCATCGTAAGCCTGCAGGCTCTGGCTCCCCTTGGTAATAAAATTCAGGATCCAAAGCCATTCTTCCTCGGTAATTCCCTGGAAGCAGAAGGTCGAAGCGATCTCGGGAAAAATCTCTTTAGGATAGAACCCATCTGAAACCGCTAGGGTATTAAGGTATTGTACCAGCACATCATAGCTCATCAAATATGGGACCCTGTCTTCCACCGCCTTCTTGACCACCGCTTTTTGCAGGGCAGAGGCTTCAATAAGCTCAATGGCATGGGTAGGCAGGAAATAGATAAGGCTTACTTTTCCCGGTTGATGGCCGCTACGCCCTGCCCTTTGTAAAAACCTGGCCACACCTTTAGGTCCGCCTATCTGGACAATGGTTTCCACAGGAGCGAAATCCACACCAAGGTCCAGGCTGGAAGTACAAACCACCGCCTTTAAACTCTCATTCCTTATCGCCTGCTCCACCCATAAACGGGTCTCCTTGTTTATACTTCCGTGGTGCATGGCCACCTCACCGGCAAATTCGGGATATTTGGCCATTAGCTTCTGAAACCAGATCTCGCATTGCGACCTGGTATTGGTAAAAAGTAAAGTGGTTCTTGAGCTTTTAATGATAGGCACAACCTCATCGATAAGATGCAAACCCAGGTGCCCCCTCCACGGAAATTTCTCCATTTTGTCTGGAATGATAGACTTCACCTCGATCTTCTTATTGAGATTGGCCTTTACCATTACTGAATTCTTTAGGGCTTGAGAATTAGGCCCCAGCAAGACTTCCCTCGCCTGTTCCAGGTTACCGATGGTTGCCGAGATCCCCCAGATACGCAGGTCTTTGGAAACAGTCTTAAGGCGGGATAATCCCAATTCTACCTGCACGCCTCTTTTTGAGCCCAGCAATTCATGCCACTCATCTACCACCACGGCCTGTAAATTCTTGAACATTTTCTTATAGTCCTTGGAAGACAGCAGGAGGTGCAGACTTTCGGGAGTGGTAATAAGCAGGTCTGGCATGGATTTTTTCTGGGCGGCTCTTTCCTTCTGGGTGGTATCACCGGTCCTTATTCCAACCGATAAATGGGCTCCCATTCCTTCGGCAAACCTTTTCGCTGCCTGTTCTATCTCTACTGAAAGCGCCCTTAAAGGTGTGATCCAGATCGCTTTTAATCCTTTTTTATGCTTGGTTTTATAGTCGGGATTTTTTTTAATGTAGTCTAACACAATGGGCACCCAAAGTCCATACGTCTTACCGCTACCGGTGGGCGCATTCAGCAAACCGTTCTTTTTCTGCAGGTAAGCTTTCCAGGTATCTTTCTGAAATTTGAATGGTTTCCAGTCATTTTCAGCAAACCAGGTTTCGGCGAGCTTTATAAGTTCAGCCCTGTTCAAAATCCAGAGGGTATTTTATTCATGATAAAACTTGGGTACATCTATAGTCAATGAGGCATTAACGCTCTATTTTAAAGTTATTGAGATTGATATCGTCCATCCCGATATTATCAAAAGGATATTCAAGCTGATTCTGGATATTATACAAAGAGATTAGAATAAACTGGGTTAATAAAACTATAAAATAAGCCACCCAGTCTGCCCCCTGCATACCTAGATTATAAATAATGGTGGGTGCATAAATGAATGGAAATATATAGATGAAGATCTCACAATAGGCCATAAGACTAATGGGCGTCCTATGGGAATGTATCGCGTGCAGGTTCTCGATACATTCATGCATATCTTTCATGTATTTGAAGATGCGATCTTTTAGCTTGGTTGGAATAAGCTCTCCCTCATCCAGCACGTACTTATATACCTTATGGGAATTCTCGTCCAGGCGTTTAATGTCATTGTCACGCATGGCCAGATGCTGCAGGGTTTTGTTATTGATCTCAACCAGCATTTTTTCGGCTTCATCTTTTTGTTCCTGGGTCAGGTCGTCACTGCTTAGCAGAAAATACTTCACCGTTTTTACCGCGCAAATAAAATCACTCAGATGCTCCAGGGCCTTCTCCCTTCGTTTGAAGGAGCCTCGAATGGTAAATACCAGCGGAAAGATAATGGCAATACTAAGCAGGGTAAGGTCCACATTGAAGTTGAGCCCGAACCTAAGACACAGGAAAGTGATCAAAGCTGAAATAAGCAAGGTCACGAACGTCCTGTAATTAATTATGGAGAAATACTTTCTAATGATCTGATTTTTAATATTTTAGATAAATATATGCCAATATTATGGATAAGCGAACTATCCTTTTAATTCTGATTCAGGTTTCATCCTTTTTCACCTCTTACGCACAGGAAGTTAAGGAACAGTCTTTCCCTGCGGAATATGAACTATTTCAGAATGAGGGGATCATGAACATTTCGCTTAGATACTCTAATAAAGATATTAAAAAAGACACCAACGATTCCACCTATATTTATACTTACCTGAAATATGAAAACCTAGATCATGCCTGGGATTCACTCGAAGTAAGGCTGCGCCGCCGCGGAAATTTCCGTCTAGAGCATTGTTATTATGCTCCTTTAAAGGTCAAGATCAAAAAGAAGGAATCTAAAGACACCCCTTTTGAAAGTCACAAGAACCTGAAAATGGTACTGCCCTGCCTGATCCAACGGGACATGAACGATAATGTGATCAAGGAATACCTTGCTTACAAGCTTTATGAAGTGGTATCTCCGTATCATTTCAAGACCAGGCTGACTAACCTGAAATACGAGGAATTAAGAAGCAATAAGACCAAGATCCACGAAGTCATGGCCTTTTTTATTGAAGACGATAAACATGTGGCCGAGCGGATAGGCGGTAAGGTGATCGAATCTAACATACATCCCATGAACCATAACGCCAGGGAATCGGTGCGCAACTCTTTTTTTCAATTCATGATCGGCAATACAGATTTCTCGAACGCTTACCAGCATAATTCCAAACTTATTTTCCGCGAAGGTGAGATCATTCCCATACCCTATGATTTTGATATGGCCGGAATGGTGAATACCAGTTATGCCACGGTTTCCCAGATAAATAATGAAAAACTAAGCATAGAAAGGGTGACCCAAAGAATGTATCGTGGCTTCCAGCGGGAACCTAAACTTTTTCACGAGGTAAGGCTCGAATTTCTGAATAATCGACCTGCCTTGTTAAAGGCAATCCAGGACTGTGAGCAGCTGTTTGAAGATGATAAAGAGTACTTTTCGACTTTGCTGTTTATTGAAGAGTTCTTCCAGATCCTTAACGACGAAGAGAAGTTCGAAACCGAGATCCTGGCCATGGCGAGGAGAAAATAGCTGCTATGGGATCAGGGCTTTGAGGTCTTCCAGGGTATTGGCCTCCTCGATCTTCTTATCGGTTCGCCAGCGTAAGATCCTGGGGAACCTGGTCGCCACACCGCTCTTATGTCTTTTAGATTCTGCGATGCCCTCGAAAGCGATCTCGAAAACATGATGCGGGGTGACACTTCTTACGGGCCCGAACCTTTCCAGTGTATTCTTCTTTATCCAGGCATCCAGTTGCCGGAATTCCTTATCGGTTAGGCCGGAATAAGCTTTGGCAAAGGTTACCAGTTCCTCCTTTTCACTATCCCAAAGACCGAAGGTATAATCTGTAAAAAGGTTGCTTCGGCGGCCATGACCTCGCATAGCATAAGTAAGCACGGCGTCTATGGTAAGCGGGTCTACCTTCCATTTCCACCAGTCGCCTTTCTTCCTACCTACGAGGTAAGGTGAATCCAGTCTTTTCAGCATAAGACCTTCAGATTTTACTTCACGGGAATTTTCCCTTTCCCGGGCGGCTTCTTCCCAGTTTTTGAACTGTATGGTTTCAGATAAATGCAAGGGCAGTTCTTCAGATTGTACCTCGTGATATAATTTTTCAAGTATTTCCCTGCGCTTCCCAAAAGCGGTATCCCTGATGTCCTCTCCTTCCCATTCCAGGATATCGTATGCCTTGAGGATAACCGGTGTCTTTTTTAATAATTTCTTGGTGACGTTCTTTCGGCCTATCCTGGTTTGCAGGTCCTTAAAAGTTCCTATTTCGCCTTTTGGAAATGGGAGGATTTCACCATCTATCACCGTGCCGTTGGGAATGGCTTCAACAAAAGCCTCGAACTCGGGATACTTATCGGTTACCAGCTCTTCGCCTCGGCTCCACACAAAAAGCTCGTCATTCCTTATGATCACCTGAGACCTGATGCCGTCCCATTTATGCTCAGCGCTCCACTCTGAAACATCTCCCAGTTCTTCAGGCTCATCTTCTATCGCGTATGCCAGGTAAAAAGGATAGGGCTTGGAAAGGAAATCCTCTTGGTTTTCTTCGAGAATAAGTTTATTAAAGCTGATCTTCGACGGCTCCCAGTTTCCCATAAGTTTATAGGCCAGGATGTCCTCGTCGATATCAGTTGCCTTGGAAAGGGCCCTGGTCATTAGTTTCTGGCTTACCCCGATGCGGAAACTTCCCGTGATTAGCTTGGTGAAAACAAATCGCTCGTAATAATTAAGGTTAAGCCAGTTCTCAAACAGGTATTCCTTTTTCTCCTCTTCCGGCTTTTTTTTGAGCTCAATGATCTCGTGCAGGAACTGGTTAAGGCTTTTTTCTGTAGATTCTTCTGAAGGTGGAATCACCAGCGCAATGGTTTCGGCAAGGTCTCCCACGATATGGTAGGATTCCTCGAAAAGCCACAAGGGAATTTTAGCAAGCTCTGAAGCCCATTCACGCATAAGGGTTGTATTCACCGGCCTCGGGGGGCGTCTATGACTAAGAATGGCAATGGTCCAGACCTTATCTTTTGGTGGCGCGATCCTGAAATATTCAGTGAGCGCGGCCACTTTAAGTGTGGTCTTATTGGTACTGTCCAGGGTTTTTATAAGATCTGCAAATGCCTTCATTCCTTTTCTTTTTCAGCTTCCATCTGCCCGGTTTCACCTTCGTACTGGGTTTCCTCGGTTCTCGCGTCATATCCCTGCTCCCTTAGGAACCTGGAAAATATATCGGTATACCCATGGGTACAGATCACTTTTTCGCAACCGGTTTCTTTAATAGAGGTGAGCAAGCCCTGCCAATCACAATGATCGCTTAATACGAATCCCTTGTCTATGGCCCTTCTCCTGCGAGCGCCGCGAAAGGTCATCCATCCGCTGGCTGAAGCAGTGACATAAGGCACCATTTTTTTGATCCAGGTAGTGCCGTGTGCGCTTCCCGGCGCCAGGACAATATTGCCTTTTATTTCGTCTTTTTTGGTTTCGCGAGTTATGCGTATAGTCTCAGGGAAATCCATCTGATCGCGCAGAACCTCGGTCATGTTTTCAATGGCTCCATGCGTATAGATTTTGCCAATAGAAGTATCCAGGTGTTTTAATAAGCGTTGCGCCTTCCCCAGGGAATAACCGAATAATACCGAGGTCCTTCCATCCTCCTGGTTCTGCTGCCACCAGTTGTTGATATCTTCGAATACCTGCTTCTGGGGAGTCCACTTAAAGGCGGGAAGTCCAAAAGTACATTCGGTAATGAAGGTATCACAATTCACCGGCTCGTAGGGCACCGCTACGCCGTCATCTTCGGTCTTATAATCGCCGGTAAAGACCCAGACCTCGCCCTTATGCTCTACCCTAATCTGCGAAGAACCTATGATATGGCCGGCAGGATGCAGCGAAAATTTCACGCCGTTTATAGTGAAGCTTTCATTCCATTCTTTTCCTGTAACCTGAATTTCCCCTAGCCTATGCCTTATAATTGGAACGTTGCTGTGATGGGTGATATATTTCTTGTGCCCCCAGCGGGAATGATCGGCATGCCCATGAGAAATAATGGCCTTATCTACCGGCCTCCAGGGATCCAGATAGACATCTGCCGCCTCGCAATAGATTCCTTTATCGTTAAATACCAGTAAGGGTGTTTTCATATTTACATAGAAGAAAAAGGAATTTAAATAATAGATATAGGAACCGAAAAGGATTAAGAAAAGATTAGCGATTGCCGAAGCTTAATTTAGCCATGCTTTGGTACTAAAAACTTGCCTGTTTAACTATATTTGTAGTATAAAACCAGTACAAGAATGTCCTTTTCAGATTTATTTGGCTCGGGAGAGCACCTTCGAAATCTTAGCCATTTCGCCTCTATTGTCAACCTTGCAGCCGTTGATGGAGAAATTAATGAAGACGAAGAACTTCTATTGAAGCGATTCGCCAGGAAACTTGATATTAGTCAGGAAGAGTACGATAAGGTGCTTGAAAACCCTAAGGCTTTTCCGCTTTCGTCTTATAACAGTATCGAAAGAAGACTAGAACGCCTGCACGACCTTTTCAAGATCATCTTTGCAGACCATATCATAGACGACGAGGAGACAGAACTTATCAAGAAATACGCGATTGGTCTTGGTTTCTCAAGCCAGGCTTCTGAAGGTATCATTAAAAGATCCATACAGATCTTCAGCGGGCAGCTAAGTTTTGACGATTACCGTTATTTACTTGAAAAGGAGAACGACTGAGCCTGACCTTTAGCTTCAGCTTTTGCCATAAATTCCTCAGCTTTTTCAACCATTTTCCTGCTTCCGCAGAAAAAAGGCACACGCTGGTGTAATTCTGTAGGCTGGATATCCAGTATCCTTTTAAAGCCGTCACTGGCCTTACCCCCGGCCTGTTCCGTAAGGAAAGCCATGGGATTGCATTCGTAAAGGAGCCTGAGCTTACCGCTGTTGTTCTTGGAGCTTTTTGGGTACATAAAGATGCCACCCTTGATCATATTGCGATGAATATCTGAAACCATCGAACCTATATACCTGGAGGTATAAGGGCGGTCACCCTCTTCTTCCTGGCAATACTTGATATAGTCTTTCACACCCTGCGGGAAATGTATATAGTTCCCCTCGTTGATGGAATAGATTCGACCTTCCTCAGGAAATTTCATGTCTGGATGAGAAAGGTACCAGGAACCCAGAGCAGGGTTCAGCGTAAAACCATTCACGCCGCAACCAGTGGTATATACCAGCATGGTAGAGGTCCCATAAATAATATACCCGGCCGCAACCTGTTTATTTCCCGGTTGCAGAAAATCTTCCTGCTGCACAGGAGTTCCCACAGGTGTTACTCTTTTATAAATTGAAAAGATCGTACCTACCGAAACGTTTACGTCTATATTCGAGCTGCCATCCAGCGGATCCATCAAAACCACGTACTTGTTCTGGTGATCGCCTTTATGCCCCTCGATCTGGATAAAATCGTCATTTTCTTCAGAAGCTATTCCGCAAACGATCTCCCTGTTGGTAAGCGTCTGAATGAATTTATTATTGGCATAAACATCCAGTTTTTGCTGGTCTTCACCCTGAACGTTGGTTTCGCCATAAGCCCCGATAATATCCACCAGTCCGGCCTTGTTAACCTCGTGGTTCACCACTTTGGCGGCAAGTCTTAAGGAATTGATCAATCTGGAAAGCTCTCCTGAAGAACCGGGAAAATCTGCCTGATTTTCGATGATAAATTCTCCAAGGCTCTGGTTTGGCTTAGGCATGGTTAAAGTGAATTTGACGGCTAAAATATTAAAATTTAAACTTACTACAACGTTTTCGTTGACAATAGTACTATTGTTTATTTTTGTCTAAAACTTTTTAGATGGAAATTAACATACGTGAGGCGCGCAAGGAAGATATGAAAGAGGTTCTAAGCCTCATCAATGAACTGGCTGTTTTTGAAAAGGAGCCGGAGGCGGTGATCATAGACGAAAATGACCTTATTCGCGACGGTTTTGGAGAGAACCCTGCCTTTCACTGTTTCGTGGGAGAGATCGATGGTAAAATTGAAGGCATGGCGCTGGTTTACTTCAGGTATTCCACCTGGAAGGGTAAAACGGTACACCTGGAAGACCTTATCGTAAGAGAGGAATTTCGCGGGAAGGGGCTTGGATCTGCTCTCTATACTGAGGTGATCAAATATGCCAAAGACCAGAAGGTAAAACGTACCGAATGGGTAGTACTTAACTGGAACAAGGATGCAGCAGATTTTTACCGAAGAACCGGTGCCGAGGTGATGGAAGTGTGGGACACCGTACAAATGGACGAGCAGGCCATGCATGAATATCTGGAAAATAAAGGTATCCTTTAAGACCGTATTAATAAGGATGTGAATATCAATCCTTATTTTTGTTAAAGATCGTGGATAATGAAAGGAGCCATAAAAGCATTCTTAATCTAAAAGATTGGATCATTGGCGAATTACATTTGACCGATTAAAAACCAAAAAAACAGAAACAAATGAAATATACTATTAGAGAAGCCAGGAGAGAAGATATGGATGATGTTCTTGAACTCATCAAAGAACTCGCGGAACACGAAAACCATCTGGACGACGTTGAAGTAAGCGTAGCCGATCTTGAAAAAGAAGGCTTCGATAATGGCAATTTTAAATGCTTTGTAGCCGATGTAGAAGGAAAGATAGAAGGAATGGCGCTGGTATATTTCAGATTCTCAACCTGGAAAGGAAGAACGGTTCACCTGGAAGACCTTATTGTTCGTGAAAAGATGCGCGGCACAGGTCTAGGTGGGGCACTTTACCAGCAGGTAGTAAAATACGGTCACGAGCACGGCGTAAAGCGAATAGAATGGGTGGTTTCTGAAGGTAACCGGAACGCGATCGAGTTTTATGAAAATACCGGAGCCGAGATCAAGGAAAGCTGGAAAACCGTACATATGGAAGAAAGCGGAATACAAAAAAATATAGGAGAATAGTGATCAAAGTTTACAAGTTTGGTGGCGCATCTGTAAAGGATGCCGAAGGAGTTAAAAATCTGATCAAAGTACTTAATGAAACCGGCAGCGAGAATAAACTAATCGTCGTTTCGGCTATGGGGAAGACCACCAACGCGCTGGAAGTGGTGGTAAAGGATTACCTGAGCTCTTTCAGGATCCCGACCAGTCTTAAGGAGGTTAAGGATTATCATTTGGCGATCGCCGAAGAACTTTTTCCAGACAACCGGGCGTCGATCTTCGAAACCATTAATTCGCAATTCACCGAACTCGAGAACTTTTTACAACATAACAGGTCTAAGCAATACGATTTTGTGTACGACCAGATAGTTTCTTACGGGGAATTGATCTCCACCTCTATCGTAAGCGCTTATCTTAATTCTCAACATTTAGAAGCCAACTGGGTAGATGCCCGGGATCTTATAAAAACCGACAGCACATATCGTGATGCCCAGGTGAACTGGACCAAGACCCAGGACCGCATACAAAAGAGAATAGATCCAAAAAAACTTAATATCACCCAGGGTTTCATTGCTTCAGATCCCAATAATTTTACGACCACGCTGGGACGGGAGGGTTCAGATTATTCTGCCGCTATCCTGGCCTACTGTCTTAATGCTGAAAATGTGACCATCTGGAAAGATGTGCCAGGAGTTCTAAACGCCGATCCGCGTTATTTCAACAAAGCCGAACTGCTTAACCAGATCTCTTATGAAGAGGCCATCGAACTTGCATTTTACGGGGCTTCTGTAATTCACCCCAAAACCCTTCAGCCTTTACAGAGAAAAGAGATCCCTCTTTTTGTAAGATCATTTATCGATCCTAAGGGTGAAGGAACTGCGGTGAGCAAGGGGAAAACCCTTTTCCCGGAAATCCCCTGTTTTATCGTAAAAAAAGAGCAGGTTTTGATCTCCCTGTCTTCCCGGGATTTCTCTTTTATGGTAGAAGAGAATATTTCAGAGATCTTTAAACTCTTCCATCAATACCAGATGAAGGTAGACCTTATTCAGAATTCTGCGATCAGCTTCAGGGTGTGTGTAGACAATAAGTTCAACCAGCTGGAAAAGCTTATCCAGCACCTTAAGGCCAGGTACAAGGTAGATTATAAGACCGGGGTTTCCCTGTACACCATCAGACATTTCAACCAGTCCGCGATCAATGAGCTGGAAAAGGATAAAAACGTGCTTCTGAAACAGCTTACCCAGAACACTATGCAACTAGTTGCCGAAAACTAAATTTTGATTTCTTATTTTTGATTGAACTAAACCAATCAATCATGGGAATCGTTAGTGCCAAAGAAGTAGCCAATGTTATGAACCTTCGTAAGTTTGGCTTCCTGGGAACCGGAATTGGCTGGCTTGTCCTGCAGACCACGAAACTTTCCCGAATCAACAAGGAATACGACAAACGCAAGAACCTGAAGGGTACAGATTTCATTGAATCCATCCTGAAGGAATTCGAAATAGATTACGAGATCCCCGAAAAGGACCTGAAAAGGATCCCTAAGGAAGGACCTTTTATCACCATTTCTAACCACCCTCTTGGAGGAATAGATGGGATGATCCTGATGAAGCTGGTCCTGGAAAAACGACCGGATTACAAGGTGATCGCCAATTTTCTCCTGCATAGACTAGACCCGCTTCGACCATACATCCTTCCGGTAAATCCTTTTGAAGATCATAAGGAAGCGAAATCCAGCCTGGGCGGAATGAAAAATGCGCTCCAACACCTCAAGGAAGGAAACGCATTAGGCATCTTTCCTGCCGGTGAGGTTTCTACTTATCGCGATAAAAAGATGATCGTGGACCGGCCCTGGGAGCCCTCGGCCATGAAACTGATACAAAGATCTAAGGTGCCGGTGGTCCCCATTTATTTTCATGCGAAGAACAGCCTGTTCTTCTACCGCCTGGCCTCTTTCAGCGATGTGCTTAGAACGGCAAAGTTACCCAGTGAAATGCTAAGCCAGCGAAAACGTAAGATCAAGGTAAGAGTTGGTCATCCAATTTCTGTGGAAGACCAGCAGGAGCATTCTAACCTGGAAGCCTACACCGCCTTTCTGCGCCGTAAAACCTATATGCTGGCCAATGTATTTGAAAAGAAGAAACTATTAGGAAGTCTGCCCAAAAAGATCAAGATCCCGCGCTCGCCGAAACAGATCGCCGAGGAGACCAATTCAGAACTCATGAAGATCGAGGTGGATAATTGCCGGAAAATGGACAAACGTCTCCTGCAGAGCAAGAATTACGAGGTTTTCCTGGCCAAACGCGAGGTGATCCCTAACATCCTGAACGAGATTGGAAGGTTGCGCGAGATCACTTTCCGGGAAGTAGGCGAAGGAACCAATAACAGCATAGACCTGGATAAGTTCGATGAATATTATCATCACCTTTTTCTCTGGGATAACGAAGCCGAAAAGATAGCCGGGGCCTACAGAATGGGAATGGGCAACGAGATCTACGCCAATCATGGCATTGACGGTTTCTACCTGCAGGACCTTTTCAGGTTCGAGCCGGAACTGCATAAAATGATGAGCCAGTCCATAGAAATGGGCAGAGCCTTTATCATCAAGGAATATCAGCAAAAACCCATGCCCCTGTTCCTGCTTTGGAAAGGGATCGTGCACTGCACCCTGAGGTTCCCCGAGCATAATTATCTTATTGGCGGGGTTACCATTAGTGACAAGTTCAGTAATTTCTCAAAGTCTCTCATGATCGAGTTCATGAAGTCCAATTATTACGATCCTTATGTCGCCCAATATGTAAGGCCTAAAAAGGAATTCAAGGTCAAACTGGAGGATGCCGATAAAGACCTGGTTTTCGACGAAAGCGAGGCCGATCTTAACAAGTTCGACAAGATCATCGACGAGCTGGAGACCGAAAACCTGCGCCTGCCCGTACTTATCAAAAAATACATCAAGCAGAACGCCAAGGTCGTCGCTTTTAATGTGGATCCATTGTTCAACGATGCCGTAGATGGATTAATGTACATTAGGATCGCCGATCTTCCCGAAAGTACCGTGAAACCGGTGATGGAAGAATTTCAGAAAGAACTGGAAGAAAGAGCCGGTGCATTCGGCAAATAGGCTTGCCATTGTTAAGATACTGTTATTAGTGGCTTCTGACTGGGTAATGTTTGACAAGCTTCTTATCTTGTTTCAAGCAATAAAATAGAAGAAAAAACTATGGAAAATATATTGATAGCCGGCGCGACCGGTCATACAGGAAAAAGAGTGATCGAAATTCTTAATAGTTCTGAAAATTTCAATCCGTTAGCGCTTATCAGGAAAGAAGAGCAAAGACAGCAATTTGAAGACATGGAAGTGGAGGCCGTTATGGGTGACCTTGAAGGCGATGTGAGCCACACCATGAAAGGAATAGACAAAGTGATCTTCGCTGCGGGTTCGGGAAGTAAAACAGGCCCGGACAAGACCGATGCGGTAGACCGCGATGGAGCTAAAAAACTGATCGACGCGGCTAAAAAAGCCAAGGTGAAAAAGTTCGTGATGCTAAGTTCCATGGGAGCAGACGACCCTTCCAAGAACGAAGACCTGAGGCATTACCTGGAAGCCAAACAGGAAGCTGACGAATACCTTAGGGAAAGTGGTCTTAACTATACTATCGTTAGGCCAGGAGCCCTTACCGACGATCTTGGCCTTGCCAAGGTGAAGGTTGCCAAAGAAACCCTTAATGAACGTGGGGAAATCTCCAGAGACGATGTCGCCTTTATTCTGGTTATGTCACTGGCAGATCCACTGGTTAAAAATGTAACTTTTGAATGTATCGAAGGGGAAGAACCTATAAAATCTGCCTTGATAGAGCTTAGCCAGCTAGGTTAATAGGCATAATAATATATAATAAAAGGCTACTTAAAAATAAACGTCATCCTGAACTTGTTTCAGGATCTCATCAAAGAGAAGCTGAAACAAGTTCAGCTTGACGGAAATGATTTTTTAGTAGCCTTTTTATTTTTTGAGATTAAACGAGGCTTCGACTGCACTCAGTCTTACAATTCACCTAAGAGATTTACTGATCCTTGAAAACCTTATCTACCGGCTCCCAGAGCTCGATCTTGTTTCCTTCAGGATCCATGATCCATCCAAACTTCCCATACTCGTAGGTTTCCATCTCTCCAACCACCTTTACTCCTTCTTCTTTCAGGGTCTTCAGCAATTCTTCAAGGTTTTCCACCCTGAAGTTCATCATAAATGGTTTTTCGGAAGGCTTATAATAATCGGTATCCTCGTTCATCGGGCTCCATTGAGTCGAGCAGTCATTTCCTTCCTTATCCTTCCACCAGAAGGTACAGCCATATTGGTCTGTATTTAACCCTAAATGCCGGTTATACCAGCTTTTTACATTATCAGGATCTTTTGCCTTAAAGAAAAATCCGCCTAAACCTGTAACCCTATTTTTCATAATTCTAATTTTTATCGCCTTCACCAAACTCGGCAATGATCTTATCTGCGATCACCGTAGCCAGGCCTTTATGAGATTCAACCGTCCAACCTGCCACGTGTGGGCTAAGTAAGGTGTGAGGCATGAACATGAGTTCCCTTAATGCTTCCGGGATTGGATCTGCCGCACTTATGGATACATTCTTTTTGTTGCCGAAAAGGCTTTCGAAAGAAGATTTCTCATATTCCAGCACGTCCAGGCCTGCACCCAATACTTTTTCCTCTTTAAGGGCTTCTACCAGGTCTGCGGTGACCACGCATTTACCCCTGGCAGTATTGATTAGCCAGAATGGTTTTTTGAATTTTGAGATAAACTCCTTATTGATCATCTGATTAGTATCCTCGGTTAAGGGAGTGTGCAGGCTTACCACGTCGGCCTTTTCGAAAAATTCGTCATAGTCTACCTGCCGGGCGTTGTCATCACCTATCCCGTCTTTGATATCATAGAAGATAGTGTCTACCTCAAAACCCCGAAGCTTTTTGGCAAAAGCCTTCCCCATATTTCCATAACCGATGATGCCCACGGTCTTTCCATCCAGCTCTACACCTCGATTTTCCTCTCGGTGCCACAGGCCTTCACGAACCTCTTTATCGGCTTTGTTCAACCGGTTGAAAAGGGATAATAACATTCCAAGGGCATGTTCCCCAACGGCGTTCATATTCCCTTCCGGCGCCGAAAATAGTTTGATGCCTCTCTCCCGGGCGTAGTCCACATCTATACTTTCAAGGCCTGCACCAACCCTGGCAATGAATTTAAGGTTAGGGGCCGCATCTATAAATTCACGGTCTATCTTGTAACGGCTTCTAATCACGATGCCGTCGTATAAATGCTGGTTTTGCAAGGTCTCCTCCCTGCTTTGTTCGTATCCTTCAATATTATGATGTCCTGCCTCCGCCAGTTTTTTCATCAAGCTTGGATGATTGGTATCGGCATGTAGAATGATCATTGTTCTCTCTTTTTCAGATTAATATAAAAATAGCTTTTCCGCTTCAATAAATGCTTATCGAAAAACGGACCTACAAAGATAAAGAATGATATGGGTACCCGAAAAAATCGGGAACTGTTTCTAAAAACCGAGGATGGTCTTGGCCAGGTAAAAGAATATAAAGATCCCGAAAATATCATTACTGGTGGTAATAAAAGGACCGGTAGCGATGGCCGGGTCTATACCCTGTTTGTCCAGAATGATGGGAACGAAAGTACCAATAAGTGCGGCGATGATGATCACCGTGATCAGGGCCAGGGCTATGGTAAAGCTCACAATTTGTGGCTGGCCTACTATAAAGCCAAATATTACGACCAGGATACCTAAAACCACCCCGTTTATGAGCGTAAGACCTATCTCTTTCAGAAGTCGGTTAAAGAGACTGCCCCGAAGATTATCGTTGGCAAGTCCCTGCACGATGATCGCGCTGGATTGCACCCCCACATTACCCGCCATTGCGGCGATAAGCGGGGTAAAAAAGAAGAGTTCCACGTAATTAGCGAGGGCTTCCTCAAAACCTTTCATAACATAGACGGCTCCAAGACCACCAAAAAGTCCCAGGATCAGCCAGGGTAAACGGGCGCGGGTAAGCCTCCAGATACTATCATCTGCCTCGACATCTTCAGAGATACCAGCAGCCATCTGGTAATCCTTTTCAGCTTCCTCCTTGATAAAGTCTACGATATCATCAATGGTGATACGCCCCACCAGGCGTCCCATTTCATCGACAACGGGAATGGCTTCCAGGTCATACTTCTGCATGATACGGGCCACTTCTTCCCCTTCGGTGTGCACATTCACGTAATCTACACTAGGGATGTAAATATCGCTGATATTGGCATCGCTCGATGCAGTAAGCAAATCTTTCAGGGAAAGTCTTCCTTTTAGCTTGTTCTTGTCATCTACCACGTAGATAGAATGTACCCGGGTAACATTTTCGGCCTGTTTGCGCATTTCGGTCATGCAACCGGTAACACTCCAGTTCTCGCTTACCTTTACCAGCTCCTTCGCCATTAAACCACCGGCAGAATTCTCGTCATACCTCAACAGCTCCACGATATCATCGGCGTGCTGCTCATCGGTGATTTCAGAAATTACATCCTGCTGTAGTTCAAGGGAAAGTTCAGAGATGATATCGGCCGCGTCATCGGTATCCATCTCGTTAAGCTCATCGGCGATCTCCTTTGGCGAAAGACCTTCCAGGATGCGTTCCCGGCGATCTTCTTCCAGCTCCATAAGAGCCTCTGCCGTTTGCTCACTATTAAGAAGCTTTACAATGTAAGTGGCTTCTTCAACATCAAGCTCGGTAAGAATTTCAGCAATATCGGCATGGTGCACCTCTTCCAGGTGCAGCAGGATCTCCTCATCTTTCCTTTCTTCAATGAGGTATCTTATCTTGTCGATTAATTCATCACTTAGCTGAAATTGCATACGGCTCAATTTTTTGGGTCAGTTCAATAAACTGCTGGAAACTGAGTTGTTCCGGCCGAAGGCCAAAGATAGCATCTTCCCTTAAATTATCGGGAAGATTAAGAGTTTTTAAACTGTTCCGCAGGGTTTTCCTGCGCTGATTAAAGGCGGTTTTCACCACCCGGAAAAATAATTTTTCATTACAGTCCAGGCTAAAATTTTCCTTTCTTTTCAACCTAAGCACCCCGCTGTCCACTTTTGGTGGCGGATTAAATACTGAAGGCGGAACCGTAAAAAGATATTCGGCCTCATAGAAAGCCTGGGTGAGCACGCTTAAAATTCCGTAAGTCTTATTTCCTTCTTTTTCGCAGATCCTTTTGGCTACTTCTTTCTGAAACATCCCCGAAAACTCCGGGATCTGGTCCCGCATCTCCAGGACCTTGAATACGATCTGGGTTGAGATATTATAAGGAAAGTTACCTATGATGGCGAATTGCTCATCCCTGAAGATCTGCCCAAGGTCGTGCTTAAGGAAATCCTTTTCGTGTATCCGCCCCCTTAAATGCAGGTAATGACTTTCCAGGTATTCCACGCTTTCGGTATCTATCTCTATCACGTGCACCTCGGTATCTTTTTCCAGAAGATACTTGGTAAGCACTCCCATCCCCGGGCCTATTTCCAAGACCTTATCATAACCTTCAAAACTCAGGGTGTCTGCGATCTTTGAGGCAATATTCTCATCGGTAAGAAAATGTTGTCCCAGGTGCTTTTTGGCCCTTACGTCCTGGTTATCCTTCTTGGAAGGTTTATTGAATGAAGGCTTGTATTTTTTCATAGGGGATTTTTAAGGATTAAAGATAACAGGCAGCCTGCAACCTTTATTTTTTTAGAGAGATTAGTCAGTGGCCTACTGCTCAGAGATCACTTCCAGCTCGGTCCTAAAGGCCACGAACTTACCTTCAAAGGGCTTCGACCTGGCCCTCAGATCATCAGCATCTTCAGAATAATAGCGCTCCAGCATTTCCTTGCTTTCTGCGGTATACTGTACCGAATAGGTGATCCCGCCCATAGGCTCCTTTACCATCACTTTGGTCATTAGGGCCCTGGTGAATTTTTTGGTATCCAGCATATCTGGAATATGCTCCTCTTTCATCCACTTTACCCATTTATCATGAATATCCTCCTGAACGTTTATAGTGACGTTATATATGATCATTGCGAAAGTTAATTTTTGGGTTATTCTATAGTATCCCCGCGAAGCATCCGGTATTTCTTCCTGGCTTCCACAAAGTAGATACTGTCTGCAAAGTTAAAGATAATTTGCTCGTAAAAGCCCTTTGCCTTCTCCAGATCGTGCAGCTCGTTCGCATAGAGCTCTGCCAGGAAATAATGGGCGTTATCGGCAAGAATATCTTTCCCGAAAGAGTTGATGATGGCCAGGTAGTTATGTTCAGCCTTCTCGTAATTCTTTTCCTGCTCGAACAGTTTCGCCTGGCTCAATAAGGCTTCATCCTCTATCTTTTCGCCTTTATGGTTTACCAGGATCGAATCCAGAGCCTGTATGGCCTCGGGATTTTTTTTCTGAAAAGATAGAAGGTCGGCACGGGCATATTTCTTCAAGGCCGTCTGGGTAGAATCTTCCTGTGTATTATCGCTAATGAGCAGGCTCAGTTCCATGGCATCATTGGCGATGAGCTGAGAAGTTGAAGATTTCAGAATATCGAGCTGGGTCTTGGCCCATTCAAAATCTCCTTTATAATAGCTGGTCTTGGCCACCTTGAAACGGGCATTCTGGGCCATTTCATCATTTTTTACCAGGTTCTGTACCTGGGAATAATAAATAAGGGCCTCATTGAACTTTTCCTCGACCACGAGAATATCGGCCAGAGCCATTTTTATACGTGCTGTCTGGAAATCTGAATTACCCACCCCCATGGCCTCTTTTAGAAGGGCTATGGCATCCTGTTTTTTATCCAGCTGAAAGGCAAGGAAATTGGCGTAATCTATCTTCAGGTCAAGGGTGCCTTCATTCAGGGGATACTCCTGTATGAGCTGGCGGAAGGAATTTTCAATTTCCGGATAATCTTCCGGATTTGCGGTTTCCAGCTGAAGCTTCACCAGGAAATGCCTTGCCTGAAGGTTGAAAATTGGCGAGGGTGATTCTTCCACGGCATAGTTCACAATCTCCTTGGCCGCGGCATAATCTTCAGCCTCACGCGCGATAAAGGCTAGGTTCAGAATGCCCTGAAGATTGTTCTCTCCCCTTTTATAGATGGCGCGTTCCTGGGCAAATGCCTTGTCGAATTCCTTCTGCTGGATAAACAGCCAGCTGAGCATTTCGTTATATAATAGCTGCGGATCTTCCTGAAGTTTCTTCAGCAATAATTTCCGGAGAATGATATTGGGTTCTGCCGAAGCATCTTCGGTGATATAACGGTTGAACTCCCTATTGGCCAGCCCGTAGAATTTCATGTCGTTTTCGATGAGGTCGAGGTAATTGCTGAACATCTCTTCAATTTTACCCTGTTCCCCATAGATACGGGCCAGCTGCAAGTTAAAATTGCGATCGGTATTCATTTCCATGGCCCTTTCATAGGCCTTAGCGGCATATTCCAGAAGATTATACTGTTCAAAGCTTCGCGCAATGGAATAGGCATAGTTGGGCCTGCCTTCTATGGACTGCAGGGCTTCTTCGTAGAACTGCTCTGCCCGGGCCTCCTGTTCCTGTAATTCGAAATTATGACCCAACTCGATCAAAATAGCCGGGTTGTTCGCAGACCTGTTAAGACGCTCCATCAAGAGGCTTTCAGCAATATCGAATTGTTCCAGTTGCTGGTGTGAGGCTACAAGACCGTTAAAAAAAAGAGGATTGGAAGGGTTTTCCTGGTAAAGTCTCTCATAGATCTTCAGGGCCTTTTCATATTCGCCCTGGTCAAAGAAATTACGGGCCAGTTGTTCACTTTGAGCAAAAGCTCCGCAACCGGCTAGAAACCATAAAGCTATAAACAAAAAACAGCGCATATGTAAATATAAACATTTGCGCTGTTTTTAAATATGTTAGAGAGATTAATCTATCTTATCGAATCCGCAGTAAGGCACAAGCACCTCTGGCACTTTGATGCCATTCTCGGTCTGGTAATTCTCGAGTATTCCCGCAAGTACTCTTGGCAGGGCCAGGGCACTACCATTAAGGGTATGCACCAACTCCTTATTATTTTCTTTATCCCTGTATCTCAGTTTTAACCTGTTGGCCTGGAAGGTCTCGAAATTGGAAACCGAACTAATCTCCAGCCATCTATCCTGAGCCGTTGAAAAGACCTCAAAATCGAAGGTTAGCGCAGAAGTGAATCCAAGGTCACCACCGCAAAGCCTTAAGATACGGTAAGGCAGTTTTAATTCTTTCAGCAGGCCTTTAATGTGGTCTACCATGGTATCCAGGGCAGCATATGAATTTTCAGGGGTTTCCAGCCTTACGATCTCCACTTTATCGAACTGGTGCAAACGGTTTAGTCCGCGAACATGTGCGCCATAAGAACCGGCTTCCCTTCTAAAACAGGGGGTATAACCAGTACAAAGAACTGGAAAGTCCTTTTCGGTCATCAAATTGTCACGGAACATATTGGTCATAGGCACCTCGGCAGTTGGGATCAGGTAAAGATCATCTTCGGTCACGTGGTACATCTGGCCTTCCTTGTCTGGCAGCTGCCCGGTTCCGAAACCTGAAGCTTCGTTTACCATCAGTGGCAACTGGAATTCGGTATAACCAGCTTCGGTTGCCTTATCCAGGAACCAGGTGATAAGGGCACGCTGAAGCCTTGCTCCTTTTCCTTTATAAACCGGGAATCCGGCACCGGTGATCTTGTTTCCAAGTTCAAAATCTATAATGTCGTATTTCTTGGCGAGTTCCCAGTGTGGTAAAGAACCTTCGGCAAGTACCGGGATATCCCCTTCCTTATACACCTCTTCATTATCATCTTCGCTCATCCCTGCAGGAACAGACTCGTGCGGGATATTTGGAATGGTATATAGCAAATTCTGAAGATCTGCCACGGTCGCGTTCAGCTTTTCTGAAAGTTCCTTGGATTCCTCCTTTAAACGGCTGGTCTTTTCCTTGAGCATATTGGCCTTCTGATGCTCTCCGTTCTTAAACAACAGCCCGATCTCCTTGGACATCTTGTTAGAACTCGCCAGGGTGTCGTCCAGTTTTGCCTGGGTAGACCTCCTGGTCTCGTCCAGGGTTAAAACCTGTTCGAAAATATCTGAAGCATCAAAATTCCTTTTTTTAAGGGCTTTGATGTATTCCTCTTTATGCTCTGCAATCTTTGAAACCTGTAACATAAGGCCGTTTTATTTAATTTGCCGTTCTACTTTTTTCTAAGCAGCAAATGTAACAAAAGCAGGGAAGAAAATTAGTCTGAATCTGAGGGTAAAATCCAGTCATGATGTTTAAAATGCTGCCATTTTTCTGCGGCCAGGTCTACTCTGGGGTCGATAAGCGGTTTATAAGGACCACCGTTTACACTTACCTTTCCTTCCACATAAACCTCGACCTGTTTACCCTTTTCAGCATATTCCTCTTCCAGGCGCTGGGCGAACTGCCAGATTAGGTCTGGCTTGGAAGTAATGGCCCGAAGTTGTTTCCTGGACAGGTATTCTTTCTTATCCACGAAAATAGTATCAGTAGTTCCTTTTTCCACCACCTTAAAGTTTATACGACCACTCTTCCCGCGCAACATCATTCGCCAACTAAGGCGGTGCCCTTCTTCGGTCCACAATACGTCATCCTGAAAGAACCAGTGTCTTAAGGGCAGACAAACCTGGACAATGAACCAAACCAACATGGCTGCGATAAGCACATTCCGGTAAGACGGCACAATGATCTCCCCTTTATCATAATGCTGTTTTTTATTCCGAAGAAAAAATTTGTTGACCTTTTCCGTTGGAAAAAAGAAGATACAGAAGGCCAAGGACATATAGGGGAAAATACCGATATGGAAGATAAAGCTGTTGAAAAGGTGAAAGAATATCGCAGCAAGAAATATCGGAACCCGAGTCCTTTTCCAGAGCAACAGCGGAATGATCAACAGGTCGAAAATGAGCCCGAAATAGGCAATAGCGTAGCGAATCCAGCCTTGCTGAAGAAAGTCGCCCACCAGCCAGTAATGCTGTTTAGACTTCATTAATAGTGCCGGGAAACTGCCGTCCAGCCAGTCGGGGTAAAGCTTGGCCACAGAGGCATAGGTGTAGACGATCCAGAGTTGCAGCACGATGACCACCCATACCCAGCGTGGCATGGATATCTTACTTATCGACGGCTTGAGCTTAGCATCAAGAGAAAACCAGCGATGTGCCGGCAGAAAACTCATGATGAAACACAGCAACATCAACAGGTAATAATGATTGTTATAGGAAGATTTCTGCATCAGGTACACTCCAGACCACATAATGGTGTACATGATGATAGACAGCCGGTATTTAAAGCCCAGCATCACGAAGACCCCGAAAATTCCCATCACGGCGTAATACCAAAGCATGCCATCCCCGGGCAGGGGTTGCAGGAATTCAAAACCTATAAAATTAAAGGTAAAATTCGGCTCGATCAAGGTTCGTCTGATCCAGCCGGTGAAGATGGCTCCAAAGGCTTCCACGGCTATTAAAAATCCGAATAGCGCACGAAAGACCACAAGTGCAGAATTATCCACTTGCTTGAAAAGCCACCTGTTAAGCATAGTTATCTTTTATATATTGCTGGGAAAATGCGCGGTCCTGCTTCATGGCGATCTTAAGATCATCCACCGAATCGAATTTCTTTTCATCCCTGATCCTTACCAGCATCTGGATTTCCAGTTTTTTGCCATAAAGGTCCTTATCTATTTCAAAGAAATTGGCTTCTATGGTCTTTTCCTTTCCACCTACGGTGGGATTGGTCCCTATGTTCATCATGCCATACACCTTTTCCCCGTCGATCGAGGTGGAGACCACGTAAACTCCGTTCTTGGGAATCAGCTTGTAATCCTCTTCGATCTCCAGGTTGGCAGTGGGGAAACCAAGGTCTTTGCCTATTCCGCGGCCTTTAACAATGGTTCCGTTCAACATAAAAGGTTTTTCCAGGTAGATGTTCGCACGTTCCACCCTACCCTCTAAAAGGGCATTCCTGATCTTGGTAGAACTCACCGCGACCTGTTCCACATCCTGCTGGCTGATCTCCTCCACATCAAAACCGAATTCCTTACCGAATTGTTTAAGATCGTTGATATCGGCGGTACGGTTACGCCCAAACCTGTGGTCATAACCTATGATGATCTTTTTGGCTCTCAGCTTGTTTACCAGGATATCGCGCACGAATTCCAGCGCGGTAAGACGTGAGAACTGGTGGGTAAAAGGATGCACTACCAGGTGATCTATCCCGGTCTCTTCCAGAAGTTTCTTTCTTTCCTCTATGGTATTGATTAGCTGTATGCCGCTCTCTTTCTGTAACACCATCCTGGGATGCGGAAAAAAGGTAAGTACCACCGAATCCAGGTTGTTCGCATTTGCCGAATTTACAAGGCGTTCTATGATCTTCCTGTGTCCCGCATGAACCCCGTCAAAAGTACCAATGGTGACTACCGTTTGTCTTTCACTTATGAATGAGTTTGCTCCTTTATGCTCTTTCAAATCCTGCTATTTGCCGTTAAATGTATTCATAGTATTGGAAACTCCCGCCGTTCCAAAGGACAGGATAAGTTCTGCGGAGGTCTTTAATCGTTCCGGCAGCTTGCTTTCTTCATTTTCGTCCCATTCGCCCAGTACATAGTTCACTTGGTTTCCCTTGCTGAACTCATCACTTATCCCGAACCTGAAACGGTTATATTTGGTGGTATTAAGCTGTGCCTGGATATCCTTAAGCCCGTTATGCCCGCCATCACTGCCTTTGGTCTTAAGCCGGAGGGTTCCGAAAGGCAGGTTAAGATCATCGGTCACCACGAGAAGGTTCTCGAGATTGATCTTTTCCTTCTGCATCCAGTAATTCACCGCTTTTCCGCTAAGGTTCATGTAAGTGCTGGGTTTCAACAAAATAAAGGTCCTGCCTTTAAATTTAAAAGAAGCTATATCTCCCAGCTTCTGGGTCTCAAAGCTCACTTCTTTTTCACGGGCAAGTTCATCAAGGATCTTGAATCCTATATTATGCCTGGTATTTTCATATTTAGGGCCAATGTTCCCCAGGCCGACGATCAAAAATTTCTTCATGGGATCTGTTTTCTCCCCGGTCTTTTTCTTTCCTAAAATCCTTCCGAAGAATGAAAGCATCCAATTAGTTTTGGTAAAGATAAAATTAATCAGATACTTTTAAATCAGAAAAAACAAAACCGAAGTTTTAAATTTTATTCAAATAAAAAAGCATTCCCAAATGAGAATGCTTTTCTAATATTATAAAAGACGGATACTAGTTATCTTCTCCTTCTTTAACTGCTGCTACGTCGTCAGTTTCAGTAGATGGTACTTCATCTGCTGCTACTTCATCTTCGTCCTCATCGTCCTCAAGGGCTACGATGTTACGAGAAGTTCTAACCTGACAGATCACGGTGTTATCTGGATGCTGGATCTTGTAATCGTCGCTTGCTACGGCAGTTACATATAGCTTCTGACCAATCTTAAGCTTGGTTACGTTAGCTACAATGTAATCTGGAAGATCTCCAGGTAAACCTCTTACTTTAAGACGACGAAGGTTGTAACGAAGTACACCACCATTCTTAACCCCTCTTGCAACACCTTCAGTGTGGATCGGGATTTCCATAGTAATTGGCTTATCATCAAAGATCTGGTAGAAGTCGATGTGCAGGATGGCATCAGTTACCGGGTGGAACTGGATATCCTGAAGGATCGCGTCGTAAGACTCTCCACTTTCTAATTTGATTTTTACAGTGTGTACATCGGCAGTGTACACTAGATTCTGGAATGCAATTTCCTCTGCTGCAAAGTGTAGTGGATCACCTTCTACCCCGTACAATACGCAAGGAATCTGTCCAGCATTACGTAGAGCTTTCGTTGCCTTCTTGCCTACGCTTTCTCTTTTAGATCCGTTGATCGTAATTGATTTCATTTGTATGTTTAATTTAATTGAACAAATGTTGTCAAGTCCTTCGTGGACCGCCTTCATTTGCTTAAAAATTTGGCTGCAAAAGTAAGCCTTTTTCTGAATCTATAAAACCCTGTTGCTGAAAAAGTTCCAATAGATATTAGATTTTAGAGGTTAGACGTTAGATCTGAGACTGTAACTGTAGTTATTTGTTTATAAGACTCTTACAAAACACCAAAAGATTTCTAACATCTCATATCTAAGGTCTCGATACTTTATTTTTCACAAAGCCTTATAATTCATTGCCGTTTAATTTCAGTAAATTGAAAGGTTAATCGCAAAAATGAACCTGAAGCTTTAAAAATGGAACCAGCAATAGATAATTCTTCTCCCACCAAACGTATCGCCGCCATAGACCTCGGGACCAATTCCTTTCATGCCGTGCTGGTAGACATCTACCCCGATGGTAGTTACAGGACCATTGATAAGCTCAAGGAAATGGTAATCCTGGCAGAAAAAGGAATGGACAACCAGCTTAGTGAAGAGGCCATGCAGCGAGGCCTGGAAGCCTTGAAAAGAATAAAATTCCTTTGCGATTCACAGGAGGTCGAGGAGATTCTGGCCTTTGCCACCTCAGCCATAAGGGAAGCCAGGAACGGGGGAGAATTCACCCAGCGGATGATAGATGAAGTTGGAATAAAAGCCCGGGCCATCCCCGGAAAGATGGAGGCAGAACTCATTGGCCTGGCCATAAGACACAGTATAGCCCTGGACAAGGAAAATGTTCTGATGGTCGACATAGGTGGAGGTAGCGTAGAATTCATCGTGGGAAATAATGAAGAATTCTTCTACCATAACAGCCTGAAACTTGGGGTCGCCCGGATGTCTGCACAATTCGTCAAAAATGATCCTATCACCAAGGAAGAGATCAAAAACCTTCGAAAACATTACGAGAAAACCCTGGAAGAGATAAGCCAGGTCATCGAGGAACACGAAGTGAAAACCATGATAGCCTCTTCGGGGACCATGGAGAATATCGGAGCCATGGTGGCTAAAAGAAAATCTCTTACTGCAGATATGACCCTGAACGAACTGGTCTTTGAAGCTTCAGATTTCAAGGAACTTTATAAGGATTTCATCAAACTGGACAGAGACGAACGCAAAAAGATCAGCGAGCTGGATGAAAAAAGGATAGATATCATCAACCCGGGGATGGTTCTGGTGAAATTTCTTCTGAAAAAATTCAGTATCGAAGAGATCAAGATCTCTGAGGCCGCCTTGAGAGACGGGATGATCCTGAATTTCATCCGACAGGAAAAACCAAAACTGAAGCTGGTAGCGAATTATCCAGATCCGCGTAAGCGAAGCATCTATGAACTCCTTAGAAAATGCAACTGGCTGGAAACCCATTCTACCCACGTGGCCGGCATGGCGCTGCTGCTTTTTGATGAATTTCAGCAAGAGCTCAAATTAGAGGATACAGACAGGGAACTACTGGAATATGCCACGCTCATGCATGATATTGGCTATTATATTTCCTACCGTAAACATCACAAACATGCCCTGTACCTCATCAGGCATTCAGATCTGCGAGGTTTTAATGAAGATGAGATCAATATCATGGGAAACGTGGCCAGGTACCACCGAAGATCCACACCCAAAAAAAGGCATGTTTTCTACAAGAAGCTGGAAAAACCCCTGCGCAAGAAAGTGAAAAAACTTTCAGCAATCTTAAGGGTGGCCGACGGTTTGGACAGAAGCCACTATCAGAATGTTGAAAAACTGGAGATAGATAACCGCGAAGACAAGGTGCTTCTTTATTTAACTACTATGGGAGATCCCGAACTAGAGATCTGGGGAGCCGAGAGAAAGTCCAGGCTCTTTAAAAAAGTGACCGGTAAAAAACTGGAAATTTACGCTGTGGACAAAAATGATCCTGAACGTAACCAGTCCCTTACCGGTAAAAAAAGTACAGTGAACAATTGACAAATATCAATTGGTTCAGAAATTACATGATAAACTTAGAGCTGATAGACTTATTGTCCTGAACGCTCTTCATAACGTCTGCGAAAAGCTCGGCACAGCTAACAACTTTAATCTTCTTGCTTTCTTTTCTAAGAGGAATGGAATCTGTAACGATCAATTCCTGAAGTTTAGATTTCTCGATGCGCTCGTATGCTTCACCTGAAAGCACAGGGTGTGTACAGATAGCACGAACGCTAACCGCGCCGCGTTCCATCATAACATCGGCAGCCTTGGTAAGGGTCCCGGCGGTATCTACCATATCATCTACCAGTACCACGTTCTTCCCGGTCACATCTCCAATAAGCTCCATATGCGAGATCACATTCGCCTTGGCGCGTTGCTTGTAACAGATAACCACATCACTTTCCAAAGCTTTAGAATATGCATAGGCTCTTTTAGAACCACCCATATCTGGAGAGGCGATAGTAAGATTATCCAGGCCAAGTTTCTTAAGATATGGCAGGAAAACAGTGCTGGCATAAAGGTGGTCTACCGGCTTTTCAAAGAATCCCTGGATCTGGTCTGCGTGCAGGTCCATGGTTATGATCCTGGTGGCACCGGCGGTTTCCAGAATGCTGGCGATCATTTTTGCAGCGATAGGCACACGAGGTTTGTCTTTTCGGTCCTGACGGGCCCAGCCAAAATAAGGCATCACCGCGGTGATATGTCTTGCAGAAGCTCTTTTAGCTGCATCCAGCATTAAAAGCATTTCCATTAAATGGTCGCTTCCGGGATGGGTAGAGCCGATGATAAAAACCCTGGATCCGCGAACAGATTCTTCGAAAGAAGGCTGGAATTCACCATCGCTATAGGTAGAGGTGATCACATTCCCCAGCTTGGTGCCATAGTTCATGGCGATCTTTTCGGCTAGTTCACGGCTTTGGGTACAGTTAAAGATCTTTGCTTCTGTGGTAGGCATGTTGTGTGTTGTTTGTGTTGTGTCTAAAAATTAGTTGCATGCAAATTTAAAAATTTATCCTTGCGATAATAGAATAAAACCCACTCACTACTAAGAAAGATGAGTTAATTACAGGAAAGCCCCTATGAATTGTTTTTTTACACAGAAAACAGTTAGTTATAAATGAAAATGCTAGTTTTGGCTGAAAGCAGGCTTTTCCTGAATGCTTTTGAAATTTTAGAAATAAATCGAACTTATTGAAAACCTTTACAACTTTCTTCCTGTTCTCCATTCTCATTTTCAGCGGAGCAAATGCCCAGGAAAAAGAATACCTGATCACAAAAAACAATGATACCGTATACGGAAAGATCATTAGGAGCCCTAAACTTCTTGATCCCACAAAGATCAGGCTTAAAATAGAAGACGAGAACGGTGATAAGGAAATAATAGATCCCGCCAGCGTGAAACAGGTTAGGTCTTTTCGGGGAGTTTACGGAGATTGTATCATTAAACCGGTGTATGGTCAGTGGTTCGCAAAAAGGATCATTAAAGGGAAGATCGAGGTTTACGAGATGCTGGATGAAGTCATATTTTATACCTCTAAAAATGGTTCAGAGCTGGAGTTCAAAGATTTTGGCTGATTCAATTCCAGAAAAAATGCCCACGCTGAAATTCGACCCTTGATTACCGACAACCCCGTAATATTGAAAGAGTTTGACAGCCTCTCGGGGAGCCAGAAGAATATTTTATACATCATTCAAAAATACAATCAGCTTGAAAAGTAGAACGAACCTGTTCCTATTAATTAGCTTCCTTCTGGCAGCTTCGCTCACGGCATGGTTCTATTACCAGAAAGGCCATAATGTGGGCGATTTAACGGCAGATCCAGAAATTGATGGGGAGTTTCAGGTTTGCGATGAAGATAAGATCCCCAATTATTACGCAATAGGCACACACTACCAGGGAGGAAAAAAGGCCATAAAGGCTGAAATTCTTAATGACCTGGAAAACCTGGAATTTCAAGAACAGGGAAATATCAGCCTTCGTTTTATTGTGAACTGCCATGGAGAAACCGGAAGATTCCGCAGTAAATCCACAGATCTCGAGATGAAAAAAATACCGGTAGACGAAGCTCGGCTTGATAAGATCAAAAATAGGGTGCGGCAATTAAATAAATGGAACCCGGCAAAGAACGATCACGCAACCTACGACAGCTATTACGTTCTCAATTTCAAGCTGAGGGACGGGAGAATTGTAGATATATTTTAAATTATGAAGAAAGTATTTAAGATCCTGAAATTTTCCCTCGCGATACTTTTAAGCCTTTATTCATTGCTAATCGTTTATTCCCTGTTCTTCTATTCTTCCGCAGAAAGATTTGATATTGCCGCGCATATGCAGGGTGGATACCTTTCCCAGAGCATGTTCGAGATCCTGAAGTTCCAGGAACCTGAAAATGATGAGATATATTTTGAGCAGTCGGTTCCCTTTAATAAAAGGGGCGATCACGCCACAGGCTTCGCAATACTGAACAAAGCCGTAGAATTAAACCCAAAAGTACATCTTGGTTACAGGGGCTATATACAGCTTAGATTCCTTAGAAATTACCGGGCCGCGTTGGAGGATTTCAACAGGCTGGATTCGCTAACACCACAGATCGTGGATACGCCCTGGGGAGAGGACATCGACTTTTTAAGAGGTGAAGCATATTTCGGGTTAAAAGAATACGAGAAAGCACGGATGCATTTTTTGAATAGCATTTCAAACCAGGGCGAGGAATGGGTAGACATACAGGCTTTTGTGTACGCAGGGTTGTGCGAAGAACGATTGGGAAATATGGATCAGGCTAAAGAACATTTCCAACAGGCCATCCATCAATCCAAATACACAGTGGAAGCCCATTTAGGCCTGGCCAGAATATATTTGAAGCAGGAGCTTTTTGAGGAAGCAAACTCCCATTTAGAGCAAGCTGAAAAATACATGGTATATAAGCGTGATGACCCATATAATGAATACCTGAATGAAGTTTACCTTGAAGATATCGAAGAATTGAAGGATTCACTGGCGCAATAATTTCCTATCAAAAACTATTTCATTTTATCCGGTATATTAGACCAACATGCAAGAGATAATTGTCAAGCGATCAAAGGAAGATTTTAATAAAAATCATGCCTACAAGATCTTCATAGACCGCCAAGAGATCACCAGGTTAATGAGCGGAGAAGAAAAACTGATCAGATTACATGAAAATGCTCAATTCGTTGAAGCGAGAATGGCATCTGGCCGCAGTAATAGAATTGCCGTTGAAAATATAGGCCTGGGGCAGAGAATTATGATCTCAGGAAATCGCTGGCGGAGTAAATACCTGAAATATGCGGGTATTTTAATTCCATTGATTTCCCTAAGTTTTATCCTGAATCACAAAATGGAAGCGTTAAAGATCATTGGAGGTCTCGTCTTTATCACTTATATCCTGCTCATTATTTACTTACTCGCATTCCAAAGAAGTAAATGGCTGGTTCTAAAACTGGAAGATTGAATCAAAATATTATATTTATCAGATAAAATAAAAACATGCTGGCAGGCTTGAGATTCTATTCAGATCTAATCATATCACTTTTCCTGGGGTTATTCACCGCGGTAATTCTCCTTATACTTCCAAATTCCTTAAAGTTGGGTCCAGCACTGATCCCGATTGCGCTCTTAATCACTTCCCTTATCTTTTATTACCTCAGAACCAGATTTGGCCTGATGACAAGTCTGCTTCAATGTTTGGTAAACAGCCTGGTCAGCTATGGTTTCGCCCTGCTCATAAAACTTTGCCTGAAAATTTATGATGCAGGAACTATGGAATATCTGCTGGCAGGAATAATCATCTTTGCATTTTTCTCCATCAATAAACAAGTATTAGACCTTCTTTGCAGCAGGTTTTTCAAGTTAAATAATCTACAACCCCGGTTGAAAATGTGGTAAACCCTGAAGCTGAAAGTATTTTCAGTAAATAATTGTGAGTCTAAGCTTACCTTACCCTGATCGCCTGGGTCTTTTCTGATATCCCGTTTTCATTAAAAGCTTCTATGCTAAAATAGTACTCCTGGTCCCGGTTCAGGTTTCGCATAAAATGCTCGTTCACATCATAAAGCAACCAGGACTGGTAAAGTTTGTCTGGAGCAATACCCCAGCGGATATTGTAGCCCTGCGCACCTTTTACCGGCTGCCATGACAGGCTCACATCCCTACTGTCTTCTTGCCTTTTCACCTCGAAACCTTTTACCTTAGCAGGCTTTTTTCCAAAACCCTTACCAAAGACCCTGATCTCAGACATGGCCAGGTTGTTACCGGGAACCTCGATGTTATTATAACGAACATATTTGGCCTTTACAGGCTGGTTCAAAACAAGGTATGCATTAGGAGTGTCTTCATAACTATTGCTGCGGTCTACCACCGTATTCCAGTTCTTTCCATCTTCTGAAACTTCAATGGTGAATCTATGCCTCAGGCCTTCGGTCCTCGTATAGATACCGGTCTCATGGTCATGATAATTAAGCTGTAAAGCATACACCTTCCCGGGGTTCAACATTTCGATCTCTACCCACTGCTGGTCGTTATTCGCTTCAGCAACCCAGAAGGATTTAGGGCTTTCATCGGTAAGAACTTCAGAAAGTATTTCCCCTTCCTTTGTAGTTTTCTCAGGCATCTGGGTCACTTCATAATCATCATCTGTACTGGTACTTTTCACGATCTGCATTTCTGAAGACGAAACCTTTACTTTGCCCTTATAAGAAAGCAGCATCCAGCCGTTATGCTGCCCGGCCTTGGTTGGATGGCTCGGCGCATAAAGCGGGTAGTCCCCATAACTGGTATTGGTATACATTAGCCCGTCCTCATCAAAATAGGTTGGAAACATCCCCAGACGGCGCTCCCAGTGTGAGTTGGAAGCAAGGGCCATAGTCGCAAAATGCCAGTATTGCCCATTGGTTTGCTTTACCGTAATACCATGACCCGCACCATTGGTAAATCCTCCGGGCTTGAAGCTCATTGGGTTATTCGGCATATAAGTGAATGGCCCCAGGGGAGAATCAGATACATAAGCCCCGTCACCATAAACGTTGAACTGGGTGCCAGGCGCGGCATATTGCAGATAATATTTCCCATCATGCTTGGTCATGGAAGCACCTTCCATATAGCCCTCCTTCAAAGTAGGATGAAAATTATTTTCACCAAAGCGCTCCCAGCCATGCTCCTCCTCTACCAGGTTTATCAGGTCCTTTTTCACCCCTGTTTCCAGCATACGGTCGTCTTTATCCAGCATTTTCACACGAATGGGATGAACATTGGAAGAACCCCAGTATAGGTAGGTCTTGCCGTCATCATCAATAAATAATTCTGAATCCTGGATATTGTTGCTAATGGAGGCCACGGGTTTCCAGTCCCCCTTTTTTGGATCGTCGGTATAAAGAATGCTGCCGTAACCCGCAGGGTCTCCCGCAAAGTAGACCAGCGAATCCTTATAATTAAAGGCTGTTGGCGCATTGCTGCCTTCAAAGAACCATTTTTCAGGTTTGATGAATTCCCAGTTTACCAGGTCCTTGGAATGCCAGTAACCAAAAGAACGGGTCACGAACATGAAATACTCACCACGAAATTCGATCACCGCGGGATCGGCCCCGGAGCGATAGGAAATATTCCTGGCAGAATTGTAAACCATATAGGTATAGTCTATATCCAACGGGTTTATGTAGGTTTCAGGGATCACTTCCTGTGCACGGGTAATCGTACTAATTAATAAAAAGGCAAGGCATAATCTTAAAACTGTGGCTTTCATAAAGTATTTGTGTAGGGATATTTTCAAAGGCTAAATTAATCGGCCATAAAATTAATTAAATGTTCCAGCCCTGCAGGAGGATTTGGGTATTTTCCTGAATATTTTTCCGGGTCGGGGCTTACGTTTAAGGGTATCTGTTAATAGGGAAATTTCCGAAAAGTTTACACTTAGTCTCACTTTTTAAAGGTCTCAAAGCATCCTGCAAACAAGACAAAATCCTGAAGCCACCTATAAAATCTAAAATAAGGATATTATAAACTGAATTTCAATAGTTTAATTATCTTAACTTTAGGTTTTTAGAATTGAAGAATGAGACATGGCACCGACATAGGTTTGGAATTCAACGAGTTCTCGAAGAACTATACCAGCGATATGCAGCGCTGTGTACCTCATTATATGGATCTTTTAGAAAGCTTCGTAAAGTTCCTGCCTAGAGATTTCAGCCCGGAAACCGTACTGGACCTGGGTTGCGGGAATGGCAATACCACCGCCAGGCTGCTATCAAGATTTCCAGAAGCCAGCTATACCCTGGTCGATGCATCTGCTGAAATGATCTCCCTTTGCCGGAAACAGTTCAGCGATTTCAGGATGTCCTATGAGAACACCTATTTCCAGGATTTCGATTTTAAAAAGTCAGCATACGATCTCGTGGTGGCGGGTTTCAGCCTGCATCATTGCGATGATAAAGAAAAGAGATCTATCTTCAGCAAGATACATATGTCCTTAAAAAAGGGCGGACTATTTCTCTATAGCGACCTCATGATTAGCAAGAACAGCCCGGAACATCCAAAACTACTGGAAGAATGGGGTGGCTTCGTAAATTCAAATTTCCCGGACGGGGAGAAATGGGAGTGGGTCATGGAGCATTACGAGCAATTCGATAAACCTTCAGACCTTAAAGAACAACTAGACTGGTTAAAATTAGCCGGATTCACTGAGGTCGACATCCCCTATCGCGATGGCCACTGGGTATTCCTTCGGGCAAGGAAATAGTCGCTGATTTAATTATTCAAGAAAGCAGCGAATTTATTTCTGTATTTTATATTCAACCGTTATATTCGGGGCAGAATTAAAATTCCGGGTATTAAACTCTGAATTAGCCCTCTAAACCATTAAATGAAGTTTTCAGACTTTTTCCTTGGCCTCCTACTTTTTCTCGTATGCCTGAGTTTTCAGACAGCCCGGTCTCAAAGCGATATTGGCTTCAAAGCCGGGGTAACGGCTTATGGTTTCCATAAGCAAAAGAGCGTAAGAACAGATGAGATTGGCTTTAGTGCCGGAATAACCTACCAAAAAGAAATTACCCGCAATCTCAATTTTCGACCCGAACTGCTTTTCACCAAAAAAGGAGGCTGGGTAATAATAGATTTTGGCACCGGTATTAAAGAAGACCTTTATTATGTGGATCTCCCAATTTTACTCTCCTGGGAGTTCATGAACAATTTCAGTCTCCAGGCAGGTCCACAGCTGGGATTGCTTGTTGCTGAAAAGTCAGCAGATAAAGAACTTCCCAAGCTTGGTGCAAATATCTTTAACATGGATGCCTCAGGCGGATTTTTATGGGAGATTTCCAGGAAGATAAACCTTGGCGCCAGGTACAGCTATGGCCTCACCAAAATATTTGAAAATTACGAATATCGAAACTCGGTGATAGCCCTCTCTATAGGCTATAACCTCTATTAATCTAAAACACTCAAGCATGAAAAAATTTTGCTGGATAGGTCTTGTAATAAGTATGGTCGCTTCTTTTTTTTCCTGTGAACCGGAACCCTGCACCAAAACTATCGACACCTACAATGGTCCCATGACCGTAGAATTCGATTGCAATCCAAACAGCTTTTAAATTACGCTCATGAAAACATATATATTTTGCCTGGCATTTTTAATTACAAGCGTCATGCTTGGCCAGAAGCGTCCAGACCTATACACCTATCAGAATATAGACATCGAACTGAAGAACGGCGGTTCTCTTAAAGGGGTCGGGAAGATCAACCTGATAGGGGAACTTATTTATCGCCCCGAGGAAGATGCCGAAAAGCGAAAAGTAGAGCGTGAGGAGGTAAAAACATTCGAAATTAGCAATGACAGCAGCAGCCGTAGTTTTGAGTACAAGCATATACAAGGACCAAATTTTATTGGGGAACCACTGGTATTGTTGGAAAAATTAGAGGCGGGTAAAATTGAACTGTTCCGGAAAGAAATGACTCAGCAGGTATCCATGGGCCCGGGAATGGGTTCTATGCCTAGAACCGTGATCGTTTATTACCTCTCAAAGCCAGGTGAAAATACCGCGGAACACATAAAATCTAATACCTATTCCCGCAAATTCAGAAAGAATGCGACCGGACGGTTCCCAAATTGTCCTGAACTGGTAAATAAGATCAAAAACAAAGCTTTCGATAGGTATTCCATCAGGGAGATCGTGAAATTTTACAATACGAATTGCCCATAGAAAGCACAGGCAAGGATATCCAGGATTCAAAATTTATTTCGTAATTGCCTGCTTTATGGTTTAAATAAAGTAAACAATTAATAGATGAACTGGATTTTACTGATCATTGCCGGCCTTTTTGAAGTTGCTTTCGCCGCCTGCCTGGCCAAGACCAAAGAGACCACTGGTATGGAAACTACCTACTGGTTCCTGGGATTCCTGGTTTGCCTGGGCGTAAGTATGAGCTTGCTGGTTAAAGCAACCCAAACTCTACCCATAGGTACAGCCTATGCGGTTTGGACGGGAATAGGAGCGGTAGGAACAGTGCTGGTAGGAGTATTAATTTTTAAAGAACCGGCCACTTTCTGGAGATTATTTTTTCTAACAAGCCTTATCGCCTCCATCATCGGGCTGAAATTTGTTTCAAATTAGCACTTCAGGTAAGAGATTAAAACGAACTTATTTTTTCAACAGGTACGATCCTGGAAAGATTCAGGAAAACTCGATTAGAAGTATTGATAATCCAGACCGTTAAACAGCAAATTTAGAATCCATTATTTTAAAAATTTAAAAACTTCAATTATGAAAATCAAAATTAAAAGCAGAGATGTAAAGTTCTTTTTTCTGGGGATCATTGCGGCCCTTGTATTCAGCTTCGTTTACGACTGGGAAGATAATCTAGCCTCGCTAAAAAGAGGTTATGAAGACGGGCAAAAGGCCTATGATATTTCCAGGGAACAAAAATAGCAGCTCAAAAATAAAGTAAGATGAAAAAGGAATTAAAGGTACTGGAGTTCAGCAAAAAGAGAGAACTGCTGGAATATGTGAATTCAAGAGAAAACATCATTGAAATCATTTCTATTTCTACCTGCCAGGTAGCCACCTCCTACAGTCATTTTCTCTGGTATTATGAAGACTGAAAATGATCTGTCCGGGCATTAAACCCCGGTTTTTTGGCAGAGACAAACGTTAAATTTCTGCAGATTCCTGATTTTCATGGATTCCTGAAAGAATTTAATTAACTTGCTGCCCATTAGGTCCAGCACGAAAGCCGAATCCCTACCTTTTAATTGTGTCAACCGGGACCGCTAGTATTCGACATAATTTAACCAAATGAAAAAGATTGAGTTAACATTAGGGACCCTGGCGGCAATCGCCATCCTTTACAAACTACTCCTGGGGAACGAACTAAATACTATTTTGCTGATTTCCATGGCCGGTTTAAGCCTTTTCTACACTTATTTCAGCTTTATTTATTTTAATGGTATTTCCCTGAAAAGGATCTTCAAAAAAGATGAATATCGAAGGATTTCCACATCCAAAATGCTGGGAAGCATCGCCCTAGGCATCGGGCTGGGAATTACGATCTTAGGAGTTCTATGGTCTTTGATGTCATGGCCATTCAATTCCTATTATTCGCTGGGCATACCCCTGCTAATTTTCATCGGTTTTTTCGCCTTTATTAAATTCTCTGCGACCCGGGCCGAAGCTTATATCAAAATGCTGAAAAGGATCATCGTGGTTGGCATCATTGGTTCTGCCTTCTGGCTGAATCCTAACCAGGCCTTTACCAAGTATGAAGAGGTAAAAGCAGTGAGAGAAGAGCCGCCGCAGGAAATCGAAAATTCTTAAAAAAAATCAACTTCCGGATGAAAGAAAATTTATTGCCTTATCAGTATAAGAACATTGGCCTCGCCTTAGGTATTTTAGGCGTGCTGGCCTATATAGGACTGGAGGTTTACCTGGAAAACCAGCCCCTGAAACTTTTAGATCCGTTAGTAGCAAAATGGATCATCAAGGATATATTTTTAATTGGCCTCTGTCTTATCGCCTTTGCTAATGAAAAGGAAGAAACGAACCAGATCAGTTTACTAAGGGCAGAGTATTTTAAAAAAGCCTTTATTTTCGGAGTTAGTATATTTATCCTGGGAACTATCTCTGAAATGATCTTTAGCAAAGGTAATTTTGATTTGAAGACAGCCTACGAGATCCTGGTTATGGTGTTATTATTCTATCTGGTAACCTACAATTTCAGGAAAAACGATAAAATATAATTTCACTTTTCAGAATTCATTACCAAACCTAAATCAATCCGAATGAAAAAACTCATACTTTCCGCATTCATCCTTTTTCTGAATGTCCATTTTTCCCTGGGACAGAATTCAAAGGAGTATCACAGCCTAATCGGTGAGGCCTGGGAACTTTATCAATCCCAGGATTACGAAGAGTCTGCCGAAACTTATATGGAAGCCTTTTCAGAAACAGATTCAAAAGCAAGAACTACCGACAGGTATAATGCGGCCTGCTCCTGGGCCCTGGCTGGCAATGTGGATAATTCTTTTGTTCAGTTATTCAAGGTTGCCGAAGAAGGGAATTACACAAACCTGGAACATATTAGCACAGATCCCGACCTGGATATCCTACATTCAGATAAGCGCTGGAGCAATATTCTTGAAATCGTAAAGGACAATAAAGAGAAAGCTGAAGCCAACTTCAACAAGCCTCTGGTTGCTGAACTGGAAGCAATTTATGAGTCAGACCAGGCGCCGCGCAGAAAATATTCCGAAGTCTTAAAAGAGCATGGACAGGATTCAGAAGAAATGATCGCTTTGATCCAGAAACTTCAGAAGACCGATTCTATTAACCTCATCAAGGTGAGGAAGATCATCGATGAGCACGGCTGGTTGGGCCCGGATATTATTGGAAAAAAAGGAAATGCCACCCTTTTCCTGGTGATACAGCATGCCGATCTTGAAATTCAGCAACAATATCTTCCTTTAATGCGGGAAGCGGTTGAAAAAGGAGATGCACGCGCCAGCAGCCTCGCCTTACTGGAGGATCGCATCGCTCTTAGGCAGGGTAAAAGACAGATCTACGGCAGCCAGGTAGCCCGGGACCAGGAAACCGGGGAATATTATGTTTCTCCATTAAAGGATCCGGAAAATGTGAATAAAAGACGTGCCGAAGTTGGGCTGCCTCCCATAGAAGATTATGTTTCCCGGTGGGGAATAGAATGGGATGCTGAAGAATATAAGGCAGAACTGCCCGAGCTGGAAGCAAGAATAAATAAATAAATAATGGCCAACTTTCCCTGCTGGTTTCGCCGGCAGGGATTTTTATTTCCTATAAATGCTGAAGAAAATTTTCCTTCTGGCACTGCTGATCTCTACATATTTCAGCGTGTCGGGCCAGACCTCAACAAATTCCGACGATTTCTATGTAAACCTGTTAATTAGTGCAGACAAGAATATTTATGTAGAGACCGAAAAGACCGATTTTTCAGGGATCAGCGATAAGGTTTCAGAAATACTAAGAAACAGGCCTTTTCGGCTGGACCAGGAAAGTGTTTTCAGGATCTTTGCCGATGAGAACCTTCCCCTGGGCTATATCATGGATGTGAACAGGGAAATGCTGGCGGCCAGTAAAGATAAAGTGAAGACTGAGCGATATTTACTCAATACCATAGAACTGAATATCGATGGGCAGGACTGGTTCCAGGAGATAGATCTCAAAGATTTGAAACCCGCCGAAAGACCCTGAATTAACATTCAAAAATTCATTTAAAAAGCATATTGCCGGTATTTAGTATCTTAGAAATCAGATTTTTGCCCCAGCATTGATTCAACTTCAAAGATCCTTTAAAATATGACTACACTCGTAGCAGGCGCAAGTGGCGCCACAGGAAGAAAACTTGTGGAACAGCTCCTCGAGCGGGGTGAAAAAGTAAAAGCCATCGTGAGAAGTCCGGAAAATCTCCCGGCCTCCTGGCAGACTAATCCCGATCTTGAAATAATCAAGGCTTCTTTACTCGAGCTTTCTAACCAGGAACTACAGAAGCTCACCAAAGATTGCCATGCGATAGCCTCCTGTTTAGGGCATAATCTCACCTTGAAAGGTGTCTTTGGAAAACCCCGCCGGCTGGTGACCGATGCGGTTCGAAAACTCACTGAAGCTGCAAAAGCCAATGCTCCGGAGAAACCCGTGAAATTCGTCTTAATGAATACCAGCGGTAATTCTAACCGTGACCTTAACGAACCTGTCTCCTTTGCCCAGAAGTGCGTGATCGGCTTACTTCGCCTTACCCTTCCTCCCCATGTAGACAATGAGAAAGCTGCCGATCATTTGAGACTGAATTTAGGTAGGGAAGATGAACTCATAGAATGGGTAGCGGTGCGACCAGATGGGCTTATCAACGAAGAAAAGCCTAGCGAATATGAAATTCATCCTTCACCGATAAGAAGTGCCATTTTTGATGCGGGCAAAGTAAGCCGGATCAACGTGGCTCATTTCATGGCAGAACTTATCACTAGTGATGAGCTTTGGCGAAAATGGAAAGGCCAGATGCCGGTAATTTATAGTAAGGAAATGGACCCAAAATAACTGCGGGGTGAAGGCAAGTATCACATTTATACGGCTCAAGCATCCCTTTCATTTTTTCCTGCTTTCCTGGCGAGCCATGAAAATCCTGAGGCAGCTAAAAACAACGAATTGCCTGGAAGTAAAAACCAGGGGTGCCTGGACCAGGCATTATACCATGACCCTATGGAATAAAGAGCAGGACCTCATAAACTTTTCCAGGTCTGGAGCACATCTGGAGGCTATGAAGAAAAGCAGGCAGATCGCAAAAGAAATAAGGACGATCAGCATCGATGCCGAAGAACTACCAGATTGGAAGGAAGCAAAAGTTCTGTTAGAAAAAGCTCGTATACTTAAGTTCTAAGGATCAAATAAAAAAGGCAGTCCAGAAGACCGCCTTTTAAATATTGGAAAGAATACTTCTATTTAAGTTCGAATCTGTCCAGGTTCATCACCTTATCCCAGGCAGTTACAAAATCCTTTACAAACTTCTCCTGGGCATCGTTGGTTCCATAAACCTCTGCGATGGCTCTTAGTTCTGAGTTAGATCCAAAAATAAGATCTACACGGCTACCTTTCCATTTCACATCCCCGCTTTTACGATCGCGGCCTTCAAATTCTGTTTCAGCTTCTGAAGTCGCTTTCCAGGTTGTATTCATATCAAGGATATTTTTGAAATAGTCGTTGCTCAGGGTTTCTGGACGATCTGTAAATATGCCCTTTTCAGAACCATCATAATTGGCATTGAGAGCACGCATTCCTCCCAGTAACACGGTCATTTCAGGAGCGGTAAGGCTAAGAAGCTGTGCCCTGTCTATCAGCATTTCCTCTGCTGAAGCAGAAATATGATCCCTGTTCCTGAAATAATTTCTGAAACCATCTGCATTTGGTTCCAAAGGTTCGAATGCTTCCACATCTGTCTGTTCCTGGCTGGCATCGGTTCTTCCCGGGGTAAAAGGCACGGTAATATCCTGACCGGCTTTTCTGGCGGCCCTTTCTATCCCGGCACATCCTCCCAGCACGATCATATCTGCCATTGAAACTTTTTTATCTCCAGATTGGGAATTATTGAAATCCTGCTGTATCTGTTCCAGTTTATCCAGCACTTGCTTAAGTTCTGCCGGATTGTTCACTTCCCATCCATTCTGGGGAGCCAGGCGGATCCTTGCCCCGTTGGCACCACCTCTTTTATCTGAATTTCTGAAGGTAGAAGCCGAAGCCCATGCGGTTCTTACCAGCTGAGCAATGGATAAACCTGAATCCAGGATCTTCCCCTTCAGGGTTGAGACATCTTCTTTATTAATGAGTTCATGGTCCACTGCTGGGATTGGGTCCTGCCAGATAAGCTCTTCCTGCGGCACTTCAGGCCCCAGGTATCTTGAAATTGGTCCCATATCCCTGTGAGTCAATTTGTACCAGGCCCGGGCAAAGGCATCGGCAAATTCATCAGGGTTTTCATAGAAATGCCTCGAGATCTTTTCATAGGCCGGATCCATCCTCAGGGAAAGGTCTGTAGTAAGCATAAATGGAGCATGCTTTTTGGATGGATTATGGGCGTCTGGAATGGTATCTGCTCCGGCACCATCTTTAGGCTGCCACTGATAGGCTCCGCCTGGTCCCTTGATACATTCCCATTCGTATTTAAAAAGGTTATCAAAGAACTTGTTGCTCCATTTGGTTGGAGTATCGGTCCAGGCTCCTTCTATTCCGCTCGTAATGGTATGCTCTCCCATTCCGCTTTCAAAACTGTTCTTCCAGCCAAGCCCCATTTCTTCTATACTTGCTCCTGCAGGCTCATGGCCTACATATTTGTCTGCATCTGCCGCTCCATGGGTCTTTCCAAAGGTATGCCCACCGGCTATTAGCGCTACGGTTTCGTAATCGTTCATGGCCATTCTTCCGAAGGTTTCGCGAATATCATTGGCGGCTTTTAAAGGATCAGGGTTACCGTTTGGCCCCTCGGGATTTACATAAATAAGTCCCATATGGGTTGCTCCAAGCGGATTCTCCAGTTCATGGTCTCCGGAATATCTTTCTTTATTCCCCAGCCATTCACCTTCTGCTCCCCAGTAGATATCTTCTTCCGGTTCCCAGACATCCTCTCTTCCTCCGGCAAAACCAAAGGTTTTAAAGCCCATGGATTCCAGGGCGCAGTTTCCGGCAAGGATCATAAGGTCTGCCCAGGAGATCTTTTTGCCATATTTTTGCTTGATAGGCCAAAGCAACAGCCTGGCCTTATCAAGGTTGGCATTATCTGGCCAGCTGTTGAGAGGCGCGAATCGCTGAGTACCCGAACCAGCTCCTCCACGACCATCACCAATACGATAAGTTCCCGCGCTATGCCAGGCCATCCTGATAAAGAAAGGACCATAATGACCATAATCTGCCGGCCACCAGTCCTGTGAATTTTCCATAAGATCAAAAAGATCCTGTTTTACGGCTTTAAGATCGAGGCTCTTAAATTCTTCTGCATAATTAAAATCCTTATCCATAGGATCAGATAAGGAAGAATGTTGGCGAAGTATGCCCAGGTTGAGTTGGTTCGGCCACCAGTCACGATTGTGGGTTCCACTTCCGGCGGCATTGTTCAGGGCTCCACCCATAAATGGACATTTTCGGCTAGATTCATTAACGTCCCAGACTTTATGGCTATCTGGATTATTACTCTGTGACATTTAAATAAGTTTTATCGGTTAACCTTTTAAAGTTAAAATAATTTTTTCTTATAAATTTTAATTATACATAGTTAAAACCTATGGTTATTAGTCAAAACCTATGGAGCTGAAAATTCCCTTTTTCACATTAAGCAATTGTAGATAATTGAAAAATTCAATTATATTCACACTCAAATTAAAAATACAAGATGAATATTGGCAGAATCTTAGGGATCCTGATAATTGTAGGAGGCATCGTTTTCCTGGATTATTTTGATTTCGAAAACAACTTAATAGGTTTTGGTTCTGGCCTAATGGTAGGCCTTGGAGTTCTGCTTCTTATAAAGGGTGGTCTAAGAAAACCCTTAAATGAATAGACCTTTTTTTAAACAACAATTTATGTAAAAGCTAAAAATAATATTGAAACTGAGGTATCCAGCCAAGCCTTTCCCTACCTAGGGATACCCTCAAAACAACTGATATTTAACGAATTAAATTTTTCAGTTAGACATTAAACAATACCTTTTAAGGTAAGGGAACCGAATGCTATAAGATACTCTACTCCTTAGCCGGACTTTTCATTCCCCTTCTAAATTTTAAACTGGATCTTATCTCTAAAGATTTTATCCATACGGCATAGATTATATCTAATAAGGACCCCAATGAGCCTAAAATTTAAAAAGAAGAAACAGTTAGACCTTCGTATCACCTACCCCGACAGGTCCAATGACTTTTATTTGAAAAAACTAAGGGAAGACTACGACCTGCAAAGCCTGGTAGATCCTGACCTTTCAGACCTTCAGAATATACTCAGGATACAGGCCTGGGTGCATTCCAGGTGGAAGCCAGACCATAAGAACAGGCCCAGGAAGAACTATCCTTCCTATCTTCTGAAAGAAGCGAAAAAAGGAAAGAACTTTAGAGCGGTAGATTACGGCACCGTGTCTATTGCCTGCCTGCAATCCCTCGGATATACTGTGCGGGGATTATGGCTGTTCCCGGGAAAAATGGACGAAATGGAGAATGCCAGGGCACATGTAGTTCATGAGATCTACCTGAAAGACCTTAAAAAATGGTTCTTTATAGACCCCTGCTTCAATATTCTGGTTCTTAAAGATGGTATTCCGCTAAACGCCGTAGAATTACAACAGGCACTCATCCACGAACAGGAAGTTGAAGTAAAAAATCCCCTGCACAAGATAAACACCGAAGAATACCTTGAATGGATAGGCAGCTACCTGTATTGTTTTACCATCAGCCTAAACAAGGGGTCGATAAGCCTTTGCGATCGCATCATGGGCAGGAAAAAGAAAATTACCCTGGTGCCGGTTGGGGAGAATCCGCCTCGAAAATTGCAAAAGACCTTCAGAAGACGTACGAACATAGTTACTCACTCTCTCGGGGATTTTTATGTAAATATGGAAAATTAGGTCTCAGATGGGTCACCCTCAGATCTATCCCCTGCATCCTCGCTTGGGTCCAGTTCTCCCTGCTTTTTGGTTTCGTGTTCTGGATTGCGATGCTCAATAGGCTGCACCACTTCAGGGATATCCGGTCTCTCTGAATCCTTGGCTGTAGGAGCGCCCATCTCCGGAGTTTCAGTATTTTTTTCGCTACCCGGCATGCTTTTGATATAAATATCCCGCTGCGGAAATGGGATCTGGATATTTGCTTCTTTAAAGGCATTATAAACACCTATCGAAATATCACTTTTAGCCTGCAGCCAGTTCTCATAGTGGCACCAGAACCTTAAGGTGAAGTTCAGCGAACTTTCTCCAAAATCCATGAACAGGGCCTGGGGCGGAGGCTGCTTCAGAGTGTGTTTATGGCCTTCAGCCACCTTAAAAAGTATCTTCAGCACCTCGTTGGGATCAGATCCATAAGTGGTGCCCACATGTACCTCTACCCGCTTGGTATTGTTAGAAAGCGTCCAGTTTATCAGGTCGTTGGAAATAAGATTATTGTTCGGCACGATCACCTCGGCCCCGTCGAAAGTAGTGATATTAGAAGAGCGAATGCCAATTCGGTTCACGGTACCCAGCAGCTTATCAACTTCAACGGTATCTCCTTTTATAATTGGCCTTTCGAATACCAGGATAAGACCTGAAACAAAATTGGAAATCACCGTTTGCAGCCCGAAACCAATTCCGAGGCCCAGGGCACCGGCCATCAGGTTGAACTTGCTCAGGTCTATGCCCAGAGAAGAAAGGGCCAGCACGATCCCAAAGGCGATGATCAAGTACCGAATAATTAGCGAAATGGCCGTAGGCACTCCCTTGGGTAATTTAAAGATCTTTAAAACGCCATCCTCATCGTTCAGCAGGAATGCGATTATACGCGTTAGCAGGAAGGAGATGAAAAGTATGAATATGAAAGACAGCACATCCTTCAGGGTAAAACTTATATTTCCTATCCTGTAAACCTCCTCCAGTAAATTGTTCAAATAAGCCACAATAGGCTCCAGCTGGTCTATCAGATTCAGGAAAAGCAGACACCAGATAAAGATGAGGCCGGCCTTTACGATCCTGAATACCTTCTTTTCGGTATGGTATTTCTTACGGATATCAACATTTTCCTTAGCGTGGTAATGCCGGTGAATAATACTGAGGAAAATCGAGTACAACACCATGAGCAGGGAGTTAAACCAGATCAGGAGAACTCCGCTTCGACTAAGGATCTTCAGGCTGAGATCGGTAAGGTTCACATATCCAAGTATGTTCGAGACCAGTGCAATTACACCCAGCAGGTAAGCCAGGGGAATCAATAATGAAAGGAACCAGCCCAGGCTCCATTTATCGTATTTCTTCTTACTTCTGAAAGGATGGGTGAATGCCAGCAGGATGCCAAGAATAAGTATGGTTTCTGTAAGCAGGTAAAACCGGTACTGCTCTGCGTTGAACCAGACATAGGTCTTCACAGAATTAAAAACATACAGGAACACGGCAAAATAGAGCAATTTCTTATACCGCTTATCCACGAAGGTGATCCAGAGAGGAACCGAACACAACAGCAACAACAGGCTGTTGATATCCAAAAATAACTTGGGCAAGGGCACAAAGAAGTATCTTGCCAGTAACAAGGATAAAAAGAAGATGGTAACTATGTGGTTTTGCAGGAGAACCTTGCTGGCCTGCTGAATATCGATATCTTTTTCGACCAGTGGAAATTTCTGAAAAGCCTTTTTAAGATAAACCACCAGGTATGCGATAAGCCCTACCAAAAAAAGGTATAAAGGCAGATTGGTTTTGTTATTTTCTATGAATTTCAGGATACCCACTTTGGTAATTTCCAGCGAGTTCAGGTTCTCTTCCCGTGAAGGGGCTGAAATATTCTCAAAAGAACTCTGCCAGATGGGAAGAATACGCTGGTAAAACAGCTGGTAAACCTCAGAGCGCTTCATGGCTGAAAGCTGCTCTATGATCTTACCTGTTTCCCTTATCTCGCGATTCACCTCTGATTCCAGCTGGAGATATAGCTTGTTCTTTTCAGCAATGCTATCCCTGAGTTCCTGCAATTCTATCCAGGTAGACCTGATGCTGGTTTGCACCTCGGCAGGAAAATCCTCTTGCTGGGCGTTCTTATAGTTCAGTTCCCAGGTAGCATCTTTCGCCTGTAAGGTCTCGAAATACCCGGAATTACGATTTTCTATTTCGTTGATCTCAGACTCCCACTGGGACAGATAATTTTTAAATCCCTGCCACTTAATGATAAGATTATCGATTTTCTCTCTATTGGGATTGGCATTAAAGAACCTGTTTACCGCCTTTTTCTGAGTATTTAAAAAACCCACATAGATAGGGAAAAGTGAGTCTATCTCTGTTTCGTTGGCCACAACCCTGTCCCTGATGTTCTCGATATCCTCATTCGTTTCTTCGATCTCACGTATTATCTGGGAAAGGGGTATTATCTCCGGCTTTACTTCCTGGATAGAATCAAGCCTTTCTTCCTGATCTTTTTCTTTATCCTCCTGCGCAAAAAGGCAAAAAGGAAGTAAGAGAAGCAGCAGGAATAAAAATTTTCGGCCAAAAAATGGAGAATTGCTATACATCTAAATAAAGCTAAGAACCTTTCTAGCTAATATAAGATTTTATTTTTCTGATTTGCAGTTCATTACGCCTCTAATTATTGATCTAAGAAGTGCCTATCACTTCTGAATACCACGAATAAAATTTCTCAAACTTTCAGTATTTATCCAGCTAGGGAGGAAATTTATGGTCGGCTACAGCTTCAGCCTAAGTTTTTTCGGAGAGAAGCTCTGCTGATTTTCTTACTTAAATTAAGTATTTTCGCCGAGCATGAAACCTGACTTCCAATGAACAAACTGGAAAAAATAATTGCACGGCTGGACCTGCAACCACATCCTGAAGGTGGTTTTTTCAGGGAGACCTACCGCAGTGAAGGGGAAATTTCCCAGTCCGAGCTCGGGGAGGCCTACTCCGGAAAAAGGAATTTCAGCACCTGCATTTATTTTTTGCTCACTTCAGAAGCACATTCAAATTTTCACCGCATCAAGCAGGACGAGATCTGGCATTTTTATGACGGCTCTCCCATCAGGCTGCACACTATTTCTGAAAACGGGGAACACAAAGAGCAGCTTATTGGCAGGGAAGTCTTGAATGGTGAAACACCCCAGCTAGTAGTGAAAGGTGGTGACTGGTTCGCGGCAGAAGTGATCAACGAAAACGACTTTTCCCTGGTAGGATGCACGGTGGCGCCAGGTTTCAGTTTCGAGGATTTTGAACTTCCGCCGGGAAAGGAATTATTAGAAAGGTTTCCGCAGCACGAACGCCTAATCACAAAATTTACCAGCAAATAAACATGAGCGATCATATCGAAGAAAATAAACAGCTAAAATCAACCTCCCAGAGAACCCAGGAACTGCCCGAACTTTATTCGAAAAGGATCATCCTGATCTTTTCCGGGCTGTTTTCGGTCATTTTCGGTGCTGCCCTTTTACTGAGCAACCTGAAAAAACTGGAGGAGAAAAAAGGCACCTACCAGGTACTGCTATTTGTGTTTATATACGTCGCGGGACTTGTGTATAAGCTTAGCTCTATAAAGGCCGGGACCAACTTTTCCCTTCCCCTTAATTTACTGGGTGGGCTCATCCTGAACGAATATTTCTGGAACCGCTATATAGGCAGGGAAACCGAATACGAGAAAAAAAGCTGGGTCAAGCCCACGCTGATTTCGCTGGCCATTAGCGTACCGGCGTTTCTAGCTCTGGTCTATCTCGGGTAATTCCCTGGCAAGCACTTTACATAGCCTGGCGCAGGCATAAGAATAATTTTAATATTTTAGTTGCTGATTAAAAGGGAATTACAAAACTCCCGGGTACTATCATGTTAAGATTCTTCAGGAAGATCAGGCAAAGATTACTGGCTGAAAATAAGTTCAGAAAATATCTCCTTTACGCCCTTGGCGAGATCACACTGGTGGTGATCGGAATACTTATTGCCCTGGCCATAAACAACTGGAAAGAAGATCGCATTGTGGAAAAGCGGGAAGAATTCTATCTGCAGGGACTTAAGGATGAATTTGAGCAGAACAGGATCAAGCTGCAAAACCTGATCGAGGTGAACCGGCTCAATTATCAGAATTCAAAAAAGATAGCCAGCCTTATTGGCAATTCTGAAGACCTGGAAAACGAGGAACAGCTTTCAGAAATGCTCTATAATTCTTTTTCTTACGAGATCGCTTATAACCCGAACAATTCCCTTTTGAACGAACTCATCAATTCCGGAAGGCTCGAAGATATCTCCAGCGCCGAACTAAGAAAACATCTAACCGCCTGGGATTCCTATATCCTGAGTTTACGCAACCAGGAAAATGCACTCAAGGCCCAGCGGGAAGAAGTAGTGAACCTGTTCCGTAAAGAGAATGCCAGCATCAGGACCATTTTAGATCAAACCGGGGTAAGCTCGCGGGAAATGGGGCTTGAAAAGAGTAATTCTGAATTCAGCAACCTGGAACTGATAGAGTCCAGGGAATTCGAAAATAACCTGCTCATCTTTATCCTTACCGGGATCGCTACTGAAAATGCCCAGTATAAGCCGTTAATGCAGGAAATAGATCTTATACTTTCATTGCTGGAAGAGCAGATGAATAGTTAAATGTATAACTGAAGTTTCGTAATTTGCCTCGATGGAAACGATCGAAAAACAGATCCTGGAGACCTGGTTCATCAACCACAGGGCCAACCTGAAGCTACTGGAAAACATTTCCAATGAAGAACTGGGCCTCACCACTTCTAAACGAGGCGGTGGCAGTGTTGGCCATCAGCTGGCGCATATGTACAATGTGAGATACTGGAAACTGGAAAGTTTCGACAGGAAAATGGTTGCCGACCTGCAGACCATAAAGGCCGGTGATGCGAAAAGCATTGATATGCTAGTAGATTGCCATACGATCACCGCGGAAAGAATTGCGGAGGTCATCAATAGAAGTATTGAGAACAATGCTGAAGTAAAAGGTTTTAAACGAGGATTGGTGCCCATGCTCGGATATTTTATCCACCACGAAGCGCATCACAGGGGGAATATCATGCTGACTCTTAAATTATGTGGTTTTAAACTGCCTAAAGAGCTTAAGTATGGCATATGGGAATGGAATAAAATATAACTTCAACAGCGACCAGGAGCAATATTATAGCCCGATAACTGAATTAAAAATAAAGATGATGGATTCAGGCTTTCTCGAAATTTCCCCGGTACTGCCCAGCCAGGACATAGATAGGGATGTAAAATGGTATTATAGATATGCAGGATTCGAGCTCCTGCATAAAGATGAATTGTACGCCGTCTTAAAACGGGAAAACCTGTGCATCCACCTGCAATGGCATGCAGACACGCCGGAGGATCCTTTACTGGGTGGATCGGTGATAAAGATATTCGTTAAGGATATTGAACCGCTTTTCAGGGAATTCGTGAAAAGAGGAACTGTTGTTGCAGATAAATTAAGAATCCAAACTCCCTGGAATACCAGCGAGTTTGGATTTTATGATTTGAATAATAATGCGGTATTTATTGTTCAGGACCTTTAAACAGTTAATTTTTAGTAATTACTGGTCATCTAGTTGTACCGAATCTGGGTTCGCCCCCAGTTCTTCCAGGATATCATTGATGGCCTCGGTCATTTTTGGAGGTCCGCATACATAGAACCTCTTATCCAGATCCTTGATCTCCTTCTTCAAAAATTCCTTATCCAGGTAAGCCTTAGTGTATTTCGTGTCTTCCTGGTCTGTTATCAAGTAAGTGGCCTTATCGCCCAGCATTCGGTCTAATTCCTCCTTCAGGATAATATCCTTATCGGTCTTATTAGAGAATATGAGCCTGTTTCCATCGATCTCCCCCTTCTTATCCAGTTCTCTTAAGATCGCGATGTAAGGAGTGATGCCGGCTCCTCCGGCGATAATATAACCCGGGCCCTTATATTCAATAGCGCCCCAGGTATCCCTGACGATAAGCTCATCTCCCGGCTTCAGTTTATCCAGCTGCTCGGTCACCCCATCATGGTCTGGATAGATCTTGATAGTGAATTCCAGATCGTCTGCATCTTTCAGGCTGGTGAAGGTAAAAGGTCTCTTTTCATCCTTCCAGTCCTCCTTATTTATGGAAACTTCGGTAGCATGCCCGGGCGTGAAACTATAACCCGAAGGTTTTTCACATACGAACTGTTTTACATCGTGAGTTACCTGAAATATCGATTTGATCTTTACTTTTTCTTCCATTTGTTTTTCTTTTCAAGTTAATGGATTAAAAGCAAATTTCAGAAGCGATACAGACTGACAGCTAAATATTTAACCATCCTTAACTAGAAATCGGCTAGTTTTAAAGGTCTTTTAGGAATTGATCTCTTTCATGATCTCTGAAAATATCTCGTAAGACCTAATCCTGGCCTGCTGATCGTAAATATGCGAGGCAACGATCACCTCATCTACCCCGGTCTGTTTCAGAAAATCACGGGTTTTGGCAGCAACAGTTTCCCGGTCCCCAACAAAGGCATATTTCAGCATACGCTGCAAGGCAGGATTGTCCCTCACTTCCCTGAGCTCGGCGTCCATTTCTGTTGGTTTCTGAAGATAATCCAGGTTACCTGTAAGCACGCCGACCATCATCCTGAGTGAACTGGTAGACAGGATCTCAGCTTCCTCGTTAGTATCGGCCGCGGTCACGTTGATCCCGGCGATGCTATAAGGCTCATCCAGGTATTTTGAAGGCTGGAACTCCCGGTAATAGATTTGCATGGCTTCGAATAACTGTCCAGGCGCGAAATGACTCGCGAAGACATAAGGCAGGCCTTTCTCTGCCGCCACGTGGGCACTGTCGGTACTTGAACCAAGGATATACATGGGTACATCCACTCCTTCGGCCACGGTTGCCCGGACTTTGGTGGTATTAAGTTTATTCCTGAAATAGCGCTGGATCTCGTCTATCTCATGTGGAAACTTGAATACCGAATTCACCCGGTCACTTCGAATGGCGTGCGCGGTCACCTGGTCGGTTCCGGGAGCACGACCAAGGCCCATATCTATCCTTCCCGGATATAGGGAACCAAGGGTTCCGAACTGTTCGGCCACAATTAGAGGCGAGTGGTTTGGCAGCATGATTCCTCCAGAGCCTATCCTTATCTTATGGGTTCTGGCGCCAACATGGCTCATAAGCACGGTAGTGGCAGAACTGGCGATACTCACCATATTATGATGTTCAGCCAGCCAGAAGCGTTTATAGCCGAATTCCTCAGCTTTCTGGGCCATTTCAACGGTATTTTCAAAAACCTTTGAATGAGGGATATCCTGTCCCACCACGGCAAGTTCCAGTAATGAATATTCTGTATGTTTATTTTGAGGCATAGGTATAAATTTAAAAGCCGCATTTCTGCGGGCCGGGAGTTGGTCTGGAAGACCAGTATTTCCTTACAAATATCGGAAAGTGGCCAAAAATAAAAACCTCTCCGGAGAAGGGAGAGGTTTTTATTGTTAGTCGGTTTGCTAAACCTTAAAAGAAACGTGGGGACATGTACTTATTCAGCGTATTCGAAATATCGAATTTCAGGACGATCTCATGGGATCCTGAATTATAACTTCTTAATTCTGTAGTATCGGCATCATAGGAATACCCAACAAAAACATTATCGAATACCTGGAATCCGGCCAGGGCACTTACCGCAGAGTTTAGCCTGTAGGAAGCTCCCAGGGTAAATCTTTCCAGAAAGAGGAAGTTAGCAGACAGGTCAAATTGCAGAGGAGCACCGTCTGTAACCTTCAGCAAATAAGCCGGTTTCAGCTTTAATTCATTGCTAAGTTCAAACACATATCCTCCCATGAAATAGGTGTGAAAACGCTCTTTTGCCAAGTAGGTCTCCCGAACATCATTACGCTCATAATGACTGGTCTCCAGCATTTGAGGCACAGAAAGCCCCAGGTAATAATTATCACTGTAAAAATAAACCCCAGCCCCTATATTCGGCGTAAACCTGTTATCTATATTTTCCTGAAATTCAGTATCGGCATCTGATCCTGTAAGCTGACTGAAATCCACATTAAGGATATTCGCACTGGCTTTTAATCCGAAGGCAAGGGCCTTATTTTCAAAATCTAGGGTGTAGGAGAAATCAGCATTGATGATCGTTTCATCGCTGGGCCCAACCTTATCTGAAATTATAGATCCTCCAATTCCGACATTTTTACCAATCTGGTCATTGATACTTAAAGAAAGTGTCTCCGGAGCACCATCCAGGCCGACCCATTGTGACCTGTAGACGCCAGAGATCTTTAAAAAATCTTCTGAACCTACATAGGCTGGGTTGAACAAAGAAGTATTATACAAGTACTGGGTATACTGTGCATCTTGTTGAGAATATCCAGAGATCCCGGCAATAAATATGAATATGATTAAGTACTTTTTCATCTTGATTTTTTATCTGTTTAGATATAAATGACCTGATTTCGTTTTCCATTCGCCATCCTTATACCGAAGAATATAGAAATAGGTTCCCGCAGGCAGCTCTTCGCCTTTCCGAACGGTTAAACGTCCTTCAGAAATTCCGCGGAATAGTTTACTGTTATCGCCATAGTCTCTGGCTTCATAGACCATTACTCCCCAACGATTATAGACCTCCAGGGTATTTTCAGCAAAAGTTTCAATTCCCTTTATTTCAAAATAATCATGCACTCCATCTCCGTTCGGTGACAATTTCTGAATGATCTCAGGTCCATTTTCAAAACATTCCGAAGAATTAGGGTTTGGATCACATCTATTTAGCGGATCACTTGTTGCTGAAGTTACCAAAGGAGTTCCAGCGTCATCGATTCCATTTACCTCTTCGCCGTCGGTAAGCCCATCATTGTCGGAGTCTGGATCGAAGATATCTGTACCCTGAGATCTTTCTTCAGAATTAGTAAGGCCGTCACCGTCCGGATCACAATTGTCACCCGTCTGGAATGGATCACAGGAATTTAAGGGATCGCTCACTTCTGAAGGGCCGGCATCTGTGCCTGGATCATCTACCACAAGAACCTCTTCCCCATCGGTCAATCCGTCGCCGTCAGAATCAGGATTTTCAGGATCTGTACCGAGGATTTCTTCTTCCTCATTAGATAAGCCGTCATCATCATGATCTGAGTCCTTCAAGAAGCTTAGGGTAATTACCTGAACCGTTACTCCTCCCAATTCATCTGTAGTGGTGATCTCCAGCGTATACTCTCCAGGTATAAGGTTTTCGGCCTCGCTAACCACAAAGCGACCCTCGGTCGTCATAGTGACCCCTGCCGGAAGATCGCCCGAGGTGATATTGGCACCAACAATTAAACCATCCTGATCACTAACCGTAGCCAGGATATCTTCATTATGATAATCATCTACCTCTTTTGCCTGTAGAACGGAGTAAATTGCTTCAATATCTGAAGGAGAATATTGGAGCTCCCCGTCACAGTTTTCGTCCACATCGTTGTCTGGAATTTCAGTAGCATCAGGATTTATAGCTGCATCGCTATCATCACAATCGCTCACCGCAGGGGAAGTCGTGCTATATCCGGTTCCCGGAGAAGCACATTGGGTTGTAGAATCCACACTTCCAATAAATCCGTCGCCGTCATTATCAATTCCGATATACCAAACTGTATCCGGGTTGATAGCTTTATCAGAATCATCACAGTCATCAGTAGCCGGTTCGGTCAGGCTATACTCTGATCCCGGACTTGTACAGGAAATAACTGAAGTGGTTGATCCTAAATAGCCATCACCATCAGCA
>NZ_VJVW01000011.1 GCF_009735585.1 Christiangramia aestuarii
ATTCATTCATCTATTTTTTCAAATATGTCATTATCTATGAATAATTCTTTCTCTTTATTTGTGCCTACTCTTTCTAAAGATTCGTAGTTACCTCCATGCTGATCAAATATTCTTAAATGTTCAATTGTGATTAAATTCATGTTTGAAAAATGCGCTACAACGGTCTCGGTTATCGCCAGTTGGCGGAGTGCGGGACGCGGATTTGTCGGCTTAGTAATGGTTTGTTGGTCAAGTTAATTATTTTCTTACTAACGCTGCCGCTTATTGGCGATGAACCGTTGTTGGCAATAGTTATTTATTTACGTTCAATTTTATTTCCCTCTAAGAATCCGTCTAGTAAAACAACTTCATTAACCAAACCTTCCTTGTTTCTTAGAAATCTCATTGAAGCATCCATTTGTTCCATAAAAAACTGGTTCGAGGATTGTGGGATTAAATGGATCTTATTCGGTCCCATCATTACAAATAGACTATCATTTTCATCTATAACTTCTAGGTCCACTTGTTCATTTAATGAATAGAGTCCTGAATAATCTTTAAGTAACGACTTATCGATTTCAACTCTTTTTCTTTCTAATGGAAGATTATATTCCTCGTTTTCAATTATTGCACTTATGCTATTTGCAATTTCGCCACCAACTGGATGTCTAAAATTAGACAACACTATTATACAAATATTAGTTTCTGGATTATTAATTACTGAATAGCTAAAACCATCATTTTGCAAATAACCTTGTATATCAAGTTTATTATCTGAATTTAAATCTATTATCTTTTTCAAATCATACGGAGTTGATTTTATTCCCTGACTACTAAATCTTGTTACAGGATTATATTGCGGAGAGGTTTGTAATTCGAGTCCATCTCCTCGATAATTATGATAAAGATAACCTACTGCAAGAGATGAATCCTTTTTTTCGAAATAAGTGTTCTCTAAACCAACTTTCTCACTAAGATCTGTGACATTTTCTTGGAAACTCTTATTACTTATATTTTCAATTAGTTCTCCTAAAATGTTGTAATCTAATTCACTGTCCTCCGATCTTGTTGAAGATACATTAGACAAATTTGCATACTCAATAGTTGAATATTTTAAATCTGGATACTCTTCTTTAAGGCTCTCTATACTAGGTAAATTAGTTTGATGATTGAGTAAATCATTTATTGTTAAATCTGAATCAATTTCTGGGAGATATTTAGAAATTCTATCTGATAATTGAAACTTGTTGTTTTCTGCCATTCCATGAATTATCCTAGCAGTAATTAATTCTGAAAGCTTACCAATTTTAAAGGTAGTCTTATTAGAGAAAGGTCTATTGTTTTCATAGTCAGCTAATCCAAAGCTTTTATCATAGATTATAGAATTGTCATGAAAAACTAAAATCACTCCATTAAATCTATTTAAATTATGATACCGATTTACTAGTGTGTCAATTTTCTCGGTTTGTGATTTTTTCAGAAAATTTCCTTCTATTTTATTTTCTGTTTTACAAGAGGTTAAACATAAAATTAAAATGAGGAAATAATATAATTTATTTGTCATACTCTAAATAATTATTGCCAACGGTCTCGGTTATCGCCAGTTGGCGGAGTAAGGGACGCGGAGTTGTCGGCTTAGTATTGGTTTGTTGATCAAGTTAATTATTTTCTTACTAACGGTGCCGCTTATTGGCGATGAACCGTTGTTATTGCGCGTTTTTTTGTACGGGAATATTAATTGTAAAACCTTGCTCTTCTTTTTTCTTTTTAAAGTAATATAAATAATCAAGGTTTTTCTCAGCTGATATTATCTGCATTAGTTCATTTCCAGCAGGAGTAAATTTTACCTGATTAAATGTTATTTCTGTATCGCTACCTTTTGATGCTATAAAGATTGTTTTACCATAATTAAGCAATACTCCATTTACGAGTTTATTCGTTTTAAATTTTACAATTAAATTATCGCTATCGTAAATTAAACCTGCTGATCTTAATACTAATAAATCGCTATAATTTATTCCGTAATCATCAAATGCATTGTTATCATCTGCTTTTAATATCATACCACCATTTACTGCAAGTTTGCAGGATCTTTCAAATATTTCAGCCTCTTTTTTCGAAAGATTGCTAATTACCTCTAGGGTTCTAAAACTTATTCTTCCTGGTTGAGTGACTTCTTCAGCTAAAATTTTCCCCCATATCTCTTGCATTTCTTCATTTGAAACATCTTGAGCTTTATTGAAAAACCTAGTTCTCCAATCATCATCTACCGGTTCTTCTGAAACCGACTCACTCAAATGTTTAGATGATTTTTCAACAATACTTTCTAAATTTATCTGTCGATTTATTTCTTTATGTGCAAACCTTTCTCTCGCTCTATCAATAATCTCAAATTCAGCATCTGATTTTAAAATTAAACCTTTTGCCTTTGCCTCTTCAAGTTTTTCTAATCTGTAAGCTTCTGCATCCGCTTTCTTTTTAATTCTTCTTGGTTCATATAAGACTCCAATACCTTGGCTTACTGTTTCGATTAGTTTTTCAATTGGAGTTCCGGAAAATTTAATTATTGCCATATATGTTGTTTAAAAAATGCGCTATAACGGTCTCGGTTATCGCCAGTTGGCGGAGTAAGGGACGCGGGTTTGTCGGCTTAGTATTGGTTTGTTGGTCAAGTTAATTATTTTCTTACTAACGCTGCCGCTTATTGGCGATGAACCGTTGTTGTGTGTTGTTTTTATTTTACTGTTGTTATTGGTAAGTTGGGAATTTTAAATTCATCCGTACTTAATTCATTTTCGTGAATTTTTAATACAGTTACTGTCATTTTATATAATTCATTTTGTACGATGTATTTAAGCGGAATTGATTCTGATAATTCAGCGAATATGTTTCTATTATCATTTATATAATCTTTGAATTTTTTTGAATCTATTTTTATTGATGGGCTAAAAATGAAGGTTTTTGTTTGATAATCGTTTTTTAATTCTATCCTTTTGCACTTAAGATCTAATAAGTTTTCTTCATTCTCCGATTCTGAAATTTCTGGTGATGAATCTATTTTTCTTATCCAATTTATATTTTCGGCGTATAGTGTATCGATATTTCTAAATTTGGTATAAGTATATTCTGATCCATTTCTATGAATTGTAAATTCTATGTCTCCATTATCATAAGTCTGTTTATATGAACCATTTTTATAGAAATATTTACCCGATGCTGGCATTTTCTTAATTAATTTTTGTCCAACTTGAGAGTCTGACTCCCACTTTATTTCCATAGTTAATATTCCTGAAAAATAATCTTCTTGTGCTGTAAGGCTTAGAGGAATTATGAATATTAGAATTAATATAAAATTGCCTAATAATCTAAAATTGGTAGTTCGGATCATCTTATAAAAATAACATACAACGGTCTCGGTTATCGCTAGTTGGCGGATTAAGGGACGCGGATTTGTCGGCTTAGTATTGGTTTGTTGATCAAGTTAATTATTTTCTTTCTAACGCTACCGCTTATTGGCGATGAACCGTTGTTGTTGCGCGTTTTTATTTGTAGTAAAATGAAATTAGAATTATTAACCCTGCCAAAATAATGTTTATCAAGCTAATTCTATTTTTCTCAAGGAGAAGGTCAACTATAGAAATTATTGCACTAATTGATCCTATTGGCAAAAGAATTATATAAACTAAAAATTTAACTCCAGATTCTAACCCACTTTGATCAGGATTACTAACATTTATATTGGGTTCTGTCAGAAATATTTCATTTATAGTAATAGCTAAAATTGCAGTACTAATTATCGATAGGAATATCAGATGTAAAATTCTTAAGTTTTTTATTTCTACAGTTACCATAGCCTTAAAGGATTTATAAGTTAGAAATAAAATCTTTTTTATTTTGATTTATTTTGTCTGATAATGGAGGAATTTCTCTACGGGAAACTACTTCTATACAATGTTCTCTTATGGTAATTCCGTTGTTTAAAAACGAAAGGATTGCTGGATTGTTATTTTCTAATTTGAGAGTTAAATATGCTGCCCATACATATACTCTATATTGTGATTCTGCTGTAAATCCTGCAAAATTTGTTACTTCAAATTTTGTTATGTGTTTTTTAGCTACAGCAATAATTCCTTGATACTCTTTTGAATCTATTTTATCAAAATCAAATGGATGAATTGACATTAGATAAAGATTCCTGCATCCAAATAAAAAATCCGCTGGTAAATCCTCATCCATATATTTTTATATTCCTTGTAATATTGTTTATAATTATAAAATTTAAAACCGACATCATCTTATAAAAATGCGCTACAACGGTCTCGGTTATCGCCAGTTGGCGGAGTAAGGGACGCGGATTTGTCGGCTTAGTATTGGTTCGTTCATCAAGTTAATTTATTTCTTACTAACGGTGCCGCTTATTGGCGATGAACCGTTGTTAGCTTTAGTGCTCTAGTTACTTTGAAGATTTTTTCCATTGTAACAAATTTGGAATAGCTAAGACAAGAATTGATGCTAGTAATGCACCTAATAAGGTGATTATTACATTGTATTTATATTCAATTTTTTGATTCATTGAATTAATATCCCTTGTAATTATTTCAATATCAGTATTGAAATCTTTTTTCGAAAGAGTTAATTCGGTTTTCAAATTATTTAATTCTAAGGTGTTCAATGGGTCTTTTGTTATTATTCGAGCCAGTTGATTAAACCTAAAGTTTAAAAGTGTGTCTTTATTTTCGAGATTATTTATTTTTTCTGATAGAGTTAGAAATTGAATATTATCTGAATTACTTATAGTTTTCGCTAAGCTATCATTAAGGATCAATGTCTTCTCATATCTATTTGAAAGTAATTCTGTTTTTTCGAAGTTTCGTTCAATTTTGTTTTTAAGACTATCCAATAGAATATCAGATTTTTCAGGAGATTGAAATAATCCTATATCACTATTTTTAATAAAAAAGATTCCGCTGGCAACGGCTATTGACGCAATCATCATTGAAATTAAAGAAGCAATCCCTTTATTTTTCCTTCGAACTAACTCATCTCTTTCTTGGTTTATTTCTTCTTCACGTTCTTTAAATTTTATTCTATTTATAGCATTAGTTGATAATTGATTATAATTAGGGAAATCATCTTTAGTAATTTCAATCCAATTATCATTCTCGAATTTATTAATTACGAAGTCATTTTCATCTCCAGTAATTAAATAAAATGGTATATATCTTAAATCTTGTAGAACTCGATTTCTTTTAATTTGTTCATTTAGAGTTTGAAAAACTTCTGTAGAATGATAACTTTTGAATTCAATAAAGGCTAAAAATTCTCGAATATTAGGTTCAATAATCACTAAGTCTGCAGCAATATATTTTTTTGTCCCCAGAGGAATTTCATAATCAATTATAAACTGGTTTTGATTGAAATCTTTTTTAGACTTTAAAAATTCGATGAATTTCTTTCTGATATTTTGTTCCATATATTATAGAGCATTAAAGCTAACGGTCTCGGTTATCGCCAGTTGGCGGAGTAAGGGACGGGGAGTTGTCGGCTTAATATTGGTTCGTTGGTCAAGTTAATTATTTTCTTACTAACGGTGCCGCTTATTGGCGATGAACCGTTGTTGTGCGCCGTGCCTAGATGACTTTCATAATGTTATTTTCGTAAAGGAATGCGATTAGATCATACAGATCATTTATTTTGAATCTAAAGATGTTGAATATTATTCTAAGTCTTTCAGGTTCAGAGTTTGATTTTTTGTCTATTGCGAATTGTATACTTTTGAATTTGTAAAAAGGGCCTTCTTTTGACATTTTAATTCCAAGATTATCCAATCTACTAGACAATTTGAAGTTCGTAGTTAACAATTCAATATTATCAAAAAATTTTACTCCGAACCAATATCTTTTAATTTGTGGATTATAAATCTCTTTTAAGATTTCTCTTATTATCTTAATATTATCTTCTAATGTAAGTTCATCCACTCTGACGGTAATACTCTCACTCGTTTTAGTGATATGCATTCCTTTAAGGTAAATTTCCTTGGGATGTCCTGATACGGTATGTCTAATTCTTTTTTTCTCGAAAAGGGTTAAAATATCTTCGAAAGCTGATTCGCTAAAATCATAGTCGACGATCTTTGTGAATCGAGTGTAGATAAAATCTATATGATCATTCTGTAACTTATTATTTAATGGATTTGATGAAAGTTTTAGTAATTGCTGATAATCATTATGCTTGAAGGAAAGTTTGTAAGTTGAGTTAAATTCCCTATTTATTACTGTAATAATATTATTCAAACCTTCGTGAGAATTAATATTAAAACCTTGTAATAGATTTATTGGGGGACCTATTTGACCAATATCAATCCCTTCAATACCTACAGGAACAACTTTTACTCCTTTGGAATATGAAAAACCTGACTCAAAATACAACCAATTTGATTTTATCGAATTTGGACTAACAAACACAAACATTAGTTTAGTATCCCTAAGATTTTCTTCAATTTTATGTATCCAGTTATTGCCAAATGGAATACTCTCACCATCGCTCGATTGAAATATTTGAATAGTATTTGAGGTTATGTTTAAAAGATTATTTCTTAAAGCGGAAAGTAATTTTTTATCCTTCGCAGAGTGGCTAAAAAATATAGTCGGTTTGTTCATTTTTAAATTTTTATGGGCATTGCGCACAACGGTCTCGGTTATCGCCAGTTGGCGGAGTAAGGAACGCGGATTTGTCGGTTTAGTATTGGTTTGTTGATCAAGTTAATTATTTTCTTACTAACGGTGCCGCTTATTGGCGATGAACCGTTGTTGTTGCACGTTTTTTTAATTACTAATTATCAATGAGGCACCGAGTACAATTAACAATATTATGAAAACATAAGAATTAATCATTCCTTTCCAACCTGAAGTGCTGTAATCTTTCATTTTAAAGGATTCGTTTTTATAGATTTTATATAAAAGTCCGATCACGCCAAAAATTAGAATTAAACCGCCTGTGTAAAGCGGATAATCATATATTAATGTTGTTATGAAATCCTCTATTTTTTGCATTTTAAAATAGCTTCGATAATCCTAGCACCATTCTATAATTTTCTTTTCTAAATCAATTGGAATCGGACCTCCAGAACAACCTCCAATTTCTTCTGCATTTTTATCTGAATCTTTATTAGCAATTATCCATCTACCAGATTCATGTTTTAATAAAAAGCCTTCAGCTAGAATTTTACCACCTGTTAAAACGGTTTTCTCATTTTGTAAAACTGTAATTTTATTGCCTTCAATTATTACATCACAAGAACCATTTTTCATTCTTCCTCCCCATTCAGCAAAATATAATTCGAATTCAAATTTTCCTTGTATTAAACTATCAGAAGTTTTCTTTTGATTTATTTCTGTTTGAGCATTAGAATTGAACGAGAACAAAATTAAAAGAGTAGAATAGATCAATATTTTATAAATTTTCATTGGAAGATTTTTGATTTTATGTTAGCCTCTTTCATAAAAAAATGTGCTACAACGGTCTCGGCTATCGCCAGTTGCGGGAGTTGGGACGCGGAGTTGTCGGCTTAATTATTTTGTTTCCTGGTTTCTAAAATTACACTTTTTCGACTAGACCCGTTATTGGCGATGAGCCGTTGTTGGGCTGCGTTTTTTACTTATAAAATTTATTTTCATCAACCAGAATTGTAGTCAGTTCTACTGTATGATTATCAGGGTCTTTAGTATAAATAGACTTGAAATAGTAATGATTTTCAATTTTATAATTGAGATTTAATTGTTTGTATCGCTTTTCAGCTTTTTCGAAATTTTCTTTATTTACGTTGAAAGCAAAATGATCTATTTTGACATTTCTTGAATTGCTATCAATTTTTTTATCATTTGTATTAGCCGGAAAAATTGCGACTCCTGATTTATTAGCTAACATAAAAACCGGAAAATCCCCCCATTCAGGTAGTTTATATTTTTTGAGTCCTAATACATTTTTATACCAATTTGTAGATATTTCAATATTTGATACTCTAATAGCTACATGATCTAAAAACTCAATTTCTATATAATCTGCTTTATCTGTCATTATTTAAGATTGATAACTATAGGTTTATTTTAGTCATTTTCTAATTCAAGTTAAGATAAAGAATATCTATTAAAGTCTTTGTCAGATAGTACTTTATGCAAATATTTAAAATATAGATTTAGGTTTGATTTGTTTCAAAATAAGTTTTAGCTAATTATTACCCGTATTAGAATTTGTTCTTTATCGGAATCACTCTAAAATGCTGCCCAACGGTCTCGGTTATCGCCAGTTGGCGGAGTAAGGGACTCGGAATTGTCGGCTTAGTATTGGTTTGTTGGTCAAGTTAATTATTTTCTTACTAACGGTGCCGCTTATTGGCGATGAACCGTTGTTGTGGTGTCGTTTTTTTAGTTTTTAGTTAGTTGTTCGAATAAATCCTTAAATGTTGGATCATTAGGATCTTTTCGATCGGGATCAGGTAATTCAAAAATTAAAGTGTCGCTATTTTTTATCACTTTCAATTCGAAGGAATTACTACTTTTTAAAATCGTGAATGGTTTATATAAGTCATTAAAATAGGGATTTTGATCAGAATCTTTTCCTCCTATAGGTTGATGTTTTTCTTTAAACCATTTTGGTCGGTTAGAAATTAGTTTTGTTCCCATAGGTACTATATAACTTCTATTGATATAGGAAGAACCGTGATCAACTCTCATATTTTTTACTTCAAGTTGAATTTCCGCATCTTTGGTTAAAGTAGTGTATTTATCAAACTTTTTAGAATCTTGATAAATCATAGTACCTCCAAATATTATTAATGTAAATATGGAAACTATAGCAATTGGAGGAATACTTGTTTTTTTATTTCTCTTAGAGCTTGAATTTTCTGATCGAGGATTTCCTTGAATTAAACTATTCTTTTTTATTAAATCAATTATTTTTTCAGGCGTAGTTAGACTCCAGAAAATTATATTTTCTGAGAATTCAGATTTATTATGTTTTATTCTAATTCCCTGGGCAATGAATGGTACAAAATAAACCTCTTCTATATCTACTAAATTTTCTGGTTTGAAGGTTAGAGTTTTAAACCCTGTACTTTTTAGTTCAATTTTATCTTTTTCTATATGTAAAGAAGCAAAGGGAATTGTTAAGTTTCTTGAACCAATTCTTGAACCTCCAGTATATTTTATTAATTGGTTTTCTTTCAAGTTTAACTTAGAGCTTTTTTAAAAAATGCACCACAACGGTCTCGGTTATCGCCAGTTGGCGGAGTAGGGTACACGGGTTTGTCGGCTTAGTATTGGTTTCTTGGTCAAGTTAATTATTTTCTTTCTAACGGTGCCGCTTATTGGCGATGAACCGTTGTTGTGCGCTGGCTTTTATTTTTCACCTCAATAAATCTATAAAATTTCTTTCACCGTCATAAATGCATCCAGAACAACTATATACTTTAGAATTTCTCATTTTTAAATGATCAATGATTTTTCGTTGTTCCTTATTTATTTTTCCAATTCTTAAAATTCCTATTGCGCCTAAAGTTTGTACCTCTGGAGAAATTGATCTAAGAAAGGAGTTCAATTTTTTAATGCTTCCTCTATCAATTAATTTTAAGGTTTTTTCTGAAATATCTGGAATTTCTGTTCCTGCCATTCCACATCCAAAACCCACTGTATACTCTTTCAAAATCTCTTTGTCAAAATCTTCTTTACGAAAGTTAGTATTATAAAATTTATTATGTTTTGTGATATAATCTTCTATAAAAGAATCATTTGATTTGAAATATTTTATATTTAAAATTCCTTTTGCAACTGAATTTTCTGATATCCAACCAACAACAATTTTATTGTTATATGAAATGAAATTTATTTTTAGATCGGAACCAGAATATGGCATTACCAGGATTCGGTGATGTTTATATCCGAAATCAATTTTTCTATCAAGTTCTGTAAAAGTTGTAATTATTTCGAAGTCTTTAAATTTCTTAGACTTCAATTTCGAAATTTCCTGAACTTCTTTTAGGGAGCTTAAATATTCTCTTGTTTGAGATAATGTATTCTGAGAAATTAAATTTCCGTTTATAGCGATTAAAAATATTAGAAATAATCTTTTCATTTATAATCTAGATTTCTCTAAAGCTTGCGCACAACGGCCGCGATTAACGCCAGTGTGCGGAATTTAGCACGCGGAGTGGTCGGCTTACTGTTTTGTTGTTTGGAGTTCTAATTTATTGATTTTCTTGAAAACCGCATATTGGCCTCGTTAATCGCTGTTGTGCAAAGTATTCTTGTTGAATTTTTCTTTTTTTAAAAGAATACAACGTCGAAACGCCCTTCCCGAACTTCGACAACCTCACCATTTTCGTCGTCTTTGGCATCAAACCAAAATGTACCTGACGCAATTCTTTTTGAAAAATCAACTTTTGAAAAATAGATTTCTCCTTTATAAATTTCATTTGTTTGAAAAAATCCTAATGACCCTTGTGAGTATATCGCATAATTCGTTGTATCACTAACCACATTTAGTTCGTAATTTTTTTTCTCCTCAATCCGTTCACTTCTGAGCTCTAAATAAAGATTTCTTCCAGAATCCACATCTCGAACCACAATACCAAATAAAATATCACCTTCATAGGTACTGTACTGTGCCTTCAATACCGCGCCTGTGCCGAAACCTTTACCCGCTGGTACAAGGACCTTCCCATCAACTAGACATCCTACTGTATTTGCTCCAGTTTGTGTTGCTGGCGGAAGACAATCAACTGGACTTTCACAACTCTCATTTTCTTTAGAACACGAAGTCAATGTAGTAAGAAGGATTACTAAAAGATAAAAAAGTCGGAGTTTCATGTTGTCTGAATTATGTGAATATTTTGCACAACGGTCTCGGTTATCGCCAGTTGGCGGAGTAAGGGACGCGGATTTGTCGGCTTAGTATTTTGTTGTTGGTCAAGTTAATTGTTTTCTTTATAACGGTGCCGCTTATTGGCGATGAACCGTTGTTGGCAATAGTGCGTTAATTTGATATTATTTTATTAATTCTTGGTTGAATGAACCATACACCAATTGGAAAGAACCAAATCATAAAAAATTCTCCTACAAAATCACTGAAAGTTACAGAACGTTTTAATTCAACAGTTTTTATTGTTTTAGAAACAAAATAGAGTAAGTAAAACATGCAGAACATCGAGAATAAGTGCAATGGAATAATGAATAAGAGTAATATTCCCACAGTACCACCCGCCGCATTATTACCGGAAG
>NZ_VJVW01000099.1 GCF_009735585.1 Christiangramia aestuarii
CGGCGCTGGGCGTCGTCTTCCAGGCTGCCATAGACGTTGTCGCGCAGGATGCGGCCGCTTTCGTTGCTGGACGCGCGGCTATCGCCATCGTCCTGGCCTTCCGGATGATGGGCGCGGAAGGTGGTGACCTCGATGATCTCGCGGCCGAAGTGCACGTGTACCAGTTTGAAGCGGCGGCCGATGATCCGCGCGTTGCGGAATTCGGCGCGGACCTGCTCCGGCGTGGCGCTGGTGGCGACATCGAAGTCCTTGGGAGCGATGCCGAGCATCTGGTCGCGTACGCAGCCCCCGACCACGTAGGCCTGGTAGCCGGCCCGCTGGAGGATCTCGACGACCTTGACGGCGTTCCGGCTGAACTGGTCCCGGCGCAGGGAGTGCTGGTTGTTACCGATGACTTCCGGGGTTGTACGGACGGCGCGCGGACGGCGCAGGGGG
>NZ_VJVW01000100.1 GCF_009735585.1 Christiangramia aestuarii
AAAATTATTGTCTGAAAATGATAAATCAGAAATAAAAACTGAATTAGATAGTGTCTTTAAAACTGATCAAAAATATAGAAGAATGCTTCAAGATACTGTAGATAAGTATGGTTGGAATTCTCCTCAAATTGAAGATTTATGGAAAAGACAAAATAAATTAGACTCTATCAACCTAATTAAGGTTTTAAAGATCATTGAAAAAATAAACACATATCCTGGCGATTCTATTGTTGGATATCCAACGAGAAAAGCCGCATTTTTTGTACTGCAGCATGCACCAGATACAATTCAGGATAAATATTTACCAATGATAATTAAAGCTGCTAAAAATGGCCAACTAGATGAAGATTTAGCAGCTATGTATCATGATCGATATTTAATGCATCGAGGTTTACCACAAATTTATGGTAGCCAATTCTTAATTAAAACATT
>NZ_VJVW01000101.1 GCF_009735585.1 Christiangramia aestuarii
TCCGACAAGGCCAGCATGGAAATCCCCAGTCCCAAGGCCGGGGTAGTGAAAAGCATCAAGGCGAAGGTCGGCGACACCTTGAAAGAAGGTGACGAAATCCTCGAGCTGGAAGTGGAAGGCGGCGAACAGCCTGCCGAAGCCAAGGCCGAGGCAGCGCCCGCCCAACCGGAAGCGCCGAAAGCCGAAGCGCCTGCTCCCGCCCCGAGCGAGAGCAAGCCGGCCGCCCCCGCCGCGGCCAGCGTCCAGGACGTCAAGGTCCCGGACATCGGCTCGGCCGGCAAGGCCAACGTCATCGAAGTGATGGTCAAGGCCGGCGACACGGTCGAGGCCGACCAGTCGCTGATCACCCTGGAATCCGACAAGGCCAGCATGGAGATCCCCTCGCCGGCCTCCGGCGTGGTGGAAAGCGTCTCGATCAAGGTCGGTGACGA
>NZ_VJVW01000102.1 GCF_009735585.1 Christiangramia aestuarii
CCAAACACCGCCGTCGATATGAACTCTTGGGCGGTATCAGCCTGTTATCCCCGGAGTACCTTTTATCCGTTGAGCGATGGCCCTTCCATACAGAACCACCGGATCACTAAGACCTACTTTCGTACCTGCTCGACGTGTCTGTCTCGCAGTCAAGCGCGCTTTTGCCTTTATACTCTGCGACCGATTTCCGACCGGTCTGAGCGCACCTTCGTACTCCTCCGTTACTCTTTAGGAGGAGACCGCCCCAGTCAAACTGCCCACCATACACTGTCCTCGATCCGGATCACGGACCAGAGTTAGAACCTCAAGCATGCCAGGGTGGTATTTCAAGGATGGCTCCACGCGAACTGGCGTCCACGCTTCAAAGCCTCCCACCTATCCTACACAAGCAGGCTCAAAGTCCAGTGCAAAGCTACAGTAAAGGTTCAC
>NZ_VJVW01000103.1 GCF_009735585.1 Christiangramia aestuarii
ACGATCCTCGGCATGCCGCGCTACGCGCTGGTATTCGATGCCGCGGTGCTGGACAAACCCTCGCGCCACGCCGCCCCGGAACTGCTGCGCATGCACGAGTCGCTGGCGCGCCGGCAACTGGCCGAGGTGGAGCGCCTGGACCTGGTGCGCCAGGTCCGCGAACTGATCGGCGAGTTGCTGGTGGACGGAGGCGCCACCCTGGAGCAGGTCGCCGCGCGCCTCGGCATGCCGGCCCGACGTCTGCGCGAACGCCTGGCGATGGCCGGGGTGCGCTTCAACGATCTGGTCACCGACTACCGCTGCCGACTGGCCAAGGAACTGCTGCTGAAGACCGACGAGCGCATCGAAGTGATCGTCGAACGCACCGGGTTTTCCGAGCCGAGCACCTTCTATCGCGCGTTGAAGCGCTGGGTCGGCGAGACGCCGGTG
>NZ_VJVW01000104.1 GCF_009735585.1 Christiangramia aestuarii
GACATCGTAGTGACCAATACCGGTAACGTAACCGTAACCGATATCGAGATCACCGATGCCAACGCTGATGCAGGTAGTATCACAGGAAGCCCGATCCTTACACTGGCTCCTGGAGAATCAGCTACCGTAACGGCAAACCAAACCATTACCCAGGCGCATATGGATGCAGGATTTGTGTCTAACTCCGCTACTGCTACTGGCGACAGTCCTAGTGCTACCGATGATGTAACTGATGTGTCAGATAATGGAGATCCAACCGATGGAGACGATAATCCGACTATCACAACCCTTAACCAGAACCCAGCAATCGAAGCAGTGAAAACTGTAAGAGTCGCTGGAACTGAGGTGGGAGATGTGATCGAATATGACATCGTAGTGACCAATACCGGTAACGTAACCGTAACCGATATCGAGATCACCGATGCCAA
>NZ_VJVW01000105.1 GCF_009735585.1 Christiangramia aestuarii
GCTGTTTCAGGTGCGTCAGTTTGTCGACCATGGCTACTCACGGAATTGCTTATGGACGGCCGTCGGGCCGTAGACGAACGCGCACTCTATCACAGCGCAAGGCTCTAAAAGATTCGCCATTTATACCGAAAAAATATACCCATATAGCCATCAGCGCTCAGCCTCGCAGCCGGCGAAAACACTGGCGTCGAGAGGTTTTCCAGGGGCGTTTCGCAGACCGGGCGGACAAAGCTGAGACGGCATCGTCCCGGACCGGACAAAGCCGTCGCCGCGACAGCGAGCAGACGGTCCGCCCCCTTTCGGCGGCTCGACTTGTACGCCGGCGGCACTGCGCTAGCATAGCGGGCATCGTCATTCCGCCAAGAAGCCCCCAGATGCGCCGTACCGCCCTCGCCCTGCCCCTGTTCCTTCTGGTCTCAGCATGCA
>NZ_VJVW01000106.1 GCF_009735585.1 Christiangramia aestuarii
GCGCGGCCTGGGTGAAGTCGAGCATGCGCTTCAGCGGACGGACCGCCCGCGGGATCAACGCCGGGTCGACGAAGATTTCCCCGCTGCCCTCGCGCAGGCAGGCCAGGGTCCGCTCGAGCGTGTTCATCGCCATCCACGGGCAGTGCGCGCAGCTGCGGCAGGCGGCGCCGTTGCCGGCGGTGGGGGCCTCGATGAAATCCTTGTCCGGGCACAACTGCTGCATCTTGTAGAAGATGCCGCGATCGGTGGCGACGATGAAGGTCTTGTTCGGCAGGGTCTGCGCGGCCTTGATCAACTGGCTGGTCGAGCCCACGGCATCGGCCAGCGCGACCACGCTTTCCGGCGATTCGGGGTGGACCAGGATGGCGGCGTCCGGGTAGAGCGCCTTCATGTCTTCCAGCTGCTTGGCCTTGAACTCCTCGTGG
>NZ_VJVW01000107.1 GCF_009735585.1 Christiangramia aestuarii
ACAGGCGCTCCGCGGCGAGGGTCACGCTGCCGGCTTCGTAGAGGGTGACGAAGGTGCGGATCAGGTTGAGATCGATCGGACTCATATAGACCAGTTCTATTTTTTATAGAAAGAGTATCGATTTGATTGATTATCGAGCGGCTGCAACAGTAGCGCAGATCCAGGAAACGAGCTTGAAGGCCTGCATGAAAACCGTCCATTCCGCGTCTTACGAGATCCTCCGTCGCCACGGCCTGACCACCGTCTTCGGCAACCCCGGCTCCAACGAGCTGCCGTTCCTCAAGGACTTCCCCGAGGATTTCCGCTACATCCTCGGCCTGCACGAGGGCGCGGTGGTCGGCATGGCCGATGGCTTCGCCCTGGCCAGCGGCCGCCCGGCCTTCGTCAACCTGCATGCGGCGGCTGGCACCGGCAACGGTATGGG
>NZ_VJVW01000108.1 GCF_009735585.1 Christiangramia aestuarii
GCCGAATCTCGCCGTCGCGCCGGAGCGTCCAGCGGCGATAGTCCAGCAGGTTGTCCAACGGGTCGGTAAAGGAATACACCTTCACCTCACCGCGGATGCCGTACACCGAAACGATCTTGCCGATCACGACCAGGTCGTCGGCGGGTGTCGGCATTTCACTCATGACGGCTTAGGCGTTTGCCTTGGCAGCGTCCTTGAGCAGCTGAGCAACGCGCTCAGACGGCTGTGCACCCTGGCCGAGCCAGTAGGTAGCACGCTCCTGGTCGACGGACAGACGCACTTCGCCACCAGTCGCAACCGGGTTGAAGAAACCGATGCGCTCGACGAAGCGACCATCGCGCGCATTGCGGCTGTTGGTCACGGTCAGGTGGTAGAAGGGGCGCTTTTTGGAGCCGCCACGAGCAAGACGGATGGTTACCATGT
>NZ_VJVW01000012.1 GCF_009735585.1 Christiangramia aestuarii
ATAAAGTAAGTATTAACGAGGATGGCAGTTTCGGGCAGCCACAGAACCTGGGAGCACCGGTCAATACCGAGTTCGATGAAAGCTTCCCCTTTATGGACAGCGATGGCAGCCTTTACTTCTCCTCCAACGGGCATGCCGGTCTAGGCCTGTTCGATATCTTTAAACTGGAAGAGGGCCAGGTGGAAAACCTGGGCGAACCGGTGAATTCCAGCATGGATGATTTTGCCTATTTCCAGGTAGACGATTCTAAAGAAGGTTATATCTCCACCAACCGCCAAGGCGGCAGTGATGATATCTACGTCTTTAATAAGCTCAACCCGCTGATCCTGAAAGGACAGGTGACCGATGCCATCAATGGCAAGCCCATCCCTTCGGCCACGGTAAGACTGATGGATGAAGAGGGTGAGGAAATGGTGTTTCTGGAAACAGACCAGGAAGGAAATTACCAGACCGAGATCCCAAGAGACCTGACCTTCCCCGTGGAAGCCAAGGAGATCAGATACGAGACCTTTACCGGAGAGGTTAGTTCGATGCAGGCCGATGACAAGGAAGAGATCCAGTATGATATTCAGCTAAACCCGGTTAGGGATGTGGAATACCTGGCCGAGATCGACAATATCTATTTCGATTTTGACAAGTCTAACATCCGTCCCGATGCCGCGGCAGAACTGGATAAACTTATCGACCTGATGAAAAACCAGTACCCCGAGCTGGTCATCGAGATAGGTTCGCATACCGACCGCAGGGGTACCAACGCATACAACGAAAAACTGGCCGAGCGAAGAGCCAAGGCCACCCGGGATTACCTGGTAGAAAATGGCATCGCCCCAGAGCGAATCGTTGCCTATAAAGGTTACGGCGAGACCAAACCGGCCATCGACTGTGACCGTTGCACCGAAAAAGATCACCAGCTTAACAGAAGATCCATGTTCAGCGTGGTAAAAATGGATTAACCGGCTAACTAACCGGAAGAGGCTTGCTTGATGAATTTTGTTCTTAATTGATTCGATTTATGAAAATGAGAGGAATGTAAGCAAGCCTCTTTATAAAGATCAGTCGACCCCAACATACTCGATTGCAGAAGAAAAAGGTTCAGCCTCTAGCCTGGACCTTTTTTATTTTTAGGTGCTCACCTTTTCCTCTATTTCCCAAGGTCGAAATCATAATAAAACCTTAAAAGGAAAGCTAAATTGAAAGGGAAATATCTTACAAAAATCAAATACAGTACTACATAATTCAACCAGCTGATTTAAGCTCAGTTACACGTGTAGAGCTCTCCAAATATGGCGAAAACCAAGGGGTTTCCCCCAGTAGAAAACTTTAATTCCTACAGTTTTCTCTAATTTTTGTAGGATATATTCTAAAAATTACACCTATAAAAGGTCAAAAAAGTTGTATTTCATCGATAATAACAAATATTTCATCTAAAAATTTAGCAAACAGTCAGTTACGAATATTTTTTAGGATAGTTTTAACCCAAGATAACATCCAATAGAGTCACCCCCCACGATTCTCTAGGTAATCCTCCAATTATTACCCGATGTTATAATCCCCACATGATTTATTGATTTAGATCAGTAGAATTCTACTGTCTATATGAAAAGTAATTTGTTGGATTTCAACTTAATGAACTAACCTATGATAAAAAAACTACGCCTTCAGGAGTCAGGCCTATATTGTTTGGCACTAGTTTTACTGTCTTCAATCTCATTTTATGCCCAGCAGGGTGATCCTTCTAATTTCAGTATTCGAGGAAATATATATTCCGGGGTTCCCACAACATTCCCTACCGTAGACGACTGGTTTCAGGGATCATCTGCTAATGGAATTATTGATGAAACAAATACTGCCACTTATCAGGGATATAATTCTCCCACTATAACTAACCAAGCATTTACGGTAAGATCTAAGTATCCTCAATATGAGATCGTGAATGGCTACATTCTATATGATGCAGTTTATGGCCGTGATTATGCCGACCTAAGCAGTCAGGGTTTTGGAAGAGATCGTAGCGCTTTTACCGGAAGTAGCGGAAAGAATGGGGACAACCCCAATCTTACGTGGGCTACCTCAAACAATGAAACAGTGCTTTCTAAATCAGATATAGTTGATGCTTACGCTCATTTAAGACGGGCCGGTCTAAACATAGGTCAGAATATGTGGCTAAATTTAGGTGTATCTACCCTATCCAACTCTGGAGACCATTTTCTAGACTTTGAATTGTACGCCCAGCCAATTGAAGCAAATTCTTCTAATACGGGTTTTGTTAATGCTGGCCTAAATTCTACTGGTGGTCATACTCCCTGGGTCTTTGATGCCTCAGGGAATGTTACAGCTTCTGGAGATATGATCGCAGGATTTTCCTTTAACGGTTCTACCGTATCGAACGTAATTCTAAGGATCTGGACAAAAAGAACCACCTGGCAAAACCTCACCCCTGCTAACTTTAACTGGGGACCTAATTTTGATGGGGCAAGTAATAGTTCTGAATACGGATATGCCGAAATAATTATTCCGGCAGGAAGTGTATTTAGCACTGGTAACAGTAACACGATTTCTGGACCACCCTGGGGCACTTTCTATAGTGATTCAAATCCTTACACCACAAGTTATGCTCCTGGATATTTTGCCGAAGTGGGAATTAACCTTTCTAAACTGGGTATCGATCCCAGTTTATCTACCGGAAATGCCTGTGACGCTCCTTTTACCAAACTTCTGATTAAATCAAGATCCTCCTCTTCTTTCACCTCAAGTTTAAAAGATTTTGCTGGACCTTATGATTTCCTAGGTGCCTCCTATACCGATACCAGAATAAAAAGAGATGACCCTGGCTATATAATTTGCGGGAATACAACATTAGGTTTATCTCCTTTGGTCCCTGATCCAAATGCCTATTATCGATGGACTACCAATGATGGTGAATTTTCTAATGGTCAACAAACTTATATTGGCATGAACGCCGTAGCGACCAAGCCCGGTACCTATCGACTAAGCGGGGCTCCACTGGAAGGCTGTACCGAAACTTTTAATGAGACCGTGGTTTATGCCCAGCCTTGCGCAAATTTTGATGAAGCAGAAGTAGTGGAGAACCGCGGGCCCGTAATTATAGACGTTGTAGCTAATGACACAGATCTTGACAATAATATTGTTCCTGGCTCGGTAAGCGTCGGAGGACTTTCAGTAAATGCACAGAACGGAACGCTTAGCGTGAATCCTGTTACAGGCGCCATAAGCTATACCCCTAACCCCGGATTCTTTGGCGTGGACACTTTTGAATACGAAGTTTTTGACGCAACTCCTTCCGGTGCGGAATATAATGGCCCTTTAAGTAATATCGCACTGGTAACCGTTACCGTGCTGAAAGATTCTGATAATGATACGGTTCCAGACCGGGATGATATAGACGATGATAATGACGGGATCCCAGACATTATAGAGCAACCCTTTGAAAATTCCCAACCCGTCTGCGGCAGTAATACGGTGCTAAACTTTAGTTCGCCAACACAGATCAATGGTAACAGCAATGCTAAAGTAGGAGATGAATATTTGTTTACAAATGTAGCTCCTGGGATTGAGGCAGTAGTAGAAATCACAGGATTCGACAGCAACAAGTTTACCTTATTCTCTATTGATAATGACGCCACGAACACCAATTCATTCCAGCCCGTTACCGAGCTTAAGAACATGGCCAACGGAGAACAGGGATATGTGGAATTTACTTTCAGGTTTTATGAGTCTGGAACTTCCCAAACCACTTCACCAGTACCTGTTTATGTACCGGAGTTTTTTGCGAACTTCAATGATATAGATGGATCTTCCTTTTATAGTGAACAGAACTGGGTATATTTTCCAGACAGCTATACCCTGGAAACAGATACCGAACTTCTTATAGACAGGGCCGAGCCGTGGTTAATCGCACAAGGTGGCACCACGCCTTATTCGGGTTCAGATAATAGCAACCCTATCGTGAACCTATCAGCTAAATTCACCGATCTTTCTGTTTTTAGAATAAGACTGGGTATAGTGGCCAATGTAAGCTTTGTTGGCGGCACAACCATTAATCATAATGTTCAATTTGATTGTATAACCAACTTTGTTAATCCAAAATCTTTGGATAGCGATTCAGATAAAGATTCAGATCTTATTCCTAACTACCTTGACCTGGATGCTGATAATGACGGGATCCCAGATGTTAGAGAAGCAGGATATGATGACGCTAATAACGATGGAATGCTTCCAGGCCCATACGGGACCAATGGATTGGCAGACTCTGCAGAAACATTTCCTGATAGTGGTATCCTTGCCCAGCCAATAAGAAACACCGATGAATCTACAGAAGCAAATACCGATTTATACGACTTTTTAGATGTAGATTCAGATAATGATGGATTTACAGATGCTTATGAAGCTTTTTCAAATAATTCCAATTTTAACGACACCGGGAATGATGGTATTATAGACAGCTTCGTGGATAACGACAGCAATGGATGGCACGATCCTCTAGATGCTCTCTCCTCTTTTCCAGTAATAAGGAATTCTGACTATGATTCCCTGGAAGACTATCGCGACCTGGACTCTGATGGTGACGGTATCCCGGATACCTATGAATCAAATTTTGAGGTAATCGATGCCGATAACGACGGAATTGTGGGGGAAGGTATCCCAACTGATTCTGACGGGGATGGCCTGGCAGATACAAATGATCCTGATTCTACTGGTAACGTTTTAAGTGGAACAGGATTCTTACGAAATACAGACTACGACCAATTGGGCTTACCCAATCATCTGGATATAGATTCCGATAATGACGGGATTATAGATAATATTGAGGCACAATCTACTTTCGCTTATGTAGCTCCTTCTGGAAATGATACCGATGGAGACGGAATTGACGATGCCTACGATGTGGATAATGGTGGCCTGGGAATTGGTTATGTGAACACCGATGGAGGTACTGATCCAGATTTTGCCGATACAGATTCAGAAAACGATGGTGTATTCGATATTTCTGAAAATCATTTAGACAATTCCCTCGATCTTGCCCTTGATAACACTAACAATTTTAGCGGAGGCAGCTCTGCCGATGGAATGGTAGACCCAGATGCAGCCGATGATGACGGGGATGGTTTAGCCAATATATTCGACCTGGTGAATGGAACCACCAGCATGGGCAACGTGACCAATTCCGGCCAAACTCCGCAAACTCAGCCTGATACCGATCCGGTGGGAGGTGATAGAGACTGGAGGGAAAAATTTGAGCAGGATAACGATAATGATGGCATTCCAGATGGGGTTGACCTTGATGACGATAACGATGGTATTCTGGATACCGATGAATTGGATGGAGCCGTTGCCGATCTTGATGGTGATGGTCTTCAGAACAGTTTCGACCTGGATTCTGATGGTGATGGAATTCCAGACCACCTGGAGGGTGGCGGAATCTTCGACCAGGATGGGAACGGAACTCCCGGAAGCGGACTTCTAGACAATTCAGATGTTGATATCCAGGGTGTCCCATTACAGGTTTCCAACCGGGATGGTGGAACTTACCCAACCCAGGGACTGGTAACTATAGACACCGATGGTGATTCCTATATGGATTACCGCGATCTGGATTCAGATAATGATGGCATCGCAGATGTAATCGAAGCCGGAGGTGAAGACCCGGAAGGTAACGGGGTCTATGGTGCGGGTAATGCCAATGATGTAGATGCTGATGGACTGGCCGATGTACTTGATATTATCTTCAATAATGATGTAACAGATCCTAATGATTCTGATATCATAATTACAAGTATGGGAACCACGATGAGTGGAACTCCTCTAACTAATTATGATTCTTCCAGCGGATTTCATAAAGCTCTGGATAGTGATGGTGATGGGATTGCAGATTATTTAGATCTTGATTCAGATAATGACACCACTCCAGATAATATAGAAGGCCAGACCACCCTTGGTTATGTAGCCTTTGCCGCCGCAGATAGTGATGGAGACGGCCTGGTTGACCCCTACGATCTAAACCAGGGCAATGCCATATTCCCGGTAGATACCGATGGAGACGGAACCCCTGATTACCTGGACCTTGATTCAGATGATGATAGTATTTTCGATATCATTGAAGCAAATTCGGTGATAGTTTCGAATACTGCTGGAAGAACCAACAATGCCGTAGGGAATAATGGTCTGGATAATAGCTATGACGCAGGTGGTGCCGACACTTATGCGGATCCAAACGGAATATATGATGACACACAGGCAGATAACTTTCCAGATGAAGATGATGACGTATTTTCTGGAGGAGATGTAGATTACAGGGATGCATCCTTCAACGATAATGATGAAGATGGGATCGTAGATTCCATAGATCTGGATGACGATAACGACGGTGTACTGGATACGGCAGAATCCTACGGAGCAGATCCGGCTATAGATAGTGACAATGATGGGATCCCCAACTATATGGATCCAGATTTTTGTTCTGGAGACCTGAATTCTTTCGGTATCTGTTCGGCCTACGACCTGGACAATGATGGAATTCCTAACCATTTCGATCTTGAAAGCGATGGTGACGGCTGTAGTGATGCCATAGAAGCAGGAGCTACCAGCGATCCTACTAATGAATATCAGTTCCCGGTTTCACCTGTAGGCACAGATGGTATTCCAGATGCTGTGCAGGCTTCCAGTGGAGCAAATAGCGGAAACGTAGACTATACCGTTAGTTCACTTAACCCACCGGTTTTCGATTTTATGGATGCAGATGTGTTCGTGGCCTGTAAGGCAGACCTTAGCCTGGTCAAGACCGTGGATAATTCGAACCCAACCATCGGTGATATCATAACATTTACCCTGACCTTAACTAATTCTGGCCCCTTTAGCGTAAGCGAGGTGCAGGTACAGGACAACTTACCTGCCGGTTTACTAAATATTACAGGATCTACAACCACAGGAAGCTTTGATGCGACCACTGGTATCTGGGATCTAACAGGAACATCCATTGACCCCGCCCCACCGGGGAATATGGTAACTCTAGAAATAACAGCTGAAATAGGTCCTAATTGCGGGAATATCACCAATTCAGCTGAAATATTAACCAGCGAAAGATCTGATCCTGATTCCACTCCTGGTAATGGACTTTAAAAAACAGCTTATGATGAAAAATTACATCACATTCAAAAAGGAAAGCTTAAGGTTTAAAGTGTCATTTATTTTAATGACGTTCCTAATGACCTTTGGCTCTTTCCAGGCACAGGCACAGGAAGATGATTACAGTGAGGTGAATATCACGGTAACCGATACCCAGGCCCCAACCGTAGTTGCTCCCAGCGATATAAGCATAGATGGTTGTGACCGCAATGACATCTCCAATACCTATCCACTATGGGGTTACAGTACAACCCCTGTTTCATTAAGCCTTACCGAGTATGAAGGCTTGAGTGGAGCCAGTGCAACAGATAATGGTAGTATCGCTTCCATAACCTATACCGATTCTACCGATAATGGTAGCTGTACCGAGGTAGTTACCAGGACTTTTACTATCACCGACAACTGTGATAATTCTACCAACGCTATTCAAGTTATCACGGTATCTGACGGTACAGCTCCAACTTTAACCTGCCTTAATGATCAGGATGTAATAATCTCACAGACAGAATCTGAATATATAGTTTCCGGTTCTGAATTCGATGTCACCAGTATTACCGATAATTGCAGTTCTTCATTTACCGTAACCAACAGCCTGAATGGAAGCTCTACTCTGGATGGTGTTAGTCTTCCGTTAGGAGTTAACAGCGTTACCTGGACAGTGGAAGATGAATGTGGAAATATTTCAACCTGTACTTTTGAATTAAATGTAATTGCTCCCGATATCGTAGCTACTCTTACTGCAATTGATATCGATGGAAACCCAATGCCCGTTCTTTATGAAAGTGTTGGGCAGGGTATTACCTATGAAATTAGCTTTGAAAATAACGGAACTTATGGCATTAATGTAATTACCGTTACAGATCCCAATGCCGATCCCGGCAGTATCACTTATTTAAGTGGTGATACTGATGGAGACAATACCCTTGATCCTAATGAAACCTGGGTTTATACAGAGACCCGTACCGTAACCCAACAAAATATAGATGATGGCCAGGTCGCAAACACCGCCACAGTACATGGATATATTGATGAGAATTCCAATGGTGTTTTTGATTATACAGATGCCAATGGTAACGGCAGTTTTGATCTGGGAGAAGAAGATGAACAACCAACCAGCAATGATACCCAGGAGGTAATTGTGGAAGCTCTTCAAAATCCACAAATGGCCTTTACTAAAACCCAGACTTCTGTTAACTATAATTCTTCAGAGGCCGATGGTAATTCGGTTTCACCGGTAAAACAGCTTGGGGATGTGATCAATTATGACATTGTCATCGAAAATACTGGAAATATCACCATCACTAATGTGAACCTTACCGACTCTTTCCCAGGATCTGGAACTGGTAATTTGAGTTCTAAGACAGAAACCGGAGGTACCGGCAGCAACGGAGATGACATTCTTGACGTTGGCGAAACCTGGACTTACACTGCTTCTTATACTGTGACCCAGGCTGATATTGACGGCAATGTACCACTGGTGAATACAGCTGAATTAGTGACTTCCCAGATTGCAGGACCTACATATGCTACCGAAAATACACCTGTAGATGGAAGTATTATCCTTAGTCTGGAGAAAACACAGGTCTCGATTACCAATCCAGACTCCAGCCCGGCAGGAACTTTTGTTGACGAGCCAGCTGATAGGATCACCTACTCTATCACTTTAAGCAATGATGGCTCAAGAACCCTTACCAATGTATCCCCTACAGAAACATTCCCGGGTAGTGGAATAGGAACATTGAGCAGTGCTACTGAAAGTATGAATGCCGATGGCACCCTTGAAGTTGGAGAAGTTTGGACCTATACCGCGACCTATTCCGTAAACCAGGCTGATATTGATAATAACAGTGTACTAACCAATACCATAAGCGTTATAGCCGATGAACTAAGTACTCCTGAAGTTGCTACAGCAACTACATCTGTATCTAGAAATCCGGCATGGACCGTATCTAAAGTACAAACCCCTGCAGGTCAGACCTACACCAATACTGGAGATATTTTGACCTACGGAATAAGCCTGGATAACACTGGAAACATCAGTATTTCAAATATCAAGGTAACTGACCTTACTGCCGATTCCACTCCAGGAGTGGTGAGACAGGCAGATATAGTAGGTAATAATGATAATATTATGGATCCGGGTGAGAGTTGGTATTATACTGCCCAATATACCGTGACACAGGCTGATATAGATTCAGGATCATACACAAACAAGGTTTCGGCAACTGGCGATCCCGTGGGTGGTGGAGTATTCAGTGGTGTTGAAGACCAGGAAACAATAGAAGCAAGCCAGACCCTTTCCATCGATGACGTGGTCGTTACCGAAGGAGAGAATGTGGACTTCCTGATCTCGCTTACCGGGATCAGTGCTACAGATATCACTTTCACACCGCAATTTAGCAATGGAACCGCGACTATTGGAACAGATACGGGGACTCCTGTACAATATAGTTCGAATGGAGGTTCTTCATGGACCAATTATTCCTCGGGACAAATTACCATCCCTAGCGGAATTACCAGTTTATTGGTTCGAATTCCTACCGTAGATGATGTACTAACAGAACCGCAGGAAAACTTCACTTTTACTGCTATTGTGACGAGTGGAAATACTGCCAACACCAATATTCCAGCCACAGCTACCATAAACGATAATGATGCCATTAGCATAAGCCTTTCCGGATTTGAAATTACAGAAACCGAAGCTACCCAGGCTGGATATTTTGTAGCCAGGATAGATGGAGGTGCACTGGCCCAGGAAGATATCGTTCTAAGTTTTAGCACTGCCGATGGAACGGCTTTAGATAGCCAGGATTATTCAGCTCAGTCTAATTCAAACTACACTATTTCAAGTGGTACTTCGCTGGTAAGTATTCCTGTAGATGTTTTGGGAGATGCCATCAGCGAACCAACAGAAGATTTTACAGGTGAAATCAGCATTACCAATACAAATGGTCAGAATGTTAGCCTGAATACCGCTACGGCTACTTCCACTATCAATGATAATGATACCGCCAGTATCGCCATCAACGATGTAAGCATAAACGAAGCCGACGGAACAGCCGTCTTTACCGTAACCCTTACCGGGAACATCCAGGATCAGCTGACCGCTGACTTTACCACCGCTGATAATAGCGCCGTAAATCCTGATGACTATACCACCAATTCTGGTACTATCACTTTTGCTGCCGGGGCTACCAGCGGGGCCACCCAGACCATTAGCGTGAATATCATCGAGGATGCCATTGCAGAACCTACAGAGACCTTCTTTGTAAACCTAAGCAACCTGGTATTTAGTGGTGCTGCTTCCATCTCCGATAACCAGGGCGTGGGAACCATCAATGATAATGATACCGCCAGTATCGTCATTAACGATGTAAGCGTAAACGAAGCCGACGGAACAGCCGTCTTTACCGTAACCCTTACCGGGTACATCCAGGATCAGCTGACCGCTGACTTTGCCACCGCTGATAATAGTGCCGTAAATCCTGATGACTATACCACTACTTCCGGTACCATCACTTTTGTTGCCGGGTCTGTTGACGGAGCTACCCAGACCATCAGCGTGGATATCATCGAGGATGCCATTGCAGAACCTACAGAGACCTTCTTTGTAAACCTAAGYAACCTCGTATTTAGTGGTGCTGCTTCCATCTCCGATAACCAAGGCGTGGGAACCATCAATGATAATGATGCCATCTCCATCAGCCTGGCAGGATTCACCATCACTGAAACAGATGCTACCCAGCAAGGAAACTTCGTGGCCAGTATCGATGGCGGAGCTACTGCWCAGGAGGATATCGTGCTRAGCTTTACCACTACCGATGGATCGGCCGGTGCAAGCGACTATACTGCACAATCCGCTGTAAGCTACACCATCACCAAGGGAACTTCTTCAGTGAGCATTCCTGTAGATGTCCTGGGTGATGCCATCAGTGAACCAACAGAAGATTTTACAGGTGAAATTAGCATTACCAATGCCAACGGACAGGACGTAAGCCTGAATACCGCTACGGC
>NZ_VJVW01000109.1 GCF_009735585.1 Christiangramia aestuarii
ACAGCGCGGTGGTCGGGTGGGTGCCGGTGCCGAAGGCCAGGCCCGGATCGAGCAGCAGGTTGACCGCGTCCGGCTCGGGGGCGGCGTGCCAGCTCGGCACGATCCACAGGCGGCGGCCGAAACGCATCGGCTGGAAGTTGTCCATCCAGCTGCGTTCCCAATCCTGGTCGGCGATTTCCTCGACATGGTGCTCGGGCAGGTCGCCGCCGGTAAGCAAGGCGAGGTGGGCGAGCAGGGCGGTCTCATCGGTGTCCGCTTCGAACAGCGCCAGCAGGTGGGTGCGCGACCACAGCGGGGTGGTGCCGAGGTCCGGCTCGAAGATCGGCTGGTCTTCGGCGTCCATGAAGGTCACGGAGACGGCGCCGACTTCGAGCAGGGCGTCTTCGTAGGTTTCGGCCTGTTCCGGGGTGATGGCCAGGCGAA
>NZ_VJVW01000110.1 GCF_009735585.1 Christiangramia aestuarii
TTGGAACTATCCGCTGTTCCTCTCCATCGGCCCGCTGACCGGGGCCCTCGCCGCCGGCAACCGGGTGATGATCAAGATGAGCGAGTCGACCCCGGCCACCGGGCGCCTGCTCAAGGACCTGCTGGCGCGGATCTTCCCCGAGGACCAGGTCGCCGTGGTGCTAGGCGAGGTAGACGTCGGCGTGGCCTTTTCCAAGCTGCCGTTCGACCACCTGCTGTTCACCGGCGCCACCAGCGTCGGCAAGCACGTGATGCGCGCCGCCGCCGAGAACCTGACCCCGGTCACCCTGGAGCTGGGCGGCAAGTCGCCGGCGATCGTCTCCGACAGCGTGCCGATGAAGGACGCCGCCGAGCGGATCGCCTTCGGCAAGAGCCTCAACGCCGGGCAGACCTGCGTCGCGCCCGACTACGTGCTGGTACCGA
>NZ_VJVW01000111.1 GCF_009735585.1 Christiangramia aestuarii
ACCTCGCAGATCTTCGCCAGGCGCTTGCCGTAGGCACCGTTGATCAACACCAGGACCTTGCCGTCGCGCGGCACCAGGGTGCCGATCGCCGCTTCCACGGCGAAGGTGCCGCTGCCCTGCAACGGTACGCAGGTGTGGCTGCCTTCGCCGCCTACGATCTTCAGCAGGCGCTGGCAGACGCTGGCGGTGAGTTCGTTGAAATCGCTGTCCCAGGAGCCCCAGTCGACCATCATCGCCCGACGGGTACGGTAGGAGGTAGTCAGCGGACCGGGGGTCAGCAGGATAGGTGCGCGTTCGGCAGTGCTCATGCTCATTTCCTCTGCGGGAATCGGCCAAAGAAACCGGATCGGGCTTCGCGGTCCGGGCGGTCGTTCCGCGCCGGCGTTCCAGGGAAGCCTGGAGACATAAGGTGAGCGCCGCG
>NZ_VJVW01000112.1 GCF_009735585.1 Christiangramia aestuarii
GAAGCTTTAACGATGAAAATGGAAACGGCTATGCCGAGGCTGGAGAGACCATCTCCTATACCTTTAGCCTGACCAATACCGGAAACGTCACCCTGAACAACATCACCGTGACCGATCCGATGGTAAGTGTAAACGGTGGACCGATCAACCTGGCGCCGGGAGCATCTGACAACACCAGCTTTACTGCTACCTATACCTTGACCCAGGCTGATGTAGACAGTGGACAGGTAGACAATATTGCTACGGCTGATGCCGATGAGCTGACCGATCCGGAGGATAGTAACAATGAGACTACGCCGCTGACGCAGAACCCAGCCATGACCATTGTAAAAGCAGGAAGCTTTAACGATGAAAATGGAAACGGCTATGCCGAGGCTGGAGAGACCATCTCCTATACCTTTAGCCTGACCAATACCGGAA
>NZ_VJVW01000113.1 GCF_009735585.1 Christiangramia aestuarii
GCGGGTAAAGGGAAAGGGCCACGGCCCTTTCGTCACCCCTAGCGAAGAGAGAACAAGACAAGATGGGCAACCTCCACCACCTGATCAACGGCGAAATGGTCGCCGACAACGGCCGCAGCGCCGACGTCTTCAACCCCTCCACCGGCGAAGCCATCCACAAGGTCCCGCTGGCCGACGGCAAGACCCTGCAGAAAGCCATCGATGCCGCCAGGGCCGCTTTCCCGGCCTGGCGCAACACCCCGCCGGCCAAGCGTGCACAGGTGCTGTACCGCTTCAAGCAACTGCTGGAGCAGAACGAGGCGCGGATTTCCAAGCTGATCAGCGAAGAGCACGGCAAGACCCTGGAAGACGCCGCCGGCGAACTCAAGCGCGGCATCGAGAACGTCGAGTACGCCTGCGCCGCCCCGGAAATCCTCAAG
>NZ_VJVW01000114.1 GCF_009735585.1 Christiangramia aestuarii
ATCCAGTTGCCGCGCGCCACCGCGTCGGGCAGCGGCAGGCCTTCCAGCAGCGCGCTGACAACCCCGACCGCCAAGCCGTCGCCGGCGCCCACGGTGTCCACCACGGTCGCCACCGGCACGCCGGGGACCAGCCCTTCGCCGTGGGCATCGCGATAGTAGGCGCCGCTCGGGCCGAGCTTGATCGCCACCGCGTCGACGCCCATGTCCAGGTAGAACGCGGCGATATCCGCGGGTTCCTGCCAGCCGCTGAGCAGGCGGCCTTCCTCCAGGCCCGGCAGGACCCAGTGGGCGTGCGCGGCGAGGGCGTTGATCTCGGCGATCATGCGGCGCTCGCTGGGCCACAGCGAGGGCCGCAGGTTGGGGTCGAAGGACAGGCTGGCGCCCTTGCCGCGCATGCGCCGCATCAGTTCGTGGGACA
>NZ_VJVW01000115.1 GCF_009735585.1 Christiangramia aestuarii
TTGGTGGAGAACTTGGCTTCCATCGCCTCCAGGCCCATGTCGATGGATACCGGCGCATCCATGCCGCCGGCACGGTATTGCTCGGTCTTCACAGCCAGCTTGGGCAGGGTCAGGGATGGCACGTCACCGGCGAAGCTCACGCCGTCGATGAACAGGTTGGTATTGGTCAGGGTTTGCGGAATCATCACGGGCGCTCCTTAGGCGACATCCAGAACTTCGGTGAGCCACTGATCGGTCACCTCGACACGGAAATTGGGGTTCTCGGCAGGCGGCACATCGGTGAAGCGGATGTTCCAGTACACCTTGCCCTGGGCCAGCTGGCTGGCGCTGTTCAGGTCCGGGTCGGCATAGACCTCGAAGTTGATCACCGCGCCCTGGTTCTTCAGATCGCGCATGAAGGCGCGCAGGCCCTCGGTG
>NZ_VJVW01000116.1 GCF_009735585.1 Christiangramia aestuarii
ACTGCGCTGCTGGTGGTGTTCTTCGCGGTGGTCGCGGTGATCCACCAGCAGCACCTGTTCACCCCGATCATCCAGGCGGTGCTGGCGCTGCCGGCGGAACGCCAGCCGGGCATGCTGTTCATCGCCAACGGCCTGCTCTCGGCGATCAGCGACAACGTATTCGTCGCCACCATCTACATCACCGAGGTGAAACAGGCGCTGGATGCCGGCCACATGAGCCGCGAGCATTTCGATACCCTGGCGGTGGCGATCAATACCGGCACCAACCTGCCCAGCGTAGCGACGCCCAACGGCCAGGCGGCGTTCCTCTTCCTGCTGACCTCCTCCATCGCCCCGCTGGTGCGCCTGTCGTACGGCCGCATGGTCTGGATGGCGCTACCCTACACCCTGGTGATGGGCGGCCTGGGCTGGTG
>NZ_VJVW01000117.1 GCF_009735585.1 Christiangramia aestuarii
CGGCCCTCGAGGTACAGCTCGGTATAGCCGTGCATGGCGAACACCTCGCTGCGCAGCGCTTCCAGCAGGCGCGGCGTGGCCAGGTGGTTGCGCACGTCGGCCAGGCCGATCCGCGCCGGAATCCGGCAATGCCGGGCGCAGGCGGCGAGCAGGATGGCCTTGGGCACGCAATAGGACTCGCCCTGCTGCAGCGCGTGGCTGGCCTTCAGGGTCTGCGGATCGCGGCTGAACACGTAGGGGTTGTAGCGCACCCCGTCGCGTACCGCGTAGTACAGCGCGACCGCCTGGTCACGCGGTTTCGCCGAATTCCCCCGGGATTTTTCCGCGAACTCCACCACCACCGGGTGGTCACTATCCACGAAGCGGCCGGATTGTAGGTAGGACTGCATGGCGGGCTCCCGGCGGGCAA
>NZ_VJVW01000118.1 GCF_009735585.1 Christiangramia aestuarii
TTGCCGGTGATGGTGTTGATCTCGCCGTTGTGGGCGAGGAAGCGGAACGGCTGCGCCAGCGGCCATTTCGGCAGGGTGTTGGTGGAGAAGCGCTGGTGGAATACGCAGATCGCGGTCTGCAGGCGCTCGTCGCCAAGGTCCGGATAGAAGGCGGCCAGGTCGGCCGGAATCATCCGGCCCTTGTAGATGATGGTCTTGTGCGAAAAGCTGCAGATGTAGTGGTCGCTGTCGGCGGCGTTGGCCACCGACGAGCGGCGCCGTGCGCTGAACAGCTTGATGGCGAAGTCCTGGTCGCTCAGGCCGGCGCCGCCGATGAACACCTGTTCGATCTGCGGCAGGCGCTCCAGCGCCAGGCGGCCGAGAACGCTGGTATCGATCGGCACCTTGCGCCAGCCGACCAGCTCCAGTC
>NZ_VJVW01000013.1 GCF_009735585.1 Christiangramia aestuarii
GAACGTTTTAATTCAACAGTTTTTATTGTTTTAGAAACAAAATAGAGTAAGTAAAACATGCAGAACATCGAGAATAAGTGCAATGGAATAATGAATAAGAGTAATATTCCCACAGTACCACCCGCCGCATTATTACCGGAAGAGAAACCATAAGAAGCAACGCCAAATAATAGAAATATTAGCAATAAATATACTACTGGGATKAATAGAAATATTCKGAATTTTTTAATTTTTAAATTGATACCATCTGGAATATATTTTTGAAGTCCGTTTCCAACCGACCAAAACCATCCCAAAGTAGTTCCTAAATATAGCAGCATGATCAAAGGGAATAGTTTAAACCARTTTAAGAAGGATGGATCTGGAGCACTTCCTTCATTGAAACTACTGAATAATGAAATAGTAATTAAAATTTGCAGGAAAAAKGGTAGGGCAAAAACTAAGATAAAAATTTGCCAATGTTGAGCTTTTAAAAACTTTTTTATCATTTAATTATTTTTTAAAATTATTGATGTTGAACCTAGGGATTGTTTTATGAATAGGATATATATAACTAAACACTTTTTAATTAATTTTTATGATAAAGAGGGAAATTTATTTTACTGATAAATCATTTTAGCATTATTGCCAACGGTCTCGGTTATCGCCAGTTGGCGGAGTAAGGGACGCGGATTTGTCGGCTTAGTATTGGTTTGTTGGTCAAGTTAATTATTTTCTTTCTAACGCTGCCGCTTATTGGCGATGAACCGTTGTTGTGAGCTGGCCGTTTAGTTAGAATTTTTATTTCCAGAATTGCCACCACTTTTCTTTATGTTTTTTAATCTTGTTTCCTTGTATTTCTTTTGTGCTTAATCCTAAACATCTTCTTGCATTATAAGCGATCAGATAATCTTTATCATTAATGAATTTTTTGATTTCACTATTTATCCTGGAATCATTAAATCTTGAGGCATAATAGAAAACCTCAATTAGACTGTATTTCTCTGAAACTTTTTTGAATTCTTCGAAGCCTATATTCTTCATTTGATCATTACCATTCTCAATTTCATTAATATAACTAGCCCAAATAATTCTTAGGTTTGGTTTTTCTGCTTTTGATAATTTATTATTTAATACAGGAAGTGCCTTCTTAGATTTTAATATTACTAAAGTTTCACCGATTAATTCATCATTAGAATTAGCTAACATTTTAATCAGTCTATCTTCTACTTCTAACTTCTCTTGTTCTGATAACGAAAGAATAATATTCTCATTACTGAAACCATTTCTATTTTGGTAATCAGCAGGAGGAATAATTTCTTCTATAAGTTTATTTATATCAGTCACAATTTGTTTCCGGCTTGCTCACAACGGTCTCGGTTATCGCCAGTTGGCGGAGTAGGGGACGCGGATTTGTCGGCTTAGTATTGTTTTATTGGTCAAGTTAATTATTTTCTTTCTAACGCTGCCGTCTATTGGCGATGAACCGTTGTTGTGTACAGTAATTTTTACTCGGTAATTTTGTAAGATATAACGATATAATTAGGGGATGAATTTAATAACTCATTAGTCTGTTTATCGTTATCCTTTAATTTAACAACACCACAAAATCTATGGAAATTATATTTTTTATCTAACCAAGAAGAGGCAAATATTAATAACGGAATTTTCTTATTCAATTCCCATGTTGTATCTGAATACTGACGCCAGGTATAAAATTGTCTATGATCATTTTTAGCAAGATTGATCTGAGATTTTGAACTCAGAGCATATGTGCGAATATCTAAAGTACTATTGTTTTCCTCAGTTTTAGTAAATATTTTAATCTGATCAATAAAACCTTGATGAAACTCGTCGTCGACCACAAAATCATAATCATTAGTATAATCTAATAAGGTGTCTGTTATAATGTTTTTGCCATTAACATATTCTTCTGCAAAAATCTGAAGTTTATACTCTCTTTCAAATTCACCAATATTGAATTTATGTATTCCAATTGAGGCTAATTCTAAAGCTTCTATCAAATCTAGCTTCGAAATATTTTCTTGATTATATAAATTATCAGGATCTTCCTTTTGTAACTGATTTTGAGGATCTTCAATTCTAGTTGATTGAGAATAAATGTTTATTGAAAGTAGAATTAATAATGTTGAAAGTAGGTTTTTCATTTTTAAAATTATTGTACACAACGGTCTCGGTTATCGCCAGTTGGCGGAGTAGGGACGCGGATTTGTCAGCTTAGGTTTGGTTTGTTGGTCAAGTTAATTATTTTCTTACTAACGCTGCCGTCTATTGGCGATGAACCGTTGTTATGCAACGTTTTTCTACCTTAGAATAATTTTAGCCAGAATTAACCCCGGAACTATTATAGCACCTATATAAATAAATTTAGTTTTAAATATATACTCAATATTCGTTCGAAACCAAAACCAATTATTCAAGTTTTTGTAATAATCCATATGATTGGATTTAAACATTTTGCTATCTATAGGTTTATGGTTTTCGTATCGTCTAAGTATATTTTGATATCTCGATTGTAAATCTTCACAAAATTGCATTTTCTCTAAATTACCGACATCTTTTTTATAAGTTTTGAAGGTTTGTAGTTCGTTGTATAAATCTGCTAGATCCAAAGCACAGTCGTGGAAATTTTTCGCTTTAACTGGATAATTTTGAGAATTCTCAAATACTGAAAAAAGTAGTAATAAGATTGAGGTAGCGGTAAGGGAAAATGCAAATAAATTTTCTGATGCCTGGTTAGGATTATAAATATTGTAAACAGACAATAAACCAAAAATTATTAAATAAACTGACAGAATATTTATGCATAAATTTGAAAGTTTATCTATCTTTTTTAGCCTATTGTCTGCAGTAAATCTGGTTCCCTTTGTAGACCAAATTTTGTGTTTTAGCTCTTCTAAAAAATCTTTATCTAGATGTTCTTTTCCTTCTGGTTTTTCAAATTTTTTAGAAGTCATTCTTTAATCGTCTTTATTCATACTTCTTACGAATTCATAATGGCCACCAACCCAACCAAAATCACCTCCGTAATCTTGATCTAATTTTTTTAGAAATGCATCCCTAGCTTCATCACTTACTAGCATTAATGTAAAATCGTTTAAATCTGAGGTCGTAAAAAGGTTACCATTATTTCTTTCAGTTTCGAAAGCTCCCATTTGATACTCACCTGAAACGCTTTCATATAATTCGTGAATTATTTCAATATGATCTTCTTCTAAGTTATCTAGGTATTCTTGAAAATCAGTTGTTGTCGGCATATTTTAAATTTTTTTATTGGAAAGCCCGAATTTACTTAATTAATAAAATATGCTAAAGAAAAGTTCTTAAATATTCGGAATATTCTCAAAAAATGGTGCATAACGGTCTCGGTTATCGCCAGTTGGCGGAGTAAGGGACGCGGATTTGTCGGCTTAGTATTGGTTTGTTGATCAATTTAATTATTTTCTTTCTAAGGCTGTCGCTTATTGGCGATGAACCGTTGTTATGTGGCGTTAACTATTTCCGCATTTTGTAATCAGTTCCTTCTCATAAGCTTCTGTTACATTCGGATTTTTCATTTGCTTAGCCTTCTTTAAATATTTCCAGGCTTCTTTACAGTTATCTAAGTACATATTAACTATCGAAAGCTTATAGACAGTATTCGAGTTTTTATCGTCTATTTTAAAAGATTTGTCTAAATAACTTTTTGCAAGTTCCAGTTTTTGAAAGGCTAATTTTCTATCGGTATCGAAATTTTGATAGAAATCTCCCATATAAGTTGTTCCGTAGTCGGTTAAAATCTCCGAATGTTTAGAATTTATTTTTAGTCCTTTATCATATTGTTCTCTTGCCTTATCTAATTCACCTAGATTAAAATAAATTGAACCGTATCCGTAATATATATCTGCATTGTCAGAATCAACTAAAAATGCTTGATTAAACCTTCTCATTGCAGTAATGAAATCTTGTTTTTCATAAAGATATTGGAAACCTAATTCCGTCATTTTCTTACTAGCCTTTTTAGAATCACCATCATATTCATTTAAAAGATCATCTAAGAATTGTTGGTCGTTTTCAAGTTGATCTTGATTTTTTTGAATATTTCCATATTCAGGCTGTAGACTAGGATCCTTTTCTGCAAGTTCTGACCATTTCTCAAAAGGACTGGTCTGAGCAAACGAATTACTTAGAAATAGAAATAAAATTATCTGTAGAAGTGTTTTCATCTAGATCTCGTTTTAGTTAATGCCATATAACGGTCTCGGTTATCGCCAGTTGGCGGAATAAGGGACGCGTATTTGTCGGCTTAGTATTGGTTTGTTGGTCAAGTTAATTATTTTCTTACTAACGGTGCCGCTTATTGGCGATGAACCGTTGTTACCTGCAGGCATTTTAATTTTTAAAATCATATTTGAAAAGAAGATTGAAAATATCAAAGAATGCTTTCTCTTGTTTTAGGGATCCAATCGAATTATTTGAAAAAAGTATTTGTCCAATTCCAGATTTTGGATTGAAATACATTAAAGTGGAGCTACCAAATTCATTCCCGGCATGACCAATCAAAGGAGCAAATGACAAATCCCAACAAATAGCATCTGGAAAATCATTAGATATAGATTGAGGCTTTGTCATTGTTAAAAAGGATTTTTTTGTTAATATTTTGCCTTGACCAATCGAACATTTAATCATTTCCTGGCAATATTTGGTCAAGTCCCCAACGCTACTATAAATTCCTCCATCTGGATAAGTTAAAATTCTATAATCTGGAATAGGATTTCCATTTTCGATGTAATATGTAACTCTTAAATCTTCGGCAACAAAATTATTATCCCAACTTGTGGCATCCATTCTAAGAGGTTGAAAAATATTCTTTTTGACAAATTCTTTATATGACTCTTTTACTGCATTTGAAATTGCTAAAGCTAGTAGAGAGGATCCTAAATTGCTATATTCATAATCTGTACCTGAAGCCTTTTCAGAATAGGTGTCATCTTCGAACCAAATACCTTTTTCAGATAAACTATTTTCCAAAAATTTCTCTAGAGGTATATCTTTATTTCTATTATATATTTTTAAATAATCATGCCATTGCTGGGGCCAATTTTTTTTCTTTAATTTTTTACTGAATAAATAAGTTTTATTATATGATTTAGGATCAGTAATACCTGAAGTATGATTAGCTAGGTGTCTTAATGTTATTTTCGTATCCGGGAAATTTGGATTTATTACTTTGAAATTCAAATATTCATTTACATCATCATCCAGTTTCATTTTGTTTTGCTCTATTGCAATCATGAGAGAAACACCAATAAAAGTTTTTGAAATAGATGCAATAAGTTGATTTGAACTAACTGTATATGGTATTTTTTTGGATTTATCAGCATATCCAAACCCACTTTGATAAAAGATGCTGTCTTTCCCAAATATCGAAACAGCGAAACCCGCTAATTCATTACGTTCATAAATTCTTTTTAAATCCCTCGATATTGAATCGAAGTTGTTAGAATTTGAATTGTGAATATTTTGACCATGGATTAAATAGCAAGAAAGTAGAAAAATTATTATTGCCGTTAATTTAATATTCATCTTCATACCTATTTAATTGTAGCTTGCAGGTAACGGTCTCGGTTATCGCCAGTTGGCGGAGTAAGTGACGCGGAGTTGTCGGCTTAGTGTTGGTTTGTTGGTCAAGTTAATTAATTTCTTTCTAACGGTGCCGCTTATTGGCGATGAACCGTTGTTGCCCACAGTATTAGTCCAAATATCCATAATAATTTATCTCAGTTAGTTTCTGATCTTCAAATTGTAACTCAAATAGATTTGTTTGTTCAAGGTTGCTTATGGTTAAAACCTCAATTTGATTTGAAATATCTTCATTTATTAAATTTTTAAATTGAGATATTTTCATACCAATCTTGATATTATTTATTTCAGAGTTTTCATTTTTAATTCTTGCAGATTTTAATATTTCACTAGTTGCAGTATTATATAATTTTAATTGGTCTTTTTTTGAGTTGAAAACGATTAGTGTATCTGTAATAGAGGGATTAAATCTGTTTTCTACTGTAGTTTTCTTTTTTTGAAATCGTGTCTGTTGTTTCCCTTGTTTTATTAATTCTTCGATCCACTCATACACTAATTCATCATTTATTAATGTATCCGTTACTGGAGTTTTCTTTTTCAATGTTTCAATTTCAGAACTTGAATTCTTTTTGGATTCATATGTAGGTAAATTTTGTTTCGAATTTGGATCTTTTTCTTGACATGATATCAAGAGAATTATTAGAACAAGTATGAAGAAAAAATTTTGTTTCATATTGTGGGCAACGGTCTCGGTTATCGCCAGTTGGCGGAGTAAGGGACGCGGATTTGTCGGCTTAGTATTGGTTTATTGGTCAAGTTAATTATTTTCTTTCTAACGCTACCGTCTATTGGCGATGAACCGTTGTTGTGCATCGTTTTTTTTTGATAAACTATCTTGGGAACATATGAGCAAAATGAAATCCTTTTTTTTCTACTTTTGATTTATCAAAAAACCCATCAATATCATCGTCAATCATAAGGCAGGTAATTATATACTCCTGTTTTTGAGTAAAGATTTTTATAAAATAGTAATCATGCCAAGACAAAAATATAGGGTTATTTAATTTTAATGGTATCGATAAATTAAATACAACTTTTTCAATCTCTGAATTTGTAAAGTATCTTTTCTCACCATTTTTGATATAGCAAAATTTATCGTTCTCAAGAATTTGAAATTTCTTCCCTTTGCTTTTATTTCTGTAATTATAGTAGAATAAAACTAAAGGTATATAGAAAAGGATAGATTGTACAACTAAAACAAGAGCAAAGGTTTTTAAAGTCTTATTGAAATCATAGTCCGAAAAGTAGAATATAAATGCTAAAAAGCCCAGGTTTATAATAAAACTGAGTATAAGTGGTTTAGTGAAGTAATAATCTATATTTTCTTTTTTTAATTCTATACTCATTAAGGATTTATTGTTTTCTAAAAAATGATGTACAACGGTCTCGGTTATCGCCAGTTGGCGGAGTAGGGAACGCGGATTTGTCGGCTTAGTATTTGTTTGTTGAACAAGTTAATTATTTTCTTACTAACGGTGCCGCTTATTGGCGATGAACCGTTGTTAGGCATAGTTTTCGAGCAGTACCGGTTTTCTTTTTTCTAATTGTTTTCTGATTGCATTTTCCTTATTTGAAATATAAATTCCACCTCTAACGTTTTGCCAACCATATACTCTCATATACTTATAAACTATACTATTTTGAAATGGTCTAGGATGACCATTACCTTTATCCTGGTCTTCAATTATTTCAAGTAAATCTGTAGGGAAAAATTTCGAAGTCCAAGTCGATTTATTAGTATAACAGTGACGGCGAATACTTTTTAGTACAGTTGAAGATCTGCCAATATATATTTTATCATTTTTTAATTTTAGAACATATAGATATGGCTTTTTTTGTTCTAAATTATATTCTAACACCTTTGATCTAATTTTGATGAAGTATTGAACTTGCTCCTCTGTTTTTCTTGGAATAAATTTGCCATCTACTAATTCATTATATGAATTTAGAAGTCCTAGGTGGTGTTCTTCATCAAAGAATATATAAATACCTCCTCTAACTTTTTGATAGCCGTAATCATTAATATACTCTAATGTTAGTCTGTTTTCAAAATTTATGGCATCTTCTTGAGAATATTGGTCTATTTTCCAATACTGTATGATTTTTATAGGTTTATGATTTGAAGTCCAAACAGAACCTTCATCACCTTGTTCTTTATGCTGTCTAAATCGCTTTACTAAATCATTTGTTTGACCAATATAGTAGTGCTCATTTTCACATAGAAGTACATAAAGATATTTTCGATTGGGTTTCATAGAAAATTATGCCTAACGGTCTCGGTTATCGCCAGTTGGCGGAGTAGGGGACGCGGAGTTGTCGGCTTAGTATTGATTTGTTGGTCAAGTTAATTATTTTCTTTCTAACGGTGCCGCTTATTGGCGATGAACCGTTGTTGTGTGTAGTTTTTTTACCCCAATTATGTTGTATTCTAAATTACTGAAACTCCTTTTCCAGGATAAAGAACTTGAGTTCTTCGAATTATGAATTATAAATTGGAATCATGACAAACAAATTCTATAACATTGTTTTCAGGATCTTTAATGAAAATAGATTTCCATTTTATCCAATCAAATTTTTCGGTGGTATACTCTAGTTGAGAATTTTTGCATAATTGCAAAATTTCATCATAGTCCTTTTTATCTATTTCCAGTGCGAAATGATGTAAAGAACTTTTTTTGAAATTTATATCTTCAAATTTTTCATTGAAGGCGTTTAAGTTTGTTTTTGCAAATAATGCGAGAGTCTGATTATGACCTTTATACCCTTCGGCGATTTTAAAGAAAGTATAATTTTCTGATTCTTGAATTAATTGAAGTCCGATGATTTCTTGATAGAAATTTTTCATCATTTCCATGTTATTTACTCTCAAAATAACTTCTCCTAATCCTTTAATTTTATTATTAATCATTTCTCAAAAAATTACACACAACGGTCTCGGTTATCGCCAGTTGGCGGAGTAGGGGACGCGGATTTGTCGGCTTAGTATTGGTTCGTTGGTCAAGTTAATTATTTTCTTTCTAACGGTGCCGGCTATTGGCGATTAACCGTTGTTGGCAGCCGTGCTTTTTTACGACTTCTCAATTACTATTTATTAATTTTTCAAGTATTTTCTTTTTGTTGCTAAAACCGAAATCTTCTTCAATTGACATGAAATAATATTTTTTATTATCAATTTGTATATATGTGCTAGATACAGGGCTAAATTTAGTTTTAGAAATTTTTTCTAATGGGAATTTTTCTTTGTCGATATATACATTTTTGTCATCAAAGCTTATTGATTTGAGACTAAACAATTTCCCTTTAATCGGCCATCCAATTACTGGAAATAGAAAAATAAATGCTATAACATATTGATGGAAATAAAGTAATACTAGGAATACTACGAACAAGATTATGTAAACAGATTTAAAGATAAAAACCATCAAATCGTTCGATAATTTATGTTTTTTGGTCATTTTTTGATTTTCCTGGTTAATTATAGCGATTGAAAATTTTTCTTATTAAGGCTATACTTAGAAGTAAAAAATAATTATTAAAACTATAACCAAGAACATTCCTCCAGCTATTCTATTACCTACTTCTGTTTCCAATCTTTGATATAAATCAGAATTTGGACTCCAATAATCCGAAAAAGATAATTTCTTAATTGGAAATAAAATGCTTTTGAATTGGTTAAAAATATAGCGTATAGAAGCCCCAATGAATTCTAAAAGATATTGTCCAATTATTACTCCAATTAAATCCATCTATAATTTTTTAGTTTTCTGGGCATTGCTGCCAACGGTCTCGGTTATCGCCAGTTGGCGGAGTGCGGGACGCGGATTTGTCGGCTTAGTATTGATTTGTTGGTCAAGTTAATTATTTTCTTTCTAAGGCTGCCGCTCATTGGCGATGAACCGTTGTTGTTGCGCGTTTTTTAGTTCTAT
>NZ_VJVW01000119.1 GCF_009735585.1 Christiangramia aestuarii
AACTGGATGAAGTTGGAGAGCTGGGTTTCCGGCAGGGTGCGCTGCTCGTTCTGCGCGGTGAGGCCGTGGTACACCAATAGGCCTTCGCTTTCCTCGACCTCGCGAACGGTCATCTTCCAGCCTTCGAAGTGCGTCACTTCATCGCCGGGGGCGAAGCGCACGCGGGTCAGCGGCGCATTGCGCAAGGCGTATTGGCGGGTATCGCCGGTCGCCGGATAGAGCACGGTGAGCAGGCGGCCATCCTGGGCCAGGATGGTCCCCAGGCCCAATTCCGCTTCACTGTCGCTGATCCAGCGTTGCCCCGGTTGATACTGCGCCATGTCCACCTCCCAAAAAAGCCGGGTATGGTACCGCAACGCGTGGCGTTGAGCGACGCTTGGCGATGGATTGCGTGTTGCGCCAGGGCT
>NZ_VJVW01000120.1 GCF_009735585.1 Christiangramia aestuarii
GCAGGTGAGCACCCAGGCCCGGTTCTCGTCGCCCATCAGTTCGGCCAGCCGCCGTTGCCGCTGTTCCAGGGCGCGTTCGAAGGTTTCCCGCACCTCGGGCCCTGCCCGGCCCACCTCGGCGGCCAGCGCCGGAATCGGGCAGCCCATGTCGGCATGCTGCGCATGACCGCGACTGAGGTAGAGACGGGTGGCGCCGGCCAGTTGCTCCAGGCTGTCCAGCGGAAAGGCATCGTGCTGGGCGCTCAGCTCGCGCTGCAGGATCGCTTCGAGCAACTCCGCCTTGCTGGAGAATTGCGAGTAGAACGCCCCGGTGGTAAGACCAGCCGCCTTCATCAAGGTGTCCAGGCCGGTGCTGGCGAAGCCCTGGCGCTTCACCAGCGGAGCGGCCTTGCTCAACAGCAGGGCG
>NZ_VJVW01000121.1 GCF_009735585.1 Christiangramia aestuarii
TCGGGGTGGATGCCCTGGTGCGCCTGGCGCCGCGTCCCTTGCAGCGCCTGATCGGGATACTCGCCTGCCTCTGCTGCCTGGGCTACGCCGGGCTGTTCATGGTCGCCAGCTACGACTGGGTGAAGACCCTGTTCGTCGCCGGCATCGGCGCCGAGGACCTCGACCACTTCGGCATCCTCCAGGCCTACATCGCGGTGGTGGTGCCGGTCGGCTTCGGCCTGGTGCTGCTGCGCTACCTGGAAATCCTCGTCAACCTGTTGCGCGGTCGCCAGCTCGGGCTGGGCCTCGCCGACGAGGCCGCCGAGGCCTCCAAACTGGCCGGCGAAGAGGCCGGGGAGAACCGTCCATGACCGTGCTGATCCTGTTCCTGCTGCTGTTCCTGTTCATGTTCATCGGCGTGCCCATC
>NZ_VJVW01000122.1 GCF_009735585.1 Christiangramia aestuarii
TGGTCTCTCCAGCCTCGGCATAGCCGTTTCCATTTTCATCGTTAAAGCTACCTGCTTTAGCTATTGTCATGGCTGGGTTCTGCGTCAGTGGCGTAGTCTCATTGTTACTATCCTCTGGATCGGTCAGCTCATCGGCATCAGCCGTAGCGATATTGTCCACCTGTCCGCTGTCTACATCCGCCTGGGTCAGGGTATAGGTCGCGGAGAAGCTGGTGTTGTCAGATGCTCCCGGCGCCAGGTTGATCGGTCCGCCGTTTACACTTACCATTGGATCGGTCACGGTGATATTGTTCAGGGTGACGTTTCCGGTATTGGTCAGGCTAAAGGTATAGGAGATGGTCTCTCCAGCCTCGGCATAGCCGTTTCCATTTTCATCGTTAAAGCTTCCTGCTTTTGCTATTGTC
>NZ_VJVW01000123.1 GCF_009735585.1 Christiangramia aestuarii
GGACGCGGCGGCGAACAGCGCATGGATCACGGCGACCAGATCGACGCCGCGGGCGATCAGGCCGGGCGCGGTGTCGAGGCTGATGCCGCCGATGGCGGTGATCGGCAGGTGCAGGCGCGGCCGGGCCTGGTCGAGCAGTTCGACGCTGGCGGCGGGGGCGCCGGGTTTGGTGCTGGAATTGAAGAAGCGGCCGAAGGCGACGTAGCTGGCGCCCTCGGCCACCGCCTGCTCGGCCAGTTCCAGTTGGGCGTGGCAGGTGGCGCCGATGATCGCCTGGCGGCCGAGCAGGGCGCGCGCCGCCGACAGCGAACCGTCGGTCTGGCCGAGGTGCAGGCCGACGCCCAGGCGCGCGGCGAGTTCGGCGTCGTCGTTGACGATCAACTGCGCGCCGTGGCGTTCGCA
>NZ_VJVW01000124.1 GCF_009735585.1 Christiangramia aestuarii
CTGTCTATCGATATCTCAGCCACCACCATCTTCAACGAGAAGTTCTACCTGGGGGCCAACTATCGTATCGATGATGCCATTGGCGGATTCCTGGACATTCAGCTCTTCGATGGCTTTCGGGCAGGATATGCCTATGAATACCCGATCTCAGATATTAGCCCATACACTTCGGGATCTCATGAGGTGCTGCTCATCTATGAACTCCGGTTTAAAAACACCCGGTATAAATCACCTCGTTTCTTTTAACCTTAAGACCTGTTGATCATGAAAAATCAGTACTATTTTATACTCTTACTTCTCTCCTGCTCTATTGGCCTGCAGGCACAGAGCGGAAAACAGAAAAAAGCAGACAGGCTCTATAACGATTTTGCCTACCTGGAAGCCACCGAGGTTTACAAGGA
>NZ_VJVW01000125.1 GCF_009735585.1 Christiangramia aestuarii
CTGCTGCTGTTTCCAGCGGCATCAGTGATAGTCCAGGTAACGATAGTTTGTCCAAGTTCAAAGACTTCCGGAGCATCATTGGTGACGACCAAGTCTTCTCCTGCAGTACAGTTATCGTTAACCACTGGCATTTCCAGTGATACCGAACTGGCCTGGCAGCTTCCATTATCTGCTTCCACGCTCATCATATCCTGGGCACAGGCAGTAATTACCGGCGCCTGGGTATCGATCACATTGACGATCTGCTCACAACTGCTGCTGTTTCCAGCGGCATCAGTGATAGTCCAGGTAACGATAGTTTGTCCAAGTTCAAAGACTTCCGGAGCATCATTGGTGACGACCAAGTCTTCTCCTGCAGTACAGTTATCGTTAACCACTGGCATTTCCAGTGATACCGAAC
>NZ_VJVW01000126.1 GCF_009735585.1 Christiangramia aestuarii
TGAAGGGCTACGCCAACATGGCCGAGCTGACGGTGGGCCTGGCGCAGTACTTCGCGTTCTACAACGCCGAGCGGCCGCACCAGTCCCTTGGCTACAAGACACCTGCCAGCGTCTATCGCAGTGGTATCGGCGGCGGCGCGCTGATCGCGGACAAGTACGGCGGCGCACAGCGGGAACTGGAAGCGGCGTGAACGCCGTCTGGCCTGCCGGCGGCGGCGGCCACCGGAGGGTAAGCTCTCCAGCGGCACGGCAGGAGAATCACGGGGCAGCGCCGACCAGCTGCAGTGGCAGTAAGCGACGCAGCTTAAACTCGCTGAAAAACTGTCTTGACCGATGGGTCCACTTTACAGGCCACAGGAGGTAATAACTACTTGCCGCTGATCTGGAGGCACTTCAAGT
>NZ_VJVW01000127.1 GCF_009735585.1 Christiangramia aestuarii
TGTTCAAGGGCGTGCAGAAGGAACTGATCCTGGTCTCGGCGTATTTCGTTCCGGCCAAGGACGGTCTCAACTACCTCACCGGCAAGGCCGACAGCGGCGTCCGCGTGCGCCTGCTGACCAACTCCCTGGAAGCCACCGACGTGCCCGCCGTGCATGCCGGCTACGCGCCCTATCGGATGGCGCTGCTTGAGCATGGCGTTAAGCTCTACGAGCTGCGCGCCAATCCCGACCAGCCGCTGAGCGGCGCGCCCTGGCGCCTGCACGGATCGAGCAGCGCCAGCCTGCACAGCAAGGCGATGGTCTTCGACCGGCGCAAGGTATTCATCGGTTCGTTCAACTTCGATCCGCGCTCGATCCTGTGGAACACCGAAGTCGGGGTCATCGTCGACAGTCCGCTGC
>NZ_VJVW01000128.1 GCF_009735585.1 Christiangramia aestuarii
CCGCGTAGTCCTGCTTGGCCATGTTGCCGCGACGTACCAGGTGGTCCTCGCCGTAATTGATGCCGCCGACGAAGGCCTGCCGGCGATCGATCACCACCAGCTTGCGGTGCAACCGGCGAAACAGGTTGGTGCGCATGCCGAGCAGGCGCGGGCGCGGGTCGAACAGGTGCACGCGAACCCCGGAGGCGGTCAGCCTGGCCAGGTAGTCCGGGCTGAGCGAGGCGGTGCCGTAGCCGTCCACCGTGACCTGCACCTCGACACCGCGCTCGGCGGCGGCGCTGAGGGCTTCCTGCAACTGCCGGCCGACCTCGTCCTCGAAGATGATGAAGGTTTCCAGGAGGATCTCCCGGCGCGCCTCGGCGATGCACTGGAACAGGCGCGGAAAGTACTCTTCGCCG
>NZ_VJVW01000014.1 GCF_009735585.1 Christiangramia aestuarii
GGTAYTCATAGGCATATCCTGCCCGAAAGCCATCGAAGAGCTGAATGTCCAGGAATCCGCCAATGGCATCATCGATACGATAGTTGGCCCCCAGGTAGAACTTCTCGTTGAAGATGGTGGTGGCTGAGATATCGATAGACAGGGGAGCTCCCTTGGTCGCCTTAAAGAGGGTAGTGGGCCTGAGCTTGACATTGTCGCTCAGGTCGAAGACATAACCCCCGGTTAGGTAATAATGAACCTGTTCCAGAGCCAGATATTCATTGTACTCATTGTTATCATTATTGATCAGTTTAGGAGCCGAACCTCCTATGTACCAGTTCTGTGACGACAAATAAAAACCTAGCCCGAAATTTGGCGTCCAGCGGTTAAACTGATCCTGAAAGAATGGGTCCTGYATGACATCTGGATCTGTGAACAGTTCTTCATCAAGATTATARTAACTCATGCCCGCTTTAAGTCCCAGGCGCAGGGTKACCTCTGCGCTCAGGTCAAGGCGGTAGGAGAAATCTCCGTAMGCATAGGTATAATTCTCATAACCCGTATTATCGTTGATGACCGATAATCCCAGTCCTACCTTGTCRTTGCGCAGTGGCGAATGCAACGAGAGGGTCTGGGTGGTGGGAGCTCCTTCGAGRTCGGCCCACTGGCTGCGGTGGAGCCCCACYGTGGAGAAGCCGTCCCGGCTGCCCGCATAGGCKGGGTTAATGGAGATGGTATTATACATRTATTGYGTAAACTGAGGGAGCTGCTGGGAGAACCCGGAGGCACTCACWAGCAAGATTCCTATGATTAAAGCTATTTTTTTCATGGTTTCCCTATTTTATTTTGTTCCTAAGTAGATGTATCCCTGTATCGGTTCGAACTGGCTATTTCTGATCTCCAGAATATAGAAGTAGGTGCCCGACGGTAATTGGTTCGAGCTGGTGAAGGAGTTCTTGGAGAACCCATCCCAGTTGTTCTGGTAGTTTTTGGCAGTAAATACCTCGGCACCCCAGCGGTTAAAGATCTTCAGATCGTAAATGAACTCACAAGCCAGATCTGCATTGACCCTGAAGAAGTCGTTATGACCATCCCCGTTCGGTGTAACAGTTTTTGAAATGCTCTTTCTAATATCCTCGATACTACAATCCAGTACCACACATTCGTCATTGATATTTACCAATACTTCAGTTACAGATGGGCAAGGACCTTCAATAGTATAAGTGAATTTAAAGGTTCCGATTCCCAGGATTGTAGGGTCAACGATGCTACCATCTAAGGACTCTGCATAATCATCAGCTTTCCAGGTTCCAGTACTATCGTATTCTCCGGAGAAAGCATCAAAAAGATCAAATGTTGAATCTCCAATACACCAGTCAATATCTGAAGCGGCAATTTCATCAGCTGTCGGATTTTCGATTACCAGATCTGCTGGTTGAGATACACAGCCTGCTTCCGATCTTGCGAATACCTTATAAGCACCAGGGGCAAGACCTTCGAAGATTGCGTCATTGTCTTCATCGTTTATTATATCTCCCTCCTGGTTTTCTATGAAATACTCTACTTCAGCATTGAAACTTAAGATCAGGGTTCCCGTTGGTTCAGTACAGTCTGCCTGAAGGATCTCTTCGAATTGAGGAGCCTCAGGAGTTACCGGCTGCTCGAAGATCTCGATCGTGGTTGAAGGGGAAATATAATCTTTAGGATCTTTTGCCCTGATCACATAGACACCACTTTCAAGATTTTCGAATACGCTTACTTCAATGAAATCCCCATCATTAAGACTATAAGTATAACCTTCAATAGTTTCGATCTCAATCGTTCCGAAGGCATTTTCACAGTCTGGCTGAACCACTGAAACTGTTGGCGCATCGGGTTGCTTATCTACAGTAATGGTCACCGTGGTTATTTCTGTGGTAGTGCTGCCATCAGCATTGGTTACAGTGGCGGTATATTCGAAAATATCAGTTCCAAAGAATTCCGAATTCGGAATATAGGTTACCGTATTGTCTTCATTTAATACTGCTTCACCGTTTTCAGGTTGAGTCACTGAGCTAACTACCACATTGGTAGTTTCAGCATAAGTATCATTTTCCAGAACATCAACGGTTACCGGATTATTTTCCAGGGTAGTTGCCGTATCTGGCACCGCATCGGCAACTGGTTCTACAGTTACGGTCACGGTTGTGGTTTCTGAAGTTGTACTGCCATCCGCATTGGTTACGGTTGCGATATACTCGAAGCTATCGGTTCCGTTGAAGTCGGCATTCGGAGTATAGGTTATCGTATTGTCTGAATTGATAACTATATTTCCGTTAGCCGGTTGGGTATTGGAAGTTACTTCCACATCGGTGCCAGATTCATAGGTGTCATTGTCCAGAACATCGATTGTCACGGCTTCATCTTCGGGAGTGCTAACGGTATCTGCCGCAACATCTTCTACCGGAGTCACGCTTATAGTTACCGTAGTGGTTTCTGAAGTCGTGCTTCCGTCGGAATTGGTTACAGTAGCGGTATACTCAAAGCTATCGGTTCCATTGAAATCGGCATTCGGAGTATAGGTCACCGTATTGTCTGAATTGATCACCACATTTCCGTTAGCCGGTTGGGTAGTGGAAGTTACTTCCACATCGGTGCCAGATTCATAGGTGTCATTGTCCAGAACATCGATTGTTACGGCTTCATCTTCCGGAGTGCTAACGGTATCTGCCGCAACATCTTCTACCGGAGTGACGCTTATAGTTACCGTAGTGGTTTCTGAAGTCGTGCTTCCGTCGGAATTGGTTACAGTAGCGGTATACTCAAAGCTATCGGTTCCATTGAAATCGGCATTCGGAGTATAGGTCACGGTGCTGTCTGCATTGATCACTACGCTTCCGTTAGCTGGAGTAGAAGTAGAAGTTACTTCGACATCTGATGCAGCATTATAAGTATCATTATCCAGAACAGCTACCACGACAGCTTCATCTTCCGGAGTAGTAGCAACATCTGCTACAGCATCAGCAACTGGCTCGACGGTTATAGTCACCGTAGTGGTTTCTGAAGTCGTGCTTCCATCAGCATTGGTCACGGTAGCGGTATACTCGAAGCTATCGGTTCCATTGAAATCGGCATTCGGAGTATAGGTCACGGTGCTGTCTGCATTGATCACTACGCTTCCGTTAGCTGGAGTAGAAGTAGAAGTTACTTCTAATTCTGTTGCAGCATTATAAATATCGTTATCCAAAACATTGATCACAACAGCCTCGTCTTCAGAAGTGGTAGCCGTATCTGCTACAGCATCAGCAACTGGTTCTACAGTTACGGTCACGGTAGTGGTTTCTGAAGTCGTGCTGCCATCAGCATTGGTCACGGTTGCGATATACTCGAAACTATCGGTTCCGTTGAAATCGGCATTAGGAGTATAGGTCACGGTGTTGTCTTCATTGATTACTACGCTTCCGTTAGCTGGAGTAGAAGTAGAAGTTACTTTTACATCTGTTGCAGCATTATAAGTATCGTTATCCAAAACATCGATCACTACAGCTTCGTCTTCCTGAGTGGTAGTAACATCTGCTACAGCATCTGCAACTGGCTCGACGGTTATAGTCACCGTTGTGGTTTCTGAAGTCGTGCTTCCATCAGCATTGGTCACGGTAGCGGTATACTCAAAGCTATCGGTTCCGTTGAAATCGGCATTCGGCGTATAGGTCACGGTGTTGTCTGCATTGATCACCACGCTTCCGTTAGCTGGAGTAGAAGTAGAAGTTACTTCTAATTCTGTTGCAGCATTATAAGTATCGTTATCCAAAACATTGATCACGACAGCTTCGTCTTCCTGAGTGGTAGCAAAATCTGCTACAGCATCAGCAACTGGCTCAACGGTTATAGTCACCGTAGTGGTTTCTGAAGTCGTGCTTCCATCAGTATTGGTCACAGTAGCGGTATACTCGAAACTATCGGTTCCGTTGAAATCGGCATTAGGAGTATAGGTCACGCTGTTATCTGCATTGATCACTACATTTCCGTTGACCGGTTGGGTTGTGGAGGTTACTTCCACATCGGTAGTAGCCTCATAGGTGTCGTTGTCCAGAACATCGATTGTTACAGCTTCATCTTCCGGAATAGTAGCCGTATCAGCTACAGCATCAGCAACTGGCTCGACGGTTATAGTCACCGTAGTGGTTTCTGAAGTCGTGCTTCCATCAGCATTGGTCACGGTAGCGGTATACTCAAAGCTATCGGTTCCATTGAAATCGGCATTCGGAGTATAGGTCACGCTGTTATCTGCATTGATCACCACATTTCCGTTGACCGGTTGGGTTGTGGAGGTTACTTCCACATCGGTGCCAGATTCATAGGTGTCGTTGTCCAGAACAGCGATCATGACAGCTTCGTCTTCCTGAGTGGTAGCAACATCTGCTACAGCATCAGCAACTGGTTCTACTGTTACAGTCACAGTAGTGGTTTCTAAAGTCGTGCTTCCGTCGAAATTGGTTACAGTAGCGGTATACTCAAAGCTATCGGTTCCATTGAAATCGGCATTCGGAGTATAGGTCACGCTGTTATCTGAATTGATCACCACATTTCCGTTAGCCGGTTGGGTAGTATTGCTCAAAACAAGACTAGCAGCGGGATCATATTTATCATTGTCAAGAACATCGATTATAACATCACTATCCTCTTCGGTGGTAGCAATGTCCTCTTCTAATTTAAAGGCTCCAGTTCTTACAGTATTACTTAATTCCTGAAGATCTGAACCAAGCGGTCCTTTCCCATCTACCTGAGCAATATTCTCTACAAAACCATCATTGAAATCTGAAACTGTTACTGTATGTGAAGCTGTAAATATCCATTCCTCATTAACATCCAGTAAGTTATCTGAGTCTATATCACCAGACTGATATACCAGATTTTCGGCGTTATCATCTGTGATACTTACACTATTTATAGTAGTGTTTCCAGTGTTCTTAAGTTTAATAGTGTAGTCTATTAAATCTCCTACCTCTGCAAAATTCGACACCAAAGCTGCTTTGGAAATTTCCATGGCAGTATTCTGATCAAGTGTCGTAGTAGTCGGATTGTCGTCACCATCGGTTGGATCTCCGTTATCTGACACATCAGTTACATCATTGGTACTGCTAGGACTGTCGCCAGTAGCAGTAGCGGAGTTAGACACAAATCCTGCATCCATATGCGCCTGGGTAATGGTTTGGTTTGCCGTGACGGTAGCCGATTCTCCAGGAGCCAGTGTAAAGATAGGGCTTCCTGCGATACTACCTGCATCGGCATTGGCATCGGTGATCTCGATATCGGTTACGGTTACGTTACCTGTATTGGTCACTACGATGTCATATTCGATCACATCTCCCACCTCAGTTCCAGCGACTCTTACAGTTTTCACTGCTTCGATTGCTGGGTTCTGGTTAAGGGTTGTGA
>NZ_VJVW01000129.1 GCF_009735585.1 Christiangramia aestuarii
CCACGGCATCGTCGTTCTTGGATGACACCGCCAGGACGACACCGCGCGCACGCAGCTGCAAGGCACGATCCTGCACGTCGCGGTGCGCCTCGCCCACCGCATCGCCCTCGGCAAGGCGGATACCGTCAAGCCCGTCGTCGCCGATCACACCGGACCAGACGGTGTTGTCCAGATCAAGGATCAGACAGCGCCGCGCCTTGCCCTTCCACGCGGCCAGAACGCGCCCGATGTGATCCGCATAAAGCGGCAGCACACGGTTGGCACAGGACACGCGCGCCAGATGCCACATCCCGGGATCATGCCAGTTGGCAAGACCGATCGTCTCGGCAATGCCCGCGACATCCAGCAACAGGTGGGGCGTGCCCGCGAGACGGTCCGCCAGCGCCTGATTGAAAGCG
>NZ_VJVW01000130.1 GCF_009735585.1 Christiangramia aestuarii
GACGTGGTGATGACGTCCACCTACACCGGGCGCATCGCCGACGCCCACCGCGCGGGGCGCAACCTGGCCCTGGTATGGCCGGGCAGCCTGTACGGCATGGACTACTGGGCGGTGGTCAAGGGTTCGAAGCGCGGCGCCGAGGCGCGTCGCTTCATCGCCTTCGCCAATGCCCCGGATGCCCAGGTGCGCTACGTCGAGAACATTCCCTACGGGCCGACCAACCGCCAGGCCGCCCAGCGCCTGCCCGCGCAACTGGCGAGCTGGGTGCCGACCGCGCCGGCGAACCTGGAGCAGGGCCTGGCGATGGACGACGAATTCTGGGTCGAGCACGGCGAGGAGCTGGAGGAGCGCTTCAACGCCTGGGCCAGCCAGTGAGACGGGCGCCACGTAACCTGCGA
>NZ_VJVW01000131.1 GCF_009735585.1 Christiangramia aestuarii
CCTGCGGGCTGCGCTGGAAGCGGTCGACCGCCTGGATGTCGTCGAAGAGGAACGGCAGGTCGAAGATCTGCACCTTGCGCGTGTACTGCTCGAACTTGGCCAGGGACGGCGCTAGCATCTGCACGTCGCCCAGCAGCAGCGCCTCCATTTCCTTGCCGTCGCCGAACAGCGACGAGTTGGGATAGACGTCTACCTCGACCCGGCCGCCCAGGCGCTGTTCGACGAGCTTCTTGAACAGCAGCGCGCCCTGGCCCTTGGGCGTGTTTTCCGCGACCACGTGGGAAAACTTGATGACGATCGGCTGCGCGGCATTCGCCAGGCAGGAGCCACCGATCGCCAGGGCGCACAACAGCGCCCGTACCATCGTCTTGAACATTTCGTGACCTCAGATTGTTG
>NZ_VJVW01000132.1 GCF_009735585.1 Christiangramia aestuarii
GATACGTTGAATATCCTGTCGTGTCGCCTCGGACAATTCCACCAATGGCTGCTGGCGCCGCAGGTCCATCGGCAGCTCGCCGCGCAACGCGGCGAAACCGCTGTGCATTTCCGCGCAAACCGAACGGGCCAGCGCCCGCGCCGCCTCGCCGCGCGGCCACAGGTGGGCCTCGGGGAAGCGCTCGGCGAGGTACTCGGCGATGGCCAGGGAATCCCAGATGTCGCCATCCTCGCTTTTCAGCAAGGGCACCTTGCCGGTCGGCGAATATTGCAGGATCCGCTCCCGGGTATCGGGCCGCCCCAGCGGGACGAGTATCTCGTCGAACGCCGCCCCGCTCATGCGCAGGGCCAGCCAGCCCCGCAGCGACCAGGACGAGTCATTGCGATTGCCAATC
>NZ_VJVW01000133.1 GCF_009735585.1 Christiangramia aestuarii
CGCGGAAGCGCTCGCCGACGGTGGCCAGGTATTCCTCGTGGTCGCGGTCGAAGAACGCCGCGCGGTACGCGGCGAAGGCGTCGTCGGCGCCATCCACCTTCGGATACCAGTGGTAGCCGGCGAACAGCTCGTCGGCGCCCTGGCCGCTCTGCACCACCTTGCAGTGCTTCGAGACTTCCCGCGCGAGCAGGTAGAAGGCGATGCAGTCGTGGCTGACCATCGGCTCGCTCATGGCGCGGAAGGCCGCCGGCAACTGCTCGATCACTTCGTGCTCGCCGATGCGCAGGCGATGGTGGCGGGTGTGATAGCGCTCGGCGATCAGGTCGGAATACTGGAACTCGTCGCCGCGCTCGCCGCCGGCATCCTCGAAGCCGATGGAGAAGGTCAGCAGGT
>NZ_VJVW01000134.1 GCF_009735585.1 Christiangramia aestuarii
GTCGCGCAGGCCGCTGCCGAGCACCTGGGTGGCGAGCGGGCCGAGCCAGCGCGACAGTTCGTACTCCCAGTCCAGCTCCAGGCTCTGCAGGATGCCGGCCAGTTCCAGCAGGGCCGCGCTGTCGCCGTCCATGCTGACTTCCGGGCTGTGCAGGACGCGGGTCTTGTCGCGCGCCAGGGCCAGGTGCAGGAGGTTGCCGGCCGGCGCACGCAGGGTGCAGTCGACCTCCGCCTCATGCTGCGCGGCGAAGTGCAGGCCGTCGCCGGCGGGCAGGATGAAGACCCGCAGCGGCGGGCTCAGGCAGTCGACCTCGATGACCTTGGTGGAAAGCCTGCGCAGGCGCGGCAGCGCTGTCCCGTCGAGGCGCAGGACGCGATTGATGCCGGTTTCGGC
>NZ_VJVW01000135.1 GCF_009735585.1 Christiangramia aestuarii
CCGCCGAGCTGGTGGCCGAGCCGACCGGCGCCTACATCTTCATGGCCACCGCCTTCGGTACCGTGAAGAAGACCCCGCTGGTGCAGTTCAGCCGTCCGCGCAGCAGCGGCCTGATCGCGCTCAAGCTGGAAGAGGGCGACACCCTGATCGCCGCCGCGATCACCGATGGCGCCAAGGAAGTCATGCTGTTCTCCAGCGCCGGCAAGGTGATCCGCTTCGCCGAGAGCGTGGTGCGCATCATGGGCCGCAACGCCCGCGGCGTACGCGGCATGCGCCTGGGCAAGGGGCAGCAGCTGATCTCCATGCTGATTCCGGAGTCCGGGGCGCAGATCCTCACCGCCTCCGAGCGCGGCTTCGGCAAGCGTACCCCGCTGAGCAAGTTCCCGCGTCGCG
>NZ_VJVW01000136.1 GCF_009735585.1 Christiangramia aestuarii
GTTACTCTTGAGAAAGGTTGTGGAGAAGAAGGAAGTTTCACTTCAACACCACCAGCTGCCGATATGAGCATTTGTACCAGTGGCTCAATTTCGTTGACCTATGGAGCCGATGACGGTTGTACTTCCGATCAGGTAAATGCCACTTTCAGTTGGACTCAGGGAGATGCTGTTGATGTAGCCGGTCCTGCCGATGTATCGCAAGAGGCTTGTTTCTATGCAGATGATGCTACTTTACAGTCGGCATATAGTGCTTGGTTGGCAGAATTCGTTACTCTTGAGAAAGGTTGTGGAGAAGAAGGAAGTTTCACTTCAACACCACCAGCTGCCGATATGAGCATTTGTACCAGTGGCTCAATTTCGTTGACCTATGGAGCCGATGACGGTTGTACTTC
>NZ_VJVW01000137.1 GCF_009735585.1 Christiangramia aestuarii
CCCACCAGCTCTTCCACGCGCTTGATGTAGGCGCGGGCGTTGGCCGGCAACTCTTCCAGGGTCTTCGCACCCACGGTCGACTCGCTCCAGCCGGGCATTTCCTCGTAGACCGGCTGCAGGCCGATGTAGCTGTCGGCATCGGTCGGCGCTTCCAGCACATCGCCATCGGCATTCTTGTAGCCGACGCACAGGCGCACCACATCCAGGCCATCGAGCACGTCGAGCTTGGTCAGGCACAGGCCGGAGATGCTGTTGATCTCGATGGCGCGGCGCAGGATCACGGCATCGAACCAGCCGCAGCGACGAGCGCGACCGGTGGTGGCACCGAACTCGTGGCCGCGCTTGGCCAGGTAGGCGCCGACGTCGTCGAACAGCTCGGTCGGGAACGGACC
>NZ_VJVW01000138.1 GCF_009735585.1 Christiangramia aestuarii
TCAACGACCTCTACCAGGCGACCGCCAGCACCACGGCGACCCAGGCGTCGAACGTCGGGCAGTACGCGATCACCGGTAACGCCAATGGCAGCGAGTATTTCAGCCAGCGTTACCAACTGGTGCGCCAGGACGGCAAGCTGACCGTCACGCCGGCGCAATTGATCGTCAGCGCCGACGCCAAGACCAAGGTCTATGGCGACGCCGATCCGACCCTCACCTACCAGGTCAGTGGCCTGAAGAACAGCGATACCGCCGCTGGCGTGCTGAGCGGCAACCTCGGCCGGGTGGCCGGGGAGAACGTCGGCAACTACGGGATACTTCAGGGCGGGCTGGGCCTCAACACGGCCAATTACACCCTCAGCTACGTCGGCAACGACCTGCGCATCACTCC
>NZ_VJVW01000015.1 GCF_009735585.1 Christiangramia aestuarii
TGCTGATGGTGATGGCTATTTAGGATCAACCACTTCAGTTATTTCCTGTACAAGTCCGGGATCAGAGTATAGCCTGACCGAACCGGCTACTGATGACTGTGATGATTCTGATAAAGCTATCAACCCGGATACAGTTTGGTATATCGGAGTGGATAATGACGGCGACGGATTTATTGGAAGTGTGGATTCTACAACTCAATGCGTTTCTCCGGGAGCCGCATACAGCACCAGTTTACCTGCAGTGACCGACTGTGATGATAGTAAAAAAGATCTTACTCCCGATACGGTATGGTACAAAGGAATGGATGCTGATGGTGATGGCTATTTTGGATCAACCACTTCAGTGGTTTCCTGTACAAGTCCGGGAGCAGAGTATAGCCTGACCGAACAGGCTATTGATGACTGTGATGATTCTGATAAGGCGATCAATCCTGATACCATTTGGTATATCGGAGTAGATAATGACGGAGATACCTATTTTGGTTCGACAACTTCAGTTATTTCATGTGAAATTCCAGGGACAGATTATAGCCTGACCGAACCGGTTACTGATGACTGCGATGACTCTGATAAAGCGATCAACCCGGAAACTATTTGGTATACTGGAATTGATAATGACGGCGACGGATTTATTGGAAGTGTTGATTCTAAAACTCAATGTGCTTCTCCCGGAACCGGATACAGCACTGCCTCCCCTTCGGTGACCGACTGTGATGACAGCGATAAGGATGTTACCCCAGATACGGTCTGGTACAAAGGAATGGATGCTGATGGAGATACCTATTTTGGTTCGACAACTTCAATTGTTTCATGTACAAGTCCTGGAGCAGAGTATAGCCTGACCGAACCGGCTACTGATGACTGTGATGATTCTGATAAAGCTATCAACCCTGATACAGTTTGGTATACCGGAATTGATAATGACGGCGACGGATTTATTGGAAGTGTGAATTCTACAACTCAATGTGTTTCTCCCGGCACAGGATACAGCACCACTTCATCTGCGGTGACCGACTGTGATGACTCTGATAAAGCGATCAATCCAGATACCCTTTGGTATATCGGAGTTGATAATGACGGGGATGGATTTATTGGAAGTGTTGATTCTAAAACCCAATGTGCTTCTCCCGGCACCGGATACAGCACCACTTCACCTGTGGTGACCGACTGTGACGATAGCAATAAAGAAATTACTCCAGATACGGTATGGTACAAAGGAGTGGATGCTGATGGTGATGGCTATTTAGGATCAACCACTTCAGTTATTTCTTGTGCAAGTCCGGGATCAGAGTATAGTCTGACCGAACCGGCTACTGATGACTGTGATGATTCCGACAAATCTATCAACCCCGATACAGTTTGGTATATCGGAGTCGATAATGACGGCGACGGATTTATTGGAAGCGTAGATTCTACAACTCAATGTGCTTTTCCGGGAACCGGATACAGCACCACTTCCCCTGCGGTGACGGACTGTAACGATAGCAATAAAGAAATTACTCCAGATACGGTATGGTACAAAAGAGTAGATGCTGATGGCGATAGTTATTTTGGATCAACCACTTCAGTTGTTTCCTGTGCAAGTCCGGGAACCGATTATAGCCTGACCGAACCGGCTACTGATGACTGCGACGATTCGAATAAAGCGATCAACCCGGAGACAGTTTGGTACATCGGAATTGATAATGACGGCGACGGATTTATTGGAAGTGTTGATTCTACAACTCAATGTGTTTCTCCCGGAACCGGATATAGCAGAATTTCTCCTGTGGTGACCGACTGTGACGATAGCAATAAAGAACTTACTCCAGATACGGTATGGTACAAAGGAGTAGATGCTGACGGTGATACCTATTTTGGGTTTACAACCTCAGTTATTTCCTGTACAAGTCCTGGAGCAGGGTATAGCCTGACCGAACCGGCAATGAATGATTGCGACGATTCGAATAAAGCGATCAATCCTGATACCATTTGGTATATCGGTGTTGATGCTGACGGCGATGGATTTATTGGAAGCGTTGATTCTAAAACCCAATGTGCTTCTCCCGGAACCGGATACAGCACTATTTCACCCGCGGTGACCGACTGTGACGATAGTAATAAAGATCTTACTCCAGATACGGTATGGTATAAAGGGGTAGATGCCGATGTTGATGGCTATTTTGGTTCAACAACTTCAGTTGTTTCCTGTGCAAGTCCGGGAACCGATTATAGCCTGACCGAACCGGCCATGGATGACTGTGATGATTCCGATAAAGCGATCAACCCAGATACCGTTTGGTATATCGGACTCGATAATGATAGCGACGGATTTATTGGAAGTGTAGTTTCTAAAACTCAATGTGCTTCTCCGGGAACCGGATACAGCACTACTTCACCTGTGGTGAGCGATTGTGACGATAGCAATAAAGATCTTACTCCAGATACTATTTGGTACAAAGGCGTAGACGCCGATGGCGATAGTTATTTTGGTTCGACCACTTCAGTTGTTTCCTGTGCAAGTCCGGGATCAGAGTATAGCCTGACCGAACCGGCTACTGATGACTGTGATGATTCTGATAAAGCTATCAACCCTGATACCGTTTGGTATACCGGAATTGATAATGACGGCGATGGATTTATTGGAAGTGTGGATTCTACAACTCAATGTGTTTCTCCCGGCACAGGATACAGCACGACTTCACCTGTGGTGACCGACTGTGATGATAGTAAAAAAGAAATTACTCCAGATACGGTATGGTACAAAGGAGTAGATGCTGACGGTGATACCTATTTTGGGTCGACAACTTCAGTGGTTTCCTGTACAAGCCCTGGATCAGAGTATAGTCTGATCGAACCGGCTACTGATGACTGTGATGATTCCGACAAATCTATCAACCCCGATACAGTTTGGTATATCGGAGTCGATAATGACGGCGACGGATTTATTGGAAGCGTTGATTCTACAACGCAGTGTGCTTCTCCGGGAACCGGATACAGCACCACTTCCCCTGCGGTGACGGACTGTAACGATAGCAATAAAGAAATTACTCCAGATAAGGTATGGTACAAAGGAGTAGATGCTGATGGCGATAGTTATTTTGGATCAACCACTTCAGTTGTTTCCTGTACAAGTCCGGGAGCAGAGTATAGCCTGACCGAACAGGCTATTGATGACTGTGATGATTCTGATAAAGCTATCAACCCGATGACAGTTTGGTATACCGGAGTCGATAATGACGGGGATGGATTTATTGGAAGCGTGGATTCCATCACTCAATGTGCTTCTCCCGGAACCGGATACAGCACGACTTCACCTGCAGTGACCGACTGTGATGATTTTGATAAAGCTATCAACCCTGAAACTATTTGGTATATCGGAGTCGATAATGATGGAGATGGATACATTGGAAGTGTGGATTCTAAAACCCAATGTGCTTCTTCCGGCACCGGATATAGCACGACTTCACCTGCGGTGACCGATTGTGATGATTCTGATAAAGCGATCAACCCGGATACCATTTGGTATATCGGTGTTGATGCTGACGGGGATGGATTTATTGGAAGCGTTGATTCCAAAACTCAATGTGTTTCTCCCGGAACCGGATACAGCACAACTTCTCCTGTGGTGACCGACTGTGACGATAGCAATAAAGATCTTACTCCAGATACTGTCTGGTTCAAAGGAGTGGATGCCGATGGCGATAGTTATTTTGGATCAACCACTTCAGTTGTTTCATGTACAAGTCCGGGATCAGAGTATAGCCTGACCGAACCGGCTACTGATGACTGTGATGATTCTGATAAAGCTATCAACCCGGATACCCTTTGGTATATCGGGGTGGATAATGACGGCGACGGATTTATTGGAAGTGTGGATTCTACAACCCAATGTACTTTTCCGGGAACCGGATATAGCACCACTTCACCAGCGGTGACCGATTGTGATGATAGCAATAAAGATCTTACTCCAGCTACGGTATGGTATAGAGGATTGGATGCCGATGGCGACAGCTACTTTGGTTCGACAACTTCAGTTACTTCTTGTACAAGTCCGGGATCAGATTATAGCCTGACCGAACCGGCTATAGAAGATTGCGACGATTCGGATAAAGCGATCAACCCTGATACAGTCTGGTATATCGGTGTTGATGCTGACGGCGACGGATTTATTGGAGGCGTGGATTCCATCACTCAATGTGTTTCTCCGGGAACCGTATACAGCACCACTTCACCTGTGGTGGCCGACTGTGATGATAACAATAAAGAAATTACTCCCGATACGGTCTGGTACAAAGGGGTAGATGCCGATGTTGATGGCTATTTTGGTTCAACCACTTCAGTTGTTTCCTGTACAAGTCCCGGATCAGATTATAGCCTGACAGAACCGGTTACAGATGACTGTGATGATTCTGATAAAGCGATCAATCCGGATACAGTTTGGTATATCGGAATTGATAATGACGGCGACGGATTTATTGGAAATGTGGATTCTAAAACTCAATGCGTTTCTCCCGGAACCGGATACAGCATCGCTTCCCCAACGGTGACCGACTGTGATGATTCCGATAAAGCTATCAACCCGGATACCCTTTGGTATATCGGAGTGGATAATGACGGGGATGGATTTATTGGAAGCGTAGATTCTAAAACCCAATGTGCTTCTCCCGGAACCGGATACAGCACCACTTCACCTGTGGTGACCGACTGTGACGATAGCAATAAAGATCTTACTCCAGATACAGTTTGGTACAAAGGAGTGGATGCTGATGGTGATGGCTATTTAGGATCAACCACTTCAGTTATTTCCTGTACAAGTCCGGGATCAGAGTATAGCCTGA
>NZ_VJVW01000139.1 GCF_009735585.1 Christiangramia aestuarii
TTCGAGCGCGACGATACGCTGCTGAACAACGCCGGCGGCCGGATCAACGGCGGCAGCCTGCTGCTCAAGGGCGCCAGCCTGGATAACAGCGACGGCCAGTTGATCAGCCAGGGCCGGCTCGACGCCATCCTCGGCGGCGCCCTGGTCAACACCGGCGCGGCGCGCCTAGCCAGCGGCGGCGACCTGCTGCTGCGCAGCGCCAGCGTCGACAACCGCGGCGGCAAGCTGGTCAGCCAGGGGCTGCTGGAGATCAGCGCCGGCAGCCTCGACAACAGCGCCTCCGGCACCCTCGCCAGCCAGGCCGACATGAGCCTGCGCCTGGGCGGCGGCGCCCTGCGCAACCAGCAGGACGGCCTGATCTTCAGCCAGGCCGGCGCCCTCGAGGTGCAGG
>NZ_VJVW01000140.1 GCF_009735585.1 Christiangramia aestuarii
CCGGTGCCGGTGGTCCGCGTCGAACAGCACGAGGACCGCCCCGGCGGCGCCGCCAACGTCGCGCTGAACATCGCCGCGCTGGGCGCGCAGGCCTTGCTGGTCGGCGTCACCGGCCGCGACGAGGCCGCCGACAGCCTGGCCAACAGCCTCAAGGCCGCTGGAGTGGACGCGCGCTTCCAGCGCATCGATAGCCAGCCGACCATCGTCAAGCTGCGGGTCATGAGTCGCCACCAGCAACTGCTGCGGGTCGACTTCGAGGAACCGTTCCGCACCGACGCGGCGGCCCTGGCCGTGGACGTCGAGTCGCTGCTGGCCAAGGTCAAGGTGCTGGTGCTGTCCGACTACGGCAAGGGCGCGCTACAGAACCACCAGGTGCTGATCCAGGCGGCG
>NZ_VJVW01000141.1 GCF_009735585.1 Christiangramia aestuarii
CCGCTTGGGCAGTAATGGTAATGTCCAGATCGGCGGTTGGCAAAACGCCCGCACCGCGCTCGGGCCACTCGATCAGACAGAGTGCGCTGCCGTCGAAATAGTCGCGGATGCCGAAGAACTCCAATTCCTCCGCATCGGCGAGCCGGTACAGGTCGAAATGGTAGGCGCGCAGCTCGCCGATTTCGTAAGGCTCGACCAGGGTAAAGGTCGGGCTTTTCACCGAGCCGGCATGGCCGAGGCCGCGCAGGATGCCGCGCGAGAGGGTGGTCTTGCCGGCGCCGAGGTCGCCATGCAGGTAGATCACCCCCTGCCCCCCGCTGGCCCGGGCGATGCGCCCGCCCAGTTCGAGCATCGCGTCTTCCCCTTCGGCGGACAGGATCACTTCAGAC
>NZ_VJVW01000142.1 GCF_009735585.1 Christiangramia aestuarii
AGAAGGTGCCGCAGGTCGTCGACGCGTGGCGTTACTGCGGTACCTCGACGCTGATATGGATGGCGTCGTGGCGCCAGAACTCCAGGTCGCAGTCGATCAGCCGACCACGCTGGTCGCGGTTGATCCGGCTGATGCGCAGGGCCGGGCTGCCCACCGCCACCTTCAGCGGCGCCGCAGCCTCGGCATGCAGTGCAGTGGGCACCATGTCGAAACGCACCCGCCCATAGTGGATGCCGTACTCGCTGGCATAGAGTTCGGTCAGCGAGCGGGTCAGGTCGTGGCCGAGGATTCCGGGGAAGTACTGCGCGTTCAGGTAGTGCTCGACATACAGCACCAGCCGCCCGTCCACCCGCCGCGCCCGGCGGATCTGGTAGACGCTGGACAGCGCC
>NZ_VJVW01000143.1 GCF_009735585.1 Christiangramia aestuarii
TGTGGAGAAGAAGGAAGTTTCACTTCAACACCACCAGCTGCCGATATGAGCATTTGTACCAGTGGCTCAATTTCGTTGACCTATGGAGCCGATGACGGTTGTACTTCCGATCAGGTAAGTGCCACTTTCAGTTGGACTGAGGGAGATGCTGTTGATGTAGCCGGTCCTGCCGATGTATCGCAAGAGGCTTGTTTCTATGCAGATGATGCTACTTTACAGTCGGCATATAGTGCTTGGTTGGCAGAATTCGTTACTCTTGAGAAAGGTTGTGGGGAAGAAGGAAGTTTCACTTCAACACCACCAGCTGCCGATATGAGCATTTGTACCAGTGGCTCAATTTCGTTGACCTATGGAGCCGATGACGGTTGTACTTCCGATCAGGTAAGTG
>NZ_VJVW01000144.1 GCF_009735585.1 Christiangramia aestuarii
GAACACCGGCGCGCCGACCACCAGGATCAGGTCGTGGCCGTCCAGCAGCCGGCTGATCCCGGCGATGGCCGCCGGCAGCACGCCGCGGAAGCAGGCATGGCGGGTGGGGAACGGACAACGCGAGGCCGACGGCGCGACCCAGGCCGGCATCCGCAGCTTCTCCGCCAGTTCCACAGCCAGGCCGTTGGCATTCGCCCCGTCGACGTCCGGACCGAGCACCAGCACCGGGTTGCGCGAGCGCGACAGGCGCTCGCCGAGTTCGGCCAGCAATGCCGGCGCCGGCAGCGCGGCGCCGCTGACCTGGCGCGCAGCCAGGTGTTCGACGCCGGCCGGCGCCGGTTGCGCCCAGTCGTCGTAGGGAATCGACAGGTACACCGGCGCCCGCGG
>NZ_VJVW01000145.1 GCF_009735585.1 Christiangramia aestuarii
CGGTTGTCCAGGCGCGCGGCGCGCGCCGTCAGGCTGCCTTCGCTGACCAGCGCGCCGCCCTGGTTGTCCAGCACGCCGCCGAGGCTCACGCTCAGGCTGTTCTGGCTGTCGAGCCGACCGCCGTCGCCGTTGAACAGTTCGCCGCCGTCCAGGCTCAGGCCGTCGCGCCCGGCCAGCACCCCCTTGGCCTGGTTCAGCAGGCGCTGCACGGTGAGGCGCAGGCCGCTGTCGCCGATGACCTTGCCGCCGCGGTTGTCCAGTTGCTCGCGGGCGTTCACGGCGACCTTCGAGGTGCTGGAAATCTCGCCGGCGCGGTTGTCGACCTGCCGCGCCTCGATAGCGATGCCGCCATTCGCGGCGATCAGCCCGGACTGGCTGTTGTCGAG
>NZ_VJVW01000146.1 GCF_009735585.1 Christiangramia aestuarii
TAGTTATCCGGTTAGACGGATTGGCTATCGATACCCCTCAGAACAATTCCACTTCGCCCACGTTGACGCTGTTCTGGCTCACCGGGCTGGGCAAGGGCCGGCGCAGTTCCTCGACCTCCCGTGCGACCCGTTCGGGCCATTCCTGGCGCGGTCGCGCCTCCAGCGCGCCGAGGCCGAGGGCGAAGGCGCCAAGACGCGCATGGTGCTTGCGCATCTGGCCGAGCAACTGGCTGCCCATGTCCTGGAATTGCAGGGCGGTGACCGCCGCGTCGACGCCCTGGCCGACTTCCAGCGAGAGCCGGTCCAGTTCGTGGATGACCTTCAGGGTGTGCCGGTTCATCGCCTCCAGGTCATCGAGCATGCCCTGGATCTTGTGCTTGGAATC
>NZ_VJVW01000147.1 GCF_009735585.1 Christiangramia aestuarii
GCGGTCGACTGGGAAATCGACGACATCGCCGAGGAGGACGGCGACCTCTGCGTCAGCTTCCGCCTCGACGCCCCCGATGGCCTCCCCGGCTGGCCGCACCCGGCGGCGCTGCGCATGCTGTTCCGCTTCGGCGAGCGCCTGACCCTGCGACTCACCAGCGAGAACCTCGGCAGCAAGCCGCTGGTGCTCAGCCAGGCACTGCACACCTACTTCGCGGTCAGCGACAGCCGCGAGATCGCCATCGAGGGCCTGGAAGGCGCGCGCTACATCGAGACCCTGGATAACTGGGAAGAACGCACTCAGCACGGCGCGGTACGGGTCAAGGGCGAACTGGATCGCATCTACCTCGGTCTCGAACGCGACCTGCTGATCAAGGACCCGCGCT
>NZ_VJVW01000148.1 GCF_009735585.1 Christiangramia aestuarii
GGACTGCGCCAAGGCCCAGCGCGACGAGGCGCTGATGATCGAGAACCGCGAGATCCGCGCGCGCCTGACCTGCGACGACGTGGCCTGGTTCGAATTCCGTGAGCTGTGCGACGGCCCGCGCAGCCAGAACGACTACATCGAACTGGCGAAGATTTTCCACGCCGTGCTGATCTCCAACGTCGAGCAGATGGGCGTCACCAAGGACGACATGGCGCGGCGTTTCATCAACCTGGTGGATGAGTTCTACGACCGCAGCGTCAAGCTGATCATCTCCGCCGAGGTCGAGCTAAAGGATCTCTACAGCGGCGGCCGGCTGGAGTTCGAATTCCAGCGCACCCTCAGTCGTCTGCTGGAAATGCAGTCCCACGAATACCTGACGCGTCC
>NZ_VJVW01000016.1 GCF_009735585.1 Christiangramia aestuarii
TTGGTGGGGTCGTTGTGAACGATCCGCCATCACCACAGCCGGCCTCTAAAGTTTCAAATTCAGCTAGCCATGCAGTATAAGCTGCCTGAAGGGCCGCATCATCCACATAAGCACAAGCCTCGGTATCCACATCTTCTGGACCGTCAACGTCTACTGGCGTTGATTCAGAAACAGTAAATGTTGAACTACAGCTAGCAATTTGCTCACACTCATCTGAAGCATCTAAGGTCACTTCTATATAAGCTCCACATGCATCCTCTGGCTCAGTAATTCCTTGTGGCCAGCTATCGAAATCATATTCGGTAGCTTCTCCACCGTCTATGGAAACGGAATAAGTAGCAGTTACTTCACCACCGCCACCTGAAATATCAAATCCTCCGAGCCAATTGCTAAACGCAGTTGATATATCATCGTTACAGGTCACCGTATCCGGATCGGGACAGGTAGTCACCAATTCTGGTGCTACATTAGTTCCCGTAACTTCAGCTTCGTCCTCATCGGTACAACCTTCTGTACCATTTGAAAGGATCTGGGTTACCATTACTTTGTATTCCCCTGCTTCTGTAGCATTATATGTAGGCCCGGTAGCTCCAGGAATTTCTTCATAGGTACCCGACTCATTCTTTTTATACCATTGGAATTTAAAATTACCGGCAGTACCTAATTTAGCTTCAAGAGTTACAAAATCAAGGGTGCAATTAAGTTCTTCATCATCTACGGTCACATCTACTGGTGGAATTGCTCCAAAAGGAAAAGGACCTAACAAATCTTTCAATTCTGCTGTAAAACTGGCTGATGATCTTGTTTTTACGACAATTGTACCCAAGGGCTTCTCACACTCACCTCCAGTCGAACCTGTATCCAGACCTAACTCAGTTGCATTTATAGAAAGTTCGATAAATGATAAAACTGGTAGCTCTTCTTGTTGATTGCCCCCTGAATCATAAGTTTTCCATGGTGGTCCTAACACTTCTTCCTGGTTTATCTGAGCAGTTACCCAACCCTCAGATCTGGCCTCTACAAGACTAACCTGGGCATATCCAAAATTTGGATCTTCGTTACACTCAAAGAATCTAAAAGCACCGGAGGCACTTCCAAAATTAAACGGATTATTTCCTAAATTATTAAACTCCATGAAGGAGGCTTCATCTGGAAAATCCTCTCGACTTATCCAGATATATAATTCTACGAGAACATTATCTCCACCATTTTCATAATTTATAGAAAAAATAATATCACCATGGGTTAGAACACTACCATCATCGCTATTAGAATCATCAAATTCGTCGGTACCAGCAAGATCAAATCGATATGCTGTTCTATTACAGTCGGGACCTTCTGAGATTAACTTGGCTCCGTTTCTTACCAATTCATTTCTAAACAATTCAAAATCAAGATGACTAGTACCATTTTGGCTTCGTGTCGTAGCTCCCAAAAAAGCAAATTCAGTTCCCAAATCTGGCGTTGGTCCCGGTGTACTGGATACATCTCGACGTAAATGGCCAAAAAATTCAATAATGTCATTTTTCTGAGGGCCACCACTACCTGTACCAATAGTCCAGGTTTCGGGATCATGAAAATTTTTGTCATCGCCTGAAGTATAAAAACTTGCATCAGTTAATTTACCATTTGTCCTTTGATCTCTCGCATATAATGCATCGATCCAAGTTCTACCTTCAATTTCGGTATAAATTGGAACAGACTGTCTGAGGGTATCGGATATATTTGCATTGACATCGGCTAACCAGGCATTAATTTTTGAAATAGCATCTCCTTCATTTACATTAATTACCCCTGTTCCATCCCCTGGCCAGAGATCCAGATTAGCAAACCAATCATCAGAATCTATGAATAATGGATCCTGTATGTTTGGTGTATTCTGGTTATCATTGGCATACAAGGACGCCTCTACACCAAAATTAGCTTCATTTACATCGGTTAATGGAATTTGAACCTGAGCACTAACCGTACTACCCAATAACAGAAAAAACAGTAGTATAGGCACCATGGTCCCTACCCCTGTTTTTAAGAACTTCCTGCCCGATACCAACGAACACCAACAACCGAGGATTGGCGAACTCGTTGACCAGGGCCACGTAAAATTTTTCATAATTTAAAGTTTTTTAAGTTAGACCATTGGCATAAGTCTAATAATGGGAAGTTCCGGCTGATTTGGTGCAGCATTCAATAAAGAGGAAAACAACCTGAATCTGTAAAGACCAGGGAAATGCCTCGCGGGCATACCGTCTACCGGGGGGAAGAAATATTTAACTATGTGGTTCTAGTGAATTTTCAAACAACAGGAACTCACATAATAGCCATATCAAATAAGTAGCGATGGTATTTGGGTTAAAACAATAGAATTTAGCTGATTCTGAAAACCTTTCAGAAACAAACTCCGGGGGGAAGAAATAACAATTTTAGGGGGCAAAGAAAAAACTAACAGGAAATCGTAGGGTGACCTTCTGTAATAATAGTTAGGTTAAATATATAATAAAATGAATTTAATTAGAACCTGCATATCGCTAATTCCTTTTTATCTAACGGTTAATTACAAATAATAAGGGTTTTCCCCCATAAAGGATAGCACAATAAAAAAGCAGCCTTCCGGCTGCTTTTATTTTTAGTTAATTAAAATTACTTCTTAGTTACCCGATAAGATATTTTTAGAAAATGATTCTCTATCGGTTTGTACTCGAATAATATAAACCTGGTTAGATCTTAATGCAAAGTCTATATTTATTTGAGTTTGATCTCCTGAAGACACAGCTTTGTCTGTATAAGTTCTCAGTAAGGATCCGTTAAGGTTATAGAACTGGATCTGAACATCTGAAGTATAATCAAAGTCATACTTCACTTTCACCTGATCCTTGAATGGAACCGGAGCCACATCGAAGCCAGGCTTACTAATTGTTTCAGAATCAAAACTAAGTGATTGAGTGGCAGTATCGAATACAGAAACTGTTTCCGGGTTTTCACCTCCACATACATTCACTTCTGTGTGTGCAATCAAATAAAAATTACCACTGCAACTAATTAAATCTGAAATAGGAATTTTCACTTTAGCAGTATCTCCATCTGACGAGGTACCTGGGTAAGGATATTGTCCCGGGCTTCCTGCAAATGATGGAAATTGAGTACAACCGGCATATACATGAACTACATCTAATTCAAAATACGGATTAGAAGAGTCGTATAAATCAAATTCTACCACCAAATAACCATTATCCAGATATAAATCTACTGTACCTACAGGTATACCATTTGTAGGGTCACATTGAGCCGCACCGGCATACAAGGTAAGATCACCAGGTAAATTGTTTAGATCTAAAGGTCCATTAGACCATCCCCAATTACTACTGCTGATTTTTCCACAGAAACCTACGGTACCTGGATTAAATCCTCCGAGCGCATATGCAGTTTCTTCTGAACAACAATCTTCTACAGTAATTAAAGCTGTATCTGAACATCCATTAGAATCTGTATATGTAATAGTTGCCGTACCTGCACTTACACCTGTTACTATTCCAGTATTATCTACGGTTGCAACAGAGGTATTATTAGATTCGTAAGTACCTGCGCCAACTCCTATATCCAGAGTTTCTCCAACACATAATGTACCTCCATTTAAAATCGGATTGGTATAAATAATTGCAACGGCGGTAGCATAATCTGTACAACCATCGGTAGTTTCTACCAGTACGGTAACTGTAGTACCATCGGCTATCGTATTGCTATCGTAAGTATTATCGGTCGATTTTGCCTGAAGAATGGTTTCTCCTGCATCGACCTCTCCGTCCGCATCGGTATCTATCCAGAAAGTATATTGCTCTCCACTGCCACTAGGTTCCGCAGTGAATATAGCATCTTCGCCATCRCATACTCCTTCGGTTTCAAGCTCGGCTTCAGGATTTTCATATACGATCGCATCGGCGGTAGCATAATCGGTACAACCATCGGTAGTCTCTACCAGTACGGTAACTGTAGTACCATCGGCTATCRTATTGCTATCGTAAGTATTATCGGTCGATTTTGCCTGAAGAATGGTTTCTCCTGCATCGACCTCTCCGTCCGCATCGGTATCTATCCAGAAAGTATAT
>NZ_VJVW01000149.1 GCF_009735585.1 Christiangramia aestuarii
CCTACCTCGCCCAACGCTTCGATCCCGACGCGCTCGGCCAGCCGGCCCTGGCCCTGCAGCTGGAGGCCCGGCACAACGACACCGAAGTGCCGGTGCACCGGCATCGCAAGGGCCAGCTGGTGGTGGCCTGCCGCGGCGGCATCACCTGCACGGTGCCCGATGGCCTGTGGATGGTGCCGGCCGGGTTCGGTGTGTGGATTCCCGGCGGCATCGCCCATAGCAACCGGGTCACCGCCAACGGCAAGGTCTGCTTCCTCTTCGTCGAGCCGGGGGCGGCACGCCTGCCGAGCGACTGCTGCACCCTGGCCCTGTCGCCGCTGGTCCTCGAACTGATCCTGCACCTGAGCGCGCAACCGCAGGACTATCCGCACGACGGCCCGCTC
>NZ_VJVW01000150.1 GCF_009735585.1 Christiangramia aestuarii
GTCGATCCCGCTCACGTGGTGCGCACCAACGGTGCCCCCGACATGAGTGAAAGCGAGTTCAACGAGGCCAAGCAGATCTACTTCCAACGCTGCGCCGGTTGCCACGGCGTCCTGCGCAAGGGCGCCACCGGCAAGCCGCTGACCCCGGACATCACCCAGCAACGCGGCCAGCAATACCTGGAAGCGCTGATCACCTACGGCACCCCGCTGGGCATGCCGAACTGGGGCAGCTCCGGCGAGCTGAGCAAGGAACAGATCACCCTGATGGCCAAGTACATCCAGCACACCCCGCCGCAACCGCCGGAGTGGGGCATGCCGGAGATGCGCGAATCGTGGAAGGTGCTGGTGAAGCCGGAGGACCGGCCGAAGAAACAGCTCAACG
>NZ_VJVW01000151.1 GCF_009735585.1 Christiangramia aestuarii
TTGCAGGCCGACCCTCAGGCCGCGCACCGACAGCGGCTCGGCGCTCCAGTCCAGCACTTCCGGCGGCAGGCTGGTGGCGTCGCGGGCGTCGGGCTGCGCGAGGTAGCGCATCAGCAGCAGGCAGTCGTCCATGCAGCGGGTCATCGGACCGGCGCAGCGACCGGTGTAGTAAGGGTCGATGGGGATCCGCCCGAGGCTTGGCTTGAAGCCCACCAGGCCGCACCAGCCCGCCGGCAGTCGCACCGAGCCGCCGATGTCGGTGCCCAGGTGCAGCGGTCCGTAGCCGGCGGCGGCCGCCGCTGCCGCGCCCGAACTGGAGCCGCCGGTATTGTTGGCCAGGTTCCAGGGATTGCGGGTGACTCCGTGGAAGCTGGAGAGG
>NZ_VJVW01000152.1 GCF_009735585.1 Christiangramia aestuarii
CATGTACGCCAGCGACGCCCAAGCGCGGCGCTGGGCGGAGCGGGCTCTGGGACAAGGCCTCGACCGCCAGGTCGGGGACGCGCTGCGGCTGTTCTTCTACCTGCCGTTCGCCCATGCCGAGAACCTTGCCGACCAGGATCGCTCGGTAGCGCTGAACCACGGACTCGGCCAGCCCTTCCTCGCCCACGCTCGTGAGCATCGCGAGATCATCCGCCGCTTCGGGCGCTTTCCCCATCGCAATCCGATCCTCGGTCGCCCGTCCAGCGCCGAGGAACTCGCCTTCCTCGCCGCCGGCGGCTTCGCCGGCTGAACCGGGGCTCAGCCGGCCCTCCCTAGATAGGCAAGTCGCGATCCAGCAAGCGGTCCAGCAACCAGTTGG
>NZ_VJVW01000153.1 GCF_009735585.1 Christiangramia aestuarii
GTAGCCGTTGAGCAGGCCGCCGCTCAGGCGCTTGTCCTGCTCCAGGGCGCCGGCCAGGTTGCGCGGGGTATGGCACTCGCCGCAGTGGCCGAGCACCTCGACCATGTACTGCCCGCGCTTCCAGGCCTCGCTGCGCCCTTCCTCCGGCTGCAAGCGCACGCTCTTGCCGTAGAGCAGGTTCCAGCCGGCCAGGCCCATGCGCACGTTGAACGGGAAGCTCAGGCTGGTCTGCGGCGCCGGCCGGGCGATCGGCTCCTGGGCCATCAGGTAGGCGTAGATGGCGTCGGCATCCTCGCGCTCGATCAGGTGATAGGAGGTGTAGGGCATCGCCGGATAGAGGTAGGCGCCGTCCTTGCGCTTGCCCTCGGTAAGAGCGGC
>NZ_VJVW01000154.1 GCF_009735585.1 Christiangramia aestuarii
CTTCCTCATCGGCTCGGCGGTGGCCTATGCGCTGAACAAGCCGCTGGTCCTGTTCCGCAAGCAGGGCAAGCTACCCGCCGACGTACTCGCCGAGGGCTACCAGACCGAATACGGCGAGGCCTTCCTCGAAGTACATGCCGACAGCCTCTGCGAAGGCGACAGCGTACTGATCTTCGACGACCTCATCGCCACCGGCGGGACCCTGCTGGCGGCCGCGAGCCTGGTACGACGCCTCGGGGCCAGGGTCTTCGAGGCCGCGGCGATCATCGACCTGCCGGAACTCGGCGGCTCCACTCGCCTGCAGGACGCCGGCATCTCCACCTTCAGTCTCACCGCGTTCGCTCTCGACGAGCGTTGATACGCCGGGGGGCGCCCTGG
>NZ_VJVW01000155.1 GCF_009735585.1 Christiangramia aestuarii
CACCAGTTCGCCGACATGGATCGGCTCGCGGAAGATCACCTGATCCACCGACAGGGTCACCACGTAGCGTCCGGCGTAGCGCTTGGCGCAGGCAAAGGCCACTTCGTCGAGGAGCTTGAGCAGCGCGCCGCCGTGGACGTTGCCGGAGAAGTTCGCCTTGTCAGGGGTCATGAGCACGCTCATGGGCAGTTGGTAGCTGCCAGGTTCCATCGTTCACCTATCACGCAAGTTGGTCACGGGCCATTGCAGTGGGCCGGCGGCCGCTCTGCGGCGGCCTCTGGCGATAGGGTAGGGAGAAACGCCGGCGCGATTAGCACCGCAGTCGACAATGGTGTTTTCCGCGAAACGGGCTTGCGGCGCCGCTCCGTATGCGCCAAG
>NZ_VJVW01000156.1 GCF_009735585.1 Christiangramia aestuarii
CGCCAGCCACCACCAACCCCACGAGGCGGACGCCAAGAACGCGCCGTTCGCCGCCACCGAGCCGGGCATCAGCGGCGCCGAGCTGCTGCTGCCGTTGGCGATGACGCTGGTGCAGGACGGCCTGCTCGACCTGCCGACCCTGCTCGCCCGCCTCTCCCACGGCCCGGCCCAGGCGCTGCGCCTGCCTGCCGGGCGCCTGGCGGTGGGCCAGGCCGCCGACCTGGTGCTGTTCGACCCGCAGGGTTCGACCCTGGCCGGTGAGAGCTGGTACTCGAAGGGGCAGAACAGCCCGTTCGTCGGTCACTGCCTGCCGGGACGAGTGCGCTACACCCTGGTGGACGGACACCTGACCCACGAGGGTTGATCCCTGCCACCATG
>NZ_VJVW01000157.1 GCF_009735585.1 Christiangramia aestuarii
CACGAAGAGCTGCCCGGCCTCGACCGCCCGCCGTATCCTGGCGCGAAGGGCGAGGACATCTACAACAACGTGTCGCGCAAGGCCTGGGACGAGTGGCAGAAGCACCAGACCATGCTGATCAACGAGCGTCGCCTGAACATGATGAACGCCGAGGACCGCAAGTTCCTCCAGCAGGAGATGGACAAGTTCCTCTCCGGCGAGGACTACGCCAAGGCCGACGGCTACGTGCCGCCATCCGCCTGACCCCCACCCCGCCCGACGGAGGCCGCCATGACCCCATCCCTCTCTGGCCTGCCTCCGATCCGCACCGCGCTGATCGGCTACGGCTTCGCCGGCAAGACCTTCCACGCCCCGCTGATCCGCGCGGTACCGGCG
>NZ_VJVW01000158.1 GCF_009735585.1 Christiangramia aestuarii
CACTTCAACACCACCAGCTGCCGATATGAGCATTTGTACCAGTGGCTCAATTTCGTTGACCTATGGAGCCGATGACGGTTGTACTTCCGATCAGGTAAGTGCCACTTTCAGTTGGACTCAAGGTCCACAAGTTGATGTAGCCGGTCCTGCCGATGTATCGCAAGAGGCTTGTTTCTATGCAGATGATGCTACTTTACAGTCGGCATATAGTGCCTGGTTAGCAGAATTCGTTACTCTTGAGAAAGGTTGTGGAGAAGAAGGAAGTTTCACTTCAACACCACCAGCTGCCGATATGAGCATTTGTACCAGTGGCTCAATTTCGTTGACCTATGGAGCCGATGACGGTTGTACTTCCGATCAGGTAAGTGCCACTT
>NZ_VJVW01000017.1 GCF_009735585.1 Christiangramia aestuarii
AGCTCGGCTTCAGGATTTTCATATACGATCGCATCGGCGGTAGCATAATCGGTACAACCATCGGTAGTCTCTACCAGTACGGTAACTGTAGTACCATCGGCTATCATATTGCTATCGTAAGTATTATCGGTCGATTTCGCCTGAAGAATGGTCTCTCCTGCATCGACCTCTCCGTCCGCATCGGTATCTATCCAGAAAGTATATTGCTCTCCACTGCCACTAGGTTCCGCAGTGAATATAGCATCTTCGCCATCGCATACTCCTTCGGTTTCCAACTCGGCTTCAGGATCCTCATAGATTGTTGCAGTAGCACGAGCTGTTGCGAAACAGCCTAGATTATTTGGATCATCACCAAGAATTACAGTTACTACTACTTCATAAGTACCCGACTCGGTTGGAGTATAAGATCTTGCTGCGGCATTTCCACCATTAATATCAGAATCGGCCTGTTTAAGAGTTCTGGTAGCTAGATCCTCGCCAGATAATAAAAACCACTGAATGAAGTAATCCCCCACTTCAGGCATTATATCTGCAACCAGGTCTTCAGGTTCACTTTCGCAGAAAGCTACGTCCTCCACTTCAACCGAAACTGGTGGTGTATTTCCTAAATTAACAGGACCCGCCAAATCTTTTTGCTCCGAAGTAAACGGCGCTGAAGATCTTGTCTTCACAATTACACTACCAAGCGGACTTTCACATTCACCTTCACTGGTCCTGGTATCCAATCCAAGTTCTGTAGCATCAAGAGATAATTCTACAAAAGCCAAAGATGGAAGGTCTCCCGTTGGCTGACCTTTGCTGTTAAATGACCCCCATGGTGGTCCGGTGATAGTTGATTGGTTCACCTGTGCCGTTACAGGTAATACAGCGCCGGTTTTAGGCTGAATTTTGGCATAACCAAAATTGTTATCGGTAGGACAAGGATAAAATTCGAAATCCCCATTCTTATCACTTAAGGTAAAAGGCCTGTTTGTCGCATTATTAAATGCTGTCACATCCAAACCGGTACGTTTAATCCATACAAATACTTCAACGTTAATATTATCACCTCCAGATTCATAATTCACAGAAAAGACTACATCACCATGATGTTCTACACTATAATCTTCCTTAAACTGATAAAAGGTTCGATTACAGCCCAAAGAAGCCAGAAAGTCGGCTAATTCTTGACCTTCGAGATCTCCATATCTTTCCGGGTCATATTCCAGACCTGTACCAGCAGCATTAAGAACAATATCTTTCCTGAAATATTCAAAGTCAAGGTGGCTAGTACCACTCTGGCTACGGGTAGTTGCTCCTACGATTGCATATTCGTTATCATTCGGTGTTCCATCATCTCTTCTTAGGTGTCCAAAGAACTCGATGATATCATTCTTCTGAGGTCCTCCATTCCCGGTACCTATGGTCCAGCCAAGAATAGGATCTTCAAAGTTCTTATCGTCTCCGGAGGTAAAAAAGGTATTATCAACCAGATTTGAATTGGTTCTCTGATCTCTAAAGTAGACCGCGTCTATCCAAAGATAATCGCCAACCATAGAATATATTGGCTTAGACATCCTAATCTCTCCTGCATTATTGCCACCGGTAATCGATGCGATCACATCAGCAACTACATTACCTTCAGAATCGGTCCCGGTTTGGGCGATCACGTTTTCCCCGCTAGTTGGCCAGGTTGAACTTAAGAACCAGTCATCTGTATTTGGGAAATCAGGATCGGTAGGCACCAGTTCGTTTATATTCGCATATAAGTCTGCTTCCACACCAAACCGTGCGATGACTTCATCGGTTAAACTAATAGTTGTTTGAGCCTTAATCGCTGGAAGGCATAAAAAAGTGGTAACAAATAGCATAAGCCAAAACCTGAAGCCTGGCAAGCATGTTGTACACCACTTTAAATCTTTTTTGAAGCCAGATATCCAGCTATCTGGCGAAGTAATAACTCTCATAATCGTTAATTTTTGGTTACATCTACATCATCATACTTCAGGGTTTTAAACCTGAGAGTTAACCGGAAAACCGGTTCTGGATCATACCATTAAAATTTTTAGTTAAATAGAATACTCTTGAAAAGGGGGGTATAAATGTTTACGGGCGGCTTAGACCTTTCCCAAACATTCAGAGATCTATAGAAGCTAAGATCATGAGAGAAATTTGTGCTTTAAGCACTAACCTATTAAGGTCAAATCGGGGCAATTTTGAATACAAGGGGGGATTTATTTCATGGCCCCGGAAAACTGAAGAATTTCCTTAAGGCTCATTATTTAGCTATAGGACAGCTAATTTTAAGATCAGGTAAATATACAAAAAAGGGCCCTAAGGAACAATTCTAAAGCATTATTTTACAAGTTGTTACAAATAAAAAAAGCAGCCTTTCGGCTGCTTTTTATTTTTAGATTTAATATTTATTTCTAATTACCAGACATGATATTCTTAGAGAAAGCATCCCTGTCTGTTTCTATTCTCATGATATAGACCGTATTCGCTCTAAGAGCAAAGTCTACATTTATCTGAGTTTCATCTCCTTTGCTTACCTGCTTATCTGTATAAGTTCTAAGTAACGAACCATTAAGGTCGAAGAACTGGATCTTAACATCTGAGGTATACTCAAAGTCATATCTCACGCTCACCTGATCTTTGAATGGAACCGGTGCAACACTGAAGCTAGCCTCTTCTAATACAGATTGAGAACTTATACTTAAGTTTTCTTCTGAAGACTTAAGTATAGAAGAAGCTATAGGTTCAGATCTTTCTCCTTCACAAACATCAACATCTGCGTGTGCAATGACCCAGAAGCCTGTTGGACAGAAATTCTGTCCTTTGCCTTCAAGGTCTGAAAGTGGCACTCTAATTTCAGCTGTTGTTTCTGTGAAAATCGTTGTATCCTTATATGGATATTGACCTGGACTACCAGCAAAACGTGGTAGATCATCACAACCAATATAAACCTGTACGTTCAATAATTTGAAGTATTCCAATTCGGTATCCTGAATTTGATAAACAACTACAATCTCCTCAGTATTGGAGTCATAAGACAATGAAACATAACCTGCGATTACTCCTTTGGTGATATCACAATCAGAAGCACCGGCATATAATGGAAGAGTTTCATCAAGACCAATGTAGGAGTAAGGTCCGTTAGACCAACCCCAGTTATTACTCTTGATGTTACCACAGAATGGCATGTTACCACCACCATCATAGGCATATCCTGTTTCGTCGAAACAACATGCTTCTGTAAGCGCTGTTGCAGTATCAATTGCGGTACAGCCATTAGCATCTGTTACCAGAACACCAATTACATCACCGTTAGTAAACACCCCAGAATAAATATTACTGGTTCCGCTTGCAAGACTTTCGCCTTCATCAAGGACCCCGTTGGTATTAGCATCTAAAAAGAACTCGTAATTATCGTATCCTGTTGGCGTAGCGGTAAATGTCGCTATATCTCCCTCGCAAACCAGACTAGTATTTAAACTAGGGGTTGGATTCGGATAAATTGTAAAGCTAGAAGATACTTCATCATCTGTACAACCATCATCTATTCTATAGGTGGCGTTAACAGTTCCTCCACCAACCAAATCTGGTGCAGTTGGAGTTCCACCTACGAAGAATGCGGTAGCATTACATCCATTATTCAACGTTTTAAAGCCAGCTAACCAGGTGCTGAATGCAGCATCCAATTCTGCCTGAGTTTCAAAAGCACAGTCTTCGAAAGCGGCTGGTGCTTCTAATTTTACAGCATCTCCCTGAGTCCAGCTGAAAGTGGCACTTACCTGATCGGAAGTACAACCGTCATCGGCTCCATAGGTCAACGAAATTGAGCCACTGGTACAAATGCTCATATCGGCAGCTGGTGGTGTTGAAGTGAAACTTCCTTCTTCTCCACAACCTTTCTCAAGAGTAACGAA
>NZ_VJVW01000159.1 GCF_009735585.1 Christiangramia aestuarii
TTCCGGTATTGGTCAGGCTAAAGGTATAGGAGATGGTCTCTCCAGCCTCGGCATAGCCGTTTCCATTTTCATCGTTAAAGCTTCCTGCTTTTACAATGGTCATGGCTGGGTTCTGCGTCAGCGGCGTAGTCTCATTGTTACTATCCTCTGGATCGGTCAGCTCATCGGCATCAGCCGTAGCGATATTGTCCACCTGTCCGCTGTCTACATCCGCCTGGGTCAGGGTATAGGTCGCGGAGAAGCTGGTGTTATCAGAAGCACCCGGCGCCAGGTTGATCGGTCCGCCGTTTACACTTACCATTGGATCGGTCACGGTGATATTGTTCAGGGTGACGTTTCCGGTATTGGTCAGGCTAAAGGTATAGGAGATGGTC
>NZ_VJVW01000160.1 GCF_009735585.1 Christiangramia aestuarii
CTCTGGATCGGTCAGCTCATCGGCATCAGCCGTAGCAATATTGTCTACCTGTCCGCTATCTACATCCGGCTGGGTCAGGGTATAGGTTGCGGAGAAGCTGGTGTTATCAGAAGCACCCGGCGCCAGGTTGATCGGTCCGCCGTTTACACTTACCATCGGATCGGTCACGGTGATATTGTTCAGGGTGACATTCCCGGTATTGGTCAGGCTAAAGGTATAGGAGATGGTCTCTCCAGCCTCGGCATAGCCGTTTCCATTTTCATCGTTAAAGCTACCTGCTTTAGCTATTGTCATGGCTGGGTTCTGCGTCAGTGGCGTAGTCTCATTGTTACTATCCTCTGGATCGGTCAGCTCATCGGCATCAGCCGTAGC
>NZ_VJVW01000161.1 GCF_009735585.1 Christiangramia aestuarii
CCAAGGACGGTTTCGTCGCCACCGACGGCTGGGCCGAGGTCAGCGAAGTCCAGGTGATCGACCTGGCCCGTCGCTTCGAGGCCGACGGGGTGTCCGCCATCGTCTACACGGATATTTCCAAGGACGGCATGATGCAGGGCTGCAACGTCGAGGCTACCGCCGCGCTGGCCAATGCCACGCGGATCCCGGTGATCGCCTCCGGCGGCATCCACAATCTCGGCGACATCCAGAAGCTGCTGGACGCCCGCACCCCGGGGATCATCGGCGCCATCACCGGCCGGGCGATCTACGAAGGCACCCTGGACGTGGCCGAAGCCCAGGCGCTGTGCGACAACTTCAAGGCCTGAGGCGAACCGCATGGCACTGGCAAAA
>NZ_VJVW01000162.1 GCF_009735585.1 Christiangramia aestuarii
GTACCTGAAGTGGAGCGGGCCGACTCGCTTCCGCCAGGGTGACCAGCCCGACCTCGGCCTGTTCGTCTTCAACCAGGGCGAACAGCCGGTCAAGGCCGAGCTGCTCAGCGGGCCGCCTGGCAGCCAGCGCAGCCAGACCCTGGAGCTGGCCAAGGGAGTCAACTACATTCCGCTGGCGCAACAGCCGCTCAGCGATGGCGACTGGAGCGCCGAGCTGCGCCAGGACGGGCAGGTCCGCGACCGCCTGGCGGTGCGCTTCAACCTGCTGGCCGACGGCTGGCAGGTGGAGCAGATGCAGAACCTCAGCCTGGCGGCGGCGAGCAACCCGCTGCAACTGCCGGCGGACGCGCGCGACGTACGCCTGCGCCTGGC
>NZ_VJVW01000163.1 GCF_009735585.1 Christiangramia aestuarii
GCCTTCCACGGCGAGGAACGCCTTGGTGATGGCCACGGTGATCTTGTCATCGGTATAGGGAACTACGGTGCCGTTGCGCTTGATCACGCGCAGCTGGCCCGGCGCGGTGGCGGCCAGATCCTGCGACGAATCGGCGGCCTGCGGCGCGCTGGCCTGCGGGTTCTCGCGTGTGGTGTCGGTATGCATGGGTGGGTATCTCCACGTTCTCGTAATGGTTTTGCTAGCGGGCGCCGGGGCGCCCATTCCCTTGAATCGATAAAGAGCCGGGCAGCCGGCCTCGCGGCGGCTGCTTCATTCGAATGCTGAGGGTGGGGACTGTGAGTGCCTCCCTGGCCCTGGCGGGTTCGTGGCGTTTTGCCGTCGAACACAATA
>NZ_VJVW01000164.1 GCF_009735585.1 Christiangramia aestuarii
ACCCGCGGATCGGCCGTGCCGCCGATCTCTATGAACTGATCCCGGAATACCAGCCGGACACCTACCGGAACATGGACAAGGTCTATCCGACCCGGGTTATCCACAAGGGGACCAAGGTCCGTCCGCTGCCGGCGGGTGTGGCCATCGCGCCGCGCTACCGGATCGGCGGCGAGGAATACGGCGTCGACGATTTCATGCGGCGCAACCGCGTTGGCGGCGTGCTGGTCCTCAAGGATGGCAAGGTCGCCCTGGAGCGCTACGGCCTGGGCAACGACGAACGCACGCGCTGGACCTCGTTCTCGGTGGTCAAGTCGATCTCCTCGACCCTGGTGGGCGCCGCCGTGCAGCAGGGCCTGCTGGCTCTCGACCAG
>NZ_VJVW01000165.1 GCF_009735585.1 Christiangramia aestuarii
CTCCGGATGCAGATCCAGCGGCAGGTGGTAAGCGAGCAGACTGATATCGTTGTTCAGCAGGGTCTTCAGGCGCCGTTGCTTCATGCCGACCACGCAGGGGTTCTCACCCTTCCAGAAGTAACCGTGATGCACCAGCACCACGTCGGCGTCGGCCTCCACGGCGGCATCCAGCAGCGCCTGGCTGGCAGTGACCCCGCTGACGATCCGCCGCACCTGCGGCCGGCCTTCGACCTGCAGGCCGTTCGGGCAGTAGTCCTGGATGCGCGCGGCATCCAGATAACGGTCGGCCTCTTCGACCAGGGTGCTCAGGGCGATAGCCATGCAAATTCCTCTTCATTCAGGCAGGGCGCGCCGCTCCTCTAATGGACG
>NZ_VJVW01000166.1 GCF_009735585.1 Christiangramia aestuarii
CGAGTTGCTCGCAGAGCTTGATGCACTGCACCAGGTCGGGACGGGCGTCGAGATGGAGGATCGGCATCAGCCACTCGTAGATCGGCATCGCCTCGGCGAAGCGCCCGGCCCTGGCCAGGCGGAAGATGGTCTCGCCTTCCTTCGGGAACACGTTGGACATTCCCGAGATCCAGCCCTGGGCACCCACCGCCACGCTTTCCAGGACCACGTCGTCGAGGCCGGCGAAGAGGATGAAGCGCTCGCCCACCTGGTTGCGTACGTCGATGAAGCGGCGGGTGTCGCCGGAGCTGTCCTTGAAGCAGACGATGTTCTCGCAGTCGGCCAGGGAAACCAGGATGTCCGGGGTGACGTCGTTCCGGTAGATCGGCG
>NZ_VJVW01000167.1 GCF_009735585.1 Christiangramia aestuarii
TGCTCCTGCAAGGTTTCCAGGGTGGCGCGGCTGACGCGGAGTTTGATTTCGGTTTCTTTCTGCATGGGGCGATGTCCGGCTCGGGACGCCAGGCGTCCGCGGGTGAAGGTGTTCCAGATCAAAGGCGCGCGGGGTGGGTGGCCTATACTTTTCGGCATTTCCACCAGGGAGGCGTTCCATGCCGACCAATCCGTTCATCAGCCTGTTCGGCCGTTCGCCGATCGGGCCGATGCAGCAGCACATCGCCAAGGCCCACGAATGCGCGGCCGGCCTGTTGCCGTTCTTCCGCGCGGTGATCGCCGAGGACTGGGCGCAGGTCGAACAGGTTCAGCAGGACATGGTGCGACTGGAGCAGGAAGCCGATCGGC
>NZ_VJVW01000168.1 GCF_009735585.1 Christiangramia aestuarii
GCGACCTTGAACACGCCTTCAAGCCCGACCTCGACGGGACGACAAGCGCAAAGCCGGCCAGCCCGCCGCCGGAGCGGTTCAAGCTGGCGCCGCTGGGGAGCGTGGTGCGCAAGAAAGAGTGCGCGACGTCGATCCTGCCGGATGAGCAGTCCAGCTGCGCGGCGCTGGAGTTCTGCACGGACTGCGCGCAGTAAGCGCAGCCTCCAGGCGGAGCGCCGGCAATCTCACTTGGCGAACAACTGGTCCATGTCGCGGAAGCTCTTGAACTCCAGCGCGTTGCCGCAGGGGTCGAAGAGAAACAGCGTGGCCTGCTCGCCGACCTGGCCCTTGAAGCGGATGTAGGGCTCGATCACGAAGCGGGTGCCGC
>NZ_VJVW01000018.1 GCF_009735585.1 Christiangramia aestuarii
AGGAAATTTTAGAGGTTGAGTAGCCGTTATAAGTACTGTTAACTAATAACTGTTAACTGATCACTGAAATAATGGGGGATTAGCTCAGCTGGCTAGAGCGCCTGCCTTGCACGCAGGAGGTCATCGGTTCGACTCCGATATTCTCCACGATTCCTTGAGGTATAATGGGTATAGTTTTTACAAACAACCAGGAAACATACGTTTTTAGTTTGTAGGATCATCGAAGTTATATCGTTAGATAAGGAAAAAAGTTCATTGACATATTGAGAAACAAAGAATACGAGAACACTATTAGATAGAAATATTTAATAAAAGTAATACATTATAATACTTCTGTTCTGATTTAGGTCAGAATAGATTAGAGCATTAAGCAAAGCGCATACAAGCTAGATAAGGGCGTATGGGGAATGCCTAGGCTCTCAGAGGCGATGAAGGACGTGATAAGCTGCGAAAAGTCGTGGGGATTGGCACATACAAATTGATCCGCGAATATCCGAATGGGGCCCCGGCATATTGAAGATATGTCATGCCGTAAGGCAAGCGAACCCGGAGAACTGAAACATCTAAGTACCCGGAGGAAGAGAAAACAATAGTGATTGCGCTAGTAGCGGCGAGCGAACGCGCAGTAGCCCAAACCAATGAGTTTACGGACTTATTGGGGTTGTAGGACCACGATATTGTTTGTACAAGGAATTAGAACAGGTTGGAAAGCCTGGCCATAGACGGTGACAGCCCGGTATAAGCAACTTCGTATAAARCATAGTGGTATCCTGAGTAGTGCGGGGCACGTGAAACCCTGTATGAATCCGGCGGGACCATCCGCCAAGGCTAAATACTCCTGAGAGACCGATAGTGAACCAGTACCGTGAGGGAAAGGTGAAAAGAACCCTGAACAAGGGAGTGAAATAGATCCTGAAACCATACGCTTACAAGCGGTCGGAGCCCCTTTGGGGGTGACGGCGTGCCTTTTGCATAATGAGCCTACGAGTTACCGTTGCCAGCAAGGTTAAGCAGTTCAGCTGTGGAGCCGTAGCGAAAGCGAGTCTGAATAGGGCGTTTTAGTTGGTAGTGGTAGACGCGAAACCGTGTGATCTACCCTTGGGCAGGTTGAAGCTGTGGTAACACATAGTGGAGGACCGAACCCGTTGACGTTGAAAAGTCTTGGGATGACCTGAGGGTAGGGGTGAAAGGCCAATCAAACTCGGAAATAGCTCGTACTCCCCGAAATGCATTTAGGTGCAGCGATATAGTTAGTTTTATAGAGGTAGAGCTACTGATTGGATGCGGGGGCTTCACCGCCTACCAATTCCTGACAAACTCCGAATGCTATAAAATGATGCATATCAGTGAGGGCATGGGTGCTAAGGTCCATGTCCGAGAGGGAAAGAACCCAGACCATCAGCTAAGGTCCCCAAATGTATGTTAAGTTGAATAAACGCGGTTGAACTGCCCAGACAGCTAGGATGTTGGCTTGGAAGCAGCCATTCATTTAAAGAGTGCGTAACAGCTCACTAGTCGAGCGGTTCGGCATGGATAATAATCGGGCATAAACATACTACCGAAGCTATGGACTTCGTAAGAAGTGGTAGGGGAGCATTGTAACAGAGACGAAGGTGAGTCGCGAGGCTTGCTGGATTGGTTACAAAAGAAAATGTAGGCATAAGTAACGATAATGCAGGCGAGAAACCTGCACACCGAAAGACTAAGGTTTCCCCAGCTATGCTAATCAGCTGGGGGTTAGTCGGGACCTAAGGCGAACCCGAAAGGGGTAGTCGATGGACAAGCAGTTAATATTCTGCTACTTGCCCCATGTTAAAGCGGACGGAGGCGTAAATTTGGTGCGTACTGACGGAATAGTACGTTGAAGGGAGTGGTAACACCCCGATAGTACACAAAAGCTACGGCCAGCGTGATAATCCAGAGGAGCGACTTCCAAGAAAAGCGAGTGGTGGCAACCCGTACCCTAAACCGACACAGGTAGTTGGGATGAGAATTCTAAGGTGCTCGAGAGATTCATGGCTAAGGAACTAGGCAAAATTGGCCCGTAACTTCGGGAGAAGGGTCGCCCACAGCAATGTGGGCCGCAGTGAAAAGATCCAGGCGACTGTTTATCAAAAACACAGGGCTCTGCTAAATCGAAAGATGACGTATAGGGCCTGACACCTGCCCGGTGCTGGAAGGTTAAGGGGAGATGTTAGCTTCGGCGACGCATTGAACTGAAGCCCCAGTAAACGGCGGCCGTAACTATAACGGTCCTAAGGTAGCGAAATTCCTTGTCGGGTAAGTTCCGACCTGCACGAATGGTGCAACGATCTGGATACTGTCTCAGCCATGAGCTCGGTGAAATTGTAGTATCGGTGAAGATGCCGATTACCCGCTACGGGACGAAAAGACCCCGTGCACCTTTACTATAGCTTAGTATTGACTTTGAACAAGTGATGTGTAGGATAGGTAGGAGACTTTGAAGCGGTATCGCCAGGTATCGTGGAGTCGTTGTTGAAATACTACCCTTTACTTGTTTAGAGCCTAACCACGCCTTGCGTGGGACAGTGCTTGGTGGGTAGTTTGACTGGGGTGGTCGCCTCCAAAAGAGTAACGGAGGCTTCTAAAGGTTCCCTCAGCACGCTTGGTAACCGTGCGTAGAGTGCAATGGCAAAAGGGAGCTTGACTGAGAGACATACAGGTCGATCAGGTACGAAAGTAGAGCATAGTGATCCGGTGACACCGCATGGAAGGGTCATCGCTCAAAGGATAAAAGGTACGCCGGGGATAACAGGCTGATCTCCCCCAAGAGCTCACATCGACGGGGGGGTTTGGCACCTCGATGTCGGCTCGTCACATCCTGGGGCTGGAGAAGGTCCCAAGGGTTGGGCTGTTCGCCCATTAAAGTGGCACGCGAGCTGGGTTCAGAACGTCGTGAGACAGTTCGGTCTCTATCTGTAGTGGGCGTTAGAAATTTGAGTGGACCTGACTCTAGTACGAGAGGACCGAGTTGGACCAACCTCTGGTGTACCAGTTGTTCCGCCAGGAGCACTGCTGGGTAGCTACGTTGGGAAGGGATAAGCGCTGAAAGCATATAAGCGCGAAACCCACCACAAGATGAGATTTCTTTAAAGGACCGTGGGAGACTACCACGTTGATAGGCTACAGGTGTAAAGGCAGTAATGTCATAGCCGAGTAGTACTAATACTCCGTAAAGCTTGATGCGCGATGGTTCCGGGGCCGCAAAACTCCGGAACCGCCAAATGCTTACATTAGATGTAATACCTGTKCTTCGCTTATTTTTTGTTTCTTACATATGTCAACAATATTAGTCCCGATAAGTCGGGACAGTTTTAAGCTCGAAGCTTATAACTAACCTTTTAAGGTGGCTATAGCAACGGGGCTCACCTCTTCCCATTCCGAACAGAGTAGTTAAGCCCGTTAGCGCAGATGGTACTGCTATCATTGTGGGAGAGTATGTCGCCGCCTTCTTCTTGAAAACCC
>NZ_VJVW01000169.1 GCF_009735585.1 Christiangramia aestuarii
GTGCTGGGAAGAACATTCGCGGAACATGTTCGCCCACATGGAGCGCACCCTGGCCGAAGGGCACGACGAGATCGCCGCGGTCATCGTCGAACCGCTGATCCAGGGCGCCGGCGGCATGCGCATGTACCACCCGGTCTACCTCAAGCTGCTGCGCGAAGCCTGCGACCGCTATGGCGTGCACCTGATCCACGACGAGATCGCGGTGGGCTTCGGCCGCACCGGGACGATGTTCGCCTGCGAGCAGGCCGGCATCGCCCCGGATTTCCTCTGTCTGTCCAAAGCCCTCACCGGTGGCTACCTGCCGATGTCCGCGGTGCTGACCAGCGAGACCATCTACCGGGGCTTCTACGACGACTACCAGACCCTG
>NZ_VJVW01000170.1 GCF_009735585.1 Christiangramia aestuarii
GCCGATCGCGAGCACGTCGAGCGGATCATGGCCAAGGCCCTGGCCAGCCGGCCGGCGCTGCCGGACGTCGGCTTGTAGCCGGCGCCGCGCCCTCGCCGCCTCGCTCCCCAGGGAGCGGCCGGCGAGAGCCAGCGGCAGAGCATTCCGTCCACCGTCCCCAGGGAGGCCCCATGCCCAGCATCCTCGGTCACAACTACGTCGGCGGCGCTCGCAGCGCCGCCGGCAACCTCATCCTGCGCAGCCTCGACGCCGACAGCGGCGAAGCGCTGCCCTACGCCTTCGTCCAGGCCACCGAAGCGGAGGTCGACGCCGCCGCCCGCGCCGCCGAACGCGCCTATCCACACTACCGGCAACTGTCCGCCACGC
>NZ_VJVW01000171.1 GCF_009735585.1 Christiangramia aestuarii
TCAGAGGGCCGCTCAGCGACATACTGGCGACTGTCCAGGCATGGACGGGCGCTGGCTGGCCCCTCCCCCGTGCCATTTGGGAGGGACTCAAGGGGTTGGCGCGGTATTCTGATCCGCAGAAACAGGCCATGGCGATCTCTTTCGCACTTGGGGCCTTTGGCGTGGCCGTCGCTGTCAGCACCCCGCTGATGGCGGTCTTCAATCCGCGCATTGGCCGCAACCGCAAATCCCGCACGGGCCCATGGCAAGCGGGATGGATGGACCCGCGTGATGTGGCCCAGCTGAAGCGCAACAAGACCGGCCTGCCCCTCGCCCTGCACAAGGGCAAGCTCCTGCGCTACGTCAAGAACGATGCGAAGGGATGG
>NZ_VJVW01000172.1 GCF_009735585.1 Christiangramia aestuarii
CCTGGCTGGCTTCTCGCGCCAGGACCAGCAGATGCTGTCGCTACTGGTACGCGGCCACCGCCGCAACATTCCGGCGGACAAGCTGGCGGAGTTCGCCGCGGAAGGCGACAAGCTGGTGCGCCTGTGCATCGTGCTGCGCTTCGCGATCCTCTTCCACCACATTCGCGGCACCCAGGAAATGCCCTCGGTGCGCCTGAAGGCAGAGCCCAAGAGCCTTTCGGTGACCTTCCCCGAGGGCTGGCTGGAAGCCAACCCGCTGACCCAGGCCGACTTCGCCCAGGAAGCCGAATGGCTCAAGCGGGTCGGCTACAGCCTCAACGTGCGGTAAGCACCGGCGCGGCCAGCTTCTCCAGCAGGGTCGC
>NZ_VJVW01000173.1 GCF_009735585.1 Christiangramia aestuarii
AAGATGGCCGGGGCCACGAACACGCACGACTTTTTCCAACTCTCACGCCTGTCGCGATGGCACGTCGAAAGCGAAGCAATGGCGCGCGCCCTGGCCACGGTGATCGAAGGGCAGTCGAGGTTGCCGATGGCGCGGTTCTGGGGCGGCGGGCAGAGCGCTTCGAGCGACGGCCAGTTCTTCCCGACAACGCGTCAGGGCGAGGCGATGAACCTGATCAACGCCAAGTACGGCCATGAACCCGGGCTGAAGGCCTATACCCACGTCTCCGACCAGTTCGGACCCTTCGCCACACAGACCATCCCGGCCACCGTGAACGAAGCGCCCTACATCCTCGATGGCTTGCTTCTGACCGACGCCGGTCA
>NZ_VJVW01000174.1 GCF_009735585.1 Christiangramia aestuarii
CGCGTCGGCAGGTTCGAGCGCCGCCAGCACGCAGCGCGGATGGATCAGCAGTTCCTCGGCCCGCGGCGCACGCGCCGAGGGCGTCACGTGAATCGCCAGCGCTGCCTCCGGGTCGCGCGGCAAACGGGCCGCGTCGAGCCAGTCGGCGGCACCCTCGACGCGCACCGGCTGGCCACCGAGCAAATCGGCAACGAAGCGCTTGCCCTGCTCCAGGTCGGCCAGGACATAACCGGCGGGCGGGTTGAGCACGCAGGTGCCGAAGCGCAGCTCGCCGCTGGTGGTGATCGCCGGCGCCACGGCCAGCACCTCGCCGATTTCCCGCGCCAGCCGGTTGACCCCGGCCAGCCCGCCGAGCAGCGGC
>NZ_VJVW01000175.1 GCF_009735585.1 Christiangramia aestuarii
CCATCGTCGTCCCGGACGGCGAGTTCACCAGCGAACTCAGCCGCCTGCGCGAGGGCGACCAGTTGCTGGTCGATCGCCAGGCCTTCGGCTTCCTCACCCTCGACCGCTTCGTGGATGGTCGTGACCTTTGGCTGCTGGCCACCGGTACCGGTGTGGCGCCGTTCGTCTCGATCCTGCAGGACTTCGAGGTCTGGGAGCGCTTCGAAAGCATCAAGCTGGTCTACAGCGTGCGTGAGAGCAAGGAGCTGGCCTACCGCGAGCTGATCGCCGGCCTCGCCGAGCGCGAATACCTGGCCGAGCATGCCCACAAGCTGCAGTTCATTCCGGTGGTGACCCGCGAGCAGGTACCCGGTTGCCTGA
>NZ_VJVW01000176.1 GCF_009735585.1 Christiangramia aestuarii
CGGTAGAGGATCAGCACGTCGCAGGCGAGGAGGAAGAACAGCATCATCCCCTGGAACAGCCCGGACAGCGCCAATGGCAGGTTGAGGCTCATCTGCGCGGCCTCGCCGCCGAGGTAGAGCAACGCCATCAGCAGGCTGGCGCAGAGGATGCCGAACGGATTGAGACGGCCAAGGAAGGCCACGGTGATCGCCGCATAGCCGTAGCCCGGCGAGACCTGCGGCACCAGTTGGCCGATCGGCCCGGCGACCTCGCAGACGCCGGCCAGGCCTGCCAGCGCGCCGGAGAACAGCAGCACGAACCAGACCAGGCGCTTCTCGAGGAAACCGACGAAACCGGCGGCGCGGCGGTCGAGGCCGAG
>NZ_VJVW01000177.1 GCF_009735585.1 Christiangramia aestuarii
ATTCCGACCCTGCCGATCATTACTGCCATCGCATCCGCCTGGTCCTGGCCGAGAAGAACGTGGCGGTAGAGGTGATCGATATCGAGGCGGGCCGCTGTCCGCCGATGCTGGCGGAGGTCAACCCCTACGGCAGCGTACCGACCCTGGTCGATCGCGACCTGGCGCTGTACGAGCCGACGGTGGTCATGGAATACCTCGACGAACGCTATCCGCATCCGCCGCTGCTGCCCGATTATCCGGTGAAGCGTGCCAACAGCCGCCTGTTGATCCATCGTATCCAGCGGGACTGGTGTTCCCTGGTGGACCGGATCCTGGATGCGCGCAGCAAGGAGGCCGAGCGGGTCCAGGCGCGCAAGGA
>NZ_VJVW01000178.1 GCF_009735585.1 Christiangramia aestuarii
CCAGGGTGAACTGGTTGTAGGTTTCCTCGTCGGCGAAGAACGCCACGTGCGCTTCGTTGCTGAAGATCCGCGCGCGCAGGGCTTTCACCGCGGCTTCCCGCTGGCGCAGGGCGTCGAGGTCGGCCAGGCGCGGCAGGTCGCGTTCGAGCAGCACCAGTTCCTTCTTGTAGTCGATGTATTGCTGCATCAGCGCCAACGCCTGGCCGCGCGCCGGCTCCTGGAGTTCGGCGGCGATGTAGGCGCGCAGGCGGTCCAGGCTTTGCTGCAGGGGCTCTTCGCCGACGGCGCTGAGGAAGTAGTCGAACAGGTTGCGGATGTCGCGGGTGATCAGCAGGTTGCCGCTGGCGTCGACACTGA
>NZ_VJVW01000019.1 GCF_009735585.1 Christiangramia aestuarii
CAGGATAAATATTTACCAATGATAATTAAAGCTGCTAAAAATGGCCAACTAGATGAAGATTTAGCAGCTATGTATCATGATCGATATTTAATGCATCGAGGTTTACCACAAATTTATGGTAGCCAATTCTTAATTAAAACATTAAAGGATTCAGTTACAGAAAAAGTAGAAAAGATCTTCGAATTATATAAAATTAAAGACACTTCAAAAGTTGATTCTTTACGAAGAATGGTTGGTATGATTCCTTTGAAAGAATATAAACGTATCAATAATATTCAGGAGAAGAAATAACAGCACACAACAACGGTTCATCGCCAATAAGCGGCACTGTTAGTAAGAAAATAATTAACTTGACCAACAAACCAATACTAAGCCGACAAATCCGCGTCCCTTACTCCGCCAACTGGCGATAACCGAGACCGTTGGCAACAATATTTTCACACAAAAAACTTGCTATTGATTCATTTTTGGTGCAATTTTACATCAAATATAGATATCATGGCTAGACAAAGTATTTCCTTTACAGAACCAAACGACGAGTGGCTGAAATCTCAAATTGAGAGTAAAGAATATTCAAGTAAAAGTGAATTGGTTAATGACCTAATAAGACAAGCTAGAAATCAGCAAATTCAAATTAATTATATTAAAAGTAAATTAGAAAAAGCTGAAAAAAGCGGTTTTACAAATGACAGCAAAGAACAGATTTTAGCAAAATCAAAGTCTTTACTTAATGAGTAAATATAAGTTAAGTAATGTCGCTAAAGAAGATTTAATTCGGATTCATCAATTCGGAGTAAAAAGATTTGGAGAAACTCAAGCAGATAAATATTTCGAAACATTTTTTGAATATTTCGATCTCATTGCCAAGCAACCTTTCACGTTCGAAGCAGTTGATTTTATAAAACCTAGATATAGAAGATGTGTGTGCGGATCTGATAGTATTTATTATCGGATAGAAAACAATATTGTCGAAATTATGACAATAATTGGAAAACAAGATCTAAGTAATATCTAATCAAAATCCAGCAAGAAAATACGGTTGCCAACAACGGTTCATCGCCAATAAGCGGCACCGTTAGTAAGAAAATAATTAACTTGACCAAAAAACCAATACTAAGCCGACAAACCCGCGTCCCTTACTCCGCCAACTGGCGATAACCGAGACCGTTGGGCGTAATTTTCACAAACAGTATTTAAATGATAAAGCATCATAATTTCTTTAAAGTTCATCTACCAAAAAAGGAATATAAAGGTGAAAATGAAAATGAACTGGTTGACATTTTAATGGAAGAAGCTCATTTAGTCTCAGATGGAAAATGGACAAAAGATTATGAGCCAACTAATCCTAAAATCGATAAGTTTGAAATTAGTCTTTATCCGTCTATACTTTATGCGGTAAATAAACTCGGGTTTTCTGAACAAGAGAAATTCCAAAGAATTAACCATTCAATTGATGTTGGCTTTGTTGATTTTTTAGAAAGATTTAATCCTCTTTATAAGTGTACAAGTTTCATAGAATATCACCTATATCATTACAAAGGAGAAAAAAGAGAATTTTATAAACATATTAAATATCAAATTTTAACTATAATCAAGAATCGTAAAAAAGGAAAAAGAAAGAATTTTGATTATGAAAGTTTGGAACAAATTGTACAAGATTGGGTAGATGAAAAAATGAGTAAACAAGAAAACAATTCAACCATCTTTAACGCTAAAAATTTAATCGTAAATCAAAAAAGTAAGATTAAAAATCAATCGATTAAAACAGATGGAAAAGAAAAAGAATCTAATTGGAATAAAACTAATGTCATAATTGCGCTGATTGTTGGTATTGCAACAATAATCAGTATTATTTGGCAAATAATGAACTAGAAAACTCCGCCCAACAACGGCTCATCGCAAATAACGGGTATTGTAAAAAAAGTGTAATTTTAGAAACCATAAAACAAAACAATTAAACCGACAACTTCGCGTCCCTACTCCCGCAACTTGCGATAGCCGAGACCGTTGGCAAAAATTTTAATATGAATAATCCTAAGTGGAAAAGGAAAAAATTAAAATAATAAAATGAGGCCTCTTCTATTTTTATTCGGAGGAATACTGACTGGGATAATAATACATCTAATAAGAGAATTCAGAAGAAAACAAAAACCTGAAAATAAATTGTCTTCAGAATTATCTACGACGGCTTCTAGTCCAATGGAGTCTAAAGAAAATGAAAAGCCAAAAAACCCAATTCTCAGTGGTGACTTTCTTACCGATGATATCCTGGATAAAAAGTTCAAAGAAATAGCTTTCTATAATTTAAGCTTGATTAAAACTAAAAACTCTTCTAAAGAATTAAGTAAGATAAAGTTCAAAAAATTGGAATGCTTGGTGGAATCAATACTTCAATTTGAACCTGTAGATAGAAGTAGAAATGACAAAAGACTATTAATTCAATATTTAAAAAAAGTAAATAGGTCAATTAACACAATTACATATAGAGAATTACTTGAATTAGAAAGAGATTATTTATTCCCCATTCTTGATAAAAAAGATGAATATGGATGGAAATATAAAAATGACTGGTTACTCGGATTAATACTAACGATTTTAGTAGAAATATTAATTTGGGGATTAATTAGTTTGATTCTTTCCGTTTTTATAGAATTCAATTTTTACTTCGTCCCCTTTCTTTCTACATACTATTTAATCAACAGTTTAACTCTTCAAAAAAAGAAGAAGGCTGAAAGAAAAATTTGGTAAAATCGACAATTAAAACTATTTGCCAACAACGGTTCATCGCCAATAAGCGGCAGCGTTAGAATGAAAATAATTAACTTGACCAACAAACCAATACTAAGCCGACAAACCCGCGTCCCCTACTCCGCCAACTGGCGATAACCGAGACCGTTGTAGCGCATTTTTTAAACATGAATTTAATCACAATTGAACATTTAAGAATATTTGATCGGCATGGAGGTAACTACGAATCTTTAGAAAGAGTAGGCACAAATAAAGAGAAAGAATTATTCATAGATAATGACATATTTGAAAAAATAGATGAATTAGTACATAACCAATATTTGATAAAAAATAACTTAGCTTCAAGAAAATTTAGC
>NZ_VJVW01000179.1 GCF_009735585.1 Christiangramia aestuarii
GAAGCGTCCGGCGAACGTGGCGCGCCCTTCCTGATCTACCAGGAAAGCAACGTCATCATCCGCGCCATCCGCGACTACCTGCGCCAGGAAATCGGCGAAGTGCTGATCGACAGCATCGACGCCCAGGAAGAAGCCCTGAACTTCATCCGCCAGGTGATGCCGCAGTACGCCAGCAAGGTGAAGCTGTACCAAGACAGTGTTCCGCTGTTCAATCGCTTCCAGATCGAGAGCCAGATCGAGACCGCTTTCCAGCGCGAAGTGAAGCTGCCGTCCGGCGGCTCCATCGTCATCGACCCGACCGAGGCCCTGGTTTCCATCGACATCAACTCGGCGCGCGCCACCAAGGGCGGCGACATC
>NZ_VJVW01000180.1 GCF_009735585.1 Christiangramia aestuarii
CGATGGAAGTGTCGTTGAGGTTGTCGCGGCGCGCCCAGCCGCTGACGCCGGCGTGCCAGGCGCGGTCTTCCTCGGCGACCAGGTTGAAGATGCGCTGGCCCTTGAAGCCGGCGGCCTTGTAGCTGGGGTCGTGCGGCGCCGGTGGTCAGCGCCTTGACCGAGGCGGCGAAGTCGAGCGCGGTGTAGTGCAGCACCAGGAAGCGCACGCGTTTGCCGTAGGGGGTAGTGGTGCGATAGCTGTTGTAGTCGATGGTCAGCATGGTTTTCACCTTTTTGCGGATGATGGAAAGCCCCCGGCCACAGGCTCGCCTGTAGCTAGGGACGTCGATGCAGCGATGAGGTTCAGGGGCCGGCC
>NZ_VJVW01000181.1 GCF_009735585.1 Christiangramia aestuarii
TGTTTCTGGATCTACAGCACCTGGCCCAGCGGCGGCACCTTCGCCCTCAACGCGGTGGCGGTCTCGGCGCTGGCCTCGGCGGCGCCGAACCCGAAGAAGGTCGCCATGCAGATGGCCATCGGCACCATGGCGGCGGCGCTGCTCGGCTTCAGCGAGATGTTCTTCGTCTACCCGCATATCGACGGTTTCCCGCTGCTATGCCTGGTACTGGCGCCGGTGTTCTCCCTCGGCGCGTTCATCTCCTCGCGGCCGCAGTGGGCCGGCTACGGTCTCGGCCTGCTGGTGTTCTTCTGCTTCGGTTCGGTGCCGGCGAACCTGACCGTCTACGACCCGGCCCACGTGATCAACGAGTACA
>NZ_VJVW01000182.1 GCF_009735585.1 Christiangramia aestuarii
GTCTGCGTAGCGGATGCACTCGGTGGCGGTATTCACCAACGGGTGGAAACCGAGCAACTGGTCCTGGCGAATGGCATCGTCGAGCAACACCTCGACCCTGTGCTGCGGATCGTTGACCAGCGCGAAAGGCGTCACGCAGCCCAGTTCGACGCCGAGGTATTCGCGCAGGCGCTCGACCGAGGCGAACGACAGGCGGCTTTCGCCGATCTGTTCGGCGATGCCCGGCAGGTCGGCCTCCTTGCGCTCGTCGAGCAGCACCAGGTAGTGGCGAGTACCCTTGCGGTTGCGCAGGAACAGGTTCTTGATGCCCTGGTCGGGCAATTCGATGCCCTGCGCGTAATATTCCTCGATGGA
>NZ_VJVW01000183.1 GCF_009735585.1 Christiangramia aestuarii
CGCTGATCGGCCTGATGGAGCTGCTGGCGCAGACCAAGCAGACCGCCGAGTTCTCCGCCAACCTGTTCGAGGCCTTCACCCTGGCCACGCTGATCTACTTCACGCTGAACATGAGCCTGATGCTGATCATGCGCCTGGTGGAGAGAAAGGTCGCCGTACCGGGCCTGATCTCCGTAGGAGGTAAATGATGGACTTCAGTGGAATCGTTCCCGCCCTGCCGAGCCTCTGGGAAGGCATGCTGATGACCCTCAAGCTGATGGTCCTCGGCGTCCTCGGCGGCGTCGCGCTGGGTACCGTGCTGGCGCTGATGCGGCTGTCGCACAGCAAGTTGCTGTCGAACATCGCCGGCTTCTA
>NZ_VJVW01000184.1 GCF_009735585.1 Christiangramia aestuarii
CAGGTCGCTGAGCAGGGAGAAAGCGACGTTCCACGATTCGCGCGAATTGCGGTCGACGTAGCCGTTGCCGCCGCTGCGGCTGACGTCCAGGCGCACGAAGTGCTTCGGCTCGGGGCCGATGCCCAGGGCCTGGTTGAAGCCGAAGGCGACTTCCGAATCGTCGTAGCTGCCGTAGCGCACCCGGCCTTCCATGAAATCGCCGTAGCGGTCGGCGAGCTTGCTGATGTAGTCCAGCGAGCCGCCGACGGCACCGGCGCCGTTGAGGAAGGAGGACGGACCGCCGACCAGCTCGACGCGGTCGACGATCCAGTCGTCCAGCGGACGCATGGCGCTGCTGTATTGCACCGGAATGC
>NZ_VJVW01000185.1 GCF_009735585.1 Christiangramia aestuarii
TGGCAGGAATGCGGGAAGGGTCGCAAGCAGATTCCCGGACCACCCGCCTTGATGCAGAGCAATTCGGTACGAAAATCTTACCCGTTAGCCTAGACCGTCCTGCTGTGGTCGGTTGTCGCGAGACAAATTGCCTCAGCTCTCTCATATTCATTAATAGAATATAAAAATAAACAAATAATATTTTTATGGAATAAAAAGAGTCGCTACTCTCCCCTTCAAGCCGCCCCTCGCGTGTTGGCGCCCCTCCTTCACCGCCCTGAACGCAGCGGCGGACATCGCCCTACAAGGATCGAAGAATGAAAAAACTGCTCCTGCTGACTGCCCTGGCCTCCGTCATCAGCGTTTCCGCCAA
>NZ_VJVW01000186.1 GCF_009735585.1 Christiangramia aestuarii
CGCACCGCACCGCCGGCGCCGAGCAGGAGAACCCGCTTGCCGCGCAGCTCGACCCCGGCGTTCGCCGTCAGGTCCCGCAGCAGGCCGGCGCCGTCGGTGTTGTCGCCGCGCAGGCGACCGTCGGCGAGGCGGATCAGGGTGTTCACCGCCCCGGCCCGGGTGGCCCGCTCGCTCAACTCGTCCACCAGACGATAGGCCTCTTCCTTGAACGGCACGGTGACATTGGCGCCCTTGCCCTGCTCGAAGAAGCGCCGGGCGAACCCGGGGAAATCGTCCAGCGGCGCCAGTTGCGCGTCATAGACCAGCGCCTCGCCGGTCTGCTCGGCGAACAGGCGGTGGATCAGCGGCGACT
>NZ_VJVW01000187.1 GCF_009735585.1 Christiangramia aestuarii
ACGTTTCCGGTATTGGTCAGGCTAAAGGTATAGGAGATGGTCTCTCCAGCCTCGGCATAGCCGTTTCCATTTTCATCGTTAAAGCTTCCTGCTTTTGCTATTGTCATGGCTGGGTTCTGCGTCAGTGGCGTAGTCTCATTATTACTATCCTCCGGATCGGTCAGCTCATCGGCATCAGCCGTAGCAATATTGTCTACCTGTCCACTGTCTACATCAGCCTGGGTCAGGGTATAGGTCGCTGTAAAGCTGGTGTTGTCAGAAGCTCCCGGCGCCAGGTTGATCGGTCCACCGTTTACACTTACCATCGGATCGGTCACGGTGATATTGTTCAGGGTGACATTCCCGGTATTG
>NZ_VJVW01000188.1 GCF_009735585.1 Christiangramia aestuarii
AGGCCGCGCCGACTCTTGCCGGTGGCGACCGCCAGGCGGAACCCGGCCTCGCGAAAATGCACCATGGCTTCGGCCACGCCGGGGAACAACCGCGACGGCTGCGCTTCCTGCGCCAGGTAATGCTCGCTGTAGGCACACCGGAAACGCTCGACCAGAGCAGGATCGCCAACCTCCGGATAGAGCGAAGCAATCGCCTCGGGCAAGCCGAGGCCGATGATGCCCTTGATCCGGGTATCGTCCCGCTCCGGCAGAGCGGTTTCCCGCGCCGCCGCCTTCATCGAATCGACGATGCGCGCGATCGAGTCGACCAGGGTGCCGTCCCAATCGAATACCAGCAACGCGTAGTCAGTC
>NZ_VJVW01000020.1 GCF_009735585.1 Christiangramia aestuarii
GCTAAATTTTCTTGAAGCTAAGTTATTTTTTATCAAATATTGGTTATGTACTAATTCATCTATTTTTTCAAATATGTCATTATCTATGAATAATTCTTTCTCTTTATTTGTGCCTACTCTTTCTAAAGATTCGTAGTTACCTCCATGCTGATCAAATATTCTTAAATGTTCAATTGTGATTAAATTCATGTTTAAAAAATGCGCTACAACGGTCTCGGTTATCGCCAGTTGGCGGAGTAAGGGACGCGGATTTGTCGGCTTAGTATTTTGTTGTTGGTCAAGTTAATTATTTTCTTACTAATGCTGCCGCTTATTGGCGATGAACCGTTGTTAGCCACAGTTAATTTATTTTCTAACTATGTTTTTTAAAATCTCAACCACTTCTTTTATTCTGGAATAATAATTAAACATTAAAGAATATGAAATAGCATCATTTTCGCCATGAGCAATGTTGTTTCTATTACTTACAATTGTATTCAAAGCAGATTTTTGTTCTTCGCTTATTTTTTCTTCTAACTCTTCTTTCCAGGAGGAATCGAAAGTGCCTAATAATTTACTTAATCTGTCATACCTCAAATTGGTAATATATTTTGTTTCTTTTCCAACATAAGACTGAATCTGTTTAGGAGCAGATCCATCTGTAAATTCAGCGATTAAATTTCTAATTGAACTCTCTACAAAACCTGAAGCACGAATGCATAAAAATTTTGATAAAATTGCTTGTTGTTCCTCGTCCTCTACATTTTGAACCAGATCAAATAAATTGTCAAGCTTTTTTTCCTGTTGCTCAAGTTTCCACTTCATATTAATCCAAACTCATAAACTTTTCTACAGCTAAATTTATTCGAATCTCGACGCTATTCTCATCTGAAGTTGCTGAAGTATAGGATTTTTTGAATTCTTTATTCTCAATTAATTCCTCGTAAGCCTTTTTAAATTTATCAATATCTGGCTCACCTTTTTTTATAATTCTTTCAGTCACACCAATCATTACAGAGTCAAAAATAGCAGAATGAACACCTCTTTGTAGTCTGAAAGCATTTTTCCCCAAAGCCTCATAAACGTAAGATATCGTATTATTGAAAACCTTTTTTAGGTTTTTAGCTGAATGAATATTTAAATTTCTATTAAGTGCCATATGCTTATTAAGAAATTCCTTCATAGGTTTTTGATAGATACTTCTATGAAATAATAATGAGAAATATCGTAAGATTAATTCCTCTTCTTTAAGACGGTCATTGTGTTCACCACCTATTAATTTCCTCCACACCTCATTATTCATAGCTAAATCAACAAGCAATTCGTTGTATTTGCCATAGTAAATACACGCTCTTATTTCTTGAGGACTTAGTGGCCTTCCTCCAGAGTTTATTCTCTCAAATATTTGATAAATACTACTTTCATCATCATCTGGAACTTCTTGTTTTATAATAGTTGAATGGATAATTGAGTCATCTAATCTATGTTGATCAGATGGATTAAGATCGTCATAGGTTTTTCCTTCAAGGTCTTGCTGAACTCCAACTAATTTAAATTCAGAACCATCTTTAAATTTCTTATCGTAGAAAAACATTAAAGACAACAATCTCTGTTGACCATCAACAATTAATAACTTATTTGAAACTGGTTCCTTGGAAAGGAAAACTCCTGGAACTGGAAGACCTAATAGTAGCGATTCTATAAATTTAGAAGCTTCAAATTTGTTCCAAACATATCTTCTTTGGAATGGAGGTACGAAAATTGCTTCGCTTCTCAATCTTTTAACCAAAGAGTCAACTGGGTAATCTGCTCCATAATTAGAAATTTCATATCGAAATGTTAGTACTTCTTCCTCAGTATCATCTATAATATTAGTAAATAAATCGAGTTGATTATTTTTTGCCATAAATATGAAGCTTCATTTGGAATGTAAATTTAGAACTTTTCTTTTTTGTTACAATTTTTAAAATTAATTGTGGCTAACGGTCTCGGTTATCGCCAGTTGGCGGAGTGCGGGACGCGGATTTGTCGGCTTAGTATTGGTTCGTTGGTCAAGTTAATTATTTTCTTTCAACGGTGCCGCTTATTGGCGATGAACCGTTGTTGTGTGCTGTTTTTACGCTTTTTCAATATTCCTTATTTTGCAGTTCTTATTAGAATCAGTAAACTTTTTTAAAATTTCTTTTACTTGTTTTAGATTATCAGAGCTGCCATAACTTGTTATCCATTTTCCGATTTTATCCGCTTTAAAATCTGGTATCAAAATCTTATGTCCAAATTCCCTGAATTTTTCTTGTAGTTGAAAATAATCTTGATATTCAGACAATTTCAATCCAAAAACAAAGGTTGGAATATTTGACTTTCTATAAATCTTTTGACTTTTAAATTCTTGAATTTTATCCTCTCTATAGAATTGGACTTTATCAGTTTTTGAAACTTTGACTATATCTTTATATCGATAACCTGTTTTGGGTAATGGTAAACTTTCTAAAATTGCATATCCTTTTTTTACCCTACCATAAACTTGATTTTCTTCTTGATCTAAAATTATAGCTGCTAATACAGCATCTGGAAATTTCCAGTAAAATTTAAATTTTAGGTAGTCGGATATGTTTTTTATGAAGTTCAAATTTCAATTAAAATAGCACACAACGGTCTCGGTTATCGCCAGTTGGCGGAGTGCGGGACGCGGATTTGTCGGCTTATTATTGGTTTGTTGGTCAAGTTAATTATTTTCTTTCTAACGCTGCCGCTTATTGGCGATGAACCGTTGTTGTGTGCTGTTATTTCTACTCCTGAATATTGTTGATACGTATATATTCTTTCAAAGGAATCATTCCAACCATTCTTCGTAAAGAATCAACTTTTGAAGTGTCTTTAATTTTATATAATTCGAAGATCTTTTCTTTTTTTCCTGTAACTGAATCCTTTACTGTTTTAATTAAGAATTGGCTACCATAAATTTGTGGTAAACCTCGATGCATTAAATATCGATCATGATACATAGCTGCTAAATCTTCATCTAGTTGGCCATTTTTAGCAGCTTTAATTATCATTGGTAAATATTTAT
>NZ_VJVW01000189.1 GCF_009735585.1 Christiangramia aestuarii
GTGAGAAGGTCAACCCGAACGGCGGTGCCATCGCCCTCGGCCACCCGCTGGGGATGAGCGGTGCGCGGCTGGTCCTCACCGCGCTCCATCAACTTGAGAAGAGCGGCGGCCGGCGCGGCCTGGCGACCATGTGCGTAGGCGTCGGCCAAGGCCTGGCGCTGGCCATCGAGCGGGTCTGACTGGCACAACCGGGTCGCCCGCCCGGTATCAAGAGCGCGCGTCGCGCGGCGCTGCCCATGTTTCGGCGGCGGCGCGGCGCGTGTGCAGCGGAACAGGACGCTCCGTCGCACGGTCAGGATGAAACGGACCCTGTCGAGAGAACAACAGCATGACTGCCCCTGTTCACCAGTA
>NZ_VJVW01000190.1 GCF_009735585.1 Christiangramia aestuarii
GGGTGGCCGGCTCGTTCCTCCTGCTGCTCGGCCCCGCCGAAGTCTGGCTGAAGCCCGCCGCGGCCGCTGCCGGCGCCGTACCGGGCGACGCCCGCGCCCTGGCTGACGCCGGCTGGCGCCAGGTGGTCAGCCGCTTCGACGCCGGCGTGACCCGTCAGCACCGTCATTGATCGCACATCGACTCCACAGAAGGCGTTTTTCCATGCTGTTCTCCCGTCGCTCATCCCGTCCGCGCGGCCTCGCCGCCCTCCTCCCGGGCCGCGCCCTGCTGGCCGCCCTGCTGCTGGCCCTGCTCGCCCCGCTGGCCCAGGCCGAAGACGGCAAGCGCCTGCGCATCGGCATCACCCTGCA
>NZ_VJVW01000191.1 GCF_009735585.1 Christiangramia aestuarii
GTTGGCACTACCTGGCCGCGGTGCTGGATCTGCATACCCGGCGGGTGATCGGCTGGGCGTTCTCGGCCAAGCCGGATGCCGAACTGGTGATCAAGGCCCTGGACATGGCCTACAAACAGCGCGGCAAGCCACAGCAGGTGCTGTTCCATTCAGACCAGGGCAGCCAGTACGCCAGCCGCCTGTTTCGGCAACGGCTCTGGCGCTATCGGATGCAGCAGAGCATGAGCCGTCGGGGGAATTGCTGGGATAACTCGCCGATGGAGCGCCTGTTCCGCAGTCTGAAGTCGGAGTGGGTCCCGTCAACGGGTTACATGACGGCGCAGGAGGCCCAACGGGACATCAGTCATTAC
>NZ_VJVW01000192.1 GCF_009735585.1 Christiangramia aestuarii
GTTTGAGCGCCTCTACAGGTTGGCGGGGTTCAATCCTGGTCAAGCAGTCTCCCTGCCCCGAGAGCGAGAAACGCTCCAGCTCGCCCAAGCTGTCGGGCGTGCCGCCGATATCGATGTGACGGACCCTGCTTTTGATTTCGTCCGCTCCATAGATGTCTTTCAGGTTACGGCACGTCAGAGGGAGGGCCGTGACGATTGCAACAGATATGCTTCTGTGCGGCGTGGCACGTATGATCAAGACGGCCAATTCCGGTGGCAAAACAGCTCGATAAGTGCCCTTCCTCCAGCCTTCCGAGGGGCCGAGCGATACGGCCAGAACTGCCCCGATATCTGGGTCCGTGCTGTGTTCG
>NZ_VJVW01000193.1 GCF_009735585.1 Christiangramia aestuarii
GCAGCTCACGCAACCTGGTCGGCACCGGACTTCTTTCCCTGCTGGCTCTCGTAGTCTTCCAGAACAGCGCACTGGGCGACGAGGACAGGACGCAGGAACGCAACGGCGAAAGGCCGGTAGTGCTGGACAGCAACGCAACGCCGCAGTGGGCACCCGCTGCGCAACAACTGGTGATCCAGGCGCCCGACGAATCCCCGCGCATCGTCACCGTAGGCGAGGACGAGCGCGGCACGGCGCTGGTGACCGCGGCCGACGAACAGGCCTGGACATTCTGACGAAGCAAGCGCCGGGAGTCCGGCATCCAACGACGCTACACCGCCGCACAGGTCCCCGGGATGCTGGCGAGCGGA
>NZ_VJVW01000194.1 GCF_009735585.1 Christiangramia aestuarii
CAAAGTTGGTGTTGCGCGTGAAGTTGGCCTGGTAGTTGGAAAACAACGCGGTGACACCGTCATCCCAAAGAGAGGGATCCACATAGCCACGCGAGTGCCGCTGTACATACAGCTGTGGAATGCTGACCAGCAGGGAAAGGCTGTTGACGTCGAACTCGATGGATGCACCGGGGATGAGTTCGGCGACATTCAGGGGCGTATTGTTTTCCAGATTATCCGGAATGAGTTTGTCTCGCGTCAGCCGGGCGATATCGACCCCGATCTCCTTGAGCAGCCCTACCCGGACGACCGGACGAACGCTTCCGGTTTCGGGATCGGCACTGAACACGACATCTTCGCGCCGGATCAT
>NZ_VJVW01000195.1 GCF_009735585.1 Christiangramia aestuarii
GCGCACTCTCTCCGGTGATTGGCGCCTGATCGACGGCCCCTGCCCCATCGACAACCTCACCATCCAATGGGATGCGGTCTCCGCCGCGCACGACGAAACGTGCGTTGATAGCAACCGCGGAAGCCGGTACGTCCGCTTCCGAACCGTCATCATAAAGAATTCTTGCCGTCGGCGGCGCCAGGTCCAGCAGAGCTGAAACCGCATTCCTCGCACGCCCGACGCTCCAGCTTTCGAGGAAAAGCGAGAGCGAGAAGAAGAACGCAACCGTCGCCGCCTCGAAAAATTCGCCGAGGCCAATTGCACCCGCGACTGCGACTACCATGAGCAGGTTCATGTCGGGCGACAGCCG
>NZ_VJVW01000196.1 GCF_009735585.1 Christiangramia aestuarii
TGGCCCAAGGCCGGCTGGGCCAAGTACCCGGGCACCATCCAGGTGGTGATCGGCCCGGCCATGCACGCCGAAGGCGAAGGCCCGCGCGCCATCGCCGAGCTAAACCAGCGCGCCGAAGCCTGGGTCAGCGAGACCATGGCCGAGATCAGCCCCATCCAGCAGCGGGTCAGCCATCCGGAGCCGTCGGTGGTCTCGTGAAGGGCCGCAAAGCCCCCTGCAAGGCGCACTGTGCGCCGATTCGATAAAAGAAGCCCCGCCATAGCGGGGCTTCTTGTTTTCACGCGAGGCACAAAGCAAGGCCGGTTGGCAACGATCGACCGAATCGACCGGCGTCCGCTGCCCACACATG
>NZ_VJVW01000197.1 GCF_009735585.1 Christiangramia aestuarii
CTGGACACCGGTTTCATCGCGCGCCACCAAGACGACCTGCTGCCGGCGCCGCAAGCGCTGCCGGAGCATTTCTGGCAGGCCGCCGCCGAAGCCTGGCTGCAGAGCGAACCGGGCCACCGTCGCGACGACGACCCGCATTCGCCGTGGAGCCGCAACGACGGCTGGCGCAGCGCCCTGGCGCGGGAGTCCGACCTGATGCTGCGCTGCCGCGACGAACGCCGCTGCGTCCGCCTGCGCCACGCCAGCCCCAGCCAGTATCGCCTCGACGGCGACGACCTGGTCAGCCGGGTGGACGGTGTCACCCGTCGCTCGGCGGCATTGCGCCGCGGACGCCAGTTGTTCCTCGAA
>NZ_VJVW01000003.1 GCF_009735585.1 Christiangramia aestuarii
TTTTAAATACACTATCTAATTCAGTTTTTATTTCTGATTTATCATTTTCAGACAATAATTTTTTCTTTGGATTTTCTTTACAACTAAATATGAATAGGAATATTACAATGAAGAATATGAAATTTATTTTACGCATTTTCTCTGAAATAATAGCATACAACGGTCTCGGTTATCGCCAGTTGGCGGAGTAAGGGACGCGGATTAGTCGGCTTTGTATTAGTTTGTTGGTCAAGTTAATTATTTTCTTTCTAACGCTGCCGCTTATTGGCGATGAACCGTTGTTGGCAATAGTTTAAATTTCTGGGATGTAATATTGGTCTAAAATTTCTTTAAATTTCTTTGAAGGAATTTCCTTTGATTTTTTAATTAGTTCCTTTTGGTCAATAAATACAACTTTAAATTTTCGAAATGTTTTGGTCTTTATAAAGTCAATAGCTTCTTTGGTGTATCCACCGCTTGACCAATATTCAAATATCAAGGTTCTATTACTGTAATAATTTTGATCAATAAGCCATTTTCTAATTACAGATACTTTTTTGCTGAGCCATTCCTCCAATTGATCTCGGTCGATTTTACTTTTATATCCTTTGCATTCAGCGATAACAATTTTATCTGCATAAACAGCAAATACATCAATTTCCCGTAGCTCTCCCAAATGATTTATTAATTTGCCAATATCCAAGCTCTGACAAAAATTGCTATGATAGTATCCTACTGCTAATTCGAATAAATCTCCTTTTAAATTATTTGTTTTGCCTTCTACAAGCTTATTTAATTTTGTTATCAAATCAAGATATGCTTCTGGATTAGTTTTTAAAATAGCTCCAGCATTTGTAACGGTCGTAATCAATGATTGTAGAAGTTCTTTGTACTCATCTCCAAACAGCTTATCTACAAAACCCACAATTATCCCTTTATCTTTAAGACGGTTTAGCGTTTCAAGGTCAATATCATCAACAATTAAAAATCCTAAAAATTGGGGTAATCCTTTTATTTGTTTTAGGATTTCAATTTTTTGAATAAAGAAATTTACATTTTCTTTATTCGGTTTATTTCCAACCAATACATCGGCAACAATGAATCCTGGATTTATTTTTTTGTTTTTATAGTTTGTAAGTGTGGAAACATAAGAAGGAGAAACAAAACTCCAAGAAAAAAGACCAAATTGAGAGTGGAATGTGGCAGTATTATAAGAGGTTAAACCAATTTTTCTAGCCCAATCACTGAACTGTATTAAAACAAAATTTTTTGCAGTTTCTATGGCCTTATGATGATTGAAATTATCTCTTTCTGCCAGCTGTGGATTTATTTTAATATAATCATCTTGCTTCAAAAGCACACCAAGTTCTACCAATTCATCTATTAAATTTTCAAATTTTTTATGACCCTTTAATTTCCTAATTGGACTAAAGGAATAAGAAGCTAATTCATTTTCTTTTATATAACCTGAATGGTATTCAATAGCTAATAATAAGGCATAATATTTTCTTCCTGCAATTTCGAAAGCTCTGTATAAGCCTTCATAAAAAATTGGTTTTTTATATTGAGATTGAAGATGATAAAAGGCTTGATTGTCCGAAAAAAGTCCTTTTATTTTAGTTATTGGAGCTGAAAGTCTTTGCAACCTTTTTCTTGCGGCGTCGTTACTAATTTTGTCCTTTCTTGTAATAATCTTTATTAACTCACTAGATAGCTTAGGCCCCTGTTTTTCTAGTAGTTTAAGCATATGTCACAACTCACTATTTATATATAACTAACTAATCCGCCGGTATGGAATTTTTTTTTTGAAGATAAATCTTCTTGAATTGTAAACTTATAATTTTTTTATAATATCCGAGCACCTGTTTTAAATTATTGCCAACGTGTTATATCCACGGCAATATACATTTTTATTCGAGTATGTTCCGGGATAAGCGCAGGTACGAGTCTCTTTTAGGCCCCTGCATCAGCTCCTTCAAACTCTCATCAAGCGGGCTGCGTATCTTCGAAAGATCCTTCTGGGTAACGTGGGTATAGATCATCGTGGTCTCTGGCCTGGAATGCCCAAGTAATTCCTGTATATACCTTATGTCTATTCCGTTCTCCAGCATATGGGTGGCATAGCTATGCCTTAGTGTATGTGGGGTGACTCGTTTTTTGATTCTCGCCCGGTGGCAGGACTCCTTCAAAAAACTGCGTATGGCAGAGGCCGTATATTTGCCTCCCTGCAGACCTTCCGCAAAATAGATCCCGGGAGCATAGGTTTGCAAATAGTTATGAAAAAGCGGAAGAAAAGTTTCTGCAAGCATCACATAGCGGTCCTTTCTTCCTTTGGCCTGTCTGATGAGAATCTGCCTTCGGTCTACATCGATATCTTTAAGCCTGAGGTTGATCAGCTCACCAATTCGAAGGCCCGAGGAGTATATAAGTGCCAGGATGCATCTATGTTTCAGGTTGCGCGTTGCCACCAGGAGGTCTATCACTTCCTCTTTGCTCAATACCCCCGGCAGGTATTTGGTTTTTTCAGGTCGTTTTAATTGAGAAGGATCTATCTCTTCCTGTTCCGTGAATTCGAAATAATGCTTTAGTGCACTAATGCATTGCCGGTGTGAGCTAATGGAATAATTCCTTGCAGCGATCTCGGCCTCCACGAACCTGTCTACATCTTTAAAGACATAGAATTCCTTGAAATCATGAAATCTCAGGAATTTTTCTACGAAATTTGTATAAGATTCTATGGTGCTGGAACTGTACCTGTGGCCATTAAGATAGTTCCTGAAGTCTGTGATCTCTTTTCTTTCGTTTTTAATGGAATTTTCAGGAAGATCCGGAAGCCTCGAAAAGTCTATGGCCGAATAATCCACAAAATAACCCTGGCTTATAAGATGGGTAATAAGCCGGTTCAGTTTTTTCTTTTCGGCTTCCAGGTAAAAACATCCAAAACTGTTGGACCATGATATTCCTTCCAGCAGTTTCAGGTGCTCAATCATTTGCCGGTCATAATCGAATTTAATTGCTATCAGGCTGTTCGCCTGATGCTTAAAGAGATCTAAAGTGACTTTTTTCATTGATTAGAAATAAATATTAAATATAACTGAAAAACAGACACTTAGAATTTTATTTTTTGATGTTGCGAAAGAAATTTTACAGGTGATAACCTTCTGGAAGTCAACATATAAGTAGGAGAAAAGGCTAATTCTTATTTAAGATATTCAATATCTATCTTTTGATGCCGTTTATGTAGAATGATCTTTTCGATTTCCTGGCTGGGGTGGAAAATGCTTAGCTGATAATTTGAATGCAGTTCTTCTGGAGCTTTAGGTTCCTGTCCATTCTCTCTATGACCCTTCAGGAAACTTCTGGTATTTTCCAGCATTTTTATTTCCATGTGTTTGGGGCTCATTACTACCTTATTTCCCCAGAAATTCAAAAGACTACCGGTCTTGAATATGGTTACCGTAACCCCGTCTTTGCCATTGATATGAGGTTCGATCTTAACGGCCCTGTTCTCATTTCTTTCTTCTATCAGGTTTCCGTTTGGATCCAGCCTGCGCTGCCGGGAAGATTTAAAGTAAACGTCTGAAAGGTCGAAAACAGGAATATTGCTATCGGCATCGGCGATCTTGATGCCGGCATTTTCGAATTCAGAAAAAAGCACCTCGATCTCTTTTTTATCCATTTCCCCGTCAGCATAAGCCATTTCATGCAGCATGATGGCAAGCGAATGCTTCTTGGCTTCACTCAGCCCCTCCAGGATGGCATCTGCCTGTTTTACGCTGAATTTCCTCGCTTCCTCCACGAATTCTGAATCAAAATTCATCAGCTTCATTAGCTGCCCCAGGTAGACCATTTCCCCCTTGGCCACTTTTTTATCAGCCAGGATCACTTTATCAATGGCTTTTACGATCGCTAATTTTTCGGCAAGGTTGAATTCCATTTCAGGCGGTTTTAGTTGAAATTAATAAAGCTAAATCACTGATACTAAATATACTTAATTTTGAAGTCCTGGATTTTTATTGGGCATAAAAAAATCCGAAGTAGCTCTACTCCGGATTTTACATTGAATATTTCTTATGGATCTATGCGAACATAACCGCTTTGGTATTCACAAATTCATGAAGACCAAAACCTCCATGTTCCCTGCCGTAACCGGAATCTTTCACACCACCAAAAGGCATGTTAGGTTTGGCAAGGCCAAAGGAGTTGATAAAGACCATTCCTGTGTCAAAATGAAATTTTGCCAGCTCATGGGCTTTTTCCTCATCCTTGGAGAATATTCCTCCACCTAGTCCAAATCTACTGCTGTTCGCTATGCGCATCGCATCATCGGCATCCTTTGCTTTTATTAGGGAAGCCACAGGTCCAAAAAGCTCGTCGTCGTAAGCTGGCATTCCCGGTTTTAGGTCGCCCAGTACGGTTGCCGGATAAAAGTATCCCTTGCCTTCCGGTTTTTTACCTCCGCAAAGAATCTTGGCACCTTTTTTAACGCTTTCTTCAACCTGCTCATGCAGCTGGTCTCTTAGATCTTCCCTGGCCATTGGCCCAATATCGCTATCTTCTTTGGTAGGATCCCCGGCTTTGACCTTGGACATTTTTTCTACAAAAGCTTCCTTGAACTTATCGTAAACCTTATCTACCACTATAAAACGTTTTGCGGCTACACAGGTTTCCCCATTGTTATAGATCCTTCCCTGAACACAGGTTTCCACTGCCAGGTCGAGGTCGGCGTCTTCAAGTACGATGTAAGCATCATTACTTCCCAGTTCCAGGACCGTCTTTTTAAGTTCTTCCCCGGCCAGTTGTGCGATCTTTTTCCCCGCTCCCGAGCTTCCCGTAAGGGTAACCCCGCGTACCAGGTCGTTCTTGATCACATCATCGCTCTGGTCATGTGAGATTCTTAATACTTTGAACAGGTCTTTAGGTAGTCCTGCATCCTTATAGATCTCTTCCAGAAGCAATGCGCTGCCGGTTACATTCTCGGCATGCTTAAGCAAAATGGAATTCCCAGCCATCAGGTTAGCAATAGAATATCTTACAACCTGGTAGCAAGGGAAATTCCAGGGTTGTATCCCGTAGATAACCCCAATTGGCGAATAGGTAATATATCCCTTTCCGCCTTCAGGTAATTCCCGTTCTTCGTCTTTCAGGGCCTCAGGGCCATTCTTGGCGGTATAATCACAAATTCCTGAACAAAGTTCCACTTCCTGTTCTCCCTGTTTCAGCAATTTTCCCATTTCCTGGGTCATAAGCTTTACCATCTCATCTTTTCTTTCCGCTAGCTTTTCCCCAATTTTTTTGATCACCTTCGCTCTTTCCTCCGCGCTCTTGCTTTTCCATTTTAAATAGGCATCGTGGCTGGCTTGCACCGCATCTTTCACTTCCTTGTCGCTCATGAGCTCATAAGTGTTCAATTGCTCGCCGGTGGCAGGATTATAGGTTTTTAAGTTTTTTTCTTCAGACATAATTTTTCTTTTTTTAGCTGTTTTTTATTGATCTTAAAGTTAATGAGTTTAAATGGCTTCGGCTGATAAGAGGATGTTAACAAAGCCCCGCTTTTACGCCGAGTTGATTAATCTTTTGATAAATTTTCAGCGGAAACATTAAATTTTTAGAGCTCCTAAGAATTGAAAGGACCTGAATTGAAAGTTTAAGCTGAAATGCTTTTGCTGGAAATTCAACTCTTGTTAAAGTAGATATCAATGCAGTTTCATTCGCCTGGCGATAAGCCTATCCTTTTTTGAGAAATACCAGTAAATAAGGTAGATGAATCCCGGCGGGAAGATGAGTAGTAAGAACTTGAGGTCCAGCACCCCGTTCAGGATCATGGCCAGGAGCAGGGCCAGGCAGGAGATCAGACCTCCAAGGCCTTCATACTTATAGGCGATGATAAGGCCGAGCATGCTAAATATTGGAAAACAAAGAAAGGTGAGCAGATCTCGTGGATCCTGTAAGCCACCGACTAAAGATTTTTCCGGTCCAAAAAGGTGGCCCAACAGCATGAACAATACGAACCCCAGGATAAGGCTGCCCCAGATGCGGGCAATCCATAGGCTCGTTCTGCTAATGTATCCATGCGTTCTCATCTTTATTGTGCCGATAATTTTAGTTTTCAGCAACTCTCTAATTTACGATTTCTTTCCGCTTATTACAATTTTCTGAAGCCCAGAATATTGAACTCCCAGGTATCATAAAAAATACTTTTGTAACTTGAATTCAGCTGAATAGCCTATAAATCCGCTGGGATTAATTCTGGTTTATTCTTTATAATTTTAAACTTTAAAATCATTTCAATGCACTCAGAATTGCAGGAGGCCTATGGCTTTCTATTTGAAAAAGAACTGCTGGAAGAGATAAATAAGTTCGGAAGCTTAAGAACGGCCAAAGCCGGGGAGAAGATCATCGAAATTGGCGATTTTGTAAAAGGTATGCCCTTATTGCTAAAAGGGGCCATCAAGATTCTTAGGGAAGACAGCGATGGCGATGAGCTTCTTCTTTATTTTATAGAGCGTGGCGATACCTGTGCTATGACTCTTAGCTGTTGCCTTGGGGAGACCAGGAGTGAAATTCGGGCGGTAGCCGAGACCGATACCTCCTTTATCATGGTGCCTATTTCCAAGATGGAAGAATGGACGGCCAAATATAAATCCTGGCGCAATTTTGTTTTTGAATCTTACCATTCCCGCCTTTCAGAAATGCTGGAGGCAATAGATACCATCGCTTTTCTGAATATGGACGAGCGCCTTATGAAATACCTGCGGGACAAAGCCAAGATCAACCGGGATGAGAATATCTACAGTACGCATCAACAGATCGCTTACGATATGCACACCTCGCGTGTGGTGATCTCCAGGCTGCTGAAGAAACTGGAACTCGAGAAAAAGATCTCCCTTCAACGAAACCATATTAAAGTAATAGACCTGTAGCCTTGTGTAACTCTTGTTACTGCATACGGCCCCTTAAGACTATACATTTGCCCCAATGAAAATTTACACATGGATATTTTAGAGATACTGGGTTATTTTGGAGCATTATTAATAGGATTGGTTCTTGGCCTTATTGGCGGCGGGGGTTCCATACTTACCGTACCGGTCCTGGTCTACCTTATGTCTATAAACCCCGTCACGGCAACAGCTTACTCACTTTTTATCGTGGGTTCTTCTTCCCTTATGGGGGCAGGGAGGAATCTTCAAAAGGGACTGGTTGGTTTTAAGACCGCCCTGGCTTTCGCCATTCCGGCGGTGATTACCGTTTTCAGCACAAGGAAGTTCGTGGTACCGGCCTTACCGGAAGAGCTTTTTACGATATTTGGTTTTACCGTCACCAGGGACATCGGCATTATGCTGTTCTTTGCAATTCTTATGCTATTCGCCTCGGTTTCCATGATCTATGATAAAAAGGAACTTCTGGAGAAACAGGAAAAGCCTAAATCGGCTAATTACTTACTCTTAGCCCCACTGGGTGTTCTAACTGGTTTCATAACCGGGATCGTTGGAGCAGGAGGTGGCTTTATTATAATCCCTATCCTTGTTCTTCTTGCCGGGCTTAAAATGAAAAAGGCCGTGGGTACCTCGTTGCTCATCATTGCGATCAATTCATTACTCGGATTTTTAGGAGATCTTGGCCACCAGGAAATCGACTGGATCTTTTTGCTGGTTTTTACCGGGATTTCCATCCTGGGGATCTTTCTTGGCGTTTATCTGAATAAGTTCTTTGATGGCGGGAAGCTTAAAAAAGCCTTTGGGTGGTTTGTGCTCATCATGGGGGTATACATCATTTGGAGCGAACTTTACTAATATAAAGTTAAATTTCAGCTGATTATTGAAATAAGATTAGAGTTTTTGAGCTTTAACTCACTGATTTAGTGTATTTTTAAGTTCCGAAAATTTGAATTACCACCTAACTCCCCCCAATTGTTTTTGAAAGGTTCTTTTTTCCATAGCACAAATGGAAAAAATGCCCGGTATTATAAGTTTGACAATAAAATAAAAGGAATATTTATCCGGATATTTGAACAATGTTTTTCAGGAGTTATGGTTTGGGGGGAAACAAGGGCGCCTCTTCTTATTGGTGCCAACCGAATTAAAAACCTTCTCCCTATCAGGAATTCAATCTAAGATTGGGTTTCTCTTTAGAATGGTTATCCTGTTCAGTATCCGGATATTTTTATAGCTTTTTCTCCACTTCTTAATCATTTCATAATTTTATCAGTCTATCCGAAGTTTGGCCTCTTTTACCAAGGTCAGCAGACTGTTTTTCCGTAAATTTATTGGCCGAATTAATAGAAGGATTTTAACCCCTTTGGTTGAAATTTTCTTAGAAAAACTTCCTTGATGGAGAATCTTGATTATGCCAGGCTTCAAATGGCATTTACCCTCGGCTTTCATATAATTTTTGCGTGTATAGGGATGGTCATGCCTTTTTTTATGGTAGTATCCCATAAAAAATGGCTGAATACCAGGAAACCTGTATTTCTTAAACTTACCAAAGCCTGGCAGAAGGGAGTGGCCATTTTCTTTGTGACCGGCGCCGTATCTGGTACCGCCCTTTCTTTTGAACTGGGTATGCTCTGGCCAGAATTTATGAAGCATGCCGGTCCAGTGATCGGGATGCCCTTTTCACTGGAAGGAGCCGCCTTCTTTGTGGAGGCAATCGCCCTGGGATTCTACCTCTACGGTTGGAACAAACTGCCGGAAAAATTTCACTGGCTCACCGGGATTATCGTGGGAATTTCTGGAGTGGCCTCAGGAATACTCGTGGTCTCTGCCAATGCCTGGATGAATTCGCCCGCCGGCTTCGATGTGGTGAACGGTGAATTCGTGAATATAGATCCCGTGGCCGCCTTCCTTAATGATGCCTGGTTTACCCAGGCCCTGCATATGACCCTAGCCGCTTTTGCCGCCACCGGGTTTGCCGTGGCCGGGATACATGCCTTCCAGATACTGCGGAACAAAAAGCCCGAACTTCATAAAGAAGCCTTTAAAATAGCCATTTTCTTTGGAGCGGTGGCCGCCCTGTTGCAACCTCTTAGCGGCGATCTTTCTGCCAAGGATGTTGCTGAACGTCAGCCGGTAAAACTTGCCGCGATGGAAGCGCACTATGAGACCGGCAAGGCTGCGCCGCTCTACGTGGGAGGAATTGTAGATGAGGAGAACAGGGAAGTGAATTACAAACTCGCGATCCCTAAAGCGCTTTCTTTCCTGGCATTTGGAGATTTTGATGCAGAGGTAAAAGGCCTTAACGATTTTCCAGATGATGAGCTTCCGCCCGTTGCCGTAGTTCATTACGCTTTTCAGACCATGGTAGGTATAGGTACCCTGATGATGATCGCAGGCCTGGTATATTTTATAAGTCTTAGAAAAAGATCATGGCTGGATAACAGGAAATACTGGTGGCTGTTTGCCTTGATGAGCCCACTAGGCTTCATTGCCGTGGAAGCGGGTTGGGTGGTAACCGAAGTGGGCAGACAACCCTGGATCGTTTATAATATCATGAAAACTTCTGAAGCGGTTACGCCCATGCCGGGGCTTAAATATAGTTTCTACCTCTATGTGACAGTTTATCTGGCTCTTGCGCTCACTGTGGCATGGCTTATGAACAGGCAGATCAAAGTGTTAAATCGCTCAATTGGATAATTATGTTGTACGTAGTATTATTTTTTACGTTTTTCTCCCTGTTCCTGTATGTGTTCCTGGGCGGGGCCGATTTTGGAGCCGGTATCGTGGAACTTTTTTCTTCCAGGGACAACCGAAAACTCAACCGTGACACCATTTACAAGGTGATGGGACCGGTTTGGGAGGCCAACCATATCTGGCTTATCATTCTTATTGTGATCTTGTGGATCGCTTTCCCGGCCTATTTCAATATCATAATTATTTACCTTCATATCCCGCTTACCCTGGTACTCTTAGGGATCACTATGCGGGGTGTGGCTTTTATATTCAGGCATTATGATGCGCTGGTTGGTGAATCCCAGATATGGTATAACCGTATGTTCAGGATCTCCAGCCTTATAACTCCTGTTTTCCTCGGGATGTCTTTCGGGGCTTTGCTCAGTGGGGAGATAGTGCTTACTGAAGATTATTCTGAAGTGAGTTTCGCCGATATTTTCCTTCATCCCTGGCTGAATGTTTTCAGTTTTTTAACTGGGCTTTTCTATGCAGCATTATGCGGATTCCTGGCATCTACCTTGCTTATCGGTGAGACCGAAGGTGAGGTGAGAAGGCTTTACAGTAAAAAGTCGGCCATCTATACCATCGTACTGGTGATTCTTGGTGGGGTAGTCTTATTTTACGGATTCCTAACCGAAATGGTCTTCGTTAAGGACTTCCTGGCGAATTTCTATTCGCTTAGTGCAGTTTCCCTTTCGGCAATCCTGCTGATTCCTTTATGGAAAGCTATTAAGGAAGAACATAGCCTGTTAACGCGATTCTATGCCGCGGTACAGATCTTACTGGTGCTTTTTGCCGCAGTTCATACACACTTTCCCAACCTTATCATCACCCAGACCGGGGAAGTAAGTATGCTGGAAGGGATCGCGCCAGATTCGGTCATAGAAGTTTTGGGCATCTCGCTTATCGTAGGAGGAGGCATCATCCTGCCCGGGCTTTTCCACTTGATGAAATCCTTTAACATGATCAGGATCCCAACGCCTACGCCAAAGAATGAACAGAATTAAAGCTCAAAAAAACTTTAAAATCCCAATGAATCTTTGCAGTGGTAGGTTTTTTGGCTAATTTCAGGTCCAGAATCTAATTAAAACCCAGAGTAAATGAAATCTTCAATTTTAAAAGGAATTTTTTTCAGTACAATTTTGCTTTTTATCGCCTGTGGTGAAAGTACAGATGTTGTAGAATCAGGAACCTACCAGGGAACGGTAAAAGAGGTTGAGGCCGAAAAGACCGAGATCTATGTGTCTACTGATGATAACAAGACCCTGGAACTTTATTTCACCGAGACTACTAGTCTTACCAGGAATGGAAGCGAAGTAGACTTTTCTGAGCTTGAGGAAGGACAGAAAGTTGAAGTAGAAGTAGAGAAAAAAGGAAAAAGACTGGATCCCATTTCAGTGAAAATAATGGAATAAAAATGGATCAGTTACCAGATTTTTGGCGGACAGAGGTGTTTCATCCTCTGTCCGTTCATTTTCCTATCGTTTTGTTATTAATGGCCAGCCTGTTCAAACTAATAGGACTTTGGTCTTCCCGTATCACCTGGGACCACGGCGGTAGGTTTTTATTGATCCTTGGGGTCATAGGTGTCTGGCTCTCGATTTATACCGGCAACCTGGCAGATGGCATAGTCTCTCGTCAGCTTTGCGATCCTACTGTGCTTAAGGAACATGAGAATTTTGCTTACACCACCGCCTGGATATTTACCATTGCCCTGCTCATCGATATTTTAACCAGGTATATAGACCTGATCAAAACAAGGATAACCGGTATAATTCTGGTCATCCTGATGCTGGCAGGCTCAGCCAGCTTGGCCTATGTAGGTCACCTGGGAGCCGAGCTGGTCTATCAGCAGGCCGCCGGGGTTAATGTCCCTTCAGGAGATTGTTCAGAGTTCAATTAAGCTTACTTCGCTTAGCTGGAACGCACTTGTTTCTCTTCAAATTATTCGTCTATCCGCAAGAATAATCTCATTCTTGGCCAATTAGTGCTGAAAAATCCTATTTTTAAGTTCGAATTTAAACAGAACTTTGACGAAATTTAAAGACAAGACCGTACTCATTACCGGTGGGGCCTCAGGGATAGGACTGCTTATGGCCAGGCAGGCTGTTGAAAAAGGTGCTTCAAATCTTATTGTATTAGATTTGGATCAGGCCGCTTTAGAACGAATGCAAAAAGAGCTAAGCTCTCCTGTTTCCCGCCTGTTAGCCTTAAAGACCGATATTACCAGCGAGCAAGAACTTCAAAAGGCACTTCAGCAAATAAGAGCTGAAAAACTGGAAGTAGACATCCTCATCAATAATGCCGGGGTAGTAACCGGTAAGAGTTTTCACGAACACAGTCTAAGCGACATAGACAGGGATATGAAGGTGAACTCCATCGCGCCTATGAAACTTACCAGGGAATTGATACAGGGAATGCTCAAAAGAAAAACCGGCCATATTGTGAATATCTCATCTGCAGCCAGTATGCTTTCCAATCCCAGGATGTCGGTCTACTGTGCAAGTAAGTGGGCCATGACCGGTTGGTCAGATTCCTTACGTATAGAGATGGAGGAGGCGAAGACCGGAATACAGGTGCTTACAGTAACCCCGTATTACATAGACACCGGGATGTTTGCGGGGGTTAGATCGCCGCTCATCCCTATTTTAAAACCCGAAAGAGTGGTCGGGAAGATCATAAGGGCCATTGAAAAAGATAAGATCGTTTTAAGGACACCATGGATTATTTATACCCTGCCGTTTGTAAAAGGCATCCTGCCTAAACGAATGCTCGATGTGGTAATTGGTAAATTCTTCGGAATATATCATTCTATGGATAAATTTAAAGGAAGAAGTAATGACCAAAGCTGAATTAGAAGGACTATTGAACAGGCAGAAAACGGCTTTTCAAATGGATCCTCCCGGTCTTGAGAGGAGGATGGATAGCCTTAAGAAGCTTTCAGATATTATTGAAAATAATAAGGAAAGGCTTATAGAAGCTGTAAATAAGGATTTTGGCCTTCGGGCAAGGGAAGAAACCCTGTTCCTGGAGATTTTTCCCCTGCAGGATGAGATTCGTCACGCCATGAAGAACCTGCGCAGCTGGATGAAACGAAGAAAAGTGAACGGCGCCTGGTTCCTTTTACCAAGTTCTGCTTATTACCAGTTTCAGCCACTGGGGGCGGTGGGCATTATGGGTGCCTGGAACTACCAGGTACTTTTAAGCCTTAGCCCACTGGTAGATGCCATTGCTGCCGGGAACCATGCGATTATCAAACCTTCAGAACTGGCTCCCCGGTCTGCTGAAGTGCTGCAGGAAATCATTAACAGCAGCTTTCCGGAAAAATATATTCATTGTGTAACGGGGGGTGCCGAGCTGGCCAGGGATTTTTCAGCCCTGCCATTCGACCATCTTTTCTTTACCGGCTCCACGAGAATTGGTAAAAAGGTCATGGCGGCGGCTGCGCCAAACCTCACTCCGGTGACCCTGGAGCTGGGAGGTAAATCACCGGCCATCATCCATCATTCATACCCGGTGAAACTTGCCGCCAAGAGGATCATGGCGGGAAAACTTTTTAATTGCGGACAAACCTGTGTCGCACCAGATTACGTGATCATGCCTGCATCCCTTAACGAGGAATTTGAAAAGCATGTAAAAGCATCAGTAGAGAAGTTCTATCCCGATATGAATAAGAACCAGCAGTTCAGCAGTATAATTAGTTCAGATCATTTTAAACGTTTGCAGGGGCTGCTTAAAGATGCCGAAGAAAATGGGGCTAAGATAGTGACCCTGGGTCCGGCCGATGATCCCTATAAAAGGTTCATGGCTCCAAGGCTGGTTTTCGAGGTAAGCCATGAAATGCAGCTGATGCAAGAGGAGATCTTTGGTCCTGTTTTACCGGTGCTTAACCTGGAAACCATGGAAGAGGCGGTAGAATATGTGAATGACAACCCCAGGCCGTTGGCCCTCTACTATTTTGATGAAAAGAAAAAAAGGATCAACTGGTTGCTCAGGAATACGCTTTCTGGTGGGGTGACCATTAACGATACGGTTTACCACCTGGCTCAGCATAACCTGCCTTTTGGTGGGGTGGGGGCGAGCGGGATGGGCCACTATCATGGATATGATGGTTTCCAAACCTTTTCCAAGAAACGTGCGGTAATGCATCAAAGGCGTCTGGCGGCTTCAGATTTCCTGCATCCTCCGTTTACCGATCTTAAAAAGAAACTTATTCATGTATTGGGGAACCTAACCAAGGTATGATTCCAGGCAAAATAAATTCAGTAATTTAAAATTGAGCATAATCAGATAAGAAATGTCTTTAAAGGAGAAAATGATCAATGGCTACCGGCATGTGGCCTATACTTCCAAAAGCCCGGATGCCGATGAAATGATCCAAAAATCTGCCGACTTTTATAAGCAATTGGATAGCCGCAGGTCGGTAAGGCATTTTTCAGATAGGGAAGTGCCGGAAGAGGTGATCAGGAATATCATAAAAACAGCAGGTACCGCCCCTTCAGGTGCTCATAAACAGCCGTGGAAGTTCTGCGCAGTTTCTAATATCGAACTTAAACAAAAGATCAGGGAGGCCGCTGAAAAGGAAGAAGAGGAGAACTATAACAGCCGAATGAGCGAACGCTGGCTGCGTGACCTGGCGCCACTGGGAACAGATACTAATAAAGACTTCCTGGAGATCGCCCCCTGGCTCATCGTGGTCTTCAAGCAGGCATACGAAGTAGATGCAGAGGGCACCAAGAACAATAATTATTATGTTAACGAATCTGTAGGTATTGCCTGTGGCATGCTGATCTCAGCAATCCATAATGCCGGCCTGGTCACCCTTACCCATACCCCAAGCCCCATGAATTTCCTGGCGAAGTTGCTGGACAGGCCAGAGAATGAAAGGGCTTTTTTGTTGCTACCGGTAGGTTATGCTGCAAAAGAGGCTTATGTACCCGATATCCATAGGAAAGAACTAAACGAGATCTGCGATTTCTATAAATAAGAACGCCGGCCCTGTAGGGAGAACCGACGTTCCAGTCATTATGAAAAAACATTCTGATTAGGACAAATAAACCTAACTTTCTTAATCGGGCGCAAGATAATATTAGAAGAAAATATAATTTGTAACAATTGTTACACAGACACTTAGTGAATAAACATGCCTAAATTATTGATCAGGAGAAATTCGGAATGGGCCAATAAGATGAGGTCTTTTGAACTCTACCTAAACGGTATCAAAATTGCCGATATTAAGGACCGTCAAAATCTTTCTTTCGAAATCCCTGAAGGCAAATACCAGTTGATCGCAAAGATCGACTGGTGTGGAAGTCAACCCCTGAATTTTGAAGTGGAAAAAGGAGAGGTAAAACGTATCGAGATCAGAGGATTTATCTATTCCAGATACCTTTTACCTGCCGCCATATTTCTGGGGTTCCTGTATTTTGGACTTTACTTTAAATTCCAGTACAACAGCCTTGTCCTGGCCACTACCATGATGGTACTTTTTGGGTATATGATGTATTTCATGAGTTTTGGCCGTAACCAGTATTTAAGGCTGTTCGAAATTTAGGTTTTCCTGGATCAGGCTGGGACCTGGGCTCTTTCATCAATAAGGCCTTCCTTTTTAAGATCTTTCCAGAACTCTGCCGGGATCTTAACATCAAAAGCCCTGGCGTTTTCTCTTATCTGTTCAGGTTTACTGGCTCCTGCGAGCACGGTGTTCACCACATCTGGTGCAAAAGAGAACTGTATAGAGGCCGTGCTGAGGTCTACCTTGTGCTTTTTCGCCACGTCCTTTATTCCGTTAAGTTTTTCTACTTTTTCGTCTGGCATCTCGCCACCGTAATTATATCGGTCTTGTCCTGAAAGCAGCCCCGCATTGAATGGAGCAGCGGCCATGAGGCCCACTTTATGCTTTTCTATTACCGGGAATAGTTCGTCCAGTGATTTCTTATGATGCACCAGGGAGTACTGAATGGCTGAAAGGAAAAGATCTGGATCTGCATCTGTATCTTCCAGTGTTTTCACGATGGGTTCTATGGTGTTGACTCCCAGCCCCCATCCCTTGATAAGGCCTTCTTCCCGCATTCGTGTTAGCTCGGGCATTGCCCCTTTACGCGCTACCTCGAAATGGTCCAGCCAGGTGTTGCCGTCTTCGTATTCATCATTATGATCTGGCGAGAGATCGTGAATAAACAGGTAATCTATTCTTTCCACACCTAAACGCTGAAGACTGTCTTCATAAGACCTGCGAACGGCCTCGGCAGAATAATCGTATTCGTAATCGAAGGGTGAAGGCTCGTTCCACATGGTTTCCGGCACCTTGTTGGTTGCCGTAAGAACACGTCCCACCTTGGTAGTGAGTATATAATCGTCCCTTTTCTTATTATGTAAAAAATGCCCGAATCGCCTTTCGCTGAGTCCAAGCCCGTACCAGGGAGAGGTGTCATAATACCTGATGCCGGCATCCCAGGCGGCTTCAAGGGTTTGTTCAGATTGTTTGTCGCTCATCACTTTAAAACCGTTTCCAATGGCTACGCCACCTAGTCCCAGTTTTTGCTTTAATACTTCCTTGCTCATAATTTATTTTTTTGTTGCTTAAATTTAATGAGATTGTTGCGGTCTCTAATTGTCTTTAACTCATTCTAACATTAAAGCAATGAGACTGTTAAACAACTGTAACAAAAGTTACTGCCGTAATGCCCTTAGATTTATATTTTTGTTTCAGAATTTGAAAAATATTGGAAAAGTATATAGATATAATCCGTGATTCATTCACTGGGTATTTTAATTACCTGGTGAACGAGATTACCCATCCCACCTGGACCAGCTATTTTTACTGGCTTATAGGTCTGTCGCTACTGGTATGGGTGCTGGAGATCCTTATTCCCTGGAGGAAGGAGCAGAAGATCTTCCGGAAAGGTTTCTGGCTGGACAGTTTCTATATACTCTTTAATTTTTTCCTGTTCTCCCTTATCGTCTACAATGCGCTTAGCAATGTAGCCGTAGAATTGTTCAACGATTTTCTGGGGCTATTTGGGATAGAGAATATTGTGGCTTTGGAAATAGGAAACCTCCCTGGATGGTTGCAGCTGTTAATCATGTTCGTGATCGCAGATTTCATTCAGTGGAATGTGCACCGGCAATTACATAGAAGGTCCTGGTTATGGGAGTTCCATAAGATACACCACAGCGTGAAAGAAATGGGATTTGCTGCCCAGTTCAGGTTTCATTTTATGGAAACCATTATCTATAAGACCGTGCAGTATATTCCCCTGGCCATGATAGGCTTCGGAATAAAGGAATTTTTTGTGGTGCATATGTTCGCCGTATTGGTTGGGCATCTCAACCATGCCAACCTGGGCTGGGGATATGGTCCGCTGGGTTATGTTTTTAATAACCCGAGAATGCATATCTGGCATCACTCAAAACAATTGCCTGAAGACAGACCCTACGGAATGAATTACGGGCTTAGCCTGAGTCTCTGGGATTATCTTTTTGGGACCGCCTATGTCCCTAAAAGCGGGAAGAAAATAGAATTAGGGTTTAGCGGTGATGAGGATTTTCCTGAAGATTTCGGGAACCAGACCTTATTTCCCTTCCTTAAAAGGATAAAGTAAAAACGAGTTAGAATCTTAAAAACCGATTAAAATGACCATAAAACAATTTAAAGACGAGCCTTTAGCTCATTATTCATACGCGATAGTTAGTAATGGAGAAATGGCTTTGGTAGACCCGGCTAGGAACCCCATGCAGTATTACAGCTATGCCGAAGAGCAGGATGCAAAGATTGTCGCGGTTTTTGAAACCCATCCGCATGCCGATTTTGTGAGCAGCCATATGCAGGTGCATGAAGAGACCGGTGCGACCATCTATGCCAGTGAAATGCTGGGCGCAGATTATCCTCATAAAAGCTTTGATGATGGAGATTCCATCAAGATCGGGGATGCAGAGTTCAGCGCGATAAACACTCCGGGACACTCCCCCGATAGTATTACTCTAGTCGCAAAAGAAAAAGATAAGACCGCCTTATTTACGGGTGACACTCTTTTTATAGGTGATGTTGGCCGCCCAGACCTGCGCGAAAAAGCAGGGAATATGAAGGCCAAGCGGAAAGACCTTGCTAAACAGATGTATGATAGTATACAGAACAAGTTCAACGATCTTCCAGATGATGCTTTGGTTTATCCTGCTCACGGTGCGGGATCTTTATGCGGAAAGAATATGAGCGATGCCTCTTCCAGTACGCTGGGAAATGAGCGCCAGGGAAACTGGGCCTTTAAAGACCAGACCGAAGATGAGTTCGTGGAAGAGATCCTGAAAGATCAGCCCTTTATTCCTGGTTACTTCGGCTTCAATGTAGATGTGAACAAGACCGGACCGGAAAATGTTCAAAGAACAAAATGGGCCAATAAGCTTAGACTTAATGTTACTGAGTTAGAGGACGGCATAAGCGTGGTAGATACCAGGGATGCAGATAAGTTCAAGGCAGGCCACCTGCCGGGAAGTATCAATATCATGGCCCGATCTGAAGATGATAAATATGAGACCTGGCTTGGGGCGATCATTAAGCCTGAAGAAGAGTTCTACTTGGTCCTGGATAGTGTGAACGATCTCGAGGAAATGCTGGAAAGAACTGCAAAGATAGGTTATGAAAAACAGGTAAAAGCCGTGGTTACTTTAGGTAAAGAAGTTTCAGAAAAGTCTGAGATCCTAGACCTGGAAGATTTTAAAAAGAATAAAGATCACTATACCATCGTGGATATTCGTAATAAAAGCGAGGTGGCTGAAGGTAAGATCTTTGAAGATGCCTATACCGTTCCGCTGAACGAACTACGTGACAATACTACCGAGATCCCTTCACATAAGCCGGTGGTGGTACATTGCGCCGGGGGATACAGGTCTGCCGCCGGTAGCAGCATCCTTGATAAATTGTTCGATAGTACTAAAGTCTATGACCTTAGTGACGATGTGAAGGAATTCAAGTAGACCTTTGATAATTTGATATAGAAACCCGGGCTTAGTTCCCGGGTTTTTTTATGGCTAATATTTGAGTTCGATTCCGAAATCCCTGAATAATTATGAATGTATTCCCTAAATACAAGTTAAATTTCAGAAAGATTCAATGAGATTCTGGGTATTTTGAGATTTCTTCAACACTTCATACCTCTTAATTTTTCTATATTTACGCTCCAAGGTCAAAAAATAACACTACATAAAGCTATTTTATGGATAAGAACTATAAGGTGAAAGTGAACGACTCCCTGGAATTTGAATTTTCAGAAGAAGAGATCGCCGCACTGGACACCCAAAAAACTTCAGACAGACATTATCATCTATTAAAGAATAACCGTTCTTTTACCGCAGAGATCTTCAAGCCCGATTTTCTGAACAGGACCTACGAGATCAAGATCAACTCTAATATTTATTCGGTCAGGATCAATAACGACCTGGACCAGCTCATTGAGGAAATGGGGCTTTCCCTGGGAAGCTCACAGCAGATCAATGATATCAAGGCTCCTATGCCGGGACTTATCCTGGAAGTGAACGTGAAAGAAGGCGATGAGGTGAAAGAAGGGGATTATCTCCTTGTTCTGGAAGCCATGAAAATGGAAAACACCCTCACCGCACCACGTGACGGGATCGTAAAATCTGTGAGCGTAAGCAAGAGCGATACGGTTGAAAAGAATGAGCTCCTTATAGAAATGGAGTAATTCACGATGATTTAAAATTTCAAAATTAATGAGAAGTCACCTCGAGCGTTAGCAAGAGGTCTTATTAAAAATTCAATATGAAGAAAATATTAGTAGCCAACAGGGGAGAGATCGCGTTACGCGTGATGAAAACCATTAAAAGGATGGGCATCGATACCGTGGCGGTTTTTTCGACAGCCGACAGGAATGCACCCCATGTTAAGTTTGCCGATGAGGCCGTTTGCATAGGAGAAGCTCCCTCCAGCGAATCCTACCTTAAAGGCGATAAGATCATAGATGTAGCAAAAAAACTGAATGTTGACGGCATCCATCCGGGTTACGGATTCCTGAGTGAGAACGCTTCGTTTGCAGAAGCTGTGGAGAAAAATGGTATTACCTGGATAGGCCCGGGTTCAAAGGCCATCAAGATCATGGGAAGTAAACTTGCTGCTAAAGACGCGGTGAAGAAATATGATATCCCGATGGTTCCCGGTATAGACGAGGCTATCACAGATACTAACAAGGCCAAGGAGATCGCCAAGGATATTGGATATCCTATTCTTATAAAGGCCTCTGCCGGTGGTGGAGGTAAAGGTATGCGTATCGTTGAAAGGGATAAGGACCTGGAAGACCAGATGAAGCGTGCTATAAGCGAGGCCGAATCTGCCTTTGGAGATGGCTCTGTTTTCATAGAAAAATACGTGGCTTCCCCGAGACATATCGAGATACAGGTACTTGCCGATACCCATGGAAACTTTGTTCACCTTTTCGAAAGGGAATGCAGCATCCAGCGTAGGCACCAGAAGGTGGTGGAAGAAGCTCCATCGGTAGTGCTGGATGATAAACTGAGGAAACAAATGGGTGAGGCGGCAGTGAAGGTAGCCAAAGCCTGTGATTATGTGGGAGCAGGTACCGTGGAATTCCTGTTCGATGAGAACCGCAATTTTTATTTCCTGGAAATGAATACCAGGTTACAGGTTGAGCATCCCGTTACCGAATATATCACCGGGGTGGACCTTGTAGAACAACAGATCCTGGTAGCCAGGGGTGAGAAACTTGAATTTAATCAGGAAGACCTGAAGATAAAAGGTCACTCCATGGAACTAAGGGTTTATGCTGAGGACCCGCTGGAAGATTTCATGCCGAGTACCGGTAACCTGGAGAAATACAGCATGCCTACCGGAGAGGGCATCAGGATAGATAATGGATTTGAAGAAGGCATGGATGTGCCTATCTATTATGACCCGATGCTTTCTAAGCTTATAACTTATGGGAAGACCAGGGAAGAAGCCATTCAGCTTATGATAAAAGCCATAGATCATTATATTGTGGAAGGCGTGAGCACGACGCTGCCTTTCGGAAAGTTCGTATTTCAGCATGAAGCTTTTAGAAGCGGGAATTTCGATACGCATTTCGTGAAGAAATATTATTCTCCTGAAGCTCTGAAAGACGAGACCGAGGAGGAAGCAAAACTCGCGGCAGTAATGGCCTTAAAGCAATACCTGATAGATAAAGAGCAGTTAAGATTACCACAAAACTAAAATTCAGAATTTAGAGATGAGTCAGAACCTCGATAAATTAAAAGAAAAGATTGCTGAAGCCCATAAAGGCGGAGGTGAAAAAAGAATTGCCAAGCAACACGAAAAGAAGAAATTAACCGCTCGTGAAAGGATAAATTACCTGCTGGATGAAAATTCGTTCGAAGAAATAGGAATTTTAGTGACTCACCGTACCACCGATTTCGGGATGGATAAGGAGAAGATCTACGGTGATGGGGTGGTAACAGGTTATGGAACCATCAACGGCAGGCTGGTGTATGTTTTTGCTCAGGATTTTACGGTTTTTGGAGGTTCACTTTCTGAAACCCATGCCGAAAAGATCTGTAAGGTGATGGATATGGCCGTGAAAGTAGGCGCACCAATGATCGGTCTGAACGATTCCGGAGGTGCCAGGATACAGGAAGGGGTGAAATCCCTGGGAGGTTATGCCGATATCTTTCACAGGAACGTAAAGGCTTCAGGAGTGATCCCTCAAATTTCAGCGATCATGGGGCCCTGTGCCGGAGGAGCGGTTTATTCTCCTGCCATGACCGATTTTACCCTGATGGTAGAGGATACCTCCTATATGTTCGTGACCGGGCCTAATGTGGTGAAAACGGTGACCAATGAGAATGTGACTTCCGAAGAACTTGGCGGGGCCAGTACGCATTCCACAAAATCTGGGGTGACTCATCTTACCGCAGCCAACGATATTATTGCCCTGGAGAACATCAAGCAGCTAATTAGCTATATGCCTCAGAACAACCAGAAGCCACCGGAAAAGCTGCCTTATGAGCTTGGAGATGAGCATAGGGAGGTGCTGGAGAGCATTGTGCCAGACAGTTCCAATAAGCCATATGATATGCATGAGGTGATCAAAGGTATCATAGATGATGATTCCTTCTTCGAAATTCATAAGGATTATGCCGATAATATTATTGTAGGTTTTTCAAGGATTGGTGGTAGAAGCGTTGGTATCATTGCCAACCAGCCTATGAGCCTTGCGGGAGTTCTGGATGTAGACTCCTCTAAGAAGGCGGCAAGGTTCACCAGGTTCTGTGATTGTTTCAATATCCCGCTATTGGTGCTGGTAGATGTTCCAGGTTTTCTGCCGGGAACAGACCAGGAGTGGAACGGGATCATCCTGCATGGTGCAAAGTTATTATATGCATTAAGCGAGGCTACCGTTCCTAAAGTGACCGTGATTACCCGTAAAGCTTATGGTGGTGCCTATGACGTAATGAACTCCAAGCATATTGGGGCCGACCTTAATTATGCCTGGCCAACGGCAGAAATTGCGGTGATGGGTGCCAAGGGAGCATCGGAGATCATTTTCAGGAAAGAGATCGCGGCAGCCGAGGATCCGGAAAAGAAACTGGCAGAAAAGGAAGCTGAATATGCCGAGAAGTTCGCCACTCCCTTTGAAGCTGCCCAGCGTGGCTTTATCGATGAGGTGATCATGCCGAAAGATACCAGGCGAAAACTTATAAAAGCTTTTAGCGCCCTGGAAAACAAACATGTGCTAAGACCAAACAGAAAACACGGGAATATCCCATTATAATTGAAAGGCCGAAGAGATTTCGGCCTTTTTTATTTAAAAAATCGTCATCCTGAACTCTTTTCCGATAAAAATGGAAATTAGATTTTTTTGGATGCTGAATCAAGTTCAGCATGACGTCTACGAATATCCAGTTTAAATTCTCAAGCTGAACCTGCTTCAGCCTTCTAAAATTTTCTTTATGAAATTCAACAAGATCGTTTGCATTGATGAAACCAAGCTGAATGAAAAGGCGATAGGTGAATTAGAAAAGTATGCCGATGAGGTGGTAGTGCATCACGATTATCCCGATTCTGAAAATGAAAAGAAGGAAAGGATAGGCGATGCCGAAGCCATCATCGTTTCCTGGCGAACCCAGATAGGGGAAGAGCTTATTAAAAGCTGCCCCAGGCTGAAGTATATCGGAATGGCCTGCAGCCTGTATGACGAAGAATCTGCTAATGTGGCGGTTCGTTATGCAAGGGAACAGGGAATTAGCGTTAAAGGCATCAGGGATTACGGGGATCCCGGAGTTGCCGAATTCATTATTTCAGAATTGATACAGCTTCTCAATGGCTACCGGGAGCACCAATGGAAAAACCTCCCCAGTGAACTCACCGGCCTCAGGATCGGTATAATCGGCTTTGGGGTAACGGGGCAATTACTAGCAAAATGCGTGTATCCATTTGGAGCTGAACTTTATTATTACAGCAGGACCAGGAAGAAAGAGAAGGAGTCGGGTATTCAATATCTTGATTTACCGGACCTGTTAAAGACCTGCGAGGTGATCTCCTTTCACCTTCCAAGGAATGTCGAGCTAATGAAGCAGGAAGAATTTAGCAAATTCGGTAACGGCAAGATCCTGGTCAATACTTCGCTGGGATTGCCATTCGAGGAGAAGGCTTTCCAGGATTGGATAAAGAAAGAAGGCAATTTCGCGATCTTCGACGGAGACGGGAAAAAGGAATTAAGCAGGGAAACAGAAAAACAGCCAGGAGTGATCGCCCATCAGTCCAGTGCGGGCTGGAGTTCCCAGACTCTTGTAAGGCTTTCAGAAAAGGTGCTACAAAACATTTCAGAATATTGCGCTGAAAATGGATAGGAGAGCAGATTTGTAACCATTGTTACTGATATTGGACCTATCTTATCGTTTCTTTGCAACTCAATGAAAAACAATTATGGAATTTATATTACAACCCTGGCCATGGTACGTTGCCGGGCCATTGATCGCCCTTATCATGTTCCTGCTCATCTTCCAGGGAAGACAGTTTGGAATGTCCTCGAACCTTAGAACCATCTGTACCATGTGTGGTGCCGACTCTAAAGCCAGTTTTTTCGATTTTAACTGGAGGGCACAGCGATGGAATCTTATCGTAATTGTAGGTGCGGCCATCGGTGGTTTTATTGCCATGAATTTTCTAACACCAGATCCTGCAGTGGAGATCAACCCGGATACAGTTACACAATTAAAAGATCTAGGTTTTAAAAGTACCGGCTCAGCATATCTGCCAGATGAACTTTACAGCCTGGAAGCCCTGACCAATTTCAAATCGCTGTCGATTTTGATCATTGGCGGAATCCTGATAGGCTTTGGAGCCAGGTGGGCCGGAGGTTGTACTTCCGGGCACGCGATTTCTGGCCTTAGTAACCTTCAGTTGCCGTCACTTATTGCCGTTGTAGGTTTCTTTATTGGAGGCCTGGTGATGATCCATTTATTGTTTCCCCTAATATTTTAGAGTATGAAAGTTATAGGATATTTATTTACAGGTATATTATTCGGAATCGTGATGTTTAAGTCTGAAGCGGCCAGCTGGTTCAGGATCTACGAAATGTTCAGGTTCGAATCTTTCCATATGTACGGGATCATTGGCTCTGCCCTGGTACTGGGAGTACTGGGAATACAGCTTATAAAACGAAAAAAACTGAAGGACGTAAACGGCGAGCAGATACAGTTTGTTCCCAAGAACAAGAGTTTTAGCCGTTATATGTTCGGTGGGATCATTTTTGGTCTTGGTTGGGCACTTGCCGGGGCATGCCCTGGACCAATCTATACGCTTATCGGCGCAGGTTATGTTTCAGTGATCGTGGTATTTCTAGCCGCGATTTTTGGAACTTTCCTCTATGGCTTGTTAAGGGATAAATTACCGCATTAAGTATATATGAATTAAAGCAACAGCTCCTGGAAACATAGATTCCAGGAGCTGTTTTGTTTTATTAAGGTCTATATTATTTTACTTTTTCAGCCTTCATATAAAGTTCGTTGGCCTGGATCTTTTCTATCATATCCTTGCCTTTATCGGCCATGGCCTTCCAGCTCGCCGAGTTATGGATCTTGTCATAGGTTTCTGAATCTGGCCAGACGCCTTCCATAAAATATTTATACTTGTCATCCTTCTCGGTGATCTTATAAAGGTGGTATCCTGCTCCCGGGTAACCTTCATCGCTAATGGCCTGGTTCATCTCCTTTAGGAAATCGTTCAGCTGTTTTTCGCTAACCCCTTCCGGAAGTTCAAATAAATGAAGGCTTTTCTTGCCGGCAGCCATAGGCTTGTTCTTCATTTCTATCTGTATCACTTCAAATGGCTTGTTCCCAATATTTTTAGGCTGGTGTTTGGAAGGTCCTACCCAGACCACGTCCCCGGCATTTCCGGCCATTTCCATGGCTTTACCGTCTTCGCCGGTCATATTGGCCTTATAATCTGTTAGGAAAACCGCTACACCCTCTGGATGAGAATGCATTTTTGATTCTTCGCCCGGTTTGTAATTAATTCGCAATACCCTGACCTTTTCGTTATCTACGGCCACCTTATAATGCTCGGGATCTATTTTCGTGGCATCCTGAGCAGTCAGTTTAAGGCCGTTGGTGAGGATCAATAATACGAGGCATGATTTTAAAATATTCATTAGTCTTTTCATTTTTCTGGAATTTAAATTTATGTATTACTAAAACTGCTCAATGGTTTTCTCGCAGGATTAAAATCTATGCCCAGGTCCTTCCGGGCAAGCCTGTTGCTATAGACAAACCTGGGTTTTACCAAAGGCTTTTCTCCGTTGAGCATCCTGGAAATATCTGAGATCTTCCAGCTCTCACTGCTTAAGAGATAGTTCTTGCCGTGATTTCCGCTGGTAATTGCGGCTTTATAAACCCCTTCAGCAACATCCTCGACATCTACCAGGGCAAATTCCACGTCTTCATCGAACAGGACCTGGGTAAAGGCGTCCTGGGGTTTCCCAGATTTGAACAATTGCTGTAATCCCACCGAAGTGGAGTCTTCCCTTTCCGATAGGGGGCGCCCTATCACGGTCACCGGGGAGACACTTACGATCTCGGTATCTACCTTGGTGTTTTCCCTAACGAATTTGCGTACTTTCTGGTCTGCGAAATATTTCGCCTGGGCATAGGGAATATTTGTTTCGTCAAGGTAGGGTTCATCTTTTTCGGTATAAAGATGATCCGGATCCCTGTTAGCCACGGGATAGGGGAATGAGGTATTGTATGCGGCCACTGAAGCTACGAACACGATCTTCTCCAGTTCGTTATTCTCCTCTGCTATCCTCAGGAAATTCTCTGTTCCCTTAAGTGTTGGCTCAAAAAGGTCTTTTTCAGGATCATCTGTCCCTAGTTTAAATGGTGTTCCGCAATGTATAAGTATATCGCAGCCGCTGGAAAAATTCCTTAAGGCGGCGAGATCCTGAACATCCAGGGCTTTAATGGAAAGTTTCTCCTCATGCCCCAGTTCAAAGAGATGTTCATATTTATGGCTTTTGGAGATATTGGTTACAGAAACCTTGACACTATGGCCGCTCTCCAGAAACTTTTTGGTGATGTAACTCCCTATAAATCCCGCTCCGCCCGTAATTCCTACGTGTTTCATGATCTGGATTAATTAGAAGCTGCATTAATGGAATCCTGTTTTGCCTTCTGCTCCATCATGTCCTGCATTGCCATGGTCATGATCGCATTATCCCAGTATCCATGCTCCCTTACGATCTTACCGTTCTTAAACTGGGCGGTGAGATGTACGGGAATGGTAACCTCCTTATCGCTTTCCGAAAGCTTGGCCTTCCAGTCGCCCCAGTAATTCACCCAGGTATTCCCGTCGTCGGTGAGCACCATTTCAAATTCGTCTTCTGAATCTACAAAACCATATTCCGAAAGATCAGCTAAATCCTGTTCGTGTCGTTTTATGATATCTGAAATATTCTTACCATCGGTGCTGTTATGATAGATCTTGGCGGTATCGGCGTAATGTTTTTGCATGGCCTGCCAGTCACCTTTTTCATAATCAGCTATAGCTGCTTTCAGGGTATTGATCTCCTCAGAATCCTGGGTGTATCTTACCTCTTCCTTTTCCTTGCTGGTATCTCCGCAGGAAGCTGCAAGGCCAGCAATTAATAATATTAATATGAACTTTTTCATGATCTTTAGTCTTTTGCAATATTTGTATTAGATGGTTGATAGGCCAGGTCTGGTCTCATTCCACCGCGTTTCACCGTATAGGCTTCAACATATTCTAAAACCTCGTCGAAGGCTTTCTTTCCTTCTTCAGCCAGTAATTTCTGGTTTTCCAGGGCCATATTATCATAATCTGCCGCGTCTTTGGCTGAAATTACCGCGGTATAGAAGTCCCCAACATTTCCGAAGCCACTGCGGTAAATGCGGTAATGCATTTTTGAATTCTTGGAAGCAAAAAGCTCCTTCAGGCTTTTAAGTTTAGCCTCTAATTTCTGGGTATTTCCTGCAGAAACATCCATCCTGTGCCATACGCGGTATTCTTTCCCGGGGGTATTTGTGCTAAGGCCATCTGGCATATAAGAAAGAGCAGGCACGAGCATGCTAACATAATCGCCGTGCTTGTCGTAACATTTATTGAAATTCTCGAACATCCTGGTGAACTTTTCATCACCTACTTTTTCTCTCAGATCTTCAAAATTCATTTCCTGGATCTGTGCAAGATTTTCTATAGGGGTGATCGCCAGATAGGTGCCATCGTCCATGGAGGCCACGGCCCACTGAATTCCCTGTACGTTATTGTTCTTACAGGCGTCTACAAGCTCCTTGGAAGCCTTTTCATACTCCTCGAACATGGCAGGTTTCACCTGGTCCTCGTGTATTAAATATGCCTGTGCTTTACCTTCCTGGGCCATGAGACTGCCACTTACAAGAAGACAAATTAGAATACTGGTAATCATACTGCTTACTTTCATAATTGAACTTTTAGAGTGATTTGTAATTATTGAAATTGCCAGGCAGGGTAGGTAGCAGCAGAGTAAATGCAGGGTATTTTGAACTTATTTCACGAATGATGATTTTATGGTTTTGGCCAGCGGTAGCTTTTGGTAACTCTCCATTTGCCATCCTTTCTTTCCGCGATATTTACCACCTCGATATCCCGGGTGTTATCCTCACCGTTAATATTCACGAAAACCTTGTCATGGTAAAAGAAGATATCATCTGTTAGCTGGTCTTCCGAGACGTTTTTGAAATCGATCCTTCCGCTATTCTCTTTAAAAAACCCGTTGTAGAGATTCCTGATCTCGGCAGTTCCATTAATCATAGATCCATCTGTGTGGTGGATACTTGCATCATCTGAATAGATTTTAAGAATAGCTTCGGTATCTTGATTGGCGAAAGCTTCAGAATAAGCATCCCTCAGGTCCTGTAGACTTTTGAATACGGTCTGGGCATTGGTCGTCATGGCCATAAATAGAAGGCCAAGGACTATAAAAACTGTTCTTTTCATATTAGTATTTTTTAATTATTCATGTATGATAAATCAGGCATAATATAGCCGGTTACCTTTTCTGTATCCCTGAAGTTGTTCTCTACCTTGTCCAGGACGGCCTTACCTTCATCGCCAATAATGTCTATGTTCTTTTTACGTTTTTCTTCCATCTCTGCCGGGCTCTTTGCAGCTACCGCCACCATGAAATAATAGCCCATATTGCCGAAACCGCTTTTGTAAAGCCGGTAATGCAGGTTGGAATTTTTTTCTGAATATAATTTCTTGACCTCCCGCGCTATTTCCTCGGCTTTCTCACCTTCTCCAGGCGGAATATGGTAATAGGTGAGCTCCCTGTAGTGTTCGCCTTCAGGGGTCACGGTCATCCCATTAGGCATATAGGAAAGTTCGTTGTCCAGCCGCAGGATGTAATCTCCGTGTTCAGAATAAGTGCCGTCAAAACTATCAAAGAGTTTATCGAATTCTTCTTCACCCATCTTTTTTTCAAGTTCATCAAAAGGGTTTTTATCGAGTTCGGCCATATTCTCGATGGGAGAAAGGTACATTACGCGGTTGTTGTCTGCGACAAAAGTGATCCAGCTCATATTCTTCATGTTCTGGTCTTTCGCGGCTTTCACTATTTTCTTATCACCTTCCTTATGTTTATCCATCATACCCTCTTTTACATGATCTTCATGTACCACGTAAAGCTGGTAACGGTCGTTCTGAGCCAGGGCTTTGACATTCAAGAACATTAGTAGAATAAGCCCTGCGATTAGAGTTTTAACTGACTTCATAAGATTGATATTATTGGTTTCAAGGCTGGAATTTAGTAAGTTATCCCGGCCTGAAATTGGAAATTAGGACGAGCCTGCCCGAATACTTTCCGGGATAGCCTTAAATCTTTCCGAAGGGATCTATTTCTTTAGAACAGGAATGTTTGAGGAATTTTAAATAACGCGCAGGTGTTTGAAAAGCTCGGCCCGCATGTTTTTACTAAGCGGCAGGGAATGCGAACAGATCACTACGTGATTTCCGCCAATTTCGTCTATATGCGAGATATTGGCGATATAGGAACGATGTATACGCAGGAACCTGTTGTCTGATAACTTTTCATCAACCTCTTTCAGGGTGGTTACCAGCAGGTATTTTTTATTTCGTGAAAAGACCTTACAGTAATTCCGGTCTGCTTCAATATACTGTATATCGTCTAGCGCAAGCCTTATCATCTTTTCATGATGCCGAATAAATATGCGATCGTTCATGATATAATGTTCATCCGGGTTCAGAAGGTTTTCTTCGCTTTCCGTTTCAGTATTTTCCGCAGCAGGATCAGCAACAGCCTCCAGTTTTTTGGTTCTTCGCTTAAGCGAGCGGGGCAAGAGACGGTCTATGGCTTCGGCAGTTTGTTTATTGAAATAAATAATAGGGGAGCAGAGCTTACTTTTTGCCGAGAGAGCTTCGATTCCATTGAGCTGGCCTTTCAACTGGTCATCCAGCAGGATCAGGTCTGGAACTTCCTGCTCCATGAAATGCAGGGCGTCTTTTGCCCTGGAGAAAATCCCGGTGATATTATAACCCAGCTTATAGAGTTGCAGGGACAGTTTTGCAGCCATGGGAATATCCCTTTCTACGATTATTATTTTTTCCTCTGCCGCCATCCGGTATATTTTTTATAAAGATACTGAAACTATTGGTAATCAGTAATTTATATTATCGCTTGCGTTTGCTGCTTTTCGGATGCACAGGATAAAATGAAGGCAGGGTAAGATGATATTTTACTGCCAGGATCCTTATTCCTATAACGATAAGGGATGTTACCAGGTAAATGATATCTGCGTCTACATTCAGGTCATAAAGGGTGACATACACCAATGCTCCTATAAGACAGGCGGTGGCATAGATCTCTTTCCTGAAGATCACCGGGATCTCGTTACATAAAATATCCCTTATTACCCCTCCAAAGGTACCCGACATCGCACCCAGGGCCACCGAAATGATCGGGTCCAGGCCATTGACGATCCCGGTCTCAACTCCTGTAATGGTAAAGACCCCCAGCCCGATAGTATCAAAAAGGAATAGGGATTTTTTCAAATAATTGAGCTTGTTCCTGAATATGATCGCGAAGATGGTAACTACCCCAATAAGGTAAACATATATGGTATTTTCCATCCAGCTAACCGGGGTGTTGCCCACGAGTATATCCCTTATCGTACCACCTCCAATAGCGGTAACGAAAGCAATGATGAAAATGCCAAAAGGATCCAGCCTGCGGTTCATGGCTGAAAGGGCTCCTGAAATTGCAAAAGCAATGGTTCCCAACACATCCAGTATGTTGAATAAACTCAATTCCATGCTTGGCAAAGGTAATTTTATCTTTTAATTTTGTTCGAAGTGTGGCGGTTTTCTGTCATTATTTTCAGGGGTTATTAACAAATAGACTATCTTAATAACAAAACCTGTAAGTTTTCTACTAAACTTCCTACTTTTAAACAGTGAAAAATAAGTACAATGAGTGAGAATATAGAAAGAGTTAAATGTTTGATCATAGGCTCAGGTCCTGCCGGATATACGGCGGCGATCTATGCCTCCCGTGCCGACCTTAAACCTGTAATGTATACTGGTTTGGAACCTGGCGGACAGCTTACTACTACCACCGAGGTAGATAACTTCCCTGGTTACCCGCAGGGTATAGACGGTCCCAAGATGATGATGGACCTTCAGGAGCAGGCTGAGCGTTTTGGAACCCAGGTTAGGATCGGGATGATCACCGAAGTTGATTTTTCTAAAGAAGTAGGTGGAATTCATAAGGCCTGCGTTGATAATAACAAATGGATCGAAGCTGAATCTATTATCATTTCTACTGGTGCTACCGCGAAATATCTAGGATTACCTAGTGAGCAGAGACTGCGTGGAGGTGGAGTTTCTGCCTGCGCCGTTTGTGACGGATTTTTCTATAAAGGACAGGACGTAGCCATTGTTGGTGGTGGAGATACCGCTGCTGAAGAAGCTACTTACCTGGCTAATATCTGTAACAAAGTGACCATGCTGGTGCGTAAGGATTATATGAAAGCTTCCAAGGCCATGCAGCACAGGGTAGAGAATACCAAGAATATCGATCTAAGGTATAATACCGAGGTGGATGAGATCCTTGGAGACCAGGTGGTGGAAGGTCTTAGAATGGTAAATAACCAGACCGGAGAGAAGGAAGAGATCGATATCACAGGTTTCTTCGTGGCAATTGGTCACAAGCCAAATACCGATATTTTCAAGGACTGGATCACTATGGATGATACCGGCTATATCATTACCGAAGGTAAATCTACCCGAACAAATATTCCGGGAGTATTCGCTTCTGGAGATGTTCAGGATAAGATCTATAGACAGGCAGTAACTGCAGCCGGAACAGGATGTATGGCCGCTCTTGATGCTGAGCGTTACCTGGCAGAGATAGAAACCGAAGAAGATATTGAAAAACCTCAGACAAGGCCCGAGACGGTTTAGGTTTGAAATGGTTATAAAACAAAAATCCCGCTCATGGCGGGATTTTTTATTTCCTGCGAGGTTTAGTTATCGGTCTTTACCTTGACCTCTCCATCGTCTACCTTTATTTTAGATTCGCTTCCATCTGCGCGATCTACTTTTTTCTTGTATTCTCCATCGTCTTTTTTGATCTTGATCTCATCTCCCTCGGGAGTTTCAATTTTGATCTTATCTCCATCGTCCTTGACTTCTACCTTGTTATCGGGGTCTTCCATCATACGCTGCACCTCGCTCTTTTCCTCGTTATCGTTATCGGTATTTCTACAGCTAACTAATCCGCTGATCAGGGCAAGTAAGATCAGACTGTTTTTCAATAAATATTTCATCCTTTCAATATTTAGAATTCGAGGGTAAAATTAGTCTATCGCTGAAATTCCTGCTCGGTTTTCTGAAAACTTTAATAGTAAATTCCTAGTTGAAAAGCCCTTTGCTGAATTCTTTTTTTACCAGGCTGGCCTCGTCCTTGAATTCAATAAGTTCGATCACCGGTTCATTGTAAATGTCGATCTCGCTCTTTCCGTTGGCTTTAATTTTTAGGCTTTCGGTGGCATTTACCTTCACTTCTGAATCTCCCTGCGCCAGAACATCGGCCTTGATACTGGTAAGATTCTCTCCGTCGAATTTAGAAGACTGGTCGGCCCTAATTTTGAATTCCTGTACATCTCCATCTATTCTTGCCGAGGCCTTTTCATAAATATCTACATTGAATACCGGCGCGTTTACCAGTGCCTTTACTTCTGAAGACTGGTTTAATTGCCAGTTAGCTTTACTAGCGGTGATGTTGAGTTCAGATTTGGCATCATCGCTCTGTACAAGATTGAAGGTCTTAGCGGTTAGGGTTAAAAATGCCTGCGCATCTTTCCTGGTGGTAAGATCAAAATCACCAAGGTAAAGGTCCTGTAAGGAACTTAGTTCCACCTCACCGGCTATGCTTATGTTCTTCAGGGTATCTGCAAAAGTTATTCTAAGTTCCTTTCTTTTGCTGCTTTTAATTTCCTTAATGGGTTTTATAAGAAGCACGCCATCTACAACATCGGTCTGGATAAGGTCGTGCAGGTTATCGTCTGCCTCGATCTCGATCATGGGTTTACTGCCTTTGAGGATGCCTATCTTAAAATCACCTTTAGCCTGTATACTGTGAAAGGAGTTGATATCATATTGTTCGGTCTTTACATTCCTGCTACCTTTTACTTTGTCCTGGGCTTTACAAGAAATGAAAATGATCAATAAGAGAAGGGGGAGTTTTTTTAGCATCATTAGATTTAGATTTATACCAAATATAACAAAAGCCCCTAATTAGGAGCTTTTGATCTTTAATTATCAGGATTCGAGTACCTGTTGCCGCATTTCGAGTTCAATAATGAGCTTGGTTGTATCCTGCTGAAACTCGTAATTAGCGTTTTTAGGTTCTTCTAACTGGTGACCAAAAAGAAGACCCATCATAAAACTTATCACAAAATTGACTAATGAACTCATGATGGTGTATTTATCTCTATTCCATTACTGTCTATCTTTACTCGCTTAACTTTTTTATCGTTCACTTCTACGCCTTCATCGTTTACACGAATGTCCATTTCTTCACCATTCACATTGATCCTGGCATTAAAATCATCGGCGGTATCCCAGTCCCGGTCTTCCTCTCCCCAGTCTCCATCTTCATTATCCCAGGTATCTACGGGGCAGTCTTCGCAAATGGTTTCCCCATCTATGACCTTTAGAAAATGTCCCTCCTTGCCACTGGTAAGTATATCCCCGTAAGAACCATAATTCCTGTGAAAAGAGGAGGTGTTATCATCGGCATAAAGGATAACTCCCTCAGGAAGGTAAAGAGTAACCTGAACCTCCTGGTCGCGGTATCCATAACTGGCATCTGAAGTATAGTAACTATCCAGTAATAGTTCATTCCCGATCAGGCTGGTGGAATAATTGATCTTTGCGGCCCTGTTTTTGGCATCTTCATAGTTCTTGCCTTCGGCCATTTTCACGATCTCCATTTTTCCCAGTGAATCACTGGTAGATTTAACGATTAGCCTGATGTCGTTCCCAACGATGATCTTGTTGCTGTTATCGTAGGTGATCCTGAAATCTGAACTTTTCCAGGTTCTCCCGGTATATTCACTATTATTTCTCATTCTCAGGAAAAGCGTATCTGAAGTTGCGATCGCCAGTTTCTCTGTACTGGCGACCTCACCATCAAAGGCACGATTCGTAGCCTGGCTAACCCCTATTACGGTTAGACCTATGATCGAGATAAGCCAAACTCCTAATAAGGTAAGTAAAGCTATTCTACCAAGAGATTTCAGGTTCTTCACCAGAATCTTCAGTCCTAAAACGAACAGGAAGAAAAACGGTATACCTACGGCAAAAAATGCCAGAAGGGAAATCAGCCAGATAGGCGCACCACTGTTCACCACGTCTATATAATCTGTCCATGGAGCCTCGATAATTCCGAAGGTTCCAACTGCGAACAGACCTACGAACAACCCGATCAGGGTTGAACCTGCGATCAATAACAACAATATACCTACGAACTTTACGAATAGTTTCAGACAGAACTTGATGATGTCACCAAGGGTTGTAGCTGCAGAGCTGGCTCCGGCGCTGGCCTTTTTGCCATATTTCTCATAGTCTACATTTTTTATACTATCTGAAACCTCGTGAAAACCCTCACGTATCTTTTTCTCGATATTGCTGACGGTTACCTCCTCTCCGCGCATGGCCAATTTATCGGCCGTGGTTTTAGCTTCGGGAACAAAGATCCAGAAAGCGATATATATAAGGATGAAAGCACCACTGGAGAAGATGGTAAGTAAGATCCATAAGAGTCTTACCCAGATAGCTTCTATGCCAAGATAGTGACCTAATCCTGAAGAAACGCCACCTACATAACCGTTTTCGGTATCGCGGAAAAGCTGTTTGCCAACGGTCTTGGTAGTCTTGGTTCTTTTAGGTTCATCTTCGAAGATCTCCTCATCTACCATATAATCTTCAGGTTGCCCCATGATAGTGATTACTTCTTCTACTTCTTTAATGCTGATCACCTGACGGTCATTCTTGATCTTTTCATTAAATAATTCAGCAATACGAGCCTCGATATCAGAGATGATCTCATCACGACCCTGCGTATTAGAAAACGAATGCCTTATGGCCTCCAGATACCTTTGTAGTCTGGCATAGGCATCCTCATCTATATGAAAGAATGTGCCGGCAAGATTTATATTTACTGTCTTATTCATGGTTCTTCTTTTTTTGAGTGGTTACGATATTAACTGCAGTTTGCAATTCTTCCCAGGTCCCGGTTAGTTCCCTGAGGAAAATTTTCCCTGTTTCGGTGAGCCCGTAATATTTTCTAGGTGGCCCACTGGTGGATTCTTCCCATCTGTAATTGAGAAGTCCGGCATTTTTAAGCCTGGTAAGCAAAGGGTAAATCGTACCTTCCACAACCAGCAGCTTAGCGTCTTTTAAAGTGTCCAGAATCTCTGCCACGTAGGCGTCTTCATCCCGGAGAACCGAGAGAATACAGTATTCCAGTACACCCTTACGCATCTGGGCTTTTGTATTTTCAATCTTCATAGTGTTTGTTTTTGGGTGTCATTAAACTGTTCATTTCTTGATTGATTTTGATGGTTCTGGTCCGGAGTTTCCGAACTTAAAAAATTGATGGTTAGCGGGTAATTATATAACTGGCCCTCGTTTGCCTTGATACTCGCGTTGATGACCGCAAATAGTTCAAGTACAAAAAGACCTAGTAATAAGATTCCCAGGATGCCCACTGTGATGAAAAAGGGCATGGCATCAGAGAAATTATCTATTACGAATGAATCCTGAATGAAAAACAATGGTTCATTAGCTGTGAATCTTAGCCCGAAGTAAACAAAGGTTGCCGCTCCCACTGCTACGATAAATACAGCGTATAGGAACATGCTTATCTGGAAATTCAGGGCATTTCTCCCGTGATGATCTACAAATGGATCCTGTTTTCTCGAAAGCCACAATAACATGGGAAAGATGAAGTTCCCAAACGGAATCACGTATTTCGAGAATACCGAAAGATGAAGTACGGTAGCCAGGGTCCTGTTTTGATTGATGGTTTCAGTCGTCATTTTTTTCTTGATTTAAATGTTAGATCTTAAAGGAAGATGGCTGTTAGAAAATAGATGTAGATAAAAGCTATCGCCAGATTGATCTGTGTTCTAGTTATTGTTGGATTTTTGGTGTCCGACAATCTAAATGTCTGAGTGTGAGATGATTTTTTCATGATGATTTTTGATTGATACATTTATAACCTATTAGATTCTTATACAAATATATATCTAAAAGAAGGTATTATGCAACACATAGTACTGAAAATTAACAAAAAATTAAGAATTGAATACTGGAACATATTTCCTACTTTTATAAAAAATCAACCAAAATATTATTTAAATGAAGCTTTCTCCCTCTAAATTGAATTCCTTTTTAACATTGAAATTACCAAGTGCCTGGTTATGTGGGGTGAGGGTGAAACATATAGACCAGACCGAGTGTGAAGTGGGGGTAACCCATAGGTGGATAAACCAGAACCCATTTAATTCCATGTATTTCGCCGTACAGGCCATGGCTGCAGAACTTAGTACTGGTGCCCTTGTGATGGGTAAGATCCAGGATTCCAATAAAAAGATTTCCATGCTGGTTGCCCAGAACAAATCTACCTTCACTAAAAAAGCAACCGGAAAAATAAAATTCACCTGTTACGACGGTAATAAAGTGAACGAAGCCATTAAAAAGACCATAGCTACCGGGGAGGGGCAAACCTTCTGGATGAAATCTGTGGGAGTGAACGAAGACGGGATAGAAGTATCTGTCTTCGAATTCCAGTGGACAGTAAAGGTTAAAAGCCCTAAGTCTTAACCTGAAACCTACTTGCTTGGAATAAAAATATTACTAATCCTGCTTAGAGCCTAAAGCTTTAAGCCTAATGCTTTATAAGATGAATGCACACGAAATAGATTACCAGATCTTTGGAGAAGAAATGCAATATGTTGAACTGGAACTGGATCCACAGGAAGCCGTTATTGCAGAAGCAGGTAACTTTATGATGATGGATAATGGCATCAAGATGGATACGATTTTTGGGGACGGGTCCAAGCAGAACGAAGGATTTCTGGGCAAGGTGCTGGGAGCCGGCAAGCGTTTACTTACCGGTGAAAGTCTCTTTATGACGATCTTCTCTAACGAGGTTCAGGGAAAGAAAAAGATCAGCTTCGCTTCTCCTTATCCCGGAAAAGTTATTCCAATAGACCTTACCAGGTATAATGGCAAGTTCATTTGCCAGAAAGACGCCTTTTTATGTGCGGCCAAAGGTGTTTCCATTGGGATCGAATTCAGTAAAAAGCTAGGTCGGGGATTCTTTGGAGGTGAAGGATTCATTATGCAAAAGGTAGAAGGAGACGGAATGGCCTTTGTTCATGCCGGCGGAACCATGGCCAGGAAAGAGCTGCAGCCAGGTGAAAAACTAAAAGTAGATACAGGTTGTATCATTGGTTTTACCCAGACTGTAGATTACGATATAGAATTCGTTGGCGGAATAAGGAACACAATATTTGGAGGCGAAGGTTTGTTCTTTGCAACCCTAACCGGACCCGGTACGGTATACATCCAATCCTTACCTTTTAGCAGGCTGGCCAGCAGGATACATCAGGCAGCTCCGCAGGGAGGTGGAAAAGACAAGGGAGAAGGCAGTATTCTTGGAGGATTGGGAGATGTTATTAGTGGCGATAACAGATTTTGATTTATGTTAAAGATTTAAGAAATATGTTAAAATAAATAGTTTTTATTATATTAGGCTTACCAAAAAATTAACGGCTCATAGAATATTAATACATATTTTTGACGACCTAACTTTAACTAAAATCAATTTCAAATTATGGCGCGAGCGATGTTTGAATACACCAAAACGGTACTTGCAAAAGTGAGTTTTGATGCGAACTTGTTCTGTAAAGAGGTTAAAAAAGCAATTGATCGTTTACTTCCTTATGAGATTGAGGAGCTAAGACTTTGGATTGTTGGTTTAACCAGGCAGAATCCCGAATTAAATCAATGTTTAATGTATTTAAATACTTAACTAAAAGCGGCCCAAAAGGCCGCTTTTTTAATTGGTAGTAAATTCTTTCTTTTTATTCAATGGACTTATAATCTTCACATTCTGGAAGGTTATAGCCCCTTTTACGACCCCGGCGATCGTACTGCGAAGTGCCTCGATGATCTGCATCTTTAATTCACTGCGATTGTAGATAAGGCTAACTTCCCTTGCTGGTATTGGATCCTGGAACATTTTGAGGTTCTCTTTCTCAGACTCCTTAAGGTCGAGGGTATGTAAATAGGGCAGAAGGGTCATCCCCAGCCCTTCGTTGGCCAGTTTAATAAGAGTTTCAAAACTTCCGCTTTCAAGCTGTAGCTGGTCATCTCCATAATCACGGGAAGCCTTGCAAAGATTAATGATACCATCTTTAAAACAATGCCCGTCTTCCAGCAATAATATTTTGTTGATGTCCAGGTCTTCCACGGTGATCTTATCTGAAGTTTCCATCTGCATTCCCTGCGGAATATAGGGCACGAAAGGCTCATAGTAAAGCACGTTCTCCTTGATGCCTTCAACCTCCAGAGGAGTGGCCGCAATGGCTGCATCCAGGTGTCCTTCCTTAAGTTTTTCGAGTATCGCCTCTGTGTGCAGTTCCTCGATTTTCAGTTTTACCTTGGGGTATTTCTTGATGAAGCTGCCAATGAACATCGGTAAAAGCGTAGGCATAATCGTTGGTATTACCCCTAAACGGAATATCCCGCCAATAAATCCCTTCTGCTGGTCTACGATATCCTGTATCCTGTCGCTCTCGTTAACTATATTGCGGGCCTGCTGTACTATCTTTTCCCCAACCTCGGTAAGCTGTATAGGCTTTTTTGTTCGGTCGAAAATGGTGACTTCAAGTTCTTCTTCCAGTTTTTGGATCTGCATACTTAGGGTAGGCTGGGTTACAAAAACTTTCTGGGCCGCTTTAGTGAAATTCTTATGTTCTGCGACTGCAAGTACATAATGGAGCTGGGTAATTGTCATTTCATCAAGTTTACTTACACAAAGGTATAAGTTTTTCTTATTTTAAATGCAATTTAACTTTGTTTTATCTATTAGAAAACCCTTCCTGATAGGGAAGGGTTCAATGATAAAAAATGATTGATGATTAGATCCTGTCCAGGGTCATTTCAAAGAACTGGATCCAGTTTCCCTGCCGGCTATATTCGCCTGTTTCATGCCATTGGCCCTTATCATTGATACTGATGATGTACCTTACATTTGGGTTTGGATACCAGTAGAAATTCCCATCCTTTAATTCGGCTTTAAAGCTTCCTTTCATCCCATTCTGTAGAAAGGACTGAAATTCATAATTGCCAGATTCCTTTTCGCTGGTCACCACGGCCAGGGCATTGTGGATGAGCCTGCCCTTCGCGGTTCCTTTTCCTTCGATGAGCAAGGCGGTGCTATCGAGTTTGAACTGTACGGTCTCAGATTGATCGAAATGATATTTATTGCCATCCTGGGATATTCTCCAGCCTTTTCCTTTCCATTCACCGGAAAGAAAACTAAGCTTCTGGATAGCAGATTTTGCCTGCTGGTCGGTTTCGAAAGTTTGCGCATTTAATGCGGCAACACCTATGATCAGCGTGACAAATATGGAGAATAAAGTTTTCATGATTTCAAGTTTAAATCTTAGAACCTGATGGTTAGTTCCTTATTGTTCCCGTCGAAATCGAATTTGGATTCTTCCCAGATTGGTGGCCCGTAAGTCATCGAATTGCCGCTGCTTCCGTAATCCTCGGTCGGTATACCGCTGGCATCAAAATCCATCTTGTTATTCTCGTTCTTATCGTGCATCACCAGTAAGGCGTAGGTTCCTTCAGGAACATTTTCGAATTGTGCCACAGCCCTTCCATCAATGATTTCGGCTTTTACCGAAAATTCCGGGGCTGCTTTCATAAAGGTCTCTGCGGAATAAAGTCCGAATTTCACACTGCCTTCGGTTCCATTCACGTTGGGTACAGTGGCGCTGATGCTTCCCGAATTACCGGTCTGGGCGTTTACAAATGATCCGAACAAGATTGCTGCTAATAAAGCTAAGGTTTTCATAATGCTATTGTTTTTTGATTATGGAACAAACTTAGCCTCAAAGCACAGCTTCCGAAAAATCTTTTAACCGAACTGTAGAATTTGTAAACCGAATTGTAATTAACTAAAGTAAACCCCTGGACTTGATCTCCAGGTATTTGTTTATAGCGTTGATGCTCAGGTCCTGAGGAGGAGTAAGCAGGGCCTGTATCCCGTGTCTTTGAAGTTCTCTGGCCATGAGACTTTTATTATGCGCATATTGTTCGGCTATGGTCTGGTGGGCGCTTTCGCTTAGGTTAGCCGGTGCGATTTCGGTTAGTCGGATCATTTCGGTATTTTCAAAAAAGATCACCACGACCAGGTGCTGCTTGGCCAGAGCTTTAAGAAAAGGCAGTTGGCGCTGCAGCCCAGACATATGCTCAAAATTGGTATAGATCATCAACAGGCTGCGATGGCTTATATATTTTTTTACCCGGGAATACAGCAGGCTGAAATCGCTGTCGTAAAAGCCAGTATTTACGTTATAAAGGGCCTCCATGATCCTGCTTAGCTGGCTGAGCTTAGAACTGGCTTTCTGCAGATGGTCGATCTTATTCGAAAAGGAGAGCATTCCCACCTTGTCCTTTTTCTTAAGGGCCACATTAGAAAAAGCCAGAGAGGAGTTTATGGCATAATCCAGCAGGCTAAGCCCCTCAAAAGGCATCTTCATCACCCTGCCGCAGTCTATTATAGAGTAGATTGGCTGTGATCTTTCATCCTGGAACTGGTTCACCATCAGGTTGCCATGTTTGGCCGTGGCTTTCCAGTTAATGGTCCTTACATCGTCACCCCGAACATATTCCTTGATCTGTTCAAATTCCATGGTATGGCCAATTCGCCGGATCCGCTTGATACCATGCAGGTTTATCTTCTGGTCGAGCGCCAGGAAATCCAGTTTCTTCATTTGGATAAAAGAAGGATAAACCTTCACCATCTGGTCCTTATTAAAGGTGTATCTCCTTTTGGCCAGTTTAAAAATACTGGAAACATAGATATTCAGGTTTCCGAAGATATATTCACCACGCTCCAGGGGTTTAAGGAAATATTCAAATTCTATGCTCTTATGGGGTGTAAATCTTATTTGCTTAAGGAAATCCCTTTTCTGAAACTGTACGGGGATCTCATCGATCACCTCCGCATTCAGCCGGAAGCCATACTTATTCGCGATCTCTATCACGACCCTGTTATCATCTGAATTCGAAAACTTTTCAGGTAATATCCGGTCTGCCTCGATCCCATTAACCCGGAAGAGGGCTGACACATCTGTAAGGACTAAAATTCCCAGCACCGAGGTCAGGATCCAGGTAATACTGTACAGGGGTGAAAACCAGAAGGAGATCAGGAAAAGAATGGAGATGCCGAACAGCGCGTAAAAAAGCCGTTTCCCAAAGTACAGGGATCTAATGAATTTGAGCACTAACGAGGGATTTCTACAGATTGGGTGATCATATCTATAACGCTGCCTGCGGTCATACCTTCCATTTCGCGGTCTGGAGAAAGTATAAGGCGATGCCCAATTACCGGTTTTAGCGCATTCTTAATATCCTCGGGGATCACAAAATCCCTGGCATTGATCGCCGCAAATGCTTTAGCTGCGTTCATCACGGCAATAGAAGCACGCGGACTGGCGCCCAGGTACAAATGCGGATGATTCCTGGTCTTGTTAATAAGCTCGGCAATATAATTAAGCAGTTTTTCTTCGATGATGATCTCATGTATCTGCTCCCTAAGTTCCGCCAGCTGTTCCGGTGTTAAGACAGCTTCTATTTCGGTTTCAGGCAATTTTCCTTTTCTATCGTGGTGGCTCTGCAGGATCTTCACTTCATCGTCAAAAGAAGGATAATCTACTTCGATCTTGAAGAGAAAACGATCCAGTTGCGCTTCCGGCAGGGCATAGGTACCTTCCTGTTCTATGGGGTTCTGGGTCGCCAGGACCATAAAGGGCGCCTCCATCTTATATAATTTACCGTCTATGGTCACCTGCCTTTCTTCCATGACTTCAAAAAGCGCGGCCTGAGTCTTGGCTGGAGCACGGTTTATTTCGTCTATCAGCACGATATTGGAGAAAATGGGACCTTTTTTGAATTCAAATTCTGAAGTCTTCATGTTAAAAACCGAGGTTCCCAGCACATCGCTGGGCATCAGGTCTGGGGTGAACTGTATCCTGCTGAAATCTGTTTTCAGGCATTTCGCGAACAACTTTGCGGTAATGGTCTTGGCTACACCGGGAACACCTTCAATAAGCACATGACCGTTGGACAGAAGTCCCACGATCAAAAGTTCCACAAAATTATCCTGGCCTACGATCACCCGGGAAAGCTGTTCTTTTAGCTTTTCTACGGAATCTTTCAATCCTTCCAGGGGGATGCGGTTCTCGAATTTAAGTCCTTCTTCGTTTTGCTGAGTTTCCTGCTTGTCCATGGGTATGTTTAAATGAATTTATGCTTTTTGATAGTTCGAAAAAATCCTGCTTATCACTATCCTGCCGATCCTGAAAAGTAAAGATTCTATCGAAAAGTTCTTTGGTCTTATCCAGACTATTTTCGCTTTTCACCGCCAGGTCCCGGTAAAACTGATCATTGATCTCAGAGGTATCCAGGCGGTAATTATTTCTGATATATTCCAGGAAGAGGTTAATCTTCTTTAATCCGAGTTCATGAAATTTTTCCTGTTCAAGGTAAAGCTGGGAGATGGTTTCGGTAAATTCAAAAGACCTGTTCCTGGGTGGCTCTACCACCGGGATAGATCGCTGTTTTCTCTTTCCTTCAAACAGGATGAACAGTATCGCCGCGATAAGTACGAAATAATAGGCCCATTTTAATGGCCGGTTGTTGAGCAGGATATAGAGCGGTGAGGTGAAAAAGCTTTTCCCGGCTTTATAATAGGCATCCCAAAGTATGTTCTTTCCCTTTAAATAGGCCAGAAGAGCCTCTGTGTACCGGTAATTTTCATCTTTAAGCAAAAAGTAATTGCTGAAGGCCTGCGGGGTAGAGTGCAGGTAGATCTCTCCATTCCCAAATCTGGCCTTTATGAAATTTATCTTTTCTTCAGTTTTTTTCTCTCCGAAAGCTGCCGTACCAAGAACCTTATGCTCTAAAGTATCGATTTTACTGAAATATACGCCTGCCAGGTCCTGGTCGAATTCCAGGGCCTGCTCCATTCTAAGGGCAGGATTTACAAGATTTAATTTTGGTCTTGACTTAAAGCCTTCAGAAGAAATATGATTTCTAAGCTCTATTTTCAAGGTGTCGGCCAGGTTAGGGCCAAAATCATAGGCTGAAATGAACAGGCTGTTCCCCTGGGCCACCCATTTCAATAGATCGTCCAGTTCCTCATTGTCGAAACCTACATAATTGTTCAGGAAAAAATAGGTTCCTTGCTGAACGGTATCATTTAGAAATTCGTAAGGCGGGATCCTGATCTCCCTTATACTGTCTGAAGTAGAATTTTTCCAGCTTTCATAAAAAACGAAGGCTCCCAGCGGGATCTTGTCCTTAGAAGTGAAACTCGGGTTCCAATTGATGGGGTCTGGTTCTGTGCTCTCCAGCCATGCCAGGGAAGCGATTAGGAGGATGAATAATCCCAGGGCGATCTTGTAGGTTTTATTCATAAGATCTCGAGTTAAGTGCTTCCTCCATTCTTAAAAAACCTTTTTCTACCAGGCGGTAATCTGTTTCTGAAACCTGGAAACTTCCGTACCAGATGAATTCATAGAGTTTCGAGATCTCATGAAAATGCTTCCTGATCTTTTCGTTCTGTATCTCTTCAGAATAATCCTTATTGGTCTTTTGAAATTCGTAATCTATGAGGTTTAGGCGGTCCAGCTTTCTTAATTCGTTGAGATAATAATAACGAACGGCAAGCCTGAATTGGCCTTCCTGTACCGCTTTTTTTATCAGGAACGGCAGGTCTTCGTTCTTAACAAGTTCCTCTTCTTCACTTAAAAATACTTCGCTGTTCCTTGGTTCCTTTAGGATATGCCCTCCCGGGTTCAGCCTGGAAAAGAGCCAGGCTACGAGACCTAGGAAAATAATCAGTAATAAGAATGGAAGGATCTCGATAAAAAATGCCAGTATACTGCCCGGCTGATAATCGCCAAAAAGCCAGTTAAGAAACTGGTTGAATTTTGCATTGATCCATTTTTTGAACCTCGTCCACCAGGTTTCCTTTTCGCCGGTCTTTAAATAATCGAATTCCTTTTGTGTTTTATAAGTATTTAATTGATCCTTGTTGAATTCAGCAGGCGAGAGACCTTCAGTGCTGTCAAACACCACTTCTTTTTTTCCGGCAATAGAATCTATCTCTTGCGGATAAATATTTCCGAAAAGAAAAAAAATAAGAAGGTAAATCAGGCCTTTTTTCAAGATCAGTTATTGTTTCCCAGGTTCTGAATGGTTTCGTAGGTCCCGGTAAAATTCTTCTTTTCGTTCAGATTAAAATAGACCAGCGCAACACCAATAGGAGTTATGCTATAGATAAGATATTGCAGGGTCGAGGTAACGGCGTTTAAAATAACGTAACCGGGCCCAAAGACCTCTCCAACGTTCCCGGAAGATGATTCAGAAGCAACGGTAAAGGTTCTAATGAAAATGTAAATGATCGCCGGCAGCTGGAAGACCAGGCCTACCAGGTAAACGATGATCCCTATACATAGGATGCTGGCGAAAGTCATCCACCAGTTGTTCTTTACCAGGTTAAAACAACTCGATATACTTTCAGCAATACCTTCTCTTCTAAAAACAAGCACCGCTGCGGCCAGGCTTAGAGGTATGGTCACATAGATTCCAGGGATAATGAACAGCATGGTTCCGGCGAAAATGAGGATCCAGCAGATTAGAGTGAGCAACAGCAGTTTTCCGAAGTCGGCCTTCATGCCGGCGCTTACTTCTGTAGCCTTTATTTCTCCATTATTATTTATGTAGGAAAGTATAATGTGGTAAATGGTACCGTTCATGGTAGCTACAAACAATAGGTAGGCGAGCATCATTAGGCTCAGGGAAACCAGGATTTCTGAACCCTGAAAACCACCCTCGAAAAAAGAAGTCCCCAGTGTAGTCCAGGTATAATAGGTAGCGGCTGCAATAAGCAGTAGCAAGACAGGCCCCACTATTTTCAGGTAGATCTTCCCGGCAGCCTTAAAATTCTGCCTAATAAACTGGAAAGTTACGCTAAGGATCTCTCCCAGCTCTCGTTGTCTTTTAAATTGAATGGGGTCTTGGTTCATTTTTAGATTTTTTTAGAAGGTATAAAGGGTAGTAAACATAGTAAAACAATATCAAAGCCAGGGAGGATAGAATTATCAATACCGCCAGCCAGTCGGGCATACCGGTGACCCGTGTCACAAAACCTTCCAGTAAACCGGCGACGATGAAAAATGGCACCGTGCTAATCACAATCTTCAGGCCTTCTTTTATCGCCATGGTAAAGGATTTTAAACGAGAATAAGTACCGGGGAAAAGAATTCCTTTGCCGACCACCAGGCCGGCACAACCGGCAACAATAATTACTGAGATCTCTATCGTGCCGTGGATCCATATGGTTCGTGCAGATTCCCAGAGAAGTCCCTTGTCATAAAAGAAATACTGAAAACTTCCCAGCATCACCGCGTTCTGCATTAGCAGGAAGGCAGTTCCCAAACCGGCCAGGACGCCCATTGAGAAAGCCATCAGGGAAACCCTGATATTGTTGATGGTTATGCCCAGGAACATATCGGTTTCTGAAGCCTTTTTATAAACAGCCATGGGATCATTGTTCGCAATATTCTCCAGGGTCATGTTCACATAAGCATCTCCAAGTATGGAGCGAACGAAAGCTGCGTCTGATGCCGAGCTGTATGCGCCTATCAAGGTGAAGCCGGTAAATATCAGGAAGCTTAAAAGCAACATTTTCTGGTGTTTGTGGAACTGTGCCGGAAACTCCCTGGTATAGAATCTTATGAACCTGTTAGCGGGTTCTTTTTTAGATTTATAAATCTTCTGGTGATAGGAGGAAGCCAGGCCGTTCAGGTACCTGGTAGTGTTGCTTTTTGGATAAAAGGTCCTGGAATAGCTTAGGTCGTCACTAAGGTCTATATAAACGTCTGAGATACTTTCTGGGGAAAGCGTCGCCTTATTTTCAAGCAGACTTTCGTACTTAATCCATTTATCTTTATTTTGCCTGACAAAAGCCGCCTCGCGCATCTTTTTATAATATAACCCAAAGTAACATATTTAATGGATAACTTTCAAATTGAAACCGCTCAAAATATAAGTATAGAACAGAATGTGGCGGGAATTATGGAGCGAATCCTCGCTTTTTTGATAGATCTATCCGTTATAATTATTTACCTGGTTATGGCCTCTCTGGTTATGGCCGGTCTTGGAGAAGATAGCGGAAGCCAGATGATGTATTACCTCGTTCTGGGTTTACCCTTTTTTCTTTACTTCCTGCTATGGGAAACTTTATGGGATGGAAGAACGCCTGGGAAGGCACTTTTACAGATTAGGGTAGTGAAAAAGGATGGCTCCAGGCCGGGATTTTCAAATTACCTGATTAGATGGCTGCTTAGGTTCATAGATATTAGTCTGACTTTTGGAGGAGTGGCCGTGGTGACCATACTTTTCAACGGAAAAGGCCAGAGGCTGGGAGATATTGCCGCGGGAACTACCGTGATTTCTGAAAAGAAGAAGGTAGGCCTGCATCAAAGCCTTTCTGTAGATATTCCTGAAAATTACCAGCCTAAATATCCCCAGGTAACCGTTTTGAGCGATGCCGATGTTCAGCAAATCAAAAACCTTTACCAAACGGCGGTGAGAGAAGGCCAGCACCATATCATCATTTCGTTAAGCGAAAAGCTGACTGAGCTTATGGACGTAAAGCCCGATGAAAGGCCTGTAGATTTTGTTCGCCGGGTGATCAATGATTACAATTATTACACCATGCAATGATCAGTCAAGGATCTCGATATCCATTTCTACATTGTTGATTGGCCATTCAGAATTACCCGTTTTCACCTGGGCGATCTTTTCGGCCACATCCATTCCACGAATCACCCTTCCAAATACCGTATGATCATTATTTAGGTGAGGCGTGCCACCCTTGTCCATAACAATGAAGAATTCAAAAGGGGAAGAAGCCTTGCTCACGTTCTGTTCAGCATATTTAGCTGCTGAAAATGCTCCATAGGTATGTTGGTGACCTGCATCGAACTCGCTAGGAATGAGATAATCGCCCACGTCGCCGCGCATACTAGCGGTCGACTGATTGTCTGCATTCCCGCCCTGGATAACGAATCCCGGTGCGACCCGGTGAAAGAAGGTATCATTGAAATATTCATTTTTAACTAGCATGATAAAATTTGCCCGGTGCAGGGGAGTGTCCCGGTAAAGTTCTACATCTATATTTCCATATTTGGTCTTGATGCGTACACGGGTTTCCGGGTTCTCCTTCCCATATTCGGTAAGGGTTGGGATAAGTTCTTCCTGGGCAATGGGGAACATCGGGTTTTCTTCGATCTTAGATTTCTCCTCTTTTTTTGCCAGTTCTTGTTTTCTCAATTCAAAGATACTATCCCTGGCGCGCTGGATAGAATCCTCTTTTTGCTGGGCTTTTAACTCTTCAGTCGTTCTGGTTTCCCCATTTTTTGAGGACTTTTCCGTATCTTCACAACTTGCGAAAAAGAGAATAGAGAAAATTGCTATTAAAGAAAGCTGTCTGAACATGGAGTTTGAAATTTTTAAAAACAGGATTTCAAAGTTAAAAAAAATGCAGCTTCCCGGTGAAGCCGCGCATAGAAAACTAGCCCCGCTTATAAGGATCAATGAACTGGATAATATAGATATGTCTAAAAGGAATCCCCACGAAGCCGGAGTAATGGCTGTTTTTTATCCAGATGAGATGCGGGATACGCGTCTGGTCTTAATCCTAAGAAAAACCTATAATGGGGTACATTCCAATCAGGTTGGGTTTCCCGGTGGCAGGGTAGAGTTAGAGGATGAGGATCTTGAGCAGACGGCCTTACGGGAGACCGAAGAGGAAGTTGGGATCTATCGGCACGATATTGAAGTGGTAAAGAAACTGAGCCGGCTCTATATTCCACCTTCTAACTTCTGGGTGCAACCTTACCTGGGGATCATGCATACAACCCCAGTTCTAAAGGCCCAGGAATCTGAAGTGGAACAGATCCTGGAAGTAAGACTAAGCGAATTTCTAAATGATGATAATTTGATCACGGAAAACCTGAGCACTTCTTATGCCAATAACATCGAGGTACCAGCCTACAGGTTGAACGGTCACGTGGTGTGGGGGGCTACCGGAATGATGTTAAGTGAGATTAGAGAGTTGCTTTTAAAAATATAATGTGGAAAGTATTATTATATTTGCCGCCGGTTCTATAAAAGCTGGAAAATAACCGGTCAAAAAGATATCAAAAAATGGGATTATTCAAGAAGAATCCATTTGGGCATTATTTAATTTTGAAGAAGTGGTTGATCCGTGTATTCGGAGTACTCACCCACAGGAGGTATCGTGGTTTCAATGAACTGCACATAGAAGGTTCTGAGATCATCAAGAACCTCCCAGATACCAATGTACTTTTCGTTTCCAATCATCAGACCTATTTCGCAGATGTTACGGCCATGTTCCATGTGTTCAATGCCAGTCTTAGCGGGAGGGTAGACAGTATTAAAAACATTGGTTATATCTGGCAGCCAAAGCTTAATATCTATTATGTTGCAGCCAAGGAAACCATGAAGGCCGGTCTGCTTGCCAGGATCATGGCTTATGCCGGTGCTATTACCGTAGAAAGAACATGGAGGGCCAAGGGCAAGGAGATCAAGAGGGAGGTTAATCCCAATGATACTGAGAATATCGGTAAGGCCCTGGACGATGGCTGGGTGATCACTTTTCCGCAGGGAACTACCAAACCCTTTAAGCCAATTAGAAAGGGAACCGCCCATATAATCAAAAATCATAAACCCATTGTGATCCCTATCGTGATCGACGGCTTTAGAAGGTCTTTCGATAAAAAAGGTCTAAGGATCAAGAAAAGAGGGATCTTGCAGAGCTTCCAGATCAAAGAGCCACTGGATATCGATTATGAGAACGACAGTATCGAGGAGATCGTGAGCAAGCTGGAATATGCCATCGAGCAACATCCGTCTTTCCTGAAGGTAATTCCAACCGAAGAGATCAAGGCCATGGAAGACCTGAACGAACAGAGAAGGTGGGGCTACTAAACTAGACTTCAAATACCGATACTTAACCAAGTATATATTTCTGCCTTAAATGGGGCTTCAGGCGAAAGATCAAGAGGCTTTATATCCTCTAAATATTTTGATTAGGAATGCTTTTATTCTTCCCCAGAAATATCAAAATTTAAGCTCTAAGCTCTATTCCATTTCAAGCTTTTTAAGTTCCTTATAGTTCTTAAGAAGTCTTTTTAGCAAGATCCCGTAAACAACGCGGTAAATAAGCCAGATCACTCCCAGTAGAAGGCCTAGTGCCAATAGGGTTCCTCCAATAAAGATGAGCCATTGGGTAGCATCAAATTCCATATTTGCATTATCTGCCGATTCTACAGCGTGGTTCCTTATCATCAGGAAAACCGTGATCAGGAAAACCACTCCGCTGGAAATAAGAATAAAACCTATATAGTATTTCACCGTTTTTCGGGTCTTCAGGATATTCTTCATAAGCCTGGAAGCACTATCTGTAGTAGAGATGCTTTGGTAATTCTTGTAGAATCTGTAGATGAAATAAAAGGTTATAAGGTAACTTACAATGTAGACTATAATAGTGAATTCGGTAAGCTGGTATTTCTCCATCTGTTGCCAGTATTCTTCATCTGCCAGGAAAATGTTCAGGACAGCTCCAAGAAGGAATTCAAGGATGCTAATCACAAAGATCCATTTAACGATAGACGAGGATCGCTTCCAGATCATTTTATAGATTTCATCATAGGAAAGGTGGGGCAGGTTCTTCTCCTGCTTCTTCCAATCCTGTTTTAGTAGGTCTAAATCATCCATATGTCACTAAGGATTAATGATGTTCTTCAATTTTGTTTTTACCCTGTTCATTTTTACTCTCGCATTCACTTCAGAAATCCCCAGGGTATAAGAGATCTCTGCATAGTTCTTATCTTCCAGGTATAGAAAGACCAGGGCCTTGTCTATATCGTTCAGCTGCTTTATCGCATCGTACATTAGCTTAAGGTGCCTCTCGGCCTCATCATCATATTCCTCCGCCTTTATCTTGAAATGAACCGTATCATAATCCTGGGTACGGATGCTCCTTTTTTTCTTTCGGTATAAGGTGATCGCTGTATTCAGGGCCACCCGGTACATCCAGGTACTGAATTTTGAATCACCCCTGAACTTTGGATAAGCCTTCCATAACTGTATCGTAATTTCCTGAAAAAGATCATTATGAGATTCCTGATCATTGGTGTAGATACGACATATCTTATGGGCAATGTTCTGGTGCTTCTCCAGGTTGGTTACAAACTGATGCTCTAATTCTTTGTTCACGAATGTTTGGTTAGCAAGTAATAGGTAGAAAAAATATAGGCTATGTTACAAAAAACTTTAATTTAAAGTTAATCCATCCTCCATTCCCTTCATAAATAGTAAATTTGGGTAAAACCAGCCGAACTTATGAATATCCCAAGAACTGACTTACCCAGAGTAGTGATAATTGGAGGTGGTTTTGCCGGAATTGCACTGGCCCGAAAGATCCTGAAAGAGGAGATGCAGATGGTGCTGCTGGACAGGCATAACTACCATACGTTTCAACCCTTATTATATCAGGTTTCTACCTCGGGACTGGAACCAGATTCCATAGCATACCCACTTAGGAAGATCACCCGGTCCAGCAAGAAATGTTTTTTCAGGCTTGCCGAGGTGACCTCAATTTCTGCAGAAAAGAATACCGTACATACTAGTATAGGCGATCTTGTTTATGATTACCTGGTGATCGCCACAGGATCCAAAACCAATTTCTTCGGAAATGACAGCATCGAGGAACATGGAATGTGGATGAAGACCGTGCCGCAGGCGCTGAACATCCGCAGTCTTATTCTCGAAAACCTTGAACAGGCCACCATTACCGAAGATCCCGAAAAAAGAAAGGCATTGCTCAATTTCGTCCTGGCGGGTGCCGGGCCTACAGGTGTAGAGTTGAGTGGAGCTATTGCTGAACTTCGTAACCATATCGTTCCAAAAGATTATCCAGACCTGGATCCTAACGAGATGAATATCCATCTTTTAGAAGGCCTGGACCGGGTTCTACCTCCTATGAGCGAGCATGCCTCGAAAAAAGCTCAGGAGATGTTGGAAGAGCTGGGGGTAAAGATACACCTGAATACCATGGTGGAGAATTATGATGGACATCTGGTTAAGACCAATACCGACCTGGCCATTAAGACCGAGACCTTTATCTGGTCTGCAGGGGTTACCGGTGCTCCGGTAAAAGGCTTAAACGCCTCGGCCATGGTAGAGAAGGCCAACCGCTACCAGGTGAACGCATTTAACCAGGTGAATGGCTATGAAAATATTTTTGCCATCGGGGATATCGCCTTGATGCAAACTGAAGAATTCCCTAAAGGTCATCCTATGGTGGCCCAGCCGGCCATTCAGCAGGGAAAACACCTGGCCAAGAACATCAAGCATTTAATAAGGGGGGAGAAGCTGGAACCATTTGAATATTTTGACAAGGGGACCATGGCTACGGTAGGTCGGAACCGCGCGGTGGTAGACCTGCATAAATGGAAGTTCTCTGGTTTCTTTGCCTGGTTCGTATGGATGTTCGTGCATCTATGGTTCCTGGTAGGTTTCAGGAACAGGACAGTTACCTTCTTTAACTGGATCTATAATTATATAAATTTCGATAAGGCGGCAAGGCTGATCATAAGGCCTTTTAAAGGTCAGGAAGAGACCATGACCCTGGATGAGGATAAAGTATAAAAGTAAAGCCCCGCAAATTGCGGGGCTTTTTTTATTATCTGTTTTCTTTGATCTCCTTGTTATAACTCGAAGCCAGATCGGTCTTTTGCTTTTCGGTCAGGGCTTTCCCCGCCATCTGGAAAACCTCATGTTCTTCCTCATCTAAATGATGTATCAGCTGGTGCTGCAGTTCCTTGGCAATCTTTAGCCAGTTAGAAGCATCCATTTCAGTATCCTCAAGCTGCTCTACCAGTTCATCCATTTCGTGGTGTTCTGCTACGCTATGACGGGCTTTTTCCTGGGTTAGGTCCTTTTCCATAAGCGGGACGTAAAAATGTCTTTCTTCCGCATCTTCATGTATCTTCAATTCATGCTTAAGATTTTCGAAGATCTTTTTTCTCTCTTCTGTTTTGCCTTCTGTCTCTATAAGTTTGGCAATGAGGTCACGCTGGATCTCATGCTCCTGTCTTAGTGCTTCAAAAATGGTCATTATTTAATTTTTTGGATTTCATCCAAGTTATTCAATTTAATGTTAAAGAATAATTAATTTTAAAAACGAAAAGCCAAAATTGAGATAAGACTACAATTCAGTATCGAAAATCAACAACTCAGTATATTGAATTTCGGTTTACTGAAGTTTGAGGGCAAATTTGTACATAGAATATATAATGAATGACACATTTATTTAAAATACTAAGGATTAGTATAGCCATTACCCTGGTTCTTTTTTCGGTCCAGATAATTTTCGACAGTGAGGAGTCTTTTGGTGCGCTATTAGAATTAAAGACCTGGGGAACCTATTTTTTCTACTGTTTCGTGCTTACGGCTGTGAACAGCATCTATTTTATATATTTTGAGAGGAAGATAGGCTGGGAGGATGCCAGCTTACGTACTATCCTGCTGGCTGCCGGAGGCTCTGTGATACTCACCTTATTATTTTATTTTCTCTGCCGCCTCACAGATGAAACTCTATTTAAGGGGCGAAGTCTGCAGGAATTCATGGATGGAGAAAGGATCTATTATTATTACGGACCTTTACTATTCATCACCATTATTTCCCTCTTTTTCCACTTGGTGTATTTCTATAAGGCACTTCAGGAAAAAAAGGTAAAGGAGCAAAAGATCATTGCTGGTACGGCTTCAGCAAAATTCGACGCCTTAAAGAACCAGCTGGACCCACATTTCCTGTTCAATAGCCTTAACGTGCTGGCTTCGCTAATAGATGAAAATCCGGACCAGGCACAACGGTTCACCACAGCTTTATCAAAAATATACCGTTACGTTTTGGAACAAAAGGATAAGGAGTTAGTGAGCGTAAAAGAGGAACTGGCCTTCGCCAGCACTTATATGAAACTGCTCAAGATGCGCTTCGAGAACAGTATCTTTTTCGAGATCCCTGAAGAGTTATCGAATGAAGACGCCAAGGTAGTTCCTTTATCCCTGCAATTGCTGTTGGAAAATACCATCAAGCATAATATAGTAAGCGAGGACAGGCCTTTAAAGATCAGAATATTCGAGGAGGATGGGAACCTGGTCGTTGAGAACAATTTTCAGAAAAAAGAGGTGCTGGGCAATCGCAAGGGCGTCGGGCTTCAGAATATCGTGAACCGCTATCACGTGGTGACAGATCGCAAAGTTCTAATAGAACAAACCGAAGATAATTTCAGGGTTAAGCTACCCATATTAACTAAACAAATTTCAATTATGGATACTAATGAGATCAACCAGGAGAATGCTTATTTCAAAGCAAAACAGAGGGTGAAGGAGATCAAGGAATTCTATGCGAACCTTATTTCCTACTGCGTGGTAATACCATTCCTTATTTTTATTAATTACTATACTTACTGGAATTTTCAATGGTTCTGGTTCCCGCTATTCGGCTGGGGAATAGGTCTTACCGTACATGGATTTTCGGTATTCGGTTACGGCAGCCAATGGGAAGAACGAAAGATCCAGGAATTAATGGAAAAGGAACAACAAACTAAATCGTGGAAATAATGGAAAGAGATTATAAAAAGGAGTTTAGCTACAAGGCAGCTCAAAAAAAGGTAAAGGATATAAAAGGCTTTTATGTTCATCTGCTGATATTCATTGTTATAAATTCTGCCATATTGGTCCTAAGCACTCGTGATACCGGTTTTATCCAAGGCCTTACTGAATGGTCTAATTATTCAACAATATTTTTCTGGGGTATTGGTCTGTTAGCACATTGGGCCGGTGTTTTTGGACCTAATATCATGTTTGGTAAAAACTGGGAGGAAAAGAAGATCAGGGAATTGATGGATAAGGATAAAAAACAACTCTGGAAATAAACTTAAAAAATCATAGTGATAAACGTAATTATTATTGAAGACGAAAAGCCTGCTGCCCGCCGGTTACAGCGTATGCTTTCAAAACTGAACATCGAGGCCGAAACAATGCTGCATTCGGTAGCCGAAGCGGTAAGCTGGTTTAACTTCAATGAACATCCAGATCTTATTTTCCTGGATATCCAATTAAGCGATGGGGTTTCCTTTGAGATCTTTGAGCACGTAAAAACCGAAGCAGCGATCATCTTTACTACCGCTTATGATGAGTATGCACTAAGGGCTTTTAAGCTTAACAGCATAGACTACCTTTTAAAACCTATAGATGAAGAAGAGCTGGAAGCGGCTATCAATAAGTTCAGGGCAACGAAAAAATCTACAAACGGAATCGATGTGAATGAGCTGAGGTCCTTACTTACCCAAACCGGGAATGTAGAACGGTCTTATAAAACACGCTTTACCGCTCAGGTAGGTCAGCATCTGAAACTCGTAGAGACTGGGGATATCGCCTGTTTTTATTCTGAAAATAAGGCTACCTATATACATTGTTTCTCCGGAAGGAATTATCCTGTGGAGATACCTCTGGAGCAGCTTGAAAATGATCTAGACCCAGAAAAGTTCTACCGCATTAACCGGAAGTGTATCCTCAACATCAACGCCATAAAAGATATCGTTTCTTATACGAATTCCCGCCTGGAAATAAAACTTGAGAATTTTGATGAATTCCAGCTTATCGTAAGCAGGGAAAGGGTTAAGGACTTTAAATCCTGGCTGGATAGCTGATCCCTAAATGTTAAAATTGGAGTTTTTAAAACCGCACTGCATCTGCCTCCGTATATCTTGATACAACTCTAAGTTTGTTTGAATAATTTTTGGTCGAATTATTTTAAATTGAGTTTTTGATTTTTTTGGTTGGTTAGATGCTTAGAAAGAAGACAGTTCCCTCCGGAACTTTTCTAAGTATTTACAAAAGTAAGCCCCACGACAGTGGGGCTTACTTATTTTATATCATTTACTTAATTAGGGAGCTGCTGCGACTACCCCAAGTACATAGAGCTGATCCATGGTTGGCGATTCGCTACCACCTTCAGGCTCCAGGGTGATTCCAAAGGCCTGCGATTCGTTCGCATTCTCCAGGGCAAATATCTTATTGTTGTCTGCCGCAAAGTCCTCAAGCAAGCCTATGCTGGTGGGAGTTAACGGTTCGAGCTTTAGAGACCAAACCTGGTAAACTTTTCCACGTGGTGGTTCCGGCAGGTTCTCGGCATCTATATATGCCTTGTTCTCTTGTTTATTCCAGTAAACCGCGGCATAAGCTCCCGGAGCGGCCTGCTGTCCCTGTAGCTGTATCTTAGAAACATTTTTATCTCTAAGTACGGCTAGCAGTTCCTCGGTTTTTTCAGCATCCTCGCGGGCATCAGCGATCTGTTGTTCCAATTTAGCCGATCTCGCTTTTTCCGAACTAAGCTGTTCTCTTAGGTTGTTCTTGTCTTCAAAAACAAAGAACAGACCTACAAGCAGGGCAAGACAGGCTGCCCAGCCAATATAGGCCACCCAATCGGTCTCTTTTTTCCTTTCTATATTGATCACCGTGCCATCAGGCTTGTTGCCGAGTTTTCTTCTAATATTGGCCAGCAATGCTTCTGCATCATATTCCGGTGCAGCGGTGGCAGAAAGTTTCTGCAATGCCAATTCGATCTCTTCCACCTCCTGGCGAATTTCAGGGTGTTCCTTTAGCACTCTGCTCACTTCACGGCTTTCAGCCTCGGTAAGGGCGCCGTAAACGTAGAGTTCTAAAATTCCCGATGATATGTATTCTTTTATATCCATGCTTATTCTGCTAAGATTTCCCGAAGTTTATTGATACAGGCCCTGTTCCTTGTTTTAACGGTTCCCAGAGGCATATCAAGCTCCTCGGCGGTTTCTTTCTGGGTGAATCCCTTAAAGAATAAAAGGTCGATCAATTTCTTACAAACTGGCTTTAGAACATCTATATATTTTTTTATTCCAATAGCGTCTGCTTTTGCTGAAAAGTTTGACCTTGTCTCCAGAATATCTACGAAATTATCTGCTGCAAGGTTTTTCTTATCATTCTTATGGCTTTTAGATCGTAAATGGTCTATAGAGGCATTCCTGGCGATATTCAGTATCCAGGTGAAGAATCGTCCTTTATCTGAATTGTAGGAGGAGGCATTGTTCCAGATCTTTAGAAAAACATCCTGAAGGATCTCTTCAGCTATCTTTTCATCATGTAGAATACTGTAAATGATACCATATATACTTTCTGAATACAATTCATAAATACGTTCAAAAGCACGCTGATTGCCATTCTGTAGTTCAAGGATTAAACCGTCCTGCTGCATAAATTTTATTTGAGGAATTAAATATAGGTTTAATATGTATATAAAAAAAGCGGCCCGAAGACCGCATTGTATAAACTATACTTAAATTTTATTATTTCTGGATCACTCCACAACCTACACGGGTACCGGCAGCTCCAGATGGTTGAGAAGTATAATCGTCTACACCATCATGTACGATAACGGCTTTCCCTAAAATATCTTTTTTAGGATCACCACATCCTATACACCACTCGTCTGTGCTCATGTTAACGGTTCCGTTGCCATTAGCATCTACTTCAAAGTTACCTATATCTCCTTTGTGATAACCATCATTGCTTCCCCATTTTCCGTGCTTGGCATCGGTTGGGTTCCAGTGACCACCGGCTGACGAACCATCGGCAGCTGAACAATCTCCTTTTTCATGAAGGTGAATAGCGTGCTTACCTTCAGCAAGACCAGAAATGATAGCGGTCATGGAAACTTCTCCATCCTCTTCAGTGAATACCACGTTCCCGCTGAGTTTGGAATCGCTAACAGACTTAAGGCTTACCTTAACCTTCTTAACCTCTTTTTCTTCCTTTTTCATTTCTTTTTCAGAAGTCATTTCGGTCTCGGACTGCTCATCCATTTCTTTTTCTTTTTTCTCATTCTTACATCCGGTAAAAATCAGTCCGGCACAAAGAACAATAGACAAACTAATACGTTTCATAGTGTTTCGATTGGTTTAAATTGTTATTTATAGCTCTAAATTAATTTTAATAAGAAGTACAGCCAAAGATTTAAGGATAGCTTAACAGAGCAGCAGAATTGGTGTTTTCAGCTAGGAGTCCTTTAACCGCGTTTTGATCTGACCTTTTGTAGAAAGGGTTTTATGTACCGGGCACTTATCTGCGATTTGCATAAGACGTTCTATTTGTTTTTCATCCAGATCTCCTTGTATGGATATCTGCCTTTCAAAAGTATCTATCTTGGCCTTTTCATCTTCGCAGTTCTCGCAATCTTCTGCGTGTTTTTTGGAATAGTTCACATGTGTTTCCACATTATCTAGAGGCCATTCTTTTCTCCGGGCATACATATGTATGGTCATGGAGGTACAGGCCGCAAGTCCGCTGGATAGCAGTTGGTAAGGAGTAGGCCCCAGGTCGCTTCCACCTGCCTTTTCGGGTTCATCGGCGACCAGATGATGTTTCCCCGCGGTTATTTGTGTGGTATAGCCATCAGCTCCCAGGTTGGCCATCACTTCATGGTCTGTCTCCAGTTCGGGTACTTCCGGTCTGCTAATATACCTGGAAGCCCAGGCGGCGATCACCGTACCGGCATATTCTGAATCGACCTTATTGCTGAGCATGTGGTCTGCACCGTCCAGGGAAATGAAACTTTTTGGATGCCATGCCGACTTGTAAAGCTCTTCGGCATGATTAATAGAGACAATTTCGTCCTGTGGGGAATGTAGAATGAGCAGGGCTTTTCTTATCTCTTCAAAAGCGGCCCCATCTTGGTTGTCCCGAAGGTTGTCCAGGAACTGCTTTTTGATATTGAAACTTCTTCCACCGATATTTACCCTGGCCTGCCCATCTTCTTCGATCTGTTCCAGGCTGGATTCAAAATGTTTTTCTAGATGGGACAGGTTAGAAGGGGAGTTGATGGTGACCATGGCCTTAACCGATTCTATCTCTTTTGAGGCAAAGAGCGTAGCCGCACCTCCTAGGGAGTGACCTATCATCAGGGTGGGAGGGGTATATTCTTCCTTCAGAAAATTGGCCGCAGCGATAAGATCTTCAACATTGCTGGAAAAATTTGTGTCTTCAAATTCACCCTCGCTGTCCCCAAGGCCGGTGAAATCGAATCTTAAAACTCCATAGCCTTTAGAGGCCAAACTTTTACTGATATTGGTAGGAGCATGAAAATTCTTATTGCAGGTAAAACAATGTGCGAAAAGCACAAAATTTTCAGGAGTTGCATTGCTGGGAAGTTCCAGCACTCCTTTTAATTCTTTCGATTCTGAATTTGTAAAACTTACTTCTAATTTTTTCATACCCTTAAGTTTAATATTGAATCCTTGAATATCAAGAATAAAAAAAGCCGCCTAAACGGCAGCTTTAATTTAGATAAAATCTTCCTAAAGTTCCTTGATCTTTATATTTCTGAACCATACTTTATCGTCATGATCCTGGAAGGCGATCTTTCCTTTACGGGTAGAACCAAAATCTTCCCAGTCCTTGAATTTGGAGTTTTCAACCATCTCTTCCCATTTCTCGCCCTGTAAAGGGAATTCGGTGATCCTGGTGCCATTAAGCTCGACCCAGCCAATATTTTCATCATAATTTATATGTATCACTTCCTTGTTCCACTGGCCGGCAGGTTTAGTAACATCCTTGCTAGGCGGTACCATATCGTATAAAGCTCCGGCAGTACGAGTTGGTCCGTTTTTCGCATCGGGATGATTCTGGTTATCCAGTACCTGAATTTCCGGGCTTATAAAATAAGGTTCATCATATTTGTCGGTTTCCTTTACTCCCCACATAATACCGCTGTTGCCACCTTCAGAGATCTTCCATTCCAGGGATAATTCAAAGTTTTCGAACTCATCCTCGGTAATAAGGTATTCCTTGATCCTTTGGTCACCCTCGGCTGGGGCAAAGGCTATGGCTCCGTTCTCTACTGTCCACTGGCCTGAGATGGAATCCCGGTTATAAGCCTTCCAGCCCTCAAGATCCTCCCCGTTAAAGAGGGGTTGCCATTCATCCTTCGCATTTTCTTTGGTAGATTCCATTTCTTCAGTATTGGAGAGCTCGGTTTCTTCAGCCTTTTCGCTTTCATTCTTACAGGCCGAGAATATGAGTAAAGAGCAGCCAATTAGCATTAATTTTTTCATTCGTTTTCTGGTTTAAGTCCTAAAATTCTTTTGAGTTTATTTTTATCTATTTCAGATCCTGAGAAATCGTCGAAGCGTTTTTGGGTGGCTTCAATAATATGTTTTTCGATAAATGGCGCACCTTCCCGTGCTCCCTGTTCCGGGGATTTTATGCAGCATTCCCATTCCAGTACTGCCCAAACATCGCAACCGTACTCGGTCAATTTTGAAAAGGCAGTCTTAAAGTCCACCTGTCCATCTCCCGGGTGCCGGTACCTGCCGGCACGATCTTTCCAATCTCCAAACCCACCGAACATTCCTTTTTTGCCCGTTGGATTGAATTCGGCATCCTTTACATGGAACATTTTTATATAATCATGGTAGTGATCTATATATTCTATATAATCCAGTTGTTGTAAAACGAAATGACTGGGATCATAAAGGATGTTTACCCTTTTATGATTATGGGTTGCATCCAGGAAACGTTCAAAAGTAACCCCATCATGCAGGTCTTCCCCAGGATGGATCTCGTAACATACATCTACACCCTGTTCGTCGAATTCGTTCAGGATGGGAAGCCAGCGTTTTGCCAGTTCAGCAAATCCCATCTCGACCAAACCATCTGGTCTTTGTGGCCAGGGGTGGGCAGTATGCCACAGGAAGGACCCGCTGAAGGTGCCGTGAACATCAAGTCCCAGGTTCCGGCTTGCCTTGGCTGCAAATTTCAGTTGCTCTATCGCCCATTCTGTCCTCTCTTTGGGATTGTTCTTATAAGCTTCAGGAGCAAAATTATCGAACATGATGTCGTAGGCCGGATGAACGGCTACTAGTTGTCCCTGTAAATGCGAGCTTAATTCGGTTATTTCGAGTCCGTAGGAATTTACCTTTCCTTTTAGTTCATCACAATAGGCCTTGCTTTCAGCTGCTTTTTTCAGATCGATAAGCCTTGTTTCCCAGGTAGGGATCTGTATCCCCTTATATCCCAGCTCGGCAGCCCATTTGCACAGGCCATCCAGGGAATTGAAGGGTTCGTTATCGTCCATGAATTGAGCCAAAAATACAGCCGGTCCCTTTATAGTCTTCATTTTCTAATAATTTATATTAGTCTTGCATTTTGATCCATACATTGCCCTTTTTGTGAGAAGCAACGCTCTTCTCAATAAAACTCATTCCGCGCAGGCCATCATTAAGTTTAGGGTAAGCGCCTTCAAATTTAGATTGGTCTTTAATGGCCATGGCAACCCCGTAATAAATGTTTCCCATGGAGTCGAAGATACCTTCGGGATGTCCTGGAGGCAGTTTTGTTCCTTCCAGTGAAAATTCACTAAGGAATCCGTGCCCAGGTTTAATAACCTGTAGGGGCTGATCTTCTTTCATAAGATACAGGTAATTTGGATTTTCCTGTTCCCACTTAAGCCCTCCTTTATCTCCATAAATTTGCACGGTGAAATTGTTTTCCTCACCGGTAGCGATCTGGCTCGCGCGAAGCACTCCTTTTGTATTTTTTCCAAACCTGAGCAGGACGGTTCCATCAATATCCATCGGGTTATCCTCGTATAGGTAATTAAGGTCTGCGAGTATATTCTCAACCTTCATTCCGGTAACATACTCAGCCATGTTAAAGGCGTGTGTGCCAATATCGCCAATACAGCAGCTGATGCCCGATTTTTCAGGATCCAACCTCCAGGTAGCTGATCTTCTCTCCTTGTCGTGGATCAAAGGATTTATCCATCCCTGGTAATATTGAACATCTACTTTCTGGATCTTGCCTATATCGCCATTTTCGATCATGGCTTTCATCTGCCTGATCATAGGATATCCGGTATAGGTATAGGTTACCGCGAAGATCGCATTAGTTCTTTGCTGAATCTCGTTCAGTGTTTTTGCTTCCTCATAAGTTGTGGTAAGTGGTTTTTCACAGATCACATTAAAGCCATTTTCCAGCAGTTGCTTGGCCATGGGGAAATGAAGGAAGTTCGGGGTTAGAACCGAAACAGCCTGCATTCGTTCTGCCTCAGGAAGCTGTTTTTCTTTTTTGATAAGATCATCCAAGTCCTTATAAACCCTGGATTTATCCAACTGAAGTTTTTCGCCGAATTTTAGGCTTTTTGCATGCTGAACATCGAATACACCTCCTACGATTTCGAACTGGTCGAACATATTTGCCGCCACGCGATGCAGAATTCCGATGAGCGAATCTGCTCCTCCTCCCAGGATACCAAGTTTGATCTTAGCCATAATGTTGTCTTTTATATTTCTATATCTTTTTTATCGATCTTTTCGTTCTTAAAAAATAAGGCAAAAAGTAGCATTACTCCAAATGCAAATGCTGCAGGATATAGCCAGATGGTTTCCCAGGCATGCATTTTTTCTCCGGTGAGATAAGCATTGGTAATAAGTCCGGCCACATAGAAGCCGATGAGCATTCCCACACCGTATGTAGCCAGGGTGATCAAGCCCTGGGCTGAACTTTTATATTTTGAACCCGCTTTAAAATCTGTATAGATCTGTCCCGAAACGAAAAAGAAATCATAACAGATCCCGTGCAGGGCGATGCCGATAAGCAGCATAAAGATAAGTTCGCCAGAATTACCATAGGCAAACAGCAAATATCTTAAGGTCCATGCAAGCATTCCGGCAATAATGGTCATTTTAAAACCAAATTTCTTAAAGAAAAACGGGAGCAGAAGCATGAATAATACTTCGGAAACCTGGCCAATGGTCATAAGTCCAGTGGGGTTATTTACCCCGATCTCAGAAAGAAATGGATTGGTATTCTGATAATAAAAAGCAAGTGGAATACATATTAATACCGAAGCCACGAAGAACATAAGGAAATTCCTGTCTTTCAATAGGCTTAAGGCATCAAGACCCAGGGTCTCCACGATACTTACTTTTTTAGACCTGTCGGCCGTAGGTGGGGTTTTGGGTAAAGTAAAACTGAATAAGCCCAGGAAAGCGGAGGCGATACTCACCATTAGGAAAGTGTACTTAAGCATTCCTTCCTGTCTCGCTTCAGGAGCATCCCAGTAGAAAAGATAACTAATTACCAGTCCTGCCACGATCCATCCAATGGTTCCGAAGACCCTGATAAAGGAGAATTCCTTGGCAGGATCTTTCATCTGGTTAAAACTAACCGAATTCACCAGGGCAAGGGTAGGCATGTAAGCGATCATATATCCCAGTACCAGGGGGTAAAATTCAGTAAAATCTGTGCTTATATACATGAGGTATAACAATACGGCCCCGATGAGATGAAGAAAACCGAGAATCCTTTCCGCATTGAAGAACCTGTCGGCAATTAGGCCTATAATAAAAGGAGCGATGATAGCTCCCCAGGATTGAGTTGAAAAGGCTGTGGAAATCTGAACATCGGTAGCATTAAGATTATAACCCAGGAAGGTACCCAGCGTAACAAACCAACCTCCCCATATGAAGAATTCCAAAAACATCATCAGGGAAAGTTGAAATCGTATAAGTTTACTCATAATTCAGAAATTGGTTTTATAGTTTTCTACCGGCTTTGATTAGCAGATCCTTTGTTTTTTGGATACCCTCCTTTGCAGAGTCCTCTTCACCTTCAAATTCAACCCCTATATATCCGCTGTACCCACCTTCTTTTACGATCTTAAGCATTTTTTTATAATCTATTAGTTCCTCTTCTCCGGTAGAATTGAAGGTGTAAGATTTTGCACTAACCGCTTTGGCGTATGGCATCATTTTCTCCACACCTTCATAGCGCGGGTATTCCTCCACACAATCTGCATCCCACCTGGCATCTCCTTCACGTTTAAGACAGAAATTTCCGAAATCTGGTAGAGTCCCACAGTTTTCCATGTTCACCTGTCTCATCACTTCTACCAGAAGGTCGGCATTAGAGGAAAGCAGTCCGTGATTTTCAACCAGTACGTTTATATTCTTTTCTGCCCCATAGGCTGAAAGTTTTTTCAAAGCATCTATAGAGTTAGCCTGCCATTCTTCAGGGATGTCACTTCCAAAAAGGTTTACCCTTATTGAATGGCAGCCAAGGAAACTGGCCGCATCTATCCATTTTTTATGATTTTCTACCGCCTTATCCCTCTCGGTCACATCATTTGCGGCAAGGTCACCTTCGCCGTCTACCATGATAAGCACGTTCCTCATGTTATATTTTTCGCTGCGAGCCTTCAGGGTGTCTAGTATTTCCTGCATTTTCCGCTCTGGATCTTTGGCATCTTTGAGCTTTTCTGAATAGAAGCCGCTCACGTACTCAATACCTTCAAAACCCATTTCGCTGGCGGTCCTGGCAAAATCCAGAGGATCTATAGTTCCATCATGGATCAAAGGATGCAGGGACCACTGGGCGAGTGATAATTTAAAAAATAACGCATCGGCAGGTTTTTCAGACTTTGTAATAGCGGATGCTTTATCCTCATTTTCAGATTTTTGTTTACAAGCAGTAAAGCTCAGGAATAAGGAGAAAAACCCTAAAATAAGAAAGGTCTTCGACGACATTATGTTCATTTTGGAAGATTTATGGTGAAAAGCTACAATTCTTTAAAAAACTCAAATTTAAAAGTAGTCTTTTTTTTAAAGATGTAAAATAACAGGGATAAATTTATATATTTGATAGACTTCGAACTTAAATTTTATCAATAAACCATAGAATTGTGAGTAACTATTATGAAAATGACAATTACGATGCGATAGTTGTTGGCACTGGGATCAGTGGTGGCTGGGCTGCGAAGGAGCTTTGTGAAAAAGGATTCAAAACTTTGGTTTTGGAGAGAGGAAGAATGGTAGAGCATGTTAAGGACTATCCTACCATGAACGATGACCCTTGGGATTATAAGTACAATGGAAGGGTGACCCGTGAAGAGGAGAAGAGGCAATTCAAGCAGGCCAGGACCGGGTATACCGTTTCAGAAGCTAGTAAGCACTGGTTTGTTGATGATATCAAACACCCTTACAATGAAGTAAAAAGGTTCGACTGGATGCGTGGTTACCATGTGGGTGGCCGCTCTATTATGTGGGGCCGCCATAGTTACAGGCTAGGCGATATAGATTTTGAAGCGAATAAGCGAGATGGGATCGCCATAGACTGGCCCATACGTTATAAGGACATCGCACCCTGGTACGATTACGTGGAATCTTATATAGGTGTCTGTGGAGAAAAACTGGGTTTAAGCCAGTTGCCAGATGGACAGTTCCTGCCACCCATGGAACTTAACTGTGTAGAAGATCATTTCAGAAAAAGTATCGCGGAGAATTTTGGGGGCCGTGTAATGACCTCGGGCCGGGTGGCTCATATAACGGGTGACAAGAAATTTGAAGGTAGGTCTAAGTGTCAATTCAGGAACAGGTGTATACGCGGATGTCCTTACGGGGGATATTTTAGCAGTAATTCCTCTACATTGCCTGCAGCAGAAAGGACAGGGAACATGACCTTGCGACCAAATTCGGTTGTTAGCCAGGTGATCTATGATGCAGATGGCAAAAAGGCGACCGGGGTGAAGGTAATCGATGCCAACACCAAGGAGGTTATGGAATTCAAGGCCAATGTCATTTTTCTATGCGCTTCGGCCGTGGCCTCTACCAGTATTTTAATGCAATCCAAATCTGACAGGTTTCCAGACGGAATGGGTAATGATTCAGGCGAACTGGGACATAATGTGATGGACCATCATTTTAAGGCCGGAGCTTCCGGTAATTATGATGGTTTTGAAGATCAGTATTATAAAGGAAGAAAACCTAATGGAATTTACCTGCCCAGGTTCAGGAACCTGAACGGCAATGATAAGGACCTGAACTTTATTCGTGGCTATGGCTACCAGGGAGGTGCCAGCCGCACTAACTGGTCAGATAGCATTGCAGAAGCTGCGTACGGAAAAGAATTAAAGGATGCGATCGTACAACCTGGTGGCTGGAACATGGGAATTATGGGATTTGGGGAAACCCTGCCTTACCACGAGAATAAAATGAGCCTTGATTATGATAAACTTGATGAATGGGACCTTCCTACCGTGACCTTTGATGCTGAATTCAAGGAGAACGAATTGAAAATGCGCGAAGATATGGTTTCCCAGGCCGTAGAAATGCTTGAAAAAGCTGGTTTTAAAGACGTAGAAGGCTATGATGATATTGGTGCGCCTGGATTGGGTATCCATGAAATGGGTATGGCCAGGATGGGGCGTGATCCCAAGACCTCAGTTCTAAATGGCAATAACCAGGTACATGGAGTGCCTAATGTATATGTGACCGATGGTGCTTTTATGACCTCTGCGGGTTGTCAGAACCCGTCTCTTACCTATATGGCCATGACGGCCAGGGCGGCAGATCATGCCTCCAAAAACTTCAAAAAGTCTAATGCTTAAAATTTAGGATTATGAAAAGAAGACAGGCATTAAAAAATATGGGGCTGGGAGCAGGAATCTTTGTTCTTGGGCCTTCAGCTCTTAGTTTATTGCAAAGCTGCAAAAATGAACCGGAATATGACTGGCAACCGGTGTTTCTTACTGCCTCTCATGGTTTTGCTCTAAAGAAGATCCTGAATGTTATTCTGCCTAAGACAGACACCCCGGGAGCTTTAGACCTTAATATCGCCCAGTTCATAGATTCTTACATGGAAGAAGTCGTAGACCTGGATGAAAGAAAAAGGTTCCTTAAATCTGCCGATGCATTTTCTGAGGCGTTCAGAAAAGAATACGATAAAGAACAGGAAGAAGGCAGTGATGAAGATTTCGAAAAGATCATCCAGAAATATTTAAAGGCCAGTCCGGCAGAAAAGCAGAAGTACGCAAAAAGGAATACAGAGACCCAGGATGCCATGCGTCAGGATGTCGAGATCGAATTAGATCCAGATGCCGGCGCCTATGATTATCTTACAAATGTGAGGGGAGTAGCAATCTGGGCATGGAAGAATACAGAGGAAATTGGTGAAAATGTAATGTGGTATGACCCGATTCCCGGGCAATATATTCCTTGTGGACCGGTAAAAGATTTAGGAAATGGTAAGGCCATGTCTTTATAGTTAAGCGTTAGAATTTACTGGCTAAAATACTGATTATCAAATATTTAACACATGTTGTTAAATCGCTGATTTTGAAATATTTAGAAGAAAATTATGGATATCATAATCATAGACCTTAGGAAAGCTTCATATTCCCAAAACAATAATTTTTAGGGTGAATGTTTGGTTATTCCTCAGTTTAAACAAAATATAATTTTAATTTTTTTGATGAATTAGTTAACTTATTAACAGATATTTATATAAATTTAGTACCATTCAGAAAAATTCTGAATTACTCCAACTAAAACTTTTTCTTATGAAACAAATTATCTTCAGGGGCTTTTTGTTTGCAGCTATCTTCCTCTTTTGTGGAATGGTAAATGCACAACAAACGGTCACCGGAACAGTTACAGATGAAACTGGTCCACTTCCCGGCGCAACCGTCGCGATTAAGGGGACTTCTACAGGTACGACTACCGATTTTGATGGTAATTATACTTTAAATGATGTGCCAGAAGATGCCACTCTTGTATTTAGCTTCGTAGGTTACCAAACCCAGGAAGTTGCCGTAGATGGTCAAACAACAATCGATGTAAGTCTTTCTACAGATGCTTCAGAACTGGAAGAAGTGGTTTTGATCGGATATGGTCAAACTACTGTAAGGGATGCAACCGGTGCCGTTTCATCAGTGAAGGCTGAGGAATTCAATAAAGGTATAAACACCTCTCCAGACCAGCTATTACAAGGTAGGGTAGCCGGGGTTCAGATAACCCAGGCCAGTGGAGAGCCAGGGGCTGGAGCCAACATAAGGGTTCGAGGTACTTCTTCTATTCGTGCAGGAAACGATCCACTGATCGTTGTGGACGGTGTCCCATTAAGCGGTGGCGGAGTTAGCCCGGGATCTGATGTAGGTCTGGGAAGAAGGGGTAGTACAAACCCGCTTAATTTCATAAACTCCAGTGATATCGCGAGTATAGATATATTAAAGGATGCTTCGGCAACCGCTATCTATGGTTCTCGTGGTGCTAATGGTGTTGTGATTATTACCACCAAGGGAGGTAGAAGCGGAAAACCACAGATTAGCTTTAATTCTTCCTTCCAATCTGGAACTATTTCCAATGAATATGATCTAATATCCGCAGACGATTATCCTGGAATTGCTGGAGACCTGGGAAATCCTAATCCAGATCTAGGTGCCCGATTAGATCCTTTAGGTTCTATTCTAAGAACTTCTTTCACTCAGCAGCATGACTTTTCGTATGGTTCTGGTGGTGAGACCGGAAATTATAGAATTTCATTGGGTATGCTAGATCAAGAAGGGATTGTAAAAGGTACTGGTCAGGAAAGGTATAGTGGTAATATTAATATTACCCAGCGTGCCTTTAAAGATAGGGTGACTTTCAAATCGAATATCATTTATTCCCATATTAAAGATGATGGAGAAGCTATATTTGAAGATGCTTCTGCAGAAGGGGATTTAATGTCCTCTACCTTGAGATGGAATCCAACCCGACCTTTTTTCAATGCTGATGGCACCTATAACCAGCCAAGTGATAACCAGAGAAACCCTCAGGCTTTCCTTGATTATTTTGAAGATAAAACCGAAACCTCAAGGATCCTGGCAAATTTATCTGCTACGGTAAATATTATTGAAGGCCTTGATTATAAATTCAGCGTAGGTTTAGACAGAAGTGAATCTACTCGTAGGACAGCTATTTCTTCCGACTTTGAGGCTAATAATATTATAGGCCGTGGGGTAGCTTCTATTGAGGATAATTATAACTTCAATAAGCTTTTTGAACATACTTTAAACTATAATTCAGATATCGCCGCAGACCTGAAGCTTGATGCAGTAATAGGTTACTCTTATCAGAGCTTTGAATCTAAAGGGAATAGTTTGATAGGTCGTGATTTCAGTATTGCAGATCAGGACAAATATATTAAGGAAATAGGTTATGCAGCTACCTTCCAGCCTAACGATATTCTGGCTTATTACAACCCATCCTCAGAGTTACAATCATTCTTTGGAAGGGCCAACCTTAACTGGAAAAGCAAGTATCTATTAACAGCTACATTAAGGGCTGATGGTTCCAGTAAATTTGGATCTAACAATCAGTATGGTTATTTCCCATCTGTAGGTGCGGCCTGGAAAATCGATGAAGAGGGCTTTTTGCCAGAAGCAATATCAACCTTTAAACTGAGAGGAAGCTGGGGTATCACTGGTAACCAGGAGTTCCCGGCAGGTTCAGCACAAACCCAATTTGGTCCTACCGATGATGGAACTGCAGTACAGCAGGTAAATGTGGCGAACCCAGAATTACAATGGGAAACTACCGAACAGTTTGGTGTTGGAATCGATTTTGGATTCATAAACGACCGTATTACCGGTTCATTAGATTACTTTAACCGAACAACAAACGACCTTCTTTTTAGATTACCTGCAATCCAGCCGGCTCCAGATGTGGACTACTGGACTAACTTTAACGATATCGGGATCGATAACGAAGGTTTTGAGATCTCTTTTAATGCCAGTTTGATAGAAAATGATGATTGGACCTTTGATGTTTCCTATAACATGGCGTTCCTTGATAATTCTATTACAAACGTAAGCAATCAATTCCCAATTGGTATTCCAACTGGTCAGGTTGATGGTAGAAGTTTAACCGGTCAACGATCACAGTTACTATATGATAATCAGCCGTTATATGCCTTTTACCTTCCTATTTTTGATGGATATGACGAAAACGGAGCTCCAACATATGTAGATGTAAATGGTGACGGAGTCATAAACCCTAATTTTGATGGACCTGGTCTAACTTCAGATAGGACTTTCGTTGGAGATCCTAACCCTGATATAACCCTAGGTTTTGCGTTAAATGCAACTTTTAGAAACTTTGATTTTAATGCAAACTTTAACGGTGCTTATGGTCACGAGATCTATGACAATACTAAAGCAGCATTATTCTACAAGGCAGCAGTTGCCAATGGAGATAATGCTACCTATGCAGCCGTAAATTCTGGTGCCGATCCTGATAATGGAGGACCGTTCCTTTCTACAAATGACCTTCAAAGCGGGGACTTTTTAAGGTTGAATAGTGCCGCAATAGGTTATACCTTTATGGGAGAGGATGATTTTAATGTGAACTGGATGAATTCCCTGCGTGTTTACGTAGCAGGACAGAATTTATTCGTGATTACTCCTTATGATGGTTTCGATCCTGAAGTGAACGTAAACAAAGCGATAGACGATGTTCCATCATTTGGTATCGATTATACTTCTTATCCAAGAAGCAGAAGCTTTACGGTAGGAATAAATGCAAATTTTTAATAAAATATTCTTATGAAAAAAATACTATTAATATTACTTGTTAGCATTCTGGCATTCGGGTGTACTACCCTGGATGAAGAATTAAACGACACGGTAGATAGTGACGTTGCCGCTACAACTACCAGTACCGAGTCCTTACTCGAGTCGGCCTATCAGGCTATGAGAATGTTCGATACCCAGGATAATATTTTTGCCCTGCAGGAACATACTTCAGACGAACTAGCGGGACCAACTCGTGGACCAGACTGGGATGACGGAGGTGTATGGAGAAATTTACATACGCATAGCTGGGCCAGTTCCAATAACTTTATCAATAGTGCTTATACAGGTTTGTTAAGCGGGATTTTCCGTTCAACCCAGGTGCTGGAATTTGATCCGAGCCCTGAACAAGCGGCACAGGCCAGATTCTTAAGAGCTTTCTTCGCTTTTCACCTGGTAGATAATTTTGGACTTGTTCTGGGAAGAGAACCTGGCGAAGATCTTACTACGCCACCTTCAATTACTCTAAACAGGCCTGAAGGTATTAATTTTGTAATTTCAGAACTGGAAGAGATCATAGATGACCTTCCGGATAATGGTGATCCTACAGTTGCCAATCAAAATGCAGCTCATTTTCTGCTGGCAAAAGCCTATTTGAATAAAGCAGTCTATATGGATACCAACGAAAACAATGGTGCAAATCCAGGTCCATTTAGCTTTGATGCTGCAGATATGAACACGGTGATAGAGCATGTGGATGCCATCATAAGTTCCGGAGATTATGACCTGGAAACCATGTATTTTGATAACTTTTCTCCTACTAATACAGATGACAGTTCAGAAAATATCTTTGTTAGTGAAAATGTGAGAGGTAATAATCCAGCGAATACGCAATCCAGGTGGCATATGACCCTGCATTATAACAACCAGCCAGATGGATGGAATGGATTTGTGACCTTGGCTGAAATTTATGATCTGTATGAAGATGGAGACATGAGAAGGAATTTTACTCCAGATTACTTCGAAGGAAATACCGGGATGAATGCCGGTTTCTTACTGGGTCAGCAATTTGCAGCCGATGGTTCTCCTCTAGAGGATAGGAATGGAGATCCTTTAGCATTTACAAAGGATTTCTCTTTGACAGCCTCTAGTGAGGTGGCAGGTATCAGGGTGATCAAGTATCCTGTAGATTTTCAGAGCATAGGGTCTCCAGGAAACGATTATGTGCATTTTAGGTATGCAGATGCCCTTCTCATGAAAGCTGAAGCTATCTTGAGAGGTGGTTCCGCAACTATGGGAGATACGCCGGAATCTTTAGTGAATAGTATAAGAGAGCTAAGACAAACTTCAAACCTGGCAAGTGTAAGCCTGGATGATATTCTGGACGAAAGAGCACGGGAATTATACTGGGAAGGATGGAGAAGGAACGACCAGATTCGTTTCTCTACTTACCTGGATGCTCATTTTGAGAAACCGGAAACTACAACAACTTATTTGTTATTCCCAATTCCACCAGATGCTCTTGCAACGAATCCAAATTTAACACAAAATCCAGGTTATTAATTATCAGTTGATTAGCCTAAAATCAAAGCCTTTCCTTAATTTGGAAAGGCTTTTATATTAAACCTACTTGCATGAAAACCATTCAATTAAGAAAGCTGTTTATTCTGGTATTCGGCTTCTTTTTAGTTCTATCCTGTTCTCGCGATGAGGGAATTACTTCAGGATTAAGGTTTCGTGTGCTTGAACCCGAGCTTACGGGTATAGACTTCTCCAACAGGATTAGCTCTTCAAAAGAGCTGAATATTCTTAACTATCTCTATTTTTATAATGGGGCGGGAGTAGCTGCTGCCGATTTTAATAATGATGGATATACAGATCTTTATTTTTGCTCCAACCAGGAAACCGATCATTTATACTTAAATGAAGGTGGCTTTAAGTTCCAGGATGTTAGCCGCAGGGCTGGAATTGCCGAAAGCAAGGGCTGGTCTACAGGCGTTACCACAGTAGATATAAACAACGACGGCTTACTGGATATCTACGTTTGTGAGGTTGGCAATTACAAAAGCCTGCAGGGGCACAACCGGCTTTATGTTAACCAGGGGATTTCCGAAAATGGAATTCCGGTATTCAAAGAGGAATCTGCTAAATACAACCTGAATTTTAAAGGGCTGTCTACCCAGGCAAGTTTTTTCGATTACGATCTGGATGGCGACCTGGATATGTTCCTGATGAACCATTCGGTTCATCCTAACTCAAACTACGGCTCGGGCGTGCTAAGGAAAAAACCAGATACCCTGTCTGGCGATCGCCTGTTTAAAAACGATAATGGCCGTTTTATGGATGTTTCAGAAGAAAGCGGTATCTACAGTAGTAAAATAGGTTATGGACTGGGATTAGCGACCGGAGACCTTAATAACGATGGATATCCCGATATTTACATAGGAAATGACTTTTTTGAAAACGACTATCTGTACATAAACCAGGCTGAAGGAAGTTTTAGGGAGCTTATCTCTAGAGAAAATAGCGGCATAGCTCATACTTCGCATTATAGTATGGGGGTAGATATCGCCGATTTTAACAATGATGGGTTACAGGATATTCTCAGCCTGGATATGCTACCTGAAGACCTTACTACTTATAAAGCTTCAGGGACAGACTTTTCATATCATATCTACCACAATTATCTTCAGAAAGGCTACGCCAATCAATATATGCAGAATGCTCTTCAACTTAACCAGGGGGATTTGAATTTCAGTGAGATCGCTTATTTATCTGGAGTAGCCGCGACTGAATGGAGCTGGGCGCCATTATTTGCAGACCTGGACAATGATGGGTATAAGGACATTTTTATTAGTAACGGTATTCTTGGTGCCACCAACGATATGGACTATATAAGTTTTATCGCTAACGAGAATATCCAGAAAAGGCTGAATAAGGGTATTACAGACCAGGATATGAAGATCATCGAGGAGATACCTGAAAAGAAAACTGAAAACTATTTCTTCAAAAATTCAGGAGGACTCAAATTTCAGAAAATGAACGATGAATGGTTAGATTCTAATCCATCTTTTAGTAATGGAGCTGTTTATGCCGACCTGGATAACGATGGCGATCTGGACCTAGTCACCAATAACGTGAACGAGGAGGCTTTTGTTTATGAAAATACGAGCTGGCAACTGGATTCACTTAATTACCTGAAAATTGGTTTCGAAGGACCTCCTAATAACAGATTTGGGATTGGCAGTAAAGTGGAAGTTTACAATAAAGCCGGGAGACAGGTTTTGGAAAATTTCACTACCCGGGGATTTCTTTCTTCTGTTGTTCCTGAATTGCATTTTGGATTAGGAAAGGTCCGGGAAATAGATTCAGTAAAGATAATTTGGCCCGGGGGAAAATTTCAGACCATTAGAAAACTGAAATCCAACCAGAGGATCCTAGTCGATTTCGAGAATAGTACAAGGGCGGTAACGAAAATTCAGGATAATGCCCTAAAACAGAATTACACTCCAGACCTGGCCGAAAACCATCGTGAATATTCTTTCAGGGATTTTATTTACGAACCTTTAATTCCATATTCCCAGTCCAATCTCGGTCCGGCGATTTCGGTATTAGACTTTAACGCTGATGGCAATGAGGATATTTACTTTTCTGGGGATAAGTTCAATATGGGTAAACTGTTGCAGCAAGCAGGTAATGGAGAATTCAAGGTCCTGGAACAATCAGAGATTAGTACAGAAGGAAGAGAGCCTACAGATCAGGTCTTTTTTGATGCAGATAAAGATGGGGATATGGATCTTCTGGTGGTCTACGGCGGCAGCGATCTAAATGAAAAAAATAAGAACTATCCATCCTTATACGTTAATAAAGGTGGCAGGTTTTACAGAAACGATTCTTTCCCAAAGATCAGTATAAATGCATCTTTAGTTAGAAATGCAGATTTTAATGGTGACGGGTATGAGGATATTTTCATTGCCAGTAATTCAGATTTTGGAACCTATGGTGAAACCAATCAGTCTGTAATTTTTTTAAATGACCGTAATGGAAATTTTAAACCTGATGTTTCCTATAATTCTGCCCTGGAGGACCTGGGTATGATTTACGATGCCGAGATCGTAGATATAAATAAGGATGGAAAACCAGACATTGTCCTTGCCGGCCATTACATGCCAATTAGCTTTTTACTGAATGATGGACAGGGTAACTTAGATAGAAAGTCCATTGCAAATTCTGAGGGTTGGTGGAATGAATTGGAATTGGCAGATATGGATAAAGATGGAGATCTTGATATTGTTGCTGGAAACTGGGGGCTAAATAGCCGGTTGCAGGCTTCGGTTGAATCTCCAATGCAATTGTATCTTCAGGATTTTGACGATAATGGGAAGGTAGACCCTATTCTTACATATTACTACCAGTCCAGGGAAACCCCTTTGGCTACAAAGGAAGAACTCACCAAACAAATACCTAAACTAAATAAGGACTATTTATCTTATACCGAATTCGCAAAAGCAGATTTTAATGATTATTTTTCAGAGGATAAAATCTCCAGTGCCAGAAAAAAGAAGGTAGTTAAGCTGGAAACATCTTATTTTGAAAATAAGGGGAATCTTGACTTTAAGGTAAGCAGTTTACCTATAGAAGTGCAATTTTCGCCTGTACATGCGATCCTACTGTCAGATTTTGATGGAGACGATTTGCCGGATATATTATTGGGGGGGAATAATTATCACGTGAATACCCAATTGGGAAGACAGGATGCAGGTTTAGTGCAGGTTCTTCGAAACCTGGGCAACGGTAATTTCAAGATCATGCCTCGTGACTTTTATGTAAGGGGAGCGATAAAATCTATAAAAGAGGTCAAAATTAAGGACAGCAACTTTTTGATCTTCGGAATAAATAATGACAGTATCCGAATTGTAAAATACCCAAATTCCAATGATTAGAAAAACCATACTATTACTATGCCTGGTAGCGCTTTTTTCCTGTGCTAAGGATGAAGAAAATAAGAAAGCTATATCCGCGGAGGACAGGGAAACCTTATTTACTGAAATGAGCCCGGATTCCACGGGGATCAGTTTTATTAACAAGGTGGAAAATGAAAAGGACTTCAATATTTTCAATTACAGGAATTTTTATAATGGTGGCGGGATAGGTATTGGAGATCTTAATAATGATGGACTGCCAGATGTTTATTTCACCGCAAACCGAGGGGACAATAAGCTTTACCTGAATAAGGGGAATTTCAAGTTCGAGGATATTACCAATAAGGCCGGTGTTAAAGGAACAAAATCCTGGTCTACCGGTGTTACCATGGTAGATATCAATGCCGACGGCTACCTGGATATTTATGTTTGTAATGCGGGTAATGTGGAAGGAGACGATAAAAAGAACGAACTATTTATAAATAATGGAGATCTAAGCTTTACCGAAAAAGCTGAGGAATACAATCTTGCCGATAGTGGATTTGGGACCCATGCAGCCTTTTTTGATTACGATGGCGATGGAGATCTGGATGCTTATATATTGAACAACAGCTTTATCCCTGTAAGCAGCCTTGGTTATGTAAATAAAAGGGAGTTACGTAGCGAGGACTGGGACATTCCCGATGCCCTGAAGGGTGGAGGTGACAAGCTTTTGCGAAATGATAACGGGAATTTTACCGATGTTAGCGAGGAAGCAGGTATATACGGAAGCCTGATTGGATTTGGCCTGGGAGTGACCATTGGTGATGTGAATGGTGATTACTGGCCAGATATCTATGTTTCTAATGATTTCTATGAGAGGGATTATCTATATATCAATCAGGGGGACGGAACCTTTAGAGAGGAGATCAAGAATTATATGCAACATCTCAGCCTTTCTTCTATGGGAGCAGATATGGCCGACCTTAATAACGATGGCCTTCCGGAAATCTTTGTGACCGATATGCTTCCGGAAGATGATAAGAGATTAAAAGAGACCGGCGATTACGAAAGGTATGATCTTTATCAGCTGAAGAAAAGTCGTGATTTTTACAACCAGTACATGCAGAATACACTTCAGTTGAACAATGGGGATGGCACCTTTTCAGAAATAGCGCATTACAGCGGGGTTGCCAAGACCGACTGGAGCTGGGGCGCACTTTTGTTTGATATGGATAATGATGGATACCGGGATATTTTCGTGAGTAATGGGATTTACCATGATCTTACCAACAACGATTTCATGGATTTCTTCGCCAATGATATCATCCAGAAAATGAGCATTACAGGGAAGAAGGAGGAGATCGAAAAAGTGATTAATAAGATGCCTTCTACGCCTATTCCTAATTATGCGCTTAGGAATAACAAGGACCTTAGATTTGAAAATGTAACCAAGGATTGGGGACTTGCCGAACCGGGGTTTTCGAACGGTTCAGCCTATGCCGATCTTGACAATGACGGGGATCTCGACCTTCTGGTAAATAATTTCAACATGCTTTCTTTTGTTTACCGCAACAATGCTGAAAAGTTCAACAGCAATTATATTACTATCAGAGTAGAAGGAGCCGATAAAAATACTATGGCTATTGGCAGTATTATAGATATACATACAGGTGATGAAATTATTCGCCAGGAACTTATTCCTACCAGGGGGTTCCAGTCATCGGTAGATTACGAAATGAACGTAGGATTAGGGAATCGGGAAAAAGTAGATTCTGTGACCATAGTCTTTCCGAATAAAAAGAAGTTAAGCGTACTGGATCCTCCCTTAAATGAAACACTGGTTCTCCAGCAAGCCAGGGGAGTAGAGAACCTGGATACCGGAACCGGGGACAGATCTACCTGGTTCAGGGAAGTGAACACTTCTTTTGAAGCTTACAAGGAAGACCAGCATGTAGATTTTGATTACGAGGGGCTTATCCCAAAAATGCAATCCCGGGAAGGACCTGCCCTGGTCGTAGCCGATCTGGATAATGATGGAAATGAAGATATATACATTGGCGGTCCCAAAGGAAAGGCCGGAAAGATATTTCTTCAAAAACAACCTGGGAAACTGGAGCAGGCTGCATTTAATTTCGGTGAGAAATTTGAGGATACCGACGCTGAATTTGCCGATATAGATAACGATGGCGATTTGGATCTGCTGGTAACTTCGGGGGGTAATTTCAGGAATGCCCGTACCGGGTTAAGGCTTTACCTGAACCGTGGCGATCTTAATTTCGAGGATTATAAGGTAATTGCATATTCTCCTAATAATATGTCTACGATAAAGACGGCCGATATTGACAATGACGGTGACCTGGACCTATTCCTGGGAGGCTACACCGTTCCCGGTATCTATGGCTTAAAAGTTTCAAGTATGATCCTTGAAAATGATGGCAAGGGTAATTTTTCTGATATTACTGAAAAATCAGCCCCCGATCTTAAAAATATTGGAATGGTTACCGGGGCCCAGTTTTCAGATCAAAATGGGGATGGAACTCCAGATCTGGTGGTGGTTGGCGAATGGATGAGTCCTTTAATTTTTATCAATAAAGGGGGTAAATTCGGTAAAAGTGAAAATAGCCTTTCTGGTTATTCGGGAATGTATAATACAGTGTATGCAGGGGACCTTAATAATGATGGAAAGGAAGATCTCGTCTTTGGGAACAGGGGTGAAAACAGCAGCTATACTGCATCTCCAGAGGCCCCGACGAAAATGTTCGTGACAGATTTTGACCTTAATGGAACTACTGAACAGATCTTTACCAGGACCATCAAGGGTCGTGATATTCCACTTCATACCAAAAGAGAGTTGGCCGGACAGATCGTTTCCATAAAAAAGCAAAACCTGAAATTCAGTGAATATGCAGAAAAATCTATTCAGGACCTTTTTTCAGCAGATGTGCTTGAGAAGGCAGAAGTGAGCAAGATCACCAATTATAAAAGTATAATAGCCTATAATCAGGGTTCTGGCAATTATAGGATCGAAGCCTTACCCTCAAGGGCGCAATTTTCCTGTATCTGCAGTATTGCCGCTTCAGATTTCAATAAAGATGGAAAGACCGATCTATTGATCGCCGGAAATAATTTTTCTCTTAAACCGCAGTTTGGTAGGATGGATGCAAGTTATGGTAACATTCTGCTTCAGGAGGATAAAGGCTTTGAAGTGGCAGGTTCAGAGATAACCGGACTTCTACTGGAAGGAGAGGTGAAACAGCTTAAGTGGTTAAAGGCAAAAAATGGGGAGCAATATATTATTGCCGGAATTACCGATTCTAAACCTAAATTGTTCAAACGAAATGAATAGAATTTCGTTCCTATATTTTATTACAGCTTTTCAGGTTCTGGTTTCATGTTCCAGCGATTCTAAGAAAGATGATGAGCGTGTAGAAAATTATCTTTTCGAACGCCTGGAAACAGAAAGCACCGGCATAGATTTCGAAAATAATCTTACCGAAACCGATTCCATGAATATCCTCAATTACCTTTATTATTATAATGGCGGGGGTGTCGCAATTGGAGATATTAATAATGATGAGCTGCCCGATATATTTTTTACCTCCAACCAGGAATCAAACCGCCTGTATTTGAACCAGGGTGATTTCAGGTTTGAGGATATTACAGAAAAAGCGGGAGTCGCCGGAAAATCAGACTGGAATACCGGGGTGGTGATGGCCGATGTTAATGCAGATGGTTACCTGGATATTTATGTACTGGCAGTAAGCGGTATCAGGGGGCTGCATGGCCGCAATGAACTGTATATCAATAATACCGACGGAACCTTTAGAGAGGCTGCTTCAGAATATGGGATTGCCCTCGAAAATTATGGTACCTCGGCCGCCTTTTTTGATTTCGACAATGATGGAGATCTGGACCTTTACGTGCTGAATCATGCCGTACATACAGATGATTCATTTGGTCCTGTTGAGATACGAGATCGCAGGACCGAAGCCAGTGGAGATAAGCTTTTTGAGTTCAGGGACGGTAAATTTCATAATATAAGTGAGAAAGCCGGTATCTATGGTGGACCTAATGCCTATGGCCTTGGGCTTGCCACAGCCGATTTTAATAACGATGGTTTCACAGATATATACGTAAGTAACGATTTTCACGAAGATGATTATCTGTACATAAATAATGGAAACGGAACATTTAATGAGACCTTAAAAGATAAAATGAGCCAGGTAAGCCGTTTCTCCATGGGAAATGATGTGGCCGATATAAACCACGACGGCTATCCGGATCTGCTAAGCCTTGATATGCTGCCCGAAGATGAAACAGCCTTAAAAAGTTCGGTAGGAGATGAAGAGGCCAAGATCCTGAACCTCCGGATGAAGTACGGATACCATCGCCAGTTTAGCAGAAATATGCTTCAGCTCAACAATTTTGGTGAAAATTTCCAGGAGATCGCTCTTTTAAGCGGTATTGGGGCAACAGATTGGAGCTGGTCTGCTCTTTTTGCAGATTATGATATGGATGGTGAAAAGGACATTTTTATATCTAACGGGATAGAAAAAAGACCGAATGATCTGGATTATATCAAGTATGTATCAAATAATCAGATTCTTAAGAATAAGCAGAATTCTGAATTCATAGACTATGAGGCCTTGAAGATCATGCCAGATGGGCGGGTTCCAAACTATTTCTTTAAGGGCACTAAGGATCTTGCTTTTAAGGATGTTTCCGGAGAATGGATAGCACCGCTGAATACTTCCTCTAACGGAAGCGCCTATGCAGATCTTGATAATGATGGCGATCTGGACCTGGTAACCAATGACCTGAACGCTAAAGCAGGAATATATGAGAACCTGGGCAGGTCTGGAAACACATATTTAAAGCTGGAATTGAATTATTCTAAAGAAAATAAATACGGAATTGGTACCAAGGTCTACTCTTACCACCAGGATACCTTACAATACGATCAGCTATTTACAAGCAAAGGGTTTCAGTCTTCCAGCGAACCCATTATACACTTTGGTTACGGGCAGAACGAGCAGATAGATTCTCTTATAGTGGTTTGGCCAGACCGGAGTGTTGACAAGTATTTTGACCTTAAGACCAACCAGAGCCTGAGCTTTTCTCCAACAAAGAATACCCGGCCAGATGAATTGATCGGAGCAACTAAAATCAATCGAAATATTCTGGAGAAGAAAGATAGCATACCGGGTTTTAATTATACCCATAAAGAGAATTCTTATGATGATTTCGACCGGCAGAAACTAATTCCATATAGGGTTTCAGATAAAACGCCTTCTGCAGCCATAGGTGATATTGATAATGACGGGAAAGACGATATATTTATTGGTAATTCACGGGGTTCAACCGCGAGGATATTCATTCAGGCTAATAATGAACTTAACGAAGCTCAATTTCCATTTTTAAAAGATACCAGAACCCTTGAAATCACAGATGTTGAAATTGCTGACTTTAACGGTGACGGAAAAAATGATATATTTTACGTGACAGGTGGTAGCGAATTCGATGGGCAGGTGGAAGTTTTGAAGGATGCCTGCTGGATCTCTGATGGTGATGGCTGGAAAAAAATGAAATTACCTGAATTTTTCAGCAACGCAAGTGTCATTCGATCTGCCGATATTGATAATGACGGGGACCTTGATATTTTTATTGGAGGTTATAGCGTGGCTGGCGATTTTGGTAAAATACCTGAATCCTTTCTGTTAGAGAATAAGGGACAGGAATTTGAATTAGTTCAGAATACCCAGCTAAGAAATCCGGGAATGATCACAGACGCCCTATGGCTGGATCTGGACCATGATGAATATCCCGAACTGTTACTGGTAGGGGAGTGGATGTCTCCCAGAATCTTCAAAAATACAAAAGGAGTTTTGGATGAAGATGATACCCAGGAATTCAAAGATCTGGAAGGATTATGGCAAAGTATGGCCCCGTTTGATATAGATCATGATGGGGACTTTGACATATTGCTGGGAAACTGGGGACTTAACTCTAAATTCAAAGCCTCAGCTAGTTCTCCATTGAAGATGTTCTATGGCGATATAGATGGGAATGGTTCTACGGAAACCATCCTTACGCATGAGAAGGAAGGAAAATATTATACCTATGCAGGTCTGGATGAGTTAGCTTCCCAGATGAACTACTTAAAGAAAAAGTTTCCAGATTACTCCAAATTTGCCGGGAAAGATGTGCAGGAGATTTTTGGCGATGGTTTGGATCAAATGTCCGTATTAGAGGTGAACACCCTTGCATCAGGTTACCTAAAAAATGAAGATGGTAAATTTCGATTCATTCCTTTTAACAAAAATTTACAATTTGCGCCTATAAATGCTATATTAGTAACTGATAAAGTTGATGGAGAAGAAGTAGCCCTACTATCTGGAAACTATTTTGGAGTAAGTCCGTTTCATGGGGCTTATGCCGCGTTTAGCGGGGCGATGATCTTTTCTGAGAATGATATCAGGCTAGGACCTGAAATCGGTTTGGACCTAAGCGGAAAAGCTATCAGGGAAATGGAGCTTATTGAACTTGGAAACCAAAGCTTTTTGATAGGACTGGCTAATAATGATAAAGCAGAACTGTATAAAGTTTTAAAGTAATGAAAAGCTTAAATAAATTTTCACTCCTCTTTTTTTTAGGAGTGCTTCTATTATCCTGTGAAAAGGATAAACCTATTGAGGTTACCTCTGAAGATTACCATATGGCTGTGGATAAGTTAACCGAGATCCAGGTCCATGATATCTTTTCACCACCGGTGTCCAGTAGGATATATGCCTATTCCAATATTGCGGCTTATGAAGCTATGAGAATAGGTGATAAAGATTATAAAAGTCTGGCGGGACAGCTCACAGATTTTGAACCTGTTCCGACACCTGAAGATACCACAGGCTTAAATCCAAAAATAGCTTCTATAGTTGCATTTTATGAAATAGGCAAGAAACTTATTTTTTCTGAGGACAGGTTGGTTCAATTCCGTGATAGCATCTTCAATAACTGGGAAAAACAGAATCCGGATAGTTTCCAGAAATCCAGGGATTATGGGCTTAAGGTAGCTGAGCATATCACTAATTGGATGAGCAAGGATAATTATGCCGAAACCAGGACCATGCCTAAGTTTTCCCTCTATACAGATGATGAAAGCAGGTGGCAACCAACGCCGCCTTCCTATATGGATGGTATAGAACCACACTGGAGTAAAATAAGACCTTTTGTGATAAATTCTGCAAACCAGTTCAAGCCAGCACCACCTCCAGAATTTTCCATGGAACCAGGATCTGAATTTTACAAGGAACTCATGGAGGTTTATGAGGTAAAGCAGGAAATGAACCAGTTAGGGGATAGCGATAAAAATGAAAAGCTTGAAATCGCGAAGTTCTGGGATTGCAATCCCTATGTTTCTACACAGAAGGGGCATTTAATGTTCGCTACAAAAAAGATCACTCCCGGAGGACACTGGATAGGAATTACCAAGATCGCCTGCCGAATGGACAACGCCGATTTTGATAAAACTGTCTACGCTTACACCAAGACCTCACTTGCCATTGCCGATGCCTTTATTAGTTGCTGGGATGAAAAATACAGGAGTAACCTGGTAAGGCCAGAAACGCTTATTAACAAATATGTAGATGAATCCTGGTCGCCGGTATTACAGACACCTCCATTCCCCGAGTATACCAGTGGGCATTCGGTGGTTTCTGGAGCGGCTTCGGTGGTGCTTACAGATATTTTCGGAGAGAACTTCAAATTTGAAGATGATACCGAGTTAACTTATGGGCTTCCCATCAGGAATTTCAATTCTTTCTACGAGGCTTCCAGGGAAGCTGCAAACAGTAGATTATACGGCGGTATCCATTACAGGTCGGCAATAGACGTAGGCCTGAAACAAGGGCTGGATCTGGGGAAATTCGTGGTTGGCAACCTGGAGTTGAAAGAAGATAAATCTGATCTTGCATCCAACTGATTTATGAAAAAAGTTTTCCTGCTCCTTTTACTGATCGCTGTGGGCGCATTAGTTTGGTATCTTTTTATCAAGAAATATGATTACCAATTCGAAACAACCGCGAAATATGGTCCGGGAGCCGTATTTTATGAACTTACTGAATGGCGGAAATTCGGGCTTTCAGAATCTGCGGAGAATATCAATACCGTAAGTAAAAATCCTTTCAGTTCCCTTAGACAACAAGTAAAGGTAGATAGCTCTTTAGTTTTGGAGATGGAATGGGAAATTGAAAAGATTAACGATTCTACGACAAGCCTTAACTTAAATGTGTTATCCGAAAAAAATCAACTGGCCAATCGTTGGGATATTGTAAATCCATTCAGAAAAAGTCTGTATATAGATACCCTAAAGCAAAAAGTACTGGCCTTTAAAAAGGATCTGAAAGAGCATCAGCAAACCTATAGGATAAGTGATACCGCGGGACTTGCGAATACACCGGGAATGAAATGTATTTGCAGCACCTCCAGGAACATTCCGGTAAATTCGAAGGCAAATGAAATGATGCAAACTATTTCCCTGCTGGAAAACTATATTATTAAGAACAGTCTGGAATTGAAAGGATATCCGATCCTAAAAGTGACCAAATGGGATAGGGAAAAGGATATTATAGATTTTGACTTCTGTTTTCCATTTGAAGAACAGACCGGTTTAAGTACTCCAGATAATTTAAGTTTAAAAAAATATCCCGCCCAGGAAGCCTTGAAATTGATCTTTAATGGCAACTACCGGATTTCTCATATAGCATGGTACGATATTCTTTATAAGGCCCAGGAGAAAAATTTACAAACCACGGGATTGCCCATGGAAATGTATTATAATAACCCTAAGATCAATACCGACGAATTGAACTGGAAAGCAGAAATTTTCCTTCCAGTGGCAAAATAGTGGAATTAAGGTACAGCGAGCTTTAGTTTTTCGGGTAGTATTTTTATTTCGATTTCGGTTTCTTTTCCTATATATTCCCCGTCTATCTGGAAAGATACGGGTTTTTTGCAGTTGATCCTTGCCTCTTTTGCCTGGATTATCTCTACGAAATCCGGATCGAGGTCGGTTTCGTTTTTTAGTGTTTTCAGGATCTCTCCAAGACTAAGTTTTTTAAAAATAAGAATCTCGAAGATGCCATCATCTGGCTTCCCCTTGGGGTTTACATTGGCTCCCGTACCATATTTATTTAAGTTGGCAAAGCCTAACAGCACTCCGGAAGCGTCCCTGGTCTCATTTTCGGTTTCTATGATAAAATGAAAAGGATATTCACTCTGGATCAAAGTAGGAATGGACTGAATCAAGTAACCGAACTTTCCCCGGATGGACGAATTCTCATAATTCCTTATAAGCTCAGCGTTAATCCCCAGGTCGCTCATATGCAGGCAAATGATATCATTTAGGCATAGCAGGTCAAGATCTATAAAATTGTCGCCCATGGCTACTTTGAGCTGCTCGTCCAGTACTTCTGGGATATCAAAATTAACCGCCAGTCCATTAGCCGATCCTGCAGGCAGTATGCCCATACTCATGTCGAATTCCTTGATCGCTTCCGCAACAAGGTTTATAGTACCGTCCCCTCCGGCCACCAAAACCCTATCTATCTTATTATCTTTGATTTCGCTCTGAATCTTAGGGACATCCTCCTCTCCGGTAGTAGTATAAAGGTGAAAATTGAAGTTTTCGTTTTCGAGGTAAGTCTTTACCCGGGAAATGATTTTTTTCTTGTCTGTATTGCCCGCTATGGGATTTACAATCAATAAAACTTCCTTAAAATTCATGTACATATCTTTATGGAACGCTTAAAAATAATTATTTTGGAATGAAGGAATTTTAAAAAAAGGCCAATATTTTGAAACTGGATCTTAAGTTGTACCGGGGATATGTTAACGATGAGGAATTGGTAGTCTTCGGTCATTTGTTCAAGTCTTGGGCACCAGATAAATACAGTATAGATAAGAAAGGGATCAAACATGCTTATGCGATCCTGCATAAATTCAGGATCAAGCCTCTGGAGAATTTCGAGGTAAAACTGAAGTTCCGGGACCTGGAAGTAAGCACTAAAACCCAAGAGGACGGCTATTTTAGATTCACCATTCCTTATGAAGAAGATCTCGAGCCTGGCTGGCATGAATATGAGGTTACCTGTAAAATGTACGATTTCGGAATGGTGGAGAAAGGGGAGCTGCTTAAGCCCTTTCCCAGCAAACTGGGGATTATATCAGACATTGATGACACCTTTCTAATTTCACACAGCAATAGTTTCTTCAAGAAGTTATATGTCATGCTTTCCAAGAACATCAATAAAAGGAAGGTTTTTGACGACGTGGTAAAGCACTACCGACAATTAAGCAAAGCGGGGCAGGACGAAGCCCATTCTTCTAATTCTTTCTTTTTTGTTTCCAGCAGTGAATGGAACCTTTATGATTTTATTTCTGAGTTCGCCGACCTGCACGACCTTCCCAAAGCGGTAATTAAGCTGAAAAAGATCAAGACCGGTCTGCGCGACTTCGTAAAGTCGGGTAGGGGTAATCACGATCACAAATTCATTAAGATCAAGGATATCATTTCCTTTTACCCGCATATAAAGTATGTCCTGCTGGGAGATGATTCGCAACATGATGCATATCTCTACGAGCGTATTTGCAAAACCTTTCCCATGAACATAAAAGCGGTCTATATAAGGCAAACCAAAAGTAAACAGAACGGAAAAGTTCAGAAGGTATTGGCCAACCTGGAAACAATGAATATAAGTACCTGCTATTTTAGAGATAGCGAGAAGGCTATTCACCATTCAGAGCGAGAGCATCTTATATAAAAAAAGCCCCCTGTAAATTACAGAGGGCTATTAATTAATTTAGTAAGCAATATTTAATTCCCCAGTTCAAAGGTTTCAGTTTCCTTGAATATTGGTAGTTCCAGGCTTTCCATTTTATCACGATAGGCTGGCCAGTCTGTTTCAAAGAATTTATTAGTAGCTTCCAGAGCTGCTTTTACTTCTTTACGAGCATGGTCTATCAGGATCTCTTCGGTTCTGGTAAGGCCATTCTGTCTGGAACTTACATATCCCTCAGCTGTATTGATCCTTTTTTCTACCGTGTTTTCCCGGTTTCTTACAATTCCCTGTTTTTTACTTTCTTCACCTATATATAAGGCAATCAACTCATCGATCTTTTTGATGATCTCCTTGCTATCCTTGATCTCATCCTTAAATTTTGTTTTTCCTTCAGGTTGTTTTTTAAGGTCGGCCTGGAAATTATTGGCTGTACTTTTGCTTTCTACGAGCTGTTTTAGAGCACTGGCAGCCGTTTGCTGCATCGCTTCCAGTTCTTTAAGCGCTGAATATATTTCATTGATGTTTTCTTCGGAAACTTCCAGTCTCGGGTCGGTTTTCACCTCTATCATCTGTTCAGAAGTTAGATCACCATAGTGTAGTACCAGCCTGTATTTTCCAGGTTTAACATCAACACCTGAAGTCTCAGTCTTCTCCTCTTTCAGTTCACGGGAAAAGGAATCTGCGCCTTTTTCATTCAATTTCCACATCATGGTGTGCAGCCCGGTAGTATCTGGAGCCTTTTCCCTTAGGGTACGTATCAGTCTTTCTCCATCGTATATCTTCAGTCTTATGGAATCCCATTTTACTTCTGAAGTTTCATTTTGTTCAACCTCCTCGTTATTCTCAGCCTCCGCAATGCTGTCCTTTTTCGGAAGTATTTCAGCAAAATAGGTGATCCTGGCGCCCATTTTCCTGTTTTCACCCTGGTATAGGGCATCTGCACCAAAACGGCTGCCTGTAGGCTGCTGGGTAGCAGTATGGTAAGCGACCGGAGGTTCGAATAACTCCAGTTTTTGTTGGAGTACCTCAGGTTTCCCTGCAATTTCCCTAAATGGCCTTAGGTCATCCAGCACCCAGGCTGCTCTTCCAAAGGTGCCTATCACCAAGTCGTGCTCTCTTGGATGAATTACCAGGTCCTTAACCGGAACGGTAGGGAATCCGTTGGTGTATTTTTGCCAGTCTTTCCCGGCGTTGAAGGAAACATAAAGACCATCATCGGTTCCCAGGAACATCAGGTTCTTTTCAACCGGATCTTCTACAATGCTCAGGGCGTAACTTTCGGCATCATTCTCATCTACGATCCTGGACCAGGTTTTCCCATAGTTGGTAGTTCTATATACGTAGGGCGTATAATTAAATCTTCTATAATCATTTGCAACCAAAAGGGCTTCTCCCTTATTTTGGTTAGAGGCCTTGATCTGAACAATCCATGAGCCTTTAGGCAGGCCTGGAAAATTGCCTGAAACCTCGTTCCAGGATTTTCCGCCATCTGTGGTATAATGAACCCTGCCGTCATCTGTTCCAACCCACATCATGTCTTCTTCTACCTGGGACGGTTCAATGACCAGAATGGTAGTATAATTTTCGGCCCCGGTAGCATCTATGGTCAGGCCACCGCTTTCTTCCTGTTTTTGTTTTTCAGGATCGTTGGTGGTGAGGTCTGGGGAGATTACCTCCCAGGTAAGGCCTTTATCGGTGCTTTTATGCACGAACTGGCTTCCGAAATAGATAGTATTGCTATCAAAAGGATCAATGTTTATGGCAGAATTCCAGTTGAAACGCAATTCAACTTCCGGATCTGGATGGGTGGGCTTTACCGTGTAGTTATTGCCGGTAAGATAATCGTACCTGCTCACATAGCCCTGCTGGCTCATGCTCCAGCCGTAACGACTGTCATCCTTGTCTGGAACCACATCGAAACCATCACCGAAAGAGATCTCCTGCCAGTACGAATTTCTTATACCCTGGTCTTTCCAAACGTAAGCCGGGCCACGCCAGCTACCGTTATCTTGCATTCCTCCATATACATTGTATGGAAATTCATTATCCACCGCGATATGATAGAACTGGGCCACAGGTAGGTTTGCCACAAACCTCCAGGTCTTTCCGGAGTCGTGGGTAATGTTCAATCCACCATCGTTACCATCCATCATAAAACTGCCATCCTCGGGATGTATCCACCAGGCATGGTGATCTGGATGAACGCCGTTATTTACGCCATAAGCCGGCATCAGGCTTTCGAAACTCTTACCTCCATCTTCTGAAACGTTTACATAGGTAAAAACCGTGTACAGCCTGTTCGCGTTTTGGGGATCCACAAAGAGATCGCTGTAATAGAACGGCCTGTTCCCGATCTCTTCTTTATCGTTGATCATTTTCCAGCTAAAGCCTCCATCTTCAGATTTGTAAAGGGCGTTCTTTTTAGATTCAACCAAGGCATATACAATATTTGAATTGCTTGGTGCAATGGCCAGGCCTATACGTCCCAGTTCTCCTTTTGGCAATCCATCTTCAGCAGTTTTTTCAGTCCAGGTTTTTCCGCCATCATGGGTGATGAAAAGGCCGGAACCCTTACCGCCGGAATTAAAGAACCACGGATCCCTTTTATGCTCCCACATAGCTGCGATAAGTTTATTGGGGTTGTTAGGATCCATCACCAGGTCTGCCGCACCGGTAAGTTTATTAGAATACAGTATCTTTTCCCAGGTTTGTCCACCATCTGTGGTTTTGTATACACCTCTTTCTTCATTGGCGCCCCAGGGAGAACCTATTGCGGCTACATAAACAATATCTGGATCTTTGGGGTGAATGATCACCCTGTGAATATGCCTGGTCTTTTCAAGTCCCATCCTGGTCCAACTACGGCCGGCATCCAGGGATTTAAAGATCCCGTAACCACCATTCAGGCTATTTCTGGGGTTACCTTCACCGGTACCTGCCCAGACCACTGCCGGGTTTGATTGCTGGATCGCAACCGCCCCAATCGAAGCGGTCACCTGCTCATCGAAAACCGGGTCCCATTTTACTCCACCGCTGGTAGATTTCCATAATCCACCGGAGGCGGTCCCCACATACATGATATCGGGATTGCTGCTAACAACATCTATGGAAGTGACCCGGCCACTCATTCCTGCCGGACCAATATTCCTGGGTTTTTTATTCTTTAATAATGAAAGGTCTACATCCTGTCCTAAAACTGAAAAAGCGATCAGAAATAGGGAAAGGCATAAGCTAATTTTTTTCATGGGGTTTTATTGGAATTTAAATAAGCCTCCAAGATACAATTTTAGCTTAATTTCTTTTGTTTTGTAATTGCATGAAAAAAGGGAAACCAGCAGGCTTCCCTTAATTTTCGGTAATATATAGAATGGTTAATTAAAAACGCTTGCGGTGACGAAACTCTTCGCGATCGTAAAAGTCGTCCTGGTGAGTTTTTCTTCTCAGTTTTTCCTCGATGCTCACTTCATCTTCGAAGCCAGACCTGTCATGATGCCAATTCTCCTCTTCATCCAGGGTTCTTTCAGGAATAAACCTGTCGGTAGATCTATTATGCGGTTCCTGGTGGGTTAGCGGACTTTTCCTTTCGTCAGATTTATACTTAAGTTTTTCCTTTTCCCTGCGTATCCTGGCTTCGAGCTCGGTTTCTGAAGCATGAGTAGTGGAATCTACGTCATTACGATAGGCATCGCCAACGGTCTCCCTCCCGGAGAAATTCTTCCTTCTGTCATATGAATCCAGTACATGGTGTTCATATTCCCGGCTAGGTCCTGAACCTGAACGATATCTCTTGGTTTCAGCAAAAGTTTGATAATCTATGGATTCTGTATATACATATTTATCTTCCAGGTTAATATCTATCAGGCCTATGGGAATTATAATATGATTTTCCCCGTCTTTATTGATGAACTCCTTGATCTGTGAATCTGCAGAGGCTGAATAAGGATCGTGTTTCGTATCTATAACGGCCTGGTCTACTTCCACATCGATGTAAACTACTTTTCCCAGATCCATATTGACCAATAGGTCATCAACCTTTCCAATAACTCTTTTATCCAGGTCTTTTACCTGCCATCCCCTAATATCGGAATCTTTAGAATTTACCTTATAGTCTTTCAATTCGCTCAGGTAATATAAATGTTTCTCTTTGGTACTCATTTTATTGATCTTTTAAACGCTTGCATCTTCATCTTCAAAATAAATCGATCGAGGTGTAAGGTTGGTAATCTCTTCGATCTCTGTTTCTTCCATATCGTCGTTAGCTTCCGTACTTCCGTAGAAATAAAGGAATACCAGGACGACCAAAACCACAATAAGAAATATCCATGGCCAGATGGGCTTCTTTTTTTCAATTCTGATATCAGCCATAATTCGACGATTTATTGGTTAACCTGAAACTAAATTAGGAATAGGTATTCCTAAATTTATCCAATCTTAGTGTAAAGTATTGTTAATTAGTTTTTTGTTCGGCTTAGAGCAGGAACAAAAAAAGCCGGGGGAACTATTCCCCGGCTTCATAAATATCTCCTCTAAAGGAATTATTTCAGTAAGTTGAGCAGCCTTTTCCAGCCTTCATCATGGGCATTTTTATTGGCTTTCTGAGCATCGGCCGCATGTCCGCTTCTCATAAAGGCATGCCCTGCGTCTTTGTAAATTTTGTATTCGTAGGTTTTACCGGCCTCCTGCATCAATTTTTCGGTTTTTTCTATAGTCGAATTTACCCGGTTATCATTCCCTCCATAATATCCATAAACCGGAGCTGAGATTTTTAATATCGCCTCAGCATCCTCTGGTGCAGTCCCGTAAAATACATGGGCCGAAGTGATCTCAGGGTTGTTTGTAGCATAACGGAAAGCCTGAGAACCACCCCAGCAAAACCCAACTACGGCCACCTGCCCATTAGAGGCAGGATCCTGACTAATATATTTAAAGGCCGCATCCAGATCTTTGGTGACCTGTTCCTTTTTAAGGTCATAAATTGCCTCCCGGGCCGCATCTGAATTTTCAAAATCGGTCGTACGTCTTTTTCCTTCTACCGTATTAGAGATAAGGTCTGGAGCAATGACCAGATATCCTTTGGCTGCCAGCTTATCGGCGAATAGGCGTGCCCAGTCATTTAAACCTCTGTTTTCATGTATGACAATCACCGGCTTTGCTTTTTCTTTTGTTTCAGGGTAAACCACGAAAGCATCAAATTCACGATCGACGTAAGTAAGGCTGACCCATTCATGATGCCTGGGAGATTCTGAAAGCTCCCCGGTTTCAGAGCTTGAAACGCTGGTGCTTTCAGATTTGTTAGACTTATCCTCCTTATTCTGTTTACAAGAACAAAAGATCGAGATCGCCAGGAGCAAAATAAAATTGATGCTTAATTTTCTCATGATTTCCAATTTTGATTATCTAAAAGTACCGGAAGGAAAAACAACCAGGCTTTCGTGGCCATTCTTTCCAACCGCGGCAACTCCAAAGAAATAGTTGTCTATAACTATTCCATCGAGAGTAAATTCGGTAACATCTCCCACAAACCTTGAATATTGCCACTGTGGTGCCGTGGTATCACGCCAGTAGATCTTATAGCCCGCGATATCTCCTTTTACAGGCTCCCATCTTAATTTCGTACTTGGTTCTACGATCCCGCCGATTTCGACTTTTTCGGGTGCCGGAGGAGCCCAGGCCAGGCTTGCCAGGTTGATTGCATTTACCGCGGTAAGTTTTTTGGCGTAATTGAAATTAACGCCTTCAACCACATCACCATATTCAATTCCATCCTCGGTACGAATATCCTGGTGCTGACGATTGTAATTCTCATGGGCTTCCATAATTCTAACCCCCGCGAAGCCCAGGTCGTTAAAAGGCCTGTGATGGCCACCACGACCAAACCTGTCCAGGCGGTAGATCATCATTGGATTCATTTCTGGCATATAGGTCTCTACATTTTTATGAATATAACGGGCCAGCTGCCTGGAAATACCATCTACCTCGCCGCCGTAAAACCTGCGCATTTGTCTTTCACGCTCTGTTTCGGTAGGAGGGACGGGTTCAGAAAATATCCTAAAGCTGCGATTGTCTATAACTCCATCTACGCCCTCGATGTTACCTATCATATCATTGTTCAGGATACCAATGATATCCCAGTCATTCTTTTTGGCATATTCTGCCAGGCCTTTTCCTCCAAAAAGTCCCTGTTCTTCTCCAGATAGCCCTACATAAATGATGCTGCTGTCGAATTGATATTTTGAAAGTACACGGGCAGCTTCCATGGTGCCGGCCATTCCACTGGCATTATCGTTAGCCCCGGGAGCATCTGTAGTAAAGTCCATGGTATTGCTCGCACGGGAATCTATATCACCGCTCATGATCACGTAACGATTTGGATATTTTTTGCCCTTCTGAATAGCGACTACATTTACCACCCAGGCTTCTTTAGGGATACGTTTCCCATCCTCTGGTGTCACATAATCTTTCTGGTAAAAAATTTCCAGGCAATCTCCACAATTGGAAGAAATATTATCGAATTCAGATTTGATCCATCTCCTGGCAGCACCAATACCTCGGGTATCAGAAACGGTATCGCTAAAAGTATTCCTTGTGCCAAACCCGGCAAGTTTCCTTATATCATGTTCAATACTGTCTGCAGAAACGTTTTCGATGATCTCGTATAACCTCATGTCGGTATCCTGGGCATCTGCCTGAAACCCCAGGCCAATGATTGAAAGTAATACGCATAATTTCTTTAGGAATAAATTCATAGTAGATTTTTTATTAGCTCTCTAAAATACAGAAGTTAGTATTCATATAAAAAAACAAAGCCCCGGGAAATTCCCGAGGCTTTGTAAGTAATCAATTATTCTATAAACTAGCTAGCTACTTCATGCATTTCAGCTTTAGCCTGGTTCATTTTTTCTTTTGATTTAGAACTTGTTACGCCAGCTTTAGTTCTAGCTTTAAGAGCTTCTACTTTGTGGTTTACAGAGTCTGTAAAATCATGGATACTTCTGTTGGCACCTTTAATATATTCATCTCCTTTATCGGTGATAGCTTTACGCGTATCTTTTCCTTTTTTTGGTGCATATAAAAGTCCTAAAATTGCTCCTGCAGCAGCTCCTGATACTAGTCCTAATAATAAATTTCCTGATTTCATAGAATTTGGTTTTAAATTGGTTCGATTTAAATTCATAGGTAAAATTACATAGAAAAGCTGCTCATGCCATAGGCTTCGAGTTAATGTATATTTAAAGTTTCCAGAGTATTCACAAATTCTTTAACAATGGGGGCTCACTATAGGTTTTCCCTGAATTTTTCAAGCAGGGTTCGTACCTTTTGAGTGCCCTCCACGTAATATCTGGCACTTGTCTTTTTAATACCAACTTTTACCGTATAGGAGGTTTCAGGCAATTCCTGGAACATATACTCATCTGTCCAATCGTCCCCTATAGCGAAAATAAAATCGTAGTTCTTACCGATAAGTTTTTTAGAAGAGGCTTTTCCCTTGTTAACATCACTGCTTTTAATCTCCAGTACCTTATTTCCTTCCAGTACGCTCAGTCCGCGATTAGAAATAAGTTCCTTTAGTACGGTACTTAATTCATTTGCGCGAATCTCTCCAAGTTCAGGGTCGGCTTTTCGGTAATGCCAGGCCAGGGAATAATTCTTTTCTTCCAGGAATGTCCCCGGGGTACGATCTACAAAATTTTCTATGACCGGGCGAACGGCGTCCATCCATTCACTTTTTACATTTTCAGAAAGCTCCCATTCACCATCTATTTGGCGCATCCAAACCCCGTGTTCCGAAATAAGTTCCACCGGCACATCTTTCCACCAGCTGCCCAGGGTATTCTTATCCCGACCACTTATAAGGATCACATCGGTATTTTCAGTTGCATTAAGTGCCCTGATCAATTCCTTCAATTCCTCGTCTGGTCGCGCGTTTTCTGGCTTGTCTACAAAGTTTACCAGCGTACCGTCGTAATCTATGAACAGCACCCTTCTTTTAGCTTCCCTGAACTGTTTCATGATCTCTTCAGAAATGTCTGGAGTGATCCTTATGGATTTAAAGGAGTCACGGTTCTCTTTAGTGGCCCTTAGAGATTTCATGAAATCCTGTGCCCATTTTTCCACGCTGTACCTTCTAAGTCTTTTCTGAAGCATTTTATTTCTTTCGATCTGCTCTTCTTTTGGCATTTCAAAAGCCGTTCTTAAAGCCTGGGATACCTGCTCGAAATTGTTCGGGTTAATGATTAGGGCTTCATTCATTTCATGCGCAGCACCAGCCATCTCACTCAGAATAAGGACTCCGGTGTGGTTAGTCCTGGTAGCTATATATTCCTTTGCGACAAGGTTCATCCCATCCCTGATAGGGGTGAGAAGAGCGATCTCACAGGTGGTATAAAGGTCGATAAGATTATGGAAAGGCATGGAACGATAGAAATACCAGATTGGCGTCCAGCTTACGGTTGAAAACTTCCCATTAATTCTACCTACCAGCTCGTCGATCTCCCGCTTCAGCCTCCTGTATTGCGGAACATTGGATCTTGAAGGTACGGCCAGCATTACCAGGCGTACCTTCTCGATATATTCGGGGTTATTATCCAGGAAATATTCATAGGCCCTTATCCGGTGGGCTATACCCTTGGTATAATCCAGGCGATCTATGCTCAGGATCATTTTTGCATCTGGAGTAGCCTCTAAATGATGGTCCAGCCTTTTCTGAAGTTCAGACTGGTCTGCCGAGGTACCTTCAAAATGGTCTAGGGCGGCCTGTTCAAATTTCTTATAATCGATCCCCATTGGGAATGAATCTACTTTTACGATCCTGTCTGGAAGGGTGATCTCGTTAAAATCTACCTGGTGTCTCAGGATACGACTTACCGAACTTAAGAAATGACGTTCATAATCATAGGTATGAAAGCCTATAAGGTCGGCGCCTAGCACTCCTTTTAATACCTCGTCCCTCCAGGGCAATGTTCTGAAAACTTCATAGGAAGGGAAGGGGATATGGTTAAAAAAGCCTATGACGGCTTCCGGAGCTTTTTCACGGATCATATTTGGGACCAGTAGTAGCTGGTAATCATGAACCCAGATCACGTCTCCATCTTCATAATGTTTAAGGATCTCATCGGCATATTTCTGGTTCACTTTCTGGTAGGTCTTCCAGTATTCGTTATCAGACTCGGTATATTCCATAAAATAATGGAATAATGGCCATATGGTACGGTTACTGAATCCATAATAAAAACCATCGATCTCATCTGAAGTAAGGTTAACGGCCACACAATTCTCTTCCCGGGCTTTTTTCTGAACTTCTTCCTTCAGCTTTTTAGGGATTTCTTCTTCGGTAAGCCCTGGCCAGCCTATCCAAACACTATCTCCGTCCTTATGAAATGATTTTAAGCCGGTTGCGAGACCTCCCACACTGGGGGTCACCTCCAACTCACCATTTTCAATTGATATTTGCAGTGGTAATCGGTTGGAAATAATGATCGTTTTACTCATAATTAAATGTAAATGCTGTTGTGACGAATTTGAATTTTACTAAATTTCCGAAAATCATTTCAGACAGCAATTGATTTATAAGATTTTTAAGATATATGGATAACCTCGACTACGGTATAATAAGCAATTGTAAAAGCGCAGCTTTAATCTCCAAATATGGCTCTATCGACTGGTGCTGTATGCCTAATTTTGACTCTTCGGCCATGTTCGCCAAGATCCTGGATGAAGAGATAGGAGGGAGCTTTGAGATCCTTATTGGAGACGATTATAAGATCACCCAGGAATACCTTTGGGAGACCAATATTTTAAGTACGGTTTTCGATAACGGAACCGATTCTTTTCAGCTTATAGATTTTATGCCGAGGTATCCAAGGAACGATGGTTCTTTCTATGCTCCGCCAGATATTATCCGGTTTTTCAGATTAACCGGTGGAGAGCCCAAGTTCAGAATAAAATATGATCCTAAGCTGGATTTCGCTAAGGAGAAAACCCATAGTGAGCATAAGGGCGAGTATATTAAAAGTTTCACCAAGCAGGGGAAGTATGACTCAGCTTACCTTTATTCCAGTTTTGATCTTCAGGACATCCTTGATAGCAAGGAAATAACTCTTAAGGGTAATGAATACTGCCTGGTTGGTTACCATGAGAAACTTGTGGAACAGAGCCTTGACCGTTCATACCTAAAATTCCAGCGTACCAAGGTGTACTGGATGAACTGGAGTGACAATACTACCAGGTATACCCATTATGGGAATGAGATCATGCGAAGCGCGCTGGTACTAAAGGCACTTAGTTATAAGAAATCGGGGGCTGTACTGGCTGCCGCAACTACCTCTTTGCCAGAAACCATAGGAGAGGAGCGTAACTGGGATTACAGGTTCTGCTGGATTCGTGATGCCTCCATGGTGATCAAGGTGATGGCCGGTCTAGGGCATATTAAATCTGCCAAGGATTTTCTGCAGTTCATTCTGGACATTATTCCGCACAAGGATGAAAAGATTCAGATCATGTACGGCATCAATGGGGAAAAGGAGCTTACCGAGCATATACTTAGCCACTTAAAAGGTTATAAGGGTTCTGCGCCGGTACGTACCGGAAATGCAGCCTATATTCAAAAGCAAAATGATATCTACGGCATCCTGATGGAGGTGATCTATCAGCAATTCCTCATGTTCGAAACATCCCTGGAAAATTCAGAAGCCTTGTGGACGGTTGTTCGAGGCATTGTAATGATCGTAGAAGAAAACTGGAAGAAACCGGATAAAGGGATCTGGGAACTTAGAACCGAGGACCGTCATTTTGTATTCTCCAAGCTGCTTTGCTGGGTTGCCATAGACAGGGCGATCAAGATAGGGGAAGTACTTAGGATGGGGATCAATGATACGCACTGGAAGACCCTTAGAGAGGAGATCTACCAGGATATATATCATAATGGCTGGAACGAGGAAAAGCAGGCTTATACGCAGTTCTATGGATCTTCAGACCTGGATGCTTCTACCTTATTAATGCAGTCTTACGGATTCATTGAAGCAGATGACCCAAGATTCGTAAGCACGGTTCAGGCTACCGAAAGGGAGCTTTGTGAAGACGGACTGATGTTTAGATATAAGAACAATGATGATTTCGGGAAACCTACCTCTTCTTTCACCATATGTACTTTCTGGCTTATAGACAGCCTTTATAAAATTGGAGAAAAGAAAAAGGCGAAAAAAATGTTCGACCAGTTACTGTCTTACAGTAACCACCTGGGACTTTTCAGTGAAGATATAGATTTTAAGACCAAAAGGTTGCTTGGTAATTTCCCTCAGGCATATTCACATCTTGCCCTGATTGAAACGGCCGCTAATTTCAGTAAAGGGATCGCTACTGAAGGGATGATCTTTCAGGATTGATCCTTAGCAGGATGATCTATAGAGATCCTTGCCTTGGGCAAGGCTTCAGGATAATTCTTCTGAATGAATTCCAGCAATTTTTCCCTTAAATAAACCCGCAGATCCCAGGCGGTAGGGGAGTCCTTGGCACTTACAAGCACACGTATTTCCACCGACTTTTCTGTGGCGTTGGTCACCTGCATCACGTTTACGTTTCCATCCCATAGATCGGTGGAGTTAAGCAACCTGGTCTGCTCCTGCCTTATTGCATCGAAAGGAAGACCGTAGTCTACATAGATGTATACCGTTCCCAGGATGTCTGCAGAGGTCCTGGTCCAGTTCTGAAAGGTCTTTTCAATAAAATAGGTGGTAGGTACAACCAGCCTGCGTTTGTCCCAGACCCTTACCACCACATAGGTGAGATTGATCTCTTCGATCCAGCCCCATTCACCCTCAACTATCACCACATCATCCAGTCTTATAGGCTGGGTTAGAGCGATCTGAATACCTGCAAGTAAGGTTCCTATGGCTTTCTGGGCGGCGAGACCTATAATGATCCCCGCGATCCCGGCTGAAGTTAAAACGCTAACCCCAACAGACCTGATACTATCAAAGCTCATAAGAGCGATTCCAATCGCCAGCACCACGATCACAAAAATGACAATATTCTCAAGGATCGTGAATTGAGTATAAACTTTCCTGGCCTTCAGGTTATCTGAAGTTGATACATCATATTTTTTCAGCATTCTTTTTTTGAAAACCTTGAACAATAAAATAAGGAACCAGGCAATGCTCAGAATTATCCCAATAATGCTCAGGTGACCTGCGATCGTTTTGGTTGCTTCGAAAATGAAAATATCCCCAATCACTGCTACCTGGGCGATAAGGCTCGCCAGAAAGATGAGTAACGGGATCTTGATCTTATGGGCGAAATTTACGGGTAATATGTTCCTGGGGTTTTTTCCCAGCCGCTTGAAAAGATAGAAGGCTATGCTGAAACTAAGGATCAGTACAGCAATGGCAATGATTATATATTTTAGTCCATTCTTTTCAATATCAAACATATAGAAGGCTTTAATTAAGCTTAAAGCTAATCAAAACGAATTCTTTTAAAGGAGGATCAAAATGTTTTTAATAAAATTTAACCGAAAAGGATTTCGGTATTAGCTATCCTTTCTGCGATCTTCAAGTTCCACTCGTTCCTTGCTCCAATAGAAACCATCTTCTATCTTAGAAATATAAGCAACTATCTTTTCACGCATCTCACAATGCAGATTCCAGGTGGTTAGAAAATCCTTACCGCTGCAAAGACAGCGCAACTTTATAGATTTATTATCCAACTCGGTAACCTGTACCGCCGGGCTTTTCTCCTCATCGCCGTCCCAATTATCTGAAGCCTTGACCAGTTCAGCCCATTTACTTCGAACCTGGTCCACATCTATTCGATGATCAGCATACACCTCTACGATGCCAATAGTTTGAGAATTGGTCATGGAGAGGTTTTCAAAACTTTCGGAGATGACCGTCTTCAGCGGAATCACTTTTCGGCGCAGATCCCAGGTCCTTACTACCATATAGGTGAAGGTGATGTCTTCTACGTAGCCATATACATCGGCGATGATCACGGCATCCCCTATTTTGGCGGGTTTTGTGATCGCGATCTGTATGCCTGCGATGATATTTCCCAGGGTGCTTTGAGCAGCAATACCGAAGATCACCGTCACTATACCTGCAGAAGCCATAAGCGAAATACCAAGTCTTTCCAGGGATGGGAATTGTGAAAAAATTACCGCGGCCCCAAGCAGGACAATCAGGAAGATAAAGATTCTCCTACCTACCGACACATAGGTCATCATTTTTTTTGCCTCTGCATTCTGTTCATCTCCTGGATCTCCAATCTTATGCTGGGCGAAGAAATCCATAATATAATCTATAACCCGCATAACCAGCCAGGTAATGATCCCAATGATCATTATTAATAAGATGGTGTAAAGGCCGCGAGCCAGGGGACCGGTAAATGAAATAAGATTATTTAACAGGAGGTAAAATACCAGTATGCCGATCGCTGCACCTGCGGGAGCATCCAATCTGTAGGCTATATTCTTGATCCAATAGGTTTTGGTATCTGAAAACAATCTCCTTATATAATATGATACCAGCCTGGAAATAAAATATCCCAAGAGCAGGAAAACAATGGTTCCAAGGTATTTCCAGAAGGGGATACCGAAAACTTCAAAGCTAATCCAGGTGGGGACCATCCGGTCCAGTTTCCTGGGCCCGAAACTGCGATAAAGAGGTTCTATATTTTCTACCGTTTGGGCAGAAATAAGCCAGATAGGACTTTTATCCCCGTATTTCAAACGCTGTAACCTGAATTCAATGGCCCTGTCTTTTAATTCTGTTTGTCCAAAACTTAGGCTTCTCCTGGGTTGTCCCGCCACGGCCTGGTTTGTTGTGGTAGTGATATCGATCTGGCCATCTGGGCGGTCAGGCAGCTGATCCCAGGGAATAGAAATTCGCTGCTGCAGGGTGAAATTCAGCTTTTCTGCCAGGACCGCGGCCTCTTCCAGGCTCAGGTTATCGGGCATCAGATTTAAATTAAGCGCATATGCGGCCTGCTGGTAATTTTTGTTTCGGGCATTAATAATAAAATGCTCCAGTGTCGCCTGGGGCGTTTGCAGGTTGATGTCTTCCGGAGGATAACCTACACCTTTGTTCCATCTCTGGATATTGTAATAGGCCTTGGTATATTCACCAAGGGAATTTCCCGCGTTCGCGGTGCTATCTTCAACGATATCATCTTTAGGAGGTAGCTGCTGATCGTTAGATTGCTGGGTGGTATCTTTTTCCTGAACGGAATCTGATTGAGCATAGCCAGAGCATGAAAAAATGATCAGCATTATTTGCAGAATGATCTTCAGCATATTATCAGCTAGTTAGGTCGGTTTGATACTCAATTTATGAAATTAATAATAAGCAGACGATCTGAAGTATATCTGGCTGGATTTAAGTTTTATTTATAAGCCTGAAAATTTTAACTAAAAAAAATCATGATGTAAAGCACTGATGGTCAATTCATTGAAATTTATGACTTATATTTAAGACTTTATTAACCACTAATTATAAAACTATGAGAACTATCAAACTGAGTGTGCTTATTCTGTCCCTGATCTTGGTGTCCTGTAGCCAGGAATCCGAAATCGATTCTACAGATCTCAACCAACAGGAGGTTATTGTTGAACCTATTTTTCGGGAGGTAGGTGATGAATTTAAAAAAATCCCGCTGACCAATATTTCTGATTTCGAAAAAAGATCTGAAGGTAATTTCTTTGTAAGTCTTTATTCAGCAGAGTATTTGACTTTGGCCGAAAACGGTGAAATGGGCAACACCGTTTATTTCATGGATAGAGGAAATAAACAATTGGGATCAGATTTTTCACCTTTGCTCAGTATTGACGGAACGACCGATATTTCCTATTATATAGATGAAACACGAGCTTCAGAAGATCTTAATATTGAGGAGACTACAGGTTCTATCATGTCTGCTATGAATACCTGGGAAGATGTAAAATGTTCTGAGCTGGGACTTTTCAGAGTACCTTCAAATAATGAGTTTTCTACAGGTCTCATAGCACAGATTTTAGGATATGGAGGTGAAGTTCCATTTGTAGCTGAAATTAATCACGCTGGATGGTTACCAGGAGAGTTTTTTGAGATGGCTCTTGGAGAAGACGCAGCCACTAGAGTTCTTGGAGTCACTTATACCCTTATTTTTATTGATGAGAATGGTAATCCCCTTGATACAAATGAAGATGGGCTTGTTGATACTGCCCTGCGTGAAATTTATTATAACGATAATTTTCAGTGGAACATAGATGGAAACTCTATAGATGTTGAGACCGTTGCCTTGCATGAGGCAGGACATGGATTAAGCCAGGCTCACTTTGGTAAACTATTTGAAATAAAAAAAACCGAAAAATTCCAGTTTGCTCCTCGAGCGGTAATGAACGCAGGGTATACTGGAGTTCAAAACGAAATAGGAAAAACCGACAATGCCGGGCATTGCAGTATATGGGATTATTGGCCTGAAGAATAAATTCAGATTTTTAGAAACAAAAAAGCCACCTTCTAAGGTGGCTTTTATTATTTGTGTTTCCTATAAATAAGGAGAGGATTAGTTTACAAATCCTGTTCTGGGGCCGCCATCCATAAAGATGGTTCTCATACGAGCTTTCTGTCCTTCAGAGAACATATACATACACTGGTCATATACATAATCCATATAGTTCATGGTCATGTCATTAGATCTACAGTTCACAGTTGGGTAAGATGGACAACCATAGTTTGGTCCGTCAGATTCTGGTGTATCGGCAACAAAATCATCCTGACGACATCTACCATCACCCCAGATGTGACGAAGGTTTAGATAGTGACCAACTTCGTGGGTCGCAGTTCTTCCTTTATCATAAGGCGCTGAAACGTAGCCGGTATCTCCAAAATACTGAGGTGCGATCACTACTCCGTCTGTAGAAGCTGGACCACCAGGGAATTGAGCATAGCCTAGAATTCCACCACCAATGTTAGCTACCCAGATATTAAGGGTGTTAGATGGTGAAACCGGTGGATAAGCATATTTTACATCATCCCTGGTTCCCCATTCAGCTCTTGAATTGCTGTGACGGAAAACATTGGAAAGAGTGAATGAAATTTCAGAATCTGCCACCAAACCGGCGAACTCAGATGGAGCGTTGCTTGCATCTGAATTTGCAGCTCTAAAATCTGCATTCAGGATATCGATCTGTGAATTGATCTGCTGGTCTGTAATATTCTGCTGGGAATTACTGTAAACTACATGTACCACAACCGGGATATTTACGATCCCAAGGTTATCTGTTGCAGGTGGTTCAGTTCCGCCACCGCCGCTTCCGGGCTTACCACCCTTGGCGTTTTCAGATTTAGCAAGAATAGAACGGGTATTCTTTTCAATATTATACATTTTTTCATGCAGGCCCTTGTTCTCGTTTAGGAGACGGTTGAGGTTCTTCATACTGTAACACTTTTCAGGTGCATTTTCAGACCTTTTTTGATCTGAAGAATCAGTGTAAAGATAGAAGTCGCTCATGTCTACCTGAGCCTCTTGCTGCTCGTTAATGCTCTCTTTTGAGTCCTGCTCACAAGAAGCAAAAAGGAAGGCTAAAGCTGCCATTCCCAGAAAAACTTTTTTCATAATAAGTTTGGTTTTGTTTGATTTCGCAGCAATATATCTAAATATTTAGGCTTTTTTAACTTGGAAAGTATTTTTTTGTAACACTTTTCTGTATAAAATGTTAAAATTAAAAAAGCCACTCAATCATTTGAGTGGCTTTTTCCAGTTTAAAAGAATGTTTGACTAGAAACAATATTTATTTTCAGTAGTCAGTTTTTCTGCGATCGTGTTTCTCAATTCAACCACGTTCGGCATGTTCTGATACTTGGTATATCTCTTAAGTCCCATTAGCATCATACGTTGCTCGTCACCTTCAGCAAAGGAACCAATTCCTTCCTTCGCCTTCGTGATAACGGTTTCAACGGCATGGTAAAGATATAGTTTAGCCATAGCGATCTCGGTCTTGGTAGCTTCTTCTCCGTTTCTCTTGGCGTTCTTTTCAGCTCTAAGGATACCAGATTCTGCCATGTAGATCTCGATAAGGATATCTGAAGCAGCAAGAAGTAATTGCTGGTGCTCTTCCAGCTGAGGTCCAAATTTCTGAACAGCGCTTCCTGCTACCATTAAAAATACTTTCTTAAGCTTAGCAACCATTTCTTTCTCTTCAGCAAAAAGCTCAGAATAATCTGGCTTATCCATAGAAGGAATTCCGGTTAGCTCATCAGCAACACTTTTAGCAGGTCCAAGCAGGTCTACATGACCTTTCATAGCCTTTTTCACAAGCATTCCTACAGATAACATCCTGTTGATCTCGTTAGTACCTTCGTAGATACGTGCGATACGTGCATCTCTCCATGCAGATTCCATTGGAGTGTCTGCAGAGAATCCCATACCTCCGTAAACCTGGATACCTTCGTCGCTACAGTTCTGAACATCTTCTGAACAGGCAACCTTAAGAATAGAACACTCAATAGCGTATTCTTCCACACCTTTCAATTCTGCTTCAGAATGTGAGGCTCCGTCTTCCAAACGAATGTTGATCCTGTCTTCGATATTCTTAGCTGCACGGTAAGACGCTGCTTCACCTACATAAGCTGAAGTCGCCATCTCGGCCAGTTTAGACTTGATCGCACCAAATTTGGCGATAGGAGTCTTGAACTGAACTCTGTCATTGGCGTATTTCACAGCAAGATCGGTCACTCTTCTTTGAGCATCAAGAGAAGCTGCCGCTAATTTGATACGTCCAACGTTAAGTGCGTTCATCGCGATCTTGAATCCGTTTCCACGCTCAGAAAGCATGTTCTCTACCGGTACCTTGGTTTCGTTGAAGAATACCTGGCGGGTAGAGGAGGAGTGGATACCTAGTTTCTTTTCTTCTTCTCCGAAGCTGATCCCGTTTTCTTTATCGTTTTCTACGATAAACCCGGTGATGTTCTTGTCGTCTTCGATTCTTGCAAATACGATGAATACATCTGCAAAACCAGCGTTAGAGATCCACATCTTCTGTCCGCTGATGCTGTAATACTTTCCATCATCTGAAAGTACAGCTTTGGTCTTACCTGAATTCGCATCTGATCCTGCATCAGGCTCAGTCAAACAGTAAGCTCCGAACCACTCTCCAGTAGCTAGTTTTGGAACATATTTTTTCTTTTGCTCTTCGGTTCCATAAAGGGTAATTGGCATGGTACCAATTCCAGTATGTGCACCAAAAGCAGTAGCCACAGATCCTGTAGCTCCAGAAATATAGTCACAAACCAACATGGTAGATACGAAGCCCATTCCAAGACCATCGTATTCTTCCGGTACGGCTACACCAAGAAATCCAAGTTCCCCGGCTTTGCGCATCACCTCTTCGGTTAGTTCATAATTCTTCTTTTCAAATTCTTCCTTGTGAGGCCAAATCTCTCTTTCTACGAATTCCTTTACAGAATCACGCATCATTTTTTGTTCCTCGTTAAAATCTTCCGGGGTGAAAACGTCTTCACATTTAGTTTCCTTTACCAGGAACTGCCCACCTCGAAGGATATCCTTTTTAGCTGTATCTGTGCTCATTTTTATTTAGATGTTAGTATTGAGAGGTGAGACCTTAGACTCAGCCTCTCAATGCATTTATAATATTTATAGTTTAATTCTCATTTCTTAGATCTAATATCTCAGATCTAAAGTCTAGTTGAGGAATTCAAAGACTCCTGCTGCACCCTGACCGGTTCCCACACACATCGTTACCATACAGTGCTTGTTCTTCAATTCACGCTTGCGCATTTCATCAAAGATCTGAACCGATAATTTCGCACCAGTACAACCTAGTGGGTGACCCATGGAGATAGCTCCACCATTAGGATTTACCTTGTCTTTATCTAAACCTAATTCTCTTATAACGGCTAGAGACTGAGATGCGAAGGCTTCGTTAAGTTCGATAAGTTCCATATCGTCCTGCTTAAGTCCGGCTTGTTTAAGAGCCTTTGGAATTGCATGAACTGGTCCAATTCCCATGATCCTTGGTTCTACACCAACAGCAGCATAACTTACCATTCTGGCGATTGGCTCCAGGTTTAGTTCCTTAACCATTTCTTCGCTCATCACCATCACGAAAGCTGCACCGTCACTCATTTGAGAAGAGTTACCAGCGGTTACACTTCCGCCTTCGGCGAAAACAGGTCTTAGTTTATTAAGTACTTCGATAGAAGTATCTTTTCTTGGACCTTCATCCTTATTCACTGTATAAGATTTGGTCTTCTTCTTACCATCCTTATCTACATAGGTCTCATCGATCGTAATTGGAGCGATCTGGTCCTGGAATCGATCTTCGGCCTGGGCCTTGATCGCTTTTTGGTGAGAATTATAGGCGAATTCATCCTGATCTTCACGGGAAACCTTGTATTTGTTGGCAACTGCCTCGGCAGTTAATCCCATTCCCCAGTAATAATCTTCGTTACCTTCTTTAGCCACCTTATAATCAGGTACTGGCTTATAACCTCCCATTGGGATGTAACTCATGCTTTCTGCACCTCCAGCGATCACGCAGTCGGCCATTCCACTCTGGATCTTCGCCGTGGCAATGGAGATAGTCTCCAACCCAGAAGCACAATACCTGTTAACGGTCATTCCTGGTACGTCTTCGATCTTTAATCCCATTAGAGAGATCAGTCTACCAACGTTAAGTCCCTGTTCCGCTTCCGGCATCGCGTTACCAACCATTACGTCATCGATACGCGTTTTGTCGAAATCAGGTAATTTATCCATCATGTACTGGATGGTTTCCGCAGCCAGTTCATCAGGTCTCTTAAAGCGGAATACTCCACGAGGAGCCTTTCCTACTGCGGTTCTGTATGCTTTTACTATATATGCTGTTCTTTTCATTGTATATTGAATTTTGTAAGATGTATAATGCTTTATTGTTTAAGTGTTGATTGTAGTTTAATAATCATATTCTGAATATGCTGAATTTCGCTTTCTATAGGAGAGAATTCCTGTTTTGATAGAAAGTTAAGTTTCATTGCCAGTAGTAACTGTGTTTCTAATTCAAAAGCCGATCCTAGAGCTATTCCAAGGAAATTGTGAAAATCCTTTTCAGATTTTCGGCCGCATCCTTCAGCAATATTTGAAGGAATTGAAATAGCAGATCTCCTAATTTGTGATGTCAATCCATAGATCTCATCCTTCGGAAATCCCTGGCTTTGCAAATAAATAGCTGAAACCATATCGATAGCTTTTTGCCAAACCTTTAATTCCTTGAAATAATTCATTATACAATCGACGAATTACACTATACAATTAGTTTCTTAATGGTTTCCCCTTCTTCAACATATGTTGAAGTCGCTCCAGGGTTTTTCTTTCACCAGTAAGCGAAAGGAAGGCTTCTCGTTCAAGATCTAATAAGTATTGCTCACTTACCAGCTGGTTTTCTGAAAGATCACCTCCGGCCATTACATAAGCCAGTTTATTTGCGATCTTCTTATCGTGCTCGCTGATATATTTCCCGGCAGCCATCTGGTCTGTTCCAACAAGGAATGCTCCCAAGGCTTGTTTACCCAGTACTTTTATATCTGTACGTTTGATCGGCTTGGTATATCCATTTTCCGCCATTAGCATCGCATGTTTCTTAGCGATAGCTAACTGCCTGTCTGGGTTTACCACGACGATATCCTTTCCTTTCTGAAGAAGGTTCAGGTCATAAGCTTCGTGTGCCGAAGTTGATACCTTCGCCATTCCAATAGTAAGGAAGTGCTCTCTTAGTCGGTTTAACTCTACATCATCTTTCTGAAAAGTATCGGCAGCTCTAACGGTCATTTCCTTGGTTCCACCACCGCCAGGAATCACCCCAACGCCGAATTCTACCAGTCCAATATAAGTTTCAGCTGAAGCAACCACTTTATCTGCGTGCAGGGAAAGCTCACAACCACCACCCAGCGTCATCGCGTGCGGAGCAGCAACGGTTGGAATAGAGGAGTAGCGCATTCTCATCATAGTGTCCTGGAATTGCTTAATAGCCATATTCAGCTCTTCATATTCCTGTTCCACGGCCATCATAAAGATCATCCCGATATTGGCACCTACGGAGAAATTCTTACCATTATTGGCAACAACCAATCCCTGGTAATCTTTTTCAGCCAAATCGATAGCTTTGTTAATTCCATCAAGAACGTCACCTCCAATGGAATTCATCTTACTTCTGAATTCCACGTTAAGAATCCCGTCTCCAAGATCTTCCACGACCACGCCGCTGTTCTTGAATACTTCTTTAGATTCCCTGATGTTGTCCAGGATAATGAATGCATCCTGTCCGGGTACTTTTGTCTGTTCTTTCTTCTGAATATCGTAATAATAGGTGTTGCCTTCTTTAATGGTATAGAAACTGTCGCTTCCGTTCTCCAGCATTTCTTTCACCCAGGCAGCAGGTTCGTAACCTTCTTCCTTCATCATATCGATACCCTTCTGAACACCTATGGCATCCCAGATCTGGAATGGACCGTGCTCCCAGCCAAAACCGGCCTTCATGGCATCATCTATCTTATAAAGTTCGTCTGAAATTTCAGGGATCCTGTTCGAAACATAAGCGAACAGGGCAGAAAATGTCTTTCTGTAAAATTCACCTGCCTTATCTTTTCCTTTAACAAGCACCTCGAAACGATCTACTACGTTATCGATGGTCTTGGTCATTTCAAGAGTAGCGAAAGAGGCGCTCTTTCTATCGCGGTATTCCATAGTATCAAGATCAAGTGATTTGATCTTGCTGGAACCATCATCTTTCTTTACTTTCTTATAAAAGCCCTGACCGGTCTTGCTTCCCAGCCATTTGTTCTCCATCATGGTACTGATGAAATCCGGCAATTTGAACAAGTCGTGCTGCTCATCGTCTGGAACGTTTTCGTAAAGACCATTAGCAACGTGTACCAGTGTATCTAAACCAACCACGTCTACCGTTCTAAATGTAGCCGACTTCTGGCGACCGATTACCGGACCTGTAAGTTTATCTACTTCTTCAATGGTCATTCCCATATCCTTAACCATATGGAAAAGGCTCATAATGCTGAAAATACCAATTCGGTTTCCAATGAAAGCCGGAGTATCTTTTGCAAGAACTGTTTTCTTACCAAGGTATTTACTACCGTACGTCTCAAGGAAATCAAGAACGTCTTTAGAAGTCTCTTTTCCTGGAATGATCTCGAATAATCTTAAATATCTAGGTGGGTTAAAGAAGTGAGTTCCGCAGAAGTGTTTCTTGAAGTCATCACTACGACCATCGGTCATGAAATTGATCGGGATACCAGAGGTGTTAGAAGTAATTAGGGTTCCCGGTTTTCTATGTTTTTCAAGGTTTTCAAAAACCTGTTTCTTGATATCAAGGCGTTCCACTACAACCTCGATGATCCAGTCTGCTTCAGATACCTTATGAATATCGTCCTCCAGGTTACCGGTCTTGATCCTGTTCACAAAATCCTTATGGTAAATAGGGGAGGGCTTAGATTTTACTGAATCTTGCAGGGAGTCGTTCACGATCCTGTTACGAACCACTTTGTCATCCAGGCTAAGACCTTTTTTCTTTTCTTTTTCATTCAGTTCCCGGGGAACGATGTCCAGAAGTAACACTTCCACGCCAATATTGGCAAAATGGCAAGCGATACCACTACCCATAATTCCGGATCCGATCACTGCAACTTTATTAATCCTTCTTTTCATTTTTTGGTTTTTAGTGTTTTACCTGATTTTTATTTCTTCTCTATATATCTTCTTTTCACCAATTAGCTCCAGGATGGTATTGGCAACCTGTATAAAGGTCTTCAGATCTTTATCTGAAACGTTTTCCTTTACAGCTTCATCGAACCTGAGGACCACTCGTTTGGAGTAATCTCTCATTTCCTTCCCAAATTCGGTTAGGTGAATAAGAACGCTGCGACCATCATTAGGATTTTTTTTCCTAACGATAAGTCCTTTTTCTTCCATAGTCTTTAAAATCCTTGAAAGACTGGTAGCCTCCATACCCATTTTTGGGCCAAGTGAAGTAGATGGGGTGCCTTCTTCGGGGTCTATGCTTAGCAGGGCAAAGCCCGTAGCCATGGTGCTTCCTGCTTTTCCTGCTTCCTCATTGTACATTTTGGAAACAGCCATCCAGGTGGCACGCAGTACATAATCTATTGTTTTTTCTTTCATCTGGATTTTGAATGAATCCAAAGTTAGGAAAAAATATTATGCATGCATAATAAAATTCGTTTAAAAATATTAATATGCTGAATTTATGAAGTAAATATTCTTAAAACAAAAAAACTCCCCGGGTTAGGAGGAGTTTTTTTTGTCATTTTCTCAGTGGCAGATTAAAATCGACCGTATAATCTTTCGTAAAGATCCTGATATCGATCTCTAATAATTCTTCTTTTCAGCTTCATTGTAGGAGTTAGATGACCTTCTTCTATAGACCAGGTTTCTGGTGTAAGTTCAAAGGTTTTTACCCTTTCCCATTTTCCAAACTTCTGGTTATAGAAATCTATCTCTTCCTGTATCCTATCTTTTACCATAGAGTTATTGGCGATATCTCTTTCTGTTCCTTCTCCAAGATCTATTTTCTTTCTCTTGGCCCAGTCTGATATAAATTCAAAATTAGGTTGTATCAATGCTGCCGGCATTTTTTCGCCATCCCCAACTACCATGATCTGCTCGATAAAGCGCGATTGCTTCATGGTGTTTTCAATTAATTGTGGAGCAACATATTTACCACCAGAGGTTTTGAACATCTCTTTTTTCCTGTCGGTGATCTTAAGGAAGCCTTCTGAGTCGATCTCACCTATATCACCGGTATGGAAATATCCATCCTTTATGACCTCGTTGGTCTTTTCTTGGTCCTTATAATAGCCTTTCATGATATTAGGTCCTTTGGCCAGGATCTCTCCATCATCAGCGATCTTCACTTGAACGTTATCCAGAACTTTACCTACGGTGCCGATTTTGAAACCATGGTTACGCTGGTCGTTAACCGAAATCACAGGGGAAGTTTCTGTAAGTCCGTATCCTTCCATAACCGGGATCTCGGCAGCAGCGAATACCCTGGCCAGTCTTGGCTGTAGTGCTGCACTACCTGAAACAATAAGTTCAATATTTCCACCCAGGCCTTCTTTCCATTTTGAAAAAATCAGCTTTCTGGCAAGTTTTAACCTGGTCTCGTACCACCAGCCATTAGCTCCGTATGGTTCATATTCCAGTCCTAGTTCAACAGCCCAGAAGAAAAGTTTTTTCTTGATCCCGTCGAGATCGGCTCCTTTGGCGATGATCTTATCGTAAACCTTTTCCAGCAATCTCGGGACTGCCGTTATCACGTGAGGTTTAACCTCTTTAAGGTTATCACTTATCTTATCTATAGACTCGGCAAAATAAATTGAAACAGAATAATACTGATATAGGTACAATATCATACGTTCAAAAATATGACATACCGGTAAGAAGCTCAGGGCCACATAGGTGCCTCGCTCAAAAGGTACCCGCGGAGCACTGCCGAGTACATCACTAACAATATTGTCGTGGGTTAACATTACGCCTTTTGGTCTTCCTGTGGTTCCCGAGGTATATATTAAAGTAGCAAGATCGTCTGGCTTCACAGCTTTCTTAAGTTTTTCAACTTCATCCTGGTTGCCTTTGTCTTCGCCACTTTCCAGAACTTCTTTCCAGCTTTTACAGCCTGGAATATCGTCGAAACTGAATATACCTTTCAACTGCGTGGTACCTTTAATACGGTTAACCTTACCCAGTACCTCTTCATCTGAAACAAAACAGTAGATAGCCCCACTGTGGTTGAGAACATATTCGTAGTCTTCTTCAGATATCGTTGGATAAATAGGTACATTTTGAGCACCTAGCTGAAGGATCCCAATGTCCATTACGTTCCATTCAGATCTGTTCGTACTGGAAATGATCGCAATTTTGTCGTTCGGCTTTATGCCTAATCTTAAAAGCCCTCGGCTTATGGCGTTCGCCTGATCTATATATTGCTGCGTTGAAAGTGTTTTCCATTCGTTGCCGTATTTAGTGGCAAGCGCTTCTTTTAATGGAAAGTTTTCAAGTTGATAATAAGGGAAATCAAAGAGTCGTTTTATTTCATTCATCAATTTGAATAATTTGTATGTGCTTCGCAAAATAGCAAAAAAGGGGGCTACTTCAAATCGATAATTCAAAAAATAAGGGATGTTTTTAACATCCCTTTATTTTTATTGCCAAAAAATTCGTCTTACTGCTTATTTTCCAGCCATTTTCTGGCATTTACAAAACCTTCTAACCAGGGTGAAACCTCGTCTTTTCTTCCTTTTGGGTAGTGAGCCCAGTTCCATTGGAAGGTAGAACGCTCTAAATGAGGCATCATAACCAGGTGTCTACCTGTCTGGTCTGTTAAAACTGCAGTGTTATAATGTGAACCATTAGGGTTGGCCGGGTAACCTTCATAACCATATTTCCCAACAATATTATATTTTTCCTCCTCATATGGAAAGCTGAACTTGCCTTCTCCGTGTGCGGCCCAGATACCAAGTTTGCTGCCGGCAAGTGTTGATAACATTACCGAATTATTTTCCTGAATCTCTACAGAAGTGAAATTACATTCGAATTTATGCGATTCGTTGTGAAGCATTTTAGGCTTCTGCTCGTGTTCAGGATTGATAAGCCCCAGTTCTATGAATAACTGGCATCCATTACAAACTCCAAGAGAAAGAGTATCTTTTCTAGCAAAGAACTTATCCAGGGCTTCTTTAGCCTTTTCGTTATATAGAAAAGCTCCGGCCCATCCCTTGGCACTTCCAAGAACATCAGAATTAGAGAATCCACCTACTGCGGCTATGAACTTTATATCTTCCAGGGTTTCCCTTCCGCTAATAAGGTCGGTCATATGTACATCTTTTACATCGAACCCGGCGAGGTACATGGCACGGGCCATTTCTCTTTCCGAATTCGATCCTTTTTCCCTGATGATGGCTGCCTTGATCTTCGGCTTGCTGGAATCAAGTTCAGGCAGTTTTCCGGTAAAGTGTTCCGGAAATTTGAATTTTAAAGGTTGTTCCTTATAATTATGGTAGCGTTCAGTAGCCTTATCTATTCCGCTCTGTTTTTCATCTAAAAGGAAAGAGGTCTTAAACCAGGTATCTCTTAACTGTGGAATACTGAAGCTTAAGTTAGCCCCGGTATTCCTTATTTTAAGTTCTTCACCTTCAATGACCTTCCCGATATTAAAAAATTCAATAGCCTTTTCCTTTAGTATCTCCTCTACAGAAGAATCTTTGGCCTGAAATACTATTCCGCAATTCTCATTAAAAAGGAGTTTGATAATATCACTTTCATTTAAAGCTGAAAGGTTTAGATCTGCTCCAAGCTTGATATCTGCAAAGCACATTTCTAATAAGGTGGTGATCAATCCTCCTGAAGCCACATCATGTCCGGCCAGGATCAGGTCATTTTTAATCAGTTCTTGGATAGCATTGAATGAGGCTGCAAATTTTTTGTCGTCCTTAATAGTAGGTACTTCAGCACCCACTTTATTCAGAATCTGAGCGAAGGAAGAACCTCCCAGTTTGAATTTATCCTGGGACAGATTGATATAATAAATGTTACCGCCGTTCTTCTGAAGCACAGGCTCTACAACTTTAGTGACGTCGTTACAATGGCCGGCAGCTGAAATGATCACTGTTCCCGGCGATATCACCTGACCGTCCTTATATTTTTGCTTCATAGAAAGCGAATCTTTCCCGGTAGGAACATTGATCCCCAGGGAAATGGCGAAATTCGAAATTCCTTCTACCGCTTCGTATAGCCTTGCGTCCTCACCTTCATTATTACAAGGCCACATCCAGTTAGCCGATAATGAAATGGAAGTTAATCCTTTATCCAGAGGAGCCCAAACGATATTGGAAAGGGCCTCGGCAATTGAGTTTTTGGATCCAGCTACCGGGTCTACCAGGGCTGAAACAGGGGAGTGGCCAATAGAGGTTGCCACGCCTTCCTTGCCTTTATAATCCAGTGCCATTACGCCGCAGTTATTCAGGGGTAACTGCAGTGGGCCGGCGGTTTGCTGTTTTGCTACCCTTCCGGAAACGCAACGGTCTACTTTATTGGTCAGCCAGTCTTTACTTGCAACTGCCTCCAATTGTAGAACCTGGTCCAGGTACTCATGTAATTTTGAAGAAGTATACTGCACATCATCATAAGACCTTTTTACAGTGTTATCCTTCATAATGGTTCTGGGTGAACTTCCGAACATATCTGAAAGTTCAAGGTCCATTGGTTTCTGCCCAGATTTTTCCCCTTCAAAGGTAAATCTGTGATCTCCGGTTACATTACCAACTTCATACATTGGCGATCTTTCGCGATCTGCCACTCTTTTTAACCTGGCGATCTCGGCTTCCCCGATCACAAGTCCCATTCGTTCTTGTGATTCGTTGCCAATGATCTCTTTGGCTGAAAGTGTTGGGTCTCCCACCGGAAGTGCATCCAGGTCTATTTTACCACCTTTTTCTTCTACAAGTTCACTTAAACAGTTAAGGTGCCCACCGGCTCCGTGGTCATGAATGGATACGATTGGGTTTTCATCGCTTTCTACCATTCCGCGTACGGCATTGGCAGCTCTTTTTTGCATCTCAGGGTTGGAACGCTGAATGGCATTCAGCTCTATACCGCTGCTAAATTCACCGGTATCTGCTGAAGAAACGGCAGCTCCGCCCATCCCGATACGGTAGTTCTCACCACCAAGTACCACGATCTTGTCGCCTTTATTGGGCACATCCTTAAGGGCCTGGTCTTTTTTACCATACCCAATTCCTCCGGCCAGCATGATCACCTTGTCATAACCCAGGGCTCGGTCGTGCTCTGAGTGTTCAAATGTCAGTACAGAGCCCGAAATGAGGGGCTGGCCAAACTTATTTCCAAAATCTGAAGCTCCGTTGGAAGCCTTGATCAAAATATCCATGGGAGTCTGGTATAACCAGTCCCTTTCTTTCATTCCGTTTTCCCATTTCCTGTCCTTTTCCAGGCGGGAGAAGGAGGTCATATAAACCGCGGTTCCTGCAAGTGGCAGGGAACCTTTTCCTCCGGCTAGCCTGTCTCTTATCTCACCACCACTACCGGTAGCTGCACCATTAAAAGGCTCCACCGTGGTGGGGAAGTTGTGAGTTTCGGCTTTTAGAGAGATCACCGAATCAAAATCCTTGACCTGGTAATATTCAGGCACGTCTGCAGCCTTCGGGGCGAACTGTTCAACACGTGGACCTTTTACGAAGGCCACATTATCCTTGTATGCTGAAACTATATCGTTCGGATTTTCTTCCGAAGTTTTCCTGATTAATTTGAATAGGGAAACCGGTTTTTCCTCACCGTCTATCACGAAGGTTCCGTTGAAGATCTTATGACGGCAATGCTCCGAATTTACCTGTGAAAATCCAAATACTTCTGAATCTGTTAATTTCCTGCCCAATTTCTTGGCCAGGTTTTCCAGGTAGGTCACCTCTTCCGGGTTAAGAGCCAGGCCTTCCTGCTGGTTGAAAGCTTCTATATCGTCAACCTCGATGATAGGGGCTGGGTTTATATGAATATCAAAAATATCCTGATCCAGTCCGTCGTATTTTTGAGAGAGCATAGGGTCAAAATCATGAAAATGCTCGTCTACCCGAAGAAATTCCTCTATCCTTATAAGACCATGAATCCCCATGTTCTGGGTGATCTCCACGGCATTGGTACTCCATGGAGTGACCATGGCGGCACGGGGACCAACAAAAAAATCTGCCAGGGCAGATTTATGTATTTGAAGGGTATTTCCGAAAAGCCAGTTTAGTTTTGAGATTTCCTGAGCTGAAAGTTCTGAGTGTGTTTCCACAGCAAAAACCTTGGTAGTTTGGTTTCCGAAGAAGAGGATCATTTATGTTGTGTTTGTGTTGTTTTGTAAAGGCACAAATTTACTTTTTTAAACCTAATCCCTAAAATTTAAGTTCAGAATAATTCTTCAGTAATAAAGATTCAATCAAGGCCGGGCTAAATTCTCGTTCGTCTATTAATAGCTCAAAATTAGCAGAAGGAATATTTTAATAATAAACATGAAGAGCGATTGGGGGAGTTGCTTCTCTCATATTTAATCCTATTAAAATAAAAATTACCTCAAAAAATTGAAATTCAGTTTTTTAAGGATTTAATGCCAGACTCATCCTGAAATTATGCGTACCTTAAAGTAATCAATCATTTACATCATGAATATTAAAATCCACATCATCGCATGGATGGGGTTAATGGCTTCTTTATTGAGCCTGTCCTGTTCCATAAACGGAGGTAGACCAGACGATATAGAGATCGTTGACCTCAGGATCAATCATTTTCAGCAAACCGGTTTTGGACTTAGACCCCAACTGGTTTATCAGATACAGGAATCGGGGGAGATAGGAGGGGACGCCTGGAAGTTTCATTACGACGAGATCGAGGGCTTTAATTACGAGCCTGGTTATGTCTACGACCTCAGGGCAAGTAAATTGATCGATGCCAATCCTCCGCAAGATGCAAGCGCTATCAAATATATATTGCTTAAAGTTAGGTCTAAACAAAAGGTAGCTGAAGGCGAAAATTTTGATATAAAACTGAAATTCGGAGGTGAGAATTTCGTGACCCGTGACGGGGTGAAAAACTTTTTGCTGGATCGATATGAGATCGATTGTGATATTTTATGCACAGATCTTGATGATTACCTGGAAAACAATCCGGAGGTGACCGGGACTTTCGTTCACCAGCCGGATAGGGTTTTAAAACTTATGTCTTTAAGGTAAATATTTATTCTTTTTCCAGAAGGGCCATATAGAAGCCATCATATCCACTTTCGCTGGAGAGTATCACCTTTTCCTTCATTAACCTGAAGGGTTTTCCCGCTTCGGTCTTTAGGAATTTCTGTACCTGCTTTTGATTCTCTGAAGGTAAAATAGAACAGGTGGCATAAACCAGTTTCCCACCTTCTTTAACGATTCTGGAATATTGCTCTAGGATCTCAAGCTGAGTCTTTCTTATTCTGTCTAAAAATTCAGGGTCCAGTTTCCATTTGGCATCCGGGTTTCGGCTAAGGACTCCAAGACCACTACAGGGAGCATCGATTAATACCCGGTCTGCCGAGTTATATAGTTTCTTGATGACCTTAGTGGAATCTATGCTCCTGGTCTCAACATTATGTGCTCCGGCACGTTTAGCCCTTCGTTTTAATTCTTTTAGTTTGTTGCCGTATATGTCCAGCGCGATGATCTGGCCTTTATTTTCCATTAAAGCTGCCAGGTGAAGTGTTTTTCCACCGGCTCCGGCACAGGTATCAACTACACGCATGCCAGGTTTGACATCCAGAAATTCAGCAACTCTTTGGGAGCTCGCATCCTGAACTTCAAAAAGTCCATTTTGGAATGCCTTGGTTTTAAAAATATTGGCACGTTCCTTAAGCACGAGTGCCTCAGGATAATTTCTAAGATTTGAAGTTTCTATGCCTTCCTCGCTTAAAACCTGGGCCAGTTCCTTGGGATTGGTCTTTAACTTGTTCGCTCTAATCACCACCGGAGCCTGTTCGTTTAAGGCATGTAATTCTTTGGTCCAGACCTTTTCTCCCAGTTCTTCTTCACCAAGTTTATCCATCCAGTCTGGGACCGACTCACGGAATTTTCTGATCCTGCTTAACTCGTCGAATCTTCCTTTGATACGTCTTTCAGGTGTTTTTTCGAATTGTGGCCAGTCTGGAATGGTGATCCCCCTTAGTACACACCAAACGGCGAACATCCTGAAAAGATCTTCCCTTTTATAGGGCTCCTTAACTTCAGCGATCTCGGCATAAAGCCTTTTCCATCTTACGATATCATAAGTGGTTTCAGCAATAAAACTACGATCCCGGGATCCCCAGCGCTTATCACGCTTCAAGGTCTTTTCGATCACCTTGTCGGCATAATTTCCTTCGTTAAAGATTTCGGCTAAAGCATCAATGGTAGCAAAAACAAGATTCCTGTGTAGGCGCATAAAATTTCTTTAAAGCTGCAAAGTTACGTTTTTTTGAAACGGATTAATTTATATTTGACTCAAATTCTGAACATGAAAAAATTAAGTTTTTTATTGATTTTACTGGCTTTTGCCTGCAAGAATGACCCAAAGAAAGAAGAAGTAAACACGGCAGAACCAAAGGTTTTTGAATCGGTTGAAGTAGAGGTTTTGTTGCAGGATGATTCCCTGAGTGTACGTGCCATTGAAATCATAGGAAAGAACCTGGCTTTTGCCGGAAATAACGGAAATTACGGTTTATACAATGCTGCAAATGACAGCTGGAAAACAAATGTTCAGAAATTCGATAGCATCAGCCCGGAGTTTCGGGCGGTAGGAAGTACTTCCAATGACTTTTTCATGTTAAGTGTTGCTAATCCTGCACTTTTATATAAAACAGGCGATGATGGAAATATGGAGTTGGTTTATAAGGAGGAAGATGAAAAGGTATTTTATGATGCCATGGCTTTCTGGAACGACCTAGAAGGAATTGCGATGGGAGATCCTACAGATTCCTGTATCTCTATTATTCTTACCAGGGATGGTGGCAAAACTTGGAAAAAAATAGACTGTGAGAACTTGCCTGAAGCTGCTGAAGGAGAGGCTGCTTTCGCTGCCAGTAATTCGAATATCGCCATTGAAGGTGAACATACCTGGATACTTACCGGTGGCACTAAATCACGAATATTGTATTCACCAGATAAAGGAAAGAGCTGGAAGGTGTATGATACACCCTTATTACAGGGCGAACCTACGACCGGAGGATATAGTATGGATTTTTATGATGAGGAGAGAGGAGTGATCATAGGTGGAGATTATACCAATCCTGAAGGCAATTCAGGGAATAAAGCGGTAACCCTCGATGGCGGTAAAACCTGGCAGCTTATTGCCGATGGAAAGGATCCCGGTTATAAAAGTTCAGTAAGGTTCGTACCCGGTTCTAAGGGCAACGGATTGGTAGCGGTAGGATTTACCGGAATAGAATACAGCCCTGATTTTGGAGACTCCTGGAAAAAACTTTCTGATGAAGGCTTCTATTCCATCAGATTTCTCAATGATTCCACTGCCTTTGCAGCAGGGAAGGGCAGGATCGCCAGATTGAGATTTCGCTAAAAAATAAAACTCCGACAGTTTAAGCTGCCGGAGTTTTAACTACTAACTAACCAAAAAACTAAACATGAATAGTTGACTATTCACTACTATCAACGCCTTTCTGCTCTCTTTTGGAGCGGTATTCTTTTATAAGTTTTTTATGGAACTCATCTTCAAGTTCGTGCAGTTTGATAATGTCCTTGGCGGAAATTATCTGCTTAAGGTCTTTAAATAGCTGCTTTTTAATTTTATACTCCGCGCTTTCTACCGAAAGAAACTCGTCCAGTAAATTCTCGGCCTCGTTCTCGCTCATACATTCCACATTCTTGAGCTCTACGTGTTCACGTTTATGCAGCTCACGTCTTTGCTCTTCATATTTATTATAAATAGGCCAGAACTTTGCAGCCGTTTGTTCATCCAGTTTTAGTTCCTGGGTGAAGTAAGCGACTTTTAAAGCTTTAATGCGTTCACGCTTTTCATCACGTTCTTCCTGGGCCTGGGTCTGGAAAACCGTGAAAAGAACAAGTAGAGTAAATGCTATCTTTTTCATGCTATTCAAATATATAGGTCGGGTCTTCAATATTTTCGTCAAGGTAATCGAATACCGCTTCAGAATCTACATTATTAAAATCCTCCTCATAGATTAGCCTGGCATCATCGAACATCAGGTCTGAATATTCAGTGGTGTTCCATTCCATATAGCTCATATTGTAATCTTCATCGAAGTAATCTTCAATTTCGGTAATCTCAACATCATCCCAGCCTAAATTTTGCGGCTGTTCAGCCTGGAAGAAATTACCGAGCATTAAAACGAAAATTGCAGCAATGGCAGCTGCGTAATACAGGTATTCTTTTTTAAATAAGCTAACAACTTTCGAAGGCCGGTTAGTCTTTGAAAGGATCTGCTCCTCTAAAGTATCAAAATATCCTTCAGGTACAGTAAAACCACTGCCCATGTCGGGAAGATCTGCCTTGTTTTCGGCATCTATTCTCCGCATGAGTTTGTCTTCAAGGCTGCTGAAATAATCATCAGGAACCTTAAAGCCGGGTTTTGATTGATATTTTGGACTATTGGGTTTCATTGTTTATTTGACTTTCTAAATTCAGAAAGGTTTAATTTGACTTTAAATATTCTTCAATTTTCTTCGAGGCTATATGGTAGGAAGCCTTTAAGGCTCCTTCACTGGTTTCCAGGATTTCTGCCATTTCCCGGTACTTTAACTCCTCAAAATATTTCATATTAAAGACCTGCTGCTGCTTGTCTGGCAGGCTTGCGATCGCCTTTTGTAGTTTTAGCTGTATTTCGTCTCCTTCAAAATATACATCGCTTTGCAGGTTATCTATGATCAGATCCTGTAATTCTTCAGAAGTTATCTGCAATCTTCTGGCCTTTTTATTCAGGAAGGTAATAGATTCGTTGGTGGCAATGCGGTACATCCAGCTATATAACTTGCTGTCGCCCTTGAACTGGTCTATATTGCGATAGACTTTCAAAAAAGTGTTCTGTAGAACATCGTCTGCGTCGTCGTGGCTTTTTACCATGTTCCTGATGTGCCAGTAGAGTCTTTCCTTGTAATCGGATATAAGTTCCCTGAAAGCTTCCTGCGAAGTGGAGCTATCCTGTAGTCTTTTTACAAACTGAAATTCCTTGTTTGCCAAAATGGTCACTTATTTTCTGAAACGGGGATAAAGGTATAGAAAAGCTTTCAACAGTATAAATCAAATTTACGAACTTCATAGTGTAGGAAATAGCCAGAGCTATCATAAAATATATCCGATGAAAAGCATTTTAAATCAGATAAAAGGCTCAAAATTCTTGGTAAATGATTAAAATTTTATAAATTTACCACCAGAATGATTTAATCTTTTTTTGCCCCAAACAAAAATGAAATTGAATCGCATTATTTTCATTTGCCCCAAAGTGGAAATAATTTCAATAAAAAATGGATGGTAATTTACCATCCATTTTTTTATTTAATAAAGTTTGAAATCTAATCGAATGACTGCATTTCTACCAGCTTCTTATAAGTTCCGTTCGAGGATATAAGTTCCTGATGTTTTCCCTGTTCCACGATCTCTCCTCTTTGCATTACCACGATATTATCGGCATTTTGAATGGTAGAAAGCCTGTGCGCGATCACCACCGAGGTCCTGTTTTTCATCATGTTCTCCAGGGCTTTCTGCACCAGTTTTTCACTTTCGGTATCCAGGGCAGAAGTAGCCTCATCCAGGATCATCACCGGCGGATTCTTTAATACGGCCCTGGCGATAGATAAACGCTGTTTCTGGCCACCGCTCAGTTTATTACCACTATCACCAATATTGGTATCCAGGCCTTCAGGAAGGTCCTTTACAAATTCCCAGGCGTTGGCGATCTTTAGCGCGTCAATAATCTCTTCATCTGTAGCATCATCTTTACCTAAAGAAACATTATTCCTAATAGTGTCGTTGAACAAAATTGAATCCTGGGTGACCAGTCCCATCAGGTCTCTTAAAGATGCCTTGGTCATATGGCGTATATCGGTACCGTCGATCTTAATTGCCCCATCGTTCACGTCGTAAAACCTGGTAAGTAAATTGGCAATCGTTGATTTCCCGGAGCCTGACTGGCCTACCAGGGCAACAGTTTGCCCCTTAGGAACCCTAATGCTGAAATTTTTCAGGACCTTTTCCTCTTCGTAACTGAAGTTTATATTTTCCACGCTTATTTCAGAATCGAAGCTTTTCTTTTCTATTGCGCCGGGTGCATCGGTGATGCTGGAGGGAGTTTCCAGGACAGAAAGTATCCTTTCAGCAGCTGCGTCTCCTTTCTTTACACTATAAGTAGCTTTAGAGATCTGTTTCGCCGGGGTTAGGATATTATAAGCCAGCCCAAGGAAAGCTATAAAGGTAGCCGCATCCAGGGTTTGATCTACCAAAACCATGTTCCCTCCAAACCAGAGAATGACCACGATCACGAAGATCCCAAGGAATTCACTGGTAGGGGAGGCCAGGTTCTGCCGGTTAATCAACTTGTTGAGGATATGATTAAGGCGGTTCGTAGATTCCTGGAACCTCGCATAGAATTTAGATTCAGCATTAAATCCCTTCACGATCTTTAAACTGGAAAGCGTTTCTTCTACGATACTCAGGAAATGGCCGTTTTCTTCCTGCGCCAGGTTGGATTGTTTTTTCAGCTGTTTGCCTATCAAAGAAATTATAAATCCAGAAATAGGTAAAAATATAAAAACAAAAAGGGTGAGCTTGGCGCTCATTAATAACATCGCGATAATGGTGAACAGGATGGTAAGCGGTTCCCGAACTATAAGCTCGAGGATGGAAAGGAAGGAGGTTTGAACCTCGTTCACATCTGCCGTGATCCTTGATATCGTGTCACCTTTCTTTTTTTCAGAAAAATAAGATACCGGTAAGCTAAGTATCTTCTTATACATTGCATCGCGAAGATCTCTCAAAACCCCGTTACGCAAAAATGTAAGAAAGAAGGAACTCAGGTAACCAAAAAAGTTCTTCAGGAAGAACAGTAACACCACGATGCCGCAAATAAAGACAAGAGCGGCGACTTCGTCCTGGTTCACCCTCTGGGTAACCTCGTAATTAAAATAATCTGTCACATAATCCTTCATACCGCCCAGGCCGTCCCAGACCGGTTTTTTGGAAACTCTTTTGGTTTCGTCAAAAAGCACCTGTATCACCGGGATTAGCGCGATGAACGAAAGGGTACTAAAGATCGCGTAAAGGATGTTGCAAATAATGTTCAGGATCGCAAAACGTTTATACGGAATTGCGAATTGAAGTATTTTCCGAAAATAGGTCATTTAGTTATAGCTTAGCCCAGTTGTAATTCCTCTCTAATCCGGGCAATTTTATCACTCAATTCCTGGTCTTTTTGTTCAAAGTTTTCCACGGAATCCAGTTCGGTATTTACGCTGATGTAGAACTTTATCTTCGGTTCGGTACCGCTTGGCCTTGCCGCAATCTTGGTTCCGTTCTCGGTATAATAAATGAGGACATTAGATTTTGGGATATCCAGAACGTGCTCGGTATGATCCTGTACATTCCTGGCTACAGAAGATTTATAATCTTCTACCAGGACCACTTTTTCGCCATCGATCTCTTCCCATGGATCTTCACGAAGATCTATAAGCATTTGCTTGATCTCTTTTTCACCTTCGATACCTTTTTTCACTAATGAAATAAGTTCTTCTTTGTATAGGCCGTATTCTGTGTATAACTGAAGTAACTGTTTGTAAAGGGAACTTCCTTTGTCCTTCAAACTGGCAGCGATCTCGCAGGCCAGTAGAGTAGCGGTCACCGCATCCTTATCCCTTACAAAATCACCTACCATATAACCGAAACTTTCTTCACCACCTCCAATAAAGTCAAGTTCTGGGTGGTCCTTGATTAGTTTTGCGATCCATTTGAATCCTGTAAGCACTTCCATATACCTAACGCCATAAGCTTCGGTAAGATTTTTAAGCATAGGCGTGGAGACGATGGTAGACGCCACAAATTCCTTGCCTTTGATCTTTCCCTGCCTTTTCCATTCTTCCAGCAGGAACCAGGTCATTACCAGCATGGTTTGGTTTCCGTTCAAAAGAATCATTTCTCCGTTCAGGTCTCTTACGGCTACCCCTAGACGGTCACAGTCGGGATCTGTTCCAATCACGATATCCGCATTTTCTTTATCGGCGATTTGCAGGGCCATTTTTAATGCTTCTGGTTCCTCCGGGTTGGGGGATTCTACAGTTGGGAAGTTTCCGTTTGGTTTTCTTTGTTCCTCTACGATATGCACATTAATGAATCCCGCTTTCTCAAGAACTTCTGGAACCATGGTAATAGAGGTTCCGTGGAGAGAAGTAAATACGATCTTCAGGTTTTTCCTGGTACTTGCCGAAGTGTCAAAACTTCCGTTCTCTACAGATCTTTCAGCGAAGACCTTATCAACTTCAGTATCTATTTGTTCAATTAATTCTTCATTTGCATCAAAATTAATTGCTGAATATTCAAGGTTGTTGATGGTTTCTATTAATTCTGCGTCCTGTGGTGGTACCAGCTGGCCTCCATCTTCCCAGTAAACCTTATAACCGTTATATTCCGGAGGGTTATGGCTGGCCGTTAGCACAATCCCACATTGGCAGTCCAGGTGCTTTACAGCAAAAGATAGTTCTGGCGTGGGTCTTAATTCTGAAAATAAAAAGACCTTGATCCCATTGGCTGAAAATACATCGGCTACTACTTTTGCCAGTTGCTGGCTGTTATTCCTGCAATCGTAAGCGATGGCTACTTTAAGGTTTTTTCCAGGAAATGATCTTTTAAGGTAATCTGAAAGTCCCTGTGTATTTTTTCCAAGGGTATATTTATTGATGCGGTTGGTACCCACACCCATTACCCCGCGCATTCCGCCAGTTCCGAATTCAGCATTTTTATAAAAGCTTTCTTCGAGCTCTTTTGGGTTTTCGTCGATCAGTTTTTTGATCTCAGATTTTGTTTTTTCATCAAATATATCGGTAAGCCATGACTCGGCTTTCTGAAGAATTTCAGGTTTGATAGTAGCCATAATTAGATTGTTTTGCTAAGCAAAAATAATGATTAAAACCAGAAAGGGCCTAAATATTAGGCGTGGTTTTCTTTATTAGGTAGCGTTCCTTATCTCTTTTGGATCTCAGAATTAGTTCGCCTAAAAAGCCGGCAAGAAAAAACTGGGTTCCAATTACCATTACGATAAGTGCGATATAGAACCAGGGGTTATCTACAACGAGAATATTGGGAATGCCATGATAGAGTTTATAAAGTTTTGAAAGGCCTATCCAGCCGGCGGTCACGAATCCTATAATGAACATTAGTACCCCCAGTGCTCCGAACAAATGCATAGGTCTTCTGCCGAATTTAGAAAGGAACCAAATGCTTATAAGGTCCAGAAATCCGTAAATGAACCTGTTTACACCGAATTTGGTGGTACCATATTTTCTAGCCTGGTGCTGGACTTCTTTTTCGGTGATCCTGTAAAATCCGGCATTTTTGGCCAGTACGGGAATATACCTGTGCATTTCTCCATACACGTCTATATTCTTGATCACGTCCTTTCTATAGGCTTTTAACCCGCAATTGAAATCATGGAGTTTTACCCCAGAAGTTTTCCTTGCTGCTGCATTAAATAGTTTTGAAGGCAGGTTTTTAGTAAGAACATTGTCATATCGTTTCTTTTTCCATCCAGAAACCAGGTCGTTTCCCTCTTTAATGATCATATCGTAAAGCTCCGGTATTTCTTCCGGATTATCCTGTAGATCGGCATCCATGGTGATCACCACATCGCCTTCGGCTTTTAAGAATCCTGCATGCAGGGCCTGTGATTTTCCGTAGTTACGGTTAAACCTGATGCCTTTTACCTGTTCGTCATTTTCAGAAAGAGCCTCTATGGTCCTCCAGGAACCATCTGTACTACCATCATCTATAAAAATGATCTCATAGGAAAAGGAATTGGATCGTAAAACCTTTACGATCCAATTATATAGTTCTACTAAAGATTGTTCTTCGTTAAGTAGTGGTATGACAACCGATACCTGCATGAATTTATGCGTTTGTTGTGTCTTTTTCCCTAAAAATTAATGCAATTATAAGCCCAATAATCGAGAAAATCACCAATTGTACGGCCAGACTGATCAAAATATTCTTCAGGGAAAAGAAGTTCTCTTCCTCCATTTTTCCCATGGCCTCATTAATTTGAGCCTCGGTCATCCCAAACTTTTCGAACATTTCAGCCTGTTTTTCCATGGTCAATTCTTTAACAGTGTTTGCTGCCTCTGGATCTATAAGGTTGAAAAGTAAAACACTAAAAACCACAGAAATTACAAGGCCTATTACAACGGTTAAAAAATAGGAGGAAAAAGCTTCCTTGAAACTAAAAAGACCGGTATTGAATTTTTTGGCCTTACTAACCGCCATGATGCTAAGCACCAGAATGATAATGTAAATAGAAATGTTATAATACCATTCAGTCATTAAGGAAATGTCGAAGGCATATACCAGTACGGTGATTAAGATTAAAGCAAGACCTAGGTAAAGTCCATAGCTGGAGGCAAGTTTTTTGGTTGATTGTTCCATTTTAAATTGAAGTTTGATTAGTTTAGCGGTTAGTAATCAAATATAGGAAAACGTTACAATCTAAATTCAGGAAAAAGTTTTTTGAATTTTGTTTGTAGTTGAGAAGTTATTAATTAAATTTGCACCTCGAAAATTAAAAGAATCAAAGCGATGAAGCAGGGAATCCATCCGGAAAATTATAGACTGGTAGCTTTTAAAGATATGTCTAACGATGACGTATTCATTACCAAGTCCACAGCAAAGACAAAAGAAACTATCGAAGTTGACGGAACTGAGTACCCGTTGATAAAACTGGAAATTTCCAGAACTTCTCACCCATACTACACAGGGCAGACTAAGCTTGTGGATAGTGCAGGTAGAATTGACAAGTTCAAGAACAAATACGCAAAATTCAAGAAAAAGTAATTTTTCCTGTTTTTACAAAATATATAAAGCCGCGTAATAGCGGCTTTTTTTGTTCAGCTTTTTTGGCTGGATACTTTAATCTTTTTTGGGAACTATTAAATTTGACAAAATTTAAAGAACGATGAATTATATTCTTTTTGATGGTGAAGTGAGAAAGGAGCTTTTGCCATTCACCTTTACAAGGCCGGTGGCAGATATCAGGATCGGTATCCTGAGCATTCGTGAAAAATGGGAAAAGTTACTCTCTGCAGAGACTTCGACTAAAACAGAAGATTACCTTAGCGGGAAGTGGCCTCAACAGCTTGAAAAAGAGAATATATTTATCAATTCAACTTTTATTCCTACAGGAGAACTGGCAGAGAAGGTGAAGAACCTGAAACCCGGGGAAAAGCTAGTTTCTGGAGATGAGCTTATAGCTTATTTTGCAGGGGATGGAGGAGAGCCAGACCTGGAATCTTTAAAGGAAGTTAGGTTTGACCAGGAAATTCTAAAACTATCTCATACCTGGGAGATATTTTCTAAAAACGATAAGGCCATTGCGCTGGATTTTGAGATACTTACCAAAGAAAGAGAATCTCAGAAAATAGATGCTTCCAATTTCGTAAAGGCAGAAGAGAATATTTTTATCGAGGAAGGTGCGGTTGTAGAAAACTGTTCCTTGAATGCTTCAGCCGGCCCCATCTATATTGGCAAAAATGCAACTATTATGGAAGGTTCCCTCATTCGCGGGCCTTTTGCGATTTGTGAGGGCGCCACGGTGAAAATGGGCGCTAAGATCTACGGTGCCACTACCATCGGGCCTTTTTGCAAGGTAGGAGGGGAAGTGAACAATTCGGTCTTGTTCCAGAATTCTAATAAAGGGCACGAAGGCTTTCTTGGTAATTCGGTGCTCGGTGAATGGTGTAATATTGGGGCAGACACCAATAATTCTAACCTTAAGAATAATTATGCCGAAGTTAGGCTTTGGAACTACAATACCGAAAACTTTGCAAGGACAGGTCTGCAATTCTGTGGGTTAATTATGGGAGACCACAGTAAATGCGGGATTAATACCATGTTTAATACCGGAACAGTAATAGGGGTTAGTGCCAATATCTTTGGAAGCGGCTTCCCTCGAAATTTTGTCCCAGGATTTAGCTGGGGAGGAAGCGCCGGTACCAGTACCTATAAACTAGAAAAGGCCCTGGAAACTGCAGAAATAGTCATGAAACGACGAAATACAGAGCTTTCACAGGAAGATAGGGATATCCTGCAGCATGTTTTCGATTTTTCCGCTAAATGGAGAAGAGACTAAAGGCTTAACACCAGGATCACCACCGCCAGGCTTATAAAAAGCAGCGCCGAGATCATCAGGACCTTGCGATGCTTTTTTTTATGCTCTTTGTTGATGTTCAAGAGGAATTCCTCGAGGTCTTCTTCGGTTAGACGGCTTCTTTCCAGGATTCGGGAAGTGTTATCCCGACCGGGGTTAAAATCGTTGGAAAGCTTAGAGTTGCTATGATGCGCGTTCGACTCTAGTTGAAATGCAGCATCGTTAGTGCTCCCAAAATTCATGATATTTCAATTATAAAAGTGGGATAAGGTACGAAAAAAAGCAGTCGCTGGTTCTAACTTTCACATTATCTAAACATTACAATTGGATAAGGATTTTACAGAAAGCTTTTTAGTTGGTATCTTTGCAGCCCGAATCCGGGAAGTGGATCTTAAATGAAGGAATATGAAGGCTAAAAAAGTCGCATTTTACACGCTTGGTTGTAAGCTTAATTTTTCTGAAACATCAACCATAGCTAGGTCTTTCGAGAATGAAGGCTTTGAGAGGGTAGAGTTTTCTGAAAAAGCAGATATCTATGTGATCAACACCTGTTCGGTTACAGAAAATGCCGATAAGCGTTTTAAAACGATCGTAAGGCAGGCACAAAAGGTTAATGAAAATGCCTTTATGATCGCCGTGGGATGTTATGCGCAGTTGAAACCGGAAGAACTGGCTGCAGTAGATGGTGTAGACCTGGTGTTGGGAGCAACCGAAAAATTTAAGATCACAGATTATCTGAATGACCTTACCAAGAACGATTTTGGGGAGGTTCATTCCTGCGAGATCAATGAAGCCGATTTCTATGTTGGTTCGTACTCTATTGGTGACCGCACCCGTGCGTTTTTAAAGGTGCAGGATGGATGTGATTATAAATGTACCTATTGTACGATCCCTCTGGCCCGTGGAATTTCCAGAAGTGATAAACTGGAGAATGTACTGAAAAACGCCGCGGAGATCTCTGAGCAAGGCATCAAGGAGATCGTACTTACCGGGGTGAATATCGGGGATTATGGGAAGGGTGAGTTCGGAAATAAAAAACATGAGCATACCTTCCTGGACCTGGTGAAAGCCCTCGATGAAGTAGAAGGAATAGAAAGACTGAGGATCTCATCTATTGAGCCTAATCTATTGAAAAATGACACCATAGATTTTGTTTCCCAGAGCAGGACCTTTGTTCCTCATTTCCATATTCCGTTGCAGAGTGGAAGTGACGAGATCCTGAAGCTAATGAGAAGAAGGTATATGAGCGATCTCTATGTAGACAGGGTAAAAAGGATACGGGAAGTGATGCCTAATGCCTGTATAGGGGTGGATGTGATCGTTGGATTCCCCGGCGAAACCGAGGAACATTTCCTTGAAACCTATAATTTCCTGAATCAACTGAATATTTCTTACCTGCACGTTTTCACCTATTCTGAAAGGGATAATACTCCGGCAGCAGAAATGGAAGGGGTGGTTCCTTTGAAAGTAAGGAAAAAGAGAAGCAAAATGCTTCGAGGTCTTTCAGCTAAGAAAAGAAGGGCTTTTTATGAAAGTCAGCTGGGAAATACGGCTACTGTTCTTTTCGAAGGAGAAAACAAGGAAGGCTATATTCACGGGTTTACTGAAAACTACGTAAAAGTGAAGGCGCCCTGGAATCCTAATAAAGTAAATACACTTCAAAAGATCAGGCTAAGCGAGATTGATGAAGACGGTCTGGTAAGATTCGAGGAACTACCGGAGCCCGTAAGTGTTTAAATATTGATCCCTACCGGAAGGAGGTCCTTATATTTCCTCCGGTTTTTTCTTATGAATCCTGCGATCTCAGGACTGGTAGGTACCACGCTTATATTTCTTTCTTTGATCTCTGCGAGCACCGCTTTGATAAAATCTTCACGGCGATCTTCGGTATCATCTGGCATTCTAAGTTTGGTTAGGAATATCTTTCTCTCCTGCTGGGAATATTCAATTACTGCCAGTTCATCGTTAATGCGGGTTTCGAATTGTCTTAGAAACTCATTGTCGGTAATATTTAAATCTTCATTGCTCATTTCTTCCTTTTTTTTAATTCATGGGAACTTCAATAAGAAGAACTTTAGAATTGGTTTTGAATTCCAAGGATACGGTAGAGGTATCCCAGATTCCTGCGGCATCGCGCCTTTTTAGGAGGTTTCCATCCACTTCGGCTTCACCCTCAATCAAGAAGATATATACGCCGTGGGCTTCATTCTTCAATTTATAATCAATTTTCCTGCCAGCCTCAAAATCACCTAAATGCAAATAGGCCTGCTGATTGATGTATAAAGCATTTTCAGATCGGTCAGATTTCGGGGAAACTATATTAATAAGCTTGTTGTTTTCCAGAAGCTCTGAAAAATCCTTCTGGTCATATCTCGGTTCCAACCCGTTTTGTTCGGGGAAGATCCAGATCTGTAGCATATTGAGCTCTTCCTTGGAAGAATTGAACTCGCTGTGCTCAACCCCGGTTCCTGCGCTCATTACCTGAACTTCTCCAGCCGTGATCACTTTGGTATGATCCATAGAGTCCTTATGTCTTATCTCTCCTTTGAGGGGAATGGAGATAATTTCCATATTTTGGTGCGGATGGGTTCCAAAGCCCATACCAGCCTGTACATAATCATCATTAAGTACTCTTAAAAGTCCGAATTGTACCTTTTTCGGGTCGAAAAAATTTGCAAAACTGAAAGAATAATTTGCTTTAAGCCATCCGTAATTTGCAGTACCCCGCGAGTTTGCAGGATGTAATATTTTTTCCATTTTTTATGGGTTGGTAAATTTGAAAGTCAAGTATTATGCAGTAATTTTGATTGTTAAATTTACGATTAAAACCTAGTATTCTTTGTTATACGCATGTTAAAATGAAAGAGAAGGAGGAGCTTATACATATCTACTTTATGCCGGGAATGGCAGCTGGTCCTTCTATTTTTGAATACATTTCTCTGCCTGAAGCCAAGTTCAAGGTTCATTTGCTGGAATGGGAAATTCCCAATAAAGATGAAAGCCTTGAAGATTATGCGAAAAGGATGGTTAATTATGTGAAACATGAGAATCCGGTTTTGATTGGCGTTTCTTTTGGCGGGGTAATTGTACAGGAAATGGCAAAGTTCCTGGATCTTAAAAGGCTTATCATAATTTCCAGTGTTAAATGTACCGATGAATTACCGCCGAGAATGAAGTTCGCTTCAAAAACCGGTCTTTTTAAACTGATCCCTACCGGCCTGGCCGATTATGTGGATTATTTTGAAAAAATTGCAGTGGGAGAGTTCTTGCAGAAAAGAGCCAAGCTTTACAAGCAATACATTTCTATCACAGATAAGCAATACCTGAACTGGGCCATAAAGAATATGGTGAACTGGAAATGCGAAAAGCCCGATGAAAAGATTATCCATATTCATGGAGATAAGGATGAAGTCTTTCCAATAAAAAATATTAAGAATGCGATAATCGTAAATGGAGGAACCCATATCATGATCATTAACAGGTTCCGCTGGTTCAATGAGAATTTACCGGAATTGATCATTTCTGGTAAAATGAAGAAGAAAAAAAAGATAAAACAGATTAATTGAAAGCTATGAAGATTTTAAAAAGCGCGGTGTTATTAGTGGGATTATTTACTATTTGCGCAGTTAGTATAAATGCGGTGCAGCAGGAAGATGGAGGTTCTGCCGGAAAAACCAAGATGGAGAAGGATGATACCAATAAAAGCGTAGCAGACTCTTATAAGATACAGGCATTGCCAATGCCCGAAAACCTGGAATTTGCCGGGGAAGAAGTACCTTTAGAAGATCCAGATATTTATGAAAGAATGGATCGGGAACTACTGGTAAATACCTACTGGCAGTCTAATGCCCTTTTGCTGATGAAAAGGGCAAACAAGTATTTTCCGGTGATCGAGCCAATTCTTGAAAAAGAAGGTGTGCCCGATGATTTTAAATACCTGGCGGTGATCGAAAGTGGTCTAACCCAGGCCGTTTCCCCGGCAAGAGCCGTGGGATTCTGGCAGATCATGGAAGGTACAGGAAAGGATTATGGTCTTGAGATCAATGATAATGTAGATGAAAGGTATCATATTGAAAAATCTACCCGTGTAGCCGCCGATTATCTGAAAAAGGCTAAAGAACGTTTTGGTTCCTGGACCCTGGCTGCGGCTTCTTATAACGCGGGACAGTATGGTGTAGACAAACAGTTGGACAGGCAAAAAGTTGGGGATTATTACGATCTTTTGCTGGGTGAAGAGACAGGGCGTTATGTTTTCAGGATCCTGGCGCTAAAGGAAATCATGAATCATCCCCAGAAATACGGCTTCAATTTCGATAAAGAAGACCTTTATAAGCATATTCCGGTAGAAAAGGTGAAGGTAGATACGGTGGTAAAGGATTTTCCTGATTTTGCCGCTAAGTTTGGTATTAACTACAAAACTTTAAAGATTCATAACCCATGGTTAAGGGATGATCATTTAAAGAATGCTTCTAGAAAAGTATACTATATAGATATTCCGAAAGAAGGTTATTATCCGGAAGTGAATTAATAACTATTCAGTTATCACATTGTCTGCATATACCTCGTTGAAGGAATTTACCAGGTTTTTAGAGATACTGGTTTCCAGGGCGATGTAATTTTCACGATAAGCGGTTTCCTCTTCTGTATGTAGGGGAGGGAATACGCTTCTTCTTATATCCATGATCTTTTTAGTCCCTGAAAGCAGGAAGCAGGTGGGGAGGCCCAGGGAATGCTTTAGTTGTTTCACAACATAAGCTCCATTATTCTGACTTTCATCAACGTATACGATAGAGATATCTGAGGAGAATTTTTCCGCGAGCTTTTTTACCTTGTCCCGTTTATCCCAGAAAAGTACCACAAAATCTACCTGATCCCTATATTCCGAAGCTAGTTCGTTAAGGGCCGGGACCTCTCCTTTACTGGGTATGCACCAGGAGGCATAGGTAATTAGAAATACAGGTTTTTTGAAATCGTAAAGCTGAACCTCTTTCTTTTTAAGGTTCCTGAATTTGAAGTTATCCATATAGGAGCCTTCAAGATGTGTGCTGGTGAAATCCTCAAAAAGTTCCCTGCCTTTTTCATAATCGTTAAAACGATAGGCCAGGTCTGCTTTCCTATTATAGTCTGATAGGTGGAAGAATAATTCCTCTGAGAAATAAGTTTTTTCCTTTAGCTCTTGCTGAGAAAATACTGTAGGGCCGATAAGGAGAAAAACTAATAATAGTTTTTTCATGTAATTTTTGGGGCTGGTTTTGTCAAAAGTATATCAGCCTTTTCTTACAAGAAAAATATTTCGTTAAAGTGCCTATATTCTAGTTAAAGCGACTTTTGTTCTTAAATTGTTAATAACGCAGATCTTAGATCTTTTTCATCTGCTCCTTCATCATGCGTATCTGGTCGTTCATCATACCATGCTTATCCAGCTTTTTAGCCTCATTCAAAAGGGTAGTGGCTTCTCTTTTTCTACGCTTGGTCATTGCGATCCCGGCAAGGTTAAGTTTGGCCATGGCCAGGTCGTGATCCATGGAAAGGCCAAGTTTTAAAGCCCTCTTAAAGAATTTTTCAGCCTGGGTGATATTGGTCTGGGAAACCATGAGTCCGTGAAGATACCAGTAGTAACCCTGTTGTTTTTGTACCAGGGCTTTTTCAGGATCCTTGATCTTGTCCAGCCATTTCTTGGCTCCGGTAAAATCCTGTTTCCTAAGGCGTAAAAAGGCCAGCAGGATCATTTCGTTTTTAAAATATAGGAATATAAATATACCCGAGAGTAATAACAGGAAAATCCCGTTTCCAATTTCACCTTCGATGAATTGCCAGATCGCAGTTGCTATTAATAATCCGGCCAGTACTAATTTGATATTCTTATTGAACATTTCTATCTTGATTTTCCAGGCGGCAAAGGTAATAAAAACAATTAAAAATTATTTTAATTTAGTATTTGCAGTACTTAAAAAGCTTTGTATATTTGCACGCAGTTTTATAGACAGACAAAACGAATTACAGAAGATAAAAGATATTCACAATGAAAAGAACGTTTCAACCATCTAAAAGGAAAAGAAAAAATAAGCACGGATTCAGGGAGCGTATGGCTAGTGCTAACGGAAGAAAAGTCCTTGCTCGAAGAAGAGCTAAAGGAAGAAAGAAACTATCTGTATCTTCTGAAAACAGACATAAACACTAATGAATCACGGTGTTCGAAATAATTAAGGTGTTACTTTTTGAGTAACGCCTTTTTTTATACCCAGACGCTTCTTATTTTTAGCTCAACACAACAACACGCAAACACAACATTTTATCATGCCAAAGAACAAAGACATCAAGTGCGTTTTAATTATAGGATCTGGACCAATCATTATAGGACAGGCCTGTGAATTCGATTATTCCGGAACCCAGTCGCTAAGATCGCTGAAGGAAGAAGGAATAAAGACTATCCTTATTAATTCTAACCCTGCAACCATCATGACCGACCCTGCAATGGCCGATCATGTGTATTTAAAACCACTAACTACAAAATCTATCGTAGAGATCCTTAAGGAGCATCCAGAGATCGATGCAGTTCTTCCTACCATGGGAGGACAAACTGCACTTAACCTTGCGATCGAAGCAGACGAAAAGGGTATCTGGAATGATTTCAATGTTAAGTTGATCGGGGTAGATATCGATGCCATCAATATTTGCGAAGATAGGGAGCAGTTCAAGCAACTTATGGGTAGAATCGGCATTCCTGTCGCTCCGGCTAAAACAGTGACTTCTTACCTGCAGGGGAAAGAAGTTGCCCAGGAATTTGGATATCCGCTTGTGATCAGGGCTTCTTTCACCCTGGGTGGTGGAGGTGCAGGTTTTGTTCACCGCGCCGAAGATTTTGATGAAATGCTTACCTATGGCCTGGAAACTTCACCTATCCACGAGGTACTTATAGATAAGGCCCTTCTGGGTTGGAAAGAATATGAAGTAGAGCTTCTGCGTGACAAGAATGATAATGTTGTGATCATCTGTACCGTTGAAAATATGGACCCGATGGGGATTCATACCGGGGATTCTATCACGGTTGCTCCGGCAATGACCCTGAGTGATAGCGCTTTCCAGAGAATGAGGGATATGGCCATTAAAATGATGCGCAGTATCGGGGATTTCGCTGGAGGCTGTAACGTTCAGTTCGCGGTAAGCCCAGATGAGAAAGAAGATATTTACGCGATCGAGATCAACCCTCGTGTTTCAAGGTCTTCAGCACTTGCATCTAAAGCGACGGGTTATCCAATTGCAAAAATTGCCACCAAACTGGCTTTGGGTTACCATCTTGACGAATTAGAAAACCAGATTACCAAATCTACTTCAGCTTTATTCGAACCTTCACTGGATTACGTGATCGTAAAGATCCCACGCTGGAACTTCGACAAGTTTGAAGGTGCAGATCGTACTTTGGGTCTTCAGATGAAATCTGTAGGAGAGGTAATGGGAATTGGAAGATCTTTCCAGGAAGCCTTGCATAAAGCTACCCAGTCACTTGAGATCAAACGAAATGGTCTTGGGGCAGATGGTAAAGGATATAAAGATTACGACCAGATCATCGACAAACTTACCAATCCTAGCTGGGACAGGGTTTTCGTGATCTATGACGCTATACAAATGGGTATCCCATTAAGCAGGATACATGAGATCACCAAAATTGATATGTGGTTCCTTAAGCAATACGAAGAACTGCATGCTCTGGAAAAGGAGATCTCCACTTACGATATACATTCGCTACCTAAAGACCTATTACTTGAAGCGAAACAAAAAGGTTTTGCCGACAGGCAGATCGCGCATATGCTGGATTGCTGGGAAAGCGAAGTCTATAAGAAAAGAGAAGAGCTGGGTGTGAACAGGGTTTATAAACTTGTAGATACCTGTGCTGCCGAATTCAAGGCAGAAACACCATATTATTATTCCACTTTCGAAGATGAGATCAGAACCAGTGATGGGGAGATCACTATCGCGAACGAAAGTAAGGTAACAGATAAGAAGAAGATCGTGGTTCTTGGATCTGGCCCGAACAGAATAGGTCAGGGGATCGAATTCGATTATAGTTGTGTACACGGAGTTCTGGCTGCTGCTGAATGTGGTTATGAAACCGTAATGATCAACTGTAACCCGGAAACTGTTTCAACAGATTTCGACACGGCAGACAAGCTTTATTTCGAGCCGGTATTCTGGGAACATATCTACGATATCATCAGGCATGAGAACCCAGAAGGGGTGATCGTTCAGCTTGGAGGGCAAACCGCCTTAAAACTCGCTGAAAAGCTTCATAGGTATGGCATCAAGATCATGGGAACAAGTTTTGAAGCCCTCGATCTTGCTGAAGACCGGGGAAGCTTCTCCAGACTTCTTCAGAACAATGATATTCCTTACCCTGATTTCGGAACGGCTGAAAACGCTGAGGAAGCACTAAAGTTAGCAGATGAGCTCGATTTCCCTATCCTCGTAAGACCTTCTTACGTACTTGGAGGCCAGGGTATGAAGATCGTGATCAATAAAGACGAATTAGAGGAGCATGTAGTAGACCTTCTTAGAAAAATACCTAATAATAAACTTCTTCTGGACCACTACCTTGACGGAGCCATTGAAGCCGAGGCAGATGCCATCTGTGATGGAGAGGATGTTTATATCATCGGAATCATGGAGCATATTGAACCATGCGGTATTCATTCGGGAGACTCGAATGCCTTGCTTCCTCCCTTCAACCTAGGAGACCTGGTAATGCAGCAGATCAAGGATCACACCAGGAAGATCGCTCTTGCCTTGAATACGGTAGGTCTAATCAATATTCAGTTCGCTATCAAGGATGATAAGGTTTATATCATCGAGGCTAACCCAAGAGCATCCAGAACGGTACCATTCATCGCCAAGGCTTACAAGGAGCCGTACGTGAATTATGCTACCAAGGTAATGCTGGGAGAAAAGAAAATAAAGGACTTCAAGTTTAATCCTAAACTGGAAGGTTATGCGATCAAGCAACCGGTGTTCTCTTTCAACAAGTTCCAGAAAGTTAACAAGCAGCTTGGGCCTGAAATGAAGAGTACGGGAGAAAGTATCCTGTTTATAGATAGCCTTAAAGATGATGAGTTCTATGATCTTTACTCAAGAAGAAAAATGTATCTGAGCAAATAGAAATATTAATTAAAATATAAAGTCATCCCGACAGAAAGTGGAAATCTTTAAATTCAAAGAATTCTCTTTTCCATTGGGATGACTTTTTTTATTTGATGATTTTATGAAGGAAACTGTATTGATATTTGGAGGGGTATTTGGAACCCTGGCAGTTATACTGGGAGCTTTTGGTGCGCACGCTTTAAGAAGGTCTTTTAATGATGATCAGCTTAGAAGTTATGAAGTTGGTGTAAGGTACCAGGTGTACCATGCGATAATGCTCATTATTTCCGGGATCGTTTTTCCATTTACCCAAACTGGCCAGGTATTAACTGCCTGGTGTTTTATCCTTGGAACGGTGCTATTTTCTTTTAGTATCTACGGTCTTACCTATAGCGATTCACGGGGGAAGAAATTGAAAGTTCTCGGGCCGGTCACTCCTGTTGGTGGACTGTTCCTTATAATTGGCTGGATATTATTCACTTATAATATTGCTGAAATAGCACTTTACCTGAATCCTTAGGTAATATTTTCTCGGTTCTTATATTTTTCAGCATACCATGCCACTAGGATTAGCTGGGCAGAATGGTACAGCATAATTGGTAATAATAACAGTCCTGAGCTGGCTGAATTTCCAAAAATGACCCTTACCATTACCGATCCATGAACCAGGGATTTCTTGGTCCCGCAAAATTGCGCCGCGATCTTGTCTTCAGTGTTAAACCCGAAGAGATTTGAGAAGAAGGCGAGCCCGAAGAAAACAACAAAAAATAGTACCAGTACGATTCCTGCCATTTTCAGCAGGTCATAGAGTTCAATATTTTCGACAAGGCTGGAGGTGAATGAATTGCTGAAACTGGAGTAGATGATGAGGATAATGGTCGTTTTATCAAAAAGGCTGAGTTGTTTTCCATATTTCCGGGCCGTTTCACCAAAATATCGCTGAAGAAAAAGGCCTATCGCCAGCGGAAAGATGATCTGAAGGCATAATTTCTGTAAAACTACCAGGAAGTCAAAATCGGTCGTTTTTTCCAGGATAAAACCTAGCCATAGCGGGGTGGCCACGATACCAATAAGTCCCGATAAACTAGCGTTGAAAATGGCCGTGGGCAGGTTTCCCTTGGCCAGGGCGACCATTACTACCGAAGATGAAACGGTTGATGGTAATGTACCCAGGAAAAACAAGGCTATCCAGAGTTCAGATTTTAAACCGTTATCAAATAGTGGCAGACAGGCCAAGCAAAGTAAAGGGAAAACTATAAAAGTGGTCACATGAACCATGATATGAACCTTGTAATTAACCAGCCCAGCCTTGAATTCTGCAGGCGAGAGCTTTAACCCGTAAAAGAAGAAAATAAGACCTATTCCAATATCGGTAATGGTCTTTAATGGCAACAGTTCGATCCCTTGCGGAAAGAAATATGCGATTCCTATAGCCAAAAATATGGCTGCTATGAAGCCGGGGAACTTCAAGAATTTCGTTCTATTTTTACCTTATGATCCTCCAGGATGTGCAGATACTGTTCTGATGAAAAGTCGGTTTCATGAAATTCCTGAACCCTTTTTTTCTTCATTTTTTTTCTTTTAATGCTTTTGGCAAACCTCCTTATCTGGTTGTCGGTCTTTAAAATAAGTCCCGGAACCTCTACAGACCTCCCGGTATTATCCTTTGCTACCATGGTGAAATAAGAGGAGTTGCAGTGTTTTATATCACCGGTCTGTATGTTTTCGGCCTCCACGCGAATCCCAATCACCATTGAGCTTCGACCCACATAGTTAACGGAGGCCTTCATAGTTACCAGCTCACCAATTTCAATGGGTTTCAGAAAATCTACCGTATCTACGCTGGCGGTCACACAGTATGCGCCTGAATGCTTGGAAGCGCAGGCAAAGGCGATCTGGTCCAGCAGAGAGAGAATATAGCCTCCATGTATCTTTCCATTAAAATTAGAATGGGAGGGGAGCATCAGCTCTGATATTACTACCTGACTGTCTTTTACGTTCTTAAAGTGTTCCATAACTATTTTCTAAAATGCGGACTTTGGGATTTTTCTACTTCGGTAATAAAATACTTGGTATCACCCCAAAAGAAAAAGGTGGTGTAGCGCTCGATATAAGTGAGTTTCACGTATTCGCCCTCGAATTCCTGGAGATCATTGATCACTTCCTCATTCCTGTCCAGGACCGAAAACTGGAATATCTGGGCTCCACTAATTCCCTGACTTATCTCCCCTTCCCAGGTTTTAGCGACCACTCCTTTTCGGCTGAATTTAATCAGCTCACCGCTCCTGGTCCCTTCGCTATAGGGTACAAAATATACAAAAGCGTAGTAAAGCAGCCAGAGAACAATGATGCCGCCAAGTATGTAGAATAAGGTCTTTTTCATATTTTCTTTGAATTGCGAACTAAGTTAAGAAAGTCTGTCAATTTTGGGCATGCCAAAGAGGCTTAATGTAATTGTGGTTGCTTTTGGTATACCCGCCAGGACAGCTTAATTTTGGGAGCTTTTAAGATCGATATTAGATTCTTCTGTTTCCTCAGTATCTTCGTCTAAAGCCCTGTTCACCAGTTTAGGGTCTATCTGTTTACTGGCCTTGGCTCCAAGTTTTTTTAGTTTTTCAACACGTCTAACCAGGTTTCCTTTTCCGGTAAGCTTTTTCATGGCTCCTTCGTAGGAATTCTGCACTGTTCCTAATTGCCTGCCCACCTTCAGGAGCTCTTCGGTTAGATTGGTGAAAGAATCATACAGGGCCCCGGCCTGGGTTGCGATCTGTATGGCATTCTGCTTTTGTTTTTCGTTCTGCCACATGCTGTCTATGGTCTTAAGTACCGCCAACAAGGTGGTAGGGGTGACGATGATAATATTCTTTTCAAAAGCATCGCTATAAAGGCCCGGGTATTCGTTCGAAGCTATGGCAAAGGCTGCCTCTATTGGGATAAAAAGCAGAACAAAATCTGGGCTTTCCATCTGGTAGAGGGAATGGTAGTTCTTATTACCTAGTTCGGTTACCCGGTTCTTCACTGAAATTAGATGATTCTTAAGATGTGTTTTTTTCTCGTCTTCATCATTTTCATTGATATACCTTTCATAGGCGTTCAAAGAGACCTTCGAATCCACGATCATTTTCTTATCGCCGGGAAGGTGGATGATCACATCGGGCATTACCCTCTTACCATCTTCGGTATGAAAACTTTGCTGGATAAAATATTCGCTGTTCTTTCGTAACCCGCTTCTTTCCAGTACCCTTTCCAGGACCATCTCTCCCCAGTTTCCCTGCATTTTGGTATCACCTTTTAATGCCTTGGTGAGGTTGGTAGCCTCTTCGCTTAATTTGGTGTTCTGTTCATTAAGGAACTTTAATTTTTCCCCTAGCTCTGCATGCCTTTTAATAGATTCTGAATTGTTCTGGCTCACCTTTTCCTCGAAATCTCTGATTTTTTTGTTCAGAGGATCCAGGATGTTTTCAATATTCTGTTTATTAAGGCTGGTGAATTTTTCAGATTTTTGTTCCAGGATCCTGTTGGCTAGGTTTTCGAATTCTTTAGAAAATTTTTCCTGAAGCTTTTCAACTTCGGCCTTATGTTCTTCGTTTCTCTCTTGGAGGTTATTGAATTCGGAAATTTTTCGGGTTAACTGAAGGCTCAAATATTCCTTTTCCTGCCGAATCTCTTCAAGGTCTTTCCTAACCTTTTCAAGCTCTGAATTTGCTTCAGCTTTTAACTGCTGAAAATCAGATTTATAATTATTTAAATTGCTGTTTAAAAGACTCTTAATATCTTCTATCTGAAGTTTTAGTTGATCATTTTTTTCTTCCAGTCTTCCTGATTCAGATTTGTATTTTAATCCTGAAATCAGTTTACCGAGATAGATTCCAAGGCCTAGGGCGATTAAAAAAATTAAGGCAGTGAGGAGGTATTCGTTCATTCAAATGAGGCTTTGTTCAAATATACTTATTTAAGTATTTTATTGAATGCCTTGGCCAGAAAAATGGAATAATGAATTATTTGATCTTGAAGCTGGAAGATTCCTTGTCAAAATGAATAAGGTGGCCCGGGAAAAGATCCTTAAAAGCATCGGTTTCTATAAGCTCGGCAGGTTTTCCAAAAAGAGCTTTCCTGTCTTTGAGGATCAAAAGTTTATCGCAAAGCTGAAGAGCCAGGTTGATCTCATGGGAGGCAAATAAAATTGCCTTTCCGGTTTCTTTGGTTAGTTGCTGGAGTAATTTAAGTACATAGGCCTTGTGGTAAAGGTCGAGGTGGGTGGTCGGTTCATCCAGGATTATTAGCGGGGTGTCCTGTGCGAGTGCTCGCGCGATCAATACCTTTTGGAACTGGCCATCACTTAATTCGTGACATTTTTTATCTCTAATATCTTCAATGTTTACTAGCTGAAGAGCATGCATAATCTTTTTCAGGTCTTTTTTGGTGAGTCTTCCAATCCAGTTTGTGTAAGGTTGGCGCCCCAGGGCTACCAGTTCCATTACGCTCAGGTTTTTGGAAAGCATTTGCTCGGTTAAGACCAGGCTTATGTGTTTTGACAGTTTGTCAGGTTCGGTTTTTGATAATTTATTTCCAGATATAAAAACCTGGCCATCAACACTTTGAATAATTCCACTTAAAGTTTTTAGTAAGGTGGATTTACCGGCGCCGTTCACTCCGATCACCGCAACAAGTTCTCCAGATTTTATATCAATATTCACCCCGGAAGCGAGGATAAGATCACCGCTTTTTTTTCTGTAACCAACTTTCAGGCCTTCAGTTCTAAGGACAATATTTGAGTTTTCCGCTTTCACCTAAAAATTGAATTTTCTTTTTCTTACCAATAGCCAGATCACTACCGGCGCTCCAATAAGTGAAGTTATCGCATTGATGGGTAAACTGAATTCACTTCCCGGTAATTGTGCAATGATATCGCATAAAAGCATTAGAATGGCGCCGCCAAATACTACTGCAGGTACCAGAGTGATATGGTTTGCAGACGGGATGATCTGTCTGATTAAATGAGGAACAGCCAGCCCCACAAAAGCAATGGGTCCTGCAAAGGCAGTTATACTTCCCGCTAGTAAACTGGTGGCGATGATGATGGTGAACCTGTTCTTTTTGATATTCGTACCAAGACTTCGGGCATATTGTTCGCCCAATAAAAGGGAATTAAGGTTTTTAATGCTGCCAATCGTTAGCAAAATTCCAACTATCCAGAACAAGCTGAGGATGAGTACCTCTTCCCAGCTAAGGTCTCCCAAGCTTCCGTAAGACCAGAAAACATATTGCTGTAACTGTGAGGCAGGGCTAAAATAGGCCAGCACGCTCACTATGGCCGCGGTAAGGCTGGCAAACATCAATCCAATTATAAGTATGGCCATGGTGTCCCGCAGGCGGATAGAAGCGAGAATAACCGCGAACAGAACTATCAAACTGCCCAGGCTCGAAGCGATCACGAGGCTCCATTTTGAAAGCAAGATCGCTGCAAAGGAAGCTCCAAAAACCGATGCCCCCATGAAAACCAGGGCAACCCCCAGGCTTGCGCCGCTGCTTAATCCCAGTACATAAGGCCCGGCAAGTGGATTTCTGAACAGCGTTTGCATTAAAAGTCCGCTAACTGCAAGGCCAGAACCGGTGATAATAGCGGTAATGGCTTTTGGGAGTCGATAATTCAGGATGATATACTTCCAGGTGTCTTTTTCAACCTCTAAACCCAGCAGGGAAGAGGTGACTTCTGAAATTGGGATCTGTACCGAACCAAGACTTATATTGAATATTGCGGTAAGAATCACCGCCAGAAAAAGCAATACAATAGAAGCAGTATATTTTCTCTGGTTCAGCATTAATTGAGTGGTTTATAAAATACCAGGTCGTATTCGTCTAACAAGCCAGGATGGAAGATCTTGATAAGATCCTTTAAAATAAGATCTGGCCTCTGTGGACCCAGTTCATAAAAGAGGATGCCACCGGTTTCCCCTCGGGAAAGACTAACGCTGTAAACATTCCTTTCCCGAACGGCTCTGAACCTTCTATAGTGTTCAGACTCGTTGAACAGTTGCTCATAAGATTTGAACTGACCGGAACTCACCCAATACTCTGCGCTTTCAGCTTTTTCGAGTACACTTTCAAATGCCAGGGATAAGCTGCCTTCACCTTCGGAATCTGCATAAAGATAATTTGAATTGGCATCTGCAAGAAACTGTGCTTGCCAGGAATTCCCGTTAGGCATATACCACTGGTCATTATACATTGAACCCGAGATCACCTTTGGGCTCGTCTGAGCTGAAGCTGCCAGTTCTTTTGCTTGCAGGTATTCAGATTTGATCTTTTTGAAAATCCTTTCCGCTTCTTTTTCCTTGGCAAAAAGGGCTCCGAAGAATTTGATCCATTCAGCCTTTCCCAGAGGGGTAAGCTCGGTCCAGTCACCATTATAGATCACCGGGATACCTGTCTTCTGGATGGTTTCAAAACTTTTGTTGGAGGCGTCTATGGCAAAACCTATCACCACATCGGGCGCAAGGTCTATAAGTACTTCTGTATTGATATTCTCGTTCTGGCCTAATTCCGTGATCTGGTCTGAGTCGATCAGTTTCCTGGTTCTTTTGGATGAAATATAATTCAAACCTGGGAAGCCAATAAGCCTTTCTTCCTCGTTTAGAGCCTCCAGGGCAGGAATATGTGTAGTGGAGGTAACCACGATCCTTTTTACAGGGACTTCCACGACCTGGTCGAATTCAAGATCTTCAGGAATATCTGCATCTTTTTCTTTTAGAAGATATATGAAATCCTCCTCGGCATTGGGCCAGGGAGTTTTCACTGTAATCAGGCTGTAAGCTTCAAATTTTGAAATGGAGAACCCACTGGCATTTTCGATCTCTGTTTCATTAGAATCCATATCAATTGCCTGCCGCCCTGTTTTTTCCTTACAGGATATAGAAACCAGAATTAGAAATATGAAAATGATCTGTCTCAAGATGGTCTGTTTGAGCTCAAAAGTAATATTATTTAAATTTTTGAGCCGCTCTACAAACTTAATTGTTTAATTTCGCAGTGAAATTTTGGTTCAACGCCGATTTATTTCTGCGTGGATTAAAAGGGAATCAGGGGAAGTAGGGATCTGAGTTTGAAGAATAAAATTTTCTAAAGCCGATCCCGAAATAAGGTCTCAGATAAAATCGATCTTATATTTTACTTCATAAACCTGAGCTGTTCCCGCAACTGTATGCTTAGTCCCGATAATTATTGGGATGGCTGCAATAATTCTTCAAACCACTGTCAAAAAATTGATGGGAAGGTGAATTGCAGTACGTGAGCCAGGAGACCTGCCTGAATTTCAACTAATATCGAGTGACTTTCGGGATAAAGGTCGGCAGATTATGAACTGGAAACTATACTATTTATTCACCTTAATTGCATGTTGTTGCCTTAGTGCGACGGCTCAAAATGATTCCATAAACTGGCTGGATGAAGTTAGGCTAAGTGATGTTAAGCTTAAGACCAATTCTGAAGGACAGTTTGTAAAAAAACTGGATGATTCCTTAATTCAGCGATCTGAGCCTTTACTGACCTCATTGCTGAAATTCAATTCACCTTTTTATTTCAGGGAGAATGGCTACGGAATGGTTTCCTCGGCTTCAGTAAGAGGAACAGGTGCAGCTCAGACCGCCGTGATCTGGAACGGGATCAATATCAATTCACAATTTACCGGTCAAACAGATTTTAATACCGTTAATACCAGGGTTTTTGATAATATCAGCTTGCGACCTGGTGGAGGAAGCGTTGTTTATGGAAGCGGAGCTATAGCCGGGACCATTCATTTGAATAATGAATTTGAATTCAATGGCGAATCCAACAACCTGGCGGCTATCTCTTACGGAAGTTTTGAAACCATTGAGGGGACATATACCGGAAGCTTCTCCAGTGAGAAGACCAGCGTGAATATAGGCCTGGCTGGTATCAGTTCAGAAAATGATTATCCATATCCGGGCTTTGAAGCGCGCAATGAGAACGGTGATTTCTCTAATATCTCCCTAAATGCTTCCATAGCTCACTGGTTAGGGAAAGCGCACATACTTAAGTTATATTCAAATTATTATAAAGGAGATAGAGGTTTTTCAGGTACCCTTTCCCAGCCCTCCAATAGTAAATATGAAGACAGAAATGCCCGGAATTTACTAGAATGGAAATCATTCTTAGGAAAATTTACAAGCAGCCTGAAGCTTGCATGGCTGGATGAAAATTTTAAATATTATGAGAATAGAGATTCTTATTCCTTCAGCTATGGAAAGGCACAAACCGCCATATTTAAATATGATCTGAAATATGAGCTATCAGACGCTATTGAGGTAGACCTGATCGCTGATTATACAAATATCGATGGGGAAGGAACAGGAATAGCAGATGCACATAGGAAGATTGGAGGGGTAGCGGTGCTGTGGAGTCACGAGCTGCATGAATTCAGTTATGATCTGAGCCTGAGACAGGAATTCTCAGATATTTATGAATCCCCATTATTATTTTCTGCTGGAGCTGGTTACCGGTTTAGCGAAAACTACCTTTTAAGATTCAATACTTCCCGAAATTTCAGGATGCCCACTTTTAATGATCTTTTCTGGAGGGAGGGAGGCAATCAAGACCTTCAGCCTGAAACCTCACTACAGGCGGAAATCGGCAATAACTTTAGTTTTGGCGAATTAGACCTAAATTTAACTGCATATTATATAGATATCAATAACCTGATTAGGTGGGTGCCCGATGAATCGGGAGTGTGGCGACCTTTAAATACAGCAGAAGTCTATAACTATGGTGCTGAAATTTTTTCTAGCTGGAGGATTCAGGTAGGAGGAAATCCTTTAATCCTTAGCGCCAACTATGCCTTTACTAGGTCCATAGATCGTAAGAATGGGAAACAGCTTATTTATACTCCAAAGCATAAGGCAGGTTTTTCCACGGGGTACAGCTTCAATGGTTTTACCCTGCTTTTAGAGTCTCTTTATAACGGAAGCATCTATACATCTTCAGATAATCGCTACGAGCTGAATTCCTATAAATTTGTGAACCTTGGACTAAATTATTCATTTTCGAATACAACTGGGGTTTTAGTAGGATTTCAGATCAACAATATTTTCAATGAAGAATATCAAAGCCTACCTTCCAGGATCATGCCTGGCAGGTCAATTAAATCTACTCTAACAATTAAATTTTAAAGATGAATTTCAAACACTTAGTCTTATTTGCCTGTATCCTGTTTTTCTTCAACTCCTGTGATGATGAAACAGATTGCTGCCCAATGCCAGAGCCTGAAAACGAAGCCGAATTCGAATCAGGGATTTTCGTTTTGAACGAAGGTAATTTTGGTTCGGCCAATGCGAGCGTGAGTTTTATCAATATGAACGAAGGGCAGAATAAGGCCCAGGTTTTCAATAGTATCAACGGATACTCTTTGGGTGATACCGCCCAGAGTATAGAGATGCATGAAAGCATGGCATTGATCGTGGTAAATGTTTCTAACAAGATCGAGGTTGTGAACAGGTATACTTTTCAAAGTCTGGGGTCTATCCAGTCTAATCTCGATAATCCAAGGTTTGCCGAGGTGGTTGGGGAAAGGATCTTCGTGACCAACTGGGGTGATGGTATGGATGCTGAAGATGATTTTGTTTCGGTTTTCAACCTAAGTGATCTTTCATTTATTGATTCTATTCCGGTTAGTGAAGGCCCGGAAAAGATAATTGCCTCAGGAGAAAAACTGTTCGTGGCGCATAAGGGAGGCTTCTCCTTTAATAATATCGTATCTCAGATAAATGCTGAAAGCCTTATCGTCGAGACCGAAATCGAAGTAGGGGATGTACCTGTTTCTATTGTTTTAGATGGAAACGATCTTTGGGTGCTATCTTCTGGAAAACCCTCTTATGCCGATAACGAAACCGCGGGGCAGCTATCGAAAATCGATGTTATAACCAATGAAGTAACCGAATCTTATGAATATCCTCAGTCAGACATGCACCCGGCTAATCTAAAACTGAGCGGAAATAAAGCATATTTTACTATAGATAAAGCGGTTTTTGAACTAACACCTGGCGAGGAACTGCCAGCCACCTCAAAATTTGAGATGGAGGAGGTAGAAGTACTTTACGGTTTTGAGATTTATCAAAACATGATTTATGTTGCCTCTCCTCACCTTGACTTTACCGGTGATGGAAGCTTATACATTTATGATCTTAGTGAGGGTAGATTAATTGAGAAATTTACTACCGGAATTAATCCCAATGGGATATATTTTAATTAGCCAAAATTCATATGAATAAAAAAGCCCTCGCTGAGATGCGAGGGCTTTTTTTGGTATTTCTATGGAATTAATTTATTTCTTGAACTCCGGAGTTTTGATTTTTGCAGGATCGATCTTCGGTAGATCATCTATATACATATTGCGATAAGCATCTTCATCCTGATTGCTTTCAGCAACAAATACCGGGGTAAATGAACCTGCTTTTATAGCTTCCTCAAGCTGTCTGTTCCCAGAGATCTGGTTTAGTGCAGTTGCAAGTAAAGGCTCGGTAGGCTCACCAAGAACTCCGAAATTATCCCAGGTCTCACTCTTCGAGATATCCGGAACCAGGCCTTCAGGATATGCTTGGCCATTTGCATTCACAGAAGTTGAAATTAGTGGCTGAATAGCATATTTATGATCAGGGTTCAAATTCTTCTTTTCATAATATGGAACATCAGCATCATATAAGGTTACAGAAGCCTGAACCTTACCTACGGTTTTTTCGCCAATATGCACTACATCAATATATGGAGCAAGCCCATTGATTATAAGTTCACTGGCAGAAGCAGATGATCCTGTGGCGATTACATATACTTTATCCAGGTTAAGACTGTTAATAGGCATTGGCGTGTGATTTTCGTGACCTGGATCTGATTCATCGCTGTCAAAGATCATATCATCAAACCTGGTCATCTTTGCATTTTCGCTGAGCAGACCTTCAATATTATCATTATACCTGGTCCTGATAAGAACTTCACCTTTAAATTGACCTGTGATCATACTAGCAAGATCTGCGGCGGTAGAAACTCTACCTCCACCATTATATCTAAGATCAAGAACCAATTCTGTTACATTGTTATTCTTGAATTCCTGGAATACCTGGTTAAGTTCACCATCAAAATTGTGAACAAAACTGTTATACATAAGATATCCCACCTTAATTCCGTTAAGGTCTATAGTTTTGGCTACAAGAATTGGGTTTTCTGTCAATTGTTGCTTTACTACCGTGATATTTTCCCCGGTAGTTTCAATTCCTGAACCTGTGAATTGCGCCAAACCTAAGGTATAGGTGTCTGGGGCCAGGAGGGTTGAGTAATTACCTAGGGTTAATTGGGTGCCGTCAATTTCTGTAAAAATCATTCCGCGTTCAAGGCCAGCTTCGTCTGCCGGAGAGCCTGGAATCACATACCTGATAATACCGGCCAGGTCATCAGACTCACTCCTATTGATAAAAGAAAGGCTAATATTAGCTCCAGAAGTTTTCCTAATTCCGGCAAAACTGGCTTCCAGTTTCTCGTAATCGTCAACGATCCAGCTAAAATCATCTTCTGAATAAACTAATCCATTTTCGAAGAATGATTCCGGCGAATTCCATTCGTCTAAATAAGTAATATATTGTTTTTCAGTTGAAAATGCATCATCCTGTAATTTAGGAACGTATGCTTTGTAAAGGTACCAGAAGTTCATGGCTTCCCAGATGAAATCCTTGATCTCGAGATCAAGATTTCCTTCAATGGTTAAGGTTTCTTCGGGTTCCTTGGGTTCTGTAACAACAATATCGTCATCGGAACATGAACTGATAAGCCCTGTAGCAAGGACTGCAAAAAGTAAAAATTTATAAAATTTCATAAGAAAGTTAAGGGTTAATATATTTCTAACAATTTTTTTCTAAAAATAGGCACATATTCAGAAATAAAAAATTTCTTGTAACAAAACTATTTCACATTCGTCGTAAAGGTGAGAAGGCAGTATAAAACTAACCACAACCTAATGAAAGAACGCACCTTCCTGAATATAATAGATCCTGTCAAGGACAAAATGTACCGATTAGCTTTAAGGCTCCTCACCTCAAAGGAAGCAGCCGAAGATGCTACTCAGGAAGTAATTCTGAAATTATGGAGCCGCAAGGAAAAGATCAAGCATTATGCCAATATTGAGGCCTTTGCGATGACGGTTACTAAAAATTACTGCCTGGACCAGTTAAAACTGAAGTATAATAATAATATGAGAATCGTTCATCAGAACTATGAAAGTAACCATCCTTCATTACAGTCTGAAATTGAAGTGAACGATGAAATGGAATGGTTAGGCAAGATCGTTGCTACATTACCTGAACAGCAGAAAATGATCTTTCAGCTAAGGGATATCGAACAATACGATTACGACGAAATCGCTGAAATCATGGAAATGAATCAAACCGCGATAAGAGTATCTCTCTCCAGGGCAAGAAAAGCCATTAGAGAGAAATTAATAAAAAAACACAACTATGGAATTAGGTAAAATAGAAAAGCTTCTTGAACGCTATGATGAAGGGGAGACTTCACTAGCCGAAGAAAAGATTTTGAGAGAATACTTCCTGAGGGAGGAGGTTCCAGAACATTTAAAGAGTTACCAGATGATGTTCATGTTCTCTACCCGCCAGGCAGATGAGAAGTTGGAAGAGGAGCCCAATATCTCTAAATCCAGGAAAGACTGGTACTCGTGGACCGCGATAGCTGCGATCCTTGTAGTAGCACTGGGAATATTCTTTTTTAATCAGCCGGAAAGGATGAATCATAATGATCTTGGAACCATAAGTGATGAACAGCAGGCCTATGAAAAGACCAAAGAAACCCTCAACATGATCTCCCAAATAATGAACGAAGGGAAATCTGACCTGGTGTACCTTAAAGAATTCAACAATACAAAAGATAAAATAATACAAATAGACTAAAACCAGAAACCATGAATAGATTCGTAATTACCCTCCTGTTAGCCATAGCGCCCATGTTTTTACAGGCTCAAAATTTTGAGAAGTATGAAGACATGAAAGAAGTAGACGCAATGGTAATGACCAGCAAAATGTTTAAGATGCTGGCGAAAGTAGACCTAAGTGAAAATGATCCCGAAGCTAGGGAATATATGAAGCTCATAGAGAACCTGGATCGTATCCAGATTTATAAATCATCGAATTCACAGGTGATGTCCCAGATGTCTGCCGACGTGAAGTCTTATTTGCAAAAAGCTTCCCTGGAAGAGCTGATGAGGGTTAACAATGAAGGGCAGAATATAAAGTTCTATTCTGCACCGGGTAAGAATGACAATTATGTAAAGGAGCTTTTTATGTACCTGGAAGGTTCAGAAAACGATAAGCCAATGTCGGTTATCCTTAGTATAACAGGGGAAATAGATCTAAGCCAGTTATCTAAACTAACTTCAGACCTTAAAGTTCCAGGTGCGGAAGAATTAAAGAAAGCCAACAAAAAATCCTAAACAAATGAAAACATTAAATATACTAGTTGCCGCTTTTGTAATGGCTGTTCTTAGCTCTTGCAATAACGAGAAATCACTTCAGAAGTATTATGTGGATAATCAGGAAGATACTGATTTTCTAGCCCTGGATATCCCTGTAAGTATGTTTGCCAATGTAGAGTCCCTGGAGGCTGAACAGAAGGAAACCATGGAGAGTATCAAGAAGATCAATGTATTGATGCTGGAGAAGAAGGAAGATCCTGCAAAATTTGAACAGGAAAAGCAAAAGCTGAATGAGATCTTTAAAAATGATAAATACCAGTTATTGATGAAATATGGCGGGGGGAATAGAAAGGCAGCACTTTATTTCACCGGTGATGACGATGCGATCGATGAATTGATCGTTTTTGGTTATGATGATGAAAAAGGGTTAGGAGTAGGAAGAGTACTTGGAGAAGATATGAACCCAGAAAATATCATGAAACTGATGAAATCTTTAGAGAAGGACGATATCAATGTAGAGGGAATAAAAGGGATTAGTGAGATCTTTGGTAATTCCGGGACAAAAAATGATTCAGTGAAAGTAGATATGGAGACTGAAACTGAAAGTGCAGCAGAGGTAGATTCTGGCGATGAATAATAATTTGATTAGTTGAGGGAAAAGCCCCGAATTGAATTTTCAATCGGGGCTTTTTTTATTCTAAATACCAGTATAGTTCTGCGGACTTATCTGGTGTAGTTCTTTTTTGATCTCTTCTGAAACTTCTAGCTGGTCAATAAATTCAGACATACTTTTCTCAGTGATCTTTTCATTGGTCCTGGTAAGACCTTTCAGGGCTTCATAAGGATTTTTAAAACCTTCACGTCTCAATATGGTCTGAATGGCTTCAGCAACCACAGCCCAATTATTTTCGAGATCCTCGTTGAGCTTTTCCTCATTCAGCAACAACTTGTTAAGTCCTTTAAGCGTAGATTTAAAAGCGATAATGGTATGCCCTACAGGTACTCCAATATTCCTTAGAACGGTACTGTCTGTAAGGTCTCGCTGTAGACGACTTACTGGAAGTTTAGCTGCCAGGTGCTCAAATAAAGCATTGGCGATACCAATATTCCCTTCGCTATTTTCAAAATCTATCGGGTTTACTTTATGTGGCATAGCCGAGGAACCTATTTCCCCTTTTTTGATCTTCTGTTTGAAGTAGTCCATGGAAACATAGGTCCAGATATCACGATCCAGGTCGAGCAGGATGTTATTGATCCTTTTCAGGGCATCGAATAAAGCCGCGATATGATCGTAATGTTCTATCTGGGTAGTTGGGAAGGAGTGGTATAATCCTAGGTTGTTCTCCACGAAATTCTTTCCGAAGGCTTTCCAGTCTGTTTCTGGGTACGCGACCTTGTGAGCATTGTAGTTCCCGGTGGCACCTCCAAATTTCGCTGCGTGGGGAATTTCTTTTAAAAACCTTAATTGCTCTTCAATTCTCACTACGAAAACCTCGATCTCTTTTCCGAGTCTGGTAGGAGAAGCAGGCTGCCCGTGAGTTCTTGCCAGTAAGGGAATATCTTTCCACTCGTTGGATAGTTCCTTCAATTTAGCCAGGATCTCATTTAGTTCTGGGATATATACTTCTTCAATCGCATCCTTAAGGCTAAGGGGGACCGCGGTATTATTGATGTCCTGAGAAGTTAATCCAAAATGTATGAATTCTTTTGAATCTTCCATCCCAAGCTTTCCGAATTCTTTTTTCAGGAAATACTCTACTGCCTTCACATCGTGGTTGGTGACCTTTTCGATCTTTTTCACAGCCTGGGCGTCGATAGAGGTGAAGTTCTCGTAAAGCTCTCTTAATTTTTTAAAGTTACGGGTATCCACGTCCTGAAGCTGAGGTACTCCCTGCTCATAAAGAGCGATGAAATATTCAACTTCAACCTGAATCCTGTATTTAATAAGCGCTTCTTCACTAAAATAAGCCGAAAGTTTTTTGGTTTTAGACCTGTATCGTCCATCTATTGGAGAAACTGCAGAAAGGGATGTCATCTTTTACTTTTAAAAATTAAAGGCGTAAAGATACCGCTTCAAAATTTACTAGAAAACCGAAGCTATAATTTCCTCAAAATCTTTGAAGCCCTGGACCTGTATCCTGCGGTAGACTTCTGAATATCCTTCTCCAGGATGCCTTTTAGTTCTTCTTTTACCCAAGAGTCTTCATTCCTTAGTTCATATATATTTTGCATGGAAAAAACTTTTACCGCTACCTTCTCTTCAGAGACCAGCCAGGTAAATGAAAGCTCCAGAATTTCTTTTTTCAGCTCGGGACTTAGGTTTAAAGTAGAACTGGAAAAATTGTTTTCAAGGGCGAGGCCATAGATCTTGGCAAGGCATCTCCTGCAGGCCGAATCTGAATGGTATTTTCCTGATCTTATCAAATCTGGGATAAAGGGAATAAGTATTTCAAAATTCTGCCTGCTTAATACCTCAAGAATGAACAACGCCTTAACGGATAATGGCCTGGCTTTCTGAATGATCATTACGCAAAACTTCAGAAATTGTGGGTGTTTTAGAAAAAGGACCGCAGCCTGTTGCCTGCTTTTAAGAGTGGTATCTGTTTTTTCAAGGATTTCTTCGAAGTTCATCAGGCCTCATTTAAAAGTCTGGTTACTAATTCCGGGACTCCCTCTACAGCTTTTTTGCTAATGATCTCCAGATTACCACCGGCGCTGATATTGGGATTTGGATCTATAAAATAAATTGGGCTTTCCTTTGGAGTGAAATCTATAAGGCTGGCCGCAGGATATACCTGCATGGAGGTGCCCACAACTATCACGATACCGGCATTTTCTGCGATCTCTGCGGCTTTCTGGAACATAGGTACGGCTTCGCCAAACCATACCACATGTGGCCTAAGCTGATGGTTATACTCACAAAAGTCTCCTATGTTAATATCCTTTTTCCAGTCCATTACCAGGCTTTCGTCAAAAGTGCTGCGGGCCTTAAGCAGTTCACCATGCAAATGGGTTACGTTGTCGCTACCCGCCCTCTCATGCAGATCATCGATATTCTGGGTGATGATCTTCACGTTGTATCTTTCCTGTAATTTTACCAGGGCATAATGAGCTTCATTTGGCTCAACTTCCAATAATTGGCGTCTTCGCTGGTTATAAAAGTCCAGCACCAGTTCCATATTATTTTCCCATCCAACCGGGGAGGCCACCTCCATAACATCATAGCCTTCCCACAGTCCGTCGGCATCTCTAAAAGTTTTGATTCCGCTTTCCGCGCTAATTCCGGCCCCAGTGAGGACCACTACATTTTTCATATTAACATTTTTTAACACTTATTCTGATATTCTTAACGTCTGCCTCTTCACTTAAGCACGTATCTAAGAGTAGATAAATAAAGTATGAAAAGAAAAATACGGCTTTTCAACCAAAACAAATTATTAATAATTCATAACTTAATCTGATGAAAAATTTATTTCGCGCTATTTACATAGCATTACCAATTTTATTTCTGAGTTGTTCAGATGATGACTCCATGCAGCCTGTGGGGCCAGACAATATGGGGGAGACCGAATCTTTTGACCTGACTTCTGTGAGCGACCCGTCAATTTCAGGGACCGCCACCTTTATGCAGAATGAGGACAATAGTACAACCGTAGAGATCTCTCTTGAGGGAACTACTTCAGGGATGCACCCGGCACATATCCATTTCAACACTGCTGCTGAAGGTGGTGATATTGCCCTTAGCTTTAACCCTATAGACGGAGCTACCGGAATGAGCACTACTACATTTTCAGCCTTGGATGATGGAACGCCTATTACTTACGAAGAGGCGGTGAATTTCGACGGGTATATAAATGTACATTTAAGTGCTGATGATCTTGGCACTTTAGTCGCCCAGGGAGACATTGGTGAAAATGACCTTACCGGAGATATGAAATCTTACGAATTAGCAACAAAAGATGTAGAAGGCATCATGGGAACAGTGCTGTTCCAGGAAAGAGAGAATGGAGAAGCCCTCGCGACCATTATGTTGGAAAATACTCCAGATGATGGTATGCACCCGGCACATATACATATGAATACCGCTGCCGAAGGTGGCGATATTGCCTTTACCTTCACGCCTGTAAATGGGAATACCGGAATGAGCATGACCAATGTTGCCAGTCTGGACGACGGAACTATGTTTGGATATGCAGAAGTTCTTGATTACGACGGGTACGTAAATGTTCACTTAAGTGCTGAAGCATTGGGAACACTTGTTGCTCAGGGTGATATTGGCCAGAACGAACTTACCGGGGAATCTAAAACCTATGATCTGGAGTCAAAAGATGTAGAAGGGATCATGGGAACTGCAGTTTTTGAAGAAAGAGTAAATGGAGAGGCCCTGGCAACTTTAATGCTGGAAGGAACTCCTGATGGAGGCATGCACCCGGCGCATATACATATGAATACTGCCGCAGAAGGTGGTGATATTGCCTTTACCTTCAATCCTGTGAATGGTACTACCGGTATGAGTATGACCAATGTGGCCATGTTAGATGATGATACTATGTTCGGATATGCCGATGTGCTGGATTATGACGGTTATATTAATGTACATCTAAGTGCAGAGGATCTTGGAACCTTAGTGGCCCAGGGTGATATAGGGCAGAACGAACTTACCGGTGAGGCTGTAACTTACGACCTGAACACTGTGGATGTACCCGGAATCATGGGAACTGCCATGTTCAAACAAAGAGTAAATGGAGAAACCCTTGTGGTTCTATCCCTTGAAAATACCGTGCCCGGAGCAATGCATCCTGCCCATATTCACATGGGGTCTGTAGTAAATGCTCCTGGGGATATCGCGATTAGTTTAAACAGTGTAAATGGAAGTACCGGGATGAGTATGACCAATGTGACCGCCTTTGATGCTGCTGAAGGAGAAGACGGCGAAATGGTAGATTACGGAACCCTGATAGAATATGACGGATATATTAATGTGCATTTAAGTGCTGAAGAACTGGGAGTACTTGTAGCCCAGGGGGATATTGGGATGAATGCTTCATAGGCATAAATTTCTTTAAAAAAGAGAACCCGACTTAGGTCGGGTTTTTTATTTTTACTGCTGAAATGGACGACAAAAAAATCTTAGAATATCTTCAGGAATACCTTACTCCAAGGAGAAGATCTTTATTTGAAAAAGTACTTTCAGAACGCACAAATCATCTTACGGTGGTGGCCCAGGATGTCTACCAGTTGCATAATACCAGCGCTGTGGTGAGAAGTTGTGATGTGTTCGGGGTTCAGAATATTCACGTTATAGAGGAGAAGATCCCTAGAAGGATTGATAAAGAAATTGCGATGGGAGCCCAGAAGTGGGTAAATATCAATCGTTATTCCTCAACACGGGATTGTGTAAAAAAGTTACGTGAGGATGGTTATAGAATCGTAGCAACCAGTCCTCATGATGACTCGGTTTTACTGGAAGATTTTGATATTAGTACACCGGCAGCCCTATTCTTTGGAACCGAAAAGGATGGATTGTCTGAAGAGATACTGAAAGAAGCAGATACCACCATCAAAATTCCCATGGTAGGTTTCACCGAAAGTCTGAATATTTCGGTCTCTGCCGCCATTATCCTGCAAAGCCTTCGGGCTAAACTAACCGCTTCCAATATTGACTGGAGACTTAGTGAAGTTGAAAAGGAAAAGCTACGCCTGGGCTGGACCAAAAAAACCATTAAAAATTCAGAACAAATTATTGAACGCTTTTTGAATCAGTAATTATTTGTAACTTTTCTACGCCTTAAACCTAACCAATGACCCTCTTTTTCTATTTAATTATAGCATTAATCACCTTTTTTGCTTTCTTACACGCGTGGGCAAAGAAAGAATATGATGTTAGCAGGACCATGGTGATCAATAAACCTCGCGAAGAAGTTTTCAATTTTATACGACAGTTAAAAAAACAGCCTTTATGGAATCCTTGGTTCAAAAGGGATCCACAGGCGATTTTAAAATATAAAGGTGAAGATGGGAAGCTTGATGCAAGTTTCTACTGGAATGGGAACAAGAAAGTAGGTGAGGGGGTACAGCGAATCGTCAAGGTAAAACAGGGTCGGGTTTTCGAAACAAAGATACTTTTTATTAAACCGGTTAAGGTAAATGCCCTTACTTACATTGGGGTAAAAGAAATAGATGCTGAAAAGACCAAAATGGTTTGGGGTGTTCGTGGCAACCTTGCATTTCCGCTTACTATTATCAGTATTTTCTACTCTCCGGAAAAAGCCTTGGGAGAAAAATTCGAGGAAGGGCTAAAGGAATTGAAACAGATTCTCGAAAAAAATTAATTCTTCTGAAGAACTTTATACTCTTCGTAACAGCTGTTGATCGCGTCCAGGATCTGCAGGTCATTCGCTGTTTTCATAAAATCCTGGGAGTAATTACAGTTGTTCAGGATCTCGTCTATCTCGGCGCGGTTCACCTGAAGCAGCGCCATTAAAGTTTCCCTGTCGAATTTATTTCTAAGCAGGTTCCTGATATTGTCATCCTGCTTCATCTGCCGCAGTTTCTTCATTTGTCTTGGCCTGGTACCAAAGATATTATAGACCAGGTCGGCAGGGTTGGAAAGCGATCTCAGCGCCTTGGTAACAGCATTTGGAGAGGAGTCTCCACCTTCGTACCCAGAATTTAATCCGGAAATACTATACCTGTAATTATCGTATATAGGAATATTCTTCGCGTCGATCTCAAGATAACCGGTCAATTTAACAGAGTTCACCGTGACCTCTTCCAGGGCAAATCCCAGTTCGGTCATTTTCACCTTTACATTTCCATACTTTAACCAGTCATTGGTCACCCTAACCCTTATAGATCTGAAACCCAGGTAGGAAAAATACAGGGTGTCATTTACCGTAGCCTGCAGTTTAAATTCTCCCTGCTCATTGGTTACGGCACCTTTAACCTGATTCAAATTAACAATATGAACGTTCTCGATAGGTTTGTCGTTCGCGGCATTCATAACAGTCCCCGATACCATATCCTGCGCAGATACATATCCCGTTAAGAATAAGAGAAATATAAAAAGGGTGTTTTTCATAACAATCGGGGCTAAAAATATAAAATCCTTATAAAAAACAATGCCAAACTTAAGGAATTAAGTTTGGCATTTTATTTAACTATGCTTTAGAGCGCCTTCTTTTCAGGGAGTTTTCGATGTTTTTGTTCCGACTTCCCTTTCGGCTGCTTTTTTTATCATTTCGGTCTGACCTTCTTCTTCCTTTAAAGTTTTCTCCTTTATTGTCGTTGAAGTTTTTGCCGTTTCTTTTTCCGCCTCCGCGTTCCTTTCTACGGCCTCCGCCTTTTTCAGGTTTCTGGTCGTTGGTGATCTCTACATTTACATATCTGCCGTTTTGCTGATAATCTGTAAAGGTCTTAAGAATTAGATCGGTATGTTTTTCATCCGTATTAAAGAATGAAAAGCTCGCCTTACAGTCTACCTTGAAAATATCATCACGGTCCAGGTTAAGTTCTCCGGTAAGGAAATCCTTCAGGCTTTTCCAGTCGAAACCATCCTTAGAACCAACATTGATAAAATACCTTGTATTTCCTTCAGAAACTGTCGGTCTTCCGCCAGCAGATTCAGAACTAAGGTCTGGCGCCTTCTCATAATAGTTAAAGAAGCGGGTGAACTCTACAGAAAAGAATTTCTTGATAAGCTCTTCCTTGCTAAATTCTTCCAGAGCCTCGTTTATGGTTGGAAGGTAAGGGTCTATATCGTGATTGATCTCTGTCTTCTTAATATCGTTCGCCAGGTGGAAAAGCTGGGTCTTGCAGATCTCCTTTCCATCAGGAATGGATTTCTCTTCGAATTTCTGCTGAATGATCTTCTCTACCGTTCTAATCTTACGAACTTCACTTTTGGAAATAATAACCATGGAAACCCCTTGTTTTCCTGCACGACCGGTTCTACCACTACGGTGGGTATAAGTTTCGATCTCGTCTGGTAACTGGTAGTTTATTACGTGGGTAATATCATCTACATCTATCCCGCGAGCAGCAACATCTGTCGCAACTAGCATCTGGATCTGGCGGGTCCTAAAACTCTTCATTACCAGGTCACGCTGGTTCTGGCTTAGATCTCCATGCAATGCCGCGGCATTATATCCGTCTTCAATAAGTTTTTCAGCGACTTTTTGAGTGTCTCTTTTTGTTCTACAGAAGATCACAGAGAAAATATCGGGATTGGCGTCTGCCAGCCTTTTTAAAGCATCATAACGATTACGATGATTCACCAGGTAATATTCGTGGGAAACGTTCACACTTCCCTTATTCTTTGACCCTACGGTGATCTCCTTTGGATCTGTCATGAATTTCTTGGCGATCTTGGCCACCTCCTTAGGCATGGTTGCAGAGAACAACCAGGTCTTTTTCTCTTTTGGAGTATGAGATAAGATACTTTTAATATCCTCATAGAATCCCATGTTCAGCATTTCATCTGCCTCATCCAGTACACAGTAGTTGATAGAAGAGATATCTGCAAGATTTCTCCTTATCATATCCTGCATTCTTCCAGGGGTAGCAACGATGATCTGTGCACCTCTGGAGATAGATCTTGCCTGGTCGGTAATGCTTGCACCACCATAAACAGCCACTACGTTCAAAGATCTTTTATACTTTGAATAGTTCTTTAGTTCATTGGTGATCTGCAGGCATAGTTCACGGGTAGGTGAAAGTATCAATGCCTGGGTCTTTTTAGAATTTGAATCTATTTTCTGGATTAGTGGGAAACCAAAAGCGGCTGTTTTACCGGTTCCTGTTTGAGCCAGGGACACTAGGTCGGTTTCCTGTTCTAATAAGATTGGGATAGATTTTTCCTGTACTTCACTAGGGGTTTCAAAGCCCATGTCTTCGATGGCCTTGAGCAAGTCTGCGTCAAGTCCAAGTTTTTGGAATGCGTTCATTCGTTTTATGTAAGTATTCGATTATGATATGTAAGTGTTACATAAGAAGCGAATCGACATACTTAAACCTAAACTTCCGGTAACACATCCTCACCCTGAGGAATTTTTTCAAGCGGCAAATGTACACTTTTATTTTTGATAAACAGCTTTTATTGCAAATAACTGGTGTAGTAATCAGATTTACAGGCTCTTAATCCTTGTGGGTGATCGAATATACCGGGTTTCCCCAATTAAAAATTTTGCTCTTCGATAGTATATTTAAGCTAAAATCTGTTCCCGGGATGCCTTATTGAATTGCCAGTTATGTTATGAATAAATTATCAACCAAAAAATTTGGCATTATGAGACATTTTAAATTGATGGGCCTGTTGATCGCTTTGACGATCATAGGTTGTAGTAAACAGGAAAACGAGGATCTGCCCTTAACTAAAAGTGCTACGGTGGTTCAGGCCGAATTTCTTGCAGTTATTCAAAAACAGGAATTCAAGAATCTGGTGATTTCTAAATTCAATGACCTGAATAAGGGAAAAGATGATAATAATGGAGTTGTTATAGTTAGCCGTAGATTTAGCCAATTTTTTGGATTTTCTTCAGCTGAAGGATTTATTTGGATCTATGACCTGGATGAACAGTTTTTGATTAAACTTTTTTCAGAAGATCGGGCTCAATTCTTTTTCAGGTCTAATGATCCAACTGTTGAAGTTTATGATTATGAAGACAATTTGATGTATTCCAATCTGTGCCAGGAGAATAAGACTGGTCATTTGCAGGTGAGTCTAATTTCTGATTATGACTTTTTTGATTTTGGTCCTTTCCAGATTTATTTTATTGCACCGCCTTTCGATTCTGCAAATATTCTCAAGGCAAATTCTAAAGTATTTGATGGCGCGCAAATAAATTTCGAAACAGGGGAGATTAGCTGCGGTGAGATAAATACAGAGAAAAAATTAAATATAACTTCACTTTTCCGTGATAACAGTGGAAATCATCCAGTTATAAATATTTCTTTAAAATAGATTTACAAAAAGGTCCTGTTAAAATATGAGACCTTTTATTTTGATAAATATTCAATAAGTTCTCTAAAGGCCTTTGCGCGATGACTGATCTTAGATTTTTCTGATAGATCCATTTCTGCAAAGGTCTTGTCATATCCTGTGGGCTGAAAGATCGGGTCATAGCCAAAGCCGTTATTTCCTCGTCTAACATCCACGATAATGCCTTCACAAATTCCCGTGAAAAGGTTTTCATTCCTTTTAAGATTGAGCGCGATCACGGTCTTAAACCTTGCGCTGCGGTCCACCCTTTCTTCCAGCTGTCTTAATAGTTTATCTACATTGGCATTATCGTCTTTCTGTTCCCCGGCATACCTTGCGGAATAGACTCCGGGTGCGCCGGCCAGGGAATCTACTTCCAGGCCTGTGTCGTCTGCAAAACAGTCATAGCCATAATGATTTCTAACATATTCAGCCTTGATGATAGCATTCTCGTCTATGGTGTCGCCGGTTTCTTCAATATCTTCTTCGCAACCTATATCATCCAGTGATAGCAATTCAATATGATGCGGAAGGAGACTCTTTATCTCCTTGAATTTATTCTTATTATGTGTGGCAAATACTAGTTTCATAAGCTGGTTTTAGCGATGGTGATAAGGTTCGTTCTTTAAAATAGTAAAGGCGCGGTATAACTGCTCGGTAAAGAAAAGTCTCACCATTTGATGGGAGAAGGTCATCTTTGACAACGATATCTTAGAATCTGCCCGGGAGTAAACCGTCTCAGAAAAGCCATAGGGTCCTCCAATCACGAAGATCAGTCGTTTAAGACCGGTATTCATTCTTTTCTGTATGTATTCTGAAAAGTTCTCAGAACTATATTGTTTTCCGTTCTCATCTAATAACACCACAAAATCGGAATTCTGTACCCCTGCAAGGATTAGCTCACCTTCTTTTGTTTTCTGCTGATTCTCATCCAGGTTCTTGGTTTTCTTAAGATCGGGGATGATCTCAAATTCAAATTTGATATAATGCTGAAGCCTATCTGCATAGACCTTTATAAGCGTTTCCAGTTCCTTTTTATCTGTCTTTCCTATACAGACTAATTTTATGGTCATCCCGTGATTTTAGTACAGACTTTACTACATTTACAAAAATAAGCAGAGAAAATGATCTCACCGGAACAATTTGAAAAAGAAATTGAACTAATTATTAAGAATGCTATCAGGGAAGATATTGGCAATGGCGATCACAGTTCCCTGGCATGCATCCCCAAATCTGCAACCGGTAGGGCTAAGCTCCTGGTAAAGGACCAGGGTGTGCTTGCAGGGGTAGAATTTGCCAGGCGGGTTTTCGAATATGTAGATCCTAAAATGAAACTTGATATCAGGATGAAAGACGGTGACCCGGTTAAACGTGGTGATATTGCTTTTTTTGTAGAGGGTTCATCCCAGTCTATCCTGATGGCAGAAAGGCTGGTTCTTAATGCCATGCAGCGTATGAGTGCCATCGCTACCAAAACTTCTGAATTTGTTCGTAAACTGGAAGGTACTAAAACAAAGATCCTGGATACAAGGAAGACCACACCGGGCATTCGGGCCATAGAGAAATGGGCGGTAAAGATAGGCGGGGGAGAGAACCATCGCTTCGCCCTTTATGATATGATCATGCTTAAGGACAACCATATAGATTTTGCCGGAGGAATTACCAAAGCGATCGACAAGACCAAGGCTTATCTAAAGGAAAATGATCTGGATCTTAAGATTATCGTAGAGGCCAGGGACATGGGTGAGATCAGGGAGATCTTGAAGTCGGACGGTATTTACCGCATCCTGATAGATAATTTCAATTACGAGGATACCCGGAAAGCAGTGGAGCTAATTGGTGGCAAATGCCTAACCGAATCCAGTGGTGGCATCACCCTGGAAACTGCCAGGAGCTATGCCGAATGTGGTGTGGATTTCATTTCCAGCGGAGCCTTAACCCATTCTGTGCATAACCTGGACCTGAGCTTAAAAGCCGTTTAATATGGCCCCACAAAAAGCGATCAAATCTAAACTTGAAAAATTTTCTGATTGGTGGAAACGTAAAACCAAGAAGATCATTTTGCCGGGTTTAGAAGGGTTGTCGCTTTATAATCTCTGGATCATTTACTGGGGAGGAATTGTTAGGGGCACCTTTTCTACCAGGGCCAGTTCTATCGCCTTTAGCTTTTTTATGGCGATTTTTCCTTTTCTGCTGTTTATCCTGAACCTTATCCCGTATATTACCTTTATCGACGATTTTCAGATACAGTTCCTTCTGTTTATGGACAATCTGCTGCCTCCGGAAACTTCAGACTTTTTCGGAACTATTTTCGAGGATATTGCCAATACCCCGCGCGGGGGGCTGTTATCTGTAGCCTTCTTCCTGTCCATTTTTCTAATGACCAATGGTATAAATGCGATTTTCACCGGCTTCGAATTCAGTTATCATACAAAGAATAATCGGTCGATTCCGCGGCAATATGCTGTGGCCGTGGGAGTTTCGCTCATACTGGCATTGTTGTTGCTTATATCTGTGATAGGAGCTGTATATATTACATATGCTTTGGAGGATCTTAGCGACATTGGCCTGGTAAATTCAGATGGTTTTGGAGCAAACCTGATAAAATATATCGGATTTATTATCCTAATATATACAGCAGTGGCAATTTTATATTATTTTGGAACCCGGGAAGCAAGGCAGGCACGTTTTTTTTCTGTTGGAGCCTTGTTCACCACCATATTGATCATGATAACCACTTTTTTGTTTAGTTTGTATATCACGAACTTTTCAAATTACAACGAACTTTATGGCTCCATTGGTGCTTTATTGATCCTGATGTTCTATATCTGGCTTAACTCGAACATGTTATTGCTAGGCTTTGAACTGAATGCATCATTGATAAAACTGAAAAAAAATTATAAATAACTTTAATCAACAATAACCCTAATTACTAAACAATGAAAAAAATAGTATTTGTATTTGTAGCCCTTATGTTTACTGGAATCGCTTCTGCTCAAACCGAGGTTGGCGGAGTAAATCTTCCTAACACCGAAAGTTTCCAGGGGCAAACCCTGACCCTTAACGGAGCCGGAGTTAGAGAAAAATTATGGATAGATTTATATGCCGGAGGGTTATACCTGGCAGAAAAATCTTCTGACGCTTCTGCGATCATGGCTGCAGATAAGCCTATGAGCATTAAACTGCATATCGTTTCCAAGCTAATTACCAGTGATAAAATGGTCGAGGCCGTGAACGAAGGTTTCGAGAACTCCACAAATGGTAATACCAAGCCACTTGCTGCTGAGATCAAGAAATTCAAAGGTTTCTTTATGGAAGAGATCAAGAAGAACGATGTTTTTGATATCGTTTATATGCCAAACAAAGGTGTGGTAGCCTATAAGAATGATAAAGAGCTTGGAACGATCGAAGGAATGAATTTCAAAAAGGCCTTATTCGGGATCTGGCTTTCTAATAAGCCGGCAGACGATGACCTAAAAGAAGCCATGCTTGGTAAGTAATATGAAAAAACTGCCCCTTTTTTTTCTACTAAGCATTTTTCTGAATCTACCTGTACAGGCGCAATCTGTTCTTGGGCGCTGGGAGAACAGGAATGAGGAAGGAAAAGTGAATTCTATAGTAAAGGTTTATGAGAAGGACGATAAGATCTTTGGTAAAGTAGATCATATTGTGAATGCAGAAGATCGCGATAGGATATGCACCCTATGCGAAGGAGAACTTAAAGATCAACCTATACAGGGCCTGGAAGTGATGAAAGGCCTGGAAAAAGAGGGAGATGAATATGTTGGTGGAACCATTGTAGACCCTAAGACCGGTAAAAAATACCGATGTAAGATCTGGCTTGATGAAAATAATCCAGATATCCTTAAGGTTCGCGGATATATCTCATTCTTTTATAAAACAAAGACCTGGCGCAGAGTTAAATAAGCTGCGCTGATTTAAAAGCTGTTCTTAAACTTTCAGTCTTGTTTTCAAATAACTAAAGATTCTTAATATTTTTGAATTCTATAGTTAGAAAATGAGCTGGAAATTAGGAACAGCTTTTTTCTATTAACCAATCCAACAAAATGCCCTATTTCGCTGATCTTATTCTGCCTTTACCACTGGACAATAGATTTACTTATAGTCTTACGGAAGAAGAAGCGCATTTTATCCAGCCGGGAATGCGCCTGGCGGTGCAGTTCGGGAAAAATAGGATTTACACCGGTATAGTTGCTGAAATACATCAGAAGCCTCCGGAAGTTTACGAAGCGAAACCTATTCACCAGATCCTCGATGAGAAGCCCCTGCTCACCGGTCAGCAGCTGAATTTCTGGAATTGGCTGGCGACCTATTATCTGTGCACCGAAGGGGAGGTGATGAGAGCCGCCCTTCCGGGAGCCTTTTTGCTGGAAAGCGAAAGTATCGTAAAGCTGAGCAAGGATGCCGAAATAGAATCTGCTGAGCTTAATGATGATGAATACCTGGTAACCGAGGCTTTGCAAAGGCAGTCTTCCATGAAGATACAGGAGATCGAGCAGCTCCTCGACCGCAAAAAGGTCTTGCCTGTGATCAATAAACTGGTTGCTAAGAACCTGGTTGATCTTAACCAGGAAATCTACGAGCAGTTCAAACCAAAAGAAATAAGGTTTGTAAGGCTCAACCCGGCCTTTGAGGCTGAAAGCGAAATGCATACTCTGCTGGATGAGCTTTCTCGTGCCCCTAAGCAAAGGGAGATCCTGATGTCCTATTTTTCGATCACCGCTAAATCTAAAAAACCTCTGAAGGTAAAAGAGCTTTTGAAAGAATCTAAGGCCAGTTCAGCTGTTTTAAAAAGCCTGATCGATAAAGATATTTTTCGGGAATTTTATGAGGAGACAGATCGGGTGGTTTTTACAGGCGAGATAAGTTCCCACGAAATAAATTTGAATGATGTTCAGCAGCAGGCCTATGACCAAATCACGGAGAGCTTCGAAAATAACAGTGTTTGCCTGTTGCATGGGGTAACATCTTCAGGCAAGACCGAGATCTACATAAAGCTTATCGAGGAGGCCATTAATAAAGGAAAGCAGGCTCTATATCTGCTTCCAGAAATTGCACTTACCACGCAGCTTATAAAGCGACTTCAGAATTATTTTGGTGACAAAGTACTGGTTTATCATAGTAAATACTCAATCAACGAACGTGTAGAGATCTACAAAAAGGTACTGGATAATTCAGAGAAAGGTAAGATAGTGATCGGAGCCCGCTCATGTATTTTTCTTCCCTTTCAGGACCTTGGAATGATCGTGGTAGATGAGGAGCACGAATCCACTTTTAAACAATATGATCCTGCACCAAGGTATCATGCCCGGGATGCGGCAGTAGTATTGGCAAACATGTTCGGGGCAAATATTGTCCTGGGCTCGGCAACACCTTCCATAGAATCCTATTTTAACGCAGAACATAACAAATACAGCCTGGTAGAGCTTAACAGGAGATATGGAAATGTTCTTATGCCCGAGGTGGAAGTGGTAGATATTAAGACCGCGCATAAAAAGAGGAAAATGAAAGGTCATTTTTCTGAAAGGCTTATCGAGGAGATACGCGAAAGTTTAAAAGAAGAGGAGCAGGTCATCCTATTTCAGAATAGGAGGGGGTTTTCTCCAATAATGGAATGTAATACCTGCGGGCATTCGCCGCAATGTCCCAATTGTGACGTGAGTCTTACCTATCATAGTCATAACAATCAGTTGCGTTGTCACTATTGCGGGTATCATATTGCTATGCAGCATCAATGCATGGCCTGCGGAAGTAATGATATTACTACCAAAGGTTTTGGGACAGAACAGGTAGAAACAGAATTGAAGGCGTTATTCCCAGATCACAAGATAGGACGAATGGACCAGGATACCACTCGTGGAAAACACGCCTATGAAAAGATCATCGCTGCTTTCGAAAATCATGAGACAGATATACTCATAGGAACTCAGATGCTTACCAAGGGGCTGGATTTCAGGAAGGTTAGCCTTGTAGGGATCATGAATGCAGATAATCTGCTTAATTTCCCGGATTTTAGGGCGCACGAGAGAAGTTTTCAATTAATGCTTCAGGTTGCCGGAAGATCTGGAAGAACCAAGAAAAGGGGCAAGGTGCTCATACAGGCCTATAATCCCCATCACCAGATCATTCAGCAGGTTTCTACCGGCGATTACCAGGGCATGTATCATGAGCAGCTGGAAGACCGTTACCAGTATAAATATCCGCCATATTTCAGGTTGATCCGGCTAACTCTTAAATGCCGGGATTATTCTAAGACCAATGAGGCTGCCGAATGGCTGGCCAGGGCACTGGAAAATGTTTTTGATCGCTATGTACTGGGGCCGGAATTTCCACCCGTAGCGCGAATCAGAAATGAGTATTATAAGAACATACTTATCAAGATCCCCAAAAAACAATCCCTGGGTAAAACCAAGAAAATGGTTCATAGAATACTTACCACTTTCAGGGCCATTGGAGCTTACCGGTCGGTTAGAGTAGTGGTTAATGTAGATCCGCAATAAAAAAGCCACTTAAAAGCGGCTTTGAATAGTATAAGGTGTTCTATTTTTTATTGTATCGCGCTAAGTGCCTCTACCAGGTTTGCCTTCTTATGGCGGCTTAAAGGCAGCTTTTCCTTATCGATCTCTATGTTCTTACTGTTATATCTTTCGATCTTATCCAGGTTCACTATATAAGATTTGTGGGTTCTAAGGAAACGTTCACTCGGAAGCTGCTTCTCAAAAGATTTCATGGTGGCAAGCACCACGAAATTATCTTTTTCGGTCACAAATTTCACATAATCGCCAAGGGCCTGAATGTATTTAAGTTTAGAAAGGAAGACCTTCCTGTTCTTCAGGTTGCTTTTTACGAAAATGAAATCGTCATCTTCTGGTACAGCGGTTTGATGTTTTAATTTGTAAAGGTTTACAGCCTTGTTCACTGCGTTATTGAACCTGTCCTTGGTTACCGGCTTATGAATGTAATCTACGGCATCATAATCGAAAGCTTTAAAAGCATATTTCGTTTTACCGGTTACGAATATAATTTGCGGTTTGTTAGGAAGATTATCCAGGAGTTCAAAACCGGAAAGTATCGGCATCTCAATGTCGAGAAAAATGAGGTCAGTTTCCGTATCTAATAAGCCATTCTTGGTCTCGATAGCATTGTTGTACTCTGCGACAAGCTTAAGATTTGGATGATCCTTGATCAATTTCACAATTGATAGCCTTTGCAGGCTGGAATCATCAACGACGGCACATTTGAGTAGTACTTCTTCCACGGTTTATAGGTTAGTCATAAACAATATTACTCATTAAAAATAAGAAATACAAGGTAAAATTATTTTACGTCGGTAAAATTTGTGTTTTATCCTTCTTAATATGCTTTGAAATAAGGAATATTAATTCTATTTTTGCACCCGATTTAATTTAAAGAATAATTTTATGAACAATTATGAAACTGTTTTCATCTTGAATCCCGTTTTATCTGATGAGCAGATAAAGGAGACAGTTAAGAAATACGAAGATTTTCTTGTTTCGAAAGGGGCTGAGATGGTAGCTAAAGAAGATTGGGGCCTAAGAAAACTGGCTTATGCAATCCAACACAAAAAAAGTGGTTTTTATCACTTATTTGAATTCAAAGCTCCTGGTGAGGTTATTGAGCCGCTAGAATTGGAATTCAGAAGAGACGAGCGTATGATGCGTTACCTAACTGTAAAGTTAGATAAGCATGCGGTAGCTTGGGCTGAGAAAAGAAGAAAACGTAACAAGGAAAAAGCGTAATCATGGCAACATCTATTGAACAACAAGCAAAAGGGAAAAAAGACGGAGAGATCAGGTATCTTACTCCGCTTAATATAGAAACTACCAAAGCTAAAAAATACTGTAGATTCAAAAGATCTGGTATTAAGTACGTAGATTACAAAGACCCTGATTTCTTAATGGGATTTGTAAACGAACAGGGGAAACTTTTACCTCGTCGTTTAACAGGTACTTCTTTGAAGTTTCAGAGAAAAGTGGCTACAGCCGTTAAACGTGCTCGTCACTTAGCATTAATGCCTTACGTAGGTGATTTATTAAAATAAAAAGAGGCAGTTATGGAAGTGATACTTAAAAAAGACGTAGATAATTTAGGATTTACAGATGATGTTGTAACTGTAAAAAACGGTTACGGAAGAAATTATCTTATTCCACAAGGATATGCTGAACTGGCAACTCCTTCTGCAAGAAAGGTTCTATCTGAAACTTTGAAGCAGCGCGCCTATAAAGAACAAAAGCATATTGAAGAAGCTAAGAAACAGGCTGAAAAACTTAATAACCTAGAGATCAAACTTACTGCTAAGGCAGGTGCAGGTGATAAGTTATTTGGTTCTATCACCAATGGTGATCTAGCAGACGCTCTTGCTAAAGAAGGTGTAGAGATCGAAAAGAAATATATTAGCATCGCTGGTGGAAACATCAAGCGTTTAGGACAGTACGAAGCTACTTTGCGTTTTCACCGTGAAGTGATTTCTAACTTTACCTTTGACGTTGTAGCGGAAGCTTAATTTATTTTATTTATAGTATAAAGCCCGCTCATTCATTGAGTGGGCTTTTCTTATTTACAGAACTTGATTTGATAGTTCTACTTTTTCCATTTAATTAATCCCGCCAGGTAGCGGAAGCATTAAAGAATAGCATGAAATACGCAAGATTAACAAAAGAGCAGTTTGAAGAGATGCACCAGGAATTCATTAATTTTCTGGCCACTCAGTCTATTACTGCAGAAGAATGGGAGCAGATCAAAAAGGACAAACCTGAAGCCGCAGAAGAAGAACTGGATATCTTCAGCGATCTCATTTGGGAAGGCGTACTAAACAAAGTTGAGTACCTGGAGCATTTTTCTCCTCAGCAGATCTTTCTTTTCAGGATCACCACTGCCACCATCGAGTTAATCGCTATTAAGGTAGAAAATGAGGCTATAGATATTACGACCAGGGAAGGTTACCAGTGGTTGCAAACCAACCTTATGGACGATGCCGTTAATATTTACACTTCGACCAAAGCCATTAGCGAGGACAGGAACAAGGATATCTTTGCTCTTATCAAGCAGGGAGCTAACATTACTCAAGGTGAATTATACCAGTATTTCCAAAAGGTTGTTCAGGATTAAGTAGTTTGAAAATTATCCAATTTGAAAATTAGCAGAAAGACTTTTGCATTTTCAAATTGATCGATTTTCAAATTAACCTATTCATACCTAAGCGATTCTATCGGGTCCTGTTTGGCGGCTTTTGCTGCCGGGTAACTGCCGGCCAGGATCGCGACAAGGATAGTGATTCCGGTTGCCCAAAGCATGGCTTTCCAGGGGGTGGTAAAGGCAAAATCCAAAGAGGAGGCTACGGCAAATCCAATGAGTATCCCTAGGATGATCCCTAGTAATCCACCTATTTGTCCTATAACAAGGGTTTCCAGGAAGAACTGGGTCGCGATGGTGTTCTTTTTCGCACCAAGCGCTTTTCTAACTCCGATCTCACGGGTTCTTTCGGTTACGGTCACTAGCATGATGTTCATCAGGGCGATGGAGGATCCAAAAATAGTAATGATTGATATGATCCAGGCCGCGATATTCAGGGCTCCGGTAATTGAAAGTATTCGATTTATCAAATCGTCGCTGCGTTCAAGCCCGAAATTATTTTCTTCCTTCGGATTCAGTCCGCGTATATTTCTAAAGGTAATTATAGCCTCATCCATAGCAGCATCCAGTAACTCCTTATCTTCAACCTTAACGCTCAGGCTGTAATTGATGTTTGGCTGGGAGAAGATGGAACGTGCGTGTTGTATGGGAATAAAAACCCGCAGGTCCTGATTATTTCCGAAGGTACTTCCCTTGGATTCCAGTACCCCGATCACTTTGAATTTAGCCCCGCGTATACTGATTGTCCGGTTTACCGGATCGAAGCCTTTAAAGATCCCATCCTTAAAATCTGAGCCTATGACTGCAACATTATTGTTGTTCTCTATATCAAAAACATTGAATTCCCGCCCGTCTTCCACTTCAAGACCGGAATTTTCTAGGTAATATTCATTTACTCCCAACACAGATATCTCTGGATCTGTCTTTTCGTTCTCGTATTTAACTTCTGCAGAAGAGGTTCCGGTAAAGGAAATCGCAGTTTCTGTATATGGGTATTCGAATTTCTCTTCAAATTCTTTCACCTCCCGGTAACTGATAACCGGGTTTACTTTCCTGTCTTCATTTCGGGAACTCTGGGTACGGAACTCATAACGCTGCAGGTTAAAAGTGTTCGCGCCCATAGAGGCAAAATCCTTGCTTATCGTGTTTTCAAGAGCCGCCACGGCACTTAGAATACCTACTAGTGCGGTAATCCCAATAGCGATGATAAGTACCGTTAGAATGGTTCTTAGAGATTGGTTTCTTATGGAATTAAGGGCGATCCTTATATTTTCCCGAAAAAGTGAAAACATGGGCTGAATTTTCTGGCTTACCGGTTAGACTCTAATTTAGCAACTTTGTTACTTAAAAAATCAAATTTGTTTGGGTTCGCTTAAAAATTAAGATATTTGCAATCCTTAATAGCAAATTCAGCTTAAAACAGATCATGGCACAAAAACCGTCAATACCAAAAGGTACGAGAGATTTTTCACCGGAAGAAGTAGCAAAGAGAAATTATATTTTTGAAAATATTCAATCAGAATTTAAAAGGTTCGGATTTCAACCAATCGAAACACCTAGCTTTGAAAATTCTTCAACCCTGATGGGGAAATACGGAGATGAAGGTGACCGACTGATCTTTAAGATCCTTAATTCCGGAGATTTTCTAAAGAAGGCCGATAAAACTGCCCTTGAAGCAAAAGATAGTGCCGGCCTTACTGCATCTATAAGTGAAAAAGCTTTACGCTATGATCTAACTGTGCCCTTTGCCCGTTACGTGGTACAACATCAAAATGAGATCGAATTTCCTTTTAAAAGGTACCAGATACAACCTGTATGGAGGGCAGATCGCCCGCAAAAAGGAAGGTTTAGGGAATTCTACCAATGTGATGCAGATGTGGTGGGAAGTAACAGCCTGTGGCAGGAAGTTGAGTTCGTGCAGTTATATGATTCGGTCTTTAATAAACTGGGACTGGAGGGAGTTACTATCAAGATCAATAATAGAAAGGTTCTTTCAGGTTTTGCCGAAGTGATCGGGGAGCAGGATAAACTTATAGATTTTACGGTAGCCCTGGACAAGCTGGATAAAATTGGGGAAGAAGGTGTAAAAAAGGAAATGCGTGAAAAAGGAATTTCTGAAGAAGCGCTGACCAAAATACAGCCTATCTTTAATCTTTCCGGAAGTTTTTCTGAAAAAATTGAAGGCCTGAGGTCTATTCTTGAAGGTTCGGAAACCGGGCAGAAGGGAATTGAGGAATTACAGTTCATCCAGAATGCGATCGAGGAAATGCCGCTTAAAACTGCAAAATTAGATCTTGATGTAACCCTTGCCCGTGGCCTGAACTATTATACTGGAGCCATCTTCGAAGTTGCCGCACCAGAAAAGGTCAAGATGGGATCTATTGGTGGTGGTGGCCGTTATGATGATCTAACCGGAATTTTTGGATCAAAGAATATGAGCGGGATTGGGATATCTTTTGGTCTGGACAGGATCTACCTGGTTCTTGAGGAACTTGGACTGTTTCCCGAGACGGTTACTCAGAATACCAAGGTGCTCTTTATTAATTTTGGTGACAGGGAAGCCTTGTATGCCATGAAAGCGGTTAGGGAACTAAGGAAGGAGAATGTGACTGCAGAACTCTACCCAGATTCTGCAAAAATGGGTAAACAAATGAAGTATGCAGATAAAAGGAATATACCATATACCGTCCTAGCCGGAGAAGAAGAAATGAAACAGGGCAGGTTTACCTTAAAACATATGAAGTCTGGCGAACAGTCCAGTCTTGATCTTGCCGGATTAAAAGAAAAACTTCAGAACTAGAATTCATCCAAATTAATATCAAGCCCTTATCAAGTTAATTGGTAAGGGCTTTTTTATTTTAAGAGACATCATTTTCAACTCTTCTGAAAATCAATTATTTGCGCTATATTAATACTGTGATTTTATAGCCAGAAAATGTCAGCATTCAAAAAACCGGTTCGAACCTTAATCGTAGGAGGCTTGCTTTTCCTTTTCCCGTTGGTCATCCTGGTCGCCATTATCTTAAAAGCCCTTCATTTGGTGGGACCAATAGTTCGAAAAATGGCTGCTTTTTTTGGGATTGAAAGCATATTCGGAACCGCAACCATAGGCCTGCTGGGAATTATTTTCGTGCTTTTAATTTGTTTTCTTAGTGGTTACCTGATCCATTTGGGTTTACTAAAAAAATGGAATTCAAGCCTGGAAGAAACTGCGTATACTCTCTTCCCGGCCTTGAGGAGGTTCAAGTTCAGGTTTTTTAATGAAGATGAAGATTCCGATGATAGCTGGGAGTCTATTTTATTAAAAAGGGAAGAAGCTTTCCAGATCGCCTTTATAACTTTTAAAAGTGACAATGGTTATTTAAGCATTTTCATACCCGATGCCCCGGAAATAAGCAATGGCGAGGTCATCCTGCTTAGGGAAGCTGAATGTATTTATAAACATATTCCACGCCAGGAAGCCATGAAACTCCTGGTGAAATTCGGTAAAGGCCTTAGTGCTGAAGAATACGCGGAACTGGATAAATTATAAAGTTTTAATTACTAGTTGATTATATTTATAAGTCAAAGTTTTTATTGCCTCATTCTCTAAGCCTCAGAACCTGAATTTATAGCCTACATTATTCAAGAATTAGTAATTCCTGGATATGATTTACTGAAGCTGAATTCGAATACCAGTTAGTTTAAAATATGAATTATGAAAAAGTCTTTTTTATTGTTATTCCTTTTTTGCAGTATTTATCTGAATGCCCAGGAAACTGCAAGTCTGGACACCACAGCCGTTAGAATACTCGATAGAATGGCAGACTTGATAGGCGGCTTAAGATCTGTGAGTTTTACCGCCAATATTTCCCAGGACGTAGCGAAAAGCAAGCTTGGCCTGGTTAGGGAATATTCTGAAAACGAAGTCTATATGGTTGGGCCAGATAAGATGCATGTACAGGTTAATGGTTCGGCTGGCCATAAAGGCTACTGGTATAATGGAGCAACGCTTGTCTATTATTCCTTTGATGAGAATAACTATTCGGTAATCGATGCGCCATCAGATATCATTACCATGATGGATAGTATTTACAGGAACTTTGATATTGAATTTCCGGCAGCAGATATTTTCTTTCCAGGATTCGTGGATATTCTTTTGGAAGATTTTCCGCACATAGAATACCTGGGAGAAAAGGAAGTTGACGGAATTAATTGTTTCCATATCATGGCGGTGAATGAAAATACCAACCTGCAATTATGGGTAGCCAATAATGCTTTTTTTCTTCCTGAGAGATTTCTCATCATTCATAAAGATGATTTGAATAAGCAATATGAAGTGAATTTCAAGAATTGGGAGATCAATCCAGACCTGCCAGAGGAAATGTTTTCTTTTGAACCGCCACCAAAAGCGAAGAACATAGCCATCATGGCTACTAAAAGCTTTTAAAATGATTTCCCGAATTAAATTTCTATTAGAATGAAAACTTCAGCATACATCCGGTTTCCATATGTCTTCCTGGTATTTTCACTATTCTTATTCGTAGCTCCTTTTCAGAATATGGAGGCGCAGAGAATAAATCGGGGAGGCAGGCCACAAATGTCCAGACCCGCAGCTAGACCAGCACCATCAAGACCCAACAGGAATGTAAACACCAGGAATATGTCCCGGCCAACGAACCGTTCAATTAATGGCGGTGCGGTAAAAACCAGGAATACCAAAATGCCTTCCAGGGATGTTTCAAGAGATCGAAAACTGGACAGGTCTGAGATCAAAAGACCACCTGCAACCAGACCATCTACAGGCCGTGAAACGGTTAACAGAGATCGACCTGTTGATCGAAATCCGGGAGACAGAAATCCCGGTAACAGGAACCCGGGAGACAGAAATAATATCAATATAGATAAGGGAAAGAATAATGTTAATATAAATATTGATAATAGCCGGGAAATAAATATCAGGAATACCAGGGTGCGCAGTAGCGGCAGGATCTATGTAAGACCACCTTATATCTTTGGTGGTTTTAGGTTTTATGCTTTCAGGCCTTACTATTATCATCCTTTCCGTCCATTTTACTGGGGGCCTTACTGGCATCCCTGGGGATATTTTGTGACCAGTCTGGCAACCACGGCCATAATCATAAGTATTGAGAACCAACGATATCATTATGACCAGGGAGTGTATTATATAGAAGAAGCTGAAGGTTACAGAGTTGTTCAGGCTCCGGTAGGAGCTGAGATCAAAACCTTACCTGAAGGCTCCCAAACCGTGGAAGTGAATGAAACTACCAATAACTACTATTACGGAGGTACTTATTATGAAAAAGATGGGGAGACCTACAAAGTGGTGCCACCAACTGCCGGGACCATAGTTCCTAACCTGCCTGAAGGTGCTGAGGAAGTGAGAGTAGGAGAACAGACCTTTGTAAAATATGGAGAAACCTACTATCAACCTGTGCAGGTAGATGGCAAAAACATGTATGAGGTTGTTGAAGTCAAAGAAGAATCCTAAGAAAAGCCTCCCTCAGGAGGCTGTCTTTTAATTGCTCGCCTGGTTAAGGTTTTCCATTTCCTCTTTGCTTAGTTCATTTTCCATGGCTTCACGGAAAGATTGTAAATGCCCGGATTTGGTAACACTGGCGATTGGCGCAGTAGTTCCGGGTCTTTCCATGATCCATCTCAAAGCGATCCCGGCCTGGGATATATTACGGTGATCTGAAATATCTTTCAGAGCCTTCAGGATCTTTTTTCCTCTTTCATCAAAATAATCTTTAAGGAACATTTCCCTGCTGCTGCCTTCTACGTCATCTTTAGAATTGTATTTCCCGGTAAGGAATCCGCTGGCAAGTGAAAAATAGCTGGCTACTCCCAGGTTATTTTCCATACAAATTTTCCTGATACCGTTTTCAAACTTATCCCTTTTCACCAGACTGTATTCGGGTTGAAAAACTTCGTATTTGGGCAAACCTTCATTTTTGGAAGCGTCGAGGGAGTCTTGCAGTCTGTCTTCAGATAAATTTGAAGCTCCAATATATCTTACCTTTCCTTCCTTGATAAGCTGCTGATAGGCTCCCAGTGTTTCTTCTACCGGGGTTTTGTTATCATCCCAGTGAGTATAGTAAAGGTCTATATAATCTGTCTGAAGCCTTTTCAGGCTGTCTTCAACTGCTTTCATGATATGCTTTTTCGAGATATCCTTATCACCGCCCTGTTGCATGCTTGAGCCCACTTTAGTTGCAATTATATGTTTATCGCGACCGCCCCTATCCTGAAAATACTTGCCTATAATGGTTTCAGATTCGCCACCAGAATTTCCCTCGGCCCACCGCGAATAAACATCGGCCGTGTCTATATGATTTATGCCCATATCCAGGATCTTATCCAGAAGATCGAAGGATTGTTTTTCGTTGACGGTCCAGCCAAAAACATTACCTCCAAATATTATTGGTGAAGTATATAAGTCTGTATTTCCTAATTGTTTTTTTTCCATAATTCGGTTTTTCAAGATAATATAAGATATAAGGCTCTAAATCCCATTTACTCTGCTTAATCTTAAAATTAGTTTAACAGCCGGCAGGGAATTTCCGTTCACAGGCTCCGCTGAGAGAGTAATTTTAGGGAAATTCTGATGACCGTCATAGTTGGTTGAGAAATTCTGGTTTTACTTTATCGTATAAAATTCAGATAGCCAGGGAGTTGTTTATTTAATAGAACGAATTTCATAAGAGTAATTATCTTAATTAACTGTAACACAATGCTTTGAACTGGACCGCTTTCTGTCTATCTTTAATATTCTAATCTTATTTAAAGTGGCAGGAAGCGGCATTTGGAATAATTTTTTAGCCTTTTTCGAAGAGGCTGGTGACCTTTTTTTATTTACGGGTCGCTTCTTCCGTGAGGTTTTTAAGCCTCCATTCGAATTTCGCGAGCTTTTGAGACAATGCTACCAAATGGGGAATAAATCCCTTCTGCTGGTAGGAGTGACCGGCTTTATCCTGGGGCTTGTTTTTACCTTGCAATCCAGGCCTACCCTGATGCAGTTTGGGGCGGAAAGCTGGATGCCGTCTATGGTAAGTATATCTATCGTAAGAGAAATAGGGCCCGTGATCATTGCGCTTATCTGTGCCGGAAAGATAGGATCTGGTATAGGGGCAGAGCTAGGTTCTATGAGGGTTACGGAGCAGATCGATGCTATGGAAGTTTCGGGTACCAATCCGTTCAAATATCTTGTGGTGACCAGGATCGTTGCTACTACCTTGATGTTACCACTGCTGGTTATCATCGGGGACGCGATTGCCCTGTTTGGTTCAGCGATCATTGAAAACCTTAAAGGAGAAGTATCCTTCCTTCTTTATTTTAACCAGGTTTTTGATGCGCTTACCTTCGCCGACCTGATCCCTGCTACCATTAAAACCTTCTTCTTTGGTTTTGCGATCGGGCTGGTTGGCTGCTACAAAGGTTACAATTGTTCCAAAGGAACTGTTGGAGTAGGAGAAGCCTCTAATGAAGCCGTGGTATATACCTCCATGCTCCTGTTCGTAATAGATTTTATCGCTGTTTTTGTTGCTGATATATTGTATGGATGATGAATGCCTCACAAGAAATACAGCCTATTCTTGAGATCAAGGACCTAAAAAAATCCTTCGGTGATAAACATGTATTAAACGGATTCAACCTGAAACTATTTGAAGGGGAGAACCTGGTGGTGATGGGTAAATCTGGTTCGGGGAAATCTGTGATGGTAAAATGCCTGGTAGGTCTTATGCAGGCCGATAGCGGAATTATCAGGATCAAGGAGCAGGATATCGAGATTCTGGGACGTTCAGAACTAGACCTTTTAAGGACTCATATAGGCTTTCTATTCCAGGGGAGTGCCCTATATGATTCTATGACGGTTCGGGAAAATCTCGAATTTCCGCTGAGAAGGCATAAAAAGAAACTTCAGATGAAAGAGAATACAGAAACCCTGGTAAGGGAAGCCCTGAAAAATGTTGGGCTGGAACATACCCTGGATTTAATGCCTTCCGAACTTTCCGGAGGGATGCAGCGAAGAGTAGCCCTCGCGCGGGCCCTGATCCTGAAGCCCGAGATCATTCTGTATGATGAACCAACCACGGGGCTGGACCCAATAACCTCCAAGGAGATCATACAGCTTATGAGAAGTATCCAGGACACTTATAATACTTCTTCGCTCATCATTACCCATGATGTAGATTGTGCCAGGGTGATATCCAACAGGATGATTCTGCTGGTAGACGGAATAAATTATGCTGAAGGCACTTTTCAGGAATTATCAAGCTCTGATGACCCGCAGGTGAAGGCCTTTTTTAAAAATTAAAGATCATGGAAAAATCGACATCAGAAAAAATAAAATTAGGGGTCTTTGTGGTCATAGGAATGCTTATTCTCATCACAGCCCTCTATTTCATTGGTAACCGGCAACATTTGTTCACCAGGAACATGAAGGTCTATGCTGAATTTGAAAATGTGAATGGTCTCCAGATAGGCAATAATGTTAGATACTCCGGGATCAATGTTGGTAATGTGAGCAGGATAGAAATGATAGGAGATGCCAGGATCGTGGTCCAGATGATGGTGGAGGAGTCTACTGGAAGTTTTATTAAAAAAGACGCGATCGCTTCTATTGGATCAGATGGACTGGTGGGGAGCATGGTCGTGAACATCCTTCCTGGACAGGAAGACCTGGCCGCGATAAAACCTGGCGATACCATTGAGACCTATAGCAGGATTGGCGCAGATGATATGCTCTCTACCCTAAACGTGACCAATGAAAACGCGGCCCTGCTTACGTCAGACCTTCTGAAGATCACAGATAAGATCCTTGAAGCCAAAGGGACCCTGGGGGTGCTTGTTAGTGACACTACCCTGGCTAGCGATATCAAACTGACCCTAACCAATCTAAAGGAAACCAGTGAGCAAACTTCTAGAGCCATGAAGAAAATAAACCGGGAATTATCCAAGATCAATATGCAGGAAAGCGTGGCGGGAACTTTATTAAATGATACCGTTTCAAGGAACCGGGTGGAAAACCTCATTAGGAACCTAGACTCTACCAGCAATCAGATTAAAGAAATTACCAAAAGTGTAGATGCTATGGTCAGCGAAATTAGAGATGGTCAGGGAGCCTTGAATTATCTCACACAAGATCAGGAACTGGTCAAAAACATAGATACGACCATGATCAATATCAAGGAGTCTTCCCTTAAACTGAATGAAAATATGGAAGCACTAAGGCATAACTGGCTTTTTCGAGGATATTTCAGAAGACTGGAGCGCAGGGAAAGAAGAGAAACCGGTAATTAAAGATAGTTTAACAGCTCTTGCCTAAATCTTAACTTTATGAGGCAAGACAATTCCTTAACTTGGAAATAACCAAAAAATGAGAATTATGAGAATTGCCTTGATTTGTTTTTTATTTCCAGCCTTACTGACTGCCCAGAAAGTTGCTGATAAATTTACTCTTTCCCCTGCTGGATTCGAAGATTCCGTGATCAGAGAGTACCCTGGGAAATCAGATTCAGACCTTTTCCTGGCTACCAGAAGGTGGGCAGATAATATTATTTCTAACCCGAACGAGGCTATCAGCCGGGAGGTAGAGAACCAATATCTTGAGTATAAGGTTTTTGTACCACAGGCTTTTTCCATAGAGAACGAAGGAAAGGTCTATACGTGGGATGCCATGTTCGACCTGGGTTTGAGATATAAGGATGAAGCTATTCGTTATGATGTGGAGATCGTGGAACTTTCAAGTCCAGATGCTCCAGCTTTTCAGATCGTTGGTGGAAAGAACGACTGGGCTTTTTATGCCGAGAATAACCAGCCTTACCCGCTTACTACAGATGCCCGTAAAGTCATGGAAGAAATCGTGAACGATTTTATTAGAGGAATTTCAGCCTATGTGAACAGGGATGCAGAAATACCCGAAAAGGAATGATGAAATATATGTATATTAAAATAAAAAAGGCCGCTATTTTTAGTGGTCTTTTTTGTTTTACTTTCGGTTTAATATGACCTAAATCATATTTTATCAGGTAATTACTGCTTATTTTTAAGTTCATTTAAGAAAAAGATCATGAAACGTATTCTCCTACCAACCGATTTTTCAGATATCGCCGAATATGCGCTTAAGTATGCTGCCAACCTTGCAGAAAAATATAGTGCCGAGATCGTCGCTTTGTATATGATTAACCGCGAAGATGCATTCCTTAGCAGGAAAGAGGCTATGGAATTATATGAAAACATAGATTACCATAAGCGCATTAATGATTCCTTCAAAAAATTCCTGGATAAGGATTTCTTGGAAGGTATTAAAGTTTCAACAGAGATCAAAAGGCAGGTAGAATTTGAAAAAATAACCGATCTAACAGACAACCTGAATGTCGATCTGATCGTGATGGGGTCTCATGGAGCTCATGGGGTTGGCGGAATGTTCATAGGTTCTAATGCAGAGAAGGTGATCAGGACCTCAGAAGTTCCAGTACTGGTGGTAAAGAAAACCCAACCATTCTTCAAACTAAAAAAAGTGATCATGGCCTGTGATCTTAATCTCGATATGGTAGAAGCTTTTAAAAAGGCTAAAAAGTTCCTCAGGGATAATTCTCTCGATTACGAGATGGTCTATGTGAATACTCCTGAAGATTTTCTTAGTACCGGACTTATGCAAACAGAGGTGAATAAATTCTTCGCTGAGCAGGGAATAAGGGAGGCAGATATTGACGATAAGGTCATTTTTTATAATGACTTTAATATTGAAGCCGGAATATTCAATTATGCCGATGAAGTGAAAGCAGATCTTATCGTCCTACTAACTCACGGTAGAAAGGGACTGGCCCGGTTGATCTATAACAGCTATGGAGAAAAAATGGCCAATCATTCAGATATTCCTGTTCTTACAGTAAAAGCCTGATCTTTCTAAATTAGAAATTCAAATTATTTTCCAAGAGGACAAGGTCTTAAAACTGCTTATTTTCAATAAATTAACCTTATGAAATAAATCTAGTTTTATCCCAATGCTCAGTAATCCTCATTCGTTAGCGGTCGAAGAAGTTATAGCTCAACTTGGCTCGAACCAGCTATCAGGATTAAATGAACAGGAGTCTGCTAAAAGATTAAAAAGCTTTGGGCCAAACGTGCTTAGCCGGAATAAACCAAAAAATGCCTGGCAGATACTTCTTGAACAGCTCTTAAGTCCAATAGTCTATATCCTCATAGGGGCTATGTTTCTAGCCTTCTTTTTCAGTGAAACTATCGAAGCTTTGGCCATTTTACTGGTGATCATCATCAATACCCTTATTGGCTTCGTGATGGAGTACCAGGCTATTAAGTCTTTTACAGCCTTAGAAAAAATGGTGCAGACCAATACGAGGGTTTTAAGGAATGCCAAGGAAATAGATCTCGCCTCCAGGTTTCTTGTTCCGGGTGATATAATTCTTTTAAATGCAGGAGATGTGGTGCCTGCCGATGCCCGAATCATTCAGCAGGAAAGCCTCTTGCTTAAGGAATCCATGTTAACCGGAGAAAGTGCTGAGGTTTCCAAAAATAAGGAAGTCCTTGCGGAGGAAACAAGGATCACCGAGCAAAAAAACATGCTTTTTAATGGTACCCTGGTTTCTCGAGGTAACGCCAAAGCTATAGTTACATCTACCGGGGATCAAACAGCCATTGGGGAAATCAGTAGTCTTACCCAGCAGAAAAATGAAAAACGGGCTCCTCTTCAAAAGAAATTAAGCAGTCTTACCAACTGGTTGATTGTCCTTACTCTTGGCCTGGCGGGGATCATTGTACTTACCGGCTTTCTGGGGTCTAATGATGCCGAGCTTATGCTGAAAACAGGAATAGCTCTGGCGGTGGCAGCCATTCCGGAAGGGCTTCCTGTGGTTGCGACCATTACGCTAGCCAGGGGCATGCTGAAGTTATCAAAACAAAAAGTGGTTATTAAAAAACTGGAATCGGTACAAACCCTTGGAGAAACCAATATTATCTGTACAGATAAAACCGGAACCCTCACAGAAAATAAAATGCATGTGAGCAAAATCGAGGTCGAAAATGCTAGAATTGGATCTTCAGATTTTCCGGCGTTAAGCCAGGAGCAACTTGAAATTTATGAGCTGGTAAAGGTTGCGGTTCTGTGCAATAACTCTAATCCGGAAAAATCGAATAATCATGGAGATGCTATCGATGAGGCTTTGATCGACTTTGTTCAAAGCACTAGTTTCAAAATGCCCGACATACTAAAATACTATCCTGAGGTAAGGGAACTGGCTTTCGACGTGGAAAAAAAATTAATGGCGACCGTTAATCAATATGATAATGGATTCATAGTTCATGTAAAAGGGGCTCCGGAAAATATCCTGGAACGTTGCAATTTTATTTACCGGACCGGCAAAATTGAAGAATTTGAGAATAAAGAAGAATGGCTGGAAAAGGTAGAGGTTATGGCTTCGGAAGGTTTGAAGGTACTTGCTTTCGCTAATAAAAGCATCTATGCTGTGGAAGAGGAAAAGCCTATGCTAAGCGACCTGGTATTTATAGGAATCTCCGGCTTTTTAGACCCTCCCCGGGAGGATATAGCCCAAACTATAAAGATCTATAATGAAGCAGGGATTTCAGTAAAGATGATCACGGGAGACCATCCCGGCACAGCCAGTAACATAGCCCGGGCCATAGGTATTATAAAAGAAGAAAATAATGAAAAGCCGATCCTGGGAACCTGGTATCCCGATTTTTCAACTTTAGATGCTGAAAATAAGAACCTGGTACTAAAGGCCAGTGTTTTTGCCAGGATGTTGCCCGCCCAGAAACTTGATCTGGTAAGATTCTTTCAGAAAAACGAAGGAGTTGTCGGAATGCTGGGAGATGGGGTTAACGATGCCCCTGCACTTAAGGAAGCCGATATTGGAATAGCCATGGGAGTACGAGGAACTGAAGCGGCAAAAGAAGTCGCCGATGTGATTCTTCTTGATGATAAATTTACCGCGATCAGGCTTGCTATCCAGCAAGGTCGTGCCATATTTGAAAATATCAGATATTTCGTGATCTTTCTGATCTCTTGTAACCTGGCTGAGGTAATCTCGGTTTCCATCGCTTCATTTACCGATCTGCCACTTCCCTTACTTCCCATGCAAATACTTTACCTTAACCTGGTCACCGATATTTTCCCCGCCTTGGCCCTAGGGATGGGCAAGGGGAGTAAAGGTATTATGAAAAATCGACCAAGACCAGCAGGAGAAGAATTACTAACAAGGAAGCACTGGATGGCTACAATTACCTACGGATTATCAATTACCCTGAGCGTGATTGGAATTGTGATCTTCGCTCACGAGTTTCTTGGATCTACTTTGAAGGAAACCAATAATATGGCATTTAATACCCTTGTACTGGCGCAGCTTATCAATATTTTTAATTTGCCCAAAAAAGGCACCTCCTTCTTCAAGAATGAGATCACTGCTAATAAATGGGTCTGGATCGCCCTGCTAGTATCTATTTTTATTACCTACCTGGGATATAGGATCGAATTCCTGGCAGAGATACTTTCCCTGGGCAGCCTGAGTTTTCGCGAAGTAATCATCTCTGTGATTTTTGCCTTAGGCTCCCTACTAATTTCACAACTAATCAAAAGCAGCGGAATTTTTAAGGGCAACTAGCTATTCTGTATTGGTTAAGGGTGATGCTTCCCCGTGTTTAAGGGATAGCAGGATGGCCCCTGTAAGAACGAGGCTGATGAAAACAAGGGATATCCAAATGGGGATTTCAAAATGTTCGCTTAAAAGGAATTTTATACCAACAAAAGCAAGGATGATCCCAAGGCCTTCATTAAGATATATAAACCTGTCTTTCATATCGGCCAGCAGGAAACAAAGTGCTCTCAGGCCCAGGATAGCAAATGCATTGGAGCTTATTACAATAAACTTATCTGTAGTAACTGCAAGTATCGCTGGGATAGAATCCAGGGCGAATATAACGTCTGTTAATTCAACAATGATTAGAACTACGAATAGGGGTGTAGCCAGTCTTTTCCCATTTTCTTTTACAAAGAATTTATCTTCCTTGTAATGATCTGTTTGTGGGATCACTTTTTTAGCCCATCTAAAAATTCTGTTTTCTTCCGGGTTGGTATCGGCCATATCACTCTTAAAGATCTTATAGGCGGTAAAAAGCAGAAAGGCACCAAAGATATATACTATCCAGTCTACATTTTCGATAAGGGCAATACCTCCAATAATGAAAATGACCCTAAGAACAAGCGCCCCGAAGATCCCCCAGAACAGTACTTCGTGCTGATATTTTTGAGGAACCTTAAAATAAGTGAATATAACCGCCCAGAGAAATACATTATCCATAGACAGGGACTTTTCAATAAGGTAGCCGGTAATATATTCCCCTGCGGCATCAGTTCCCTGCCACCAGGCTACGACCCCGGTAAAGGCAAGCCCCAGGCTTATCCAACCGGCGCTGTACCAGGCAGCTTCCCTGGTATTTATCTTGTGCGGGTTACGCATTACTAGCTTTAAATCAACCAGTAAGAGCAAAGCAATGAATGCAGCGAAACTTACCCATATCCAAGGAGATATCTGAGTAGTTGCCTGGCCGGCAGCCATTGAAAATAAAGGAAAAGCAGTTAGGTTCATAAGATTATATATGAACCCAAATTAAAGTGAATTCCCAGACAATCTATCTGATTTTAAAAGAATTATAACATGAATTAATTTATAGGTTTTTAGGCCTGTAGGCATTGATTAGATCTCATTTTTTCCAGAACTAATTCAAGATCATCTTCCAGGATATTTCCTGAACTGGTATGGCAGAATGGACATAAGTTTATACCTCCATTCGAATCTATATATAGGCCACGGTTATTAGTGCTAAGACAGGTATTTCTACGTTGGTAATATTCGTGGTAGCAAATGATAGGATATTCGAGGTATTCATCATTGAAATTATAGGTTTCAAAAACAGATTCCAGCAAATTGATTTGGGGGGCACTCAGGTTGATCTCGGAATTTTGATAATGTCCAACCTTTTTAGGTTCTATAAATTGAATAAACGAGACACCGAGGCTTTTACCTAATTCCATATAACTGGTCAAATTCTTTTTGGTAACGAATTCTTTAGTGGTACAAATAGATAAGGTTACCAGCAGGTCTTGATTTACAGCATTTTTCGCAGCTTCAATACTCCAGGAATAGGCATTTTTATTATTTCTGAAATGATTATGTTCAGTTTCTTCATGATGGTCCAGGCTAATGAATATTCCGGTAAGCCCGGCAGCCTTCAGTTTAGCGGCTTTTTCTTCAGTAAGCTGAAAGCCAGATGTGTTTAACCAGAGGTCAGTTTTGCTTCCTGCGAAATTTAGAAGCTCCAGGACTAGATCGAATTTTATTAGAGGTTCCCCACCGGTAAGATAGATTTGCGATACCCCTAAGTTTTGAAGTTTCTTGATGCTCTGTTTTAAATTTTCCTCCCGTAAAACCTCTTTCCTGTTTAGCCTGTTCCATTCGTAACAGTGCTCACATTTTAAAGGGCATTTATTGGTAATGGCCAGGAAAACATGGTTTAATTTGTTGGCAGGATATTTCAGCTTTTTATACCTGTTGAGTTCAGAAAGGATAAACTCCCTGAAATTAGCTGCATTTATGGCGGGCGCATAAAGGCTGGTAAAATACTTATTACCCACAGAGGCCATCTTTTTTATTTTGTAGTTACCCAGAAATGTTGCCCTTAGCTCGTAAAGATGGTTTAGAGCACCAAACCAATGTCTGGGATTAATGTAACTTTGAATGATCCAGGAGATTATCCTCAATTTCAATCTGAATAACTCCAGGTTTTTCCTTGATCCGGTAATAAGACATGGAGATTTTATTTCCTTCGTATCCCTCGAGTTTTCACCAGGAAAGACCTTGTTAGCCGCTACCGGAATTTTTGAATGATGATAGGCGCTATAATGCATAATCAACAGATTTTTCCGGTTCCCAGGACTTAAGCATATTTTCAAATTCTGTTTTTGAGAATTCGGTAAAATAACCAGGTCTCTTGAATTTTAATAATTCTGTAAAGTTTGGAATTCCTTCGTAGTCTCTAATATAATTATAATAGCCTTTGTTTTTGATGAAAAGGCTTCTCTGGTAAGCTTCCGGGATGGGAGGTGCTTCAAAGAAAATTTCAACATATTCTCCTGGAAATTTTTGAGTTAGGTATTCTCCGTCGTTTTTATCGATCAGCCGGCTTACTTCAACGCCGTTCTGGGTTACAGCTCTTGCCGGTTTTAAGACCTTGACTTCAGAAGTATTAGAAGATGAAAAACTTATTGCCGCCTGGTCAATTTCCCAGAACCTTAAACCAGTTTCAAGTTTTATTTCGATCTCGTTAGAGGGAACACCTTGTAGGTCAATATTTAAGCCGATATCCCGAAAAGCCATAGGACCCGTGGAGGAGATCTTTTCCTCCAGTACCCACTTGCCATTTCTTTTAACATATACATTTAAAGGGATATGCTGAGACTCCTGCCAATCCCTGGATTCAGACAGGCTAAAATCCTGCTGCTGTTTTTGGAAACTGTGGTAATAATCCCCAAATTTTTCATTGAACTTTCCAAAAATATAATCCAGCCACATAGCATTTTTTAGTCTGAGATGTAAGCTGATATTTTCGTTTTGTTCTTTTCTGGGGAAATGCAAGCTAAGCTCTCCCAAAAGTTCATTTGCGATCGATGGCTGATCAAATCCGAAATACTTTTCGTCATCTAGTGATACCAGGTCTGTAACCGGAATTCCGTTACTTAACGCCAATGCCGGGAAGATCATTTCTTCAAGTATTACCGGTCTGCCTTCCGGATCTATTAGAACCTGATGCTCTAATGGATGGTCTATATAAAGCATTTCTACCAGGTCTGTATGCTGGACCTCAAGAAGTTCGTTGCTGATCTTTATTTTATATTCACCATCCTTTAAACACATATTATCAAGTATCAGGTAATCCATATTCTGGGCATTCCTTATGATGTTCCCTGGGTAAAGCTCTCCGTTAAATACATAATTCTCGCCATCGTGTGCATAGATATAAGGGCAGGAACTTTTAGTAAGGGCAAAGATTATAAGGGCAAGAGCAAGAATTCCAATCGTGCTACCTACCACGTTGATGATGGTCCTGCCAACATTCTTGTCTACCACGGCAATGCGGTCTATCGCAGAAATAGGAATTGAGGTTTCTCCTAACTCAAGCTGCTGATCACTTTTTAAATAAATATGGATCTCGTTTAAAGGATCTGTCTTTCTGGTATTGTACCGGTAGGTCTTTTTGATCTTAATATCTGGACTTTTTTTATGAAGATGTCTTTCGCTAACCTCCAGCAATTCCCCGCTGAACATTTCATTTTCTGTATCCAGCTGGACGTTATCCAGATGATATTGTTCATTAGCCGTGTGCACCACCAAATACTTTTGTTCCTGGTTAAATCTTCTTATCTGCTCCTGTTTCTGAGCAGCATTTTCAGACTTTACTTCCTTTACCTTGAAATAGGAGCAGGAGAATATCAGGTTGAGCAGTGAAAAAGCAAAGACCAGGCAGGTTGCTCTCAACAGCGTCCTTCTTTTTCTAATAAGGCTAATGGGGCTTCCGATTATTCCTGATTCTTTCATTTTTCCCAATATTAAAATTCATTTTTAGCTCAGGAGAATTTTAATTCAAAAGGAAGACCTGGGTTTAATCAATAAGAAGGTAGGAAGTAAATGAAGGGCACAGCTTGTTCATATTCTCTATCAGAAAAAAATAGAGCCGATGTATTTAATAAGCTAATAAGTATTCCGGGTAAATTAGGGGAAAGATAATAGTCTATCTAAGATACTGAAAAACTCTAAAATTATCGCTCAGCCAGATTAGGAAATTATTTAAAAGCCCGTGAACCTGTTTGAAAGATTTTACTGATAATTAGGTAGTTGTAATTCCGTAATTTAAAACTGAAATCACTATTTGGTGCATAAAAAAATCCCCACATTTCTGTAGGGATTTTTTTGTAGCGAGACCGAGATTTGAACTCGGGACCTCCGGGTTATGAATCCGACGCTCTAACCAACTGAGCTACCTCGCCATAGGATTTTTGCAATCAGGAAATTCCGCTTGATGCCTTGCCATAAAAGGCCTGACGGCTTTTCTTTAATGCGGGTGCAAATATAAAAACAATTTGTTTTGACGCAAACTTTATTTTCTAAAATATTTATTTTGATTTCTTTTAATGTTACCAATTAATATCTATATTGCCCGAAACTAATTAATCAAGAATGGAAGAAAAGATCAAATACGAAATGGAGTTTCCTATTCAAGCTTCTCCTTCATTACTCTACCAATATATTTCAACACCCTCAGGTTTAAGCGAGTGGTATGCCGATAATGTGAATTCCCGAGGGGAATTTTTTACTTTTATATGGGAAGGGAGTGAGGAAAAGGCCAAGCTCGTAAGTAAGAAGAGCGATGAGCGCATCAAATTTAGATGGATCGACGATGAGGACACCTCCTATTTTTTTGAATTGCGTATTCAGGTAGACGATATTACCAAGGATGTTTCTTTAATGATCACAGATTTTGCTGAAGAAGATGAAATAGATGAAGGAAAAATGCTGTGGGAGAATATGATATCAGATCTTAAACAGATTTTAGGTTCTGCCTAAAAATCTCTTTATAAATAGTAACTTTGCCCCGTTTTTAAACGGGGTTTTTTTATGATCAATTTAGACGGAAATATAGTACAGGAAGAAAATGCCAGCCTATCGGTATTTAACAGGGGCTTCGCCTATGGAGATTCAGTATTTGAAACCATCAGGGTTATTAGCGGAAAGATCATGTTCTGGGAAGATCATTATTTCAGGTTAATGGCTTCCATGAGGATCATGAGAATGGAGATCCCTTCCAGCTTTTCACCAGAATTCCTGGAAGAAGAGATCAAAGAGATCATCGAAGCAAACGACCTGGCCACTTCTCCCGCGAGAATTCGTTTCGCGGTTTACCGGCTGCAGGGAGGATATTATACTCCCGCAACACGCGATATAGGTTATGTGATCAGTGCCGAAGCCATGGAAAACTCCTTCTATATCTTTAATGACGAGCCCTATGAAATCGAGCTTTTCAAAGATCATTATGTGAATAGCGGCTTGTTATCTACTATAAAATCTAATAACAGGGCGGTAAATGTACTCGGAAGCATCTATGCCCGGGAAAATGCCTATGACAATTGTCTTATTCTGAACGAAAAGAAGAGTGTAGTGGAGGCCCTTAACGGAAATATCTTCCTGGTTAAGGGAAAAACTATTAAAACACCACCAATTTCAGACGGGGTACTAAACGGCATTATAAGAAAACAACTCATCAATATCCTGAAAAAGACCGAAGATTACGAACTGGAAGAGGCATCCATTTCCCCATTCGAATTGCAGAAGTCAGATGAGTTATTCATTACGAATGTAGCTCAAGGTATCCAGCCTGTAAGCAAATACAGGAAAAAGGAATTTGAAAATAAAGTGGCGAAAGATCTCCTTAGTAAATTAAACGTAAAAGCCAGGCTTGGTTAATTATAGGTAGGATTCTCAGGCGAATTAGACCAGAGCATATATTCTCCGCCTAATTCCAGCATTTTGTCTTTCCAGAAAGAATTGTAAGGTTTTTCTAACAGGTCCCGGTTGTTCTCGTTTACGGTGACCACCCAGGAATGTGAATTGAGTTCCTCATCTAATTGATTCGCATCCCAGCCGGAATAACCAAGGAAGAACTTGATCTGGGTATCATCTATAAGCTCCTTTGAGATTAGCTCCATGACCACCTCGAAGTTTCCACCCCAGTAGATGCCATGCGCGATCTCGATGCTGTCCGGAATCAGGTCTGGAATCTTATGGATAAAATAAAGGTTATCCTGTTCTACCGGTCCACCATTATATACCTTGAAATCACCCTCGATTTCAGGGATCAGGTCTTTAAGGCTAAAGTCCAGGATTTTATTCAAGATAAATCCAACCGAGCCATTATCTGAATGGTCAGCCAGGAGAACCACGGAACGATTAAAAGAGACATCTCCAATTATGGATGGTTCTGCGACTAAAAGATGCCCTTTGGTTGGTTTTAACGCGATCATTGTAGCAGTCTTTTTATCTAAACTAATAATTCCTTAGAAATAATGCAATACAATGAACATAATTTTAAATAAAAAAGCCTTCCCGAAGGAAGGCTTTTAAAATTTACTAATGCAAATTATTAGTTCACAGCTTTTTGTAAATCAGCTCCGGCTTTAAATTTCACTACGTTCTTAGCAGCAATCTTAATGGTTTTTCCGGTTTGTGGGTTTCTTCCTTCACGAGCAGCTCTTTTAGATACAGACCAAGATCCGAATCCTACTAATGATACTCTATCACCTTTTTTAAGAGATTTTTCTACGTTCTCAAGGAAAGACTCTAATGCTTTTTTTGCTGCTGCTTTAGAAATTCCAGCGTTTTCAGCCATTGCGTCGATTAAATCTGTTTTGTTCATAATTTGAATTTTAAATTAATTGTTGGTTAAACATTCTGTTAAACTGGTATACAAATTTATACGGATTTCTTGTCCACGCAAGTAATGACAAGGGAAAAGCCCGTATTTGTTAATAACTTGGTGGTTTTGTTAATAAAGATAATTGTTTTTTTATAAAATGCAACCGATTCAGTGTTAATAAGGCTTTAGCGCATTTTTGCATCCGGAGCGAAATTAAATCCGTTTAAAAGAGCGTTGGACAGCATTTTTCTTTTTCCTGGAAGTTGTATTTCATTGATGAGGATATAACCATCTGGTGCCGCAACTTTGATCTGTTTTTCGGTGACCGTGACTGTACCATTGGGCCAGTGATGTTCCTGTTTTAATTTCCCTACATCATAGATCTTTACCGTCGATTCTTCTGAAGAGTTCTCCAGGTAGCACCATGCCGCCGGGTAGGGGTTTAGTCCTCTAATGTGATTGTATATCTGGTCTACCGGTAGGTTCCAGTCTATCTTGGTGTTCTCCCGGTTCAATTTTGGAGCTTCTTTAAGTTCAGAAGATTCCGGTTGGGCTTCGGTAATCACCTCCCCCTTGCCGATCTCATCCAGGGTTCTCACCACCAGTTTGGAGCCAAGGCTCATTAAGCGATCATGTAAAGACTCTACGTTTTCTGAAGGATCTATTTCGATCGGCTCCTGAAGGATCATAGCCCCGGTGTCGATCTTTTCATCCAGAAAGAAGGTAGAAACCCCGGTTTTATTTTCTCCGTTCATGATCGCCCAGTTTATGGGAGCGGCGCCGCGATATTGAGGCAGGAGGGAGGCATGCAGGTTAAAAGTTCCATATTCGGGATAATTCCAAACCGATTTTGGAAGCATTCTAAAAGCTACCACCACCTGTACATTGGGATCCAGCTCTGCCAGTTCCTTTTGGAATTCTTCAGATTTTAGATTGGTAGGTTGCAGCACTTTTAAACCTTTGGATTTAGCATAGCTTTTTACGGCGCTTTCCCTTAATTTTCTACCACGTCCCGCAGGTCTATCCGGGGCAGTGATAACTCCTACAACATTATATCCTGCTTCCAGGATCTCTTCCAGGCTTGCCACGGCAAAATCGGGAGTGCCCATAAAGACTATTCTAAGGTCTCTCATTTATTCAGTATTTTATATTTGTTATTTGGGGTGCGGTCAAGGATGTCCTTTTCGCAAAGCAAACTTAAAACTTTCAGGATCGCGGTTTCCGGGTAATCCAGGTGGGAAATGATCTCACGCGAATCTTTCGGTCCTTTTTTAAGTATTCGAACTATGCCCAGGTAGATCTCGTTCATATCGTCCCGGCTAAGTTCTTTGTTTTCTTTTTTGCAAACGGAACATTTTCCGCAGGCAGGAGGATTCTTTTCTCCAAAATATTTTAGCAGTTGCACCTGTTTGCATTCAGAATCGTTCTGGACGAAGTTAAGCACAGCTTCGATCTTTTCTCTTTTCGTTTTATTGTATTCCCTAATGAAGCCCGCCACGGCATTAATCGTAGAGTCGTCTTCCCTGGGTACTAAGAAGGTAATGCTGGCGTCATGTTTGGAAAGATGGAATTCGATGATCTCCTTCTCATGCAATTGCTCGAAGATCCTGATACATTCATGTTCTGGAAGCCTGCTTTTTTCAGCGACTGAAGTAATATTAAAACTGATAAGATTTTCAAAAACACCACCATAGTTCCTCAGGATGGTTCTTAAAAGATTGGCATACCTCGGGTTTTCGTCAAGGTAATTATCCAGGTGGCCTCCAGAAAGCAACACCTGTATCTCTGTCTTTTTCTGGTAATTCTGGGATAACCTAAGGATGCTGCACCTGTCCAGTAATCGTAAGGCATTATAGGCTTTGTGAGAATTAAAATGATAGTGATGGCAGAATTCGGAAAAATTAAAGTCATGTTCTGTATTCTCGCCTTCCCCATAAGCGATCCTGAAATATGCATTCAATTTTCGATACAGTAGTTTTATATCTTCTACGGAAGCAAGATTGTTGAGAAACTGATTCTTAAGCACCGGGACATCTGCCGCGTTGGTAAGAATTATGGCCCTGGACGGCCTTCCATCTCTGCCCGCCCTGCCGGCTTCCTGGAAATAGCTTTCCATGCTTTCTGGCAGGTCGATATGGATCACGGTCCTCACATCGGGCTTATCTATGCCCATTCCAAAAGCGGTGGTAGCCACCATTACACTGGTCTTATTGGTGAGCCAGTCCTCGAACCTTTTAGATTTATCCTCTTTTTTCATACCACCGTGGTAAGCAGCCGCAGTGATACCATTCTTATTAAGGAATTGTGAGATCTCCTGGGTAGCGTTCCTGCTCCTCACATATATTATGGCTGAATCGTCCTTGAGGAGTTGGGTCAACCTGAAATATTTATCCTCGGTCTTTACCACCTCGTATTGCAGATTCGTCCTTTCAAAGGATTTCTGGTGTATAGCCGGGTCCTCCATTTTCAGCTGTTCACAGATATCCTTAACCACCTCTTTGGTCGCAGTAGCGGTAAATGCTGCGATTGGTGTATCGGGCAGGATATCTCTTAAGCCGGAGATATTCCTGTAGGCGGGCCTGAAGTCGTGTCCCCATTGGGATATACAGTGGGCTTCGTCTATTGCGATAAGGTTAACGTTCATCTGTTTCAAACGTTCGCGAACGATTTCCTGCTGAAGCCTCTCCGGGGAGAGGTAAAGGAATTTATAGTTTCCAAAAATGCAGTTATCCAGATTCCGGTCCAGTTCAGCATAAGCGATTCCACCGGTAATGGCCATGGCCTTGATATTCTTTTGCTGCAGGCTGTTCACCTGGTCTTCCATCAAAGAGATAAGCGGGGAGACGACCACGCATATCCCCTCTTTGATCATGGCGGGAACCTGGAAACAAATAGACTTGCCTCCGCCGGTAGGAAATAGGGTCAAACTGTCCTTGCCTTCGAGTATAGAAGCTACGACCTCGAGTTGCTGTGGCCTGAATTCCCGGAAGCCCCAGTATTTTTCTAATATTTTTAAAGCCTCCTCCTGCAAATTACTTCTGGATCTTATTCAATATAAAATTGGTTCGGTCTTCCACGCTCAGTTTAGGAACTTCGATAGGATCGTAACCATACCTTCTATATGTAGAATAAAGATAAGACGAAATTTTTAAGGCTTCTTCAAATGTTTCGTATCGTTCGTTGTCGCTGGTGTAGATCTCCTTCCAGGGTGGGAGGATAAAGATAAGATCATAGCGATTCTCTTCACAGGTGCGATGGAATATTGGCGGATAAGCAGTATTGAAATAATCCATATAAGCGACCACATCTGGCAGCCCGCGGTCTATGAAAATATGGTCTGACTCATACTGGCTGGCTTCTTCAAATTGGTTTAGCCTTCCTTCCAGTAGTTTTTCACTGAAAAGCAGTGGCTTTTCCAGGAAAAGCTGGTCTATACCATCTTTTTTCGCTTCCAGGGTGACCTGCCGGGATATTTCGTGCAGGCATTTTTCGCCTTTGGCTTCCAGTTGATGGACTATGGATGATTTCCCGGTGCCCGGCCCACCGGTTATTACGATTTTTCTATTTTTCACCCCGCAAATTTCGGTAATTGAATTTGATTATAAAAATGCTATCATTCCTTGTATCTTTGCAGCTAAACGAAGGAGAAAAATTATGAGTGCAAATAAAAACCCCGAAGAATTTTACGCCAAACTTAAAAAGCAACTTCAGGATACCGCAATGTGGCCTTCTGAATATCTCTATAAATTCATTGTACCTACAAAGGGTGATAAAACCGACGAGGTGGAATCCATTTTTAACGATATGGGAGCTGTTATTGAGACCAAGCAATCCAAAAAAGGAACTTACACCAGTGTTTCCATTAACGTACGAATGAAAAATCCGGACGCGGTGATCGAAAAATACAAGGAAGTTGCAGAGAAAGTAGAAGGGGTGATATCTCTTTAATAGCCTTATAAAAGAATCTTTTTATTGTGGTTCTTTGGTAATATTTAGTATTTTGCAGGCAGGAGTGAACTTCAATAAATTACCTAATTAATTTTCAATTTTGACAAACGCATTAGAATATAACTCTGAAAGGAGTAAACTGATAATTCCCGAATACGGCAGACATCTTCAGAAAATGGTGGAACACGCCGTAGAAATTGAGGACGATGAAGAAAGAAATAAAGTGGCCAGGTCTATTATCGCGGTAATGGGCAATATGAATCCACATCTTCGTGACGTGCCCGATTTTCAGCATAAACTATGGGATCAGTTATTTATCATCAGCGATTTTAAACTCGACGTGGAATCTCCATTTCCTAAACCAACTCGAGAGATGTTAGCCGAAAGACCAGAGATGCTTCGCTACCCGGAAAATAATCCTAAATACAGGTTTTACGGGAATAACATCAAAAGGATGATAGATGCGGCGAAAGATTACGAAGAAGGTGATTTTAAAGAAGCTCTTGTGCTTACCATCGCCAACCATATGAAGAAATCTTACCTTAACTGGAACAGGGATTCTGTAGATGACGAGGTGATCTTCGAACATTTAAGGGACTTGAGTAACGGAAAGATCAATCTTAAGAATAGCGATGAAGATCTAAGCCAGGCCTCAGACCTTGTTAGAAGCGGTGGAGCTACCAAGAAGAAATACTCCAAGAACACAAAGAAATCTGGTCGTAAAGGCGGACGCAAACGCCACTAAAATTTAAGTCTTTTAATGGGAACATTTCAAATTGAAGGCGGTCATCGTTTGAGCGGGGAAATTCAGCCCCAGGGAGCAAAAAACGAGGCGCTGCAAATACTATGTGCGGTATTGTTAACCGATGAGACGGTGACAATCAATAACATACCTGATATTGTAGATGTAAATAAACTGATCAATCTTTTACGCAATCTCGGCGTAAAAATCCAAAAAACAGGGAAGGGGAGCTATACCTTCAAAAGCGATGAGCTTAATATGGCTTACCTGAACAGCGAACAGTTCAAGATAGACGGTGGAGGTCTTAGGGGTTCCATTATGATCGTTGGGCCGATGCTGGGAAGATTTGGAAAAGGATATATTCCTAAACCAGGAGGAGATAAAATTGGAAGGCGCAGGCTGGATACCCATTTTGAAGGTTTCATGAAGCTTGGTGCCGACTTTAGATATAATAAGGAAGAGCGATTCTATGGAGTGGAGGCTCCTAATGGTCTTAAAGGTGACTTTATGCTTCTGGAAGAGGCTTCGGTTACCGGTACCGCCAATATCGTGATGGCAGCAGTGCTGGCTAAAGGCACCACTACTATCTATAATGCCGCCTGTGAACCTTACCTTCAGCAGTTATGCAAAATGCTGAATTCGATGGGAGCTAAGATCAGCGGGGTAGGTTCTAACCTGCTTACCATAGAGGGAGTGGAGAAATTAGGAGGCTGCGAACACACGGTGCTTCCAGATATGATCGAAATCGGCTCATGGATTGGCCTTGCCGCCATGACCAAAAGCGATATAACCATTAAGAACGTAAACTGGGGAATGCTGGGAATTATCCCAACTACCTTCAGGAAACTTGGTATTACCGTAGAGAAGCAGGGAGATGATATTCATATCCCGGCACATACAGACGGATACGAAGTGCAAAATTTTATTGATGGTTCCATCATGAATATTAGCGATGCTCCATGGCCAGGTTTCACACCAGACCTTTTGAGTATCATTCTTGTTACCGCCACCCAGGCCAGGGGAAGCGTGCTGATTCATCAGAAAATGTTCGAGAGCCGTCTTTTCTTTACCGATAAACTTATAGATATGGGGGCAAAGATCATTCTTTGCGATCCACACCGGGCCACGGTAATAGGTCATGACTTCCAGTCTCAGCTAAAGGCAACCACGATGACCTCTCCAGATATCAGGGCAGGAATTTCCCTGCTTATCGCGGCACTTTCAGCCAAAGGAACTTCTACTATTCATAATATCGAACAAATAGATCGAGGTTATGAAAATATCGTGGAAAGACTTCAGGGAATTGGAGCTAAGATCACCAGGCTGGATTAAATTCGAATAAAATTTAGATCAAAGCATAAAAAAAGCTGTTCGAGAGAACAGCTTTTTTATTTTATGTTTTCAGGATTAAACCTCTTCTGTTTTCGCCTGTTTCTTGCTTTCCTTATAATGGAAAAGATTCTTATCCTTGATCATCTTGGTGGTCTTTTCAGGCAGCATTTCTTCCCAGCCTTCTTTCCCCTCATTGATCATCTTAAGTACCTCTCGGGAGTAGATATCCATGATGTCTGGATTGTAATTGGTGATATCCTCAACTCTTCCGTTGTACTTGAAGAACTTATAAAGTTCTTTCATACGCGGATGAACCTTAAGGTTTTCACTGGTAGTGATCTCTCCGGTTTCAGGATCCTTAAGTGGGTAAAGATATACTTTAAGGTCCTTAAAGAACAGTTTACCAAAAGCCTCCAGGATGCCTCCGCTAAGGTGACGATAATATTTTTCATCGAATACATCAACCAGGTTCTGTACCCCCATGGTAAGACCCATACGTTGTTTAGAGTATCGACTGAAATATTCTACCACGCGATAGTACTCCTGGAAGTTCGAGATCATTACCGTTTGGCCTAATGAACACAGCAGTTCCGCTCTGTCCATAAAGTCCCTTTCATCGATCTCACCTTCAGCCCTAAGGTTAGAAAGGGTGATCTCAAAAATGATCTCGGTATTTTCCCTGTTTACCTTGCTTTCGCTGAAGAAAAGTTCTTTCGATCTTTCGTACATATCCATATTCACCTTGGTAACTGGTCTAAAGCTACCTCTAAGGGCTAGAATGTTTTTCTTGTAAAGGATCTTGGCTGGCAGTACGTTATTACCATCAGGCCCGAACATTACAGCCTCGGTCATTCCGTTCTTCACCAGTTGAAGACTCATCAGTCGGTTATCCACTTTTTCGAACCTTGGCCCGGAGAAGTTGATAGTATCGATCTCTATCTGGTCTTTGTCTATGTGATCGTATAGATATCTGAGTAATTTTTTCGGGTTGTCATACTTATAATATGCGCCATAGATCAGGTTAACTCCCAGTATCCCCAGCGTGTTCTGCTGGTGACGTGCGTCGTTCTCGTGAAAACGAACATGCAACAGGATCTCGTTGTAGTCCTCCCCAGGTTCAACCTGGTAACGTATTCCTACCCATCCGTGGCCCTTATATTTCTTGGCGAAATCTATGGTCGCTACGGTATTGGCGTAAGTAAAGAATAATTTATTAGGATGTTTTTCCCTGGAAATTCTTTCTTCGATGAGCTTGGTCTCGTGACCCAGCATTTTTTTAAGGCGCGCTTCAGTAACATATCTCCGGTCATTTTCAACTCCATAGATCGCGTCACTAAAGTCTTTATCGTAGGCACTCATCGCCTTGGCAATAGTACCTGAAGCGCCTCCGGCCCGGAAAAAATTCCTTACGGTTTCCTGGCCAGCACCAATCTCTGAAAATGTCCCGTAGATATTTTCATTCAAATTGATGCGAAGGGCTTTACTATTAATCGAAGGAACGTTTTCAAATTCCTTGTCGCCCATTATAGTAATTGGCATAATTTCTCTTTTAAGTAAACAACTTCTTTGTGTACTTCAAAAGTACTAAAAGCGGTAGGCATACAAAAAAATATATTTACTTTTGTGTCAAAAATAACAGCTTTTGGAGGTTACATTTTTAGGAACAGGAACATCACAGGGAATACCGATTATAGGAAGTGAGCATCCGGTGTGTCTTAGCAAGGACCCAAAGGATAAACGTTTACGTGTCTCTGTACTTGTTTCCTGGAACAATTACAATATTTTGATAGACTGCGGCCCCGATTTCAGGCAGCAGATGCTGGCGAATAATGTGAAGAAACTGGATGCCATCTTTTACACCCATGAGCATAACGACCACACTGCCGGGCTTGACGATATAAGACCTTTCTTTTTCAGGCAGGGCGATATTCCCGTTTTTGCACACCAAAGGGTTCTAAAAGCCTTGCAAAAGCGTTTCGATTATATTTTCACTACAGAGAACAAATATCCCGGTGCACCAGGGGTCAAGGAAAATGTGATCGAGAACAAACCCTTCAGTTTTCACGGGCTTACCGTAACCCCGGTAGAATTCTGGCATAACAGGTTGCAGGTCTTCGGCTTCAGGATGGAAGATTTTGCTTATCTAACAGATATCAAGACGATAGAAGAAGAAGAAGTTGAAAAATTGAGCGACCTAAAGGTGCTTGTTGTCAGCGCCCTGAGGATACAGCCTCATCATTCTCATTTTAACCTGGAAGAGGCGCTGGATTTCATTCAGAAGTTAAAACCTGAAACTGCCTATCTAACCCATATAAGCCATATGCTGGGATTTCATGAAGAAATAGAGCAGGAGTTGCCGCCAAATGTGCATTTGGCGTATGATAACCTTAAAATTACCGTATAGTATGGGAAATAAGATCCTGATGTACCTGTTCATTTTTACGCTCTTGTTCGCAATCTTTATTTATGTGAACGATAAGAGGATACTGGACTCTAAACAGGAAAAGATCGAAAGCCTGGAAACCCAATTGTTGGATGCCGAAGGAGAGGTTTCTAAAGCCAACCAGGAGGTTCCTGCCGAAGATTATTTTAACCTGGAGAACAATGAAGATGCGATCACTTATTTTGAAAATAAAGGCATAGATACCAAAGACCTTGTTCTAAAGATAGAAGATGCCATCATTAGCCGTAACAAGGCCGGAGAAGATAATCCCCTGGTACCATTAGACGGGATGGAAGGCGATATGCGCATCAACAAAATAAAGGTACTTAACCATAAATGGATCATTGCCGATTTTACCGACGGTACTTACTGGGGTGAGGTATTTCTGAGCTACGAGGTCGCAGAAAATGGAGAGATCACTTTCTATCCTGAAAAATCTTTTCTTTACCCGGCTTCCTAGATCCTTTTCTTCAGCCAGTCTTTTAGTTCAAAGAAGTTCTGTGGTGCCACGCCATGGCCAACAGGGAATTCAGAATAGCTGTTCTTAACTCCTAATTCGTCCAGGAACGGTTTGGTTTGCCTGGCCCATGATACCGGGATCACCTGGTCCACGCTTCCGTGAGAACAATAGAAATCAAGTCTCGAAAAATCGTTGTTTTCATAGCCTTCCTTTATAATTCCCTTATTTACATATCCGCTTAAAGCAACCACATTTTTGATCATCTTAGGGTAGGAAAGAGCCACGGCATAACTTAATATGCTACCCTGGCTAAAGCCGAGTAGGCTAATATTTTCCGGATCTACGGGATATTTTTTTATTACCTCTTCTATGAATTCCTTAATGGTCTCACGAGAAGAGATGGCCTGCAGGTCATCGCTGAATTTTCCGTCGTTATTGTCCCAGTGAATCGCATACCAGGCATTTCCGTAAGGTTGCATGGAATAGGGTGCTTTTACCGAAATTATAAAAAGCTCATCGGGAAGTTCACCTGCAAAGGAGAAAAGGTCATTCTCGTCACTACCATAACCGTGAAGCATGATAAGAACCGGTGATTTTGCAGATTTAACTTTGGGTTCTCTTATTATATGTTGAAGTGAAAAATCTTGTGTCATTATGAAATTGTACTAAACCATTTTTGAAATAGAGGTCCTAAGATCGGAACTTCTCTTTCTTCTCCTTTTATCGCCATTAGGAGTCCGTAGCCCCACAATACGATGAAAAATAAATAAAATGCCGCGATTATAAATCCCTGGTCAAAAAGTCCCATCAAGGCACCAATTAGATAGAAAGTTATATGAATGCCAAAAGCCTGCCGTATGTGGAAACTGGCAAAACGATCTTTTGGCTCAAGATTCATGAAATACGCGATGATAGTCCCTATGATAGTAATATAGGCGACGATGGCGGTGATTTTGCCCTGTCCTGAATTTTCCATGTTTTTATCGTTTTATTGGCTAATATGCCCTTTCTGAGTGATCACTCCAAAGGCTTTGCCCTGTAATTGCTTTCCTAAGAATATGCTGTTTTTGGAAGATGAAAGTATATCTTTTTCAGAAAAAGTGAACTTCTCTCCAGGGATAAAAAGACTTAGATCTGCCGGCGAACCTTCCTTTATTTCGTATTCTTCAATCTTGAAACGATCTTTTCCGCGGGTAAGAATTTCAACTACTTCTTCGGTTTCAAAAACAGTGCTTAAGGCGGCAAACGCGCTTTCAAGGCCAATGCTGCCATAAAGAGCGTTATCGAATTCTACTTTCTTGTGTTCAACATCAATTGGGTTATGGTCGCTGGTCACCATATCTATGGTACCTTCTTTTAATCCTTTTATTAGTGCCTTGCTGTCCTTCTTTGTTCTAAGCGGGGGTAAAACCTTGGTGTTGGCATCGAAAGATGCTAGCTCCTCGTCTGTCAACAAAAGGTTATGTATGGCAACACTACAACTCACATCCAGGCCTTTCTTTTTGGCTTCTTTAATGAGTTTAACCGATTTTTCGGTAGAGATAGTAGGAATATGTAGTTTCCCGCCGGTATATTCAAGCAGGTAGAGATCCCTGGTAACCTGCAATTCTTCCGCAAGGTTAGGAATGCCTTTTAAACCCAGTAAAGTACTGTTCTCGTGTTCGTTCACCATTCCGTTACCGGCTATCCTGTTCTCCTGCGGAAAACTTTGAATAAGCGCGTCAAAATTCTGGGCGTATTGAAGGGCGATCTTCAGCAGGTTCGGATTTTTCTGAGGAAGCTTGTAATCTCCGAAACTAACTGCTCCGGCCTGCTGCATGTCCAGCAGTTCAGCAAGGTCCACACCTTCGCTTTTCATGGTAAGTGATCCTATAGGAAACAGGCTTACGGGATGAGTGTTGGCCCTGGCCTTAACCGCGGCGATACTTCCACTGTGGTCCAGCACAGGATTGGTGTATGGGTTGAGGGCCACCGATGTGAAGCCCGATTTACCGGCCGTATCCAGCCCGTTGGCGATGGTCTCCCTGTCTTCGAAACCCGGTTCCCCAAAACTAACGCTACTGTCGAACCAGCCCCTGGAAACATGAAGGTTAGGCGCTTCTATCTCCTTATCGGCCTTTTCTTTCAGATCCTTTCCAATCTTCCTGATGGCCCCGTTTTCAATAAAAATGTCCTGTTTTTTCTGGTGATAGGCAGATGATTCATCAAGGATAGTTACCGATTTTAAAAGTAGCTTCATTTAAAGAATTTTATAAGTAGCATTTCGATTGCCAGGAATACTAAGGCAAAAATAACAAACCATTTCCAAAGTGTAGTTATTTGACTGGATGCATTTGATTCTGAAAAATATTCCTCAACAGAGTTATATATTCTTGCATTTTGAACCTCCTCTAATTCGCTGAAATTGAGGTCACTTTCCTTACGACCATAATTAAAACTGATATTAGCTATCTGCTCGTTATCGTTCTTGACCTGGTAATTCCCTGCCTCCAGGGCCAGGTTCCCGGTGTTTATTTCTACCCGGTTGCTAAAATTCTGTTGCTGTGGGATTAGGTCCAGCTCATCTTTAACCATATGCAGCACCTGGTCTTTCCCCAGTTTTACGGGAATATCTATATCGCTTTCCTGGCTGGTCTCGTAATACAGCTTATTCTTTTTTAAGGATCTTAATCCTATCTGGTAAAGAACGGGAACGATAAGGGGAGAATTCTTGAAGTTGGAATTGTCCTGGTTAAGGGCAGCCGTAAATAGGTAAACCGAATTGTTTTCTGCCAGAAAAGGCCGGTTATCCTGGAATCGTAAAATTGAATTAGGAGAACTTAGATTGTACGAACTCAAAACTTTGGGATATTCAAAATTATCGATCCGGTCTTCAAAAACATTTTCCAGCAGGGGATGGTCAAAAGAAATACTGGTAATAAGCCGTTCATTTTCTGTCTTTTCTGAAAATGCCGTGAAACCAAAACTGTTTATCAGCCTGTTATAATCTGAAGCTTCAACAGGTGGAATAATGACCAGCGAAGCTCCATTCTTGTTGGCATTTAGTAGATTGTTGGCGAGCGAGGCAGGAAGTTGTGTCACCTCATTCAATATAACCAGGTTAGCCGAGTTCAGCTGATTGAAATCTATCTGGTTTGCCTGGAAAGTATAGGTGTTGAATTCTGGCTCGGTATAGATCCTGTTTAAGAAATCTGCCTCTGTTTTTGAAATGATGACCACGTTTATCGCCGGGCTTTCCTCGATATTGAAATAAAGCAGGTTATCATATTTTAATCCGGAGTCCTCGATCTCTATTCGTCCATTCTGTATACTTTCGTTCTGTAGCCTGAATTCTACCTCTGCCGATCTTTCCTCAGAAAATTGAACCGAATTTCTTCCCAAGAGATTTTCCCCATCAAATATGGAGATGCTTACTGGTCTTTCTCTTAGCTCAGTTGTACTGGTCAACACTTTAAGATTTACCGATTCTGGATTCGAATTGTCTATGAAAACAGTATCCAGGCTTACATTATTTATACTTTCAGGAGTTCGTTTAACCAGGTGGTAGGTAATCCCTGAGGAGTCGATCTTAGCAGGAAAATCCATAGTAGTCTGGAAATCTGAAACGATCACCAGGTCTTTACTAGCCGCCGGAAATCTTTTGAAATAGCTCTCGGCCTTTAGCTTTATCTCCCGGAAGTTCGCCTGCTTTTCAGAAAACTGAATATTTTGCAGCTCATTTCTTAGCTCTGTACTGGACCTATCATAATATTCAGAATTATTGGTGATAAGACCGAATTGATTATCATTATTAAGGTTCTCCAGTAATGGGTTCAGGGACTTTTGAAAAGCAGAGGTCTGGCCATCCCTGGCCTGCATGCTAAATGAATTATCCAGGTAAATAAGACTTTTAGATTCACCAAGCGCAGTTTCACTAGCCGGGATAAACGGCTGGGCAAAGGCAAGTATAAGGCAGCTTAGCAGGAGCAACCTTGTTAACAGGATAAGAAACTTTTTTAAGCGCGAGCTTTTCCTGGTTTCCTGGATTACCTTTTTCAGGAATTTGACGTTGGTAAAATCTTCTTTCTGGAATTTTCTAAGACGGAATAAATGGACTATCAACGGAATAATGAGCAGGAACAGGGCGTAAAGTAACTCCGGGTGTTGAAAGTGCATATTCAGCAGTAAGGTTTTTCAAATATAGACAATGAAACTTATTTTGCGCCTACGAGCGCTTTATCGAAAATTTAAAATTACTTCCCTGGCCAACTTCAGATTCCAGGGAAATGTTGCCGCCCATAGACTCGATAAGTTTTTTCACCGTGGCCAGCCCAATCCCGCTGCCCAAACTTCCTTCACGGTCTGTAGTATCCAGCGTGGTAAAAAGATCGAAAATATCCTGAAATTTGTCTTTAGGGATACCTTTTCCGTTATCCCTTATTTCAAAGAAATAATATTCAGAGTTCTTATCAAAGCCAATGTCCACTTTCCTAAGCTCCTTGTCGTTATATTTAAGGGCGTTGCTAATCAGGTTCATAAAAACCTGGGTGAGGGCTGCCTTGTTCACATTATGGAGCATGATATCATCTGGATAGGTGATCCTGATATCATCTGAAACCTGGTAAAGGTCTACGATCCCCTTTAAAAGCTTTCGAAGATCCACATCTGTGTAATCCTTCTCCATCACGTGGTCGCTTTTATAAAAGCTAAGAATACCGTCTATATAATTTCTCAGGGAATAGGAGGATTCTACAAGGAATTCCAGATACTGCTCGGTATCGGCATCAAACTTACCCTTGTTCTCATCCTTAAGTAATTCGCTTAAGGAAATGATATTTGCCAGTGGAGACTTAAGATCATGAGATACGAGACTGGCGAATTTTTCAAGTTCCCTGTATTTTTCTTTTAATTTTTTCTGAACCTCGATAAGTTTCAGGCGTTGCTTTCTATATTCAAAAAGGTTCATGGTCTGCCGGGATAAGGCTTTAAGTGCCTGCTCTTCCATTTTGCTAAGTTCCTTTTCTTCCAGGTCGAAAATGCAAAGCACAGCTATGGCATGGCCCTGAGGATTGTAGAGCGGCACCCCGGCATAAAAGGAATACTCTCTATCGTAAAGTCCCTCAGCTGCCTTAAAAGCTTCTGCATCCTTACTTTTTTTCAATACGTAGATAGAGGATTCGTTGTGTATGGCACGATCGCAAAAAGAGTGTTCCCGGTCTATCTCGTAGATATCGGCTCCATAAACAGATTTGTTCCAGATCCTGTCATTATCAACGATGCTGATCTTCGCTACCGGAACCTTGCAGATATAGGCAGCCAGGAACGTAAGATCATCATAATCTTCGTCTGGTCCAGAGTTTATAATTTTATATTCTTTCAACGCGGTTTGCCTAAGCTTTTCGTTGAATGGAACTAACTTTTCCTGCATTATTCCGATAAAAGTTTGATTTAAAGTTATTTAAAAATAATCAACTTTTAACTAAAATAATATTATTCCACAGGTTTGTAACGCTTAATACTAAATTCGAACAGGGTTCCCTGGTTCTCTGAAGAGGTTAATTTGATATTTCCGCCCAGACTTTCCACGATCTTCTTTACCGTAGAAAGACCTATTCCGTGGCCTTTATGTCCTCGCCTGTCTTTGGTCGCTACGGTGGTGAAAAGATCGAAAATACCATCCTGTTTTTCTGTAGGTATACCAATCCCGTTATCGCTAATACTAAAGTTGAAGTAATCGCGATTCTCGGTACAGTCTATCTCTATAACGATCTTCTCGTTATCATTATATTTAAGACTGTTGCTAATAAGGTTCATGAAGATCTGGCCCAGTGCGGCACTGTTCCCGTTTATTTTAAGGTTATTGTCTGGCAGGTTGATCTCGCAGTTCTCAGCGATCTGGAGCAGGTCTATGATATCCTCTAACAGGTCGTTCAGGAAGAATTCTTCATTTTCCTTCGCCTGGGCTCCGTTACTGGAATAATAATCCAGCAGCCCGTTGATATAATCGCTCAGGGTAAGACCCGAATGTTTCAGGTATTCTAAATAATCGATTCCCTCTTTCCCCAGTTTCCTGGAAAACTTGGCTTTCAGGATGTCTGCCGTGATTATCATATTCGCAAGCGGCATTTTTAGGTCATGGGAAACGGTGCTCGCAAACTCCTTAAGAACGCGATTGTTTTCGTCCAGCTGCAACTTCATATTTTCCAGCAGGTTATTCTTCCTGCGGGATTCAAAGAGGATCTCTACCTGCTTGGCCAGGGCCTGCAATGCTATTTTCTGATCCTGGTCGAGCTTATGTTCTTCAGAATCAAAAACACAGAGAGTACCCATAGGAAGTCCGTTATGGTCCAATAAGGGGACCCCAGCATAGAACTTAATGCCATTTTCAGCAACCACCAAAGGATTATCCATGAATCTTTCATCTTTCGCCGTATCCTGGATCTCGAGCAGGGTCTCAGGTTCGAGAATGGTGTGACCGCAGAAAGAATCTTTCCTGGACGAACCATTGATCTCGGTTCCTAATTTAGATTTAAACCAGTTATTTTCAGCATCAATGATGTTGATAGCCGCGATAGGGGTCTTGCAAATATAACTGGCGAGCTTGGTAATCGAATCATAAGCCTCTTCAGGATGTGAGTCGATTATATCCAACTGTTTCAGGGATTCCAGTCGCTCGAATTCGTTTAGGGGCACTGCCGGACTAATCATCTTGGAAGGGGAAATTTTTGCTGAATAAAGAACGCAAAAAATTTAATGACTCGCAATAGCTAGAACCGGTCTTTTTCGAAGACTCCGAGACCAAAAAGAGCGAAGTCATATTTCACCGGGTCTGCCGCATCCATTTTTCTCAAATTCTTATCTAATTCTGCCAAAGCAGGAGCGTCGTTCATTTTTCTTTTAAGAAGGCCAAGTTTCCTGGCAACATTGCCTGAATGCACGTCCAGCGGGCAGGAAAGTTGTGCAGGAGAAAGCCTGTTCCAGATTCCAAAATCAACTCCAGACCGGTCATTTCTCACCATCCATCTTAGGAACATATTGATGCGTTTTGCCGCTGATTTTTTAAGTGGATCGCTTACATGTTTTTCCGTACGTTTTTGATGGGGAAGCTGAAAGAATATGGACTTAAATTCGTGGATTGCTGGTTGCAGGCTATTATTGGTGGCATGCCTGGTAAAAATCTCTTCCATACCTTGATGATTGGTATAGATATTTTTAAGGGCCTTGATGAAATAGCTAAAGTCTTCGGCATTAAAGGTTCTGTGTACAAAGCCTTGAAGCCTTTCCAGGTCGCTTTCCTCATGCTGCATCACGAACTCATAAGGGCTCATATCCATGAGCTCCATCATTTTTTTCGAATTATTTAGGATACTTTTGCGGTTACCCCAAGCTATGGTCGCGGTAAGAAAACCCGAGATCTCTATATCTTCCCTTTTATCGAACAAATGCGGTATTTGTACAGGATCGGATTCTATAAACCGGGGAGTATTATATTGTATCACCTTCTCGTCTAAAAATTCTTTTAGCTCGTTGGATTTCATAAATGAATTTCTGCTTTTGGTAGTGCAAAGATAAAATTTCCTATCGGCGAGTCAGGTCGATTTTAGATCAACTATTTCTATACAACGATCATTAATAAAGCCTGTGCTGTTAAGATGATTAGTATTACTCAGCCTCAAGAACCGACTTCTCATTCTTCACGATCTCCCCATCAACCATGGTGAGTTTCCTATCGGCCATATTGGCGAGTTCTTCATTATGAGTTACGATAACAAAGGTCTGGTCGAACTCATCCCTTAATTTAAAAAAGAGCTTATGTAGGTTTTCAGCAGATTCGCTGTCAAGGTTTCCGGAAGGTTCATCGGCAAATATCACGGCCGGGTTATTAATCAGGCTTCTCGCCACAGCGATCCTTTGCTGCTCTCCACCGCTGAGTTCTCCCGGTTTGTGGGAGGCACGGTTCTCCAGGCCAAGGAATTTCAGCAATTCCATTGCTCTTTTTTCGGCCTCCTTTCTGGGGGTCTTATGAATAAAAGCAGGGATGCAAATATTTTCCAGCGCGGTAAATTCCGGCAGCAACTGGTGAAACTGGAAGATAAAGCCTATGTGCTTGTTCCGGAACTTCGATAATTCCCTCGATTTTAGGCCATAAATATTTGTGCCGTTGATCTCCAGGGTAGATTGTTTCTTTTTCGCAGGTCTGTCTAATGTTCCCAGGATCTGCAATAAGGTAGTCTTCCCGGCTCCCGAAGCACCCACAATAGACACGATCTCACTTTTTTGGATATGAAGGTCTACCGACTTAAGCACGTGCAGGTCACCGTAGTATTTATGAATGTTCTTAGCAATTATCATCTGGCAAAAATAAGAGTTTCGAAAATAGCCAAATTAGACAGATTCCCCAACTTTAGCTGCTGAATAAGTTTTTAACGTTATTATAATCAACAAAATATACTATTCTCAGGCTAAGGTTATGTCTGGCCGGCCTGGCAAACAGATTATTCAGGCTTTCTGAAAACCCGAGGTAACTAAGATCGTCTTCATTAAAAATGGAATTTCGATAGAGCAGTACAGCTTCGCTTCCTGGCGCAAATTGCCACCTGTAGCTAAGGTCGAGGTTCCAGATATTGAAATTGGCATCGGGATTATTATCCTCGGTAACTTCGTAATCCGTAGGAATTAAATCGCCTTCATCTCCCAGGATAGAGAATTGATCCCTGGCAAACCTGGCCGTGGACCAGAAATTCCTGAAACTTATATTTATCCCCTGCCTGTTATTGAAATTATAGGTTCCATTTAAGGAATTTTCCAGGCTTTTCTGATCCCTGTTCCCGATCAAAACCTGTCTATCCTTCTGGCTGACATAGCTAGGCCGGTTAGTTTGGTTAGCATACCTGAATTCATAGATCATATTAAAACGATCACTGAACCTGAATCTTGGTTTTACGGTAAGATTGAGGTCGTTCATGCTGGAGTTAAAATATTCTTCAAATCTAAACCTAACATCGTAAGCAAACTGCTTGCGGTAGTCTGAAGAAACAAAGAAGCTCATATCTGTAAAATCACTGTAGGTGATATAGGTATTTTCAGCTCGTGGTTCGAAAAAATCCAGAAACTCTGAGTTATATCCCAGGTTTCCGCCAAAAGCGAACCTTTTCCTGGTCATGGCGAAGAAATCTGCTCCAATACCATTATTTACAGTGATATCCGGCTTATATCTCCTTAAATGCTGACCGTACAGGTTGAATTGATATGTATTGTAATTCCCCTTGGGTTCAAAGATCTGATAAGACAATCCTCCGGAAAAATTGTTGTAATTATTTGTGAAATTTACCCCAAGGTCATTAATGTCGTAAGTAGAATTAGCAAAATTATGGGTAAGTCTATACCTGAAATTCCCCTTCGTTCTTTCTACGGAAAAGCTTGAAGCAAAGCCGGTCTTATTCTGGCCGGGAAGGTTTACATTGCTCATTTTAGCCTCTCCCGCGAAATTAAAGGAATTCGATCTGTTATAAACATCAAAAAGAAAACCTGAAACATTCCCGTCCCTGAAATGGCCATCCCGGGTAACATTCGTATTAATTAAGGTTATAGAAGAATTCTTATTAAACCTCTGGTCCAGTACCAGGATGTTGTAATTGGCCAAAGGCTCGGTAATGCTGCGGCGCGTATTACCGCTTATGGTATCACGGTAGACCACTTCTTCCTTATCTGTGATCGCGTTAAAGAAACCAATTCCTAGTCCGCGATCTGTTCGGCCGGAGATCTTTAAGGCGTTCAGGAGATCGGTCCTATCCGGGTTTTCCAGGATCTCTTCATTTTCCAAAGCCTGGTCCTGAGCGGAATTGAAGCCTATTGGGCTACTGCCGACCCTTCGGGAATAAAAAAGGTTCCCTTTATTGAAAAGTTCGGTTCCTTCAGTAAAAAATGCCCGGTTCTCCCCGAACACCTGTTCAAAAGGCCCAAGGTTAAGCTCCACCTCGTCGTAAGCCGTCTGACCAAAATCTGGAACCAGGGTCATGTCAAGAGTAAAAGATTCATTGATCCCGTATTTCAGGTCCAGCCCGGCATTAAAATTAAAGTCTGTTTGTCCATCAAAACGATCTACCGCCGCCGAGGTATAGGGATAAAGACTTAACCTCACCGGAGGATCTATATTTTCCACACCTTCTAACAAGCCCGTATACTGCCCGGGTTCTCCAATAGATTTATCAATATAGTTCCAAACATAAGTAGAGTTTAGATGAGTGATCTCTCTGGCAAATTGTATACCCCAGGACTGGACAGGTTTATCAGGAAACCTGAGAGCAGAGTAGGGGATTTTCATTTCCACATACCAGCCATTTTCATCATGCTGAACTCCAGATTCCCAAACGACATTATAGCCATAATCTTCATTGTTGCCGGTCATTCTTGCATCGGCCTGGGTACCGGCAGAAGTCACGATAAACCTCGTCTGGTTTTCGCCGTCATCATAAGTGTTTATGTCTAGCAGGAAGAATTCAGATTGATTGATGTTATCCCTCTGGGTGAGCTGTTTCATGATCCTTTCAGGGGATTCTTCAAGCATCCTGGCGGCCACGTAGATCGCCTCATCATCGTATAACAATTTTACGCTGGTCTCATGCGAGGCAGAAATAGGGTCACCATCTCCAGGTTCTACCATAACAAAACCTTTCGCTGTTTCTGCAGCATCCCAGGCAGCATCGGTAAGCCAGCCATCGATCTTAGGCTGTTCTTCTATTCTTTTGGTGTGGTAAATCTTCCGGTCCTGTTGAGCCTGAAGCGTAGTGGAAAGTATGTTTAAAATGAAAAATATTGAAAGGAGTAGGTAATTTCGGGGCATTGATTTACAGAAAAATAATTTTTAAGGCCTTCAAATGTATTATTGTTATTGGTTTTAGGCAATTTATTTCCATAAAATCAAGTTAAACAGACTAGGTTTTGTTTATTAAAAAATTAAATTAGCTAAACAAAACTAGTAAATCATTACATGGAAGAAAGAAAATTGAAAAAGGCCACTTTAGCAGGTGGATGTTTCTGGTGCACTGAGGCTGTTTTTCAAAGGCTGAATGGAGTAGAAAAAGTAGTATCCGGGTTTACGGGGGGGAACATAAAAAATCCTGCCTACCGGGAGATCATCACCGGTCGTACCGGTCATGCCGAAGCCATAGAAATCGAGTACGATCCTGAAGTTATTAAATTCGAAGAATTATTACTCGTATTTTTCGCAACCCACGACCCAACCACCCTTAACCGGCAACAGAACGATGTTGGGACTCAGTATAGAAGTGGAATATTTTATCACGATGAGGAGCAGAAGAAAGTCGCGAACCAAGTGATCGCTCTCTTGGAAAAGGAGAACGCATTTGAGGATCCGATAGTTACAGAGGTTACAGAAGCTTCGGCTTTTTATGTAGCCGAAGAGGAACACCAGGATTTTTATAATCAGCACCGGCAGCAACCTTATTGCCAGTATATAATCGACCCTAAGATCAATAAACTTAAAAAGCTGTTCGCTGAAAAACTGAAACAAAAACATTAAGATGTCTTATAATTTTTTTGAAGAATATAATGAAGAGATCACCGGTGATCTTAAAAAGAACTACCGTGATATCATCAAAGGAGTTGGAGAGGATCCGCAGCGCGAAGGGGTGCTGAATACTCCAGAAAGGGCTGCGAAAGCTATGCAGTTCTTAACCCAGGGTTATACTATGGATGCCGAGGAGATCCTAAGAAAAGCGGTATTCCAGGAAACCTATGATGAAATGGTGGTGGTAAAAGATATAGAACTCTATTCCCTCTGTGAGCATCATATGCTTCCCTTTTTCGGAAAGGCCCATATTGCCTATATACCTAACGGAAAGATCGTTGGATTAAGCAAGTTGCCCAGGGTGGTAGACGTGTTCGCTCGCAGATTGCAGGTACAGGAACGTTTAACCAATGATATTCTGGAATGCCTGAACAATACTTTAAAACCCCAGGGGGTGGCGGTAGTGATCGAGGCAGTGCATTTATGTATGATGATGCGAGGGGTGCAAAAGCAAAATAGTGCGACCACAACCTCGGGTTTTAGAGGGCAATTCAAACAGATCGAGACGCGAAACGAGTTCCTGAAACTCATCAGCTCAGACCTTAAATAGGGAATTGGCACCTTTTTTGATTTCTCTTGGTTAAAAATCAAGAAAATGAAAATATTCACAAATAAAACCTTTATTAAAGGCCTTGCCTACGACCTTGCAGGTATGGCCACAGTAGCGATCCCGGTAATTGGACCTTTTCTGGACCTTATCTGGGCACCATACGCAGCTAAAAAAATGAGTGAAATGTATCCCGGAAGAAAAGGCAAACTGGCCTCCGTTCTGGTCTTCCTCGAAGAAATACTGCCGGGAACCGATATTATACCAACTTTTACCCTGATGTACCTGTACACATATGTATGGAAGAAAGAGCCTCTAAGGCCTCAGGTAATAGAAGTTGAAAGTTATTAGTGTTTGCTAATTTAGTTGAAGGATAGGCTGTCAGGGAAATTCCCTGACAGCCTTTTTTAATTACAGCTTTATCGCTGCTGAAGCCATGAAATTACGGCCTATATTCTGTATTCCATCCGGCTTAAGCCTGGAAAGATGTGAGATATAAGACTTGTTCAGAAGGTTATTAGCGTTCAGGTTTATGCTTAGAACAGATTTTCCTAAAGCAATGCTGGTACCTAAACCTGCTCCCAACAAACCGTAACCTGGTGTTGCTGTTTCAAACTGTCCCGGATTATCCTGATCAAAAACGTTTTTTAAACGTATAAAGGCAAATTTCTTCTGGAAAAGCTGTCCCGAATCAAATTCCACCCTAAGGGTATTCGTCCAGGAATTAGCGGGAATAAGCGGCAGATATTCAGTATCGTTTAATTTGCCGGTCACGGTTTCAAAACTGCTTTCCAGGTGCAGCCAGTCAAGGGGGTGGGGATGTATATGAAAACCAATTTCACCTCCGTATAATCTTGCGTCGTCCTGTTCATATTCAAAAACTGCGGCCTCATCGATAATTTCTCCGGTAGGATTAATATAGATGTAATCACTAATCGAATTATGGAAGGCATTTACAAAGGCTTCAAAATGCTGGTTCCTGTATTCAAAGGCCAGGTCTACCTGGAAATTCTGCTCATTATCCAGTTCAGGATTACCTATTTCATAACGGTTCGCTCCGTGGTGAACTCCATTAGAAGTAAGTTCTGATAGGTTAGGTGCACGGAAACCGCTTGCCAGATTAAGCCTTGCTATGAACTTTTGGTCTATATGGAATTTAGCTCCAAGCGCTCCGTTAAAGCTGTTGAATTTCCTGTCTACAGCCTCAATCATATCTCCATCTTCGGTAGTATAGGCTTTGGTTTCCAGCTTTCTATGGTCATACCTTAATCCGCCCTGGAAATCCCAGTTCTCAAGATGATAATGTGTGGTAGCAAATATTCCAAAATCTCTGGTGTCTGCATCTGGGATCAATAGTTCTTCGCCAAAGTTCTCATTGGTCTGGAACATTCCCTGTACCCCGGCAATGGTCTCAAAATTGCCTAATTTGGGCAGGTTGTATTTTAAGTTATAGTTCAGGGTTTCCAGGTGCATTTCCAGAGCAGGTTCCGTGTCTCCATGTTCTTCATGCTCTTCCTCGTGCTCCTCTTCATGTTCTTCTTCGTGTTCACCTTCGTGCTCTTCTTCATGCTCATGGTGTTCCTCGAATTCTTTCCTGTTATTGAACTGGTATCCAACTTTGAAATCTATACTTGAATTTCTGAAATAAAAACGGTTATCCAGGCTCAGTACGTGATTATCTATAAGCTGGTAGGGAAGTAGCGGTTCTTTATCTGTAGATTGAAGTCCAACCTCTTCTGGAATTCCAATTTCACTTTGGTTATAGTTATACCTAAGGTCTGCCTTGTACTTATTATCCTGAAAACCAATTCCGGCCTTCAGGTCCTTTTCGTTAAATCTGGTATTGGTCACCCTGCTGTCGCTTCCGGTCTCATAATCACTATGTGCAGCGTAACTTCCACGGGCAAGAAATTTCAACTTATCTCCTGAAGTTTGGGCCATAAGGCTTCCCTGGTAACCCAGGGTGTTACTGTAGTAATCTGCCTCAAATTCAGCATTGGTGGTATGAGGTCCGGCGTAGGTTTCCGGATTTAAATAGAGGACACCGCCAATAGCATCGCTTCCATAGAGAAGAGAGGCCGGGCCTTTAATTACCTCGACACTTCCAATTCCCTTAGAACTAATACCAAGGCCATGTTCATCACCGTATTGCTGATTTTCCAGTCGCACTCCCTGGGTATAGACCAGAACCCTGTTGGAACTTAGGCCACGAATTACCGGTTTACCAATTCCTATCCCTGTGGTGAGACTTTCAACTCCCGCGATCTGGGTGATACCGTCTGAAAGTGTGATTGCTCCTTTCCGGTTAAGTTCTGAAAGGCTTTCTCTTTCGACCTTCATAACATTTTCGCTTTGCAACTGGTGGAATGGAGTAGAGACAATTACCTCTTCCATTTCAATTGCTGAAGGCTTCAATTCTATGCTAAGGGATGTTGAAGGTATTTGGATATCCTGAGAATATGAGGCGTATCCAATTGAAGAAACCAAAATTCTGTATTCACCTTCTGGTAGATTCTTGAGATTGAAATTACCTTCCATATCGGTCATGGTTCCCTTCTCAAGTTTAGGGAAATAAATATTTGCACTAAATACAGGCTCTCCGGTGGTTACATCTTTTACGGTACCTGAGACTTCATTCTGGCTAAACAAATAGCCGTTTACTGCCAATAGCAGTATGCTTAAAAATTTTAATCGCATGAAAAAATTTTAAATGATTTAATTATTGCTCTTTAATTCTGGGTTAAGCAATAGCTGGTGGACCGCGCAGATTGAAGTTTAGCGGTTCGTAATCATTTAAAAACTGGTAATAATTGAATATGCCTGTAGTTCTAACTTCTGTTGGAAGCGGTACATATTTTGGGTAATCAAGTTTGAGAGCCGGATTCTTATGAAATTTATGCAGCTCACAATCTACAGATTTGGTATGGTAGTGGTGCTCGGCATAATTATCACATAGCTTATGGGAATGCTCTGAAAATATATGAGAAAAACTTACCACCGATGGCAGCAGGATCAAAGCTGCTGAAATAACAAGTAGTATGTTTTTAATTGGTTGCAATCTTAACTTTTAAAAGCTTTAGACATCCCTAGCCTGCTAAGCATTTTTTTCTCGAATGCCCAGAAAAACTTGAACTGGCCAAATATCCAGCCAAAACTAACTAAAAGAACCTGATAAATTGGGAAAATGAGAAATATTCTCGCTGCCCAGTAAAGGCTCCAGTGACTATTCTCCTGCGTAATCCCTAAAAGGCTTACCAAAGGAGAGGCAAGCTTAGCTGCTGTAGATCCGGTAATTGCAAAAACCAGCAAAATGATGAATAATTGCGAATTAGAATCTATGCCCCAACGATCTTTCAATTTTTTCATGCTGCAAATATACAGATTTGATTAAAGAATCAAATTCTTGTAGGTATAGTAAATCGCTGGTTATAATGTCGACTGAAATAAACAAAATAATTATAGAGAAGGTAATTCACTTCATAGCCGTAATCTATATTCGGTTCATAATTGATCTCGTTAAGGTATAGGTTAGGATCATATCTTTGTGGCTGGGTCACGCGCTGGTTATATTCAGGTACCAGTAAGCGGTTCTTGTTTTCAAGATAATTTTGAGAATAAAAACCTCTGGGCCTGGCATAAGAATTAATGAACAGGTTAAAGCCCGGTTCAATAATAATGATCTCGTACTCCAGGCTATCGTTGGCGATCCTAACTGTGTCATTTTCAGCATCGGCAATCTTTCCTGATGGAAAGTTTTTCACGCCAGAAGAGCCGCAGCTATACACGAAAAGGGCCAGCAGGGCGATATATATAAAATTCTTCATAGTTGAGTTTAGTAGGTTAAAAACAAAAATTATACCCGTTTATTTTCCGCCGGTAAATCCTCCCAGGATACTGCCATCAGATTTGCCAGGTTTTCCGCCGCCAAGGATCATGGCCCCGATATCATCTATCACACTGCCATCACCATCGCGATCAAGCAGCGTTTCCAAAAAAGAGTTATCGTGCTTTGAATTACTTCCCAGGACGGAGCCCAATAGCTCTCCCAGCCCATCCCTGCCAACATTGTCTTTCTTTTTCTGGCTTCCCAAAATGGATAAAAGCAGGGGAGCAGCCATTTTGAGGATGGTACTAAGATTTTCCTGGTTCATATTAAGCGCTGAACTAAGTCCCGTAGACACGTTTTCTTCGCGTTCACCTAAAATATGCTTAACGATCTTAGACCCTTCAGTTTGAAGGTAATTCGGATCCAGGTTCTTCGACCTTTCAAAAAGAGAGCCATCATGCTTATCGCTGGTGAGTGCTTCCAGTATGCTGCTGGCCCCATCAGCAGATCGGGCATTATTTTTTAACGCTCCCAGCAATACCGGCAAAGCCATACCCAGAGCCGCCGTGACGTCTTCTTCTTTTTCAGAAGTTTTCTTACTGGCCGCGCTGATTAAAGATTTTCCTGTGGGTGTATTTAAAATATCAAGAATTGATGCCATGATGAAAGTTTTAGATTTCGCACCTAGAATTTACGAAAATTCAAAGGCATGGAATTCTAATTTTCCTTTTTTTCTTTCTTTAAAATTGAAATGATCTGCTCCGCAAGTTCAACCCCAATTCGTTCCTGGGCTTCATTAGTGGCTGCACCAATATGCGGACTCAGCGAGATGCTTTCGTTCATCAGTAATTTGATGGCAGGTGAAGGTTCATTCTCAAAAGTATCAAGTGCCGCAAAGGCAACCTTTCCAGATTCTATGGCATCTAGCAGAGCTTCTTCATCAAGAACTCCACCACGGGCCGCATTGATAATGCCTACACCGTCTTTCATTTTTTCTATCTCCCTGGCGCCAATTACGGGTTTGTCCTGTGCCGGCACATGCAGGGTAATAAAATCTGAATCCTTGATAAGCATATCTACAGGTTCAGTTTTAATTGGGATCTTGATGGTCTGGTGGTTATAGAACTCAAGGGTGATCTCGGCTTCTCCCACGTTCTGGTCGCTGGCGATCACTTTCATTCCAATTCCCAGTGCAATTTTGGCCACTTCCTTACCAATTCTTCCGAAGCCAACGATTCCCAGGGTTTTCCCCCTAAGTTCCGTTCCGCCGGCATATGATTTTTTCAACTCCTTGAACCTGGAATCACCCTCTAAAGGCATATTCCTGTTGGCATCATGTAGTTTTCTCACCCCGCCAAACAAATGGGCAAATACGAGCTCGGCAACAGAGCTTGAAGAAGCAGAGGGAGTATTTATCACGGCAATTCCCTTGCTTCTGGCATATTCAACGTCTATATTATCCATGCCTACACCTCCGCGGCCGATTACCTTGAGGTGAATGCAATTATCTATGATGTCTTTACGAACTTCAGTAGCACTTCTTACCAAAAGGACACTTATTCCATTCTTGTTGAGAAAATCCTTTAACTGGTCCTGTGCTACTTTTTTTATGATCACTTCAAAACCGGCATTTTTAAGTGTTTCTGCTCCACTTTTTGAAATGCCGTCGTTTGCTAATACTTTCATTCTTGAGATCTTCTGTATTTAGATTTAAACGTTCTTTTCAAGATCGCGCATAAGGTCTACTACCAGCTGCACGCTTTCCAGGGGAAGGGCATTATACATCGAAGCCCTGTAACCACCAACACTTCTATGACCGTTAATTCCATTTACCCCGGCTGCTTTCCACATTTTATCGAAGGTTTCTTTATGCGATTCATCTACCAGGTTGAAGGTAGCGTTCATTAGGGAGCGATCCTCCTTGGCTGCAAAACCTTTAAATAGTGGATTTCTGTCAATTTCAGCATAGATCAGTTCTGCCTTTTTATTGTTTTCGGCTTCAATAGCTTTTATCCCTCCCTGGGCCTTTAACCATCTTAGAGTAAGCATAGAAACATATACCGCGTAAACCGCAGGGGTATTGAACATGCTTTCCTTGGCGATATGCGTGGCATAGTCCATCATGGACGGGATCTCCCTGGAAACCTTTCCAAGGATATCCTCTTTAACCACCACTAAAGTAGTCCCGGCCGGTCCCATATTCTTTTGCGCTCCGGCATAGATCAGGTCGAATTTGGAAAAATCCAGCTCCCTTGAAAAGATATCACTGCTCATGTCACAAACCAAAGGTTTGTCTGTAGCAGGGAATTCCTTCATCTGTGTTCCGAAGATGGTGTTATTACTGGTGCAATGGAAATAATCTGCATCGCTCGGGATAGAGTAGGACTTAGGGATATAATTGAAATTCTTATCTTTTGAAGAAGCCACTTCCTCTACCTCTCCAAACAGTTTTGCTTCTTTGATGGCTTTGCTAGACCAGGTTCCGGTATTAAGATATGCCGCTTTCTTTTCCAGCAGGTTGTAAGCTACCATTAAGAACTGCATGCTGGCACCTCCCTGAAGAAAAAGTGCTTTATAGCCCTTATCCTTTAATCCGAGTAATTCCAGGGCCAGGGATTGAGCCTCTTCCATTACCGAAACAAAGTCTGCGCTTCGGTGAGAGATCTCTAAAATGGAAAGCCCGGAATTATTGAAATCTAAGATAGCCTGAGAGGCTTCCTGGAATACTTCCTGAGGCAGAATGCAGGGACCCGCGCTAAAATTGTGTTTTTTCATAAAATTATAGTTGGTTAAAGCAAAGATGCCAAAATTTGAATGCTTTCGCTGTTATGAAAAGCATAAGATTAAAGTATAGATAAAAAGTCTATGGTATCTATATTATCGGCGTAATCCCAAAGCTGAGGCTTCTGGGTATGGCCAAATTTCACCTCTTTTTTTCCGGGATGCAATTTTACCACGCACTGTATCTTTTCTGAATGTTCTTCCAGGTTTTTCTCGAGTTCGGTTTCATCTGAATAGATTTCATAGAATAAAGTAGCGATGGGTGAGCCAAAGTTCTTATCCTCTTTGAGCATTAGGAAGCCGTTATCCAGCAATTTGAATTCGCTCATCAAATAGACCGCCTTGTTATAGTCGTAATTATTGGCATATTTCTCCCGATTGATTATCGGGTTCCATTCATAGATCGCCTGGAAGAAATTATCGAAGTTATAATCCTTGGGAATATATAGCTTAGAAACGTTCCTGCAGCCTAAACCGTAATACCTGAAAATGTCTTCTCCCAGTTTTGCCAGTTCTTCTTTGGTCTCATTTCCTGTAATGATTGCAACAGAATTTCTGTTCTTCCTTATGATACTTGGCTTTCCCTTAAAGTAATACTCGAAATACCTGGCCGTATTATCACTTCCGGTAGCGATCACAGCATCAAAATCTTCTAATTTACCCTTGGTGAATTCAATACGGTTTTCGTAGCGGCTATCCAGGTTCATAAGATAGGCAGCGATCACTGGAAGAAGCTGTTTGTCATGCGAAGACTGCTTGACCAGGACTTTGTGATTAGAAACCAGGACCGAAATGAAATCATGAAACCCTACCAGCGGAATATTACCAGCCATCACGATTCCCACGGTCTTTCCGCCACTTTGATTTAAATTATAGTCTCCCAGCCACCATTTCAGATTTTGGGGAGTAAGAGCTTCACTCCATTGTTGCAGGGCAAATATTATATTTTCCCTCGTAAACCAGCCATTGTAATGAATGGCGTTATCTATCTTTTGATCAAAGTCTTCAAAGAACCTATCGTTGCCGGGAATTTCTTCATCTTTTTTTGATCCGGTTACCTGAAATTGCTTGAGGAATTTACCTAATGTTACCAGATGTGATTTATGGTCGTCGATTGTCATCGTCTTATTTGGTTATGAATATGGCCTATGTTAAATTTGTGCAGCGAAATTAAAGTTTCCATGGCTTAAAACCATAAAATTTCCTAAAAGCCACCGGTCTTTTTTCGTTCAGTTTTTAAATTTACAAATAAAAGAAGAGCTATGGCAATTGTAATAACCGATGAATGCATCAACTGCGGGGCCTGTGAGCCGGAATGCCCGAATACGGCAATTTACGAAGGTGCAGATGACTGGCGCTATGCAGATGGTACCGATCTTGAAGGTGAAGTAGTACTTCCCGGCGGAAAGGAAGCCAATGCAAACGAAGCCCAGGAGCCACTTAGTGATGAGATCTACTATATTGTTCCAGATAAATGTACCGAATGTAAAGGTTTCCATGAGGAGCCTCAATGTGCAGCAGTGTGCCCTGTAGACTGCTGTGTGCCAGATGATGAGCATGTGGAAAGCGACGAAGAGCTGTTGGCAAAACAACGCTTTATGCACCACGAATAAGAAATAAACATTTTAAAATTCAGATCCCGGGCCTTTGGTACCGGGATTTTTATTTTCAGGAAACGCTGAACTTTAGCTCATTGCGGTAGGTGGAAGGTGATTTGCCGGTAAAGGACTTGAACAGTTTATTGAAATGGCTGAAGTTATTGAAGCCGCTCTCAAAACACACCTCTGTAATACTTATATGTTTTTCGTGAAGTAGTTTAGCCGCATGGGCCAGCCTGTATTCATTCACGAAGCGGGTAAAGGTCTTACCGGTGATCTTTTTGAAATACCTGCAAAAGGCAGGATTGGTCATGCTTACTTTCTCGCTGATCTCATCCAGACTTATCGGCCGGGTAAATTCTTCCTTTACAAAATTGAAAATAATATTGATACGGTCGTTGTCCTGATAACTGGTTTCCAGGATAAAGCCAGTGGCATTCAGAATCGTGTAATTCTCGGCTTTCTCCAGTTGTTTCAAAATTTTAAAGAGGCTCATCAGCCTGCCAAAAGCATCCATATCTTTTAAGCTTTCGATCTTCGCTCCCAGGCTTCTTTTTGTTTGCCCGTGAAAAACGATCCCTTTTTTGGCTCTCTCAAGTAAAGCCTGTATGCTTTTCATTTCCGGGGCATGGAAGAAACCTTCACCCAGCATTTCTTCCCTGAACTGTATGACCGATTCGCGCTCATGGCCGGTAAGACAATCTGTAAAAGAACAATGCGGGAGCAGGGAGCCAATAAGAATGAGGTCCCCGTTTCTATAATATGAAATATGGCTTCCTATCTGCCTTTTACCGCAACCACCATTTACATATACCAGTTCCACCTCTGGATGATAATGCCAGAACGTAGGTTTTTTATGCTCGGGATCACTATGGTAGGTTCTATAGGAAAAAGAACTGCCAAATCCCGGTTCTATCTTTTCAAGTGTTGGTTTGTTTCCCGTCCCCATAATCCGCTATTAATGATATAAATATACTCACAAGACCCTGCCCGGTTTTATACAAAATTACCATTAAAGTGTACAATATTAACCGAAATCGTTTTCAGTAAAATCCTGAAGGTTAATTTAATACATAAATTGGATTATCTGCTACTATCCTTGAGCCGGGAATCTGCCTAATTTCATATTGAATTTTTAATCGCAGTTCTAACTTAAAACTAAAGATTATGAAAAGGACATTCAAAAACTTATTAATGCTGCTGTTGTTTGTGGGAACATTCACCGCAATGGCTAACGACGGTTTAGATCTGAAGGTGAACCAAGAGCAAAGCCTGATCGTAGAAGTAAAGAAGAATCAGAAGGGAGCAATTTTAAGCCTCAGGGACGAACAGGGGGAAATAGTGTTCAAGGATTTTGTCAATGATGCAGATGAATATACCAAGGTTCTTAATTTCACTAACCTGCCAGTAGGAGAATATTCCTTCATTCTGGAAAAGGAATTCAGTATTTCCACGAGTAAGATCAGGAAAAATGAAGAAAATATTCAAATCCTGGAGGATTCTTATGTGTTGGTTTTTAAGCCTTTATATAAGCAACGCGAAGAAAAAGTGCTGTTATACCTTGCAAATCCTGAAGAAAATAGGGTAGTAATTAAAATTTTTGATAAATTTGGCGTGCTTGTGGGCGAAATTAGTTGTAGAGATGTTGTGATAAAGCGCACTCTGGATTTTTCAAAAGTACCCCCGGGTAGTTATTTTGTTGAGATTAAAACGAAAACCGACAATTTTAGCCACAGGTTAAATGTTGGATAAATTGAATTTTGGCTAATTCAAATAAAAAAACCCTCGCTGTATGATAGCGAGGGTTTTATATTTTTACTCATCGTCCATTTTCCGTTTTATCTTATCTATGGCGTTCTGAATAGATTTTTCGGGTTCGATGATATTATTGCTTCCCCAGAATTCTGCATCGGCAAAACCGGAGACATCATCTACCATGACCACGTTAGGATGGATAAGATCTGCAGACTTCTTCCAGTCGTTGTCGGCATATTCCTGCCAGTCGGTAACCACCATTTCGCTGTTGATCTTATATTTTGAATTAAAGATCTTTCTTTTCCAGTTCACCACGTAATCCATCTGGGCCTTACCATAAGCGTAATGCCACTTGCCATCGTTCTGGGCGTAGTTTACCTGGTAATTAAGCTCGGTAGGATATACCTTAGAACCACTTGGTTTTTTCTTCACGAACATGGCTGCCGCGGCATCCCTGTCATCAACGTTCAGGCTATAATCTGCCTTTACAAGGGTAGAAGTTTCTGCATCGATAAAAAGCTTGCCGTAATACCATGGATCAGATTCGTCTATTTCCTTAAAGTTTACCACGTAGGTATAACGATCGTTGATCTTGGTAGGATCGTCAAAACTGAACTCATAGCTATCTAGCATTTCTGGCCTTAATACATACTCGGTATACTTCATCATATCCAGGTACAGGGTATTGAAGGGGCCTCCACGCAGTTTTAAAGCCACGGTGTCCAGTTTGTCGTAATCTGTACTTTTTCTGGCCTTATAAAGAGACACAAGGTCTTTTTTAGAAGAATTATAAGGGCTCTTATAGATCTTCACGACCGCTTCTGAAAGGCTCACGTTGCTCCAGCCTTTTTTGATGGTTTCCCTGTAAAAGGAGGTCATCAGGCTGTTATCTGAAATATAGTTCACATTTTTTTTGTCCAGCATTTCTTTTACCAGCAAGCTAGGATTCGTGGCCTTGTATAGGCTCACTTCTTCAAGTTCTTCAACAGTTTCGTCCAGTTCTATTCTTGTATTGCTTCCTTTGAAATAAGAAAGCGGAAGAGTTTTGCTCTGGAATCCAAGTACCGAAATGGTAACAGTGGCCTCGGTAAGGTCATCTGGAACTTTCAGGGAAAATTCCCCATCGGCATTTGTGATCGTAGAAATGTTACTGTTGTTCAGGGCAAGGTAAGCTGAAGAGATCGGCCTACCATTTCGGGCATTCACCACTTCACCTTTATATTCCACATACTTGATATCTGAAGGCTGAAATGCAAAACTTTGCACCGCTACAAATAACATACTGAAGAACATCAAAAGGCTTTTGGTGTAGCCATTAAATTTGATATCAAGAATTCTCATAGTGTGATGAATTAAATTTGAATAAACTTATACAATATAATGAATTTTAAGCCTAAAATGATGTGAATCGCTAACAATTTGAAGTAAAGGATTAGGGATATTTTAAAATATACCACTGTTTTTTGCAAATACATTATTATTGCTGATTTTTATTTTTAAATAATCGTCCTAACCTTTAACTCAAAAATATCTTGAAAGACAATTTTTCAACCAGATCTGGAGCATATCGAAAATTCAGACCGGAATATCCACAGGAGGTTTATGAATTTATTCAAAAACATCTGAAGGCTTCAGAACTCGCCTGGGACTGTGGTACCGGAAATGGGCAGGTAGCAGGTAAACTGGCTGAATTTTTTGGAAGAGTAGAGGCTACAGATATAAGTAAGAACCAGATAGCGCATGCCGTAAAAAGGCCGAATATCAATTATTCCATTCAGGCTGCTGAAAATACCAGCTTTCCAAATAATGTTTTCGATCTACTGACGACGGCCCAGGCTTTTCACTGGTTCGATTTCGACCAGTTTTATAGCGAGGTACAACGCTGCTTAAAACCCAATGCCCTCATTGCTATACTGGGATACGGGCTTTTTAGCAGTAAGCCCGCGACAAACCTGGTGATAGAATATTTTTACAATGAGATCATTGGCCCTTACTGGGATCCAGAGAGGAAATATCTGGATGAAGCTTATAAAAGCATTCCGTTTCCTTTTGAGGAGATCGAAACCCCTGGTCTAATCCAATCCTATAACTGGAGCATTGAGCATTTAGTGGGATATCTTAGGACCTGGTCTGCAGTAAAACACTATGAAAGAAAAAATGGAAAAGACCCTGTTGAGTTCATTGAAAAGGATTTGAGAACCAGCTTTGGGAAGAGCAACGAGGTAAATTTTCCTATCCTTTTCAGATTGGGGAAAAACCGGAAAGGCTGATCATTAATTCTACAATTTTCAACAGTCTATACCTCAGCAGGCTATACAAACTCACATTATTTTCAGTGGCATGAAATATGCATCCTGGCCTTGCGTTAATCATGTTGACTAAATCTAAACCTATATGAAGAAAATAATCTTCGTTTTTGCGGCTGTACTTTTCAGCCTTAACATTGCGAACGCACAGATATATGCAGAGAAGCAGAGTGCTACGGTTACCGAGCAGGTATTAAAGGAGCTAAACCGTGAGCGTTCCCTGCTTAGCCAGAACCTGGAATTCAGGATCAAGGAAATAGATTCCAAGATCACCAATCTGGACGAGAGCATCAAGAACACTAATTCTGCTTCAGAAAAAGTTGAAAAATTGCTTGAGAGAGTGAAATACCTGGAAGAAAGGCAGGAGGAGATAGATAAGAATACTATTAGCGTTTATAAATATAATTATAGTTCGGCCGTGCTAAACCTGGCTTCCATGGAAAGAGAGATCAAGCCCCTGAATCTTTTCAATAGTTCCAGGGAGTTCTACACCACCCTGGACGCTGTAGGAAATCCCATGAACTATGAGGGTTACCAGGAGTGGTTCGGGAAGTTCAAACAATATCTTGCCGAAGAGAAGGAGGATGATGCACGTCTTGCTGCGCTAAATCATATGTTGCAGGTAACCGGAGACCTTGCCAAGGGAACTCCTTTTACTGGGATGTTCGCTGGAAGTCTTTTTGACGGGATAAGCCAGTTCATAGGTTCGTTGAACCGGAGAGATAAAGAGTTGAAAGAGCAAAGCATGAAAATGCTTAAACTTACCACCTCCATCGCCCAGTTCACTCACGACAAAGACCTCATAGAGACCGAATGGGAAGGTATCAATAAAAGCCTTAATGAACTGAAGGAGCTTCAGAATAAGGCTATCGATGATAACCTGGTAGAAATTCTGGATATCGACAAAAAAGACTTCAGTAAGAATTTTACCAACGAGACCGATGCCAAGAAGCGTACCCAGTATATCCTGGATATTTCCAAGATCGCCGAAAACAAGATAGTGGAAGAGCGCAAAAGAAACCCAGAAAACTGGAAACAAGAATACCATGACCAGATGCTTAGCGTGCAAAACCTTAAGATCAGGTTTGGAATGCTCACTTTCAGGATCCTGGAGAATCTTAATAAATATGAGAAGCTAATCAATAAATACGAGAACGACCCATATTTAAAGGATGAGATGAAGAACCTGAGATTAAAACTGAACATGGTTCGAAACAGTTTCGAGTCCACTTTTAACCCACAGGAATACATTAGGGCCTCCAACGAAATGTATATCGTTGAGTAGCCTAGAATTCCTTTCTATAATGTTCTAAAATAGCCTTGATGCCCCTTATAGGTATCAGTATCCATTCCTGGCGGTGCTTGATCTCATAATTAAGCTCCGTCAGGGCTTTTTCAAGCAGAAAGGTATGCATTAGGATCTTGAAATCTTCCTGGCTTTTTGGAATATAATCTTTCTTGCCGGCCTTGTCCAAGTATCCTTTAATATAGATTCTGGAAATGTAATAATGCCAGGTTTCTGCCCATTCTTCCAGATCACCTTCCTTACGCTGCTGGTCACTTTCCGGGGACAGAATATTGCTATAAGCGGCATAATGCAGGGATCGAATCATGGCGGCGAGGTCGCGCATCGCTGAACGTCTTATCCTTCGTTCACTAAAGGACTTGGAAGGGTCACCTTCAAAACTGTTCATGATATATTCGCGGCCAGTCCAAAGGATCTGCCGTAAATGGTAGTCTCCATGCGTCCTGATTTTCATCACCGAGATCTTATGATCATAGATCTCCCGGAAACAGCTAAGGATCTCGTTTTTCATACCCAGTATTTCCCTTGCTTCCTCTGCGGTTTCTTCCGGCAGCTGCTCCAGCATGGATTTCAGGTTTTCCAGGCTGTTCCTGGTAAGTGTCTGTAGGCCCGAAAACAGGGATCTCTGGTAATGTAAAGAAGACTCCTCCTTATCAAAATCTTCATCTATGTCATGCTGGGAAAGGGCGTTATGTAATTCTGCCGTGAATTCTCCCAGCTGGTAGATCCTTTCGGGAAGAATAACCCCAGTAAGTTCCTGCATGGCTTCCGGAAAACCTTCAAATCCGATAGGTTGGGTAATATGATTCTCTGGAATGTTTATTTCCAGATCCTTATTAGAGGTAAGTACTTTTTCATAATATCTCTCCAGGGAGTCCTTTACATGCGACCAAACCTCACCCTGGTTTTCGGTGATCTGCTGAAGCATTCCAAAGAAGTAAGGTTTTCCATTGGCCTGGCTATATTTTACGGCTCCCACATATCTGGAGATCTTCTCAAAATCTGTTTTGGTAGAAAGGAATTTAATGGTTTCCACATCCGGATTGAAGGTCTGGTCCAGCCTGCGATATATTTTAAGGATAAATTGATTGTCGTAAGTGATGATGGTTTGCCGCTTTTCGGTGCTTACCAGTTCAGACCTGCATTCTTCGTCCAGTAATTTCATTAGCGGGGTATCGCCGGTAAATTCTAAAGTGCCAGATCCGGTTTTCTTCTTATCCATTTTTTTGAAGCCTTCAATAAGGTATTCCCTGAAATCTTCTGCGTATACCGAATCAAATAAATATCCCTGTTCATCTCCGATTTCCAGTTTAGTGATGATCCCTCTCTTCGGAATTTCATTCAGTAAATTCTCGTTTTCGATGCTCACAAAAGAAATAGGCATTTGGTACAGCTCGGGAAGACCTTCGTTATAGGTAACTTCAAGAACGGTTATTCGTGTAGGCATTTCCCTGATGCCGACCTCGAGGTTTTCTTTTATTTTGATTTCCTGTATGGTCCTTCCGTCGCTCTCGAACCATCTCCTGTGTTGCAGGTAGGGAGGCAGGATCTTGCCAGATAATTGCTGAAGGGTGCGGTTCTTTAGGAGGTTATTCCAATTATCGATCCTTAACTCGGGGATCTTGCTTTCTCCTTCAACTCTTTCTCTTTCCTTCTCCAGGACGAACCAGTAGTAGCCAAAAGGAGACAAGGTGAATAGATAGGGTCTTTCGGTGATCCTTGGGAATTTGTTATGGCTGAAAACCTCGATGGGGGTATGGCCCTTATACTCTTCAAGGTCTAGCTCTGCCGGTTGCGAAAACCTGGAAAGATTGGCCAGTACGAGTATCTTTTCATCTTCATAGGTCCTGGTATAGGCGATGATCTTCGAGTTGGAAGGTGAAAGGAACTCAATATCCCCTCTGCCAAAAGCCTTGTATTTCTTCCTCATCCCAATGACCCTTTTCATCCACCAGAGCAGCGAAGAAGAGATCATCTGCTGGGTTTCAACGTTCACAGATTCATATTTATACTCAGGATCTATGATAAGCGGCAGATATAATTTCTGAGGATTGGCAAGTGAGAAGCCGGCATTACGGTCGGCGGTCCATTGCATGGGTGTTCTCACCCCATCCCGGTCACCCAGGTAGAAATTATCACCCATCCCGATCTCGTCCCCGTAATAAACGATAGGTGTACCCGGGAGGGAGAAGAGAAGAACATTCATTAATTCTATTTTACTCCTGTTATTATCTAATAATGGAGCCAGCCTATGGCGAATACCTACATTGATCTTTGCTTGTGGGTCCTTGGTATAAACTTTATACATATAATCCCTTTCCTCGTCGGTTACCATTTCCAGGGTAAGTTCATCATGATTTCTCAGGAAGATACCCCACTGGCAATTCTCAGGAATTTCCGGCGTCTGATCAATGATATCGATAATGGGATAACGGTCTTCCATTTTAACCGCCATAAACATCCTTGGCATAATGGGGAAATGATAGTTCATATGGCATTCATCTCCATCTCCAAAGTAAGCGGCAGAATCTTCGGGCCACATATTAGCCTCTGCCAGCAGCAATTTATCATCGTAATTTTCATCTACATAAGCCCTAAGTTTTTTCAGAAATTCATGGGTTTGCGGAAGGTTCTCGCAATTGGTATCTTCTCTTTCGAAAAGGTAAGGAACGGCATCCAGGCGAAAACCGTCGACCCCCATTTTACACCAGTAATCCAGTATTTCAAAAACCTCCTGTTGAACTTTTGAATTGTCGAAATTCAGGTCTGGCTGGTGGGAAAAAAACCGGTGCCAGTAATAGGCCTGGGCTTCAGAATCCCAACTCCAGTTAGAGGGCTCAGTATCTGTGAAAATGATACGTGCATCCTTATACTTGTGTGGATCATCGCTCCAAACGTAATAATCCCTTTCTTCAGTACCTTCCGGCGCCTTTCTTGCCCTCTGGAACCAGGGGTGCTGATCTGAGGTATGGTTAATTACCAGCTCTGTGATCACCTTTAGTCCACGGCTATGGGCTTCTTCGATAAAATTCTTGAAATCTTCCACGTTTCCATAAGAAGGGTTGATGGAATAATAATCGGCGATATCGTAGCCATCATCCCTTAGTGGTGATGGGTAGAAAGGGAGCAGCCAGATCGCAGTGACCCCCAAATCTTCCAGGTAATCCAGTTTCTGCATAAGACCTTCAAAATCACCGATTCCGTCACCATTGCTGTCGAAAAAGGCTTTTATATGTAGTTCATAGATAATAGCGTCTTTATACCAATAGTTTTCTTTGGAATTGCTGTGATCGGTCATTTAGTTAGTTTAAAGGATTGTATATCAAAATTGTATATGCTTAAATTTAAAGAATATGCCGGCCTCTTCAGTTAAAAAAATATTAAAGCCCGCGAAGCTTATTCACGTATCTAAGCTATCCCTGCAACTGAATTTAAATTCTAACTTGTTGTAATTCAGTTAAATTACTATATTTATAGACTACCCTATAGCTTTCCCCCCAGATCTCAACCTTAGAGGTATTTAAATTATTCACTAAAACTATCAGATTATGAAAAGACAGATATTCATTCTGTTCCTGCTTGCGCCGTTTTTCGTCATCGGCCAGCAGATCGTGAAACCAGAAAAAGCTGAACCAGAAAAAGTGGTAGACGATTATCACGGCATCAAAGTGGAAGATCCATACAGGTATATGGAGAATCTTGACGATCCTGAGGTCATCAACTGGATGAAGGCCAATACGAATTACGCCGAGGCCGTCCTCGACGCCATCCCGGGCAAGCAGGAGATGATCAAGAAGATCAAGGAAATGGATAGTAGGACCGCGTCCAGGGTCAACAACCTTAATATCACCAGCAATGACCTGTACTATTATCTTAAGACCAGGCCGGAAGACCAGACGGGGAAGTTATACTTCAGAAAAGGTTACGAAGGCCAGGAAAGCCTGTTGTTGGATCCAGATAAATACAAGGCCGACTCGGGAAAAACATATACGATCTCTTCGGTAAACCCCGATAGAATGGGAAATAAGGTTGGTGTAATCTTAGCGCCAGATGGTTCTGAAAATGGGGAGCTTGTGGTACTGGACCAGTCGGGAAAACAAATGGGGGAAACCCTCGAACTGGTGGAGGGAATGTACTGGACGGCGGATGAAAATTCCCTTTACTATCTAAAATTGAATTCTCCTGATATTTCAGATATGCAGCGTCAGCTGAATTTGAAAGTGTACGAACACAAACTGGGAACAAGCCAGTCGGAAGATAAGGAAGTTCTTTCCAGCGCCCATAATCCTGAACTGAACATCAAACCAGAAGAGATACCTATCCTCATGTATGACAAGGAAATGGATCTGAATTTCGGGATCATCGTTACTGTAGACAGGGCGATAAAATTATATATGAACAATAAGGACCTCTCTGGGGAATGGAAGCAATTAACCGCCCCAAAGGATAAGGTTAAGGATTTCAGGGCAAATTCTTCACATATATATTATCTCACTTTCAAGGATGCGCCTAATTTCAAGATAATGAAAGCCTCAAAAAGTGATCCTGCATTTTCGAATGCGCAACTGGCAGTGGCCGAACCTGATCTAGGCCCGATTGATGATTTCAGCCTCACCGAAGACGGTATTTTTTATACGGTTAAAACCAATGGGGTAGAAACCAGGTTCTTTTATAAGTCATTTGACAATGATGTAGCCCGGGAAATTAAATTACCCAAGACCGCAGGCTCTGCCTATATGGAATCTAAAGGACCGTCTCATGATGATATCTGGGTGACCATCACCGGTTGGACCACGCCCGGGAAAAGGTATAAGTATAATGTAGATTCGAACGAATTCATTGATCAGCCAATGTCTTCGGAAGCCGAGTATCCCGAACTTGAAGACCTCGTGGTAAAAGAGATAATGGTAAAGTCTCACGACGGGGTAGAGGTGCCTGTTTCTATAATACATAATAAAAATGTAAAACTCGACGGTTCTAATCCAACCACTATGTATAGTTACGGTTCCTACGGAATTTCTACCGGGCCATTTTTCAGTCCTTTGCTGCTGGTGCATACCCTTTACGGGGGCATTTTCGTGGTGCCGCATGTTCGGGGTGGAGGTGAACTAGGAGATGCCTGGCACAGGGCCGGTCAGAAGGCCAACAAACCCAATACCTGGAAAGATGCCATAGCCACCGCTGAATACCTGGTTGATAAGGGATATACCAAACCGGAAAAACTATCTTTCTTCGGGGGCAGTGCCGGCGGAATTCTGGTGGGAAGAGCTGTTACCGAAAGGCCTGATCTATTTTCTGCAGTTGCACCATTGGTTGGAGCAATGAATACTGTAAGAATGGAAGAAAGCCCTAACGGACCGGTGAATGCTCCTGAGTTTGGAACGGTCAAGGATGAAGAAGAATTCAAGGCATTGCTGGAAATGGATTCTTATCACCATTTAAAGGAAGGGACCGAGTATCCGGCGATGCTCATTACATCGGGGATGAACGATCCAAGAGTAATTGCTTGGGAGCCAGCCAAGTTCGCAGCAAAGGCCCAGATGGTAAATACCTCAGATGAGCCTATTCTATTACTAACAGATTTTGACAGTGGTCATGGAATTGGAGATACTAAAGAAGAGAATTTTGAAAAATTCGCTAATATTTTTTCCTTTTTCTTCTGGCAGGCAGGACATCCAAAATTCCAGCCACCGGCAGATCTTATAGATTAGTTCAATTAAACTATGGCATAAAAAAAGCGGGAATATTTTCCCGCTTTTTTTTCTATTTAAACCTGACTAGAGGTTGATATTTAGTTTTGCGTAGTAATAAGCTCCACTGAAGCCCATTTGCACTGCATCCCAGTAACCACCAGCTTCAGTCCAGTCATCCTGTTGGTCTGGATAAACGTTGAAGAGGTTGTTGCTTCCTACATTCAGCTTTAGTGATTTGTTAAGTTTAAAACCTAAATTAAGGTCGGTTACGATCTTAGGATCATAAATGTCTGAGGCTGCTTCTACCTGATTAGCCAGTCCTCCATAATCGGCCGGATCTTCGAACATCTGAAAATCTAAAAGCGTGATCTCACTAAACCTGGTTAGGCCAAGTGCCGCATCGAACCATTCTATATCGTAAACCAGGTTAAGAGTAAGTTTGCTGTCTGGAGCAGAGGCTAATAAGAAAGCTTTATCTCTTTCTCCAAAAAAGGTCTGCTCATTCAAATTTCCGTTCTTTACATCGGTGATCTCCATGTCATTGAAGTTCCCAATAAAGCTTGCGGTTAGTTTTCCATCTCCCAGGTTGAATTCGTTAGAAAGTACGATGTCCAGACCCAGGGTTTCGGTATCGGCACCATTGGCGAAGAACTGTGCAGCTTCCACATTATCTATCTGTGGAGCGTCAAAATTCCCTGTAAGAACGATACGGTCCTGTACGTTGATATAATATCCATCTACCGTAGCCGTGAACTTTCCGAAGTTGGCCGTAAAACCAAGCGAAGCGTTTAAAGCGGTCTCTTCCTGTAAAGGCCCAATACCAAATGATTCGGTAACAGGGCTGTTATTAGGAGATAATAGAGATTCTAATGCTTCACCTCCCACGAAGTTAGTGAACTTCAGGTTATAATAGATCTGGGCCAGGGAAGGAGCTCTAAAACCTGTACTTACCGATCCTCTTAAATTAATATCATCGGTGGCTTTTAAGCGAGCCGCAAGTTTTCCGTTTATGGTACTTCCAAAATCACTGTAGTTCTCAAATCTGGCTGCTGCAGCAAGAAGAAAGGCCTCGGTAAATTCAAATTCAGCATCTGCATACAGGGAAACATTAGACCTGCTTCGGTCTACCTCGTTATCTGGACCGTATCCAGGAAAACCTTGCGAGCCTCCAGGTCTTGGATCTCCGGTAATTGGGTCTATTGGCTGCTGCTGAATATCTGGATTGGTGATCGGAATTCCATCTGTATCGTAAGTGGCATATGAAGCTTCCTCCCCGGCAAAAATTTCAAAATTCTCGGTCCTGTACTCTGCACCAAAAGCGAAGTTCACTCCTTCCAGCATGTCTTCGTAGTACTTTGAAAAATCTAGATTGATCACATTCTGACTTAGGCTGTGTCCACCAGCATCGAAATCTGTGGGAGAAATTTCACCTAAAGAGGCGTTGATGGTACCTTTTATGAAATAGTGGAAAAAATTCTTTCCCCAGGTATTACTTAGGTCTATGTTCCAGTCGTTCTCAGTGGTGGTCCTGAAGCCTGCTGAAACGGAATTATCGGTAATGATAGAAGTGATCCTCGGGGTAAAACCGTTTGGATAAACCTCTACCACATTCCTAGCCGTTGGATTGTTACGGGTAAAGGCATAGGCATCTGTATCCCTGTAATTCCTGCCTCCAAAAGCATAGAATTCGGTATTCTCAGAAATTGGGATGGCCAGGTTCCCCATGAAGTTTACCCCTTCAATAGCTGCTTCACCAAAACCTCTCCTGAAGTCGAAACCAGGACGAAGGGTCTTGTTCTTGTTCAGGTATTCTACGGTAAAATTAGCGAAACCTTCTTCACCTATTTCGAAGCCATAGTTAGACGTTACCTTTACAGAGCCACCATCAAAATTCTGATCTTCGCCTATCGCATTTCCATCACGGTCTGTATCCAGGCGGTTACCATCGGTATTCGGAGTGCCTTCCGGAAATTCTCCTTCGGCATTGGTATTGTAGAAACCATAATTTACACTACCACTGAATTTTTCTACCGCGTCTTTCAGAACGATATTGATCACCCCGGCAATCGCATCAGACCCATACTGGGCAGAAGCACCATCCCTAAGGATCTCTATCCTTTTTATGGAAGCCGCAGGAATGGCATTAAGATCGGTACCGGTGTTACCACGACCCCTGGTTCCGAAGATATTGATAAGGGAAGACTGGTGTCTTCGCTTTCCGTTTACCAGCACCAGGGTTTGATCTGGCCCAAGCCCTCTAAGGGAAGCAGGGTCAATATGGTCTGCACCATCAGATCCAGATTGTTTGTTAGCATTGAAAGAAGGAGCGGCATATTGTAAAAGCTCGTTAACTTCAATCTTTCCAGTTTGAGTGTTCACTTCGCCAACGTCTATAACGTCAACGGCCACAGGTGTATCTGTAGAAGTACGTTTAGGGCTACGCGAACCCACTAGTTGTACTTCTCCTAAAGATACTCCATCCTGGAGAGTAACGTTTACCTCTGTTAATCCGTTTACGGGGACTTCTTTTTCTTCGAAGCCTACAAAGCTGAATACCAGCGTCGCATCTGCCGGAGCTTCAATGGTATACCTACCATCAAAATCGGTTGAAGTACCATTATCGGTACCTTTCTCGTAAACATTCACTCCGGGAAGTGGGGTCCCGGCATTGTCGGTCACCACACCGCTAATTTCCTGAGCAGACAGAAATATAGGAATTGAAAATAGTGTAATGAAAAGTAAAAATCTATTCATAAAAAGTAAGGGATTAGTTAATAAGTTGTGGCAATATAGGTAAAAACCGTATAAGACCTAGTTAAACCACAAATGGAATGCTCGATTGATTTCTTTTTAGACCATCATCTAGGCTATATAGATACCACACCTGTCAAGTATTCCCTTGTTTAAAAATATGAGCTTAAAGGCCTTAAGTATTTATGAAATACTCTTAGATAATGACTATCTTTGCAGCCGCAAAAACAAAGCATCAAAATTATATTATATGAAAGCTGGAATCGTAGGACTTCCTAATGTTGGTAAATCAACCTTATTTAACTGTTTGAGCAATGCGAAAGCTCAAAGTGCAAACTTTCCTTTTTGTACGATAGAACCTAATGTTGGGGTGGTTAATGTTCCGGACCAGAGATTGTTGAAACTTGAAGAGCTGGTAAACCCGGAAAGAGTGATCCCTGCCACCGTAGAAATAGTTGATATCGCCGGGCTGGTTAAAGGTGCTAGCAAGGGAGAGGGGCTTGGAAATCAGTTTCTTGGAAATATCAGGGAAACCGATGCCATCCTGCATGTGCTTAGATGTTTTGAGAATGATAATATTGTGCATGTTGACGGTTCCATAGATCCTATAAGAGATAAGGAAACCATTGATATGGAGCTTCAGCTGAAAGACCTGGAGACCACCGAAAAGAAACTAGACAAGGTTAAAAGAGCTGCCAAGACCGGGAACAAGGATGCCCAGAAAGAGGAAGCTGCCTTGCTTAAGGTTAAAGCCGGCCTGGAAGCAGGAATATCTGTTCGTGCCATAGAGTTAGGGGAAGATGAGCGAAAAGAATTTATAAAGCCATTGCAGTTCATTACCGATAAGCCGGTAATGTATGTTTGTAATGTAGATGAAGGGGCTGCCGTAGAAGGGAATGCCCATGTAGAAAGAGTAAGAGAAGCGGTAAAGGATGAGAATGCCGAAGTTCTGGTTCTGGCTGTGGGAACAGAAGCAGATATTACAGAGCTAGATGATTTTGAAGAGAGGCAGATGTTCCTTCAGGATATTGGTCTTGATGAGCCTGGTTCTGCAAAACTTATTCGTGGAGCCTATTCCTTGTTGGACCTGCAAACCTATTTTACTGCCGGTGAAAAAGAGGTTAGAGCATGGACCATCCCTGTAGGATCTTCTGCGCCACAGGCTGCCGGGGTGATACATACCGATTTTGAAAAAGGATTTATTCGTGCTGAGGTGATTGGCTATGACGATTATGTAAGCTACGGAAGTGAAGCCAAGGTAAAGGAAGCCGGGAAGATGCGCGTTGAAGGGAAGGATTATATCGTTAAGGATGGCGATGTAATGCACTTCAGGTTTAACGTATAAGATTTCTTTTTTTCTTAGATTCTTTCTAAATATTATCTGAAGTTGAGGTTTTTTAAAACTTCTAACTTCCTATTTTTCTAAGCAATTAACATTTCTTCTAAAATCTTTGTTAATTACTTTAGGACTTAACTATTTTAGTTTTTTAGCTAATGCCTTATATTTAGGGCATAACTCCATTACTACCTATGAGCGAGAATACTAAATATACCGAAGATAATATTCGGTCATTAGACTGGAAAGAACATATTCGCATGCGTCCCGGGATGTACATCGGGAAGCTCGGGGATGGGTCCAGTCAGGATGATGGGATCTATATCCTCCTTAAAGAAGTTATAGATAACAGTATTGACGAATTCGTGATGGGCGCAGGGAAGACCATAGAGATCTCTGTTCAGAACCAGCGCGTGATCGTTCGTGATTATGGTAGGGGTATACCCCTGGGGAAAGTGGTGGATGTAGTATCCAAAATGAATACCGGTGGTAAATATGATACCCGTGCCTTTAAAAAGTCCGTCGGACTTAACGGGGTTGGTACCAAAGCTGTGAATGCCCTTTCTTCTTATTTCCGTGTGGAATCTTCCCGTGACGGAAAAAGCCATGCTGCAGAATTCGAGCAGGGAGAGTTGAAAGATGAAGAGCATCTCGACGAAACCTCTAGAAGAAGAGGTACCAAGATCACCTTTATCCCAGATGAGAACATTTTCAAGAATTACAAGTTCAGAAATGAATATATCGAGAAAATGCTCAAGAACTATGTATATCTCAACCCGGGGTTGACGATAGTTTTTAATGGAGAGAAATTCTATTCAGAGAATGGTTTAAAAGATCTTTTAGGCGATAGCATACATGAGGATGATATGCTGTATCCTATTGTTCATCTTCGAGGTGATGATATTGAGGTAGCCATAACCCACAGCAGGTCTCAGTACAGCGAGGAATACCATTCTTTCGTGAACGGGCAGAACACCTCTCAGGGTGGAACTCACCTCGCAGCCTTCAGGGAAGCCATTGTAAAGACCGTTCGTGAATTCTACGGAAAGAATTATGAGGCCAGCGACATCAGGAAATCTATTGTTGCGGCCATAAGTATAAAAGTAATGGAGCCGGTTTTTGAAAGCCAGACGAAAACCAAGCTCGGGTCTACGGATATGGGCGGAAAGCTGCCCACGGTAAGGACCTATATCAATGATTTCGTAAAAAGGAATCTTGATAATTACCTGCATAAAAATCCGGAAACGGCTGAAAGTCTTCATAAAAAGATACTTCAGGCAGAAAGGGAACGAAAGGACCTTTCCGGCATCAGGAAACTGGCTAAAGACAGGGCTAAAAAAGCCAGTCTTCATAATAAGAAATTACGGGATTGCCGTGTCCACCTTGGAGATAGCAAGCACGAACGTTGTTTGGAGACCACCTTGTTCATTACCGAGGGAGACTCGGCGAGTGGATCTATCACGAAGAGTAGGGATGTAGTGACCCAGGCGGTTTTCAGTTTGAAAGGAAAACCCCTGAATAGTTACGGTCTTTCCAAAAAGATCGTTTACGAGAACGAAGAGTTCAACCTGTTGCAGGCAGCTTTGAATATTGAAGAAGGCCTGGAAGACCTAAGGTACCATAATATCGTGATCGCGACCGATGCCGATGTGGATGGTATGCACATTAGGTTGTTATTGATCACCTTCTTCCTTCAGTTCTTCCCTGAACTTATAAAAGAAAACCACCTTTACATCCTGCAAACACCATTGTTCAGGGTTAGAAACAAGAAGGAAACCATCTACTGTTACAGTGAGCAGGAAAGAAAGGAAGCTATCGAAAAGCTTTCCGGGAAACCTGAAATTACGCGATTTAAAGGTTTAGGTGAGATCTCTCCAGATGAATTCGTTCATTTTATAGGGGAAGACATTCGCCTGGATCCAGTGATGCTGGACAAAGACAAGTCTATAGAAGAAATGCTGAGTTTCTATATGGGCAAGAATACTCCAGATCGCCAGGAATTCATCATCGATAACCTGAAAGTTGAACTTGACCTGGTGGAAGAACTTGGAATATGAGGTTTACCAATAGAAACGAGGTCAAAATAATTCCGTCTATCTACATCGTACTGGTGGCGGTCTTTGTCACGAATGTTTTCGTGAATATTGAGATCATGGCTTCTTCAGAAAGCGAACAGGAAATAAGTTTCAGCCATTTTGTTCCCAATATCGTGACCCTGTTACTTGGTCTTTATGTTCATAAGATCGGCCAGAGCTTCGATTTCGACAGTGATGGCGAAACCCTGAATTTTAAGAACAACGGAGTCTTTTTTTCAAAATTCATGGAGTATAGAGTAAAAAAGGCAGAATTCCCTAAGCGTAAACTAGGTAAATTCCATTTTGTAGATTTCGGAATCTATTCTGCCCTTACCATCTATATTAAATCCAGGAGAAAACAAGGCTATAGAAAATATACTTTCAATACCACATTTTTAACCCGAAAAAAGAAAAAGGGAATGGTAGATTCTTTGAATAAAGTTTTAGAAACCACTCCTAAACCTACTGCCTAATGGAAGAAAACCAAGAAGGAGCTCAGGAAGAGCAGTTTGAGAGCAAAGAAGAACTTATTAAGGTAACCGGGATGTATAAGGACTGGTTCCTGGATTATGCTTCATACGTGATCCTGGAACGGGCGGTACCTGCGATAGAAGACGGTTTTAAACCCGTACAACGTCGTATCATGCATTCCATGAAAGACCTTGATGATGGTCGTTATAATAAGGTTGCCAATATTGTTGGCCACACCATGCAATATCATCCTCACGGGGATGCCAGTATTGGTGATGCCATGGTACAGATTGGCCAGAAGGATATTTTAATAGACACCCAGGGAAACTGGGGTAATATCCTAACCGGTGACCGTGCCGCTGCACCCCGTTATATTGAGGCGAGACTTTCTAAGTTCGCCCTGGAGGTGCTGTTCAGCCCTAAACTTACTGAATGGCAGCTTTCTTATGATGGTAGAAAACAGGAACCGGTAAACCTTCCGGTAAAATTCCCTATGCTTCTGGCGCAGGGAGCTGAGGGTATTGCCGTTGGATTGAGCACCAGGTTCCTTCCGCATAATTTTAATGAACTTATCGATGCATCTATAAACCACCTTAGGGGCAAAAGTTTCAAACTTTTCCCTGATTTTCCTACGGGTGGTATCGCCGATGTGTCTAATTATAATGATGGTGAAAGAGGTGGTAGAGTAAGGATAAGAGCTAAGATCACCCAGCGGGACAAGAATACGCTGGTCATCAACGAGATCCCTTACGGCACCAATACTTCCAGTCTTATCGATTCCATTCTAAAAGCGAACGATAAGGGGAAGATCAAGATCAAGAAGATCGAGGATAATACGGCTGCTGAAGTTGAGATCCTTATTCATTTACCAAATAATATTTCACCAGATAAAACTATTGATGCGCTTTATGCCTTCACCCAGTGTGAAAATTCCCTGGCGCCTCTTGGCTGTGTGATCATAGATCACAAGCCGGTTTTCCTTGGAGTTTCAGAAGTTTTGAGAAGATCTACAGATCACACGCTTCATCTATTAAAAAGGGAGTTGGAGATAAAGCTCGGGGAACTGGAAGAGCAGTGGCATTTTGCGTCCCTGGAAAGGATCTTTATCGAAAACCGTATCTATCGTGATATCGAAGATCAGGAAACCTGGGAAGGAGTGATCGAAGCCATAGATAAAGGCCTGAAGCCGCATACCAAACATCTTAAAAGAAAGGTTACCGAAGAAGATATCGTTAGGCTGACTGAAATTCGAATCAAAAGGATCTCGAAATTCGATATAGATAAAGCACAGCAAAAGATAGATGCGCTGGAAGGTGAGATCGCGCAGGTAAAGCATAATCTTGACAACATCGTAGACTTTGCCGTAGATTATTTTAAAAAACTGAAAAAGGACTACGGTACCGGAAGGGAAAGAAAGACCGAGCTTAGATTATTCGAGGATATCGAAGCTACCAAGGTTGTTATAAGAAATACCAAACTTTACGTGAACAGGGCCGAAGGTTTCGTAGGAACCTCGCTTAAGAAGGATGAATACGTAACAGATTGTTCAGATATAGATGATGTGATCTGTTTTACGGCCGATGGAAAGATGATGGTGACCAAGGTAGATACCAAAACCTTCATTGGTAAGGATATCATTCATGTGGCCATCTTTAAGAAAAAAGATAAGCGCACCATCTATAATATGATCTATCGCGATGGTAAAGCAGGAAAGACCTACGTGAAGCGTTTCGCCGTGACCTCGGTAACCCGTGACCGTGAATATGATCTTACCCAGGAGAAAAAGGATTCGAAAGTGCTTTACTTCTCGGCCAATCCTAACGGAGAGGCAGAAGTGGTGACCGTACTTTTACGCCAGGTAGGAAGCATAAGAAAGGTGAAATTCGACCTGGATTTTGCCGACGTGCTCATAAAAGGCCGAAATGTAAAAGGAAATATAGTTACCAAGTATTCGGTCAAACGAATCGAGCTTAAGGAGGAAGGAGTTTCTACTCTTAAACCCAGAAGGATCTGGTTCGATGAAACCGTAAAAAGGCTGAATGTAGACGAAAGAGGCGAGCTGCTTGGTGAATTCAAAGGCGAGGACAGGTTATTGATCATCACCCAGGACGGCGTGGCCAAAACCATCAAACCTGAACTAACTACCCGTTTTGATAATGAGATCATCGTTCTGGAAAAATGGTCGAAGAATAAACCAATTTCGGCGATCTACTGGGAGCCGGAAAAAGAAAGGTATTATGTAAAACGATTCGTTATAGAGCATCCAGACAAGGAAGAGCTTTTTATCAGCGATCACGAGGATTCTTACCTGGAAATCGTTTCTACAGATTATTATCCCATGGCCGAGATCGTTTATACCAAGCCTAAAGGCAAGGAACGTCGCGAGAACGAAGAGGTCAACCTGGCCGAGTTCATCGCTATAAAGGGTATCAAGGCTCAGGGTAACCAGCTTACTTCAGAAAAAGTGAACCAGATAAACCTGCTGGACCCGCTTCCCTATGAACAGCCGGAAGAAGAGGAAACAGAAGAGGAAGAATCATCTGAAGAAAGCAATGAAATATCCGGGGAGGATATAAAATCAGGGAAAATTAAATCGCCTGAGAAAAATTCAAAATCAGACGAGCAACCATCCTTATTTGACGAATAATGGGATTGTTTAAGGAATTCAAGGAATTTGCCGTAAAGGGCAATATGATAGACATGGCGGTGGGGATCATTATTGGTACCGCCTTTAATAAGGTCGTGGATGTACTGGTGAAACAGGTCATCATGCCGCCGCTAAGTATGCTTACCAATGGGGTGAACTACGCCGACCGTAAGATCATCCTCCAGGAATCTTCGGGAATCAAGGGTGAGGCAGATTTCATCGAGGAAGTTTCCATAGGCTACGGTCTTTTAATAGAGACCCTGATTGATTTTCTGGTAATAGGTTTTGTAGTCTTCCTGGTCGTGAAATTCATGAACAGGTTCAGGAATAAGGCGCAGGATCCCAAGAATAAAAAGGTGGTCACTCCAAAAGATATCGAACTTCTCTCTAATCTTAATGAGCTGATGGAAGAGCAGAACAAACTGCTGAGGGAGCGACAAAACTAATCTTCAGAAACTTTCTTTACTTTTCCGCGGGCTTTCTTGGCGCTGCCTACCTGGCCGTATTCAAAAGTGTAGCCGTCTTTGGTAGTGCTAAGGATCTTCATATGTATTGGCTTTTCTTCGGCCATTCCCTCGGGATGCATATTCTTAAGTATATACTCGCAATCATTGATCCAGCGTACACTTGAGGTATCTGTCTGGCCCCGGAACTTTTCTATCTCTATACTGTCGTTTCTAATGAACCGGGAAGTTACCAGCTCGCCGTTGATGAAACTTTCGAATTCGTAAGTTCCGGTCCTAAAGTCCTGACAATTCCTTTCAGGGTTAAAACAGGAAGAAAGCAGGAGCAGGCAAAATAAAGCGGCTAATCTGTTCATACCGCAAAATAATTCAATTTAAACGGAATAATCAATTTTCGAAGGCTTCAAAACTACCGTCCTTATAAAATATCACGATCTTCTGAATTTCCTTTCCTGGTTTTCCAGCAGGCATCGCAGGTATGTTTTGCTGCGGAATATTCTGGGAGGGAGGATTTGCTGAATTTGAAACAGCTTGTTTTTTATCTTCAGGTCGCGGAATTTCTTGCTGCTTTACTTCGTTTGAATTTACAGGAAATTTTCCCTTTCCATTCAACAGCCAGTACAATTCTACCTCGGGAAAATTTTTCACCACCTTCATTACAAAGTCCAGACTTGGTTTGTTTCGGCCTGATAGAATATGAGAAATAGAGGAGCGCCCAACTTCAATTTTATCGGCGAAAGCAGCGGCTGAAATATCGTAATAATCAAGGATCTTGTTGAGCCTGCTGGCGAACTTTTCGGTGTTTACCATTGTGAAATTTATAAAGTTGAATTCCTATTTACAAATGTAAATAATATTTACAAGATTACAATATTACATATGTAAACAATTCATTTTAATATAAACCTAAGCTTTATGTTAATATACCTAAAACACTAAAAACCAAATATTTAAAAGTTGTTTAATTTTGTGTAGGATATATTCCAAGGCCCGTGTTCATTGGCTTATTAAGACTGTTTACAATTGTAATAGGGATTGTCGAAATTTTGTGTTTACATTTGTAAAATATGTAATGTTTAGTTTTGTAAACATGAAGAATATGCAGCTCAAAGAACTCTTCCAGGAAGACTTTTATTCAGCGATTAAAATGCAAGAAGTGACCGGTAGATATGTTACCAATAAGGATCTTGAAAAAGTGAAATCTTATTTTGGCGACAAGATCGATTTTCAGGAAATAGGGAGATCGGTAAAGGGGAAATCAGTTTATATGACCAGGGTAGGAAAAGGAAAAATCAAGGTGCTTGCCTGGTCACAAATGCACGGAAATGAAGCTACGACCACCAAGGCAGTTTTTGATCTTTTGAACACATTCATTAATGAGTCTGGCAACAAAGTGATCTCATCCATCCTGGATAGCTGCAGTATTTTTATTATTCCGATACTGAATCCTGACGGAGCAGAAGCCTATACGCGTATAAATGCGAATTCGGTAGATCTAAACCGGGATCTGCAGCAGCTTAGTCAGCCGGAAAGCAGGATCCTTATGCAGCAGTATCAAGCAATTAAACCAGAATTTTGTCTTAACCTGCATGACCAGCGTACCATCTTTAGTGCCGGAAGCAGGCCAGAGCCAGCAACTTTATCCTTTCTAACTCCTTCTAAAGACCCTGAACGAAGCATTGATGATTCCAGAAGACAAAGCATGTGTCTTATAGCCGGAATGGCAGAGGATCTGCAAAATGAACTGCAGGGTCGTATAGGTAGGTATGACGACGCTTTCAATATTAATTGTGCCGGGGATACTTTTCAAAACCTGAACATTCCAACGGTTTTGTTCGAAGCAGGGCATTTCCCGGAAGATTATGAGCGGGAGGAGACCAGGAAATATGTTTTTAAGGCGCTGTTATCCTGTTTATATCAAATAGCACATCTGCAGCCAGATACTTCAGGAGAAGAGTCGTATTTTGATATTCCTGAAAATCAGAAGCTTTTTAATGATGTAATCATTAGGAATGCCAGGATCGGGAACGAGAATTCAGAGATCAGTATTCAGTTCAGGGAAGTGCTGGGTGAAAAAGGAATTGAATTTCTGCCCATGGTAGAGAAAAGGGAAAAGAGGATTTCTAATTACGGGCATCGTGAAATCGATGCAAAAGGTTTAGAGGTGTCATTGCCAGATGGGTCTGAAATAAGCGAAAACGTTGTAGTTAATAAAATTGTCATAAATAATAGAGAATTAGAGGTTAAATATCGGTAATTGTCAAAATATTTATCAATAATTCAATGATTTTGTATTAATTTTGAGGTTCATTAAAAAAAGAACGTTGAAAAATGGCCAAGTTTAAATTAGACGAAACAGACCACCAGATCCTCGACATGCTGATCGAGAATACCAGAACTCCATTTACCGATATTGCTAAGAAATTGTTGATCTCTGCGGGAACCGTTCACGTTAGGGTAAAGAAGATGGAAGAAGCCGGTATTATCATTGGTTCTTCTCTAACGCTAGATTATAAGAAACTGGGATATGCATTTATTGCTTATGTAGGTGTGTTCCTTAAGAATACCTCTCAAACGAAATTCGTCCTGGAGAGAATTAACGAGATCCCTTTTGTGACCGTAGCTCATGTTACTACAGGCAAATTCAATGTTTTCTGTAAGATACGTGCCAAGAATACCCAACATGCAAAAGAGATCATCTTCCAGTTAGATGATATCGAAGGAGTTTACAGAACAGAAACCATGATCTCTCTGGAAGAGAGTATTAATGATAAAAAGCGATTGATGCATTCTATTTTCAAAGACTTGTAACAATCCTAAACTTATATTAAAGACCCTTTAAGCTTCTATGTTTAAAGGGTTTTTTTATAAATTTAAATCAATTGACCATCCTAAAACATAATTATGCACAGAGAACCAAGATTAGATAGATTTAATGATAATGTGCTCGCTAAGTATGAGGTTTATAACAGTATTTTTTTAACCCTACCTTACGACGAGATCAGAAAAACTGGTGCGCTCTTACCATTATTTCAGGAAATTTGTGAAAAAGGCTTTTCAGAGAATAAAAACCCCTCTGAGATCGTAGACCGATTTTTCGAGAAATATGGTGAAAACCCTTCCGAACAGGATAAGATAGATCTACTTTTCAGATTCATTCAATATATAGAAAGACAGGTAGTACTTTTTGATGCCATAGAAGATGCTTCTTTTTCCATCGTTAATAATATGGACGGTAGGGGAACGCTTAGAAGCGTAAAAGAAGAGGCTGAGGCCAAGCAAAAAGTACAGGAGCTGCAGGATTACCTGAAAAGGTTCAAGGTAAGACCAACCCTTACGGCACATCCAACGCAATTTTATCCGGGAACGGTGCTTGGGATCATTACAGACCTGGATAATGCCATCAGGCAGAACGACCTTGTAAAGATCAAGCAATTACTGGCCCAACTGGGAAAAACACCTTTCTTTAAAAAAGAAAAGCCGACTCCTTATGACGAGGCGGTAAACCTTATCTGGTACTTTGAGAATGTTTTTTATCAAAGCGCCAGTAAGATCCACAATTATATACAGCAGAATATCTTCGATGGAGAAGACGTGGGTAACCAGGTGATCAATCTTGGTTTCTGGCCTGGAGGTGACCGTGACGGAAACCCATTCGTGACCACCGATATAACTCTGAGAGTAGCCAAAAGGTTAAGAAGAACGGTGCTGCTAAATTATTACAGGGATATAAGGGAATTGAAGCGCAGACTTACCTTCAGGGGAGTTCATGAGCTTATGGCCGAGATCGAAAAAGGTCTTTATGATTCCGCAATTTCGCGTTCAGGGAATATTAAACTTCCACTTGAAGATTTTAAGCATAAACTAAATAATATCAAGCAGATACTTAATGAAAAACACCAGTCTCTGTTTGTGGACGAAGTGAACGATATGATCAATAAAGTTGATCTTTTTGGTTACCACTTCGCGACGCTGGATATAAGACAGGATTCAAGTATCCATGAGGAAGTACTGGATGAGATCATTAAAAAGACCGATCTGCTCCCGGATGATTTCCGCGACCTCGATGAAGATAAACAGGTAGAACTGTTAACTAATGTTCAGGCTAAAATGAATCCTGAAGAACTTTCAGAAGAGGGTATGGGCAGGGCCACGATTTCGTCGATCTATGCCATGCAGGAGATCCAGGAAAAGAGCGGTGAACCAGGAGCAAACAGATATATAATAAGTAACTGCGGAAGTGTTCAGGGTGTTTTACAGCCTTTTGCCTTTATTCGTATGACCGGGTGGGAGAAACCAAGCGTAGATGTGGTTCCGTTATTCGAGACCGTACCAGACCTTCAGGATGCCCATAATGTAATGGAAAAGCTTTATACGAATCCAGTATACAAGGAGCACCTTGAACGACGAGGAAATAAGCAAACGATCATGCTGGGATTCAGCGATGGTACCAAAGATGGTGGCTATCTAATGGCTAACTGGAGTATTTTCAAGGCTAAGGAGGCCCTAAGTAAGATCTCCCGTGAATACGGAATTAAAGTGGTCTTTTTTGACGGGCGTGGTGGACCACCTGCTCGTGGAGGTGGTAAAACCCATCAATTCTATGCTTCCTTAGGACCAACCATAGAAAATGAGGAGATACAATTAACCGTACAGGGACAGACCATAAGTTCTAATTTCGGAACCAAGGAATCCTGTACCTATAACCTTGAACAGCTGTTGAGTTCAGGAGTTTCTAATGAAATCTTCAGCAAAGGTAAGAACGAGCTGAAAGATGAGGATAGAAAGACCATGACCGAGCTTGCTGAGATAAGTTATAAGACCTATACCGATTTCAAGAAACATCCAAGGTTCATTCCTTACCTCGAGAAAATGAGTACGCTCAAGTATTACGCCAAAACCAATATAGGAAGCCGACCTTCCAAGCGTAATAAATCGGCCGAACTAAACCTTTCCGACCTTCGTGCCATTCCTTTCGTAGGTAGCTGGAGCCAGCTAAAACAGAATGTTCCAGGATTTTTCGGAGTCGGAACGGCCATGGAAAAATTCGAGAAAGACGGCAATTTTGAAAGGGTGAAACAGTTGTATGATAATTCTGAGTTTTTCAGGACCTTACTGGAAAATAGTATGATGAGCCTTACCAAATCATTCTTTCCTTTAACTGCCTATATGAAAAACGACGAGGAGTTTGGAGAATTCTGGCAGCTTATTCACGAGGAATTTGAACGTACCAAGACTATGCTGCTTAAGGTGACCGGTTATAATAAATTAATGCAGAACCAACCTGCAGGACGAGCTTCTATTGAAGCCAGGGAGCGTATTGTGCTTCCGCTGCTTACCATCCAGCAACATGCACTGCGTAAAATCCAGCAGCTGAACCGTGAAGGTGCCGGGGTAGAGGATCAGCTTGAGATTTATGAAAAGATAGTGACCAGATCTCTTTACGGAAATATTAATGCAAGTAGAAATTCAGCATAAATGAAGAAATCTGATTTAAGAAAAGGTGAGTTCGGTGAATTCTATGCCGGTTATATAGACCAGATAGAGGATGATGCCGAACTCATCCAAACCATGGAGCAGAACACCTCCGAATTTGTCGAATTTTTAAATAGCATTCCTTCAGAAAAGTGGAATCACAGGTATCAACCGGATAAATGGAGTATCCTGGAAATGGTACAGCATATTATCGATACCGAGCGCATATTTCAATACAGGGCACTATGCTTCGCCAGGAATGAACAGAAACCGCTGCCCGGTTTTGATCATGATCTTTATGTGCTTAATTCCGGTTCAGAAAACCGAACTGGTGCAGGCTTGATCGAGGAATTCGAATGCGTGCGAAAGTCGGGTATCTTTCTTTTTAAAAGCTTTACCGAGGATATGCTGAAAATAAAAGGCAACATGAATGATGTGAACACTTCTCCGAGAGCCATCGGCTATATTATGGTGGGACATGCCAAACATCATCAGAATATTCTAAAGAGCAGATATCTTTAATGTGGGATCGCATTAAAATATTCCTGAAACTTTTAAAAAAATCCTATTTAAGCTGGGAAAAGAATGGCGCCTATGCCAAAAGCGCGACCATAGCGTATTATGCTTTATTTTCATTACCCTCTTTGCTGATCATTGTGGTTAGCATTGCAGGGTATTTTTATGGCCGTAAAGCAGTGCAGGGAAAGCTCACCACCCAGATCGAGGAATTCATTGGAAAAGACACCGCTCAAGCAGTAGAGAAGATGATCGAGAATGCTGCGCTTACACAGGATTCTACCTGGGCGGTAATATTCGGATTGGCTCTACTGATCTTTGGTGCCACCGGAGTTTTCTTCCAGTTAAAGATAGCTATGAACAACATCTGGAGCGTGGCGGCTAAAAAGACCAATTTTCTTAGGCTGGTCCTGGACAGGGTGATCTCCCTGGGGATGGTGCTTGTACTTGGACTTTTGCTGCTAATAGCCATGGTCATTTCTACCATAATGAATTCAATTTCCCATAAGGTGGAAGACTTTTTCCCGAATATCACCAAATTCATGATAGACCTGGCAAATTTCGCTCTTTCATTCCTGATCATAACCACCCTTTTCGCGGCGATCTTTAAATTACTTCCAGATATAAAGATCAGGCTAAAGACAACTTATGTTGGGGCGGCCCTAACCACTATACTCTTCCTAATCGGGGAATATGTGATCAGTTTTTACTTTGGACAGAGTTCCCCGGGGTCTGTCTACGGTGGAGCATCTTCGGTAGTTCTCATCTTGCTTTGGGTGTATTTCACCTGTCTTATCTTATTCTTTGGTGCAGAATTTACCGTTCAGTATGCCCTGTTCAATAAGGAAAAGGTGGTACCAAATAGGTTTGGCGAACCGGCGATCTACCAGGAAATGGAAAAGCTGGAAAAGCGTAAAATGGAACTTAAGGATGAGAAGAAAGTCCTGGATAAACTTAAATCTCACCTGGATATGGATGAAAAAGCCAAAAACGATAACAATAATTCACAAACTTAATAAAGCTTTAACTTTGCCGTATCGCCTTTTAATAGGGCCTTAATAGAGTTTTTTGCTTCTGCTTCTTAAATTTGATCGAATCAAAAAATTAAAACTTTATTATGGAAAAGAGAATTGCAATTTTGGCTACTCATGGATTTGAAGAAAGCGAGCTGGCCTCTCCAAAAGAAGCAATGGAGAAAGAAGGATTTAAAGTGGAAGTAGTAAGCCTTGAAAAAGGAAAGATCAAATCCTGGGACAAGGATAATTGGGGTAAGGAATATGATGTAGATAAGGTGCTAAGTGAAGTATCAGCGAAAGATTACAATGCCCTGGTATTGCCCGGAGGTGTAATTAACCCCGACCAGTTGAGAAGAAATGACTCCGTACTTCAGTTTGTTCGCGACTTCTTTAAGCAAAGTAAACCAGTTGCAGCTATCTGTCATGCTCCTTGGACGCTGATCAGTGCAGAAGTAGTTGAAGGTCGTACCATGACCTCTTTTAACTCAATTAGAAAAGACCTTGAAAATGCAGGAGCACTTTGGGTAGATAAAGAAGTAGTGGTTGATGAAGCGCTTGTAACCAGTAGAAATCCTGATGATCTACCGGCTTTTAATGCAAAAGTGATAGAAGAGATCAAAGAAGGTAAACATGATCTACAACATGCCTAGAGGTAAATAAATTTATATGAAACAAAAAAGGAACGCTGCAGCGTTCCTTTTTTTATGTTGAGATTAGCTTTTAATCCTCGTCTTCTTCTGAATCTTCCTGCTTTTCCGGAATATCCACGATAGGATCGTTGTATTCTGAATCCTCATAATCATCCTCGTCAAAATTCGCCATGGTATTTTCCAGACGGGTACTAACTTTTACCAGGTATACGGTGTCTTCTGTACGAACTTCTACTGCATCTACGGTTTCGTTCTTCGCGTTCTTAAAAGAGATGACCTGGTCATCATCATATCCGTCAGGATACTTGTCTACCAGCAAACCTAAAATTTCAGGAGTAAGCTTTTTATAATCTACGATGATTCTTTTCATAGTGTGAAAGGTTTATGCAAGTATAATTAAAAAAATAAATTGCAAGCAAAACATAACTCCTAATTCTTTTATTTTTTTAATGCACTAAAATTCAATTGTTTAAATAAAAAACAAATGCCTCATCTATGAGCTCGTTGGGCACCTTTTTATCTATCACGGGTTGGCCAATATCCTCTAAAAGAACAAAGTTGATGATTCCTCTTTCGTTCTTTTTATCAAACTTCATCAGCTCTTTTATCTGGCTAATATCTTCCGGAAAAAATTCCTCCTTTCCATAAAGATCAAGGAAGATATCCCTGATGCTTTCCAGTTTTTCTTCCGGAAAATTTAGCATTTTCGCAGAGATAAAAGTCTCTAGCACCATGCCTATTGCGATGGCCTCACCGTGTAAAAGCTTTTTCTTTTCAGAATGGGTGAGACAATAAGATTCTATGGCGTGACCCAGGGTGTGCCCATAATTAAGAGTTTTCCTAAGGTTTTTTTCGTATGGATCTTTTTTAACGATTTCGGCCTTTATATCTACCGAACTTTTGATGATCCCATCCAGGTCTGAAAGGTCAAGTTCAGCCAGGTTCGAAACCTTTTTCCAGTAGTTCTCATCTGCAATCAGACCGTGCTTGAGAATTTCTGCAAGTCCGCTCCTCATTTCCTGTGCTGAAAGGGTCTTTAGAAAAGCTGAATCTATAATGACCATTTCCGGCAGGTTGATAACCCCGATCTGGTTCTTCAAATTCCCCAGATCCACGCCGGTCTTACCTCCAACTGAAGCGTCTACCATAGCCAGCAGGCTGGTAGGCACATTGATGAACCTTATTCCCCGTTTAAAGCAGGAAGCTACAAACCCCCCAAGATCGGTGACCACACCGCCTCCAAGGTTTATTATCAGGCTTTTCCTATCGGCCTCAAGTTCAGACAAGACATTCCAGACGCCCGCGCAGGTTTCCAGGTTCTTGAATTCTTCTCCTGCTTCTATCTCGATCACTTCCGTAGGAATATCGGTTTGCAGCTTTTGCATAAATGGAGAAAGACAGGCTTCATAAGTATTGCTGTCTACCAGAATGAAGATCTTGGAAGGCATTTCTTTCTTTAGGAATTCATGGAGTTCTTTGAAGCCATTTTGAGCATAAAGAACAGGATTGATTGATGGGGCCAAATCGTTCATTCTATTAGGATTTATGCGGGGGAAATTAAAAAGAATTTATGATTTAAATCAACTTCAATAATTATATTTGCGCGACTAATAGTGCGAAATGATTAGAAAAAAGATATTCAATAATACGAAGTCAGCCTTTAAGTTAAAATCTAATGCTGAATTAGATAGAGCCATTTTTCTTTTTAGCATGATGGGGATTCCATCACTGGTAAAGGCTGGTAGTGCACTCACAAAATTTTCCCTTAAAGTTCATCTTCCGGTAGAAACCTTGATCAAAAAGACGATTTTTGAACAGTTCTGCGGCGGGGTGACCGAGGAAGATTGTAAACCGGTTACTAGGGAAATGTATGATGAGAACCTGCATAGTATTCTTGATTATTCTGTAGAGGGAAAAAAGACAGAGGAGGAGTTCGACGCGGCTATGCGTAAAAAACTAAGCCTTATTGAATATGCCAAGGGAAAAGATGAGATCCCTTTTGCCATGTTCAAACCAACCGGGATCGGGAGATTCGAGATTTGGGAAAAAGTAAGTGAAAAGATCAACCTTTCTGAAGGTGAAAAGGAAGAGTGGGAGAACATTAAGAAAAGGGTAGATACCCTTTGCAGCAAGGCTCACGAACTTAATGTGAGGCTTTATGCTGACGGTGAGGAAACCTGGATGCAGACCGCTGCAGATGACCTCATGGAAGAAATGATGAAAAAATATAACCGCCAGGATAAGGTGTTGATCTATAATACCCTACAGTGTTATCGCTGGGACAGGCTGGATTACCTGAAGGGGCTTCATGAGAGAGCTAAAAAGGACGGTTTCAAGATTGGCGCTAAGATCGTTCGTGGGGCTTATATGGAAAAGGAGAACGCGAGGGCGAAGAAGCTTGGCTATCCTTCACCAATTTGTGAGAGTAAAGAGGCTACCGATGTTAACTTCAATAGTACCCTATCTTATTGCCTTAACCACCTTGAAGATATTTCGGTATTCATAGGAACCCATAACGAGGTAAGTAGTTATCTCGCTTTGCAGATCATGGAAGATAAAGGTTTATCTTTAGATGACGACCGCATCTGGTTCAGCCAGCTTTATGGGATGAGTGATCATATTAGTTACAACCTGGCCCGTAAAGGTTATAATGCGGTGAAACTTGTACCATTTGGCCCGGTAAGGGATGTGGTGCCTTATCTGTTAAGAAGGGCGCAGGAAAATACTTCTGTAAAAGGACAAACCGGTAGGGAGCTTTCCCTGCTTAGGGAAGAAAAGAAAAGACGTAAAGGGGATAAATCTACTAAACACCACCGCGAATAGAGAAAGATGCGCTCGCTGGCAAAATTTGTATACTTTAAAGTTCTGGGCTGGAAGCTCGAGAGCGATTTTGATCCCGCGATTAAAAAATGTGTCTTTATTGTCGCTCCCCATACAAGTTCTTTCGATTTTCTTATTGGTATCCTGATAAGAAAGATCATGGATATACAGATTAATTTTGTTGGGAAGAAAGAGCTCTTCAAGCCACCCTTTGGCTGGTATTTTAAAATGGTAGGCGGTGCTCCTATAGACAGGAGTGGAAAGCTGAAAAAAGTGGATGCCATCGCTGAAATATTCCGTCAAAAGGAAATTTTCAGGCTGGCCATGTCTCCTGAAGGGACTCGGCAAAAAACAGAGAAATGGAGAACGGGGTTCTACTATATCGCCTTAAAGGCTGAAGTTCCAATTATAAGAGTAGCTTTTGACTATGGGGCCAAAAAAGTAAAAATCTCCGATGCCTTCTGGCCAACCGGAGATTTTGAAAAAGATTATACTGAGATTTTCAGTTTTTATGAGGGGGTTCAGGGCAAGATCCCTGAGAACTTTTAGTTATTCTGATTCTTCTGATGTTTCCATGGTGTGATATACGTTCTGTACATCATCATCTTCCTCCAGTTTTTCCAGTAATTTCTCTACATCTTCAGTCTGCTCTGCATTTAGGCTCTTGGTAACCTGCGGAATCCTTTCAAAACCTGAAGAAATGATCTCGATCTCTCTTCTTTCCAGTTCTTTCTGGATAGAACCAAAGTATTCAAAAGGAGCGTAGATATGAATTCCATCTTCATCCTGGAAGACTTCTTCGGCTCCAAAATCTATCAGCTCCAGTTCCAGTTCTTCCGGGTCCAGCCCTTCATCGTTGATCCTGAAATTACAGGTATGGTCAAACATGAACTCTACAGATCCGGAGGTTCCAAGGTTTCCATCGCATTTATTAAAATGTGAACGGATGTTCGCTACGGTCCTGTTATTGTTGTCGGTCGCGGTCTCTACAAGCACGGCGATCCCGTGAGGAGCATAACCTTCAAAAAGAACGATCTTATAATCACCCTGGTTCTTATCTGATGCACGCTTAATGGCGCGCTCGATATTGTCCTTGGGCATGTTCACACTTTTCGCGTTCTGAATCACAGCACGTAATTTGGCATTGGTGTCTGGATCTGGTCCACCTTCCTTTACGGCCATTACGATGTCCTTGCCAATTCTGGTAAAGGCCTTGGCCATTGCAGACCAACGCTTCATTTTACGTGCTTTTCGAAATTCGAATGCTCTTCCCATGCTTGAATAAAATTAGATTCGGGCAAAAATATAAAAAAAGCTCCTAATTTAACGGGTAAATTAAGGAGCCTGTATTTTTATATCAGTTATTGATCAACCGGTAGCTTCAATAATATCTTCTATGGTCTTGGCCAGTTTAAAATCCTTTTCGGTAACGCCGTCTGCGTCGTGCGTGGAAAGGGAAATTTCCAGTTGATTATAAACATTTCCCCAGTTAGGGTGATGTTGCTGGGCTTCAGCTTCAAAGGCTATACGCGTCATTACCGTAAAGGCCTCTTTAAAATTCTCGAACTGAAAAGAAGTGTGAATGGCATCCTTTGCGTAAGTCCAGCCGTCCAGTCCTTTTAGTTTCTCATGAATTTCGTCTTCCGATAGTTTTTTCATTGCTTTAAATCTTTTGGTTGTATTTAAAGTTAGAAATTAAGCAGCGGAATCCCTGCTGAAATTAGTGCTTTATTATAAGATTAACAGCTATAGCTTGGTAGAAGCCTCTACCACCTGGCTAATGGTGATCTGCAGATTCTTCGGCAGTTTGTTATCCTTTGGAAGCACTGCCAGGAACCTGTCGTAATTAGAATCATAGACATTTTTGAATAACGGGTTCTCATAACCCAGGCCTTCGCATATATCGCTGATAAAATCCCTCTGGTGGGTAAGATCTGTACTTCCCAGGTGAAAAACTCCCTGCCTTTCCCTGTTAATGATATAGTGTAGCTGCTGGGTAACCTTAAGTATCTCGGTAGCGTTGATCACCACGTTGGGAAATACCTCCAGGGGTTCTCCAAGGTCTATGATGGTCTTTAATTGCTTTACCCGGGGTGAGGATTTTCCAAATACCATGGGTAGTCTTACAATATTGTACTGGTGGTTGGGTAACCTTAACAGCGCATTCTCTATTTTGATCTTGAACCTGCCGTAAATACTTTGGCTTAATGTCTTATCATATTCGTATGAAGGGAAATTGGTGAAACCATCAAAAACGTTGGCCGAACTAATAAAAATAAGCTTGGAGTTGTATTTGAGAATATGATTGATGATCGAAAAGTGGGCTGAAATCTGCGCATCAAAGTTCCCACGCAGGGCAGATATGATCACATCTGGCCTTAGATTTTCAAGAAGGATCTCAATACTCTCCGTTTCCAGGTCATAGTGATGGAACTGGTGATTGGCTTCAAAAAAATCATTTTCGGTAAAGTAGGTGCCGTGGGTATCAAAATAGGAGCATAGCTCTTTATACAAGGCATTGCCTATAAATCCGCTAGCTCCTAAAATGAGTATTCGTTTCAAATAAATTAGCCTTTATAAAAGGGCAATTTCACCTGAGTAGCCGGTACAGCTTTTTTTCGTATTTGTATAGAAAGTTTGTTTCCGTATCCTGCGATCTCAGTTGGAACATATCCCAGCCCGATTCCTTTTTCAAGTGACGGGGACATGGTGCCCGAAGTTACCACTCCAATTTTCTTACCATTTTCGTCTACAATGTCATAACCCTGGCGAGGAATTCCTCTTTCATCAAGTTCAAAGGCTACCAGTTTCCTTGCTGGCCCGTTTTCCTTTTGCTTTTTAAGTTCCTCGCTATTGATGAAGTCTTTGGTGAATTTGGTGATCCATCCAAGCCCAGCCTCGATAGGAGAGGTGGTGTCATCAATATCATTTCCGTAGAGGCAGTAACCCATTTCCAGTCTCAGGGTGTCCCTGGCTGCAAGTCCTATTGGTTTTATTCCGAAGTCTTCTCCGGCTTCCATGACCGCGTCCCAGATCTGCTCTGCATCTTCATTTTTGAAATAGATCTCGAAACCGCCGCTGCCGGTATATCCTGTGGCAGAAACGATCACTTTATCCACTCCTGCGAAATTACCTACTTCAAAAGTGTAGAATTTCATATTTGCCAGGTCGATATCGGTTAAAGACTGCATGGCCTCGGCGGCTTTTGGTCCCTGAATGGCCAGTAACGACATTTCGTCACTCATGTCGCGCATGGTCGCGTCCATGGTATTGTGGTGTGCGATCCAGTTCCAGTCTTTTTCAATATTGGATGCATTAACAACCAGTAAATATTTCTCCGCATCTATACGGTAGATAATAAGGTCATCCACGATCCCTCCCTTTTCATTTGGCATGCAGGAATATTGAGCCTTCCCGTCTACCAGTTTGGAAGCGTCGTTAGAACTGATCTTTTGTATAAGTTCCAGTGCATTTTCTCCTGAAATAAGAAATTCGCCCATATGCGAAACATCAAAAACACCAAGTTTCTCTCTCACGGTCTCATGCTCTATATTCACTCCTTCATAAGATACAGGCATATTGAATCCGGCAAATGGAACCATTTTGGCGTTTAACTCCTTGTGCTTTTTAGATAGGGCTATTTCTTTCATTATTTTCAAAAATTTGGGCAAATTTATTCATTTCGGGATGAATACAATATTTATTTGGGCTTTTTATCGAATTATATTTATCATGAATTCTTAAGTTTATGAATCAAAAGATCAACAAGCCAAATTTTATGAAAATACTTACCGCAGAGCAGCTTTCTGAAGCCGATAAAGAGACGATGAAAATACAGGATATAACTTCTGAAGAACTAATGGAGCGTGCCGCCACGCTGGTCTTCAAAGAGATTCATAAAAGACTGAACGGAGCACCAATTCCTATCAAGATATTCTGCGGAATAGGGAACAATGGAGGGGACGGTTTGGTGATCGCCAGGCATTTGATACAGCATGATTACCAGGTGAAGGTCTATGTGGTTAATTATAGCGATAAAAGGTCTGATGATTTCCTGGCGAATTATGAGAAATTAAAGGAGGTCACGAATAACTGGCCCGAGCTCATCAAAGAGGATACAAGATTCCCTGAAATAGGAACCGGTGATTTTGTGATCGACGCCATATTTGGAATAGGTCTCAACAGGCCGGTTAAAGGCTGGACCGGCGACCTGGTCGAGCATATTAACGATTCAGGTGCTTTTACCCTGGCCATAGACATGCCCAGTGGTTTGTTCACCGACCAGGTGCCAGGGGAGGAGGCCGCTGTCATAGAGGCAGATTATACCCTGAGCTTTCAAAACCCCAAACTCGTATTTTACCTACCTCAGACCATGGATTACTCCGGTGAGTTGCAGATCCTTGATATTGGGCTTGATAAGGAGCTTCTAAAAAGCCTGGATGCACAGGCTTTTTTGATCGACAAGGAAGAAGCAGCGGGCATGTACCACCACAGGAGGAGTAATACTCATAAAGGCGATTATGGGAATGTGCTTATCATGGGTGGTAGCTTTGGAAAGATAGGAAGCGTGCTGCTTACGGCTACTGCAGCGCTTAGGTCGGGGAGTGGTCTTTGTAGTCTTTATATTCCGGGTTGTGGATATAATATCGTACAAACCGGTTTGCCAGAAGCCATGGTATTGACAGATGAGGACGATAAAATGTTAAGTGCTTATCCTAACAATTTTGATGCGAATGTAGTTTGCTTCGGAATGGGAGTGGGTACCGAAGAAAAAACCAAAAATGCCCTGAAAGAACTTCTGGAAAATTTTTCTGACCCGGTGGTGATAGACGCGGATGGTTTGAACATTCTATCCAAAGATAAAGAGCTATTGGACTTATTGCCGGAGAATTCAATTTTAACCCCGCATCCTGGAGAATTAAAAAGGCTGATAGGCGAGTGGGAAGATGATTTTGAGAAGCTTGAAATGGCTAAGGATTTTAGTGAAAAATATAAGGTGATCCTGGTCATTAAAGGTGCGCATACTTTTACAATAAATGGAAAAAGTATGTATGTGAACAATTCTGGTAACCCTGGAATGTCTACCGCAGGCAGTGGCGATGTGCTTTCCGGGGTGATCACCTCCTTCCTGGGGCAGGGTTATGAACCTGTGGAAGCAGCTGTTCTGGGTGTTTTCTTACACGGTCTTTCCGGTGATATTGCTGCTTCAGAATTTGGACTGGAGAGCCTGTTGGCGGGCGATATTGCCAAGAATATAGGGCGTGCCGTAAAAAAGCTCTTTGAAAGAGACGCAGTCGAAGAGTAGTAATATTAAGAATTGTCTAAATAAAAATGATTTAGCTAGCGAATTATTTGGAATCCTTTATCTGAAGTAAGATTTTTGCGATCGGTAACTTCAAAATAACGAAATGCAAAATCATCACTATATAAGTTCAGCAGTTTTAGACCTGGAGATCATCCATGATATCATTAAGAACAATAAAAAACTGGCTTTAAGTGATGAGTCCCGACTCAATATCCAGAAGTCCCGCGAATACCTGGATAACAAGATCAAGGAAAGCGATGTTCCGGTTTACGGGATAAATACCGGGTTTGGTGCGCTTTGTAACGTAAAGATCACTTCAGAAAAACTTACCGAACTACAGGAAAACCTGGTTAGGTCCCATGCCTGTGGAACAGGGGATATGGTATCGAAGCCGGTTATAAAATTGATGTTACTGCTAAAGATACAATCCTTAAGTTATGGAAATTCAGGGGTGGCCCTGGCTACGGTGGAGCGACTTATCGACCTTTTTAATAATGATATTTTGCCGGTGGTTTATGAACAGGGTTCCCTGGGAGCCTCGGGAGACCTTGCGCCGCTAGCGCATCTGGCCCTGCCTTTGATAGGTGACGGAGAGGTGTATTTTGAAGATTCAGTGATTTCCGGTGAAGAATTATTGCAGAAAATGGACTGGAGTCCTGTAAAACTGCAAAGCAAGGAAGGCCTGGCTTTATTGAATGGAACCCAGTTTATGAGCGCTCACGGAGTCTACGCCTTGTTGAAAGCCTATAAACTTTCTTATATGGCAGATTTAATTGGAGCCATTTCTGTAGACGCTTTTGATTGTAATCTATCTCCTTTTGATGAACTGGTTCACCTGGTACGTCCGCATCGCGGGCAGATCAAAACCGCTGAAAGGATCAGGCAGTTCCTTGATGGTAGTGAGATTGCAGAATCTGAAAAAGACAATGTTCAGGATCCTTATTCCTTCAGGTGTATCCCGCAGGTTCATGGAGCTTCTAAAGATACCCTGGCTTTTGTAAGGAAAACCATTAAAACCGAGATCAATTCAGTAACCGATAATCCTAATATTTTTATTGAGGCCGATAAGATCATTTCCGGCGGGAATTTCCATGGTCAGCCCTTAGCGCTAGGCCTAGATTATCTAGCGATCTCCCTTTCTGAACTTGCCAATATTTCTGAAAGAAGGACTTACCAGCTAGTTTCTGGATTACGGGGGTTGCCTAATTTTCTCGTGGAAAATCCAGGTCTTAACAGTGGGTTCATGATCCCACAGTACACCGCGGCGAGCATAGTTAGCCAGAACAAGCAACTGTCCACGCCAGCTTCGGTAGATTCAATAGTTTCGTCCAACGGTCAGGAAGACCATGTAAGCATGGGAGCTAACAGTGCTACGAAATTGCTGAAAGTGGTCGAGAACCTTAACTCTGTGCTAGCGATAGAATTGTTTAATGCATCACAGGCGATGCATTTCAGGGAACCTGCTAAGACTTCAGCTTTGTTGAGTGCGGTTATTGAGAATTTCAGAAAAGAAGTACCGGTTTTAACCGAAGACCGTACCCTGGCACCATATATCAAAAAGGCTAAAGAATTCGTAGAAATATTTGAAGCGGAAGATTTTCTGGATTAGATCCTTGTTTTAATCCATTCAACGGCCTCTTCCAAAGTTTTGAAGACCTCGAAGCAATTATTGTCTTTATAGAACTTCTTTTCGACTTCGTTCGCATTTCGCCTGGTAATTTCGTTTTCACTTACTACTGCAATAGCTTTCAGATTTTTAACTTCAGCAGATTTCCTGTAAACCATTGGGTCTACTGCGTAAGAATGAATACGGTGGGAAATATACCCGTAGTCTTCTCCCTTAAAGATCTCAGCGCCCAGGTCTAATAATTTCTGATTGCTTTCCGTGTCAAACAGAACACCCTCGTCTAATTTGGCGATCAGGATCTGGTCATGTATAATTACCTCTCCGAATTCGAGATCAATTCTATTTGCAGGCATAAATTGCTGGGGCTTATTGAGGGAAACTAATTTATGGGAAATTAAACAATTGTGAAAAAGAAAAATAAAAAAAGCCGCCAGTTAACTGGCGGCTTTTGAATTGGTGTTTATAAGTATTTAAGATTCAGTTTCTTCAACCGATTTCTTAATATCTATCGTCAATTCGTTCTTCTTTTCGTCCAGGTCCATTACGATCTTATCTCCTTCTTTAAGTTTGGAGGTAATAATCTCCTCGGCCAGTGCATCCTCGATATATTTCTGGATAGCCCGGTTAAGAGGTCTGGCACCATATTGTTTGTCAAAGCCCTTTTCAGCAATAAAATCTTTGGCTTTATCCGTTAGGCTTAGATCATAACCAAGACCATGGATTCTGTCGAACAATTTGGCAAGCTCGATATCGATGATCTTGTGGATATCCTCTCTTTCAAGTGAATTGAATATTACCACGTCATCTATACGGTTCAGGAACTCCGGAGCGAAAGCCTTTTTAAGCGCATTTTCAATAACGCTTCTGGCATTGTCATCTACCTGTGATTTCTGTGCAGCAGTTCCAAAACCTACTCCCTGACCAAAATCCTTAAGTTTTCTGGCCCCAATATTCGAGGTCATGATAATGATCGTATTCCTGAAATCTATCTTTCTTCCAAGGCTGTCGGTCAGGTAACCATCATCCAGCACCTGTAAAAGCATATTGAACACATCTGGGTGAGCTTTTTCAACCTCGTCAAGCAGAACTACAGCGTATGGTTTTCTTCTTACTTTTTCGGTAAGCTGTCCACCTTCTTCATAGCCAACATACCCGGGAGGTGCACCAATTAGTCTGGATACAGCGAACTTTTCCATGTATTCGCTCATGTCTATCCTTATCAATGCATCTTCGTTATCGAAAAGTTCACGAGCAAGAACTTTAGCCAGCTGGGTCTTACCGACACCGGTTTGACCAAGGAAAATGAAGGATCCAATTGGTTTGTTCGGGTCTTTCAATCCGGCCCTGTTTCTCTGGATAGCTTTTACCACTTTACCTACAGCTTCATCCTGGCCAATAACTTTACCCTTTATCTTCTTGGGTAATTCTACCAGTTTATTGCTTTCGGTCTGAGCGATCCTGTTAACAGGAATACCTGTCATCATGGAAACCACATCGGCTACACTATCTTCAGAAACTGTTTCTTTATGTTTTTTGGATTCTTCTTCCCATTTTTCTTGGGCTATGCTAAGTTCTTTTTCAAGATTCTTTTCATCATCCCTTAATTTAGCAGCTTCCTCGTATTTCTGCTTTTTTACTACAGAATTCTTGTTCTCCCTAACCTCCTCAAGTCTTCTTTCCAGGTCAAGGATTTGCTTTGGAACGTCGATATTGGTAATGTGTACACGGGAACCAGCTTCATCCAGGGCGTCGATAGCCTTGTCTGGAAGGAACCTGTCGGTCATATACCTGTTAGTCAATTTTACACAGGCCTGTATTGCCTCGTCTGTGTAGGCAACATTATGGTGTTCCTCGTACTTGTTTTTGATATTATTAAGGATCTCGATGGTTTCCTCTACCGTAGTAGGTTCTACGATCACCTTCTGGAATCTTCTTTCAAGGGCTCCATCTTTTTCGATATACTGCCTGTATTCATCCAGGGTAGTGGCACCTATACATTGTATTTCGCCACGAGCAAGAGCAGGTTTGAACATGTTGCTGGCATCCAGGCTACCTGTAGCGCCACCGGCACCAACTATAGTATGGATCTCATCGATGAAAAGGATGATATCATCATTCTTCTCAAGTTCGTTCATTACCGCTTTCATACGCTCTTCGAACTGCCCACGATATTTGGTACCTGCAACTAAACTTGCGAGATCAAGGGTCACCACTCGCTTATCGAAAAGTATTCTTGATACTTTTCTTTTAACGATGCGCAGTGCCAGACCTTCGGCTATAGCAGATTTACCAACACCAGGCTCCCCAATCAGGAGTGGGTTGTTCTTTTTTCTACGGCTCAATATCTGGGAAACCCTTTCAATTTCCTTTTCTCTTCCAACAACCGGGTCCAGTTTGTCGGCTTCAGCGAGCGCAGTTAGGTCTCTTCCAAAATTATCCAGAACCGGGGTCTTGGATTTTTTCGAGGTTTTTCCTGTGCTTCCGCTACCGCTGAATGGGTTCTCTCTGGTGGCATCGTCACCATCATCGTCTGAAAAAGATTCTGCAGACGGGCTGTCCACGAAATCATCTTCGTCGCTGGCGATCATGTATTTAAACTGATCTTTTACTCCGTCGTAATCTATTTTCAATTTATTCAACAGTTTGGTTGTAGGATCGTTTTCGTTTCTTAAAATACATAGTAACAGGTGGGCAGTATTGATAGAAGAACTCTGGAATAGCTTTGCCTCCAGGAAAGTTGTCTTCAATGCACGCTCTGCCTGCCTGGTTAAATGCAGGTTTCTTTTTTCATTACTAATAGTAACGGTATTAGGATTAGCGGGGCTTAGGATCTCAACCTTACGTCTTAAATGACCGAGGTCTATTTCTAAAGCGTTCAATATTTCTATAGCTTTCCCATCACCGTCTCTCAGCAAACCGAGCATAAGATGTTCAGTCCCGATAAAATCGTGGCCAAGTCTTAATGCTTCTTCTTTACTATAAGCAATGACATCTTTTACTCTTGGTGAAAAATTATCATCCATTTTATCTTCCTTTCTCAAATTTTATTTCACTCGAATTAGGACAAAAATTGTACCTAACAGGGAGTTAGTAGCTAATTGACAAAATTACTTTCAATAATCAAAGTGTAAAATAGTGAACTTATTAACCAAAACGCAATAAAAATTTGTTAATAAAAATAAGGGGAAGTCAATGTTCATTGCCTTTCAATGAAGGAGAAAATATGTAAATTGCCCCTTAGATTTTTTGAGATAAATTAAAATTTTAAGTATGGCTGAAGGAGAAAAGCTAATTCCTATCAACATTGAAGATGAAATGAAATCGGCCTACATCGATTACTCGATGTCGGTCATTGTGTCACGTGCTCTTCCAGATGTGCGTGATGGTTTAAAACCCGTGCACAGAAGAGTATTGTACGGTATGTACGAGCTTGGAGTTCTTTCAAATAGAGCCTATAAAAAATCGGCAAGAATCGTTGGGGAAGTTTTAGGTAAGTATCACCCTCACGGTGATTCTTCTGTTTACGACACCATGGTTAGGATGGCCCAGCACTGGAGCATGAGGTATATGCTAGTAGACGGCCAGGGTAACTTTGGATCTGTTGATGGCGATAGCCCTGCAGCGATGCGTTATACTGAGGCGCGTATGCGTAAGATCAGCGAGGATATGTTAGCTGATATCGATAAGGAGACTGTAGATACACAACTTAACTTCGATGATTCGCTTAGTGAGCCGGTGGTAATGCCAACCAGGGTTCCCAACCTTTTAGTTAATGGTGCCAGCGGTATTGCCGTAGGTATGGCGACCAATATGCCTCCGCATAACCTTTCTGAAGTCATAGATGGAACCGTTGCTTATATAGATAACCATGACATCGAGATCGATGAGCTTATTGAGCACATCAAGGCTCCAGATTTCCCAACCGGGGGGATTATTTACGGTTACGATGGGGTTAAAGAAGCTTTTAAGACCGGGCGAGGAAGGATCGTGATGCGTGCCAAGTCTCATATGGAGGAGATAAACGGAAGAGAATATCTTGTAGTTACGGAAATTCCATATCAGGTGAACAAGGCCGATATGATCAAGAAAACGGCCGACCTTGTAAATGAAAAGAAAATTGAAGGTATCAGTCTTATCCGGGATGAGTCAGATCGTAACGGAATGCGAATCGTATACCAGTTAAAAAGAGATGCGATCCCTAATATCGTATTGAATACCTTATTCAAGCATACTGCTTTACAATCTTCCTTTAGTGTGAACAATATCGCACTTGTAAACGGAAGACCAGAAATGCTTAATCTTAAGGATATCATATATCATTTTGTTGAACACAGGCATGATGTGGTTGTTCGCAGAACTGAATTTGAATTGAAGAAAGCCAAAGACAGGGCTCATATCCTTGAAGGGTTGATCATTGCTTCAGATAATATTGATGAAGTGATCGCTATCATTAGAGCTTCTTCTAACGCCGATGAGGCACGTACCAAGTTAATGGAGCGTTTTGAGCTTTCTGAAGTTCAGGCCAAGGCGATCGTAGAAATGAGGTTGAGGCAGCTTACCGGCCTGGAGCAGGATAAGCTGAGAGCTGAATATGACGAGATACTTAAGACAATTGAAGACCTTGAAGACATTCTTGCCCGTAAAGAGCGTAGAATGGAAGTGATCAAGGATGAGCTTCTTGAGGTAAAAGAAAAATATGGTGATGAGAGAAGATCACAGATAGAATATTCTGGAGGTGACCTGAGTATCGAAGATATGATCCCAGATGAGAGAGTGGTGATCACCATTTCTCATGCCGGTTATATTAAAAGGACTTCACTTACCGAATATAAGACTCAGAATAGAGGAGGGGTTGGACAAAAAGGAACAAATACCAGGAACGAGGATTTCCTTGAATATCTGTTCGTTGGTACCAACCACCAGTATATGTTATTCTTTACCAAGAACGGTAAATGTTACTGGATGAGGGTTTACGAAATTCCTGAAGGAAGTAAAGCTTCGAAAGGTAGGGCAATTCAAAACCTTATAAATATCGAGCCGGAAGATAAGGTAAATGCCTTTATATGTACCCAGGATCTAAAAGATGAAAAGTACGTAAACGAGCATTTCGTGATCATGGCTACTAAGAAAGGTCAGGTTAAAAAGACCAGGCTTGAGAAATACTCTCGCCCTCGTACCAACGGGATCAACGCGATCACTATTAAGGAAGGGGATGAGCTGTTGGAAGCTAAATTAACTACAGGTAACAGCCAGATCATGTTGGGGCTTCGTAGTGGTAAGGCTATCAGGTTTGAGGAAAGCAAGACCAGGCCTATGGGTAGAAACGCTTCCGGAGTTAGAGGGATCACCCTGGCAGATGACAATGACGAAGTGGTAGGAATGGTTTCTGTTAACGACTTTGAATCAGATATACTTGTTGTTTCAGAAAATGGTTACGGGAAACGATCAAGCCTTGAAGATTATCGTATTACCAATAGAGGTGGTAAAGGGGTTAAGACAATATCGGTGACCGAAAAGACAGGACAACTTGTCGCAATTAAGAACGTATCAGATGTTGATGATCTTATGATTATCAACAAATCTGGAATCGTGATCCGTATGGCTGTAGAAGATCTACGCGTTATGGGTCGTGCAACCCAGGGAGTTAGACTGATAAATCTTAAAGGTAACGATGCTATCGCAGCAGTGGCTAAAGTGCTTCATGATGAGGATGATGTAGATAATATGGAAGACGCCGAAAAGCCTGTAGGTGGTGAGGAACCAGCGAATGGCACAACTATTGTAGATGATAGTGAGGAATAAAAAAAATTAAAACCAAAACAAACATGAAGACTAATATTTTGACAGCAGCGGCAGTGTCATTTCTAACCATGACAGCGGTTGCTCAAAAAGATCAAGTAAAAAACGCTGAAGACGCGCTTGAAGACGGTAACTACGCCGAAGCTAAGGCCCAGCTTAAAGTAGCTGAGCCAAATCTTAGTGAGCTTAACGACAGGTGGCAGGAAAATTTTTACCTGTATAAAGGTAAAGCTTACATGGGCGACGGTAAAACCGCTTCCGCAGAAGATCTTAAAACTGCAGCAGAGGCTTTCCAGAAAGCTTCTGAAATGGGAAGCGATGAAGCTACCGAGGCTTTGACAGCTTTAAAGAACAATTTAATCCAAAGCGCTATTGCCGATCAGAATAAGGAAGAATATGCTTCTGCAGCCGATAAACTTTACACAAGTTACCAGCTAAGTAAAACAGATACAGTATATCTATATTATGCGGCAAATAATATGGTGCAGGCTAAGGATTATGATAAGGCAGTTGAGTATCTTGAGTTACTTAACGAATTAGATTATGATGGTTCTGGTAAGGCGTATACAGCTGTTAATGTTGAGACCGGGGAAAGAGAGAACCTTGGTTCTAAACAACAAATGGACCTAATGGTTAAAACTGAGCAATATAAAGAGCCAGAGGTTGAGAACATTCCATCTAAAAAAGGTGATATCGCACAGCTGATCGCGAGAATCTACATCAGCCAGGAGCAGTATGATAAAGCTATCGCTGCGATGGATAAGGCTAAAGCCACAAACCCTGACGATATGGGATTACTTCAGGCTGAAGCTAATATGTACTACCAGATGGGAGAGAAAGATAAAGCAAGAGAGATCCTTGAAGAAGTAGCTGCTAAAGATCCTTCAGATCCTCTAACTTTCAACAACATTGGTTTAATGTATGCTGAAATTGAAGATACAGAGAAAGCAATCGACTTTTATAAGAAGGCACTGGAGATAGATCCAGAATTCAACGAGGCTAGAGTGAACATGATCGCGGCTAAATTACAGGCTGAAAAAGAGATCATAGACGAAATGAATGGTCTTGGAATGAGTAAGGCAGATAACCAGCGTTATGATGAGCTGGATGCTGAAAGAAAAGAGCTTTATAAATCTGTTCTTCCAGATCTTGAAAAAGCGATGGAAGTAGATCCAGATAATAAAGATATCATCCAAACTGCAATGAACCTTTACTCTAATCTTGGAAATCAGGAAAAAGTAGAGGAGCTTAAAGCTAAGATGTAAGATCAATAATATAGATCAATAATAAAAGCCCGCTGAATTTCAGCGGGCTTTTACTTTTTAATATTTTAAGTAATTATATGATCTTCTTGATTACCCTTAGTTTATGGGTATGTTTTCTAAGTTCAGCATTAAAGATGCCTGAATGGTCTATCCTGTCCACACGAACCTTTCCATCTACATGTATTACGTAATTATCTTTCATCATTAGGCCTACATGGTTGATCACACCTTCATTATCATCAAAAAAAGCAAGATCTCCGGGTTCGCTTTCTTCAATAAAGCTAAGAGCTTCTCCCTGTTTGGCCTGGTCTGCGGCATTTCTTTTTATCTGGCACCCATTTAGTTTGTATACCATCTGGGTGAGCCCGCTATTGTCAATTCCGAAAGGACTTTTCCCTCCAGAAATATGTGGCGAGTTCAGGTAAAGAACGGCAGTATTGATAAGGTTATCCTTGTGGGTTAACCTGGGCCTGGTCTTTTCTCCTTCAAAACTGTGATTGAGCTTTCCGGAATAGTTCAGGACGGCTCCAAGCGGAATAGGCATTAATAGACCACTTTCATCGGTCACATATTCTATAAGGTCTGTTGAAAGCAGGCTTTGTGATTCTTCCAGCTGGAAGTAATCATCCTCTTCGATCTTTCTATACTGTTTATTGTCGATCCAGGCTTCGAAATCATCAAATGAATTTCTGATCCTGCTCCAGTGAGCTCGTTCTTCGAGGATCTTAAAATGTTCACCATATAAGAGCTGGGACGTCATCTCTGCTTGATGAGATGACGTAGCTCTTAGCGGTACTGTACTTAAATGGCAAATACCGTATTGCATTAATCCTTAATCAATTTAGGCATTGCGTTCTATGACCATGGCTGATGCTCCACCGCCTCCGTTACAGATAGCAGCAGCACCAATCTTTCCGTTGTTCTGTTCCAGCACATTCATTAATGTGATAAGGATACGCACCCCGCTACATCCAAGAGGATGTCCTAAAGAAACGGCCCCGCCATTCACATTGGTATTTTTATCAGATAATCCAAGTATCTTCATATTGGCTAGTCCAACTACAGAGAAAGCCTCATTGAATTCGAAGAAATCTACTTCGTCCATTTTTACTCCGGCTTTATCTATTGCCTTTGGAAGCGCTTTTGACGGAGCGGTAGTGAACCATTTAGGTTCGGTTGCTGCATCGGCGTAACTTTTTATGGTTACTAGAGGTTTAAGGCCAAGTTCATCTGCTTTTTCTCTACTCATTATTACCACGGCACCTGCACCATCGTTAATCGTAGATGCGTTGGCAGCGGTCACGGTTCCGTCTTTAGAGAATGCCGCTCTTAATTGAGGTATCTTTTCAAGCTTGATATTCTTAAATTCTTCATCCTCCTTTACTACTATAGGGTCACCTTTTCTTTGTGGAACCTCTACAGGAACAACTTCATTGTCGAATTTACCTTCTTTCCAGGCTTTGGCCGATCTTTCATAAGACTGAATGGCAAATTTATCCTGGTCTTCACGTGAAAAATCATGCTCCTTAGCACAAAGGTCTGCACAAACTCCCATCGCATTGTGATCGTAGGCATCTACCAGTCCGTCTTTCTGCATACCATCTTCCAGTGTGGCAGGACCAAATTTCTTTCCATTTCTCATATGTACATAATGAGGGATAAGGCTCATATTCTCCATGCCTCCGGCAACCACGATATCGTTATCGCCAAGCATTATAGATTGAGCGCCCTGCATTACGGCTTTCATACCGCTGGCACACACTTTATTTACAGTAGTACATGGTACAGAATCTGGGATCCCGGCACCTAGTGAAGCCTGTCTTGCTGGAGCCTGCCCAACACCGGCCTGGACAACATTACCCATCAAAACTTCCTGAACCATTTCCGGTTTCAGATTGATCTTTTCCAGGGCTCCTTTAATAGCTATGGAACCCAATTTTGTGGCAGGGATACTTGATAAGCTACCAAGAAAACTTCCTATTGGAGTCCTCGCAGCGCTTACTATTACTACTTCTTTATTCATGTTTTAAGTTTAATTAATTCAAGAGTTGCGAAGTTAGTGATTTTATAAGGAATTAAATAACCTAAGCTTATTCAGACCTATTTTTACTACATTTGAGCATTACCCGAATATATATGAGCGATTTCGTAAATAAGCTTTATAAAAATCAGGCGCTATTTTACAAGGTTTTCCTGTTTGTGCTTACCTCAGTTTTGATCGTTTACCTCCTGCCAAAAGGAGGGAAATTTAAATATGACATTCCAAAGGGTAAACCATGGCAGTACGAAAACCTGTATGCACCTTTCGATTTCGCCATCCTGAAGACAGATGAAGAAATAGCTGCCGAACGACAGGATATTTCCAGGTCCCATATTCCTTATTATAATTTCAATACAGAAAAACCGGAGGTGGTCAGGAAAGACGCCCTTCAGGAAGTAAATAATGTTTTCCCAGATACCACCCTAAATGTTTATGAAACCATTATAGATGATTTTGTAGCCGGGACAGTAGATAAGATCTATGAATTTGGCCTGCTGCAGGAAAGTGACCGTCTGGCCCCAGACCAGCTGGTATATTTGCTTAAAGGGAACGAAGCTTCAGAAATCGCTTACAAACGAATTTTAAAGCAGGGAGAAATTCGCAGTTTTCTCAATGAAGAAATTTCAAACTCAGGATTTTCTTCCTTTAAAACCGAATTGCTGGAAGTTTTCTTTAATTCGGTAGAACCTAATGTAACCTTTAATAATGAGCTTACCCAGAAGGAACTGGAAAGCAAGCTGAACAATATTTCCTATACACGGGGTATCATAGAGCAGGGAAGTAGGATCATCGCTAAAGGCGAGGTGGTTGAGGGAAATAAATACAACATCCTCAGATCTCTTAAAGCTGAATACGAATCTCAGGTTTGGAGCCAGTCTAATTACAACTGGATCATCGTGGGATACAGCACCCTGGTGGCGCTAGCTTTGCTTATGTTGCTGCTGTTCATGCGAAAATACAGGATCACGATCTTTCAGAATAATGTGAAGGTTACCTTTATCTTCTTCAATATCATCTTTATGGTGATGCTCACCACGCTCGTAGTTAATTTTAATATAGACTATGTGTATGTGGTACCGCTATGTATTCTTCCACTTACCCTAAAGGCATTTTTCGATGCCAGGCTGGGACTTTTTACACATGTGATCACGGTGCTGCTTCTAGGATTTATTGTTCCTAACAGCTACGAATATATGTTCCTGCAGATCATTGCCGGGATCGTAACCATTCTAACCGTAAGTGAACTTTACAAAAGGGCCAACCTTTTTATATCTGTAGGGCAGATCACCGTGGTCTATATCATTGCTTATTTTGCCTTTACGGTCATCCAGGAGGGGAATATCGATGATATGAAACCGGAAATATTCCTTACTTTCCTTCTTGGCGGGCTGGCCACCTTATTTGTGCAGCCGCTTATCTACGTTTATGAAAAGATCTTTGGAATGGTGAGCGACATGTCGCTGCTGGAACTCTCAGACACCAACTCAAAATTACTGAAAGAGCTTGCAGAAAAGGCGCCTGGAACTTTCCACCATAGCCTTAATGTGGCCAATCTTGCCGAAGCAGCCGCGAACGAGATTAATGCCAATGCCATGCTGGCGAGGGTAGGGGCTTTGTACCACGATATCGGGAAAATGCACAATCCTACATATTTTACCGAGAACCAGACCACTTCGGTTAATTCACACGATGAACTGGCGCCAAGGGAAAGCGCGCAGATCATTATCGAGCACGTGATCAAGGGCATTGAGATCGCGAAAAAGAATAACCTGCCAGACAGGGTGATAGATTTTATCAGGACCCATCACGGAACCAGCACGGTCTATTATTTTTATATGAAAGAAAAGGAAGCCAATGAAACGGCTTCTTCAGAAGATTTCAGGTACCCGGGGCCCATTCCTTTCAGCAAGGAAACAGCCATCTTAATGATGTGTGATAGTGTGGAGGCGGCGAGTAAAAGTTTGAAGGAGCCAACTTCGGTGCTTATCGATAATTTTGTAGAAAAGATCATCGATAAACAGATGGAGGAGGGGCAGTTCCTGAATTCAAATATTACATTCAAAGAGATACAGATGGTAAAGAAGATACTTAAGCGTAAGCTTAAGAACATTTACCATCTGCGAATAGAATATCCTGAATAATTAGTGTACTTCTAGGATCTTGTGTTCTTTACCGTTAAAAGTAAAAGATTCTCCGGCCTTTTTACCTTTCATTTCCTGGTAGATAGGAGCATCGGTAGAAATTGCGTAAACCGTACTGCCTTCTTCTAAAACGATCTTGCCTAATGCGGCAGAGATGAAATAATAATTCTCTGAAGTTTCTATGACACTGCCAAAATCTATCTGTTCGGTATAGTGAGTTTTGTCTATGCGGCTAAGCTTTTCCTTCATCTTCCTGGAGTTATCCAGGTATTCGGCATATTTTTCAAAGTCGTTCAATAACTGTCCCTTACTATCATCTTCATCATAATCTGTATGAGCATCGTTATTCTCCATGGACTCGCGTATCTGGTCCATCTCATTCTGGTACTTTTCAATTTGCTTGTTAACCGTGTCCAGGCATTTATAGAAAAGTTCTTCTTTATTGGCAACCATAATTTTCGATTTTCATTTGAAAATAAAATTACTCAAGCTTCTAGAGCTTACCGAAGATTTAGGAAATATTTAATATGCCGAAATCCCTATAAGCCTGGAAGGTTATATTATAAAAAAATAAGTTTATAAGCTTATAATAATGTTTTATAAGGTTTTAAGCTTATTTTTGCTATATTTGAATATGTTAGCAGTAATTTCAGCAGACCTTTTGGCCTCTTCCAGTTATCCTAAGGAACTATTGGAAAGGGTAATTCAATCCCTGAACAGGGAGTTCAACGAGCTCGAAAAGCTTTCCGCAAAGGATACAAAATTCCAGATCTACCGTGGAGACAGTTTTCAGGGCGTGGTACATGCGCCCGAAATGGCCCTGCTTTTCGCCCTGAGGATAAAAACAGCCATCAATCGCTTACATCTTAAGGATCGCGACACTAATAAGGCCTTTAAACGTGAGGCCGATCTAAGAATGGCCATTGGGATTGGCACTTCAGATTTTACCAGGGATTCTGTATTGGAATCCAACGGGGAGGCTTTCCAGTTTTCAGGAAGGACCCTGGATGAACTGAAAAATGAGAACAGGAAATTAAAATTAAGAACCTCGAATATGGCCGTGAACGGGGAGTTTAATACCTCGTTTTTCCTGTTCGATACATTATCAGATAAATGGAGTACTGCTTCTGCCGAAGTAATTTATTATCTTTTGAAAGGATTTAAAGAGACCGAGATTGCCGATGAACTGGGAATAAGCCAGTCTGCGGTGAACCAGCGGAAAAAAGCTGCGGGATGGGATGCAATCGAAGCTCTCTTAGATCGTTATCAAACTGTCATCTCCCAAGAATTTGTACATGGAAAATAGCTTTCTAATTATTTTACAATTATTACTTGCTCACATCATCACAGATTTCGTGATACAGCCCACCAGTTGGGTAAAACATAAAAGAGAATTCAAAGGAAGGTCTAAATACTTATATTTTCATGCCTTTCTAGCAGGATTTCTAAGCTTTCTGTTTCTAATGAAACTGGAATGGTGGTATATAGGTGTTTTTATCTCAGTAACTCATTATTTCACAGATCTTTGGAAATTGCAGTTTAGCAAGGATAGTCTTAAAATTTTTCTATCAGATCAGGTATTGCACCTGTTCGCTATCCTGGTTGCCTGGCTGTATCTTACCTCTAATTTCTTTGAGGTAGGCTCGTTTCTGCAACAGTTAATTTCTTCAGAGGCTGCAATGGCTGTGATCGTGGGTTACCTACTGGTGATTTTCCCTGCCGGATTTCTTGTAGGAAAAGCAACAAAACGCTGGCAGAACGAGGTGGAAGATGACCTGCGGAAGAACAGTCTGGATGCCGCAGGAAGATATATTGGGATATTTGAAAGGATCCTGGTACTCACCTTTATCCTCACCACCAATTTTTCAGCCATTGGCTTCCTAATTGCGGCGAAATCTATCCTGCGATTCAGTGATAAATCTGAAATTGGCGCCAGAAAACAAACAGAATACGTGTTGATAGGCACTCTAATGAGTTTCACCATCACGATCCTGATTGGCTTCCTAGTACGCCATGTGATGCTCCAGTAACTGGATATTGCTTTGCAGTCTTTCCCGTACGATATTCATCATACGCTTGTTGAGCGCAGAAGAATTCTGGATGTACCTTTCATATTCCTCCAGTGTGAACTGGCCTATGACCATTCCTTTTAAACTATTACGGAATTTGATATCCCTCTGAATGGCATTCTCGACATATTCCATTCTTTTCTCCAGCTTTAGTTCATAGAACTTGTTCTTGTGCTTCTTGATGTAGTTTCTGAAAACTGCCAGCAAAAGGTCATTTTGAAGTTTAACAATGGGACGAAGGGTTTCGTTTTGGAAACGTTCATCCTGGCTCATGTTGTTGGTGATTCTTGCAGAAGGAATCTCAGGCCTGAGTTCCTTTAGGTTAATATCTCTCGGATTCATGGCAAGTAGTGTTTCTTAAATATAACTATTAAAATAAAAGCATTTACTGTGCCGCATTCTTACTTGTGAACCGTTTATAAACAATGCGCGAGTTAAATCTGTCTTAATCGGCCCCTTATCTCGTATTCATCTTATTATATTTAAAATAAAAGCAAAAGAAATTTTTACCGATGATAGAATCTAAAAATCCCTATACCGGCGAAACGCTGGAGAAATTCAAAGAGTTAACCAAGCCACAAATCGAAGAAGCCCTGGAGAAAGCCGATTCCAGGTTCAAAAAATGGAGGAAGACCAGTTTTAAGGAAAGAGCTGATCTTATGATGAAGGCAGCCGAGGAGCTGAAAAAGAACAAGGAAGAATATGGCCGGGATATAAGTCTCGAAATGGGAAAACCCATCAAACAGGCCATTGCCGAGGTAGAGAAATGCGCATGGGTTTGTGAATATTATGCTGAAAATTCTGAAAAGCATCTTTCCAGCAAAACCATTAAAACAGATGCTTCTGAAAGTTATGTGAGCTACGAGCCGATTGGTGTTGTCCTGGCGGTTATGCCTTGGAATTATCCTTTCTGGCAGGTTTTTAGGTTCGCTGCACCGGCACTTATGGCGGGAAATATCGGTATCCTGAAGCATGCCAGTAACGTGATGCGTTCAGCAAACAATATTCAAAAAGTTTTTGAGAGAGCAGGATTTCCTGCGGCCTGTTTCCAGAACCTGGTTCTTAGTAGTAGTAAGATCGAAGATATCATAAAAGATCCCAGGGTTAAAGCGGCAACGCTAACCGGTAGTAAACCAGCTGGTGCAGCCGTGGCTTCGGCAGCAAGCAGTGAAATTAAAAAATCTGTTCTGGAACTGGGAGGAAGCAATGCGTTGGTAGTATTCAAGGATGCTAATATCGCTGAAAGTGTGAGCACCTGTGTACAGGCTAGGTTTCAAAATACGGGGCAGAGCTGTATCGCCGGGAAAAGGCTATTGTTGCATAAAAGCATAGCCGAAGAATTCCTTGAGGAGTTTGTAAGACAAACCAGGGAACTTAAAAGCGGAGATCCTTTAGATGAAGATACATTTATTGGAACTCTGGCCCGGGAAGACCTGGCAAAAGACCTGGAAAAGCAGGTGAAGGATTCTGTAAAAGCAGGAGCCAAGATCATCCTTGGAGGCAAGAGGGATAAAGCATATATGGAGCCGACGGTCCTTACCGGGGTCACCCCCGAAATGAGCATGTTCAAAGAAGAAACCTTTGGACCAGCCATTGGTGTAACCCAGTTTAAAGACGAGAAAGAAGCAGTAGAGCTTGTGAATATGTCAGATTTTGGACTTGGAGTTTCAATTTTTACGGAAGATATGGATTTTGCCAAAAAGCTCGTTCCTGAATTTGAGGATGGGGCGGTTTTCGTGAACGAACTGGTTAAAAGTGATCCAAGGCTGCCTTTTGGAGGTACCAAAATATCCGGTTATGGCCGGGAACTTTCGGAAGATGGCATTAAGGAGTTCGTAAATAAGAAAACAGTGTACTTCAAGTAAGTACTTCTTGTTGTATTAAATCAAAAAAATAGAAGGCAGGCCAGCTTATTCCTGTGCCTGTATATATCAAATAATAACCCTAAAACATAAAAATAATATGTCTAAGCAAAAGATTGCAGTAACTGTAGACAGTGTTGTCTTCTGCAAGATCGAAAATAAGTTCAAAGTATTGCTGATCCAGCGCAAAAATGACCCGTTCAAAGACCAGTGGGCTTTACCCGGTGGATTTGTAGATGAAAACGAAGACCTTGAAACTGCTGCCAAAAGAGAGCTTCATGAGGAAACTGGGGTAAAAGTGGATTCCATGCAACAGGTACAGGCGTTCGGAGAACCTGGGAGGGATCCCCGTGGGCACACCATTTCTATTGCTTTTCTATCCAGAATCTATTGCGAGGAAGAGCTGACCCCTTCAGATGATGCCAAAGCGGCAAAATGGTTTCCTATAGAAGAGCTTCCAGATATGGAACTTGCCTTTGATCATGACGAGATCATCAACGTTGCACAGCAATTTTTATAATAAAGATTTTATAGTTGTTTTTTTGCTGACTCCTCAGATTAATCAGGACTTTTTCAGGATTTCATAAATCTATTCAATCGGCTTTATTGGTAGGAATTTTCTACCTAAATTCGAAATAAAAACATGAGATTTCATACCAGGAAATGGATCAAACCCGAAGATCTTAACCCAAACGGAACCCTTTTCGGTGGCCGTCTTTTAGAATGGATAGATGAGGAATGTGCTCTTTATAGCATAGTTCAGTTAGAGAATCCAAAGACCGTTACCAAATATATGAGTGAAATAGACTTTAAAAGCTCTGCTCACCAGGGAGATATTGTGGAAATCGGAATAGAGGTCATCAAATTCGGTACTGCTTCCCTTACGCTTAAATGTGAGGTTAGAAATAAAATGACCAGGGAGTCTATTATTACCATAGATAAGATCGTGATGGTGGCCCTGGATAAGAACGGTAAACCTAAACCTCACGGCAAGACTGAGGTAGAGTTCGTGAAAAACAGGCTTAAATAATATTACTTAGTTCTTTTACCGTTGTCAGGATCTTTCTGAAATTTAACCGGGAATTCTTTTTCCTTTCCGTATAGCTTTATCTCCTGGATGTCTGCAGGCAGATAATAACCTTTATCCATTAAAGCTTCTTTTACTGTACGTACAACATTCCCTTTGGTGATGGAGGCCTGCATCCTGAAATCTTTGGTGTCAACCCAGAAATATACCTTTAAATTCACCGTAGAAGTACCGAGTTCGTCCTCTATTACGAAGTTCACATGCTGCTCATCTTCAATTACCGAGGGCTCTTTTCTTAAAGTATCCATGATTGTTTTCTTTGCCCCGTCGATATTATCTTCATAAGCGATTCCAACTCCAAAATTCCAGCGAAAGAACCCATCTTCGGTGTAGTTAGTCACCGGTTTTGTGAGGACATCACTATTGGGAATATAGACATCTTTCCCATCGAAAGTTTTCAGCTTTGTATACCTGAACTCCAGCGCTTTTACTTTACCGAAATTTTCAGCGATCTCTACCGTATCATTCACATCGAAAGGCCGGTTAAAGGCCAGAATGATCCCGGAAATAAAGTTTTCCCCGATATCTTTAAAGGCGAATCCCAGTACTACGGCACTTGCTCCGGCAGCAGTGAGTATCCCTGTAGCCACTCCGCCCAGCCCGGCAGCCTTTAATCCCAGCATGATCCCGGTGATGATAATAAGGAATCTGATGGCTTTTCCCAGGAACCTGCTCATAAGCGGATCTGAGGTCCTCGCAGAGATCCTCCTGGTCGCGAATCTTCCCAGCCAGATACCAATAAGCACTCCCAGGATAATGATAAGCAGTCCAAGCCCGATACCAGGCAGTTGATCTATAAAATTCTGATAGAAATTTTGAAAAGATTCCGAGATGTTTTCTCTAGATGCTGAATTCTGCATTTTTTGGCTTTGCTTAAATTTAAAGATTAGCCAATACAGAATGTACTAAGAAAATGTTAGTTTTTATTGATTACTGGAGCCATTCTGGCCTTTTTCGGCATTTTCCTTCTCTTCATCGGCGATCTGTTCCCTGGCATTCTTGATGCGGTTCTCACTTGCCGGTTCTGGTTTTTGTTCTGCAGCCAGCTCCGGTTGCAGGTATAATTCAGCATAAAAAGGAAAATGATCAGATTTGATATCACTGCCAATATCGATGTTCTTCACCCTGAATTCTTCTGAAACGAAGATATGGTCCAGCGACCAGCGAATGATAAAGCTTTTCGCATTAAAAGTGTTGTAAAAGCTACGCCCTTTGCGAACGTCCAGCAACTGCCCGATGCTCTGGAACATGCTGGTGGTATGAGACCAGGCCACATCGTTAAAATCTCCTATCACCACCACTGGGATCTCCGAGTCCATAGCCTCCAGGGCCGTTTTCATCATTTCGGCATCCCGGTCTGTTGAAGAGGGATTGTGCTGCGGCATAGGCGGAGTAGGGTGAATGGCATGTAATTGTATTCTGTCGCCAGATCTAAGTTCGATCTCTGAGTGTATGGAAGGGATGCTATCGTCTACCACGTACTTTACCTGCGGATTTATAAGTCTCAATTTGGAATAGAGTATCATTCCGTAGGTATTATCCAGAGGAACCTCCACTTTATAAGGATAATCCGTTCCTAATCCAGCTTTTATGGCTTCATTCCACTTTGTATCGGTTTCAGTGAAAACTGCAACATCAGGATTTAATTTTTTCATTTCTTCAACCAGCAGGCCGGTTTCTTTATTCTTCTGAAGTACATTAGAGGTAAGTAGCTTGAAACCTGTACTCTCGTTAACTTCAGCCGTTGGTTCCCCCACATCGTAGGGAGCGAAAGGAGTATAAGGATAGATCTTGGCGAACTGAAAGATAAAACAGGCCACCAGAACACCCATAAATGCATAATCCCTCCATGACCGTATCTCGAACCTGAAAAAATAGGCTGCGATTGCGGTTAGGGTAAGTAGGGTAAGCTGAATATGCGGATAGTCGAAAACCCTTATCCACCAGTAATCGGCGGCAATTAGTGGAATTAGTGTGATAACTACTGCCAGGATACCGAAGCCCTGAAGGAAAGGTTTTAATTTCATAATTTCATTGGGTTAGGATTCAGATCTATTTGCCAGAAAATCCCGAAGATCGTCCCCAGACGGTGCCTCGAACAATTTGAGATCGAAATAGGGGATAGCCGCGATCAAATGATCAAAAATATCTGCTGAAATATACTCATAATTTTCCCAGCGTTTGTCTTTACTGAAGCAAAGTATTTCCAGTGGAATTCCATTAGGCGTCGGCGCCAAATGCCTTACGATAAGGTACATTTCCTTATGTACAGCTGAATGTTCCCTGAGGTAGGAATCGGCATATTTTCTGAAGACTCCCAGGTTAGTCTGGTTTCGCCCATTTATAAGCAGAGTCTTGTCCACATTATTACTTTCGTTGAACTTATCGATCTCTGCCTGGCGATTTTCCAGGTAAGGAGCGATTAGTTTGATCTTTTTAAATTTCTCAAGGTCCTCGTGTGTGAGGAACTTTACCGAATTCTGTTTGATCATTACCGACCTTTTGATCCTTCTACCGGGCGATTCCTGCATTCCCCTCCAGTTCTGGAAGGAGTCTGAAATAAGGCTGTAAGTAGGGATGGTGGTATAAGTGTTATCCCAGTTCTGAACCCTTACCGTGGCCAGGTTGATCTCGGTCACCGTTCCATCTGCTCCGTAGGTTTCAAAAGTGATCCAGTCACCAATTCTTACAATATCGTTTACCGAAACCTGTATGGAAGCTACCAATCCCAGGATCGTATCCTTGAATATCAAAAGGATCACGGCCGACGCGGCACCAAGGGAAATGGCAAAACCTACTACAGATTTATCGGTTAGTTCAGAAAAGATGAACATAAGACCAATGATCCAGATAAAGATCATGATGATCTGGCTGAAACTCTCCAGGGGCTTATCATTGAACTCCTCCCTGGTTTTCAGATAATTTCTTGTAGATCTTAGCATACTTCTACATATCCAAACAATAAGGATGATGATGTAGATGTCTACCAGTTTATAGAATATATCCAGTACCTGGCTGAATTCAGCAAAAATGAGTGGAAAGATCTTATAAATTACCAGCAGCGGGATAAATCTACCCACGTATCGCGGGAAATTACTCTTGATAAGAAAGTCATCAAAAGTTGTTTTCGTCTTATTGGTAAAGAGCTTAAAGGTCTCAATGATGAAGTGCTTGATCAGGTAGTTAATACCTAATACAATGAGGGTTAGCACCACCAGGTTGATCAAAAGGTTCAGGTATTGCGCGAACACGGCGTTCATGCCGTGAGCAATAAAAAACTCTTCGAAAAAACAGATGAGATCTACAAGTCCTTCTTCCAGGTTCATAGACTAAAGATATTTCTTTTCAACATAAAAAGGACCGAAAGGCAGTACAGAGCAGCCCAGGATGATCCCTATTTGAGTGAGACTCCAGTTCATTGGTTTGATAAGAAGCAAACCGCCAAGTACATAGGCAATGAACAATACCCCGTGGGCCATTCCTACCTGCTGTACCATTTGCGGCATTTCAAAAATATACTTCAACGGCATGGCGATAAAAAGCAACAATAAGAAGGAAATGCCTTCCAGGATGCTTACCCATTTGAATATTCTTAGTTGTTTTTCCAGGGACATATGAAAAAATTTTAAACACTGCCAAAGATAATTGATTAGTTAGACATAATAGCATTAAGAAGTCAAATGAAGCTTTAGGAGGTTTTTAATAGTATTGCGGGCTTCCCAGAAATTCAATTTTATTAATTTGCGGGCGTAAACATAAATTATGAGTTCTAAAAGAGTATTGGTTACCGGTGGGTTGGGTTTTATTGGCTCACATACGGTAGTCGCCCTTCAGCAGGAAGGATTTGAAGTTGTGATCATAGATAACCTATCCAATTCGTCTATAGATGTCCTTGGAGGGATTACCAAGATCACCGGAAAAACCCCGGAATATGAAAATATAGACCTTAGAGATAAGAATGCCGTTAAGGATTTTTTCGAGGAATACCAGGATATTGAAGATGTGATACATTTTGCAGCTTCTAAAGCAGTAGGTGAAAGTGTTACCAACCCTTTGCTTTATTATGAGAATAACATTTCCAGCCTTGTTTATCTATTACACGAACTGAATAAAAGGCCTGGTTCAAATTTCATTTTCAGTTCCTCATGTACGGTCTACGGGCAGGCAGATGAATTGCCTATTACCGAGAACGCCCCGGTTAAAAAAGCCGAATCACCCTATGGGAACACCAAGCAAATAGGGGAAGAGATTATTTTTGATACCTGCAAGACCAACCAGGAGTTCAAAGCGATTGCTTTAAGGTATTTTAATCCGATAGGGGCGCATCCAACCGCCGAGATCGGTGAATTACCAATAGGGACTCCACAGAATCTTATTCCATATATTACCCAGACGGCCATCGGGAAACGGGATGAACTGTCTGTATTTGGAGATGATTATCCTACCCAGGATGGCACAGCCATTCGGGATTATATACATGTGATGGATCTGGCGGAAGCACACGTAAAAGCTCTTCAGAGACTTTTAGCTGAAAAGGAGAAAGCTAATTTTGAGGTCTTCAATCTTGGTACTGGCACAGGGAATTCTGTGCTCGAGGTTATCAGGTCTTTTGAAAAAGTTTCAGAACAAGAGCTACCCTATAAGATCGTAGGCAGAAGAGAAGGAGATATCACGGCTGCTTATGCAGATACAACCAAGGCCAATGATGAATTAGGCTGGAAGGCTGAACGTTCCCTTGATGATGCCTTGGCCAGTGCATGGAAATGGCAGAAGATCGTTAAGAAGAAAGAAGAAGAGGAGGAGAATTAGAAATTTTAATAGATATAAATAAAAAAAGGCCGGCTAAATTGCCGGCCTTTTTGATTTTTGGAAATCTTATCTGGTTCCGTTTACGAGGAACGCATGAATTACCCCGGGTATCCATCCCAAAGCCGTTAAAAGAAGGCTTATCAAGAAGGTTACTCCTAGACCATGTTTTAGAAAAACAGCCAGTGGAGGCAAAAGAATGTTTAAAATAATTGTTAGTAAAGACATAACTTGAATTTTATTGGTTTTCTGGTTTAAAATTGAAAGAATATATGGTTTTCTTCCTTAGATAATACCAAGATATCCTATAGGCAAGCTATAACCTTAGGTCTTATGAAAAGTTTAGATTAATTATAAGGAATGTCTTAAACCATTTCGAATATTACCAGCGCATATAAATAGAACCTGGCGTACCTTAATAGTCCAAAGATAAGGTAGCTGGAAAACGGGAATTTGATGATCCCCGCAGCGATACTCGTCATGGCAAAAGGAATGGGTAATAGAGCTCCAACTATAATCAGGAAGCCACCCCATTTTCTGGTGTTTTTGATGTGTTTGGCCATTTTTAGTTCCATAGCCTCGTGTACCGACGGGATCTTGGTGATACCTACGCCTATAAAATATGAAACGATTCCGCCTAAATAAGAAGCCGTAGCAAGTAGAGTAAGATAAAGGATGGGGCTTACCGATTTTCCCGCCCAGGCTATGAAAAGTTCAGGCGGCACCAATCCTAAAAGCGATTCAGAAAGAAAGAAGATCGAAAGCACTTCAAAAGGGGCATAGGTCTCCGTTACCGTGACCAGCATATCTTCAATATCCAGAAGATAATGGTCTATGGCCCAAAGCGCGCCCACAAACAATACAATAGGCAATACTGCTTTTTTTAAGCTATTCCATACAAAGGAATAAAAGCCTGTATAGCTGTAATATTGATGTAACAGGCGTATTCGCGACTTCTTTTTAGATTTCGCTTTTTCTTTCATTAATGTCTTTTCTTTTGTAGCAATTTAGACAGCCTTTCGGCTTGTAGAGTAGGGAAATAGCGAAATTAGCTGTCTCTAGTAATCTTCCCCGGCATGCTCTTTCAGGGCCTTCACATACTCGCGAAGCTCTATCTCGTTCACTTTGTTATCGTGTTCAGCCATAAGAGAAAGCATATATTCCAGGCTTTCCTGACCGGTGATCTCTTCGCCTTCCTCCATTTCTGGAGCTTCTTCTCCTTCTTCCAGTTCTACCGGCTCATCGTCTGGGATCGCAATAAGGAAATCCTCATTCTCAGCGATATGCTCATAGGTTAGACGAGTTACCTTGGCAAGCAAAGGAATGTTTTCCTCTACCACAAACTTTCTCAACTCCTTGAGATCTTCAACAATGGTGTTTGTGATAATTCCATTACGCATAAGGTCTCTCTGAATCTTATTGAGTAATTTCTGTGCTTTAATATTTTCCAAGGTGTAACTATTATAAGGTTAGTATTGACTTACTGAAAATTCGATCCCAACAGGCAGATCATTTCAGTTGGCAAAGTTAGTTTTTTTAGGATTTTATAAAAGTCTTTTATCAGGTTTTATCAAGTATTTAACCTTTAAAATTAACAGAATCTTAGAGCTTTTAATTTCAGGAGGATAAGCCTCTTTAGTAGATTTAAAATTCAAAAAAATATAACGATGAGTGATAAAAATAAAATAGCTCTGGTAACCGGAGGAAGTAAAGGTATAGGTTATGGTGTGGCGAAAAGCCTGCTCCAGATGGGGTACAAAGTTGCCGTGACCAGCAGGTCTCAGGCCGCTGCAGATAAAGCCGCAGATAAACTTGGTGATTTTGGCGAGATCATAGGTCTTGAAGCCGATGTTAGAAGTTTTGACAGTCAGAAAAGAGCGGTTCAGAAATTACTGGATAAATGGGGCCAGCTTGACGTTTTGGTCGCTAACGCCGGGATAGGAAACTTTGGATCTGTGGAAGACCTTACGGTAGAACAATGGAAAGATACCATAGACACTAACCTTAATGGGGTATTTTTCAGCATTAAAGCCTGCGTGGAAGCCCTTAAAAAATCAAAGGGATATATCATCACCATTTCAAGTCTCGCCGGAACCAATTTCTTTGCCGGTGGAGCTGCCTATAATGCAAGTAAATTTGGAGTAACTGGATTTACCCAGGCGGTTATGCTCGATTTAAGAGATAAAGGAGTGAAGGTGAGTACGATCATGCCTGGATCTGTAGCGACCTATTTTAATGATAATGAACCTTCAGAAGAAGATGCCTGGAAGATCCAGATAGAAGATATTGGAGAATTGGTAGGGGACCTGCTTAAAATGAATCCCCGAACCTTGCCTAGTAAAATAGAGGTTAGGCCTTCACAGCCACCAAAGAAGTAAAAAATTAAGATGAATTTTAAGAGCCGGGCCCGCAAGGTCCGGCTTTTTTATGAACAAGAATTAAAAACCTTAACACTATCCCATAGAGCAGGTTAAATCGAGCATAAAGCCGCTAATTTGGTCAGTTTTCAGATGTAATTGCAGTAATTTAGTATCAAACCAAAAATAAAAATTGAAATGAGTTTGAAAGGAAAAACTGTGATTATTACCGGTGCTTCAAGTGGAATTGGAGAAGCTACCGCACTTAAATTAGCGAAAGAAGGAATCAATGTGGTTTTAACCGCTCGTAGTGAAGATAAATTGAAAAAACTTCAGGAGAAGATAGAAAAGGAAAACGGAGGTAAAGCACTTGTAGTGCCGGCCGATGTCACCAAGAAAGACGAACTTAAGAATGTTGTAGATAAAACAAAGGAGAAATTTGGAAGCATTGACGGTATCGTGAATAACGCCGGATTAATGCCATTGTCTTATGTAAAGAATCTGCATACCGACGAATGGGATAAAATGGTAGATGTGAACATTAAAGGGGTGCTGAATGGAGTTTCTGCCGTGCTACCAACTATGATGGAGCAAAAGAGCGGTAATATCATCAATATCTCTTCCAGTGCAGGGAGAAAGATTTATCCCGGTGGTGCCGTGTATTGCGCAACCAAGGCCGCGGTGAAGATGTTCTCTGAAGGTCTAAGACAGGAACTGGCTCCAAAGTTCAACATCAACGTAACTTCTATTGAGCCTGGTTTTGTTGACACTTCACTTACAGAGACCATTACCGATGAAGAAATTAAGGAAGGACTATTATCCAACTTCCAGGAAATGACTCCCCTTGAAGCTGAGGATATCGCTGAAGCAATTTTTTATGCTATGTCCCAGCCTAAAAGGGCGAACATCAATGATGTATATATTATGCCTACAGAGCAGGAGCAATAGAATTTCCAATCTTATAAAAAAAGCCCGGTCAATAACCGGGCTTTTTTTAGTACTAAACCTTTACCAGCATTTTTCCCATATTCTTTCCATCAAAAAGGTCAATAAAAGCCTTTGGAGTCTTTTCGAATCCTTCTACAATGGTTTCATCATATTTTAGTTTTCCAGATTTGAGCCATTCAGCAAGTTGCGAAATCGCCTTTTGATAATCATCTACATGATCTCTTACCAAAAAACCCTGCATTAGTGCAGACTTTTTTATCAGAATACCTTCCGGCCTTGGCCCGGTTGGGGTTTCGGTAGAATTATATATCGAAATGGCTCCGCAATTAATGATTCTGGCATCTTTGTTAATATTCTGAAGCGTTGCATCAAGGATCTCCCCGCCAACATTATCAAAATAGACATCTACGCCATCAGGACATTTTTCGGAAATGGCTTGTTGCATGTTTTCAGTGGTTTTATAATTTATGCCTGTATCGAAACCGAATTTTTCCTGGATATGTTCAATCTTCTCATCGCTGCCGGCAATACCAACTACCCGGCAGCCTTTGATCTTTCCTATTTGTCCCACTACACTTCCCACAGCCCCGGCTGCACCTGAAACTAGTAAGGTTTCTCCTTCTTGAAGTTTCCCTATCTTTTCCAGGGCCAGGTAGGCGGTAAGCCCGGTAAGGCCTAAAATGCCAAGGTAAGCCGAAAGCGGGGCAAGGTTTTTATCGATCTTTCTAAGATTGTTCCCGGTGTGGGCCTGCTGTTTTTTCCAGGCTAGCATTCCCACTACGTGGTCTCCTTTGCTAAAATCTGGAAGATCTGAAGCCATGACTTCCGAAACCAGCATGGAGTCTATAGGTTTGCCGATTTTAAAAGGTTCTATATAAGATTCCTCATCACGCATACGTCCACGTAAATATGGATCTACCGATATGTATTTAGTTTTCAGGCTTAATTTGCCATCTTTTTCTTCCTCTATTTCCTGGATCTCAAAATCCTTTTCAGAAGGTTTGGCTTTTGGCCTATTCTTGAGTATGATCTGCTGGTTCATTTTTTGAATTTTTGATTTTTTAAATTAATCTGAAATCCAAACAGGAACAAATATGCATTCACAAATTCTACTTAAAAATTGATATTTGAGCAGGCGCAGTGATTAATTGGCTTTAATAACTTAATTTCATGGTCTAAACCTAACCCGACTTGACCAGCCGAATAAGTAAATATCGCCATGACTTTAGGAAATTCCTGAGGAGTACAGATTTCTCCAAGGCTATCGTACTTACTATCGCGATCGTTATTCCTATTTCCATATTTTTCCAGTTGCAAATGCTCGAAATTGGTGTTAGCATTGCCATGGGATGTCTGCTCTCATCTCCCAGTGATGTGCCGGGTAGTTTCAAGCATAAAGTGCTGGGTATCCTGGCCGCCGCAATTTTAGGTTCTCTTTCTTACTGTATCGCAGGATATGCCGAACAGACAGTTTGGGCAACCATTCCTATGCTTATTTTAAGCATGTTTGCAATTTCATATTTGTCGGTGTATGGCTTCCGGGCATCCCTGGTCACATTTTCTGGATTACTGGCCGTTGTGCTTAGTTTTGCAAATCTATCTTCTGACCTTGAGATCTGGCAAAAATCATTGCTAATCGCAGGTGGCGGCATCTGGTATTTATTAGTAAGTGTTCTCTGGTACCTGCTGAAACCGGAACGGGCCACAGAGCAGCTCTTGGCCGAAACCATGGAGTTAACAGCAGATTATCTCAGGCTTCGCGCGAAATTGTTACAGTCAGATTCTGATATTGATGAAATTCAGAAGCAGCTCTTCCAGAGCCAGAATGAGCTGAATGAACATCATGAAAGTCTAAGGGAGCTATTGATCAGCTCGAGGAAATCTTCGGGCAGTTCTGGCTATGCCAGGAAACGACTTCTAATATTCATAGACCTGGTTGACCTGCTGGAGCTGGCCATGGCGAATCCAACAGATTATGAGCAGTTGAAGAAAGCGCTTAGGGACGATACCGATATCCTGAAAGTATATGGCCAATTCAACCTGTCCATGGCCAGGCAGTTAGAGAGCATAGGGCTGGTCATGCATAAGAATAATGAACTGCCTGTGAATAAGATTCCGAAGCAGTTAGAAGAGCTGGAAGACCGGCTTCTGGAATTCCGGAACAATATAGATATTGGGGAAAGGAGAGAAGAGATGCTGCTTTTGAGGAACCTTTATGACTACCAGTCCAGGCAGGCCCAAAAGATCAATAATATCGACCGCATACTTCGCAATCTTGAAAATAAAAGAAAGCTGTTCTACAAGGAAAAGGAGGTACGGGAATTCCTGACCCAACAGGAATATAGTTTTAAAACCCTGCTGGCAAATCTTAATTTTAAATCGGCTATATTCAGGCATTCCCTTAGACTGGCCATCGTAGTTCTCATAGGTTACTTAATTGGCAGTTATTTTTCAGTTCAAAATTCGTACTGGATACTTCTTACCATAGTGGTGATCATGCGACCCAATTATGGCCTTACCAAACAGCGCACCAGGAAACGTATCATAGGGACCTTAATTGGAGGGGGCATTGCGGTGGGAATAGTCTTTATTACCCAGAACACGATGGTTTACGCCATTCTTGGTATCCTTTCGTTGACCCTGGCCTTTTCTCTTATCCAGAGGAATTATACCAATGCCGCGATCTTTATAACTTTGAGTATCGTCTTTATTTATGCTTTACTTCAGCCAGATGTACTTAAGGTCATTCAGTTCAGGATTGTAGATACGCTTATTGGCGCTGGCTTAGCCGCATTTGGAAACCTGCTATTATGGCCTAAATGGGAATCCCAGGGCATTAATGGCATAATCGCAACATCCCTGAATTCTAATATGGATTATCTTGCGGCCATAGACGAATATTATCACAAAAAGGATAAGCTGCCCCTTTCCTATAAATTATCACGGAAGAGGGCCTTCCTGGATATGGGTGCTTTAAGCGGAGCCTTCCAGCGAATGACCCAGGAACCGAAATCTAAACAGAAGCAGCTGAGCCTGGTTTACGAGATCGTTGGCCTTAACCATACTTTCCTTTCTGCCCTGGCATCGCTGGGAACTTATATACGAACACACCCTACGACCAGGGCTTCAGAAGATTTTGAAGCCTATACCGGGGCTATTACAGACAACCTGAAGAATGCAATTAATATCCTTCAGAATAAAGAGCTGGATGAGCAAAAGGAGGATAAAACCTTCAAAGCCGGCAAGTCTCTTCACGAAAAATTTGATAAACTTGCACAACAAAGGGACCGGGAGATCAAAGCGGGCAAGAAGCAGATCGAGGCATCAATGAGGTTAAAACTTCAGGAAGCCCACCTAGTTACCGGCCAGCTGGAATGGTTATATGATATTTCTGGAAAACTTCAGGAAAATATCGGGAGGTTAGATAAGAACTAAATGAGTAAAAGAGCTTTTAAGAAATATATTAAGTCCCTGAAAAAAGGAGAATTAGAGGAGCAGATGCTTGACCTCTATGAGCGCTTCGACGAGGTTAAGGTTTTCTATGATTTTGTGTTTAACCCGAAAGAGGAAAAATTGATCAGGGAAGCCAAGCTTAAGATCTCCAAAGAATATTTTCCGCCCAGTAACCGTAAGCCTAAAGGAAGAAGATCTGTCGCACAAAAACTGATCAAACATTTCCTTAAACTGGAAATGGAGTCACATGCTCTGGCCGATCTCATGTTCTACAATATCGAGCTTGCCCAAACCTTTTCTGCCGACAGGGAAAAGCTTACCGAGGCATTTCAGAAAAGTATGCTAAAGTCTTTTGAGCAGGCGGTGAATTTTGTGATCGAGCAGGGCATCTCCCAGGATTTCATTCAGCGTATCCATAAAATAGAGAAAGAGGCTGATCAACAAAACTGGTTCAATTCCTATCAATTCCAACGCCTGAACGATCGTTTTCTTTAAAATTTTAAATGAGGTTATTTTTTGTAATTTTTTTTCTTCTAGGTTTCAGCAACCTGTATTCCCAACTTGGTTTTTGTACGGGAAGCAAGGGTGATCCCATCTTTCACGAAGATTTTGGCAACGGCAGGGGAACCGGGAACGAACTGGGAGCAGCTATCACCAGCTACAGGTTCGTAAAACAGGATCCTTATGATGGGGAGTATACAATTTCTGACAATATTGGTAACCAGATTACCTCATGGCACGATTATCTTCCTAATACCACCATTTCGGGTGGCCGAGCCCTGATCGTCAATGCTGATTATACACCGGGAAGATTTTACCGGAAGGAGATCTCCGGCTTATGTGAAAATAATACCTACGAGTTCTCGGCTTTTCTAATGAACGTTTACGACAGGGGAAGCAATATCTGCGAGGGTGACGATCTGCCAAATGGCGGTATCCCGAACAGGGTAAGGTTCGAGATATGGGATGAAACAAACAGTTTCTTAATTAAAGGAGGCGACACCCCGGAGATCACCTCCACTTATTCCCCGGAATGGGAACAATTCGCGCTTACTTTTAAAACCGAACCAGGACAGGAAAAAGTTATCCTTAAAATGTTCAATATTGGTGAAGGAGGCTGCGGTAACGACCTGGCCATCGATGATATCATATTCCGTTCCTGTGGAGACCTGGCTAGGGTTGCAACCGATGAAGGTATCAACGAAAAAATAGAAGTATGCCCCAGTGACACTCCCTTCAGTTTGAAATTGCAGGCCGAAAGCGATCAATCGGTTTACTCAAAGCAATTCTACCAGTGGCAGATAAGCCGCAATGGGCAGGATTGGGGTGATATTCCCGGAGCAAATAATGAAAATTACCAGACCTCTTTAATTAAAGAATCGGTTTTCTACAGGGTTAAACTGGCCGAAGATAAGATCAATCTTACCGGGAGTTCCTGTAGTGTAGCCTCCCAGGCCTTTCAGGTGAAAATCCTTCAAATTCCTGCGCCTCCGGTGAGTGGAGGGAATGTGGTGGTTTGTGAGAATGAATCTGCCCCAGCACTTAGAGTTAATGTGCCCAGCGATGAAAGTGTGAATTGGTATGATAGTGAGACGGGAGGGAGGTTGCTTGCAGAAGGTACCAAAATCTATTTTCCTATCTCTTCCGGGATTTATTATGCGGAAGCTTATAAGACCGGCTTTAATTGTACACCAGGAAAAAGGACGGCGGTAGAATTAAAAATCAACAGACTCCCTGATATACGTGATGAGGAACTAAAGATCTGTCCCGGGGCTCAAATTGAATTAAAAGCAGGGTTTGCCGGTTTCGATTATCGATGGTCTACCGGAAGTACGGCTGAATCTATAATTATAGATTCCCCCGGAGAGTACGAGGTAGATATCATTTCTGCACCCGATTGTTATGCTACCAAAGTATTCAAAGTTGAAAAGATAGAGGAGGCTGAAATTTCCGGGGTAGAATCTGAAGGAGAAAATGTTCAAATATATAGCGAATATCCAGGTGAATTCAGTTATTCTTTGGATGGGGTGAACTATCAGGACGACCCAGTATTTATGGCTGTGGAAGGGGGCATTTACACTGCTTATATAAAAAATTCAGAAGATTGTAAGATCGACACTCTTGAATTTGCGCATATTGTGGTGCCGGTAATGATAAGCCCTAATAATGATGGTTACAATGACTATTTTCGACTGAAAGGAGTTTCTTTTTTTGAAAGTTCAGAAATCAGGATCTTTGACAGGTATGGAAAGTTAATGGCTGCAGGGCCTGGTGAGGATTTTAAGTGGGATGGAACCCTTAACGGAAAGGATCTGCCTGCTGGTGATTACTGGTATCAAATAAGTATTGCAGGCTTTAAACCAAGGACAGGAAACTTTTCCCTGCTCCGTTGATCCCGTAATTAAAAAAGCCATCCTTTAGGGATGGCTTAAAAAGCAACTAATTAATCACTAAAAATTACTTCTTAGGTTTAGCCTGTTGCTTCGATTTTTGAGCCGGCTTAGGCTGACTCTTAGAATCTTTTTTCGGGCTTTTTTGTTGTGCCATTATCATATAAAATTATACCCTAATTTACCTAAGAAATCCTCTCGTTATTTTCGTCTTAATAAATAATTAACTATAAAGTTTCTGGTCCCTCATTCACCTATATAATGCTTTCCTGAGTTAATTCTAATTGAGTAAATTTGAAATACAATAAGACTTGCGATGAAAATGGAAAATATAATTGCCCAGATTGAAGAACAGAAGAATCTGCCGAACCTCAATTTGAGCATTAAAGAAAAGACCCAGGCTTTTACCCATAAACTTTTTTATACCCTTTTCGATAAACAGACCCCTGTAAAGGATAATCTTATGGAACTGGGGATGGATTTCGAAGTGCTGGCTAAACTGGTATGCTGGGAGCCCGGCTCTCCATGCCAGGATATATGGCAGGACTACCTGCAGATGCTTCCGGGAATCCTGGAAAAACTCAACCTGGACGCCCAGGCTATAGCCAAAAACGACCCTGCAGCCAATTCGGTAGAAGAAGTTTATCTTTCCTATCCTGGATTTTTTGCCATTGCAACTTACAGGCTTAGCCATGAGTTCTACAAATTCGGCTTACCCCTGGTACCCAGGCTAATGACCGAATGTGCCCATAGTCTTACCGGTACAGATATCAACCCGGGAGCCAAAATCGGGGATTCATTTTTTATAGACCACGCTACCGGGGTGGTGATAGGAGAGACAGCCATCATCGAAGATAATGTAAAGCTTTACCAAGGAGTGACCCTGGGTGCGCTTACGGTAAATAAAGGCTTAAAGAATGTCAAAAGGCATCCCACTATTCAGAAAAATGTCACTATTTATGCAAATGCTACCATCCTTGGTGGAGAAACCGTTATTGGTGAGAATAGTATTATTGGGGGGAATGTCTGGTTAACCAAATCTGTACCCAGGAACTCCATGGTTTCTCATACTCCCCAGATAAGTATTAAAAACAACGCAGATAAATGAACGATTCGATATTAGACCTGGTGGGGAACACCCCACTGGTAAAGGCAAAACGTATTTTCAATAAACCCGGCGTAAACCTCTATTTTAAACTGGAAGGCCAGAACCCGGGAGGAAGCGTAAAAGACCGGGCGGCCTACAATATGATAAAGAGTGCCCTGGAACGTGGTGATATCGATAAAAGCACGAAGTTGATCGAGGCTACCAGTGGAAATACCGGTATCGCCCTGGCGATGATCGCGGGGATATTTGGATTGGATATTGAGCTGGTAATGCCCGAGAATTCTACGGTAGAAAGGGTTCAGACCATGAGGGCTTATGGAGCTAAAGTGATACTTACCGATGCCGACGGAGGAATAGAAGGCTCAAGGGATTATGCCGAGGATAAAATGAAATCTGGCGACTATTTCATGCTTAACCAGTTTGGAAACGATGACAACTGGAAAGCGCATTACCAAACCACCGGTCCCGAGATATGGAGAGATACCGGGAATAAGGTTACCCACTTCGTTTCCTCTATGGGAACTACCGGTACCATCATGGGAACCAGTACTTTTTTAAAAGAAAAGAACAAGGATATACAGATCGTAGGAGTGCAGCCAACCGATGATTCCCGAATACCGGGTATTAGGAAATGGCCGGAGGCTTACCTGCCAAAGATCTTTGATCCGAAAAAAGTAGACAGGGTTCTGGAAGTGAGTGAACAGGATGCTATTGAAATGAGCAGGAGATTAGCAGAGGAAGAAGGTATATTTGCCGGAATGAGTAGTGGAGGAGCTGCTACGGCCGCGGTAAGGCTATGCAATGAGCTGGAAAGTGGACTGGTAGTTAGTATCGTTTGTGATCGTGGAGACAGGTATCTTTCTTCAGACCTCTTCGAATAGGCACAAAAAGAAGGCTGTATGAAAATTTTAGCGTTAACTCTGTGTGATTTTTTGATCTGAGAGATCAAGAATTTATTAACTACTATTACATTTAACATTCTGTCTTATGAGATTAGACAGCGCTAAACTTCCATACAGCCCTAGGAATATATTTTCCTTAGAATTTTTCAACCATGGCCACACCGGTAGTCGAGGTACGGGCAGGGGTGATTCTTAATTTTTCACGTTCGCTACCTTTTTCCAGGTAAACGATATACTTTTCTTTATCTATATTTCCTTCGGTTCCTGAAGCTATGTACTTGTCCTTGGTAAGAGTCCATCCCATATAATTTGCATAGACTTCATTTCTTACTTCAAAAGGCAGGGGAACATCTTCAAATTTTTGAAATGTGCTTACCAGTTGATTTTTATCATCATACCTTGCATTTAGGTGCCCTTTAGGACTGGTGACAGTTACATAAATATCTCCGTTTAAATTTCCCGATTCTTTCCTAAATCTGTTAATATCAAAGTTTTCATTAATAAAAGCGATAGCATTAGACTGGAATTGGGCTGCATAATTTTCGCGCACTTTCACAATTCCATTGGCATAATCTTCAAAAACGACCTCGCCTGTGGGTTCAAAGGTTAATGTGGTTTCTTCAAGTTCAATAACTTTTTGCGAATAGGCGGTTAATACCCAACCTGCAAGTAATACGAATGTGATGAGTTTTTTCATGGTCTGAAAATTTAAATTAATTGATGAATAAATTGTTTTGGAATATTAATGCAAGATAGACTATATGGTGCTGATCCTGAATGACCTAGGTAGCACAGGGCTGTTATTTTTGATTTCCGTTCTGCTTTTCCAATTCCTCAAGTAATAGAGAAATGTCCCTGATCTCCAGCTGGTTTCTGGCGATATTAATGGAACCGTTCTGCTTTAATTGCTGAAGATGCCTGTTCACCACAGCTCTTGTGGAACCTATAAGATTTGCGATCTCCTTATTAGGCAGGTCATTGATATGTTCCAGCTTTTGAGATTTTAAATTCACATTTTCCAGAAGCAGTTTCAATAGCCGGGTGGTGATATTGGTAAATATGAGTTGTGAGACATTAGATTCCAGAGCACGCATCATACCACCGGCATACGAAAGAAAGTGTTCATACTGCCAGGGATTCTTATTAAGCCATTCCCTGAGCTTTTCCATTGGGATGGCCAGAACCCTTATCTCATCAAGGCATTCATAGTATACCTTATGTTTTATACCATCCAATAGGCAAAATAGATCGAAAACATCTCCTTTCTTTAGTAGGAACAAGGTGTGTTCCTTATGGCTGAAATCATCTACATTGTACATTTTGATCCGGCCACGGGTAATAATGTAAAAGTGAAAGAGGAATTTCTGGTGATTTATGATGCAGGAGTTCTTACTCCATTTTTCTTCATGAAAATGGTTCAGAAGATCCAACCACTGATCTTTTTTCAGGCCTGCGAATAACTCACAACTGTTAAGCGTTGATTGGTAATTGGAGTAAAGGTCCTCAGCAGAAATCAAATCCCAGGTTTTTAAGGTTATTTCATTCACCCGGGGGGAGTGGGGGGCACAGAAATTTTTTCAGCAATTGAAAAAATTATAATAGCAAAATTAACGACCCTAAAAATACAATTTTTTTAAATGCGGCGGGGCTAATTAAAGGCTTCATATTCCTGAATTAATTTTTGACTAAAGATTAAAATGCCTTATTTTTGCAAAATTGCTTACTTATAAAAAATCTATGGCGTCAGAAACATTTGGTATTGAAAAGAAGAAAGTAGACAAGGAACTATATGACTATCAGCAAAAGGATATAAACAAGATTTTCGGGGTGATAGAAGAGCATCCCGAAAATTATAATCTGCTATACCAGCTACCAACAGGTGGTGGTAAAACCGTGATATTCTCCCAGATGACCCGGGAGTATATCCAGAGAACCAATAAGAAAGTTCTAATCCTTACCCACAGGATCGAGCTTTGTAAACAGACCTCCAAAATGCTTTCTGGCTTTGGGGTTCGCAATAAGATAATCAATTCCAAGGTCAAGGAATTACCAGATCAGGATGACTATATGTGCTTTGTAGCCATGGTTGAAACCCTGAACAACCGCTTGAACGATGAAAAACTGGAAATAGAAGATATTGGTCTGGTCATTATCGATGAGGCTCACTATAACTCTTTCAGGAAATTGTTCAAGTTCTTCGAGAAATGCTTCATCCTGGGTGTGACAGCCACTCCTTTGAGTTCGAATATCAAGCTTCCCATGAAGGATAACTACAGGGAACTTATCGTAGGTGATTCCATTAATTCCCTTATAGAAAAAGGATTCTTGGCCCGCGCCAATATTTACAGCTATAATGTAGGGCTTACCAATCTTAAAGTGGGAATGAACGGTGACTATACAGTAAAATCTTCAGAAGAGCTCTATTCCAATTACAGTATGCAGGAAAAACTGCTTACTGCTTATTATGAAAGGTCTAGAGGTAAGAAAACTCTCATTTTCAATAATGGTATTAATACTTCGGTGGAAGTTTACCATACCTTCAAAAATGCCGGGTTGCCTATTCGCCATTTAGATAATACAACCAGTAAGCAGGATCGTAAAGACATCCTTAAATGGTTCAAACATACACCAGACGCCATTGTGACTTCGGTAAGTATACTTACCACCGGTTTTGATGAACCAACCGTGGAAACCATCATTCTTAATCGAGCAACCAAATCGCTAACTCTATATTTCCAGATGATTGGTCGTGGTTCACGGGTTCTTAAAGATAAAGAAGAATTTACGGTGATAGACCTTGGTAATAACATGGCCAGATTCGGTCACTGGAGCACACCGGTAGACTGGAAACAGATTTTCAGGTCACCAGATTTCTATTTCGAAAATCTTTTAAGTGATGAGGAGATCGAAAGGGAATTCCAGTATGAAATGCCACCGGAAATTCGTGAACAATTCTCCAAGACCGAAGATGTAACTTTTGATGTGGAAGCCGCTTACGACGAGGTGATCAAAAAAGGTTTAAAATCCAAGGCCGTTCTTGAATGGTCTATGGAACAGCACGTAAAGATGTGTGTAGAAAATAGCGAGGATGTTTTTGATGCCAGGATTCTTGCGCAGGAACTAAAGCCTGATATCGCTTCAAGGATCAAGCAATATTCTTACTGTATAAGTAAAAGCACCAAGAATTACAGGGACTGGCTTGAAGAGGATTACTCTCGTAAACTTAGAATGCAGATCAATAAGGAATTCTAGTTATCATCTTTTTTACCGAATAACCGCTTAAAGAAACCTTTCTTCTTCTTTTTTCCATTTTCGTTCTTTCTCTGGTCTTTTTTACCTCCAGAGAACAGGCGCTCAAAGAAGTTATCCCTTTCTTGCGGCGGGCATTCCATCATTTCTGCCAGGTCTGAAGATAAGGGCTGAAATCTCGCATTGGTAATACTATTGAATTCTGAATCAGCATTCATTTTTTGCATTAACCTGGCGAAGATGGGTAGGGCAGAATTAGCTCCCTGACCTATACCGGTGTTCCTGAAACCTATCCTGTGGTCATCAGATCCTACCCAGGTTACACATACCAGTTCTGGAGTGATTCCCACGAACCAGCCATCTTTATTATCCTGGGTGGTTCCGGTTTTCCCGGCGATATCATTTTGCAGACCGTATTTATATCTCAATCTGGTCGCAGTTCCTTCGTTTACGGTCGCCTGCATCATATTGATCATGATCTTGCGAGTATCTTCAGAAAAGGCCCTGGTTTTGGATACCTGAGGTTCGAATTCTGCCAGTAGGTTACCTTCAGCATCTTCGATCCTGGTGATATAAAAAGGCTTGGCATAATGACCGTTATTTACATAACTGGTATAGGCCGATGTTAATTCGCTTAGGTTCAGTGAAGCAGTTCCCAGGGCGATCGAAGGTACTTCGGGTAATTTAGACTCTATTCCCATCTTACGGGCCTGGTTGATCACGTTGCCGATACCGGTCTCCATCAATACCTTCACCGCAATGGTGTTCATAGAACGACTTAAAGCCGTCTTAAGGTTGTAGTTCATATTAGGGTCATCGCCTTCAGAAGAAGAATTGGAAGGAGTCCAGCCATCTTCATAAGTAACCTCACGTACCGAAAAATAGGCACAGGGATCTAATCCGTTTTCCAGGGCAGCGGTATAGACTATAGGTTTAAAGGTAGAACCAACCTGCCTTTTGCTTTGGGCCACATGATCATATTTAAAGAACCTGAAATCTACGCCACCAACCCAGGCCTGTACACCACCATTTTCCGGGTCAACCGCCAATAGGCCTGAATTAAGGAATTTAAGGTAATGGGAAATACTGTCTATGGTACTGATATTCTTGGTTTCCATGCCTTCATAACTGAAAAGCTCTGTAGGATGTTTTTGCTCCAGCCTTTTCATGATCTCAGACTCATCCAGTCCTTCCTTCTGCAGGGACTGGTAGCGCTCAGATCTTTTTATGGCATCGTTAAGGATCTCCTTATTGCGTATCCACGGAGCATAATCCCCATAGGATTTTTCATGTTGCAACTGCAGTTCTTTCATATGTTCCAGCATCGCTTCTTCTGCCAGCTGCTGCATCTGGTAATTCAGGGTCGTATGAACTATCAGCCCGTCGCGATAAATATTATATTTCTGTCCATCTTTATTTTTCAGGGTATCCAGTACGCGGCTAACATCTTTTCTCACCTGTTCACGAAAGTAAGGAGCGATTCCCTTGTCATGACTGTAACTTTTATAATCCAGGATGAGTGGCTCGAGTTTTGCTTCCTCGGCCTCTTCCATGCTCAGGTACCCGTTCCTGGCCATCTGCATTAAGACCACATCCCGTCTTAAACGGCTTCTCTCCGGAAATATTCTCGGGTTGTAATAATGACTTGCCTTAAGCATACCCACCAGAACCGCCGATTCTTCCAGGCTTAATTCTGAAGTATGCTTGTTGAAGAATTTAAGCGATGCACTTTCGATCCCATAAGTATTGTCACTAAAGGGGACAGTGTTAAAATAAAGCTCGATGATCTCGTCCTTCGAATAAATATTCTCCAGGCGTTTAGCGATTACCGCTTCCTGCATCTTATTAATGACGATGCCGAACATTCCGAAATCCTTTCTTCCGTAAATATTCTTGGCAAGCTGAAGCGTAATGGTGCTCCCACCACCGGCAGACTCGTCCTGTAATAGAATAGATTTAAAGAAAACCCTTAATAAACTCCTGTTATCTATACCGTCATGTTCATAGAACCTAACGTCTTCGGTAGCGATAAGTGCTTCCTTAAGATGTTCCGGGAACTGTGAGAAATTGATGGGCTGACGGTCGAAGATGTAGAACTTCCCGATAAGGTCTCCATTGGAGGCCAGTACCTGTGTGGCTTTATTTTGTTTTAATTCTGTAAGCTCTTTTGAGCTTGGGATTTTTCCGAATAGTCCAAAATAGATACTTCCGAAAAATAAAAAGAAAAGGGCGATAAGGCTTGCCAGGATGATCAGGGCCCATTTTAATTTGGGCTGTCTTTTTATTCTTTCTAACATTTGTTCAGGGTAGATGCTGCAAATAAACAAATGTTTGGCCGCTGGGGTTTAAATTTTAAGCTTATTTTAATGCTATTTTAACCAAAAATTATAGCCGGTAAACAGAGGTTTACCGGCTAGGTTAGAAAAGCTTCCATAAAATTGATTTTTAATTTCCGGAGCCAGGAATTTCCTGGTAACCGGTTTTCTATACTGTTCGTTGATCTGGAGTTCAAAAAGGTTTGTAGGTGTTAAGGTAAGATCAGGTTTTGGTTTAGACTCCAAATAGGAGAGGGGCACTAAAACATTCTTGATCGATGAATTCCTGATCCAGGGCTATTAAGCATAGCATCTGGTTTCCTGCCAGTTAAAATATGCTCTTGAGGTCTTCAGGTTCAGGAACGGCCTGCGATGACTCAGGCCGCCTTCTTTATTTTTTTCAAAATCCTGGATGATGCTATCCAAAGTTCTCATAATTGATGAATTTAATTTGATTGATGATTGATTGATGAATGTTACGAATACCTAGGAGAACCTTCTTCGGCTGATGATGCTGAAGCTGCTAACGTTGGCTTCGGTATTCATAAATGATTTTCTGTTCTTGGTGTTGTTTACTAAAGTTCTCATAATTGATGAATTTTGATGATTAATGATTGATGATGATTTTTAAATGTTAGGCAAATCTTCTTCGGCTGCTTAGGCTGAAGGAACTGGCATTTGCCTCAGTGTTCATAAAAGATTTCCTGTTTTTGGTGTTGCTGCTTAAAGTTCTCATGATTAATAAATTTTAATGATTGATGATGTTTTTGACTTACTAGGCGAATCTTCTTCGGCTGATGATGCTGAAAGAACTGCTGTTCGCCTCTGTATTCATAAATGATTTTCTGTTCTTGGTGTTGCTAACTAAAGTTGTCATAATTTGATGTTTTTGATGATTGTTTCTATTTAAAAGACGAGCTTAAATAGAATCCGTTACAGTACTATGTAATAAAAGGTACCTATTTAACATGATTTTAACTTTTAGCTAATCGATTGGGAGGCAGTAAACTGGAGTAGAGGCAGGCGGTTTCAAAGTATTGTTAATCTTTTTGTGCGGCATCCTCATTAGTGTAATTTAGATTTTAAAGCTTTAGCATATGACCAAATGGGCAGTAGGAATCGTAATTTTCATTTTAGTGATCGCCGGAGTCATTTACGGGATCTATCAGAAAAACGATTATGACTTCAATGATACTACCGTAGAATACACCATCCTGCAGACCTGGGAAATGCCGGAGGAACTCAGGGAGATCTCTGGTATCTACTGGTTAGGGGACGAGCGAATTGCCTGTATACAGGATGAGGATGGTTATATTTTCATTTATGACCTCAAAACTTCTAGGATCGTGGATAAATACAAATTTGCCGGTTCCGGGGATTATGAGGCAATCACTTCACTTAACGACGAATTCTGGGTTGTAGAAAGTAACGGTACTCTCTTTAATATTAAAGACCTGAAAGGCATTGAAGAGGATGCTGTGGAAATAAAACTGGATTTTGAATACAGGAACAATATAGAAGGGCTCGCTGCCAGCAAGCAAGGTAACCTCTGGCTAATAGTGAAAGAGCGCAATTTAGATAACAGAGGCGACTACCGGGGAATCTACGCCTTCGATCCTGAAACCCGTAACCTTGATAAAACACCTGTGCTTAAGATCAATTTTAATGATCCCGCCTTTGACAGGCTTCGCACCAATAACCCCAGACAGCTTATCAGGCCTTCAGATATGAGTTTTCATCCTGAAACAAACGAGCTTTATGTATTGGATGCTGAATTTCAGAAATTATTGATCCTGAAACCATCTGGTAAGATCAAGGAATTGCATTTACTGGATCCTGAAAAATTCACCCAGCCAGAAGGAATCTGTTTCAGTCCGTCTGGCAGGATGTTTATTTCCAACGAGGCCTTAGGTGGCCCCGCGAATATCATTGAACTTAAGTTCGATAAGAATCAGGATTTCTGAATTTCGCTGGCTACGGCCTGCACTTCATCTAAAACCCGTAGTAAATTTTCACCCCAGAGCTTTTTGATCTCTTCTTCGGTATATCCTCTTTTTACCAGTTCGATGGTCACATTAAGGCTTTCTGAAGCATCCTGCCATCCATCAATTCCGCCACCTCCATCAAAATCTGAACTAATCCCTACGTGGTCTATCCCGATCTTTTCTACCAGGTAATCTACATGATCTACAAAATCTGAAACATTCACCGGTACCACCTTCTTCTTCAATTCTTCGATCTCAGGTTTGGCCTCCAGCTTAAGCTTATTCAATTTTTTATAATAAATATCCTGTTCTGGCTGACTTAGCTTTTTAATGCTGTCTCTTTCCAGGATACTAAAGTCCATTTCCCTGGCTTTTGTCTCGTAAAGTTCTTCTGACGCGGCCCCGAAAGCTTCGTGTTTTTCAGTGTTCAGGTAGCTGGAAAAAGCAACCGTCTGTACCACCCCGCCATGTTTTTTGAACAAGGCCAGCAATTCATCATCAAGATTCCTGCTGTGATTACACAAGGCCCGGGCAGAGGAGTGGGAAGCGATCAATGGTGCTTTAGACAACTCGAACATCTGCTTGATGGCCTCTTTGCTGGGATGGGAAACATCTATCATTATTCCATATTTATTCATTTCTATGATCGCTTCTTTCCCAAGTTTGCTAAGCCCATTATAAAGCCATACATCATTTTCTTCCCCGGTATTAGAATCGCAGAACTGGCTGTGACCGTTATGTGATAAGGACATATATCTGGCTCCACGCTCATAGAATTCTTTAATCCTACCCAGATCTGTACCCACTGGATAGGCATTTTCTACCCCAATCATCGCAACTTTCTTTCCCTGGGCTACAAGTTCCCTAACTTCTGCGGAATTTGTGGCCAGCCCGATCTTTTTTGGAGCAAGTTCGCTGGTCAGTCTATGAATGGCTTCAAATTTATTGATGGCATTTTCGTAGGCGACGCGATACCCTTCCTCGTTGAGTTTCTTTTGATCTGTGTAAACGATGAGCCAGGTTACATCAATACCACCTTTTTCCATTTTTGGGATATTCACCTGGGTGTCCAGGTTCATGGAATAATTTTTTTCCGCGCTAAAATTGTTTACATTAATATCGTTATGAGTATCTATGGTGATCGCGTTCTCATGGATCTTCTCTGCTTTTACTCTGATTTCCTGATTGTTGGTTTGGGCATTCAAACCTATAAGTCCAGAAAAGAGAAGTATCCCCGCTAATTTTGATCGCATTTTGATGTTGTTTTTGAGTTAAAAATGGAATGTAAGAATAAATATTAAGCTGGGCTTAAAATCTAAAATTCGGATTGGTTTTTAATCTACATTTGACTAAATTTTTTATTGTTTAATGAATAAATATATTGTTGTAAATCAGCCTGAGACTTGGACGATATCATCAGAGCACGTAAAGATCATTTCGTCTAAGGATTATCTTACCAATCCTGAATACTCCAAATTGGGAAAGGCCAGGATTTTCAATCTTTGTAAAGATTATTCCTATCAGTCTAAAGGATATTATGTTTCCCTGCTGGCGGAAGCCCGTGGTCACCTGGCAATTCCAACGGTAAAGAACATCGTGGACCTGGGAGAGCCGAAACTTGTCAAGATCGTTTCAGAAGATTTCGACGATCTTCTTCAGCAGTCCCTTAAAAATATCAAGTCACAGGAGTTTACTTTGAGCATATATTTTGGCCAGAACGTGGCCGCGAAGTATCGTGAACTGAGCGCGATGTTCTTCAGGCATTTCCAGATCCCCTTTTTAAGGGTTAGATTCAATTTTACTACAAAGTGGAATATAAAAAGTATCAAGGCCATTTCTGAAGCCGAGATCCCGGCAGAACACAAAGAGAGCATGTTGCTTTTTGCTGAGCAGTATTTCGCTAAAAAGCGTTATGATACGCCCAGGAATACCAGTTTTGAATATGACCTGGCGATCCTTGTTCAGCCTGAAGATATTGCCCCGCCCAGTAATGCCAAAGCTTTGAAGAAATTTATCGAGGTAGCGGAGAAAATGGGTTTTTATACCGAAATCATTGGGCCCAAAGAACTTTCCAGGCTTCCAGCTTTCGATGCCCTTTTCATCAGGCAAAGTACAGAGGTGAACAATGAAGCCTATGCCTTTGCCCGTAAAGCCCAGCAGGAAGATATCGCGATCGTGGATTATCCAGATGCAATACTTAAATGCTGTAACAAGGTTTTTATGGCTGAAGCGTTGGAAAATGCCGGTATTCCTACACCAAAGACCATCATAGTGCATAAGGACAATAAGAATTCTGTCCTGGAGAAGACCGGCTTACCGGTGGTCCTGAAATCCCCTGATTCCACTTTTTCTTTCGGCGTTAAAAAAGCTGAGACCGAGGAAGAATATTTTGAGGTGGTGAATGCCATGCTCAAGAAATCAGACCTGGTGATCGCCCAGGAATTCTCTCCTTCAGATTACGACTGGCGCATAGGCATACTGGACGGAAGACCTTTCTATGCCTGCCGCTATTATATGGCCAAGGGACACTGGCAGATCTACAACTGGAGTGCAGATAAAAAAGACGACCAGGACGGGAATGCCGATTGCCTGCCAATTGAAAAAGTACCCGAAAAGATCCTGAAAAATGCCATTAAAGCCGCCAAACTAATGGGGAAGGGGCTTTATGGCATAGATATAAAAGAAGTAAATAAGAAGGCGCTGGTCATCGAGATCAACGACAATCCTAATATAGACGCCGGCGTGGAAGATGAGTTCTATGGCGAGCAGGTTTATATAGATATCATCAGCGCTTTAAAGAACCGACTAGAAAACAAAATATAATGGCCTACCACCTTTTTGAAGTTTATGGGATCGAGCTGGAGTATATGCTGGTTAAAATTCCAGAACTTAAGATAAACCCAATCGTAGATAAATTGCTTACCAAAAAAAATGGTTCTTTAACTTCAGACGTTGAGAACGGAAAAATTGAATGGAGCAATGAGTTGGTGTCTCATGTCGTGGAAATGAAAACCAATGGGCCTACTGCCGACCTGGAAGGGCTGGACAGGTTATTTTCAGAAAATGTAAGGGAGATCAATGGATTGCTTGATGAATTTGGCACCCGTTTGTTGCCTACCGCAGCCCATCCCATGATGGATCCTCATACTGAAACTAAATTGTGGCAACATCATTACAGCAAGATCTACGCTCTTTATAACCGAATTTTCGATTGCAAGGGACATGGCTGGAGCAATGTGCAAAGCATGCATATTAACCTGCCATTTTTTGATGATGCCGAATTTGAGAAGCTTCATGCGGCAATAAGGTTACTTTTGCCTATCATTCCCGGTCTCGCGGCAAGTTCGCCCGTGCTCGATGGAGATTTCACCGGATATAAGGATGCCCGTATGCATTACTATAAGACCAACCAGAAAGAGATCCCGCATATGACCGGTAAGGTGATCCCCGAACAGGTCTTTAATAAAGCAGATTACAATAAGGTGATTTTCGAGCCTATTACTGAAGCCATAAAACCTTTCGATACCGAAAAGATCCTGGACCATCATTTTTTGAATTCAAGGGGTGCCATTTCCAGGTTTGACCGAAATGCCATTGAAATAAGGGTGATAGACATTCAGGAAAATCCTTCGGCAGATGTGGCCATAGCAGCTTTGATCATTGAGGTTTTAAAATTATTGGTAAGGGAGGAGCTTATCTCCCTGGAAGACCAGAAATCATGGCATGAAGACGAGCTGTTCAGGATCTTTGATGAAGTGATAGTCAATGCTGAAAATACGCTTATCACAGATAAAAGATTCCTTGCAGTCTTTGACTTGCATAAGGAGGCAGATGTTAAAAGTATCTGGAAGAAACTTTATGAAAAGGTGGGAGAGCAGCTTAGTGAAAATCATCAGAAGCATATTGAATTCATCCTGCAAAATGGCAGCCTGGCGACCAGGATCCTGAAGGCTTTGCGAAATGATTTTTCCCAGGCTCATATTATCAGGGTATATTCCAGGCTGGCAGAATGCCTGCAGGAGAACAGAATGTTCCGGCCATGAAACTGCTGTTAAGCTGTGAACACGCATTCCCTTCTATTCCGAAGGAATACCAGTATTTATTTGAATCTGACCAACAGATACTGGATACCCATGAGGCCTTTGACCTGGGGGCATTCGATCTATATAAGTTTCTGGACCCCATTGCAGATAGCTCTCATTACCAGGAAGTAGGGAGGCTACTTGTAGAAAGTAACCGGTCTCCCTGGCATAAGAAACTGTTTTCAAGGTTTTCAAAAGACCTGCCCCTGGACGAAAAGAAAAAGATTCTTTCTGAATTTTATGAACCATACAGGGAAAAAGTACAAAATTCTATCAGGAAAATGATAGAGCAGGGGCATGACGTGCTGCATTTTTCGGTGCATAGCTTTACACCGGTTTTGCATGGGCTGGAAAGGAAAGCCGATATTGGAATATTATACGATCCAGGCAGGAAGATGGAGAAAACTTTAGCCCTTAAAATAAAAGAAGATCTACAGCAAAAATTACCCGGTTTCAGGATAAGGTCTAATTATCCCTACCTGGGAAAAGCTGATGGCTTTACCACCAGCCTGCGTAAAATATTCCCTGAGCGGTATGCGGGAATAGAACTGGAAGTGAACCAGAAATGTGTGGAAGATAACCTGATGGAAGAAAAAATAAAAAAAGCGGTTTTCTACGCCCTGCAGCAAATAAAAAAGGTTTAAAAAGACAGATCCCAGATCCATCTTTTTAAACCTTTAATTTCAATTTTTAGCTTTATTATTTTAGATCGTACTCCAGGGTGATCTCTGCGTTGAGCAATTTGGACAATGGGCAATTTTCTTTGGCCTTGTTGGCGATCTTATCGAATTTGTCCTTATCTATCCCTGGTACATCTGCATTCAGAATTAGGTGAGACTTGGTGATCTCGCCATCTTCAAATGTGATCTCTGAAGTAGTTTCCAGGCTTGTTGGTTCAAAACCATCTTCGGTAAGAAAAGCAGAAAGCTGCATGCTAAAGCAGCCGGCATGGGCCGCACTAACCAGTTCTTCCGGATTTGTACCTTTTCCATTTTCGAACCTGGTTTTAAACGAATATTGTGCATCTTTTAAAACCCCGCTTTCCAGGCTTACTGTTCCCTTTCCTTCTTTCAAAGAGCCATTCCAAACGGCTGATCCTTTTCTTTTCATGATTTAATTTTTTTGTTGATTCTTCCCTAATTTAAGAAGGTGAGAAGGATTCAGAAAAGAATTATAATAACCTTAACCTAACCGGGCCAAATATGCATAAAAAAAGCCCGGAACATGTCCGGGCTAATATTGAATATTCTGGTTAACTCTTATTTGATCTCTACAACTTCAAGATCAAAAATAAGGTCTTTACCTGCAAGTGGATGGTTCGCATCTACTACGATACTATCATCTTTTACCTCGGTTACTACAAGGTTGATCTCACGACCGTCAGGAGCCTTAGAAACTAGAGGCATTCCCACTTCTGGTTTAAGCTCTTCCGGTAGCTGACTTTTTTCAACTTCCTGGATAAGCTCAGCTTTAGGCTCTCCGTAAGCTTCTTCTTTTGGTATATTGATAGTTTTCTTTTCGTTCACTTCCATCCCGATAAGTCCATCTTCAAAACCTGGGATAAGCTGACCCTGTCCTAGGGTAAACTCTATAGGTTCTCCACGCTCTACTGAACTATCGAAAACCTGACCGTCTTCTAACTTCCCTGTGTAATGTACCTTAACGGCGTCATTTTGCTTAACTTGACTCATAAAAAGTATTTTTTTCTATTATAATTTCGGCTATAAATTAATTTCCAGCCATTTACGGCTAGTATGGTACAAGTACCCTGCCGAAATTCCAATAACCCGACAGAATATCCGATGATGATACATTTTGTCATATTTTGACTAAATTGGGGCTAGGTCTGAAAGATCAAACTTCAATTCTGTCAATAACTACTTAGTATTATGAAATCATCAAAAAAACCAGTTGATCCCAATTCACGCAGAGATTTTATGAAAAAATCGGCCATTGCCGCCGCAGGTATCACTATAGTTCCTAGACATGTACTGGGTGGACCCGGGTTTGTCGCTCCAAGCGATAAATTGCTAATCGCTGGGATCGGGGTTGGTGGAAAAGGCGAATCTGACCTTACCAGCTTCTATGAAAGTGGAAAAGCCGAGATCGCTTTTCTATGCGATGTGGATGACAGAAGGGCGCAGGCTTCCAGGGAACGATTCCCAAAAGCCAAATATTATAAGGATTACCGGGAACTCTTCGATAAGGAATCAAAGAATTTTGATGCGGTAAGCGTTTCCACACCAGACCATAATCACGCGGTACAGACGATGGCCGCGATGAAAAGGGGGAAACATGTCTACGTTCAAAAACCCCTGACCCATGATATCTATGAAGCTCGTAAACTCACCGAAGCAGCTGAAAAATATAAGGTGGTAACCCAAATGGGAAATCAGGGAGCCTCCGGTGACGGAGTAAGAAAGATGAAAGAATGGTACGATGCCGGCATTATTGGGAATGTAAAGGAGGTTTATGTATGGACCAACCGACCGGTTTGGCCCCAGGGAATTCCTTGGCCTAAGACTTCTTCACCTGTTCCAGCAGAGCTCGACTGGGATTTATGGTTGGGAACGGCTCCCCGAAAGGAATATGTAGACGGGCTGGTTCCATTCAACTGGCGTGGCTGGTGGGACTATGGTACCGGCGCACTAGGAGATATGGGTTGCCATTTAATTGAACCTCCTTTTAGCGTTCTGGGGTTAAAATACCCGAAAGAAGTGGAATGTAGTGTGGGAAGTGTGTATGTTGACGAATTCCAGAGGGGGTATTTCCCGGAAAGCTGTCCGCCATCGAGTCATGTTATCATGAGCTTTGATAATAAGTATTCTGCCTCTAAAGATATTAAACTGCACTGGATGGACGGAGGCATCAAGCCAGTGCGGCCAGAAGAACTTGGCCCTGAAGAAACCTTCGGCGACGGTGGGAACGGAGCTCTTATCATTGGGGACAAGGGCAAGATGATGTGCGGAACCTATGGCCTGAACCCAAGACTGCTGCCAACCTCTAAAACCGAAGAAGTATCTGTTCCACAGAAATATGAGCGAGTGAAGAACGGAATAAATGGCCATTATGCCCAGTGGGTGGAAGCCGCCATCGCTGGTTACGGTAAAAAGGAATTAAGCTCCCCTTTCGAGATCGCCGGTCCGCTGACTGAATCAATGCTTATTGCCAACCTGGCTATTAGGGGGTATGACATTCAGAAAACCAGGAAAAATAAAGAAGGGCATGAAGAGGTTTACTACCCGGGCCGAGACATAAAAATGATCTGGGATGCCCAGAATATGAAGGTGACCAATTTTGATGAGGCCAACCAGTTCGTAAAAAGGGAATATCCTCAAGGTTTTAGTTTATAGTTATATGCATAGAAAGTGGAGCATAAAATTTCCGGAAATAACCAGAATATTTGCACTTGGTATAATATGCAGCCTGTTATTTTTCATTTCATCCTGTAAAAAAAGGAAGTTGGACGATTCAGACCTGGATTGGGATACCATCTGCGTAACTGCGACAGCTTATAACTCGGTAGTATATCAGACCCAGAATAATCCCAGGATCACTGCCTGGGGCGACACGCTTAAACCGGGAATGAAAGCAGTGGCCGTTTCCAGAGATCTTTTAAGAATGGGGCTAGACCATAACTCAAGGATCAGGATCGAAGGTTTTGACAGTGTTTTTCTAATCAAGGATAAAATGCATTACCGCTGGAGGAACAGGATAGATATTTATATGGGTGAGGATATAGAAAAGGCTAAGAATTTCGGAAGGAAAAAGCTCAATATCGCCTATATCTTCGATAAAGACGCTGCCAGGAAATAATACCGTTTTTAACTTCTTTATTATATTCGAAGCAAAATTCGTTTTCCATGCCTCATATCCAAAAGTACTGCCTTTATATTTTTATCATCTTATTCAGTTTGCCGGGCTTTGGCCAGGTGACAGATTCTATTCGATTTAAGAATAAACTGGTCATCGGGATAACCCAAACTCCGCCCTTCGTGGAAAAGCGGCCGCAGGGCTATGCCGGGCTAAGTATATCTTCCTGGAAAATGGTGAATGAGCAATTGCAATTGCCTTACGAGTTCAAGGAATATGAGAATCTGGGAAAATTATTGCAGGCCATAGAGAATGCTGAAGTAGATTTCAGTGTAAACCCCATTACGGTTACCGATAACCGGATGAAAAGAATGGATTTTTCGCAGCCATACTTTATTTCCCATACGAGTGTTGCTAAGAAAAAGGAATCCAGATTTCTCAAGCATATTAAGAATCTATTTAGCTGGGATTTCTTTTCGGTAATCGGGCTGTTGCTATTTGTAATCTTTATTTTTGGTTTCCTGGTATGGCTTTTCGAAAGAAAAAAGAACAAGGAGGAATTTGGGGGTGATCTTAGAGGCATCATGCAGGGATTCTGGTGGAGTGCCGTCACCATGACTACCGTTGGTTACGGAGATAAATCACCTCGAACCACCGGCGGAAGGATCATTGGCCTTATCTGGATGTTCATGGCCGTGATCATTATCTCCAGTTTTACGGCGGGTATCGCTTCGTCTCTTACAGTTGAAAGCATTAATGAGGAGATCACGAGCATAGAAGACCTGGAAAGATTTGATGTGACCACCGTAAAAAGTTCGAGTTCCGAAGAACTTCTGGAACTTTATAATATTGAAAATGAACTGGTGAGTACCGGAGCAGAAGGCCTGCAGGCAGTATTCGAGGAAAAGACGAAACTTTTCGTCTACGATGAACCTATTCTGAAATTCGAAATAGAAAGGATGGATATTTCCGGTGATGTGGAAATCCTGGGCCAGAGCCTTAAAAAGGACTATTACAGCTATGCCTTTCCTAAAGGCTCGGAACTATTGAAGACCATAAACCCGATATTAATAAGGACTCTGAAAAGTATGGAATGGGCGACTTTAGTGAAGGAGTATAATTAATCAGCTTCCCAGGCCCAGGTAGCCAAGCAGGATCCATAGAATGATGAAAACCACGATCATTCCTATGCAACCGCAACCGCCACCAAATTTCTTAGCGCCCCAACCGGCAAGTATGGCCCTGAGCAGGTTTTTCATAACAGGAAATTTAATACCTGAAATTAATTATGCAAAGTTTAATTGTTGTGCTTATTGGGATAATTTTAAAACCAATTTGTGTTAAATATTTGATTTTTAGTATATTGAGCGCCATTTTCGATTCTAACCGATCTAAATTATGCTAACTCGAAATAATCCCGATAAACAAACCGACCTGGAATTTCTCAAACGCATACGGCAGGGGAATAGGAAAAAGTTCTTTATCGCCTTTGCCCTTATCGTGCTGATGGCCGTAATCGCCATGACGGGAGTCTATTACGAATACTGGTAGTTTATTGCTTGATCTCGTTCATTAACAGGAACGCCTTGTTTATATATTCTTTTTCAAGAAATAATGCGAAATAGTTGGAAGTAGAGATCATTTCAAAAACCGGGATGCCTTCGTAGGCCAGCAATTTAAAAATATAGAAATAGAGGCCCACCGTTTGGGAACTGTTCTTAGGTAAGGCTATGGTTATGGAAGAAAGTTCATCCTTAACCGAAACTCTAACCTCATTTCTGAAACATTTTTCCACCAGGTCTGTAAGTGAAGATGAAACCAGGATATTGCTTTCCTGGTAATTGCTGGAGTAATTCAGATAGATCCCGGTCTGGTCCTTTACCGCTTCCAGCAATCTTGCCTTATTTGCAATAATTGTTTTGGAATTCAAAAAAGTGTATTCGGTAATACCAGATCTCACAATGATATCTCCCAGCTCCCTTAAACTTTGCATGTTAACTTTGGTGCGGCTGGGAGCATACCTTCTAAGGGCCATAATGATACTTCCCTGTTTCACAGGTTTGCGCATTTCTTTTTCAACCTGAGGCTGAATATCTGCCGCAAGACCGCTAAAGTTTATAATATCTCTTGCGATGGCATCATCCAAAAAGGGCTGGTGCCTTATAATGTCATGAACACAGGTAGTTATCGTCTTCATTGTTAATTATTGAACATTTTGTACAAATGTATATAAAATGAAATATAATTTTTGCCTCGCTTCCTTTTAATTATACCTATGCAATCTGAAATTTTTAAGTATGAAAGTTTTAAAATTTGGAGGTACTTCTGTTGGCTCTGCTGCAAGTATCAGGAATGTAAAGAATATCGTTTTAAACCAGCCCGGTGATAAGCTGCTGGTACTTTCAGCCATGTCTGGGGTAACCAATTTCCTGGTAGAGATCTCATCTCTATCACAGAAAAAGGAATATGCTTCGATCGAAGAAAGAATTCAGGGATTGAGAGATAAACATTTTTTATTAATAGATGAATTAATTCCGGAAGAAAATTTAAACCTTTCAGTAAAGAGTCATATTGAGGATCTGCTAACAGGTCTGCAGGATACAGCGAATTCAGCCTGGAGCAAGGAAACAGATGCGAAGATCATAACCACAGGAGAAAGTCTTTTAACCTATATTTTCAGCTCCTTTATGGCTTTTGAAGGTATTGCAAACAGTCTTCTGGATGCCAAGAAGTTTATGCATATAAGCAATCTTGAAAACCCGGATACTTCCCATATTGGTGAATTGCTGAATGATGAACTAAAGGCTTCCCAACAGACCGAGATCCTGGTAACCCAGGGATTTGTGAGAAGAGATGCTGAAGGCAAAATAAATACATTAAAACGTGGTGGCAGCGATTATACCGCTACCATACTGGGTGCGGCTATCAGGGCTTCTGAGATACAGATATGGACAGACATAAGTGGCCTGCACAATAATGATCCTCGCTACGTAGAGGGCACACAGCCCGTTGCCGACCTTAGCTTTGAGGAAGCTGCCGAGCTGGCCTATTTTGGAGCGAAGATCCTGCATCCACAGACAATTTCACCCGTTATTGGAAAAAATATTCCGGTCTATCTTAAAAATACATTCACCCCCGAGGCAAAAGGTACCTGCATAGGTTCGAAGGCTTCCAGCAAAGGATTAAAGGCTATTTCAGCCAAAGATGAGATCACCGCGATCAAGATCAAGTCCAACCGAATGCTGATGGCACACGGTTTCCTGAAAAAGATTTTCGAGATCTTCGATAAATATGAAACCGCGATAGATATGATCACAACCTCCGAAATTGCGATTTCTCTTACGATCGATGATTGCTCTAACCTGGACCAGATCATGGAAGAGCTTCAGAATTATGGGGAGATAAGCGTAGATTCAAATCACAGCATTATTTGCGTGGTAGGTGAGGGGCTTATAGAAGATCGCGGAACTTCCCGATTGTTCGAAATACTCCAGGACGTTCCAATTCGTATGATCTCCTACGGCGGGAGCAATAACAATATTTCGCTTTTGGTGAATACCTCCAATAAAATCGAGGTGCTTCGAAAGCTGAATGAAAAGCTTTTTTTAAACCAGGTAACTAATCCTGTTTTGTAGTTTGTGTTAAACAGTTTTTTTGTGTAGTGAACCGTCGGGAGCTTAATTGAGACCGGCGGTTATTATTTTTTGTTCCTGTTCTTTTCCTCGATAAACCTGGACATGAAATATGTACTGCGGTGCAGATGGTGCCTTAACATTTTACCGGTGAAATTCATGTTTCGGTGATCTTTCAGATTATTCAGGATCAAATTGATTCTTTGCTGAAATAAATTACCATGCTCTTTTCCATTAAATCGGGAATTGATTATTTCAAATCCTTTCTGTTGTTTTTGTTCCCATAGATCCTGATTCGAATAAAGTTCGACCGCACGGTTGATGAATTCCCTATCTCCGTGGGTAATGAACCCGTTCCATTCCATCTCAGCATTGATGCCTTCTGCCCCGGTTGGGGTAGTAACAGATACTGTACCGTTCTGCATGGCTTCTACGAGTTTTCCTTTAAGCCCTGCACCAAAATTTATGGGTGCCAGACACACCCTGCTTTCTTTCATCGCCTTTGTCGAATCCTCTACCCAGCCATGAACAAGAAAATTTTCCCTGGCATTATGTAGGTTTACAACCTTTTGAGAGGCATAAGCACCATAGATATTCATCCTGGCATCAGGCAATTTTTTTCTGATCTCGGGCCAGATCTTTTCCTTCAGGTACAGGACGGCCTGCCAGTTTGGTTCATGTAGAAAATTCCCGATACTTATAAAATCTTTACGTTCCTCGAAACCGGGTAGCATTTCTTGTTCCTTAGATGAAATTTCTGAAAACATATAAGGCAGGTAAAAAAGTATATCTTCAGGAATATTGAATTTGTCCTGTAGTAATTTTATTTCCGGTTCAGAAATGATCAGGCTAAGATCACACCTGTAAATGGCAGCGATCTCCCTTTTGGCAAGCTCAGATTCATTAAGGAGCTGCTCTTCTGTTCGGTTTTCCTTAAAAGCCTTTTGACGGGCTTCTCTAAGAAAATGCAAATCTTCGGTATCAAGAATTTTTAATGCCTCAGGACAATTTTCATCGACCCGCCAGCCAAACTGTTCCTCCATCATGAACCGGTCGAATAGAACGATTTCAGGATCAAGCCTTTTCAGAATCGAATCGAAGCTTGGGTCGTTTAGTTGGATTTTCTCTTCAACAATTCCTAGTGAAGATAGATCGGCTTTGTTCTGGGTTTCTTTAGCGGTAGAGGCAAAGATCACTTCATAGCCAGAGTTCCTGAACAATTTCAGTAATTGCATCATTCTTGTGCCCGCCGCCGAAGATGTAGGCTCGGGCCAGACATAACCAATAACCAGAAGTTTCGCCATTCAATTTTTTTTTCAAAAATAACATTTTACAGTTGTCCCGAAAGCAGAAGGGTAGCGGTAATCCAGAGGATTAGTGAAAGTACGCCTCCAATGATGAGAAAATGTTTGAATTTGTAGATCCCCATTCCGTAAATAATTGTGTTGGTCTGGTAGCCTACCGGGGTAAAAAAGCTGAAATTTGCGGCGAATAGAACCGAAAGTATAAAAGGCTTTGGATCAAGTTGTAGGGAGGAGGCTATAGTAATGGCAATAGGGGCAATAATGATCGCGGTGGCATTATTAGAAATAAATCCGCTTAGGAACATAGTTACGAAAAAGAGTAGGCCCATGATCACAATATCACTTTTATCATCGAACAGCATTAATAACTGGTCTGAGATCCACTGGTCGGCACCTGTATTGCTCATGGCCACCCCCAGGGGGATCATTCCTGCTAAAAGGAAAATGATCTGCCAGTTGACCTGAGAATATACCTTTCCAAGGTCGATACATTTTAAAAAGATCATTAAAAAACAGCCAATAAGGGCGCTTTTAAGGATAGGGAAAATCGAAAAAGCAGAGAGCCCGATGACCAGTAACAAGATGCCAAAGGTAAGATTCCGCTTGTATAGGCTTGGTACACTGATGTCTGAATACTCTCTGAGTATACTTACGTTTTCCATTTTTCGAAGGTTCTCTATGTCTTTTTGAGTGACCTCTACCAGTAAACGATCTCCAACCCTGAGTTCGATATCATCAGATTTCCGGTCGAATATCCTCCTCCCAGGATTCCTGAAACTACGCCGCTTCCTGATTGCCAGCGGCACCGCACCATGGAGGTCGTACCAGCCTACTGTCTTGATACTTTTTCCGATAAGCGGTGAATTGGGAAGCATCAGCAATTCCACCACCTGGATATTTTCCTCGGGATTGGTTTCAGTTTCAATATCTTCTTCGATTTCCTGTTCGATATTCTTAATAATAGTGAGGTCTCCAGATTCCTTTAATTTGATTAGATGTTCAATATTACACCGTAGTAAAAGCTGATCACCTTCCTTCAAAGTAGTGTATTTTCCAGGGTGCTCATTGATCACGGCATTTCTTTTAAGCCTTATCACCTCAATGCTATCCTCTTCACCACCAAAAACCTCTTCTATACTCTTGCCAATTAGCAGTGAATTTTTTGTCACTATTCCCCGGGTTATGAATTCATCCAGGTCATAAACAGTTGACAGCATGCTTTGCTTTTTCGGGAGAAAACTGATCATAAGGCTTACCACCGCAATGGTAATGACCAGGAAGATAACTCCCAGCCAGGTGAATTCAAAGAATTTGAATCTTTCCACCCCGCGCTCTATGGCCACGGCATTCACGATAAGGTTGGTAGAGGTTCCCATCAAGGTGCAGCTTCCGCCAATAATACCTGCGAAAGAAATTGGCAGTAATAATTTTGAAGCTGGGATATCGTATTTTTCACTTAGTTCATTCACGATCTTAACAAAAACAAGTACCACGGCCGTGGTATTGATAAATGCTGAGATCCCGCCGGCGATGAACATGAAAAGCGGTACCATAAGAAAAAGGGGGAATCCCCTGAGCCTTTTCAGACTTTTGGCCAGCCAGTCGATCACACCATTATCCTCAAGCCCCACTGCGATGATCATCAGGGCAAGAACTGTAATGGTCGCGGGACTTGAGAATCCGGAAATGGCTTCCTCCGGGCTTATAAGATTGGTCAAAAGCAGGCTTACCATAATGAAGAACGCGATCTTGTCTACCGGGAATACTTCCAGGGCAAACAGGAAAATCACCGTGATGATTATCGCAAATAGAATGATGATCTCGAGTGTCATGGTTCTTCATTATTACTTATAAAAATAACTTTAAGTTCTATTATCTCGTTTTCTTTCTGAAAGATTTATGACTTAGAAAATATCAAATTCTATCCCTTTGACTTTTATTTCATAGATTACAGTTAAATTTTCAGAAATGAGCAGAGGATTTGTCAAGGAAGAAGACCAGGAAGAACCATTATTAGTTCCACCCCGGGCGGCATTGCCCGCTGGAGAAACCAATTACGTGACCGCAAACGGGCTAAAGGAACTAAAAGAGGAACTGGAGGAACTTGAACATGAGCGGGCTAACGTATTTGCTGAAAATGAGACCGAAAAACGAAGGGAGCAAAGCCTGATTGATGGGAAAATCAAACTCTTGAGCGAGCGCCTCAATTCAGCACGGCTGTTAACTCCGGAAGACCTTCCCAAGGACGAAGTTAGGTTTGGTGTTCATGTGGAGATTGAATATTTGGAAAAAGGGCTGAAACAGAAATTCCAGATCGTTGGCGTGGATGAAGCTGATATCAAAAAGCAAAAGATCGCCTTTGTAGCACCAATTTCAAGGGCAATTACCGGAAAGAAGATCGGGGAGCAGGTAGATTTTAAACTGGGGAGTGAAGTAAGAAAATTGAAGATCCTTAGCATAAAATACGATTAGGACCCGCGGATTTATAGAATATTCTAAACCAATTAAATCAAAAATATGTCCACAGCTTACAAAACCAATATCAATCTTGCCAACATGGATTTTGCCCTGCTAATATTCAGGATTGGAATAGGCGTCTTAATGTTTAGCCATGGCTTTCCTAAATTTCTCAATTTCTTTACTGCCGAAGAGATAAAATTTGCTGATCCCGTTGGCCTGGGAGAACAAATCACCTTTGCGCTTGCTGTATTTGCCGAGTTCGTATGTGCCATATTTGTAATACTTGGTTTTCTAACCAGATTTGCCGCTATCCCCGTCATTCTTACCATGGCTGTTGCGGTTTTTATAGTACACATAGAAGATCCGTTTTCTAAACAGGAGCTTCCTTTGCTTTATCTTGTGTGTTTTACGGTTATTGCCATGACCGGCCCCGGTAAATATTCTCTGGATTACCTTTTACAGAATAAAAAATAAGTAGATTTTGAGCAAGGTATACATTTTAATGGGAGTTTCAGGGGTAGGAAAGACCACCCTCGGCAGCATGCTGGCCAAGGAACTTTCTGTACCTTTTTATGATGCTGACAGTTTTCATCCCGCTTCCAATATCGAAAAGATGCAAAATGGGATTGCCCTGAATGACGAGGACAGGGAAGAATGGCTTGCCCGAATGAGTTCACTAATTCCTGAATGGCAAAATTCAGGTGGAGGGGTTCTGGCTTGCTCTGCCCTAAAGGAGAAATACCGGAAACAGCTTGCAGGCAATACTAAAAATGATCTGGAGTGGATCTTTCTTTATGAAGATTTCAGTATAATAGCAGACAGGATCAACAAACGCAAACTGCACTTTTTCGATCCCAGTCTTTTAAGGTCACAGTACGATATCCTGGAACCGCCAGATTATGGAATACATATAAAGGTGGAGAATTCTCCAGAGGAGTCTTTAAAGGAAATAATCGAAAAACTTAGAATGCCTGGGATCGGCATCATTGGTCTTGGGGTTATGGGTAAAAGCCTTGCCCTCAATCTGGCGAGTAAAGGTTATTCAGTTGCTGCTTATAACCGCCAGGAAAGCGAGGAAGAAAAGGATCTGGTTAAGAATTTCACCGCTAAGAATTCAGGTGAATTCGATTTTCATGTTTTTGAAGATCTTCAAGATTTTGTTCTGAATCTTAAACCTCCAAAGAAAATACTTTTGATGATCAAAGCAGGACCTCCTGTTGATGAGATGCTTAAAAAACTGATTCATTTTATAGGTCCCGGTGATCTTGTAATGGATGGCGGTAATTCCCATTTTAAAGATACTGAAAGAAGGTATGAAAGATTAGCTCAGTCGGGAATTCATTACCTGGGGGTCGGAATTTCCGGTGGGGAAGAAGGGGCCTTGAACGGACCTTCAATAATGCCGGGAGGCTCTATCGACGGCTATAACCTGATAAAGGATATTTTTAAGGACATGGCAGCTAAAGACAGGAAAGGTGATTCCTGCTGTACCTATATTGGCGCGGGAAGTTCAGGCCATTATGTTAAAATGCTTCATAATGGAATTGAATATGGCGAAATGCAACTTATTGCCGAATTTTATTATTTCCTAAGGTTTTTCCAGAACTGGTTGCCGGAAGAGATCTCCGCGCTGTTTAAAGAGTGGAACAAAAAAGAGAAAAGTTTCCTTTTGGAGATCACGGCCGACATTCTGATCAAAAAAGAAGCGAACGATTATTTGCTGGATAAAGTACTGGATATAGCAGGTCAAAAAGGTACCGGTGGCTGGACCACTCTTGCAGCACTCGAGGTGGGGGTATCCCTGGACACAATAACTGCCTCCGTTTTCGCCAGGAATATTTCTGCCTTTAAAGAATTAAAAAACCAGGCCGGCAGTCTTTATAAAATGCCCCTGTGCAAAGATTTTGAAATTTCATCTGAGGAACTTTATAAGGCCTATAAAGCTGCTTCCATTATTAACCATAGTATCGGTTTTGAATTGTTAAGAAAAGCTTCTGTAGAATATGCCTGGAATTTGGATCTATCTGAAATTGCCAGGATCTGGACAAATGGCTGTATCATTAGATCGGCTTTTATGGAAGATCTTTCTGAAATTTATACCTCGGCAGAGACCAGGCATCTATTGCTTTACCAAGAGATCGCGGAAGAAATGAATAAATATCAGGATTCCTTTATCAGGAACGTTCCCAGGATAATATCACGTGGGTGTCCCATGCAGGTGAGCTCTGCGGCCCTGAATTATTTTTTAAGTTTTACCCGGGATAAAACTTCGGCAAACCTTATACAGGCACAAAGGGATTATTTTGGCGCTCATACCTATGAAAGGACAGATAAACCAAGAGGAGAGTATTTTCATACTAACTGGAAACAGGAGTAATTTATGGATGTACAAATCTTATTCGCCGTTCTTGGGGGGATAGCCATTCTATTATTCCTGATTCTTAAACTTAAGATCCAGGCCTTTCTGGCCCTGCTTATCGTTTGTATCCTGGTTGGAATTTTCGCGGGATTGCCAGCTACCGAAATTTTGACGACCATGCAGGAAGGTGTGGGAAGCACCTTAGGATTTGTTGCTACTGTTGTAGGCCTGGGAGCTTTATTTGGGGGCATACTGGAGCAATCTGGTGGCGCAAATAGTCTGGCGAAATATTTAATTCTTAAAACAGGTGAAAGTAAATCCCCCTGGGCGATGATGCTTACCGGTTTCCTCGTGGCTATCCCGGTTTTCTTTGATGTAGCTTTTATCATCCTTGTTCCAATAACCTATGCCCTAAGTAAAAAAACTGGGAAATCGTTGTTGCTTTATGCCATGCCTTTACTTGCCGGGCTTGGCATTACCCATGCTTTTATTCCGCCGACCCCTGGCCCCATAGCGGTGGCCGATATTTTAGGAGCAGACCTGGGTTGGGTCATCCTGTTTGGGATAATAACTGGTATACCTGTAGCAATATTAAGCGGACCCATTTTCGCAAAATTTCTGTCCAAAAGACTGTATATTGAACCTCCTTCATTTAGCAACGCAAATACCGAGGATGAAATAAACCTTCCTTCTCCGGATCTTATCATTTCCATCATTTTTGTCCCTATTTTCCTTATTGTGCTGAATACTGTTTTAACCAGCGCCTTGTTTCCGGAAAATTTTATTTCTGGATACTGGCTCTATTTGATCAATCTGCTGGGGCATCCCTTTACAGCCTTGATCATCGCTAATTTATTGGCCTGGTATTTTATTGGGATTAAAAGGGGAGCGGGAAAGGAATTTCTGAATAAAACTGCAATGAAATCCTTTGAAGCAGCCGGGATCATCATTCTTCTTACAGGAGCAGGAGGAGCCTTTAAGCAAATATTGATCAGGACTGGAGCAGGGGAAATGATCGCAGCATCCCTTCAAGGGACATTTATAAACCCTCTCTTCTTTGGATTTATTATTGCATTACTCGTCAGGTTGTTACAGGGATCGGCAACAGTAGCGATGATCACTGCCGCCGGGATTACCGCCCCGGTTTTAATCTCCTCTGCGCTTTCTCCTTCTGAAACCGCATTGATCGTGATCGCTATAGCAGCCGGGGCCACCGGATTTTCTCATGTAAATGATAGCGGATTTTGGCTGGTAGGAAAATACCTTGGCCTTAGCGAGAAACAAACTTTCAGGTCATGGACATTGATGACGGGCATCATCTCCATTTTAGGATTGACCGTAAGTTCAATTCTTTACTACCTGGTATAAAAAAACCGCTATAAAATAGCGGCTGTCTTTTTTAAATCTTTTCATCAAACCTGGGATGATCTGAAGATTTCTTGTGATCGGGTCTTGCTCCTTTTTGATTGTACTGCATATTTTCCTCGTCGACCAGTTCAGACTTTTTCCTTGGTTTAGATTCGTTACTTGCGGGCACATCCATTTCTACAGCTGTGAAATCTACCTCTCTTTTACGATCAAGGTCCTTGTCCTGTCCTTTATTCATACTGCGACCTTTTTCATTTAAAGCCTGTTTATCCTCACTGGTAACTTCAGGATTATAAGGTAAATCTTCAGAATTAGATCCTTTGGCTTCTTCATTCGGTCTGTTAACCTCCTTTTTCATAATCTGTTTTTTTAGTTTGAACAATAATTTAAATAATATTCAGGCAATTAATCTAAAGGCCGGGTTAAATTCCAGTTAAAGCCAAAAAACAAAAAAAGGGAAAGCAAATATGCCTTCCCTTTTTAAATATAGAGTATATAATATCTTAGTTCTTAGCTACAGCTGCATCACCTTCCAACATCGCGAAGAATTTATCCAGGTTAGGGATAATTACGATTCTGGTTCTACGGTTCTTAGCCATATTTTCCTTGTTGGTGTTCTCAACTAGTGGCTGGTAGCTACTTCTACCTGCAGCGATAAGTTTAGCCGGGTCTACATCATATTTGTCCTGTAATAGTCTTACGATAGAAGTTGCTCTTCTAACACTAAGATCCCAGTTATCTTTAAGGTAAGAATCTTTTACCATGGTACGATCATCGGTATGACCCTCGATCATAACTTCCATTGCTGGTTCGCTATTGATAACTTCAGCAAGTTTTTTCAGTAATGGCTGAGCTTCTTTAGTTACTCTGTAGCTTCCGCTTCCAAATAAAAGCTTGTCTGAAACATTGATCATTACCACAGTTTCATCAACGCTAATGTCGATATCATCTTCATCTGCCCCTTCAGAAATGTTTTGCTTCAGGTTGTAAGATACCGCAAGGTTGATAGAATCTTCTAAAGTTTCAGCGCCTTTAACCTTCTCAGGATCCATTTTTGCGATGGTGCTACGCATTTTAGCTTTGGTGTTCTTAGACATCACCGTTAGGTCGTTCATTTCCATCATACCCTCGTTCTCTGTTCTCAGGGAATTGATCTTAGCATTATAATCGGCAACACGCTGCTCGATAAGAGCGTATTTCTCTTCGATCTCTTCTTTTTCAACGCGGGTTTTCTGTAATGTACTCTTGGTATCGTTAAGTTCACCTTCAAGGGCAACGTATTTCTTTTTAGAAACACAAGAAGTAAGCATACTTGCTGCCAGTACCGTTACAGTTATTACTCTTTTCATAGATTGATTTTTAATTGTTTTTGCTTAATTATTTAGTTTGACTAATCGCAATATGAAGTACTATTATAATGCCATATGCTGAAAATGATAACTTTCTTAAACTCCTGAATAGTTTCTTGAATATGTCAAAAATACCTGCAAACCCTTTGTTTATCAGTATTCTGAAGTGCAGGCGCTATGGCTCAGAAATGCCTGAAAATAACAATTCATACATTTTTTATCCCTTGGTATTAAAAGCTTGAAAACTGTGGAATTTGCTCGATTATGTGTAAAATATCTCCACACTTTTCAGGTAAAATTTCTCTTTAAACCCAGTAAAAACAAGCTCTAAAAGGCCAGTATTTAACACAAGTTTATAAGAAATTGATTTAGTGAGGTTTCGCAAAACGGCTCTTAAACGATAACTTTGAGAAATCCTAAATCCTGCTAATTGTCAGATAAGAAAAAAAAGCTAATTAAGGTCCTGAAAATCCTGGGGAAGATCTTCCTGGGTATTTTGATTTTAATTCTGCTGCTCATCTTATTTGTACGCAGTCCCTGGGGGCAGAATATCATCAAGGATAAGTTGATAAGCTCGATCGAAGATAAAACCGGGGCCGAGATAAGTCTCGATAAACTCTTTATACAATTTGACGGGGATATACAGTTAGATGATCTCCTTATTTTAGACCTGCAGGGTGATACGATCGCCTATGCCGGCAGCCTTAGGGCAAATATTCCGTTATTGCCTCTTATTAAGGGAAACAGCTTTAGTCTGGATGAATTGGAGGCAAATAAACTCACCGCTAGAGTTATCCGAAAAGATTCTGTAAGTGGTTTTAACTACGAATTTCTTCTCGAGCCTTATGCAGTCGACACTACCCAGACTCAGTCGACCGATACCACAAGTGCCCCGATGTCTATTAATATTGGGAATATAGACCTTAAAGATTTCGATATTGCCTATAGAGACGATGTTAGCGGGATAGATACCAAAGTTAAGTTTCAAAGCCTGCAGCTGGAGTTCTCTAAGACCGATCTACAGCAAATGGTATTCAGGGCAGATAAAGTCCAACTTTCAAAGGCAGATATTAATTACGTACAAACCAGGCCTTTTCCGGAATCTGATTCTGAACCGCCTCCCTTGCCAATATTGAGCGTAGAAGACTTCGAGTTAAACGAGGTTAATTTAAAATATGATTCCCAGCCGGATTCCCTTTCTTCAGAAGTTGCCTTAAATGAGTTCAGCCTAAAAAATGGAGACTTCGACCTCAAGAACAACGAAATTAAAACCAATGCCTTACGCTTTGCCGATTCCCGGGTAAGCCTTCAGCTGAGACAAACGGCGACAGATACAAACCAGGTTTCCGGTCAAACTTCAGAGTTCCAGTGGCCAGACTGGAAATTAAAGCTTGGAGAGATAGACATTGATAACAACCAGGTTCAGTATTCCCTGAATGAAGCTAAGGTGAAAAAAGGCGAATTTGATCCCAATGCTATAAGCCTGGACAGCCTGGTCTTTAGATCTCCCGGCATCTCTTATGAAAATAAGAAGGCCGAGGTAGAAATTGAACAATTCCGGTTCAAGGAAGGCTCTGGTATAAACCTGAACGAATTCAAGATCGCAGCCAGTATTAGCGATACTATATTTAACATAGACGGCCTGGATATTGGCTTAAATTCTAATATCCTGCAGGGAAGTTTTACCGCAAATTATGGTAGCCTGGCTCGATTTATCAATCAGCCGGAAAAAGCCGACCTTAACCTTGATCTAAATAATCTTAGACTGGATGTCAATGAAATATTCAGGTTTCAACCCTCATTAAAACAAAATGATTATCTCAGGTCACTGGCCGCCAGCCCGGTTTTGGGTAATATTAAAGCAAATGGAAATCTTGATATTCTTAATATTAACCCGGTAAATATCAACTGGAATAATACCCGAATTTCAGGAAGGGGACAGATCATGAACCTGCAGGATCCTGATAACCTGATCTTTGACCTGCCAAATGTTTCCCTCAGGTCAAGCCGTAGTGACCTTGTTAAATTCGTAAAGGAAGAAGATTTGGGATTAAAGCTCCCCGAAAATATCGCCTTCGAGGGAAGTATAAAAGGAACTCCAAGCAACATACAGACTAATTCGGTGCTCACAACTTCTGAAGGCAGTTTAAAGCTGGATGGGAAGTTCAACATGGGGGACAGGATCGTTTTTGATGCCAAGGTTCAGGGAGACAGTATCGCCCTGGGTAACCTGCTTCAAAATGAGGCCCTGGGGAAAATTCAGCTGAAAGTAACAGCCTCAGGTAGCGGTAATTCACTGGAAGATCTTGATGCCAAACTTGAATCTGAAATAGGGTCTTTTACCTACAATGGTTATGAGTTCAGAAAAATTGAGATCAACGGCGAGCTGGAAAAAGGCAAAGGCCCTATCAGCCTTAATTACAAAGATGAGAATTTGAACCTGGATGCACAGACACGGGTAGAATTAGATTCAGTTTCTCCAAGAATAGATTATAAGGTTAACCTGGAAGGCGCAGATCTCGAGGCGCTGGGCATCACCCAGCGAAGCATTAAAACCGGTTTTAAGCTCGATGGCTGGTACAAAGGGAATTCTACGGCATATGAGCTGGAAGCAAAGATCATAGATGGAGTTTCTGTTTATAATAACGAAACCTACCTGTTAGGCAGTTTCGATGCGAAAGCCTATGTACGCGAGGATACCACTTCGGTAAGCGTAAATAACCGCATACTTGAACTTGATCTTAGGTCTAATGCCAGCCCGGGCGATTTTACCGCGGCCATAGACCGGCATTTCAGGAGATATATTTCTGAAGATTTCCAGGAAGACAGTATTAACAATCCGGTGAACCTTAACCTGGATGTTCAGATCAATGAGTCACCCATACTAAATGAAGTGTTCCTGGTAAACCTGGAAGAACTGGATACCGTGAATATCAATATAGATTTTAGGGAAAAGGAGCGAAGCCTGGATGCTTCGGTATCCATTCCCTACATAAACTATTACAGTAGCCAGGTAGACAGTCTTAGACTGGAAATGCGTTCAGACCCAAATGACCTGAAGTTCGACCTGGCTTTCAATGAGCTTAATTCCGGGCCGCTGGCCATCAAAAAGACAATTCTTACGGGGGAAGTTGTAGATCGTAAACTGGCGCTGGACTTTTCATCCATTTATGAGCAGGAACAACTGGTTCACGTTAATTCTGTTCTTAACTTCCAGGGGGATACCCTAAAGTTTCATATAAACCCGCAGGAGCTTATTCTTAACCGGAAACAGTGGGATATCGACAGTGGCAATCAAATTAGCTTCGCTACAGAATATCTGGATTTTGAAAATTTCAGGTTGTTCAGGAACGACCAGGAAATGCAATTGAGCAATGATAAACCAGGAATTGAAAAGGAACATCTAAGCTTGGATTTCAGGAATTTTAAACTCGCGGCCCTTCTTAATTATTTGAACCCGGAAAATGAACTCGCTACCGGGCAGCTGAATGGAAATGTAGTTTACGAGGAACCTTTTGGAGAGACAGGTTTGCTCGCAGATATGGAGATAAACCAGTTTAAGGTGATGGGCGTTGACCTGAATACCCTGAGCCTGGAAGGGAATTCCTCCGGTTTTAGTGAATACGATTTTAATATGGCCATTAAGGGAGGAGAAGTAGACCTTGATCTTCAGGGCACCTATACCGCAGCAGACCCTTCGGCAAAAATAGACATGAACCTTGACCTTAACAAGGTTCAAATGAGCGCGCTTGAAGGATTTTCCCAGGGTGAGATCAAGAACGGCAGTGGTTCCTTTTCTGGTAATATCAGTCTGGACGGGACGATTCTGGAGCCACAATATGATGGCAGGCTTGATTTCAACCAGGCAAAATTCAATATAGCGGTGCTTAACGCTGCCTTTATTCTTCCAGATGAAAGTCTTCGACTGGATAATGACGGAGTATATTTCAGCAATTTTAATATACAGGATACCAATAAGAATTCGGTAGTATTGAATGGCGAGGTCTCTACAAAAAACCTGTTGAATCCAGGTTTTGACCTCAAGGTGAACGCAGAAGATTTCAGACTGTTGAATTCAACAAAGGAGGATAACGACCTTTTTTACGGAACTGCGGTAATAGATGTGGACGCCAGTATAAAAGGAGACCTGAACCTTCCCGAGATCGATATGAACCTGGATATTAAGGAGAGTACCAATTTCACCTATGTGATCCCCGAAACCGAATTACAGATCAAGGAAAGAGATGGAGTAGTGATCTTTGTAAATAAAGAAGACCCGTACGCCATCCTGTCTGAAACCGAGGAGGAATCTTACGTGATCTCTGGTTATGATATATTTTCCAGGCTCACGGTAGACGAAGGAGCCACTTTTAACGTCATCCTTAATCCGGAAACCGGCGACAAGTTCCAGGTCCAGGGCGAAGGGGATCTTATTTTTAATATGTACCCTAACGGGCGTACTGCTCTAACCGGAATCTATGATATCAATGACGGTTTCTACGAAGTAAGCCTGTATAACCTGGTAAAACGCAGGTTCGATATAGCCGATGGCAGCCGTGTTTCCTGGGCTGGAGATCCATTGGATGCGCAGCTGGACGTAAGGGCCATCTACAGGGTAGAAACTTCGGCCTCATCTCTTATGGCCACAAGTTTATCTGCTACAGATCCGCAAATTACCCAGAGATATCGCCAGGAATTACCATTTTTGGTTTATCTGAAAGTAGAAGGTGACCTGATGGAGCCTAAGATCACTTTCAATCTCGATATGCCTCAGGATGCTCAGGGAGCTGTTGGCGGGCAGGTATTTGGCAGGGTGCAACAATTGAACAACCAGGAAGCTGAACTCAATAAGCAGGTATTTTCACTGCTTGTGCTCAATCGTTTCTTCCCGGATTCGGGGAGCGATGGCAGCCAGGGTGGAACTCTTTCCGTAGCCCGGGACAATCTTAATTCAGCATTGTCTGACCAGTTGAACATGCTGTCCAGCAAAATACTCGGAGAGAGCGGCGTGAAGCTGAATTTTGAATTGGATAGTTTTACCGATTACCAGGGTAAGAATCCCGAAGACAGGACCCAGCTAGGCATCAGCGCCCAGAAAGCCTTTATGGAAGATAGGTTGATCGTAGAAGTTGGGAGCGAAGTAGATATCCAGGGAGGTAACCAGGAAGGGCAGGAGACCAGCCCGGTGATAGGGAATGTGAGCATCTCATATTTACTGGATAGGAGCGGGGTGTGGCGTTTGAAGGGATTCAGTAAAAGCCAGTATGAGAACGTGATAGACGGGCAGCTGGTGGTGAGCGGGATCGCCCTGATATTTACCAAGGAATTCAATAAATTCAAGAATATGTTCGAAAAGGCGGTAATGGAAAAGGTGGGCAAGGAAAAAGAGAACAAATCTGAAAAGCAAGAAAGTTCTGAAAATGAGAATTAGTTTTAAAAATACAGCCGCTATTTTGATTCTTTTTGGCTTTATTCAGGCCTGTAGCGTGAGGAAGTTCATTCCCGAAGATGAGTTTCTTTATACCGGGGCAGAACTCAGCATAGAATCAGATACCAGCATTACCGAAAAAGGCAAGGTAAAAAATGAACTTACCGAAGTTCTTAGACCCGAACCCAATTCTAAATTCCTGGGCGGTTACCCCGGCCTTTATTTTTATTATAAGGCCCAGCGGGAGAAACCCGGTTTTATCAATAAATTCCTGAACAAGAAGATAGGGGAGGAGCCGGTCTATTTATCTGATGTAGACCTTGCCAATACAGAAGACCTGCTAATTAACCGACTGGAAAATCGTGGTTTTTTCTATAGCCGGGCCAGTTCTGAAACTGAAAAGGACGAAGATGCAAAAACCGGTCGTGCTTTATACGAACTAAATGTTCCTGCTCCCTATAAGATGGAGACCTATCAGTTGGAATCAGATTCCCTGCTGGTTTACCAGGAGATACAGGATAATCTGGAAAAAAGCCTATTGAAAAAAGGGGGGCGTTTTGATCTTCCGAAACTTAAGAATGAACGTGAACGTATAGACCAGCATCTAAAGAAAGCGGGATATTATAACTTCAATCCCGGTTTCCTGATCTTCGAGGCCGACACGAATCAATACGATCAAAAAAGGTTCGATCTATATCTAAGGCTTAAGAAGGATGTTCCACCAAAATCTGTGATCCCTTACCAGATCTCTAATGTAAATGTCTATCCTAATTACAACGTAGATGAAGATTCCCTCAAGCGTGGGTACGACCGTTATAATGAGAAGAATTATTTGCAGGAAGATATATTCTTTAAACCTAAATACCTGGATCCCTATATCCTAATTGAGACCGGTGATAAATACGACCCGGTTAAGTCCAGGAATACCAGCAGAAGACTAGGGACCATAGGAGTGTATAAATTCGTGAATATAAGGTACGATGAAATTGACACCCTGGCTACCGATAGCCTGGGACTTCTGGAAGCAAACATATTCCTTTCTCCGTTAAAGAAAAGGGCTATCCGGGCAGAACTGCAGGCCCTTACCAAGTCTAACAGTTTCGCCGGTCCGCACCTTGCACTTACCTTTACCAACCGTAACCTCTTTAAAGGCGGAGAAACTTTCAATACCTCTTTGAATGTAGGCTATGAATTTCAGTTCGGGAATGGGAATACCCCCGGCAGGAATTCCGTGCAATTAGGCCTGGACAATGACCTTATAATTCCGCGGCTTATATTCCCGGTAAAGATCAACAACAATTTTTTTAAATATGATATTCCTAAGACCAAGATCAGCCTGGGCGCAGATTATCTAAGGCGAAGCCAGTTATTCACGCTCGCTTCGGCGAATACCTCCTTTGGTTATTTCTGGAATGCTAATCGTTATGTGACCCACGAATTCAATCCTATTAGCCTTAATTATGTGAGGCTTACAGATGTTACCGAAGAATTCCAGGATATCCTTAATGATAATCCTTTCCTGGAAAGCAGTTTTGACCAGGAATTCATTGCCGGGTTAACTTATTCCTTTATCTACAACGGTCTTATAGATACTCAAAAGCAGCATGCTTTTTTCCTTAACGCCAATTTTGACATGGCTGGGAACACCATGAGCCTTTTTGGCAAGGAGGCCGCAGATGGTAACAAGGAAGTGCTAGGCCTCGAATATGCCCAATATGCCAAACTGGATATAGACCTAAGGTATCACTTAAGGATGCCCAAGGAGCAGGTGATCGCCACCCGGCTTTTTGCCGGTTATGGTCATCCTTACGGGAATTCAGAAGTTATGCCCTTTAGTAAGCAATATTTTTCCGGTGGACCATACAGCGTGAGGGCTTTCAGGACCAGGTCTCTTGGGCCCGGAACTTTTGATCCTAATGCTGAAAACCTCCTGTCCGATGTAAATGATGATCCAGATAATCCAGACGATAATGATATAGGATATCGAGACCAAACCGGGAATATTCGCCTCGAGGCCAATGCCGAATACAGGTTTCCCATAGTAACCTATTTGAACGGAGCTTTCTTTGTGGATGCGGGGAACGTTTGGACTTCAGATGCCAATCCTGAAACCACCAATGTCTCCGGAAGTACAGGTAAATTCGGTTCAGATTTTATGAATGAACTTGGGATAGGTATTGGTACCGGCCTTAGGGTAGATATCCAAAGTTTTGTAATTAGGTTCGATCTGGCCTTCCCGATGCACGATCCACGGGAGCCTAAAGGGGAACGCTGGGTTTACGATTTTGGAAACCCGATCTTCAATTTCGCGATAGGATATCCTTTTTAATGCTGAAGCTTATTGCCGTAACAAAGATCACCGGCATCTCCAAGGCCTGGAACTATATAACCATTATTATCCAGTTCATGGTCTATGGTCGCTATCCAGAGTTTGGAATCTTCAGGAAATTCAGATTTTAAATATTCCACCCCTTCGTCTGAACCAATTACTGACACCAAGTGGATCTTTGCTGGTTTACCCATAGGCTCGAGTGCCTTAAGCACATTGGCAAAGGATCTTCCTGTGGCCAGCATGGGATCTGCCAGTACAAGAGTTTTTCCTTCCAGGGAAGGTGAGGCCAGGTACTCTACCAAAATCTCGAATTTCTCATCGTTATCGGGATGATGTCGGTATGCTGAAATAAAAGAATTTTCAGCATCATCAAAATAGTTCAGAATTCCCTGGTGCAATGGCAGCCCGGCACGCAGGATAGAGCATATTACCAGCTCATCCTTTGGCAGGTTAATTTCTGCCTTACCCAGAGGAGTATTTACCTCCTTGGCTTCGTAATGAAGTTCCTTGCTCAGTTCGTATGCCATTATCTCACCAAGCCTTTCGATATTCCTGCGAAACCGCATACGGTCTGCCTGTATGCCGGTATCTCTCAATTGAGAAATGAATTTGCTGGCGATAGAGTTGGTCTTAAGGATTTCCTGAACCTTCATTTTGAACTGGGTTTAATATTTGAGTTTTCAAATTTAAGGTTTTCCAAAGAGAATATGGCAACTGCAAATAAACCCTAAAATACTTTACTGAGATTCAGGTTCTTGTATTAGAATGCTAAAAAACTGCTGCCTGAATCTTATTTCTAAATAATTTAAAATAAAAATGTAAATTTATGTGGTAACATTCTTAAAATCAGTTCTATGGTTAGTAATTGTGATGCTTTCTCCTCTTTCTCCACAAATGATATGAACAAAGCCAAGGAATTCTACGGGGAAGTACTTGGACTAAAATATAATGAGAACCGCCTGGGACTGTTGGAATTGGACCCCGAACACTGTTCTGTACTAATCTACCCAAAAGAAGATCATATGCCGGCAGATTTTACAGTATTGAACTTCTATGTAACAGATATTGAAAAACAGGTAGAAGAACTGAGCCAGAAAGGGGTAGAATTCGAAAAATATGATGGCAAGATAAAAACCAATGAAAAGGGTATACATCGGGGGATAGATACCCCCGCCATTGCCTGGTTCAAGGATCCTGCCGGTAATATTTTATCGCTTATTGAACAAAAGAACTGAGTGATGAAAGAAAGAGATAAGTTGATCAAAAAACTGAACGAAGCCTTTGCGAATTGCGATGTGGAGTTCCTTGCCAAAAGCGTTACCGACGATATCGTCTGGAAGATCATTGGTGAAAAAGATATTTCTGGTAAGAAAGAATTCGAGAAATCCCTTGATCGTATGAAACATGGCGGACCTACCGAGATCAAGGTGAAAGATATCATCAATGCCGGTGAAAAATCGGTGGTGGAGGGCATCGTGGAATTCTATGTGGAACCCGGAAAGAAAAAGAAATATGCCTTTTGCGATGTATATATTTTTTCAGAAAAGGATGACTCCAAATTCAGGGAACTGCGCACTTACGTGACACAGTTGAAAAAGAAAGCTTAGCGACTGGCTGAATTTTTAATAATACTGAAGTTTAAAATTTTTAATTTATAGATATGAAAATTCTAATCACTTTTTTAAGCCTGGCCTTTTTTAGTTCAGATTATGTCTGTAAAAAAGATGCCGGTAAAAACTTGGATCCCTGGTACGGGATTGAGTTAATGGCAATGGAAAGCCCCGACATTTATGAATATCTGGAGGAAACAAAAGAATCTCTGGAAATGAGCGTGGAAGATCTTTCTGAAGAGCAAATGCAATTTAAACCAGATGATGATAGCTGGTCTATAGCAGAGATCGTTGAGCACATCGTCATTGTAGAGGGCGCCCTTGAAGGAATGCTAAAAGGAAAGATAGAAAGCGGGGAGACCCCGGACCAAAAAGCAGAAGTAAAAATGACCGATGATCAGGTACTGGGATTGATAACCGATCGTAGTTCGAAAATACAGACCCAGGACCAGTTCGTGCCTTCTGGAAAATTTATGAGTGCAGATGAGGCACTTAGTGAATTCAATGATCACCGGAAAGAGATGACGAACTGGTTGAAAAGTACAGACGTGGATATGCGTAATTATGTGAATGAATTTCCTTTTGGAAAGATAGATGCCTATCAAACCTTATTGTTTATGGTAGGTCATACCGAAAGACATACCGCGCAAATCGAAGAGGTGAAATCCAATCCCGATTTTCCGGAAGAATAGCAGTTAGCAAAAAATTTATGACCGGGTTGCTCATTTAGAGTTCCCGGTTTTTTTTTTGCCTTACCTCCTGAAATACAGGATAACTAACACCGGGATTGACGAACTTTAATATTTTGGCTGTATTTTTGATATATTGATAGTCTAAACTTCAATCAACAACAATGAAGATCAAATTACTCTTTCTAGGGATGTTCGGCATAAGCCTGGCTGCATCTGCCCAGGTTGAAATTCCGCGGACCACAAATACAGGTCCTATCATCAGGGCTGAAGAATCTACTTCTAGCGGTTTCCCTATTCTTAAACGTGAGGAGGCCGAAACTGAGTCAAGGTTCTTAAAAGAAAAACCAAAACCCATAGACCTTCGCGAGAATCCGAACGGGCTTATGACCGAGGCAGATGTGATCAAGAAGAAATGGAGCAAAGATAACGAGATCAAAGAAGAGTACAGGAGAGACCAGAGCCTGGGAAGTGTGGTGACCCAAGGAAAATTCGTTGAAGTTTATTGCCGGGACCATCAGTATATAGATGGTGACAAGGTACAGATCTTTGTAAATGGTGCGCTTGTGGCTAGAAGTGTAAACCTTACCGCGGGCTACCAACCAATTTTAGTGACGCTTCAGGATGGTTTCAACAGCATTCAGTTCGTGGCATTGAACCAGGGTAGTTCAGGTCCTAATACTGCTGAATTAAGAGTATTGAGTGAGAAAGGGGATCAGCTGGCCAAAAAGGAATGGAACCTTCTTACCGGGGCAAAAGCGGAACTTATCGTGGTTAAAAATTAGATCAGAAAAACAAATTAAGAGAAGAGCCAGTAAAACCCGGCTCTTTCTATTTTAAGCCTTAAGATCTTCCAGGATCTTGATCTGCCTAACGGTTCTTTTTATCTTGTCCCGGTGGCTCTCTAAAAGTGCCTTGATCTCGGGGCTAAGAATATTTTTTTCAAGCTTTTCTTCATATTCCTTTAAACTGGCCTTTTCGCCCCTTATACATTCCTCGAGGATTGCTTCGTCGTCTTTTTTACTCCAGGTACTTTTTACATCCATCCAAAAGCGGTGAATTGTTCCCAGGGCGCTTCCGGTATTTTTATCCTTAGGATGCTCATTTAGCATATGTATATGTTTGTCAAGTTCAGTAGCAAAATGATTGCGTTGCACAGCCTGTCCTTTTATAAAATTTCTTAGGTCAGGGTTGCTGGTATGCTCCAGCGCTTTTTTATAACCTTTCTCTGCATCATAATTCTTTTCCAAAAGGGTGGTAAGTATATGCACCAGGTTTTTATGGCTGGCCTCCCTGGCCGATTCTCGTGTAGTTCTCATAACAGTGAATTTTATTGATTTTTACCTATATAAATTTAAACCAAAAACGAAAATTCAACAGCTTGAAGTACAGTTTTTTATATGATGAAAATCATATTTCCAAGCATTTTTATACAACGATATTAGGTATAAGTACCCATTTCCTGAAGCCTGAGAATCTGTTATATTATTTGGTTGATACGTAGAAGATCCTTCGTTTAGGTAATTCTGCGAAAAAGAGTTAATAACCAATTAAATCCTAATCAAAATGAATGCTATTATTAAAAACATCAGGTCAACGGCTTTCCTGTTCCTTATGGCAGGTTTATGCTTTATTTTAAACTCCTATGGTCAGGCTGAAAATTCGGTAGCAATAAATATTCACGATAGCAGTATGGAATGGGGCAATTGCCCGGAGATCATTCCCAACGGTTGTAATGTAGCCATTCTGCATGGCGATCCCGCTAAGAACAATGCAGATGCTGTTTTCAAATTTCAGCCGGGAACAGATATCCCGGAACACTGGCATAATTCTGCAGAAAGAATGATTCTTATCCAGGGGGAGATGACCGTAACCTATGAAGGTGAAGCTACTAAAACCCTAAAGTCTGGGTATTATGCCTATGGACCTTCTAAAAAACCCCATAAGGCAAAATGCGTAGGTAACGAACCCTGCCTGCTGTATGTTGCCTTTGAGAAACCTGTAGACGCTTTCGCCGGAACGGGGAAATGATAAATTTCAAAAAATTAGGATCTGCTTTATTCAAGTTCTTGAGGGATTCTTAAAATTAACTAACTTAGAAGAAGCAGATTTTAATTCTATTACTATGAAAAAAGTTCTTATCGGGTTGGATTATAATCCGAAATCGGAGATCGTTGCGAAAAAGGGATATGAATTGGCTAAAAAGCTGGGAGCAAAGGTATGCCTTATTCATGTGCTGGCAGATGTTAGCTATTATGGGGTTAATTATCCCAGTTTTATGGGGTATGAGGGATACAATGAGATGCAGGTAGATATCAATGTAATTTCAGAACTAAGGGAAGTTGCCAAAAACTATCTGGAAACCGTCGCCAATCACTTAGACGATCCTAGTGTCACAACTCATCTGGCCGATGGTCCTACATCTCATGCAATTCTTGAGTACGCGGCCGAGTGGAAGGCAGATATGATCGTTTTGGGAACCCATAGCCATTCAGTACTGGAAAAGGTTTTAATGGGCACCACTGCCAGCAGGATCCTGGAAAAGACCAAGATCCCTGTTTATCTTGTACCAGTGAAACAATAGGTTTATACTTTGATTCCCCTGCTAATTTTTCCCGCTTTATAATCTTGTGTTAATCATTTGATATGCAGCTCATTAATAGGTACATTAAATAAGAAATAAATGTTCAACCAAAAAATTATAAACCAATGGGAATTATTAAGGTAATTGAAGTGATCGCAACTTCAGAAAAGAGTTTTGACGATGCTACTAAAAACGCAGTAAAGGAAGCAGCGAAATCTATAAACAATATTAGGTCTGTTTATGTCAAGGAGATGAAAGCACATGTAAAAGGCGATGCTATCACTTCTTATGCTGTAAACGCCAAGATCTCTTTTGAGAAGAACGCTTAAATATTCTTTTCAATTAAAAGAAAGGGAAAATCGAAATCATCCGGTTTTCCCTTTTTTGTTGAAATCTATCTTAGAACTTAATTACATTCTTACCGATAGATTTTCCGGATTCCTGCAGTTTATGAACTTCTTTAATGGTGTTCGCGGTAAGTCCATTAAAATATTCGTTTGCAGTAGATTCTATTTTAGCATCGTCTACTAAAGCTCTTATCCGGTCAAGAATATGATGTTGGGCGATCATATCCTGGGTAGTGAACATGGGTCTGGTGAACATGAGTTCCCAGTGAAAACTCACACTTTTATTCTTCAGCAGGTTAAGATCCACATTTTCGGTGGTATTCACCACACAACAGATGGCTCCCTGCGGGGCAATAAGCTCTGCCATCTCTTCCCAGTGGCCTGAAGTATCTGCAAAGTTCAGTATATAATCAACTCTGGCCTCGTCTTTCATATTTTCCTTCAGGTTTTTATGATCCACCACCACATCTGCTCCCATCTTTTTACACCAGGTTTTCGTAACCTCCCTGGAGGCGGTGGCTATGACCTTTAACTGGGTAAGCTGTTTGAGGATCTGAATGGCGATGGACCCAACACCCCCGGCGCCACCGATTACCAAGATGCTTTTATTCTTGCCTTCATTTTCCTGGATACGCATACGGTCGAAGATACATTCCCAGGCCGTAAGGCTGGTAAGGGGTAGAGCGGCAGCGTCTTCCCAGGAGAGTTTTTCTGGTTTACCTGCAACAATGCGTTCATCTACCGCCTGGTATTCAGCATAACATCCCGGCCTATTAAGATCTCCAGAATAAAATACTTCATCTCCTTTTTTGAAGAGACTTACTTCTTCTCCAACATCTTCAACTATTCCCGAAGCATCCCAGCCAATGATCTTTGGCTCATCAAGTTCTTTATCTTTCGCGGCACTTTGCCTTACCTTATAATCTACCGGATTAACCGAAATGGCTTTGATCTTTACCAGAAGGTCACGTTTGCCGGGTTTAGGCTTATCGCTTTCAAAATCTATAAAACTTTCTGAATCCTCTATAGGCAAGGATTTTTTGAATCCAACTGCTTTCATGATTTTTTCTTTCAAATTAATTTTCAGAAACCAGTTAACCTTTTAAATCATCATAAACTTTTGCTAAAATCATTCAAGTGTTTGAAGCTAAGGGCTTATGCTATAAATTTGAAGGAAAACAAAGGCTATGAAAATAGGATTTATTGGTTTAGGAATTATGGGAAGCCGAATGGCCATGAACCTTTTGAAAGCAGGTTACGACCTGAAGGTTTATAATCGTACTAAAAGCAAGGCGAACGAGCTTATTGAGAACGGGGCATATTGGGCGGGAACTGCAGCTAATGCGTCTAAAGACGTGGATATTCTATTCACTATGCTGGAGAAACCGGAGGTGGTGGAAGAAATGGCCCTGGGAGAAGAGGGGTTTTTGGAGGCCATCCCTAAAAATTCACTTTGGGTGGATTCAAGTACGGTGAATCCATCTTTCAGTAAGAAAATGGCAAGCGTTGCAAGGGAGCAAGGCATACATTTCATGGATGCACCGGTTTCCGGTTCTAAAAAGCCTGCAGAAGATGCCGAACTGCTTTTCCTCTGTGGAGGTGAAAAGGAAGATTTCGACCAGGTGAAACCCATTCTGCTAAAGATGGGCAAGGATGCCATTTATATAGGAGAGGCCGGGAAAGGCTCCGCACTTAAGATCATGATCAACCAGCTTCTGGGACAAAGTATCCTGGCGTTTTCTGAAAGCCTGAACCTTGGAATGGCCATGGGAATAGATAAGAAAACGGGGCTGGATATACTTTTAAAAACCCCAGTAACGGCTCCCATTCTGGAAGCCTTCCGCAGCAGGATAGAAAATAACGAATACGAGGCCAATTTCCCTTTAAAACACCTGCAAAAGGACCTGCACCTGTTTACCGAAACAGCATACGAACTGGGAGAACCCAGTCCTTTAACCAATTCGGCCAAGGAGATCTACGGTCTGGCTAAACACAAGAACATGGCCGATCTGGATTTTACCGCGGTATTCAAATATCTGCATGAAAAAGAATAATTTATAAAGTCTCGACCACAAATCTTTCATTATCCGGATTCCTATGCCTATCTTTACCAAAATTTTGATGCAGGCCGAGATCGGCCATTGCTCTCTCTGAATAAAACCTTCAAAAGATAATCTTACACATTAAATTTTTCTGGTATTCGTTTAGTTGGTTCAAAGCATTGAAATTGAAAACGAATAGTAATTAAAATTTAGTGAATGGCAAGATCCGGACAAACCCAAAACAAAAGAGAAAAAGAAAAAAAGAAGCTCAAAAAACGTAAGGAAAAAGAAGCCAAGCGTCTTGAGAGAAAAGAGAATTCCAACAAAGGAGCGTCATTTGAAGATATGATTGCCTATGTTGATGCCGATGGAAATCTTACCGATACTCCACCAGATCCAACGCAGAAAGTAGAAGTAGAAGTAGAAGATATAGAGATCGCTGTCCCGAAAAAAGAGGATAGGGAAGAAGAGGAAGTAATTACCGATACTGAAGGTAAGGTGTCTTTCTTTGATCACTCAAAAGGTTTCGGCTTTATTATTGGGAAAACAACCGGTGAAAAATATTTTGTTCATGTTTCTGGTCTTATAGATGAGATCGATGAGAACGATAAGGTAAGTTTCGAGCTGGAACAGGGAATGAAAGGACTTAACGCCGTTAGGGTTAAGAAGATCTAAATGCTGCCAAAGACGATATTCCAGCCTCAAAAAGGCTGGAAATTTTCAGCATTTTGTAAATAATTGAAAATTAATGAATTATTCTGCTTGCAATGGATAATTTAAATGTACATTTGCCTCGTTAGATAATTTAGTTTTCTTCACTTTAGTAGATCCATTCAGGATTTCAAGTTTTGTTCACTTCAGTATTTAGACAGAAAAAATAAAACAGTACCAGTATCAATAATCCAAAATTTGCCCAAAGAAGGGCTTCCGAATTTTCCAAGACTCTTAGAAGCCGGGTAAACTCTTATTTTAAGACGAATAATATCAGCAAGCATGCTAATGGTAGTATGATCGTGAAAACGGTGATGATGCTTATGCTTTTCCTGGGACCCCTGGCGGTGATTAATACAGGAATAGTATCCAGTGTTTGGTTGATCTTTGGTCTTTATATTTTAAGCGGTTTCGGGATGGCCGGTATTGGAATGGGCATCATGCATGATGCGATACATAATTCCTACTCAAAAAATCAAACCGTAAATAAGTACCTGGGTTACACCCTTAACATTATTGGGGCAAATGCTAGCATCTGGAGAATACAGCATAATGTACTTCACCATACCTTTACTAATATTGAGGAGGCAGATGACGATATTAATCCTCCATTCTTTTTAAGGTTTACCCCTCATACCAAGAGATACAGCATACATAAGTTCCAGCATATCTATTCATGGTTCTTCTATGGACTTTCTACCGTATCATGGGTTACCGCGAAAGATTTTGTAAGAATGGCCAAGTTCAAAAAGATGGGCTTTTTCAACGGGAAAACTTTCAATAAGGAACTTTTTAAAGTGATTAGCTGGAAAGCTATCTCCTTTGGTTTTGTATTGGTATTACCAATCATTATGGCACCTGTAGCCTGGTGGATCGTGGTACTGGCCTTTATAAGCATGCATTTTGTGACTGGATTAATGATCACCACGGTATTTCAGCTGGCTCATATAGTTCCTACCACAGAATATCCTTTACCTAATGAAGAAGGTATCGTAGAAGGGGACTGGGCAAGTCACCAGTTATTAACTACCAGTAATTTTTCACCTAAAAGCAGGCTTTTCTCCTGGTTCATAGGTGGGCTTAATTACCAGATAGAACATCATTTATTACCCAATATTTGCCATGTTCATTACAGGAAGATTTCGCATATAGTAGCTCAAACCGCCAAAGAATACGGTTTGCCTTACCATAATAAACATAGTTTTGTTTCGGCAGTTGGAGAACATTTTAAAATGCTTCGTCAGCTAGGAAAGATGGATAATCTAAGAGCAGGATAAAAATTTAAGATTGGATGTCGCACGATCTCTAAACAAAGGTGGCAAGTATATAACTAATAACAAGTATAGTAATGCAAGAAGGTAAAGTAAAGTTTTTCAATAACACCAAGGGATTTGGTTTTATTAAAGCCGATGATTCAAACGAAGATATCTTCGTTCACTCCAGTGGTCTTATTGACGAAATTCGTGAAGATGACCGTGTGCAATTTGAGGTAGAACAAGGCAAAAAAGGCCTTAACGCCGTGAACGTAGAAGTAATCGACTAATTATCTCCAGAAAAATTCTGGAAATAAATATAGATCGGGTGCCGTACGATCTTATAACCAACACGGTATTTTATAACAATTAATAAGTATAGTAATGCAAGAAGGTAAAGTAAAATTTTTCAACGCTACCAAAGGATTTGGTTTTATCCAAACAGAAGATTCTAACGAAGATATCTTCGTACACTCAAGTGGTCTTATCGACGAAATTCGTGAGGATGACAGAGTACAGTTTGAAACTGAACAAGGTAGAAAAGGATTGAACGCTATTAATGTTGAAGTAATCGACTAATTAGATATATCTTTTTTAGAAAGCCCTCTTTTTAGAGGGCTTTTTTTATGCCCTAAAGCAAGTAGAAAATTTTTTATATTTCCCGTATCTCTCGGTGGATCGGAGGTTTAAATCATCCCAAAGCAGGCATTTTATTGTCTATGTAATTACAATCATTAGAAAAATTAAAAGGAGGCTTTTTGATTTCTTTAATAGAAAGTGGCAGAAACATTCCCGATATTAGAATTACCATACCAGAAAATCTAACCAATGTTTTCCAGAAAAAAACTGCTTTTTTACGCCACAGCTTTAATCCTTGCCACCTATTTCCTTTTTCTTGGCCTTACCAAGGCAAAGGGATTCTTCGCGCCTTTGCTCACAGCCATTATTCTTAGCCTGGTAGTTTTACCATTGGCTCAGCGCATGGAACAAAAAATGAAAAGGCCTGTCGCGGCAATTCTGAACAGCTTTTTTCTTTTCGCGATCTCGGTGGGCCTCATGGCCCTGGTTTCCTTCCAGGTAAGGTCTTTTGCAGAAGACTGGCCGCAGATCAAGAAAACCATGGAGCCACAGATTGAGCAATTCAAGAATTTCGCTTTAAAACATACTCCTTTAGATCAGGAAGATATTCAGGAAGCAAAAAAGGAATCTTCCAAAGCTCCTTCAGATACCAGTGAAAAGATAAAGACCTTTATGAGCGGCCTATCAAATTTTCTGGCTAATTACCTGCTCACCTTTGTATATGTTTTCTTCCTATTGAACTACCGGCAGGTATTTAAAGATTTTATCATGCGGGTATTCCCAGATGAAAAACGGGATACGGTTAAAACCATAATCACCAAATCTGCTAAAGTTGCGCCTCAGTACCTGATCGGAAAATTAATGCTAATGGGGCTCCTGGCTATTTTATATTCTATTGGTCTTGGAATTTCTGGCGTGAATAATTTCATCCTTGTGAGTGTGATCGCAGCCGTTCTAACGCTTATTCCATATGTAGGGAATGTCATTGGATTCACCATGGCGGTCGCCTTCGGGTTTCTAAGTTCCGGGGACACCAATGTGCTTATAGGTATCGCCCTTACTTTTACCATTACACAGTTCGTGGAAAGCTATGTCTTACAACCTTATGTAGTTGGGGAGAGGGTAGATGTACATCCTTTTTTCGTGATCCTATCTGTAATTCTTGGGAACATGGTCTGGGGAATTATCGGGATGATCCTAGCAATACCTATCATGGGAATTATAACCGTAGTACTTCTCAATATAAATGACCTTAAAGCCTTCGGAATATTGCTAAGTAAAAAGGAATTTTCAGACTAAGAACCTGTATTTCCTAATCTTAGGATGCATTCTGAAAAAGCAATGAGAACCAGCTATTAATTTTTCAGTAGTATTGCTTATCTTTAAGAGACGAACTCTGGATATTTCCTGACCCCTTATTTCTAAGCTTTCCTTCTATTGCTGAACCTTCTAAAATAGTAAGCAATGAAAGTATTTGATGAAAAACACATCAAGAATGTAGTTTTTGTTGGGGCTCATAACAGCGGCAAAACTACCCTTGCCGAAACCATGCTCTTTGAAGCGGGTCTTATTAACCGAAGAGGCAGTGTGGAGGCCGGAAATACGGTTTCAGACCATCACGAAATAGAACACGAAAAGGGAAACTCCATTTTTGCCACACCGCTACATACCGAATGGCGTAATTACAAGATCAACATTATCGACACCCCTGGCTTGGACGATTTTATAGGAGAGGTCATCAGCTCGATTCGCGTGGCCGATACCATTGTCACCCTTATCAACGGGCAACATGGAGTAGAAGTGGGTAGTGAGATCATTTGGAATTATATAGATCGGTACAGGAAACCAACCTTATTCGTGATAAACCAGATAGATCACCCCGGCCTTAACTTTGAGGAGAGCCTTAATTCTATCCGAAACCTGGTAGGGAATAATGCGGTACAGATACAATATCCGCTAAAAAAAGACGGTGCCCAATGTATCATTGATGTGCTTAAAATGAAGATGTATAAATTTCCTCCTGAAGGTGGAAAGCCTGAGAAACTGGAGATCCCGGAAGACCAGAAAGAAAAGGCTGAACATCTCCATAACGAATTGGTGGAAAAAGCAGCCGAGAATGACGAAGAGCTAATGGAAAGTTTCTTTGAAAACAGCAGCCTCACCGAGGATGAAATGAGAAAAGGGATCAAAACCGGGATGATAAATCACGAATTATTCCCGGTATTCTGCATTTCTGCACTAAATGATATGGGAAGTGGCCGGTTGATGGGCTTTATAGATAATGTTTGCCCCTCAGCTTCCGACGTTAAATTAGGGCAAAGCCTGAACGGGGAAGATATAAACCCGGTAAGTAACGAACCAGCAGTATTATTCGTTTTTAAGACCGTACATCAGCCAAACCTGGGGCAGCTGAGTTTCTTTAAGGTAAAGAGGGGAGAGGTTAGGCTGAACGATAAATTAATAAATTCCAGGACCGGGGAGACCGAAACCCTGAACCAGCTATTCATCATGGACGGGAAAGAGCGTCTTTCTGTTTCAAGATTGAGCGTGGGAGATATTGGCGCAACTCTAAAATTGAAGTCTACCGAGACCAACGACAGCTTATATTCTTCTGAACAGGAAACCATCATAAGACCAATTGAATATCCACAACCAAGGTTCAGCAAGGCGATTTCTGCTGTGAACAATAAGGACGAAGAGAAACTGAGCGAGGCCTTGAAAAAGATTCATAGTCAGGATCCAACGGTAGAGATCTCCTATTCCAAAGAAGGAAAGCAACTCATTGTTGGTTGCCAGGGAGAACTGCACCTGGCCATCGTGGAATGGACCCTCAACAAGATCTATGGAGTAGAGGTAAGCTTCGATAAACCAAAAATAGCTTTCAGGGAAACCATACAAAGATCGGCCAATGCCAATTACAGGCATAAGAAACAATCTGGCGGTTCCGGGCAATTCGCCCAGGTACATTTGAAGATTGAACCCTGGGAGGAAGGCATGGCTGAACCAGAAGGCTTTAATATTCGCGGCAAGGAAGAAGTAGACCTGCCCTGGGGCGGTAAGCTCTTCTTCTATAATTGCATAGTGGGAGGAGCCATAGACCAGCGCTATTTGCCTTCTATCATGAAGGGCATCCTTGAAGTTATGGAACAAGGCCCGCTAACCGGGTCATACATCAGGGATGTAAGGGTTATGGTATACGATGGAAAGATGCATTCGGTAGATTCTAATGATATTTCCTTTAAAATAGCCGGCGCCCACGCTTTTAAAGAAGCTTTTTTGAACGCCAACCCAAAACTTCTGGAACCTACGCTGGAACTTATTGTTAAGGTTCCTGAAGAAATGGTAGGGAATGTGATGACAGATCTGCAATCCCGCCGGGCGATCATCCAGGGAATAGAAAGCAATGCCAGTTACCAGGTGCTAAAATGTATTGCGCCTGAAGCAGAACTTTACGGATATTCAACAGACCTGAGATCTTTAACTCAGGGAAGGGCCACCTTCAGGTCAAGTTTTTCGACTTACCAGCCTGTTCCTGCCAACGTTCAGAAGGAACTGGTGAAAACAGAATAATAGTATCTGAACTTTCTTATCTGAAAATCGGTTATTTAACTTTATATAGACTTCATTTAGCCCGAAAATAACCTAAATTTATAGCAATCAGGTTTTTAGCATTGTTTCTCATATAGCCTACCTCATAAAATTATGCTCCTGATAATTTTTAAGTGCAGGAAAATTAACCAATCAATATTAATATTATGAGCAGTGCAGTTATTATCACGGTTTCCTTACAGAATTCGAATGAGGATCCACCCAAGCTAAAATTAAAAGATTCTGTAGGTGATTCTGGCGAAAACAATCTGAACACCGAGGTCGAGCTCGGGGCGAACGTCACCTGGGTACCAGACCTTGCTTCAGGAATCCAGAGTATAGAGATAGTACCTAAGGCCGATCAAACTAGTATCTTTTCTACTGAACCTTATAATGAAGGTAACGGAAATTATGCCGCGACCATAGTAAACGAGGAACCGGTCAAGGATGGTAAAAAGATAAAAAGCGAAGATTATTCGATCAACTTTTATATAGATGGTGACTCAGAAGAATATTGTGATGATCCAAAACTTTCAATTAAAACCTGAAAGAGCTTAGTAAACTGAATTCCCTATGTTCAGCAAACTTATGGCCTGTTTCATTACAGGCCTGATTTTTCTTATAGATATTTCGCTATTGGCGCAGGATCAAAAACTGGCCGATAGTCTCATCCATGCGTACAAAGAAGGAAATTATAAAGATGAACTGCAGGTTTTGCAGGAGATCGCTGAATATGAAAGCGACCCAAATGTTGCCTTAACCTATTCAGTGTTGCTGATAGAGAAGGCGCTCACCCAGTCCAATCACTTATATGCCCACTCGGGTTATCTCCAGAAAGGCAACCACTTGCAATCTTTAGGAAATTATATTGAAGCTTTACAGGCATATTTTAAAAGTGAAGAACATGCTGCACTGGCCGGCGACGAACTTGGTAAGGCTGGCGTCCTTATCGCCATTGCCGACACCTATTCGGAAATGGGAAATTCTAGCAACGCTAAATCCTATTATCGTAAGGGCCTGAAAGAGGTAAGGCAGATCAATGATTCCGTAGTACTGGCAACGACCCTTTTGAATGCAGGAGACGAATACCTCAAAACAAAGAATTACGATACCGCGATGCAATATTTTAAGGAGTCTGGAATCATTTTTAAAATATTAGATGTACCAATCGGGCTGGCCTATAATTTTGGGAATTCGGGAATGGTCTATGCTGAAACTGGGAATGATTCCCTGGCAGAAAAGAATATCATGCAGGCAATTGTGATCCTTGAAGAACTAGAAGACTATCATCCCATTGCCGTTTATCTTACTTATTTGTCTGATATCTACCTGCGAAAAAATGATATTGAAAAAGCTTTTTCTTATGCCGAGCAAAGTCTCAACCTGTCCAGACAGCAGAATTTGAAAAAAGAGATCAGCGAAGCCCATTTAAAGCTGGCAGAACTGAATAAAACAGTCGGCGATTACGAAAAGGCTTACGGACATTTTGAAGATCATATTCTATATAGGGATAGCATAAGAAATATCGAGGCAGTACAGGAAATGGCCCGGCTGCGTACCGAAAACGAAGTAGCCAAGAAACAGACCGAAGTGGACCTTCTTGAGCAGAAGGAAAAGACCCAGAGTGCCATCGTGGTCGCAACGGGAATTGGTATGTTGTTCATTGGCCTGATAGCCTTCGGCCTGTACCGCCGGAACAAATTCATATCCAGGACCAAGTCTATAATAGAAAAGGAGCGCAACCGGTCAGATCGCCTGCTTCAGAATATCCTGCCGGAAGAGACCGCATTGGAACTCAAGAACTCAGGTAAGGTAAAATCAAAAAGATTTGATTCTGTAAGCGTGTTATTTGGTGATTTTGTTGGTTTTACCAGGTATTCAGAAAGGCTGAGCCCGGAAGAACTGGTAGATTGCGTGGATTTCTATTTTTCCAAATTCGATGAGATCGTAGAGAAATACGGCCTGGAAAAGATCAAAACCCTTGGGGATTGCTATATGTGTGCAGGGGGGCTTCCTTTTCCGGTAAAGGACCATGCCCAACGACTTACCCTGGCGGCTTTCGAGATGCAGGAGTTCGTTTCCACTTTTAAGGCAAAATCTGAACTGGCCTCAGAAAGAATCAAATTCAATATTAAAATCGGGATCAATTCCGGGCCGGTGGTGGCCGGGGTGGTAGGCACCAAGAAATTCGCTTATGACATCTGGGGAGATACCGTGAATATTGCCTCCAGGATGGAGTCGCATTCAGAACCCGGTCAGATCAATATTTCCGAAAGCACCTATAAACTTATAGACCATAATTTTATTTGCGAGCACCGGGGTGAAATAGAGGTGAAGAACAAGGGATTGATGAGAATGTACTATGTTAAAGGTATCAAGGAACATGCAAGGAAGATGATAGATTTTAAAGAACCACTACTGGAAAACAAGTAATGATCAGGCTTCACAAAAACACTACGCTTAACCATAAAAATTTATTCATCAGGATTTGTTATTTTTAGGCTCAAAACCTATAAAAACTTAATAATGCGAAAGATTTACCTATTGTTTGCCATGGTCTTTTTTATGGCAGGCAATGTTTGTTCTCAAAATGAGACGTCAGCTTCAGATGCTCTCAATTTCAAGATCGATTATGAGAAATTCACCCTGGACAACGGTCTTGAAGTCATACTTCACGAAGATCATAGTGACCCCATAGTGGCCGTAGCCACCATGATGCATGTGGGATCTAATCGTGAGAAACCCGGAAAAACCGGTTTCGCTCATTTCTTTGAACATATGAGTTTTAACGATTCAGAAAATGTACCCGTAGGCGCTAACAGGAAAATGATCCCGGAGTGGGGAGGAAGCCGAAACGGCGGTACCTGGAGCGATGGAACGGTGTACTATGAAGTTGTGCCTAAAGACGCTTTTGAAAAGATCCTCTGGATAGATTCAGACAGGTTTGGATACATGATCAATACCGTGACCGAAGCTGCATTAGAACGTGAAAAGCAGGTAGTGAAGAACGAAAAAAGGGAAAGGGTAGATAACGCGCCTTATGGATATACCGATGAGATCATCAGGAAAAACCTGTACCCAGAAGGGCATCCCTATAACTGGACCGTTATTGGGCAATTACCAGATCTGCAATCTGCCACCCTGGAAGATGTAAAGGAATTTTACAACAAGTATTATGGTGCAGCCAATGCATCCCTGGTGATCGCCGGAGACATAGATATACAAGAAACCAAGGAACTGGTAAAAAAATGGTTTGGAGAGATCCCAAGTGGGCCAGAGGTAAAGGCTTTGGAACCAATGCCAGTTAAACTAAATAAGACCAAATCCCTTTATTTCGAGGATAATTTTGCCAAGCTTCCGGAACTAAGAATGGTGTATCCTACGGTAGAAGATTACCATAAGGATATGTATGCATTGCGCATTCTAGGACAGCTTTTAAGCGGAAGTAAAAAATCTCCGCTGTACCAGACGGTGGTTGAAGAAGGAAAATTGGCTCCGGATATCGGCACTTACCAAAGCAGTAGCGAACTGGCTGGGGAATTCATCTTCCGCGTTAGGGCTAATGCCAATACCGACCTGGATAGTGTTAAACTGGCTATAGAGAAAGGTTTAGAAAGATTTGAAAAGAACGGTGTAAGCGAAAAGGAACTAAAAAGGATCAAAGCCGAACTGGAGACACAGCTTTACCAGGGAGTAAGTACCGTGTTGAACAAAGCCTTTCAGCTGGTGCAGGATAATGAATTCAAGGGAGACCCGGGTTACCTTGGAACCACGGCTAAACTAACTAATGCTGTTACTGCCGAAGATGTTATGAGAGTCTACAATAAATACATCAAAGGAAATAATTTCGTGATGACCAGCGTAGTGCCTAAGGGAGAAACAGAGCTGGCCGTTGAAGGTTCAGAAAAGGCCGAGGTATGGATAGAAGAGGTGAAGAATGATGTGGCCAGCGAGGAAGTTAGCCAGGGTGAAGAGGCCGAATATGAAAAAACTCCCTCCAAATATGATCGCAGTGAACCTGAGTTCGGCGATCTGCCATTGTTCCGGTCTCCGGAGATCTGGACCGCCGAACTTAAAAACGGGATGGAAGTATATGGTATCACTAATAACGAGATACCACTGGTAGAATTCGAAATAAGTATTCCTGGTGGACAAATGCTGGATCCGGATGGCAAGGCCGGAGTGGCTTCGCTGCTAGGTGATCTTATGATGCAGGGTACGGCAAAACGTACTCCTGCAGAACTTGAAGAGGCCATCGGTCTTTTAGGAGCCAGGATAAACATGTATTCTTCTAATGAAGATTTTCGTATAACCGGAACCTGTTTAAGCAAGAATTTCAATGAGACCATGAAGCTGGTACAGGAAATAATCCTGGAGCCACGCTGGGACAAGGCTGAATATGAAAGATTAAAGAAAGCCCTGGAGACCAATTTAAAGGGTCAGGAGGCCAATCCAAGGGCAATCGCCTCCAAGGTTTTCTATAAATTGCTTTACGGGCCACAGCATAGCTTTGGTATTCCTGGCAGTGGTACCCTGGAAACATCTGAAGCTATCAGCATGGAAGACCTTAAGGCCTATTATGCAAAACTTTCTCCTGAGAATGCCAGCTTTCATATAGCCGGATCCATCGAAAAAGAGAGAGTAGAAAAAGTTCTGGGAGATCTTGCTGAAAAATGGGAGCAGGAAGCACCTGGACTTCAAAAAGATGAGATCGCCGCTCTTGGCGAGCCCGGTACACTTTATTTCGTGGATGTGCCAGATGCAAAACAGTCTGTTATCTTAATAGGTAAACTGGTACTATCAGAAAAGAATGAGGATGCCAATAAGCTGGTTTTCGCCAACGAGATCCTGGGTGGTGGTTCCAGCGGGAAGTTATTCCAAACCCTGCGAATTGAGAAGGGATATACTTATGGCGCATATTCCGGGGTTTCAGAAAACCTGGAGGTTTCGCCATTTTATATCACTACCAGCGTAAGAGCGAACGCAACCTTATCATCTTTAGAGATCATAGAGGAAATGGTAGAAAACTATGCAGAAGATTTTGGTCCCGAGGAGGTCAAGCTTACCCAGGATAAACTGCTAAAAGAAAACACCAGGGCATTTGAAAGCCTTTCGGCTAAACTGGGCATCCTGCGCGATATGAGCAAATATGACAAATCTGAAGACTTCATTGAAGATATGCAGGAAGAATTGATGAACATGGACGAGGAAGATTTTAAAGAAGTTATTAGGAAATATCTAGGTGAAGATGAGATGATCTATGTAGTGGTAGGCGATAAGGCCACCCAGTTTGAGGAAGTTAAAAAACTGGGCAAACCTGTGATAGAACTTGATATCCATGCAGAAAAAATAATAGAAGATTCAAAGGAATAAGCCTTTGGTAAACTAAATAAAAAGCGTGGTCCCAGGGCCACGCTTTTTTTATGCTTTCAGATTTTTTTCAAAACACCGGCTATTTTCCATTCCTTCATAGGGAGCATAATTTGGAATTAACCGGTAGTTATTCTTATAGTAAAAATCGATCGCTTCGGTCTGTCGTAGGCCGGTTTCCAGAATACATTTGTCATACCCAGATTCCAGTGCCCATTCTTCTAATTGTTCCAAAATCTTACTGGCGTAGCCTTTATTCCTGTGGTCGGGGAGAACGTACATTCGCTTAACTTCGGCAATATTTTTTCGGTATTCCTTAATGGCACCGCAGCCAACAGGCTTATCATTTTCGTAGAGAACGACCACTTTTTTTATGGTATCCAGCTTATTGAACTGATCATAGAAATCATGTTCATCTCCGTCGCAAACGGCCAGATAGCGATCCAGTTCCTTAACGAGATCGATAAAATCTGGATCTTCAGAATTCGTTCTCTTTAGCTCATACATAGCCCTGAATTTTTCTTTAAAAATAGAATATTCTTTCCATTTCCTTTTATCATCTAAATATCGCAATTTGTAGATATGTGTGAGTTTTATATATTTGCAGCATGGAAATTATCGAGATCAATAAGGCACTTTCTAACGAGACCAGGATGAATATCCTCAGGTGGCTAAAGGATCCCGAAGCCAACTTCAAACCTCATGAAGACCTGGGGCATTTTAATGATGGTGTATGTGTTCAGCATATAAGGGAAAGGGCAGGGCTCTCTCAATCTACAATTTCCACTTATTTAAACCAGATGCAAAAGGCTTCTTTGATCATACCTACCAGGCATGGTAAATGGACCTATTATCGCCGCAATGAAAAGGTGATCTTGGAATATATAAATGCCTTGAAGCAAAATATTTGATTTTTTTAAAACAATGATACATCTATATATTTCGATATATAGATAAGTGAAATTATAATATGAAGTTAGAGAACAAACAGTGGTATTACGTAAAAAGACCGGAAGCCCAGATCGGTGCAGAAAATTATGAACTCAGAAAGGATGTTATAGACACTTCCGAATTAAAGGAAAACGAGATTCTCATAAGATCCAAATATGTAAGTGTAGATCCTTATATGAGGATACATCAGTCTATACATAATACCTGGGAAAAACCTCAGGAATTGAATACCCTCCAGGGAAGTGGAGTAGTGGGAGAAGTGATAGAATCAAGATCGGACAAATTTATCCCCGGTGATTTTGTGAATGCCTATACTGGATGGCAGGAGTATGCCGTAATAAATGCAGACCAGGCCCGAAAACTATATCCAAAGATCCCGGTTTCAACGGCCCTAAGCATTTTAGGAATGCCGGCACGAGTAGCCTATTTTGGGCTGTTAGAAGAAGGTGAATTAAAATCTACAGATACGGTTGTAGTTAGTGGTGCCGCCGGGGCTGTAGGAAGCATCGTAGTGCAGCTGGCAAAATTAAAGGGATGCCGGGTAGTGGGCACCGCAGGAACTCAGGAAAAAATAGATTATCTACAAAATGAACTGGGCATTGACGTGGCACTGAACTATAAGGAGCACGACAGCCTGGAAAAGATGACCAAAGCACTGGCAGAAGCCTGTCCAGAAGGCATCGATGTCTATTACGATAATGTTGGAGGAAATGTGACCGATGCCGTATTTAACCTTATAAATCATAAAGCCCGTATCCTGATCTGTGGGCAGATCTCCCAGTATAATCACGGCCTGGATACTCCGGAAATGGGTCCAAGATTCCTCCATAAAATGTTATATACCCGTGCAAAGATTCAGGGTATTTTATCCCGGGATTATAATCACCGGATGGACGAAATGCTAGCTGAAATGGAGCCTTTAGTGCAATCTGGAAAGCTAAAATACAAAGAAACCATCATGGATGGTTTTGAAAACCTGCCTGCAGCCTTGAGCGGACTTTTTGACGGAAGTAATAAAGGAAAAATGCTGGTTAAAATTTATTAGAAAGCTTTAGCAAAATTTATGATTTCCTTGGCGGCTAAAGGATGCCTCGCTTTTTAGTTTTATAAATCCTAATAAGTTATGTCATGAGAAGATTATCGTTATTAGTGGTGGGATGCCTGAGTGTGGGGATTCTTAGCTGCCAGGAAAAGAAGGAGGATAAGAAATCTGAAGTTCCAGAAGCCGTACAACTGGCTTTTCAGAAAAAATATCCAGAAGAGAATGATCCAGACTGGAGACAGGATGATCATGGTTACTGGGAATCACATTTTAAAAAGGATGGCGAAAAATATCGCGCCGATTTCAATGCAGATGGTAGCTGGGTAGAGACCGAGAATGACATTAAAAAGAAGAATCTTCCCGATGCCGTTAAAAAAGTGATCAAGGAAGAATATTCAGAATATGAGATCACCGAGGTAGAACATGTGATGAATGCCGAAAAGGGGGAGTTCTTTGATGTTGAATTCAAACAAAAAGGAAAGAATAAAGATGTAATGTTCCGGAAGGATGGAAGTATCATTCCCAAGAAATAGAGACCTAGTCTATTGATAATATTGAAACTAGGTTGATATTAAAATAAGACTGATCTTAGTCTTTGGATCAATAATGGACAGTATTTATATTTTTTTTGGTAAATACCAATTATGATTTAGAGTTAAAGAATTTTATCTCTGTAATAGTTTAAAGTTCAATTTGTATCGTAACTAAGATTTAAGTTTGATTAAGCTCGAAAAAATAGGATTTGGAGGTGGATGTCACTGGTGCACCGAAGCGGTGTTTCAATACTTAAATGGCGTTGACAAGGTTGAACAAGGATATATTTCGACCAGCAGTAAGCCTGAACTATTCTATGAGGCGGTGATCGTTCATTTTGACCCCAAGATAATTAGCCAAAAAACGCTGATAAGGATACATCTTAGCACCCATAAAAGTTCATCAGACCATAGTATGCGCTACAAATATCTTTCAGCCGTTTATTCTTTTGAACAAGATCAGCATGCGGAAGCCGAAAGCATATTAAGTAATTTGTCTGAACAGGATAAGAAGTTCATAACCAGGGTTTATAAATTCGGCGATTTTAAAGCTTCCAGGGAAGAGATCAGGAATTATTATGCAACAGACCCCAAAAGGCCATTTTGTAGATCTTATATTCAGCCTAAACTGGAATTTCTCGATAAAAAGTTCAGTAAGTACCTGAAAAACAACCCTAAAGGCTAAAATAACTTAAACTGCCTCGTTTTTTCTAAAAAAGAAAGTATAAATTTATAGAAATATAGGTATTGATCGCGGCATAGATAAATGATGGAGCAGATTGTAAAATACTGTCCCTTATCTTCAGGCGAACCCCAAAGCCGAGAATCATTAGCAGAGCCAAACCCGTAGAAGAGATAAAGCCTAATAAGGGCATAAAATAATAGCCTGTAATCAATCCCAGGCCACCTATTATTTGCAAAGCCCCCACCAGTTTTAACTGCTTACTTAAACCGTATCGAATAAACTCGTTCCTCATATGCTCCGTAAAAAAGCAACTGATTCCGAAAAACAAAAAGGAAACTGCGGAAAATATGACAAGAAACTGTAAAGAATTCATATTAGAATTATGAAAATGGCTCTTAAGGAATTTTAGATAATTCAACTAAGATAGTCCTTTAGAGTAAGCATCAAATACCCCTGTGAAATATCTGGCTGATTAATTCAGATTATAAGATAAGACTTGAAAATATAAATTCTAAAAATTAGTTGGTATGCTGGCAAATGTTTTAATAGAAAGGGAAATATATTCATCTGAAGAACATAAGATGACCCAGAAGATGATCCAGGATTTCATAGAACATGAGATAATGGACCAGATCGAAGAATGGGAAAAAAAGGGAATGGTTAGCCGGGAAATTTGGCAGCGAGCCGGCGAACTGGGTTTATTGTGTATAGACATGCCTGAAGAATACGGCGGAGGAGGGATGGATTTCAGTTTTAGTGCCTTATTTAATGAAGAACTGGCAAAAAAAGGAGTGACTGGGCCAGGATTTTCACTTCATTCTGACGTAATTGCGCCTTATCTTTTAAAATATGGATCTGAAGCTCAGAAGCAAAAATATCTTCCACAGATGGCTTCGGGCAAGTTGATCACCTCTCTGGGAATGACCGAACCTGATTGTGGGAGTGATCTGCAGGCAATTAAAACCAGGGCCGTGGATAAGGGAGATCATTACCTGGTAAATGGTCAGAAAACATTTATTACCAATGGATACCTGAGCGATATGTCTTTAGTGGCCGTAAAAACACAAAATGGAACAGACCGTGAGGGAATTTCCTTGTTACTCATAGAAAGCAATTATAAAGGATTTGAAAAGGGAGTTCCGTTCAAGAAAATTGGAATGAAGTCCCAGGACACCTGTGAATTGTTCTTTGATGACGTAAGAGTTCCCAAAGAGAATTTACTGGGTGAAGAAGGTCAGGGTTTTCAGATCATGATGCAAGAACTGGCCAGGGAGCGACTGATAGTGGCTCTTAACGCGATTGGAGGAGCTCAGGGCGCTATTGAAGAAACAATTGAGTATACATCTACCAGAAAGGCGTTTAAACAGCCTGTGGCAGCATTTCAGAACACCCAGTTCAAATTAGCAGAATGCGCTACGCAATTACAATTACACCAGGCCTTTGTAGATCGCTGTACAGGATTATTGGCAGAACATAAACTTACAGCTGAAAGTGCTTCTATGGCAAAATATTCGGCTACAGATATGCATAATAAAGTGGTAGATGAATGTTTGCAATTATTTGGCGGATATGGATATATGTGGGATTATCCAATCGCACGAATGTATGCAGATAATCGAGTAGCCAGAATTTACGCCGGTACCAACGAAATAATGAAGGTTCTTATCGCCAGAGGATTATTCAAAGAATTGTTCCAGGAAATGAAGCAGAAAAAAAAGGAAGCAACTAAAATGAAATTATAATTGCATTAACTGGTGTAGATGCTAGTGATATCTAAATATGTGAATCTTAATAAATGAAATGAGCACGTATATAAGATATGAACTAAGAATCAATTGATAATAAAATATATCAATATGACCTATAATTTATATTATGTAAAATAGAATATTTAGACTATGAAAGACCTCGTACTTTATATTCCAGACTAATTTTCCTTTCGAAGATATTTTCCTGCCTCTACTTCCTATTTCCTAAAGTAAAATTATTTTAAAAAGAACATTCCATCCTTGAACAAGTGTTATTTCATCATGCTTAGAGTCTTAATGTCTGATAATTAGTTTTTTAGACTTATTTTTGCAGGTAAATGTTTTAACTACAATGGGTTATCATCCTAATTCTGTAATTAACTTTCTTCCAGACAAAGCCATTAAAGAGGTTCACCACCTTGATTTTGGCGATGTTATTTTTCTGGATAAGACCATAGTGACCGAAATCAAGGAAGGTATCACCTATGGCTGGGAAAAAGGCCTTGAGGTAATAAGCCTCGCCGAAAATTACTACGGAAAGGATTTTTACGTGAATTATCTTGCCAACCGTATTTACGATTATGCCGTCATCGCACAGGACTGGAATAAGTTCTTTGAGCAAAACCGGCAGCTACGCAGCTTTAGTATAGTTACCCACGGAAAAACCGGCACTACTAATATAGCCATAGAGCGCCTTTTTTATAAGGAAGGTAACATCATGCACTTTACCGATCTTAAAACGGCCCTGGAATATACCGGGAATTTACCTTATTCCTAATTCTTCTCAAGTTTGCTTATTATCCCATCATAAGAAATACTAGTTCGCTGGCTTGAAATAACCTGGGTACGAGCTTTATTATTCGAATAAAGACTGATTATGAAATTCAGGTTTTCTGTATTTTGACTTGTTTCAAATTTGAAATCGATCTTTCCCTTAGTTGGATCTTCATCAACCTTCAGATTCCTGATCTTATCCTTAAGTTTGATACCTGCTTCGCCATCATAACTTCCTCCGGATTGTCTTACGCCGAAATAAGGTAAATAAACCTCTACGCTATCCCCCATAATTTCAATTGAATTCGGGTTCCCTATCAGATTGATATTTCCACCGCCAAGGGGAATGGCCCAGGTATTTTCTATTTCGAATTTACCACTTTCAACCAGTTGGCTAAGTTCATTAAAATCTTCCTGCTCCATGTTATTTTTACTTCCTCCACACGAGTTCAGCAATAATAAACCAGATAAAAAGAAAATATATTTAAAAATGAAATTTTGAAATCGGGATCTGTACATAGTAATTCACTTGAGACATTTAATTTACGAATTTAAACCTGTTATTTTAAATCAGCTTTACTGTTCCGAAACACGCTGCCTCTCTATTTCGGCTCCCGTTTTACGATCTCTTGAAGATTTGAGCTTTTGGTTCCCAAAGCTCCTGGAATAAGTCAGTAAAAAAGTAGGTGCAGAAAAATCGAAAAGATTACTTGTTTGCAGGTCCTGTTCCGGGATATTGGTGCCCCCGGTAAATTCAAAAGAATCCAGAATATCTCTTACAGAAAATTTTAGGCTCCCTCCCTCCTCTCCAAACTTCTTGGAGATCCCAGCATCTATCCTATAGAATGCATCGTATTTGGCCGTACCAAAAAAACCTTCACTTACATAGAAACCACTTAATTCTGCAGACCAGGTTTCCGCAAATTCGAATGAATTGGAAATATTACAGGAAAAATTGCCCAGGCTGAGCTGGATAGGCTCTTCATAATAAAAACCCCTTACCTGCTGCCTCACGTAATTAAAATTATTCTGCATGCGCCACCAGTTAAAGATACGCCAGGGAAAACCTAGACTGATCCCGAAAGTCCTGGTATAATCCAGGTTGCTGGCTTCAAAAATAAGTCTTCCCGTTTCTTCATCAAGTCGCTCCTGAAAATTGGCAATGCTTGAGTCTTCATTCGTATATTCTAAAGACAGGACCGCAGATTTATAATTGATACTATACCTTACCGCATTAGAAATGGATGGCTGCAGTGAAGCATTTCCCGAAAAAAAAGTATTAGGATCAAAAAGAATTACGAATGGCGCCAGGTCATTAAAGGTTGGCCGGGTTATCCGTCTGGAGTAACTCAGGTTCATGCTTAGACTGTCATTAAAGCTGTGGTTTAAATAAATGGTGGGAAAAAGCCTTCCATATTGTCTATCCACTACCCTGCCCTGTTTATCTGTATCCAGTTGACTGTTGGTATACTCATACCGGAAACCAAGCTTAGCGCCGGTTTTTTCAGTAAAATTATATTCTGCACTTATATAGGCTGCGTAGATCTGTTCGTCGAGATTACTTTTATTGGTTAGTGAAGGATCTGGGATCCAAATATCATTGATCAAATATTCTACCGCTACATCGTTCTCAAAATTGTTATTGATGAATTTAAGTCCGGTTTCCAGTTTAAGATCTTCATTTAGCTTGTTGGTATAATCCAGGGCACCAACGAAAGTGTGTATGGGAGTAAGCTTGGTACTTCTGGTGAGAGTGTCCGCCAAAAAGACCTGATTTTCGTCGAAATATGAATTCAGGTAATCGTTGGGATTGTCATCCTTATAGTAGAGATAATCCACGTTGAGATCTAGTTTCCCTTCTTCAGAAAATTCATGAGAAATATTGAAATTGGCTCCGAGGTGTTCCCAGTGGTTGATCTCGTCATTTATGAGATTTAAATAGGATTCTGGCTCACCATTCCTGAAAAAAGTATTTTCATTCCTCGCTTCCATGGTCCAGCGATTGCTGTAACCGTTCACCAGGATTCCAATAATAGTATTTTCAGAAAGCTCGTAATCTACACCGGTTCTCATATTATAGACCGTTCGATCTGGATCCCGTTCTGAAAAAGTATAATTTCGAACCCGGTCCCCTTTCTCGGTATATTCTCTGGATAGCTGTATGACCTGGTCGGTCCCATCCATCGAAAAAGAATAATTCCCGAAGAGATTGAATTTTCCTTTGCGGTAATTGAGGTTGATGGAATTGTTGGTCACAAAAGCATTGCTGTATCCTGCTGCCACCGAAAATGAACCGTTTAGCCCCTCATCTGTAGATTTTTTCAGGATGATATTGATATAACCTGCATTGCCTTCGGCGTCAAGATTTGCAGGCGGAGTGGTGATTAGTTCGATACTCACGATATTGTCTGAACTCATTCCATCCAGCATCTGGACCAGCGTAGATACAGGTAAATACGATATTTTATCATTGATCATCACTACGACCCCTTCTTTACCTACGATAGAAATTGTATTATTCTGTCGGTTTACCAGCACGCCAGGTGACCTTTCCAGGATCTCCAAGGCAGTACTACCGGCCGAAACAATACTGTTTTCTACATTTATGATCATCCTATCCATCTTCTGCTGGTAAAGCGGTTTTCTTCCTTCCAGCTGAACCTCTTCCAGTTCTTCTTCTGTAAGTACCAGGGTCTCAATAGTAATATCTGTAGTTAAATTAAATTCCGGAGAATAGCCAGGCTCAAATCCTACCATGCTTGCCATGACCAAATAATTTTCCGAGGGAATTCCAGAAAGCTTAAATTTCCCATCGTCCCCGGCGATACTCCCTTCTACCAGTGTAGAATCCTTAGATCTTAAAACCAGGATATTTGCAAATGCCAGAGGTTCACCATCGTTTGTAACCACAGTACCGGAAATAGAATATTCCTGTTGACCAAATACGTCCAGAAAAAACAAAAGGAACAGGAAAGAAATGATTCTTAGTTTGCTCATGGTCAGGAAGTTGAATGCAAAGATAAAGCATTTACTCAATCACCTGTTATTCAGCGTTTTAAATTTTATAAAATAAAAAAATCCAGTATTTAAATACTGGATTCAAATTATATTTTAAAAAAATCTTTCTAGTCTTTATCTTCAGATTCGCTGATGGAGTCTAAAGTTTCCTGAATGGTCTTATCTTCTTCCTTGGTCACTCTTTTATCCTCGTTCTTTACCTTAAGATTGCCATCACCGTCCTTTTTCAATTTATCATCCTTTTCATGAAAATTGGAAGGCCTTCCCGCATTCTTTTGCCAGTCTGCCTGTTCCTTGTTCTTTTCTTCTGCCATAATATTCCTTTTTCTCTAATTTATGAAATAGGCTTCTCGAATCTAAAAGCTTTAATATCATTTAACAGGGAATTAGGGCATTTTCACATTGAAAACAAATGCTCGATATTTCAGCAGCGCGACAAAGATGGTGGCACCCAAAGCATTCCCTATAAGAGCGGTCGTCAGGGTTTTTAGATAGATAAAAAGGTTTATCTCGCTGGAAACAAGCATTCCCGAAAAGATCTCGATATTACCAATAATACTATGATGTAAACCGGTGAATCCCATTACGGCGGTTATAAGGTAAATAATTAGAATTTCTGAACTAGTATCTTTAGATGAAGTCACCAGCCAGCTTAGCAAGCCCATCAACCAGCCCGCAAGTATCGCGCTAACCAAAATGGTAAGCAGGTCGTAATCTGCATAATGTTCCCCTATTTTTGCGATCACTTCAGCGTCAAAGATCCCCAAGTTTGGACCAATCCAACATAGCGTCAGTGCTATCAGGATTCCCCCAACCAGGTTCCCAAGGATCACAATACCCCAGATCTTAAGCATGCTTAAAATGCTTCGTTTGTTGCTAAGTACCGGAAGGGTTAATAAAGAGGTTTGTTCGGTAAAAAGTATAGACTGGCCTAGGACCACAAGGATAAATCCAATAGGATACACCAAAGCAATTAGCTTATACAAAGTAGGTTCTGTTACCTTATCCTGAAAAAAGCTGAACACAGAACAAATCATAAGAAAACTGAAGCCAATCTCCAAACCGGCAGTAAAGGAGCTTAGAAGAATGCTCTTTGCGCTACGGTCATAGGTTTCGCAACCTTCGATGATCTGCTCTTTCAGGATCTCCCCATGCGTTTTACTGCTGGTCTTGTCATTAGATTCAGAAGCTTCTAATTCCTGGTCTACTTTTTCCTGATGCTCTTCCTGAGCCTTATCCTTTTCTGAATCCATTTAAATTTTTCTATGAATAGCCTAAAAATAATGAAACCGGAGAAGTAAAACCTCTCCGGCCCTGTAATTAACTGAATTTTCTGATTTATACATGCAATTCTTCCTGGCTGACTTCTTTCCATAGCTTCACCGATTCATCCCGGCACAGCTGTATCATTTTGAATTCGGTATGCCGTTCCTCTTCATTTGAATTATAGAACATATCACTATACTTAAAACCAAAGTTTTTGGCGTCCTGAGCCGAAGCTCCATAGTATATATAATCTATTTCTGCCCAGTGGGCAGCACCAAGACACATCATACAGGGTTCGCAACTGGTATAAAGGACACATCCTTTTAAACTGAGGGAACCTGTTTTTTTGCAGGCCCTTTGTATGGCGCGCAATTCGGCATGTGCCGTGCAGTCCCCCTTACATAGAACCTCGTTTCGCGCTTCGGCAATGATTTCATCGCCTCGCGTGATCACGGCTCCAAAAGGACCTCCGTTATCCATATCTCTTCCTTCACGTGCTAAATGAATAGCTCTACTCATCATTTTCTTCTGCAAATCCCTTGTTTCCATAATGATCTAAAATTAAGGATTTATAGGTGGATACCATCAATTTTCACAGTATTTCATACGCTATTAAGCACATTTTAAGGTTAGGACTCTAAAGTCTAAAAAGACTGCTAAATATTTGCCAAATCTAGCCTAAGAGGCTTGGCAGGCCCTGCAGAATTAAGTTTATTTAACTAAACTAAAAATGAATTATATGGAAGCTATCTTTGAATTTGTAAACATAGATAAGAGTAATAATCTGGAGGCCTTTACCCAGAAAAAACTGAATAAAATTGAGAACAAATATGACTGGGTCGTAAGAGCGAATGTTTATTTCAAAAAAGATGAAAATCAAAAGCCTAACGGCCATATCGCCGAAATAAGATTAAGCGCTCCGGGACCGGAGATCTTCGCACAGTCTAATGAATCTTCATTCGAGGCAGCGGTTGCTGAAACAGTGAGCGATCTGGAAAGACAATGTGGTAAAAGAAAAGCGAAAATGAGTACTCACTAACTAGTACTAATTCAACCAAAAAGAAAACCCTTTCAGGAAACTGAAAGGGTTTTTAATTATTTACAATCTTTTTTATCAGGCTTTAAGGTCTTCTTCTTCCAGCCTGTCCTTGAATTCGTTAATAATCCCTCCTTTAAGCAGTACATCTATCTGTCGGTCACTCATAGAATGTTTAGTCTCGAATTCTTCTTTCTTACCATTATCATTCTTCACGATCACCTTGATGTTGTTGCGATTCTTTACATCCTCACGTAAATTCCTGAAATAAACCAGGTCCCCCTGCTCTATTTTCTCATAATCTTCGATATCGATAAATTCAAGAGGTAATATTCCAAAATTCACCAGGTTCTGCCAGGCGATACGAGCATAGGAATTTGCGATCACGGCAACCTGCCCCAGATATTTTGGTGCAATGGCAGCATGCTCCCGGCTGGAACCCTGCGCGTAGTTATCCTTGGCTACAACTATATGCCCCCCATGAGTATTTTTAGCCTCCATGGCCCGATCGTAAAAACTTTCGTCTATAACCGTATAGGAGTATTTACTGATCTCGGGTAGATTACTTCTAAAAGGAAGTACTTCTGCCCCTGCCTTCAGGATCTCATCCGTAGAGATATTGTCTCCCATCTTCAACATAACCGGCACACAATATTTTTCCTGCATGGGTTCGATGTATGGAAGAGATTTAATGTTCGGTCCTTTTTGAAGTTCTATGCCGGTTCCATCCTCTGGGGGAGCCACCAGCATTTCCCGGTTAATGATCTCAACTTCGGGATGCTCGAATTTAGGATATTTCATATCATATAGCTTCTCCAAATCCCTTGGATCGGTGATCTTCCCGGTAAGGGCTGAAGCGGCGGCAGTCTCAGGGCTACATAAGTGCACCTGGTCGTCCTTGGTTCCAGACCTGTCTGGGAAGTTTCTTGGCATAGTTCTTAAACTAATGGTACCCGACGCAGGCGCCTGTCCCATTCCGATACAACCCATACAACCAGACTGGTGGAATCTTGCACCGGCCTTGATAAGGTTGGCAAAAGCACGATTGTCTATCATGTTCTGGATCATCTGTCTCGAGGTAGGGTTGATATCAAAAGAAACGTCATTATTCACAGCCTTTCCTTCCACAATAGCCCCGGCAATCCAGAAGTCCCTTAGTCCGGGATTCGCTGACGAGCCTATAACTACCTGGCTAATTTCCTTTCCTTCTACTTCCCTAACCGGAACTACATTCCCTGGGCTGGTTGGTAGTGCTATAAGTGGTATAAGATCATCTAGAACGATCTCATCATGATAATCGTATTCACAGCCTTCATCTGCAACCAGTTCTACCCAGTCTTCTTCACGCTCCTGAGATTTCAGGAACTTTTTGGTCTCTTCGTCACTAGGGAATACGGTGGTGGTGGCTCCAAGCTCAGCACCCATATTAGCGATCACGTGACGGTCCATCGCGCTCAGGTTCTTCAGGCCGTCACCATAATATTCAATCACTTTTCCAACTCCTCCTTTTACATCATACCTTCTTAGCATTTCCAGGATGACATCCTTGGCACTTACCCAGTCTGGTAATTTTCCGGTTACCTTCACCCCCATCACTTCAGGCATTTTCACAAAATACGGCTGACCTGCTATGGCCGCGGCAACATCAAGTCCACCAGTACCTATCGCCAGCATCCCAAGGGAACCGGCTGCGGGTGTATGACTGTCTGAGCCTACCATGGTCTTACCTGGTTTCCCAAATCTTTGCATATGTACGGGATGGCTCACCCCATTTCCGGGACGGCTATACCATAATCCAAATCTTTGAGCGGCAGAATGCAGGAAAAGGTGATCATCGGCATTCTTAAAATCGGTTTGTAAAAGATTGTGGTCCACATACTGAACAGCTACTTCTGTCTGGGCTTTCTTTAAACCCATGGCCTCCAGCTCAAGCTGCACAAGGGTTCCGGTGGCGTCCTGAAGCAGTGCCTGATCTATCTTGATCCCAATTTCTTTTCCCGGTTTCATCTCACCCTTGAGCAGGTGTTCCTTGATAAGCTTTTGTGTTACATTAAGTTTTGACATAGTTGGAAATTTTAAACTTTAAATTACCAACTTTACTAGGAAAATCAGGCCCATTTAACAGAACCTTAGCCTTAAACATTAAAATATTATTGGAAAAAACAGAGCTCCCGGTTTTCTCTGTATAAAATCCTATATTTATTTTATAAAGTAGTTAAAGAATGAATGCAATAGTAAAAAGGGCCATTGTTGGAGGGATCGTCTCTACCGTTGTCATGGGGACCGGAACCTTCATTCTTGGCCAGGTTTCTGGTTATAAAGCCCTGGAATTGCTTAAACACTCTCTTTCCGGCATCAATATGCTTTGTAACACGGTCATTCTTGGCTCCACCACTATCCTGGCACTAATGCTTACCCTGCTTGGTTTGAGCAGATCTTCAGAATTCCGGCTTACCGACAGGCATTATAAAGATGTGCTGATGATCGCTAAATCTGATACCATTCTTATCGTGACGGCAGTGATCACTTTTCTTATGCTCAATTTACCGATTAGCGAGTCTGAAGGTGTAGACCGCTCCTGGTACGAAAGCATATATTATGTGAGCCTGGGTATGGCATCGCTGCTTGGCGGCGGTTTTATCGCGGTGGTCATGATGTTATATGGCACCATTACTAATGTGATCCTTATCGTTGGATTAAATATCAAGGATCATCCGCTGATTTCTGAAGAAGAAGCAGAACAACAGGAGGAAAAGGAGACTGAAGAGAAAAAGAAGAAAGAAAAGATGAATTCCTAAATAAGAAAAGGCTGTTTCAAAGGAAAACGCCTGGCGGATTTGCTGAATTCAAGGCAATCAGGTCCAGGAAAATTCTTTCGAAACAGCCTTCTCAGGTCTTTATATTTTATGGATTAACTTTTTCCTAATTTGTTCAGGATATCGATCTGTTGTCCTTCATCGATATCGAAGGCTGGTTTTCCTTTTCTCGGGAAAAGGTAAGTAAACGGTGTATCAAAAGCAGCCCAGCTTTCTGCAAGACCGTAATCGTTGTTTTCGTTCTTTTTTTCTGGCCTTATAAAGGTGTTAAGTTCTGAATCATAATCAGATCCTACCGCATCTTCACCTGGGAAGAGCATTCCGTCATTGATTTCTGTATAAACTACTACCGAAGCTCCTTCGCTTCCTGGCAAATCGAAAATATTGATATCAAAACTATCCAGCACCTTATCCTTGGCCGTAATATCCTTGGTTTTAAAATCGTCTTTAAAATTGTTCCTTGGGTGAGCATAAACTGGTGCTCCGCCTGCATCTTCAGAAATGGTTTTCAGGTCTGCATAAGCCGATTTAAGGACAGCATCGCAGGTAATAAGAATCCCCTTGATGTTGTAACCTTCTTCTACCAGCCTTTTCACTGCATCTTTAGTAGATTTCTCCACTACATCTATCAGGATCATATCCCGGCGGTTTAAATGCCTTATCGCATATCCCTGGTTGAAAACCCCATTTTCTTTCTCTCCTTTGATCAAAAAAGTATCCGGGATTAGCTTCAGAAACTTGCCCGTCTCCCCTTTTTCAATAAACTCAGCCGATTGGCTATGAATCACCTCCATCTTATCTACTGTCTTCATATATAATTGATTTTTAATTGATGATTGAAGATACAAAACAAGGCCGAAGGCTTCAACCCAGTTTTTAAATGTTTAACTGTTTTAGCAGTTAATTAACGCTATCACGAAAGAGCTGAAATCGCCGTGGTGGCTCATGGAGAAAGGAATCTTTTCTTTATTAAGACCAAGGCAGATTGAAGGCATCCCAAGATGATTCTTTATAATGCTGATCTCCTCCCTATCTAACCCAAGATCTATCGATAGTTCGCTTAGGAATTCTGATCTAGCCTCGTGTACAGCATAATATTTTTTCTGCTGCGGGGAAGTTTCTGAAGTGAAAACATGAATGTAATCCAAGGATCTCTCGATACATACCTGGTATAAGTCTGTATTAACTTTTACACACCCGCGTTGAACAGAATCATGCAAGGAACATTCAAATGATTTCGGATTGATTCTCCTGGGTAAATTATAGCGTCTTTGGTGAGCTTTATAGGCGGTCTCTTTCATGGCCCAGAGAGTCCAAAGAGTTAATTCGGGATCTGCATCTAGACCTATCCTGCGAATTTCCCCGGAGGTAAACGCTTTGGCAAGATACCGCGAATTGGCAGCCTTATTTTCTGCCCGGGCAAGTTTAAGGTCTATAATGTCATTCCCGATCATCCTGCCGCCATCTTCCTTTTTATTATGCTTTTGGCATCCCCCACGGTAAGCATTCCTTCCATGGAGTCGTTGTCTATTTCTATATCGAATTCATCTTCAACATCCAGAACCACATCTACCAGGTTTGCTGAATTGATCTGCAGGTCGTTCAGGAAATCTGTTTCTTCCTCAAAATTTTCCATCCCCTCCGTCCGCTGAACATAAGGCTCTACGATCTTTTTGAGTCTGCTAATAATTTCGTTATCGCTCATATTTGAAATTTATTCATTGTTTTTTTTAAAGATAGCCACGGCATTCACATCACCAAAACCAAAACTTGCCTTCGCCAGGATATCTATATTTTGAGGCCTGCTTGCTAAAGGTATATTATTAGCTTCTATATGCTGCAGGATCTCCGGGTGTATCTCCTCAATATTCAAGTTCCCGAAAATAAAGCTTTTATATATCTGCAGGATCGAAGCCACGCATTCTATAGATCCCGAAGCGCTCAGGCAATGCCCGGTCATTCCTTTTAATGAATTGAAATGTGGCAGTTCTTCTTTATTCACCTGCAAAGCTTTCACCCAGTTTGTGATCTCTACGGGGTCCCTGCTGGTAGCAGTAAGATGCCCGTTTATCGCATCTATTTTTCCTGCACTGATGCCGGAATTTTCAATAGCCCTCGATATACATCTTTGTACTGCCTCGTTATTAGCCGCGGTCATACTGCCTTCACCTCTCTGGCCACCACTATTGATCTCTCCACCCAGGACCTCTGCATAGATCCTTGCCCCTCGTTCCCTGGCTGCTTCCATTTCTTCCAATACCAGGGCTCCGGCCCCACTCCCAGGCACAAAACCAGCCGCAGTTGCGCTCATAGGCCGTGAAGCCTTTTCAGGCCTGTCGTTATAATTCCCAGGTAAGATCCTCATGGCATCGAAGCCTCCCCAGACATATGGTCCGTGGTCACTACAACTCCCTACCAGCATTCGTGTGGCAGCACCAGATCTTATCCTTTCATACCCCATTAAAAGAGCCTCGGTTCCCGTGGTACAGGCAGATGAATTGGTGGTCACCTGGTTTCCGCAGCCAAGCATCCCTCCTAAATAGGCACTTATCCCGCTGGCCATGGTTTGCACAACACTGGTACTACCCAACCTGCGGGTTTTTCCTTCATCAATAAGGTTTATGGCTTCCCGGAACTTGTCCACGCCCAGGATACCTGTACCGAAGATGATACCTGATCCCCAGTCAGGACTGCCATTTCCATTTATTTCAAGTCCGGCATCCTTCCAGGCATCGGTTCCCGAGATAACACCATAGACGATTCCGCTACTGTTAAGACCTCTAAGCTGCAAAGGGCTGAAATATTTCTCTAGTAATTCATCCGGGATTTCAGGCTGTCCTCCTACCTGGCAGCTGAATTTCAGGTCCTTCAAATCAGGAAAATAGCGAATGCCGCTTTTCATTTCCCTTAGGGCCAGTTCGAAATTATCCAGCCCAACTCCATTTGGAGCGGCTACTCCCATTCCCGTAATCACTACTCGCCTTTTCATTTCCCTGAATTATTGGATTTAAGGATCATTCCGGCGATAATTCCGCGGCAGACCAATTCTCCCTTTTCATTGAACATTTCAACCTTAGATTTTAGCTTATGGAACCTGAAATACTGTTTTTCCGCTTCTACCCTTACCTTTTCCCCGGGAAAGACAGGTTTTAAAAATTCAATATCTGTAGAAGAAAGAGCGAAATGAGAATTTTCTGCAGCCATATTCTCCAGGCTATTCAAATAGATGCCCAGGCATACCACCCCGATCTGGGCCATACATTCAGTAAGTATTACCCCGGGAGTTACTGGAGCCTTTTTAAAATGCCCCCTGTAGAAATCAAGATCGGAATCGAAAAAGTATCCACCTGAGATAGAGTTATCGTTTACCGAGTAGATCTCATCTACAAACAGAAAGGGAGGCGAATAGGGTAATTGGTCTAATATCGTGGTCTTATCCAAAAAAGAGAATTTTACATGAGATGTTCCCCGCCATTAACGGGAATAATGGTTCCGGTGATCCAGCTTGCTTCATCCTTGCTTAAAAGATATACGGCGTTAGCGACATCATCTGGAACAGTAAGTCGGCGAAAAGGATTGTGCTTTAAAGCATGCACTCTCAGGGTCTCATTACCGGGGATCATCTGGAATGACCTGGTAACGGTGATCCCCGCCTGTATACAATTAGCCCTTATTCCGAATTTGGCAAATTCAAGGGCCATACTCCTGGTAAGGGATTCCAGGGTAACCTTGGCGGCAGAAACCGCCGCGTAGTTTTTCCAGGCCTTTTTATTTCCATCACTGGTAAAGGAAATTACCCTGGCATCTTTAGCGAACAGGTTATTCTGAAATATTTCCTGGGTCCAGTCATAAAGGCTTAGCGCCATTGCATCTATGGTTAGCTGGAAATCTATATTTTCAAGTAGGTTTTCCTCACCATACATGGGTTTAAGATTACCCTTGGCGATACTATGGAGCAGGGTTCTTATCCTTCCGTTTTCGCCTAAAATAGTCCTTATATTTTCTACCAGTTCTTTCCTGCTTTCCTTTTTAACAGCGTCGGCATTGAAACTTTCAAATTTAACCCCAGACTGGCGAATTTCGTTGAAGGCTTCTTCAATATCGGGGATCTCGCTGCGCCTGTCACGGTGAATAATGATGATGTTCATCCCATGTTTGGCCAGTTTTTTTGCGCTGGCATAACCCAGGCCGCTGCTTCCGCCAAGAACCAGTGCCCAGTAATTCTGGTCTTTAAATTCTTCTACCATTCTATTAAGATTCTTTGTGCTGAAAAACCCGGCCCGAAACTTAGCATTATTCCCTGTTCCCCTTTTGTTATATCCTTCTTGAGAAATCGCTCCAGGACATAAAGGACGGTCGCGCTGCTCATATTCCCATATAATCGCAAAACCTCGCGGGTATCATCTATATTCTTTCCTAAGTTACCAAAAAGATCAGAAACCGTTTGAACAATTTTTCTGCCTCCGGGATGAAAGATCAGGTGGTCTACTTTCTCGATATTGCTGCCATGTTTTTTAAGGAAAGGGTGAATTATTTTAGGAAAGTGTGTAGAAATGGTTTCGGGAACAGCCGGGTCCAGGATCATCTGAAGTCCGTGGTTAGTAAGATCAAAACCCATAAGGTTGGTGGCGTCGTAAAAATGGTACATCTCCTCACCCAGGATCTTTGGACCTTCCAGATCATCTTCGGAAGAAAGTAAAACACAGGCGGCACCATCTCCAAAAATGGCGGCGCTTACCATATTGGCCATGCTGAAATCTTCCAGCTGAAAGGTCGCTGTTGGACTTTCCACTGCTACTACTGCCGCTCTTTTGCCCGGATTTGCTTTCAGAAAATTATAGGCATAGATCATTCCCGAAATTCCGGCCGCGCAGCCCATCTCGGTCACCGGCAACCTGGTTATGTCACGCTTTAGTTCCAGCTCATTGATAAGGTAGGCATCCAGCGAAGGGATCATAATACCTGTACAGCTTACGGTAATGATATAATCCAGCGAACCAGGTTTCCAGCCGGCATTGGTCAATGCCTTATTCAGAACGTTTGTGCCAAGTCTTTTGCTTTCTCTTATATAAATATTGTTCTTATCCTCGAAGGAGGTAGAAGTAAAGACATCTTCCGGCGACATGATGGAATATCTTTTATCTACCCCGGCGCTTTCAAAGATCTTTAATATTTTTCTTCTGAACCTTTCTTCCTGCCCCGCGAGCCATTCTTCCACCAGCGGCAGTATATCTTTTGTTTCCCTGGAATATTCCGGCAATTCTTTTTCCGCTCTTACGATACGTACGCTCATACAGTATATTTTTGAATGACCCATTGATACCTGAAGGCCCATTTCCATTTTATTGAATGTTTACTTCCATTCATCCCTGTTCTATATTTTTGAAAATCTTCTTTTTTGAAACCTCGTAGAATGGAAATAAGGCCATCTTTCCTGGCGATCTCATTATTTACGAAAACTGCGCAGAAAGCCTGAAAAAGAACATAAGCCAGCCTGCTTCTGTGCAGGTCATTAATTACTACTCCAAGCCTGGAATGCTTCTCGAATTTTTTCATCAGCATCGTGATCTCCCCATCCTTGAAGTGATGCATCGTTAATGTGCATAGCAGGATATCGCAATCAAGTTCTTTTGCCTCTTTGTCGAAAATATCCAGGTGTTGAAAGTCTATGGAAGGATAATCCCTGGACAGGTCCCTGGCGATCTCAAGAGCAAAGGGATTAGCATCTATTCCCAGAAGATCCAGTTTAAAGGCTTGAGTATTGGCCCAGTCAGCAACCTTTCTGAGAACCGCACCATCTCCACAGCCAATATCGATTACCCTGATTTTTTCAATTTCTTTTTTTGACCTAACTAGTTTCTTTATACCATCTATGGTTACCCGGTCTCCACCCAGCCAGGAATTTATGCGGTCGAGATCCTTCAGGGTTTTGCGAAGTTCCTCTCCCTGCAGTTCGAAATCGTCCATGATCTCCTGCTGGTCTGTCCTTTTTGAAGTATCTATTTTAAACATGAAGAGGTTTTCCGTGGGTTTGTTTAATAATGTGTGGCATGATGCCGGGAACCGATTTTATAAATTGCTGGGAAAGATCTGATAACCTCTGATTTAGGAGGATTTTCTGCAGGATCCTTCCGGATCTTAAACGTGAACTGAAGTGATAATTCCAGGCTTTTCGGTACTTATTTTCAAGTTCAGCCCTGTTCATTTTCTTATCTTCAAAATACGCCAGTATACAGTCTGAAGCCAGCTTGGCACTATGAATAGCCATAGCCATCCCATTACCGCAAAGAGGATGGATGAGGCCGGCAGAGTCGCCCAGCATCAAAATATGATCTTTAATTAGAGATTTTTTATCGAAGGAAACCTGGGCAATGCTTAATTCCTTTTCCCACGCAAGTTCCGATTGCTCAAAAAATTCGTTCAGTTTGGGGTTCTTACGCAACACAGTTTCCCTGAAAGCTTCAGGATGCTTATGCTTTTTAAAACTTTTATAGCTGGCCAGGTAGCAAACATTTACCGTATTCAATTCGGTCCTGGAAAGTCCGCAGTAACCACCTTCAAAATTGTGCATTGAGACCAGGTCTTCGGGATGGGTTTGATTTTTATAATGGGATTTCACGGCCAGCCAGCCCGATTGCTTCTGAATAAATTCTCGTCCCAGCTTTTTGTCCAGGTTAGATCGTTTTCCAAAAGCGCCGAGAACTATTTCAGAAGTCAGTTTTTCTCCACTGTTTAATTTAAGAGTGAAAAGGTCATTTTTAAAATGAACTTCCTCAACAATATCCTGAATAATCTCGCAGCCAACATGAAGTGCCTTTCGCATTAAATAATGATCCAGGGAGTATCGGCTTATTCCCCAGCCTCCCATTTCCAGATCGCATTTCAGGATTTTTCCGCTTAGGGATGAGAATTCCATCCTGCTGATCTCTTTTGGATGCAGCTCTTCCAGATTTACTTCCAGGGATTCCAGGTAAGCTTCAACTTCTTTAGAAAGGTATTCTCCGCAAACTTTATGATGCGGGAATTCATTCTTTTCAATTAGACACACCTCCAGGCCTTTCTGGCAAAGATCGATGGCGGCGGTCAAACCGGCCAATCCTCCTCCTATGATAATAACCCGGGAATTTTTCACTTTTTCAAGTTAATCAAAAAAGAATAAAAAAATCCCGGATTATTAGTCCGGGATTTAAGGGTATTAAAATAAAACGAGATTAATTGTTCTCTTTCTGTTCTGCCTGTTGTTTGGCTTGCTCCTTCAGTTCGTCATTAGCAACGATCGCGATCTCTACACGTCTGTTTTTGGCTCGACCTTCAGCAGTAGAATTATCATATTTAGGCTGTGATTCTCCATACCATTTAGTAGTGAATCTGCCTCTATCTATTCCGTTATCTACAAGATATCCGGTAACGGCCTGCGCCCTGTTCTTAGAAAGGGTAAGGTTATAACTGTCGCTACCTGTATTATCGGTGTGACCTTCTACCAGAATATTGGTTTGAGGATATTCCTTAAAGATATCGGCCAGTTTATCAAGGGTAGCCTGAGACTCATTATTTATGTTGTACTTGTCTGTAGCGAAATAAACACCACTGGTTTCATCAAAGGTAACATTGATACCTTCCCCTACTCTTTCAACTTCAGCACCAGGGATCTCCTCTTCGATCTTTTTGGCCTGTTTATCCATTCGGTCACCAATAATGGCTCCGGCGGTTCCACCAACCACTCCACCAATAATGGATCCCAGAGCGGTATTTCCATCTCCGGTATTGTTACCAATAACGCCGCCAATAACGGCACCTCCGGTAGCACCAATTACGGCACCTTTTTGTTTGTTATTCGCATTCTTGGTCGCTTCACAACCAAATAACAGGCTGGAAACAAGCAAAATTGCCATCATTCTATTCATTACATTCTTCATAGCTATCTAAGTTTAATTATTTGGAAAAATTCATTCTAATGGTAAATGGGGAGCCATCAAGGCTAACGGTCTGTTCCCAAACCATATTGGTATCAGAAAGGCTTTTCAGGTTCAACCTGAAGCCCTGATTCCCTGTAGTAGACTTATAAGAGTCGTTGGTAGGTTTCAGAAGAAAATCGTAAACCCCTGCAGGAGTATTCTCTTCGTCTATAGACCAGATGAAAAAATTAGTATCACCATCACAACCAACTCCGCTTACAGTATAAGTACCGCGGTTATTGTTGGAAACAAAATCCCAGTTACTGTTCTCGAAACATGAAGCTGAAGCCTCATTGAACAAGGTTACATTAAACTCTCCCTGGTTATTTGGGTAAGTAATGCTGGTGAGGGTCCATTCTCCATCAAAGGTCTTCCTGGCTTCCTTTGCGACCTTACTGGTTCCGCCACATGCAGCTACAAGAGCCGCAAGGGCAAATAACATAAAATACTTCTTCATTGTAGATTTGATTTAAAATAAAAATCCAATGTGCATTGTGATACTCACTACTTGACACATTGGATGGTATTACTGATTCTATTTTATCTTCTGAATAATCGGCTTAAAAGTGAAATTACCAATAGCACAAGGAAAATATAGAATATAATCTTTGCAATATCGGCTGCTCCTTCAGCGATACCACCGAAACCAAAGATCGCGGCAATAATCGCGATAATCAGAAAAATAACGATTAAACGTACCATAATTTATAGATTTAATTGATTAGTTAACTCTAAATTACAGCAGGTGCATACCTTCCACAAAAGATTATTAATAATTTAACAGTGCTTTTGTTAAGGATTCTTAATTAAAATTGGAATAACGGCTTAGCTTATTAATATTCTATTAAATCCTGTAGCTTTTTGTGCAATCTGTCTATTGGCAGATATTGTTTCTCAAGGTTTTGGGCAAATGGAATGGGTGTTTCCAGGCTTCCTACTCTTGCTACAGGAGCATCCAGGCTTTCAAAACAGTTTTCAGAGATCATCGCGGCTATTTCAGAAGCAAAACTTCCGAAAAGACTGTCTTCGGTGAGCACTAGGGCCTTGCCGGTTTTGGTCACCGACTCGCAGATAGTATCTATATCCAGAGGCTGCAGGCTTCGAAGATCTATAAGATCTGCCTTGTCATAATCCATTTCTCCCAGAACTTCTAATGCCCAGTGCACGCCGGCACCATAGGTGATAATGCTCACTTCTGAACCTTCTTTTATCCTGGAGGCCTTTCCGAAAGGAAGTGTATAATAATCCACTGGCACATCCTGCCGAACGCTTCTATATAAAGCTTTATGCTCAAAGAACATTACCGGGTTAGGATCATTAAAGGCGGTATTAAGTAAACCCTTGGCATCGTAAGGAAAGGCGGGATATACCACTTTCAGACCCGGAATTTTGGTGAACCAGGCCTCATTGGTCTGGCTGTGAAATGGGCCTGCACCTACTCCACCCCCGCAGGGCATCCTCAGAACGACATCGGCATTCTGGTTCCATCTATATTTAACTTTGGCCAGATAGTTCACAATGGGATTAAAACCGGAGCTCACAAAATCACTGAATTGCATCTCTACCATAGCCTTCATTCCATTAATAGAAAGACCCATGGCCGTTCCTACCACGGCAGATTCACAAATTGGAGTATTGCGGATCCTTTCCCTGCCAAATTCTTCCATGAAGCCTTCAGTGATCTTAAAAACCCCTCCGTAATCTGCAATATCCTGTCCCATCAGCACCAGGTTATTATGTTTTCTAACCGATTCCTTTAGTGCCTGCGAGACTGCATCTACAAAACGTATGTTTTCAGTTTTTAAAGAAGGACTAACTTCCTGATATTTAAAGTCTTCATAAATATCATTTAATTCGTTGTTTACATTAGATTCGATCCCGCTTTCATCAAAAGCCAGCTTGAGATTTTCCTCGATCTCTTTTGAAATTGAACTTACGAACTCCTCTTTTTTAGCTTCTGTAAGGATCCCTTCCTCGAACAAATACTGCTCGTAATTCATTATCGGATCTTTCTTTTCCCACTCCTCCATTAATTCCTGCGGAACATATTTGGTGCCACTGGCTTCCTCATGACCGCGCATTCTAAAGGTCTTGAATTCTATCAGTACAGGTTTCGGATTTTCACGGATACTATCGGTGATCTCTGAAATCCTGCTAAATATTTCCAGGATATTATTACCATCTATTATATGAGATTCTATACCATAGCCTGCTCCCCGTTCGGCAAGATCTTTACACCTATATTGCTCCTCGGTTGGAGTAGACAGGCCGTAACCATTATTTTCGATACAAAATAGTACAGGCAGGTCCCAAACCGCGGCAATATTAAGGGCCTCGTGAAAATCCCCTTCACTTGTGCCGCCTTCGCCGGTAAATACAGCTGATAATTTGTTTTCCTTACGCAGTTTATGGGCGAGGGAAATACCATCAGCCACCCCTAATTGCGGACCAAGATGCGAGATCATCCCAACGATCTTATATTCCTGGGTTCCAAAATGGAAACTCCTGTCCCTTCCCTTTGTAAAACCTGAAGCCTTTCCCTGCCATTGAGAAAAAAGCCTGTTCAAGGGAATATTGCGCGAGGTGAAAACACCTAAATTTCTATGCATGGGCAGGATATATTCGTCATTTTGCATGGCCCGGGTCACCCCTACCGAAATCGCTTCCTGGCCTATCCCGCTGAACCATTTTGAAATCTTGCCCTGTCTTAGCAAGATGAGCATCTTTTCTTCTATCATTCTGGGCTTCAGCATGGAAGCGTAAAGATCTAACAGAATTTCGTTAGACAGGTCCTTTTTATGGTAATCTATAGCGGGAGATTTGGTCTTTCCAGTAAGCATAAAAATAAGTTTATGTATCAAATGTAACTAAATTTCTATTTGCTAAGAAAAATATAAAGCAAGGTCATATCGCCTAATTTTACTTAACTTTGCCTGTTACCTTAAATTAAAATACTGCTAAAAATGGCGATGAATAATATCCCCAGTGTAAATCTGGCCGATTTTCTTTCAGAAGATCCAAAACGCAAAGAGAAGTTCGTAAATGAGATAGGTAAAGCCTACGAAGAAATAGGTTTCGTTGCTTTAAAGAATCACTTTTTAAGTGATGAGCTTGTTGAAGAATTATATAAAGAGGTGAAAGCATTTTTTGACCTTCCTCTTGAAACCAAACAAAAATACGAGATCGAAGGTCTTGCCGGACAAAGAGGTTACATCTCTTTCGGAAAGGAACATGCCAAGGGAAAAAAAGAGGGCGACCTTAAGGAATTCTGGCATTTTGGCCAGGAACCTGCTGAGGACGCTAACCTAACTGAAGAATACCCTTCAAACGTACAGGTTGAAGAATTAAAAGATTTCAACCACGTGGGTATGGAAGCTTACAGAATGCTTGAAAAAACAGGTATCTATGTGCTTAGAGCCCTTGCCTTATATATTGGTCTTGAAGAATATTACTTTGACCACTGGGCAAGTAATGGTAATAGTATCTTAAGACCTATTCATTACCCACCTATTCAGGAAGAACCCAAAGGTGCCGTTAGAGCTGGAGCTCACGGGGATATCAACCTTATCACCCTTTTAATGGGAGCTTCTACCGGAGGTCTTCAGGTTCTTAGAAAAGATGGCGAATGGATAGATGCGATCCCACAGGAAGACGAATTAGTGATAAATGTTGGAGACATGCTGGAAAGGCATACCAATAATAAATTAAGATCTACCATTCACCGTGTGATAAATCCACCTAAAGAAGAATGGGGAAAACCAAGGTATTCGATTCCTTTCTTTATGCACCCACGTAGTGAAATGAGGCTGGATTGCCTGGAAGAATGTATAGATGAAGATCACCCAAAACAATACGAAGATATCACGGCTGGAGAATTTTTACATCAACGTCTGGTTGAGATAGGACTGGCTAAAAAATAATTATGGCTAAGAAGAAATTAGGTCTCGAGGATCTCGGAGGTTTTGTTTTTTCCACTAACGATGATTTTGATGAAAGTGATTATGTAGAAGATTCATCCCAGGAAAAACTGGCTCCCGAAGACCAGGAACTTGAAGCCCATTACAGCAATAAGGGACGCGGCGGAAAAACCGTAACCATTATTAAAGGTTATCAGGGTCCTGAAGAGGAACTTATTTCCCTTGGGAAAATGCTAAAGAAAAAATGTGGTGTTGGTGGCTCCACTAAGGATGGTGAAATAATCATCCAGGGAGAACACAGGGATAAGATCATGCAGATTCTTAGAAAAGAAGGTTATAAAGTAAAGCGTGTTGGAGGTTGATCCAGCACGCTTTTTTAAGTTTTAAAAATGGAAAATAAAGTCTTACATATAGTAAATGGTGACAGCCTTGCTGAGCAGATGAAAGAATTAGATCTGCCCGGGGAGCTGGTGATTTGGAGAGAATTACTATGTGAAGGCCCTACCCAGCAGGAGATCAATTCAGAATTCTTTAAAATCCGGAAAAAGTTCCTGCGAAAAACTTATGATATTTCTGCAGAGAACTACGAGGAACGTTTCATCGCCGAGGTGAAGAAATTAAAAACCTTAAAAGATTATGACAATGTAATCCTGTGGTTCGAATTCGATCTTTTCTGCCATATAAATATGCTTGCAGCACTTAGCATATTGAGCGAAATAGAAAATAAAGCTCCTGTTTCACTTGTTTGCAGCAAAAAGCTGGAAGGAGAAAAAGAACATAAACCCCTTTCGCAATTAAGCCTGAAAGAATTGCGTAACCATTATAAGAACAGGATACATCTTAACACCGAGGACCTGGAGGTGGCCAACCTTATCTGGGAACTTTACTGCGGAAACAATCCCCTAAAGCTTAAACCTCAGATTAAGGTGAACACCAATTTTGAATATCTTTCCAGTTGTATCAGGGCCCATATAGAAAGGTTCCCTAACAGCATTACCGGCATCAATACCCTGGAAAGGAATATCCTGAGGTTAATTGAAGGCCACGATATTAAAAATGAAAATCATTTGCTTGGTTATGCCCTGGAATATCAAGGATATTACGGCTACAGCGACACTCAAATGCAACGCCTGCTGGAAAAACTTTCCCTTTTCTACAAGAATACCGGGGAAAAGATAGTGCTTTCCACAGCGGGCACACAGGCCCTGGCGGGTGAAAAGAACTTTTATCGTGATCTTAAAAACGATGAGTTCTTTGGAGGTGCGAAAATGTATGATTTCCTTTATGAATCTGAATCTCACAAATTACTGAAACTATAAAATGAGTTTAAAAGCTTCTGAACTGATCCTGAATGCAGACGGATCTATCTACCATCTTGGTCTTTTCCCGGAAGATCTTGGCGATACCATTATTACTGTAGGTGACCCGGGCCGGGTATCAACAGTTAGCAAATACTTCGATAAGATTGAAGTTGAACAACATAAAAGGGAATTTACCACACATACCGGAACCTATAAGGGCAAGCGTATCACCGTAATGTCTACAGGTATGGGTACAGATAATATAGATATCGCTTTAACCGAGCTGGACGCCCTGGTGAATATAGATCTGAAAGAAAAGAAGATCAAAAAAGAATTAAGTAGCCTTGACATTATTCGTATAGGGACTACCGGTTCTATCAGAAAGGACATTCCCATAAATTCATTTCTGGTGAGTGAACTTGCGATTGGTTTTGATGGACTCCTGCATTATTATAAAGATGATTCTTTCTTAAAAACAGATATTTCCGAGGCTTTTATAGAGCAGACCGATTGGTCACCTAAGAAAGCCACTCCTTATGTGGTAGAAGCCAGCGAGAAGCTTATTAATAAACTAAGCTCTTCCTCTACCGTTAAAGGTTTTACCGGTACCAATGTAGGTTTCTATGGCCCACAGGCAAGGATTTTAAGAAATGCTGTTCCAGATCCCGGAATGAACGATAAGATTCGGGATTTTGATTATAAAGGGCTTCGAATCACTAACCTGGAGATGGAAACCTCAGGGATTTACGGAATGTCCAAATTAATGGGGCATAATGCCGTTTCCATGAACCTGGTACTGGCTAATCGCGAGACCGGAGAATTTTCTGAAAATGCCGGCGAAATGATGGATAAGCTCATTAAATACTGCCTGGACAGGATAGTTTCGTAGCCGCTGTATTTAACAATATATTAAAAGCTATACATGCTGATCTTTGTATTTTTGGTGAAACAATATTCGATACATGCAGCAGCCTAATGAGGATCGATTTAGACACAGAGATCTTAATTGGTTAAGTTTTAACGAGAGGGTTCTTCAGGAAGCCTCAGATAAGCTCAATCCGTTGTATGAACGGATAAAGTTTCTGGCTATTTTCTCCTCAAACCTTGATGAATATTTCAGGGTAAGGGTTTCCCAATTGCGGCAGATGAAAAGGGTAAAAAAGAGCATTCGCAAAAAACTGGCCCTTAGACCTACCAAGATCACCAAGAAGATCATTCAGGAAGTCAAGCAACAACAGGACAGGTTTGGGGATATCTATCATAAACAGATACTTCCCGAACTGGCTGCCAATGGGATCTTCGTTTTAGATGCAGAGCATTTCAAGGCTGAACACAAAGAATTCGCCGCATCCTTTTTTAATAATAAGGTTGAAAAACACCTCAAACCTATAATCCTGGACCTGGATAAGGAAAACGAGCTTTTCCTGGAAAATTCGGTGCTGTACTTCCTGGTAACCTTTAAAAAGGAAGATCAGTTGGCAGTAGTGAATATTCCGGTGAAAGATTGTGGACGATTCGTTCCTTTTTCAAATAATGCCGGCACCCATGATATCACCTATTTAGATGAGATCATTCGGCATGAGGCATATAAGCTTTTTCCCGATTCAGATATTACAGGCATTTACGAGATTAAGCTTTCCAGGGATGCCGAGCTATATATAGATGATATTTACGAAGGTGTGCTTGCGGAAAAGATCTACGAGTCCCTAAAGCAAAGGACCGATGGGCAGCCAACCCGGTTGCTTTACGATGCCAGCATGCCTAAACCGGTGCAAAAGAAAATCAGGAAACTGCTCAAGCTTGGCAAAATAGATATGATGCCAGGCGGCCAATATCATAACTTCAAGGATTTCTTTTCCTTTCCAGATCCAACCAACAATCGGGAGCTGCATTTCAAGGAACTACCTCCCTTAAATCACAAGGTACTGGAAGGCAGTGAGAATTACTTTGAAGCCATTGCCAAGAAAGACCAGTCTCTTCATTTTCCTTATATGTCCTTTTCATATGTGGAGAATTTCGTGAAAATGGCTGCGGAAGATGAGCTGGTAACCCATATTAATATTTCCCTCTACCGGGTAGCCGACGAATCAGATCTCACCAATTCCCTGATGAAGGCCCTGGAAAACGGAAAAAGGGTCACGGTATTTGTGGAGGCCAAGGCGCGTTTCGACGAGAAGAACAATATTAGCTGGGGCAGGAAATTCGAGGAAAAGGGAGCGAACGTGATATACAGTTATCCCAAGGTGAAGGTTCACTCGAAGATCATGCTGGTATGCCGGCAGGAAGGTGATATCAACATGCGTTACGCCTATATAGGAACTGGGAACTTCAATGCCGAAACTTCAGCAATTTACTGCGACCATGCCATTTTCACGGCCGATAAGAATATCACCAAGGAACTGCAAAGACTTTTCAAGGTTTTGGAGGGTGAATTGATCATCCCCCGCGAAAAGAACCTGCTTATCTCGCCATTTTCGACCAGGCAGGAATTCATCAAGCTCATTTATAATGAAATTGAGAATGCCCGGGCCGGTAAAAAAGCGCGAATCACGGCCAAAATGAACAGCCTTGAAGATGAAGAAATGATCGAGCTTCTATATAAGGCAAGTGATGCCGGCGTTGAAGTACGCATGCTTATTCGAGGATTTACTTCCTTAATTCCAGGCATTAAAGGCTTGAGCGAAAATATTTATATAACCAGCGTGGTAGACCGCTTTCTGGAACATGGGCGAATCTATCTTTTCGAAAACGGAGGTGACGAAAAAATGTTCTTTGGTAGTGCCGACTGGATGAACCGAAACCTGGATCGCAGGATCGAGGTGGTAGCGCCGGTGCTCGATGAAGACATTAAAAAGGAATTCAAGGAGATCCTGAATATTCAGCTTAACGACAATGTAAAAGCGAGAATACAGGATGCTGAAGAATCTAACAGCTACGTAGAGAAAAAAGAAGGAGAGAAAGATATACGTTCGCAATACGAGATCTATAATTATTTAAAGGAAAAACATTCGTCATGAAAACGATCAAGGTAGCCGGGGTGCCCGAGCATTTCAACATGCCCTGGCATATTTGCATAGAAAATGAAAGCTTTAAAAATGGAGGTATCGAGGTTAACTGGAAGGACGTTCCCGAAGGTACCGGCGCCATGTGCAAGGCTCTCCGGGCTGGCGAGATCGATGTAGCGGTAATTCTTACTGAAGGTGTCACCAGGGATATCATCAATGGCAATAAAAGCAAAATAATCCAGGAATATATTGGCAGCCCGCTTATATGGGGAATTCATGTTGCTGCAAAATCTCCTTACAAAAATGTTCAGGATCTTGAAGGAACCAAAGCCGCCATTAGCAGAGAAGGCAGTGGCTCTCACCTAATGGCTTACGTTAACGCCCAGCACAGGAACTGGAACCTGGATGAACTTAGATTCGAGATCGTTCATAATCTTGATGGTGCTGTGGAAGCCCTAACTAACGATAGGGCGCAGTATTTTATGTGGGAGCATTTCACCACCAAACCACTGGTAGACGATAATACCTTCAGGCTGGTGGCCGACTGCCCTACTCCCTGGCCCTGTTTCGTTATTGCCGCACGGGAGGAATTCATTCAGGAAAATCCTGAAGCCTTGCAAAAAATGCTCAAGGTGCTGAATGCTGAAACTCGGGATTTCAAATTGAAAAAGAATATCGACCAAAAGCTTTCAGAAGGTTATGGCCAAAAACTCGAGGATATACGAAAGTGGCTTGACCTTACCCGATGGAGTCAGCAGCAGATCAGTGAAAACGAAATGGAGAACGTTCAAAAAAACCTTGCAATGCTCAACCTTATTGAGGAGAAAAAAGCTTTCAATGAGCTTACCCATTCTTTTTAATTTTCCTTCGGCTTCTAATCTTAAATTCAGAACCGCATCAAGCCGATAAATCGTATCTTTGTATTTATTGATCCTCAAGGTTTTAATACCTGAATTGCCTTTTGCGCAATCCCCCCTCTATTTTGATATATAGAATTTCAGTTGATACCGCCTGATTTTTAATTCAATTTTGGCAAAGAAAGGGAACATGAAAGCGCGATTACTAATTTTAAGTTTGATCCTAATATTCTTCAGCAGTCCAGCGGAAGCACAGATCTTAAAGAAACTAAAGAAGGAAGTTGAAAAGACCAGTGAAAGGGTGATCCTCAAAAAGACCGAGGAGAAAACCGAAAAAACGGTCAGCAGCGCCTTTGACAGTGTTGTAAAACCACAAGCTCAGAACAACACAACTCCGGGAAACAGACCTGCTTCTAAAAGCTCCAATCCTGCAAAAAGCATCAATACCGAAGCCAAGAGAGCCTTCTACACCTCAGACGTCATAGTAAAAACTTCAGATTCTGTCGGGAAAGGCAGTTCATATTATTTTGACAGTGATGAACTTGCCGCACGCGGTGAAGCTCCAGATTCCAAAGGAACCATTTATATAGATAGCGAAGGATTCAATTATGCCTATAATGAAGGAGAAGGTCGCTGGGAAAAGACCGGGCTCATGAGCTCAGACGCTATGGCCTTTATGATGCCAGCTATGTCTATGGGAATTATAAAACTTCCTGTTGGACCAACTATGGATGCGGCAGAAAAACTTAAAGAACAGGGCCTGAATATGAACACCTTCCAGATCGTGGAATGGGCCTTTATTTATAAGCCTGAACATTTTAGAAACGGCGATTACCAGGAAACCACTGCTCCCTGTCCGGATGGTGGAACCTGCCCTAAATTTCTATACACCAATCCAGAAAACAAAGGTTCCTGGGTACTTTTCGATAGCCAGGACCGTATTTCTGAGGTCTATGCGAAGGTAGACAGTCAACAGGCGCAGGGAACTGGAAACTATAAGTTCTCTTACGAACCTGTATCGGTAAGTGTACCAGAGGCGGTTGAAGTAAAAATGCCTTTCCAGGATCTGTTCATGGCCGGTGCCGACGCTACTCCACCTGGTGGAAATAACAGGTCACAGGGAAATGACATGGGTAATGATCCTGTTTACAATAAATCCATGCCTTCAAACGCCAGAAAAAACAATGTCGCCGCAGGAAATCTGCCAGCTACTTACGATTTCGATTGGGAGTACCAACTAAAAATGGAAATGCCAAACCAGAAACAGGATGCGCTGGATCTAATATTCCTTCTAAAAAAGAACTCAAATTACCAGGGCATCAAAATGAAGATGGAAAAATCTGATGAAGCTACCATGGTTTTCGATTCAAACATTAATGCCCTGGTCATGTTCATGCAATCTGGTAATAATAAGATCCTTCAGATCCATTCTATGCAGGATGAGCAAAGCCAGGCCGATCTGGCCGATCTAAAAATACGCGAGCTCCCCGATAAAACCATTATCGGTTATAAGAGCAAAGGGGTAGAACTTGAAAATAACGAATATATCGCCCAGGTATATCATACTTCAGAAGCACCAATAGAAATGAGCACTCTCTTCAATTCGTCCGGCTCTATGGGTAAGAACCTTCCTAATATTGATCCAGGCCTCATCAAACGATTTTCAGAAGGATTAGTGACCGAGATGCATTACACCGACAAAAAGAATTCGAAGAATAGTGTCCTGCTAACGGCGCAATCATTAAACCAGATAAAAAACTCGATAAATACTGCTGAGTACCAGAACATGAGTTTTATGGGGCAGTTAAAATCCAAGAACTAAAATCTCCCATGAAGACTTTGCAAATTTATTTTCAGTACTTTACATATGGGTCAATAATAAGATCTCCCCGTAATAATTTGCTTTTTTTCCTTTATATCATTAAATTATTGTGTTGGCGAATGAAATTAAACTCATGAATTTTGATTGTAATTAAAATTTGAAAGTTTTAGAATCTCTAGACATTTGATCTAACCTATTTTTTACTGTCCCTAAATTCAGTTCAGGCCCCATTACCCTATAATATATCGCAAGCAAATAAAATCTACCGATTAAACTTTTCATTTGCACGTTATTCATTTAAACCAAAACTATGTTCTAAACCTTCATGCTGGGTAATTGTATTAATAATTAACCAAAAATATACTCATTATGAAGATTTTAAAATCCAAACATCAAAAATTAAGATGGATGGCTTTTCTATGCCTTTCCTTTGCGATCATATTAGGTTGCGAAAAAGAACCGACGAGGCTGATCCAGGAAACCAGTGACCTATCTGCTAAAAAAACTGAATCAACCGGATCTTACGAATTTCCTGGAAGTATCGTTTTTGATATTTCTACAACCCCAGACGGAAGTATTATGCTGGGAGTAAATGAGTTTTCGGGGAACCGAAGCATCAAGCTTATCAAGAACGGGAAGATTTCCACGATGATCGGGCTCGATACCGAAACCAACATTCAGGGTATTGAATCCATTGGCGCAGGAAATGCTTTTTTTACCACTGCAGGAACCGACCTAGCTCAGAATGGTGAATTGTATCGCGCTTCCAAAGGGAATGTTCGTATGGTAGCCGACCTGGCGAGATTTGAACGAGAAAATGATCCCGATGCCTTTGAAGGAACCCAATGGAAAAACCAGGCTTGCGAGGAATATGAAGGCTTCAGCGAAGGGCCTCAAAACAACCCCTATAAGTTAAGTGCTTTTGATGGCGAAACCGTGCTGGTAGCAGATGCGGCAGGTAATACAATCCTACAGGCCACCACCGAAGGTGAGATAGACTGGAAGGCAATTATAACTCCTCCGGTAGAAGACGGGGAATATAAACTGTTTTTTACGCGTGGTGAACTCAATTGTTATGTACAGCCGGTACCCACATCGGTTGCTATATCTGAAGACGGTTATGTATACGTAGGAGAACTGACTGGAGAAGTTGACGGAGATCTACCTATCGGCCTATCCCGTGTTTGGAAATTTCCAGCAGATGCCAATAACCTGGTATGTTCAGAAATTGAAGGTTCTGCAGAATGTTATGTTCTTATAGACGGACTAACTTCGGTAATTGATGTCGAGATTGGCCCTGACGGATTGCTTTATGTGGTAGAATTTGATGAAAACAGCTGGATCTCTTCTGTGGCTCCAACAGTTCCGGCCGCTGGTGGTACTATTTCGGCCTATGATCCGGATACGGGCGAACTTGTTAACGAAGTAGCCTCAGGACTGGTTTATCCCGGAGCGATAACCTTCGATAAAAAAGGCAATCTTTGGGTGCTTGAAAATAAGCTGTTCGCAGGAGGAAGTGCAGAAGTCAGGATGCTTGAAATGTAATATTTCAGTTTTATGAATCTAGAAAAGACCGGTTAATAGCCGGTCTTTCTTTATCACCAATTTATTTCTTTTCTCCCATGCTGCTTTAAATATTCATTCGCTTTACTAAAGTGTTTATTCCCGAACCAGTATCCGCGGTTTGCGCTTAATGGAGAAGGATGACCACTGGTCAGTATCAGGTGTTTTGAAGCATCGATCAATTTAATTTTTTTCTTGGCATAACCACCCCAAAGCATAAATACCACGTTCTCTTTATGCTCAGAGATCAGCTTTATCACCCGGTCGGTAAAGGTTTCCCAACCTTTTTTCTGATGTGATCCTGCCTGATGAGCTCTAACCGTTAAGGTAGCATTCAGCAATAATACTCCCTGGTCTGCCCATCTTTGAAGATTCCCGGATTCTGGCAATGGCTTATCCAGGTCATTTTCGATCTCTTTGAAAATATTGATCAGCGAGGGCGGAAATTGGATCCCGTCCTTTACTGAAAAGCAAAGTCCGTTGGCCTGTCCATTCCCATGATACGGGTCCTGGCCAAGGATGACTACCCTGGTTTCCTCGAAAACCGAATGATCGAAAGCCGCGAATATTTCAGGTCCCGGCGGAAAGCATTTATGTTCAGAATATTCATCTTTTACGAAATCGATAAGTTTCTTGAAGTAATCCTTTTCGAATTCTGGTTTCAGTTCACTTTTCCAGCTGGGGTGTATTCTTACGTTCATGAGAATTAAGTAACTTTGCAGAGCCTCAAAAGTAGGGAAAAATTGATATGATAAAAATTAGTTCCAGGAGTCTTGAAGATCTTGAGTTTCCGGTAGTATGTGAGCAGATCAGCGAATTATGCATTACCGGGCAGGGAAAAGAAAAAGCTCTTGCCATTCAACCTTATCCAAATTATAAAAAAACCGTATTCGGTCTAAACCAGACTAATGAATACTTCAATTCAAAGACCCAGGATCAGCCTATCCCGAATCACGGCTTCGATTCCATTCAGTCAGAAATTAAATTACTGGGCATTGAAGGTTCTCTCATCGAGATCTCTGGCTTCCGAAAGATATCCGCTATCACCGAAACCGTAAATACACATTTAAAATATTTCCGGAAATACAGCGAAGCCTACCCGGCGCTTTCAGAAACGGTGTCTCATATCGAATTCGATACGAGTCTTACCGATAAGATCAACGGCGTGATAGATCGTTTTGGGGAAATGAAAGATGATGCCTCTCCCCTGCTTCAGGATTTAAGGCGCTCCATCAATTCAGTGAGAGGAAAGATAAATTCGAGCTTTAATTCAGCCTTATCTGCCTACAATTCCTACGGATACCTGGACGAAATAAAGGAAAGTGTGGTCGAGAATGTACGTGTTCTCGCGGTGAAAGCCATGCATCGTCGTAAAGTGAAAGGCGGAATAATGGGCAATTCCAAGACCGGAAGTATCGTATATATACAACCCGAAGCCACCTTTAAATTCACGCGCGAGCTGAATAACCTTGAATATGAAGAAAAGGAAGAGGTTAAACGTATTTTAAAGGAACTTACCGAGTTCACCCGGCCTTACCGTGAAATTCTGATAGAATACCAGGATCTTTTGAGCGATATGGATGTGATCGCAGCCAAATCGAAGTATGCCGAAAAGATCAACGGAATTTTGCCTAAGATCACCCGCGAACGGGAATTGCATTTGAAAGATGCTTATCATCCCCTGCTCTATTTGAATAACAAGAAGAAAGGTGAAAAGACTTTTCCGCAGAGCATAGAACTGATGCCGAACAATCGCATCATGGTCATCTCCGGTCCTAATGCCGGAGGAAAAAGTATTACGCTTAAAACGGTAGGATTGCTGCAGGTAATGGTTCAAAGCGGGATTCTGATCCCTGTTCACGAATATAGCCGCATGTGCCTGTTCAAAAAAGTTCTAACCGATATCGGGGATAACCAGTCCATTGAAAATCATCTGAGTACCTACAGCTACAGGCTGAAGAACATGAATTATTTCCTTCGGAAATGTGACGACAAAACGCTTTTCCTTATCGATGAATTCGGGACGGGTAGTGACCCTGAACTGGGTGGCGCGCTGGCCGAAACATTCCTCGAAGTTTTCTATGAAAAAGGTTCCTACGGAATCCTGACCACGCATTACGCAAACCTGAAAAAGCTGGCCAATGAATTGCCAGATATGAGCAATGCGAACATGATGTTCGATAATAAGACGCTGGAACCGGTGTATAAACTCCAGGTAGGTGAAGCAGGAAGTTCATTTACTTTCGAGGTGGCCCAGAAAAATGGTATTCCCTACAGCCTTATCAACCGCTCTAAAAAGAAAGTGGAACGAGGTAAGATCAGGTTCGACAGAAGTATCGCCAAGCTTCAGAAGGAACGTTCAGAATTAAGAAAAACCACCGATTCCTTAAAGACCAAGGAAGAAAAAGCGGCTGAACAAAAAGAAAAACTAGAAGAAATCAATAACAGGGTTCAGCAAAAATTGGAGAGCTACCAGGAGCTTTACGATGCCAACCAGAGACTGATTTATCTTGGACAGAAGGTGAACGATATGAGCGAGAAATATTTCACCAACAAGAAGAAAAAAGAACTTATTGGTGAATTCCTGAAAATGGTGGAGATCGAAAACTCCAAGCGTAAAAAGGAGGATCTCAAGAAACAAAAAGCGAAAAAGGCGCAGGAGAGAAAACTGAAACAGGAAGTTCAGAAAAAGATACAGCCTATTCGCGAAAAGAAAAAAGCCGAGAAAAAGAAGGAAGAACAGATCAAAAAGGCCGAAGCCAACAAACCAAAGGCAAATCTGAAAGTTGGCGACCGGGTACGGCTGGAAGACAGTAAATCTGTCGGCTCTATAGATACCATTGAAAAAGGAAAAGCTATTGTGAACTACGGAATGTTCACGACTTCCGTATCTTTGGATCAGCTGGAACTGGTACAGGCAGCTAAAAAATAAGAAGATGGCTCAATTACCTAAAAATAAAAAGGTCATCCTGTTCGACGGAGTTTGCAATCTCTGTGACGGGGCGGTGCAGTTTATCATTAAGCATGATAAGAAGGATGTTTTCAGGTATGCCTCGCTGCAAAGTGAGCTGGGAAAAGAACTGGTTGCCGAACGCGGTATGGATCCAGATGAGATAGACTCCATTATGCTTATCGAACCAGGAGTAGCTTATTATCGAAAATCGACTGCTGCCCTGGAGATCGCCAGAGATCTTTCTGGCGGCTATTCATTACTGAAGAATTTCCTTTTTATCCCTGAGGTGATGCGAGACGGCATCTACGACTTTATCGCGAATAACCGCTATAAGTGGTTCGGGAAGAAGAAACAATGCATGATCCCCACTCCCGAACTAAAAGCTAAATTTTTAGATTAAACTTTTTCTGAAATCGTTTCAGGCTCCGGGTGATAGTCATCGTCCCAATTCTTTACGTTTGGTGGGCCCATCATATCAACCGATTTAGCAACCATTAGAGATACAGCGGCATCACCGGTAACATTCACTACGGTTCTACACATATCCAGTGGCCTGTCTACAGCAAAGATTAGAGCAAGACCTGCTTCGGGTATCCCAGCCTGTGCAAGTACGATCACCAGCATTACCATTCCAGCTCCTGGTACGGCAGCTGAACCAATGGAGGCCAAAGTTGCCGTTGCGATAATTCCAAGTTGAGTTCCCAAAGTTAAATCCATCCCGAAGGCCTGGGCGATAAAGATCGCGGCCACGGCCTGGTAAAGACTGGTTCCATCCATATTGATGGTCGCTCCAATAGGCAGAACAAAACTGGTCACTTCCTTATGAACTCCCATATGCTCTTCCACTCGTTCCATGGTTACAGGAAGCGTCGCTGCACTGGAGCTGGTTGAAAAAGCAAGTAACTGCGCAGGAGATATTCCGTTGATAAAGAAAGATGGAGTGTTCTTTGTAAATACCCAAACCAGCAGTATATACACCCCAATCATTAAGGCAAGGCCTAATAATACGGTTACGGCATACATGGCCAGGGCTGCGAAAAGGTCGGTACTTGGTGATTCTACCACAAGGGCTGCCAGCAGGGCAAAAACACCATAGGGAGCCGTGAGCATGATAAGATCGATCATCTTCAGAATGACCTCGTTAAAGCCATCGAAGAAATCCTTCACTGGTTTGGCGGTTTTTTCAGGGATCAGGATAAGACCAATTCCGAAGAAAATAGCGAAAAAGATCACCTGCAGCATATTCCCATTATCTCCCGCTGCTCCGATGATGTTACTAGGGACAAGGTCTTCCAGCGCCTGTAGAGGGCCGGCATCCTTTTGTTTCTGGGCATCTGAGATCCGCACAGAAGCATCTCCCTCGTAACTTGTAATTAGATCGGTCCTGGTTTCATCTGAAATAGTTCTACCCGGTCCAATCAAATTCACCATCACTAGTCCTATGGAAACCGCGATCACCGTGGTCACAATATAGGTCGCAATGGTTCGGGTTCCCATCTTGGACAATTTTGAAATGTCCTTAAGGTCGGAGATCCCCTTAATTAAAGAGGCCAGGATCAATGGCACTGCGATGAGTTTAAGAGCATTTATAAAGATATTCCCGAAAGGTTTTATCCAGTCGCTCACAAAATCAGCTCCCCAGCTAAAATTAGTCAATACAAGGGCGAACAAGACCCCTGCTACCATTCCTAATAATATTTGCCAATGCAGTGCAAGTTTTTTCATTATATGCTTTTAAAAATTAAATTTTCGAAGATTTATTTTGAAGATAAAAGTCGGCAATGACCAAAGCGGCCATGGATTCCACGATAGGAACGGCCCTTGGTACCACGCAGGGATCATGTCGCCCTTTCCCCTGCATTTCCACTTCTTCGCCTTTAGAATTAATAGTTTGTTGCTTTTGCATAAGGGTCGCCACTGGTTTAAAGGCCACATTGAAGTAGATGTCCATCCCATTGGAGATCCCTCCCTGTATTCCACCGCTAAGATTTGTTTGAGTTGAACCATCTTTATTGAAATGGTCGTTGTGCTCACTACCCCGCATTTTGGTTCCCTCGAAGCCGCTTCCGTATTCAAAACCCTTTACGGCATTAATGGAAAGCATGGCTTTTCCAAGTTCTGCATGTAATTTATCGAATACGGGCTCTCCCAGTCCTTTAGGCACATTTTTGATCACGCATTGCACGGTTCCTCCAACGGTATCACCTTCGGATCGAATTTCCTTGATATAGGCCTCCATTTCTTTGGCCATTTCCGGATCAGGGCAACGCACCGGGTTCTTTTCGATCTCGTTAAAATCAAGCTGAGTATAATCTTTCTGAAGTTCCAGTTTTCCTACCGAAGAAACAAAGGCATTGATCTTTATCTCGCTTAGCAGTTGCTTAGCGATACTACCGGCCACTACCCTGCAGGCAGTTTCCCTGGCAGAGGATCTTCCACCACCGCGATAATCGCGCACCCCATACTTTTCGTCGTAGGTATAATCGGCGTGACTGGGCCTGTAAGTGTCTTTTATATGGGAATAATCTTTGGATTTCTGGTTAGCATTCTTGATAACAAAACCAATAGGAGTCCCTGTAGATTTGCCTTCGAAGATGCCAGAAAGGAATTCTACCGTATCAGGCTCCTTACGCTGGGTTACAATGGCCGACTGTCCCGGCCTTCTCCTGTCCAGGTCCTGTTGTACTTTTTCAATATCGATATCCAGACCTGCCGGACATCCGTCTATCACACCACCAATGGCCACACCATGTGACTCGCCAAAAGTGGTTAATTTGAACATTTTACCAAAGGAATTTCCGGGCATCTAAGGGATTTTGAACAAATGTAATTTTTTAAGAAGATATTTAAAAATGGAATCCTGTTTATTGTTAGTATCCCAGCCATAGCTATTCAAAATTACAAATACCCAAAATGCTGCCGGAATATATGATTTGATCCGACAGGAAATTAAAAAGTTAGGAAATAAGTTCAGTTTAGGTTCTTGAAGAATCGGGTTGTTTTTCCAGAATGAGCTCTATCTTCTGCAACAAAGCATCCATATCGAATGGCTTGGCAAGAAAATCTACAGCGCCTGCCTCCTTGCAGATATCTCCAACATTATGCAAGGCCGACATCATGATCACCGGGATATGCGAGTAAGCCTCATCTTCTTTCAGGCTTTTGCAAACATCAGTACCATCTACTCCAGAGATAAGTTTATCCAGGAGGATAAGTTCCACCCCATGTTTTCCAATATTCTCCTTGGTCTTTTTCGGTTCCATTGAGGCTACCACCTCATGTCCGCTAAACTCAAGAATATCCTTCAGCATTAAACCAATGGTTTGGTCATCGTCAACAATTAAAATTTTAGCCATTTTTATTTTTGGTGATTTTGTGGAATGGTAAAAGTAAATTCCGAGCCTTTTCCTAACTCGCTTTTTACAAATATTTTTCCGTTATGCCTTTCAATGATCTCATTTGAGAGATAAAGGCCTATTCCGAAACCTTCGTAGGTATCGTCTTTATTGCCTGAAATTCTGTAGAATCTTTTAAAGATCTGATTTTGTTCCTTTTCGTTTATACCAATACCGAAATCCTTCACACTTACTGCGACATGGCCCTTTTCCGGTTCAAAGATCTTTAACTGAACCCTGTTACTATCGGGTGAATATTTTAAGGCATTCGTGACAAAATTAATAATAACCTGCCCAATTCTATCTTTATCTGCATGTACTTCACAGCTGAAATCCTCTTCAAGTTCTAATTGAACGTTCCTATTTGAATATTTCAGGTCCTCAAGAATTTCTCTTACATGTGAATTCAAATTGAATTTTTCAATTTTCAGCTCTAGCTCGTTTTGCTCGATCTTGGAAAGGTCCAGCATTTCAGATAATAACCTTATCAATCTTTCTACCTGGGTTTCCACCCGGTTGAGATAAGGTTTGATAGGCAGCCGTTTTTCAGTATCCCTGTTGTCATCAGGAAGTGATGCCAATAAGAGCTGAATATATCCCTTAATGGAAGTTATTGGCGTTTTTAATTCGTGACTTACCAGCTTAAGAAAATCTTCCTGACGTTTTTCGTCTTCTTTTAACTTTTGGATCTCGGTACTTGAGCTAATCCAGGAGGTAATATTTCCTTCTTCATCTCTTATAGGTGTAGCCTTGGCAAGGTGCCAGATATAATTTCCATCCTTATTCCTTATCTGAACTTCAATATCCAGGTTTTCCTCGGTAGACAAACACCTTTCCACTTCATTTTCTACAAACTCCCTCTCATCTGGATGCACCATATCAAGGTAAGACTCTGAAAGTAATTCATCAAAACTCTTCCCGGTAAAATCCAGCCAGCTTTGATTATAATAAACCGGAACACCTTCTGTATCTGTAAGGCTTATTTTGTGAGGCATAAAATTCACCAGTTCACGAAATTCTCTCTCACTTTTTTTGATCTGCCTGTTTAATAAAGCCTGGTTAGTAACTTCATTTGCTATAACAGAAACTCCTTCTATTTCGCCACTGGAATCTTTAAGGGCCTGGTACATAAAATCAAAATAACCAAGAACCATTTCACCGTTTTTCAGGTGCATAATTGGACTTTCCTGGGCTACCACTGTCTCCCCGGTCTCATAAACAGTTCTGAAGATTTCAGGCATACCCTGGTCAACAATTTCCGGGAGCACCTCAAAAAGAGATTTTCCTTCTACATTTGCTCCTTTACCCCAAACTTCCTTTATCGCGTCGTTCGCAATTTCAATGATCATCTCTGGGCCCCTTAAAATTGCGATCAGGGAATTAGAAGAATGGATCATTTCTCTATACCTGTGCTCGCTTTCTTTTAGTTCGGTTTCTGCTCTTTTGCGATTGGTAATATCCTGAGCAATAACACCTACACCTATTATTTCCCTGTTATAATTATATTGAGGCATGTAGGAGAAATCAAAAAAATACCTTACCATTTCTCCATTTTTGTCATGCTCTATAGGCAGGCTTCTCGCATGAAAAGGCTCACCCTTATAAAAGGCCTGATCCAGATACTCTTTTATTCCTTGAGAATGTAATTCGGGGAGAACATCAAAAAGGGATTTACCTTCAACATCATAGCCTTTACCCCAAACCTCCTTGATAGGTTTGTTGGCAAATTCTATTATGTAGTCTGGTCCTTTGAGAAATGTAATTAGAGAAGTAGAAGAATATACGAGGCCCTTGAATTGAAATATTTCCTCTTTCAATTCAAGGTTGGATCTTTTTATAGACTCATTTTCTTTTCGAAGCCTTTCAAGCTCATCTTCCTTCTTTTTAAGCTTCTTTTCTAACTCTGTGACCTTAAGATTTTCCTCTGTCATCAATGGTAATTCTCCGTGCAAAAGTTTAAAATTACAGTTTTAAGGACGCCTGGAAATAATTTTAGAAAACTATTAACATTGACAGAATTTTAGCGTTTGTTCAGGGCCTTGCGCAGGATAGTTACGGGATGTTGGGCTACCCGCCCGGTACCGTCTTTAATCTGGTGCCGGCAACTGGTTCCATTGGCAGAAATGATGGTAGTTTTTTCACTTTTCCTTATTGCCGGAAACAATGAATTCTCCCCTATTCTCATACTAATCTCGTAATGCTCCTTTTCGTAACCGAAAGAACCGGCCATTCCGCAACAACCTGAGGGTATGATGGTCACTTTGTAATTCTCGGGAAGGTTAAGGATATCAAAAGTTCTGGCCGAATTTGATAAAGCCTTCTGGTGACAGTGTGCATGTACTTTCACCGTAGCTTTCTTCCTGGTAAACTGGGTAGAGCTGATGTTTCCTTCGGAAATTTCCTGTTTAAGGAACTCCTCGATAATAAAACAATTCTCAGAAAGTTTTTTAGCCGCTTCCTTATCATCTGCCAGCCTCAGATATTCATCCCTGAAGCTTAAGATGGCCGAAGGCTCCACTCCTATCAAGGGAGTGTCTTTACTTATCAAATCTTTAAATATGGAAACGTTCTGGTTGGCCAGTTCCTTCGCCCTGGTGAGAAATCCCTTAGAGATCTGGCTGCGTCCGCTTTCCGGATGCTCTATGATCACCACCTTATAATTGAGTGCAGCGAAGAGATGCAGGGCATCTTTCCCCACTTGTACATCCAGGTAGTTGGTGAATTCATCATTAAAGAGATAGACCGTTTTAACCGGGTCCTTGGGATCGAACTTATTCCGGTTATTTAAATAATATTTTTTCAGGCTTTGCCTGGCTACTACGGGTAGTTCACGTTCTTTGGCAACGCCCAGAATCTTCTTGGCCACTCCCGAGGTAAAAGAATTACTAAGCATGAACCTTGAGATGGAAGGGAATTTGGAGGCCAACTCATTCTGTTGGGTAATATTGGCAAAAGCCTTATCGCGGAAACTCGGTTTATGCGTTTTACGGTACTGGTGTTGAAATTCGGCCTTTAAGGCAGCCATATCCACATTTGAAGGACATTCGCTCTTACAACCTTTGCAACTAATGCAAAGGTCCAGTACCTCTTTAAGTTCTTCGTGATCAAAAGGATTCGGTTTTTCAGACCTGGTAAGGAATTCACGCAGCGCGTTCGCCCTGGCCCTGGTCGTATCCTTTTCATCTTTGGTGGCGCGATAACTGGGGCACATGGTTCCACCGGCTTCCACCGACTTCCGGCAGTCACCACTGCCATTACATTTTTCAGCCAGCCTCAGTATTCCATCGGCATCAGAAAAGTCCATGATGGTATCAAATTCCGGTTCTTTCCGGTCGGGTTCATATCTTAAAGAAGTATCCATGGGTGGTGCGTCCACGATCTTACCCGGATTAAAAATGTTTTGAGGATCAAAGCTATATTTGATCTTTTTCAAAAGCTCATAGACCTGTTTTCCATACATGAGCTCAATGAACTCAGCTCTCACCCTACCGTCCCCATGCTCACCGCTTAGGGAACCATTATATTTCTTGACCAGTTCTGCCACATCCCTGGTGATACTTCTGAATAGTTTAATGTCTTCAGATTTCTTCAGGTTCAGTATAGGCCTAAGGTGGATCTCTCCAGCGCCAGCATGAGCGTAATAAACCGCCTGCTGGTTGTAAGATTTCATGATCCTGCTGAATTCCGAAATATAATCGGCCAGAACGGGAAGTGCCACGGCCGTATCTTCGATACAGGCAACGGCTTTGCGGTCTCCTTTCATATTTCCCAGCAATCCAAGTCCTGCTTTGCGTAGTTCAAGGGCCAGGTCTATCTGGCCGTCATACAGCACCGGGAAGGCATAACCTAGATTAGAAGCCCTTAGATCCTTAAGCAATTTGTCGACCTGCTGTTGTAACTCAACTTCAGAATCGCTTCTTAGTTCCAGCATCAGGATAGCTTCAGGATCTTCTTCAATAAAGAACCTGTTATCGCGGTATTTCAGGCTTTCCTTGGTACAATCCAGGATGACCTTATCCATCATCTCGCAGGTATAAAGCGAGTGTTTCATGGCCGGAACCACTGCCTGCATGCAGGCGTCTATACTGTGATAATGTGCCGCAACCATGGCCGTGAATTCCGGCTGCAATTCGTCCAGCTGCAGGGTGATCTCGGTAATAAATGCCAGGGTACCTTCGCTCCCCGCGATAAGCTTGCAAAGGTTGAACCTGCCTTTGTCCTCATCGAAGATCTCAGACCTGAGCAGTTCATCGAGGGCATATCCGGTATTTCTTCTGTGAAGTTCTGCCGGCGGATAATTCTTCAGGATCTCTGCCTGGTTTTTTTCCTCGCTTAGAATGGAATTCACCTCCCGGTAGATCTGCCCTTCAAGATTGTCCAGCTTTAATTTTTGTTCATATTCTTCACGGCTTAATTCCCGGAACTCTGCCGGGCTGCCGTCACTTAGCAGAACCTTCAGCGAAATAAGTTTATCCCTTGTGGTGCCATATTTTATCGAGGTGGTTCCACTGGAATTGTTTCCTACCATCCCCCCTATCATGCAGCGATTAGAAGTGGAGGTATTGGGACCAAAGAAAAGCCCGTGTTTTTCTAGTTTCCGGTTAAGGTCATCCCGTATCACTCCCGGCTGCACCGTTACCGTTTTCTTGTGAGGATGTATCTTTATAATATCTGTAAAATACCTGGAAACATCTACCACTATGCCGTCACCCGTACATTGACCAGCCAAAGAGGTACCCGCAGTTCTGGGAATAAGGGATGTTTTATGCTGCCTAGCAAAATCTATAAGGATTCTTAGATCCTCAGTATTCTTCGGAAAGCTTACTGCCAGGGGCATTTCACGATATACGGAAGCGTCTGTGGCATAAATGCTTTTCCAAAGGTCATCGAAGACCAGATTACCGCTAAGCTGGCCAGAAAGTTTTTTGAGGGCTTGGGTCATTTCCATATCCAAATTTAGCAGATTTCTCTTTCTCTGCTTAACAGATTTTTAATTAATATTAACAATAGATTTGCTGGCAGGCGCGTTGTGGTAAGAGTTTAACACATACATTTGTCACGATCTAACAAAACAATCGAACATGAAAAAATTAGTTCTATTAGCAGCTTTTATAATGGGAGCTGTTTTTTTTAACAACGCGAGCGCGCAGCAGATTTCAGATAATGCCCTAGGTCTAAGAATTGGAGATGGCGGTGGCTTCGGCGCCGAAGTCTCTTATCAAAGAGCAATTGGCGGTGATAATAACCGTTTGGAGCTAGATTTAGGCTGGAGAAATAATGATAATTTTGACGCCATTAAATTAATAGGTTTGTATCAATGGGTCTGGAATATAGAGGGTGGCTTTAACTGGTATGTAGGTGCAGGTGCCGGTCTTGGAAATTATGATGATAACCGAAGAGATTATATAGGTGATGATGACGGCTTGTTTGCCGTAATAGCCGGTGATGTAGGAATTGAATACAATTTCGATTTCCCCCTTTTACTTTCTTTGGATTTTAGACCTGAAATTTATTTTTCCAATTATGGAGAAAGTGATGATTTCGGTCCAGACATCGCTCTTGGAATAAGATACCAGTTCTAATAGCTGGCAAAGTATTTATGAAAAGTGGAGGTAAACATCTCCACTTTTTTTATGCCTTTATAAGTGCTTTTTGATATAGTTCCTCATACATGGGAACTATATTGTTGATGTCAAACTTCACAGCTGCTTCTCCTGCCTGCTTCTTGAATTTCAATAAAATGGAAGGATCCTGTAAAATGGAAACAGCGCTTTTGGCCATGCCCTCAACATCGCCAACATCGTGTAAAAAACCCGAATAATTATCAATATTCACCTCAGGCAAACCTCCTGTATTGGAGGATATTACAGGGACTGAATGAACCATTGCTTCAAGCGCAGCGAGACCGAAACTTTCGGTTTCAGAAGGTAAAAGGAACAGGTCTGAAAAACACAAGATCTTATCAATCTCGTTACTCTGCCCAAGGAAAAGAACCCGGTCGCGAATTCCAAGTTCCCTTACCAGTTGCTCGGCAGTTTCTCTCTGTGGACCTTCGCCCACCATCATCAACCTGGCCTTTACTTTTTTCTGAATTTCATAGAATATACGAACCACGTCATCTACCCTTTTCACTTTCCTGAAGTTACTAATATGGGTTATGATCTTTTCGTCCTCATGAGCCATCAGCTCCCGCTGGCAATCTGTAAAGATCTTTTTCTGAAATTTGGAAACATCGATGAAGTTTGGGATCACTTCGATCTCTTTCTTGATATCGAAAAATTTAAGGGTATCCTCCTTAAGGCTTTCAGAAACTGAAGTAACTATATCACTATTGTTAATACTGAAGGTAACCGCGGGTTTATAGAAAGGATGATTCCCCACCAGGGTAATATCGGTTCCGTGCAGCGTAGTGACCATGGGAATGCTTATCCCCTCTTCTTCCAGCATCTTCTTGGCCATATAACCCGCATAGGCATGGGGAATGGCATAATGCACGTGCAATAGTTCTATCCCATAATTCTTGATCACGTTCACCAATTTACTGCTCAACGCAAGTTCATATGGCTGATAGTGAAAAAGTGGATATTCAGGAACGTTTACTTCATGAAATCTAATATGACTGGAAATGGTCTCCAATCTCACCGGTTGTTTGTAGGTCACAAAATGTACCTCGTGCCCTCTTCGTGAAAGAGAAAGTCCTAATTCGGTCGCAACAACTCCACTTCCTCCAAAGGTAGGGTAACAGACAATGGCAATTTTCATGAGTTAATCTTCTATAGATTCGTAAATAACTTTTTGTATTTCAGATCTTATATCCTCGCGAATAAGTTTCCGGTTATTCGAATCGGGAAAAGTCCTGTTAGACAAAAATACGTATATAATTTCTTCCTCGGGATCGGCCCAGGCAAAGGTGCCGGTAAAACCGCTATGTCCAAAACTCATCATGGAAACACAATTACAGGTAGGGCCAGCCTTTCCCAGCTGGGGTTTGTCGAAGCCTACGCCCCGCCTTACATCGTCCTCGCAATAATAGCAGGTGTTATATTTATCTATGATTTCCTTGTCTATGAAATTTTCGTCACCATAGCTACCTCCGTTCAGATAGGTCTGCATGATCTTAGCCACATCGTTCGCCGTGCTAAAAAGTCCGGCATGGCCGCCGACACCTCCCTGCATAGCCGCGCCCTGGTCATGAACAAACCCCCTCACCACCTGGTGCCTCCACAGCTGGTCATTTTCCGTTGGAGCGATCTGCAAGGTGTCAAATCTTGAAAGAGGGAGGAAACCGGTGTAATTTGCGCCCAGTTTTTCATAGATATGTTCCTGGGTGATTTCGTGCAGCGACTTATTGTAATAAGACTCTATGTAATACTTTAATAGATAATACGGCAGGTCGCTGTATTTATATTGCAACCTTTTTTCCAGCTCACTATCCTTAATGATATTCACTATAGTATCGCCAATATCATCCCTAATAAACATATGATTAGCCACCTGTATTTTCCGGTCGTCGAGCGGAGTTTCGCTGTAATAGTTGGGAGAAAGCTTCCTGGATTTTGGTTCCAGCGTAGAGATATAAAAAGGTATCCAGGCCTGCAGACGGGCATAATGCATCAGCATGTCCTGTAGTCTGATATTCTTCTTATTGGAATCCTTAAACTCAGGCAAAAGCTCACTTAGTTTAGTATCGAAGTTTACCACCTCTTTTTCATCCAACTCCATCACCAGCGGAAGTGTCGCCAGGATCTTGGTTAGCGAAGCCAGGTCGTAAATGGTTGTATCGGTAACAGGAAAGTCCTTTTCATAGGTCTGGTAACCAAAATTCTTATTGTAGACCACCTTCCCCTTTCGCGCAACAAGGATCTGGGCACCCGGGGTCATTTCCTTCTCGATCGCATAATTTATAATACTGTCGATTTCTTTTAACCTGGCGGAATTCATCCCAACACTTTCGGGTAAACCATAATTAAGCCTGTCGATCTTTCGGGTGATATAGCCGGTGCCTACAGGGAATTCATCCTTAATGCTAACCGGAAGTTTTCCTTTAGCTTCAATAGCCCCGAACAGCATTTGGGCAACTTTTCGCTGGGCTACCGGGTGATTTTGATATCCAAGGATTATCCCTTCAAGGTTGGCGAAACTTTTAACATCAAGTAAAGCGTAAGGCCTGGCAAAAAGAGAGAGTACGGTCTTATTCTTCCGGGCGATCTCGTGCAGCCACACTAGTTCCTTATCTGTAAATTTATAGGAAGACCAGGGGCTGGAATCGGGTTTATGGAAACCAACCACGACATAATTGTAATCATCAAGTTTATCCAGCAGATCAGATAGTTTTTCTGCCTTTACCCAGTCTACCAGGGCATATTTTCTCATCTGGTCAAGGAATTCGCGGCCATCTGCATTCCCAAAATTCACATAAGCGATCCTTTGCTTATCCAATTTCTTAACCGGCACCACCGCTTTATTATTCTTTAGAAGGGTAATGGCATTTTCAAAAAGATCTTCTAACAGTACCTGGTCCTGAATAGTATTCAGGTCATCATAAAGGTTTTCAGTTTCTATTGGCTTGAATTCGTTCAAACCAACCTTGTATTTAGCTTTAAGGATTTTCTTCACCGAAAGTTCCAGTCTTTCTTCAGAAATGATTCCGGTATTTACCGCTTCGATAATGCTTTTAGAAGCTTTACCCACATCCTCGCTCATCAGGAGCACATCGTTCCCCGCAAGAAATGCATCAAGGTCTACTTCTCCCGGCTCCTTATCCCGGGAAACACCTTTCATATCCAGGGCATCGGTAAAGATGAGTCCGTTAAAATCCATGTTTCTTTTCAGGATATCGGTAATGATAGATTTAGACAGTGAAGCGGGTTTGGCTTCCTGGGCTTCCAGCGCAGGGACATTCAAATGGGCGACCATGGTACTGCTTAAGCCTTCCGGAATAAGCTCTTTGTAAGGGTAAAGTTCAACCTCGTTGATCCTTTCCGCAGAAAAGTTTATGGTAGGTAAGGTTTTATGAGAATCTGAATCTGTGTCTCCATGACCAGGGAAATGCTTGGCATTGCTCAACACCCCTTCGCTATGCATACCTTTCATAAAAGCCAGCGCCTTCAGCGTCACATTCTCCTTGTCTTCACCAAAAGACCTGTTCCCGATGATAGGATTTTCTGGATTCGTATTGATATCTACTACGGGAGCAAAATTAAAGTGCACTCCAAGCCTTCTGGTATGCCGGGAGATAGCCGCCCCTGCTTCTTCCAATAGCTTATCATCCTGTATAGCGCCCAGGGTCATGTTCCAGGGCAAAGCATAGGTGCTGTCCAGTCTCATGGCCAGGCCCCACTCGGCATCCATGCCAATAATTAGGGGAACATTAGACATTTCCTGAAATTCATTGGTTAGCCTGGCCTGTTGCACCGGGCCACCCTTAGAAAAGATAAGACCACCAATATGGTGCTCCTTAATCTGCTTGCGAATGGTATCGGCTTCGTTGGCATTCTTAGACCAGATACTCGCCATAAACAACTGCCCTACTTTTTGCTCCAGGTTCATTGAGTCATAAATACTGTCTACCCATGCTTTCTGAGCAAGCCGATCTTCAGCAAGAAGCGGATCTGCGCTTTGAGCAATTACCGGAGCAGTGAAAAAAAAGGAGAGTATAAATAAAATAAAGGCTGGTAGGGAGTGCTTCAACTTCATTAATTCATAAAACGTTTATGCCAGCTCTCAGATGCCGGTACTTCCCAGTCTGAAAGGTATTCGGCTTTGTTGTTCACAAGATTATTAAAAACGATGGTATTAGGCGAAACGGCTCTCTGCTTAGCCATTTTCCTGAAATCGGAAAGGCTCTTATAAGCAATGAATTCACCTTGTTTGTAAGAAACGTTCATCTTATCCAGGAGATCTACATCGTAATCTTTTTCCAGTTGCTGGATAAACTGCACCGAAGCGTCTATAGAACAGCCAGAGGCCGCATTGAGCTCCTGGTCCAGAGCAATCGTTATGAACCTGTTGTATTTTATTTCGTAAGATGCTCTAAGGTTGGCACCGTGAGCTGTCCACTTCTCGATAAAGGCGTCCAGTTTTTGGGAAATCTCCTGAACTTCTTCCTGGGTAAAAGACCTGTTGGCCTGATAGATCCATACTCTAGAGCTATCAGGAAGGCTTTCAAATGATACTAACATAAGGGCTAAAATTGAATTGTTACAAATCTAATTCATTTAGCTATCAGCTCAAATATAGTACCGTGTTTTAACTTTTGATTATTTTAAAGGTCTTCGGCGTTAGCGATCATTTCAGCAACATCCATTACTGCCACGCTGTCCTCTTTTTCCTTGTTCTTAACTCCATCTGTCATCATGGTGTTGCAGAATGGACATCCGGCAGCGATGATTTCCGGCTGGGTCTCAAGGGCCTGCTCGGTCCGTTCTATGTTCACGTCTTTGTTTCCTGGTTCCGGCTCCTTGAACATCTGTCCGCCACCGGCACCACAACAAAGGCCATTTTTCTTGCACTTACGCATTTCTACCAGCTCTACCTCAAGTTTTCTCAAAAGGTCACGCGGAGCTTCATATTCACCATTGGCACGACCTAAATAACAGGGGTCATGAAAAGTGATCTTTTTACCCTTAAATTTTCCGCCTTCAACTTTTAACCTGCCTTCACTTAGAAGAGTTTTAAGGAACTGGGTATGGTGCATCACATCGTAATTACCACCCAAAGCCGGATATTCGTTCTTTAAGGTATTAAAACAGTGCGGACAGGCTGTCACCACTTTCTTGATCTCGTAGCCGTTAAGAACTTCAATATTGGTTGCTGCCTGCATCTGGAAAAGGAACTCATTCCCCGCTCTTTTCGCAGGATCTCCGGTACAGCTTTCTTCGGTTCCCAAAACAGCGAAATCTACACCTGCCTGGTGTAATAACTTCACAAAGGCTTTGGTTATCTTCTTCGCGCGGTCGTCGAAACTTCCGGCACAACCTACCCAGAACAAAACTTCCGGTTTTTTACCTTCTGCCATATACTCGGCCATTGTAGGAACCTTTAGTGCTTCTGCCATATTGCTGATCTTTATCTTATTCTTTAATTCTTAATTTATTTTTCTTCTGCCCAGTTTAAACGATCCATCTGGTTGTAAGGCCAGGGGGCACCATTATTTTCGATATTGGTCATGGCGATGGCCAGCTCGTTTGGAGCCGCGCTTTCTTCCATCACTAAATATCTTCTCATATCCAGAATAATAGAAAGCGGATCAATACCCACAGGGCAGGCTTCTACACAGGCGTTACAGGTAGTACACGCCCAAAGCTCTTCTCTTAATATATAATCGTCCAGCAATTTCTTGCCGTCATCTTCAAATTTACCATTCTTATTGATGATCTCACCAACTTCCTCTACCCTGTCGCGGGTATCCATCATGATCTTTCGAGGAGAAAGTTTTTTACCCGTTTGGTTCGCAGGACATTCTGAAGTACAACGACCACACTCTGTACAGGTGTAAGAATTAAGCAATTGTACCTGGTTCAGGTCAAAAATATCTGAAGCTCCGAATTTATCCGGCTCACCTTCGTCCTCACCTTCAGCTGGAGCAGCAAAGGGATCGGCATTAGGATCCATCATTAGCTCCACCTCTTTCTTCACAGATTCAAGATTGTCGAATTCTCCCTGTGGAACAAGCTTAGACAGGTACACATTCGGGAAAGCCAGTATGATATGCAGGTGTTTGGAGTAGTATAAATAATTCAGGAAAAAAAGTATTCCTAAAATATGAAGCCACCAGGCAGCTCTTTCAATAATTATCAGGGTTGTGTTGCTAAGACCATCCATTAGTGGTAACAAGTATTGACTTACCGGGAAACTTCCCTTGATTCCAGCTACCGAAGCATAATCATCGGCACCGTTTAATTGTAATTGGTAGTCTGCCGCATTCATGGTAATGAAAAGGATCATCAGTACCATTTCGAAATACAGGATGTAATTCGCGTCGTTCTTTGGCCAACCTTTAAGTTCCCTGCTGAGGAACCTCTTAATATTTATCACATTACGCCTTATCCAGAATAGGATCACACCCACAAAAACAAGAAAGGCCAGGATCTCGAAACTAAAAATAAGCACATCGTAGAAACCTCCTAAGACCGAGAATATCCTATGGGTCCCGAAGATACCATCTATAATGATCTCCAGTACTTCGATATTAATGATGATAAAACCAACATAAACAATGATATGCAGGATCCCGGCAATAGGTCTTTTCACCATTTTGCTTTGTCCCATGGCCACGCGGGCCATTTTGGCGAATCTCTCACCTGGATTATCTGAACGATCAACCTCTTTTCCGAGTTTCACGTTCCTGATTACACGTTTGATGTTTCTGGCAAAAAAGCCAATTCCTGCCACCAGGGCAATTACAAAAAGGATCTGCGCAACGATTTGCATGGTTGGTTATTTTAAAGAATCTTTCGGAGGGTCGTATGGACCCGGGTTTTTTCCAAATACTGAAAAATGAACATATCGCTTAGGGTTAAGCTTTACATCCTGTAGCAACTCTTCCAGTTGCTTGGTGGCCCGATCCAGGTTATTATAGACCGCGTCATCATTGATAAGTTTGGCCGCTGTACCGTTACCATTGTTCAGTTTGTTAGACACAGCTTCAAAATCGGCAATCACTTTTTCAAGATTTGTTGTGATCTTGTTGATATTCATGTTTGTAAGCGTGTCTGAGAATTTATTGAAATTAGTAGACATTTCATCCAGATTGGTGAAAGTCCTGTCTAGTTTTTCTGAGTTTCCCTGAACAATACCCTGCAGCTCATTGGCAGTTACCTGGAACGAGGCCACGGTAGCGTCAAGATTTCTGAAGGTTCCCCTAATATTGTTCCTGGTAGAATCGTCCAGGATCTGGTTAATGGCCGTAAGCATAGAATCTGCACTTACGATGGTTCCTTCTAGCTTATTCTGAAGAGGAGTAAGCCTGTCGTTCACTAGCTCCATGATCCCTTCTTCCTTAACTCCGGAAAGAGTGTCACCAGATTCGGCCCAGTCTACACCTTTTTCATATTTCGGGACAATGGCAAGGGATTTTCCACCAATAATTCCACCACCATAGATCTGGGCTTCACTACTCCTGGAAAATTTAAAATCATTTTTAACGGTAAATGTTACCAGTAGGTCACCTGAAGAATTCAGGAAATCTATACTGGTGATTTTTCCAACCTTTAAACCGTTAATAGTAACTTCTGAAGAAGGCGATAATCCTTCCACGTCATCATAGACAGCATAAAAGGTTCGACTGTTGTCCAGCAGATTTTCTCCCTTTAGAAAACTATAACCGAAAATTAAGAGCACTATTGCGATAATAGCTAGCAGGGCAGTTTTGACCTCTCTGGAATATTTCAAAAGCAAATTTTTTAATGGATACGCACAAATTTAGAAATAAATATATAAAAGCAGTGCTATTTCAGCCTAGATTTTAACGCGTCGTTAACCGTTATTTTATTGTCGTTTTTAAAGGCAACAATATAACTGGCTGGGTATCCCGTCTTTATAGCTTCCTGGTGTAATTGCTGAATTTTGAGATAATCTGAGGTTTCACCATAATAGTACTTATAAAGTTTGCCTTCTTTCTCCCTCTCAATATTATGGAGTCCTTTAAAATTATAAGGCTTTGTATCTAGCTTTTTGGAGCCTGCAGCAAGCTGCACCCTAAATACTACATCTTTATAAACCTGGCTGGCCGGTGCCGCGGGCTCGGGTAGATCATCTGCCGGGTGATCTTTGGCGATGGTCTCCAAAAGATTAAGGTTTATGGTATTGCTGTATTCCAGGATGGCATTGGTTATAGCCCTGGCCATATCGTTCTGCCCACGACTACTATTAAGATAAGGCCCTTCCTGGTTATTGGTTAAAAAACCGGTTTCTACCAGTACACTAGGCATATAGGTCTGGTGCAACACGATAAGCCCCATTTGCTTTACGCCACGATCCTTTCTCTTAAGGTCGTTGGTGAATTGCTTCTGAACCATATCAGCCAGAAGTATGCTCTGGTCCAAGTATTCTTCCTGCATGATGGTAAGTCCGATTGTAGATTCCGGAGAGTTTGGATCGAATCCTTCATAGGTAACCTCGTAGTTTTCCTCGAGATAGATCACCGAGTTCTCCTTTTTAGCCACCTCAAAATTAGTGTCGTTCCTATTGAGACCTAAAACAAAGGTCTCGGTACCAGAAGCCTGGGAGCTGTGAGAATTACAATGAACAGAAACAAAAAGGTCAGCTTTGGCCTCATTGGCTATCCTCCCCCTTTCGAATAGTTCGACAAAGGTGTCGGTTTTTCTAGTGTAGACCACTTCTATTCCATCATATTTCTCCAGTTCTTTACCAATTTTGAGAATAATACTCAGGGCGATATCCTTTTCCTTAAAGCCGTTCCCCATATTACCCGGATCCTTTCCGCCGTGACCTGCATCCAGAACCACGACAAACTTATCTCTTACCGGAGGACAATCGGCCGAAAACGCCCTGTTTGAAATGGCAACAAAAAAAATGGTGAATACGAAAAGTTTAAGTAAGTTCGTTCTCATAAAAAGCTAACGCTTAAGTAGGTTGAATATTTTAATTACGATTTTTCCTGCACACCCAAAACTCAGCTGAAAAAATATATGTAATTTTGGATTTGCAAAAAGCAAGCCAATCCGTACAAAAATAGCACTTAAAGCATTGCAAACAAATATCCCCAATACTCTTTTTTGCTTGGTTTTCACGCTGTTCTTTTCAGTAGTTTCTCACGCACAGGAGATTGAAGATAAATCGATTCCCGTTAGACCCGAAAGGGATTCCATTGCCCCTGCCATGCCCGCTCAGGAGATCACGGAGCAACTTGAGCAACAGGATACGGTAAAGACCGACAGTATAAAAAAATCACAATTTTTAACCGACGTCGTTCAGTATACCGCGAAGGATTATATGAGGCTTAGCCCAAAGCAGAATAAAATGTACCTGTATAACGAGGCTAAGATCGTTTATGGAGATATGACCATAGAGGCTGGTCTAATTATTATTGACAATGCCAGAAACGAGGTCTATGCTTATGGAATCGAAGATTCTATAGGTGATTATACTCAAAAACCCATCTTCACCCAGGCGCAGCGAAAAGTAGAACCAGATTCCATTCGCTTTAATTTTGATACGGAAAGAGCATTGGTTTATAATTCAAGAACCCAGGAAGCCGATTTCAATGTAAAAGGAATGGTAACCAAGCGGGAGAACGATTCTGTTTACTTCATGAAGAACGTAAGGTTCACCACCTCAGAAGATGTGGACGATCCTGAATATTATTTTTACGCCAGGAGAATCAAATTTGTTCCGGACAAGAAGATCGTTTCTGGACTGGTGAATATGTATATCGCCGATGTCCCCACTCCACTGGGATTACCCTTTGGGTATTTCCCTCTTACAGATGAAGAGACCTCGGGTTTTATAATCCCTTCCTTCGGGGATAGCCAGTACGGTTACAACCTTCAAAATGGGGGGTATTATTTCGCCATCAGCGATTATGTAGACCTTTTAACCCTGGGAAGTTATTTCACCAACGGCTCCTATACCCTGGAGTTTTCATCTAATTACGCCAAGAGGTATAAATATCGAGGGAATGCTCGGGTTAGGTACGAGAAATTATTCAACAGTGAACGTGGATTTCCAGACTTTAGTGAACGTTCCTCATACAATATTCAATGGAGCCATAGCCAGGATGCCAAGGCCAACCCGAGTTCAAGGTTTTCGGCATCGGTAAACCTCGGTAGTAGTGAATATTACGCTGAATCCATTAACCAGGCCAACCAGGGAAATTTTCTGAATAACACCCTGAGCTCTTCGGTTTCGTATAGTAAAACCTTTCCCGGGGAACCCCAGATAAACCTGAACCTGGCGGCGAGACATTCCCAAAATACCAGGACACAGCAAATTAGCCTTAGTCTCCCCACCTTACAATTAAGCATGTCCAGAATCTTCCCTTTTGCCCCGGCCGGAGGCGCTAAAAAGGGATTATTTCAAAATATCAACCTTCAGTACAATCTAAGGGCAGAAAATCAAATGAATACTACCGATTCTCTATTTTTTAAACCCGAAATGTTCCAGGATGCAAGATTGGGTGCCCAGCATTCCATTCCGTTGGCGACTAATTTCAAGCTATTTAAGTTCCTGAGCGTTAGTACAGGAACCAGCTACCAGGAAACTTGGGTTTCAAAAACCTTTGAAAGATCATACGATCCCGTAATAGACGATGTGGTGGTAGACACCATAAACGGGTTCGATGCTTACCGCACCTATAATTTCAACGCCAGTATTGGAACAACGGTCTATGGTATCAAGAACTTCGGAAAAGACAAAAAGATACAGGCGATAAGGCACGTGATGAGGCCTTCGGTAAGTTACAACATCAATCCTGGTTTCGATCGCTATTACGATACCTACGAAAGGGACGACCCCACTACGCCAGAACAAATAGAACTGGTAGATTATTCACGTTTTGACGGCACGCTATACGGGGCACCTGGAAGGCAGTTTAGCAGCAGTGTTGGGTTTAGTTTAAGTAACACTTTTGAAGCTAAGGTTCGGGATAAGGATAGTACTGCCACCGAACCCAAAAAGATCACCCTGCTCAACAACTTCAGCATCAGCACCAGTTACAACATGGCCGGCGATTCGCTGAAATTATCTCCAATCGCTTTAAGGGGATCCATACCGATCGTGAAGAACAAACTTGATATCAACTTTGGTGGAAACCTGGATATCTACGCCCTTAACAATAACAACAGAAGGATCGATAAACTGAACATCGAAAATGGCGGTAGCCTCTTCAGGCTTACCAGCGGAACGGTGAACTTTGGATATGCTTTTTCCAGCAAGGATTTTGAAGGCGGAGACGAGGTCGAGGAAGATGAGCTGGAAAATGAAACCTTTAGAAACGGTGGAAGACAGGATGATCTTTTCGGCAAGGGAATGGGCCAGGACGGTGAGCTGTTTGAGGAAGATCCCTTTGAAGGACGGGAAGAAGAGAACGAAAGCTCCTGGTATAATTACAAGATCCCCTGGGATGTCAGGCTGGCCTATTCCATGAATTATACTAATTCGGCCAGGCAGAATGATATTTCGGCACATTCCATCATGTTCAACGGGAACGTTGAATTAGCCCCGAAATGGCAGGTGGGAGTGAGTTCAGGTTACGACCTGGTAAATAATGGTGTCACTCCAACCCAGTTAAGGTTTCAAAGAGACCTTAACAGCTGGATGATGAGCTTTGCCTGGACACCTTTTGGCCCGAGAAAATCCTGGAACTTCCTAATTAGGATCAAGGCGAATGTACTTAGCGATATCAAGTACGAACAGAGAAGAGCTCCAGACCGACAATTGTAAAATTCCAAAAACTTATAAGTATGAAAACTACTGTAAAAACTGCGAACGCTCCGGCTCCTATTGGACCTTATAACCAGGCGGTATATGCCGGGAATACCCTTTACATTTCAGGGCAGATCGCGATAAACCCAAAAAGCGGTGATCTTATTACCGATGATCTGGAAAAGGAAACCATACAGGTTCTTGAGAACTTAAAGGCTATTCTACTTGAAGCAGGCCTTAATATGAACCACGTGGTAAAGACTTCGATCTTTATTAGCGATATGAACAATTTCGGAAAGATCAATGAGGTTTATGCCCGCTATTTTGATTCAGACATGGCTCCGGCAAGAGAAACTGTAGAAGTTGCCAACCTTCCCAAATTCGTGAACGTTGAGATTAGCGCGATCGCGGTGAAATTCTAATTATTCCAGCCCCTTCATCAATAATCCGGCAGTAGCCGGATTGGTGGCCAGGGCTACATTATGCACGTCGCATAATCGCATGAGCATAAAGATATCGGGTTCATGTGGATGTTTATCCATAGGATCCCGAAAGAATATTACCATATCTACCTTACCTTCTGCGATCCTCGCGGCGATCTGAGCATCACCTCCCAGGGGACCAGACAACAACTTTTCCACCTCGTAGCCGGCAGCTTCGGTTTTGGCACCGGTAGTTCCAGTAGCGATAAGATTCACTTTTTTAGACTGTAGCGTATCCCTGAACTCATTCAGAAACTGAACCATTTCAGGTTTTTTCCCATCATGGGCAATGATTGCAATGGTCATAAATTTAAGTTGAAAGGATTTCGGAAATTCGAAGAAGGTCCTTATTGATCTTATGCTTTCCCTTTGAAGCCTGGTCGAGACTACAGGATTGCATCTCATTATTCATCATTCCCACCATCAGGTCCTTTTCTCCATCAAGCAAAAGCTCAACCGCTTTTACCGAAAGCCTGCTGGCCAGAACACGGTCAAAACAGGTAGGTTTTCCTCCTCTTTGGATATGCCCCAGCACGGTTACCCTCGCATCATAATATGGCAGATTTTGTTTTACATATTCGGCGAGTTCAAATACGTTCTTACCGATCTTGTCACCTTCAGAAACTACAACGATACTCGAGGTCTTCCCAGCCCTCCTACTTCTTTCAAGAGAATCGAGCAGCCTTTCCAGTCCCAGGTCTTCTTCCGGGATCAGGATCTCTTCGGCACCAGCACCAATACCACTATTAAGGGCAATAAAACCCGCATCGCGGCCCATCACTTCCACAAAGAAAAGCCGGTTATGAGAACTGGCCGTATCCCTGATCTTATCGATAGCTTCCACGACCGTATTCAGCGCGGTATCATAACCAATGGTATAATGGGTTCCGTAGATATCGTTATCGATGGTTCCGGGTACACCTATAACAGGTATGTCATGCTCTTCACTAAAGACCTGGCCACCGCGGAACGTACCGTCCCCGCCAATCAGGATCATGGCGTCAACTTTAGCATCCCTTAGATTCTGCGCGGCTTTTGCACGGCCTTCCTTGGTAAGAAATTCCTTGGACCTGGCAGACTGAAGGATAGTTCCTCCCTGGTTCACGATATTACGAACACTTCGGGCATTCATATTTACAGAGTCTCCTGAGATCATTCCCTGGAAGCCCCTGTAATATCCAACACAATCTGTATGATAATAGGCGCAGGTCCTTACCACCGCCCGTATAGCTGCATTCATTCCTGGTGAATCCCCACCGGAAGTCATGACCCCGATTCTTCTTACTTTCTTACTCATAAAAAATGATGCTTATTGAAACTTAAATCTACGAACTAAATTTTCAAGAATAAAGCTCGTTGCCGTTTATCCCAAAAATAAAGGGATAAGAGGAAAACTGAACTAAATAAATATTAAAATTATGCTAGTTCTGGCTCTCAGAAAAAAAGTTTATATACTGCGGGGCAAAAGATTCAGTAGCTTCCACCTTATCTACCTCTTCGGTGTTTTTAGCGATCTCGGTATTTGCGATCTTGCGGATTAGCTCCTTAAAGGTGTCAAAATCTACATTGTATGAAAGTCCTACTCCCTGGGTGAAACCTATTTCTTCTCCAATGAATTGAATATTGTTTTCACGGTTAAAAACCTTGGCACGTAGTGTTCCGTCCTCGTTCAGCAAGAATTCTATCTCCAGGTCTCCAATGATCACCGACTCGGTAACCCCTCCAATAGGAACTCCAACCTGGCCATTAATGATCACCCTTTCTGAGATTTGCGTAGAAAGGGTCAGTCCAAAGCGGTCCACGGTTTGCTGGTCTGGGGTGCGATCTCCCTGTACGTAATTGACCCCAACCTGGAATTTACCATCATCGTCGGCAAAAATATCATTAACGATACTGGATGCTCTTTCGGCAAGGGTTCCGTAAATGGCAGCGCCACGAAGACCGAATTCACTGTAGAACGTACCCTGGGTTACCAGGAACAATGCCTGGAGCTCTGTGGTGGCACGGTCGTCTATCCTGTACTGAAGTTCAGATTTTACGGTAGAGCTTGCACTTGGAAAATCTATTTCGAAGCTAATATCAGGTTGCTCTATCTCTCCCTGCAGGTTGATCACCACTTCAACGGGAATCTTTCGGTTCACTGAAGGATTTTCAAGCAGTACCGCCGGGTTCGCATTTAGTGAGTAAACCGCGCTTACATCCAGCTGGGCATCTGTAGGGTCTCCATCCCAGTTGATACTTCCGCCAGATTCTACCGTAAAAACCTTCTGTACCAGGCCGGCGTATTTAAAATTATACACCCCTTCGTAGACAATAAAGTCCCCCCACATATTGAATTTACCATTGGTATTAATCTCCAGCAAAAGGTTCCCGGATCCACGACCTCTCAGGGTACTACCACTGGTCTTATCGACTACCACCTCCACTTCAGCCTCATTGGTAACATCAAGGTCAAAGATCATTTCCAGGCCTTTCACCTCAGGGATCTCGATCTCTTTCCCGGCTAACCTGGCAGCTTTTTCTTCCGGACTTAAGAACCTGATAAAGGAATTATCGCCCACAGATTCAGTATCACTCAAAGGAATTTTAAAAACAGTCCCCCTTTCAGTAGCGGCAGTTACATCTATCACCAGCTCATCTGTAGGTCCCTTGATGGTCGCTTCACCGTCAATAAAAGCGGTCCCATAATATAAAGCATCTTCATCTGCTTCGGTATCCAGCACCAGCATTCGATCTGAATTTAAAGATAGATCAAGAAACCATTCAGAGAAATTTCGATGAGAAATAGTACCGTCCAGTACTCCCTTGGTCTTGTACTTAGTATCTACAATGTCAATATTATTAAAAACGAACTGCTGCTTGGTAAGGTTCACCCTGGCCTCGTTCTGGAAGTCTATATCCACATTAAGATAAGGAATTTTTAGACCAGCCTTTGAAAGCCGGAGACTACCTGAAAAATCAGGGTTTTTATAATTACCCGTGACAAAAGCCCGGCCCGTGGCGAAACCCCTAATATCGGTAAGTACATCTGCACCCAATGGTGTAAAAATAGCCATATTGAGCCTGTTCAGGTTCACTTCCAGGTCTATCCTGGGCTCATCTCCCCGCAGGCTTATATCTCCAATAGCCGAAAGGGATTCAAAACCCTCTTTTTTTAGAAGGGCATAGACTGAATAATTGGTAAGATCTTCATTCCCTTCCACATTCAGGTTCAAATTACCCATAAAGGTATCGTTCACTTTCAGGGAATCAATGCTTAGCTTAGTATTGGGAAAATAGGCGCCGTTTTCCTGAAGTAGATCCAGGTCTCCATTCAAAGTTCCGGCAAGGTCCAAACTATCAATTTCAGGGGTTATCTTACCAATATCAACGTTCACGAATTTCATCTTGAAATCCTTATAGGACGAATCCCGCATTTTCCCGCTTAGCCTGATCTCTTCATCCTGGTGACTCATTACCAGGGAATCGATTTTGAGGTCCCTGAAATTATTATCGAAAATAATGCGGTTGTTCTTATTGCTTTGTTCATTAAGGTACCAGACCTTTTCCTTGAACTTGAAATCTGATCTCTGGATTCCCACTACCGATTTATTTTCCTCGTTAATGGTATGGAACAGGTTCAGGTTAAAGACATCGTTGTTCTCTTCCCCGCCTTTGAATTCAGACCTTATGAAAAGTGTGTCCCGCTGGGTCACGTTAATGAAACTGAATTCAGAAAAATTATAAAGGTCGGTCGCGACACTATCGGCTTCAAAAAAGGTGTTGTAAATAGGGTTGGTATTATCTACCTGCAAATTGATATCCTCCACCATATTATCAAATATGTCGATTCGAGGAGATTTAAAGGTTAGACGGAATTCAGATTCATCAGATTCTACTCTTCCCCGGATAAAGGTGTTTGGCGCAAGTTCGATCTCGGGGAAGAAAACTTCCACGATCTGGTTATAAATATCAAAATCGAACTCCATAAACTGGTTGGTAGTAATAGTTTCAGGTTTGTAGTTGGTGTAGATGCTACCAATGGAATTCCTGAAAAGAGCACCCACCTCGCGGATATTAAACACCCCGGAAACTTCTCCGCTTATCACATCTGGAGAATTAATGGTGATGGTATGCACCGGCCCCTCGAAACTTGAGCTAATATTTAGATCATCGAAATAATAAAGATCATTCTGGTTTCGGTAAGAGGTATTTAGAAGTAAGATATCACCAAAGGCATTATCGATATTGGTTCCTTTCATATTCATGATCACATCTCCCTTGAACACCGAAACGCTGTCCCTGCTAACAAAATTCAGGGCATTTAGGTCGGCATATTCTACCGAGGCCTCAAAATCGTAGACATTAATATCTTCAGAAACATCTATAAGACCATTGAATTCCATCTGCAGGTTCGGATCATCTGATACAAAATACCCGTTAAACAGTGGATTCCGCAGGTTTCCGATAAGACGAATATCCTTGTAGGTATAGTTGTTATACGTGATCTTGGAAACCGCTCCTTTCAGCTTGGTATTGAGATCTTCAGGATTGAATCCGCCACCATCAAAATCTATATTGAAACTCGTTTTTCCCAGTTTTTCATTTTTGATAAATTTCCCAAGGTTAATGTCCTTAAAGATCAGTTTCCCTTTATAAGTAGACCTTGCAGAACTATTGAAATTGTTAAGCACAAAATCTGCATCTGCAGATCCCAACTGGCTGGTCAGGTAAACATCTGCATCCAAGGAAGAGCTGGTGACCAGGGTATTCCCTTTCAGATTCACATTCCCAAAATCCCGCAGGTTTTCCGGAAGTTTACCCTTCAATGGTCCCGGCAGGAAGTTTACCATATCGTAGTAATTGGTATTGAAATCTGAAAAGCTGCCATCCATTACGAAGGTATCGGGGTCTTTAGAAAAGGATCCTTCAATTTGGAAATTACCGTAGATCTCGGTCCTGTCCAGACCCTGTAACTGGAAATTCTCTAAATAGAAATCATTAAGCGTACCGGTTAGGCTGGTCTGAAAATTCAGCACCTGGTCGTCTCCAAAACCGTCGTAAAACGCTTTCAGGTCGTTACTGGAAAGCACACTTTCCCTGAATTTTGCATTTACCTGCACCAGGTTTTCGAAATCGGCGAAATCTGAAAGTTCATAGTTAAAATAAAGATCGGCATTAATGAGTGAGCCCGGGGTTTGCAACTGCATTTCCTCAAGGTGCATCCTGGTAGGATCGTAATGGAATTGGGTGGTAAGATTGTCTATCTCGATGCCACGGTGCTCGTATCCCTTCAGCATGGAAATATCTATATCGATATTGGCTCCGTTCACCTGCAGTTCGTTGGCATAGATATTAAGATCGTCTACGACCACCACATCGTTGGCGTCAAGGTTTTCGTCAATATAACTATAACGGCTGTTTAAGATCTGTACATTTTCAGCATGAAGTTCAAAAGTTGGAGCATCACCTGTAGGTTCCTTGCGCAATTTTTCGATCAAAATACCAAGATTATCCCTGTCTTCATCCTTATAGCGCTTCATCCTAAGGTCCAGGCCTTCTATGCGGGTATCACCCAGTTCTGGAGAGTTGTTAATAAGATTTGCGAAACCAAGGATGGACGAACGCACCTCTCTTGCGGTAAGTAAGGTATCTTCATGATGATCCTCAACATATATTTCATTGAGTTTCAGATTCCCAAAATAGCTGAGAGAAACCCTGCCTATGCTAAGGTTTACGTCGTTCTTTTCTTTGAGAGACTCGGTAAGTCTTTTTGCTACAGAGGTTTGTACTGCAGGAATAGAAAATACTATCAATAAAATAATGAATAACAAAACGAGGGCAACCAGCGTTTTAGTTAGTATTTTCCAGAATTTTTTGATACGTTATTATGTTTTAACTTTGCGTCTAATTTACAACTTCTATGTTCAATTATTTCTGATGCCAGACCAAAAAATAAATATTCTCGCCATTGAATCATCCTGCGACGATACCGCTGCGGCTGTACTTTGCAACGGAAAAATCCTTTCCAATATTGTTGCAACCCAGGAAGTTCACAAACAATACGGCGGTGTAGTTCCAGAATTAGCTTCCAGGGCTCATCAACAAAACATCGTACCGGTGATCCACCAGGCCCTGGCCAAGGCAAATATCGATAAAAAAGATGTTTCTGCAATCGCTTTTACCCGGGGTCCGGGATTAATGGGCTCCTTGCTGGTAGGAACCTCTTTTGCCAAATCACTTTCCATGGGTTTGAATATCCCGCTTATCGAGGTGAACCATATGCAGGCGCATATCCTGGCACACTTTATCGAGGAACCTGATTTCGATAAGCCTGAATTTCCGTTTCTGGCCATGACGATTAGTGGCGGCCATACCCAGATCGTTAAGGTGACAGATTATTTTGAAATGGAAGTGATAGGCGAAACCATAGATGATGCCGTTGGAGAAGCTTTCGACAAAAGCGCTAAAATTCTCGGCTTGCCCTATCCCGGCGGGCCCTTGATTGATAAATATGCTAAGGAAGGGAATCCTAAAGCTTTCAAATTTCCCAAACCAAAGGTAGACGGACTGAATTTCAGTTTCAGCGGATTCAAAACCGCCGTCCTGTATTTTGTTCAGAAAGAGACCAAGGCAGAACCGGATTTCATCGAAAAGAACATCAAGGATATTTGTGCGTCCATTCAATATACCATCATTGGTATCTTAATGGATAAGCTGAAAAAAGCGGTAAAGGAAACCGGAATTAATCAGGTTGCTATTGGCGGAGGTGTTTCGGCGAATAGCGGAATAAGACAGGCTTTGTTGGATGCTGAAAAAAAATGGGGTTGGAAATGTTATATCCCGAAGTTCGAATATACTACAGATAATGCGGCGATGATCGGCATTGCGGGATATCATAAATTCCTGAAAAAGGAATTCGCAGATTACGCAGTCACCGCTCAATCCAGATATAAATTCTAAGATGCAATTATTCTTTAATCCCGATATTTCTGAAAAGGATAAGCTGGTAACTTTTCCCAAGGATGAAAGCAGGCATATTATAAAGGTCCTCCGAAAAAAAGAGGGCGATGAGCTAAATATCACCAACGGAAAAGGCCTGTTATTCAAGGCCGAAATCATTCAGGCAGATATGAAACAGTGCGTGGTTAAGATCCTGTCTTCTGAAGAACAGCCTGCCCCGCCCTATTATTTGCATATGATCGTGGCGCCAACCAAAATGAACGACAGGTATGAATGGTTCCTGGAAAAAGCCATGGAGATAGGCGTACACGAAATAACTCCCGTTATATGTGATCATAGCGAAAGAAAGGTGGTTAAACTGGAGCGTTATGAAAGGGTTCTGCTAAGTGCCATGAAGCAATCCCTACACCTGAGCTTTCCTAAATTGAATGAGCCTGTCAGCTTTCAGGAACTCATGGAAAAACAGTTTAAAGGGTCAAAGCTTATTGCCCACTGTGAGAATGTAATGGAAAAACCATACCTTCAGAAAAAGGTACATCCCTGGCAAAGGGTGAATATTCTTATTGGTCCCGAAGGTGATTTCAGCACTCAGGAGATTGAAGCAGCCCTAAAGAACGGATGGCATCAAATAAGTCTTGGGGACAGCAGACTTCGAACTGAAACTGCTGCCATCGTCGCCTGCCACACCGTAGCCATGGTAAATCAGGAAATTTAATGAAAAAACTAATCTTATTATTCACTTTCATTTTTATGGCCTTCCCTTTTACAGGAAAAAGCCAGGAAATCGCGGTTTTGAAATATAATGGTGGTGGCGACTGGTATGCCAATCCCACGGCCCTGCCCAATCTTATCAAGTTCTGCAATTCCAACATCAGCACGAACATCGATACCAGGCCGCAAACCGTAGAGCCCGGCAGTACCGATATTTTCCAGTTCCCGCTGGTTCATATGACCGGGCATGGGAATGTGATCTTTAACGATGCTGAAATCGAAAACCTAAGGAATTATCTTTTAAGCGGCGGATTTCTTCACATAGACGACAATTACGGGATGAATGAATACATTCGGAAAGAGATCAAAAAATTGTTCCCGGAAAAGGAACTTACCGAAATCCCTCCCAACCATCCTATTTTTTCGGCTGCTTACGATTTCCCGAACGGCCTTCCGAAGATACATGAGCATGATGCCCTTCCCCCACAGGCCTTCGGGATCATTGAGAACGACAGGCTGGTATTGCTTTTTACATTTGAAAGTGACCTGGGCGACGGCTGGGAAAGCCCAGACGTACACAACGATCCTGAAGAAGTAAGACAAAAAGCCCTGAAGATGGGTGCTAACATTGTAAAATATGCTTTCGAAAATTGAGTGAACAACTTTCCCACACAGAAACCTCCTTTCCGCAGATTAATTTTCCCATAATCCTCCTTATGGATAATATTACCGGGGAAGCAAATATTGGAAGCCTTTTTCGCCTGGCGGATGCCTTTGGAATAGAAAAGATCGTGTTCTGCGGCACCAAACCAAATCTTAGCAGTAACCGATTAAAAAGAACGGCCAGGAATACGCATAATACCGTAGAGCATGAATTTTACGAGGATTCAGTAGAAACTGTTAAAAGTCTGCTGGCCCAAAACTATAAAAGCTTTGCCCTGGAAATTACTTCCGGTAGTTCTCCGATCGATGAAGTAAAGATCTCTGCAGACGAGAAGATACTTTTAGTAGCTGGAAATGAGCGTCATGGAGTTTCAAATGAGGTATTGGAATTATGTAAGGCCACTCACCATATTCCCATGTATGGCAAAAACAGCAGCATGAACGTGGCTCAATCTGTAGGAATCGCTCTATATGAAATCACAAATAGCATAAACAAGTTTCGTAAGAAATAATATATTTACGCTGTGAAAGCACACGATTTTGCCAACGGAATTTTAAGGGCTACCGGTATCATGATAGGTATCGTGCTCTTATTGTATTTCCTGTGGGAGGTGCAGTCGGTGATCGTTTATGTTGCAGTGGCGGGGGTTATCGCCCTTATTGGACGCCCCATCGTTATCTTTTTAAGGAACAAGCTGCACATGCCTAATCAGCTGGCGGTGATCACGGTTCTTATCCTGGTGCTGGCGATCTTTGTAGGAATTATTTTTGTGTTCGTTCCTATCATCATAGAACAGAGCAAATACCTGGGACAGATAGATATCGAAGCTTTTAAAAGCGACCTGAACGATCTTAATACCCAGATCAATAATTACCTGGGCGTTGAAGAGATTAACATTATAGAAGGTCTTAAACGAAGTGAGTTTGTAAGGAATTTTGATGTAAGCCTTATCCCGCAGTTCCTTAATAATGTATTTGGTATCCTTGGGGCGACCATGGTGGCCGTTTTCTCTATTCTGTTCATCTCCTTTTTCTTTCTGAAGGACAGTAAATTGATGCTGAACAGTATTCTGGTATTCGCCAATCGCGGGGAAGAGCAGAAATTCCAGCGTGTTTTCAATAAGATCAAGGTTTTACTATCAAGATATTTTGTGGGGCTCACCCTGCAGATCATGGTTCTTTTCATACTATACACGATATTACTTTCGGTATTCGAAATAAACAACCCGATCGCCATCGCTTTCATTTGCGCCTTTCTTAACCTGGTACCTTACCTGGGACCATTACTGGCAGGTATCCTGATGGCTTTATTCGTAATTTCCAGTTTCCTGGGCGCAGATTTTAGCAGCATCATCTTACCAAGACTTATTTATGTAATGCTTGGCTATGGGATCTGTCAACTGATCGACAATTTCATTTCGCAACCTATGATTTTTGGAGCCAGTGTAAAATCACATCCTTTGGAGATCTTTCTTATTATTCTAATTGCCGGCCTTATGTTCGGGATCACCGGAATGGTGGTTGCGGTACCCTTTTACACGGCATTGAAAGTGATCGCCAAGGAATCCCTGAGTGAATACAAGATCGTTAAAAGGCTAACCCGAGACCTCTAAAATCTCATGCTGAACAAGGCCCTGCTTGATCCGGAAGTTTCCAGATTCATCAGAGAGAATCTAAACAAAGACCTTCCTTCGCTTATTCTCAAAGGAAGTCCCTTTAAAAATATAAGTGCACAGGAACTGGCGATCCAGATCAAAGGTCTAAAAGTGGCAGAGAAGAAGTTTCCTGAGCTTTCTCGCAATGCTGATATCATTTACCCACCCAAGCTTAACCTGGAGCAGACATCTTCGGAAATAACCGCGAAATACAAGGCTTCCCTTATTTCAGGAAAAACGGGAATAGACATTACCGGGGGCTTAGGAATTGATTCCTATTACCTTTCGAAGAATTTTAAGGATTTCAACTATTGTGAGCTCAACCGGGAACTTGCTGAAATTGCCGATCACAACTTTAGGGTGCTGGAAGCTGAAAATATAAAAGTCCATACAGGTGATGGATTAAAGGTGCTTGACGATTCCGAAAAAAGGTTCAATTGGGTCTATGCCGACCCTGCCAGGAGAGATGACCATGGAGGAAAAGTATTCAGGTTCGAAGATTGTGAGCCCAATATTCCAGCCAACCTGGAATTACTAATGCAACACACCGATAATATCCTGGTAAAAAGTTCACCTATCCTGGATATCACTTTAGGTTTGAATGAACTGAAGCATGTAAAGGAAGTTCATATAGTCGCCGTTAGAAACGAGGTAAAGGAACTTCTCTGGATCCTGGAAAAAGGTTTTACCGGAAAAGCCCTGATAAAAACCATTAATTTTGAAAAGAACGTTGTTCAGGAATTTTCTAAAAATGAAAAGAATTCTTCTTTAACTCCTGAATTCAGCCTGCCAGAAAACTTTCTATACGAGCCTAATGCCGCCATTATGAAAAGCGGGTTGTTCGATCTACTGGCCGAGAAAACCGGCACCAAAAAACTACATCGTTATTCCCATCTATATACCTCGGCGGAGCTAAAAAGTTTTCCAGGAAGGAAGTTCCAGATTGAAGATATAAAACAATATAAGCCTGCTGAGTTAAAGAAATACTTTAAGTCAAAAAAAGCCAATATTACCACACGGAATTTTCCGGAAACAGTCGAAAATATCAGAAAGAAATTCAAAATAAAAGATGGCGGTAAAGATTATATATTTTTCACTACCAATATGAACGAAGACAAGATCGTGATCTTTTGCAGGAAAGCATGATCAACGCAGGTCCCTGAAAATTTGTGGCTTCCTGCTGCCTTTGGGGAAGCTTAATTTTGAAATTTCTGAAGCCTCCAATTGCTTAATTTCCGGAGCAACCTGCAAACGAGACCTGAAGTAGTCTCTTAGCTCGTCAATTCCCCGGAAATCTTTGGGTACGATCACGCAAAGCCTGTCGTTATTGTATTCATCTAAAGAAGCTTCTATTAGAAACTGACCGACTTTCGCATAAGAATTAAACACCTCTATAATATGCTGTGGATACAAACTGGTGCCCTTAAGTTTGATCTTTTGCTTCTTCCTGCCTATCACAGGTCCAAGTCGCCTGGAATCAAGACCACAAGCACAAATATCATCGTTATAGCTTAACATGTCGCCAGTGGCAAACCTGAGCAATGGCATGGTTCGGGTTCCTAATGGAGTGACCACCAGTTCTCCAATCTCACCAGGCGCCACCTGCCTTCCATTCTCATCAAGCACTTCTGTGTAAATTAGGTCTGAAGGAACATGATTACCAATATGCTCATGGCATTCTGTAAAAGCGGTAGACATTTCGGTAGAAGCATAAGTAGAAAACAGTTCTATATCCCAAAGCTGATTGATCTTTTCACCCAGGGCATTCAGATTAAAATCCTGGTCCCGCAATGGTTCTCCAATGCAGATAGCTGCTTTTACCGAAGAATTCCTGAAGTCTATATTGTTCTCCTGGGCGTAGCTTATCATTTTCAGTAAAAATGAAGGCACTGCCACCAGGTAATCTGGATTAAACCTTTCTATACTTTCCCATTGTAATTGCGGCAATCCGCTACCCGTCCTTATAATACCGGCACCCAGTTTCCTTAAACCTAGAAAATAAGCCAGGCCAGCCATGAACCTGCGGTCCAGGGTGGTAGTGATCTGTACCTTATCTGAGCTTTTTACTCCCGCCAGCTGAAAAGAGCGGAATTCATTTTCAGCAAGGCGATCAAGATCGGCGTTATTGAGAGCGAAATTTACCGGGCTACCTAGGGTACCCGAAGTTGTCACATAATCTATAATATCATGCTCATGAACCGCAAAAAATTCTTGGTTGTACTTCTGAAGATCTTCCTTAGTAGTTAATGGAATTCTTTGCAGATCCTCAAATGAGCGAATCTCTCCGGCAGAAATATTCAGGTCCCTGAACAAACGCCTGTAATAGGGCGAATTTTCTGCAATATAATCCAGCTGCTTCCTGATCAACTTCCATTGTCCAGTGGTTGCGGTATTCATTGAATTATGGCTCATATTAAATTTTTCGGTAAGATTTCCTGATCATCTTTTCTATTATTTCAAGATCTGGAAGGGTGGTCACTTCTCGCTTTTTAGCCTGTTTAAAGTGAACTACGGCTTTCTTGAAATCCTTTTTCTGAAAATAGATCTTCCCAGCCAGGAACCAGGCTTCCCAGAAATCCGGATTCAATTGTACCAGCCTTTCAGCCTTTCCAATTGGAACCAAAGCCTCTTTTTCCAGCATATTTTTTACTTCGCTCTCAAGCTTCCTGAACTCTTCATAATCCAGGAACTTTTGAGAATGAATAAAATCACTTTCAGGAATATTTTTTTCTGTCTGAGCCACAGATCTTCCTACCAGGCCATTTTCGAATTCGGCGAAGGCCTCATCAAGATCATAAGCAACGAATTCCCCCATCTGGTAAGGATTGGAGGAAACCCAGACCTGGCACTCTTCAGGTTTGAAAACGATGCCGTGATGCGCCAGCAACTGATTGATGGCTTTCTCGTTACCATAGCCGATCTTTTTATTCTCCAGCCCCTGCATATTCCGCAAGATGGCTACGGCCTTTTCAGGATCTAATTTATCGGTTTCTGCAACAAGCTCCTGCATGCGGTCGTAACGGTATTTTGAATGACTTTCCTTTATCGTGTTCAGGTTCCTGTTGTCTTCCAGGTAAGGCTCGCTTTGGAAGTGGTTACTACAAATGAGTTCATCTGAATTTTCCACCTCGTACACTCCAAAATTACCCGGCGCTACTTCTATTAAAATAGCCTTTCGCTCATCCCCGCTGCCCACCATGATAGATTCTGAAACAAAAACCTCTCTTTTCCTGGCGATCTCAATAGCTTCGGCGGTGCTACCTGCGTATTGGAGGATCTCCCGGGCCAGCAGGCTTATAGGTGTTTTAGCCATGGTGGGGATCTTTGATTTTCCCGCGTTAATCGTAACGCTTACCCCCTTTTCATTCATACCGCTAACGGCACCAATAAAACCACCCCAGGTGTACATCATGAACTTATGCCCTTTCTCGGGATTAATAAATGCTGCGATCTTCTGCTCCCCGAATTCATCTCCCGCGTAAAAATCGAAATTCCTGCCGAGCAGCAATTCACCATCTTCGGTTTTCGAATCCCAAGCAGCGAAAGAGGTACAACCTACCAGCATAAGGTCCTGCATGGCATGGCCAATATCGTGGGCGCCGTGAAAATAAAGCATTCTTACGTATCCCGGGGCAAAATCATCATACCGTTCTAGCCCATAACGGCTAAGACCATAGATCTCTTTTTTATATTCTTCGGGTACGTGCAGGTACATTTTTCTGTTGAACCAGGAAATCACAGATTTCAGAAATCCGCGATAGTTCTCTGAAGGTACCATCTCCTGCAGTTTGTTCATAAAAGCGATCTCCTGATGGTGAATGAGCTCCCTGCAAAGGTTTCCGTTAACCAGCCCGCGTTCCAGGGCATCACCTTCCAGGTACAACTCCCAGATACCCTGTTCATTCTGAAAAAGCTGGTTTTTGCCCAAACTGTAATAAGTATCAGAATGTTTTATCCTGGTAGTATCGATATTTTCAAGACCGGAAATATCCGGTTTCTGTTGCATGGATTTCTTTACCCCACAGGAAGAAAAACAAACTAAAAGCAATATGATCAATAAGTTGTGGAACTTCATTTATTCGGTCTTTCTTAGAACGAGGATATTATTCTGGCGGTACACGATCTCAAAATTCAGGTCTAAAAGCCAGCGATTTGGAAAATCTGAATCTACAAAAATCACTTTTTCAGCTCTACGCTTTATAAGCTCCCTAAGCGGTTCCTGCCCGTCATAATTCCCATGGATCACGTATACGCTGGTTTCAGGTAATTCTGACAGCTCCCTGTAGAAAGAAATACCTGCAGAATTAGCCCTACCGGTGCTTCTGGCTATTTTCAACGAGCTTTCATTGGTTTCAAAGGCATGGATCTCTGAAGTCTCGAATTTGTAAGACAGGAATAGCGGAATTAGACCGTATTCAGAATTAATAACCGTGATGCTCTCACCATCTTCGATATACCTGCTCATTCTTACGTTCTTCTCCCTAATACTCCTAAACTTTTTCCTAACCAGCGGGAATACCGATTTATAGCGATAATTATCCAGTACCGCCCGTTTGCGATACAATTTCTCGGTTTCACTATTGCTTCGCCTTCCCTTGATATCTCCAAGTTTCTTCAGGTAGAAGGGTGCCTTTCCGCTTTCGGCACGTTTTAAGATCAACTGCCTAAAGATCCCTCTTTGCAAAACGAAACTTACCAGCACGGCGGTTAATACCCCAATTATAGACACTACCGAAACAGACCTTAAGGCAGGATGCTGGGCGAAGATCAAGGCTCCCATTCCCAGCAAAGTGGTGATCACCGAAATCAAAATCGAAGTTTGATAGGTCTTTAATTCATATTTACCCGTCTCATATTCATTCAGGCTGGCATTGGTAATAAAAATGCTGTAGTCCAGGCCTAAGCCAAAAATGAAGGTCGAGATGATGATATTTAAGATATTGAATTCTATGTCCAATATGGCCATGATTCCCAGTGCACATATCCAGGTAATGGCGATCGGCAGCATGGTAAATAGACTTATCTCAAGATTCCTGTAAGAAATGAGCAATACCAGGAAGACGGCCAGTACCGATATCAAAATAAGTTTATTGAAGTCTGCCCTCAGGTTACCGAGAAAGTTCTGGTTCATCGCCTTGCGGTCCAGGGCAAAAACCCCTTTCTCCTCTTCGAAATACGAAACGAACTGATCAGCTTTTTCTTCATCAAGGCTCACGGTACTGGTTACCGTGGCAAATTCATCACTTTCAGAAATAAAATCATCCAGGTAAAGGGATCCCGCATTCTTGTAATCCTTAAGCCCTATGGTTTCAAAATCCTTATTCAGCTGCTCGTAGAAACGATTAAAGGTTTGCGGCCTGAAGCCGTATCTGGAAGAAACACTAATAAGATCGTTCCTTAAACTGTCCTTGCGCGAAGGATTCCAGAAGGATTTCCAGTTCTCTATCTTTTGTAACTGGGTATTGGTAGACTGCACCACTCCCCCAATACTGCTGAAGTTCTGTATAAAGCCCTCCTCTTCAAAATCGCGAAGGTTCTGGTAAAGTTTATTGTTCTGCTGCAGGGCTTCGTCCAGGGTATTACCGTAAGCAACCATATATATGCTTTTGCCGCTTCTTCCTGCCAGGCCTTCTACCTTTTTTTCAACCTCCTCAATTTCTTCCGGTTGATAGTTCAGTTTAGACAGGTCACTGTTGAATTCGACTTTATTGAAAAAGAAAATAGAGACTACGAAAACCAGAAGAACAACAATTACCAACGGCCTAATCCTGGAATAATCTACAGAAGCCATCTTGTCCAGGAAAGTGGCGTGTTGTTCAATCTCAGAACCGGGATTATAGAAAAGCGGAATAAGGATCAGGGCAAAGATTGAAGATAGCAAAACACTTACTGCTGCAAAGATGCCGAGATCGTTCAAAGCCTCACTCCGAACGAATATCAAACAAAGAAAAGCTATGGCAGTGGTAACACTACTCATAAGTACCGGTTTGGTGATCTCCATGTATAATTGTTCTACATCGCGATTGTTCCGGAAATGAGTAAGTATATGTAGCGCATAATCCAGGGTAACTCCCAGTAAAATAGCCCCAATCCCCAGGGATATAGCCGAAACACTTGCCTTGAATACGCTCAGGATAGCAACCGCCGAAATTCCCGCCAGTATACTCGGAATAAATAACAGTAAGGGAACATATATCTTTCGATAAAAGAAAACGAGCAGGATAAGAAGAAGGCTTATGGCGATCCCCATGGTTAGCCGGATATCCTTTTTTATTCGGTTCGCATTAGCCAGGGAATACAATACCCCTCCGAAATATTCGGCTTCAACGCTGGAATATTTAGAATTTAAACCTTTTACCGTTTTGTTCAGGGTTTTGATGAACTCCTCGTTCTTATCGGTTTCTGAGGCCGGGTAAACGGGATCTAGAAAAAGGATGATATTTTGCCGGTCCCTGGTTACGAGGTAATTGTTATAGATACTAAAATTGTCGCCTACCTGTAATTCCTGAAGCTTTTCCAGGCCAAGGTTGGTGATGTTCAATGGGTCGCTAAGGAAAAACTCCTTGGTTACAAAACCGGTTGGAGACATTAACTGCCTGTAGCCGGAGGCGAGGCGTTTATTTACGCTGTCGCAAACCAGCCGAGCCCTGATCTTTTTATAATCGCCCTTATCCAGGAAAATAGGCAGGTTGCCATAAACGAAATTATAGATCTCATTGATATCCTTTTCTGGGATCTTCCCTTTGATTTCGAGTATATACTCCTGGTAGTCCTTTTCAATGATATTGGTGAATTCATTGGCATAAAGTACCAAAGAATCTGGATCTATTTCGGGAGATTCCGCAGAGATACTTACGATCAGCTTGTCGGTAAAATCGGCTTCTTTTAGTATTTTCTTCAGCAATTCCTGCTTTTTACCTCCAGGAATCAGTTTGGTTATATCTTCCTCAAAATGGATATTCCAGGCGAAAAAGGAAATAATAGCGGCATATATAAACAGGATTAAAAAACCAGTGCTTTTATGGTTTTTGAGATAGCCGTAAATATTGAAGAAAGCTTTATGCATTAAGGTTTTACCACCTGCTTTTGGTTAAGTACCGAAAATAAAAAATAAAATACAATCCACAGACTAAAGGCAACCACAATTGCAAGGGCGAAACTTCCCATAATATATTGCCATAATCCCCTGAAGACATCGGTACCGGTCTCGAATTTCTGAAGTTGAAGCTCCCAGTCGAATCCGTTGCCGGTAATAAAAGAGCCTGCCTGGTAACTCGCATAGATGATAAACGGAATTAAAGGCGGTATGCTTATATTCGAGAATAAGAAGGCTATAACCTTATTTAATCTAAAAACGGCTGCCAGGGTAAACACCAGCAGCGTATGTATTCCCCAGAAGGGTGAGATACCCACAAAAACACCAAGAGCTATAGCCGCAGCCTTCTTGTGCGGAGGCTCCTGACTCTTGATAATATCTTCTTTCCAGAACCTTTTAAAACCCTTGTTCTTAAAATCCTGATATTTATTCCTTGGGTGGATATAGAAGAAACTTACCAGCACGAACCACATATATAAAAGGACGATCCTTACAATGTCCCAGAAAGGCCTGAAGTGGGTTACCCGCTCACCTTCCTGGTATAATACCTTTATGGGTATATTCTTAACTTCTGCTTTTTTCCAGGCAGCCTTGACCAGCACCTCGATCTCAAGTTCAAATTTCCAGGTGATAAGTTTTAGAGAATTTATAAGCTTCACGGGATATAAACGATACCCGCTCTGGGTATCATGAAGTTCTATCCCGGTAACTACCAGGAACCAGAAATTAGAGAAACGGTTACCCTTGCTGCTTTTCCCGGGAATACCATCCCGGCCCATATTGCGGTCTCCCACCAGTAATAGTTCTGGATCTGCTTCGTTTCTCGATTCAAGTTCTGAAAGGAAAACATCAAGATCGTCGGGATAATGCTGCCCGTCTGAATCTATGGTGATCGCATAATCGTAACCCAGTTCTTCAGCAAACTTAAAACCTGTTTTCAGAGCAATGCCCTTACCCCTGTTTTCCGGATGTTTCTTGAGATGCAGATCATGATGCTGCTCAAGGATCTGAGCGGTTTCATCTGTAGAGCCATCATTTATAATGATGATGCTGTTGGTGTAAAGCCTGAGATCTGTCAGGAAATTCTCAAGGGAATGCGCATTATTGTAGGTGGGTACAATAACGCAGCAATTAAGCTCTTCAAATCTTCCCTGGAAAACCGGCTTTTTTTTCACGCTGAATCTAATTTCTGCAAAAGTATTATTTATTCCCGGAGGAACATAACAGATACCAGGATTTAGCCTGCCTTGTACAGGGAATTGATCTTAAGAACAATACCTACGCTGTTCTTAGCCATGCCTTTAAGTTTGATGAACTCACCGCTTTCGGTAATATGTGATTCAAGGATGAGCTCGTTATCCTGTGTGGGATCGCAAACTGAGATGAACTTTACATTGTCTGCCCTTACCAGTTGCAGTTTCCTGTCGAAGATACGCTCTGCCTCCTCCTTGAATAATTGCATCAGGATTACGCCGGGAGTTACCGGTCTACCCGGAAAGTGTCCTTTGTAAATTTCGTGATGCTGGTTTATTTTCAGGGTGGTGACGGCCTCATCGCCGGCAAGAGTGGTATTGGAAACCTGGTAAAAGCCTTCTAAAATCATTCTTAAATTTTATAGAGGGCAAGATACTTTAGTTTTGAAAAACTGAGGAAGGAATGGGCTGATTAATTTTAATATTCTTCATGGAAATTTCGGTGTAATCGCCCGAAGGATCTATCAAACGAACCGATTGAATAAGGTGCTGGACATTAAAACTTATCCATATTTCCTTGAACATCCCCCTAAGACTTCGGTCCTTAGGAATAATAAGAGCCTTCACATTTTTCCCCGAATGATGATAAGTGATATCAAAATCCTTATCGGCCATCAGGATCTTCCCGTTCACGCTTCCGGCTACCAGCTCGCCCATTTTATCAAAAAGCTTGTTAGAAGACAGGTCCACTTCAGAAAGCTGTCCTTCTTCGGCTATATAAAGCTTGGAATTCTTAAAGAGTAACTGGTAATCATAAGGCCTGGTATATTCCCATTTCAGCGTATTTGGTGATTTATAATACACTTTGCCTTCGCTTTCGGGATTACCATCCATCATCTTCATATGTTTGGTCTGGGAAAACTCAGCCGAAAAACTGTTGATGTCATTAGATTTTTCAATGACACTGGCCTTAAAAGCCTGCCTTTCTGAACTGTTAAGGGCGCCGTTCTGAGCCAGCATGTTTAAGCTGAAAAGGAAAATACAAAGTTTAATTATACGCATGAATATCAAATAATTTATCAGGTCTAACGGTCCTGAAATTTCGTTGTTGTAAAATAACCAATAACTGTTCCAATATGAGACCGGTCTTAGGCATATTATCGTGCAAAAGAATAAGATCTCCTTTTTTAAGGTCCTTCGTTATCCTTTTCAGGATCTTTTCGGGAGAGCTAGTGATCGCGTCATAGGGTCTCACGTTCCAGCCCATCACCTGGTGGCCTGTTTTTTTAAGGGCTCTCTGGGTTTTAGGATTAATGATCCCGAAAGGTGGACGGAAAAGGTTCATCTTAACCTTTCCTTCTTTTTGAGCAACCCGGTCGCATCTTTCAATTTCATTCAGGATGACCTTAGTAGGTAAAAATCCCATTTTTCGGGTATGTGAAAAAGTATGGTTCCCCACAATATGACCTCGTTTAATGATCTCCCTGAAAATTTCAGGATGTTTTTCTATTTTTTTCCCGATACAAAAAAATGCGGCCTTGGCATTATACCTGTCTAATATATCAAGAATTTCCAAGGTATTCTCTACAGGTCCATCATCGAAACTTAGGGCCACCGCTTTTTCTGGGTAAGCTGGGTTTTCATTATAGGCCTTAACAAAAAAGTTCATCTGAACATTTGTGGATAAGACCAGCATCAGAACGATATAAGCCACTATCGCAAGGATCACCGGCCAGAAAGGCCAGATGCCATTATAAAAAAGCAGGATCGCGGTGATCACCAGGATCGCAAACAGGATTTTTATGAGTTTAAAGGTCAAGCGCTTTCTAAAAGAATTAGTCCGTGATTTCTTCCCAGGTACTGATTATAGATCAATATCTTTCCGGGTTTATTGCAATTTAAGGCATTCAGTTTAAATACCTCGGGCACAAAACCTTCTTTCAGGATCCTGGAAGCCAGCCAGAAAGCATAAGAACTCACGGCATTGTTCTCACCTACCAGGTGTTTAAAGCCCACCTGGCATTTCTCTGAAAAAAGATCCTCCTGTAAAATATCGTAATAAACATCGTACCTGGAATCACCATTTCTACCCAGGATGACCGCATCCAGGTCTGAAACAGATGTGTTGTTCCTTTTCAGAAAATCTTCTATCCTCTCCTGAACCTGAGAAACTGGAATAGCATTAATGATCTCGACCGCTTTTAATTCGGCGTAGGTTGAATTTGCCTTTTCTGAGCCAAGACTAAAAAAGGCGGCAGATTCTGAAATGATCGTGCCGGGAGTTTCAGAGCTATAAAGCTCAAGGTTTCTGATTTTCTTTTTCTTTATCTGCCCGTCCAGCCTCTGGAAACCGGTAAATTCTTCTGAAGTTTCATCCACACCACCCACGAGGATATTTTTAACTTCTTCATCCTGCATTTGAAGTTGAGCGTCCAGAATGGCGCTTTCGAAGGAAACTGAGTTTTGGGTAAAGGTCATATTGTGGCCCTTACACTTAAGGCTAAGGGCGATCTGCCCGCCCACGGTATTATGTGTAGATTGGATAAAAGAAGTGGGGCTCAGTAAACCTTCCCCGGAATCCAGCATATTGTCCATAAACTTCTCGGTATCCTGCATACATCCCTGCCCGGTTCCCACTAAAATGGCATCAGGCATTTCTATTCCAGCCTGGTTAAGAGCGGTTTTGGAACAAAACAGGCCCATTTTAACGGCTTTAGACATACGTCTAAGCATCATGGGTTTTATAAGCGACCTATAATCCTGGTCTATAGCTTTCAGGATATTCTCCTCATATTCTTTTAACTCACCTTTGGTAAAGATCGCCTCGCTTTGTGGGGAAATAGAAGAGATACCATTAATATAGATCTTTTTAGCCATGTTTCTGAAATATTAACGAGGTACAGTTACCCCCAAACCCGAACGAATTCGAAAGCACCGTTCTTATATCATTTTCCTGAATAGCAATAACCGGTTCCAGGTTGGTCTCAACCATCGCATTTTTAAAATTGAGATTAGGATAGATCTCGTTATTGTTGATGGATAAAAGGCTAAAAACAGCTTCCACTGCTCCGGCCGCCCCCAGCGTATGCCCGCTGAAAGCTTTGGTAGAACTGAATGCCGGAAGCGTATCCTCAAATATCCGCTTTAAAGCCATGCTTTCAGAAAGGTCATTATTACTGGTCCCGGTGCCATGGGCGTTGATATAATCTATTTCTACAGGTGATAGACCGGCTTTTTTCAAGGCCTTTGAAATGGCCTGGAAAGCTCCTTCCCCGTCTTCAGAAGATGCGGTCTGGTGGAAGGCATCGTTCGCATTTCCGAAACCGGAAACCCTTCCCAGGATACTTTTTCCTGCTAAACAATCTTCCGCCTCCAGCAACAAATAAGCCGCCGCTTCTCCAAGGTTAAGACCATCTCGATCCTGATCAAAAGGCCGGCCCTTCTTTTGGGAAAGAATTTTCAATGAATTGAATCCGTTCAGGGTGAATTTGGTAAGACAATCACTTCCGCCAACGATCACCCGCTTCAGTTTACCAGATTCTATCAATTGTGCCCCCATCATAATGGCATTTGCCGCAGAAGAGCAGGCAGTGCTTATGGTGGTAACTGTTCCGCCTAAACCAAAATATTCCGCGATCTTTTCAGTAGTATAACCGGGATGCTGCGCCTGTATATATTTTCGATATTCAGGTGAATCCTTAAAATCGAAAAAATGTTCTTCGGTCTTATCTATCCCACCGATACTGGTACCCGAAATAAAGCCGGTGTCTTTTGGAAATTCCGGCCAAATGCTCTTTTCAAGCAATTCATTTATAGCCAGCATGGCCAGCAAAGATGAACGGGTACAGGCATGATCTGCTGGCAGGTCAAGAAGTTCACTTATTTCGCGGTTACTTAACTTGATCTCACCTACGGGTAAGCTTTTATGAATTGTAGGAAGGATCTCAGGGAAACTGATCCCATCCTTATTGTTTTGAAGAGAATTCTGGGTTTCTTCAATATTCCTGCCGATAGCAGAAATGATCCCCATCCCGGTGACGGCAACGCCCTTCATAGATTACCTGGTCCTGTTTTTCTCTATAAAAGCAGCCATCGTATTAATAGAATTAAAGATCTCTTTTCCCTGGTTGGGATCGGTAAGTTTGATACCGTAATCCTTTTCCAAAAGGACAATTAGTTCCAGTGCGTCTATACTATCCAGGCCGAGGCCATCCCCAAAAAGGTGCTCGTCGTTCTCGATGTCGCTCACCTCCATATCCTCGAGGTTAAGTTGTTCTATAATGCTTTTTTTTAATTCGGTATGCAGGTCACTCATGTGTAGGTAAGTATAATTTCTTTAGCTCCTCTTCGTTAAAATCAATGCCGCCGCTAAGGGCAATTTCCCACAAAAATACATCATAATCATTATTGTGCAAGTTAACCCAGCCACAAAGCGCATTTTCAGTCTTTCCCTGTGAAAATAAAGTACTCACATAATCTACAAAAAGGCCGGCGTCAAAATCTTGGAAAACAAAAAAAATATTTTCAGAATTCAGCCTGTGCCGAATACTTATCTCGCCCAGCAAAATATTGGGCAGGGTATAGACGAACAATGAGGGCGAAGGGAATTCTTCCATAGATTCTGCGTAGGCTTCATCAGTTTGCAGGCTGGAAGCCGAATTTGCAAAAAACAGGGCTGTATTTTCATCCTCGATCTGTCCGTTTGTAAGGATCTCCGCTCCTAAATATCCAAGCTTGGAAAGCCTGTCCATCTTAAAGAATTTAGGATATTTCAGCTTTCTCTCCTTATAGATGTTTTTCAGGAATTTGGATAACTGCAGGTCTTCTGGCTCTTGCATAAGCAGCTGGCCATTTTTCAGAACCTTCGAATTCCTTATAAGTACAGAGTTTCTTATAAAAAGCTGCTTCATGACCTTCTCTCCTTTTTTAAAAGCATGGCCAGGTTACAACCTCCAAAACCTGAAGCTGTTTTCAGGGCCATATTAAGTTCTTTCCTCGTATGGGATCTAATGATATTCAGATCCCTGGAAACACCAGATTCAGTAAAATTATGTGAGGCAAATAATTCATTGTCTAGCAAACTATGTTTGGTCAGGATAGTCTCTATTAAAGCGGAAGAACCCAGAGTATGACCATAATAGCCCTTGAAACTGTTCACAGGTACCTGGCTTAGCCCGCCCCTATTAAAAGCAATTGCCTCCATTTCATCATTGTAATTGGTGGCCGTGCCATGTGCAGAAAGAAAATCCATATTTCCTGCCTCTACATTATTGGCCTTCATAAGCCGGCTAATGCTTTGGAACAGACCCTCCCCGGTCCTGCTAGGCCCTGAAATATGATTCGCATCGTTAGCCGTGACCGCATCCAGGTACTGGATCTTATCACCACCCTCCCCTATATTTTCACTATCTAAAAATACCGCCGCTGCAGCCTCACCAAGGCTCACCCCTTTCCTGTCTTTCGAAAAAGGCCTGCATGGTTCGTCGCTTATGGCCTGGAAAGAATTGAAACCGGACAAAACGAATTCTGAAGCCAGGTCTCCCGCGGCAACAATCACATTTTTATACCTCCCTGCTGCAATTAGGTAACTTGCTGTCCTGATCGCCAGGGCTCCAGAGATACAGGCATTAGATACTACCACCGGTCTTTTCTCCAAATTGAAAAAATCGGCGATCACCTGGGCCATCTTCCAGAGGTAAAGCCTATCAGGCGTAAATTTATTCCTGGCAAGAAGATCTATATTACCCTTGGTAGTAGAAATCACCAGGCCCGTAGTTTGAGGATCAAATGCATCAGAACCCTTTATCACCCGGTCTACCGCCAGAATGATCATCTTTTCAAGTTTCGTGTATAAGAAAGCATCACCAAGCCTTTGGAATCCTGAATCTATCAGGTCTTCCTCAATAAGTCCGGCATAGTAGCCTTCCTTAAAAAACCTGGAATTATTATGGAATTTTAAAGCTGATTCAGAATTTCTGATGGCTTGCAGGTTCGCCCCGGTACCGAAGCCCAAAGGCGAAATAATGGCATCATTTAAAAGGTAGGTTCCGCTCATTGAATCAATCCCATTTTCGTTTTCCAATCTAAGAAAAACGGCGGATTGTTAAGTACCAATTCAGAATTTTTATCGGTAAAGACCTGGGTGGTCTCGCCCGCACAAATAAGCCTGCCTGAACAGAAGATCTGGTACTGGAAAACCAGCTTGGCCGCAGCTGAATTCACAAAATTTGTTACCACTTCAAATTCATCGCCGTACTTTAATGGGAGTTTATGTTCACAATGGCTTTTTACGATAGGAGTGGCAAACCCATGTTTTTTTACATCCAGGTAAGAAATACCATGTTCACGACCGAAAGCCTCCCTCCCTTCCTCGAAATATTTATAATAATTGCCATGCCATACGATCTGCAAAGGATCACATTCATGGAACCGAACTTTTAATTTAATCGTGGAAGTCAACCTGGCATTGCTCATTCTACCGTCACGGTTTTCATTTCTGAAATAGCGATCACTTCTCCCCGTTCATTTTCGGTCCTGGCAGATACCGAGGTAACATTCATGATCTCATGAAGGATCTCGATATAGGTTTTCAGTTTTTCACCAACCTCAGGAAGTCCAAAAATCTCCACGGTCTTAATTATCCCTATGAAACCTGTTTTGGGTTTGGTTTGTCCGCTAAGCGAACCCTGATACCCCCTGTGCAAAGACATGCTTTGGGCCATATGCTCTATTAAACCGCATTCTGCCAGTTTTTTTTCATCGAGTAATACATGAAGCCTGGGCACGGTAAATCCGGTCACACCGGTAAGCTCGGTGTATTCATAAAGCGTATCTACCAGCACGAAAGGCTCTTTTTGCGGGATAAGATTGCCAATAGTCTCTGGGGAGGTGATGGGATGATGTAGTAGGTTTTCTGCCATAATTAACTGAAATCGTTCCAATAATCGTAGTAATTATACCACTGATGAGGATATTTTCTAACCATTTTTTCGAGGTCCTCAAGATAGGATTTTAATATTTCCTGTGCTGTGCATTTTTCGGGTTTGTTGGGCCTGGCGTAGAAATGATAGTGAAAATTACTTTCCCGCATAAGATGAACAAAAAGCACCGGGATCTTATTCCTACCGGCCAGCTTGAATGGTCCCTGGGGAAATTTCACTTTTTCACCCAGGAATTCAGCCTCATAGGTCTTAGAATGTTCCAGATACCTGTCCGCAGCGAAAACAAGCAATTCATTATTGGCCAGAGCCTCTTTCATATGAAAGATATGGCTCAGGTCTTCCTGCAAAACAATTATCTTAACTTCTGAAGTTCCGGTTACCGACTCGAGATAATTCTTTATCTGTTGGTGTTCAAAATCGGTAACCACCAGGTTTACCACCGCTTCGGAATGTTTTTCTTCAAAGAAATGTTTTGCCAGGTTAAAATTACCGATATGAGCCGTAAGCAAAATACCCCCTTTTTTCTGGGCCAGAAGGGCTTCTATATGCTCAACTCCATCAAATTCAAAGCTAAACTTATGCTTTAAACCACTGGTTATGGCCACACGGTCAAGCTGTATCCTCCCGAAGGTAAAGTAACTGCGATAGACATTTAGCGCTGCCCGTATTGGAGAATAACCCAGTCTTTTTCGGAACAGGAAATAAGTGCTTTTGGTCGAGGTAAAAGAAAAGAAGATGAAATATAGGGCCACGAAAAGGAGCACAAAATAGGCGGCATATAATCCAAAAATTTTAATGATCTGAACATAGATCTTGAAACCTAGAAGTGTACCCCGAGATTTTCCTTTCCAGGTAGCCATAAAATTATGAGTATAATCCCCCGTTAATATTGATCACTTCCCCGGTGATGTATGATGCCTTTTCCGAAGCCAGAAAACTTACCAGGTTGGCTACTTCTTCTGCTTCTCCAAAACGGTTGATAGGAATATGTTTCTTTAATTCGGCTTCATCAAAATCTTTGGTCATATCTGACTGGATAAAGCCCGGTGCCACCGCATTCACGGTCACCTTTCTTTTTCCAATTTCCTGGGCCAGGGCCTTGGTCGCCGAGATCATCGCACCTTTGGCTGCGGAATAATTCACCTGTCCCGGGTTACCTTTTAAACCGGAAAGCGAGACCATATTGATCACCCTTCCATACCGGGCTCTGAGCATATCCTTTAAAACTGCCTGGGTCACATTATAAAAGCCATTTAGACTGGTATCGATTACAGAATCCCAGGCCTCCTTATTGGTCCAGATGAACAGCCCGTCCTTGGTAATACCGGCATTGTTCACCAGGATTTCAATTTTAGCCTCCGGATGCTCATTTTTCCATTTTTCAATGGCATCCTGGGTGGCTTCAGTACTGGCGACATCAAATTTCAAAATATCACATTCAACCCCAAGTTTTTGAACCTCTTTACGAGTAGCTCCTGCAGCCTCGGTATTTGAATGATAATTAAGTAAAATATTATACTTAAGTTCTTCAGCCAGTTTTAAACAAACAGCTTTCCCGATTCCTCTGGACCCGCCGGTCACCAGTGCGTACTTCATAATTAGTATGCTTCGTTATTTTTCAGATAATCCTTTAATCTTTCAATTTCGCCATAAAGCGGGCGATCTTCTTCCACTTGCGGAATAATCTCTCTTAACTCCCCAAGTTTCGAATGGGTTGCTGAAGATAGCCTGTCGTCAAAATCAAGGAAATACAGTGCCTGTACGATCGTGGCAAGCTCGGTGGAGATCACCTCGAAACTATTCTCTATCACCTTCCTGGTCATATTAGCCGAATTTGCCCCCATGCTCACAATATCCTGATTATCGTTATTGTTCGGGATACTGTGCACATACATGGAATTGGAAAGCATTTGATTTTCAGCCGTTGTAGAAACAGCGGTGAACTGAGCCCCCTGCATTCCGAAATTAAGGCCCAGGGTTCCCATATTAACAAATGGAGGAAGAATATCATTTAGTTTGGCATTGAGCAGATAATTTAACTGTCTTTCAGCCAGCATCGAGGTTTTGGTGATGGCCAGGCGAAGTTTATCCATTTCCAGGGAAACATAATCTCCATGAAAATTACCCCCGTGGTAAACATGTTCTGTTTCCACATCGATAATAGGGTTATCGTTAGCCGAGTTCACTTCCTCGATAAGGATCTTCAAAGAGTTTTCCAGCGTATCCAGAACCGGACCCAGGATCTGCGGCACACATCTAAGGCTATAGTATTCCTGTACCTTTTCCTTGAAAAAGCTGTTCTTATCTGCACCACTGGAATATAAATGGTCGTTACGGTCGCGGGTAAGTTTTGAATCTTGGAGGTGACTGCGCATTTTTTCAGCAACTTTTTGCTGGCCTTTATGTAATTTCGAGGCGTTCAATTCTTCTGAAAGATGATCGTCATAAGCTTCCACGATCTCATTGATCACAGAACTGCAATAAATCGCCCAGTTTAATAGTCTTCTAGAATATACCAGGTTAACGATCCCAATCCCGGTCATCGCGGAGGTACCATTCATAATGGCCAGGCCTTCCCTGATCTTTATTTCTGCAGGCTGAATGTCAAGTTGGTCAAAAACATCCTTCGTATGCTGGCGCTGTCCATTATAAATCACTTCGCCTTCACCAATGATCACCAGAGCCAGGTGTGCTAACTGAACCAGGTCCCCGGAAGCTCCTACTCCACCATGTTCAAAAATCACAGGGTATACGTTCTTATTGATAAGATCGGCCAAAGTCTCCGCTACCGAACTGTGAATGCCTGATTTTCCCAGGCCCAGGGTATTCAAACGGGCCAGCATGAGCGCCTTCACGTACTTTTCTTCCATGATCGCCCCCGCTCCAGATGAATGACTTCTTATGAGATTTAACTGCAGTTTTATCTTATCCTCATCGCTGACCCTGTACTGGGCCATGGGACCAAATCCCGTATTCACCCCGTAAATGATCTTGTTCTGGGAAAAATCCTTCAGGAACTCAAAACTATTTTCGAGTCTTTGCTCGGTAAGCTTCCCCAGCTCAATCTCCTCATTTTCAAAAACTACCCGGTAAAAGTCGGTAAAATCAAGTGCATTATCTAAGTTCAGCATATACCTTTCTGCTATTAATTATAGGTTCGGGACCAGTGTTAAAACTTTTAACAAATGTAGTACAATTAATAGAAAAGACTGGAAAGGATACCCGCTGAAATTCTAAAAGTATAGCAAGATACCTTTGGTTTTATTGCTAAAATTAAGCTAAGATGAATTTATTATTAGCTACGTATTCCCAATTTTAAATTATGGTTAGATGTTTGAAACACACCAGAATTTCTGGGCTTAGAAATATACATTTGGAAAAGAATAGTATTTAAGGACTGGACCTTGTAAGAATAAAATTGATTCTTTCTAACCACCAATTTCCTCCTTATTACTATTCGTTTGCTTATATCTCAGGAAAAGTCCTGGCGATCCTGTCAGGGCTTTTTTTTCTTCAGGTCTCATATCCAATTCACGCATTCTCACTATGTTTGTCTTCCAAATCATCTACATTTTATGAAGAGGGAAAACATAGATATTGTGATCATTGGAGCTGGGCCTTCCGGCAGTGTGGCTGCGGGATACTTGGAACAAAAGGGAGCCTCCGTTCTGGTTTTGGAGAAACAGAAATTCCCCAGATTTGTTATCGGTGAAAGTTTGATCCCTCGTTGTATGGATAATTTCGAAGAGGCCGGTTTCCTAGAGGTTCTGAAAGAGCAGGGATACCAGAAAAAATTCGGGGCCAGGTTCATAAGGAAACAACAGATAGCAGATTTTGATTTCAGCAAGAAATTTGGAGAAGGCTGGGATTGGACCTGGCAGGTACCGAGGGCAGATTTTGACAAAAAACTCACTGATCATTTAAGCTCCCGCAGAGTGGATATCAGGTTCGAGACCGAAATAGTCTCTTTGGAAAGGCTTGATGACCATTGGATAATCATTACCAGGGACAGCCATGGAGAAGAATATGAAATAATGGCCCAGTTCATTATAGACTCTAGCGGGAACGGACGCGTTCTTGCCAGAAATCTAAATCTGGAAGCACCTCCAAAGATCTACGAGCACTCCTCCATGTTCACACATATAACTGAAACTGCCCGGCCCGACGGGATCGAGGGAGAACAGATCACCTTTGAAATCCTGGACACCAATACCTGGTTCTGGTATATTCCTTTCTCTAACGGAGTTTCCAGCCTGGGCTTTGTGGGACCTAATTCGTGGTTGGACCAGTTTGGGGAAAACCGTACATCGGCTTTCAGAAGAATGCTGGAGGAATTGAATTTCTATAGAAAAAGGTTTGATAGCTACGAACTTAATTTTGACCCCATAAGGATCAGAAACATCTCCAAAAATGTAAAGTACATTAATGGCGATGGTTTCGCACTCACGGGAAACTCGGCTGAATTTCTGGACCCGGTTTTTTCCTCTGGAGTCGCTTTCGCTACCGAATCTGGATTACTGGCTGCGAAACTGGCCTTCCGGGAGATCCAGGGGGAAACTATAGATTGGCAAAAGGAATATTCAGATTATATCAGGAAAGGCGTTGATGTTTTCTCTACTTATGTAAAGGAATGGTATACAGGCAAACTGCAGGAGATCTTTTTTCATTCCGAACCTAATCCCCAGATAAAGGCACAGATCTGCGCCGTGCTGGCCGGTTATGTTTGGAACCAGAAGAATCCTTTTGTTCGAAATCATGACAGGGCCCTGGAAAATCTTTATAAGCTGATTAGTACCGAAAAAATAATTTGATTTTTTTTCGCGACATAGTAGACTGAAGTCAAGTAATTTAAAATTACACCAGCGGTTTCACCACAAAAAATAACCGAAAAAAGGAATAAAAGGTTTGGATGGTAGGTAAGTAAAAGTTACATTTGCAACCGCAAAATTACTTGCGAAGTTCATAAGAATAACGGAGAGGTGGCAGAGTGGTAATGCAGCAGCCTGCTAAGCTGTCATCCTTCTTGGATGCCCGGGTTCGAATCCCGGTCTCTCCGCAAAATTTTTAGTCTGTGGTTTATTTATTCTCCTTTTCAGCCGAAAAGACAGGAATAGGTTTCCTCCGCTTCCCGGCTGCTTTTTTAAAGTAATTTGGAACGGATAAGGCTAAAAATACAGATTGTTATTCGGGGTGTAGCGTAGCCCGGTTATCGCGCCTGCTTTGGGAGCAGGAGGCCGCAGGTTCGAATCCTGCCACCCCGACCAAAAGCCTTGCATTTTTAATGTGAGGCTTTTTTTATTACTAAAAAAATACGCAGGTTCTCCCGATGTTTCGGGACTGCCACCCCGACCAAATGCCTTACATACTTAATGTGAGGCTTTTTTTGTTTCTAAAATTAAAAAGCCAGTTGAGCTTATTTTCCCATAAGGAGTCTATGAAATAAAATACCCCGGCTGAGCAATTCAACCGGGGTATTTCATTATTAAAAATAATATTTTATCTAAGGCTGGCTACAGAAATAGCTGGGTATTTAGCTTTGATGAACATGTAAACCCCATAAGCTACAAGACCTATAGCAACGATCCCTAGAGCTACAGAACCAAATTCGCTTTGTATATAGCTGAAGGCATCTGTAGTGGTGCTCACCTTGTTCCCACTGGAAAGACCGGAGCTAAGAGTTAGGTAGGCCATAAAACCAATTACGATTCCCCTTGCGGTATGTCCTACCTTACCGGCTTTAAGGAGTAATTCCTGGGCTTTTCTATCCATACCTGCTTCCTCTACTTCTTCCCTGAACTTATTGGAATAAGCTCTGTAAAGATCATAAATAGCTTTTATCGCCATTCCAATACCTATGACAATCGCTATGGTATCTCCATTAGAACCAGACATAAGCGATCCCATCATTCCACCAGAACTTCCGGAGCTGCTTCCAAAAGCCAGTTTAAAAGCATAAAATGAAAATCCTGCATAGATAAGTCCACTAATAAAGAAAGCTACCCTTTTGGCGTAACCTTTAAAATTATCTTCAAACCCCTTAGGGTTGGCAAAAACCTGGTACATTCTCCAGAAAACATATCCTAAAAGACCAATTCCCAGGATTACAAGTAATATCTGACCGTAAGATTGCTGGGCTACATATTGTAATGCGCCTTTACTACCCGATTTTTGTCCACCCTGGCCAAAAGCTGCGAGTGCCGTTAAAACTCCTATTAGGGAATATACTGCTCCTTTCGCAGCCATTCCGAAGCGTGCAAAATTTTCCTTCTTATTACTCATTATTATGAAATTTGGTTGGTTAATTTTAATTAAAGTTATAGGAAAATGAGGTCCTTACTAAATAATTAGAAAAATTTTATACTAACTTTAGCTTAATCTGGCAGATTTAATAAATTTGATCAACCTGAATAATGAGGTTAAAGTCTTTGATCTTCATGGTGTTCAATAAAAAAAGTAAGGATTTATTTCTAAGATGATAAGCCTTCGTTAAAAAGGATTCCATTTAGAGATCTTTAATACTTTAACCCGCGAACTTACCCACTTCTCTTGGTCTTTTATCTGACAAAAAGATGCACCTAAGGCCAAAAATTAAGTTTCAGTTATTCCTTGTTCTGGGAATAACCCTTTTCTGGATCACCAGCGGAGCATTTATGGCTTTTTATAAATGCGTAAATTATATCCCTGGCAAAGATGAATTCGAATTCATAGTTCCTAACCAGTTAAGTTTTAGTGCCTTCTTACTTATAAATATCATAGGCCCGGCCGTAGGTGGATTTATTGGGGGTAGTATTCTCGTATTTAAGCTGAGTGACCAGCTTAGGGGAAAAAGTTACTGGAACTATATGCTGGTTAATTTTCTTTTCTTCCTGGGCTTTATTCTCATCTTAAACACACTGGTTCCTTATATATTCTATTACAGGGATGAGATCGCTGCAGCCGATGAACCACTGAAAACAGCAATTGACCTGCTACTTTTAAGCCCCTATGCCATAAGAAATGTAATTACCTGGCTTATTATAGCCTGGTTTACCATACAGGGTTTAAAGATCTATGAGAAATATGCCCCAACAACAATTATCGCAATGCTCCTGGGCCGATTCCACCGACCTCATGAAGTAGACAGGATCTTTATGTTCCTCGACCTGTCTTATTCAACCAGCATTGCGGAAAAACTGGGACATATTAGGTTCTTCAGCCTGTTGAAGGATTTTTTCGGGGATATGACAGATCCTATTCTGAATTCCCAGGGAGAGATCTACCAGTATGTAGGAGATGAGATCGTTATTTCCTGGGCTTCCCGAAAATCGGTCATCGAAGGCTTACAACCCATCAAATGTTTCTACAGGATAGAAAAAAGCATACAGGAGCGCAGGGATTATTACCTTCAAAATTATGACCTAGTACCGGTTTTTAAAGCTGCCATACATAAAGGTCCAGTGGTAGTTGGAGAAATGGGTGCTATAAAAAGAGAGATCGTCTATTCCGGGGATATTCTTAACACAACTTCCAGATTAATGGAGCAATGTTCTGTCTTCAATCAAAAACTGATCATTTCAAATGAAATTCTTGAGGGGATCCCAATTGAAAGAAGAAAGGATTATTGTCTCAAACATTTAGGAGAACTAGCGCTAAGGGGTAAATCAAGTAAATGTCATTTATACGGAGTGAACCAACTTACTAATTAATTATACCCGTTACAAAAACTCTACTGCACAAAAGCACAGGGGAAAATATGCCCACCGAGAAGCATAGGGCAATATTGCTATGATTTACAGACCGGACTACCGAATAATTCTGGTCTAGTTATTACTATTTGAATACCGTAATAAAGATGATCAGGAGAATGCTTATCAAAAAAATAACAAACCTTACCTGATCTTCACGTTTTGCCTGTGAGCTCATAATTCATTCGATTATAAGGTTACAATAATTTGTAAGGGGCCAAAACGTAGGGATAGAATTTATTACTGATTATCAGTAACTTGAGATAAAAATAAAAAATTATTTTATTAGGGTTCTGCTTTTTCAATAAATTTTTGATGGTCTTTAAGCCATTTATTGAGTTTTACAGACTTATTTCGGGAAACTTTTTTTCCATTCTTTACTTCATACCAGTTTTCATCGTTGGAACAGGCATAAGCCTTAACATATGAGCTTAGGGATAAACCGAAAAGTTTATAGGTATGCAGCACCTTTACTATATAGGTGTCTTCCGGTTTGGAAATATTAACTAGCTTCATATTCATCAAATTAATATTTACTCTTCCTTCAGTTAGTTGGGCATCCGGAGGGACCTGGCTTATGATAGCCAGAATGGTACCTCTGGTAAATTTTAAACTTCAAAATAACAGGTTTTAGCCTAGACAATTCAAATAACATCTGGTAAATAAGTGTTAAGATTCGACCACTTATAATTCCTACTGAGCTTTCAATTTTCAAGGAATACCAAAATTCATTGGAGCTAGTAGATAGAATACATAACCTCCTGGCGCTTAATAAGCTGGTTATAATTTATGGATAATTTATGATTTTAATAAAATTCAACTGTTAATATGATTTTTATAATGTTCTCAAATCCAGTTTTCTAAGGTGAAGATCTATAAGATTTTAAATGTTAATTCTTAAAATTTACTTAAATAAACGCAATAGCCTTTTTAACTTTACGTTCCCCATAAACCAATAAAATCTTATACCCTATGAAAAGATTTAAATTAGTGTTTGTCCTGTTGATGGTTGGAATCATGATGTCTTGCGATACTGACCGGGACGATCTTGAGCTTACTGAAGCTGAAGCAAGAGAACTTAACCTTATCGCCTCCCAAGGACAGTGGAAGATTTCAGAAGCTAGTTATAATAATGTTGAAACTACTGCAAATTATAGTTCCTACGTATTTTTATTTGAGGATGGCAATAACCTTACCGCAAAATCAGACTTCGAGTCGGTAAGCGGCACGTGGCGGGTTGGTAATGATTCGGGTGATGAGTTTGATCCCTACAACGATCTGGATTTTCATATCTTCTTCAATTCTGCCGGGAAATTAGGTGAACTGGCTAATAATTATGATGTTATTTCCGCTACCTCGAGCCAGATCAGACTTCAGCTCGGAGAAAATGCAAACGGTACCACTGCCCGGCTCACATTCAGTAAAAATTAAGATTCCTAAATAAATCTGTTTATCCCAATTGAGGGCATAATTCCGTATTTTTGCTTCGTTAAAAAAGTGAAATTATGGAATCCTATAAAGCTTCTGAAGATCGTTACGATAAAATGCAATACCGCCGTTGCGGAAAAAGTGGTATCAAACTGCCGCTCTTATCCCTTGGCCTATGGCATAATTTCGGTGACAACGATGATTTTGAGAATGCCCGTAACATCCTGAGAACTGCCTTTGACCATGGAATCACCCATTTTGACCTGGCAAATAACTATGGTCCACCTTATGGGTCTGCAGAAAAGAACTTCGGAAAGATCTTTAAAAAAGATTTTAAACAATACCGGGATGAGCTTATAATTTCTACCAAGGCAGGCTGGGATATGTGGCCCGGGCCGTATGGCAATTTTGGTTCCAGGAAATATTTGATCGCCAGCCTGGACCAGTCCCTAAAAAGAATGGGGCTGGAATATGTAGATATATTCTATCACCACCGGCCAGATCCAGATACACCCCTGGAGGAAACCATGGGCGCTTTAGACCAGATCGTAAGACAGGGCAAGGCACTTTATGTAGGTATTTCACAATACAATGCCGAAGATACTGCAAGGGCCGCAAAAATTCTCAAATCCCAGGGCACCCCATTCCTTATTCACCAGCCCAGATATAATATGATAGATCGCTGGGTTGAAGATGGTCTTCTGGACACCCTTGAAGACCTGGGAACTGGAAGTATCGTTTTTTCTCCGCTGGAACAGGGTATTCTTACTTCTAAATATCTTCATGGAATTCCGGAAGATTCCAGGGCAGCCAGGGAAGGCAGCTACCTGGATAGATCGCAGATCTCCGAAGAGCGAATCAAGCAGATCCAGGAACTTAACAAGATCGCAGAATCAAGAGGTCAGAGCCTGGCCCAGATGGCAGTGGCCTGGCTTCTGAAAGATGAAAGAGTAACCTCGGTTCTTGTAGGAGTAAGTAAAGTTTCCCAGTTAAAGGACAATATCGCAGCGATAGAAAATATCAACTTTTCTGAAGATGAATTAAAAAGAATAGATACCATCCTGAAGTTCTAGGTAGCATCTGTGTTTAACGAAATAGAACTCAGTAGAATAAATATTTCCTGCTGAGTTCTATTTTATATAAACTTCCAGAAGTTCTGCCTGCCCGGCCTCTATGGTAAGTTTCTGTGTAGAAGCTGGGATCAAAATACTCTCCCCTTTTTGAATGTTTTCAGACTTATCTCCAATAGTGATCTTAGCCTGGCCATCAACGCACATATAAATCACAAAGGAATCAAGAGCAGAATAATCCTTTTCCAAAATTCCCTTTACAGGAAGAAAATTAGTGGTGAAGTACTCACAGGAAGCAATTTCAGAGGAAGAATTCAGCTTTTTATCATATTTAAGCCAGTAATCGTCCTTTTTCTCGAAATCTATCGCATCCAGGGCCAGGTCTGTATGCAGCTCCCGGGCATTCCCTTCGGCATCCACCCTATCCCAATCGTAGATCCTGTAAGTGATATCTGAGGTCTGCTGAATTTCAGCAAGCAGAATTCCTCCGCCTATAGCGTGGACTTTGCCAGTATTTATAAAGACAGAATCGCCTTTGCTCACTTCTTCGAAATTGAGAATCTCGGTGATCTTTCCTCTTTCCAGATAGTCTAGGTATTCCCTTTTATCCAACTCTTTTTTAAAGCCGATGTTAAGTTTAGAACCGGCATCTGCCTGCATCACGTACCACATTTCGGTCTTTCCAAAAGAATTATGCCTCTGTTTGGCCAACTCGTCGTTGGGATGCAACTGTACCGAAAGATCTGTCTTAGCGTCGATGAACTTGATAAGCAAAGGGAAATCATTCCCAAACCTGGCATAAACCTTCTCTCCTACCAGCTCTGCTTTATATTCTTTAATGAGATCGGTAAGTTTTTTACCGGCATCGGCACCTTTTGCCACTACAGAAATATTGCCCTCGACCCCTGAAATTTCCCAGCTCTCACCTACCTGATCACCCTGGGTATCCTTATTCAGGATCTTCTTTAGTTTATTTCCTCCCCAGATCTTGTCCTGAAGTATAGGTTTGAATTTTATAGGATAATTGATCATGGCTATAATTATTTTTTACTGACTAGATAAAGATCCCTGTAAAGGCGATCCTTATGTTTATTACCAACCGGATTCATGTCTATCTCATCCAGCTTTTCTATTTTATAGGCTGAAAAAGTTTCCCGAAGTTTATCTTCATTGTTCTCGGTAGATAGTAAAAGGAATTTGTTCTCATCGGGTATATCGTAACTTTCTCCATTAAACAGCACTTTTATGGGCCGGCCATATTCCCAAATGATCTCGGGAGTAAATGAACGGAATTCGTAAACCGGCATTGGATGTTCTTCCCGGTAAACATCGACCTTGGCGATACTTTGATAGGCCGGATTCACTTCGATCTTTTTCGCGATAGGCAGCCCAAAGAAGATGATACTAATAATAAACCAAACCGTAAGATAGAAAACCGGCTTAATTCGGTTCTTTTTCAGATAATAGAACATGAGCAGACCAATTACTGCCAGGCAGATAGAGGTCATAACGAACCATGGCTGTATGCCTGTAAGCTGATCCTGGAAATAAATGATCCCGGCAACGGGAAACACCAATCCGATTAGGCCTATAAGTCCAAAATTGAAATATACTATCCACTTTTCCTTAGAAGGCATCATGTCGAACCTTCTGAATAGATATTCAATATAAAAGGCTGTATTTAATGCCAGCGGAATTAGAACAGGTAATAAGTATCGTGATTTTTTTTCAGGAATAATGGACAGAAGGATCACCGAGGCCAGGGTCCAGATAAGGCTGAACTTGTAACCTGTTTTGCTAAATACCCGTTCTTTCAGGTACGGGTATAGCAATCCTACAAAGGCCGGGATGGTCCAGATCCCGCTCTGTATCACAAAGCTCCAGTAATAATAGAAAGGCCTTACGTTATAATCCAGCCAGCGACCGGTCTCCTTATCGGTAATTTTGGTAACTGCATTGGTATCGAAGTAATATACATAAAGGCTCCAGGAGGCGGCAATCGATGCGGCAAAGGTCAGCATTAACGCTACCGGTATAATCCTCGACCTGAAATTCCTGAATTTGTATACACTCCCAAAGGCAATAAGAAAAGGCAGCATGAGGGCATACATAGATACAGGTCCCTTACTTAAGAACGAACACCCCAGCAAAAGTCCGGACAGTATTGCATTCCTGTATTTGTTGGCTTCTTGGGTAAATAGTTTATACATCCCGTAAATAGCCATGATCATATAAGCGTGGGTGTGGATATCCCATTGCCCGTCCCGCCCGGAATAAAGGATATAAAAAGAGGTCGCGCCTGTAAGCCCGGAAAGGAAAGCATATTTCCTGTTCTCACTGAACTTCAGCCCGAGTTTATAGATAAAGATCACCGTTAGGGTACCCATTATAGCCGCAGGCAGTCTCAATGCAAAAAGGCTTTTCATTCCGAAGATAAGCATGGAAACCGCTGTCATCCAGGTTGGAAGCGGTGGTTTTTCGTACCTGGGTTCATCATTCAGAGTGGTGAAGATCCAGTGATTGAGATTGATCATTTCCCTGGCGGTAACAAAATTACGGGCCTCCATGATATTCACATAGATGGCATCCAGGTTCACAAAAAATATGGCTATACAAACCAGTACCAGTAAAAGAAGGTAATTATCCTTTAATTTCATTCTTTTGAATATAGATATTTCGAATATACATAATCAGCCCGAAACCATGTCCAGCCAGCAGGACGGGATCCTTTCTGAAAACCGCATAGATAAGTATCAATCCGGAGCCCAGCAGGCTCAGAAACCAGAAACCCATGGGCAGGCTTGAGATTTTCTTTCTTTCAGAATAGATCCACTGGTAAACAAACCTTAAGGTAAAAATTAACTGGCCAAAAGAGCCAAGAATCAGTAACCAAAATGGAATATTTTCATTCCTGAAAAGTGAGGCTGCATCATATTGGTTATTATTAAAACCATAGATCACTATCAAAACTGGAAAAGCAAATAAAAATATGCGGAATACCCTGGGAAATCTGGCCCATTCACCCTGGAACTGCAGGTTCCTAATATAAATGAAATAGGTTAGGGTTTGTCCCAGCATGATCGCGAAATCATCCCTTAGATAACCGTAGACAAAAAGCAGGAATGACGCCAGCAAACTAAGATGCCAGAATAGAACGGGGGTGATTATTTTTTTGCTCTTTTCAGAAAGCAGCCATTGCAGGATCATGCGGCCAGAAAAAAGCAATTGGGCTAAAAAACCAAGTGCATAGATCAACCAGCTACTCATTTTTTTGAGCCACTTTATATTTGATGTAGGATTTTTTCATCCACACATAGGCGAAACAATCCATCAACGGCCCCATAAAACGGTTCCTGAAATTATATTTTGATTCTCCGGCGAGCCTGGGGTAATGCGGTATCTCCACTTCCTTAATCTTGCCATCCTGCAGTAAGACCATAGCCGGTAAAAACCTTTGCAAACCTTTGAACATCGGGATATTCTGGGCGTAGGAGGTTTTTAGAATTTTAAGAGGACAACCTGTATCATGCATATAATCTCTGGTGAACAGATTCCGTACGCCATTTCCAACCTTGGAAGAGATCCTTTTTACAAAGGTGTCCTTGCGGTCCCTTCTCCAACCTGTTACAAGATCGTATTCTCCTATAAAAGGAAGAAGTTTTTCAAAATCCTGCGGATAGGTTTGCAGGTCAGCATCCAGGTATCCCAGGATAGGTGTTTCAGTATGATCAAAAGCGGCCTTAAGTGCGGCTCCTTTCCCGAAGTTCCTCTCAAATATCAGGTAACTGAAATGCTCATTTTTGTTACAAAAATCCATGATAAGCCTGGCGCTTTGGTCTGAAGAACCATCATCTACCAGTAAGATCCTGGTCTTCTTTGAAGCGACTTCCAGGTAATCCTTCAGCTGAACGAAAAGCTGCGGCAAACAGTCTTCCTCATTATAAACGGGGACTATTATGGTAAATTCGTAGATCATGCTTTGGCATTAATTCCGCATCTAAGGTCCAGCGTTCTGTCACCGGTTTTTAGTACGAGTTTGATAGAGTAGGAATTTAAAGCCTGGGTAGAAATCAAATAGGGCTTCATTTTATTCTCATAAACAGGAGAGATCTTTAGCAGAAATTCAGGCATAAACGTATTCTCGAAATTCGGTGCTAAATTAAGATAATTTTACGAACCTGAAGTATTGCATTTTACCGACAAAAATGGTAGTTCAAAGAAAATATTTCAACTTTTAGCTACTGAGCGAAATATCCCTCTATATTTGAATGCCCAATCTACGACCTACCTGCCTGGCTAACTGTAAAATAACTGGTTATGCTAAAGCAAACTGATTTCATTTTTACTACCGAAGAGGATTACAAAAGAATACAACTAATTAAAGATCGTATTCAAAATATACATACCTCTCCAAAGTTTTTTGGGCTTCCTTTAAAAACCCTGGAATTGATAAGGCGATTCAACAGCTTATACCTGCAGGTTATCGATCAAAATGACTCGAAGCCTAGTAACATGAATCAATTAATGATCACCACCAGAGGCCTTGAGTCAGAATTATTTTAAAAAATTATAGAACACCCTTATTATACTAACTACTGATTATCAAAAACTTCCTTCGGGAAGTTTTTCTTTTTTTCAGAAAGGAGAATTTTTAAGCAAAAAAAACATTGTATTATTTATAAAGTGGCTTATATTTGCAACCGCAAAACGGTGGCATAGCTCAGCTGGATAGAGCACCTGCCTTCTAAGCAGGCGGTCCCAGGTTCGAATCCTGGTGCCATCACGAAAAGTCGCGCTCCTAGCGCGACTTTTTTGTTTTTATAACTTTCCTAAAATTGACCGATCTTGATCAAATTTGAACGAACCGTTCTTTCTAATCAAGAAAAATCAAAAGATTCGCTTAGTCTTTATTTGTCCTGCTGTCACTTTTAAATTGCCAGTCTTCTTAGAAAATGGATATTTAAAAATTCTATATCAATGTTTACCGGCATTGCCGAAATTAGGTATGGCAGAAACCTTAATCCTTTCATAAATCTTTACGAGCCCCTCTTAAAGAATTGTCAAAACACGTTTCAACCCGGTGGTTCACTGATTATCTTTCTAAATTAGGTATTGTAAGAATTAGAAATCAATCTTAAAAACCCTATGAACAGGGCCTTCCACGGCTTTGTTTAATTAAGTTTTCGAAAAAATGCAGGAAATACCTGATTTATCTGAAAATTCCATTGAACAAATATTAACAATTCTTGAAAAAGATGGGGAGATTAGTTGTGAGCTTCCCGGCAACGGGATCCTACATATAGAAAAGGAGCTTCCCTACCTGGTAATTTACCGTATAAAACAAAACGACCGCGGCACCAGGCGCTTAGTTACCAATGAATCTTCTTACCTGGTGATCGGAGATAAGGACTTCGAAGGCTACCAAAGGCTTTTATACTGCATCTCAGATAAGTTTTCAGCGAAAATGAAATCCTATCTCTTATTTGAAATTTATTCTGGCAGTGCCGATTCATCAAAAATAAGTATCAAAGGTCCGGCAGATCGTCTCCCTTCAACGCTTAAGACCTTGGAAGAAGAATTCTTAAAGATCAATAATGAATTTACCGGCCTATACCTGGATACAGAGATCCACGATACTCCAAACCGGCAGGCCGAAGGTGAAGAACCTCTTATGGGGATAGAACAGGCTAAAAATTGTGGGGCGGTGCTTGTGGGATTAGAGATTCCCCCCATATATAGAAATGATGAGAACAGGCTTTACCCCGTATTTTTCAGGAATTTCAAGGATTATTTGATCAGGGTGATGCATCGTAGTTTTTACGAATTCATAAGAGTACAAACTTCGGGTGGGGTCGCCAGTTTTAATGCCCTGGGCAGAAAATATCTGAAACCGGTAGTTTTTGAGATCGACAAGCAACTGGCAGATATCGAAAGGTCTTACCAGTTCCTTTGGCTGGTCTCCCCTGCCAATATTCAGGATATAAAAAAGGAATTTTTCAGCAGCAATTATAAAAAGGTGATCGATTATCACTATCGGTTATTACCTGTTGATCCCGATGTACTAAAAAGACGCCTGTATAACCTTAAGATCGAAGATATTGACGATCCGGCAATGTCCTACCTTTTCCGCGAGAAAAGGGAAGAACTGGACATGCAGATCACCATGCTAAGTGAACGTGGTACCAGAAACTTTCTTTATGACAGTATCAGATTGTATAAAGGTGTGGAAACCAATCTGTGTGAAGAAGCTCGGGACATCCTGAATAATGTACCTGAAGACCCCGGAGAACATACAGAAGACCTGCTAGATGCCAAGGCATTTAGCAGCCTGGCCCGGAAAGAATTCGACTATTTCAGGCAGCAGGATGAGAATTTCAAGTGTAAGGTCCACATAAGGAGCGATGTGAACGTTATGATGGTTTCCCATGGAGAACTTTATATCCCGGCAGATTACAAGATGAACCGTGTGGAAGCTGAAGCCCTGATACAACACGAGGTGGGCACCCACGTCCTTACTTATTATAATGGCAGCAAACAGCCCTTGCAGCAACTCAGTATTGGCCTGGCAGATTATGACCCGCTGCAGGAGGGGCTGGCGGTGATGTCTGAATTCATGGTAGACGGTCTTACCGGTAACCGATTAAGAATCCTTGCGGGAAGGGTACTGGCCGGGGAAGCCCTTATGAAAGGGGGAAATTTCCAGGAGATCTTCCGCCTCCTGAAAACAGATTACGGATTCCTGCCAGAAAGAGCCTTTAACATTACTTCCCGTATTATGCAGGGAGGAGGTTTTATGAAAGACATTATCTATCTCAAAGGACTTGTACTTTTAAAAGAACATATAAAGAATGGAGGTGATTACGAACCTCTATTGGCCGGGAAATTCGGAATAAAACATTCCGGTATCATCAAGGAGCTTACCGACAGGAAAGTTCTTAAACCACTGCAGATCAAACCGAGTTACCTGCACAGTGAAAAAATGTATAAAAAATTAGAACTAATCAGGCAAGGCCTAAGCCTTCCACAAATGGTATGTAAATGAAAATATGCTTTGTATTAAATGATATTGAAACAGAAGGCAATGGTACTTCTACAGCTTTAATGTGTATGGCCCACCAACGCGGGCATGAAGTTTTCGCGATGGGAGTCGGGGATTTTAATTTCCACCACGACGCGCCCATCACCATAAATGCCACCCAGATACCAAAAAATACCAAGACCAAGTCTCCGGGAAAATTCCTTGAAGCTCTACAAGGCAAAAAAGCAAGGAAAAAACAGCTGGATTGTAATGAACTTGATGTTTTGTTTATTCGAAACAATCCTACTGAAGAAGTAGGAAGGCAATGGGCAGAACAGGCCGGAGTAGCTTTTGGCCGCATGGTGCAACAGGCAGATGTTTTGGTTCTTAATGATGCCTACGCCCTCTCCCACGCTTTTATAGACAAATTATATTTTGAAGAGCTTCCCGCAGAGATCAAACCAGATTCTCTCATTACCAGGGATAAAGATCAGCTGCTCGATTTCTGGGAGAAAAAGGATAAGAAAATGGTGCTAAAACCACTGGAAGGATCTGGTGGGCAGGATGTATATTTAATAGATGAACATGAAAAGAACGTTAACCAGATCATAGATCATTTAAGCTCTCAAGGTTATGTGATCGCCCAGGAATTCCTTCCCGCCGTGAAAGACGGTGATGTAAGGGTCTTGCTGCTCAATGGTAAGGTTATGGAAAAAGATGGCGAAAAGGCCATTATCCGGAGAGTTGCCGGGGAAGGTGAATTCAGAAGTAATTTTGCCCTGGGAGCAACGGCAGACAGTAGTGACCTAACTCCAGAAATGCAGCGAATCGTAGACCTTACTGCGCCGAAGCTAATACGTGACGGGCTCTTTTTTGTAGGCCTGGACATCGTGAAAGACAAACTCATCGAGATAAATGTGCTAAGTCCAGGCGGAATGGAACATTTCAAGGATATAGGCCTTCCTCCATTTACCGATGTGGTGATAGAAGCTATAGAAAGAAAAGTTGAATATAAGAAGATGTACGAAGGTCAGCTGAGCAACAGGACCTTGGCGACTATGAACTAAACTACCAGAAATGGAACAACTATTAGACGAAAAAGTTTCTAGGATAATTGGAAAATACACTACAGGAAATAACGGCCCTTTGCTCTTTGTGACCGGAGGCATACATGGAAATGAACCCAGCGGTGTAAAAGCGCTGCAAAAAGTTTTCCGGGAACTTGAAAAAACAAAGCCAGATATTAAGGGGACTCTCATTGGAGTAGCCGGGAATAAGGAAGCGCTGAACCAAAACAGGCGATATGTGGATGAGGACCTGAACAGGACCTGGACCAAAGACAATATCGCCGATGGCGGCCGGGAAACTCATGAGACCAAAGAAATGTTCGAGATCATGGATATACTAAAAGAATATCCCGAAGAAGATTTTACCAAGAGATATTTTCTGGATTGTCATACAACCTCATCGGCAAGCCTCCCCTATGTTTCTGTGCAGGTAGTGAACGATAACGATGAATGGGCGCATAAATTTCCCACTTATATCATTCGAGGCTTTAGCGATATCATTACGGGAGATATAGACCATTACCTCAGCCGTATAGGTATGACCGGATTCGTTTTTGAAGCAGGACAGCATACCGACAAAACTTCCCAGGAAAACCATGAAGGAGTGATCTGGTTAGCCTTGAAAGAAGCATGTGACCTGGACTTGGAAAAGATCTCCACTTACCCGGAATGTGTGAACAGGTTCGCTGAGAAAAACGCGCCAGACCAAAAGACCTTTGAGATCATTCATCGTCACGGACTAAGGGAAAATGATGTTTTCGAGATGCAACCAGGATATGAGAACTTTCAGAAGATCGAAAAAGGAGAATTGCTGGCCAAACAGAACGGAAAAGAAATTAGAAGTGAATGGAATGCCAGGATCTTTATGCCTCTTTACCAAACCCAGGGCAACGATGGTTTCTTCGTGGTAGAAGAAGTTTAAACACTAAAGATTAAAAGTTATGATCAGGCAGCCTGAAAGGGCTGCTTTTTTTTGTTTAAATTTAAAGTAGAATTCTTTCTGTGCCTGGCCTCCCCTTTTCACTTTAGAAGCTTGTCTACATTATTACCTGCTTAAATCTAAAATAATGAAGAGCAATAGGATCATACTTATTTTCTGGGTTTTAAGTGTATCCTATTTTCCAACCTGCCTTGGACAGTCTTATTTCGATATCATAAATCTTCAATATGAGCATGCTGCCTATTCTCCAGGTAACACAGATAACTTCAGTATTAACAGGATACAGGCAAGATTCAATTTTGCCTTCGAGCTGGAGAATGAAGATCTTATCCTGGCAAATTATTTAGGAGAAAGCTTCAGTTTCAAAGACCTGAAGTACAACGGGGCTGAAATAGATCTATATTCTCACTTTTTAAGCGGCGGCTATCTCCATTTCTGGAAAGACAAGGAATGGAGTTTTCTGGCTCAGGCCAGGATCAAACTGAATTCAGATATATTTAAACCCGCTTTTGGCCAGTTACAACTGGGTGGATGGTTCATGTTCACCTATAACAGGAACGATCAATTAAGTTATTTCGCCGGGGGATATTATAACCAGGAAGTTAATAAAGACCTTATATTCCCCATTGGTGGACTCCACTGGACCCCGAATGACAAATGGAACTTATATGTACTTATCCCCTCACAGGTAAGGTTCGAATGGATGCTGAAAAAGAAAAGCTGGTATACCGGCCTGGAAAGCGACTGGACCCTGAATACCTATCTACTCGGGAACAATCCAGATATCTATTATTTCCGGAAAGAAACGCTGCTCACCTCCTTCTTCATTGAAAAACATCTCTCCGAAAAACTGGTTCTCTATGCGAGGATAGGCAATTACCAGATCAATGATTACGAAGCCTTTAATGAATTCGAGCAACTGATCACGCAAGCACAACTGGATTCAGATCTAATAAAAAATATTAGCCTGCAGGCTGGTCTGGCTTACAGATTAAGATTCAGATAATTTTTATGGTTTACTCCTACTGCCTCACCACCCCTATCACCTGGCCGGTGTTGCAGTTAAGTCTAAGCAATTCACGGTTTCCAACCCCATACATTCCAGAAGGCACTCGATAATCGCCTTTACCTCCCTGGGCAGAAACCATAATGATCTCGGTGCCATCTCGTGGATCAACCAACGGGCTTTTACAGGCATTATCTTCAAACTTGACACCCTGCTTTGGCTGGAAGGCTTCAGGAACATCACTGGCAGCACTCAGGCTTTTATCTTCAAAACTCTGAGAGGATCCGCAGCCCATTAAGATTGTCGAAATACATAAGTATAAAAAGGATCTTTTCATCACATAAAATTTTAGAAAACCTCTAAAATTACTCAAAAATCGAATCCCTATTTAAAAAATAAATACCTGAAAAAGTTTATTTTACAAATTCAAGGCATACCGGGGTCTTAATCTCAAAAACCCTAGGCTGTACCTTTAATTTTCCGGTATTCGGATCGATCTTGTAAGTGGTAATATTACCGGTATCCTGGCTTGCCGCGTACAAATACCTTCCAAAGGGTGAGATGGCAAAATTCCTCGGTGTCTCTCCGGCAATAGGAAAATGGTCTATGGTGCTCAGTTTACCCGTTTCAGCATCTATCTTAAAAGCTGCGATACTGTTATGTCCTCTATTAGAGGCATAAAGAAAATTGCCCCCGGGATGTATATGAATATCTGCCGCAGAATTTTTGTTCCTGTAGCTCTGTGGTAGTGAAGATATGTCCTGTATATGTTCAAGGCCACCATGCTCCTTGATCGCGAAAACGCTCAAACTGCTGTTCAGCTCATTTATAGAATAGGCGAAACTACCGTTCTTGGCCAGGCTCATATGTCTCGGACCGGCACCTTTCTTTAGCTCTACCGCTCCCTGCCTGTGTGGTTGCAATTTGCCTTCCATCCTATCGAAATCATAGACCCAGATCTTATCATTTCCCAGGTCGGCTATATAAGCATAACGGTTATCCCCACTAACCTTTACCGAATGTGCATGTGCGGCATCGGGATTCTCCAGTTTTATTTCCTGGTTCTTTTCCAGGCTTCCGTCTGTATTGATCTTGTAGACCATCACTACTCCGCCCATATAATTGCTCACAAAGGCAAATTTACCTGAACGGTCCAGCGCAATATGGCAGGGAGCATATCCGCCGGTTCCTAATTTGGAAATATTTCTAAGCGCCCCATCCTTAAGGATCTCAAAGGAATGGATAAAACCACTTTCTCCGTCCCCAGGTCCAAGTTCACTGACGGCAAAAAGATACTTACCCATTTTTCCAACTTTCACGAAAGAAGGGTTGGTCATTTCAGCAGCCGTTCCAACAAACTTAAGTTCACCGGTAGAAGGATTCTGATTGATCAGATAAATACCTTTAGCCTTCCCATCTACATGACCTTCTTTGCGAGTGTAAGTACCCACGTAAATTTTATTGATAGAATCGGTCTGTATGCCCGCATTCATCTGGGAATGCGACGGCAGGGAAAACAGGATCCCAAAAACGAGTATTACAAGATTTCTTTTCATATTCATTGGTTTATGGTCTATAACCACTTCTTCCTTTTAAAGTAATACAGCATTAAAAGGAATACGATGATCATCACGCCCCAGAGCACAAAATAGCTGTACTTCCATTGCAGTTCGGGGATATATTCAAAGTTCATTCCGTAGATCCCTGCAATGAAGGTAAGGGGAATAAAGATACTGGCCATGATAGTAAGCACCTTCATCACCTCGTTCATTTTATTACTAATCGTGGTCATGTACATATCCATAAGTCCCCATATCATTTCGCGATAGATATCGATATTCTCCGAGATCTGGATAATATGGTCATACAGGTCACGAATAAAATTACCGGTATGGGAATCTATAAGGTTGCTTTCCATTTTCTCCAGTCGGCTAATCACCTCTCGAAGTGGGAAAACAGCTCTTCTTATGCGAAGAATATTTCTTTTCAGGTCCTGGATCTCGTAGGTGATATCATCGCTGGGTTGGGAGGTGAAAAGGCTTTCCTCGAGCGCTTCTATCCTATCGCTAATATCATCTATCACCAGGAAGTAATTATCTATAATGGAATCCAGAAGTGCGAACATCAGGTAATCTGCACTGCGGGTCCTTATTCTTCCTTTGGCGGTTTCTATCCTCTCCCTGATAGGATCAAAAACATCACCATCAGATTCCTGGAAAGTAAGCACGTAATTCCTTCCCACGATCATACTAAGATGTTCGTTCTCTATCTCACCATTCTTGTAATAGAGCATCTTGGCAACTATGAACAGGTAATCCTCATATTCCTCTATTTTCGGGCGTTGTCCAGTATTCACGATATCTTCCATCACCAGGGGATGAAGTTCGTAATACTCGCCAAGTTTCCCTATCTCCTTTACATTGCTTAGTCCATCAATATTGAACCAGGTGATGCTGTCTTCGTCTACGAACTTAAATGCATCTTCAGGAGTGGTAGAACTAAACCTCTCCACCCTGTTAGCATTATAATCTATTACATCTAGCTTGGTTTCCGTAGCTTCTTTATGACCTACATAGGTCATGGTTCCCGGGATCTGGTTTACCGTTTTTGTATTCTTGGGTCGCCTGAGCATTAACTTTCTCCTTTTGGCCATTTGCGGAATAATATTTTTGATAAATGTAAGAATAATCCTGTAACAGGCTACCTGGCTCTACTTAAGACGAGGTTTTTCGAAGTTACTTTTCTGAATTGATGCCTAAAAAATTGAGTATAATCTGGGCTTAATTTTACCTTTGCCGCTATGAAAGATGCTGTGCTGTTAAAAACCCTGAAGGAATATTTTGGATATGAAAGTTTTAGGCCTTTACAGAAAAAGATAATTAATTCTGTCTTTGAAGCTAAAGACAATCTGGTGATCATGCCTACCGGGGGTGGTAAATCTATATGTTACCAGTTACCGGCTATCCTGCTTCCCGAGATCACCCTGGTGATCTCCCCGCTTATAGCTCTTATGAAAGACCAGGTAGATGGGCTGAATGCCAACGGGGTGCCCGCGGCATTTCTTAACAGCAGCCAGGAAGAGGCCGATAAACAGGAGATCTTTCAAAAAATAGACCGCAGGGAGATCAAGTTACTCTACGTCGCTCCGGAAAGCCTGCAGTTCGTAGATCGCTTTCTTACAGACGGAAAGGTTAGCCTTATCGCCATAGATGAAGCTCACTGTATCTCCAGCTGGGGCCACGATTTCAGGCCTGCCTATACCCAGCTGGGATACCTGAAGAATCGTTTTCCCAACACACCGATGCTAGCCTTAACCGCAACGGCCGATAAGGCCACCAGAAATGATATATGCAGGCAGCTGAATATCCCGCACGCACAGAAGCATATCGCCTCTTTCGATCGTAAGAACCTGAGCCTGGATGTACGCCAGGGCATCAAACGCTTTGAGCAGATCACAGATTTTCTCAAGAACCGGTCTAAAGAAAGCGGGATCATCTATTGCCTGAGCAGGAAGACCACAGAGGAGCTTTCAACCAAACTGCAAAGAAAAGGATTCAAAGCTGAGGCCTACCACGCGGGGCTGGATCATGAAGAGCGATCACAGATTCAGGATGATTTCATAAACGATAAGAAACAGATCATCTGTGCCACCATCGCCTTTGGGATGGGCATAGATAAATCTAACATCCGCTGGGTTATCCATTATAATATGCCCAAGAACCTGGAAGGCTATTACCAGGAAATAGGCAGAGCCGGTCGTGATGGGTTGGCGTCAGACACCCTTCTTTTTCACAGTTATTCTGATGTTATCCAGCTTCAGAAATTTGCTTCCAACGCCAAAAATCAAGATGTGCAGTTGGCAAAACTGGACCGGATGAAGCAATATTCTGAAGCCTTGAGTTGCCGCCGAAAGATCCTGCTAAGCTATTTTGGGGAATACCTGGCAGAGGATTGCGGGAACTGCGATATTTGCCGGAATCCACCGGAATTCTTCGATGGAACCATCATCGCCCAGAAAGCCCTTTCCTGTATCTTCAGGTTGAAGGCTGCTGAACCAATATCTACAGTTATAGATGTGCTGCGAGGTTCACAAAACGAGGTGATAAGAAGGAATAACTATCAGCAATTGTCAACTTACGGCATTGGCAAGGATATTTCCTGGAACCACTGGCAGCAGTACCTTATTCAGCTTATTAACCTGGGCTATGTAGAGATCGCTTTCGACAGGCATAACCACCTTCAGCTTTCAGAACAGGCCAAAAAGGTATTGTTCGAAAAGGAAAAGGTTTTCCTTGCAGATATTAAGGAACAGGAAGCCCGGGCCAAAGTAGAAAAGGCTGCCAAAACACCGGAGAATTCACTTTTTGAAAGGTTGAGAAAACTTCGCCTTGAGATCGCCCGGGAGGAAGACATTCCTGCATACCTCATCTTTAACGACGCCAGCCTTAAGGATATGGAAAAACAACGGCCTATGTCCGATTCAGAATTTTTACTGGTCGAGGGAGTGGGTCGTAAAAAGATGGAAGATTACGGTTACAGGTTCATTAAAGAGATCATAGCCTTCAGCAAGGAAAAGAGGGAAAAGAAAAAGCCGAAAAAGAAGAAAAAAGGAAACAGCATAAAGGAAACATTCCAGCTATATAAGGACGGCCTGAGCATCGAGGAGATCGCCCAGGAAAAAGGAGTGACCCAGAACACTATATTTGGTCATCTTATCAAACTTTATGATGAGGGTGAGAACGTGAACCTAAAGAAATTCGTACCCAGGTCTGATCTCAATGCGGTAAAACGAGCCAGGAAAGTGTTGGATAATACAGGTTCGCTTAGAGCCTATTATGAGCATTTTGAAGAAGCCATTCCCTATGAGAATATCAAGATCTCGCTTAAAGTGCTCGAAAAGGAATCAAATTAAAATGGACCTAAACCTAATCGAATTCTATTTTTTTTAAGATAAGGCCTGAAGCCGGGGCAATATAATCCATCTGTAATTGTGGACTGTCGGGTTTCAGGCTCTCTTCTATATCCTCCAGGCTCAGCTCTCCCCTGCCCACCAGGACCAGTGCACCCATCATTAAGCGTACCTGGTGGCGTAGAAATCCGGACGCATGAATATGGAAAATATAAGACCTCTCTGGGAAAAAGTTTGCCGTGTATTCAGTATTCTCTACGAGTTCAGACTTTAGCATTTCCCTTTCGAAAGTACTTTTTTCTGAAACCCGCACGCAGTAATTCCTGAAATTATGCTTTCCCTGGAAAAGGGCTGCCGCAGCCTTCATTTTTTCTATATCCAGGTCTTCCTGGAAATTAGCCATGAACGGAGCACAGAATGGATGGAATTTATCACCTACACTAAACAAATAAGCGTATTCTTTCGTCTTAGAATGCTGGATGATATTGAATTTATCATCCACAGCTTCGATACTTAGAGCCCTGATGTCCTGAGGCAGGTTCCTGTTAAACAGCTTGAGGAAAGCATCAAGATCTTCCAGGGGTTCATGGTCCAGGAACAGTTCAAATGCCGACTCTTCTGCTGAAACCATCGCATCTGTCCTGCTGGTTCCCAGGAGCTTGTACTTAGCATCGGGCATGACCCATCTCATGGTTTTGGTGATGAGGCCTTCCACGGTCTTTACATCGGGTTGCTTTTGCCAGCCATGTAGGCGATAACCCAGGTACTGGATCTTTATGAAGTAGTAGAATCGTTTACGGAACAAAGCTCAAATTTTGAGCAAAGATATCCATAATTATCTGCCTGCCTAAACCTGCAATTTCTTCTCATTTAAACCTTATTCACCTCCCCGGTAACAGGAAAATCCTTAAATTTATAAGTCTTTGATTATCAGGATCCATAAAAATATGATCGTAGATATATACAACTATTTTAAAAACAGGCCGGGCTTCAATAAACTTTTTGGAGAAGAATACTTGATCATAGAATATAAATGTCCGCTTAATGTGGAGAACTACCAGTTCTGGACAGACTCCAACCTCATCACTTTTGTAGTAAACGGTCGCAAAGACTGGATCTCTTCCGGAGATATTTTTCATATTGAAACTGGAGACGCTCTCTTTATCAAAAAAGGAGTTTATACTACCAGGCAATACCTGGACGTGGAATATTGCGTGATGCTTTTCGTTATGAGCGATGATTTCATCAGGAATTTTATACTGGGTAATTCGAACCTGGAACTCCGGCAGCATCAGGAACCTCACTCCTCCAGGGAGGTCTTTCCTATTGAAGTTACCGAAACCTTCCGCTCCCTGGTGTATAGCATCTTTAATTATTTTAGATCTGGTGATGAAATCCCTCGTGAACTGGTAGAGATAAAATTCAGGGAACTGCTTTTTAATATCGTGCTGAACCCAAAGAATTCAGGTTTGATCAATCATTTTATTTCGCTGAAAGACCAGGCCAGGTCCAATCTCGAGGAAATAATGCTTAAGAATTATCAATACGACCTAAAGCTGGAAGATTTCGCCAGGTTGACCGGCAGGAGCCTCTCCTCTTTCAAAAGGGACTTTAAAGAACATTTTGGTATTTCTCCAGGAAAATGGATTCTCAACCAAAGGCTAAACAGGTCTAAAAGCTTACTACTGGGCACCGATCTGAATATCAACGAGGTTGGTTTTGAAAGCGGATTCAGGAATAATTCCCATTTCAGCCAGGTTTTCAAAAAACGTTTTAATGCAACTCCCGGAGATTTCAGGCTGGCCCAAAATCAGCATTAGAAAATTGAGCTGAATTCTTAATAATCTGGACTTTTAAGAAAATACTCTAAACAATTACTGCTCTAAATTTGAGTAAATAACTTAGCTGAACCTGATTAACTTCAGCAAAAATGCTAAAATCATGAGAGCGAATTCAATTGTTAGACAACGTCAATTTCCCCTAACCAGAACTTACCAGGAAAACCCCGAAAAAGCTATGATCACAGATGTGGCATTGGTAGAGGGTAAAAATTTTGACCAGCCCTTTCATACCCAGGTATGCATTAACGACGAGCTACAGCTCCCTTTAAGAATAGGCGTTCACAGGGCCCTGGGTGGTTATCATGATCTGCCCAATCCGGGTGATCTGCTTTGCGCCACCCTGGTTGCTTGTTTTGAGAGTACGCTTAGAATGATCGCTAACAGGATAGGTATAGAACTAGAAAGTACTTTGGTAAAGGCAGAAGCTCATGTAGATGTACGCGGAACCCTTATGCTGGATAGAACGGTCCCCGTAGCCTTTCAATCTATAGACCTGGATATAAAAATGGGCATAAAAGATGGGATGAAAAGGGTCTCTCTATTACTCAAAGCCACTGAAGAAAGCTGTGTTATTTTTCAGACATTTAAAAAAGCCCTGCCTATCCTTATCAGGCATGAGGTGTTGGACCTGAAAAAGGCTTAATTATAAATCTTAGTTAATTTATAAAAGCTTCCTCTCCGGAAGCTTTTATAATTGCCCATATCTGAGTAGATTGAAGTAAATATCGAAGTTCATGAAACCCAGCCACAAGAAGATAGCCCAAAAGTGCCTTATCCAGTTCGAAAAGGACTTTCCTAATATGGAAGACCTAAGAACAGAAATTTCCAGTAGCCTGGCCACAGAGAACAATCTGTGGTTAAGCTATGACGAAGATGCAGGCATCGAAAGGTTGACCAGGACCGAGCGTGGTTATGGTTATCACAAACATTACGAGCTCTTCGATTTCTTCGATCTGCCCAATGCGAATGGTGAGGCAGATATGGAGGCCCTCGCTTACCAGGAGCCATATTTATGGTTTTGCGGGAGCATGAGTCTAAAAAGGAATTCACCCTCAGCCGATGACCCTGTCGAGAAACAACTGGAAAGCCTCTCGGAAGTGGCTACAGATGAAAACAGGTTCAGTCTTGGGTGCATACCCTGTATTAAAAAAGGAGATTCTTATGAGCTGGTCAGGGAAACAGAGTACGAAGGCAGGAAGATAAGAGCACTGATGCTTCGGGGCGGCACCAAGAGCACCGAGCTTCACAATGCCCTGATGCGCGATGAACATCTTGAACGCTTTATGATGATCCCCTGTAAGGATAATGGTTTTGACATTGAAGGCCTGGCGGTTTGCAATGAAAGGATTTTCATTGGTCTTAGAGGGCCTGTACTGAATGGGTACGCGGTAATCCTGGAAATAAGCTGCAAGGAATTTGACGGTGAACTATTGCTTTCTAAAAAACAAGATGAGGAAAAACTCTATAGGAAACACTTCGTGGATCTTCGCGGAATGGGTATAAGAGAACTGAACATCACTAAGAACGGCGACCTCTATCTGCTCGCGGGGCCCACCATGGACCTGGACGGCACCATAAGCATTTATAAGATCGAAGGTGGGCTGCCAGACCGGCATGGTAGCGTGATTCACGAACCCGAAAGACTTTTTGACGTTGCCCGCGGTTCAGAACTCGAACACGGAGCAGATAAGGCTGAAGGCATGGCCTTTTTACCGAACGGCCGCCTTTTGATCACCTATGATTCTCCGGTAGCAGAAAGACTTGAAGGAGATAACGGAGTATGGATGGATTGCTATGACCTGGAAGAATAGAATCTAAATCTTTATCTTGCCTATTATTAAATTGAACCTATGAAAACCACCCTACAAATACTATTTGTTTCCTGTCTATTCACCTTCAATCTTTTTGGACAAAACGAGGAGGTTTCCACACAGGATTATGAAAGAGCCGTGAGCTTTCTTGCTCCCAATACAGACTCCCTTGTAATACGTAAGCAGGTAAACCCGGAATGGATAAACAAGCAGAGTTTTTGGTATAATATAGATACCGAAAGTGGAGAGGAATATGCACTCATAGACGCAAAATCTGGAAAAAAAAGAGCTGCTTCAAACCTGGAAAAACTTCTTAATGATTCCCTGAAAAAGGACATAAGTGAGGATATAAAAACCTCAAATCCCGAAATAATTTCTCCCGATGGCACTAAACTGGTGTTTATAAAGAAATGGAACCTATGGATACGAGACCTGAAAACAGGAAAAGAAATCCAGCTTACCCAGGACGGGATAGAGAATTATGGCTATGCTACAGATAATGCCGGCTGGAAAAAAAGTGATCAGCCAATTTTACTATGGTCGCCCGATTCCAAAAAGATCGCCACCTATAGGCAGGATCAACGACATGTTAGTGATATGTACCTGGTGACCACCAATGTGGGAGCACCGAAATTACAGCAGTGGAAATACCCTTTACCGGAAGACGAAAAGGCCATCCAGATAGAAAGGGTGATCATAGATACAGAGAAGCAGGAAGTAATTCCTTTAAAGATAGACCCAGACCCAAGAAGAGGAACATTATGTGACAATATCAATTGTTCAGGTACCTTTGATGATAACGAATGGAGCGAAGATTCTTCCAGGCTTTATTTTGTCTCTACATCGAGGGATCACAGATCGGCAAAATTAAGAATGGCTGATGCCCGCACCGGGGAGGTCAGGGAAATCTTCGAGGAAAAGGTGGAAACCCAATATGAATCTGGACGTGGGCAGATCAACTGGAGTTATTTAGACGATACAAATGAGATCATCTGGTATTCAGAAAGGGATGATTATGGCCATCTTTATCTATATGACGCTGCTACCGGTGAACTGAAAAACCAGATCACCCAGGGTGAATACGTTGTTACAAGGGTCTCTTATGTAGATGAAAAAAACCGATCTATCTATTTTCTGGCCAATGGAAAAAATAAGGATGAAAATCCGTATTTCAGTCATCTTTATAAGATCGGCCTAAACGGGAAGAACCTGCAGGAGCTTAGTCCGGAAAAGGGGAATCATTCCATAAGCTGGTCTCCAGATCATCAATATTTCGTAGATAACTACTCCACCCCTAGCCGTCCGAACATCGCCCTGCTAAAAAAGGCAGATGGAAAAGTAATTATGAAGCTGGAAGAAGCCAATATCGAAAAGCTCAAAGAAACAGGCTGGAAAGCACCTGAGGAGTTTTCGGTAAGATCGGCCAATAAGGAATGGGACTTATACGGGCTTATGTTCACTCCCACTAAGATGGATCCCAATAAAAAATACCCTATGGTTAATTATATTTATCCCGGACCCCAGGGTGGTAGTATCCGAGACTGGTCTTTCAAGGCTTCGCGTCGGGACCACCAGTCACTGGCCGAGCTGGGTTTTGTAGTGATCGTACTGGAAGGAACCTGTAACCCTGGAAGGACAAAGTCTTTCCACGATGCCTGCTATGGAAGCCTTGCGGAAAACACGCTTCCAGACCAGATGAGCGCCATAGAACAACTGGCAGATAAATATTCTTATATAGATACTACGCGAGTAGGCGTTTGGGGACATTCCGGAGGCGGATCTGCCACCGTAGCGGCCATGTTCAAATATCCTGATTTTTATAAGGTAGGGATCGCAGAATCCGGGAACCATGATAACCGGAATTATGAGGATGACTGGGGAGAAAGATATATCGGTTTAATGGGCAAGAATCCAGACTCCTCTTCAGCCTATATTACTGATGCGAACGCCCAGTATGCCGAAAACCTGGAAGGAAAGCTATTGCTTGCCCATGGCGCACTGGACGATAATGTTCCCCCTTATCATACTTTACTGGTCGTAGATGCATTGATAGAAGCTAATAAGGATTTTGATCTTTTGATATTTCCACAGGCAAGGCATAGCTTTGGTGACTATTTTTACTATATGATGCGCAAGCGTTGGGATTACTTCGTGAAACATCTTAAAGGCGTGGAGCCACCGGAGAATTTCGAAATCGAACTTACCAAAGAATAATACTATGAAAGATCCTGATATCAAGAATATAGAGGCAAAGAAACTGGTGGGCATAAGTCTGCATACGAGCCTGGCCGATGACAAAACGGCCCTGCTCTGGAAAAGGTTCATGTCCAGAAAAGATAAAATCAAGAACAAACTTAGCGATGATCTATATTCGGTTCAGGTCTATGATGAAGGCTTTATCGAGGGACATTTCAACTCGCAGTCAATTTTCGAAAAATGGGCCGCATTAGAGGTCGAGGATTATTCTGAACTAGAGGAAGGCATGAAAGGCCTGAAACTTCCGGGAGGACTCTATGCGGTTTTCACCCATCACGGCACTTCCAAGGAATTTGCTGGAACAGCCAGGTTCATCTTCGAAGAATGGTTACCGGCTTCAGAATATCAACTGGACGACAGGCCCCATTTCGAGGTACTGGGAGAAGATTATAAAGGCCCGGAAAATCCGGAATCAAAAGAAAAGATCTGGATCCCCATCAAAAAAAGTTAGGTTTCAACTTGGAGCATTGCAACATTTTTCAACAATTCAGGGGTTTTCTTGATACACCCGATATTTTTACCGGGAATCCTTCATGGGATTTCCTTAGTTTCCAATTTCCCCAGGTACAGATCACTGAAGATCTATTAAAAGACCTGGAGAAACTGGACCATCCCAGGAATTCGGTACTCGGGAAACGCATGGAAAGTTTCTTCGAGATCGCCATACAGCATAGTGAAAGATATGAGCTGCTGGCATCAAATATTCAGATTATAGCAGATAAAAGAACCTTAGGGGAACTTGATTTTCTTATAATGGACAAAGAGAGTTCGCGGCCACTGCATGTAGAACTCGTATATAAGATCTATGTTTTTGATGCTGAATTTCCTCCAGGAAATGAAAGATGGATTGGTCCTAACCGGAAAGATAGTTTCCCAGAAAAGACCTCAAAATTAAAGAAACGACAGTTCCCTCTTTTATTTAAGGAGGAAACCGAAACTTACCTTTCAAAATTAGGAATAAATTCTGCGGAGGTCGAACAAAGGCTCTGTTTCAAAGCACAGCTTTATTTACCTAATGCGGAAACAAAAGCAGAGCCGGGAGTGAATCCTGAATGCGTCAGGGGAAATTGGTTTAGTTTTAGTCAATTTAAAGAAATGGACTGGCAGGAAAATGAATTCTTTTGCCCCAAGAAAAAGTTCTGGACCTGTGATCCTGAATATAATTCAGATTGGATGGGGTATTCAGGTTTCCTGCAAGAGGTTGAAAACCTGTTCGACAGAAAGAAGTCACCACTGGTATGGATGAAAACCAAAACCTCTTATCTTAGGTTTTTCATAGTTTGGTGGTAAATGATAAGACCTATTACATCGGGAGATGGCCGGGAGATCCTGGAAATATATCAGCTTGGGCTGGAAGGCCGCAATGCGACCTTTGAAACACAGGTGCCTAACTGGAAGGACTGGCAGGAAAAATTCCACGAACATTCCAGGCTTGCCTATATTGAAAATGAAAAACTTATCGGCTGGGCAGCGATCACGCCTTTTTCCAAAAGAGAAGTTTATCAGGGTGTAGCCGAGCTGAGTATCTATGTTCACCCGGAACATTCCGGAAAGGGAATTGGGTCCCAACTTATGGAAGCCCTTATCGCTTCTTCAGAAGACAACGGCATCTGGACTTTATTTTCAAGCGTATTTCCAGAAAACAAGGCCACCATCCGTCTACATCAAAAGTTTGGTTTCAGGCTGATGGGGCGACGGGAACGAATCGCCAGGTTAGACGGTATCTGGCGGGATACTCTTATATTTGAAAGAAGAAGCACTAAAGTAGGTACCGACTAAATTTTCAGCTTAATGAGTGAAATTTTCCAGGACATCCAATTAATATATCTGCCTGTACTTTTTCTAGCCGGGGTTTTGGCCTTTATAATCTCAACTATTTCCGGAGGCGGCGGGGCACTTATCCTGGTCCCCTTTTTAAATTTTCTTATAGGCAGCACCAGGACCGCCCCGGTGATCAACCTCGGGACTTTTATAGGAAGGCCGGCAAGGCTTATTTTATTCTGGAAAAATACTAACTGGAAAGTATTCTGGTACTATGTGCCTGCCGCGATGCTGGGAGCATGGATCGCGGGATGGTTCTTTACCCAAATTGAAGCTTCCTGGCTGCAGGTACTGGTAGGAATATTTCTAATTAGCACCGTCTTCCAGTACAGGTTTGGAAAAAAGCAAAGATCCTTCCCCGTACAATTATGGTATTTTATTCCACTGGGCTTTATGATTTCTTTACTGGGAACCGTCATAGGAGCTCTTGGCCCAATTCTCAATCCTTTCTACCTGAACCTGGGTCTTGATAAGGAAGAGCTAATTGCGACCAAGACGGTGAATTCATTTTTTCTGGGAATTTCCCAGATAGGCAGCTATACTTTCTTCGGTTTGCTTTACCTGGAATTATGGATCTATGGTCTTGCCCTGGGGCTTGGGGCCGTAATTGGAAATATCATAGGAAAGAAATTCCTAAGCCAGATGAAAAGCATCATTTTTCGAAGACTATTGATCATATTGATGGTAGTAAGCGGAATTTTACTAATATATAATCAGTTGAAGTAACTTATTATTATAATTTTGTGCCTCTAAAAAAAATCAGCCATGCAGCCTGCATTCAGGGAAGCAATTAAAGCCTCATATTTAAGCATTATAGGGAATGCCCTGCTGGCTATTGCCAAGGCTATCACAGGGATCTTCGGAAATTCCTATGCGCTTATTGCAGATGCCATAGAATCTACTACAGATGTGTTTTCTTCCCTTTTGGTTTTACTGGGTCTAAGGTATGCGGCAAAACCTGCCGACGAGAACCATCCTTACGGTCATGGCAAGGCAGAACCACTCATCACCTTTATGGTGGTAGGCTTCCTTATTGTTTCGGCCACGGTGATCGCTTACGAAAGTATAGAAAACATACAGACCCCGCACGAGGTTCCGGAGCCCTATACCCTGATAGTACTGGCTGTGATCATCATTCTGAAGGAGGTCTTTTACAGGTTCGTTTCAAAAAAAGGAGATGAGACCGAGAGTTCTGCTCTTAAAGCTGATGCCTGGCATCACCGCAGTGACGCCATTACTTCGCTGATGGCTTTTATAGGAATCTCCATAGCGCTCATTATGGGAAAAGGATATGAGAATGCTGATGACTGGGCAGCCTTACTCGCTTCAGGATTCATCCTTTTCAATGCCTACCTAATACTTAGACCCGCACTGGGTGAGGTGATGGATGAGCACCGGTATGAAGGCATCGAGGCTGAAATCAGGGAGATCGCCCATGCCAATCCCGGGGTAGTTGAAACTGAAAAATGTTTTGTTCGCAAGACTGGGATGACCTATCATATAGACCTTCATATCGCAGTAGATGCTGAAATCAGTGTAAAGGCTGGCCACGATATAGCACACAGAGTAAAGGATGATATTCTGGAAAGGATACCGCAGGTGGCCGATGTGCTTATCCACGTTGAACCAGATGACGAATTGTAGTTCAACCCGCTACCGCACTAAGAAAATCATAAGACTTATTAAGAAAGATTTAGCACAAACCTGGGCTCTCAGGCTTTGATATAGCTCACTTTAAACGTATCTTAAAGTTTAGAATTAACCAAAAAAATAGAGTTATGTCGATGATCAATGAAAAAGATTTTAAACAACTGGCGAACTATAAAAATGAGACCTGTGTTTCTATTTTTATTCCAACCCAAAGAGCAGGAAAAGAGGTGCTTGAAGAAAAAAACAAGAAGCACCTTCATTCTGAATGGACCCAGATAAAGAAGAAGCTAAAGGAGGATAAAGTAGCTGAAGAAGTAATCGATAAGATTGGAAAGCCTATACAATCCCTTATTGAGGATCGCGATTTCTGGCGCCATCAATCTGATGGATTGGCGATATTCGCTTCGGCCGATTTTTTCGAAAAATATACCCTGCCCGTAAATTTTGAAGCGTATCATTATATTTCAAAAGAATTTTATGTGAAACCTCTGGTTCCAGCAATGACCGGGGATGCCAGGTTTAATATCCTGGCCATTCAGCTAGAGGATGTAAAACTATATGAAGCCTCCAGGTACAGTATTGCCCAGTTAGATATTGAAGACCTAACGCCAACTCGACTTGAGGAACGCGTAGGATATGATTACCGCGAACGTGTATTGCAGTTCAGGACGCAGGCCGAAGGTGGGGATAAAACCCAGTTCCACGGTCACGGTGGCAGCGAGCGTGATGAAAAGACCGAGATCAAACAGTTCTTCAGGGCTGTAGACCAGGGAATAAAGGATTACTTACAAAAGGAGAACCTTCCTCTAGTAGTATTCTGCCAGGATTATTTCTTCCCTATTTACCAGGAAGCCAATACCTATAATCACTTATTCGACAAAGTGGTACCGGGAAACCCTAACGATACCGATCTTATGGGAATTCATGGAAGGGCACTGGAAGTTTTTGAACCATATCTAAATGAGAACAGGGACAAGAAGATCGAAAAATACAAGGAACTCAGCAGTACCGAAAACACTACATCTGCCGTAAGCGATATCATCCCGGCAGTATACCAGGGCAAGGTAGATACCTTGTTTATCGAGAACCGTGCTGAAGTATGGGGTAAATACAATGAAGATAATATGAAAGTGGAATTCAGCGAAGACCACCAGGATGGAAATATTTCCCTTTTGAACCTGGCTGCCCGTAAGACCATCGAAATGGGCGGAAAAGTTTACCTGGTTGAACATGAGTTCATGCCACAGAAAAAGTCTAAAATGAATGCCTTATTAAGATTTTAAACTCTATTGAACTGTCTGGGCTTTACTGAATTTAAAGCCCAGACAGTTTTCTTATTCTTACCTATACCTAAAAAGACTAAAATTTAACCTTAACTTTAGTCACCCAAAAACACAAATAATGGAAACTAATTTAGCCGTGCTTATAGACGGTGATAATATACCTTCAGCTCATGTTAAGGAGATGATGGAAGAGATCGCCAAGTATGGCAATCCTACAATAAAAAGAATTTACGGTGACTGGACAAAGCCTCACCTGAACAAGTGGAAAAACGTTTTACTCGAAAATGCCATCCATCCCATTCAACAATATGGCTATACTCAGGGAAAGAACGCGACCGATTCGGCTATGATCATCGATGCGATGGATATCTTATATTCCAACAAAGTAGATGGATTCTGCCTGGTCTCCAGTGATTCAGATTTCACCAGGCTAGCTACAAGATTACGTGAAGCCAGCATGAAAGTGATCGGAATCGGGGAAAAGAAAACTCCAGATCCTTTTATCGTGGCCTGTGACAAATTCATCTATATTGAGATCCTGAAAAACAATTCCAAGGAATCTGAAAATGGTAAAGCCAAGGAAAAGGATACCAGAAAACAGAACGTCGATAAGATCACTCCTGCAGTTATTCGCCTTATCGCACAAACGATTTCTGATGTGGCCGATGAAGACGGCTGGGCTTTCCTCGGAGATGTAGGTAGCCTGCTTCAGAAGAAGCAACCTAATTTCGATTCCCGTAATTACGGGTTCCAGAAATTAACCCCGATGATCAATTCCATCAACAAGTTCGAGATAGAATCTAGGGAGAACACCAACTCCAAATTCAAACTTATTTACGTAAGAAATAAATGATCTGAAAAATGAGGAATATTAAGAAACTTCATAAAGCAGAATACAGGCCAATGGGAGATCTTAAGACCTGGTCTCCCCTGCCTACCAACCGGCTACAGATGATAGACCCATTTATCTTTCTTAATCATCATGGCCCCCAAACCTATCCACCAAATAACAATGGCTTACCTTTTGGACCGCATCCACATCGTGGAATGGAAACCGTGACCTTTATCCTTGATGGAGATATCGCCCATAAAGACAGTGATGGGCATTACAGCGTTATTGAAAGTGGCGGTGTGCAATGGATGACGGCAGGTAGAGGTTTACTGCATGCTGAGGTCTCTTCAGATGAGTTCAAAGAAAAAGGCGGTCCGCTGGAAATTTTACAACTTTGGATCAACCTTCCAAAAAGACTGAAGATGACTCAACCCTCTTATAAGGGACTTCAGAAGGACCAGATCTCGGTTTGGAAGAACGAAGATGAAACCGTCCAGGCTCAGGTGGTTTCCGGTAATTTCAAGGGAATACGTGGAGCTTTCGACACACCTACTTCGGTAGACCTATCGCTGGTTTATTTTGAAAAAGATGCAAGAATTAAGCTGGAAATTCCCAAATCCCATAATATTTTCTTTTATGTGATTCGCGGTAAACTGGAGGTCAATGAAATCGAAGTATTCGAATTACACCTGGCCGAATTTTCCAAAAACAGCGAGATCCTGGATATAGTAGCTCAGGAACAATCTGTACTCCTTCTTGGCCATGCCGAGCCTTTTGAGGAGAAGGTGGTATTTGGCGGACCTTTCGTAATGAATTCGGAAGAAGAGATCCGCCAGGCCTATGAAGATTATCAAGCTGGTAAAATGGGGAGCTGGGAGGACTAATGCCTTTCTTCCAGCACCTTAACGATATCCTTTAGCTCGAATCCCTTGGCTTTCAAGAGTATCAGATAATGAAAAAGGAGATCGGCGCTTTCGTTTAAGAAAAGTTCGTCATTATCATCTTTGGCTTCTATGACAGTTTCTACCGCCTCCTCTCCTACTTTCTGGGCGATCTTGTTGATGCCTTTGTCAAACAAGGAAACCACATAGCTATTATCGTTTTCCTTGCGTAATTCAGGCTCTGTCTGGCTTAATTTCTGCCTGCTGGCAATAATGCCTTCCAGTTTGGAAAGAAAGCCATAATCAACTGTGTTATCTTCAGCCCAGCAGGTATCGGTCCCCTTATGACATACCGGTCCTTCGGGTTTAACTTCTAAGAGCAGGGTATCATTATCACAGTCCAGTTTTATATTTACCAGGTTCAGGAAATTGCCGCTTTCCTCGCCCTTGGTCCATAAACGCTGTTTGCTTCGGCTGTAAAAAGTTACTTTCTTGGTCTGGTTAGTCTTTAAATAGGCATCCTCGTTCATATAACCCAGCATTAAAACTTTTCTGGTTTTGGAATCCTGGATAATCGCTGGCACTAAACCGTCGCTATTTTTATTGAAATCTATATTCATTTTTCATCTATCCTTTTGGTCTTCTTATCCCGTTGCCACGGGTTCTTTAAAATCTATTTTATAATTGAAATGCTGAAATGATTTTCAGCATGAGGTTCTAAGTATTATTAATGATCACATTCTTATCGGAATACCTTCCGCCTTTAATTCCTTTTTCAGCTGAAGGATCTCTATTTCCTTAAAGTGGAAAACGCTTGCTGCTAGAGCCGCATCGGCCTTTCCTTCTTGAAAAGTATCTTTGAAGTGCTCAATTTTACCGGCTCCACCTGAAGCAATGATAGGAATGTTCAATTCTTCTGAAAGTTTCGCCAGGGCTTCATTGGCAAATCCGTTCTTAGTGCCATCATGGTCCATGGATGTAAAGAGGATCTCTCCCGCGCCACGCTGTTCAACCTCCCTGGCCCATTCAAAAAGATCAAGCTCGGTAGGCACCTTTCCTCCTACCAGGTGTACTTTCCAATTGCCATCGATATTTTTTGCATCAATGGCCACCACCACACACTGACTTCCAAATTTTTCGGAAAGCTGGTTGATGAGATCAGGATTTTTAACCGCCGAGGAATTGATCGAAACCTTATCGGCCCCATTTTTTAGAAGTATGTCGACATCTTCAACAGAAGATATGCCACCGCCAACGGTAAAGGGAATATTCAGCTGTTCGGCCACATCCAATACCAGTTTGGCCAGCGTTTTTCTTTTTTCTTCGGTAGCCGAAATATCCAGGAAGACCAGTTCATCTGCACCCTTTTCCGCATAAGCCGCGGCAAGTTCCACCGGATCACCGGCATCCCTAAGGTCAACAAAATTGACTCCTTTAACTGTCCTACCGTTTTTGATATCAAGACAGGGTATGATTCGTTTAGTTAGCATCTTTTTAGATGTTAGATTATAATATTTCTAATCTTTATGACACGTCAAGCTGAACTTGTTTCAGCTTCTCTAAGACCCTGAACCAAGGTCAGGGTGACGTTTATTTATTTAAAATATAATTTTCGAGCTGTTTCAGGCTTATTCTGTTCTCATAAATCGCTTTTCCAATGATAACGCCTTCGCAGCCTAATTCTGTCAGTTTTGGAAGCTCATCAAATTCTGATATTCCACCGGAAGCGATTAGGTTGATGTCCCGGGTTTCGGCCAGGATCTCCTCATATAGATCGAAGGACGGACCTTCCAGCATCCCATCTTTTGAAATATCGGTACAGATCACATACTTCACTCCCTTCTCCTCATAGTTCTGAATAAAAGGAATGATTTCCTCTTTTGAATCTTCCAGCCAGCCGGAAACCGCGATCTTCCTGTTCTTGGCATCAGCTCCCAGGATGATCTTTTCACTGCCAAACTTCCCTAACCAGCTTTCGAAGGTTTCGGAATCCTTCACGGCAATACTGCCTCCTGTAATTTGGTTTGCACCGCTTTCAAAAGCAATCTTCAGATCTTTATCAGATTTTAAACCGCCACCAAAATCCACTTTTAAATTGGTCTTTGATGCGATCTGCTCCAGGATCTTATGATTCACTATATGTTTGGACTTAGCGCCATCCAGGTCTACCAGGTGCAAATACTGAATGCCGTGATCTTCAAAAGACTTAGCCGCCTCCAGCGGATTCTCGTTATATATTTTCTTGGTATTGTAGTCACCCTTGGAAAGCCTTACACATTTACCTTCGATGATATCTATTGCCGGTATTATTCGCATTTATAGTATTGAGGTTTTAATATTTAGAATTGAGTTTTATATTCAATTCTGTTATTAAATTTTCAAAATTCTTTGATCGTATTTCGTATTTCTAATTTCTTAAATCTAACTTCAAGAAATTCTCCAGTATCTGTTCCCCGGTCTTGCTGCTTTTTTCCGGATGGAACTGTACCCCATAAAAATTATCCCGGTGCAGGGCCGTGGAGTAGTTCACTCCGTATTCGGTTCTGGCGATCTCATCGGCACACTCGGGAACGTAGTAACTATGTACCAGGTAAACGTATTCACCATTCTTCACATTATCGAATAAATGCGAATTTAGATTGGTGATCTGGTTCCAGCCTATCTGTGGCACCTTTACAGAATTATCAAATCTTTTTACATCGGCATCAAAAATACCCAAGCCGGTGGTATTTCCTTCTTCAGAATGAGTACACATCAATTGCATGCCCAGGCAGATCCCTAGCACGGGCTGTTCTAATTTAGGTATCAACTCGTCCAGGCCGGTAGACCTAAGCATTTTCATGGCGCTTCCCGCCTCTCCCACTCCGGGAAAGATCACTTTATCGGCCTGCCTGATCTGCTCGGCATCACTGCTTAATATAGCCTCGAAACCAAGCCTTTTTATCGCGAACTTAATGCTCTGTATATTCCCGGCTCCGTAATCTATAATGACTATTTTTTGATTCTCTTTCATCTTAAAATTTAATGAGCTCTTTCAAAGAATTTTAATTTCTCAAAAGCTAACTGTTTAAAGCATTCCCTTGGTAGAAGGCAATATCATTTTTTCGGCATCCCTTTTCACGGCCATTTTGATGGCTTTTGCAAAAGCCTTGAAGATAGCCTCGATCTTATGATGCTCGTTGTTACCTTCGGCCTTGATGTTCAGGTTGGCTTTTGCACCGTCTGTGAACGACTTAAAGAAATGAAAGAACATCTCTGTAGGCATTTTTCCTATCATCTCGCGGTTGAATTCGGCATCCCATTCCAGCCAGTTTCGGCCGCCAAAATCGATGGCAACCTGGGCAAGGCAATCATCCATAGGTAAACAATAACCGTATCTTTCGATTCCAAGTTTGTTGCCAAGCGCCTTGCTAAAGGTTTCGCCCAAAGCGATAGCCGTATCTTCGATAGTGTGATGTTCATCGACCTCAAGGTCGCCATCCACCTTTATCTTAAGATCCATTTGACCGTGGCGGGCCAATTGATCCAGCATGTGATCGAAAAAGGCGATCCCAGTGCTTATTTCGCTTTTGCCAGTTCCATCAAGATTCAGGTCGATCTGTATATCGGTTTCGTTGGTCTTTCTTTCGATATTGGCCGTCCTGTCCTGTAATTTCAGGAATTCGTAGATCTCTTTCCAGGACTTTGTTCGTAAGGCAATATTCGCTTCTACTTCAGATTTATCATTTTCAACCTCGTCTTCGGCCAGGCCTTCATGGTTATCAATGAAAATACCCTTCCCACCAAAATTAAGAGCGAACTCAATATCGGTTAGGCGATCCCCAACCATAAAGGAATTTTTCAGGTCATAATCCTGGTTATCTATAAATTTCTTCTCCAGCAAACCTGTATTCGGTTTCCGGGTTGGTGCATTGTCTTTCGCAAAAGTTCGATCTATCAGGACATCGCTGAACTCTACTCCTTCATTTTCGAAGCACTTGACGATGAAATTCTGAATGGGCCAGAAATCGGTTTCCGGAAAACTTTCAGTGCCAAGCCCGTCCTGGTTAGTCACCATCACGATCTCGTAATCCAGTTCTTTGGCGATCCTCCCCAGGTAAGTGAATACCTCGGGATAGAATTCCAGCTTATCCAGGCTGTCTATCTGGTAATCTTCAGGTTCATGAATCAAAGTTCCGTCGCGGTCTACAAATAATATTTTATGCATTCTCTAATTCTTTTATCGCTCTTATTAAACGCTTATTTTCTTCTTTTGTCCCTATGGTGATCCTTAGGCAGTTTTCACACAATGGCTGGCTGCTCCTATTCCTAATCACTATACCTTTTTTGAGTAATTCCTCATACCTAAGATTCGCATCATCAACTTCAATAAGCAAAAAATTGGCATCAGATTTATATACTTTGGAAACAAAATTAACTTCAAGTAAAGCTTTAGATAACCTCAGTCTTTCTTCCAGTATTTCAGATATTTGAGATTTTATATTCTTCACATCCGAAAGAGTTTTAATTGCCTGGTCCTGAGTTAATTGGTTAACGTTATAAGGAGGCTTGATTTTGTTTAGCACCGCAATGATTTCTTCTGAAGCAAATAAAATTCCGAGCCTGATCCCAGCCATTCCAAAAGCTTTAGAAAAGGTTTGGGTTAAGATCAGGTTTGGAAAATAATCCAGTTTTTCCAGCCAGCTGTCCTGTTCAGAAAAATCTATATAAGCTTCATCGATAACTACCAGTCCGTCGAAATTGTCAAGGATGGTGCAAACCGTGTCGGCATCGAACGAATTCCCGGAAGGATTGTTTGGTGAACACAAAAAGATAATTTTCGTATGCTCATCGACCATATTGAGAATTGCCGTGGCATCTGGCTCAAATTCGTGGTTCAGGTAAACTTCCCTGTTCTCTATATTGTTGATTCCGGCAAGCACTTTATACATGCCATAAGTAGGCGGCAGAGTAATCACGTTATCTTTCCCTGGTTCACAAAACGCCCGGAAAATCAGGTCTAGCACTTCATCGCTACCATTACCCAGTAAAATATTTCTGGAGTCTATATTGCGTATTTCAGAGAGTTTTTCCTTCACCCTGCTTTGCTGAGGATCGGGATAACGGTTTAGACCATTGTCATTGGGGTTTTCATTGGCATCCAGGAAAACCATTTCTTCTCCCTGGGTCTTGAATTCGTCCCTTGCCGAAGAATAAGGCTCCAAAACGGCCACATTAGACCTCACGATCTTACTTATATCAAATTCTTTCATCTACCTAAGGTCATTTAAACGAAGACTAACTGCATTCTTGTGAGCCTGTAGTCCCTCAGCTTCTGCAAGAAGCTCTATAGCCGGCCCGATCTCTCTTATCCCTTCTTCAGAGATCTTCTGAAAAGTGATGGTTTTCATAAAACTATCCAGGTTCACTCCGCTATACTGTTTCGCATAGCCATTGGTCGGCAGCGTGTGGTTGGTACCTGAAGCGTAATCGCCAGCGCTCTCTGGCGTATAGTTGCCAATAAAGACCGAACCAGCGTTAATTACTCCCTGGACAAAATAATCTTCATTTTCTGAGCAGATAATAAAATGTTCCGGCCCGTATTCATTAATAAGCTTTAGCGCCTCTTCTTCGGAATTTACCAGGATTAGCCTGGAGTTTTCAATAGCCTTATCGGCTATAGCCTTACGAGGTAATTCCTGTAGCTGGTTTTCAATTTCATCTGAAACCGCATCGATAAGTTTTTCTGAAGTAGACACCATGATCACCTGGCTATCTATACCGTGTTCTGCCTGGCTAAGTAAGTCTGAAGCTACATAGGCTGCGTTGGCCGAATCATCTGCATATACAAGTAGCTCTGAGGGCCCCGCAGGCATATCTATGGCAACCTGGTATTTGGTCGCCAGCTGTTTAGCAACGGTCACGAACTGATTTCCCGGGCCAAAAATCTTATAAACCTGGGGTACATCCTCAGTTCCGAAGGTCATTGCACCAATTGCCTGGATGCCTCCTATTTTAAAGATCTGGGTGACCCCGCAAAGTTCAGCAGCATATAAGATGGCGGGATTAATCCTTCCCTGTTTATCTGGAGGCGTACATAGAACGATCTCTTCACAACCGGCCAGCCTTGCCGGGATAGCCAGCATTAGAATAGATGAAAACAATGGAGCTGTGCCACCTGGAATATATAGACCAACCTTCTGGATGGCTTTTTTCTCCTGCCAGCAGCTTACCCCGTTAGTTGTTTCCACACTTAGCTTCGAGGTCTTTTGGGCTGCATGAAACTTTTCAATATTAGCCTTAGCTAGCTTGATTGCTGATTTCAGTTCAGCAGAAATCTGCTTTTCTGCTTCGGTAACTTCGGTCTGGGAAACCTTAAGATCCTCCAGTTTTGTCCCGTCAAATAGTTCGGTGTATTTTGCCACAGCCGCATTCCCTTTTATCCTGATCTCATCAAAGATCTGGTTTACGGTTTGTTCAATATCGGCGACGGTCTGGGTAGGCCTTTTTAAAATTTCAGGCCAGTCTGCCCTGGCTGGATTTAATATCTTGTTCATGATTTGAATTTTCTGCAGTTATTAAATTACCATTTTTTCTATTGGTGCTACCAGGATACCTTCGGCACCAAAGTTCCTGAGTTCGTCCAGTACCTCCCAGAACCTTTCCTCGTTGATCACGGTGTGCACAGAACTCCAGCCTTCTTCAGCTAAAGGCAAAACCGTAGGGCTCCTCATTCCCGGTAACAGCCTGGTCACATCTTTTAATTTATCGTTGGGAACGTTCATCAGGATATACTTGGAGGTCCTGGCATTTAGTACAGATTTCATCCTGAACTGAAGTTTTTCCAGGATCTTTTTCCTTTCCTCAGAGATCTGCGGAGAAATGGCCAGTACTGCCTCACTTTTCAGCATCACTTCCACCTCCTTAAGCCCGTTCTTGAAAAGAGTGCTTCCACTGGAAACGATATCGCAAATAGCATCTGCCAGGCCAATATTCGGGGCTATCTCCACCGAACCATTAATGATATGAAGTTCTGCAGAAATCCCTTTTTCCTTTAAAAACTGGTTTACGGTATTCGGGTATGAAGTGGCGATCTTGGAACCGTCAAGGTCCTTGATTCCGGTATAATTGAAAGATTTTGGTACAGCCAGGGAAACACGGCATTTGGAAAATCCTAGTTTTTCTCCCTTGATGATATCCTGTCCTTTTTCAATTAATACATTCTCTCCAATAATGGCTACATCTACCACCCCGTCGCGAAGGTATTGCGGGATATCCCCATTTCGCAGGTACATCACTTCTAGCGGAAAATTTCTTGAAGATGCCTTTAACTGCTCCTTTCCGTTATCTATAGAAATCCCGGCGTCCTTCAGGATCTTAATGGAATCCTCGAACAATCGTCCCGATTTCTGAACTGCAATTCTTAATTTTTCTTTACTCATAATTTTAGTGGCTACTATTAGAAATAAAAAAACCCGTTTGATTGCTCAAACGGGTCATGATATTTAGTTAAAATTACAACATATCATATTCACCTCGCCTGAGCGTGGGTAAAAAAATGATGATGTACAGTATATTTTCTCATTGTGAGTTCAAAGCTAAATAAAATTTTCAGAAATAAAACCTGAAAATTAATATTTAAGATATGTTTATTAGTTGTTGCCTAGAATAAGCGGCATTCCGTTCTCGCTATTACCAATCACAACTACCTTTGAATTAGGGGATTTGGCAAGTTCAAGGGTAGCCTGTATACCTTTTTCCTGTAAAACTTTCTCGGTTAAGGACTCACTAAGAATGCGGTTGGCCCTGGCTTTACCTTCGGCATCGATACGTTGTCTTTCTGCCTCCTGCTCGGCTTTGGTCAACCTGTATTCATATTCCAGGGATTCCTGTTCCTGTCTAAGCTTTCTTTCAATGGCCTCTTTGATAGTTGGTGGCAGGGAAACATCCCTAACCAGCACCTCGTTCACCTGTACATACTGGTCTTCCAGTAACAGATTGGTCTCATCGAAGATCTCTTTCTGGATAGCCTCTCTTTTACTTGCGTACAACTGCTCTGGATTATACCTTCCCACAACTGCCCTGGTTGCTGAACGAATTGCCGGCTGAAGCAAACGCTGGATATAGGCCTCACCCTTTTCCTGGTGAAGTTTCCCCAGGGCTTCATATTCCGGCTGAAACCATACAGAAGCATCAAGCCTGATCTCCAGACCATTTGAAGAAAGCACACGCATTTCTTCATCTATAGATTGCTGCCGAACTTCATAAACGAATACCTTGTTCCAGGGAGCCACAAAATGAAAGCCTTCAGATAATGGCGGTTTGTCTGTCACCACCCCTCCACCGAAGGTTCGGTATAAAACACCGGCTTCACCAGAATCGATAGTAACTGTTGACTTCGCGATAAAAATTATTAAAATGACGATACCAATAAACAGAGGTATGCCAATCTTGGGTAATCTTTCCATATATAAAAATTGAAATTTAAATTAGTCCTAAATATTTTCGGTAAAACCACTCAACGGCAAGAATAAAAATCAGGATAAACAGCAGGTAATACCAGTCTATCAAAGGTAGCGTTTTTTGTCGGCTTTTCTGAACAGGTTTCAACTTATCGTTAGCCAACAGGCTGTTGATCAGGTTTTCGGCATCCCCGGCATAAAAAAGGTCAGTTTCATTATTTTCTGCAAAAGACTGAAGCCCAGAAAGATTAGAGGATACAAATTGCTGCTCGGTATTATATTCTATCACTTCAAAACTACCGGATTTGCTAAGTTTTTTGTTGGCAACCCTAATGTTATAAGCATATTCTCCCGCGGGAAGATCCCCGCCATCGAACTGGTAGAAGTTATTTTTCAGCACCAAGTCTGAAGTAAAGCTATCCCCTGTTTCCTTGTTCTCAACACTAATTTTAATCCCTGCACCCGGATCGAACTGGTAGTTCTCATCGAAATACTGTGCCGAAATAAGCACGTTCTGGTTGGCATAATAGAAATTCTCAGCCTCTACCATCAGTCTCTGTTTAGAGCCAGAAGACGAGAGATTCTGTATCAGTTTTCCGAAGAAATCATCAAATTCCTGGAAGGATTTATTATCCAGGTAAGTTTTCGCCCTCCATCTCCAGATGTTTTCCCCAAAAAGGAATCCAGATTTTGGAGCATCCTGGGTAACCCCCATCAGGGCTTCGCCGGTTTCAACTCCCTGTTGCTCCTGGTATAAAAGTATATTGAACCTGTTTTCCTGAATATCCAAAGGCCCAAATTTATCTATGACCGGAGGCATGTCATCAAAACCAATATCCTCGAACTGAAAGGAGCTAAAGGTGGGGTTGTATACCGGGAAGATTTCCTGTGGCTGATTAGACCAGCTTTTTGAATATCCCAGGTCAAGGTTATTCAGGTAATTCCAATCTGTTTTACTTCCCGTGATTACCAGGTAATTATATTTTTTTTCAAGGATTTCTGCTACAGTTTTATTGAACGAATTATTCAGTTGATACAATATAATTAGTTGATATACTGAAGGTTGCAAATTATCATCTCTAATATATTTTATATCTGCAGTACGCTGCTCATTGCTTTCAATAGCCTTCTTCATCGCCCCCAGGTCTGGATGAGCTATACTACTTAAGATCAATACCGAAGTTCTCTCATCGATCACTTCAATGGCAAATTTCTGAAGGTTATTGATGGTATTCTTTTCTTCGGCGACAGGTTCCAGTTCCACCTGGTAAGTTTTAACCCCAAGGGAAGTTGCCGGCAGATCTGTCCTGATCACCTCGGAACGCTTTTCCTCAGAAAACTCCAGTTCCTTAGAAAAAACGATATTGCCTCCGGCACGGATATTCAATTTAGTTTTCACCTCTTCCCGGCCCGAATAATTCAGGAAAATCTCTAGCGGAAACCTGTTATTCAGAAAAGCATAACGGTTAAGGTTGATCCTTTCTATACTAAGATCCTTATACCGGGTAGTATCGCCGAGCACTATTGGGAAAACTTCGGCAGAACCGTTCTTTTTAAAATACCGGAAATCTCGCCCCAGGCTTTGATTTCCATCAGTAAGCAAGACCACCGCGGAATTCTTTCCGGAAAAAAGGTCTCGTGTTTCACTCAGCGCAGAATAAATGTCGGTTTGGACCGCTGAAAAATTCAGAGAGTCGCCCATGCCGATCTTGTCGCCAAAATTAAGCTGGCTCACTTCAAAATTCTGCCGAATCCTTTCATTACTCAGTATCGCATTCGAAATCTCCTTAAGATCATTCTCGGCTTCCAAAAAAGAGATGGATTGGGAATTATCTGCCAGCAGAACAAGTTCCGGTTTATCTACCTGGTAACTGGTAGAAGTGATCTTTGGATTGATGAGGATAAGCAATACTAAAAAAACCGCCAGAGCTCTGAGCGAAAAGAGAATATAATCCCTGCTGTTCCTTACCGGTCTATTGTACAGATACTGAAAAAAAGCAAACCCCAGCGCTACAAGAAGGGCCAGGGTTATATATAAAATTGTTTCTGTGGTCATCTACAAGGCTTATGTTGTGAAGTTAAGAATTTAAATGAATAAATTCACAACTCAAGCATGGAGAGAGAAATTAGGTATGCATACCTCCATCTACATGCAGCACCTGGCCGGTAACATAGGCGCTCAGGTCGCTACCAAGGTACACACAGGCATTGGCAATATCTTCCGGGCTTCCACCTCTCTTAAGCGGAATAGCTTCTCTCCAGCCCTGGACGGTCTTCTCATCCAGTTTTTCGGTCATTTCAGTTTCTATAAAACCTGGAGCGATCACATTGGTACGGATATTTCTTGAACCAAGCTCCTGCGCCATCGATTTAGAAAAACCTATGATCCCTGCTTTGGAAGCCGCGTAATTGGCCTGCCCGGCATTTCCGGTTACTCCAACTACAGAACTCATATTGATGATACTTCCCTTACGCTGCTTCAGCATGGTTCGCTGAACCGCTTTGGTCATATTAAAGATAGATTTGAGGTTCACTTCAATAACCTTATCAAAATCTTCCTCGCTCATCCTCATTAAGAGGTTATCCTTGGTAATTCCGGCATTATTAATAAGAATGTCTATAGATCCAAAATCTTCCAGCACCTTATCTACCAGTTCCTGTGCCTCTGCAAAACTGGCGGCATTAGATTTATAAGCTTTGGCTTTTATGCCCATCTCTTCCAATTCTTTTGCCAGCTCCTCGGCAGATTGCGAAGATGAATTATATGTAAAGGCAACATTGGCCCCGTGTTGAGCAAATACCTGCGCGATACCTTTTCCTATACCACGACTACCACCTGTAATAATTGCGTTTTTTCCTTCTAATAATTTCATATTAAATGATCTTGGTTAAATGTCCCTCCAAATATAACAAAAGCTAAAATGGATTGAAGAAAATTCAATTGAAGATATTCGGAAGCCGTTTTTATTATCAAATTCTGAAAATCAGGTTTTGCATTGGATGCAAAAACATGGATCGGTCCCAAATTAAAAAAGCCGCCCGGCACTGGTTTTTTATTCTTATTAGTCTTATTTTTAGTAGGATACATTTAACAAGCATAACAAACCCTGCAGCTTATGCTAAAAAGTAGTCTATATACCTTTTCAATTTCGATCTTCCTGATGTTGATGACCACATCGGGGAATAATAAAGAACTGGCTGAATTTGAGGGCCTGTATTCTGAAGACGACCGGGTCCTGGTTGCAGCCCATCGCGGTTCTCACGATAAACATCCTGAAAATTCACTGGCAGCTATACAGGAAAGCATCAATAATCAGATAGATATCGTAGAGGTAGATATAAGGGAGACCCGGGATAAAATTCCTGTTCTTTTACACGACGAAAGTTTAAAACGTACAACCGGATCTAACCTAAAAATTGCAGATGTAGATTTTAAGGAGTTAGAAGAAATACCTCTTCTCTATCAAAATAAAGAAACAGACCAACGAATTCCCAGCCTGGAGGAAGCTTTAATAATATCTAAGAACAAGGTCATACTAAATCTTGACTTCAAGCTGGACGATCTCCAAGCCATGAAACGCAGCTATAAAGTTGTAGCCAGGCTTGGAATGGAAAACTCGGTGATCTTTACGGTTCGTGATCTTGATTTGATCCCGAGCCTTTATGAGATAAATCCGGAAATAAGGATCATGCCCGTGGCATTTAGCTGGTGGAAGATCAATCAGGTGATAAAGTATGATTTCTTAGATATCATACAGCTTTACCACCGGCCCTATGGAAGTATCAACATCAACCGGCTTAAAAGCAATGATTTTGAAGTTTGGGTGAATGCCCTCAAAAAGTACGACAGGCTGGAGATAGAACAAAAGAATGGTTTTGAAAATCTTCTGAACATCAAAAAAGTAAATGTGATCCAGACCGACCACCCTGAGAAATTGCTAAGTTTTTTAAGAGAAAAGGGGCTTCATGATTAATGTACATAAAAAAGAAGATCCCTTTTCTACCGAGGTAAAAAAGGGATCTTTATATGAATCTAGAATATTCTTAAGAGTTAAGAACTTCTGCTACTTTCATTCCAATCTCAGCAGGAGAATCCACAACATGAATTCCGTTCTCCTTAAGGATCTTTTTCTTTGCCTGGGCAGTATCTTCGCTACCACCTACTATCGCACCGGCGTGACCCATAGTACGTCCTGCCGGAGCAGTTTCACCAGCGATGAATCCAACAACCGGCTTTTTATTTCCATTTTGTTTAATCCACTGAGCAGCATCTGCCTCAAGCTGACCACCGATCTCACCGATCATTACGATACACTCGGTTTCGTCGTCGTTCATCAATAATTCAACCGCTTCCTTAGTAGTGGTTCCAATGATTGGATCTCCACCAATACCAATAGCAGTAGTAATTCCCAGACCTTGCTTAACAACCTGGTCTGCAGCTTCGTAAGTAAGCGTACCAGACTTAGATACGATACCAACTTTTCCTTTTTTGAAAACGAAACCTGGCATGATACCAACTTTAGCTTCTCCCGGAGTGATAACCCCTGGGCAGTTAGGACCAATCAATCTACAATCACGGTCTTTAATATAATCTGAAGCTTTTACCATATCTGCAACCGGAATACCTTCAGTGATCGTAATGATCACTTTGATCCCTGCATCGGCAGCTTCCATGATCGCGTCTGCAGCGAATGCCGGCGGTACGAAAATGATGGAAACATCTGCACCTGCTTTTTCAACAGCTTCAGAAACTGTATTGAAAACTGGTTTATCAAGGTGTTTTTGACCTCCTTTACCTGGAGTAACTCCACCAACTACATTTGTACCGTATTCTATCATCTGCTCAGCATGGAAAGTACCTTCACTTCCGGTAAACCCTTGCACAATTACTTTAGAATTTTTATTGACTAAAACGCTCATAAGTGTCTTTTGATTTTTGCGTTACAAAAGTATGTTTTTAAATATAAAAGTTAAAAGCTTTTTCGAAGTTTATTAAAGCTTTAACCCTCTGCAAAAATGCTTTAAACAGGACAGTTTTGAAGAAATAAAAAAATAGACCGGGGTATTTCCGGTCTATCTAAAAGTTCATTTTTAGTTTAGTTATATATTCTCACCACATCTTTGCCGTACGAAGACTGCTGAATATTTACCTGAGTAGTTTTACCTTCTTTAATTAACTCCAGGGCCTTTTGCCGGCTTATTTGATTGTCGTTCAAGTAATAAGTGGCATTTTCAGGATAGTGAACCTTTGGCGGTGGTGGCGGTGCCGGAAGTTCCTGATGATTTCTTTCCCTGATTCTGGCTTCACGTTCAACCTCGCGAGCCCTTCTTTCTACTTCTATTGCTTCTCTTTCAATAAGGTGAGCATGACGTTGCTCCAATGCGGTCTGGCGGGCAAGTAATCTTTTTTCTTCATCTTCCAATTCCTGCAACCGCCTTTTTTTCTCTGTTTCAGAGAGTTTTTGACTGGTTTCCAGTTCATTTTTCCTGGCCTTTAGCCGCTCCTCCCTTTCCCTAAGATGAGCCTCTTGCTTTTTTATGTTTCTCTCCTTATCTATTTCTACGATCTCATTACCAGGTTTTGGAGGAGGTGGCACGCTTATGATCTCATTCCCCGGTTCTGGAGGAGGTGGTGCCGCGCCAGGATCAGGTGGCATTGGAGGTGGAGGTGGTAATACCGATCTTCCGGAAACGCTGGCCAGCCTGGTTTTGGAAAATTCCCTGTCCAGGTTTTTCATGAATTCTTCCCGGGTATCGATAAGTTTCATGCTAAGGTTCAGCTCTTTCAGCTCAGCTTTAGAAAGTTCACCAGTAACCTGGTCAATTTTTTTACTGAAATTTTCAAGATCAGTCTCCTGGCCATTTACCCATACCTTCTCACCATCTACTTTGATCTTAAGTTCCAGATCCTGAACTACAGCCATAGTTTCCGGAACATTATCAGAAGTAAGAAAACCGGTTTTAGCTTCGAAAGGAATTTCGATATTCCCTCCCTGTTTAACGGAATAATCGCTGACATAAACAGGTTTTGCTACGATTTCGTTGTTAAAAAGAAAAATACAGCCACCCAGAACAGGTAGGAACAAACCAGCCCGAAGAAGAAGCTTTTTGATTGAAAAATCTTTAGTGATCATGATAATTCGTTTTTTGATTAATGAATGATTTAATGGGCTTGCTAACGCATTGTGATGATAGCCCGAACTATAGTTAAAAAGAATATTGGAATATTCCAGGGCGTTGAAGTCCTTGGCAAGAACCTCACTGTCTGCTAGAAATTCATGATTCAATTTGATGGACCTTTTGATCCAGTAGAACAAAGGATTAAACCAGAATATCACCTGCAGAATTTCGATAAATAACAGATCCAGGGAATGTTTCTGGTTCACATGGGCTTTCTCGTGTTCAATGACAGCCTGCGAGATTTCGTCCTTTTTAAATTCAGTTCTGTTTAAAAAAATATAATTGAGGAAAGAAAAAGGAACCAGTTTCTGTCCCAGAAGGATGAAAATATAATTCAGTTCCCTGATCTTTTCATTTTTCCAGGCCTGGGTTAAGAGTGAACGAAGATTCTTAAAAAACCTGTAACCGAAAAAAAGGAACCCAAGCAGGTATATAGAAATTGCTATGATGTAAAGGTTATCCCAAACTTCAGATTTATTTTCAAGCTTTGAGCCGGTGAAGTTAACCTCCTCAAAACCGGAAGGATCTGGAACAGGTTCTACCTCTACCTGGTAGGTTAAAGTGATAAGAGGTAAACTAAAAGCTAAAATCAAAGCACCAAGCAGGTAAACACGTTTGATCTTATGGAAATTTTCATTTTCCAGGCATAGCTTATAGAAGCCGAATAAGATCAGCAGGCACAATCCCGATTTTAGCAAATAGATAAGCATCTTATTTATTTTTAATCCGTTCGTCTATGAGTTTACGAATTTCCAAAAGTTCCTTTTCTGAAAGGTCTGTCTCATTGGTAAAAAATGAAGCGAACTGGCTGGCCGAATCATTAAAGAAGTTCTTGATCATGCCGCTCATTTGCTTTGAGAAATAATCTTTCTTTTTCACTCTCGGAAAATATTCTCTTGACCTCCCCTGCTGGGTATAGCCTACAAAATTCTTATCCTGCATACGTTTAAGCAAAGTGGCCACGGTCGTTAATGCGGGTTTTGGATCTGGATAGGCCTCAAGAAGATCTTTCATAAAGGCTTTTTCCTTCTTCCAAAGGATCTGCATTAATTGCTCTTCTGCATTAGAAAGTTCCATACAAATTGTTTTACTCTACAAATGTAGAAATAATTTTTAATTCTACAAACGTAGAATACAAATTAAATAAAAAACCCTCAGGAAAATTTCCGAGGGTTTTCTATATTTGATTAATTACGACCAGGGATTATCGTCTACCTCTTCCCCTAGCTGACTTATTTGAACTCCTTTGAAAAGTTTGCCATCCTTCATTTCCCAGATAGCCACAAAATGTGCCAAAGGCATCTCTTCTTCAGGATTCTCTATGGTTCTCACGTGGTAAGTAAAATGAACCGCAACATCATCTTTTTTAGCAACCACCTTCTCGATCTCTGCACGAAGCGACTCGTAAGATTCAGCAAGTTGCTGACTTATTTGCGCTATACCATTAAGATCCAGCTTTTTAAGCCCGGTAGTACCATACCATGAAAGTTCTACATCTGGATGAAGAAAACTTCTTAGTACATCTTCATCTTTGTAGAAATTGGATTCATAGAATTTAGTTGCAATTTCTTTTGTTCTTAAACCCATAGTATACTTATTTTAAGTTTTTAACAATCTCGGGCAATTTCTTTATAGCCGCGTATTCTTTCAATTTTGTACGTACTTCACCAAAAGGCGTGCCCCAATAGGTTGTATTGGGAGTGGTATCTTTTGAAACCCCACACTGCGCCATTAAAACCGTACCGGTAGCAATGGTTACATCACTTCTTATCCCTACCTGGCCCCAGATAGTCACATCATCCTCGACCACCACGCATCCGGCAATTCCTACCTGGGAGGCGATAAGACATTGTTTTCCTATCACCGTATCGTGCCCAATCTGGATAAGGTTATCGAGTTTTGAGCCCTCCCCGATGGTCGTATCACCGGTAACCCCTCTATCTATAGAGCAATTGGAACCAATCTCAACATTTTTTTTCAGAACTACCCTTCCTCCAGACAATAATTTATCGAAGCCTTCAGGACGCTTCTTATAATAAAAGGCATCGCCTCCCAGCACCGTCCCGCCGTGAATAATCACATTATCTTCAATAATACAATTATCGCCAATATAAGCATTAGCATGGATCAAACAATCCTTACCAATCTTCACATTATTTCCAATAAAGGCATTTGGCTGGATAATGGTCCCCTCTCCTATCTCTGCGGAATCGGAAATGAGATTGTTCGCTGGCTGGAATGGTTTAAAATGCCTGGTAAGCTTGTTGAAATCCCTGAAAGGATCGTCTGAAACCAGCAAAGCCTTTCCTTCAGGGCAGGCCACTTCCTTATTTATAAGTACGATCGTCGCTGCAGATTCCAGTGCCTTATCATAATATTTAGGGTGATCTACAAAAACTATATCACCCGGCGTAACTACGTGGATCTCGTTCATTCCCAAAACAGGGAATTCAGGATCACCTACGTAATCGCAGTTTATGATCTCAGCAATTTCTTTAAGGGAATGTTGGTGGGGGAACTTCATTAAATACGATTATTCCTTGATTCTTTCTTTGTAAGTTCCTTTTTCGGTCTCGATCTTGATCTTGTCGCCTTCATTGATGAAAAGTGGAACATTTACCTCAAAGCCAGTTTCAACCGTTGCCGGTTTAGTGGCATTGGTAGCCGTGTTTCCTTTTACGCCAGGCTCTGTATGAGTAACTTCAAGAACTACGCTTGCCGGCATCTCCACAGAAAGAGGCATATTATCTTCAGTATTGATAAGGATGGTAACGACCTCTCCTTCCTTAAGAAGTTTAGGCATATCCAGAGCGTTCTCAGTTAGCCTGATCTGCGTGTAATCTTCAACATTCATAAAATGCCAGAACTCACCATCTTCGTAAAGGAACTGGTATTTGTGAGTTTCAACTCTAATATCTTCGATCTTATGTCCTGCAGAAAAAGTATTTTCCAGAACCTTCCCGGTAGTTACACTTTTTAATTTAGTTCTAACGAAAGCAGGTCCTTTCCCCGGTTTTACATGAAGAAATTCCACGATCTTGTAAATGTCGTGGTTATATCTAATACAAAGTCCGTTTCTTATATCGCTGGTTGTAGCCATTTCTAATCTGTAATTTAATTTGAACTGAAGTATCCCTTCATGATACCTCGTTGTGAGTTTTTAATGAATTCTAATATTTCGTCTCTTTCGGCGGTAGCCTGCATTTCAGCTTCAATAATAGCCACTGCCTGAGAGTTATTATAATTTTTCTGGTATAAAATCCTGTAAATATCCTGTATCTCCCTGATCTTTTCGGTACTAAAGCCTCTTCTTCTTAGCCCGATAGAATTAATCCCAACATAACTAAGTGGCTCCCTACCTGCTTTTACAAAGGGAGGAACATCTTTTCTAACCAGCGAACCTCCGGTTACGAAGGCGTGTTTACCAATACTACAGAACTGCTGAATGGCAGCCATTCCCGCCAGCACCACATAATCACCAACATTAATATGGCCGGCGAGGGTACTGTTGTTAGAAAATATACAGTTATCACCTACGATACAGTCGTGAGCCACGTGGCAGTATGCCATGATCCAGCAATTGTTACCAATTACCGTTTTCATCCTGTCTGTGGTACCACGGTTAATGGTCACACACTCCCTGATAGTTGTATTATCACCAATTACCGTAAGTGTATCTTCATCGTTGAACTTCTTGTCCTGCGGAACTGCCGAGATCACTGCGCCGGGAAAAATACTGCAATTTTTTCCGATGCGGGCACCTTCCATTATACTTACATTGGAACCAATCCAGGTACCTTCTCCAATCACTACGTTATTGTGAATCGTGGCGAAAGGTTCAATTACCACGTTTTTGGCAATCTTCGCTCCCGGATGCACATATGCTAAGGGTTGGTTCATTTTATTTATTTTGATTTAACTATTTGTGCCATTAAAACGGCTTCAGTGGCGAGTTGCCCGTTAACAAATGCATAACCCTGCATCTGGCAAATACCTCTTCTTATTGGTGCTAGCAATTCCAGTTTGAATATCAATGTATCTCCCGGAACTACCTGTCTTTTGAATTTTACATTATCGATCTTCATAAAGAAGGTTAGATAATTTTCAGGATCTGGAACAGATTTCAGTGCCAGGATCCCTCCTGTTTGCGCCATGGCCTCTACCTGCAATACACCCGGCATTACCGGTTTCCCAGGAAAATGCCCTACGAAGAATGGTTCGTTCATGGTTACATTCTTCATCCCGATCACATGAGATTCGGTAAGCTCATAAATCTTATCTACCAGCAGGAACGGAGATCTGTGCGGCAAAGTATTCATGATATCGTTCACATCCATCAAAGGCGGTTGGGAAAGATCGATCTTAGGCACATTATTCCTTTTCTCGGCTTTGATCACCTTGGCCAGTTTTTTCGCAAATTCAGTATTTACGTAATGCCCTGGTTTGGTAGCAATGATCTTACCCCTTATTCGTGTACCTACTAAAGCTACATCTCCAAGCACATCCAGTAATTTATGCCTGGCTGCTTCATTCGGATAATGCAAGTTAAGGTTATCAAGAATTCCGTTCGGTTTAACCGAAATCTCTTCTTTATTAAAGGCTACCCTTAATTTCTTTAAGGTATCCTCGCTAATTTCTTTATCTACGTATACAATGGCATTATTCAGATCACCGCCTTTTATAAGACCATGCTCCAATAATGTTTCAATTTCATGTAAAAAGCTGAAAGTCCTGGCATCGGCGATCTCGGTCTTAAATTCCGATAAATGCTCTATCGAAGCATTCTGGGTTCCCAGCACCTTGGTACCAAAATCGACCATAGTGGTAACCTGGTATTCATCTGCCGGCATGGCAATGATTTCGCTACCATTATCATCACGATAACAAATGATCTGATCTACCACGTATTCTTCCCTATCTGCTTCCTGCTCTACAACTCCGGCCTTTTCCAGAGCCTCCACGAAAAATTTAGAAGAACCGTCCATAATAGGAGGTTCAGAAGCGTCAAGTTCAATATATAAGTTGTCTATTTCCAGACCAACACAAGCTGCCAGTACGTGTTCTGAAGTTTGAATGGTAACTCCATTTTTATCCAGATTAGTACCTCTTTGAGTATTTACCACGTAAGCTACATCTGCTTCAACTTCAGGCATTCCTTCCAGGTCTGTTCTTCTAAACACATAACCTGTGTTCTCGGGAGCCGGCTTGAAAGTCAGTTTAACTTTTTTCCCGGTATGCAGGCCAACACCATCAAGAGAAACTTCCTCCTGAATGGTTCTTTGTTTTGAAATTTTATCAGCCATTATTCAATTTTTTTTCTAGTTGGTTTATAATATTCATGGTTTGAGGCAGATTCTTAAAATGGATATAAGATTTATTATAATCGCTATATCCAATGGCAGGTGAGCCCTGTAACATCTCGTCATCTTTAATATTACGGCCAATCCCAGACTGTGCCTGGATCTTCACCCTGTCACCAATATTAAGGTGCCCCGCAATTCCTACCTGGCCACCTATAAGGCAATTCTTTCCGATCTTGGTAGAACCTGCGATTCCGGTTTGAGCGGCAATGGCAGTATTCTCTCCAATTTCAACATTATGAGCGATCTGAATATGATTATCCAACTTCACTCCCTTTCTTATAATAGTAGAGCCCAATGTTGCCCTGTCTATAGTTGTGGCAGCACCAATATCCACATGATCTTCAATGATCACGTTACCAATTTGGGGTACTTTACTGTATTCACCAGATTCTCCCGGGCTAAAGCCAAATCCATCGGCACCTATTACAGCACCGCTATGAATGGTCACATTATTGCCAATTATACTTTCAGAATAGATCTTTACTCCGGCAAAGATGGTCACATTATCGCCGATCTTTACATTATCTCCTATATATACATTAGGATAGATCTTCACATTATCACCCAGCGCCACCTGTTCCCCTATATAAGAAAAAGCTCCCAGGTAAAGCCCCTCGCCGTATTTGGCAGTTTCAGAAATATTGCTGGGTTGCTCTATTCCCGATTTATTTAATTTTATTTGATTGTAATATTCCAGTAAGGTCGAAAATGCTTTATATGCATCCTTCACCTTTATAAGAGTCGTATTCACCGGCTGTTCTACCTCAAAGTCATCGTTCACTATGGTGATCGAAGCATTGGTGGTATATAGAAAGGAAGTATATTTAGGATTGCTCAGGAAAGTAAGTGAACCTTCGGTCCCCTCTTCTATCTTGGCAAGTTCAGAAACTTCCGCTTCTGGATTCCCTTCAACCTTACCATCTAAAATGTCGGCTATTTGCGCTGCTGTAAACTTCATTCTGGCAAAAGTAAAAAAAATGAGTTAATCTTTAACTTTTGGATAACACATATAGTATTTGGTGACGGTATTCGTAAGGGCTTTTAAATTGAACTGGTCTGAAACCTTAACGATGTCGTTGATCTTTCCGTTCTTATGCAGAATGTTGATATTATCTTTTTCTCGTTTGTAGGCCAGGTTGGCTATCTCCCCTTCGAACACGAAATAGGAAGCTTCCTTTTCAGAAATATTATATTTCTTCTGAAGGGCTTTAGAACGCTTTTCCAGTTTTTCTGCGGAAGGTCTTTTTTTCTTGATCTTTACCTTCAGTAAATTCCGGTTGATGATCATCTCACAAAGGTTGCTCAACACAAAATCATCTGAATACATCCACTCCTTCATCGCAGAGATCACATCGTTGTCGTCTAATCTCGAGAACATATTTAAGGTACCTGCATCAAAATCTTCCCTGGTGACCCTGTTTTTCAGAAAATACATAAGTGATCCGCTGGCGTGGAGATCATGCCCCTGGCCAATTAGCTCTTTGGCACGCACAAGAACCCTAATAAGTAATTGTTCGGCTACGAGACTGGTCTTATGAAGATAGACCTGCCAGTACATAAGCCTGCGGCCAATGAGAAATTTTTCTACAGAATAGATCCCTTTTTCTTCAACCACCAGCTCATCATTTACCACATTTAGCATCGTGATGATGCGCTCGCTATTTATATTCCCCTCAACTGCACCAGAATAGAAACTGTCTCTTTTTAGATAATCCAGCCTGTCCATATCCATTTGACTGGATATCAGCTGATTCATAAATCTTCTTTCGTAACTACCCTTGAAAATTCTGATAGCCAGAGTTAAACTTTGGTTAAATTCAGCATTCATTTCCTCCATGAATAGCAGAGAAATGGTCTCATGATCTACCCCTTCCACAAGACTGTGTTCCATGGCATGGCTAAACGGGCCATGACCTATATCGTGCATTAATATAGCAATGAGAAGCGCTTCTTCCTCTTCTTCAGATATCTGCACCCCTTTATACCGGAGTACTCTCACTGCTTTTTGCATTAGGTGCACGCAACCCAGGGCATGATGAAACCTGGTATGGTGGGCACCCGGATAAACCAGGTAGGACAATCCCATCTGAGAAATTCGGCGTAGTCTTTGAAAGTAAGGATGTTCTATTATCTTAAAGATCCGTTCATTGGGAATGGTAATAAAACCGTAAATTGGATCGTTTAATATTTTAAGTTTAGTTTGTGAAGCCAAGCTCTATTTTTCTAATATTCAGAACAAAGATACATATATGAATTGAGCCATCTTGAAAACTACACTTTTTGTAAGAAAATGACGGCCAATTCTAAAATTATAAACAAGATAAACAACCTAAAACTTTATGAATAATATCAAAATACTATGGGTAGACGATGAAATTGACCTATTAAAACCTCACATAATGTTCCTGGAGTCCCGTAATTACGAGGTAAAGACCTGTAAAAGTGGAACCGAAGCTCTGGAGCAAATCGAAAATGAGAATTTTGATATTATTTTTCTGGATGAAAACATGCCTGGCCTTACCGGCCTGGAAACACTGGCCGAGATCAAAGAAAAAAGGGAGACCGTCCCTATCGTGATGATCACTAAAAGTGAGGAGGAATATATTATGGAGGAGGCAATTGGTTCAAAAATTGCAGACTACCTTATTAAGCCGGTTAACCCAAACCAGATACTATTAAGTATAAAAAAGAACCTGGACCATTCGCGATTGATCTCTGAAAAGACCACCTCTAATTATCAGCAGGAATTCAGGAAGATCGCTATGGAGATGTCTCAGGTGAACTCTTATGAAGAATGGGCAGAGTTATACCAGAAGTTAATTTACTGGGAAATTCAGCTTGAGGAGATCGAAGATTCCGGAATGTTCGAGATCCTGGAATCACAGAAGCAAGAAGCCAACAGCCAGTTCTTCAAATTCATTTCAAGGAATTACCAGAACTGGTTCGAAAAAGGTTCCGAAGCCCCTGTAATGTCCCACACCCTTTTCAAAAAGAAGATTCTTCCGGAAATTAAGAAAGACCAGCCTACTTTATTGGTAGTGGTAGATAATTTAAGGTACGACCAATGGAAAAGCCTGGAGCCGATAATCAATACCTATTATAAAAAGGAAAAGGAAAGCGCCTATTTCAGTATTTTACCCACAGCTACACAATACGCACGAAACGCCATCTTTTCTGGACTTATGCCCAGTGAAATGGAAAAACTCTTTTCTCAATACTGGAAGAACGACACCGAAGAAGGAGGAAAAAATCTTTATGAATCCCAGTTTCTCGAAGAGCAGCTTAAAAGGCTTGGTGAAGACCTAAAATTTGAATATCATAAAATCAGCAGCCTAAAAGCAGGAAAAAAACTGGTGGACAATTTCAAAACCCAGAAATCTAACGATCTAACCGTGGTAGTTTATAATTTCGTGGATATGCTTTCCCACTCCAAGACAGAGATGGAAGTGATCAAGGAATTGGCTTCTAATGACAAATCATACAGGAGCCTTACCCAGAGCTGGTTTAAAAATTCTCCGTTACTTGAGATCATCCAAAAAGCCCAGCAGTCTGGCTTTAAACTAATCATTACTACAGATCACGGTACTATAAATGTGAAAAATCCTTCCAAGGTAATTGGTGACAAGAACACCAGTTTGAACCTAAGGTATAAAACCGGAAAAAGCCTTACCTATGAAAACAAGGATGTATTGGCCTTTGAAGATCCAAAATCTGTTTACCTGCCCACCATTAATATGAGTAGTTCTTATATTTTTGCCAAGGAGGATCTTTTCTTCGCTTATCCAAATAACTATAACCATTATGTTAGTTATTACAAGAATACCTACCAGCACGGGGGTGTTTCTTTAGAAGAAGTTGTAATCCCCTTTGTAGTCCTAAACCCAAAATAATCGATAAAAAGCATTATTTTTAGGTTGAAATACACATTTAAAAGTTATACTTGATTGATAATCAGTAGGGTGACGCACTTTATCTGATTTTTACATATATTTACAAACCCCAATCTGACATTTTGATAATATGGAGTTAACCTACAGACTTCAAGAACTGGATCGAGCCGTAGATTATATTCTACAAAATACGAAAAGCAAGACCCTGCTTTTTTATGGCGAAATGGGCGCCGGCAAAACCACTCTAATTAAAGAGCTGGTAAAGGCGCTAGGCGTGCAGGATGTAGCCTCCAGTCCCACGTTTTCATTAGTTAACCATTACGAGTCAGATAGAGGCTCTGTTTATCATTTTGATTTTTACAGGATCGAGGATGATACAGAGGCATTGGATATGGGAATCGAGGATTACCTGGATTCTGACAACTGGAATTTGATAGAATGGCCTGAAAAAATTGAAAGATTATTGGGGGAAAACACCCAAAAGTTGTCAATTGAGGTCAATTCTGAAGAAACCAGAACGTTAAAGTTTTGTTAACAAAGCAGTTTTTAAGGAAAAAAGCTGCAAAAAATTCATTGTAAGATTTTTTTTACTTTTACAATTGTTTTATAAAGTCATTTGTTGAATTTTTATTCATTGAACGATTTATAAATAAATTTAAACTAACATATTTTAAGTTCAAATTGCGATTTCAAGGGCATTTTTTGTCTCAAAAAAAGGCGCAAAAGTACGATTAATGTTTTAACTGACAGGATTTTAAGTTGTTATATGTTTGTATCAGAAACAAAACGAAACAACAATATTAAAACCGATAATTATGAAACTTAAAGCAGTACTTTTCGCAGCAGCAATCTTTGGAGCAAGTTTTTTTGTAACTTCAACTTCAGATAACGATACTAATAAAGATGAAATTCAAAAGCAAGCTGTCGACAAAAGACTCATCAAAGTACCTGCTGCTGGGTAGTCTTATAGCGTTGACAATAGCGTTTTCACCATATTTATTTTATTTATATGAAATTTTCCCAAACGGACCTGTTTGGGAAAATTCTTTTTTTAGGTATGAAAGTAAATATTACGAAGACGTACTTACAGCGGCATGGACGTATTTAGGAAAAATTGTACCATTGCTTCTTCTTCTAATATGGTTTTTTACTTGCAAACACTGGTGGTACCATGTTATCCTCATTCCTATTTCAATGTATGCTTACCAATTAGTCATAGCGATTTATCAGGATGTTTATCTCAACTCTGCTTTTTTTATGGATACTGATGGGTTGATATATTTAGCTCCGTTTTTTATAACAATTTTGTCTTTAGTTTATCTTATTAGAATAAAAATTTTCGACCGCGTCTATGGCCTCGATCTTTCTGAATTAGAAGAAACAGAGATCTCTGTTTTTTCCCCTATTTCAGATAAGGATATGAGAGAGATCAAAGGTTTTCAGGAAGATGATGACCAGGATGATATCGATACCTCGAACATGCTTGTTGAAGACTACTACCGTAAACTATAGACCTATTTTCTTCTTTTTATAAATTTAGTTGTAATTTAACTGCTTTAACATAATTCTATGGCAAAACAGCAGGTTTCACCTTTTACCAGGGATCAACTATTACCACAGGAAGAAACCCTTGAGATCTACAAGAAAAAGGGTGAGCTTTTTATAGGAATACCTAAAGAAACGGCTTACCAGGAAAAACGAATTTGTTTAAGCCCAGACGCAGTTGCCGCTATAACGGCACACGGGCATAGGGTAATGATAGAATCTGGTGCGGGCAAATGGGCAAGGTTCAGCGACAAGGATTATTCAGATGCCGGAGCCGAGATTACCAAAGACACTAAAAAGGTCTTTTCCTGCCCTACCATCCTTAAGATCGAACCGCCTTCAGCCAAGGAACTTGAATACATCAACCCGCAAACAACCTTAATTTCAGCCTTACAGATCAAGACCCAGTGCAAGGAATATTTTCAGAAACTCGCTGAAAAAAGGATCACCGCACTCGGTTTTGAATTCATAAAAGATGATGATGGCAGCTATCCTATTGTAAGGGCATTGAGTGAAATTGCCGGAACCGCTTCAGTGCTCATTTCTTCAGAAATAATGAGCAACCACCAGGAAGGAAACGGACTTATGTTTGGAAATATAAGTGGTGTTCCTCCGGTAGAGATCGTAATCATCGGGGCCGGTACCGTAGGTGAATTCGCCACCAGATCAGCCATTGGCCTTGGAGCCAGCGTGAAGGTTTTCGACAGCTCTTTAACAAAACTCAGGAATATTCAGGCAAATCTTGGAAATACTTTCTATACCAGCACTATTCAGCCAAAGAACCTCTTGAAAGCGCTGAAGCGAGCCGACGTGGTGATTGGTGCCGTTAGAGGCAAAGATCGCTCCCCAATTCTAATTACCGAAGATATGGTAAGGTCTATGAAACGTGGTGCAGTGATCATAGACGTAAGTATAGATATGGGAGGTTGTGTAGAAACCAGCGAGATCACCTCTCACGATGAACCTATTTTCACCAAGCATGATGTGATCCATTATTGCGTACCGAACATTCCTTCAAGATATGCCCGGACTTCTTCTCTTTCTATAAGTAATATTTTCACTCCTTACCTGCTACATATTGGAGAAGAAGGCGGACTGGAAAATACCCTGAGATTTGACCGCGGATTACGCAATGGTTTGTATTTTTACCACGGAATTTTGACCAGCAAGTCTATTGCAGACTGGTTCAATCTTTCCTATAGAGATATAAACCTACTCATCTTTTAGTATATGAAGCTTGTTCACCGCCTTGCTTATTATGGTATAGGCCTATTTTTTGGAATTGTGATCCTGATTTTTTTCCTGGGTGGAAAGAAAACTTCCTGTGATTATTCTCCGAATGCCCGGGTACTTAAGAACATCAGGATAAAAGAGAGAAATTTCTCTGAAAGCTCCCTGAGTTTTTTCAGAAATGAACAAATAGATACCTCTAAAGTTTCAGAAATCCTGAAGAACGGGGACGTTGATTTTGGTAAAAGCAAAACCGATGCTGAGCCTTGTGGCATTTATTTTATCTCTTCAGAAGATGAAAGGTCCATAGAACTGGAAATCGAAAACTGCGACAGCATCGCCACCATCAAGAACGCTTATATTAAAAAAGGCGGATAATCTCCGCCTTTTATTATTCTGATATCCTTTGGTCTATTCCAGTATTTGCTCGGCGTGGGCCTTGGTCTTTACCTTTTTGATAACCTCTTCGATTTTTCCATCTTCATCTATAAGGAAAGTGGTCCTGTGAATCCCATCATATTCCTTTCCCATGAATTTTTTCGGTCCCCATACACCGTACGCATTGATGACCTCTTTATCTTCATCTGCCAGTAACGGGTATTTAAAATCGTATTTATTTTTGAAGTTCTGCTGCCTCTTCTTGGAATCGGCACTAACCCCCAGGATCTCGTAGCCTTTCTTTTGCAGGGCTTCGTAATTATCACTTAGGTTACAGGCCTCTGCGGTGCACCCAGGAGTGCTTGCTTTAGGATAAAAGAAAAGCACCAGTTTCTTTCCTTTATAATCTGATAATTTGATCTCGTTGCCGTCCTGGTCTTCAGCTTTAAAATCGGGAGCCTTATCCCCTTCCTTTAGTGTTGTCATAATTATTACTTTTGCCCTAAATTAAAACTTTATGACCAAACAGGAAAAGGTACAGTTCGTTATAGATACGTTAAATGATATTTACCCGGAAATTCCCATTCCGTTAGATCATAAAGACCCTTACACTCTTCTGATTGCCGTACTGCTTTCCGCTCAAAGTACCGATGTTAAGGTAAACCAGATCACCCCAAAACTTTTTGAGATCGCCGATAATCCGTTTAAAATGGTAAAGCTTACGGTAGAAGAGATCAGGGAGATCATTAAACCTGTTGGTCTTTCTCCCATGAAATCGAAAGGGATCCATGGTTTGTCTGAAATCCTTATAGAAAAATATAATGGAGAGGTGCCGGCAAATTTGGATGCTCTTGAGGAATTACCTGCAGTAGGTCATAAAACAGCGAGCGTGGTAGTGGCACAGGCTTTTAATATTCCTGCCTTTCCTGTAGACACCCATATTCACCGCCTGATGTACCGTTGGAACCTTAGTAACGGAAAAAATGTAAAGCAAACTGAAAAGGATGCCAAGAGGTTATTCCCAAAGGAGCTCTGGAACAAATTGCATCTTCAGATCATCTGGTATGGCAGACAATATTCTCCCGCTAGAGGCTGGGATCTTGGAAAGGACATCATCACTAATACTATTGGACGAAAAAGCGTGATCAATGAGCAGCTGAAGAAAAAGAAATAAAAAAGACCTGCTGGCTAAAAAAACAGGCCTTTTTTCTAAATTAATTCAGAAGCGTCTCGAACTTCACCTTCTCATACTCAATTACACGAAGTGCTTTTGAATAATTCAAAAGAAACTCGATCGTCTCTTTTTTTGGTTGCAGATGATTAATTTTTTCTTCTTTCGAAGTGTTTTTAAAGTAAAGTTTCCCCATTTGAAATATTTTGTTGGTTTTATTAGATAACGAAACAAACGGGGGGATATTGTTATTTTTAATTCGTCAGGATTAAATTTCTCTTTTCTATGATCTTACGCAAATTAATCAGGGCATATCTCATGCGGCCTAGAGCGGTATTTATACTCACCCCGGTACGCTCAGAAATTTCTTTAAAACTCATATCCTTGTAGATACGCATGGTAAGAACTTCCAGCTGATCGTCTGGTAATTCCTTGATTAGTTCCTGCACATCAGATTCTATCTGGTCTTTGATCAACTGCTTTTCAGCATTTAGATCGCCATCGCTCAATACCGAAAAAATATTGAAATCGCCGCTGTTATCGAACTTTGGCATTCTTTTGTTTTTTCTGAAATGATCGATGACGAGATTGTGGGCAATCCGCATTACCCAGGGCAGAAATTTACCTTCTTCATTGTACTTGCCTCTTTTCAGGGTTCGGATCACTTTGATGAAGGTGTCCTGGAAAATATCTTCAGCGATATCCCTGTCGAAGACTTTCGAATAAATAAAACTGTAAATACGGTGTTGGTGACGATTGATGAGGGCGCCAAGTGCGTTTTCGTTTCCATCAAGATAATCACGAACGAGCGAGGCGTCAGTTACCTTAGTGTTATTCATAACAGTTACTTTGTTTTACGAGAATTAGGTTTCCCGTGGGTTAGGTTATTTAGTTGTAAAAAAGTAACTGTGTTGAATAGGCAACGTTGATTTTCGGTTATGCATCAAATATAGTAAGATAAAACTGAGAAATACAAATAAAACCTTAAATTTTTAACAATACTATAGGTTTTTGTAGGCTTTCTTTCCCGCTTCATAATGAGTAACTTTGCGACCTTAGCAGAACTATAGAATGATAACAGACGTAGCGAAAGTAGACCCCAAGAAGAACATAATCATCAAAGGTGCTAAACTGCACAATCTTAAAAATATCAACGCAGTAATTCCGCGGAACAAGCTGGTGGTGATCACCGGCCTTTCCGGTTCCGGAAAGTCTAGTCTTGCCTTTGACACTTTATATGCCGAAGGCCAGCGGCGGTATGTGGAAAGCCTGAGTTCCTATGCAAGACAGTTCCTGGGAAGACTCAATAAACCTAAGGTAGATTATATTAAAGGGATCGCTCCGGCCATCGCCATCGAGCAGAAAGTGAATTCTACCAATCCCCGTTCTACCGTTGGAACTTCTACCGAGATCTATGATTACCTGAAACTGCTTTTTGCTCGTATCGGGAAAACCTATTCTCCTATTTCTGGCAATGAGGTTAAGAAAGATACGGTCACAGATGTCATAAACTATATCAAAGCTTTTCCGGAAAGGGAAAAACTGCTATTGCTCGCTCCTATTCATGTGGAAGACGGGCGTTCCCTGGAAAAAAAGATCAATATCCTGGCCCAACAGGGTTACAGCCGGATCAAGATAGACGATAAGGTGGTAAGGATAGATGAAACAGATCTAAGCAAAGCCAAGGATGATAATACCTGGCTGGTAGTAGACAGGATCATTACCAAAGATGATGAAGATTTTTATAACCGCCTGGCCGATGCTGTGGAGGCAGCATTCTTCGAAGGAAAAGGCGAGCTTTTCATCGAAAAATTATCAGACCATAGTTCAAGACATTTTAGCAACAAATTTGAACTGGACGGGATGAGCTTTTTGGAGCCTAATGTGCACTTGTTCAGTTTTAATAACCCCTATGGGGCATGCCCAAAATGTGAAGGTTATGGGGATGTTATAGGCATAGATGAAGACCTGGTGATCCCAAATACAGGACTTTCCATATATGAAAATGCTATTTTCCCATGGCGCGGAGACAGCATGAGTTGGTACAGGGACCAGCTGGTGAATAATTCTCATAAGTTCGATTTCCCAATTCATAAGCCATATTTCGAACTTACCGAGGAACAAAAGGACCTGGTTTGGAATGGGAATAAATATTTTGAAGGCCTTAACCAGTTCTTCGAATTCCTGGAAAGCAAAGCTTATAAGATCCAGAACAGGGTGATGTTATCACGTTATCGCGGAAAAACCAAGTGTTCTGCCTGTAAGGGAAAACGCTTAAGACCGGAGGCACAATACGTAAAAATCGGCGGGCACAGTATTACAGATCTTGTGGAAAAGCCCCTGGATAAAGTAAGAGCATTTTTCAGTGACCTGGAATTAAATGAATACGACGAAAAGATCGCTAAACGTTTGCTCACCGAAATAAGGAACAGGCTTGAATTCCTTTCGAATGTTGGGCTGGATTATCTTACCCTTAACAGGAAATCGAATTCACTTTCTGGTGGGGAATCCCAAAGGATCAACCTGGCCACTTCTCTTGGTAGCAGCCTGGTAGGCTCAATGTACATTCTGGATGAACCATCCATAGGTTTGCATCCCAAGGATACCGAAAAACTTATTGGTGTGCTGAAGCATTTAAGGGACCTTGGAAATACGGTTATCGTGGTAGAACATGATGAGGAAATAATGAATGCGGCCGATGAGATCATAGATATAGGCCCTGAAGCGGGTACCAACGGAGGCCATGTGGTCGCCACCGGGACCTTAAAGGAAATTCTAAAATCTGATTCTCTAACCGCCAGTTATCTGAATGGTAAAATGCAGATAGAAGTTCCTGAAAAAAGGAGAACTTCTAAAAACAAAATTAAAGTAATTGGAGCCAGGGAAAATAACCTGAAAAATATAGATGTAGAATTTCAACTTGGAGTCTTTACTGCGATCACGGGAGTTTCCGGTAGTGGAAAAAGTACGCTGGTCAAAAAGATCCTCTACCCTGCCATTCAAAAGGAAATTGGAGGTTACGGTGAAAAAGCCGGTCAGTTTAGCGGTATTGAAGGTAATTTTAAAAACCTGGGTACAGTAGAATTTGTAGACCAGAATCCCATTGGCCGTTCGTCCAGGTCTAACCCGGTGACTTACATCAAGGCCTATGACGATATACGAAACCTATTTGCCGGCCAGAGACTGGCTAAATTAAGAGGTTTTAAAGCAAAACACTTCTCTTTTAATGTCGACGGTGGAAGATGTGAGACCTGTAAGGGTGAAGGCGAAGTAACCATCGAAATGCAGTTCATGGCCGATGTCCATCTAGAATGCGAAGCCTGTAACGGGAAACGTTTTAAAAAGGAAGTCCTGGAAGTCACTTTTCACGATAAGAATATCGATGATGTTCTAAACATGACCATAGATGACGCGACCGATTTCTTTGAGAAACATGATCAATCCAAAATCGTTAAGAAACTGAAACCATTAAGGGATGTCGGGCTGGGTTATGTACAGCTAGGACAAAGTTCCTCTACTCTTTCTGGAGGGGAGGCACAAAGGATCAAACTCGCTTCTTTCCTGGTTAAGGGGAATACAAAGTCTAAAGCGCTGTTTATCTTTGATGAGCCCACAACCGGTCTTCATTTTCATGATATCAAGAAACTATTAAAGTCTTTTAACGCGCTAATTTCTAAAGGCCATACCGTGATCGTGATAGAGCATAATATGGACCTGGTTAAATGTGCCGATTATGTAATAGACCTTGGTCCCGAAGGTGGGGAAAACGGAGGTTATCTTGTTGCTGAAGGAACTCCTGAAGAAATCTCTAAAAATAAAAAATCCTTTACAGCAAAATACCTGGAGGAAAAACTATAGGCCTGTAAAAAACTGAAAACAAGTTTTTTACACTTATTTTTCCTGGCGTAGCATTTCGAAAGACCAGTGTTTCTGGACTTTGGCACGTGCTTTGTATTTAATTAGAAAAATGTTCCTAATTAAATACTCTACTACCATGAGAAACCTGGCCTTTATTTTTACAGTATTACTTTTCGGATGGTCAGTCTCTGCATCCGTAAATTCAAGACCAGCCACCAACAATTATTACAGCTATAACGATTCATTCATTTTTGTAGAAGGAGGCGTTGAATTTGCGGTTTACCCAAATGGTGAATTCGATTTTTACTTTAATCCCGATTTCAGAAGAGGGAATTCTGTACATATCTCTACCCCTAATGTAAATATCAGTTATAATTCAGGATATGATTATGACCCATTCATACAATATGATGATTATGGTGCGGTTATCCAGATAGAAAGCGTTCCCATATATTATGACTACTACGGGAGGATCGTCCAGGCCGGAAATGTCTTTATGGACTACAACCATTTTGGCCGATTAGCCAGAGTTGGTAATCTTCGTGTACACTATAATCGTCATCACCATATTCCCCATTACTCGGGTTATATTAACCATTATAATAGGCAATATGTTTACAGGCCTTGGCATGATTACTACCGCAGGCCGCAGGTAAATGTTAGTATAGTATTTGGTCGTCCTTATCGAGCTTATTACGAGCCGCATAGAGTTTCATATGAAAAGCATGTGACTGTATACAACAATTACTATGTTAAAAATAAAAGGCACAGAAATTTCTACAGGCCATCACAGAAAGTAAGGTCATATAAACACGGAAGAAAAACGCCGCACAGACGTGAGATCGCATATGTAAAAACGAATTCAGATTATAATAGAGCTGCTACCAGACAGAGCGTTTCGCGTGATAATGTAAGAGCCGGCAGAATGCATTCGCCACAAAACCGAAAAACTGTTGATAGAAGCAGAAGTACAAAACAGGCCCGTGTCTATAGTGACCGAAATAAAAGAAGTACTAATTCCAGGGGTAGATCCTCCAGAATTGAGAAACCTAACAGTAAAAGACAGGTTTCCCAAAGGCCTACCGGAGTTAGAACCTCACAAAAAACTGTAGGATCCAGAACAGAAAGATCAAAGCCATCATCTAGGATAGAAAGATCTACTTCAGGTTCAAGGAGTAGAACCATTAAACCAAAGACCGATACGAGGATCAAAACTTCAGCTCCTTCAACCAGAACTAGAAGTATAGAAAAAAGCAGGAGAAATTCTGAAAGGAATTCGGTTTCTAAGCGTCCAACAAGACAAAGAAGTAGTTCTGTGAGAACCAGGTCTTCTTCTTCAGGATCTTCAAGAAATCAGGCAATTAAGCAAAAAAATTCTTCAAGATCGAGAAGTTCGGCACGGAATATGAATAATAGATTATAGATGACAAGTTCATAATTTAATTTTTTGGTTGGTTAGTTGGAAAACCCTTGAAGCGCCCTTGCTGATAGGGTTTTCTCGTTTTATGACCTTTTTAAAAACCTTTTTAGAATAGCATTGATCTCTTCGGAAAATCGGAATTGATAGACCAAAAAAAGGTATAGAATCCCTGATATTGTTCCTTTCAAAGCTATATTCAGAATGGGGTGCACGGGAAAATCAATAAAATAGAAGCCAAAACTGAAAATTGCCGTAAGAATTAATGCCCAGATAGAATTGAGTGTGAATGGATGGATTTTGAACTTTCTTAGCACGATAAAAATCTTCGAAGAATTATATAAAAAGAATGCTATAAAACTTGCCAGGGCAGCCCCCTCTATCCCCAATTGAGGAATAAAGATAAGGTTAAGAACAAAAGCCAGGATCACCAGTACCACTCCAACCCCTAGCACGATACGATAATAGTCAGAATTGAAAAGGATACTATTATTATTCCCCAAAAGATTGTCGTATAATTTAACGATAGAGATAAGCAAAACTACCAGCAGGCTGATCTCATACTCTTCAGGAATAAGCTCGTAAAGAGAATTCACATTGGTAATGATCCAGATAAAAATAAGTCCGCTTACAATTAGCAGGTTCAGACTGCTTTTTTCATAGAGCTCCTTAAGTCCCTTTTTATCCCTATTATTCAGCATTTCCGCCGTCATGGGATTAGTGATCTGGTGCATGGCTTTTTGAGGCACAGAAATAACCGTAGCTATATAGACCGCAATACCATAGATGGCCACGTTCTCAATTGGCAAATAATGCTCGATCATCACTTTATCCAGGTCCAGCAAGACCGTAGCTACCGAGGCTGCCAGCAATATTAGCGAGGAATACTTTAAAACCGGCGAAAGGTTTACCGGAAATCGGAAACTAAACCTTGGCCTATGCAGGGAAAAAGCGTACATCGCCATTAATATTGTCCTAAGCACGAATACTCCAGAAATAGCAAAAATGAAAACTTCTATACTAATCCAGTCGAAATAGACCGCAAACAAAAGGATACTGATACAAAACCTGTGAAAGACCTCCTTCATCAAATTTCCGAAAGCACTTTTATAATAGATCTTTGACCACGAAAAAAATACTTCGAAATAGGCCGTTGCCATAGCTATAAGAAAGATCATCCATACATAAGGCTGCACCAGGTCATTTTCTCCTGAGAAATACTCAAGCAGGTATTTATAAAATATAAGTCCGATGGTCCCGATCAGGCCTCCAACGATTAGAGGAATTACCAGTACAAGGTTGAGCAGGCGATCTCTCTCCCCTCTGGTTTTATAGGAGGTAAAAAACTTGATGAGAGTACTGTGAACCCCAAAGACAAGAAAAGGCCAGATAAGGTTGGCTGCAGATAAAAGAAAGCTTACCAGCCCGTAATACTCCTGGGTAAGAAAATAAGTGAACAGGAACAAAGTATTTACCGCCCCAATACCGAAACCAATATAGGTGGTCACCATGTTCTTTATAGACTGGTTGATGATTATTCCCATTTAGATCTCCCTAATTAGTTTAGCGAGTTTCCCGGTCAGGGATCTACGGTGGTATTGCTCCAGGTCATGGGAATTACTTATTAAATTCCCTTTCTGGAAGTTCTGGAACAACTTCCAGATCCTCTCCTTTATACCTTCAAGATCTTCATATGCATGTACGCTGCCCGCTCCGGTTTCTGAAATGATCTTCTCGGCATCCCAATTTTCCGGACCAATGGCCAGGATAGATCTTTTTGCGGCGAGGTATTCAAATAATTTTCCGGGAATGATGCCCCTGGTTTCTTCGGAATCTATCTCTATCAATAAAAGTACCGAAGCAGATTGCTGCATCTCGATCGCCCGGCTGTGGCTTACATAGCCCTCATTTACCAGATAAGGTTGAAGCCCATGTTCATATATACTTTGAAGGACCTCTTCACTTAGCTTTCCGGCAAGCCTGATTTCAAGCTTATTTCTGAAATTTTCATTTTCTTCAGCCAGTTTTTTTATGGCCTTCCATAAGTTCCCTGGATTTCTTCCGGAAAGAAGTGAACCTATATGGGATATCTGAAATTTCTCCTGCTCGTTAAATTCGGAATTGATATCTATATCAAAACCATTCGTGATCACCGTAACCGGTTTTTCGGTCTTGTTCCTGAACTCTTTCCTGGTCGTGAAACTGGTGGTAATAATATGATCTGCCGAAGTAAGCACTTCGCCCTCCATTTTTTCATGCTTCTTCCTGGACTTCCTGTTTAGTTTAAGCTTTTCATGATAGCCTATCTGCGTCCAGGGATCGCGGAAATCTGCGATCCATTTAACGCCAAGAGTTTTTTTCAATTTGAGGCCTATGAGGTGCAGGCTATGTGGCGGGCCGGTAGTAATGATCGCGTCATATTCAGAATTTTCGATCTCTTTCCTTAAAAATTCTACCGAAGGTTTTACCCAGAATTTCCGGGCATCGGGAATAAAATAATTTCCCCTAATATAAAGCAAGGTCTTCTGCAGGAAACTCTGATGCTCTTCTTTCTGGATAATGCCCGAACTGATGGTTTCCGTGTCCTTTTTAGAGAAGATCCCGGCGATGGAATAAGGTTCGAAGATCTTTTTTTTGATCACCTTCACTCCTTCGGGAATCTGTTTTTCAAAACTTTTATCAATAATGGGATAACTCGGGTTCTCGGGAACATACACCACCGGCTCGATATCGAAACTTTTCAGATACTTTACAAACTTAAGCCAGCGCTGAACACCGGGCCCTCCTGCCGGGGGCCAGTAATATGTTATAATGAGAACTTTCTTCATCTATATATAAATGAATGCATCAATTTCTCTTCTTATATTCATATCCTATCCCGCCAACCAGAACTAGGCCAATAAGAATAGAACTAATAAGCGCAATAGTACTTCCTGTCTTCACAACCTGCGGTTCGAATTTAAAGACAACATCGTGCTCCCCGGCGGGGACATTCATTCCACGTAATACATAATTCACCTGCACATGGGAAACGGGTTTACCGTCGATATAGGCCTGCCAGCCGGGTTGATAATAGTTTTCTGAAAAGACCACGAATTGATCTGAACCTGAAGAGAACTTATAATTTAACTCATTTGGCTGATAACTCACCAGCTCTATTTTTGCCTCGGCATCATAATTAAATTCATCATTTACTTTATCTCGGAACTTATTATTTATGATCGCCGTACTTTCCAGGTCTGTATCTTCCAGGCTTAAAATTTCCTGATCCTGGTTTTCCACCCACTTTAGATCTTCCACAAACCAGGCATTGCCAAAGGCATTCGGGTTTTGCTGGGCCTGGGTACCATTTTCAGTAGGAATAATGAAGTATTTCACATTGAGCATGCTCAATATCTTCATGTTATTATTGGAAATATAGAAATCATATAGTTCCTGTATACGGCCTGGTTTCGCCGCGTGATAACCTCCCAGAGCATTATGATAGTAAGAGGTACGTCCTGTGTTAAACGGACTACCTGAAACATCGAATACCTTGAAATGCGCGGGATCTTCCAGAATGGCGGCATCGGCCTCCAGTTTCTGGAATGGTTGTTCCATCTCTCGCGCCTGGACAAAGTCCTCCTCGTTCACATATCTCCTGTCTACCCCAATAAGGTCAATAAGCATAATGATGACAAAACCACCTATCACTAGATTTTTGTTCAGCTTTTCTTTAAGATATCCCCAGATAAGCCCGGCAGAGATCAAAACGAAGATCAGGGAACGAATTACATCTGCAGTAAATATCGCTTTTCGATCCTCTTCCAGGGCATTCATAAATTCCGGTCCGAACTGCTTACTATACATAGCGTCGTTAACACCACTATCTATAATCGCTGATCTTATAATCAGGAATACTATTAATAATCCCCCCGTAATAATAGCAGACCATTTTAAAGCATTAAGTTTTTCCTCTCTTTTTACTTCATCTAAAAAGAGCTTATAAAGTCCTATCATGGCCATTAAAGGCAGGCATAGTTCAAGGATGACCTGTATGGAAGAAACCGCCCTAAACTTATCGTAAACCGGTACGAACTCAATAAAGAACTGGGTAACCAATTCAAAATTCCTACCCCAGCTTAAAACAAGTGCAAGAATGCTTCCACCAACGATCCACCATTTCAATCTTCCCCTGATCAGGAAAAGAGCGAAAACAAATAGAAAAATCACAGTAGCACCAATATAGGCCGGCGCTCCCACAAATGGCTGATCTCCCCAGTAAGTTGGAGCTCCTTCGGTAAATCCTTCGGCCTGCGCTGCACTAGCCCCCATTTGCCTTAAAGCTTTATAAAGATTGGAATCCTTCCCTATATTTTCAGAACTTCCACCTCCCATAAACCTTGGGACCATCAGGTTAAAACTTTCAAGAATTCCATAACTATATTCGGTGATATAATCGAAGCTCAGTCCAGAATTGGTCTTAGGGCTTCCATCTGGTTCAATGCTAAGCTGAGATTCCCCTCGTGTACTGAACTGGGTATATTGGCTGGTGGCCATTAAATTGGTCGCATTAGCGGCGATAGCCAGGATCACGGCAACCACCATAATTCCGAGAGCCTTAAAATATTTTGGTAAAAGTTTTTTTCTGTAAGCGTCCACCAGGTAAGCAATTCCAAGGACGATTACCAACAGGAGCAAATAGTAGGTCATCTGGAAGTGATTCGCCTGTATCTCGAGGGCCATGGCTACGGTAAGCAATAGAAAGCTCCAGATATTACGATTCCTGAAGATAGCAATGATCCCTGCCAGCACCATGGGCATATAGGCAATTGCATGTGCCTTGGCATTGTGCCCCACCCCTAAGATGATAATGAGGTAGGTGGAAAACCCAAACGCAATAGAGCCTAAAAAAGCTAGTTTGTAATCAACCTTCATGCATAACAGAAGGATGTAAAAACCTATGAAATAAAGAAATAGATAATCTGCCGGCCTGGGCAGGAACCTTAAAGCGGTATCGAGTGACTTAACGTAATTGTGCGGATAATAGGCTCCTAGTTGATAGGTGGGCATACCACCAAAGGCAGCATCGGTCCAGTAAGGTTCCTCCCCGGTTTCTTCCCGAAAATCGTTCTGTTCCTTGGCCATCCCGATATACTGAATAATATCGCTCTGGTAGATCTCCTTTCCCTGAAGAACCGGGTTAAAATAGAATAATGATAAAATGATAAATCCTGCTAAAACCAGCAGGTGAGGTAAGAATTGCTTCAATTTAGCCATTAATCGGACTTTTGATTTAACCACAAATTTGTGTAAAAACAAAGCCCTGGACAGGCTCTGCTAAAATCCGAAATTAATCAATTTCTTCGTAATCGATATATTCACCCACATTTTTATTGGAGCCCTTACCCGACTTGGGCTTTTTATCGATGGTCACCTTGCCTTTTTCCTGCTTACGGGTTTGTTGTTGTCCGCCGAATTGCTGGTTGAACTGGCTTTCAAATTTCTTACCCATTTTCTTTATGAAATACTTAAGCAAAAGTGGACCAAAAAAGCGTAGTAATATTTTGAGACCGAAGTATACTAACAGCACGATGAGTACCGTTTTTAATACTCCAGACAATGATGCTTCTAACATTCTTAAAGTTTTTACAAAAATAAAAAGAAGCCTCCACAATCCCGGAAGCTTCGCCTATAAAATTATAATAAATCTTATATCTTTGAGAGAACCAACCCGATCAAGCATGCGTAAATCAGCGATATTTAGCCTTTTCCTAATTATAGCTACCAACCTCCACGCTCAGTATACCGAGACCATAAATTCTAACCGCCCGGGACAATCCCAGGGAGCTTATGCCGTGGGAACAAATGTTGTTCAATTTGAGGCCGGCCCCTATTTGGGTAACGAAGAACATTCCGGGCTGGGGACAGACACCGACCTTTGGGGTGTAGATTACCAGTTACGCTATGGTCTTTTATTCGAAAGGCTGGAGCTCAATCTAACCGGCTCGTTCGAATCTCAGAATATTTTCAGGAATTTCCTGGGGGTTACTTCAGAAGGCAGCATCAGGAATTTTAAGTCCAACTCCATAGGCGCAAAATATCTCGTCTTTGATCCAGCGGTGAGCATCGAACCAGACAAACCGAACCTATACAGCTGGAAGGCCAATCAGCGCTTTAAGTGGAAGAACCTCATCCCGGCCGTTTCAATATATGCGGGGGCAAACTTCTCTTTTGGTGATAATCCTTACCTATTCGAAGGAGAAGGGAGTTTCAGCCCCAAAGCAGCCATTATCACGCAAAACAACTGGGGAAGATGGGTACTGGTTTTAAACCTCGTCGCAGATAAATTGACCGAAGATTATCGTTCCTATACCGGGATCGTGACCGTAACCCATACGCTTACCCCCAGCCTGGCAGTTTTTGGTGAGTACCAGGCTATAAAAGGCGATATCTATGCCGATGATATTTTACGTGCCGGTGGCGCCTTCCTGTTTGGTAATGACCTGCAGGTAGATGTTTCCGGACTGGTTAATTTTAAGGATACTCCATCTAAATGGCAGGTAGCTGCCGGAGTTTCTTACAGGCTCGACTTACATAAAGTCGATGAATTCCTTGAGGAATCTAGTGAAGGAAACAAGAGAAGACAGCGTAGTGAGCAATTAAACGAAGAGCAGAATGATGGGAACGGCGACGGAGGAGGAATTGAATAGAAAAGGATTGAAAATATTCTAATATAAAAAGCCCCGCCGAAAGGCAGGGCTTTTTTGTATATGAGATAGGAATCTTATTTGTTAGACATTGCTGCTTCTACTGAAGCTGAAAGTCTTTTATAAGTTCCATTTTCAAGTCTTTCACGAATTGCTGAGAATGCCTCAAGGGTATCTTCAACATCCTGTAAGGTATGAGTAGCCGTCGGGATCATTCTAAGCAGGATCAGTCCTTTTGGAATTACCGGGTAAACCACGATAGAGCAGAATACTCCATGGTTTTCACGAAGGTCTTTTACCAGGGCCATCGCTTCAGGAATACTTCCCTTCAAATATACCGGTGTCACACAACTTTGCGTGGTACCAATATCAAAACCTTTGTCTTTTAAACCGTTCTGAAGTGCGTTCACATTCTCCCAAAGCTTTTCCTTAAGCTCCGGCATGGTTCTTAGCATTTCCAGACGCTTAAGCGCTCCAACTACCAGCTGCATTTGCAGTGATTTAGCGAACATCTGTGATCTAAGATTGTATTTAAGGTAATCTATGATCTCCTTATCTCCGGCGATAAATGCTCCAGTACTGGCCAGGGATTTAGCGAAAGTGGCGAAATATACATCTATCTCGTCCTGAACTCCCTGCTCCTCTCCTGCTCCGGCTCCTGTCTTACCAAGAGTTCCAAAACCATGGGCATCATCTACAAATAATCTGAAGTTATATTTTTTCTTAAGCTCAACGATTTCCTTCAGTTTACCCTGCTCACCTCGCATTCCGAAGACACCTTCAGAAATAAGCAAAATACCACCTCCGGTCTGCTCTGCGATCTTGGTAGCACGCTGCAGGTTCTTTTCGATACTTTCCATATCGTTGTGCTTGTAGGTAAACCTCTGACCTAAATGTAACCTTACACCATCAATGATACACGCGTGTGCATCTACATCGTATACGATCACATCCTGCTTGGATACCAAAGCATCTATAGTGGAAACCATTCCCTGGTATCCGAAATTTAAAAGATAAGCAGATTGTTTGTGCACGAAAGAAGCAAGCTCATCCTGCAATTTCTCATGAAGATCTGTATGACCACTCATCATTCTTGCTCCCATAGGATAAGCAGAACCGTACTCGGCCGCTGCTTCTGCATCTACTTTACGAACTTCAGGATGATTGGCAAGCCCCAGATAATCGTTGATACTCCAGGTGATCACTTCTTTCCCGCGGAATTTCATGCGGTTAGAAATTGGTCCTTCCAGCTTTGGAAATACAAAATATCCCTCTGCCTGCTCTGCCCATTTACCTAACGGTCCTTTGTCTTTGTAAATTTTATCAAATAAATCCTTCATCGGTCATTTTTTAGACGAGCCGCAAAAATACTGAAATTTGGCTCAATTCTACAAAGTAAATTATAAACATCGAAATCTAATAAAAACAAAAGCATCCCACAAAGAATGGGATGCTTTTGTTAATAAGTGTTAATAAAGTATTATTTGATCACTTCTATAGATTGTGATGTAGATTCGTGCTGGGTATCGAAAAATCCCTGCTCGTTCATCCAGTCGTCGCTATAGATCTTGCTCATATAACGGGAACCGTGATCTGGAAAAATAAGCACTACGTTAGAATTCTCATCGAATTCTCCCTCCTCATAATATTGCTTTAATCCCTGCATAGCCGCTCCGCTGGTATAACCAACAAAAAGACCTTCAGTCTTCGCGATCTCACGTGCAGTATGGGCTGCGTCCTCATCGGTCACCTTAGAGAACTTGTCTATGGCATCAAAATCGGTAGCCGTGGGAATAAGGTTTTTACCCAAACCTTCTATTCGGTAAGGATAGATCTCCTCTTTATCGAACTTCCGGGTTTCGTGATATTTTTTCAGAACCGAACCAAAAGCGTCGATTCCCAGGATTTTAATATCAGAGTTCTGTTGCTTCAGGAACCTGGCTGTTCCAGAGATAGTACCTCCGGTTCCGCTGCAGGCAACTAAATGTGTGATTTTTCCTTCAGTTTGCTTCCATATCTCCGGTCCGGTAGAATGAAAATGCGCGTCTATATTCAATTCGTTGAAGTACTGGTTGATATAAACCGAACCTTTGATCTCTTTATGAAGTCGTTTTGCAACCTCGTAGTAAGACCTTGGATCGTCTGCAGGAACGTTGGCCGGACAAACGTATACCTTGGCTCCCATCGTTTTAAGCATGTCAATCTTATCTTTCGATGATTTCGAACTTACTGCCAGGATACATTCGTACCCCTTGATGCAGCTTACCATGGCGATACTAAAGCCGGTATTACCGGAAGTGGTCTCGATAATAGTATCTCCTGGTTTCAAGATGCCTTTTCTTTCGGCTTCTTCAATAATGTGCAGGGCGATTCTATCTTTTGAGGAGTGACCCGGGTTAAAAGCTTCTATTTTCGCAAAATATTGTCCTTTGTATCCCTCGGTTATTTTGTTTAGGTGTATTAACGGTGTATTACCAACTAGCTGTAATACATTGTCATAAACCTTCAAATCTTCTCTCATATATCGAAGTTCTTTTTAATGTGTCCCTAACAGGAAACCTGAAAAAGACCGGTTCAAAGTTAAGGCAAATTTTTTTATTATTGGTTTATCCCTTCCAGGTCCAGTAAAAATGAGTATTCTTCAGCAACTTCCTTAAGCGCTTCAAACCTTCCGGAAGCCCCGCCGTGCCCGGTATCCATATTGGTATGTAAAAGCAGTACATTATTATCTGTCTTCAGTTCCCTAAGCTTGGCCACCCATTTTGCCGGCTCCCAGTATTGTACCTGGGAATCGTGCAGGCCGGTAGTAACGAGCATATTCGGGTAATCCTGGGCTTCCACATTATCATACGGAGAATAAGATTTCATATATTCATAATAATCCTTGTTATTTGGGTTCCCCCATTCATCGTATTCGCCGGTGGTTAAAGGAATGCTGTCATCGAGCATGGTGGTAACCACATCTACGAAAGGCACGGCTGCGATCACCCCGTTATAAAGGTTTGGTGCCATATTAACCACGGCTCCCATCAATAGTCCGCCGGCAGATCCGCCCATGGCATATAAATGCTGGGAGGAAGTGTAGTTTTCATTGATCAGGAAATGAGAAACATCAATAAAATCTGTAAAGGTATTTCTCTTGGTAAAAAGCTTCCCGTCTTCGTACCACTCGCGGCCCAGGTACTCCCCGCCCCTTATATGAGCGATAGCATAGATAAAACCGCGATCTAGAAGACTCAATCTAACCGAAGAAAAATAAGGATCTATGGTAGACCCGTAAGAACCATAGGCATACTGAAGCAAGGGATTAGTCTCGTCTTTTTTGATGCCTTTCCTGTAGACCAGGGAAACCGGAACCTTGGTACCGTCATCTGCCGTAGCCCACAATCTTTCTGAAACGTAATTGTTCTTGTCGAAATTTCCGCCAAGCACTTCCTGTTCCTTCAGTACCTTCTTATCGCCGGTCTTCATGTTATATTCCACCACCGAAGTTGGCGTGGTAAGACTGTTATAAGAATACCTCAGCAGATCGGTATCAAAATCGGGGTTTATTGAGGTATAAGCCGTATAAGTCTCATTATCGAAAGGAATATAATATTCTTTATTATTATCCCACCTGATGATCCTTATCTTATTAAGACCATTGGTACGCTCGCTCACCACCAGGTATTCCTTGAAGATATCTATGTCTTCCAGCAGGAAATCCTTTCTATGCGGGATCACGTCTACCCAGTTCTCCATCCCGGTATTATCTACGGGCGTTTTCATCAATTTGAAATTAGTAGCCTTGTCTTTATTAGTCACTACATAAAAATGATCATCGAAATGTGAAATACTGTACTCCAGACCTCTTTGCCTTGGCTGAAAAACAGTGAACTCCCCTTCAGGTTTATCGGCATCCAGGAAGCGGTATTCCGTAGTTAAGGTACTGTGAGACCCAATGATGATATATTCCCTAGATTTCGATTTATACACATAAGTATTGAAGGTTTCGTCTTCCTCCTCATAGACCAGCTGATCTTCCTTGGGATCGGTTCCCAAGATATGCTTGTAGATACGGTAAGACCTTAAGGTCTGCGGATCTTTCTTGGTATAATAAAGTGTCCTGTTATCATTGGCCCAGGTAGAACCACCGGTAGTGTTCTTGATCTCCTCGTCGTAGATCTCCCCGGTCTCCAGGTTCTTGATCCTGATGGTATATTTTCTTCGGCTCAAGGTATCTGTCCCAAAAGCTACCAGCTTATTGTTCATGGAAACGTTTAGTCCCCCAAGGCTATAATATTCATAATCCTTAGCCATATCGTTCACATTGAACATGATCTCTTCAGGCGCGTCCAGGCTTTCCTTCTTCCTGGAGTATATTGGGTAATCAAAACCTTTTTCAAAGCGGGTGATATACCAGTAACCGTTCAGCTTATAAGGTACCGATTCATCATCCTCCTTGATGCGGCCCTTCATTTCTTCAAATAACTTCTCCTGAAACTCCTTGGTATGAGACGTCATCTTCTCATTGTACTCATTTTCGGCCTCCAGATAGGCGATCACTTCAGGATCTTCCCGCTGGTTCATCCAGAAATAATTATCTATCCTAACATCACCATGTTTCTCCAGCTCTTTGGCAACTTTCTTAGCGGTAGGGGCTTTAATATCTTTTTTCAAATCATTCTTATTTTGAGCGGGTGCAAATGTAACGCATCCTAATAGAAATACTAATAGTCTTTTCATTTTGACTGGTTTGATGCGGTAATTTAGTAAATTTGAACTCACAAATTTTAAATTGAAAAAATATGTTTGGAGATATGATGGGCATGATGAATAAACTGAAGGAAGCCCAGGAAAAAGTAGAAGCAACTAAAAAGAGACTTGATACCGTTTTAGTAGATGAGCAATCCAGCGACGGACTCCTGAAAGTTACCATTACTGCCAACAGAGAAGTAAAGAATATTTCTATTGCCGATGAGCTGCTTGAAGACAAGGAGCAACTGGAAGATTATATGGTTCTAACCATGAATAAAGCCATCGAAAAGGCTACTAAGATCAATGAAGCCGAGATAGGTGCAGCCGCCAAGGATGGAATGCCAGATATACCTGGAATGGATGGTTTAATGAAGTAATATTGCTGAAAGCAAAAAAATAAAGGCCCGGAATCTTACTTCCGGGCTTTCTTATTTTAGGCTTCTCCCCTGGCGGGATAATCATCTTTTATTACAAAGGAAATAGATTTAAGTAGTTCCTCCAATTTTGGCCTCGCGAAAGGCATGGATTGAATACTGGCAGAATAAAGCGTATTATCGGGTTTTATTAAAAATAGGGCAGGCTCAAGGAACGTGTCAGGTTCTGAATCCTTTACTGCTTCAGATACGTAAAGATCCCACTTCCTTCCTTCTTCCACATTAAAGCCGTAGCCAATGTTGAGCTTATCGATTTCCCACTCTTCCACGGTCTTTTGAGCAAGTTCTTTGGAGTTGGAACTTACACAGATCACATTTACTCCCTTATCACGAAAATCGTCTATCCTGGTATTCAGTTCTTCCAGGTATTTTTTACAAACGGGGCAATGTATCCCGCGGTAGACCACGACCAACGTAAAGTTCTCAGGTTCGTTATCCCTGAGATTCCATTGCACTCCTTTGGTAGTATCTAGAACAAGTTCTGGCACCTCCTGCCTGGGTTTCAAATTTTTCATCTTTCAATTTTTTAGAAAAATAACAGAATTTGAATACAGCCCATATTAAGAAGCTGCCAATCTTTAGTTAAGTATTCTATAATTCCATAGCCTGCAGGATTTCCAGGAAATGATCATGCATTTCTTTAGAATAATCCAGATGGGTGACTATCCTTAATTTCCCCTGCCCCATATTGCTGATCCTGATATTGTTCTTGGAAAGCTGCTCCATAAAAGGTTTTTCATCGCCAGCATCCTTTAGGTAAAAGATCACTATGTTGGTCTCTACGGGTTCTACTTTTTTCACCCAGGCTTGCTGGCTCAGGATATTTCCTATTTCAGAAGCTCTATCATTATCTACGGCCAGCCTTTCCACATGATTGTCCAGGGCATAGATCCCTGCAGCCGCCATAAATCCTACCTGTCTCATCCCGCCTCCCAGAACCTTTCTTATCCTGATGGCATTTTTCATTAGTCTTTTATCTCCGATAAGTACAGATCCCATTGGTGTTCCCAATCCCTTGGAAAGACATACCGAAATCGTATCGAACAATTTTCCGTATTCCTTGGGATCTTCTCCTTTTTTCACAAGCGCATTAAATAGCCTCGCCCCATCAAGATGCAGTCCCAGCTCATGCTTATTACAAACCTTGCGAACCTTTTTGATCTCCTCGAGGTCATAACAGGCTCCTCCTCCTTTATTGGTAGTATTTTCCAGACATACCAGGGTGGTTAACGGACTATGATAAAAATCTGGCGGATTGATGTTTTCTTCCACCTGCTCGGCAGTGATCATTCCCCGGTCACCATCCACAAGTTTACAGGATACACCACTATTGAAGGAAACTCCTCCACCTTCATAATTATATACATGGGCCCATTTATCACAAATTAGCTGCTCCCCGGGTTGGGTATGCAGTTTGATTGCCGCCTGGTTGGCCATGCTACCGGTTGGGAAGAATAAAGCCTCGTCCTTTCCGAACATCTTCGCGAGCTTTTCTTCCAGGGCATTTATGGTTGGATCCTCTTTATACACATCATCTCCCACCTCTGCGGTCATGATCGCCTGCAACATTCCTTTGGTTGGCCTGGTTACCGTATCACTTCTTAGGTCTATTTCTTTCATGCTTTTTGTTCTTGAAATGCTAAGGTAAAATTCTAAAATTCCATATTCATAAAAAAATCGAAGGAAAACGGAACAAACTATAATCCTTCTGTCCATAGGGGAAATTTTTAGAATAATCTATAAGCTTTTATGTAATCACCTGAAAAACAGATAATTTATTTGTATTTTATGTGAAATCTCTGACCCATGAAAAAAACGAATGATAATCCCACCTTTGAATCTTATAATCGTGACCCTAAGCTTTTTGACGAAATATTTGACGAGAACGATAATGTAAGGGATATCTACAAGACCTTATTTAATTTGTATAGTGAACATTCGGCCAAGGATTTTGGAAGGTTGAACAACAAGGCTAAATCCTCGTTTTTTAACCAGGGAATCACTTTCCAGGTTTATGGAGATCACGAGATCAAGGAGAAGATCTTTCCCTTCGACCTTTTTCCAAGGATCATAGATGCTCAAGAATGGGAATTGATAGAAAAAGGTGTTTTACAGAGAAGTAAGGCGCTGAATGCATTTTTATGGGACCTGTACCACGACAAGAATATCATCAAGGAAGGTATCGTCCCCCTGGAACTAATAAGTTCTTCGGCCAACTACCTCGACCAGATTAACGGATTTGATCCTCCCGGAGGTATTTACAATCATATTTCGGGGACAGACCTTATCAAACATTCAGATGGAAAATATTATGTCCTGGAAGACAATATTCGCTGTCCTTCGGGAGTGAGTTACGTGATCTGTAACAGGACGGCTCTAAAAAGAGCTTTGTTTGGAGTTTTTAACCATTACCAGGCTCATACGGTTACAGACTATGCGGAAAATCTTCTTCAGATCCTGGAAACTGTAAAACCAAAGGGTGTGGATGTTCCTAACTGCGTGGTCATCACGCCGGGAATATATAATTCAGCCTACTACGAACATTCTTACCTGGCCAAGGCCATGGGAGTGGAATTGGTGGAAGGTCGGGATCTTTTTGTGGAAAATGATTTCGTTTATATGAAGACCATCAGCGGGCCTCAGAAAGTGGATGTTATTTATAGGCGAATAGACGACCAGTTCCTGGATCCGCTGGAATTCAAGCCAGATTCGGCTCTTGGGGTACCTGGCCTTATGGCTGCTTATAAAAAAGGAAATGTTTGCCTGGTGAATGCCCCCGGAACGGGCGTGGCCGATGATAAGGCGATCTACACCTATATGCCAGAGATCATCAAATATTACCTGGATGAAGATCCAATCCTCAACAACGTTCCCACCTATCACTGCAGCAGGCCGGATGAACTGGAGTACGTGCTGGAAAATGTTCATAACCTGGTAGTGAAACCGGTTGACGAGGCCGGCGGTTACGGGATATCGATAGGAAATAAACTAAGCAAGGATGAGATCGAAGAGGTGAGAAAAACCCTGAAAGAAAATCCGCGGAAATATATCGCTCAGCCTATCATGTCGCTTTCGGTTCATCCCACCTATATAGAGGAAACCGAATGTTTTGAACCAAGACACGTAGATCTTCGAACCTTCACACTGCTTGGAGCCGACAAGGAATTCGTACTAAAAGGAGGCCTAACCCGGGTTGCCCTGCAAAAAGGAAATCTAATCGTTAATTCTTCTCAAGGTGGTGGTTCCAAGGATACCTGGGTATTAAAAAACAATTAATAATTTATGTTAGCAAGAGTAGCCAATAACCTGTTCTGGATGGGCAGATACATCGAACGTGCAGAACATGTCGCCAGATATATGAACGTTAATTATTTCGCCTCCCTGGATGCGCCAAATGAGCTTTCCCAGTCCAGGCAATTCGTATTACAGTCTTTACTGTTCATGGCCGATGATTTCAGCCGGAACGATCATGAGCTCAACGAAGAGCAGGTATTATACGATATTGCACTGAATCCCGATAATGCCTTTTCGATCATAAACTACGTGAAGCTCGCCCGGGAAAATGCCAATAGTGCCAGGGACCTTATTTCAACGGAATTGTACGAGGCTATTAATAAGTTCTACCATTTTGTACTGAATTATCCTGTGGAACAGTTCCAGAAAGGAGGCTTATATGATTTTACGGTACAGGTAACCGAAAATGTTTCTGTGCTTAGAGGCAAAATAAGAGGAACCCTTTTACATGACGAGGTGTATGCGATCATCATGTTGGGAGTGAACCTTGAAAGAGCCACCCAGGTGATCAGGATCATCAATTCGAAATTCAAGGATGCCGTACTCGCCCAGGGAAGTTATGGAGATACCCTGAAAAACAGTTATGAATGGACCACCCTTTTGAAGTGTGCCGAATCTTATGATATGATGCGCAGGTTCTACCGTGAAACTCCCACAAGTTTTACCACGTTAGAATTTCTAATTCTGAATCCCGATTGTCCGCGTTCTGTGATGAATAGCCTCAATCAGGTAAGCCTGCATATAAGAAAGCTTACCCACGAAAAATACCCGCAAAAGCATACTTCAGGCTTTCTAATAGGCAAGGTCAGGGCAAAATATCAGTACAAGATAATTGAAGAAATAGAGATCGATCTAGAGTCCTTCATTCAGAATATCCTGGACGATCTTAACAGCATCGCCCTGAAACTGGAAAAGGAATATTTTCATTACTAGATCGATTTAATAAACTTTCTTTGTTTCACTTAATTTTCGCTGATGAACCTGGAATACAATATTAGATATGCCGCCAAGAACACCTATGAAAATGAGGCCAGCAAGGCCCTGTGGCAGTTTTTGATCATTCCTGAAAATAACGAGACCCAGCAACTGATTTCAGATGAGTTCACGAATTCACTGAAGATCCAGGTAGAGGAATCTATCAACGGCTATAACTTCAGAACTTATAAGATAAGGCCGAAGGAAAGGTTCGACGAAGTAGAGTTCCAGGCCGATTTTAAACTGATCAAAAGAGTGGAGAATATTTTTGAAAGAGTTTCTCTTGAATATTCTAAGGATGAATATAAGATACTTCGATCTCTTGAATTCAGGGTAACAAATGATGTTTTCTTACGATCAACGGCTCTCACCAAACTTCCTCACCAGGTAGAATTCCAGTTCGATGAAAATATCTCTCTATTCGAGAACCTTCAGAACCTTAATTCCTGGATAAAAAACGAGTTCACATTTAAGACCAATGTGACCGATATCGATACCGACCTTAACCACATCCTGGAGATCAAACAGGGCGTATGCCAGGATTTCACGCACCTTTTCATCGCCATCGCCAAGGAATTTGGAATCCCGGCAAGGTATGTTTCCGGGTATTTACACCAGGGAAATGGTTATTTTGGGGATTCCCAAATGCATGCCTGGGTAGAATGTTGCCTGCCTTCCAGCGGCTGGATTGGATTTGACCCTACCAACAATCTCCTGGCGGCAGAAAATCACATTAAAGTAGCCCACGGAAAGGATTATACCGATTGCCCGCCTTTAAAGGGAGTCGTGTTTTCTTCCGGGAAAAATGAAACCGAATATACCGTTCAGGTCTCGGCCCAGCAACAGCAATAAACTAGTAACTCCCTATTGGTGAACCATCAGGGATCTTTGGAACATTCAATTCCAGTTCAAACTCTTCCGGCTTTTCCCTGAACATCTGTATGTTGCGATACATTTCACTGGAAACAGCATCATTCCTGCTTCTTAACCAGTCTGCAAGACTGTCAATTTTTGCGTTCGTAATCGCCTTCACCATCGGTGTGGCCTCCTTATGCACGGCCAGGTTCAGAAGATGCTTAAAGACCACGAAATTGACGGTTTGTTGAACCGCTGCCTCGTAATCGTTCCCTTTTACATTTTTAATAGTACCAGAGATCAATTCATCCAGCACGAAATCAAGCCCGGGAAGATCCTTGTTCAAAGCATGTTGCTGAACCAGTCTTTCGGCCCTGGCCGGGTGCAATAGTAAACCAAGGCTCATATCGCTGGCGGTTGCAGGTGCTCCAAGAGCGTCGAAAGCCACATCGGTATTGCTCTTAAAGGATTCTCTATCCCTGCCATACCCGAAAGCACGAGGCGGGAACAATTCCAGCTTTTCTTCCGGGATAGCCAGCTCATCTGCAGATAAAGTTTTCAGTACCGCCTGCAAGGCTTTTTCCTGTAAATCAGGATCCAGATGCTCCACGACGGCTTCAGGTCCACCTTTTACCGCGTAGTTATAATTGAGTCCGCCAACCAGCTTTGCGGTAGCTTCGGTCTGGTATCGGTGAAAAAAATAGAGCGGCACAAAGACATCTTCAAGCATTGTATACGGTTCATTCTTCCGGATATTATCTTCGGAAAAGTTCTGGATAGCTTTTTTTCTGATTTCCAGAACCCGCTCCAGCTCATCTGCGGCATCTTTGCCGTTGTCCCATAAATGGGCGAAAGCATGAGCTCCCCCGGGCGCCCGGGCATCGGAATCACTGATGAACTTTAAGCCCTGAAGGTTGGCTTCTTCAAGTACAGAATTAAGATATTCCCTTTCCTCCATTCCGTTAGGAACATCGCTGTAACTATATTTAACCGTGACCTTGTCCCATTCCCCTATTCCGGTGTCATAGGCATTGACCAGATCTATATTCCCATTTTTCAATTCGAACTGCGCATGCGGGTAATCCATTACCGAAGCCCTGTCGCTGGTGCTTGCCGCGAAATTATGAGTGAACCCAATGGTATGACCAACCTCGTGAGCCGATAACTGTCGTATCCTGGCCAGGGCCATTTCCATCATGGGTTCATGGTTGGAATCACTTTCAGCAAAAGGCCTGTTCAGCATTGCCTGGGCGATCATAAAGTCCTGACGTATCCTCAAACTTCCCAGGCTTACATGGCCTTTTATAATTTCACCAGTACGTGGGTCAACCACGCTGGCGCCGTAACTCCAGCCACGTGTAGAACGGTGCACCCATTGTATCACATTATACCTTACATCTAATGGATCTGAATCTTCCGGCAGCATTTTCACCTGAAAAGCGTCTTTATAACCTATTGCTTTAAAAGCCTGGTTCCACCAGGAAGCTCCTTCCAATAAAGCCGATCTCACCGGCTCCGGAGTTCCGGGATCCAGGTAATAGATGATAGGCTCAACGGCTTCACTAACTTCAGCTTCAGGATTCTTTTTCTCCAGCCTGTGTCTAACCGCGTAACGTTTGGTGATTGGTTCGTAAACCGGGGATGCATAATCCATATAAGAAATATAGATCGCCCCGCTCCTGGGATCGAACAACCTTTTTTCATACTTATCGTCAGGCAGTTTTACGAACGAATGATGCTGAACCACACTAATATTTTTCGCATCGGGAACCACTGAATTTATAGTTCTTCCTTTAGGCTCACCTTCAAAAGTAAGCAAGGCTTCAAATTCCACATTCTCAGGAAATGCTTTGGTGCGCTGCAAAGCCAGGGCGCTTTTAGATTTATCCAATTTATAGGCGCCATATTCCCCTTTCTTCAGGGTTTCGGCAACTCCATGAGTGTCCTGCATCAGGAATGGGGTAAAATCAATAATGTATTTTCCGTCCTTTTCTTCTTTGATCTCGAAACCAAAGATCACCGATCTAGCAAAGGCTTCAGAAACACTTTGCCTTTCCGCCTCATTGTTGGTGATCGCACGATAGGCCTGGTTCGGTTGAACCAGTAATAATTTATTACCTGCCTTTTGAAACTTCACCACTGCTTCCCCACCAAGCTGACCTCGGTCTAAACCAATATCATTAGATCCCACTCCGGTAGTTAAAAAGTGTGTATATAAAAACTCGGTCTCCAGTTCGTCTACCTGCAGGTAGATCTCATCTTCTTTTTCGTTGTAATGAAAATTGAAAAAACCTTCATAATTCTTTAGATTTTCTTTATTATCGAGGAATTGAGCCTCTATAGAAAATGAAATACTGAAGGCCAGAAGGATAAAGATAATTTTGCGCATTGGTCAGTTATTTAAAGCCGTTTAAAACTAAAAAATATTCGTTAAATACTTTTCGGAAAGTCCCTTTAATTCTATTTTTACGACAAATCAACCTTGAATGATAACTACAGAAAACATTAAGGATCTTAAGGAGCGCCTGGTTGCGTTAAGGAGGTATCTTTGACATTGATGCCAAAAAGATCGAAATAACCAATATGGAGGAGAAGACCTTTGCTCCAGACTTCTGGGACGACCCAAAAAAGGCGGAACAGATCATGAAAGAGGTCAATGCCGAAAAAAGCTGGGTAGGCGATTACGAAAAAGCCGAAACCCTGGTAGATGATCTCGAGGTCATTTACGAATTCTACAAAGAAGAGGAAGCCACTGCTGAAGATGTTCAAAACAGGCACGAGGCTGCCCTGGATCTCATCGAGGATCTTGAGTTCAAGAACATGCTTTCAGAAGAAGGTGATAATATGAGCGCCGTCCTTCAGATCACTGCGGGTGCCGGGGGAACAGAGAGTTGTGACTGGGCAGAGATGCTTATGCGAATGTACCTGATGTGGGCCGAAAAACGAAAGTTCAAGATTCGTGAGCTCAACTACCAGGCTGGAGATGTTGCCGGGATCAAGACCGTTACCTTGGAGATAGAAGGAGAATATGCCTTTGGCTGGCTGAAAGGTGAAAATGGAGTACACCGGCTGGTGAGGATCTCTCCCTTCGATTCGAATGCTAAAAGACATACTTCGTTCGCTTCAGTATATGTATACCCGCTAGTAGACGAAAGTATAGAAATCGATATCAATCCTTCAGATCTTAGCTGGGAGACCATGAGATCTTCTGGTGCCGGCGGACAGAACGTGAACAAGGTAGAAACTGCCGTGAGGTTACGCCACGCTCCTACCGGGATCGTCATTGAAAATTCTGAAACCAGGTCTCAGCTGGAAAACAAGAATAAAGCCATGCAGCTTTTAAAGAGTCAGCTTTTCGAGATCGAACTTCAGAAAAGACAGGAACAGCGGCGCGAGATCGAGGATTCAAAGATGAAGATAGAATGGGGATCGCAAATAAGAAATTATGTGATGCACCCATATAAACTGGTGAAAGACGTTAGAACCGGACAGGAAACCGGGAATGTTGATGATGTGATGAACGGGGAGATCGATGCTTTCCTTAAATCGTTCCTCATGATGATGGGACAAAAGGACGAAGCCTGAGAAGTTTTTCCTACAGTTTTTTAAATTTGAATTAATTGACTATTTTAAAAAGAAAAAATAATGCTTAAGATCTATCATAACGCTAGATGCAAAAAGTCCAGAGAAGGCCTTGAGATCCTGAAAGAATCGGGAAAGGATTTCGAAATAAGGGAATACCTTAAGGAACCATTGGATGAAAGCGAATTGAAAAATCTGATCAAAAAACTGGAGATCGCACCCATACAGTTAGTGCGAAAGAATGAAAAGATCTGGAAAGAGGATTACAAGGAAAAAGACCTTAGTGACAGTGAATTGGTCACGGTAATGGTTAAAAACCCCAAGCTTATTGAAAGGCCGGTGGTAGAAACCGACAAAAAGGCTGTTATTGGAAGGCCTCCTTCAGATATCAAAAAATTGCTTTAAAAATAAAGGATAATGAAACTTCAACATAGAATAGCATTAATTAGTGTGGCGGCTGCGGCAGTAGCCGGTTTCGTTTATTCACAGATCTACATTCACGAAAGGAATCGAAGGGAGATCAAGGAAGTTGCAGGGGAACTTGCCCTTACCTGGAAAGACCAGTTACAGCTTAACCAGGAACAAACCCAGCTTCTGGAAGATTCCATTATAGAGTACACCATCAAAAAGAATGAGATCATCAATTCAAGCCTGGGCATTAACCAACAGGTGAATAAGCTAAAGGCTATTCAGAAGAATGAGCACAGGTCGCTACAAAAATTTTTAACCGAAGATCAGTTCGAAAATTATATTTTTCTGAATAAACAGCTCACCCGAAAGTCCTGATTTCGAGATTTATACATATTTGTTTAATCATTTATAATTTTTGTTTAACAAAACTTTAACCGGGATAGATTAAACCATCCCGGTTCTATTTGGTCATAGAACAAAAATTGAACATGACCACCAAAAAGATCTTTACACTCAGTATTATTTTTACTTTTCTCAGTGTAATGCTAATGCCCGGCTTCGCCCAGGGCCCCTCTTCTTTCAAAAAAAACACCATAAAAGGTAAAGTTATAGACGACGAGCTCAATGTTCCCCTGGAATATGCTACTGTTTCTGTACAGAATACCGAAGATCCTCAGGATATCACCGGGGGTATCACCAATGCTAAAGGAGAATTTTCCGTAGACGTTAAGAACGGAACCTACAATATCATTATAGAGTTCATCTCTTATGAAACCAAGGAATTCAAAAATCGGAAGATCACTAACGATCTTAATCTGGGTGTTATAAAGCTGGGATTGGGTTCAGAAAATCTCGACGAGGTCGTCGTTAGAGCTGAAACCACCCAGGTAGACATTCGTCTCGACAAAAAGATCTACAATATTGGGAAAGACCTTACGACTGCCGGAGGGACGGTAAGTGACGCGCTGAACAACGTTCCTTCAATTTCGGTAGATATCGAAGGCGGGATAAGCCTTAGAGGAAATGAGAACGTAAGGATCCTGATCAACGGGAAACCTTCTGCCATGGCAGGCTTCGGAAATACTGATGTACTTAGTCAGTTACCTGCTGAAGCTATTGAAAGAGTTGAAGTGATCACTTCCCCTTCCGCCAGGTATGATGCTGAGGGAACCGCCGGGATCATCAATATCATCCTTCGTAAAAAAGAGACTCTTGGCTTTAATGGTTCAGTAAACCTTAATGGTGGAATTCCTGAGAATGCCAGTATTTCAGCTAACCTGAATTACCGAACAGATAAATTCAATCTCTTTACCACTACAGGTTACAGATATAATGAATCTCCCGGATATGCTTATTTCGATACTCGATATTTTGAGCCCAGGGAAGATGCTTTTCTTGGTGATATAGAATACGACCGTAATATTGAAGACCGTGATTATGACAGGATCAATCGCGGGTTCAACACTAACGTTGGGATGGAATACTATATTTCAGATCTTTCCTCTATTACCGGTTCGATCTTTTATAGGCTTGGAGATGATCGTGATGTGACCATGAACAAGAACGATTATATCCTGAATGGAGAAAATCTTTTAGGAACCAACCGTAAGGAAACGGAGAATGAAAAGGATGAAAGTATACAGTTCGCACTGAACTATATCAAGAAGTTTGATAATAAGGGGCACGAACTTACCGCCGATTTTCAGTTTGAAAACGATAGTGAAACCCAAGACGCATTTATAAACGAGCCTATTCTTTATAACAACACCGATGTTGATGCGATCAGGGTACCTTCTGAATCTACGATCACTATCGAAGATCAAAAAGAATACCTTTTACAGGCAGATTATGTAAGACCTATAGGTGAAGAATCACAGTTTGAGGCTGGTTACCGTGGAAATATTGAAAATGAAGTCACAGATTATGAGCTGTACCAGGAAGATGCCAATGGTAATTTTATTCTGAATGAGAATCAAACTAATGTATTTGATTATACTGAAAATGTACAGGCAATTTATTCTCAATACGGTACTAAGTTCGGTGATTTTAGCTTTCTTCTAGGTTTGCGCCTCGAAAACACCAATCTTAAAGGAACCATCGATTCTGAACTTACCGAAGAGGAACTTCAGGAAGAATTTTCATTCGATATAGATACAGATTTTGATAATAATTACCTGGGCTTATTCCCTACGGTAAATATCATTTACGAACTTGGTGAAGAAGAAAATATCACGCTTGGATATAACAGAAGGATCAACAGGCCACGAGGTTGGTATATCAACCCGTTCCCTTCCAGGAGTAGTCGTAATAACATCTTCCAGGGTAATCCCAACCTTAACCCGGCATTCTCTAATGCCTTTGACCTGGGTTACCTTAAGAGATGGGAAAAGTTCACCCTTACTTCTTCGGTATATTTCCAAAGAGAGACCGACGCTTTCCAGAGAGTTCAGGAAGAAGTATTTATTACAGGACCTGCAGGACAGGATATAGAGGTGATTAGAAGTATCCCTTTTAACCTGGCTACCAATGACAGGATGGGTGGAGAATTAGGTTTTCTTTACAACCCAACAGATTGGCTGAGACTGAATGGTAGTGTGAATGCGTTCCGGTTTAAACTTGATGGAGAATTCAACGGTGTAGATTACAGTCAGGATAACTTCAGCTGGTTTGGTAGATTCAGTTCTAAAGTGACTTTACCTCTTAAAATAGACTGGCAAACCAACCTGTTCTATCGAGGACCTTCAGATGAGATCCAGGGAACACAGGAAGGTATCCTGAATATAGATCTAGCTTTCAGCAAAGAGATCCTGAACGATAATGCCACTCTATCTCTTAACGTGAGAGATATCTTTAACGGAAGAAAGAGGAACAGTTTTACCTCTACCGAGTTCTTTGAACAGGATAGCGAATTCCAGTGGAGACAGGGACAATCTGTAAATATTTCGTTTATCTACAGGTTCAACCAGAAAAAACAACGCCAGCAAAGAGGAGGCGGAAACGAAGATTATGATGAAGGAGAATTCTAGGAGAGAATGAAAACAGGAAATAAAAAAAGGGACTTTAAATAGTCCCTTTTTTTATGCTTTTTCTGCTTTAGCTTTTTTGCGTGCTTCGCGTTTTTCCTTGATCAATTCTCCTACAGAACCTCCGATCCAGTAAGGAAGGAAAGCCATTAAAAAGATCATAAGCCAGAAACCCATCGTTAATATCGCTAAAAAGGCTAAGAAGCCCAGGTATTGATCGAATTCGAACATAACAGTCAAAGTTTGATTTGAATCAGGCCAAAGATATGAAGTCTGGGCCGCTTATCACAAAAATTCCTTCTTTTTTTCGCTTTATATTGTCATTCAAATAATTAGACTTTCGATCTCCCAGCCATCTACTCAAGGTCTACAAGGCGGAACTCACCTTCCATGGCTCCCATTAAACCATCCAGATCGTTCATCATTTCGCTGCAAAAGATCTTACCCTCTATATAGTTGTCACGAACTGAAGATATTTCGATATAATTCGCATTTAAATTGAGGGTTTTCTGCAATCCTACCAACCAGGATTCAGACCGCAGCGGACTCTCGAACTTCATCCAGCTATTGGTATAATAACTGCTTCCCAGCTGATACTTACCAATGCCCTGGAAATTTTCTACCATGAACTCTAAAATATCGCCTTCTGCAGAAAGGGCCTTGACATATAGGTTAACGCGGCCAGATGGCATTAATATTCTTTTAAAACCTAAGGGTTGTTTAGTTTCGTCTGATGTAAAGTTTACACCATTTACGTTGGCAATCAAGAATTGCTCTGTGTTAATTTGAGCATCATCATCGGAACTACAACTCAGAAAAAAAATTGAAATCACCAATGAAAAAACATAGGGTAAATTGCGCTTTTTCATGTTTAAATTTATTTAGTTAAAGAATAGTTTAAATTACGACTTTAAGCCATCTCCTGAAAAGGGATTTTACCCCTATTTTACGCGCAATACGCTGTTTTTCAATATTTTACGAATGTAGAAATATAAGGTATGGATAATTATAATAGCCTTAATCTTAGCTTATTAAATAGCATAAGAATTACACTTATGGTATTTTTTAAGTGAAATTTCTAAGTGTTTAATTTTAAAGTTTTTTTAGTCCAAAGAAATCTTTGAAACCTTAACTTTGCGGGACAACCAATTTTTGTATTATGGATTACAGAATAGAGAAAGATACCATGGGGGAAGTTAAAGTTCCTTCAGATAAATTATGGGGTGCGCAGACTGAAAGATCACGCAATAATTTTAAGATTGGTGCTGCCGCATCCATGCCTCTTGAAATCATTTATGGCTTCGCCTACCTTAAAAAGGCGGCTGCCTATACAAACTGTGAACTGGGAGTGCTTCCGGTAGACAAAAGAGACCTTATCGCACAGGTTTGTGATGAGATCCTGGAAGGCAAACACGATGACCAGTTTCCGCTGGTTATATGGCAAACCGGTAGCGGTACTCAAAGCAATATGAATGTGAACGAGGTGATCGCCAACCGTGCCCACCAGATCGCAGGTAACAATATTGGTGAAGGCGAGAAAACACTTCAACCTAATGACGATGTAAACAAGTCCCAGTCTTCTAACGATACCTTCCCAACAGGAATGCATATCGCGGCTTATCAAAAAGTGACCAAGGTTACCTTACCGGGCCTTAGAAAACTTAGGGATACTTTAAAGAAAAAGTCTGAGGAGTTCAAGAATACTGTAAAAATTGGTCGTACCCATTTTATGGATGCCACTCCCCTAACCCTTGGTCAGGAATTTAGTGGTTATGTTGCCCAGTTAGATTACGGGATCAGGGCTTTAGAAAATACCCTCCCCCACCTTGCTGAACTTGCCCTTGGCGGAACCGCGGTAGGAACCGGGCTTAATACTCCAAAAGGATATTCTAAAAGGGTTGCTGAATTCATCGCAAAATTCACCGATATGCCTTTTGTTTCTGCAGGCAATAAATTTGAAGCTCTTGCAGCCCATGACGCTTTCGTAGAAACCCACGGTGCCCTTAAACAGCTGGCAGTTTCGCTAAACAAGATAGGCAATGACATTAGAATGCTGGCCTCTGGACCACGTAGTGGAATCGGTGAGATCAATATTCCTGCTAACGAGCCAGGATCCTCTATCATGCCTGGTAAAGTGAACCCAACCCAGTGCGAGGCCCTAACCATGGTTTGCGCACAGGTGATAGGAAACGATACTACGATGAGCGTTGGAGGAATGCAGGGACAGTTCGAGCTGAACGTTTTTAAACCTGTTATGGCGAACGCCTTATTGCAAAGTGCACAATTACTTGGAGATGCCTGCGTTTCTTTCGAAGAGCATTGTGCAAGAGGAATTGAAGCCAATACACCAAGAATCAAAGAACATCTTAATAACTCGTTGATGCTGGTAACCGCCCTTAACACCAAAATTGGTTATTACAAGGCGGCAGAGATCGCAAATACCGCTCACAAGAACGGTACTACTTTAAAAGAAGAAGCTGCTAATCTTGGTTACGTGACCAATGAGCAGTTTGATGAATGGGTAGACCCAAAAGATATGGTAGGAAACCAAAAATAATTCCTTCCGTCATTCAAATAAAAACCTGCAGAAATGCAGGTTTTTTTTATTTTTAGTAGTTCCTAATTAAGCTGTTTTTCTACCTTCTCTATTTTCCTTTGAAGCTGGGCGTTATCCGGAGCTAAGCCTAAAGCCTTTTGGTAGGCTTCGGCTGCACTTTCGTAATCCTGAAGCCGCTCTTTATTTTGTCCTTTTATATCCCAAACTTCCCAGTCTTCCGGTAATTCCAAGACCATAATATCGCTCAGCTGGTCACTAACTTCCCAGTTCCCCTTTCCATAATTAAGCCTCTCCAACCAGTAAATATCTACTATTTTCACCAGTTTCCCCTCATTCTTCATGTTCTTATAGCGGGATAAAAGGTCTTCAGTTTTACCCATTTCAATAAATTCTGCCAAATCGTATGCGATACTTCGCTGTGGTCTGTTCAGGTTAAATTCTGGATAAATAAGCTTCAAACCTATATCATCGTTAAGACTTACCGAATTGGATAGAATAACCACCCCGGTACCAGTGGATTTATTATAACCTGTAAAAGAAGTAAAACCTCCCGTCCCCCCGTTATGGATAAGAATTTCAGTGCCAGGTTCCGGTTTCATGATGAACCATCCCTCCTTAAAGTATAGCTCGCCATGCCCCATGTTCCTGATCCCAGTTGGAATGGCTTCAGAAATCAATTCAGATGAAAAGATCTCGTTATTCCTTTTCTGAAATTTCAGATATTCGATAAGATCGCTGGTATTGCTAATAAGTGCCCCGGCGTATTTACTGGGGCCATTCAAATGCCAGTAAAAATTCTTTATCCCTATATTCGTAGGAGTGGCCAATTCAGCATCCTTTAAACTGGAATGATCAAAAACCGTTTTTTTAAGTCCTGCCTCATCGAGAAAATCTCCCATCAGACTTTCGAAATCTTTCCCCGTCTTCTTTTCTATGGTCCTGCCCAGGATCCCGTAACCAAAGTTTGAATAGCTCCAAGACTTCAGGCTGTCTGCCACAAACTTAAGATCTTCAAGTTCGGTGTTCAGTTTTTCATTAGAATAATCCTGGTAAGGATCTGCCCAGTTCGCAGGAGAAAAATTATCAGACAGGCGGGGTACTCCAGAAGTATGGTTTCTTAACTGAAATATCTTGGTATTCTGAAGTGCTTTATTCTTTATTTCAGGAAAGAAAAAAGCCAATGAAGTATTAAGATCTTCCTGCAAATATTCTTTGGCCAAATAGGCAGTAAAGGTCTTGGTAATAGACCCTATCTCATAAAAAGTAAGACTATCAGCCTTTTTTCCGGAATCATCAAGTTTTCCATAATTATAAAATCTCGTTTCACCGCCAGGCAATAAAAGACCAATGGACATGCTCGGGTTTATCTCGAGTTGAGTTCTTCTTTGAATTTCGGTTTCAACCTCCGCAGGAATCTCCTGCCCGAATGTATTCAAGGAGAAAAAGGCAAGAATAACAATGAAAAAATTCCTATAAATCATATCATAGAATATCAACTAAAATTTAATTCCTGCCTTTTTCAATTTTCACCTGATGGGACCAGGCTTAACTTTTGGCGAAATATTTTTTGAATTTCCAGTAAGATAATGCTCCTAATATTGCTACCACCGCGATGGAATAATAAACGAAACTAGGCGTGATCACCTTGTCCCCACTCGCGTAAGAATGCAATCCACTTAGATAGAAGTTCACTCCGAAATAGGTCATCATGATACTGGCGAAGGCCACGATCGCCATCAGGTTAAAGAACCAGCGACTTCTAAGCCCCGGCACCAGCCTCATGTGGATCACGAAAGCATAAACGAAAATACTTATCAGTGCCCAGGTTTCCTTAGGGTCCCATCCCCAGTAGCGGCCCCAGCTTTCGTTGGCCCACTGTCCTCCAAGGAAGTTTCCAATGGTAAGCATTACCAGTCCTACCGTAAGTGCCATTTCGGTGATCACGGTAATTTCGTGAATATTCACCTCCATCTTCTTTTTATTCTTCTCGTTGGTAAGGATCATCAGGATAAGCGCAACTACACCCAGTATCATTCCCAGGGTAAACGGACCGTAACTACCTACGATCACCGAAACATGTATCATTAGCCAGTATGAATTCAAAACAGGCTGTAGGTTAGCAATAGCAGGATCCATCCAGTTCCAGTGGGCGATCATTAAGATCATGGAAGCTACAAAGGCCGTAGAGGCGATAGTAAGATTAGATTTCCTTCCAAATGCCAGCCCAAAGAACATGGTAGCCCAGGCTACATAGATCATGGATTCATAGGCGTCACTCCAGGGAGCATGCCCCGAAATATACCACCTGGCTCCAAGACCCGCAGTATGTACTACAAAGAGAATGATTATGGAAATGGCTCCCAGTTTTATCAATCCCCTGATTAACTTGTTATCCTTAAAGATCTGCACGATTACGAACAGTAACATCAACAGACCAGCCAGCATATACATCCAGAAAAGGTTCCTGAAAATATCATATTTGTTATACATGATCTCTGCGTTAACCTTGTCTTCTGATGGCATTACCTCGCTTCCAAATTTTTCCTGGTAACTTTTAATGCTTCCAAGGTATTGGTCTGCCTTTTCATAATCGCCGGTTTCCCTGGCCGATCTCAAGGCGCTCATATATAAAGGAAGTATCTGTTTAGTGTAGACCGAATCCATACCGGTTAAGTTAGATTCATCAACCTCTGGATAGGATATCCATTTGTTATCCTCATCTTCAGGTACCGGGAATATTTTCAGCACTTTACCCTGAACGGCCTGGTAAAGCAGATTCACTTTTTTATCTGTCTCTATAAAATCCTTCTGAAACTGGTTGGGAACAGCAGCCTTATAGGCATCTTCCAGAACTGGAGAAAGTTTGTAGTTTCCTCTTTCATCAAAGAAATCGGTTAGGGCCAGGTATTTCTTACCCTCTCTTACCCCCAGCATATTGTGCAGGCTATCGTTCCTTTTCTTCACATAGATCAAAGGAGCCTGGTACCAGAATACCGGATTTTCGGTAATCGAAACCAGGACCTGGTCTGAACTCAGGCCGGCATATTCATCGCTCTTACTAAGCTTTCTTAATAGTTCTGAAGAATAGGTGTTGGCCGGTTTCATCCTTCCACCCGCATCCTGGATGATAAGTTTCCCGAACTTAGCCGCGTGTTCTTTGCTAACAGCGTTGGTCCTGATGATACTGTCTATCTGGGAAACATCTGAATCTATATGCTCATGACCACCTTCCTGAGCGCTGGCTCCGAAACCGGCACTCAAAATGATAAGCATGCTGGCGAGGGCCTTCTTCTTTTTCTTGATCTTTTTAAGGCTCTTTTCCAGATGTCCAAACCTGGAATTCTTATCGAATAATATCCACATTAGTCCAAAATATAGTAGGAAGTAACCAATATAGGTGGTCCAGGTACCCCAGAAATCATGGTTTACCGAAAGTATGGTTCCTTTTTCGTCGGGGTCGAAACTCGACTGGAAGAAACGGTAACCTTCGTGGTCCAGCACATGGTTCATATATATATCGTAAGGTTCGGGCTTTTCTCCTTCCTCGATGATCTCCACCTTACTTTTAAAAGAAGCATAACCAGGAGTTGGTCTGTCAGCAGTTCCGGGGTATTTTTCCGCAATAAAATCGTTCAGTTTTAAGGCAAAAGGCAGTTCCTTTTCAATAGAGCCGTAGTTAAGGAAGAACTCCAGCCCGGCAAGGTTAACCTGCACGGGATCTGCCACGATACCCTGTCCTCCCAGGAGGGTCACCGTTTCCGATTTGCCTTTTGAAGATACACGCACGGTTACGGCGTCCATATCTTCCTTTGTTTCAGGATTGGTGGGTACCACATCGTATTCCCCCTTGATCATGGGTTCGGGAATCACGAATTGCATGGCCCCAATATTATAGAGCGACCGGAGCATCAGGGTCTGCGTAGAATCTTTTACCAGCTCACCCTTTTTCTGGTCGGCCATACGCATGTAATTCCCTTCAAAAGGAGAATCAATAAGGTATTGTCCATCTTCGGTCACCTGTATATTGATGGCTCCATCCTGTGGGCTGTTCAGCGTAAAAAGAGTGTTGTGAATATTGCTAACCTCACCCTGTTTCAGGTAATGATCGTGACGATTCCCATCTCCGGCTTCCACGATCTTCAGGTAGTTCTCACCATCTTCAGTTGGTACAAGGGCTTCTTCAGCACCATGAATAAAGTTGGTCACCTCGAACTTCACCGGTTGCCCGTTGAAATCTGTGTTCAGCGTATAATCGTTCTCTACCTCAGGTCCAAAAAGTACATCTTCCTGAAGCACCCTTCTCCTTGCATTACCGTCTATTTCACCATCGATGAAAAAGGTTAGATAAGATTCCTGGGTCATAAAAGTATTGGTGGTCTCCCCTTCCCTAATTGGCATTATGCCCTCGTAACTAATGTATCGGGTGATAAAAGCACCTATCAGGATAAGGATAAAGGAGAGGTGCAAAAGCAAAGTGCTCCATTTCTCTTTTTTATAGAGCTGGTAACGCTTGATATTACCAATAAAATTGATCAAAAGGAACAGCATGATGCCCTCGAACCACCAGGTATTATAAATAAGTATCCTGGCTGTTTCTATACTATACCAACTTTCTATGAAGGTTCCCATGGCCATGGCAACGGCAAAAATTATAAATAAAACGGCCATGATGCGGGTAGAAAAAAGGATTGAGGCTATTTTTTTCTGCATGAAGAAGTGTCATTTTAACGGCTGCAAATTTAACGATTTATTATCAGTTTTCTGGGCTTATCCTGATTCAATCTAAACTGGACGAATGTTAATTTCACCTGCTTGAAAATTTTGGTATTTTAGCCGAATGATCAAAGTGGTAATTCTTGGCGCCGGAAACGTGGCTACGCACCTTTATCAGAGCTTTTCCAGGGCAGAGCAACTGGATGTGATACAGGTTTATAACCGTAATCCAGATCACCTGGATTTTGTGGAAGATCCTGAAAAAAGGATCTCAGATCTTAAGAAGTTGAAGCCTGCAGACCTGTATCTTATCTCGATCAAGGACGAAGCCATAGAGGAACTGGCCCCACAATTAGAGATTTCCGGAGGCATCGTGGCCCACACCTCGGGCAGTCAGCATATGGATACTTTATCGAAATTCGAGAATTTTGGAGTATTCTACCCACTGCAGACTTTTTCAAAGAACAAGGAAGTCAACTTCAGAGAGGTCCCGCTTTGCCTGGAAGCCAATACCCAGAAAAATCTAAAACTCCTGAAAAAGGTCGCTGCCAAGGTAAGTGACAAGATCTTCGAAGTAAATTCTGAACAGCGCAGAGCCCTGCATGTTTCGGCTGTTTTCGTGAATAATTTCAGTAATCACCTTTTCGCGCTGGCTTCAGATTATTGCCGGGATAATGATCTGCCCTTCGAGATACTAAGACCGTTGATCAGGGAAACCGTGGACAAGATCGAAAGCCTTGATCCCTATACTGCTCAGACCGGGCCGGCCTTGCGGAATGACAATAAGACCATCGAGGCACACCTGGAACTACTGGATCAGGACAGGAAAAAGATATATACTATATTAACCGAATCTATACAAAAATTGCATGGAAAAGAGCTATAAAGAACATTTGAACCAGATTAAAACCTTTGTTTTCGACGTAGACGGAGTACTTACCGACGGATCCATCCAGATTTCAACCCACGGGGAACTGCTTAGAACGATGAACACCAAGGATGGCTATGCCATGAAAATGGCTCAGAAATCAGGTTATACCGTATGTATCATTAGTGGCGGAAAGAACGAAGGAGTTAGACAACGCCTGCGCGACCTGGGTATTACCGACATCTATCTTGGAGTTGGAGATAAAGTGGAACAAATGGACGAGTTCTTCGATATCTATAATATTAAGGCCGAAGAAGTACTTTATATGGGTGATGATATTCCCGATATGTACCCCATGAAACTGGTTGGGCTGCCCTGCTGCCCACAGGACGCGGTGCCGGAAGTCAAAGAGGTTTCCCTGTATGTTTCCCATAAAAAAGGCGGAGAAGGATGTGTTAGGGATGTGATAGAACAGGTGATGAAGGTTCAGGGAAAATGGATCGAGAAAAAAGCCTAGTTTCATGCTGAAATATTTAAAATTGATCAGGGCCGGGAACCTCGTTTTTATCGCGCTTTGCATGTTCCTTATTAAATATGGCCTTTTTGAACCATTTGAAGTGGCCATTACCCTTAATCTATTCGGATTCTCCATGCTCGTCCTGGCTGTGGTTAGCGTAGCAGCCTCGGGATACGTGATCAACGATATCTTTGATGTGCCCGCCGACCTGAAAAATAAACCCGATCGTACCTTTATCAATAAGGACATTTCTGAAAAAGCAGCTTACCGACTGTTCTTTATTCTAAACATCATTGGCGTGGGGCTTGGTTTTTACCTGTCGAACATGATTGGTAAACCGGGGTTTTCAGCCTTTTTTATTTTTGGTTCGGCAATCTTGTACATTTATAATTCGCAGTTACAGCAAACCATCCTGGTGGGGAATATCCTGGTGAGCATAATCGTTGGACTAATCCCTGTAGGCGTAGGTCTTTATGACCTTTTACCCGCGATAACTCCCGAAAACCAGCAAACCCAGTCGGTCATCTTTTCCATTCTTATAGACTATTCTATTTTCGCCTTCCTGGTGAACCTCTTGCGCGAGATCGTAAAGGACCAGCAGGATATGGATGGTGATTATAATGCAGGCTATAAAACCCTGCCAATAGGTCTGGGAAAGAAAAGGACCAACAAGATCCTTTTTCTGGCTGGCCTTTTACCACTAGGTTTTCTTTTGTTCTATATCTACCAGTATTTGTTCGAGCATATTTACGCCGTGGTTTACGCCCTGTTCCTGTTGGTGGCTCCTTTGCTCTTTTTCCAGGTGAACATCTGGAGTGCTGAAAAAAAATCTGAATACGCTCGCCTTAGCCTGGTCCTGAAATTCGTACTTTTCTTTGGCCTTGTTTCTATTGGCCTCCTGCAATTCATTTTACTCTAAAATTATGCTGAAAGACTTACTGAAAGATTACGAGATCATCCTTGCTTCCGGGTCACCACGAAGGCATAAATTCTTTGACGAACTGGAGATCCCGGTTAAAATAGATGTGAGGCCTGTAGATGAAGTTTTCCCAGACCACCTTAAAGAAGCCGAGATCACAGACTACCTGGCCAGACTGAAGGCTGAAGCTTTTAAAGAAGATCTCAAAGCTAACCAGGTCCTTATTACCAGCGACACCATAGTATATAATGATGGTATTGCCATGGGTAAACCACAGGATCATGAAGAGGCTGTGAACATGATTAGATCACTTTCAGGAAAAGACCACGAGGTGATCACTTCCGTATGTTTCAGTATGGCGAATTCTCAAAAGGTTTTAAACCATACTACCAGGGTTTTCTTTTCAGACCTCAGCGATGAGGAGATAAAATACTATGTAAAAAATTATAAACCCTTTGATAAGGCCGGGGGTTATGCCATCCAGGAATGGATAGGTTTAATAGGCATCGAAAAGATCGAAGGAAGTTATTTCAATGTGGTGGGCCTTCCCACCCACCTCGTCTATAAAACCATTAAAGAGCTCGTAAATAGTTGAAATTTGTACCTTTAGAAGAAAACATGTACCGGCATTTAGTTTTCGTATTGCTCATTATCTTTTGTTTTTCCTGCAATAGCCAGAAAGGTAAGGTTCAGGAACTTCAACTTTCTGAAAAATTCAAGGATTACTGGTATTCCGGTGAAGCCGAGATCACTTCTTATGAACTGGAGCAGGCCAGGTACGGGGAAATGAGAAAGGGTGAAGCGGTACTCATTTTTGTGACCGAAGATTTCCTTCCGAAGGAGCAGGTAAAGGCAAATTCCCAGAACAAAAAAAATATTTCGGTTCTTAAACTTAATTCCACTAAGAATTTTGTGACCGGTATTTATCCTTACAGCATCATGCAAAGCTCTTTCTACCCTTTGAATGGGCAGGAACACGCGCTCAAGATTTCGGCTTCCATCCAGGAGTGGTGTGGTCAGGTCTACACTCAACTGAATAACAGAGAAAATTACGAAATAAGCAGCCATTCCTACTTCCAGGGAGAAGCAGACCAGCAACTGAGCCTTGAAAAGGCCGAACTCGAGAACGAAGTTTGGAACCGCCTGCGCATAGATCCAGATAAGCTTCCGGTCGGGGAATTCAAAATGATCCCTTCACTAGAATACCTGCGACTTAGTCATCAACCCATAAAAGAATATACAGTAAGCGGTGAATTTTATACTGTAGACGAACTCAATGTTTATATGCTGGAATACCCGGAATTGAAAAGGAAATTAAAGATCTTTTACCAGCCTTATTTTCCCTTTGGTATCGAAAAATGGGAAGAGACCTATCCTTCCGGTTTTGAGGATGATCAAAAATTGCTCACCACGAGTGCCGTAAAAAAACAACGCATAAAATCTGACTACTGGAACAAGAATTCGAATAAAAATCTACCTTTGCGGGAAAAACTGGAGTTAAATTAATGTACGAGATCCTTATCACATATCGCGAGCAATTGCTGTATTCCCTGGCGGTACTCATCATTTTGATGGTGATACAGTTTGCTATGAAAAAAGCGGCGAACAAGGTTGGTAAACGCAGTGAGATCAATATCACCAGGACGCGTTTAATGTTCAAATACATTAATATCCTTATTCTCCTGATCGCGGCCTTCCTACTTGCATTTGCCTGGGGCGTTGGGCTGACCGATCTTTCCCTCATTTTTTCTTCAGTATTTGCCGTGATTGGAGTGGCACTTTTTGCCATCTGGTCTATTCTGAGCAATATCACCTCAGGTATCATCATGTTCTTCTCCTTTCCCTACAAGATCGGGGACACCATCAAGATACATGATAAGGACCTGCCCATAGAAGCCGAGATCGAAGATATCAAGGCCTTCCACCTTCATTTAAGAACTGCGGAAGGTGAGCTTATCACCTATCCTAATAACCTTATTCTTCAAAAAGCAGTGTCCCTTATCGCCACCGAAAGAAGGCATGACGACGGTAAGGAAAGCCTATAAATCCAAAAGAACCCAAAAATACGCTTACTGAAGAATCGAAAGTTTTTATATTTGGTAAAACCTAAGATTCAATGCGCAAATTAATACTTGCTCTTTTTCTAATAGCCTACACTTTTAGCCAGGCCCAGGCTCCTGAAAAATGGGGATCCTCTGAAATTTACAATCATATCAAAAAGCTGAACTTTCTTGGTTCGGTACTATATATTGCGGCTCATCCCGATGATGAGAACACCCGCTTGATCTCTTATTTTTCGAATGAAAGAAATGCCAGGACGGCTTACCTTTCCCTTACCCGCGGCGATGGCGGCCAGAACCTTATTGGTCCTGAACTAAGGGAGCAACTGGGATTGATAAGAACACAGGAACTGCTGGCCGCAAGACGCATCGATGGCGGGGAACAATTCTTCAGCAGGGCCAACGATTTTGGTTATTCCAAAACCCCATCAGAAACCCTGGAGATCTGGAACAAAGATGAAGTGCTAAGTGATGTGGTTTGGGTCATTAGAAAGTTCAGGCCAGATGTGATCATTAACAGGTTCGATCATCGCACACCGGGCAGTACGCACGGACATCATACCTCTTCGGCGATCCTGAGCGTAGAAGCTTTCGAACTTTCAGGATCAAAAGATACTTATAAGGGTCAACTGGAATATGTGGAGGCTTACCAGCCAAAACGCTTATTTTTTAATACTTCCCCATGGTTCTACGGTGGGGATGAAGCCTTCGCCCAGGCCGATAAATCGAATTTCATAAGTTTCGATACCGGAACCTATTTTCCGTTAAGAGGTCTCTCAAATACTGAGATCGCTTCGCTAAGTCGTAGCCAGCATCGTTCCCAGGGTTTTGGAAGTACAGGCAGTCGTGGCTCACAAATGGAATATCTTGAACTTATAAAGGGAGAACTTCCTGCCGAAGACTCCAATATTTTTGAAGGTATAGATACTAGCTGGAACCGTATCGAAGGAGGAAAAGAGATTGGCGAGGTACTTTTAGAGGTTGAAAATAATTTCGATTTCCAGGATCCTTCAAAAAGTTTACCTCAACTTTTAAAGGCTTACGAATTGATCCAAAACCTGGAAGACGAACACTGGAAGGAAGTAAAGACTCGGGAGATCAAAGAGATCATATATGCCTGTTCCGGGCTTTACCTGGAAGCAGTGGCAGAAAAGCCCAGCATCACCCCTTCCGAAGACTTACAGGTAAGGCTGGAAGCTATTAATCGCAGCAATCAGGAAATTGTACTTAACAGAGTTGAGCTAACCCCGAATAATTCAGTTCTAAACCCGGAGGTAAAACTAGCCAATAACAAGGGATGGGACGGGAACATGAATTTCAAGATCCCGGCTACAGCCCAGTACACCACGCCTTACTGGCTGGAAAAAGAAGGGAGCATGGGAATGTATAGTGTGGAAGATCAAAAACTACGCGGCCTACCCGAAACGCCGCTGAATACCAAGGCGACTTTCAAGATAAATATCGGGGGCGTGAACATGAATTTCGAAAAACCAGTGGTTTATAAGTATAACGACAATGTATATGGCGAGACCTATAAGAATTTTGAGATCGTCCCACCTGTAGATCTGAATTTCACCGAGGATGTGCTTATTTTCAATAACACCCAGCCCAGGGAGATTAGCATTCGGGTTACAGCCAAAAAGCCTCAGCTTAAGGGTGAGCTAAAACTTACCGCGGGTAAAGGATGGAAGATAGAACCGGTAAAAAGCCAGTTTTCCATTGCCCAGGCTGGAGGTTCTGAAAATCTTAAGTTCAGGATCACTCCACCCGAAACCCAGAACGAAACCAGACTGATTCCCCAGGCGAGCATAGACGGAAAGGTCTATGATCTAAATCTGGTAGAGATCAATTACGAGCATATTCCAGATCAAAACCTGGTAAAACAGGCTAGTCTTAAACTGGTAAAACTGGATATCAACAAAAAAGGTGAGAATATCGCCTATATCGAAGGAGCCGGGGATGTAGTCCCTGAAAGCCTGGAACAAATAGGTTATAAAGTGACCAGTCTCTCTCCAGGGGAGATCTCCCTGGCCAGGCTACAAAATTTTGACGCCGTAGTCCTGGGAATAAGGGCTTACAATGTGGTTGAAGATCTTAAATTCAAACAGGAGATCCTAAAGCAGTATGTGAAACAGGGAGGTACCATGATCGTCCAGTACAATACCAACCGCGGATTGGTAACCGGCGACCTGTCGCCTTATGATCTAGAACTTTCCAGGGACCGGGTAACCGATGAAAATTCAGAAGTAAGCTTCCTGGCTCCCATGCATCCGGTGTTGAATACCCCTAACAAATTAACCAGTAAAGACTTTGAAGGTTGGGTACAGGAAAGAGGACTTTATTTTCCTGATTCCTGGGGAGAGCAATTCACGCCAGTTTTAAGCATGCATGATGCCGGTGAAACCCCAAAGAACGGCAGCCTTCTGGTAGCCAAATATGGAGAGGGACATTATATCTATACCGGCCTTAGTTTTTTCAGGCAGTTTCCTGAAGCCGTTCCGGGGGCATTCAGGTTATTTGCAAATCTAATCTCAATAGGGAAATAATGGAAAAACCCGAAACCTACCACTGGAAGAGAAGCTATACCCTTGTTCTTATTGCCAACGCGATCTATATCCTCGCGTTCTATTTAATCATGAATTATTTCGCCTAATATGCAATTAATAGACTGGATCGTTCTTACAGGAACCATCGCCTTTATAGTTTGGTATGGAGTTTATAAATCCCGGGGAAGTAAGAACGTCGAAGATTATATTGGTGGAGGGAAGAATGCGAAATGGTGGACCATAGGTCTTTCGGTCATGGCTACCCAGGCCAGCGCGATCACCTTTCTTTCTACACCGGGACAGGCCTTTCACGACGGGATGGGATTTGTACAGTTCTATTTTGGCCTTCCCATCGCCATGGTCATCATCTGTATGGTCTTTATTCCTATTTATCACCGGCTGAAAGTTTATACCGCTTACGAATACCTCGAATCCAGGTTCGACCGGAAAACAAGGACCCTTACCGCGATTTTATTCCTGGTACAGCGCGGACTCGCGGCCGGAATCACCATTTTCGCCCCAGCCATCGTCCTTTCGGCGGTGCTGGGTTGGAACCTTACCTATCTCACTATCATTATCGGGGTGTTGGTGATCATCTATACGGTTTCAGGAGGAACAAAAGCGGTAAGTGTAACCCACAAACAACAGATGGCCGTCATACTTACGGGAATGATCTTCGCATTTTTTATCATTCTTAGTTATCTCCCAGATTCAGTAAGTTTCAGCAATGCGCTGGAGATCGCCGGAACCGGCGGTAAAATGAACATACTCGATTATTCTTTCGATTTCGAAAATCGCTATACCCTCTGGAGCGGCCTTATTGGAGGAAGCTTCCTGGCCCTCTCCTATTTTGGAACAGACCAGAGCCAGGTGCAAAGATACCTTTCCGGGGGCTCGGTGAAAGAAAGCCAGATGGGAATGATCTTTAACGGACTATTAAAAGTGCCACTTCAGTTCTTTATCCTTCTGGTTGGGGTGATGGTCTTTGTATTTTACCAGTTCAATACGGCTCCACTTAATTTTAACCCGGCCGCCACCGAAACCGTGCTCAATTCTAATTATTCGGAACAGTATCGAGATCTTATGCTCGTGAACGAAGAGATACAGGAGCGAAAACAGGATTTAAGTCTGAACTATGCTGAAAATAAGTCATCAATGACTAAGGAGCAGGTCGCCGATTTTGAACAGCAATATGTGGCCCTGGAAAAGGAGCAAAAAGATGTAAGAGAAGAAGCAAAAATGTTTATAGATGCTTCAGACGAAGAGGCAGAAAGCAATGATAAGGATTATGTGTTCATTCATTTTATCCTGAATAATCTACCAAGAGGCCTCATTGGCCTGCTATTAGCGGTAATCCTTTCTGCGGCCATGTCTTCCACGGCATCAGAATTGAATGCCCTAGCTTCTACCACGGTAATAGACCTTTATCGCAGGAACCATAAAGAGAATAAAAGCGAGGAACACTACCTGGCAGCCTCGAAATGGTTTACCCTGATGTGGGGAGTTATTGCGATCGCCTTCGCCAGCCTGGCCGACCTTTTTGACAATCTAATTCAGTTAGTGAACATCATTGGCAGCATTTTCTACGGAAACGTTCTGGGGATATTTTTACTGGCCTTTTTTATAAAATCGGTAAAAAGCAACGCTGTTTTTATTGCAGCGATCATCACCCAGGCTATCATATTCCTGGTATTTGAACTGGAACTCATGCCCTACCTATGGCTGAACGTGTTGGGATGCGGGCTGGTTATCGCCATTGCGGTGCTAATACAGATGTTCACGCAATCTAATTCGGAAATTGAAACTACATGAAAAAGATAAATTGGGGTATCATTGGGCTGGGGAAGATCGCGAACAAATTCGCTAACGACCTGGCTGAAGTTGAAGATGCAAAGCTATACGCGGTGGCCAGCAGGAACCGGGAGAAAGCTGAAGAGTTTGCCCTGAACCACCAGGCGGAGCTAGCCTATGGCGCCTACAGCCAACTTATAGAAGATGCCAATATAGATGTGATATATATCGCGACTCCGCATATATTCCATTATGAATTGACCCTAGAATGCCTGAAAAACGGAAAGGCTGTGCTTTGCGAAAAACCTTTCGCCATGAATACCGGCCAGGCCCTGGAAATGATAAAAGTCTCGAGGTCTAAAAATGTTTTCCTAATGGAAGCTTTATGGACGAAATTCCTTCCACATTTCGAATTCGCGGAGGAAAAGCTGAAGTCCGGGGAAATGGGAAAAATCAAGTCCATAAAAGCAGATTTTGGCTTTAAGGCCGAATTCGATGAAACCAAACGACTTTTCAATAAATCCCTGGGGGGCGGTAGCCTGCTGGATATAGGAATTTACCCGGTCTTCCTGGCGTATTCCTTATTGGGAATGCCTGAAGAGATCCAGGCAAGCGCAGAATTCTCCGAGACCGGGGTGGATTCGTCCTGCCAGATCAGATTCAAATATACCGGCCAAGTACAGGCAGAACTTTATTCCACCTTCAAGGAAAAGACACCTACCATTGCCGAAATTGAACTGGAAAAGGGGAAAATGATTATTAACGAAAGGTTTCATGAACCTACGTCGGTAACAATAATTGAGGAAGGAAAAGAAGAAACCAAGGAGTTCGGAGTTCAAACCACCGGTTATTATTTTGAGGCCGCCCATGTAGGCAGGATGCTTACACAGGGAAAGACCGAAAGCGACCAATGGAGCCTGGACCACACTAAAGACCTGATGCAGCTACTGGATAAGATAAGGGAACAGATAGGCCTGGAATATTAAAAAGAAAAAAGGTTCTCCTCTACTATTTCGTCAACCTGAATTTATTTCAGGATGACATAAAGAGGAAAACCTTTAATGTTTTAAAATGGTTCAGGAATTATTTACTTCCTTCCCATTCTGCTATAGACTCTTTGTTCATTTTCACGTAATCATCATTCTTGGCCTTTTCAGCAGAAGCTAAAGATTTTTTTGCGGTGGCGATCGCCTGCTCTTTTTTACCCATATCGGCTTCTATAAGGGATTTTCTTCTTAGGATCCAGAATGCCTGATCACCGGCCATTTCAGCTGCTTTGGAAACCCATTGATGAGCTTTTTCAAGGTCTTTCCCTGCTTCATGATAATAGCTTCCGGCAGCAAAATAATCGTTAGCCGTAGGGCCATTCATCACTTTCTCGATGCTGGCCATGGTTTTCTCATCGGTAGGGAATTCCATTTTCAGCATGGCAATGGTATTTTCCCAGATAAAGTTAAGCACGGCAGAGTCGTTTTTAAGTTCGTCTATCACAATGGTAAAAGTTTCCATTTTCATAGGCATCTCCATGGTTTCGGCTTTGGCCTTTAGAGCCACCTTGCTTTCGTCCCACTGCTGAGGCACTCCCCAGTTATCTGTTGAAGAGTAGAACATCACTTCCCAGGAATCCTTGTTTGGAATCGTGTAAATGGCGTAAGAACCTTTTTTAAGTTCTTTGCCGTTTATCATTACATCATCGCTAAATGTAATCTTGGTATTAGCATTAGCTCCGGTTCTCCATACCTTACCATAAGGAACAAGATCACCAAAAATAGTTCTCCCACGCATGCCTGGCCTGGAATATTCTACGGTAACATCGGTAAGCCCTACCTTTTGTTCAATTTTGGCGGAGGGACTTGGCTGAGGAGCCTCGATCTGGGCGTTCATAGAGATCGAAAGACAAAAGATCACTGCAAGAGATAATAGTTTTTTCATATTGGTACAGTTTAGTTTTGAGTAAATATAGTAAAGATTTCTCCTACGAATGAAATTCATTTAATTTTTGTTTAACTAATATTATTTCTTTTTAAACAAAATGAGTTTTACTTTTACTTCAAACATTTATAATGAAAATCTATCGTCTGCAAAGCCAGCAAAAATTACCCATGAGCGTGGAGGAGGCCTGGCAATTCCTTTCAGATCCTAAAAACTTAAAGACCATCACTCCAGATTATATGGGGTTCGAAATCTTATCGGGAGAAGACCGCCCCATGTTTCCAGGGCAGATCATACAGTATATAGTTACCCCGGTTGCGGGCATAAAGACCAAGTGGGTTACCGAGATAACCCATGTCAAGGAAGGCGAATATTTTGTAGATGAACAAAGATTTGGCCCTTACTCTTTATGGCATCATAAACATTTTATCAAGCCTATTCCTGGAGGAGTGGAAATGGAAGACATTATAGATTACAAACTGCCCTTGGGGATCTTGGGCCAGCTAGCTCATCCTATTCTGGTAAAACCAAAGCTGAATGAGATCTTCGATTATAGAAAGAACAAGCTGATCGAGCTTTTTGGTGAATACACCGGGGACGCACAGAAAAATGAAACCCTGAAACAAGATATATTAAATTAAAAATTATGAGTAAGAACATTCTACTAATTGGTGGTTCAACGGGAATTGGTTACCAGATCTCAGAACTGCTAAAAGCAAATCATAACGTAATTGTGGCCTCGAGAAATACCGGGCAGCTAGATACAGATAAAGTAAAACACCTGGATTTCGATGTCCTCAAAGACGACATTTCAGAGCTGGACCTGCCAGATCAGATCGATGGCCTGGTTTACTGCCCAGGAAGCATTGATCTTAAGCCCTTTAAAATGATAAAACCGGAAAGTTTCGAAAAGGAAATGCAGCTTAATTTCTTCGGTCTTATGAGATCTGTTCAGGGACTGCTGGACAAACTAAAAAATTCTAAACAGGCAAGTCTTGTATTCTTTAGCACGGTTGCGGTAAAGGTAGGAATGCCATTTCATACCAATATTGCAGCAGCTAAAGGTGCGATAGAAGGTTTTGCGAAGTCTCTCGCTGCCGAGTATGCCCCGAATTTCAGGGTAAACGTGATAGCGCCTTCCCTTACCGATACCCCCCTGGCGGAAAAACTTCTATCCAGTGAAGATAAAAGACAGAAAATGGATCAAAGACATCCACTTAAACGAGTAGGTCAGGCCAAGGATATTGCCAACCTGGCTGCATTCCTGCTAAGCGATGAAAGCGGCTGGATCACCGGGCAAATCCTGGGAGTTGATGGCGGACTGTCTACCATAAATAACAATTAATGGGAAAGGAAGTAAACATATTCTGGTTCCGTAGGGACCTTAGACTTGATGATAATGCAGGCTTAAAGGCAGCACTTCGTGATGACCTGCCTGTATTACCAATTTTTATTTTTGATAGCGAGATCCTGGATAAGTTACCCGAAGACGATGCCAGGGTAAGTTTTATTTATGACAACCTTCAGGAAATGAGGGATCAGTTGCAAAATGAAAACGACAGTTCCATTGGGATGTACCACGGTACTCCAAAAGAGATCTTCAAGGAACTGATTAAGGATCATCAGGTTAAGAAAGTTTTTACCAATCGGGATTATGAGCCTTATGCCAAGGACCGCGATGAAGAAATCAAAGAATTACTCGAAGAAAATGATATCGAATTTCACGATTTCAAGGATCAGGTGATCTTCGAAAAAGACGAGGTGGTAAAACAGGATGGGGATCCATACGTGGTATATACTCCGTACAAGAATACCTGGATGGACAAATTCAGGGAAACCGACCTGGATTTTCACTATACCGCAAGATATTCAGATAATTACATAAAAAACTCCAGGCTTCCCAATCTCAGCCTGAGCGATATAGGTTTTAAAAAATCCTCCATTAAAGTTCCAGATTACCAGGTCACCCCCGGTCTAATAAAGGACTATGAAGATAAAAGGGATTATCCCGCAGAGGAAGGTACCTCCAGGCTTGGACCTCATTTAAGGTTCGGAACCGTAAGTGTACGGCAAATGGTTCGAGAGGCAGATAAACAAAAGAACAAGACCTTTCTGCAGGAGCTTGTATGGCGTGAGTTCTTCATGCAGATCCTGTATCATTATCCAGAAACGGTTACCGATGCATTTAAGAAAAAGTATGACCGTATAGACTGGAGAAACAATAAGGACGAATTCGAACTCTGGAAAAAAGGAGAGACCGGTTTTCCGCTTGTGGATGCCGGAATGCGACAACTCAATAAATCTGGCTACATGCATAATCGCATACGGATGCTTGTGGCTTCCTTTTTATGCAAACATCTGCTGATAGACTGGCGCTGGGGTGAGGCCTATTTTGCCGAAAAGTTGCTGGATTATGAAATGTCTTCCAATGTAGAAAACTGGCAGTGGGCTGCCGGAAGTGGTGTAGATGCCGCCCCTTATTTCAGGATCTTTAATCCTACCACGCAGATCGACAAATTCGACGAGAACCAGGAATATATTAAGGAATGGGTTCCTGAATATGGAACCGATGACTATCCTGAAAAAATGGTAGACCACAAGGAAGCCCGGGAGCGAGCATTAAAAACATATAAAGAGGCCGTAAGTTCTAACTAAGGATCTTACGGGCCTTTTCAAGATCTTCAGGGGTATCTATACCTATACTTTTAACACTGGTTTCCACCATTTTGATCTTTTTACCATATTCCAGGTAGCGTATACATTCTATCTTTTCGGATGCTTCCAGCGGCAGCATGGGTAATTTGTAGAAATCCATCAAAGCCGATTTTCTAAAGGCATAGATCCCTATATGTTTATAATAGGTCACTTTGGCCGATGTGTCTCGTGGATATGGAACAGGGAATCTAGAAAAATAAAGCGCAAATCCTTCCTTGCCCGTGATCACTTTTACGTTATTCGGATTGGTGATCTCATCACTGCCTTTCAAAGGAGTTTTTAAAGAGGCCAGGTCTATTTCCTCTGCTCCTTCCTGCTGGAATACTTCGAGTAATTTCGCCAGGCTGTTCTTGTCTATAAAAGGCTCATCACCCTGGACGTTCAGCACGATATCTACCTCCATATCTTCCACGGCCTCGGCAATACGGTCACTGCCGCATTCATGTTCCTTTTTACTTCTTAGAACCTTCCCACCATTTTTTTCGATCTCTGAATAGATCTTATCGCTATCGGTCACCACGTAAACTTCATCGAAAAGACCGGTATTCAACGCGGCTTCGTAGGTCCTGGTGATTACGGTTTTCCCGTTCAGGTCTTTTAACAGCTTTCCAGGGAATCGAGAGGCTTCGTAGCGCGCCGGGATCATGGCGATGATCTTATTTTTGACTGGTCCTTCCATATAATTTTTCGGTAAAAGTAATGATTAGTTAGGTTTGAAGAAATCGTCCCCAAACCCGATAAGGTATAATTTATCCTGTGCCCGGGTTACTGCAGTATATAACCACCTAAGGTATTCCTTTCCTACGCCGTTAGGCAGGTATGGTTGCTCTATAAAAACATTCTTCCATTGTCCACCCTGGGATTTATGGCAGGTAATGGCATAAGAAAATTTGATCTGCAGGGCATTGAAGTATTTATTGTTCTTTATGTTCATGAACTGCTTGTACTTAGACCGCTCATTTGCATAGTCCTTTTTAACTTCCTCATATAATTTATTAGATTCTTCGTAGGTTAAAGATGGGGTATTACTGGTAAGTGTGTCCAGCATGATCACCGTTTCAAAAGGTCTCATTTTAGGATAATCTACCATCTGCACCTGCACTTCCGCAAAGCGGAAACCATAAAGATCCTTGAACCCGAATATTTCCAGAATTTTCACGATATCCCCATTGGCGATAAAACCAGCCTCACTGGTAGGCTTCACCCAGAAATAATTATTCTTCACCACCATAAGGTAATCACCCGCCGAAATCTCCTCTTCCTGGAAAAGGATTCGGGACCTTATCTGCTGGTTATACATATTGGCACGCTTGTTTGACCTCACAATGATACTGGTATCTTCATGCCCGTTCTGGCCATAAGAATCCTGAATGGCATCCATGATCTCGTACCCATCGGTAAGCCTTACCACATCTGCATTTCCGGAAAGTTCGAACTGGAAGCTTTCGTAGAAACCCTCCTGAAGACTTTCCCTGATAAGGGTTGCATTATGCAGAATATCGCTTTCTTCACTTTGTCTTACAACTTCATCCAGCTCTATAAAAGACACCTGTTTATCATAATTCATCTCGAGCTTCTGCTCTTCAAGTGCAGGGCTAAGATCCATCTTCACCGGTGGTAACTGGGCAGTATCTCCTATCAATATCAACTGGCAATTATGCCCCTGATAGACATATTGAATAAGGTCATCTAATAGCGATCCATTTTCAAACAATTTTGAATTACCTCCGTCATCTGAAATCATCGAGGCTTCATCAACGATGAAGAGGGTATTCTTGTGCTTGTTAGGCTGTAAGGTAAATTGTACCCCGCCTCCGCTGGATTTCTTCGGAAAATATATTTTTTTATGTATGGTAAAGGCCTCTTTATTGGAGTAATTAGAGATCACCTTGGCCGCCCGGCCCGTGGGAGCCAAAAGAACCCCAGATTTCCTGATCTTCCAAAGGTTCTTTACCAGCGTACTTATAATAGTGGTCTTACCCGTACCGGCGAATCCCCGCAATAGAAACAACCTGTCCTTCCCTCCATTCACCACGAATTCAGACAACATCTGCAGGGCAACATCCTGCTTATCGGTTGCTGTGAATCCAAGGTCTTTAAGGAGTAATTTGAAGAAGGAATTAGGGGTGGGTTTTTCCATATAGAGGGCATAAAATCTCAAAGATAAGAAGGGATTTTTATGACAGAAACTTTTCCGAATAAAAAAAAGTTGTAGATTTGCGTGTAACCAATAACCTTCAAATTAAAACATAAACTTTTAAAGCATGAGATTTGTAATACAGATACTTCTTTGGTTGGTGATTATCTTCCTGGCATATCTTACTTTCAACGCGGTTTACGAACCGATCCAATTCAACAAAATAAAAGAAAAAAGATACGCTAAGGTTATCAAGAACCTTAAGGATATCAGATCTTCTGAATTAGCGCATAAAGAGGTAACTGGAAAATTTCAGGGAGACTGGGATAGCCTGGTAAAATTCCTTGATACTGCAGAGTTCGCTATTACTCAACGTAGAGATACAACTTATCTTGATGAGGAATACAAGAAAACTTATGGTGTAGACCAGTATATAGAAAGTGTAGTTATCGATACTCTTGGATTCGTACCCGTAAAAGATTCATTGTTCAAAGGTAACGAGGAAAGATACCGTACCATGATGAATATTCCAATTGAAGGTGTTGATGGCACTTTTGATCTTGAAGCAGGAACTATCACTAAAGGTGAATCACAAATCCCTGTTTTCGAAGTAAAAGTTGCTAAAGCTAAAATCCTTGCAGATCAGGACAGAACTTTGGTTCTTCAGGAAAACGAGATCCAGTCTGTAGACGATGTGAACGGAAGATATATCAGCGTAGGTTCTATGAGCGAGGTCAATACCAGCGGTAACTGGCCAAAAGTTTATGGTGACAACGAATAATAAAGAAAACTCCTATAAAAAGATGTCCATTCAGGTGAGCCTGAATGGACTTTCTTTTTGTATCCTAAACCAGGATGAGAACGAGATCTGTTATTTCAAAAAAATAGATTTCGACAAACAGCTGGACCCCATAAAGCTCCTGGCCAAGATCGAGCTCACCTATGAGCAGGAAGACGAGCTAAACCAGCCGGTGAACGAAGTGACGGTTATTTATAACAATTCACTCTTCAGCCTGGTGCCGGCAGAACTATTCGATGAGGAGCAGGCTGCTAGCTACCTAAAGTTCAATACCAGGATCCTGAAGACCGATTTTATCGCCTTCGATCAAATCAACGAAGAGATGGTGAATGTATACATTCCATATACCAATATCTCTAATTACTTTTTTGATAAATACGGGGAATTCGAATACAGGCATAGCCTGAGTGTTTTAATTGACTCCCTGCTGAAATTTCCTAAAGAAACCTCGGGTCCGAAATTATACCTGCATGCCCATCGCAATTCTTATGAGCTGGTCATCATTGAAAATGCAAAGCTTATTTTTGCCAATTCTTTTGAATTCGATACCAAGGAAGATTTTCTATACTACCTGCTTTTCACCGCTGAACAGCTAAACCTGAATCCCGAAAAATTCGAACTGGTATTGATGGGAGATATCTCCAGGGATAGCGAGGAATATAAAATGGCCTGGGATTATATCAAAAACATTACATTTATGGGGCCTTTCCACCCCTTCAGCTTTACTGAAAAGGCTAAACCGGAAGATGAACTTTCAGAATACCTCCTAATTAAATCATTATAATGCGAATCATCTCAGGATCACATAAAGGAAGAAGAATCACCGCACCGGCGAAACTTCCGGTAAGGCCCACCACAGATGTAGCCAAGGAAGCATTATTCAATATCTTGAATAATTATTATCATATTTCTTCTGTTTCGGTATTAGACCTGTTCTCAGGGACCGGAAATATCTCTTATGAATTCGCCGCCCGAGGAGCTGAGACCATTACCGCGGTAGACGCGAACTACGATTGTGTGAAATTCATAAAAAAGACCTCTGCCGAACTCGAATTTCCTATTACCACCATAAAAAGCGATGTCTTTAAATACCTTGCCAAAGCGCCGGTAAAAGCCGATATCATATTTGCAGATCCTCCATACGATATTAAAAAGGAAGATTTCGCCAGAATTCCGGAACTGGTTTTCGCCAACCAGCTTCTAAAAGAAGATGGACAACTCATCATAGAGCATTCTAAACACACCGACCTTTCAGACCTGGAACACTTTACGGAAAGCAGGAAATACGGAAATTCAGTTTTTAGTTTCTTCGAATAATCCCTATATTCGATTATGACCAAGGTTACTAAAAAAATCGAGCTTAGCTTCGCATTACTTATTTTCTATGATTCGGTAGTCGTTTCTACGGTCAAGGAAGATATGGTAGTTGAACAGGAGCACGTAGAAGAGCTCAGGAAGATCTGTACAGAGCATTTTGGTGACCGTAACTTTGCCTATATCACCAACCGGAAGAACAATTACAACGTAAATCCCGTAGTTTATATAGACCTGGTAAGAACTAATCGATTAAAGGCTATTGCGGTGGTAAGTGAAAATCTTGACCGGTTGAAAACCGCCAATTTTGAAAAGAATTTCTCCCCGGTTCCCTACGAGCTTTTTAACCACGAAGAAGAAGCAATTGTTTGGGCCAACAGTATTGTTTCGGCTAACTAAGGATGAAGTCCTCCCTTATATTTTCCCTCTTTTTAATTCTTATCAATTTCCAGATGATGGTGGCGCAGAATTATAAGCTTATTTGGAGTGATGAATTCAATTATTCGGGAAAACCAGATCCTGAAAAATGGAGTTATGAAACCGGCTTCATCAGGAACCTGGAAAAACAAATCTATACCCGGAGAAACAAAAATGTAAGGGTTAAGAACGGAAACCTGGAACTGGTAGCTCACAGAGAGAAGTTCAGGAACAAACGCTTTGATCCTGAAATAAGGAACTACAGGTATAACACCGCCACTTCAGATTATACTTCCGGCAGCATTCACACCCAGGGCAAATTCGAATTCAGGTATGGTCGCATAGACGTTCGAGCTAAACTGCCCCGGGGAAATGGGGTTTGGCCGGCGATCTGGATGCTGGGAGCGAATTTTGAGGAAATAGAATATCCCCTGGCCGGGGAGATCGATATCATGGAATTTGTTGGGGTCGAACCCAATGAAATTCATGGCACGGTGCACTACCCCTGGGATAACCATGCCGGAATAAAAGCCGATGGTGGAACTTTTGAACTTGAAAATATTGCGGCTGAATTCCATATCTACTCACTTGAATGGAACGATGATAAAATCGAGTTCCTGGTAGACAACAAGGTTTATCATGAATTCGAAATCGACGAGGCCGGGCAGGAAAGAAATCCCTTCCGGAAACCATTTTACCTGATATTGAATCTTGCCCTTGGTGGAAACTGGGCGGGAGAAGTAGATCCCGAAATTTTTCCACAAAAATTCCTGGTAGATTATGTTCGGGTCTATCAAAAAGAAGAAGAAAAAAAAAAGCAGGCCTGTAAGCCGGATTCTGTCACCCGATAACTGATCGGGCTCCTTATCATTTATCTGAAAATAGCGTTGCCACTATTCTTTAGCTGCCTACCCTCCGGCAACGGACGGGCGATCCTTAAATACCGGTATACATGGCATTGCACCGTATAGAGTTTACCTGATTTCACTACAGCTTAACCTGTACATCCTTTCTGTTGCACTGGTCCTGATCTCACGACCGGTGGGCGTTACCCACTATACTGCCCTGTGGTGTCCGGACTTTCCTCTCCGAAAAAATGTCGGAACGATAAGGCGGCCTGCTTCTGGGGCAAATGTAAGTTAATTTCTGTTGATTTCTTCCCGCATTTGTTCATAAATAAGACTGGCTGCACTGGACTTTAGGCCTGTGATTTTTATATTTGTAGTTCAATACTTTTTGATGGAGCATTTTGTAGTATCAGCAAGAAAATACAGGCCACAAACTTTCAAGGATGTGGTAGGACAACAGGCAATCACCAATACCCTGGCCAATGCCATACAGAACAATCACCTGGCCCAGGCTCTGCTTTTTACCGGGCCGCGTGGAGTTGGAAAGACCACCTGTGCTCGTATTCTTGCAAAAATGATCAATCAGAAGGAAACCCAGGACCCAGACGAGGATTTCGCTTTTAATATTTTTGAACTGGATGCGGCCTCGAACAACTCGGTAGATGACATCAGGAATCTTATAGACCAGGTCAGGATCCCTCCACAGGTAGGAAACTACAAGGTATATATTATCGATGAGGTACATATGTTGTCACAATCTGCCTTCAACGCTTTTCTTAAGACCCTGGAAGAACCGCCAAAACATGCGATCTTTATTCTGGCCACCACAGAAAAGCACAAGATCATTCCTACCATACTTTCACGTTGCCAGATCTTTGATTTTAAACGCATCACTGTTACCGATGCGAAGAATTACCTGGCCTATATCGCTGAACAGGAAGGAGTGAATGCTGAAGATGATGCCCTGCATATCATTGCCCAAAAGGCCGATGGTGCTATGAGGGATGCCTTATCCATCTATGACCGGGTGGTAAGTTTCAGCGGAAATAACCTTACCAGGCAGGCGGTTACCGAAAACCTGAACGTGCTCGATTACGACACATATATGCAGGTAACCGATCTTATCCTTGAAAACAATATTCCTCAATTACTGGTTACTTATAACGATATACTTTCCAGCGGTTTCGACGGTCATCATTTTATTGCCGGCCTTGCCTCCCACTTCAGGGACCTTATGGTGTGCAAGGACCAGAAGACCATTGCGCTACTGGAAGTTGGTGAACAAACCAAGGCAAAGTATTTTGAACAGTCTCAAAAGACTTCCCATCAATTCCTTCTGGAGGCTATTGAACTGGCCAACGCCTGTGATCTTAAATACAAGACCAGCCACAACCAGAGATTACTGGTGGAGCTTTGCTTGATGCAACTAGCATCGATCACCTTCGGTCAAGAAAAAAAAAAGCCTGAAGCTAAAAAGATAGTTCCTGCGGCAAATTTCGAGCAGGAAGCAGTAAGTATACCTAGAGAGAAAAAGGAACTCGTTAGGGAGAACGAACACGATACCTCCTCTCCTGCTGAAGAAGCCAAACTGCCTACTGAAAAAACAGCCACGGAATCCTGCGCCAAAGAAGAAGAAAAACAATATTATTCTGAAGAGAGCCCGGCAGGGGAAGTACCTCAGGCAGCTGCAGAAACAGAACCAGTAAACGAAGAACCTGCGCCAGAGTCGGAAGTTTCTGAAATAAGTCAGGAAAATGAGGAGTTTTCAGGTGAGAGCCTATTCCCATCTGGTAATCATGGAAGCAATACCACGGTTTCTACAGAAACCACGACCACGGCTGTAAAGCCTGCCGTTGAAAAAAAGAAAACAGAATCTTCTAAAAACGGACTTCCTGAAATAAAAAGAGAGAAAGTTTCCGGATTATCCCTTAAGAGCATCGGCAAGAAAAAAGAACTAGCCGAAAAACAGAAGGCCATGATGCCAACCGAAAAGGTGATGGACGACCACTTCACCGAGGAGGATATGGTTACCGAATGGAAGAAATACACCGAACGCCTTAAAGATAAAGGAGAAAAGATCCTGGCTTCGATCTTCGAGTCCCAGGTGCCAACTTTAAAAGGCAAGGAGATCCATGTTACCTTCCCTAACGAAACCATGAAGATAGACCTGGAAAGGGAAGAAAACAGGCTGATGACCTATTTAAAGGCAAAACTCAGGAACACACATATTAGCCTGAAGATCAATGTAAATGAAACGATCTCGAAAAAATACGCCTTTACGCCACAGGAAAAATATGAGAAATTAAAGGAAGCCAATCCTTTATTAGATAAATTAAGAGCAACCTTCGATCTAGACGTATAATTATGTTAGGACTTAAGTTACCCACAGATCCAAGATGGGCAGATATCGCTGAGAAGAATATAGAAGATATCCTGGTAGACCATGCTTATTGCGAACAAAAAGCGGCTTCTACCGCCATCTCGCTTATTGTCACCTACCCGGAATATTCAGAGTTGGTAACGGCCATGACCGCCCTGACCCGGGAAGAAATGGGCCATTTTAAGATGGTTCACGACAAGATCCTGGAAAGAGGCTATAAAATGGGTTGGGACCGTAAGGACGAATACGTGATCAAACTCAGGAACTTCTTTCCCAAAGGAGGCAGCCGGGCAACCCAGCTGGTGCACAGGCTACTTATCGCGGGACTAATTGAGGCGAGAAGCTGTGAACGTTTCAGGTTGCTTTCTGAGGAGCTGAAAGACCAGGAACTGGCAAAATTCTACAGGGACCTTATGGTTAGCGAGGCTAACCATTATACTATGTTCCTTAAATTCGCCAGGAAATTTGGCGAAAACCGGGAAGAAGTAGACCAGAAATGGCAGGACCTACTGGAATACGAAGCCGAGATCATGAAAGACCTCGGCAAGGAAGAAAGCATTCACGGCTAAGCTTTCTTTTTCCTTTTTGAATCGTTATACAGGGATTTAATGATCCCATCGGCAAGACCTATCTTTGGAACATAGATCCAGTTCGCCTTGGCCCACTTCATGGAATTCACGTAGATCTTGGACGCGGGGATAATTACATCTGCCCGGTCATTTTTCAGATCCAGTTCGGTGATCCTTTCCTCGTAGGTGTACGAATTAAGTTTTTCATCGTAATCCTTCAGGTATTTCAGGCTTAAGGGCTTTCCATCCTTTTTCCCGCTAGTCTTAAAGATATTATTAATGTTCCCACCGGAACCTATCAGATCTATTTCATTAAAATCGCGGGTAACTTCTTTCACCCAGTCGCGCATTTCTTCCCAGGTTTTGTGTTCCACGAGATCTTCCATCATTCTCACTGTACCAACTTTGAAGGATCTTGAAGCAACGGTTTTCCCGTTGCTGTACATGGTATATTCAGTACTACCCCCACCCACATCTACATAAAGGTAATTATGATCGTTCTCTATAAGCGCATGCAGGTCGGTCGCTGCAATGATCGCCGCTTCGTGGCTACCATCGATAACCTCGATCTCTATTCCGGAATTTTCTTTTACGGTCCTGGCGATCTCCACGGCATTGGTCGCTTCACGCATGGCCGATGTCGCGTAGGCCTTATACTTCTCTACTCCATGAGATTTCATTAAGAGACTGAAGGCATGCATGGTGTCTATCACCCTGTCTCGGTTCTTTTCTGAAACCTTCTTTTTAAGGAACACATCGGCTCCCAGACGGATTGGCACCCGAACCAGGGAGGTCTTCCTGAAACTGGTTTCCATCCCCTCTTTTTCAGTAATGGTAGAAACCAGAAGTCTAACGGCATTCGAACCAATATCTATAGCAGCGTATGTTCTTTGCTTTATCATTATTCCTGAATATCTGTTTTTCTTAAATAGTAATCATAAAGGGCGAACTGGGACCTTATTTTTTCCCCTTCACTTTCTCGATACGGGTTTTCCATTCCGCGGCAATGCATCCTCGCTTTCACATTATCGTTCCAACTAATGTCAAAGGTTTCTATGAGCTCCTGTTTGATATCCTCATCATAGATGGGGCAGGAAATTTCTACCCGCTGGTCAAGGTTTCGTGTCATAAAATCGGCTGAAGATATATAAACCCTTCTATCCCCGTTATTTTCGAAAATATAGACCCTGGGATGTTCCAGGAACTTATCCACTATGCTTATCGCTTCGATATTTTCGCTAAGACCTTCCACTCCCGGCACGAGGCAGCAAATTCCTCTCACCAGAAGTTTTACCTTCACCCCGGCTTTACTCGCCATGTAAAGTTTGTCTATCACGCCATTATCTGAAAGGCTGTTCAGTTTTAATCTGATACCGGCCGGTTTCCCGTTTTTAGCATTATCTATCTCGTTCTGAATTAGATTATAGATCACATTACGGGTATAATGTGGGGAAACGATAAGATGCTTGTATTTATTAACCTTATAGTTTGTTTCGAAGAAATCGAAAACCATATTCACTTCTTTCAAAATATCGGGATCGGCAGTGAAAAGCGTATAATCGGTATATACCCTGGAGGTACTTTCATTAAAGTTACCGGTACTAATAAAACCATATCTTTTAAGTTTTCCTTCCTCTTCCCTTTCAATCACACAGGTCTTACAATGAACCTTCAAGCCTCGAACCCCGAAGATAAGATTCACTCCTTCTTCCTGCATTTGTTCGGCATATCGAATGTTGGCTACCTCATCGAACCTCGCCCTCAGTTCTATCTGAACGGTCACTTTTTTCCCATTCTTAACCGCGTTAATAAGGGAACTCGCGATATGGGAAATCTTTGCCAGCCTGTAAATAGTGATCTTTATGGTCTTCACCTTTGGGTCCAGTGCAGCCTCTCTTAAAAATTTCACCACATAGGCAAAACTCTGGTACGGAGTATAGAGCAGGTAATCTTTTTCAGCAATACCACTTAGAACACTGGTTTGCAAAATCAGCCCGGGAATGGGTAGAGCTTCCCTCACCTCGTATTGCAGGTCTTCCCTGCCCAGGCTTGGGAAATCCATATAATCCCGCCGGTTATGGTAACGCCCACCGGGAATGATACTATCGGTAGCATCAATGCCCATCTTGTTCATAAGGTACGTAAGCGTATCTGAATCTATATTCTTGTCGTAAACGAACCTCACCGGGTCACCTTTGATCCTGTCTTTTACACTATCTGAGATCTTTTCGATAAAACTCTTACTAAGGTCACTATCCAGATCCAGCTCGGCGTCCCTGGTGATCTTGATCATATGCGCCGAGAGACTCTCGTATTTGAAAATATTGAAGATAACGTTCAGGTTAAACCTTATAAGGTCATCTAACAGTATGATATATTGATTTCCATTTTCTTCAGGCAGGACCACGAAGCGTTCAATATTCCTGGGGATTTCGATAAGAACATATTTCTTTTCCTTCACCTCTCTTTTTATGATCTTGGAGATACCATGGGAAGGCTCGGTCTCTTCTGACATCACCATTTTCACAGCCAGGTAGGCTGCGCTATCTTTTAAGGAAGGCATTTCGGGAAGGTCATTCAATACGATGGTCACCAGTGCCGGGCTTACCTTGCTCAGGAAAAAGTTCTTGATGAATTTTTCCTGGTTTCGGGTAACCTCATCCTCGGTAATAATATGTATCCCGTGAGATTTTAGCTTGGACTGAATATCCTCCAGGATCTTAAGACTTTCAGATTGCTGGTCTATCACTATTTTGGTGATCTCTTCCAGCAATTTGTTCGCCTTAATGCCTCCCAGTACTTTCTTGGCCGCTTTCCCGGCAAGATCTATTCGCTTTACCGTGGCATAGCGGACCTTAAAAAATTCATCAAGATTATTCGAAAATATACCTAGAAACCTGAGGCGCTCAATAAGCGGTACGGTTTCATCTGCGGCTTCCTGTAAAACTCTGGCATTAAAAGACAGCCAGCTCAATTCTCTGTTTATATAACGTTTTTCGGCCATATGGGTCTATCGGAGATTTTTGGGCAATAAGGTGAGTATGGTCTTACCTTTTCTTATTTCCTGCCAGGAGTCCGTATCGAAATCTATCACGCAAAGTCCCGTGGTAGGGAGATTATCGATCTTTTTATCTCCCAGCGAATTCACCAGGATGGTCATGGCAGGATTATGACCAAATACAATTAGCTGGTCCCGGTCTCCGGAATAGGACCTGATGGAATTCAAAAGTTCGTTCTGGTTAAAGGTGTATAACTCTTCTTTTACCTCAAAATCCTCATCCTTTACATTTAGCCGTTCCTTGAATAGGTTTGCAGTGGTGTTCGCTCTAACGGCATAACTGCTCCAGAACTGAGCGCCTCCCTGGTAAAAATGCTCAAAGGCATCGAGCACAACTTCAGCATCCTTATAGGCGCGTTTCTTTAAAGGTCGTTTATGATCGGGGAGATCATTATCCCAGGAGGACTTTCCGTGTCTAACCAATATTAATCTTTTCATATCTTAAGGTGCTAGTCTTTCTATATTCCAGTTCTGAGCTTCTTTTGTAAACTGAATCCTGTCGTGTAACCTGCTTTCGCGTCCCTGCCAGAACTCGAATCTTACTGGTTTGATATTATATCCACCCCAGTAATCTGGTTTGGGGATTTCCTGGCCTTCGAACTTGTCTTCCAGTTCCTGTAGCCTGTTTTCCAGGTATTCCCTGGACGGGATCACCGAGCTCTGGTTTGAAGCATTCGCTCCCAGCTGGCTTCCCCTGGGCCTGGAATGAAAATATTCCTCAGATTCCTCTTCTGAAAGCTTTGAAACTTTACCGGTTATAATAACCTGTTTTTCCAGTGATGGCCAGAAAAAGGAAATACAGCATTTTGGGTTTTCCTGAAGGTCTTTGCCTTTTTGGGATTCATAATTGGTAAAGAAAACGAATCCTTCCCTGCTGAAGCTTTTCAGTAAAACTACCCTGGTCCTGGGCCATAGATCCTTCCCAACCGTGGAAATACTCATGGCATTGGCCTCCTCTACAGAATCTGCCTCGTCTGCCAGGTGAAACCAGGATTCAAATAAATCAAAAGGGTCCCGGGGAATATCAGATTCCAGTAATTCCCCTTTTTCATAAGACTTTCGGTAATCTTTAAGGTCTTTTTGCATTTCTAAAGGATAGTTTCATGCAATTTACAAGTTTAAATATCAAGGTAGAAAAAAAGGCTGGAAATTTATAGAGGAGATTTTAACAGCATTATGACATGGCTTCAAAAAATTAGGCAGAAAAAGTAGTCCAATAACTACCCAACTTTTTATCGAAAGGATCCTGTACGAAAATGGAATTTTCAGGGCTATTTCTACGGGATTTCCCCTATTCATTTTTGAAATTTCCTACAATCTTAACAAATTTTAAGAGTATATTTCCTTCAATTTCAAAGACTTACGTTTCTGTTTTCCTGTTACTTATCGGCAATAAACCGTAATTCATCTAATAGTTTTTACTTCCATCTGCTGGGCGGTTTATTTGTAATAATTTTATATCCTAGAACACCAATTAAAAGTCATCCCCCACTTCTAATGGTAACCAGTCACTGGTTGCCGGTGTTTAATACCTACAATATTTTTTTGATTCCCCCCGAATCTTCAGTATCGCCAAAAGCGGTATACATGGCTTTCTTACATATCTGTGTCCAGCCGATACCCCACATATTTGCTGCCCCCCCCAAATCACATTATCGCCGAAATGACGATGGAATTTTTATTTGAATAGTCTAAACATTATTGATATGATTTGGAAAATTACTATCCACAGTTTGCTGGGGGAAATAAAGTCTATCCCTATACAGCAAAACATTCGTAAGTCACTTTTATTATTAGGCTTACTTTTATGCACTATTATTGGAACTGCCGATCTCGTAGCTCAGCAGCAAGACCAATATATTCCAATCCTGGATCCTCCCGGCCAGTTTGAGATTGACGGGAATTTAACGGCCAAGGATATTTCTAATGGAATAGACTGGGCACCCGAATGGAATGGCACCACCTACCTTACGGGCACAAATAACTATATTTTCAATCCTGTGGATGGAACCGCAAGGGATCCCAACACCTCGTTCTTTACAAAAGATCCTCTAGAATCTTCTACAGACGATATCTTTGTAGGAGGTCTTAAATATACAGACGATCCTACCGATTGGAGAAGTAAGCAGGCTGGTGCCAGCCCCGGAAAAGGCGATATGAGTACTGCCTTTTATCACATTTCCAGGGATGGAAATGGTGACCAGTGGCTATTTGTTGGTAGTGACCGACTCAAAAATAATGGTACAAGTTATATAGACTTTGAATTTTTCCAGGGAGAAGTTTTTCATAATCCTGCAACCAACGAGTTCACTACTACTAACCCGAATGGAAAAGGCCGTAGTGAAGGAGACTTTTTGATTTCTGTGAAGTACGGTAACGGAGGCTCCGATGCAACTGTACAGTTTTTCATTTGGAGAAATAACCAGTTTGTAGAATATACAATTGCTTCAAATGCAGTAGCGAAAGGAAACACTACCCTGGTAAGAAGACCTTTTACCGGTAGTAATGCATCTGTATATGATGCATACCTGTTTGTGGAGGCAGGCCTGAACATGACGAGTATTTTTAATGGGATTTCAGAAGAGTTTTGTGATGAAATAGAACTGGAATCATTACTGGTAAAAACCAAGACTTCTACCTCAGATAATGCCCAGCTTATCGATTTTATTGGGCCGGTACCGATTGATATTACCTTTGGAGCAGCAATCATCTCTTATGATCCTAACCCGGTTTGTGAAAATTACGGTCAATTCTATGAACCAACTATTGAAGGGGTTCAAAATGGAAGCTTTTCAGCTACCCCCGGAGGACTGGCAATAAATTCTACTACCGGTGTAATAGATATAGCTGCAAGTGCTCCTGGCATCTATACTATTACCTATACTTATGACAGTTATGGGTGTAACGACCTTATTTCAGAATACGAAGTTATAATCCAGTCACAACCAGAAAACCCTTCCACAAATGTGGGTTACAATGCCGGGGATTTCACTCAATGCTTTACCGGGCAAAGCCTGGATGCTAATAATGCCATAGAGCCTGTAGCGGGTGTGAGTACGGTTTGGTATACTTCAGAAACTGGAGATACAACAACTACCTCTCCCACACTTTCCAGTCCTGGAACTATTAGTTACTGGGCGCAGGCTGTGTCTGTTGACGGAGGATGCGTTAGTGAAGGTAGAACCGAGATCGTCCTGCAGTTAAAGGCCAAACCTGAAGCAAATAATGATTCAGCCACCACCAATGAAGACGAAGCTGTAAACATAGACGTCCTGGCTAACGATACAGATCTTGAAAATGATCCTATTACTATTACCTCGGTTTCTGAACCTGGTCATGGTAAAGCAGAGATCACTGCCAATAACCAGATACTTTATACGCCAGATGCGAATTATTTTGGGACAGACACCTTCACTTATACAATTGATGACGGAAACTGCGGAAGTGATACCGCCACGGTAGACATTACCATAAATTCAGTGAACGACCTGCCCAGTGCAATGGACGATGATCTTACGGTCGAGGAGGATTCCGGAGCCGGTTTAGCCAACCAGGTAGATGTTAGCCTGAATGATAATATTGGCGGCGATGGCGGTGATGCAGATAACTTTGCAATTACCAGCCAGCCAGATAATGGATCGGTTTCTGAAGTGAGCGATGGGATTTTTCAATACATCCCGGATGCCAATTATAACGGCACAGATAGTTTCACCTATACCATTACAGACGTAAACGGTGATTCTGCCACGGCTACCGTAAATATCACTATAAACTCAGTAAACGATGTTCCTGTGGCCAACGATGATAACCTTATCGTGGCCGAGGACTCTTCTGCCGGATTGAGCAATCAGGTTAACGTAGCTGCTAATGATGATATTGGCGGTGATGGCGGTGATTCCGATAATTATTCAATCGCCAGCCTGCCATCAAATGGAAGCATTACTGAGATTTCTGATGGTGTATTCGAGTATGTTCCAGATCCCGATTATTACGGGCCAGATTCTTTCAGCTATACCATTACTGATGTTGATGGGGATACAGATACAGCAACGGTTTCAATTACTGTAAATCCGGTAAATGATTTACCCGTAGCAGTAAATGATGAGCTTAGCGTGGAAGAAGATTCAGGAGCGGGAGCTGCCAACCAGGTGAACGTGGCTGCCAATGATGATATTGGAGGCGATGGCGGTGATGCAGATAACTTTGCAATTGCCACCCAGCCATTATACGGAAGTATAACAGAAATATCAGATGGAATATTTGAATATATTCCAGACCCCGATTATAACGGACCAGATTCTTTTACCTATACTATCACAGATGTAGATGGGGATACAGATACCGCCACGGTAAGTATTACCGTAAACTCGGTAAATGATCTTCCTAATGCTGAAGATGATAGTCTTACGGTTGAAGAAGATTCCGGTGCCGGGGTACAGAACCAGGTGATCGTTTCAGCAAATGATGATGTTGGGGGCGATGGTGGTGACGGTGACGACTATGCCGTAGCAACTCCTCCATCAAATGGTAGCCTGACCGAGATAAGCGACGGGGTGTTCCAGTATATTCCCGATCCAGATTTCAACGGAACAGATAGTTTTACCTATACTATTACAGATGTAGATGGTGATACAGATACCGCCACAGTAAATATTACCGTAAACTCGGTAAACGATCTGCCCGTTGCAGTAAATGATAATCTTGCCGTAGACGAGGATTCCCAGAGCGGTCCTGCTAATCAGGTAACAGTTTCAGCCAATGACTACATTGGTGGCGACGGTGGTGATGGCGATGACTATGCTCTGGCCACTCCCCCTTCCTTTGGTTCAGTGACCGAAATTAGCGACGGGGTATTTGAATATATTCCAAACCCTGATTATAACGGCCCTGACTCATTCACCTATACCATTACAGATGTAGATGGAGACAGTGATACCGCTACCGTATCTGTCACCGTGAATTCGGTAAATGATACCCCGACTGCCGAGGACGACAGCCTGGTGGTGGAAGAAGATTCTCAAAGCGGACCTGATAACCGTATTACCGTTTCCGCCAATGATTTGTTGCGCGGTGATGGTGGTGATGGAGACGATTATGCACTGGCCAGCCCACCTTCAAATGGAACTGTGACCGAAATCGTAGACGGTGTATTTGAATATATACCAGATCCGAATTTCAATGGTTCAGATTCCTTTACCTATACCATAACCGATGCCGACGGAGATTCAGTGACCGCTACCGTTAACGTTACAGTAACCCCGATAAATGATTTGCCGGTAGCCGTAGATGATATCGCATCTACAGATGAGGATGTAGCTGTAGTGATCCTTGTGCTGGACAACGATTCAGATATCGACGGGGATGATCTCACCATAACCGGAACCAGTAATCCTGCTAACGGAACTACCAGCATCAATGCTGATGGAACCATTACCTATACTCCAGATCAGGATTATAACGGCCAGGACAGTTTCACTTATACCATTTCAGACGGGAACGGTGGCACAGACACCGCAACCGTTCAGGTTTTCATAGGTATCGTGAACGATCCACCTGTAGCTGATAATGATGCTGTGACCACACCCGAGGACACTGCCATTGATATTGATGTAACGGCTAATGACACAGATACAGATGGTGATGAGCTGGAAGTTTTTTCAGTGAGCGATCCTGAAAATGGAACTGTAGTGATCAATGCCGACAATACTATAAAATATACTCCAGACCAGGATTTTAACGGGCAAGATAGTTTTACCTACACCATATCAGACGGAAATGGTGGTACAGATACTGCTACGGTGACGGTTACAGTTACCCCTGTTAATGACGATCCTGTAGCTGTTAATGATCCTGCCAGTACTCCTGAAGATCAGTCAGTAAAGATAAATGTGCTTGCTAACGATTCAGATGTAGATGGAGATGAACTAAGCATTACCAGTGTTACTGATCCCACAAATGGAACAGCCACTATTAATCCAGACGGAACTATCACTTATACACCAGATCCAGATTATAATGGAGAAGATAGCTTTACCTACACCATTTCTGATGGTAATGGAGGAACAGCTACAGCTACGGTTACCGTAAATGTAACCCCTGTGGATGATGCACCAGTTGCCGAAAATGATAGCCTGGAAGTAGATGAAGATTCTACCGCTGGAATAGATAATCAGATAGATGTATCCCAGAATGACTATATAGGAGGTGACGGTGGTGATGATGATAATTTCTCCATCAAGACCCAACCTGAACATGGGACGCTTACTGAAATTAGCGATGGCATCTTCGAATATATCCCAGACCCGGATTATTTTGGCGATGATTCATTTACTTATACCATAACCGATATAGATGGTGATACAGATTCTGCGACAGTTTCCATAACCGTGACCTCGGTAAATGATGTACCTGTAGCGATGGATGATAACTTAAGTGTTGAGGAGGATTCAGGTGCAGGAATGGCCAACCAGGTAGATGTTTCAGTGAATGATGAAATTGGCGGCGATGGCGGCGATGGTGATGATTATGCACTGGCTACTCCCCCTTCCCATGGTACTGTAACCGAAATCAGCGACGGAGTATTTGAATATATTCCAGACCCTGATTATTTCGGAGAGGATTCCTTCACCTACTCTCTTACAGATGTGAATGGAGATTCAAGCACAGCTACGGTAAACATTACGGTAAACTCAGTTAACGACAACCCGGTTGCTGAAAATGACACCCTGATCGTAGATGAAGACTCAACCGCTGGAGTAGATAACCAGGTAGATGTTTCTTTGAACGATTATATTGGTGGTGATGGTGGTGACGATGACAATTATTCAATCGCCACTATGCCGGAACACGGAAGCCTTACAGAAATTAGCGATGGTGTGTTCGAATACGTTCCAGATCCAGATTATAACGGAACAGATTCTTTCACCTACAATCTTACCGATGTAAACGGTGATCCTGTGACTGCCACAGTGAACATTAGTGTGAATTCTGTAGATGATCTTCCGGTGGCTAATGACGATTCCCTCACCGTGGATGAAGATTCCACAGCAGGCATCGCCAATCAGGTAGATGTTTCAGCCAATGATGATATTGGAGGTGACGGTGGTGATGACGATAATTTTACCATTGCCATCCAACCTGAAAATGGAACTCTAACCGAGATCACAGACGGGGTATTTGAATATATCCCTAATCCAGATTTCAACGGAACAGACTCATTCACTTATACTATTACAGATGTAGATGGAGATGTGGATACCGCGACAGTAAACATTACGGTGAATTCCGTAGATGATGTGCCTGTGGCGAACGATGATAGCCTTAGCGTTGATGAGGATTCTTCCAGCGGCCTGAGCAACCAGGTGAATGTAACCTTGAACGATGATTTAGGAGGTGACGGCGGCGATGGTGATGATTATGAGATCGCAACCCAGCCAATGCATGGTGTAGTAACCGAGATCGAGGATGGTATTTTTGAATATATCCCAGATCCAGATTATAATGGACCAGATTCGTTCACTTATAACATCATCGATGTAGATGGCAACACCAGTACCGCTACGGTTTCAGTTACCGTTAATCCGGTGAACGATGATCCTGAGACTGAAAATGATATAGCCACTACTAATGAAAACACCCCGGTGGATATTCCGGTTCTGGAGAACGATAAAGATATAGACGGTGATGAACTGGTGGTTATAGAGGTAAGTGATCCTCCTAACGGAACTACCAGCATTAATCCTGACGGAAGTATCACCTATACTCCAGATCCTGACTTCACCGGAGAAGATACTTTCACCTATACAGTTTCAGACGGAAATGGTGGTGAAGATACCGGAACCGTTACCGTATTTGTGAGCGATGAAAGCGGACCGCAGATCGTTTGTCCAGAAGCCGATGAGGTTTCCAATGACGAAGGAATTTGCGGGGCGATCTACGAATTCACTTTACCGGAATTTTCAGATAACTCTGGAGAGGCCAGTATTGAACAAATTGGAGGACCTGCTTCAGGAGAGATTTTCCCTGTGGGGCCAACTACCCTTATTTTCAGAGCCACAGATTCCTCAGGTAATATTAGCATCTGTACTTATACTGTAACCGTCATAGATACTGAAGCACCGGTGATAACTGCCTGTGCCCAGGATATGATGAGCGTGGAAGCAGATAACGGAAGTTGCCAGGCCAGCTCTGTAGCACTGGAAATGCCAGCAGTTACTGATAACTGTACTGCGGAAGAAGATTTGGTCATCACCAATGATGCTCCGGAAGTTTTTGAGCTTGGACAGACCATCGTGACCTGGACCATTACCGATGCCGCTGGAAACAGCAGCAGCTGTGAGCAGATCGTCAACGTGATCGATACCCAGGCGCCGGTAATTACTGCCTGTGCTCAGGATATGATGAGCGTGGAAGCAGATAATGGAAGCTGCCAGGCCAGCTCTGTAGCACTGGAAATGCCAGTGTTTACAGATAACTGTACTGCAGAAGAAGATCTGGTCATCACTAATGATGCTCCCGAAGTTTTCGAACTTGGACAGACCATCGTGACCTGGACCATCACCGATGCCGCTGGTAACAGCAGCAGCTGTGAGCAGATCGTCAATGTGATCGACACCCAGGCGCCAGTGATTACTGCCTGTGCTCAGGATATGATGAGCGTGGAAGCAGATAACGGAAGCTGCCAGGCCAGCTCTGTAGCACTGGAAATGCCAGCAGTTACCGATAACTGTACTGCGGAAGAAGATCTGGTTATCACCAATGATGCTCCGGAAGTCTTCGAACTTGGACAGACCATCGTGACCTGGACCATCACCGATGCCGCTGGAAACAGCAGCAGCTGTGAACAGATCGTCAATGTGATCGACACCCAGGCGCCGGTAATTACTGCCTGTGCCCAGGATATGATGAGCGTGGAAGCCGATAATGGAAGCTGCCAGGCCAGCTCTGTAGCACTGGAAATGCCAGCAGTTACCGATAACTGTACTGTGGAAGAAGATCTGGTTATCACCAATGATGCTCCGGAAGTCTTCGAACTTGGACAGACCATCGTGACCTGGACCATCACCGATGCCGCTGGAAACAGCAGCAGTTGTGAGCAGATCGTCAATGTGATCGATACCCAGGCGCCGGTAATTACTGCCTGTGCCCAGGATATGATGAGCGTGGAAACAGATAATGGAAGTTGCCAGGCCAGTTCGGTATCACTGGAAATGCCAGTGGTTAACGATAACTGTACTGCAGGAGAAGACTTGGTCGTCACCAATGATGCTCCGGAAGTCTTTGAACTTGGACAAACTATCGTTACCTGGACTATCACT
>NZ_VJVW01000021.1 GCF_009735585.1 Christiangramia aestuarii
GTGGAGAATATCGGAGTCGAACCGATGACCTCCTGCGTGCAAGGCAGGCGCTCTAGCCAGCTGAGCTAATCCCCCATTATTTCAGTGATCAGTTAACAGTTATTAGTTAACAGTACTTATAACGGCTACTCAACCTCTAAAATTTCCTTTAGTTATTTCAAATGAACTTCTGTGTCTCAGGTTCAAAACTTTGAACTTTCTAACCTGCAACTTTRAACTCGCAGCTTCGCTGCGTCGTAGTCTCAGGCAGACTCGAACTGCCGACCTCTACATTATCAGTGTAGCGCTCTAACCAGCTGAGCTATGAGACTGTCCATATAAATCGAATTGACAATAAGAATCAAGACCAAAGCGGTCTCTCTCGAACTTTTCTTTCYRTAATTGTCGCTAGYWWCWTAAAGWWRCATCGCTCTAGAAAGGAGGTGTTCCAGCCGCACCTTCCGGTACGGCTACCTTGTTACGACTTAGCCCCAGTTACCAGTTTTACCCTAGGCCGCTCCTTACGGTGACGGACTTCAGGTACCCCCGGCTTCCATGGCTTGACGGGCGGTGTGTACAAGGCCCGGGAACGTATTCACCGCATCATGGCTGATATGCGATTACTAGCGATTCCAGCTTCACGCAGTCGAGTTGCAGACTGCGATCCGAACTGTGATAGGGTTTGAAGATTCGCATCCCCTCGCGGGGTAGCTGCCCTCTGTCCCTACCATTGTAGCACGTGTGTGGCCCAGGACGTAAGGGCCGTGATGATTTGACGTCATCCCCACCTTCCTCGCGGTTTGCACCGGCAGTCTGGCTAGAGTTCCCACCATTACGTGCTGGCAACTAACCACAGGGGTTGCGCTCGTTATAGGACTTAACCTGACACCTCACGGCACGAGCTGACGACAACCATGCAGCACCTTGCAATTAGTCCGAAGAAGGGTCTGTTTCCAGACCTGTCCAACTGCATTTAAGCCCTGGTAAGGTTCCTCGCGTATCATCGAATTAAACCACATGCTCCACCGCTTGTGCGGGCCCCCGTCAATTCCTTTGAGTTTCATTCTTGCGAACGTACTCCCCAGGTGGGTCACTTATCACTTTCGCTTAACCACCCAGCCCTCAATTAGGCCGGACAGCTAGTGACCATCGTTTACGGCGTAGACTACCAGGGTATCTAATCCTGTTCGCTACCTACGCTTTCGTCCATCAGCGTCAATATATTATTAGTGATCTGCCTTCGCAATAGGTGTTCTGAGTAATATCTATGCATTTCACCGCTACACTACTCATTCCAACCACTTCATAATAATTCAAGAACAACAGTATCAATGGCAATTCTACCGTTAAGCGGCAGACTTTCACCACTGACTTATTATCCCGCCTACGGACCCTTTAAACCCAATGATTCCGGATAACGCTTGGATCCTCCGTATTACCGCGGCTGCTGGCACGGAGTTAGCCGATCCTTATTCATACAGTACCGTCAGACCTCCACACGTGGAGGGGTTTCTTCCTGTATAAAAGCAGTTTACAACCCATAGGGCAGTCTTCCTGCACGCGGCATGGCTGGATCAGAGTTGCCTCCATTGTCCAATATTCCTCACTGCTGCCTCCCGTAGGAGTCTGGTCCGTGTCTCAGTACCAGTGTGGGGGATCTCCCTCTCAGGACCCCTACCTATCGCGGTCTTGGTAAGCCGTTACCTTACCAACTAACTAATAGGACGCATACTCATCTTTAAGCCATAAATGTTTAATATARAAACCAGGTGATCTCTATATACTATGRGGTATTAATCCACGTTTCCATGGGCTATCCCCCGCTTAAAGGCAGATTGTATACGCGTTACGCACCCGTGCGCCACTCGTCAGCGGATTGCAAGCAATCCCTGTTACCGTTCGACTTGCATGTGTTAGGCCTGCCGCTAGCGTTCATCCTGAGCCAGGATCAAACTCTTCATCGTTAAATCTTAAATATATTCAACAACTACTAAAGAAATCTGTTCAGGTTGACTTTTCTAGTCTTAATTCTTATACACTTGATTTTATCTCGCTAAAAATAAAATCCKTTGTCAATTCAATATATCAATGAACTTTGATCAGTCTCCCGATCTGTCTTGTTAAAACCAAGGGAATCGAACCCTTCTWCCTCGCCCCAAACGGCTGTTTTTATTAACTCTCAATCTGTTACTGTGAACGCTTGCTCTGTCTCAAAGCGGGTGCAAATATACAACGCTTTTTCTTTACCAACCAAAACTTTTTAATAAAATTTTTAGTTTCTTTTTAAAAGC
>NZ_VJVW01000022.1 GCF_009735585.1 Christiangramia aestuarii
TGTTCAGGGTGACGTTTCCGGTATTGGTCAGGCTAAAGGTATAGGAGATGGTCTCTCCAGCCTCGGCATAGCCGTTTCCATTTTCATCGTTAAAGCTTCCTGCTTTTGCTATTGTCATGGCTGGGTTCTGCGTCAGCGGCGTAGTCTCATTGTTGCTATCCTCTGGATCAGTCAGCTCATCGGCATCAGCCGTAGCAATATTGTCTACCTGTCCACTGTCTACATCAGCCTGGGTCAAGGTATAGGTAGCAGTAAAGCTGGTGTTGTCAGAAGCACCCGGCGCCAGATTGATCGGTCCGCCGTTTACACTTACCATCGGATCGGTCACGGTGATATTGTTCAGGGTGACGTTTCCGGTATTGGTCAGGCTAAAGGTATAGGAGATGGTCTCTCCAGCCTCGGCATAGCCGTTTCCATTTTCATCGTTAAAGCTTCCTGCTTTTGCTATTGTCATGGCTGGGTTCTGCGTCAGTGGCGTAGTAGTGGGATTATTGTCTCCATCCGTTGGATCTCCATTATCCGATACATCGGTCACATCATCAGTACCACTTGGGCTGTCCCCGGTAGCAGTAGCCGAATTGGATACAAATCCTGCATCCATATCAGCCTGGGTGATGGTATATGTTACCGAAACGTCACCTGTGGCTCCCGGTGCCAGATCAGCCGGATTGATGGCCAGGTCATTACTTCCGGTCAGAGCATCATCAATGCTGATGTTGCTTACTGTTACATTTCCAGTATTGGTCACCGTGAAGGTATAAGTGATCTCATCTCCGGCATCCTTCACAGAATTGCTGTTAATATCGGAATAAACTGCTGTTTTAACCAGTTCGATAGCTGGTTGTGGAGTAAAGATCACCACCGTAGCATCATCTAAAGCTGGAGTGTTTGGGTCATCCGATAAAGAATCTGTTATATCATCGGTTTTGGCCGGGCTATCCCCGGTGGCTGAAGCCTGATTGGAATAGCTTCCTGCATCAATATCGGCCTGGGCTAAAGTGTATGTTGCATTTAGGCTTGAGGTTTCTCCGGGAGCCAAAGTGTTGATTATATTGCCTGCAGTAAAAGTTACATTAGCATCTGTAATCTCAATTTGAGAAAGGCTAACATTACCGGTATTTTCCACGGTGAAAGTATAGGTTATAATATCCCCGGCAGAATCTCCACCGGAAGAATCGGTATCAGCTAAAGCAGCAATTTTTGTTAATACCAGACCTGCAATATCATCATCGTTTATTGTAGCAGTAGCTTCTCCATTAGATCCCGTTATACTTACATCCTGGTCATTTGAGGTTACTATACTGATCGCTCCTGTAAAGTTTTCGGTAGACTCTATTATATCATCCCCCAGAACATCTACAGGAATGTTCACTGAAGAAGTTCCCTTGGTGATGGTGTAGCTTACAGCGGATTGTGCAGTATAGTCGCTTGCACCGGCCGATCCATCGGTAGTGGTAAAGCTTAGCACGATATCCTCCTGTGCAGTAGCTCCGCCATCGATACTGGCCACGAAGTTTCCTTGCTGTGTAGCTTCTGTTTCAGTGATGGTGAATCCTGCCAGGCTGATGGAGATGGCATCATTATCATTGATGGTTCCCACGCCCTGGTTATCGGAGATGGAAGCAGTCCCAGTAGTTACCAGGTTGCTAAGATCTACAAAGAAGGTCTCGGTTGGTTCAGCGATGGCATCCTCGATGATATCCACGGTGATGGTCTGGGYAGTTCCGTCAACAGACCCGGCARCAAAAGTGATGGTACCGGAGTTGGTGGTATAGTCACCTGGGTTTACGGCGCTATTATCAGCGGTGGCAAAGTCAGCATTTAGCTGATCCTGTATGTTCCCGGTAAGGGTTACGGTAAAGACGGCTGTTCCGTCGGCTTCGTTCACGCTTACATCGTTRATGGCGATACTGRCGCTATCATTATCATTGATAGTGGAGGTAGCCGTAGCGGTATTCAGGCTTACGTCCTGTCCGTTGGCATTGGTAATGCTAATTTCACCTGTAAAATCTTCTGTTGGTTCACTGATGGCATCACCYARRACATCTACAGGAATGCTCACTGAAGAAGTTCCCTTGGCGATGGTGTAGC
>NZ_VJVW01000023.1 GCF_009735585.1 Christiangramia aestuarii
GTTCGGTATCACTGGAAATGCCAGTGGTTAACGATAACTGTACTGCAGGAGAAGACTTGGTCGTCACCAATGATGCTCCGGAAGTCTTTGAACTTGGACAAACTATCGTTACCTGGACTATCACTGATGCCGCTGGAAACAGCAGCAGCTGTGAACAGATCATCAATGTGATCGATACCCAGGCGCCGGTATTCGAAGAAGTATCCGATATTCCGGTAAATAATGATCCTGGAGTCTGTAGCGCTGTGGTAGAATATGATATTCCATTAGCTACAGATAATTGCGGGCTAGAAAGCATTGAACTTACCAGCGGGCTGGCTCCCGGGGAAGACTTCCCGGTTGGAAGCACCACGGTGACTTACGTTGCAACCGATACTTCTGGCAACACCACCACGGTTAGTTTTGAGGTGATCGTAACCGACAATGAAGCACCAACCGTTGAGTGTCCCGAAAGCATAACGATAAATGCCGAGTTTGGCACTGAATTCATTGTGGTCACTTACGACCAGATCACTGTGACCGATAATTGTGAAGGAACTACCGTAGAGCTTACTCAGGGAATCGCTTCAGGAGAAGAATTCCCGGTTGGTGAAACCACCACTATCAGGTATTCGATTACCGATGCTGCTGGAAATAATGTCGAGTGTAGCTTCACAGTGACTGTAAACGAGAACAATCCTGCACCTCCTTCGGCGCCGGTGGCATCGATCACTGCCGAGGCAACCTGTGCCAACCCAACCGGAACCATTACCGTGGAAACACGGGAAGGGCTTACTTATAGTGTAGATGGTGAAAATTACCAGGAAAGTGGTGTGTTCGAGAATCTCGAACCAGGCACTTACCAGGTGACCGCCAGGGACGAAGTTGGTCAGATTTCTGGAGTGACATCTGTAACTATCGAAGAGCCGGTAGCTTCAGAAATTATAACCACTACGGCTAATATATGTGTGGAAGATACAGCTTTCGATCTATTCGATTTTATCTCTGGTGAAGATCTGGACGAAACCGGAACCTGGGTCGACACCGATAATACCGGTGCGCTGGATAGTAGCTTTGTAGACCCTACTCTCTTAGAAGTTGGTTCTTATACGTTCACTTACGAAGTTGAAGGCAACTGCCCGTCAACTACAGAGTTAACCGTATTGATCAATGATGACTGTGTGGTACTAGAGTGTAGTCTAATTGATCTTAAAGAAAGCATCTCCAAGGCGGTAACTCCTAATGGGGATAATTTCAACGACTTCTTTACCGTAGACCTGGATACTGAATGCGGATTCACCTACGACCTGAAGATCTTTAACCGCTGGGGTGCCGAGGTATTTACTGCCAGGAACTACCAGAACAACTGGGATGGGTTCTCCAAGAATTCCTTTACCAGCTCGAACCAATTACCATCGGGTACCTACTTCTATATTCTGGAGATCAGAAATAGTGAGTTCGAACCGATACAGGGATACATCTACTTAGGAACAAAATAAAATAGGGAAACCATGAAAAAAATAGCTTTAATCATAGGAATCTTGCTAGTGAGTGCCTCCGGGTTCTCCCAGCAGCTCCCTCAGTTTACG
>NZ_VJVW01000024.1 GCF_009735585.1 Christiangramia aestuarii
ATGATCAAAGGGAATAGTTTAAACCAATTTAAGAAGGATGGATCTGGAGCACTTCCTTCATTGAAACTACTGAATAATGAAATAGTAATTAAAATTTGCAGGAAAAATGGTAGGGCAAAAACTAAGATAAAAATTTGCCAATGTTGAGCTTTTAAAAACTTTTTTATCATTTAATTATTTTTTAAAATTATTGATTTTGAACCTAGGGATTGTTTTATGGATAGGATAAATATAATTAAACACTTTTTAATTAATTTTTATGATAAAGGGGGAAATTTATTTTACTGATAAATCATTTTAGCATTATTGCCAACGGTCTCGGTTATCGCCAGTTGGCGGAGTTAGGGACGCGGATTTGTCGGTTTAGTATTGGTTTGTTGGTCAAGTTAATTATTTTCTTTCTAACGCTGCCGCTTATTGGCGATGAACCGTTGTTGTTGCGCGTTTTTATTTGTAGTAAAATGAAATTAGAATTATTAAGCTGGCCAAAATTATGTTTATCAAGCTAATTCTATTTTTCTCAAGGAGAAGGTCAATTATAGAGATTATTGCACTAATTGATCCTATTGGCAGCAGAATTATATAAACTAAAAATTTGAATCCAGATTCTAAGCCACTTTGATCAGGATTGCTAACATTTAAATTGGGTTCTGTTAGAAATATTTCATTAATAGTAATGGCTAAAATTGCAGTACTAATTATCGATAGGAAAATCAGATGTAAAATTCTTAAGTTTTTTATTTCTACAGTTACCATAGACTTGAAGGATTTATAAGTTAGAAATAAAATCTTTTTTATTTTGATTTATTCTGTCAGTTAATGGAGGTATTTCTCTACGGGAAACTACTTCTGTGCAATGTTCTTTTATGGTAATTCCTTTATTTAAAAATGAAAGTATTGCTGGATTGTTATTTTCTAATTTGAGAGTTAAATATGCTGCCCAAACATATACTCTATATTGTGACTCTGCCGTAAATCCTGCAAAATTTGTTACTCCAAATTTTGTTATGTGTTTTTTGGCTACAGCAATAATTCCTTGATACTCTTTTGAATCTATTTTATCAAAATCAAATGGATGAATTGACATTAGGTAAAGATTCCTGCATCCAAATAAAAAATCCGCTGGTAAATCCTCATCCATATATTTTTATATTCCTGGTAATATTATTGTAAAATTATCAAATTTAAAACCGATATCATCTTATAAAAATGCGCTACAACGGTCTCGGTTATCGCCAGTTGGCGGAGTATGGGACGCGGATTTGTCGGCTTAATATTGGTTTGTTGGTCAAGTTAATTATTTTCTTTCTAAGGCTGCCGCTTATTGGCGATTAACCGTTGTTGTTGCGCGTTTTTTAGTTCTATATTCATGCTGGAAGATATTTTTTAAATTTTTAAAGTTTAGTATCAGAAAAAACCTTGAATAATATTTAAACCGATTAATGAAAGGTTAATAATAAAAAGCTTTCTAATAATTTTATTTTGAACTCTAATTGTTGAAATAATTCCAAGGATTAAAATTGTAATAAATATTATTCCCCATATTAG
>NZ_VJVW01000025.1 GCF_009735585.1 Christiangramia aestuarii
ACCATCACTGAAACAGATGCTACCCAGCAAGGAAACTTCGTAGCCAGTATCAATGGCGGAGCTACTGCTCAGGAGGATATCGTGCTGAGCTTTACCACTACCGATGGATCGGCCGGTGCAAGCGACTATACTGCGCAATCAACTGTAAGCTACACCATCACCAAGGGAACTTCTTCAGTGAACATTCCTGTAGATGTTTTAGGTGATGCCATCAGTGAACCAACAGAAGATTTTACAGGTGAAATTAGCATTACCAATGCCAACGGACAGGACGTAAGCCTGAATACCGCTACGGCTACTTCCACTATCAATGATAATGATAGCGCCAGTATCGCCATCAACGATGTAAGCGTCGATGAGGATGCAGGTACTGCGGTATTTACTGTGACCCTAACAGGTAATATTCAGGATCAGCTAACCGCTGACTTTACCACCGCTGATAACAGTGCCGTAAACCCAGGTGACTATACCACCAACTCCGGTACCATCACTTTTGCTGCCGGGTCTGTTGACGGAGCTACCCAGACCATCACCGTGGATATCATCGAGGATGCCATCGCTGAACCTGCAGAAACCTTCTTTGTAGATCTTAGCAACCTGGTAACTACTGGGACTGCTTCCATCTCCGATAACCAGGGCGTGGGAACCATCAATGATAATGATGCCATCTCCATCAGCCTGGCAGGATTCACCATCACTGAAACAGATGCTACCCAGCAAGGAAACTTCGTGGCCAGTATCGATGGCGGAGCCACTGCTCAGGAGGATATCGTGCTAAGCTTTACCACTACCGATGGATCGGCCGGTGCAAGCGACTATACCGCACAATCCGCTGTAAGCTACACCATCGCCAAGGGAACTTCTTCAGTGAACATTCCTGTAGATGTTTTAGGTGATGCCATCAGTGAACCAACAGAAGATTTTACAGGTGAAATTAGCATTACCAATGCCAACGGACAGGACGTAAGCCTGAATACCGCTACGGC
>NZ_VJVW01000026.1 GCF_009735585.1 Christiangramia aestuarii
TCTATCGATATCTCAGCCACCACCATCTTCAACGAGAAGTTCTACCTGGGGGCCAACTATCGTATCGATGATGCCATTGGCGGATTCCTGGACATTCAGCTCTTCGATGGCTTTCGGGCAGGATATGCCTATGAGTACCCGATCTCAGACATTAGCCCTTACACTTCGGGATCACATGAGGTGCTGCTCATCTATGAACTCCGGTTTAAAAATACCCGGTATAAATCACCTCGTTTCTTTTAATCTTAAGACCTGTTGATCATGAAAAATCAGTACTATTTTATACTCTTACTTCTCTCCTGCTCTATTGGCCTGCAGGCACAGAGCGGAAAACAGAAAAAAGCAGACAGGCTCTACAACGATTTTGCCTACCTGGAAGCCACCGAGGTTTACAAGGAGCTTATCGAGAACGAATATAATGTCACTTATAACTCCAAAAAGCTGGGCGATACCTACATGAGGTTGCGCAGCCCTGAGAATGCCGTGCACTATTACGGGGATGTCATCGAGGATACCAGCCTCTCTCCGGAATATTATTATAAATATGCCCAGGCCCTGCGTGGGGTGAAGCGTTACGACGAGTCCAGGCAGTGGCTTAGAAAATACCTGGAAAGCGGCCGGGGATCTGAAGAGATCCGGGCCATGCTCGATAGGGATGAATACAAAAGCAAGGCTACCTACAAGTTACAGCCAGCCCCTTTCAATACCGGGGTAAGCGATTTTGGGGTTTTCGTAAAAGATGATAAGGTCTATTTTGTATCGGCTCGTGCCGAAGGCGTGGATGTCAAGGAAAAGACCTATGCCTGGAACGGTGAGCCCTTTTTGGATATCTATGTGATGGACAAGG
>NZ_VJVW01000027.1 GCF_009735585.1 Christiangramia aestuarii
CCGCGGCCAAGGCGAAGGACGCCGAGGTCCGCGTGCAGTTGCAGGCCGACGAAGGGGTGAACTACGGCCAGGTGGCGAAGGCCATGGCTTCCATCGAGCGCGCCGGGATCACCAGGCTGGCGGTGATCACCGCACGCTGAAGCGAATCCACGCCGTCCGGCGCAGGCCGGGCGGGCAACGGTTTCGACCGCTCCGATCCGGGCAGGGGAGAGCGGTCTTTTTTATTCCGGATGGACGCTCCTCGGGTGTGTCCGCCGAGGCCGGGCTCGCGAATGCGTCGCGCACCCTGTCCGGCGCTCGCACGTCCCACGCCTGGGCGCTCAGGCCTGGCGTGCCGGCGCCTCCTGCTCCTTGGCGTCCTCCGTTCCTTCGACTTCCCATTCACCGGCCCAGTCCTCGCCGAACAGTTCGCTGGGATGCTGGGTGCGGCTGGCGCCGTTGCCGCAGCCCATAGATTCCGCCGAGCAATAGCGGTCGCAACCCCAGCAGATGCGCTCCGGATGGCTGGGATGGAGAGGAAATTTCTTGGCCATGATCCTGTCCCGATACCTGATGCCTGCGCTCAGGTATACCGCCGATGGCTTGCGCCGCCCAGGCGCTGCCGCGGAAAAGTGGCTTCGGCTTGCGCTGGATCAACTCGATTGGCATATATGTATTAATAGAATATTAAAATTGCTTTTTATTCCTTAGAGAAAAAAGGCTGCGCCCTTACACTTCCCTGGTGATGAATTTTTCTGGAGGGTTCTCCATGCACAGCGAACGCGTCCGTTATGTGTTGGTGCCCGGTTGGTACGGCTCGGAAGACGCCCATTGGCAAAGTCACTGGCAGC
>NZ_VJVW01000028.1 GCF_009735585.1 Christiangramia aestuarii
CCGCTGAACTTAAGCATATCAATAAGCGGAGGAAAAGAAACCAACAGGGATTGCCCTAGTAACGGCGAGTGAAGCGGCAACAGCTCAAATTTGAAATCTGGCTTCGGCCCGAGTTGTAATTTGTAGAGGAAGCTTTTGGTGAGGCACCTTCTGAGTCCCCTGGAACGGGGCGCCATAGAGGGTGAGAGCCCCGTATAGTCGGATGCCGATCCAATGTAAAGCTCCTTCGACGAGTCGAGTAGTTTGGGAATGCTGCTCAAAATGGGAGGTAAATTTCTTCTAAAGCTAAATACCGGCCAGAGACCGATAGCGCACAAGTAGAGTGATCGAAAGATGAAAAGCACTTTGAAAAGAGGGTTAAATAGCACGTGAAATTGTTGAAAGGGAAGCGTTTGTGACCAGACTTGCGCCGTTCCGATCATCCGGTGTTCTCACCGGTGCACTCGGGACGGCTCAGGCCAGCATCGGTTTTGGCGGGGGGATAAAGGTCCGGGGAACGTAGCTCCTCCGGGAGTGTTATAGCCCCGGGCGTAATGCCCTCGCCGGGACCGAGGTTCGCGCATCTGCAAGGATGCTGGCGTAATGGTCATCAACGACCCGTCTTGAAACACGGACCAAGGAGTCAAGGTTTTGCGCGAGTGTTTGGGTGTAAAACCCGCACGCGTAATGAAAGTGAACGTAGGTGAGAGCTTCGGCGCATCATCGACCGATCCTGATGTATTCGGATGGATTTGAGTAAGAGCGTTAAGCCTTGGACCCGAAAGATGGTGAACT
>NZ_VJVW01000029.1 GCF_009735585.1 Christiangramia aestuarii
CTGGTGGAAGTCGGCAACCTGCGCGAACTGGTGCCGACCATGCTGGCCAACCAGCGGCAGAAGATCCTCGACCGCTTCGCCGAACTCAAGGCCGAACTCGATCCGCAGCGCCTGGAGCAGGAACTGGTCCTGCTGGCGCAGAAGAGCGATGTCGCCGAGGAGCTGGACCGCCTCGCCACCCACGTCGGCGAGGTCCGCCGGGTCCTCAAGGCCGGCGGCGCCGCCGGTCGGCGCCTGGACTTCCTGATGCAGGAACTCAACCGGGAAGCCAACACTCTAGGCTCCAAGGCGTTCGACCCGCGCTCGACCCAGGCGGCGGTCAACCTCAAGGTCCTGATCGAGCAGATGCGCGAGCAGGTCCAGAACATCGAATGACCGGCGGGCGCCACCGCCCGATCTCTTTCCAACCCGTACGAAGCACCAGGAACACCTCATGTCCGGCACCCTGTACATCGTTTCCGCTCCCTCCGGCGCCGGCAAGACCAGCCTGGTGAAGGCCCTGCTCGACGCCGCCCCCGAGGTCCGCGTGTCCGTCTCCCATACCACCCGCGGCATGCGTCCGGGCGAGGTGGACGGGGTCAACTACCACTTCACCAGCCGCGAGGAATTCCTCGCCATGCTCGAGCGCAACGAGTTCCTCGAGCATGCCGAAGTCTTCGGCAACCTCTACGGCACCTCGCAGCGCTGGGTCGAGAAAACCCTCGCCGAAGGCCTCGACCTGATCCTCGAGATC
>NZ_VJVW01000030.1 GCF_009735585.1 Christiangramia aestuarii
TGACGCCGTAGCGGTAGATGCCGCTGGCGGCGTTGTCGGCATAGGAGAAGTTGCGCAGGCCGTAGTCGTCGCGCAGGCGCCCGACGGACAGGTCGAAATCGCTCAGGCCGCGCGCCAGCAGGGTGTTGGATACGTAGAACGGCAGGCTGGTCACCACTTGTCGACCCTGGGCGTCGGTGGTCACCACCGTGGCTTCGCCGGCTCCGTTGATGTACGGCACTTTGCTGATGGCGAAGGGACCGGGCTGCAGGTCGGCGCTGCTGGCCTTGTAGCCGTTGATGAACAGGTCGACGGTGCTGGGTACGGCGGCCTGGCCGTCGAAGCGCAGCAGCGGATAGGTGACCAGGTCCGGACGTACGCCGAAGTTGCGGGCGAAGCGAAAGCCGCCCATGCGTACCGGGGTGGTCCAGTTCAGCGCGCCGTTGACGTAGTCGCCCAGTTGGTAGCTGTGCATGTTGCGTTCGTCGTTGTACAGCCAGTAGGTGTCGTAGCGCAGGTAGCGGCTGTCGAGGTTGTCGGCGTCGCCGAAATAGCGGGTGTAGACGCCGGTGTTGGAGATCACCCCGAAGCCGTCGAACAGACGTTGCTCGAGCAGCGCGGAAAGCCAGGGCGTGGCGCCGTCGGCGGGGTCCGAGTAGTACAGGTCGTAGTTGAACAGCGCGCCGAGGCTGCTGCGCGCCGGGGCGCGGGC
>NZ_VJVW01000004.1 GCF_009735585.1 Christiangramia aestuarii
TTCTACCTCGCCCCAAACGGCTGTTTTTATTAACTCTCAATCTGTTACTGTGAACGCTTGCTCTGTCTCAAAGCGGGTGCAAATATACAACGCTTTTTCTTTACCAACCAAAACTTTTTAATAAAATTTTTAGTTTCTTTTTAAAAGCTTCAAACTCAGTTTGATCACCCTCAAATCCTTTAAAGAACATCGCTTCGTTTCCAAAGCGGGTGCAAATATAAAACGACTTTTCTTCTCCAACCAAATAAAATTCAAAAAAATTTTATTTAATTTTTAATGCCGCATTTGCCTCGCAAGCCTTATCAGTAGTACTTTCAGTGAACTTCTCGCCTCCCCTCGAAAGCGGCTGCAAACATACGACGACTTTTCCCTTCCAACCAAATAAAATTTAAAAAAATTTTTTAATCGGTTTTTAAAGCTTTCATCGCCCCGTATTCCCTATCAGTACTCATGTCAGTGAACTTCCGCCTTGCTCTCAAAGCGGCTGCAAATATACAGCTGATTTTTGATTGCACAATAGTTTTTCAAATTATTGGTCACTTTTATCTGAAGAGTATATTTTTCAGTAAAAAGAAGAGAAAAAAGCAATGTTTAAGCCCAGCAGTAAAAGAATCTTTCAGCAATAAAACAGTAATAAGAAGAATTCAGCAAGGGTAAATCCGGTTTTCTAGAGAAAAAGATCCCAAACCAGGCCAAATCTTACCATAAAATCGGTGTATGGATAGCCGGGGGCAGTGAAATTATCATTTCCATCAAGCAGTTCATTTAAATGCTCCAGCTTAAAAAAGATCCTGGCCTTATCCACCTTTGCATTAAAGAAAAAGTCTGCTACGGGGAATCCACCTAATTCCTGATCGTTCTGAACATAGAATTCTGCCAGCACCGGATCGTAAGCATTCATCTGATATTTGAAAAAATAATTAAAAGTAAAACCTGTTTGCAAGTACAAAGCCTGGTCGAACCAATAGTCCTTATAATAAAAGGAGTTCCTGGTAACAAATTCCGGAAGGTTCAAAACACCCACTCCCTGCAGGACATTCTGGTACATTACCGTATTAGCCAAACCGAATAAACCGAAATCAAAATCCTTTTCGGCTTTAAGTTTTAAATAACGAACCTGCTCACCTGCCTGGAAGGGCTTCACCAGGCTATCTTCGCCCAGCGCGAAATAAGTATAATTCTCGACCTGGGAAAGACTTGCAAATAAATCAACGATCTTTTCAGACTTAAAATAGGCGAATAGCCTTTGCGAGATGACATTATCAAAATCATTTCGCCAGTTGTAATTCTTATAATCGCTTTGATATAGAAGGAAGTTAAAATTAGGAGCCGTACTGTTCTGATTTATCCCAAAACGAATCAAGTTCTCCTTATCAAATTCATAAGAGGCAGTAGCGGCAAGATAATTTCCTGAGAAATCATCAGCTAGATTCAACCTGCCCTCTCCTTCAACTTTAAAGCCTCCAATTTGTTTCTTATAAGCACCACCTATATGTAGTAAATTTCCTTTAAGCTGATTACCGATGGTATCACCGGGACTTATAAAGACTGAATTATAGTAATAGTCATAATTGGTATGCCCCACTTTGAAAGAAAGATCACCGGCGATATTATTGGAATAATTCACTCCAGCTTCATTATATAGGGTTTTAAGCCTAGTTTCATCTTTTAAATCCGAGCTTTCAAAAGACTCCCCGAATATCTCGTTGACTGCATTATCCTGTTTAAACAGGAATTTCTTGTAACTATAATCGAAAGTATGCACAAGACTAAGCCTGTTAAGTGAATCTGAAGGTTTGGTGATCACATATTCATGATCAAGAAAAAACCGTTTCCCGAACAAAGTGCTCTCGGCATTTTCGAAATTCACTTCCAGTACCGACCTATCATCGAATTCAGGTTCTTTAGCAATATACTGCTCTATAGCCAAGTCAGTTAAACCGCCATTTTCCTCATTCAGCAGGTCCTGAGAAACAAAATGACCCTTGGCGTGATACCTACCGTTATCTGAATCATAACTAAAACCCATTCTCAGGTTACCCGTACTGGTTAAAATATGTTGATACTTACCAAGTGCCCTGGTACCTTTATAAGCGATGAACATGTTCAGGTTTTCTGAAGTATTGATCGTAAAAAAGGCATCCAGTTGCTGACCCTGCTCCGGTACAGTTTTGAAATAAAGCTCTGTCCACGGCGTAGGCACGTGATAATAGTAAATATCCTCGACTTCCATAAAGTTGAAATGCCTGGCACGCGCACCAAATTCGGGAAATGCTTTTTTATAATCTTTTCGTAGACTCAGGCTATTATATGTTTGCCCGGTATTAGAAAAAGAAAGCAGTTCAAAATTATCTTTTCTAAGGTAATTGAATTTATAATCCTTACGAATGCTAAGGGTGGTGTCGAGGGATATGGTATCCTTATGAATGGAAATGATCTTATACTCCTTTACTTTTGGCATGCTGTCTTTGCCAGTTTTCACCCCTTCTTCTGAACGAGACTGGTTTCCCGGCTGCCTATTTGGAGAAGGCCTTTCTGAAGGTGACGGGCTCTGCGGTATATCCGGTTCCTGAGCCCAGACATTAGAAATACTACATAAAACCAACAGCAGGAAAAGTATGTTTTTCATATAAGAAGTAATCTCCCACAAAAATATAATAATTAAATAAAGCTGTAGGAAGTTTATGAAAACAAAAAAAGCCACTTCTTTCGAAGTGGCTTTTGTATACTAAAGCATAAATTATTTAGTAACCTTCATTCTGCTCTAGGTTCGCATTTACATCAACTTCTGCAAATGGAATTGGTAAAGCAAAGTTATAGCTACCGTAGGCAGGACCTCCATGCGTTTGAAGAATTGAATCTGGAGCAGGGATATCCATTTCAGTTCTAGCAAGATCATGGAATCTAAATCCTTCAAAGGCTAATTCTTTTCTACGCTCTAAAAGGATATTATCTTTAGTTGCTTCAGAGTATGAAGAAGCACCTCTGTTCTCAGGGATCATATTTAACCAGGTAAGTGCTTCTGCAGCATTTCCTGTTTCAAGAAGAGCTTCAGCATAAACTAAAACCATCTCTTCATATCTAATCACCGCGATGTTATCTTCGTAAGGTGCAGTAGATGGGAACTTCCCAACATTTCTTAAAGCACCATCAGGATGAAGACCGATCACAGTCTCAGGAGCTAAGGCAGTTGCAGGATCATAATCTGAAACTCCTCTAATATCTCCATCTTCGTAGATAGCAGCAAGGTTAGGCAAAGCTACCACATCCCCGTATGAACCAGTTTGATAGATATTCGCTAAACCATTGATACCAGGGTTATCGGTTGGTGTATTTGCAATTTCGAAAATCGCGCTTACATCAGAATCAGTATCAAAAGCAGGAAGGAACTCATCTCTGCTTAGTACATCAAATTGTCCTGAATTAACAACAGCCTCAGAAGACTCAAGTGAAATTTGCCAGTCCTCGAAATAGTTTGCGATTCTAGCTTTAACAGCAAGAGCACCCCAGGTAGTCATATACTCTTTCGAAGGAGCATTTAGACCTTCAGACATCAGGCTTACAGCCATGTCTAGATCGTCATATGCAAATTGCTTAACTTCTCCAGCAGTATTTCTAGCTGGGAAAAGATTGTCGTTATCACGGAAAGCAGTCACATAAGGAACACCTAAAGCAGATTCTCCGCCACCACTAACGTTTTGCTGACCGTAAAACTGCAGCAGGTTAAAATGTGCTAAAGCACGTAGAGCGTAAGCCTGACCTTTGATATGGTTGATACGATCCTCGTCACCAGATAATCCCTCTGCACCAATAACAACATTGGCAGAACCAATAACGGTGTACATTCTAGCCCAAAGCGTTTCAGCAATTCCAGATTCTGAGTTAAGGTCCATCTGAGCCTCGATCACAAAACGGTTTGAGTTTGCATTCGAATAGGTATTGTCGCTCATTACCTCACCAAGGATGATAAAATCCCTACCGTAGTAATCTGAAAGAGACATACGGTTATACGCTCCGTTCAAAATTACTTCAATATCGCCAGCTGTACTAACGCTGGTTTCAATACTCTTATCCTGAGCCAGGGTAGGATCGAGATCCTCCTCGGAACAAGAGGTCATTAATCCTAAGGATAATGCCGATATTATTAGATATTTATTAAATTTCATAGTCAATTATTAAAAGTTTACGTTAACACTAAAAGAGTAAGTTTCTACAGGAGGAGTAGTCAACCTGGTGAATCCATCAGCTCTTACTTCAGGATCAAGTAGTAATCCGTCATCCTTTACCCATGTAGCAACGTTAGTTCCTCTTAAGGTCAAAGATAATCCATCTACTCCTAAATCCTCAGCCCATGTGCTTGGAAGATTATAACCAATAGCAACATTCTTAAGTCTTACATAATCCCCATCGTACAGGTGTCTTGAACTTGTAGCGTGGAAGTTATTATTCTGACCATAAGATAGTTTTGGAACATCGGTAACGTCTCCAGGCTGTTGCCATCTATCTTGTAATTCAGTAGCTCCGTTAAATGTACCTAAAGTAAAGCTGTTTGTTCTTAGGTAGAACTGAGCATATTGCTCATAGATCTTGTGTCCACCAGCGAAATAAGCATTAGCCTCTGCGAAGAAACCTTTGTACTGAATTCTGGTACCAAGACCTCCTGAATAAGTTGGAAGAGGGTTAGCTCCCTGCTCAACTCTTTCTGCCTCATTATAGTTAGAGGTAACTTCACCATCTACACCATTTAGGTACCATGTTGGAAGTCCAGTCTCAGTATCTACACCTGCCCAGGTTCTCATGAACCAGGTATCTGCAGGAAGACCTACCTGTACTGTTCTATATGAACTACCCGCTCTTAAATCGAGCTCTTCTCCGTCTGCACCTCTTGCAAGATCAAGAACCTCGTTCTCTACCGTAGAGTAGTTAGCATTCACGCTCCAAAGGAAATCCTGAGTTCTGAAGATATCTACAGAAAGCTGAGCTTCAAAACCTTTGTTCTCCATTTCTCCAACGTTTCTATCTTGGTTATCAAAACCAGTAGTTAAAGAAAGTGGAACAGGCTGAAGAAGATCGTTGGTTACCCTTCTATAGTATGCTAAGGAACCAGAAACTCTGTTATCCCAAAGACCATAATCAATACCTACGTCTAAAGACTCACCTTTTTCCCAGGTAAGATCTGGGTTACCAAATTGAGATGGGAAAGCTGCCCCCATATTGTTATAATCTGCAGAATAAGATAGAAGTGCCTGGTAAGCATTCAATCCTACAGAGTTGTTACCAGTGATACCGTAAGAACCTCTAAGTCTTAAAGTGTTGAATAAACCTCCACTCATAAAGTCTTCTCTATGTAAGTTCCAAGCAACCCCTACAGAACCAAAATCTCCAAAACGGTTTCCTGGTGCAAACCTAGAAGATCCTTCTCTTCTATAAGTAGCATCAAATACATAACGACCGTCATAGTTATAGTTCAATAGACCCAGGTAAGAAACATTGATCCAGTCTGAAAACTGTGAATCTGCATCAAAGTTCGCACTAGCAGAGTTGATATTGATCAAACCATCTGTTGGAAAGTTTTCTCCATATCCGTACAGGTAAGAATTCTGGTTGTTCTGGTATTCAAAAAGACCAGTTAAGTCAAAATTGTGATCTCCAAAATTAAAAGCGTAGTTAAGAGATCCCTGGTAAACCCAGTTGTAGTTCTTCTCATCACTAGCCTCAGACCATCCGTTAAGATCATCTGCATCACCTTCAATTCTGTTAACAAAACTCTTATATTCAGTCAACTGGTAATCAAGACTAATTCTGTTCGAGAAAGTAAGTCCATCAATAAGCTCCCAGTCTAATTTTGCATTACCAATAGCACGTGTTAACATGTTACGGGTAAAGTTATTATCTAAAACATAGAATATGTTAGGCAGGAAACCATAAGTAAGATCTGTATTTTCAGTTCCATCATCATTGAATCTCTCATTGAAAGGGTTCATAAGAGTTCTGGTGATGAAAGGGTTAGAGAAGAAAGACCCCTGCTCTAGGATAGGGTTCTGCTTTACGTTAGAAACGTTAGTAGAGAAAGAGAAATCTACGTTATCTCTTAATTTACGATCAAAATTGAAACTTCCAGTTACTCTTTCAAAATCCAGGCTATAAACTGTAGCTTCAGTGTTGTTATAACCTAAAGAGGCATAAAAACTAGATTGCTCATCTCCACCGCTGGCAGTGAAAGTATAACTTTGAGTTAGTGCATCTTCATTTTTAATATTCTGATCCCAGTTGTAACCATCGGTAGCAGGATCAAAATCTAAAATAGCTGAAGGAGCAAGACCAAAGTCTGCTGCAAGTTGGATAGCGTTATCCTGAGTAAACCCAAAATCACCATTGTCACCGTTCGCTCCATAAGAATTCACTAATGACTCAACAACTAGAGGGTATCTCTGAGAAGCTGTTAAAAAGGATCTTTTGTTATAAGCATCATTTGAGAAACCAACATTGGTGTTAAAAGAGAACTTAGTCTCTCCAGAAGCACCATTCTTAGTAGTGATCACGATAACACCATTAGATCCTCTAGCTCCATAAGCTGCAGTAGCAGAAGCATCTTTAAGTACCGTAATGCTTTCGATATCCTGACTGTTGATAGTAGACAATGGGTTAAGTGAACTAATGTTATCACTACCTGCATTGTTATTATTTACAACCGGCACACCATCGATTACGTAAAGCGGCTCGTTACTCAAAGTAAGGGAGCTGATACCACGAATACGAACATCCTGGGTAGAACCAGGAGTACCAGAAGACATGGAGATCTGTACACCGGCTACCTTACCTTGAAGGGCCTGCTCTACAGATGGAACTGGAATATCTGCCAGCTCTTCACCACCTACACTAACAGAAGATCCTGTCACCTCATCAACTCCTTTGGTGCTGTAACCTAATACAACAACCTCATCAAGGGCAGCAGCATCTACTTTTAAAGTAACATTAATCACACTGGAATCACCTACTTGTACTTCCTGTGTTTTAAAACCTACATAACTAAAAACAAGCGCTCTAGACTGGTTCATAGTTATCGAGTAATTACCATCAAAATCGGTTTGTGTTCCGTTTGAGGTTCCTTTGACAATGACGTTCACCCCTGGAATAGGCAAGCCATCACTGTCAATAACCGTCCCGGTGACGGTCCTGTCCTGTGCAAAAGCGATTTGCACTACTAACACTAGCAAAAGTGTCAGCAATCCTTGTAATCTTTTTTTCATTATTTGTTAAATTTGAATTAGCCAGCGCCAAAAATCATAATAAAAACTTAATAATCCAAACAGATATTAGCTTTAAAAGATCAATTCTTTAACATTATCGGCTGAATATCCAAAATTTAACGTTTGTCCTAGGAGAAAAACCTTGCAAAAAATCTTAAAAAAAACCTTTTATGTTAACCCCATATAATACCGCGCTAGTAGTAGCGGGCACCGACGAAGCAGGACGAGGTTGCCTAGCCGGACCCGTTACGGCAGCGGCTGTAATTTTACCAAAAGACTTCAAAAGTGAAATTTTGAATGATTCTAAATTAATGAGCCTGAAAAACCGGAACAGCCTTAAAAACACAATTGAAGATTACGCAATCGGTTTCGGAGTCGTGCATGTTTATATGGAGGAGATCGACCAGATCAATATTTTGAATGCCTCTATTCTGGGAATGCACAGGTCTCTGGAAAAATTAAGCGTGACACCAGAGATGATCATTGTAGACGGGAATAAGTTCAAGAACTACCTCGACATACCGCATGAATGCATCATCAAAGGTGACGGTAAATATCTAAGTATTGCTGCCGCTTCGGTCCTGGCCAAGACCTACCGGGACAGCTACATGGAACAAATTCATGAAGAGTTTCCCATGTACAACTGGAAGCAAAACAAGGGCTACCCTACCAAGGAACACAGGAAGGCCATCGAAGAATTCGGAACTACCAAATACCACAGGAAAAGCTTTAAACTCCTGCCAGATCAATTGAAAATTGAATTTTAAGTTTCTATTTTTGTCCTAATCCTAACCTGCTTCTATGAAAAAACTGATCTTCGTGGCCTTAGCCATATTCTTTTTTGCCTGTTCCGGAAACAAAGAGACCAAATTCAGTTTAATTGATCATATCCCCGCTTCTACCGAAGTCTTCCTATTTTCAGAGGATCTGTCCAGCTCCCTTTCTGAATTACAGAAAAACGATTTCCTATCAAAAAGCAACTTCAGCTTTAAGCAAAAACTAAATAAACAACTGGCATTTTTTAAGCATCTAGAACTGAAGCAGCCTGCCGGTATCAGTTTTTCCAACCTGGATAGTGAAACCTTCACTTATATATTGATCACCAAAAAAGATTCTTCGCTCCTTCAACTGGATTCCTTAAAAAATAAGAGCGTAGAGACTATTAAAGAAAACGGTATCAGCTTTCGGAAAATAGGGATAGATGACCAAAAATTCTTTTTTCGTGAAAAAGGGTCTTCAGCCTTTATAAGCAATTCCAAACAAAGCATACTTGATATAGATGACCAGGAGAAACTATTGGAAGATGAAAATTTCAAAAAAGCATTCAATGCTTCAGATGCAAGTAAATTATCTGTGATCCTAAGGCACGGCACCACGCAAGGACTTAACGAGATTTTTAAAAAGTTACATTTTACCGGGTTTAAAAATTTTGCCAGCTGGAGTTCTTTGGACCTTGATATCACCAAATCTTTCATAAAGATCAATGGGCTTAGTATTTCAGAAAATACCGATCAAATTGCCAGCCCCTTTTCCGGGACACAAGCCCGCAATATAGAAAGTGCGAAGGTTTGTCCCGAAGATTTCTTAAGCATGTCGGCAATAGGTTTTTCCTCTTTTCGGCAGATTCAAGACAATATAAGTAAGGCCCGAAAGGATAGCACCAGGGTGGAATACCCTAAGATCCTTGATCATACCCGGGAAATTTCCCTTATCCAACTAAAAGAAGGGACTACGCTGGTGTTAAATGCCATAGAGATTGAAGCCGCCAGGGAAAAACTGGCGGGTATGGGAAGTGTCTCGGAAAACTTTCGTGGATATGATATTATTGAACTAGAGCAGAAAATTGATTTCCAGCCTGCGCTGAATTCCCTGATGCATACCGGTGAGTTCACATTTTATACGGTCATAGAACATTTCGTGATCTTCTCACAGGATGCCGAGACTTTAAAAAAACATATTTCAGATTTCCTGAATTCTGATATTATCGCGGAGAAGTCTTATTATTCTGAAGTTATGGCTTCGCTATCTTCAGAATCATCCATGATTTTTATAACCAGGCTACCCGAATTCATCGACTCCCAGGATAAACACAATAAGACCAGTCTGAAATTTGAAAAGAACAGCCTCGCAGCCCTGCAGTTCATCAATGAAGATGGCTATTCCCATATTCATGGGGTGTTTTCAAACTCCAAAGAAGCCGCCATGGCCAGTAACGGAGCGGAGCAGGCAGCTTCTTTTAAACTGGATCATCCTCTGATTACAGATCCGTTATTCTTCAGAAATCACCGTACAGACCAGATGGATATTGCTGTTCAGGATGAGAACAACCAGCTTTACCTGCTTTCTAACAAGGGGAATATTTTCTGGAAAGAAAAGCTGGACAGCAAGATCACCAGCCCTGTTTACCAGGTAGACCTGTTCAAGAACGGAAATCTTCAGCTCGCATTTTCTACGGGTTATAATATGGAGGTACTTGACAGGAACGGGAACAAAGTAAAAGGTTATCCCATTAAATTCAATAGCCCACTTACCCAGCCTCTTTCAGTTTTCGATTACGATAATAACAGGAACTATCGTTTTGTGCTCACCCAGGATAAAAAGGTTTATATGGTAGGACCAAAAGGCAAGGCAATCAAGGGATTCGATTTCAATGCTGCATCGTCTGAAATTGTCAAGGCACCGAAACATATCAGGTTGGGCAATAAGGATTATATACTGATCGCAGAAAAATCTGGCAAGCTGAACATCCTGAGCCGACAGGGAAATATCAGAGTTCCCTTAAGCCAGACCTTTGATTTTTCAGAGAATGAGTGGTACGGACATGACAATAAATTCATTTCTACAGCGCCAACTACCGATCTAATTGAAATATCCCAACAGGGTAAGGTTTCGAAAAAAGATCTGGAACTTGCAGAAAACAACCGAATTGTAGCCAATGACCGGCACCTGGTCTACCTGAATGAAAACCTGCTGAATATTGACGGCAAAAGCATCAATCTTGATTTTGGATTATATACAGATCCCCAATTGTTCCAATTTAGAAAAAGGACACTAATAGCCCTTACCGATACCCAGACCCAAAAGGTTTATGTTTTCAATGATAAGGCAGAGCTGCTGGATGGATTCCCGGTTTACGGAACTTCTAAAGTAGATATCGCCAATGCCGACCTGGACTCCAGGCTGGAGATGCTGGTGAAGGGAGAGGAAAATGAGATCCTCCTATATAAGCTTTAGTAATTACTTACTCAGTTTCATTTCGGCTTCAAAAAGCTCGGCGAAATGCTTTAAAAGCTTTTCCTCCACTTCTTCTATGCTGATTTCCTTTCTGCCAAGTTCCACATTAAGGGAAGTAACCGCTTTTCCCTTGATTCCGCAGGGAATGATGTTATCGAAATAACCAAGGTCTGCATTTACGTTCAGGGCGAAACCATGCATGGTCACCCAGCGACTGGCCCTAACACCCATCGCACATATCTTCCTGGCAAAAGGAGTACCCACATCAAGCCAAACTCCGGTTTCTCCGGGGCTTCTTTCGGCTTTCAGGCCATATTCGGCCAGAGTAAGAATCACCATTTCTTCCAGCAGTCGCAGGTATTTATGTATATCTGTAAAGAAGTTATCCAGGTCTAGAATGGGATAGCCTACGATCTGTCCTGGCCCGTGATAGGTAATATCGCCTCCCCTGTTAATCTTATAAAAAGTGGCATTCTTTGCCTTAAGCTCCTCATCTGAGATCAATAGATTCTCTTTATCACCGCTTTTCCCCAGGGTGTAAACATGCGGATGCTCAACAAACAAAAGGTAATTATGGGTAGGAATATCGCTTTCTTCTCTCCGGTTCTTGATCTTAAGATCCAGCGTTCCCTTAAAAAGTTCTTCCTGGTAATCCCAGGTTTCCTTATAATCTTTAACTCCTAAATATCTAACTTCTACTTCTTTATTCATAACTAGGATCTGGGGTTATTCAATATAATTAATGCGGCGATCACTCCGGGCACCCAACCCAAAAGGGTCAGGATCAATACGATCAAAATAGAACCGCAGCCTTTATCGTATACTGCCAGCGGCGGAAATAATACCGAAAGGATCACTCTCCAAATACTCACTGAAAACTAATTTTTATCTGTTTGGATTTACTCTTTTAAAAAGCCGGACGTCTGTTTCAACAGCCTGCGTTCACTTATAATTCCTAATGCAAAACGGCTTATTAGCTGCAAAGATAGAATTAATATTTCGGCTTTTAATTGCGTTGTGTGGGAGGTTGATTGTCACTATATTTGCAACCGCATTTTGTTGAATGCAAAATATAATTATATGCAGCAGTTATCAGAACAGGAACAGATTAGACGAGAAAAATTATCGGCCATAAGAAAGGCCGGTATAAATCCTTATCCGGCAGAACTTTTCCCGGTAGATCATACTACCGTGGGAATCAAGGAAAGTTTTGAGGATGGAAAAAAAGTAGTGATCGCAGGAAGACTGATGTCACGAAGAATCCAGGGAAAGGCATCTTTTGCCGAACTTCAGGATTCTAAAGGTAAGATCCAGGTATACTTTAACAGAGATGAGATCTGCCAGGGCGAGGATAAGTCTAAATACAATGATTTCTATAAGAAATGGCTGGATATAGGTGATTTTATCGGGATTGAAGGAGAGCTATTCAAAACCCAGGTGGGTGAAATGACCGTAATGGTTAAGGATTTCCATTTATTAAGTAAATCCATTCGCCCGCTTCCCCTACCAAAAACCGATAAGGATGGGAATGTACATGACGGATTCAATGACCCCGAGCAAAGATATCGCCAGCGTTACGCCGATCTTGCGGTGAACCCGAAGGTTAAGGAGGTATTTGTAAAGCGTACCAAGCTTTTCAATGCCATGCGAAATTTCTTTAACGAGAAGGGATATTTTGAGGTGGAAACACCTATCCTTCAATCCATTCCCGGAGGTGCAGCGGCAAAACCTTTCGTTACCCACCATAATGCGCTGGATATTCCATTATACCTAAGGATCGCGAACGAACTTTATTTGAAGAGACTTATCGTTGGTGGTTTTGACGGGGTTTATGAGTTTTCCAAGAACTTCAGGAACGAAGGGATGGACAGGACACATAATCCGGAATTTACGGCCATGGAGATCTATGTTGCCTATAAGGATTACAACTGGATGATGGATTTCACCGAGAAGCTTCTGGAACATTGCGCGATCGCAGTAAATGGAACTACCGAGGCTACCTTTGGAGAGCACAAGATAAATTTCAAAGCTCCATATAAGCGTCTAAGCATGACCGATGCTATCAAGGAGTACACCGGTTTCGATATTACCGGAAAATCCTTGAAAGAACTTTACGATGCCGCTAAAGGAATGGGCATCGAGGTAGATGATACTATGGGGAAAGGAAAGCTGATCGACGAGATCTTCGGCGAAAAATGTGAAGGCAACTTCATTCAGCCAACCTTTATTACAGATTATCCTAAGGAAATGAGTCCGCTTTGCAAAGAGCACCGCGATAATCCAGAACTAACCGAGCGTTTCGAGCTAATGGTCTGCGGAAAAGAGATCGCGAATGCCTATTCCGAGCTTAATGATCCAATCGACCAGAGGGAAAGATTTGAGGAGCAGCTGAAGCTTTCAGAAAAAGGAGATGATGAAGCTATGTTCATAGATAATGATTTCCTTAGATCCCTAGAATATGGAATGCCTCCTACTTCTGGACTTGGAATTGGAATGGACAGATTGATCATGTTTTTAACCAATAACCAGTCTATTCAGGAAGTATTATTCTTTCCGCAGATGAAGCCGGAGAAAAAAGCGGTAGAACTGAACGATGATGAAAAGAACGTTTTCAAACTATTAAAAGACGATGAAGTTCATGAACTAAACGAAATCAAGGAACAATCTGGCCTTAGCAACAAAAAATGGGACAAGGCAGTAAAAAGCCTTAGGAAACATAAGATGATAGATGTGTTTAAGGAAGGTGAAGTGTTTAGCATTAGAGCCATCTAAATATTATCTAGCAAAAATCATATCGCTAAGCCCTGCAAATGCTGTAGGGCTTTTTTTATTATATTAGTTGGATGCAGCGAAGAATCCTCCCAAGACAGCCATCCCCAGCGGTTTCCTACCTTAACGTAGGAAGAATGCTGTACCTGGGACTTTCCCTCTTCTTTATTCAGTCTTATGTCTATTTCCAAATGCTTAAAAAAGCCATAGCAGAAGAGGATTCGGTAATGGTAATAGTCTGGCTGGTGAGCTTTATCTTTTCTTTTATCCATATTTTTTTGGTGCTTATGGATGGATGGTCGAGATTTCAGAATTATAAACGCATCAAGGACCAGTTCTACGTGCATGGGTTTGATGTACGCCTGGCGGCAAATTTCGAAGGATCAAAATGCCAGCGACAGGCGGCTCTCGTAGCAGCTACCGAACTGGGAATGGATAAAGACTTAAAGAAGTTCTTCAGGAAACGCGGAGTTAGATATTATCATTTTATCCCGTATTTCATGATCCGCGATCCTTTCTTTCCCTTTAAAAGATATTTCTGGTCACGAACCTTCCTGGAGAAAGCTTACACTCCTAAATTCGATTATCGCCAGATTTCAGCAGAGCAGGAATTATTACGCCAGGGTTTAACAAATAAGATTTAAACCATTTAAAGTTTTTTTAGTCCAAGAACTGCCGAGTGGCGGTTTTTTACTTTTCATTAAATGAAAATCCCGCCTTTATTCAAATCTATAATAACTAAAAGATAAATTATGATCAAGAACCAGAGCCTGAAGCTTTTGCTTTTAGCCCTCTCTTTATCGATGTCCAGCTGCGCTGTTTTTCAGAAACAGGAAGAAGCCCCTGCAACTGCCGATAAGGAATCCAAAAAAGAAAAAAATGGAATTAAGCCTTACGACAAGGTGATCACCAAGGACGCTAAGAGTGACAAAGGTCTCTTTACTGTCCATAAGGTCGAAGACAAATATTTTTACGAAATCCCAGATAGTCTCTTCAACAGGGAAATGCTTACCGTAACCAGGATCGCTAAAACAGCCAGTGGAATAGGATTTGGAGGTGGAAAACAGAACACCCAGGTACATCGCTGGCAGAAAAAGGATGATAAGGTTTTGCTTAGAGTAGTTTCTTACGAGATCTATGCAGCAGACTCCCTACCTGTGCACGAGGCAGTGGTAAATTCTAATTTTGAGCCTATCATCCAGTCTTTCGACGTAAAAACAACAGGAAAGGACTCTATTAATAAGACAACGGTGATCGAGGTGACCGATCTTTACACGAAAGATGTACAACCTTTGGGTCTTCCAGATCGCACCCGTAAAGAATATAAGGTATCAAGACTTGATGAAAGCAGGTCTTATATAGATACTATAAGAAGTTATCCAGAGAACATAGAAATTCGCCACGTAAAGACTTACAATGCAGGTGAACCGCCTTCTAACGAAAGCATGGGTTCTATTTCGATGGAATTCAGCAATTCCATGATCCTGCTTCCAAAGGAGCCTATGGAAAGAAGATATTACGACGAACGTGTAGGCTGGTTCACTACAGAACAAACAGATTATGGTCTGGATGCTCAAAAAAGCAAGACCGTGGAATTTCTTGACCGTTGGAGACTCGAGGTGAAAGAAGAGGATATGGAAAAGTTCAAGAATGGGGAACTTGTAGAACCAAAGGAACCTATAGTCTACTATATAGATCGTGCCACCCCGGAAAAATGGAGACCATTTATCAAAGAGGGAATTGAAGACTGGCAGGTAGCTTTTGAAGCTGCCGGATTCAAAAACGCGATCATCGCCAAGGACGCTCCCACCATGGAAGAAGATCCAGACTGGAGCCCGGAAGACGTTAGATATTCTGTTGTAAGATATCTTGCTTCACCAATTCCAAATGCGAATGGGCCTCATGTAAGCGACCCACGTTCCGGAGAGATCCTGGAATCTGATATCAATTGGTATCATAACGTAATGACCCTTTTAAGAAACTGGTTCTTTGTACAGACTGCTGCTATTAACCCCGAGGCACAGGATGTAGAGTTCAAGGACGAAGTGATGGGTAGACTTATAAGATTCGTTTCTTCACACGAGGTTGGGCATACGCTGGGATTACCGCATAACATGGGATCCAGTGTGGCTTATGCTGTAGAGGACCTGAGAGATCCTGAATTCACCAAAAAATATGGTACCGCACCTTCGATCATGGATTACGCCCGTTTCAACTATGTGGCCCAGCCAGAGGATGGTGACGTGGCCCTAATGCCGAACATTGGTCCTTATGACAAGTATGCTATTGAGTGGGGATACCGACCAATCCCTGGAAAAGAAGGAAAAGAGGAAAAAGAGATCCTTGACGAATGGATCCTGGAACATGCCGGCGACCCAATGTACCGTTTTGGAGCACAGCAAGGCGGCGGTGTGATAGATCCAAGCTCACAAACCGAAGATCTTGGAGACGATGCGATGCTTGCCAGTGAATATGGTATAGAAAACCTGAAAAGGATAGTTCCTAAACTTATCGAATGGACTGCTGAAGATGGAAAGGACTATGATGATCTTGATGATCTTTACGGCCAGGTTCTGTCTCAGTACAACAGGTACATGGGACATGTGGCTGCAAACATTGGGGGAGTTTACGAGAATTACAAAACCTACGATCAGGAAGGTGCTGTTTATACTCATGTAGATAAAGAGACTCAGGAAAGGGCAATGGACTTTCTTCAGGAGCAGCTTTTCGAAACGCCCGAATGGATGATCAACCAGGAGATCTTCAATAAGATCGAATTCGACGGAAACATCGAAAGAATCAGAAAGATGCAGCAAAGAGCCCTGAATAACATTCTTGATTTCGGAAGAATGGCCAGGCTTATGGAGAACGAGGAGATCAACGGAAAAGAGGCCTACACCCTTCTGGATATGATGACAGAGCTGAGAAAAGGAATCTGGAGCGAAGTTTATTCAGGACAGAGAATAGATCGTTACCGAAGAAACCTTCAGCGTGCTTACATTGAAAGAATGGAACATCTGATGAACGAGGAACAGGATGAGATCCCGGCAAGGTGGAGAGACTGGATCACCCGAAGCAATATTGATGTTTCCCAAAGTGATATCAGGCCTTTGGTAAGAGGTGAACTTAGCACACTGGAAAGACAGATCAAAAATTCACTTTACAGATCTGGAGATACGCTTACTCGATACCATTTACAGGATATCTTAAAGAGAATAGACCTTATCCTGAACCCTATAGAATAGGAAAAAATTAATTCAGATAGCAAAAAGCCAGCCTTGTTAAAAGGCTGGCTTTTTTCTGTTAAAGCATATTCATTTAAGGCCTTCATGTTTTAACTTTAAGTAAGTATAAACCAATAATTTCCGAGTCATGAGATACATAAGCTTATTATTAATCGCGTTATGTCTTTCCTCCATGGCGATAGCCCAGGAGAAAGAAAAAATGAATAAGTCCCATCAGCATGATATGATGGAACAACAAATAGATCATGAAGCCCGTGCTATGGTCTATGCAGATAAGATGTCCACGAGGCTTGGACTTAACATCGAGCAAAAGGAAAAGGTCCAGCAAGCCGAAATGAAGCGACTGGAAGATGAACAGGACCTGATGGCCGAAATGATGCACGAAACCGGTTCTAAAATGAAAGAGCAACATAAAAAGGTCGAACAGAATTTCAGGGAAGACATGAAAGAGATCCTTACCGATGCCCAGTATGCAAAGTGGAAACCTATGTACGAAAGAGAAATGAAGATGCATAACAGGACCGCTTATAAAAAAGGAAGTAAAAAATAAATCGGGATCAGGTCAATATAAACAGGGCGAAAGCCCTGTTTGTTTTTTATCTTATTGTCAGTTTTAAAGTTTAAATTAAACCTACTTTTAAAAACCAGCTCATGAAAAAGTATATTACGATCCTCCTAATCGCACTGGCCTCCACCGCATTTTCCCAACAGGCAGAGCAGGCAAAGGAAAAATTAGCAGATGAAGAAATTGCCGGAAGGCAGGCAAGATCAATGGCCATGCAGCTGGATCTGAATGAAAGTCAGCAGGAAAGCCTTAAAGCACTTTATATTGAAAAGCTCAGACTCAACAGAGAAGAAGATCTGGATCAAAAAGAAATGAACCAGCAACGCATAGCCGAGCTCAAGGAGATCCTAACCCCAAAACAGCTCGAAAAATGGGAGGGCTTGATGGAAAAACGCCGGAAGGGTTTTACACCCAGGTTAAGTAAAAATGAAAATAATTAGAGCATCCTAACTGGCTCCTACATTATTGTACAAAGAATTTTACGATAAGCCCGCCGGCCAACCAGATATAACAGGCGAAAGCCAGGTATTTTAGGGTTTTCTCAAGAGCCTTGCTCTTAGGTGCCATCTCTTTCATGAACATCACATCATCCCTTTTAAAGAATCCAAGATATACCAGGTAACCCGAAATTGCCAGGAAGGCCATATTCAACCAGAAAGTATAATCTATTTTAAAGTATTCGCTATCCTGTATCTTGACAGAAGAAGGATCTGGTAACATATCAAAAAGATTGAATCCATAATGCAAGGCCAATGAAGCTCCAATCAAAGAAGTAAACAAAAGGAAAAGGATAAAAAAGCTCATTTTCCAACCATAATATTTCGCATTGATCCGAAGGATTGGAAACACTACAAGATCGCTAAAAATAAAGGCCATCACCCCGGCAAAACTCACTCCTTTACTAAATAACAGAGCCGCCAGCGGAATATTTCCCATAGAACCAATAAAGGTCAGGAACGCGGCTACCGGGCCAACTACGATATGTTCCATGATGGTGAAGAATCCGAAATCAGTAGTTCCCTGTCCGCTATTGATGAACAGAGTTTCAAAAAAAGAATCAGGAACGAAAGCCGCCACGATCCCCGCTACGGTAAAGCCTACACTCACATCTTTCCAGACCATCTTCCACTCCATCCCGTATTGCTGAGCTACCTTGGCCCAACCGGTCTCCGTCTTTATTTTCTTTTTCCACGACTTGGAACTATCATCTTCATCGTCCTCACTATCCAGTCTTTCTCTGGCCTTTTTAATAAGTTTTTTAGGATCGATGATCCTTACCAGCAGCCAGCTGATAAGAATTAGAATAAGTCCGCCCACATATTCACCTACAACGAATTGCCAGCCAAGAAAAATGGAGATGATAATACCTAGTTCGATTACCAGGTTGGTCGAGGCGAGCAGGAAAGCAATCGAAGAGATGAAGCTCGCTCCTTTTTTAAACAAACTTTTGGTAGAAGCCAGAGCTGCGAAACTGCAGGAGCTACTAATAAAACCGAAAAAAGCACCAAGCAGCACTCCTTTCCCTTCACCTTTTCCCATGGTTTCCTGCATCTTCTTCTCGGTCACAAAAACCTGGATACAACTACTTATCACGTAACCCAGTGCGAAAGCCCATAAGGCCATCCAAAAAAATCCGCTGGTCGTGTATGCGGCTTCTCCCCATTTGCTTAAAAAATCCTGCATAAATAAAATTCTCTAATTTTTATTGTTTTCCCAAATAGATCTCTCACTGCGTTCGAGATGACTCCGTTTTTATTTATATCAGATCCTGAAACAAGTTCAGGATGACGTTTTTACTGAATTTGTCCTTTCGAAAGAGTCCGGCAAATTCGGGACTATTGAGAAATCTCAACTTCTCTCGGATCTCTCAGGTAGTTCGAGATGACATTTGCACTCTCATAGACCCTGAAATAAATTCAGGGTGACGTTATTAACTTTGTTGTCATTAAATTAGATTCCTCACTTCGTTCGGAATGACATATTCTTTTTACAATTTCGCATTTCTCAACCTCAGCGCGTTGCCGATCACCGACACCGAGCTAAAACTCATCGCCAGCGCAGCGATCATGGGCGAAAGCAGTAATCCAAAAAACGGATAAAGCACCCCTGCTGCGATTGGCACTCCCAGAGTATTATAAATCAGCGCGAAGAACAGGTTCTGCTTGATATTCTTCATCACCTTTTCACTAAGCCTAATCGCTTTTAAAACACCTTTTAGATCGCCTTTCACTAAGGTGACCTCTGCACTTTCAATAGCAACATCGGTCCCCGTTCCCATGGCAATTCCAATATTTGATTGGGCTAGTGCCGGGGCATCATTGATACCGTCTCCGGCCATGGCGACTTTTCTACCTTCGGCCTGAAGCCTTTTTACCTCATCCATTTTATTCTGCGGAATCATTCCCGCTTTGAAGTCGGCAAGGTTTAATTCTTTAGCCACCGCAGAAGCAGTTTTCTCATTATCCCCGGTTAGCATGATCACTTTAATTCCTTCTTTCTGAAGTTCATCCAAAGCTTCCCGACTTGTCTTCTTGATCTTGTCTGAAATGGTTACAAAGCCAACCACTTTAGAATCTACCGACAGGTAAGAAACGGTTTTCCCTTTTTCCTGTTCTGCCGAAACCTTTGCCAGAACCTCTTTAGAGATCTCCGCATTCTCGACTTGCATTAGTTTGTCATTTCCCAGCGCCAGTGCCTTTCCTTCAAATTTCGCTTCCACCCCTTTTCCAGTTACCGAATTGAAATCTGAAGCTTCTCCATACTCAATATTTTCCGCTTTCGCATAATTCACCGTCGATGTTGCCAACGGATGTTCACTTTGAGCATTCACCGAAGCAATAAGACGTATGATCTCTTTTTCAGTAAAATCTGGAGATACTGAAACAACTTTCTCCACAGAGGGCTTTCCTTCGGTGATGGTTCCCGTCTTATCAATGATAAGCGTATCGATCTCGTTCATTTCTTCCAGCGCCCGGGCATTCTTGATCAGCACCCCGTTCTTCGCGCCTTTCCCCACTCCTACCATTACCGACATTGGAGTAGCCAGACCCAGAGCGCAGGGACAGGCAATGATCAAAACGGCAATAGCATTCACCAGAGCGTATACATAAGCAGGTTCCGGTCCCCAGATCGCCCAGGCGATAAAGGTCAGAACTGAAATAAGCACCACTATTGGTACAAAATAGGCCGAAATTCTATCGGCTAGCTTTTGAATAGGCGCCTGGGAGCGACTTGCCTCATTCACCATTTTAATGATCTGGGCAAGCAAGGTTTCATCTCCAACTTTCTCGGCAGTCATGGTGAAACTCTGGTTTCCATTGATGGTTCCTGAGCTAACCTTATCACCTTCTTTTTTATCTACCGGGATAGGCTCTCCAGTGATCATGGATTCGTCGATACTGGATTTCCCCTTCTTAATAGTTCCATCCACCGGGATCTTATCGCCGGGTTTTACTCTTAAAACATCTCCTTTCTTAATCTTATCTACCGAAATAGTTTCCTCCTTCCCATCTACGACTCGCACGGCAGTATTCGGAGCCAGTTTCAATAATTCCTTAATTGCAGAATTTGTCCTGCTGTGTGCACGGGCCTCCAATACCTGACCCATCAATACAAGAGTTAGAATGACCGTAGCCGCTTCAAAATAAACATGCACGGTTCCCATTTCAGTCTTGAACTGAGCCGGAAAAAAATCTGGAAATATCAGCCCGAAAACACTAAAAACCCAGGCCACCCCTGCTCCAATTCCAATAAGGGTAAACATATTTAGATTCCAGGTCTTTATAGATCGCCAGGCTCTCTCGAAGAACATCCAGGTGGCATAGAATACCACTGGCAGGGAAAGTACAAATTGCACCCAGTTCCAGGTTTTCATTCCGGCCAGGTCATAGAGTGGATTGTCCGGGATCATTTCAGACATCGCGATCAGGAAGATGGGCAAGGTGAAAGCAACGGCTATCCAGAATTTCTTTTTGAGAGCCTTATAACCCTTTTCTTCAGCGGAAGGTTCCGGCTCTAAAGGCACTAATTCCATCCCGCAAATAGGGCAATCCCCGGGTTCGTCTTTGACAACCTCCGGGTGCATGGGGCAGGTAAACTGAACTTTTGTAGCAGCGCTTACCTCTTCAACGAGATCCATTCCACATACGGGGCAATCACCAGGCTTATCATAAGTTTTATCCCCTTCACAATGCATGGGACAATACCATGTACCGGTTCCCTTTCCTTCAGTTTTGGTTTTCTTTTTTGTTTCAGGATTTGGTGGAGCCTGTTCTCCCGGCTTCATAATATGGTAATTCCCACCATCCTTTTGCAGAGCCTCCTCAAATTTTTCAATTTTGATATGCTCTATCATGCTGATCTCGGCTTCGGCTTTTTCAAGATCGACCTTAGCTTCGATTACGCCTTCGACCTGACTTAAAGTTCTTTCAACATGAGCCCTGCAACCATTACAGGTCATCCCTGTTATTTTATAAGTATGGGTCATAGGTTTTCCCGAGTGCTTTTCAGCATCTTCAGGTAGCGTTATATGATAATTTCCTCCTTCACTGGCCAGGGCATTCTCAAGCTCATGTAGCGGAACATGCTTTTTCATCTCTACTACCGCTTCAGCTTTCTCGAGATCTACGCTAACACCAGTTACCCCTTCGACTTTAGAAAGAGTCTCCTCTACATGGCTTCTACAACCATTGCAGCTCATTCCCGTTATCTCATATGTATGTTTCATTTTTTCTAAATTCTTACTACAGAATTTCTATTGATTAATAGCACTACTAATTTAGTGCGGAAGGGAGGAAAAGAATTTATATTTTTTGGTAGGATACTTTCAAATATCCGAAAAAAAGAACTGCCTGAGTTCTATTCTTGAAATCAGGCAGTAAATTCTTTTAGGCCAGGAAAGATTCACATGCCTTTACGCATTCCTGGCAGGCTTTTGCGCAATCTTTGCAATGTTGTGCTTCGTGCTTTCCACATTCGTCTGCACAGGCCTGGCATACTTTCTTACAATATTCCACGAGACCTTTTACATCTTTATATCCTGTGGCTAAAACCTGGTTTAAACTTGAACAAACTTCTGCACAAACCCTGTCGGTTCTAATACAATCGACCATTTTTTTCACATTGTCCTCATCCAGGCAGGCATCTGCACAATAATTACAATGGTTAATGCAATTTCCGAGTGCGCTAATCAACTTCTCATTTCTCATAACTATTTGATTTATTGGTTATACTCAAATTTAGAAATGACGTCTAAGCTTCACTTTTAAAATAATGCTAAGTTCTTTCAGTTTTAAAGCTTTTTAACTGAATCTGGCATTAATTAGGATTTTTTTGCATCCAGTTGTTCCCATTTCCAGCCATCCTGCCATACCAGCGATCTAAAAAGTCGGCGATGCTTATGAATCTCAGAAGAATATGTACTATCTTCTGTCTTTGCGAGCAATTGCTTTTCAGAAAGTTTTTCGGTTCCTGAACCGGGCGGATCTTCCTTCACCAGTTCTATATGGGTAACCTCAGCGATGACTTCAAAATAATTTTCAAAAGCTACGAACAAGGGTTTCAAACTTTCAGGTTCGGGTTGAATTTCCTGTTTCACCTCCTGAGAGATGAGAAGTAAGGTTTCATATAGTCTGGCCAGTTGAAGGATAATGGCATTCTTGGATTTATTATTATGAAAGTAATGGATCACGGGATAAGCCCTGTGTTGCTGACTATATTTGATGATGGAATCTGAAAGGTCATCAACCTTGCTGGTAAGGTGATCAAAATTTTCGCCATTCCAGCCACTTATAATTATTTCTTCGGGACTGCTGCCCAGCGTACTTAACTTTATCCCCAGTTTTCGCTGATCTATCACTGCCGAAAGCACAGGCACAAAATAAGTGACCGACATGGTAAGCAGGATAAGCCCGGTAAAAGAATAAACAGAGCTTAATATTTTCCAGATATCGCCTGTTGCAATATAATCACCCATCCCGAGAGTCGAAATACTAAAGCCACTGTAATAAATAAGCTGCCAAAGATTTGCAGGCATCTTGCTCGTGCTGTCGATGATCGCGCCCGGGTTCGCATAAAGGATCAATACAAAACTCATCCATAGAAACAATACCCAGATAAGAACAATAGAAATTAATAGAATATAACCTGCCTGGGATAAAATTTTTGACCTACCATTTCTGCCTGAAACATACAGGAAACATTTCCAGAAAATATGTGCAAAGCGGCTGGTAAGCCATCCGCCTCCCTGCATAGAAAGGGTGGTTTGCAAAATATCTATAACGATGGCAAAATACAGGACAATTCCTGAGATCATAAAAACAAGCATAGGTCTTTTTTGGTTGAGATTTCGCCAAAATAAGAATTCAAAAGGGAAGTAAGTTTTATAGAAACGCTAAAACCTTGAATGTATAAAGCATCAGATAGAATCCAGGCTCTTCCTGTTTTTACCTGACTGTTTCCGGTATTCTGAAGGTGTGTGACCTGTAGCACTTTTAAAGGAAGTAGATAGATAAGCTGGAGTTGAATAACCCAGATTATCGGCGATCATGGCTATGCTCCAGTCGTCATAATCCAGTAATTCCTTTACCCTTTCAATACGCACAGCGTTATAGAATTTCTGGATACTCTGGCCTTCACTTTCGGTAAAAACATGGGTAATATGGCTGTAATCATAATTCAGCCTGGAAGTGAGTACACTGGAAAGTTTTTCGCTGCTTGCCTCTTCGGAATACACATTATCAATGATAAGCGATTTGATGTTATTGATCAGTTTTTCGTTACGGTCTTGTAGGATCTCAAAACCAACTTTCTCAAATTCCTTATCCAGTTCCTTCCTTTCTTTCGGTTCAAGTTCACGGCTAAGTACAGCTTCACCGAGCTTAACTACCTTAAAAGGAATATCCATACGCCTGAGTATATCCTCTACGGTCATGATACATCGCTGGCAAACCACATTACGAATATTGATCTTCTTTTCCACCTGGAAATCACTTTTACTGCAAGATGCCGGGGCCGGTATACTACCGGCCCGGATCTTTTGTTCTTACTATTGGATGGTCTCTTCTACCCTTCCGCATTTAAGCATCCTGTCACCAAAATACGGATTTCTTATTTGATCGGAATTTGAATACCAGTAATCTCCCTTACCTTCAAAAGCCATAGGGCAGAACTGCTTATAGATTTTTCCTGAAGAAATTGCCTGCTTTAACACCGGATCCATTGCAGCCGTCAATTCTGAAAATGCTTCTCTTTGCTTATTCACATCATTTTCCCCGGCAATATTTCCGGCGATCTTTGCGATCTCGGGATTATTTTCTTCAAGACTTACCTGAAGTTCTTTGGCAGCTTCTGAAGCAGCTTCAGCATCTGTCTGCACCAATGCATCTTTCACCTCAAGATACTGGTTAAAAACCTGCTTTACTCCGTCATTCTTAAATTCGGCTGCAGCCACAGTTTTTTCAGAATGCGAGTGTCCTGAATTTTCAGAATGTGTATGATCTGAATTCTCATGCATTTCGTGATCTTCATGAGAAACTGTCTCTTCTTTTTCTTTCTTTGAATCTCCGCAAGAGTACATCATTAAACTCCCCGCAACTAAACTCATTGTTATTAAACTTCTAAATCTTCTTTTCATTTTTCGAATTATTAATTATTGATTTTTGACGTATTTAATTGTTCCTGATAACAGGATTTTTCCTCTTCTTTTTCTTTTTTGGCTGAACGACTTTCCGAACCGTAGGCGATGAAATATACCATAGCAGGAATCCACTTAAAACGGTAATAAGTCCTAGCAATGAAAATGCCCGAAGCAGCATATTATTGAAATCGTCCCTTCCCTCATAATCCATGGTATGGGTCATCCAAAGGAAATCAAACCAGCGCCAGTCACGATGTCTAACCGTATTGAAATTACCGGTAAGTGCACCTACATAAGCCTTCAGGTGTTCATCGGTATCGTAAGAAATGACCCAGGCTGGCAGTAAACGTTCTCTATATTCATGATGCTTCCCGGTTTCCGTGATCCTTTCGATTCCGGAAACCTTTAGGTCATCTTTCATATATCTGGATGCTACATCCAGTGCCTGTTGTTCAGTAATCTCCGAAATCCTTTCCCCGGAACGCGCGTCCATCAGTATCTCCTTATTCACATAATAGTAAGGGCTTCCTGAAATTTCCTGAAGTTCCACCGTGACAATTTCCAGACTGGGATCAAGCTCGGTTGGACTCTTTAAATTTGAAAAAGCCGAATGCTCAGGCTCTTCCTTCTTAAAATGGTCACCGTGGATCTCATCGATATCAGTCCAGCTAAAATAAAGCCCACTTACTGTCCACATTATAAATTGTATTCCAATAAATATCCCCAGGTAGCGATGTGCCTTGCGGATATTCATAGCCGTCTTTCTTTTTACTATCATTTAAAATTTAAATTATTGTTGCTCATACAATTGATGTCCCTATATCTTATCTTTTACCTCTCCACAGCTCAACATAGAAGCTCCATAGTACGGATTTTTAACTTCGGTTGACAAACTAAGCCAGTCCGCACCCTGGTTGCTGTTCGCCATCGGGCAATGCTGAATATACATCCCATCCATAGGTTTGGTGGATTGGGCAAGATCGATCATGGTATTAGAAAGGCCAATAAATTCCTGCCTGGCCGCATCGATGGAAGTGGCATTTACAAGCCGGTCTGTTACCATCTGAAGTTTTGGAATACTGATCTTAAGCACCGAATTTACCTCATCACTTAAGGCCGCTACCTTTACCTGGTCTATTGCCTGCTGAAGTTCTTTACCTTCGCTTTTTGCCTTCTGAAAATCATCATTTACCAAGGCGTCCTTCAATTCCAGGTAATTGCTGAAAAGTGGTTGCAAAACCGATTTCTCTTCTTCAGAAACCTCCAAAGCCTGATTCCCAATATTCGGGTTCATCATGCTTGGTTTTCCGGCTAACTGAACGGCCGCATCTACGGTGAAAGTTCCATTCACTACGATCTGCTCTCCCGGCTTCAATCCGCTTTCCACTATATAGGAGTCTGCCAATGCAGGCCCAAGCTTCACTTCTCGCATTTCAAAGCCGGCACCTTTGTCCATTTCGGTTTTTACATATACCACCGAACGTTCTCCGGTCCAAAGAACAGCCGATTCAGGGATCACGATACGATCCTCCCCGGTAGATTCCAGCTGATTCTCCACTACGCCGCTCACGAACATTCCGGGCTTAAATTTTCCATCCTTATTGCTCACTTCTATCCTAGCGGTAGCCACCCTGGTATTATCGTTCAATAGAGGATCTACAAAACTGATCTTTCCTTCAAAGGTTTCTCCCGGAATGGATTTCACAGTATATTCTACCGTGCTGCCTTCCTCTACCCAGTTCAGGTCACTTTCATACAGGTCGAACTGTATCCAGAGCTGATCCAGGTTTGCGATCTGGTAGATAGGCATTCCCTGTTCAAGATGGTCTCCAGGTTCGGCCATAAGTTCTGTCACCACACCGCTAACATCAGCTCTAATGGAAAACCGTTGGATTGGCTCACCTTCGGCCAGCATTTTGTCGATCTGGGCATCGCTTATTTTCCAGTTTCGTAATTTTTGCTTTGCCGCAGCGAACAGTTCCGGTTGGGATTCCTTGATCTCCTGCGCCTGTAATAATTCGGCCTGGGCGGTTACTAACTCAGGAGAGTAAATGGTAGCCAGGGTTTGCCCTCTAGAGACCTTTTCACCGGTGAAGTTCACCATTAGTTTTTCGATACGCCCGGGTATATGCACGGTTTGAGTGTAGTCATTACGTTCATCCACCACTACTTTGCCGTTCAGTCGCAATTCTTTGCCCATTTCTCCTCCTCCAACGGTCATGGTACTGATGTTCGCCAGTTTCATTGCATCTTCGCTCATCCTGAACATATCTGAATCCAGTCCTCCTTCATCTTCAGAAAGCGGGATAAGGTCCATTCCGCAGATGGGACATTGTCCCGGCTCCGGCTGTCTGATCTGGGGGTGCATGGAGCAGGTCCAGGTTTCGGCTTCTGAATCTGAAACGGCCGAATGATCGTGTTCATCCCCGGCGGTTTCATTCCCGCCGAAGAATAACCAGCCAAGAAAGATGCCCAAACCCAGGACGCCTATGGCCAGAAATATGTTTTTTCTATTCGTTTTCATCTGTAGTATTTTTAAATGATAGGTAGTCTAATCTGGCGGCTGCTTTATAGCCGTTGACATGTGCCTCGATCTTTTGGATCTTCAACATCAACAGGTCCTGGTTCATTTGCAGTACCTCCTCGAAATCTGAATTGGCATTGCTGAATCCCGAGATAAGTAATTTATTGGCCTGGTTTGAGGAAGTAATCTGCCTGTCATAAAGGTCATTTAAACGCTCAGCTTTCCGAAGTTCATAACTAAGCATTTCTGCCTCACTGCTTAGTTCATTGACCATTGCCCGTTTTTCCTGTTCTGTAGCCTGGGCCATCAGTTCGGCCTCCTGTCTCGCGGCCTTATATTTTTTTCTGAAAATAGGCAGACTAATATTGAACATAGGCATGATCGCATCCTGGCCGTTATCCATCGGGTTGGCATCCGTTCTTTTTGAAATGATCGAATAATCTACCCCAAGCCCCAGCATAGGTAAGCCTTCCTTTTTTGAAAGTTCGATCTCGTTCTCAAAAGCTTCTTTTTCGAATTCCAGTGCCGAGATACTAGGATGTGCTTCAAAATTCGAAATATTCCCAATTACTGCATCATATTCCAGATCATTCCCCACCTCAACAAGGGCTGTTTGCGACCTGTTGAGCAGAATATTGAATTGCCTTTTCTTTGTTTCCAGTTCTTCCTTCATCAAATCTATCTGCGTGAGCAGTTCTTCCCTTTTAATGTCTACCTTAACCACATTCACCATTGGGGCCCTTCCTGCCTCAAAACGATTCAGCGCAAGCTTCCTGTAAGAATTCAGGATTTCCAGGTCTTCCTCCATCACCTTCAGAGTATTTTCGATCCTGAAGATCTCGGCATATTCAGCTTTTACTTTGACAAAAAGATTTTCACGAACCTGCAGGAAATCCTGGAATTTCGCTTCGGCCATCAGCTCTGCGGAAGTTTTCTTCAGCTTATTGGTTCCAAACCAGGGGAACATCTGCATTAAGGAAAATCTTGCCTCCTGTGCCCCCAGCCTGGTTTCGATCATTCTTCCAAATGCGCTCATGGTCAGCGTAGGATCTGGAAGTGAGGAAACCTGAGGAGCTTTTTGTAGAGCCGCCTCGAACCTGGTGTATGCTGCTTTCACCTCAGGATTATTTTCTGAAGCCACCTGCAGATATTCATCTATTTGCTGAGCCTGACCCTGGAACAGGGAGAGCATCAAACAAAACAAAACGAGTATAAATTGATTAGTTTTCATTCGCTGGCTAATTATTAGTTTCTAAATTTCTTTTTACCACGGTTTCGCGCCAGTAAGCCTGTAATACCGGTACCACGAAAATGGTCATGATCTGTATGATCATTCCACCCACGATCGGGATAGCCATTGGCACCATGATATCAGATCCTTTCCCAGTTGAGGTAAGTACGGGGAAAAGTGCGATTATCGTAACTGCTGTAGTCATCATCGCAGGACGCACCCTTTTCTGACCGGCTTCGAGTACGGCATCGCGTACTTCCGCCACCGTATTTGGTTGCCTCTTTTCAAAGACCTGGTGAATGTAAGTACCCATTAGCACCCCGTCATCTGTAGCAATTCCGAACAAAGCGATAAAACCGACCCACACGGCCACACTCAAATTCACTTCCTGTATCTGGAACAGGTTGCGCATATTAGTGCCGAATACGTCGAAATCCATGAACCATCCCTGGCCGTAAAGCCAGATCATGATGAATCCCCCGGCAAATGCCACGAAGACACCTGAAAAATGGATGGTCGAAGCAATGACTGTTTTAAACTGAAAATACAATAACAGGAAGATGATGATCAAACACAGCGGGATCAAAATTGATAGCCTTTTTACCGCTCTTACCTGGTTTTCATAATTTCCGGAAAATTTAAAATTGACCCCTTCAGGCACAACCAATTCTCCATTATCTATCTTTTCCTGAATAAAGTTCTGAGCATCGATTACCACGTTCACTTCAGCATAGCCGTCACGTTTATCGAATAATACATATCCCACCAGGAAGGTCTCTTCACTTTTGATCATTTGCGGCCCACGCACGTATTCCAGATCAGCCAGCTCGCCCAATGGTACCTGAGCTCCCGTGGAAGTCGGCACCAGGATTCGCTTTACGGCTTCCGGGTTATCCCTTAGCTCCCGCGGATAACGCACTCTAACCGGGAATCTTTCCCTACCCTCTACGGTAGAAGTGATCTCCATCCCGCCAATGGCAGTTTCGATGGTTTGCTGCACATCTTCAATGCTTAAACCGAACCTGGCAATAGCATTACGGTCGATATCGATCTCCAGGTAAGGTTTTCCTACTACCCTGTCTGCAAATACAGCTTCAGATTTTACGGAAGGTACTTGTTTCAACAGGTTTTCTAGCTGGATCCCAAAATCCTGAATCGTTTTCAGATCCGGGCCATATACCTTGATACCCATAGGAGCCCGCATCCCCGTTTGCAGCATGACCAGCCTGGTCTCTATAGGCTGTAATTTTGGAGCAGAAGTCACCCCGGGCAGTTTAGTCCTCTGTACGATCTCATACCAGATGTCATCTGGACTCTGTATATGATCTCTCCAATTCCTGAAATACTTTCCGTCTTCATCGGGAATTAACTGCTCTCTCTTTATATTTTTTGCAATAGCGTCTGTATTGGACAGGCTATCTCCGGTTGTAAGAATGAACCTTTCATCCTGGTCAACCTTAAAACGCATGGGTTTCCCATCCTCGTTAAGTGCATATTCCGGTTTGTAGTTTATAATATTTTCGAACATGGAGACAGGAGCAGGATCCAGGGCGCTTTCAATACGGCCTAGTTTACCTACAGAAATTTCCACTTCCGGTATATTGGTCACCGCCATATCCAGCTTTTGAACGGTCTCCTTGGTATATTCTATCCCAGCATGAGGCATGGTGGTTGGCATCAGCAAAAAGCTACCTTCATTCAGTGAAGGCATGAATTCCTTGCCAACCCCGGGAAAGGTATGCGTAAGACCAGACCAGACTTTGGTTTGATTTATATCCACACCTACTTCCTCCAACCCATCATCCACGAAACCAAAAAGTTTTGGAAACCCGAACCAGATCATAGCACCTAAGAATATCGTGATTAATGGCAGAGCGAAGAACTGTGCTTTGTGGGTGAGACACCAGTTAAGAATAGGCTCATAATATCTGACTACCGCTAGAAGCATAACCAGGGTAAGCCCGATAAGGATGATCACGAAAATATAATTGGAAAAAAGGCTCTTTTCGAAACCAAGTGGCATCCACTCTTCAGCAAGGAAGAGGATGGTCACTAATAAGGTAATTCCAATAATGATCTGTGAAGAATATTTCCCAAGTATATCAGGGCTTCTGTCTTCAAATAGTTTCAGCAAACCAATTAGCGTTAGTGCCAGCGGTAACCAGAAGCTAAAGATCAAAGCCAGCAGGATCCCTCCAATAACCAGACTGAGGTTCCAGGCCAGTTTAGTTTTCTTTTTGTCTACCCTTACATTGAAAAAGAAATAAGAGAGCATAGGTAACACCAATACCCCAATTATAAAGGCTGCTCCAATGGCAAAGGTCTTGGTAAAAGCCAGGGGTCGGAATAATTTTCCTTCGGCATTTTCCATGAAGAAGACCGGTAGAAAACTAACGATTGTGGTAAGCAAGGCAGTAGTTACGGCAGGAGCCACTTCAACGGTAGCATTATAAATGATTTCAAGCAATCTTTTACCTTTGGCATTTTTGTTTTCCGGCATTTCCAGCCAGCGAATCGTATTTTCAACGAAGACGATCCCAACATCTACCATCACCCCAATAGCGATAGCAATTCCCGAAAGAGCCACGACGTTAGCATCTACTCCCAAATAGCGCATCGCGATAAAAGTCATAAGAACCGCAATGGGCAATAAGCTTGAGATCAATACTGAGGCTCTCAGGTTCAAGACCAGTACGATGATCACAATAATACTTATCAGAATTTCATGGGAGAGTGCACTTTCCAGCGTACCTATAGTTTCGTTGATAAGCTGCGTCCTGTCATAAAACGGAACGATAGTCAGTTTCGAAACCGTTCCATCTTGTAGGGTTTTCGAAGGTAATCCTGCTGAGATCTCGGCGATCTTATCTTTTACATTTTGAATTACCTGTAATGGGTTAGAACCATACCTGGCCACCACAACTCCTCCGGCAACATCGGCACCACCCTTATCCAGGATGCCTCGTCTTTCGGAAGGTCCTAAATGTACCCTGGCGATATCCCTAATGAGGATCGGTTTGTTTTCCCTGGCGACCACCACCGTATTTTCGATATCCTCGATGGATTCGATATATCCCAGTCCGCGAACCAGGTATTCCACCTTATTCACCTCAAGGGTTTTGGCGCCGGCATCACGATTAGAATTCTTAACCGCCATCATCACCTGATCGATGCCAATATCGAAAGCCTTTAAAGCATCAGGATTTACATCTATCTGGTACTCCTGCACATAACCACCAACCGAAGCAACTTCAGATACTCCCTGGGTGCCGCTAAGACCAGGCTTCACATAGTAATCCTGGACCTTCCTAAGTTCGTGCAGGTCCCAACCGCCGGTCACATTACCTGCCGAGTCCCTGCCTTCAAGCGTATACCAGTAAACCTGTCCCAAGGCAGTAGCATCTGGCCCCAAAGAGGGCTGAACTTCAGAAGGCAAAAGATTAGCAGGAAGCGAGTTTAGTTTTTCAAGAACCCGGGAACGAGACCAGTAGAACTCTACATCTTCTTCGAAAATGATATAGATACTGGAGAAACCGAACATGGAAGAACTCCTGATAGATTTCACTCCCGGGATTCCCAGTAGCGAACTGGTAAGCGGGTAGGTGATCTGGTCTTCGACATCTTGCGGAGAACGGCCGGGCCATTCGGTAAATACGATCTGCTGGTTTTCACCAATATCGGGAATGGCATCTACCGGCACCGGATCATTCGGCAGAAAACCGGTGTCCCAGTTAAACGGTGCAGTAACCAATCCCCAGCCTACCAGGAAAAGGACCAGCAATACCGTAACCAGCCGGTTATAAAGAAAATATTTAATGATTCTATTGAACATATATTTGATGATTTGAAAATTCAGAATAGCCCAGGCTTAGCCTAAACGCATAACAGAATGGTCCTGACGGCAAAAGCCGGACAGCACCTCAATCAAATCGATCAAATAAGGAAGACCTGGTCTTCCAGCTGTATATCTGTGACCAGTAAGGGTGGGGAATAATCTTTAAAAGGAATGACCTGTTTGGGCAGGCTTTCAAAGAGTTCAAAATAAGTATAGGTGAAAGTTGTAATGAATAGCTGCTGATGAAAATCGAAAGAATCAAAAGAGATCTTCAGTTCGTCCTGACCTTCTACAGAAACCTTTTCATTGGTACAGCAATGATTCTCTGCTTCAGCACTCATTTGCATTCCGCAGGTCTTCGCTTTTGAGAATACCGCCTTATCTACCAGGTGGCTTCCGCAGAAATGTTTATCTACCGTAAAAGACATTGTAGACAACATCACCAAAAAGGCCATGGATAAAGATAGTATATGTTGAAAAGCTTTTTTCACTGCTTACAAAAATACATTTTTTTTAATAATCAGCAGTTTAGATCATTTTTTCTATAACTACAGCTGTCAAAATTACAAACTTCGAACCTAATTTAATTTTAAAATTTGGGAATAACATTTCAAAAAATCACCAAGTAAAGCTGGCCCAAAAAAGAAATCATCTCGAGAAAAAATCAGGCTTGAAATATTAACGAATAATCGTAATTTTATGTAAATCAATAATTTAAATCACTTTTAGAGATGGAAAACGAAAAAATCATAGCCGTAGTTGGAGCTACCGGCGCACAGGGTGGCGGGCTTGTTCGGGCGATCCTGAACGATCCCAAAGGAGGTTTTAAAGCAAGGGCGATTACGAGAAACCCATCTTCAGATAAAGCTAAGGACCTGCAAGCCAAAGGAGCTGAAATTGTAAAGGCAGACCTAGACGATAAGGAAAGCCTGGTGAAAGCATTTAAGGGAGCATACGGAGCCTACTGCGTCACCAACTTCTGGGAGCATTTTTCTCCGGAAAAAGAAATGCAGCAGGCCAAGAATATGGCCGAAGCAGGCAAAGAAGCCGGGCTAAAACATATCATCTGGTCTACACTGGAAGATACCAGGAAATGGATTCCCTTAGATGACGACCGTATGCCAACCCTGATGGAGAAATATAAGGTTCCTCATTTTGACGCGAAGGGCGAAGCAGATGAATATTTTGTCGAGAGCGGTGTCCCCTACACCTTACTATTCACTTCCTTTTACTGGGATAACTTTGTGAATTTTGGCATGGCTCCCCAAAAAGGTGAGGATGGCGAGCTGGCGATCACATTCCCTATGGATAATAAAGAACTACCGGGAATCGCTGCTGAAGATATAGGGAAATGTGCCTATGGTATCTTTAAGGCCGGGGACAAATACCAAAACAAGATCGTAGCCATTGCCGGGGAACACCTAACCGGGAAGGAAATGGCTGAAATATTTTCAGAAGTCTATGGCAAAAAGATCAAATATAATGCGGTGAAACCCGAGGTTTACAGGAGTTTTGATTTTCCGGGGGCAGATGACCTGGGGAACATGTTCCAGTTCAAGGCCGAAGAAGAGGAATATTTTTGTACCATCAGGGATGTGAACGCAACCCGGAAACTGAATCCTGAATTGCTGACCTTCAGGGAATGGTTAAAGCAGAACAAGGACAAAATGGAAGTATAACAACCGCTTATTTGAAACCTCTCAGTTTATAATAGTAGAATGCAGGTAGGAGGATAAGTAAAAATAAAGGATGAATTAAGAACCTCCTCACATAGAAAAGTGCGAGGTAGTGTTCCCTTTCAATATTCAGCACCAGGAAGATAAACACGGCCGTGGCGGCTACATACAGGATGGCATAAAGCAGGGCCGAAAATTTCAGCATATTCATATCCCTGAAGCTAACATAGATTATCGCCAGGGAAATAACTGTATTCAGGAAATACCTTAGGCTAAGATTGATCATTAATTTGGCCATGTCCATAGGCGGAATAATGCCCAGCAGGTAATCTGATTTAAAGAACTGGATTAGGGGATCGTAAAAAAGATCCTGCTCGAAGAACCTTAACGCTGCCAGGAGAAGTACCAGAAGGCCTATTTGAAGGGCTCGAAATTTATTTTTTACTGCTTTCTCCATTCTGTGTAAATTCTAACCCAGATTAACCAGAGGATAAACACAGTTCCGTAGATCGCCAGGGGGAAAAATATGGAGTGCATAAAACCTGAATATTGGGGATATTCATAAATACTTACGGCCAGGATCACTATCCTTAGAATGTTCATCACATAAATGATGACCGATCCGGCAAAGAGGAACAGCAAGGTCGAGCTCGTTTTTCCGAAGAAAGCCAGCACGAAAGAAACAAAAAGAATGATGATACTGGCAGAATTGCAACCTTCAACGATACCGGCTAAAAAATAGTCCTCTACCATGAGTTTCATGGAAAGACCGGTGTAATGCATAACCACCTCCACCTCGTAGCCTAGAGCCTGCATTACGGTTCCGCTTTGGCGTGCCACCAGCTGGGTAAGAGGATCTGGCACCGGGTTTTCCGTATCATAAATAAGCAGGAAACCATTATAAAGGCTCGAGAACAGAAAATAGCTCCCCAGAAAAATGAAAATAAATCGGAGGACCAGTCGATATTTATGAAATAAACCGAGCAAATTCTGAGGGGTTTTTAACAAATTTATAGAAATCAAAGCCTCACTTTACATTAGAAATTGAATACTTTTGCACCAAAGATTGTTAATATGACTTTTGATAAACTTAGACCACAGGTAGAAGAGATCCTTCAGCAGAAAGAAAAGAGCGTAGACTCACGACTTACAGAAGTTTGTGAGCTACTGGAAAAGAACATTCCTTATTACGATTGGGTAGGTTTTTACTTTAAGAACGGAGATAAGGACGAGTTGAAACTGAAGTCTTTTGCGGGTGAACCTACAGATCATGAGATCATTCCTTTTGGAAAGGGTATCTGCGGCCAGGTAGCAGTCTCTAACAAGAATTTCGTGGTGCCAGATGTAAAGGCTCAGAACAATTATATTGCCTGCAGCATACATGTGAAGGCCGAGATCGTGATCCCACTTTTCGTAAATGGCGAAAATATTGGCCAGATCGATATCGATAGCCATACCGAAGATCCATTTTCGCATGAAGATGAGCTTTTCCTGGAATGGGTAAACAAAAAAGTTGCAGAGATCCTATAAGGAATAACTGCTTCTTAGATATAACAAAACCCATAGATGTCTATGGGTTTTGTCATTTTTGGTAGTTAGTTTTTAGTGTATACCGTAGTTCTATACCTGTAAGGCGATCGTTATAAATAGAAAAACAAAGAATCCGATGAGTTGCAGAATAGAGTTTAAATACTTCTTTTCAATTTCATTTCCCATTTTTCATAGCTTTTTCCAAATGTAAAAAAGCTAAACCTTGAGAATTAGGCATTTAACGAACTTTAGTTCTTTTTAGAATAATTTAAGCTAATATGTGTAAGAATTAGGGAAAGCTTTAACGAGACCTTTACATTCCGGTACGAATAGCTTCCACAGGATCAAGCTTTGAGGCCGATATTGCAGGAATGATCCCAGAGATCAAACCAATCAATGCCGATACCGCTGTTCCTATCAGGATATTCAATGGAGATAATACGAATTCAAAATCTCCCGTAAACTGGGAAGCGACTATAGAAACCAGCCAGACGATGAACAACCCAACCATCCCTCCAATCACCGAAAGGATGATGGCTTCAAAAAGGAATTGAGACAAAATGAACTTATTCTTGGCTCCAAGAGATTTTTGGATCCCGATAAGATTGGTCCTCTCCTTCACGCTTACGAACATGATGTTGGCGATGCCAAAGCCTCCAACCAGTAAGGAAAACCCGCTAATCACCAGCCCTATAATATTCAACTGTCCGGTTATATTATCTATAAAATCTGCAAATCCCTGTAATTGATTCACGAAGAAATTATTTATCTCGCCGGGTTTTATGCCCCGCATATTTCGTAATTGCTGTTCCAGCATAGCCACGAATTCGTCATTATCTACCCCGTCTTCCGGCTTTAGAACGATCTGAGGAAATACGGTTCCCTTGGTGGTTCCATATACCCTTCGGGCAAAATTCGCCGGCACAAAGGCCTGGCCATCCCGGGATCCGGTGAACAATGATTGTCCCTGTTTCTTCATCACCCCGATCACGGTAGCCCTTTTTCCGAAGATCCTGATCTCACGTCCCACTCCATTAGAGTCTCCAAAGAGATTCTTAGCTACCTCGTGACCCAAAACCACGACTCCTGCCCCGCTTACCGCTTCAGGTTCATTGAAAAACCGACCTTCTTCCAGTTCAAAAGCCTCGATATCGTAATATTCATGGGTCACCGCGCCAATATCCACACCGGCACTGGTCACGTCCTGATACTTTAGGGCCGCACCTCCGGGCACACCCAGGGCAAAACTTATGGCCTCAAGATTGGGAAGACTTTTCTTTAGGTACTGGTACTCTTCATAGGTGACATCTGGAAACTGTTCCCGTTTCCAGCGCGGGATATCTGAAGGGCCAAAATTGAACCTCATCACGATAATCGTGCTATTATCAAGAGCGCTAAGGCTTCCGGTAATATCTTTTTTAAGGGAATCTACAGCTGCCAGCACCGCGATGATCGAAAAAATACCAATGGTCACCCCCAGTAGAGAAAGAAAGGTACGCAGGCGGTTATTTTTAAGAGCGCTAATCGCAAAATTAAAACTCTCTTTGAGTACGCGTAAGTAAATAAGCATGGTATGAAATCAGCTGTTTTTGGATGATTTAAAGATAGGACGCAGCATCTAAATATTCGTTACAAAATTTATTGATATTTCGGTGTATCCACTTTCAGATTTTTAGCTTAATTGGTTACTTTTGCAGCTTTAACAAACACAACACAATGAGCGAATTAAAACAAGCGAAATCTGCCCTAATTTCAGTTTTCAGCAAAGACGGATTAGAACCCATCGTTAAAAAACTTAACGAGCTGGGAATCACCATCTACTCTACCGGAGGAACCGAGAAATTCATCAGGGACCTTGGGATCGAGGTGATCCCTGTGGAAGATGTAACTTCTTATCCTTCTATTTTAGGCGGAAGGGTAAAGACTCTTCACCCTAAGGTTTTTGGAGGAATTCTGAACCGTCAGGACCATGATGGTGACGTAAAGGAGCTGGAGCAATATGAAATTCCGCAGATAGACATTGTGATTGTGGACCTTTATCCTTTTGAAAAGACCGTTGCCTCGGGCGCTTCTGAACAGGATATCATAGAAAAGATAGATATTGGCGGGATCTCACTTATTCGTGCCGCTGCCAAGAACTTCAAGGATGTTACCTGTGTATCTTCAGTTGACGATTACCAGGAATTCCTTGACCTGCTGAATGAGAAAAATGGAGAGACCAGCCTGGCCGATAGGAAGAGATTCGCTACCAAGGCCTTCAATATTTCCTCTCATTATGATTCAGCAATTTTCAACTATTTCAATGCTGAAGCTGAAGTGAATTCTTTCAAGCAAAGCGAATTGAAAGGCAAGGAACTTAGATACGGGGAGAACCCACACCAAAAAGGTACTTTCTACGGTGATTTCGAAAATATTTTCGACAAGTTGCACGGAAAGGAACTTTCATATAACAACCTTCTGGACGTTGATGCCGCGGTTAACCTAATGAACGAGTTCAAGGGAGAGGCACCAACATTCGCTATTCTAAAGCACAATAACGCCTGTGGCCTGGCCCAGCGCGACACTATTCACCAGGCTTATGTAGATGCCCTGGCCGGCGACCCGGTTTCGGCATTTGGAGGAATTCTAATCAGCAATGTGGAAATTGACGCCGAAACTGCTGAAGAAATCCACAAGTTATTCTGCGAAGTGGTGATCGCTCCATCATTTTCAGAAAAAGCGCTGGAGATCCTGAAAGGTAAAAAGAACAGGATCCTTTTGGTCTTAAAAGATATTGAACTACCAAAAAGCCAGGTAAGAACCTGTCTCAATGGAGTTTTGGTTCAGGATAAAGATCTTAAGACAGATTCGCTGGAAGATCTGAAACTGGCCACGAACAATAAAGCGACAGATGAGGAGTTATCTGACATGATATTTGCATCCAAAATCTGCAAGCATACAAAATCGAACACTATCGTCCTGGCGAAAAACAAGCAACTTTGCGCCAGCGGGACAGGCCAAACCTCGAGAGTGGACGCCCTGACCCAAAGCATAGAAAAGGCAAGGTCTTTTGAATTCGACCTTCACGGAGCCGTAATGGCCAGTGACGCCTTCTTCCCGTTCCCAGACTGCGTGGAGATCGCAGGGAATGCCGGAATTACAGCAGTAATTCAGCCCGGGGGATCCATCAAGGACCAACTTAGTATCGATTATTGCAATGAAAATAATATCGCGATGGTGATGACAGGAACGCGCCATTTTAAACATTAATTTTAGTACATTTACCCGAACCTCAATACTTAAAATACACTATGGGATTTTTTGACTTTCTCATTGAAGAAATTGCAATCGACTTAGGTACCGCCAACACCCTGATAATTCATAACGATAAAGTTGTTGTAGACAGCCCCTCAATAGTAGCCCGCGACAGGACCTCTGGCAAGATAACTGCCGTAGGTAAGGAAGCGGCCATGATGCAGGGGAAAACTCATGAGAATATCAAAACCATTCGCCCCTTAAAAGATGGGGTTATTGCCGATTTTGATGCCAGTGAAAAAATGCTCACCATGTTCATCAAGGAGATCCCGGCACTTAAAAAGAAACTCTTTACCCCGGCCCTGAGAATGGTGATCTGTATACCTTCCGGGATTACCGAGGTGGAAATGCGTGCCGTAAAGGAAAGCGCAGAGAGAGTTAATGGTAAGGAGGTTTACCTTATACATGAACCTATGGCTGCTGCAATTGGTATTGGGGTAGATATCATGCAGCCAAAAGGGAACATGATCGTAGATATAGGTGGTGGTACTACCGAGATCGCGGTGATCGCACTAGGAGGGATCGTTTGTGATAAATCTGTAAAGATCGCCGGGGATGTATTTACCAATGACATTGTATACTATATGCGTACGCAGCACAACCTTTATGTAGGTGAGCGTACTGCTGAAAAAATAAAGATCCAGATAGGTGCGGCGACTGAAGATCTTGAGGTTCCGCCAGACGAGATGAGCGTTCAGGGTAGAGACCTGTTAACCGGGAAACCGAAACAGGTGAATATCTCTTACCGTGAGATCGCCAAGGCCCTGGATAAATCTATCTTAAGGATAGAGGATGCGGTGATGGAAACCCTGTCTCAAACTCCGCCGGAACTTGCTGCCGATATCTATAATACCGGTATCTATCTTGCAGGTGGAGGCTCCATGCTTAGAGGCCTCGACAAACGTTTGTCCCAGAAAACAGATCTACCGGTTTATATTGCTGAAGATCCGTTAAGGGCGGTGGTTCGTGGTACAGGTATCACCTTAAAGACACTGAACCGCTATAAAGGGATTTTGATCAAGTAGGAGAAGCTTAATTTATGCAGCAGATTTTCAATTTTCTTATTCGGAATAAGAATTCGATATTATTCTTAATCCTGTTTGCTGTATCTATTTTTCTCACCATTCAGAACCATGCCTTTCATAAAAGTCGGTTCGTTAGCTCTGCCAATTATGTTACCGGCGGTGTTTACAATTGGTCCAATAACATCAACACTTACCTTCACCTGGATGAATATAACGAGAGGTTGCTGGAAGAGAACAACAAGCTTCGCAACATCATCTCGAATATACACGACAGTATTTCAGTAGAAAAACAACTGGATAGTACTTCCTTCGAAGGGGATTACCTGTTTCGTACCGCCCGGGTGATCAATAATAATTTCTCAAAGATCGATAATTACCTTACCCTGAACCGTGGTGAGGAATCTGGTATCAAACAGGAATACGGGGTCATCACCAGCCAGGGAATCGTGGGCATCGTAGACCGGGTAAATGATAATTATTCCCGGGTGATCTCCATTTTGAACAGCAGGTCCCGTATAAATGCCCAGCTGAACAATACGAACCATTTTGGTAGCCTGGTATGGAATGGGAAAGACCCTAATATCGTGCAGCTTATCGATGTGCCCAGACAGGCGCCACTTCAGAAAGGGGACACCATTATTACCGGGGGACGCTCCCTGATCTTCCCTAAAGGATTGCCAATTGGAAGCATACAGGATTTCAGCCTTGACCAGACCCAGAGCTATTATACGATCAATATCAAGTTATTTAATGATATGACCAATATTGGTTATGTATACGTGATAGAGAATGTGAACAAGGAGGAAATAGAAAAATTACAGGATAACAATGAACAGTAAGCTTTTTTCAAATATCGCCAGGTTCATCGTACTTGTTTTTCTGCAGGTCCTTATCCTGAATAATGTAAACCTTGCAGGGTACATTAACCCGCATCTGTACGTTTTGTTCATCCTGCTTTATCCGTTTGCCGGCAACCAGAGTTTATTCCTGTTCCTGTCTTTCCTGCTTGGACTTAGCGTAGATATTTTTGAGGACAGCGGCGGAATCAATGCTGCGGCCTGCCTGGTGGCAGCTTTTGTAAGGCCTAACCTGCTCAGGTTCTCCTTCGGGATTAGCTATGATCACCAGAACATTCGCCTGGCAGCCACTCCATTCGGGGCGAAATTAAGCTATGTTTTCCTGATGGTACTCATCCATCATTTCGTATTATTTTCCTTGGAAATGTTCAGCTTAAATCATATACTTCTTATTCTGAAAAAAACACTATTTTCCAGTTTATTTACTGTTGTCCTTACACTATTAAGTCTTAGTTTATTTAGCAAAAAGTATAGATGAGAAAAGTTTTACTATACATAACTATACTCACCACAGGCCTTATTTTTATTGGCCGCCTTTTCTACCTTCAGGTAGTTGATACTTCCCTTGCCATTAGGTCCCAGGATAACGCGATAAAAGTCGTTTACGACTACCCGCAGCGAGGTTATATCTATGACCGTGATGGGGAATTGATGGTTTCTAACCAGCCGTCTTATGATGTGATGGTTATCCCCAGAAACCTGAAGCCTTTTGACACTACCGAATTCTGTAATATTCTGAATCTCGCCCGGGAAGATCTAGAAAAGAAACTGGATAAAGCGAGGATCTATTCACCATTACTCCCCTCGGTGGTGATCCCACAGCTCACCAAAAGCGAATATGCCATCCTGCAGGAAAAAATGCGGAAGTATGAAGGTTTCTATATTCAGAAAAGATCGCTCAGGGATTACCAGGTAGATCATAGTGCCAATGTGTTGGGCTATATCGCTGAAGTAAACCAAAAGATCATAAATGAAAACCCCTATTATATTTCGGGTGACTTGATTGGCCGCGCGGGGGTTGAAAGTCAATATGAGGAATTGCTTAGAGGCGTTAAGGGGGTAAAACATATTCAAAAAGACAGGTTCAACAGGGACATAGGCCCTTACAAGGATGGGATTTATGATACGCTCCCTGAAAAAGGTAAAGACATCACTTTAACCGTAGACAACGACCTGCAGGACTACGGAACTAAATTGATGAAGAACAAACGCGGTGGAATCGTTGCCTTGGAACCCGGAACAGGTGAAATCCTGGCCCTTATTAGCGCACCCAACTATGACCCAGCAAAACTGGTGGGTAGAAGCCGGTCCAGGAACTACTGGGAACTTTATACCGACTCTATTGCCAAACCCCTATATGACAGGGGGCTTTTAGCAGAATACCCTCCAGGATCACCTTTTAAAACTCTTAATGCCCTCATTGGCTTGCAGGAAAATGTTGTAGACACCGATGATAGTTTTTCCTGTAACCATGGTTACGCCTACGGCCGTGGCCGTAAATTAGGCTGTCACGCGCATAAAAGCCCCCTATCCATGATCCCCGGGATTGCCCAATCATGTAACGCCTATTTCGCGAACGTCTACCGCAGAATCATCGAAAAATATCCTACCCCGCAGGACGGGATGGATGCCTGGAACGAACACCTAAAAAGCTTCGGACTGGGACAGTTTATGGGTAACGACCTAAGCACCGGAAGACCGGGAAAGATCCCAGATTCAGATTATTACAACAGGATCTACGATTATCCTACCTATAAATGGTATGCTACTGCGACCTTATCAAACGCTATTGGTCAGGGTGAGGTATTGATGACCCCTATTCAGCTGGCGAACATGGCTGCAACCATAGGGAATAAAGGCTGGTATTACACCCCGCATATCCTGAAAGAGATCGACGGCACCCCCATTAAGGAAGAAAAGTTCACTAAAAAGAATTATACCACCATAGAGGCCAAACACTTCGAACCGGTAATTGCCGGAATGCACGAAGTATATAAAAGTGGTACTGCCTCTACCCTTAGGATCCCTGGTGTGGAGATCGCAGGAAAGACAGGTACTGCCGAAAATTTCACGAAGATTAACGGAAAAAGGGTGCAGCTTACTGACCATTCTATTTTCGTTGCCTTTGCCCCTGTAGACGATCCTAAGATCGCCATTGCCGTTTTCGTTGAGAATGGTTACTGGGGAAGCCGGTATGCAGGACGTATGGCCAGCCTAATGATCGAAAAATACCTGAAAGGTACGATCACCCGGACAGATATGGAAAGCTGGATCATGAGCCACAGCCTTGAAGACGAATACGCAAAACCACTTAGCGGAGAACCTTTTATAATCAATCAGTAAATGGCGAAGAGCAGCGCGGGATTTGACTGGATCAGCATTTTTATTTATTTAGCATTAATCTTATTTGGCTGGGCCAATATATATTCGGCATCACTAGGCAGCAGTTCCGGTTCATTTTTCGACCTTTCTCAACCATACGGAAAACAAGCTCTTTTTATAGGCCTGAGCATTTTTCTGGTAGTGATAATTCTTTCTATTGAAGCCAAATTCTACCAGCGGTTCTCCAGCGTGATATACTTAATTTCGCTATTATCCCTCGCAGGATTGTTCGTTTTTGGTAAGACAATATCTGGAGCTACCTCCTGGTATTCTTTCGGCAGCTTTGGAGTTCAACCCTCTGAATTTGCCAAATTCGCTACTGCCCTGGCGCTTTCAAAATACTTAAGCGATATACAGACCAATATCAGAAGACTGGACCACCAGGTTAAGGCTTTTATTATTATAGCCCTGCCCGCGATTCTTATCGTTCCACAGCCAGACCCCGGTAGTGCCCTGGTTTACGCAGCATTCTTTTTTCCCTTATACCGGGAAGGCCTATCCGGCTTTTACCTGGTCACAGGCCTTTCGGCGGTTTCAGTCTTTATACTCACCCTTATCATAGGCCCTATTTGGGTTAGCGTCGCAGTACTAACGCTTGGAATATTATTGTTCTTCAGAAAACGCAAAAAAAGGCCCGGAAAGGTACTAATTACCTTATTCGTGCTGATCTCTATTGGGCTTAGCTTTTCGGTGAACTATATTTTTGAAAATGTTTTTGAACAACGTCACCGGGACAGGTTCAATATCGTCCTGGGGAAAGAAGTAGATTCCAGGGGAATAGGTTATAATACTCACCAGAGCGAGATCGCCATAGGCAGCGGAGGCTGGCTTGGAAAAGGCTGGACCGAGGGAACCCAGACCAAAGGTCATTTTGTCCCGGAACAGCATACAGATTATATCTTTAGTACCGTTGGAGAGGAATGGGGATTCGTAGGCAGTACCATGGTAGTCCTGCTTTTCATGGCCCTGCTCTTAAGGCTTATTATGCTTGCCGAAAGACAAAGAAACCAATTCTACCGGGTGTATGGATATTCGGTGATTGGAATCCTGTTCCTGCACTTTCTGGTGAATATAGGAATGGTAATTGGAATCTTCCCTACCGTTGGGATACCACTCCCCTTCTTTAGCTACGGAGGATCCGGATTATGGGGCTTCACCATCTTACTTTTTATCTTTATCAAGCTGGATTCAGACAGGTTATCCTACTAGGAACATTTATCGGCCAATAGCAGAATTGCCGCTACAACCAGAATAAGGACGGGATAGATATACTTTCTTTTCATATTATAAGCCATAAAAAAACCCGGAATTCAACTTCCGGGTTTTTTATTATATACTAGATTTTAATTCTTCACTTTTTTGCCATCTACATCGGCAACTTTATTTCTGGTGATATTGTTCATCTTCATATCTGCCAGTACGTTGATAGCTTCTTCAATATAAACATCCTTACTCAGGCTTTCATGCCATCTTTCTCTCTTCTCTTTAAGGACCGTATCGGTCACAAAAAGTTCTTCTTCGTAAGGAAGGGACTTATAAGTAAGATCTGTTTTATAATCCTTGATCGCATCGAACTGCTTGGCCATCTCTCTATCCTTTTCCGCTGCTTCTGCATATTCGGAATAGCTCAGAGGATAACTGCTTTCTTCACTCTGGGATTTTACCCATTTCGCGTTCTCTTCGATAAGCCTCAATTGTTCGTTCTGGCTCATTCTGTCTTTACTAGCCTGTATAGCTTCATCATAGCCTACATATCCATTCCAGATATCATATTTAGCGGCATCGATCTTATCCCATGGTAGTGGGTTTTCCTGGTCCTTTTCTCCAATATCCACAAAGCTATACCTGTCTGGAACTACTACATCACTCTTCACACCTTCAAGCTGGGTTGATCCACCATTCACACGGTAGAACTTCTGAGTAGTGATCTTAAGGGCCCCCATATCGCCCATATCGTTATTTCTAAGCCACCTGTTAAGGTCTATCACATTCTGAACAGTTCCTTTACCATAGGTTTGTTTACTACCAATGATAATAGCTCTTTTATAATCCTGCATCGCCGCAGCCAAAATTTCAGAAGCTGAAGCCGATAATTCATTTACCAGGATCACTAGTGGCCCATCCCAAAGTACCTGCGGATCTTCATCCTTAAGCACTTCTTTACGCTGACCATTAGATTTTACCTGTACGATTGGTCCCTCTTCAATGAACATCCCGGCGATATCTACCACCGTTTTCAGGGAACCACCACCGTTATTCCTAAGGTCAAGAACAAGACCCTCCATTCCTTCTTTTTTAAGGCGGATGATGTCTTCTTTGATATCTGAAGCGGCATTACGCTCATTATAATCGGTCATATCAAAATAAAACTTCGGAAGGTTTATCACCCCGTAATTCCTGCCGTCTTTCTTCACCATGGAAGCCTTGGCATAGGTTTCTTCGATCTCGATCACATCACGTGTTAAGGTCACTTCCTCGATGTTCCCCATTACTTTCTTACGAACCGTAAGAGTTACCTTAGTATCTTTCGGGCCCTTAATAAGGTCTACCGCATCATCAAGTCTCATCCCCACGATACTTACGGCTTCTTCTTCATCTTCCTGCTTAACTTTAAGGATCACATCACCTTCAGTGATCTCTTCACTTCTCCAGGCCGGTCCGCCGGAAATTACCTCAGTAATTGTAATATTATCACTATCCTTAACCAAACGAGCTCCAATTCCCTCAAGTTTTCCAGACATGGCTATATCGAACCTGTCCTTGTCCTGGGGAGCGAAATAGAAGGTGTGCGGATCGAATTCCTCTACGATTGAGTTGATATAAACCGTGAAATAATCCTCTCTTTCAAGATCATCGGTAAAATCATAATACCTGTTGATATTCGAAAGAGTGGTTTCCCTTGCTTCCTTCTCCAGTTCGACATCAGTCTTCATGGTATAAGAAGAATCTTCTTCTTTTTTGGTCTTTTCGTCCTGCTTAAGGTCGTGGTAGGTAATAAGGGTATTAAACTTTAACTGTTCTTTCCATCTCTGCCTCATTTCCTCTTTAGAAGAAACATAGTCTACATTATCGTAATCTGTTACGATCTTTTCGTTTTCAGTAAAATCGAAGGGTTCAGAAAGGATTTCCTTATAAAGGGACCTTGCTTCTTCCATACGTTTTCCTAAACGATTGTAGGTAAGATTAAAGAATTCAATGTTCTTATTCTTTATTTCATCATCGATCTTTTCTTTATAGGCGTCGAATTCCTCTATATCCTTTTCATAGAAAAAACGTTTAGAAGGATCCAGATTCTCCAGGTAATCCTCATAAACATTTGCTGAAAAATTGTCATTAATATCCTTAGCATCATAATGTCCCTGGTTAAGAACATAGGTAATTAGATCTATAAGAAGTTTATCCTTATTGGGGTCATCAAAATTCTTGGTAGTAAAACTACAAGAGGCTGCAGCCATCAGGAGAACAACTGCTAAAATCTTAAAATTCCTTTTCATAACTCGTTTTAATTTCGTCATCGTTTGGTTACCCTTATTATAGTAAAAACTGTGCCAATAACTTAGAAACAGGCAACTAATTTGTAACACTACTAATATAAGCTTTCCATATTTAAATTCTTATTTTAGCAGAACCAAATTATTTATGCATGGATAAGAAAAAACCATTGATCCTGGTTACCAACGATGATGGTATAACCGCACCGGGAATCAGGACTCTAGTGGATGTGATGAAAGAACTGGGAGATGTAGTAGTAGTGGCTCCAGATAGCCCACAAAGCGGGATGGGTCACGCGATCACCATAAGCGACACGTTGTTTTGTGAACAAGTCACCATTAAAGAATCCTACAAACATAAAGAATACAGCTGCTCTGGAACCCCAGCAGATTGTGTAAAGATCGCCACCCAGGAGATCTTGCATCGTAAACCAGATCTTTGCGTAAGCGGGATAAATCATGGTTCCAATTCATCGATCAATGTTATCTATTCTGGTACCATGAGTGCGGCTGTCGAAGCCGGGATCGAAGGCATCCCCGCGATAGGTTTTTCTCTGTTAGATTATTCTTTAAATGCCGATTTCGAGCCTACACGTAAATTCATAAAGAAGATCACCAGGAACGTGCTTAAGAACGGACTTCCTAAAGGAGTAGTGCTTAATGTGAACTTCCCTAAATTGTCTGAAGCCGAGATCAAGGGTATCAAGGTTTGCCGACAGGCTAATGCACACTGGGAAGAAGAATTCGATAAAAGAACAAATCCGCAGGGAAGAGAATATTACTGGTTAACAGGTACCTTTGTTAACAAGGATGAAGGTGACGATACCGACGAAAGAGCTCTGGAAGAAGGCTATGTATCTGTAGTTCCGGTACAGTTCGACCTCACCGCCCACCATTTTATTAAAGATCTAAGCAGCTGGTCCCTGGATGATTAAACAAAATATCATTACCGGATTTTTAACGGGTCTTGCAGCAAATATCGCGGGAGTCCTTCTGTATGTTACTCTTTTCAGCCAGTCAGACCTTGATGCTACTTTAAAAGACGCCATAGAAAATGATTACCTGGGCAAGATCGTGGCACTTGGAGCCATCATGAACTTCCTTCCATTCTTTGTCTTCCTCAAGAAGAAGCAGAACTATCATGCCCGCGGGGTTTTACTGGCGACGATAAGCGTAGCCATTGCCGTGGCCATACACAAATTCATATAAAATGAAGTATTATATCATCGCCGGGGAAGCTTCGGGAGACCTGCACGCCTCCAACCTTATGAAAGCCCTTAAAGAAGTGGATTCCGAAGCCGATTTTCGATTCTGGGGCGGTGATCTTATGGAAAAACAGGGAGGCACGCTGGTAAAGCATTACAGAGAGCTGGCATTTATGGGATTTTCTGAAGTGATCATGAACCTGAGGACCATCTTTAAAAACATTAGTTTTTGCAAGGAAGATATACAGGCTTATGATCCCGATGTGATAATTTTTGTGGACTATCCGGGATTCAACATGCGTATTGCCGAATGGGCCAAAAAAGAAGGGTATCGCACGCATTACTATATTTCCCCGCAAATTTGGGCCTGGAAAGAGAACAGGATCAAAAAGATAAAACGCGATGTTGACGAGATGTATGTGATCCTTCCTTTTGAAAAGGATTTTTACACTCAAAAACATGATTTTCCCGTGCATTTTGTTGGACATCCGCTTCTGGATGCCATCGAAAACAGGCCACCGGTAGATGCCGAGGCCTTTAAAAGAAATCACGGGCTTGATCATAGACCGGTCATTGCTCTTCTTCCGGGAAGCCGTAAACAGGAGATCGAAAAAATGCTGAATGTGATGCTTAGTATCACATCAGAATTCGAAGATTATCAGTTCGTGATCGCCGGTGCCCCCAGCCAGGATGAGGAATTCTATAAGGGATTCATGAAGAAGTCCAATATCGGCCTTATCATGAATAAAACCTATGACGTCCTGGGAATTGCACACGCAGCGCTGGTAACTTCGGGAACGGCAACCCTCGAAACCGCGCTATTCAAGGTTCCGGAGGTGGTATGCTATAAGGGCAGTTATATTTCCTATCATATTGCCAAACGCATCATCAACCTGGATTATATCTCGCTAGTAAACCTAATCATGGACCGAGAGGTGGTAAAGGAACTTATCCAGAATGAATTTAATTCAAAGAATCTTAAGGCCGAACTCAGTAAGATCCTGGATAAAAAGAACCGGAAAAGGATCTTCGAGGACTATTACCAGCTAGAGCAAAAACTTGGGGGAAGCGGTGCCAGCAAGAACACTGCTGAACTCATCTATAAAAAAATTAAGGCATAATATGCGGGCTCTCAATTGGCATAAACTTCTGCTCGTAGGCTTAGTTGCAGTACTTTTTGCATCCTGTGGCTCGAGGCGAAAAGTAATCACCACCAAACAAGAACAGGACAGAATCACCCAGGTAAGCCGTGAACCTGAGCGACAACCTGAAAATGAACCGGTAGAAAACAAGGCTTATAAGATCGTGGAAACTGCCCTTAAATTCGAGGGTACACGTTACAAATACGGCGGAATGGACAAAAAAGGAATGGACTGTTCCGGCCTGGTCTATGTTTCCTTCCTAGAAGAAGGCATTTCCCTGCCCCGAACCTCAAGAGATATGTCCCTGAGGGGAGAACGATTATACCTTAAGGAGGTCAATGTGGGAGACCTTCTTTTCTTCGAGACTAACAAGAACCGGAAGGTGATCAACCATGTAGGACTGGTAGTAGAAGTCAACGAGAAGGGGATCTACTTCATACATTCATCCACTTCAACGGGAGTGATTATTTCCTCACTTTCAGAAACTTACTGGAACAATAATTTCGTCATGGCGCGCCGGGTGATCTGATTTTTACTTAACTTTTGAAGGTAATTCACACTTTTTGAAAAACCTTCAGTTCATATTCCTGCGTTTATGCATGTACCTTGTTGCGGGCATGCTGCTGGCATTTTATACCGAGGCTGATATCAAGATCGTTTTCACCGGCTTCGGAATAATTCTTCTATTATCCATCCTGGCGTATATCAGGGCCCGCAACCAGCTGTTTCCCGATTCTCTTTTCGGGATCACCTGCTTCCTGATGATCTTTTCACTGGGATTCTGTACCGCTTATTTCAATAAACCAGAAAACCAAACCGGGCATTATATAAAGTATTTTTCACAGCCAACCGATAGTTTAATGATTTCGGGAATCATTACCGAAGAATTGAAACCAACAAAGTTCTCCCGCCGGTTCATCCTGGAAACCAGGGAGCTGATCTCACCTGGAAAATCTATTGCAATTACAGGAAAGGTGCTGTTAAATATATTGGCAGATTCCACCCAAAACAAGACTACAAGACCCGGACATATAATCCTAAGCAGGTGGAAACCTGAAGAAATTAAAAAGCCTTTAAATCCATTTCAGTTCAACTATGGGAAGTACCTTAAACAGCTTAAAATAGAGAGAGAGATCCAGATCAAAGATTCAGGGATCAAGATCATTGGGGAAAAAGATGATATATCTACTCAGGCCTGGCATAGCAGGGAGAGAATCATTTCAGGACTTAAAAAGCATAATTTCGGTGCTGATGAGCTGGCGGTCTTCCAGGCCCTGATCCTCGGTCAGAGAAGAGAAATCAGCGACGAGCTTTATAAGAATTATGCTGCTGCTGGAGCGATACATATTCTGGCGATCTCGGGCTTACATATCGGCATTCTTTTGCTAATGCTTAACTGGCTATTGAAACCCCTGGACAGGTCCAGAAAAACAAGGCTTCTAAAGATCATCCTGATACTTCTTCTTCTCTGGAGCTTTGCATTCCTCACCGGTTTAAGCGCCTCGGTAGTACGTGCCGTATGCATGTTCTCATTTATTGCTGTTGGGATGCAAATTAAAAGGAAGACCAGCAGCCTGAATTCAATCTTTCTTTCGCTTTTTTTTCTTTTATTAATAAATCCCTATTATTTGTTCCAGGTCGGCTTCCAGTTAAGCTACCTGGCCGTCTTGAGCATTATCATTTTCCAACCAATCATTTATAAGCTCTGGACCACTAAGATCCAGCCGGTAGATTACTTCTGGAAACTTACCTCGGTCAGCTTGGCTGCTCAGATAGGCGTGGTCCCGCTTAGCCTTTATTACTTTCATCAATTTCCCGGAATGCTCCTTTTAACCAACCTCATTATTTTACCGTTTTTGGGAATCATATTAGGGATGGGAATACTGGTGATTATACTTTCAGTTCTGGGGATATTACCCGGAATAATGGAAGAAATATTCAGTATTATCTTGAAAGGCCTCAACGTATTTATTGAATTCATCGCCGGAATTGAAAGCCTGGTTTTTTCAAATATTCATTTTTCTCTACTTCAATGCCTGTCACTTTTCCTGGTCATTTTAAGCCTTGTAATACTTTCGAAAAAAGTAGATTTTTATCGTATAAGCTTTTTTTTGATTTCTATCCTTATTTTTCAATTGGCCAGCTATTATGAGAAATGGCAGTTGCCCTATTCTGAAAGTATAGTTTTTCACAGCTCCCGCAGCTCCATGATAGGTAATAAGATTGAACAAAGCCTGCATATTTATTCCAGGGACTTCCTTCAGGAAAACCTTTTAAAGGACTATTCCAGGGAAAGGAATATTGACAGAATCATAAAGAAGAAGCCAGAAGATATTTTGGAACTTTCAGGAAAACTATGCCTGGTGGCAGATACCTCTTCTAATTATGAGATTCATAACTTCAAGCCAGAAATTCTGATCTTAACTGGTTCTCCAAAGGTAAATTTGGAGCGTTTGATAGATCAGTTACAACCCAAACAGATCGTGGCAGATGGCAACAATTTCAGGTCCTACATTGAACTATGGAGGAAAACTTCAGAAAATACAAAAATCCCTTTTCATCATACCGGTGAAAAGGGAGCCTATATTATTGAAAATAAAAACTAAGATCAGCTGGAAAAGGTACCTTCAAATTCTTCCTGGTATTTTTTCCACTCCTCGTCTGTTTTCACTTTTTTATAATCGTCTGTAGCAAAGATCTTCAAAAAAATCTCCAGCTTCTGCGGAGTTAGATAACCTTTTACAGGCGTTAAAAAGCCGGCATTCTCATCGAAAAAGACCATGGTAGGATAAGCTGAAATGCCCATAGCCCGTGCGAATTCGTGTACCGAATTACGTCCTTTCTTCTCGGGATCAAAACCCGGGTTCTTGAAGACCTTATCCTTGAATTTGATCACCTCATTACCCTCAGCATTGAATTTTACCGGGTAAAAGTGCTTATTGATATATTCTGCCACATCCTTGTTCCCAAAGGTATTTTTGTCTAACAGCTTGCAGGGGCCACACCAGGTGGTGTAAGCATCTACAAAGATCTTTTTAGGCTTCTTCTTCTGTGCCTCCAAAGCTTCATTCATGCTCATCCAATTGATCTCCTGGGCCGTCATAGCCGAAACAGAAACTAACAAGAATGTAAAAAGGAATATTTTTTTCATGACATAAATTTACCTAAATCCAATGGAAACAAAAAGCGTTCCTAAAGTTTTAGGAACGCTTTCAGATATATATTGCTGTTAAAAAAATTACCTGATTCCGTGCATTAGTCTTTTTAGTACAGGGTTAAGGAGAGCTACCAGTAAACCTCCCGCGATAGGAACTATCGTAAAGATCAGGAAGAAGGTAGAAAGGTCATATTGCTGGGTAACTTCCTCGATCATTCCTCCCAAGGAACCGGCAAGCTTGTTCCCAATCGCAATAGCCAGGTACCACATCCCGAACATAAAAGCGATCATTCTGGCTGGCACCAATTTACTTACATAAGAAAGTCCCAGAGGAGACAAACAAAGCTCTCCCAGGGTATGTAAAAGATAAGCCAGTATCAACCAAATCATGCTCACTTTCGCACCATCTACGACGCCGCTGGAACCCCAGGCCAGTAATCCGAAGCCAAGACCTAAGAGGATAAGGCCAAAGCAATATTTAAAGGCTGCTGAAGGGTTATATTTACTTTCCCACCACTTCGAAAAGAAAGAGGCAAAAACGATTATAAAGAACGAATTAAGTATACTGAACCAGGAAACAGTGATCTCGGTAGCATCTGCAGAAAATTCCCTGTAAAGCATCCAGAAGACCAGCCCCCAGATACTGGCGAAACAGATCCCAAGGATAATATTAGAACCAGGGATCTTCGCGAAAGTCTGTTTCCAGAGCAAATAAAGAACCCAGGTGATAATCGCCAAAGGCACCACGGTTAGCAAGGCGTTTATAATATTAAATATGGTAGCCGAATTGCCCAAAAGTACGCGGTCTACGTTATCCCTGGCAAAAATGATAAGAGAAGATGCTCCCTGTTCAAAAGCCATAAAGAAGAAAACCGTAAAAATAGCAAAAATGATCACCGCGATAAGTCTATCCCTAACGATCTTGGTATACCTGGAAATTCTTGAGATTACCAGGATAAGAAATAGAACGAGGCCAATAAGCACCATCCCGATAGGTCCGGAAAGCGGCTCCCCTCCAAAATCGAAAGGCATCACTACCGGCAACAAATTAAAATCGGCAATTCTTGATAGTGGATCGTTGATTAGATAGGTAAATCCAATTCCGGCAGAAGCAACCACGAGAATCTTATCCAAAAGTGTAAAAGGATTCGGCTTATGAGCGACCCCAGTCTTCTCTTCTTCCTTCAGATGTTTTGCTTCAAGTTCCTTATCTGGCACCCCTCCTATCTTTCCGAAAAGAGGTTTGGCCAACCAGAACTGAAGTGTTCCTAAAAGCATGAATATTCCCGCAAGACCAAAGCCCCAGCTCCAGCCAATCTTCTCGGCCAGGTATCCACAAAGCATCATTCCGAAGAAAGCGCCAGCGTTCACTCCCATATAGAAAATGGTATAGGCACCATCCTTCTTTTCTGGTTTACCCTCGTACAATTCGGAAATAATGGAAGTAATATTCGGCTTAAAGAAACCGGTACCTACCACCAGCAGGCCAAGACCGAAGTAAAGAGATATTTCGGTTTCAAGGGCCATGGAGGCATGACCAAGGGTCATGATCGCAGCACCAATGATTACCGCCCAGCGATAACCTGTGAACTTATCTGCAATGAGACCACCTAAAATCGGGGTTAGATATAGTAAACCCGCATAGGTTCCGAACAAGGCCCCAGCATTTTCAGCAGACCAGCCCCAGCCGGGATTGTCTACTCCAACAATGGCCATGGTAAGGAAATTCACCAGTAACACCCTCATTCCGTAGAATGAGAAGCGTTCCCACATTTCAGTAAAGAAAAGAACAAAAAGCCCGGCGGGATGTCCCAGGACCTTACTTTTAAAAAAGTCGTCCTGGAAGTCTGTTGATGCTTGTGCGCTCATGAGATGAAGATTAGTTCTTTACATCTGCTAACTCATACTCCTCCTGCTCGGCAAGCTCTCTTTCGTTATCCTCAACTCCGTGAGTTAATCGTTTTAGCGGTTTCAACATGATCAAAACAATGGTCGCAAAGGCCACGGTAAAGATGGTAATACCTGAGAAAATTGCGATATCCCCGGCTTCTGAAGCGAATTCTCCAACGATCCCGGCAACTTTATTACCTAATCCTGTAGCTGCGAAATATACTCCCATCATTAATGAGGCATATCTTACCGGCGCAAGCTTTGTAATGAATGAAAGTGCCACCGGAGAGGAACAAAGCTCACCAATGGTATGGAAAAGGTAGGCCAGTACCAGCCAGTACATTGCAGATGCTCCATTAGCTTCAAATTGTAGGGCTGCAAATACCATGAATACGAAACCAAGACCCATGATGATAACCCCAGTCGCCATTTTGAAGATGGAAGAGGCTTCTTTATTTTTCAGTTTTCTGCGAGCCCAGAAGTTTGCTACTACCAGACCAAAAATAATGATGAACATCGCGTTCAATGACTGGAACCAGGATGCAGGAACCTCGTTCCCGATTAATGGTAAAGAGAAAGGTAAGGTTCTGTCTGTATTATCCAGCGCATAGATGTTCATTAATCCACCAGCCTGTTCAAAAGCTCCCCAAAATACGATCACCAGGATAAAAGATAGCAGCATTACCACGTATCTGTCTTTCATCACTTTTGTAGTAAGATCCTTATAAACCATCATCATCATGGAGATAACTAGAGTAAGGAAGATAAAAAGGAGCCCATAAGCGATTCCCATATAATAGAACCCTACCAGGGAAGCTCCTAGCAGGATCATGGAAACCGTAAGTTGAACCGGCGATTTGAACAGGTCCTGGAAAAGATTTCCAAGTGAAGCCCCTTCATCTCTTTCAACCTTTGAAAGGAGGTTACCAACATTCTTGAGGTGTTTTTGTCCCAGAAGATAAACAATCAAACCTAAAGCCATGGCGATCCCGGCAAGACCAAAACCATAATGCCAACCTATGTTCTCACCAACATAACCTACGATCAAACTCGACAGGAATGCTCCAAGGTTGATCCCGATATAGAAAATGGTGAAACCTTTATCTCTTCTAATATCACCTTCTTTGTAAAGTCCACCTACCATGGTAGAGATATTTGGCTTAAGGAAACCTACCCCTGCAATAATAAGTGCAAGCCCCGTATAGAAGGCCCACATTTGTTCCACGGCCAGAATACCGTGACCGGCAACCAGAACGATTCCCCCAATGAGTACGGCCTTTTTCTGACCAAAGACCTTATCTGCGAGAATGCCCCCGGGAATAGACGCGACATAAACAAGCATGGTATACCAGCCATATAAAGCCAGTGCCTCAGCCTGGGTCCATCCCAAACCTGCATTTCCTTCAGTAGTCGCACTTACCAGATACAGGACCAAAATTGCGCGCATCCCATAATAGGAAAAACGCTCCCACATTTCAGTAAAAAATAAAATGTAAAGCCCCACCGGATGCCCGAAAAGCTCTTTTTGTTTTACACGTACGTCTCTAGTTGCCATTTATTTCGAATTGTTTTAATTATAGTTTCTCTAGTATAAAATCGGTCATCATGGTGTAAAGATGTAACCTGGTGTTACCTCCGTAAATACCGTGGTTCCTGTCTGGATAGATTGCCCAGTCGAACTGCTTGTTCGCCTGAATAAGCTCTTCCACCATTCTCATGGTATTCTGAACATGTACATTATCATCTCCACCTCCGTGAATAATAAGATAATCTCCCTTTAGTTTTTCGACATGGTTCAGCGGGGAGTTCTCATCGTAACCTGAAGGGTTTTCCTGAGGGGTTCTCATGTATCTTTCAGTATATACCGAATCGTAGAATCTCCAGCTGGTTACCGGCGCTACCGCGATCGCTGCTGAAAATATATCGTTACCTTTCAGGATAGCGTTAGATGACATAAATCCTCCATAGCTCCATCCCCAGATCCCGATCCTGTCGGCATCGATATACGCTCTTTCTCCAAGTTGTTTTGCCGCTGCGATCTGGTCTTCCACTTCATATTTCCCGAGTTCCTTATAGGTCACCTTTTTGAAATCGGCACCTTTAAAACCGGTTCCCCTACCATCAACGGTCACAATTATATAGCCTTTATTGGCCAGTAACTGGTGCCAGTAGTCATTGCTGCTGAAATAAGAATTAGAAACCGACTGTGATCCAGGTCCGGAATATTGAAACATCAACATTGGGTATTTCTTGGTCTCATCAAAATCTGTTGGTTTGATGATAGACATATTCAGATCGTTTCCATTCACATTGATGGTCGTAAGCTCTTTTGGTGCGAAATCGTAGCCGGCATTCTTCTCCAGAAGTGCCTTGTTGTTAAGGATCTCACGAACCTGCTTACCATCTTTAGACCTGTGCAGGGTATACACATTTGGTGTATCTACATCTGTAAAAGTATTGATGAAGTAAGTATAATCTGCGCTAAAAGAAGCAGAGTTCATTCCGTTTCTGTCGGTAAGTCTCTTTTTGTTCTTGCCGTTTGGTTTGATGGAATACACATCACGGTTTACACTTCCGTTCTCGGTGCTCTGGTAATAGATCACATCGGCCTTTGGATCATATCCATAATAATCGGTCACTTCCCAGTTACCACTGGTGATCTGCTTCTGAAGCTCCCCATCTTCGTCGTAAAGGTAGATATGGTTATACCCATCCTTTTCTGAAGTCCAGATAAAGCTGTTGTTCTCTAAAAAGGTCAGGTTATCTGTAATATCTACATAAGCCTCATCCTGTTCGTTGAGGATAAGTTCAGCTTCGTTATTTTCAGCGTCTATGAACATAAGGTCAAGATTGTTCTGATGCCTGTTAATTACCTGTACGCTCAGGATCATAGGGTCCTGGGTCCATTTAATACGAGGGATATAGAAGTCACCAACCGCATTTTCATTAACCTTTTCAGCTTCTTCTGCTACATCATACTTGTCTCCAAGATCGATCTCTTCTGAAGTTTTTGACTTCACATCATACATATGAAGGCTTATCTCAGAATTCGCTTCCCCGGCCTTAGGATATTTGAATACTTCCTGGCTAGGGTAAAGGTCCTTTTTGAAAAGGTCCATGGAAAACTCAGGCACTTCAGATTCATCGAACTTCAAATAGGCGATCTTTTCACCGCTTGGATTCCAGGCATAGGCTTTTACGAAAGAGAATTCCTCTTCGTAAACCCAGTCGGTCACCCCATTAATGATGCTATTAATCACTCCATCTTCGGTAACCTGGGTTCTGTCACCGCTTTTAAGGTCGAGAATGTAAATATTGTTTTCGAAAACGTATGCTACTTTGGTCGCATCTGGAGAGAAAGAAGCTTCCTGAATCTTCTGGTCACTTACTTTTTGAAGTGATTTAGAATTCACATCGCATACGTAATAGATCTCTTTGGTAGACCTTCTAAAGATAGGTTCCAATTCGGTTGAAAGTAGGATCTTACTTTCATCTTCACTGAACTTAAAATCCTGGAAGGCTTTGATATCATTCAGGTCTGCGCTGTTCACCAGCGTCCTGGTCTTTTTTCCGGTCTTGTAACTATATACATCGATACTGGTAGTTCCAGCCTGCCTGTCATAATTCAAAACCACATATTCTTTTCCGTTATCGAGGGATTGCAGGGATTGAAGCCTTTCTTGGCGGAATGTTCCATTCCAGATTTCTTCAAGGCTTACTTCTTTTTTTTGTGCAGAGAGCACAGAAGATGCTGCTATGATAAAAGCAACCAGTAATGTAGGGAACTTCATAAAATTTCACGAATTTTTAATGCAGGCCAAGTTTACTAAAATTTAATGAAAAAACCGGCATGCTTATTTGACAAATAATAACATTCTTTTAAGAAAATTAGAGCCTTAGCTATTTCATCTCAACCAAATTATAGGCCTCTAAAAAATATGCTTTGTATCTTTGCCTCCCTGAAATACCATAAAAATGACAAAGCCTGTAAACGGATTTTCAAAACTTACGAAACCCGAAAAAATAGAGTGGCTGGCCAAGAATTATTTGAGTGATAACCAATCGGCCATCAGCGTGCTCAAGCAATACTGGAATGACGACGAAGACCTGCAGAAGCTGCACGATGAATTCATTGAGAATACGGTCACGAACTTCTACTTACCACTGGGCCTGGCTCCTAATTTTTTAATTAATGGCAAATACCATGTTTTGCCAATGGCTATAGAAGAAAGCTCTGTGGTTGCCGCAGCCAGCAAGGCCGCGAAATTCTGGAACGAAAGGGGAGGTTTTAAAGCGACCGTGCTTAATCATAAAAAGATAGGCCAGGTACATTTTTTATTCCAGGGAGATTTCTCCAAGCTCGAACAACTATTCACAAATATTGAGCCGAAACTTAGGGAAGCCGTAAAACCAATCACCAGGAATATGGAAAAAAGGGGTGGCGGCATTCTTGACATAAAGCTGATTGATAAGACCAGTGAACTGGAAAACTACTACCAGTTATTCGTGAATTTCGATACACGGGATTCCATGGGAGCTAATTTCATTAACTCCTGCCTGGAAAAATTCGCCGAAGTTCTACAGGAAGAAGCCAGGAATAATCCAGATTTCACCGATGAGGAAAAGGACCTCGAGGTGATCATGAGCATACTTTCCAATTATGTTCCCGAATGTATCGTAAGGGCTGAAGTTTCCTGCCCCGTGGAAAACCTGGCCGAAAACCAGGAAATGAGCGGAGAGGAATTCGCCCGAAAGTTCATTCAGGCCGTGAGAATTGCTGAAATTGAACCTTATCGTGCGGTCACCCACAACAAGGGAGTGATGAACGGTATCGATGCCGTGGTACTGTCTACAGGAAATGATTTCAGGGCCGTGGAAGCAGGCGTACATGCCTACGCCTCGAGAAACGGAAAATACACCAGCCTAACCCATGCCGAGATCGAAGACGGAATCTTTAAGTTCTGGATGGAGATACCACTGGCACTGGGTACCGTGGGCGGACTTACCAGCCTTCACCCACTGGTAAAACTAGCGCTGGATATCTTACAAAGGCCTTCAGCAAAAGAATTAATGGAGATCACGGCCGTAGCTGGACTAGCGCAGAATTTTGCAGCCCTGCGCTCACTTACCACCACGGGGATCCAACAAGGGCATATGAAAATGCACCTTATGAATATCCTTAACCAGAACCAGGCTACAGCAGAAGAGAAAGAACAAATGGTGGAATTCTTCACCCACCATACCATTACCCATAGCAGCGTGATGGAACAACTGGAAAAAATGAGATCTTAATGCAGGAATTCAGGAGTAACGGAAAAATTTTATTAACGGGAGAATATGCCGTTCTTGATGGCGCCAAATCTTTAGCCTTACCTACGAAAAAAGGACAATCACTTGAAGTTTCCGAAAACCAGTCTAACTTCATATCATGGAAAAGCCTGGACGAAAATAGGAATACCTGGTTCGAATCGGACTTCAGGATAGAAAACGGTGATTTTATTCCACTTTCTAAAAACCAGGAATCGCTACATAAAGAAACCGCCAGGAGACTTATAGAGATACTTCAAGAAGCTTACCAGGCGAATCCTGAGGCTTTTTCAGGGAAGGGATATAAAATCCTAACAAAGCAGGATTTCAACAGGAAATGGGGCCTGGGCACCTCCTCTACCCTCATTAATAACATTGCTCAATGGCTGAATATCGATGCCTACAAATTACTGGAACGAACTTTTGGCGGAAGCGGCTATGATATCGCAGCAGCCCAAAGTGAACTTCCTATCACCTATCAGCTAACTCCAAATGGACCGGCAAGCTTCACCGCAGACTTCGATCCACCCTTTAAGGACCAGCTTTTCTTTGTTTACCTGAACCGCAAACAGAACAGCCGGGAGGCGATCGCTCATTACAGGAATCAACCTAAAAATGATATACGAGGGCTTGTAGAAAAGCTCTCGGGTATTACCGAGCAGATCATCAGAACAGAAAGCCTGGAACAATTTAAACTGCTTTTAAAGGCTCATGAAACCCTTATCTCTAAAGCAATTAACCTGCCCCGTATACAAACGGAACTTTTTCCAGAATTCACCGGCCTTATCAAGAGCCTGGGAGGCTGGGGAGGAGATTTCATCCTCGCCACCGGTCGTGAACCGGAAAGGAAATACTTCCGGAAACAAGGTTACGACACCATATTTGAATATTCAGAACTTATAAAATAAAAAAAGCCTCATCGATTTGATGAGGCTTTTTTAAATCTATAGATCAAAGATCCTAGTAGAACCTTGATCTGTTATCTTCAATTTCAGCTTTTTTCTTAAGAGCTTCGAATACTCTGGATCCAGCCTGTGCTCTACGAGCAGCACTTTCCTGCTGCGCATATCCACGGTAAGAATCCATGGCAGGAGCTTCGAACTTACTTACAAGTTCTGCAACATAAACTCCTTTTTCACCGGCAATAGGCTCACTGATGTTACCTGGCTCCATAGAGAATACCGCTCCAACTACTTCTGGCTCTTCTCCAGCTCCGGCAAGAGTTGGGCTGCTCAGGTTCACGGCATCTGCAGTTTGTACACTCACACCCTGGTTGCTCGCAATCTCCTGTAAGGTATTTCCTTTAAGTCTTTCTTTAATTAGCTCGGCTTTCTTCTCTTTTCTGATGATCGGGGTAACTACCGAAGAAGCTTCCTCAACGCTCATAAGACCTTTATCCTTTTTGGCGGTTAACTGAGCTACGATATATCCATTATTGGTATCGAATCTTCTTACATCTCCTGTTTTAGCATCTTCTCCAAAAGCCCACTGCACTACTCTACGCTGTGCACCGGCACCAGGAATATTTTCTTCCAGGGCCTTGATGTCTTTTACAGTACGAACCTCGTAATTATCTTTTTTAGCAACTTCAGCGAAATCACCTTCAGAAGCAGAAATTTCGAATTTAGTCACTTCATTGAAAAGGTCGTTCATGGTTTTCTCTGAAGCCTCGATCTCCCTGGCAATGGTCGCAACCTTTACCGCTCTGGCAGCTTCGGTTTGATCGTCGATAGAGATCACGTGGTATCCAAGCGGAGTTTCTACCACCCCAATATCACCGGTTGAATTATCGAAAACAAAATTCTCAAATTCAGGGATCATCATTCCAGGAACAAAGTATCCAAGATCTCCGGCCTGTTCTTTATTAGAAGTATCAGCTGAAAATTCTGAAGCCATTTCAGCAAATTTATCTTTATTGTTTCTTACCACCCCGGCAATGCTATCTGCAAGCGCTTCAGCCTCTACCTTGGTTCTTTCAACACCGGCTCCTAGCTGAGACCCCTGGTAAGTTACCAGGATATGGCTGGCCTTCACAGAATCTGGAATAGTTTTGGTCTCTACCACCTTGCTAAGTTTCCAGTATCCATTCTCCTCGTAAGGCCCGTAAGTCTCTCCTTCGTTAAGGTTAAAGATAGCCTCGGCATTTTCTCCGGTAAAATCATTTCTGAATTTGAGTCTGTTTTCAAAAGGCAGGTCAGAATTATTACTGATGAAATCAGCATAATCTTCAGTATTGTCAAATCCAGGTAAAGTATCGTTCGCTCCAACAGCAGCATTGTATTCTACACGCTCACCTCTTAAAGAAGCGATGGTTTCCTTAGCTTCAGACTTGTCTTCAGAAGAAGCGTTCTCTTCGAAGATCACGTACTGGATACTTCTTGAAGCTTCGGTCTCAAAACGAGACGGGTGCTCCTTAAGGTAGCTCTTAATATCAGATTTTGTCACTTCAACCTCAGAATCTGGGATCGAAGAATAAGGGATCTGCACGAACTTCATGTTGATATTATCGTTCTGAAGCCTGTAAGCCTGCTCACCCTCTAAAAGTGTAGCTCCTACCCCGGCGCTAACCATGTTGTAGTAGTTATTAAGCTTGGCAGTTTTAGCCAGGTTAGAAGTGAACTGTTGCCACTGCTCGTAAGCCTGCGGAGAGGTCTCCTTAAGGTTCGCAACATATTCTCTCAACCTGTTCTCGTCGAACATTCCAGCTTCGTTGGTGAAGTTTGGGTTGTTAGACATTTGCGAACGCACTAGGTTGGTCACCTGTCCTTCACCGGCTCTAATTCCCAGCTCTTCAACCTGCTCTTCCAGGATCACTTCTCTTAGTTTCTGATCCCAGATACGGTTCACAGCCTGAGTAGTACTCACGTTTCTACCCATGTTTCTTTCAAAAGCCTCTACCTCACGGGCGAAGTCTTCCCTGGCAATTTCCTTACCGTTCACGGTAGCAATTACGTTCTGTGAATTTTGCGAGCTAAGCCCTCCGTTCCTAATAACATCGGCCAGTACGAATGAAAATAAGGCCAATGCGATAATAATGATCAAGAAAACAGACCTTTGTCTGATTTTATTTAATACTGCCATTTGAATGTATAATTTATCAAAATATAGGGGGCGAAAATAAGGTTTTTAGGCTAATAATAAAATTTAAAATTAGCAAAATCTTAACTTTAAAATTTTAGTCTTCAGGATTTATTTTTAGCTCTACCAATTCGATTTTGGTATTGGAAGTTTCAAGGATTTTCAACTCAAAATCCTCGATTTTGATAACCTCGCCCTGCTGAGGAATTTCTTCGGTATGGTTCACGATGAATCCACTCAGGGTCTCGTAATTTTCACCTACCGGAATATCAACTTTATAGTTCTCGTTAAGATAATCTACCTCCAGCCTTGCCGAGAACCTGAAATGCCCCTCGTCCAGCTTCTCCTCGATCATCACCGCCGAGTCATGCTCGTCTTCGATCTCTCCAAAAAGCTCCTCTACGATATCCTCTACGGTCATCATCCCGCTGGTACCCCCGTACTCATCTATCACCACGGCGATACTTTTTCGTTTTTTTATAAGGATATTCAGCACATCCTTGATCCACATGGTTTCAGGGACAAAAATTACCGGCAGTAATATGGATTTTATTGATATGGGCCTTTTAAACAGTTCAAATGAATGTACATAACCAATAATATCATCTATGGTCTCATTATAGATAAGGATCTTGGACAGTCCCGTTTCTGTAAAGGTTTCCACAAGATCATCTGGCGCCTGTCTCTGGTCTACCGCAATGATCTCGGTCCTTGGGATCATCACTTCCCTGGCTTTAATATCTGAAAAGGAAAGCGCGTTCTGGAAGATCTGTATCTCACTGTCCACATCCTCATGCTCCTCTACAGTTTCCATCTGCTCACTTATGAAATTACCCAGTTCCACCTTGCTGAATGCCAGCTGCACCTCGTCGCCTTCGGTCTTAAAGAATCGTTTAAGGATGATATCTGAGATCCAGATTACAAAAGTGGAAACAAAGCTGAATACGATATAAAAGATATACGCCGGTACTGCGAAAAGCTTCAGCATACTGTTGGCATAGATCTGAAAAAATACCTTTGGAAGAAATTCTGCCGTAAGTAATATTATAAGTGTAGAGATCACCGTTTGGGTAAGCAGGCTAAGGTCGTTGATCAGGTAATTCACAAATCCGCTCTGGGATTCTATCCCACCCAGCCAGGCCATTAAGAGGTCGCCCATGAAAAAACCATATACTACCAGGGCGATATTGTTACCCACCAACATTGTGGCGATGAACTTTGAGGGTTTCCTGGTAAGCCTTTTCAAAACCTTGGCCAGGAAATCGTTCTGCCTCTTTTCAATCTCGATGAAAATCTTGTTAGAAGAAACATAAGCGATCTCCATCCCTGAGAAAAATGCAGAAAGCAGAAGAGAGCAAATTATAATAAGTATATCAACCTCCATTCAGGCTATTTGTTACGGTCTTCATATTTACGCCTGAAGCGTCTTTTGAAGAAGAACATAAAGATGGCTATACAAACAAAGAAAAGGAATAAATAAGAACGATTCCTTTCGGTATCCCATATTCTTATCGCTTCAAACAAAAAGAATGCGGCAAAGGCCAGGTAAGCATATTCAAAGTACCTAAAAAATCTATTCATCCTTGTCTTCTTCTATAATTTGTATACCAGTATTGGTTCTAGAACGAAAATTACTGAAATCCTGATTAGAATCAAAACCAAGATCATCTGTGTAAGAACCGTCGGGAAATCTAATTGTATTTGGTTTATCGGTAAAAATCCAGCTTCTATCCTGATCCCAGAACAGCTGGCTGGCTTCAAGGATGGTGCTGTCTGCAGTGATAATGACCACATTCCCCTGAAGATCTATCAATTTGGTCTGTTCATATACGATCCCGTAATCGGCATTAACCGTGTTCTTCTGGTTCTTTTCGTCGAAGAACTCTACCTCTACCCCTTCCGGAAATTCGCGATAAGGAAAAGACTTATTGGTATAATCCAGCATTTTAGGGCTTTTAAGTGTCGCCACCAGCCTGCCGGAATCTGTAAATTTTAAGTTGATGCCTTCGGCAATGGCCTGAGGGGCATCTTCCTCTAAGCTAAAGGCTCTTACTTCCTGCAGATTACCTTCGCATGAAAAAAGCATTGTCACGCCGATTAGCGTGACAATGCCTGAAATTATATTGCTATATGTGAGATTCATTATAGGCTCGGGATACGAACGGTCTCACCGATCCAGCATCCAATCGAGATTGGGTCTCCAGCATTTTTACTAGACTGGAATACATCTGATTTTTGCGGAGCTCTACCTTTATAAGCGGCAGCAGCCTGGTTTGCGTTACTAGCGATCGATGGGTCTACTCTTGCAGCTTTAGAAGCATATTCAGCAGCTAACCAATAAACTGCTCTTTTGCTGAATGCATCTTCACCACAGTTGTTCGCACTTTTCGCATACATGTTAGCGATCTGTAAATAAGCACTACCTAAAGATGGCTTAGCCTGAAGAGCTTTTCTGTAAAAGCTTCTTGCCTGACCAAAGCTACCTTTATCCTGGTAGTTGTTCGCAATTCTATAGTAGATCTTAGCCTGGTCTGACTTGTTAGTCTCAAGTTCAGCAGCTTCATTATAGTATTCAAGAGCTTTTGCACTGTTTCCTTCAGCTTCAGCCAACTGACCCAGAGAATATGCAGATTTCGCAGAAGGCTCTAATTTATGAAGTGCTTCAGAAACTTTGATGAACAATGGATCATCTGTACAGTCTTTAGCAGAAAGTCTTGCGTTGGCATTCTTCAACCAGCTCACATCGGCTTTCTTAGCTTCAAAATCTTTACTATAAAGAGGGATCAGGTTATCACAATCTGCTCTAGCACCAAGCTTCGCGTTAATAGCTTCCTTCACTTTGCTATAGTTAGCAAGGTTGATCTCAGCATACTTGATTTGCTTCTGCTCTTTAGCGGTAAGTTGCTCACCTTCTTCCTGCTTCTGTAAAAGTGGAGCCAGGTTCTCTGCAGCTTCGTTCTCTTCTTCTTCGATCTTGGTGAACACCCTATCGTAGTTATCGAAAACATCCTGAAGAGTTCTCTCTCCTTCGTCCTGCATTTCAACCATCAGGTCAAAATATGCGTAAAGACCTTTAGGACTCTTAAAATTATCTTTATCTTCAGTATAAGCCTTATCGAAAGCTTTATATTGCTCGTCTTTATCTCCGATTTTGTTATCGAACTTTAGAAGAGCTATATCTGAATAGATCTTACCTTTTGAGGTTTTATTTGGATAAAGCTCAAGTCTTTGTTCCCAAACGCTGATCAATTCTTCAACTAATTCTTTTTTATCTCCCTGCTCTGCCTTATCGATCTTATACTCTAATGCTCTTTCCAGATACTGGTAAGTAGCAAGACTATATTTAGGACATTCTTTTCTTACATCCTGTAAGGCAGGATAAGCAGAATCATAATTCTTTGCTTTTGCATCGTCATAGGCTAACGCAGCCTTAGTGGTACAATCTCCAGATTGTGCGCTTACAGACCCTATACCTAACGCAATTGTTAATAGTGCTAGAAATCTCTTTTTCATTTTCTTGTTTATTGTGTGGTTAATTAAATTTTCTCTTCGTGAACCATTTGTCATTTAAAGACAGCCCGATAGACAGCCTCATAAAGTTCTCCTGAATTAAACCTGAATCCTTGGTACCTCTTTGTCCAAGCTCGATTCCAAGGTTTATATTGGAGAATTCAAGTCCAACTGGCAAACCTAATCCAAAAGATATGCCAAACTCATTGATAGATTCGTTATTCACAATGAGACCGGTACCATCATACCTGAATCCAGCCCTGTAAACCACTCGCTCCAAGTAACTTGTGAACGAGTTGTATTTTGGAATATAAAAACCTCCTAAAGAAAACTGAGAAGCATCCTCATATTCACCATTATCTCCTCTAAAGCTGAAACTATCCTCATAAGAAGACGTTCCTACATTTGCATATTCGGCTCCCACGAACCATTTATTTCTCTCTCCAATCCCCGCTCCAAAGCTCAATCTGGAAGGAGCTTCGAACTGGGTGTTGCTAAGGTCAAGTTCTCTTACATCTATCAGCCTGCTGGTTCCACTGGAAAAATCTACCGTGGAAATGGTCCTGGAATTATCTGAATCCAGGTCCATGGCCGGCGCATAAGATGATGCAACATGCAGCTTTAACTTTTCGGTTATATCCTTTTGATAATTCGCCCCAAAGTTAAAGGTAAATCCTTTAATATCAGACCTGTTTACATCTGTTGTTCCATATTGCAGGTTTTCGCGGTTTATACTCTGGGTATTCTGAAAGTTCCCGAAGTTATAATTCGCATCTACACCAATACTAAGATCTGGGGTCACCGCCCATCCGGCAGAAAGGAAAACCTTATTCATCCCTCCTCTACCATTAAGCAGACTGGCAGAACCTTCATCCATATCTAAAATACGATATCCTACTGAAGTATAAGGCAAAACACCTAATCCAATTCCCACTTTATCACTTACCGGGAATGCCAGGGCCAGGTAATCCAGCGAAGTGATCTTTGCGTTATCACTGGCGCTTTCTGTTTCCAGCTTGATACGATCATGGCTGGCACCAATAGAATAATTGGTTCTTTTCAGCCTTCCGTAACTGGCAGGATTCTGCACATTAACATGGATGCTATCTGCAAAGATACTCAATCCTCCCATAGCTCTGTTCTCTACAGTGCCCTTAAAGTTCGTTAAACCAATACCGTAGTAGGAATAAGGTGAAGAAACATTTTCTTGTGCTTCCGCCGCGAATGCGGAAAATAAAGCGACGATTACTATAAATCGTTTTATCATTGAGTCTTGTTAAATTCTAGAATGAAATTAAGTCCTTCTAACAAAAAATTTGAGTTGGCAAATATGCTATTTTTTAATGGTATAGACAAAATTTGGCTATCACCACCTGTAAAAATTACTGTTAAATCATCAAATTGAGTCTGGTAGGCTTCTATGGTTCCCTTTAATTCCATTTTAATTCCGTTAATAATTCCAGATCGTATGCTGGTTTCAGTAGTTGTACCAATAAGTTCAGCTTCTGGCTTCGATTCTACTAACGGTAAATTTGCGGTAAACTTGTGCAGGCTTTTAAATCTCATCTCCATTCCCGGAGAAATTGCCCCGCCCAGGTAATCTTCTTTCTTAGTTTTTATATCGTAGGTAATACAGGTGCCCGCATCGATGACCAGGACATTCTTACCAGGGTAAGATTGCACGGCGGCCGCCACAAGGGCTATCCTGTCTTTACCAAGGCTTTTAGGTGTAGCATATTTATTCTGAAATGGAAGTCTAACCGAATTAACCAGTCGCAACACGGGATAGTGCTGTTCGGTCTCAGAAACCATCTCATCCTCTCCCGAAGCGACACTGGAAAGAATGGAATTGTTTATCTGTGGAAATTTTTCTCGGAGAGATCGAAATTTTTTTGAAAATTTTTCCTTTTCCAGGATCTGCTTTTCCAGAAGCTTATTGTTTTGAAAAACAGCCATCTTCACGAAGCTATTCCCGGCATCGATTACTAAATTCATTCAGATTTTCTTTGAAAAGCGAAAATACAAAAGCATTTTTTTAAAATTTCCTTTGTGAGTTCCTAAAAATGAAATTATATTTGCCACCGCTTAACAAAGCAACTGGTGCCTTAGCTCAGTTGGTAGAGCAAAGGACTGAAAATCCTTGTGTCCCTGGTTCGATTCCTGGAGGCACCACCTTTAAAAACCCACTTCAGCTGAAGTGGGTTTTTTTATTCCATAGAATTAAAAAGTATTGAAATCATTTGAGCGGAAAAATATTGTGGTAAATCCCTAATATCTGAAATGCCCCTTGTAAGGGAATTCCCCGGTTTCCACATTATCTTTAAAATCTAACCTTCCACTAACCCCTTCAAACACACCCGTACCGGAACCCCGGATCAAAGGATGCTGACAACGGCCAAAAATCTCTGCCCCAACAAAGAATCCATCTTCACAAGCTTCATATTTTGCCTCGAATTTATAGTTGGTCATAAAAGAACCTTCCTCACCATTATAAAGCCCCACGAATAATTCCTGGCCAGCTTCCCGGTAGGTTCCACTGGGAGAACACCCGTAATCCTTTACAAACACATAAAGACAACCCTCCAGATCTCCCGTTAGCAACAGGGCAAAATCTGCTCCTTCACCAGCATAGTCACACTCTACAAGATCTGCATAATAGCCTATTCCTGAAATCTGGACAGCCCCAGGGCTTACGTAAACATCCTGGGAACCTGTAATTTCAATTTCATTCATAGGTTCATCGCTACAACTTAGAAAAAGCATACCTAGAAATACCGAAAAATATATCCTGAATTTCATAACCATAAATTTTAAAATAAAACCTTTCAATTTATTGATTTAATGCAATTTGAAGTGCTACCTGGAGCGCTTAAAAGCTTGATTTTCAAAAAGAAATATCAAAAATCAATAAGCCTTTTCGAGTTTAAATAATTAACAGCAGACTTAAAGATTAGTTCAAATTCAGCCCATCCGGCTTGGATTCTATAACTTTTTCATAAAACCATCGAACCAAATTTAATTTTGGCTAAACATTAAAAATTAGTCCGGCACATACATTTGTCCGAAATTACTCTAAATGGCTTTTATGAAGTACCTTATGAACTATTTCTCGCTTCCTTTTATGAGGAATGAGATCAGTTTCTGCTTTTACGCCGAAAAGAAGTCTCGTATGGGGAAATATCACGTGATCCACACTAAACCATGTGAACTCCTGCCTGAAAAACCTTCGAGAATAAAAATGGGTTTCTTTGAAAATTTTGAAGAAGTAGAAAAAGCTGGGAGAAAACAGTTCGGCGAGGTTCGCTTTTGTTCCTTCTGCTGTGACTTCTCCTGAATAAGAGTTTTAATTTTAATAAAAGTTATATACCTAATTATAAATTCAAAAAGCCCGATCGCAGTGATCGGGCTTTTTCTTTATAAAATAGTATCTAGAACTAAAACTCTATAAATTGTCTAATTTTTAAACAATACCATCCATAGACCTTATCTAAAGGTCTGGAATAGAAAATTCGGGTATAAATGATGATCTATCAAATTATACGTTAAGTACAATCACGTTTACAATTGCTCCAAATACCGCCAACAGGATCAAAGCCAAAGCCAGAGTAACTCCAATTTTGACAAAGATATTTAAGCCCTGAAGCGATCTGTTATAATTGTCAACAAAATCTGTAAAAATGTCCATAAGCTTTCCTCTTTAAATGTTAATACTCAACTCTCTTAAATATAAGGAGTTATACAGCCTATTCAAAAAATAATCGTTGAACACACAATATTCTAGCTCTACGAAACGTTACGCACAATTTTTCCTAGAAAAATTATGTTAAAACCGCTATTTATAAAGATTTTCAAGAGTTTACCCCTGTTTGGAAAAAGCAGAAATTAGCGCTGAAATATGACTTTTATCATGGTATGAGTCCGCTTAAAAACCGAATTTCACTTTTGAGGAACCAGAGGTTCTTAATCACAAAGAAATTCGGGATCATGAAAAAATCTAATTTGGATGTCTACCTTTTACTTCCCATTAAAAATTTCATCGAGAAAAAGACCTCTGTTGGTGTAAGCCTTATTATTTCCAGTTTACTTGCCTTATTACTTGCTAATTCGCCTCTGAAAGGATTTTACCACGATTTCTGGCAACAGGAGATCTATATAGGATTTAACGATTTTGTAATTAATAAAAGCTTGCATCATTGGATTAACGACGGCCTCATGTCTATGTTCTTTTTCATAGTAGGCCTGGAGCTTAAAAGAGAAATTCTTTACGGAGAGCTTTCAAGCTTAAGAAAAGCCTCCTTACCAGTTTTTGCTGCTATTGGCGGCATGTTAGTTCCAGCATTCATATATATGCTTTTTAATTTCGGGACAGATTCGGCTTCTGGCTGGGGAATTCCTATGGCTACCGATATTGCATTTGCCCTGGGTATCCTATATCTTTTAGGAGACCAGGTGCCGGTTTCCCTGAAAATATTCCTTACCGCTATTGCCATTGCAGATGACATGGGAGCCGTTTTGGTGATCGCTTTCTTTTATACTGAACAGATCTCGATACAGAGCCTGGGCATAGGCCTGTTCTTTCTCCTGATTCTCCTTCTGGCCAATTTCAGCGGAATAAGGAATATGCTATTTTATGGCATTATGGGGATTGGAGGCTTATGGCTAGCCACAATGCTCTCAGGAATTCATGAGACCATCGCAGCAGTCCTTGCCGCTTTCGCCATTCCTACCACCAAAAGGATCAATACTGCTATTTTCCTGCGCAAGGCGAAGTTCATGTCTAACCGCATAAAGAATCTAATGAAAAGGCCATTTTTAACCATCCAGAAAAATCAGGAAGAGATCTCCCACACGGTTGAAAAATTTTCCCTGTTGGCACAGGATGCTACACCTCCGCTACAACGAATCGAACATTCCCTGCAACCCTTCGTTAGCTTTGTAGTACTACCCTTATTTGCATTCGCAAATGCCGGGGTGAGCTTTAATTCAGACTCCTTCTCCTATTTTCTGAAACCGGTCAGTCTCGGGATCATTTTGGGTTTGATCCTGGGTAAATTTTTAGGAATAGTTCTATTTACCAAACTAATGGTTAAGCTTGGGATCGCCGAGCTTCCTAAAAATGTTCAATGGAAACATATCTACGGAGTGGGATTATTAGGAGCAATTGGTTTTACCATGTCCCTTTTTATCACCGAACTTGCCTTCAGCTCAGAGATCTACCTTAACCAGGCTAAAATTGGTGTGTTCTCAGGTTCCTTATTAGCAGGCGTTATCGGGTATTTCTACCTGAAGTATATAAACAGGTCTATTGAGAACTGAATTTTAGAACCGCTTATTTTTTTCTGAAGAAAATAGAAACAGGCACTCCTTCAAAATCGAATTCCTGCCTTAATTTATTTTCGATGAACCTCTTATAAGGATCCCGCACATATTGCGGAAGGTTACAGAAAAATGCGAATTGAGGATGCGGGGTGGGCAACTGCATACAGAATTTGATCTTCACGAACTTGCCTTTATAAGCCGGCGGCGGATTTTTCTCAATGATAGGAAGCATGATATCGTTCAGCTGCCTGGTCTTGATCTTCCTGCTTCTGCTTTCAAATACTTTTACCGCGGTCTCAATAGCTTTGAAAACTCTTTGCTTGGTAAGCACCGAAATGAAAACGATAGGCACATCTGTAAATGGCTCGATCTCGCGACGAATCATCGCCTCATATTCCTTCATGGTGTTGGTTTCCTTGTCTACAAGGTCCCATTTATTTACAAGGATCACGATACCCTTGTTATTTCGCTGGGCCAGCCAGAAGATGTTCTGCACCTGTCCGTCGAAGCCACGAGTGGCATCCAGGACGAGCAGACATACATCACAGTTTTCGATGGCGCGAACAGAGCGCATCACCGAGTAGAATTCAAGGTTTTCCTTAACCTTGGATTTTCTCCTGATTCCCGCAGTATCTACCAGGTTGAACTCGAACCCAAAACGGTTATATCGGGTATCTATGGAGTCACGGGTAGTTCCTGCAATATCGGTCACAATATACCTGTCTTCACCAATTAAGGCATTGATGAAAGATGATTTCCCGGCATTAGGTCTTCCTACCACGGCGAAACGTGGCAGTTCAGATTCCTCCTCGTCTTCCACTTCAGGAAGCGCTTCGATAAGGGCATCTAAAAGATCACCGGTTCCGCTACCATTGGTACTGGCAATGGGGAAATAATCTCCCAGCCCAAGCGAATAGAATTCCACCGCATTGGCCAGGCGTTTATTATTATCTACTTTATTCACGGCAAGCAGGACAGGTTTGTTAACCCTTCTCAGGAGATTAGCTACCTCTTCATCCATGGAGGTTACCCCGCTCTCTACATCTACCATGAAAATAATGGAATCTGCCTCTTCGATGGCCAGCTCTACCTGCTTGTCTATTTCTTCTTCAAAAATATCATCGCTACCCTTTACATATCCACCGGTGTCGATAAGGGAGAACCTTTTACCATTCCAGTCTGATTTCCCATAATGGCGATCCCTTGTAACCCCGCTCACGGAGTCTATGATGGCTTCCCGGCGTTGGATAAGTCGGTTAAAAAAAGTTGATTTACCTACATTAGGTCTACCCACAATAGCAACAATATTGCCCATAACTATAATTGATTTCAGGGAGCAAAATTAATGGTTTTTAACCAATTATGCCGCCCTGTGTAATTCTTGAAAAGTTTATTTTTTATCGGTATAACCGAATCTTCGCAGCTGTTTGGAATCGCTACGCCAGTTTTTGTTCACCTTTACATATAATTCCAGATGCACCTGTTTTCCGAAGAATTTCTCCAGGTCTTTCCTGGCTTCGACCCCTACTCTCTTTAGTGCTGAGCCTTTATGCCCGATGATGATCCCCTTCTGGGTCTCACGCTCCACCATGATCACACTCCTCATCCTAATGATCTCCTCTTCTTCGAAGAACTCACTGGTCTCGATCTCTACGCTATAAGGAATTTCCTTCTTATAATGCATCAGGATCTTTTCCCGGATAATTTCGTTCACGAAGAAACGCTCAGGCTTATCAGTTAAGGTATCCTTTGGATAAAATGCCGGAGATTCCGGTAATAATTCTATGATCCTGTTGAAAACTTCAGAAACATTGAAACCTTCCAAAGCCGAGATCGGGTGTATTTCTGCAGTCGGCACTTTTTCGGTCCAGTAAGCCACCTGTTCTTCCAGTTGCTCCTGGTTAGATTTATCGATCTTGTTCAGCAATAGAAGCACGGGAACTTCAGAATGCGCGATCTTATTAAAGAAAGCTTCATCCTTAAGGCCCTGTTCCCCAATTTCCACGATATAAATCAGCACATCGGCATCTTCAAAAGCAGATTTTACGAAATCCATCATCGAAGCCTGCAGTTCATAAGCTGGCTTGATGATTCCCGGAGTATCACTCAGGATCACCTGGAAATCCTCCCCGTTCACGATCCCAAGAATACGGTGACGAGTGGTTTGTGCCTTAGAAGTGATAATTGAAAGTCTTTCCCCAACAAAAGCATTCATTAGGGTTGATTTTCCCACATTTGGGTTTCCGATGATATTTACAAATCCGGCTTTATGTGCCATAACAATAATTTTTGCAAAGGTATTTCATTTGATTTCTGCCACCTAATCTTTATTGAATTTCTAACAATCGCGCCTGAGCAGCTTTGGCTGTTGAGTTCAGACCACCTTCAACTAAGAATTTCACAAAGATAACCTGCTGAAAATCATAATTTAATAAATTTTTCAATCAATATTCCAATCGGGTTGTGCTTCTGTTTTTAATAACTATTTTTGCCGCTTCTTAAAATCAAGCTGAAAAAGACTGATAATGAAAAAGGTTCTAAACTTATTCGACTTTAAGCAACAGGTAAATTATAAAACAGAAGTGCTTGCCGGGTTGACCGTAGCGATGACCATGATCCCGGAATCACTATCCTTCGCTATTTTAGCCGGGTTCCCTCCATTAATGGGTTTATACGCTTCATTTATCATGGGTCTGGTCACAGCAATATTCGGTGGAAGACCCGGAATGATCTCCGGTGGAGCCGGGGCAACGGTAATTGTTCTGATCGCCTTAATGAAATCTCATGGATTGGACTATGTGCTTGCGGCGGTAGCCTTAGCCGGGGTGATACAGATCGTAATTGGAGTCTTTAAACTCGGGAAATTCATACGTTTAGTACCCCACCCGGTTATGTTTGGATTTGTGAACGGACTGGCAATCATCATTTTCATGTCTCAGTTAGATCAGTTCAAAACTGTTGTGAACGGGGATATCGTCTGGTTGTCTGGAACTTCATTATATATCATGGCAGGCCTGGTTGCCTTAACCATAGCCATAGTGATATTATTACCCAAACTAACCAAAGCGGTGCCTTCTTCTTTAGTAGCTATTATTGTAGTATTTATCCTGGTTTATTTCCTCGGGATAGACACCAAGACCGTGGAAGACATAGCCTCTGTTAGTGGCGGATTTCCACCTTTTCACATTCCTGAAATTCCCCTAAGCTGGGAAACTTTAAATACCATTGCACCATATTCTATGATCATGGCCGCGGTAGGACTCACTGAAGGATTACTAACTCTGAACCTGGTAGATGAAATTACTGAAACCAAAGGAAATGGCAACAGGGAATGCGTTGCACAGGGAGGAGCCAATGTGCTTAACGGATTCTTCTTCGGGATGGGTGGTTGCCCAATGATCGCTCAAACACTGGTAAACCTATCTGCAGGTTCCAGGGCCAGACTGTCTGGAATAGTTGCAGCATTCACTATTCTGGCCATAGTATTATTTGGCGCACCGATAATTGAACAGGTGCCAATGGCTGCCCTAGTTGGGGTAATGATCATGGTTGCCTTCGGAACTTTTGAATGGGCCAGCTTAAAGATCTTTAATAAGGTACCTAAAAAGGATATATTCCTAGTGATCATAGTTGCTTTAATAACAGTGCTACTGCACAATTTAGCCCTGGCCGTATTGGTTGGAGTGATACTTTCTGCATTGTTCTTTGCCTGGGAAAGCGCCAAGAGAATCAGGGCAAGAAAGCATGTTGACGAAAATGGTGTTAAACATTATGAAATCTATGGGCCGCTATTCTTTGCGTCCACCACTAACTTTCTGGAGAAATTTGATGTTATAAACGATCCGGAAGAGATCATTATCGATTTTAAGGATAGCCGCGTTGCAGACATGTCGGCTATTGAAGCCCTGAATAACGTAACTCAGCGTTATAGCAAGGTTGGTAAAACCGTGCATTTAAGACACCTAAGCAATGATTGCCGAAGATTGCTTAAGAATGCCGATGCTCTTATAGAAGTAAACATTCTGGAAGATCCAACCTATAAGGTAGCTACAGACAAGGTTTAAAGGCTGCCGTCATTCACCTCTATCCAGTACCCGTCCGGATCCTGTAAATAGATCTGTTTTACACCATCTGGCCGGGTGTTGGTTTTTCCAGCCTCACCGGGCCAGTTCTCGAAGTGAGTATCTTTTGAATTCAAAAAATCCATGAATTCCTGGAGCTTATTGGTATTAAGGGCCATATGTACTCCTTTCTGCTTTTCAGGAAGACTTTCGCTTTCAATTAGATGGATCTGCACTTTATCATTAAGTTCGAACCAGCGTATATGCTCAGGAAGCCCCCCGTTAGGGATTTCCTTTAAGCCAAGTACCTCTTTATAGAATCTGGCCGAAGCTTCCAGATCACTAACTTCTATCGCGTCGTGGTCCTTATTAAAATTGAACTTCTTGGATTGTGCGTTTGAAATATCCATCATTGAAAATAAGATTATCGAAAAAAGTAAAGTCCTCATATTCCTGATATTAGAACCTTAAAAATAGGTGTTTTTTCCTGGATTCCATTTTTACTCCGTAATGGCCGTAAACTCCCTAATGGCCGCATTCGGCTCAATGATATTATAGCCTTTCCAGAATTCCGGGTCGTATTTTTTGAAGGTCTGGTATTCGAAATCTTCCGAAGATTCTTTCGGCGCTTGCATCTCCTCCCCCGCATCGTTAAAAACCACCAGCTGGTATTTCTCAAGCTGGCTTACCTTGATAAGGATATCCATATCTAATTCGTTCTGCTTACGCCGCCCTACCACATTCTTATTCTTTTCGATAAGCTGCAGCGGCCGGTCTATCCCGAAGCTTTCCCCTACTTCCTGCTCGAAATATTTCGGCAAGTAATGCCCGTTCTCATCCCGGCTGTAGATCATCTTCCCCCGGTAAACATCATCTATACTGCTTATGCCGAGCAATCTAAATTTTTTCAGTGGTTTTACGTTCGCATAATCAATCCGGTGAACGCCAAAATCTTCGGTGTTCACATACAGCCTGCCCCGGAAATCTGAACCTCCTTTAGGCTCAAAATCTATCACATAGACCAGGCTGTTATCCAGATAAGTGTACCCGGCAACTTTAAACTTATAGCGGTTCAGACGATCGAACAGATCGAATTCTGCATCTTCATCCCAGAAACTCTCGCTAAGCAAGCTGGGAATTTTAGAATTTGCTGAACTTACTAGTGATTGTTTTTTTTCTTCCTCAGATTTTGCGATTTCCTCTTTGGTAGGTTTCTTGTTTTCCTTTTCATTTTCTTCTGAAAATTCATCCACATCAACCTTTACTCCCAGCCAGCCAGATTTGATCTTTAAGTAAGAATCCGGTTTAACGTTCTCCTTGAAGATCCGGTCCAGCTTATCGGTTAGCTTATCCAGCGAGGCGGTGCTTTGCGGGTTGTGCAGGTTCGCTCCCTTGATGATATCCACCTTCTGCCGAGTATAATCTCCTGAAAAATCTCCAAGCACCTCTTTATAGGAATCTGATGATTTCGGGATACTTGCAGAAATGCTGTCCATCAGTTTCTGGTCTATATCTTCAATGGTACTTTCCTGAATGTCGAGATCAAAAGTTTTCACCTTATTAAGATTGGATTCCCGGAAAAAGAACCTTCGATTGATGTTGCCAATATTATAATTTTCGGCCACTCTTTCCTTCGCCCTTTCCAGAATCTCCTCGGCGGATAGTTTTTTGTCGCTCAAAAAAACATCGTCCAGCTGTATGATATCTGTTTCAAGGTAGATGATATTATCGGCCAGGTCTGCGATATCCACTTCCCTGGTTTTGTATCCAACCGAAGAGATCTTTAGCTCCTTCAATTGGGTGACGGGCCGGTTAATGCTAAATGCACCTTCATCATTAGTGATCACACCCCGGTTAGCAGCATATTGCACGGTCGCGAAAGGAATAGCTTCCCTGGTTTTTTGATCCAGAACCTTTCCGGAGAATTCCTGGCAGTAAGCCTGTGCGGCCAGAGAGAAGCTTACGAGCAGCGCCAAGATGAATTTTTTCATAATGATGGTTTTCTTATAAAACGAAACAATGGGAAACTTGTTACAAAAATCAATAATCTGTGGGGTCATTTCAACTACCTGATTCCCTGTAAAACTTGATAAAATTATTTTAAACATTACTTAAAATGCACCTGAAGCACATATAATATTCCTAACTTTCAGTGACCGAAAAACCAGTATCCCTATGACGGCTTTAAGCGATGACGAATTTGAAAATATTCTTTCCATTCAAAATAAATGTACCAGACTCAACCTGAATGAGAATATTTATGGAACCTTCGCTGAAATAGGGGCAGGACAGGAGACGGTGCGACATTTTTTTCGTGCCGGCAATCCAAAAGGAACCATCGCCAAGACCCTAAGCGCCTACGATAAGGATTTTAGCGATGCCATATATGGTTTAGACCCACAAAATCGTTATGTTACCGTGGCTAGGCTTCACCGAATGATGGATTACGAAGCCAACCTAATTGAAGAACGCCTTTCCCGCCAGAAGTACCCAAATAAACTTTTCTTTAGCTATGCCAATACAGTTGCCACTATCGACTGGGCAAAAAAATACAAGGGACATGGCTGGCTGGGCATCAAATTTCAGAAAGAGCCGAAACAGGAATACAGTGAGATCATCCTGCATGTACAATTTCATGAAAACAACGCTTCCCAGCAACAGATAAGCCTTGGGATCATGGGTGTAAATCTCATTTATGCTGCTTTCTATCAGAGTGATGACCCGCGACAGCTTATCAACAAACTTTACGACCACCTGAGCAAGGATAAGATCGAGATAGACTCCATCAATTTTAAAGGTCCGGTTTTCAAAGATGTGGACAATAGGCTGATGAGCCTGGAACTGGTAAAGGAAGGTATTACCGAGGCGGTAATGTTCTCTCCAGACGGGAATAACATCCTGCCTGCGAACGTGCTCTACAAAAAGAATATTCTTACCCTGCGCGGAAGCTTCAGGCCGGTGACCAACCTCAACCTGAACATGTACGTCACTGCAAGAAAGCTATTTCTAAACCAGGAAAATGTAGATCCAGACAATACTGTCATTATTTTTGAAATGACCCTGAACAATCTTAAATCTGAAGGGGATAACGAGATAAATGAAAAGGACTTCCTGGACCGGGCAGACCTGCTTTGTGCCTCAGGACAAACCGTAATGATCTCTAATTTCCAGGAGTATTATAAGGTAGTGGAATATTTCTCCCAGCACACTAAAAAGGAAATGGGACTGGTAATGGGTGTAGATAACCTGATAGACATTTTCAACGAAAAATATTATCGTCACCTGAGCGGAGGCATACTGGAGGCCTTCGGAAAATTATTCTTCAAAAGCCTTAAGGTATACCTCTACCCCATGCGGGATGAAGAGACCGGGAAGATTATTAATAGCAAGAACCTGAAAGTACACCCAAGGGTCAAAGAGCTTTATAAATTCTTTATCGATAATGGAAAGTTGATCGATATTGAGAATTATGACGAAGAAGCTTTAGACATACATCCTAGAAAAGTTTATGAGATGATCCTGGACGACGATCCTAAATGGGAAGAAATGGTCCCGGGGCTAACCGCAAAAATGATCAAAGAGAAGAACCTGTTCTCCAAGGAAAAAGCCTCTCACTAGATTCAGGTAGAGAATTCTGTTTTCATGCCACGATCATACATGATGATACTTCCTGCTACAGAAACGTTCAGGCTCAATTTTGATCTGAACTTTACCAGGTAATGCGACTTTTTTATAGCGGCATTAGAAAGTCCGTGATCTTCAGCTCCCAGTAAATAGACGCATCTACGTGGATGTTTGAACTCTTCAAGCGGCTGCGCCTCATCGGTAAGCTCCACTCCAACCAGCATGGCTCCCTTTGGCAGATGATCATAGAAATCTTCGAAGGTCTCATAATGAAAATAAGGCATGGCCCCCACGGCCTTATGGGTATCACAGGCCTGTTTTGAGTAGCGGTTACCAATGGTAAAAATAAAACTCGCCCCCATATTCTGGGCAGATCTCCACAAAACCCCAAGATTTTCAGGGGTTTTCCCATTCTGAATTCCTATTCCAAAAAATCCCTGTTTAAGATTATCTGTTTCCATAGCGCAAAAATAATATTCTCTGTAATTCGCGGGACAATCATCAAAAGAAACTATTACGTTTTGTCGATTTTCAAGCCTTAGTCATCGAATAAAAAACTACATATCAATTAGTTATGATAATTTTGAGCTATAACAACCAAAGCCATTAAAATCATGCAAGCTTTTAAATTAAATTTCTTGAAAACAGGAATCTTCAGTCTCAGCCTTCTCCTATTTACATGCCTTATCTCTTGTAAGGATAAGGATTATGAGAAAGTCCCTGAAGAAAAGAAGATGAGCCTGAATGACAGTATCAAAAGAGGAGAATACCTGGTTAAAACCATAGGCTGCCACGATTGCCATTCTCCAAAAGCAATGACCGAAAGGGGACCGCAGTTGATCGCTGAACTTGCCCTGTCAGGACACCAGGCAGGGGACAGTCTCCCACCGATGGCTCCTGAGACCATTAAGAACGGCTGGATGCTTATGAACGGGCAGCTGACCGCTTTCGTAGGCCCCTGGGGTGTCTCATTTTCGGCTAATATCACTTCAGATGATACCGGAATCGGTAATTGGTCCATGCAAAGATTCAAGCTGGCCATGAGGGAAGGAAAACTGAAGGGAGATAAGAATGGCCGGATGATGCTCCCGCCTATGCCCTGGGAGAATTTCGCCAAACTGAATGATGAGGACCTGGAGTCTATGTTTAAATACCTGAAATCTACCAAGGCCATAAACAATGCTGTTCCGGCTCCCATTCCTCCAACGAGGCTGGATAGTTTAAAATCGGCCTAGGCAAATTGTGATTGTAATTTAAATTTTCAGACTAAGGAAAAGGAAAGCGGCCAGACCTGCGCCTAGAATTGGACCTATAACCGGTATCCAGGAATAAGACCAGTTACTGTGGGTCTTGTCTTTAATTGGCAGCAATGCATGCATGATTCGGGGTCCCAGGTCCCTGGCCGGATTTATGGCATATCCCGTAGTTCCACCCAGGCTAAGACCGATCCCCCAAACGATGAGCGCTACCGGCAACGCACCAAGTGATCCAAGACCCACCCTGGTTTGCTCGGCGTCGTTGATCTGTGGTTCTGTAAAATAAAAGACTGCGGTTAATAAAACAAAGGTACCCAGGATCTCGCTCAATATGTTCTGCCAGGTATTAGGAATTGCCGGAGCGGTACAAAAGACGGCTCTTTTGAGCAGGGCATTATCGGTCTTATCAAAATGGTCTTTATACATGAGGTAAACCAAGGTAGAACCTATCATAGCCCCGATGAATTCTGCCAGGATATAACTGGGAACATCTTCCCAGGGAAAGATCCCTCCCAGGGCCAGACCTATGGTGACTGCCGGATTAAGATGTGCGCCGCTGTAAGGCCCGGCAACTACCACCCCGGCGAAAACTGCAAGTCCCCAGGCCGTGGTTATACTCATCCAGCCGGCACCATTCCCTTTGGTTTCTTTTAGAATTTCGTTGGCCACATTACCCCCACCAAGAAGGATTAGCAGGCCTGTCCCAAGAATTTCAGCAATAAATGGTGTCATTTCCAGATATTTTTAAAGTTCGGTCCAGCTCTCCACGGCTCTTACCGCCTTATACCATCCGCTGATACCTTCCTCGATATTGGTCCTTTCTTTTGAGGATTCAAATTTTTCACCTTCTACCCAGATCTCCTTTAACGCATCTATATCTTCCCAGAAACCAACGGCAAGACCGGCCAGGTAAGCAGCCCCAAGCGCAGTGGTTTCGGTGATCTTAGGCCTTATGGTCTGGGTGTTCAGCACATCTGCCTGAAACTGCATCAAAAGGTTATTCACGGTGGCTCCCCCGTCTACCCTTAGTTCCCTGATCTTAATTCCGGAATCTGCTTCCATCGCCTTCATAATATCCATGGACTGGTAAGCGATCGCCTCCAGGGAAGCCCTGCTTATATGTGCATCTGTAGTACCGCGGGTCAAACCGAAGATGGTACCTTTTGCCTTCTGGTTCCAGTGTGGCGCACCCAGCCCGGCAAAAGAAGGCACAAAATATACTCCTTCTGAACTCTCGATGGTTCCGGCCAGCTTTTCAATATCTTCAGACCTTTTGATGATGCCAAGGCCATCACGAAGCCATTGCACAACGGCACCTCCAATAAAGATACTTCCCTCCAGGGCGTAAACCACTTCTCCCTTGATCTTCCAGGCAACCGAGGTGAGCAGGTTATTTTCAGAAAAGATGGGCTTATCCCCAATGTTCATTAACATAAAGCAACCAGTTCCATAAGTGTTCTTAACCATACCTTTTTTTACGCAAAGTTGACCGAAAAGGGCCGCCATCTGGTCACCGGCGATCCCGGAGATAGGAATTCTGGAGGCGAAAAGACTGGTCTCAATATGCCCGTACACCTCGCTGGAGTCGCGAACTTCTGGCAACATCGAGGCTGGAATATTAAAGATATCCAGCAAATCCTCGTCCCAGGAGAGGCTATTAATATTATAGAGCATGGTACGGGAAGCATTGGTCACATCTGTAACGAATAGTTTTCTTTTGCTGAAATTATAGACCAGCCATGTATCTATGGTTCCCAGGGCAAGCTCTCCCCTTTCGGCCATTTCCCTTGCTCCGTCAACATTATCTAGGATCCACTTCACCTTGGTAGCCGAAAAGTAAGAGTCGACGATCAAGCCCGTTTTTTCCTTGATTATCTTATCCTTTTTTTCCCGTTTTAATTTTTCACAATAATCAAGCGTTCTTTTATCCTGCCATACGATCGCATTATAAATAGGCTTCCCGGTCTGGCGATTCCAGACCACACAGGTTTCCCGCTGGTTAGTGATGCCTATCGCGGCCACTTCTTCCCCCTCGATACCCTTCTGGGTGACAGCTTCCGCAGCGACGCCAGCCTGTGAAGACCAAATTTCCATGGGATCATGTTCTACCCAGCCCGGCTTTGGAAAGATCTGCCTGAATTCTTTCTGGGCAATGGAGACGATCTCGCCTTTACGGTCGAACAATATAGCTCTGGAGCTGGTGGTTCCCTGGTCTAATGCTAATATATACTTTCCCATTATGGCTGAATTTTATCCTTTTTTGTATGCTTTTCTGAACTCACCTGGTAATGCTCTTCAACCAGTTTTCGGAAATTCTCTACCTGTTCATTTATCCAGTTCTCATCCTTTTCCAATTCCTTGGCCATCAAGGCCGCAACTTTCGGTGCTATTTCTTGAGCTATGCGGGCATCCAGGAACAATATCCTTACCCTTCTGGCGAGAACATCTTCCAGGCTCCGGGCCATCTCGAACCTAACGGCCCAGACGACCTCGGCTTCAAGGTGAGGCAGGTCTGGATGAATCCTCTCCCCTAAATTTGGGTGTTTATCTATCAGCTCCAGGATGAGCGACTTGTCACCTCCATATACATGCAGGTGATCTTCCCGACTTTTATGCGATTTCGCCCCGTGGATCAGGAAATTTTCGGTAATACATTTCCTGGCCGGAAGCCTGTTTTCAGTGATGGCCAGGTCTATGACATCTTCTGCCATTTTACGATAGGTGGTCCATTTACCACCGGTAATTGTAAGCAGGCCTTTTTCTGAAAAATCTATCTTATGTCCACGGGAGATCTCCTTGGTGCTTTTATCTTCACCTTCTCCTACGGCAAGTGGCCGCAATCCTGCAAAAACACTTTTTACATCCTTCCGCGTCACTTTTTTCTGAATATACCGGTTAAAGGTTTTCATGATGAATTCGATCTCTTCCTCAAGGGCTTTAGGCTCCAGCACCGGATTTTCCAGTAACGTATCGGTCGTACCAACCAGCACCTTCCCATTCCAGGGAACCGCGAAAAGTACCCTGCCGTCATCGGTTTTTGGAATCATGAGCGCATCCTTTCCCGGAAAGAACTTCTGGTCAAAAACCAGGTGTACCCCCTGGCTGGCCTTGATGGAAGCCTTTGCCCCTGGATTGGCCATTTTCCTAATATCATCTACAAAAACACCGGTGGCGTTCACCACCAGGTTGGCTTTAAAACTATAGGTCTCGCCGGTTTCAGAATCCCGGGCCTGAACCCTATTTATAACATCAGCATTTTCCGAAGAGATACCGGTAACCTTTAAATGGTTCAGTGCGATGCCATCGTTTTCCACGATGGTCTGGGCGATATTAACCGCAAGCCTGGCATCATCGAACTGACCATCGAGGTAAATTACTCCACCTCGAAGTTCCTCCCGTACCAGGGCCGGCAGTCTTTGGTTAACCTCTTCCAGGCTAATCCTTTCAGATTTTCCCATGCTCAGTTTGCCGGCCAGGAAATCATAGGTCTTTAATCCAAAATTATAATACAGGCCTTCCCACCACAGGTAGTTAGGGATTATGAACTTTTGCTTTTTTACGAGATGCGGGGCATTGATGGCTAGCAAACCCCTTTCATGAAGAGCCTCTCTTACCAGGTCTATATTTCCCTGGGCGAGGTAACGTATACCACCATGCACCAGTTTGGTGCTCCTGCTGGAAGTTCCCTTGGCAAAATCTTCCTGTTCCAGCAACAGGGTGGAATATCCCCTGGTAACAGCATCGAGTGCGATCCCTAATCCGGTCGCACCGCCACCAATGATAACGAGATCCCATTTTTTATCCTTGCGGGCTTCGGCAATTAAACGTTCCCGCGAAAAAACTGAATATTTCAATAGCAATTTTTCTTTCTAATTTAAGATATTCTTTCGACTTTTAATTTGAATACGGAAAGTAGCATACAGATAATCAAACTTTTAAAACAAGAAAAGATTTAATCAATAGAAATTCTCAGCACTTCCTGAATAAAAAAAATCCCGCTTGAAGCGGGATTTTATTTTATTGTACACTAAAGGTTTTTAGCAGGCCTTTACTCTGCGGGTCGGGAACTTCAGAGACCAGGGCATAATTGCCCGGCCTTAGTTCTGCTGTGAAATAGCCGGTCTTTCCTTCTTTCATCTCCTGCATTCCGCCAAGGAATTTAAAACCTTCGGGAGAAGGAGTCTGTAATCCCTTTGGATCTGCCCAGTTCATCCAGTTGTTCAGCTTGGCCATATCGGCGCCCTGGTCTACCCACACCAGGTGGACATCCTGCATTACGTAATTCTCATGTACCTTCTGGCCTTCATATTTCACCGCGAAGGTCTTCTTGCCCGGGGAAACCCTCTCATCCATTATTATTCCGTTTTCGTTATTTACCCTGATGCTATAATCTGCCTGAGGCTCTTTGGCTTCCTTGTCATCACTGGCCACTACATCTATCTGTTTGGCCATGCCCTGCATGTTATGGAAGACCCCATTAGCCATTTTAACATAGCACTCAATAATATAAGTGCCCGGCTCAAGGTATATGGTAGATTCAGCAGTACTTTTTGCTGAAATAAGACCTACTCCCCCGGTGAACTGAACTTCCTGGAACCACTCTGGCAGCTTCCCAAATGCCCTGTTGGCCTCTTCGAACTTTCCTTCATTGATAAGATCCATCCCCTCCTGGAAAGGCGGACCTACCTCTTTTTTGGCATCCTCAATTGTTTTGCCTTCCGGATATTTATCAAAAAGAACAAAATGAGTCTCATTAGAATTATTCCTGTATTTTACCGTGGTCCAGCCCGCATCCCAGGTATCCTTGGTCTTGAATTCCATAGCATTGGTAATGATATTCACCACTTCAGGTGAGTTCTCTTTTTCTTTTGTTTTTGTTTCAGAAACCTCAGCCTCCTGGGCCTCTTCTTTCTTTTCTTTATCCTGGCAGGAGCCCAGGAAAACTAAAAGAAAAACTAAGAATGCAATTCTGCTGAAAATCGCAGATGAAAAATTGATCTTCATAATTATTGGTTTTTGATTAGTTGAAAAAATTGGCGGGGTTGGTCTAAATTCTTAAATTTTAACGACAACTCCAAAGAATAAATCTACCTATTGCAATCGCAAGCCTCTAAAACTTAATTAATTGTCAAAAAATCAAACAAGTTTGCAAATCCATACGATTTTCAGAATCTGTTTATTAAATTTAAGATTCTGAGAATGCAGGAACCCTTAAAAACAAAAACTTATATGCCAGAGAAAAGCAGGATCGTGATCGAGAACATAAAACCTATCATCAATTGTGGTGATTACGCCGTAAAGCGGGTGGTTGATGAGATTGTACTGGTAAGTGCAGATATTTTTGGAGACGGGCATGATATTATTCAAGCCTCTGTTTTTTTTAAGCATAAAAAGCAACGCAGCTGGACCGAGGCCCGCATGTGTCCCGGGAGTAACGACCACTGGGAAGGAGTCTTCAGCGTAGATAAACAGGGTGAATATGAATATTACATCCAGGGATGGGAAGATCATGGTCTTAACTGGCATCATGGCATCGTGAAAAAGATCGAAGACGGGCAGCAGGTACATTCAGAACTGCTAGAAGGTGCCGAGATCCTACAGCCTATCCTTAAAAAATGTACGAAATCTGAAGCCGAACTGATAAAAAGGGCTATTTCATCTTTTAAGGATAAGGATAGATACGAAGAAGCTATCGAGATCTGCCTGCAGGGTGACCTGCACGAGATCCTTTTAGAATACCCGCATAAAGCAGTGCCTTACGAATCTCAAAAGATCCCGGTTTATGTAGACCGAAAAAAGGCCAGGTTCAGTACCTGGTATGAGTTCTTTCCCCGTTCGGCTTCGCCTGAGGAAGGAAAACACGGCACTTTTAAGGATTGTGAGAACATCCTGCCCCGGATAGCCGGGATGGGCTTCGACGTGCTATATTTCCCGCCGGTACACCCTATTGGGGAAGTTAACCGAAAGGGAAAGAACAACGCTACCGAGGCCGCCCAGGATGATGTTGGATCTCCCTGGGGAATAGGTTCAGAAAAAGGAGGACATAAAGACCTGCACCCGCAGCTGGGTGACCTGAATGATTTCAAATCGCTGGTGAACAAAGCCAAAGACCTTGGAATAGAAGTTGCGATGGATTTTGCCCTACAAGCAGCTCCAGACCATCCTTATGTAAAGGAACATCCAAAGTGGTTCAAGTGGAGACCGGATGGTACGATACAGTATGCTGAAAATCCGCCGAAAAAATACCAGGACATTTTGCCCATATATTTCGAATCTGACGAATGGAAAAAGATGTGGCAGGAATTCCTGAATATCGTCCTGTACTGGATAGAAGAAGTAGGCATCAGTATCTTCAGGGTTGATAATCCACATACAAAACCCTTTTACTTCTGGGGATGGCTCATCGCAGAGGTAAAAAAGAAACATCCAGATACGCTTTTCCTTTCGGAAGCCTTCACCAGGCCCAAGATCATGGAGCAGCTCGCCAAACAGGGCTTTACCCAGTCTTACACTTATTTCACCTGGAGAAATACAAAACATGAACTGACAGAATATGTAAACCAGCTTACAAAGACAGACCTGAAAGAATATTTCAGGCCTAATTTCTGGCCAAACACCCCAGATATCAACCCTTACCATTTACAGGGAGCCAATGAAGCCATGCATATGATCAGGTATTTCCTGGCTGCAACTCTAAGCTCGAATACAGGCGTCTACGGCCCGGTTTTCGAATTCATGGTTTCAGATGCCGTGCCCGGAAAAGAAGAATATCATGATTCAGAAAAATACCAGATAAGGCACTGGGACTGGAAGGCCGAAAACAAGCTAATGCGAGTGATCACCCGAATCAACGAGGCCCGGAAGACCAACCCATCCCTGCAGCAGACCAATAACATACAATTCTGCGAGATTCACGACGACGGGATGATGGCCTATTACAAGTATGATCAGAAAAGGGAGAATCAGACCCTGATGGTAGTAAGCCTGGATCCCCACAATACCAAACAGGCCTCGGTGAAGGTTCCCAGGCATTCCATAGGCCTTGATTTTGGCCAGTCAATTACCGTAGAAGACCTCATCACCGGCAACTCCTACCATTGGGACCAGGAATGGTGCTTCGTGGAATTACACCCGGTCATGCCGTTCCACCTTTTCAGAATCCATAAAAATTAAGAGTATGACAAGTAAGAAGGCACAACCAGAAGTAAATACGTCTGATTTTCAATTTAAATGTACCTGGGAAGAGGCATTCGAAGACCAGGAGTTTATCAAGACTTTCAGCACTGAAATTCTCGAGGATTACATTCTCAAGAAACGCTGGTACGCCGGAAAATCGAGTACTCTAAAATATATCGAGGTGGTAGACCACGGGAAATTAAGCTCAGATAAGCATACTTATTATGGAGTGTTGATCGAGATTAATTTCAGCGAGGCCTTCTTTCAGGATTACTTTATCCCGCTGAGCTTTATTCCTGAAGAAAAAGAAAAACTGGAGACGGGTACGGTGATCGCCCCGATTACTTTCCAGGGAAAGGATGGTTACCTCATCGATGCCCTGCATATAGAAGATTTTAGAAAACTGGTCTACCAGAAGATCATGGATTATTCCACCGATGATCCAGAGACCAAGGTCATCTTCCACCGGCTGGAAACCGTGAAACCGACCAAATATAAATCTTCCCGGTTCATGGGTGGAGAACAAAGCAATACTTCTATCGTCTACAATGGGAATTATGTGATGAAGTTCTTCCGAAGGATCTATACCAGCAAAAACCCAGATTACGAGATCAACCGGTTTCTAACCGAGAAAAGCCAATTCAAGAATGTGCCGGCCTATATTGGAAGCATCAACCTAGCCCTTGAAAGCGGCGACACCATTACGCTGGCCCTGATGCAGGACCTGCTGGAGAATGAGGGTGACGCCTGGAAATATATGCTACAGGAGTTAAAATCTGTTTTCAGCAATATCGAAAAAAAGAAGATCAATGTTCGCAGGCTGCCAGATATCCCGCTTTACCAGCGACAGCCCATTAACACCATGCCGCCGGAGATCATCGATTTTGCCGGACTCAACCTTTTTCTGAAAGTTTCGAAACTGGCCCTGAGAACGGCTGAAATGCATATTGCCCTTGGCAGTGACATGCAAGATACGGCTTTCACCCCTCAAAAATATAATGGTGATTATGCCGTATGGCTTAAGAACAGGCTCATTTATATGTTCCAAAATAGGCTGAACACCATCGAGAACAATATGCATAAGCTGGATGGGGAAGCCCTGGAACTGGCCAAGGAATTTCTTGACAAGAAAAAAGAGATCAGGGAACATTTCCTCAATTTTGACTGGACAAGGATGAAAAGTGAAAGGATCAGGATTCACGGTGATTATCACCTGGGCCAGGTCCTGGTTCACGAAGATGATTTCTATTTACTGGATTTTGAAGGCGAACCGGAGAGTACCATACAGGACAGGAAGGTAAAACAACCACCTTTAAAAGATGTGGCAGGAATGTTCCGTTCGTTTCATTACGCTATTTACTCTACCATTTTTAATAATGACGGCAGCTTTAAAACCTCGAATGACGATATGTTCGCCGCCGGTGAGATCCTTTATAAATACATGATAGGCGTTTTTATGGAAACCTATGTAGACAAGGTACAAACCGAAAATCTTAACATAGGCTATAAGCAGGAAATAGAATTTTTACTGGATTATTGTCTTCTGGAAAAAGCGGTCTATGAACTCGGGTATGAACTCAATTCCCGGCCACGCTGGACCATAATTCCCCTACGCGGAATTTCCAGTATCTTGAAGAACAAAAAACACTAAACCAACTAATGGGAAAACCGGTTTCCGGATGATTTCCTCAAAAAATAAAATTAAATGAAAAAAGAAGTACAGGTACACTCTTTATTTTCAGATTTCGATATATCCCTTTTCAGAGCTGGCAAGCATTATCGGCTTTATGAGAAATTCGGCGCCCACCTAATGGAGGTAAACGGAGAGAAAGGTGTTTACTTCGCGGTTTGGGCCCCTTCGGCAAAAGCGGTCTCGGTAATAGGAGATTTTAATTACTGGATGGAAGGAGAACATCCCCTGAACGTACGCTGGGACGAAAGCGGCATATGGGAAGGATTCATTCCCGGGGTGGAAAAAGGAGCCAAATATAAATACAAGATACAATCCCACAATAATGATATGAAGCTGGAAAAGGCCGATCCTTACGCTCTAAGCTGTGAGCATCCGCCAAACACCGCTTCCATTGTCTGGGACCTGGATTACAAATGGAAAGACAAGAAATACCTTTCTTCACGTAAAAACCAGAATTCACTGGATAAGCCTTTTTCTATTTACGAGGTGCACCTGGGCTCCTGGCGCAGGAATATGGACGAGAACCGCTCCCTCACCTATAAGGAAATGGCAGACGAGCTGGTTTCTTACGTCAAGGAAATGGGCTTTACCCATGTAGAGTTCATGCCTATCATGGAATATCCATACGATCCATCCTGGGGTTACCAGCTGACGGGCTATTTCGCCCCTACTTCGCGCTTTGGTTCTCCACAGGATTTTATGGAACTCATGGATGCCTTCCACAAGGCCGGCATTGGGGTGATCCTGGACTGGGTGCCTTCACATTTTCCTGAAGACAAACATGGCCTTGGCTTATTTGACGGTTCTCACCTCTATGAACATCCAGACCGCAAAAAGGGTTACCATCCCGACTGGAAAAGTCTCATCTTTAACTACGGAAGAAATGAAGTGCGCTCGTTCTTAATTAGTAATGCAGTATTCTGGCTGGATAAATACCATGTGGATGCCTTAAGGGTAGATGCCGTGGCCTCCATGCTTTACCTTGACTATTCGCGAGAAGATGGAGAATGGGAACCTAATGAACACGGCGGAAGGGAGAACCTGGATGCGATAAGCTTCCTGCGCGATCTTAATACCGAGGTCTATAAAAGTTTTGAAGGAGTACAGACCATTGCTGAAGAATCAACCTCTTTCCCTATGGTTTCCAAACCGGTAGACCTGGGAGGTCTTGGTTTTGGGATGAAGTGGATGATGGGATGGATGCACGATACCCTTGAATTCTTTAAAAAAGATCCGATTTATCGCCAGTATCATCACAATGATATCAGCTTTAGTATGACCTATGCCTTTACCGAGAATTTCGTGCTTCCGCTGAGCCACGACGAAGTGGTTTATGGGAAGAAATCAATTCTTGGAAGGATGCCTGGAGATGAATGGCAGAGGTTCGCCAACCTAAGACTTCTATATTCCTATATGTTCACCCATCCCGGCGCGAAACTGCTTTTTATGGGAGGTGAGATTGGCCAGTATGAAGAATGGAATTATAATACCAGCCTCGGCTGGCACCTTCTGGAGTACGAACCTCATCAGGGAGTGAAAAAACTGCTTACCGATCTGAACAAATTATATAAAACCAAACCGGCGCTGCACGAAAAACAATTCTCGGCAGAAGGTTTTGAATGGATCGCCTATGACGACAGCCAGAATTCGGTACTGAGCTATATAAGGAAAGGTGAGGATAAAAAGGAAAAACTCATCGTGGTTTGCAACTTTACCCCAACCATCCTGAAAGAATATAGCATTGGCTTACCGGCTAAAGGAAAGCTGAAAGAGATCTTCAATTCTGATGACAAGAAATACTGGGGATCTGGCATCAAGAACAAACAAATCAAAATAGAAGAAACTGCTTTTCATGGCAGGGATTATTCCGCTAAAATCACCATCCCGCCCCTGGGTGTGGTAGTTTTTGAAATTTTATAAACAACTAAAAAATTATTCCGGAGAATGAACTTCATTTGTAGTTCTCTTTAACGAATGTAAGGCTATGATTACCAATACAGAACTAGAATATAAAGGGGACTTATACCCTACCGCCCTGATATCATTTGAACACGACCAGGACACCATAAGTTTTATCACTAAAAATGGCGTAAGGTTAATGATACAGGTTTTACGCGACAATATGTTGAGGCTGCGATATGCCACCTCAGGGATCTTCGAGGACGATTTTTCTTATGCCGTAGACAAGGATCATCCTCATGGCTTTAACCAGCTTAAGGTTGAGGAGAACGAAACCCATGTGATCATCACCACTGAAAAGTTTATCTGTAAGGTGGCCAGGGATGATATCAGGGTTGGCATGTATGATCTTAACGGAAAACCAATACTCGAAGATGAGCAGGGCTTTCACTGGGAAGAAAGTTTTGAGTTCGGGGGGAACTTCGTGAAAATGAGCAAAACCTCCCGGGACCAGGAAAATTTCTTTGGTCTTGGAGACAAACCCACTAATTTCAACCTGAAAGGAAAAAGGCTTAGTATGTGGAACACAGACCAGTATGCCTACGGGAAAGATACCAATGAACTTTATAAGGCTGTTCCATTTTATATGGGATTGCATAACAACATGAGCTACGGTATCTTTTTCGACAATACCTTTAAAACGCATTTCGATTTTTGCCACGAGCGCAGGAACGTGACCAGCTTCTGGGCAGACGGGGGTGAAATGAACTATTATTTCATCTACGGCCCAGAAATGAACGATGTGCTCACCACCTATACCGATCTAACAGGAAAACCTGAACTTCCGCCCATGTGGGCACTGGGATTCCACCAGTGTAAATGGAGCTATTACCCGGAAAGCAAGGTGAAAGAGATCACCTCAAAGTTCCGCGAGCTTAATTTCCCCTGTGACGCCATCTACCTGGATATAGATTATATGGACGGGTTCCGTTGTTTCACCTGGAACAAGGAATATTTCCCCGATCCAAAAAGAATGGTTTCTGAACTCGAGGAAGACGGATTCAAGACAGTTGCTATCATAGACCCGGGGATCAAGATCGACCTTAGTTATGATATTTTCAAGGAGGCCCTGGAAAAGAACTACTTCTGTCGCCGAGCTGATGGGCCCTATATGCAGGGAAAAGTATGGCCGGGAGAATGTTATTTTCCAGATTTCACCAATCCTGAAGTTAGGGAATGGTGGAGCGGACTCTACCGTGAACTCATAGGTGATATTGGCGTTAAAGGTGTGTGGAACGATATGAACGAACCCGCAGTGATGGAAGTTCCCGGAAAGACCTTCCCTCTGGATGTACGGCATGATTATGATGGGCATCGCTGTAGCCACCGGAAGGCGCATAATATCTACGGGATGCAAATGGCCCGTGCGACCTATGAAGGTGTTAAAAAATATAATTTCCCTAAAAGACCATTTATCATTACCAGGGCCAATTATTCGGGAGGACAGAGATATACTTCTACCTGGACTGGTGATAATATAGCTACCTGGGAACATTTATGGCTGGCCAATGTGCAGATTCAACGACTTTGTTTAAGCGGAATGAGTTTTGCAGGATCAGATATTGGCGGGTTTGCCGAGCAGCCCTCAGGAGAGCTCTATACCCGCTGGATACAGCTGGGTGTTTTCCATCCTTTTTGCCGGGTACATTCTTCGGGAGACCACGGAGAACAGGAGCCATGGTTCTTTGGAGAGGAAGTTCTGGATATCACCAGGAAATACGTGGAATTAAGATACCAGCTTCTGCCGTACCTCTACACGGCTTTCTATCAATATGTACAGGAAGGCATGCCAATCCTAAAACCCCTGGTATATTTTGACCAGCAGGATGTGCAAACGCATTACCGATCTGATGAGTTCATCTTCGGAAACCAGATCCTGGTATGCCCGGTTCAGGAACCAAACGTACAGGGAAGAAGAATGTATATCCCGCGCGGGAAATGGTACAACTTCTGGAACGACAAGCTCATCACCGGAGGTAAGGAAATGTATGTGGATGCGCCATTAGAGACCATCCCAATCTTTATTAAAGAAGGTGCGGTGATACCGAAATACCCGGTGCAGCAATATGTTGACCAGCTGGATATTGAAGAACTCACCCTGGATGTATATTATAAACTGGGTAAGGAGAATTCAGACCTTTATGAAGATGCACACGATGGCTACGAATACAGGCAGAACATCTACAGCCTGCGTACCTTTAAATTAACCGGAAAAGAGGACGAGATCATCCTGCAACAGCATAAAAGCGGGAAATATTCTGCGCCCTATAGTACTCTTAAATTGAAGTTCCATGGACTTCCCTTCGATATTAAACGTGTGTTCTTCGAAAATGAGGAGGTTCCTTTGGAGAAACTTCAATTCAATGCCGAAGAAAAAACCATGATCGTAGATAAGGAATTCGGGGAATTACACCTGGTAGGATAAAACCAGATATGAATTAAAATAAATCAGCCTGTCCGGAGCGATCCAGACAGGCTAATTTTTTTAGGGCAAAAAAATGGTTAAGATTTGTCTTCCATAGATTCTGCGAGGCTATAGCCGAAGAATTTTTTGAAAGAACTGTAAAACAACTTCGGACTCGAAAATCCGGATTTATAGGCGATCTCCATCACATTCATATCTGTATGCTCCATGAGATCCCTGGCGTAGTTAAGCCTGGTAAATTCCATGAAATCCTGGGGAGATAGGTTCACTATGCTCTTTAATTTCATGAATAAGGTATTGCTGCTCATTCCCACGGCAGCACTCAGGTTGTGCACCGTGAAATTCTCATTCTTAATATTCTGAATAATAAGGTCATTTAAGGCCACGATGAACTTTTCATCTTTCTTGCTTCTGAATTTCACTTCAGAATGTGCTATATGCGATTTCACGTATGAATCCCGGATATCCTTCTGCCAGCTTAGGATCTTATTGATCTTTAACATCAGGAAATTAAGGTCGATAGGCTTGGAGATGACCTCGGTGGTTTCATCCAGCTGGATCTCGTCGAACACCTGGTCCTCCTCTGCCACTAGGAAGATATTGATATGGTTTAGACCAATATTGCTCTTCAGCATCTTGGAGAGCTGCACCGCGTTCATATCTGGAAGCAGGCTGGTGGCTATGATGATATCGGGAAAGATCATCCCGGCCTTTTCTATACCTTCTTCTCCGCTGGTCGCCTGGTAGATCTGGCAGTATTTCCCGATACTTCCTGCCAGCATTTCCCTTATTTCGGGATCATTTTCGATGAGCAATACCTTGCTTTCTCCTAAATGGAAAGGTTTTTCTGAAGACACAGGAGTTTGCTCCGGTTCCTTTGCCGGTATTAGACTCTGAGCTTTTAGTATCGCCGCAGCACGTTCCGGCACCTTGCGATATTCATCTTTTTTATTTTTTAGAACCGCGGTAAAAGTTGAGCCTTCGTTCTTTTCGGTCTCATAACTGAAACTTCCTCCCGTGCCCGCAATAAGTTCCTTGGCTTTCAGGATATATCTTAGTCCGCTTTTATCCCTGATCGCCGGCCCGGTATTCAGGCTCCTCTTTTTCTCCAGCACCTTGATATCATTTTCTGGAATCCCCCGGCCGTTATCGGTGATCTGTACCTTAAGGTCGTCTACACTGGTCCCAATGACGTTGATGATAAGCTTTCCTTTTTTGACGGAATATCCCGTGCTGCCCGAGATGAGACTATAGAAAATCTTATCCAGCATTTCGATATTGAAATAGAATTCAGCATCTCCCCAATGATCGTTCACTACCACTTCGAGATCTTTCATCTTATAGATAGGCCGAATATCGTTCATCATTTGCAGGATGTGGGAATGCAAACTTATCCTGGAGATCTCATACACAGATCCCTGGTAATTGAAATTCAGGATCTGGTTAAAAAGATCGTCGAACCTGGCTGCAAACCTTTGCAGATCTTCGGTGTTCCCCGGTTCAGACGTGGCAGAGATCTTGCTTAGGGATTTTACGGCACTTTCTACCGGCTGCTGAAACTCCTTTTTAAGTTGTTCCCTGAGTTCTTCCCGGGCGGCCCTGTCGGCATCCCTGGACCTCTTTACAAATACAACTACGAAGATCACGATCATCGCCAGCACGCTAATTCCCATGAAAAGGTAAACACTGCTGATGGTTCCCGCTACGGCCTCTACATTTATCCTTACAGATTCAGGTTCTGTCCAGGCCGAATCTCCTAGCCTGGCCTTTACTTTAAAATCATAGGACCCGGGCGGCAGGTTGGCATAATTAGCATGGGTAAGCCCTGATGGTTTAGACCAGTCCTCTTCCAGTCCTTCCATTTTCCAGGAGTAAAGAATTCCTTCAGGATCAAGGTGGCTTATACCCGCAAAACTTATCCTGAAGCCCGAATTTTCATCCAGGTTCACCTCAGACTTTTTTCTCAGATTGAAGCTGCTCTTTTCTTTATCCTTTTCTTTCGGAAGGAAAAGCGTTCTCAATTCCAGGCGGGGCTTGAACTCCTTTTGCGCCAGCATGGTCTTGGGTATAAAAATGTTCACCCCCCTGGGGCTGCCCAGGACCAGCGAACCATCTTTCAATCTTGCGAATTCTGTGGTAAGTTCGTTTGTGCTTAACCCATTAAGTTCGGTGTACACCTCAATTTTACCATTATCGGTCTTATAAAAGGCCAGTCCTTTGTCTGTAGCCAGCCAGAAACCATTATCGGCATCCAGGTCCAGGCTGGTGATATTATTTGAAGGCAGGCCATCCTCCCTGGTCAGGTTCTTTAATTCTTCAGATTCAAAATCATAAATGATAAGACCGGCTCCCTTGGTGGCAAAAAAGCCCTGTCCCTGGTGAGAGATCTTGACATCGTTCATCGAATAATAGAGCATCTCGGGGCCGGCATTCAGCTTTTCCAGGTCGGTTATTCTTCCGGAATAAGGATCAAGGGAATGTACACGTGCGCCGGTAGCCACGATGATCTTTTTCGGCCCGAGCTCGGCCATCGCCTGAACGTCCCTTATAGGATATTCCTTTATTATATCTTGAGGCGAGATCCTGGTTAGATATGCCTTCTCACTGCCTACCCAAACATTGTTTTTTGCATCTACAAAAAGTGTACTGGCAGAACGAATACCTGTTTTATTAAGAGCGTCTACCGAGTAATGCGCTCTTTTGAGCGTATGAATATTGATCTTATACACCCCATCGTTGGCCGTTGCCACCCACATATGTTCACCAGTTGAGGCGAGGCCTGTGATCTCGTCGGGCTTATTAAAACTATGGCGATAATTCAGGTTTTTGATATGCCTCCAGCGGTTGGATGTCGTATTCCAGATACTCAATCCCTTAGCCGTACCAAACCAGATATTGGCTTCAGCATCCTCTTTGGCGGCCACTACAAAATCGTCACTCAGGCTGGAATATTTGGTTTCGTCGTTTTTAAGAGTTTTAACCGCCAGGCCTGAAAAATTCTGTAGGTACAGGCCCTGCGATGCTACCATCCAGAGAAGATTCTGGGAATTGAGGTCAAGCTTATAGATATTGTCGGGATAATCTATATTGCTTTCCACCGGCGCCAAACGGTCGTTCAACCTTAGGACTCCTGCACCCTTGGTGGCAATAATTACCTCATCATTGAACCTTTCGAGGTCGGTTATTTCATTCTGTGAAAATTCCCAGGGAACAGAGCTGAGTTTCTCTATTTTTCTTAGATCTGCATGCAGACGGTACAGCCCCCTTTCCTTCGTTCCTATCAGGACCTCATTATCCAAGGCCAGCATGCTGCTGATTTGAAGGTCCTGATAATAGCCCATATCAATCTTGCTGAATTTCCCCGATCTCCTGTTTATTGTGAGAATGCCGTTGGGACCGCCAAAAATGACCTGATCATTGAAAATTACGATATCAGCAGCCATGGTGTTTTCTGAAAGGAAACGGGAAATACCGAAATCTTTCTTTTTCTCATCAATATTGAGCTTGAAGATCCCATTTTCAGCAGCGATCCATAATTGTTTTCCGGCGTCCTCTTTAAGCGCATAGATGTTCCCGGTGATATCACTCACAAATTCGAAACTATCCAGGCTGGCATTATAAATGGCCAATCCGTGGTTTCCGGCCAGCCAGATCTTATTTTCTGAATCTGTATAAGTGAATTTGTATACTTTGCCTATCTCTTTAGGTATCCCCCGGAATTTATTAAAATCTTCTATCCTTATGGAATTATACCTCATCACCTGCATCGGGGTGGTGATCCAAAGCTCATCCCCTTGGTCCTGCTGGATGTGTACCTGCTCGGCTTTGATAAATGGTTCAACAGCCTCAATTCTTTTAACTGAATTTGCATTCTGCCCGATAAGATTACCGGTGATCCCGATCAAGATTATGACCGAAAACAGAACCCTAAATTTAAAATGCCCCAAATCTCAAATTTTTTGTAGTAATAGCAGTGATAATTTAGGAATTATCGGATTCACAAACCTCTGTTTACTAGTTTTTTAGAAGGCATTTATCAATACGATATCAACAAAATAAAGAAAGAATTTTCATACAAAGAAAAAGGAAGGAGAAACAAAAAAGGCTAACTAATATACCAACGCATATTTAGCTAGCCTTCCGGCTAATCGTTTTACCGATTAACAACATTATAAAGGTACGAATCGTATTTTTTATTTCAAACCGTTCCCAGACCAAAGACAAAAAATACAGGTTTTCCTGTAGGAATTAATCTTCCTTATTCCGGCCATTCTGTACCATCCGATTGACCACCAGGATCAAAATGAGACATACAACAGCAAAAAACAGTATGATCCCAGTTCCTAGAGACCAATTGACCAGTGGAAAAAATGAGAGTGAATTCATGATCTAAGATTTTGTGATTAGCATTGGTTTATGGCATTCGTATTCAGAACTAACCTGTTCTGTTTGTTGTTTTGGCGAAACGTAGGGAATACCGAGGCCCAGTCCGCGTAATATGAACATTATGGCCATTAGTCCTACAAAGACCGGTACCAGTCGCCGAATATATTTCCTGCTTTTAACTGAAATGATATTGCTCAGCCAGATAGCACTGGTCATTAACGGTATGGTTCCTACTCCAAAAAGAAGCATGTAAAAGCTTCCCTGCAAGGCATTCCCCGAGGCGATGGCTCCAAACACGGCAATGTACACCAGCCCGCAGGGTAAAAAGCCATTCAGGAAACCTACGCTATAAAATGTATCGGGGCTCTTCTTTTTCAACTCCTTTCCTAACCTGTTTTTGAGCACGCCTGCTAATTTGAATCCCCCTTTTTCAGGATCGAGCTTTCCTAATTTGCGTTTGGGTATTAGTACCAGGATAAGCATGATTACCCCAATGATTATGGAAAGCTGCTGTTGCAGGCCAAATAAGCCCAGGCTTTTACCTAACAGGCCAGAGGCCAGGCCAATAATAGCATAGGCAGTTAGCCGGCCAGCATGATAAAGGAAGATCTGCAATAACCTCCTGGACCTATTAAGCCTGTCTAATGGCAATAAAAATGCTATAGGTCCGCACATCCCAATGCAATGGAAACTTCCTAACAATCCGAATATGATGGCCGAGAAAAACATCTAATAAAGTATCTCTTTTTTGAACAGATATTCCTTTCCGTGCTCCTGCCAGCGAACCTTCAGGTTCCACCTGCCCGCAATCATTTGATCATCGGGAGCCAGCAGCCTGTTGTTCTCTATTTCAGAAAAAGGAATCACAAAATCCAGCTTCTTACTGGAAGGCCTGTAAAAGCTTACCGTTCCCTCCAATTCTGCCAGGTTCATAGTTTCAGGAAATTTCAGGATAAGTTTGTTCCCATCTCTATATACTTCAATACCCTCCTCAAGCGCGAGAGCATTTTTTTCGGCGTCGATGTCCTGCTGATAATGCAACTCTTCACGATAATAGTCCTCTACTACCAAATCGTGGTCATAATCTGTACTGCTCATCATGGTCACCACGAAATACATGATGAAAGAAATGAACGCCAGCATCCCAATGACCAATCCCGTTCCCCAATTTATCTTCATGATTTTTAATTTTTAGTTATAGCTTCTTGGACCTAAAAAGGTGGTCCCGGTGGTTTCTATCAAATCATCACTGCTGTAAATAGCGATCCTTATCTTATCTTTTTCGTTTTCCAGCGCTGCACGGTCTATCTCGACGAATAAAGTCCCCTCTACAAGTCCGTTGGCCGGAACTACGATAGAAGACTTTACCGTATGAACGCTCCCATCGTGAGATTGTAACCTGAACTGCACATTCTCAAAATCCTTGGAGGTCTTATTAATTAGCTTGTAGGTGTATACATTACTTATAATGTTATTTTCCTTATGCTCATAAAGCTGTCCCGGAAGCCTTAGGATATTGGCTTCTATATCACTTCTTAGAAAGAGCATCCCGCTAAGTACCGAAATCAGAATAAAAAGCACCGCGGCATATCCCTTTAGTCTGGGCGTGAGCCTGAACCTGGATTTCTGTTCGATGTTCTCTTCACTGGCATACCTTATAAGCCCACGGGGAAAATCAACGGCGTCCATCATCTTATTACAGGCATCTATACAGGCCGTACAATTCACACATTCAAGCTGGGTTCCATGGCGAATATCAATCCCGGTTGGGCAAACCTGTACGCATTGCGAACAATCTATACAATCACCTTTACCACTGGCTGCCCTATCTTCATTCTTTCTGAATTTGGCGCGCCCCTTTTCCTTTTCTCCCCGCTTGTTATCATAGGCGACCACGATAGATCTGTTATCCAAAAGCACTCCCTGAAGCCTTCCATAGGGACAGGCGATGATACACACCTGTTCCCGAAACCAGGCAAAGACAAAATAGAAGATTCCAGTAAAAATGAGTAAAGAAACCAGGGTGCTCAAATGGGCCAGGGGACCTTCTTTAATGAACATTAACAGGCGGTCACTGCCTATCAAATAGGCAAGAAACACATTCGCTATCAGGAAGGAGATGATGAAAAATAGGGTCCATTTAAGTCCTTTCTTTTTGATCTTTTCAGCATTCCATTCCTGTTTATCCAGGCGCATCTGTTTTCCCCTGTCTCCTTCTATCCAGTATTCAATTCTTCTGAAAACCATTTCCATAAAAATGGTCTGTGGACATATCCACCCACAAAAGATCCTTCCGAAGGCAACCGTAAAAAGTACCACGAAGACCACCCCGATGAGCATCATCAAAACGAAAAGATAAAAATCCTGTGGCCAGAAGATCTTTCCGAAGATATGGAACCTACGTTCCAGCACATTGAACATGAGGAACTGGTTACCATCGATGCTGATAAAAGGAGCCGTGAAAAGAAAAGCCAATAATATATAGCTAACCCATTTTCTATACCGGTACAATTTACCTTCCGGCATTTTAGGGTAGACCCAGGATCGCTTACCTTCTGATGTAAGCGTCCCTATACTATCTCTGAATTTTTCGTGACCCTGTTTATCCACAATATTTATTCTTCAGCTTCTTCGTAATCCATTTGGATGTCTACGGAAGTAGAATCTTTCATCTCCACCTCTACCTCATCTATCCTGGCATCGGGATCCACCCAAAGTTCTCCCTGGGGTTCTTTGGGTTCTGCCGGAGTAGTACCATGCAGGCTAAGCACGTAACTGGAGACCTGGGCGATCTCTTCAGGATTGAGATCGGTTTTCCAGGCCACCATTCCTTTCCCGGCACGACCTCCTTCAGAAATGGTATTGAAAACATTCTTTATCCCACCTCCCAGGATCCAGTAAGAATCGGTAAGGTTCGGGCCAATTCCACCGCCGCCATCAATTTTATGGCAGGCTGCACAATTACCCGAGAAAATAGCCTTCCCGGCCTTGATATCTTCTTCCCCGGTTAGTATCTCAACGGTATTGGCATCAATAAGGCCTTTTGCGTTCTTTTTATATTCCTCCACCGCAGCGCGGGCTTCGGCAACTTCTACCAGGTATTCTTCCTTCTGGGTTGGCCCGTCGAAAATATGATACCTGGCAAGATAGATGCCTGCAAAGATGATACTCACATAAAAGCCATACAGCCACCATGGCGGGAGGTTATTGTCCAGTTCCTTGATACCATCATAATTATGGTCCAGGATGATCTCCTCCTCTTTTTCGATAGGTTTCTTGTCCAGAAGTTTATCGTAAGCCTTTTTTATCCAGCCAAAACGATCCTGTTTTTTTGCTTGCAGGATCCGGTCATATTCAACCCGGGCTTCTGGTTTCAGGGATAAATACAGGGTTCGTTCCAGCGCCGCCACCGATACTTCTATAGCGATCCCGGTCAGCAAGGCGACCCCAAGGATAAGCCAGAAGATGGGATAAACTTCAAAAACAGATTTATCTCCTGTTTCCAGGGTTGCTTCCGCCAGAAGAATAGCCAGGGCGATAAAACCAGATATTCTTAAGAATGCATAAACTCTTTTCATGATTTGCTTTCTTTTAGGTTATTATCTATACACGTATTCTCTTCCAGCTCTAGTGGAATATCACTTACTTTCCTGATATATTCTTTTTTGGCGGTGATCACCCACCAGAACAGGGCGGTAAAAAAAATAAAGAAGATGAACAGGGAGATGATAGGATAGATCTCGACCCCTTCAATACTTTCTAACGGACCTTTTACGAATTTCAACATGATCTTAATATTTAGTTAGTTGAGGCTTGTTTTAAATCATCGGCTTTAATGTCGGTTCCCAGCCTTTGCAGATAAGCGATAAGGGCTACGATCTCACGATCACGCATTTCGACGAATTCCTGCCCGTTTTCCTGGGCATACTTCTTATCGGCTTCATAACTGGTGACAAAATCGGGATCGGAATAAAGATTTTTCTCTATCTGGGTTCCCTGCTCGCTCATCCATGCCTGGGCCCTTTCGATCTCTTCATCGGTATAAGGAACCCCAAGAGTCTGCATGGCTCGCATTTTATTTTCGGTATCAGATTTATCCAGCTCATCCTGGACCAGCCATTTGTAGGAAGGCATAATGGAGCCAGAAGAAGTACTTTGCGGATCGTACATATGGTTAAGGTGCCAGTTATCGGAATATTTCTCTCCCACACGATGCAGGTCTGGCCCTGTTCTTTTACTTCCCCACAGGAACGGGAAATCAAACCTGTATTCACCTGCCTTTGAATATTCCCCATAACGTTCCACCTCGCTTCTAAATGGTCTTACCATTTGTGAATGGCAAGACACACAGCCTTCGCGGATGTAAATATCGCGGCCTTCAAGTTCCAGGGGCGTATAAGGTTTCACGCTGGAGATCACGGGAACATATTCATCTACCATAAGGGAAGGTATGATCTGTACCAGGCCTCCAATAAGAATAGCGATAGTGGCGAAGATGGTAAGTTTAACCGGTCTTCTTTCCAACCAGCTGTGGTAGGCTTCCCCAGCCGTTCTTTTTTTGGTTACAGGCTGCAGCGCTGCCGCTTCGGCAAGCTCATCTTCTACCTTACTTCCCTGGCGGGCAGTTTTCACAATATTGTAAAGCATTACGAATGCTCCTAGAATATATAAGCTACCTCCAATGGCTCTCATCCAGTACATAGGGATGATCTGGGTTACCGTTTCCAGGAAGTTCCCGTAAGTAAGGGTACCATCTGGGTTGAATTGCTTCCACATAGAAGCCTGAACGAACCCGGCCACATACATTGGTAAAGCATAGATTATGATCCCTAAGGTTCCCATCCAGAAGTGGGTATTGGCAAGTTTGGCAGACCATAATTTGGTCTTGAACAGTCGTGGAACCAGCCAGTACACCATTCCGAAGGTCATAAACCCATTCCAGGCTAGAGCGCCAACATGAACGTGAGCAATGATCCAGTCACTAAAGTGAGCGATCGCATTCACATTTTTCAGCGACAGCATGGGACCTTCAAAAGTGGCCATCCCGTAGCCGGTAATCGCCACCACCATGAATTTTAAAACAGGATCTACTCTAACCTTATCCCAGGCTCCTCTTAAAGTAAGCAGACCGTTGATCATTCCTCCCCAAGAAGGGAACAATAACATTACAGAAAAGGCCACCCCAAGGTTTTGAGCCCAGTCTGGCAGGGCGGTGTAAAGCAAATGGTGAGGTCCTGCCCAGATGTAGATAAAGATGAGCGACCAGAAGTGGATAATCGAAAGTCGGTAAGAATATACCGGTCTGTTCGCTGCCTTTGGAACAAAATAGTACATCAATCCCAGGAAAGGTGTGGTAAGGAAAAAAGCCACGGCATTATGCCCATACCACCACTGGACAAGGGCGTCCTGCACTCCTGAATAGAACGAATAACTCTTCAAGGCCGAAACCGGGATCTCGATATTATTGAAGATATGCAGAACCGCGACCGTTACGAAAGTGGCCAGGTAGAACCAGATGGCCACATAGAGATGACGCTGCCTCCTTTTGATCATGGTGCCAATAAGGTTGGCTCCAAATGCCACCCAGATAATAGCGATGGCGATATCAAAGGGCCATTCAAGCTCGGCGTATTCTTTAGAGGAAGTAAAACCCAAAGGCAGGGTAATGGCCGCACCAATGATGATCAGCTGCCAGCCCCAGAAATTAATGTTACTAAGGGCATCACTCCACATACGGGCTTTTAAAAGTCGCTGGGTAGAATAATAGATACCGGCGAAAAGCGCATTCCCTACAAATGCAAAAATAACTGCGTTGGTGTGCAGTGGCCTCAATCTCCCAAAACTAAGCCAGGAGATACCCTCGGTCACATTCGGAAAAATAAACATAAAGGCGAGCAACAGGCCAACGCTCATTCCTATAATGCCCCAGAACATAGTGGCAATTATAAATTTCTTTACGATCTTATTATCGTAATAAAATTGCTGTACTTCCATAATTAATTTGATTTCACTTTATTGACAGGTTGATTTTCCTTGGGATTGGTCTTAACAAGCTCATCATCGAACAGCATTCTTACCGAGGGCGTATACACATCGTCATATTGGCCTTTTTTAACCGAAATGATAAAAGCGACAAAGAAGATGATGGCTACAACCACACTAATAGCCAGTAACATGTAGATAATGCTCATTATTCTTAAATATGGGTGTAAAAGTATTTCCCGGGCTGCGCTCAAAAAATGACAATAGTCAGCTTTGAGACCTTATTTCAGATTTTTTTGCAATGACCTGAGTGGCGAGGGTGGTAAAAACAACAATGCTGATGGAGCTGAGGGGCATTAAAATGGCTGCCACCACCGGCATAAGGTCTCCGGAAACCGCAAAACCAAGACCTATGATGTTGTAACACAGGGATAGCAGGAAGCTCAGGTTGATGATGGAGATCGCTTTTCGAGAAAGTTGGAAGAATTTTCCAAGATCCCGAAATCGTTTTGCATCCAAGATACCATCACAGGCAGGTGAAAATACATTCACGTCTTCTGAGATTGCTATCCCAACATCGCTCTGGGCCAGAGCCCCGGCATCGTTAAGCCCGTCTCCTACCATCATCACTTTTCTACCCCTGGATTGAAGCTTTTTAATGAACTCAAGTTTGTTCCCAGGTTTCTGGTCAAAAAACATTGAGGTTCCTGCCGGAACTATTGTGCCCAGCCTGTCCCTTTCGCCATCATTATCTCCGGAGAGAATGATAAGTTCCTGGTCTTTTGAAAGCTCCATTAATAGCTCCGGAAGTCCCTCACGATAAGAATTATAAAAACTGAAGCAGCCTTTGTATAGATCGTTAGAACTGATATAAACCGAGGTCTTTTCTACTTTGTTTTGTAAAGGGCTAGCCGTAGCCTGATTGGAATCGCACACGAAACTTTGTGAACCTATCTTTAGTTTAAGGTCCTTATAAGTAGTTTCCAGTCCTTGCCCGGTGAATTCAGTGAAATGCTCTGGAGTTGAAATATTGTTATTATCCAGGATATTATAAAGGGAACGGCTCAAAGGATGATTGGAAGCCCGAAGGCTGCCTCCCAATAATTGCTCTTCTTCTTCTGTTAGTTCCAGCCCCTCATATTCTATCCTGCTACGGTCGTTCTGGGTAATGGTACCGGTCTTATCAAAAACCACAGTATCTACCTGGGCTATTTTTTCGATAATATTGGCGTCTTTCAGGTATAATTTATTCCTGCCGAAGATCCTGAGCAGATTACCAAGGGTGAAAGGAGCGGCCAGGGCAATTGCGCAGGGACAGGCGATAATAAGAACCGCGGTAAAAACATTCCAGGCCCTGGCCGGCTCATAAAATATCCAGAATACCCCGGCGACAATGGCTATACCAAGGACCGCATAAGTAAACCTTTTACTTATCTGGTTGGTAAGATTCTGAAAGGCAGAATTCTTATCCTTACTAAAGACCTCATCGCTCCAAAGCTCGGTAAGGTAACTCTGCTGTACCGGTTTAAGGGCTTCTACCTCTATGATTCCGCCCTGCTGCCTGCCACCCGCAAACAATTTATCCCCGCTATTTTTTTCAACCGGTTCTGCCTCTCCGGTAACGAAACTATAATCTATCCTTGCCTTTCCCTTTATCAGGATCGCGTCCATGGGGATAAGCTCCTCATTTCTAATAATGATCCTGTCTCCTTTCTGGATCCTATACACCTGCACCTGCTCTTCTTTGATCTTTCCTTCTTCTGAAAACAAGCGGGTAACGGCAATGGGAAAATAGGATTTATAATCCCTTTCAAAAGAAAGAAAGGAGTAGGTCTTTTGCTGAAAGAACTTACCCAACAGGAGAAAAAATACAAGTCCGCTAAGACTATCAAAGAAACCGGTGCCCTGGTCCAGGGCGATCTCTGCCGTGCTTCTTAAGAAAAGAACGGTGATCCCCAGGGCAATGGGCACATCGATATTAAGTATCCCCGACCTTAGACCTTTCCAGGCCGAAATAAAGTAATTTTGTCCCGAATAAAATACTACCGGCAGGGAGAAGCTGAACATAAGCCAGCGAAACAAGTGTTTGAATTGCTCCAGCCAGAACTCTTTGATCTCGAAATATTCCGGAAACGAAAGAAACATGATATTTCCGAAAGCGAAACCAGCTACGCCCAGTTTATAGATTAGGCTTCGGTCTATCCCTTTTTCCTTTTCCTCGAAATTTTCCAGAGAGATATTAGGCTCATAGCCAATCCTGGCCAGTAATAGCACCAGCTCCTTAAGTTGTATCGCTTCCGAAGAAAAGCTTATCCTAATTTTCTTTTTGGGAAAGTCTACCTGGGAACTTTTAATGCCTTTATGAAGTTTGCCTAGATTCTCCAGGATCCAGATGCACGAACTACAATGTATGGAAGGAATATAAAAAGAAACGATCTGTGTTCCTGCATGGTCGAACTCCAGCAGTTTTTCAACGATCTCGGTATTCTCCAGGTAGTTGAATTTACCATCGTTATACCTGGGTGAAGTTCCCGGAGCATTTTCCAGTTCATAATAATAGGTAAGATCACTAGAATTTAGGATCTCGTAAACCGTTTTGCATCCTGAACAGCAGAATGACCTCTCATCGTAGGCTATAGTTTCTTCCCGGCAATGCTCGCCGCAATGGTAACACGTCATATCTTCTCCTATAATATAAGAACACAAAATTTCGGGAATTGAGCGGCCCAAAAAATGACTCTCGTCATAAAAGCCCTGAAAATACTGGCAATACAAGATTTCGGAAATCTTCTTAAAAGTGACATTCATCATAATTTAAAAAGCATCCCTGCTGCAACTTTGTATCATACAAAAAGTAATCGATATGAAACCTTACAGCAACTTTAAGATGATAGCATGTGTACTTCTACTAAGCCTGGGAGTTAATGCTCAATCTTACAAACTGGACAATGAAACCTCTAATCTAATAATCGAAGGGACCTCGAATATCCACGACTGGACCATTGAGGCCGAGAATACCAGCGGTAACCTTACTGCTGAATTCGAGGAAGGCTTTCTGGAGTCCATCAGCAATCTTGATTTCAAGGTAAAGACTGAAAGCCTGATGAGCGGGAAAAGCGGGATGGACAAGAATACCTATAAGGCTCTTAATACAGATAAATATAAGGAGATCGCTTTCAGGCTGAAAGATGTTCAGAAGATCGAAAAGGCTACTGCAGATTCATATAAAGTGAAGGCAAAAGGCAGCCTGGAGATCTCGGGAACAAAAAAGGACATAGCTCTGGATTTCGACCTGAAGAAGAACGGGAACAAGATAGTGCTAACCGGAGATCATAAACTGAATATGACCGATTTCGGAATAGAAGCGCCCACTGCACTTTTTGGAACTATCACTACCGATGAGGACGTGATCATAAAATTCGAATCACATTTTAAAAATTAGAAAATCAACCCTTTAAATAACAATAAAATGAAAACTACTACCAAAATATTCGCAACCCTGCTAATGGCCCTGCTTGCATTACCGGCCATGGCGCAGACTCAACGTGACCTTGATAACTTCCGTTATCGTGATCAAAGAGGAATTAACCAGTTTGAAGCTCCTAAAGATACGGTCTCTACTTTTGAGGGACTGCATGTAAGAGTGGGCGGTGCTTCTACCCTGCAATTCCAAGCCTTAACCCAGGAAGGTGAAGGTCCAGTACCATTACAGGAACTTGGAAGCAACTTTAACCTGGCAACTGCCAACCTTGACCTTGACGTGGCACTTTATGATGGAGTTAGAATGCACTTAAGAACTTACCTTTCTTCTCAGCACCACACCGAGGCCTATGTAAAGGGTGGATATATCCAGATAGACAAACTCGACTTTATTAAGGAAGGTTTTGCTGAAGGGCTTATGGACCACCTAAGGATCAAAATTGGTCATATGGAGAACAACTATGGAGATGGTCACTTTAGAAGAACCGATAACGCCCAGGCCATTTATAACCCATTTGTTGGTAACTATGTAATGGACGCATTCACCACCGAAGTTGGTGCAGAAGTATACTACTTCAACGGTCCCTGGTTAGGAATGGTAGGTTTCACCAATGGTAAATTGAACCAGAACGTAACCGATAAGGACCAAACCAGCCCGTCTTTCCTTGGTAAACTTGGATATGACAACCAGGCTGAGGAAGGATTGAGATTCAGATTAACCGGTTCTGTATTCCACAGTGCCCACAACGCTGCCAGGGGAGTATACCTATACCGTGGTGACCGTGCAGGATCTCGTTACTACTCTGTAATTAGCGAAGAAGGCCGTGAGGGTAACAGTGACGGATTTAGAGGTGGTATGGTTGTACCAGATTTCCAAAACGAAATGACCTCTTTCATGATCAACCCCTTCCTAAAGTATGGTGGACTTGAGTTCTTTGGTATCATTGAAACAGTTACAGGTAAGGATTCAGACGAGTCTAACACCAGAACCTATAACCAGTTCTCTGGCGAGTTACTGTACAGGTTTGGGAATGATGATGACTTCCACATCGGTGCTCGTTACAACACCGTAAATGGGGACCTTGAAACCGGTGAAGACATAGATGTAGATCGTTTTCAACTTGCTGCCGGATGGTATATGACCAGGAACATTCTAATGAAGGTAGAGTACGTAAATCAAAACTACAACGGATATCCGTCAACCGATTACCATCACGAAGCTAAATTTGATGGCCTTATGCTGGAAGCAGCGATTAGTTTCTAAAATTTGAATAGCAGTTTCGGGTAGCTTTCTTAAATTCAGATTTAAGCTTTGCTACCCGAAATATTTTCTGACTATCTCAAAATATCTTGATCATGAAAAGCTTAATCACCATTATCTTTTTACTCACAGGTCTTGCCGGCCTTAGCCAGAAAGATCTTGAAAAAATGGAAATCAGGATACTTCCGGAGAGTGAACTTATCATTGCCGGGAGCACCAATGTAAATACTTTCAATTGCAAATTCGATATGGATCTTATTTGCGACTGGAACAAAATACAGTTCAACCGGGAAGACAAATTTCTCATATTTAATGACCTCATCCTTCCCCTTAGAACCGATGGCTTTGATTGTGGAAATAAACGAATGAATTCAGATTTCCAGGACTTGCTTATGTCTGAAAGTTATCCTGAAATAAGGATCAGGATTGAAAAAATTGAACTTTTCCATGGAGATTTTAATAAAGCTTACCTGAAGGTGGAGCTTGCCGGAAAAACCAGGGATTACGACCTGCCCGTTTTGGTTTCTAAAGATCATTTCAAGGGAAAATTCAAAATGAACATTCGTGATTTTGGCCTGGAACCTCCTAAAAAAGCGCTCGGGCTTATCGAGGTTGATGAGATCATTGAGGTGATCTTTGACCTTAAGCTGAATCAAAAATAAGACTGTGTTGTCTCCCCTGTTTTATAAAGGAAAATCCAATCAAAAAATTCTATGAAAAATTTAAATATCGTTTCAGCTCATGAGGCTGTAAGCAAGGTTAGATCTAACCAAAGAGTTTTTATACAGGGAGCGGCCATGACGCCCAATGTGCTTATCGATGCTCTTTGTGAAAGATACAGGGAACTTAAAAACGTAGAGATCATTGAGATCCATACCGAAGGAAATGCTCTGTATAGCCAGCCTCCATATCATGATAGTTTTAGCATTAACACCTGTTTCGTTGGAAGTAATGTAAGGAGCGCGGTAAACTCCAATTTCGGGGCCTATATCCCGATTTTTTTAAGCGAGATACATGTACTTTTCAGGAAGAATATCCTGCCTCTTGATGTGGCCTTTATCCAGGTTTCCCCGCCAGACAAACACGGCTATTGTTCCCTGGGAGTTTCAGTAGATATTACCCTGCCGGCCATACAAAATGCCAAATTGGTGATCGCCCAGGTGAATCCACAGGTACCCAGAACTCACGGCGACGGGGTGATCCATATAAGTAAGATAGATGCTGCCATAGAAGTAGATCTACCCATTTTTACGTCCCATCTTAAAGAACCCACCGAAATCGAAACCCATATAGGCCAACATGTAGCCGGACTGGTTGAAGACGGTGCCACCCTGCAGATGGGGATTGGGGGAATTCCAAACGTGGTCCTCAACAACCTGATGAACCATAAACGGCTGGGCATACACACCGAAATGTTCTCTGACGGGATCCTGCCCCTAGTAGAAAAAGGAGTGATCACCGGCGAAGAGAAGGAGATAAAAACGGGAAAACTGGTTACCTGTTTCGCGGTTGGCTCGCCCAAATTATACGATTTTGTAGATGACAATCCCCTGGTGCATTTCAAGGAAGCTGCCTATACCAACGATACGGCGATCATAAGAAAGAACCCAAAGGTGACCGCGATCAACTCTGCTATCGAGATAGATCTTACCGGCCAGGTTTGTGCAGATACCATTGGCAAGATCCAGTATTCCGGGGTTGGTGGACAAATGGACTTTATTCGTGGTGCCTCCCTTTCAGAAGGCGGAAAGGCGATTATCGCCATGCCTTCGGTAACCAAAAATGGCGTTTCCAAGATAGTTCCTTACCTGAAAGAAGGTGCCGGGGTGACCACTACCAGGGCGCACGTACATTATATCGCTACAGAATATGGTGTGGTCAATCTCTTCGGAAAGAATTTGAAACAGCGTGCTGAGGCGCTTATCTCCATTTCTCATCCAGATCACCGGGAAGAACTTTCCAGACAGGCTTTTGAACGACTGAATGTCTAAAAAGGCTGTTCTTAAAAGGACTGAAAGCTGAGATTCATCATATTTTAAAATGGCTTACTAGCCTAATTTTGAAGGGTAATCAAAAAACCTAAAAAGATGAATTTCTATCAAAAACAACTTTCAGAATTCACCCGTGATTTTTACGCAGGAGCTTCAACTGGTATCATTGTTTCCAGCTGTATGGGCTCTATTGCCGCCATGCTGGTTCTTATGAACGGTCATGGATTAATAGACATGATACAGCTTGGGATTATCGTGGTAGTATGTATGTGGTTCAATGCCTCTGTACTTGCCCAGTTAAAACCTAAATTTGTATTCAATTCACTAATCCTGAGCCTTGCCGTAAGCACTACTTTTATCCTGCTTAATATTTTATAGATATGCTGGTAGACCTTAAGGAAAGAGCCGATATCAAAAGACTTGTAGTAAGTTTTTACAGCAAGATCAGAAAAGACAGAAAAATAGGTTACTTTTTCAACGATACTATCCATAACTGGGAGGAGCATTTCGAAAAGCTCACCGATTTTTGGGAAAGTAACCTTTTCTTTACCGGTACTTACCTGGGTAATCCTGCCCGTGCCCATATAAAAGTAGATATGGAGCACCAGAATTCCATTTCTGAATATCATTTTGGCATCTGGCTTAATTACTGGTTCCAGACCATAGACGAACTCTTCCAGGGTGAAATGGCCGACCGGCTGAAGCATAACGCCCGCAAGATGTCTACCCACCTATTCCTGAGAATTTATCAGGCGCGTAAATCGGCTACATCAAATTAATTCTCCCCTTTCACTCAGCTCCAAAATAAAAAATGCCCTTTAGAGGCATTTTGCATTTCAACTATTTTACTTTACTTCAAATTTACCTGTGATAGACAAAGATCGGAATCTGTATATCCATATTGGCAGAAAAACCGTGCTCATTATGAAGCAACCGGTCGCAGATACTAAGGTTCTTACCCAGGATAAAGATGATATCGAATTCCTTCTGTATATCCACGAATAGCTTTTTGGTAAAAGCCACCGGCGTTTTAAATGGCATAAGCCCGCTTGAATTTTCAGGATATTCCACATCACCATCCTTGATCTCGAGCAGGGTAAAATCTGATTTGTCTAGGTAATTAAGCTCATCAAAAACCTTTTTCTGCTCGGTTAGGGAAAGTATGGAACGATCTACAGGGAAAACCGCCTTTTTTGGGGTCTCATATTTGCAGCCCGCAGGCACGGCAATGATATTGCATTTTATCTTTCTCACCACGTCATAAGCATGGTCACCCAGAATGGGATGGGTATGCTCGTCCTGGCTGGCCGCCCCGATAAAGATGAGGTCGATCTTTTTTTCTACCAGCGCCTTTCTTACGGCACTAATGAGATTTTCTGAAGATAAAATGGTGTTGAACTTATGCTCCTTGTTAGCAGAATATTTCTTCAGTTTTTTCGCATCTAACTGAAGCTGGCCTAAGGTGGAAACCACCTCATTCTGTAAAACATTACTGGCCGACCTGTTAAAATCAAACGTCTGAATGTTCAGTAAATAAAAATTCGCTGATGTTTTTTGTAAAAAATCAGCGGCGTATTTACCTGCGTTCTCAGAAGTCTCCGAAAAATCTGTCAGAATTAAAACGTTCATGGATCATCACTTAATACCACGAAATTAGGCGAAGAATACCTCTGAAAAAATGATGAAAGTCAGTTCTTAAAGATTAATTGAAATACCCCGTTATTTTACCATTTTAAGGGCTTCAGAATCCATGAGTTTTATATTTCGCCCTTCGATCTCGATAAGGCCTTCCTTTTTGAATTCAGAAAGTGTCCTGATGAGACTTTCCGGGGCCATTCCCGCTACTCCGGCAAGGTCTGCCCGGGAGATCCTGATGCTTTTAAGGGGATGTTTCTTGATCCTTTCGGCAAATAGAAGGATGGTATTGGCTGTCTTTTTCCGAACCGAGCCGTAGGCCATATCCATCAGCTGCTGCTTGAGTTCAGAAAGGTTATTGTTAAGTACTTCTACCAGCTGCATGGTGATCCTGGGATTTCCGGCCAGGATCTTCTGGAATTCTTCCCTGGAAACGGCGTATAACTGGGAATCTTCCATTGCCGTAGCATAATCGTCGTAGGACGAATGCGGGTCGTTGGCATGGTTTCCAAAAAAGTCTTCTTCCTTATATAGTTCTGTGATAAGCTCTTTCCCCTGGTTATCCATCCTATGGGCCTTGACCACGCCTCTTTTTACCAGGTAGAAGAAATTGGCGTGCTTGCCTTTTTCATAAATGGTATCCCCTTTTTTGAAATATAGCAGTTCATGCCGGGCGAATATTTTCCTTAGATCGTCCAGATCTTTAAGCTTTTCATCCTTTTTTGGCGCTGGCTCTTCCTTACGGTAAGACTTAAGAATCTCCATTTTTGCCAGCCTGCTTTCGATCGCGCTTAAAAGCTCGTCTTCCTCAAAAGGCTTGGTAAGATAATCATCTGCACCCAGGTCCATTCCCTTCCTGATATCCTTATGCTCTGTTTTTGCTGAAAGAAAGATGAAGGGAATATTAAGGGTTTCAGGATCCTTGCCCAAAACCTCTAAAACCCCGTACCCATCGGTCTCTGGCATCATGATATCGCACACGATGATATCTGGCACCTCCTGTTTGGCCTTTTCTATACCCAGTTTACCGTTCCTGGCAGTGATCACCTCGTAATTGGAAAGTTCCAACAGTTCTGCCGTGTTCTCCCTTACCGTTGCATCGTCTTCTATTAGCAATAATTTCTTCATAAAAGCAGTGTAATTCTTTAAGATTTATTCATGGGAACCTTAACCCTGAAGGTGGTGCCTTTGTGCTCTTCACTTTCGAAAGAAATGGAACCACCCAGGTTTTCCAGGTGGGTTTTCGCAATGTTCAACCCAATTCCGGTTCCCTGGTCCAGCAAGGCATTCTCTGCCCTGAAATATCTCTCGAAGATATGTTTCTGGTCTTTTTCGGGAATTCCCCTTCCCTGGTCTTCCACTTCAAAATAAATAAATTCTCCGTCAAGTTCAAGCCTGAATTTAATGAGGGTATTTTCAGGCGAATACTTGATGGCGTTCCCTAGTAAATTTGATAGAATAAGTTCCAGGATCTTCTCGTCCATAAACAACTCAACATCTTCCACATCCCTGGGATAGATGATCTCCTGCCCATCCTTTAATGTGATATTGGCATTATAGACCACCTCGTTGATAAGCCGTTTCAGTCCGAAATTTGAGAATTTATACTGACCTCGGCCACTATCCAGTCTTTCTATAGAAAGGAAATCATTCAGGATATTATTAAGATAATGTACTTTGTTCCTAATGGTTACCAGGTGCTTTTCCCTTTTCTCCTGCTGCTCTTCCCTGGTGTATTTCTCGGCAAGGGTAGCCGAAGTGAGTATACCGCTAAGCGGAGTCTTGAATTCATGAGAAACTAGGGAAAGGAACTTTGTCTTTAGTTCACTTAGCTCCTTCTCTTTCTGCAGGGCATCCTTGATCTTTCTTTCAGCCTCTTTCCTGCGAGTGATCTCCTCTTCCAGTTCGAGGTTTAGATGCTTCAGGTTTTCGACACTTTCCTGAAGTTCACTGGTTCTAAGCTTTATCTTTTCTTCGAGTTCAGAATTTAGTTCCTTTATCTGCCTTTGAGCCTCTTTTCTAACGCTGATGTCTATAACGAGCGACATCACGTAATCTTCTCCATCTATACTAAATGGGTTCAAACCGGCTTCAACCGGGAACAAGGTACCATCTTTCTTTACCCCATGCAGGTCACGCCCGTGGCCCATTTGCCGCTTTTCGCTATGCTCCAGGAATTTGTTAAAGTGGCCGTGATGGCTGTGATGGTACTTTTTCGGGATAAGCAAATCCAGGTGCCTGTTATCGAGTTCTCCCTTTTCGTATCCGAACATTTCTTCGGACGCCGCATTGGCCACCACTACGATCTGTTTGGAATTCACCACGATGATCCCTTCAGACGCCGACTGGAATAGCAGATCGAAGAAATTTTTATTTTCAAGAAAATTATCCTGCAACTAAGTAATGTTTAATGGTTCCTAAAGGTAAAATCTTTTTTTAAAAAGCTAAGGAATCTTAAACATTTAGTCTTCAGAATTGGGAGAATAATCCTCGTAAAGATCATCGAAGGTCTTTTCTGTGGAATATTTATCGGTGAGAATTTTATAAACAGTGATCAGTAAAAAAAGCTGGCCAAAACACATCAGATAAAAAAGAAATCCAAACGGAAAGTCCAGCGCGGCGAAGATGGTAAGCAGCACCAGGATAAATGTGGTAAAAAACAGCAGCCCTATTCCTGTTATTTTCATTTTTTATTTATAATTTACTGAATTCCAGTATCAACCACTCTTAACTTAACGCTAAATATTCTTGTAATATCCATAAAATAATGACTGCGGTCATATTTTTCTGGAGAAGGAATAAATAGATTTGATTAATAAATCCTTACGTCATGAAAACTATTCTCGTTCCCGTAGATTTTTCAGAACAGTCTGAATATGCCCTGGAAGTAGCGGCAAGTATCGCTAAAAAACAAGATGCCGAAATCGTGGTTCTCCACATGATGGGGATTCCCGATTCTTTCCTCACCAAGGACGAGAAACAGGAAGTTTTCAATGCCATCTATTTTATGAAGATCACCAGGCAGAAGTTCGAAAAGATGCTGGACAAGGATTACCTCGAGGGAATAGATGTGACCCAGGCAGTGAAAACCCATACGGTCTTTTCAGAGATCAACGAAGTTGCAAATGAATATGAGGCAGAACTCATCGTAATGGGTTCAACCGGTGCCTCTGGCGTTAAGGAGGTTTTCGTGGGTTCAAATACAGAAAAAGTTGTTCGCACCGCTGATATCCCCGTGCTGGTAATTAAGGAAAGAATACATGATTTTAAGATAGATAAAGCTGTATTCGTAACCGATTTTGAGCTGGACACTCTTAATGCCTTCATCCGGGCCAGGGAGTTCTTCAAATTATTCGGGGTAGAACCTGAGGTACTTTATATCAACATCCCTGAAAAATTCATGAGTACCCGCGAGATGAAACTCAAGGCCTATAATTTCCTGGTAGATGTAGGTATGGACAATAAAAAGTTCAAGGACAATATCGTTCTTTATAATGATTATACTGCCGAGAAAGGGATTTTCGAGTACTGCGGTGAAGCCGGGGTGGATGCTATCGCCATTCCCACTCACGGCCGCAAGGGAGTAGGCCATTTCTTCCTGGGCAGCATGGGCGAAGACATCGCCAACCACGCCAGTATTCCCGTGGTCACTTTCAAGATCTAGGCACTAGAACATAAACAAACCCAGCTCGTAATGAGGATACTCTTCGCAATATTGCTTTTGTTGCATTTACTCATACATCTGCTGGGATTTGCCATTTCAAAAGAATGGATCACGGGACCGGAAAGTCTTAATATTTCTAGTGAACAGGGAATTCTCTGGCTTATCGTTTCCACTCTGCTTCTAATTATCATTTTTCTTTTTATCCTGCGGAAACCTGCCTGGATCATCCTGGGTATCCCGATGCTTATTACCTCCCAGGTTTTGATCATCCTCAACTGGAATGAAGCTGCCACCGGAAGTATAGTGAATTTCGTGATCTTCCTGGTGGTCATTTTTTCGATCTTCAGCTGGAATTTTGAAAATTCGTTCAAGAAGGACAAGATAGCGGCCATTCGGGAAAACCCGGGCAAGCAAAGGCTTATTTCCAGGAAGGATATCGAGCATCTTCCCGGCATTGTTCAAAAATACCTGCATTATTCAGGATTCGTGGGAAGACCCAGGATAGAGAACGTACAGATAAGGTTTAAAGGAGAAATGCGCGAAAAAGGCAAGAGCTGGTTCAATTTCAGGGCTGAACAACTGAATACTGTAAGAAAACCGGCGAGGTATTTTTTTATGAAAGCGATCTTTAAGGGCATTCCCACCAAAGGATATCACAGGTACGACGGGCATACGGCCAGTATGAACATCAAGCCATTTTCGCTATTTAGCATCGTCAAAATACAGACCGAGGAGTTACTGGTGTCAGACATGGTCACCTATCTCAACGATATCTGCCTGTTCGCTCCGGGCGCCCTTATCGAAGATCATTTTACCTGGCAGGAGATGGGCGAAAATACGGCCAGGGTCATTTTTACATATAATACACGTTCGGTTTCTGCGGTGCTGGAAATAGATGATTCCGGGCAGCTGATCAATTTTTTCTCTAATGATAGGTATGATATCAATAAGAACCAGAAATTCATGTTCTCTACCCCGGTGGCAGAATACACCAATTTTGGAGATTATAAATTAGCCGGATATGGTGAGGCCATCTGGCATTATTTTGAAGAAGATTTTATGTACGGAAAATTTTACGTCAAAAAAGTGAAATTCAATATTTCAGCCCAGGACTAAAAAGAATTCAGGGCGATCTCCACCATTTCTCCCAGTTTTTGCTCTCTCATATCTGCTGAGATCTCTTCCCCGTTCACAAGGGAGTCTGATACGGTTAATATAGAAAGTGCCCGCACTCCAAACCTGGCCGCGAGCGTGTAGATACCTGCCGTTTCCATCTCGGCACACAGCACCCCGTGATCTGCCCATTTTTTATAATAATCTGGATCTTCGTCATAGAAAATATCTGAAGAAAGCACGTTACCAGCCTTGAAATCTATTTCATTCTTCCTGGCGTATTCCACCGCCTTCATCAATAGCTCGAAATTTGCCGTTGGAGCGAAATCTGCGCCATTAAAGGTCATTTTATTCAGGGAGGAATTCGTGGAAGCCGAAATCGCGATGATGATATCCATAAGTTTCAGGTCTTTCTGAAAGGCTCCCGCACTGCCAACCCGAATAAGGTTCTTTACCCCATATTCGTTGATAAGCTCGTGGCAATAGATCATGGCCGAGGGTATGCCCATTCCGGTTCCCTGTACAGAAACCTTTTCCCCATGGTAGGTCCCGGTAAAACCCAGCATCCCACGTACATCATTATAACAAATACTGTTTTCGAGATAGGTCTCAGCGATCCATTTTGCCCTTAGCGGGTCGCCGGGCAGAAGAACAGTTTCGGCGATCTCGCCTTTTTTAGCTTCCAGGTGAATACTCATAGTTATAGCTGGTTTATGAAATGATCTTTATTCCTGAAGAAGTTCCAATTCGGGATACTCCCAGGTCTATATATTCCCGGGCGGTAGCGGCATCACGTATGCCACCGGAGGCCTTTATCTTAATTTTACCTTTTACAACCTTTTTCATTATCTCCACATCTTTTAAACTGGCACCCCTGGTTCCAAATCCGGTAGAGGTCTTAACATAGTCGGCCCCTGCTTTCATGACCAGTTCGCTCGCTCCGGCTATTTCTTCTTCATTCAGGTAACAGGTTTCAATAATGACCTTCAGGAGATTATTCCCTATGGCCGTTTTAATGGTAGCGATTTCGGTGAGCACAGCTTTATGCTCCCCATCCTTAAAAAGGCCTAAGTTCATTACCATATCTATTTCTGAAGCACCCTGTGCGATGGCAGCATCGGCCTCGACCATTTTAGATTCCAGGGAAGAGGCTCCCAGCGGAAAACCTATGGTCGCGGCTAATTTTACACGGGAACCTTTTAGGGTTTTGGCAGCTAATTCTACCCTGCTGCTGTTCACACAAACCGCGTAGAATTCATGCTCGATGGCTTCCTCACAAAGCTTTTTAATTTCCTCTACCGTGGCTGTGGGTTTAAGCAGGGTATGATCTATATATTCATTTAATTTCATCCTGAAGTATTGAATTTGAAAACTCAATTTACGATTTCTGTCTTCAAATTAAACCGTCATGGAAAACAATTGGGTTTCAGGTTGATTTCTTTTCAATCTCAGGTCAAAGGCCATGCACACATTCCTAACGAAGGGCCTTCCTTTAGTGGTGATCTTTAAATAATTGCTGTCTATTTCCACTAGTCCGTCATTTTGCATTTCCTTTAGCTGATTTAATACTCCTGGCAATTCCCTGAAAAAATAATTGCGGGTATACCAGGAGGTTTTAAGATTACACATAAGGTTTAGAATATGTCTTCGTATCACCAGGTCTTCAGTGCTTAGAATATGACCGCGGTAAACAGGGAGGATATTATTCTCCAGCAGGTGCTGGTACTCCTCTACCCCTTTCACGTTCTGGGCAAAGCCATACCAGCTGTCGCTTATTGCCGATACTCCCAGGCCAATCATGGCCTGAGTTTTGGAAGAGGTATATCCCATAAAATTGCGATGCAGCGTTCTATTTTCGGTTGCCCGGAAAAGAGAATCGGTCCTGAGGGCAAAATGGTCCATCCCTATCTCGATATAACCCGCTTCTAGCAGCATCTGCTTTCCAATTTCATACTGGGCTCTTTTTTCTTCAGCACCGGGCAGGTCTTCTTCGTTGAACCCACGCTGGCCGTTACCTTTTATCCACGGCACATGGGCATAACTGTAAAATGCGATCCTATCTGGTCTTAGCTCTAAGGTTCGCTCTATAGTGTGAATAATGTGTTCCCGGGTTTGAAAAGGAAGACCGAAAATGATATCATGACCTACGGAATTAAAGCCGGCTACCCGGGCCTCTTCCGTAGCTTTTTTTACATTTTCAAAGGACTGAATCCTGTTGATCGCCTTCTGCACTTCAGGGTTATAATCCTGAACCCCGTAACTTACCCGATTAAAACCATAGCCGGCAAGATTTTCCAGATGTTGCCGGCTGGTATTGTTTGGATGCCCTTCAAAACTAATTTTAGCATCATGATGTTTCCTGGCCAGGCTAAAAATACCATTAAGCAACAGACCCAGGTTTTCAGAAGAAAAAAAGGTGGGAGTACCACCCCCAAGATGTAGTTCTCTTATCACCGGGCGCTCAGGTAATAGCTGGCAATACATCTCCCATTCTTTTAGCACCGCCCGCAAATACGGAAGTTCTACCTTATGATTTTTGGTGATCCGCTTATTGCAGCCACAAAAAGTACACAGGCTTTCACAGAACGGGAGGTGAACATAAAGGCTTATACCTTCAGAAGAATTGCTTTGTTTAAAACTTTTCTGCAGGGAATGCTGCCATTTTTTTGAAGAAAATGTTTCATTATCCCAGTAAGGAACGCTTGGGTAACTGGTATAACGGGGACCCGGGATATTGTATTTATTGATCAAAGATGAAGACATCATTATTTCTGAATTTGCTTCCAAAAATATTCCGGCCTTTGGGAACGAAAAATGACTATCGTCAGATTCCGGGGAGATTGATAAAATGAAAATCCTGAACCGAATATAATCCTAGCAAAACAGCAGGGTTTATAGGAAATGTCTTATTTTTGAAACTATCTTAAGAATTTTTCATAGTTTAGGATAGCGTCGCAAAAAATTTCGTAATGAAAATATATGAAAGCGAATTTCTCAGGGTATGTTTTGAGAAAGAAAATAATTGCTTTGTAAGTTACTGGAAAAAGTCACCTCCTTGTTTTGAAATTCTTCAAAATGAATTTATAGAATTCACCGCATTTTACAAGGAATACAAACCCACTAAAACCCTCTGGCTACAGCAAAATTTTCGATTACCCCTTAATATGGAAATGCACCAATGGGTAGAGGAGCATGCAAACAAACCCTGTAAAGAATACGGAAATGAGAAAGTAGCTTTTGTAGTAGGTAAGGACGTATTAGCACATTTAAGCGTTATGAGCTTCTTCAATGAGACAAGATCTGTTTTGTCTCCAGTTCATTTCGCAACCGAAAAAGAAGCAAGACAGTGGCTTAATGATGAAAAAAATCTTCCTAAAGGAAACGGAGAGGTTAAGATACTTTTTGAAGGAGTGGATGAGGAAGGAAATTCCATCATCAAGATCAAAAGGTCTTCCAGCGATATCACCAACACCATTATGTCTTTAAAAAATCTGCTGGAAGAGAATAATTTTATAAAATCTAATATTTCCAAATACAGCAGGCTCACCAGCAGGGAAAAACAGGTTATGCAGGTATTTTCCAACGGACTGCGCCAGCAGGAAGCCGCAGACGAACTTTATATTTCTGTACAAACCCTGCGCACTCACTGGAAAAATATCAAGAGGAAACTTGAGATAAAATCTATGGCCGAAGTCATTAAATATGTGAATGCCTTCGATATGAAAAAGGTTAACTAAGGGCCAGGTTAAAGCTCCAGTTTTTCAAGTTGAACCAACCCGGTTCCGGTAACAGATACAGAGATCCAAAGCTCCTTCTCCCCCGCCATAAGATTTGAAATTTCCAGGTTATCCAAAGAGCCTATAAGATGAACCCCTTCTTTGGCTTCCAGTTTATCTTCCAGTTTTTCGTTAAGGGAGGCAATCTTTTCTTCCAGATGCGGCAACAGGTCGAAGTTCATTTTCTTCTTAAGCTTTGTATACATCCAGTTATTAATGAGCTTTTCCAGCAGCTGGTCTGTCAACCAGTTATTGGTCTTCCCGTCCACTTCAAAATCCTTTAAGGAAATATGCTGCTTCTCACGATCAAGATACAGGGCCGCGTGAAAAAGAACTTTGATCTGCTTGTTCTTGAAAAGGCTGGTAAGGGTTTGCAGGTTGATATCCAGGCAAAGATCAAAATCTTCCTTATCGCTCTTACTAATAGATACGTCCAGGATCTGGGCGTAATTAGATTTTCCGGTTTCAGAATCTCCCTTGCTTATGATCTCTCCTACCAGCTTTTGTTTTAAATATTTATCGAGGACAATATAATCAATGATCACCGGGATGGTGATATTGATATTCTGGTCTACAAACTCCCTGCTTACATCCATGGTTCGTTCAAGTTTTAATCGATATCCTTAATCGGTATCGGTGTGATTTTTCACCTTTAAATTCAAATATCCAAACACTAAATTGATTATAAGAACAAATGAAGTAAAAATTAACAAAGGCAGGTACAGGCCAAAACCAGCAAAACAACCCGCAGCAGCACTGCACCAGATAGTTGCGGCTGTAGCCAGGCCTTCCACTTTTTCCCCTTTTTCGCCGTGCAGGATGACACCAGCGCCTAAAAATCCAACGCCAACAACTACCTGGCCAACGATCCTGGTCATATCGGTTCCTCCTGAATCTACGAAAAGAAGAGAAATAATGATAAAGCCCGATGCTCCCAGTCCCACAAGCATATTTGTTTTAAGACCGGCCGGTTTTCCCTTGAATTGTCGTTCCAGGCCCATAAGTAGTCCGGCGAAGGCTGCCGCCCCGATCTTTAGAAGAAATTCTGAAATGTCTATTTCCATCAGAACATATTAGCTTTTTAAAGCTAAGAAAATATGCTCATACTAAAGCAGAAACAAGACCTATAATTCTGATTTACAAAGGAATAAAACAGCTTTAAAAAACAAAAACCCCCCAGCAAGCTGGAAGGTTTTGTGTACTTATAATTCGTTGTCCGGTATAAATAAATCATTTCTACCCTACATAAAATGACCTACTAACAGAACTTTCAGAATTACAACACTAAATTAGGCATTAACTTAATTTTATGAAATACCCATAAAAGGGTATTTTTTATAGTATTTAAAGTGTAGAAAATACATTTAAACACCCACTAATTCTAAGATTTTAAGTAAAAATACATGCATTCTTTCAGACCTGTTCAAAATTTGATCCACCCGTTAAAAGTAAAGTTTGTTTTACTTTTTGTAAAATAAACCAAACTTTTATATATATTTGTCAAGTAACCTTTACATCTATTTATCTATTATGAAAAAAATTGAAGAAAACTGGGAGTGCAACAGCAGGAAATCTAACCTGAACCTGGCACTCTGGACGGGCGCCTGGGTAATCAGCATGGCCATTGCTAGCTTTGGTCCAAAATTCATTTGGAATGAAAATGAAAGCATTAGTATTATTGCGATCCTTATTAACCTTGGATTTGGTATTGCTTTAATTTTAGCTAACCGGAAGCATCTGAATGGCCTTGACGAATTACAACGTAAGATACAGCTGGAAGCCATGGGAATTAGTTTAGGAGTGGCCGTGATCTTTGGGCTCAGCTATTCAATGTTGGACACCACTAACCTCATTAGCTATGATGCCGAGATATCTCATCTGGTGATCCTGATAAGTTTAACTTATTTAGGTGGAATTATAATTGGAAACCTTCGTTACCGATGAAAAACAGGATAAAAGTACTACGGGCAGAAAAAGATCTCACCCAGGCCGAGCTTGCAAAACAGCTTTCGGTTTCACGCCAGACCGTAAATGCCATTGAAAAAGGAAAGTTTGATCCCAGTTTACCCCTGGCTTTTAAATTATCCAGCCTTTTTGGAAAGTCCATCGAGGAGATCTTTCAGAATGAGGAATAGAAAAAGGGGCGGAATCCCTACAATTTCCTGCCCCTTAATTTTTAACTAAATTCTGATTCAAATATATTCCTACTAATCTGGTATGATTAACTCTATGAAAAATAATATTAGCTTATTCCAACAATCCCTAATTCAAAGGGGAAACTATTGAGAATTACAGGAATAATTAATAGTTTTTCAGAATATTCTTACATAATTTCTGAATCTGGTGGAATTTATTAAAACCCGGGACGACCAATGAAAAGGGCTTAATCAAATACCTGTCTTAGCAATTAATAATCTTGGGGGTGAGCAACTTTCTAGAATTGAAGAAAATCCAATTCACCATGTTTCTCATTTTCCCCTCCGGAAGAATCATATAAATTCGAACCTTCCTACATTCCTGAGAGTTATTCAAATATTTAATTAAGGAAATTTATTTCCAAATCTTCTGTTACTTTTGGTTTACAACCAGGCAGGTATATTTTATTGTGATGTTCCTGAAAATCCAGCTTCCAAAATGAAAGTAACCAAAAACATTTTCTTGATCCTTGGGCCGTTATTATTTCTATTCCTGCAGTTTATTGGAGGACCTGATGGAATGCCCGAGCCTGCTTACGATGTGCTCTGCGCGACCATCTGGATAGCATTATGGTGGGTGACCGAGGCGGTTCCCATTGCCGTTACCGCCCTGCTTCCCATCGTTCTGTTTCCGCTTACCGGTGCCCTGGACCTTTCCACTACCACTGCTTCCTATGGTCATAAATATATCTTTCTTTATATGGGTGGTTTTATTATCGCCGTTGCCATTGAGAAATGGAACCTGCATAAACTAATAGCCCTCCATATTATCAGACTTATCGGCACTAATGTGAAGAACATCATCCTGGGCTTCATGGTCGCCACCGCCTTCCTTTCGATGTGGATCTCCAATACGGCTACATCGGTTATGATGCTTCCTATTGGTATGTCTATAGTATCCCAGTTAAAGGATAACCCATCGACTGTAATGAACGAAAATAAGATCTTTGGAAAGGCCCTCATGTTGAGCATCGCCTATAGTGCTTCAATTGGAGGGATCGCGACCCTGATAGGAACTCCTCCTAACCTTGTCTTTGCTGGATATATTCAGGAGGTTTATAATATTGACATCTCCTTTTTCCAGTGGTTAAAATTCGGTCTTCCCATATCGATCATTCTGCTTATCATCTCCTGGCTTTACATTACCAATATTGCATTTAGCTTTAAACAAAACCAATTCCCAGGGGGCAGGGAGGAAATTGAAAAACTAATTTCAGAACTTGGTCCAATGAAGCGTGAAGAGAAGATCGTTTCAATTGTTTTCGCCATCACAGCCATTTGCTGGATAACCCGATCCTTTATCCTGGAAAAGTTCTTACCCGGAATAGACGATACCATCATTGCCATGGTTGCTGGCATCACTCTATTTACGATTGGTTCTGGAACGGAGGGAAAACGTATTATAAACTGGAAAGAAGCGGTAAAAATGCCGTGGGGAATTATTCTGCTTTTCGGGGGTGGCATGGCCCTGGCCTCAGGATTTGAAGTTACGGGCCTGGCAGAATGGTTTGGCCTCCAAATGACCCTACTATACGCTCTTCCACTTCTGCTTCTGATTCTTATAGTGATTTTTAGTGTGAACTTTATTACCGAGCTCACCTCAAATTTAGCCACCACAGCCATGCTGTTACCAATCCTGGCCCCAATTGCGATAAAATTAGACCTTAATCCTTATATGCTGCTGGTGGCTACTACCGTGGCAGCTTCTTGCGCCTTTATGCTACCGGTAGCCACACCGCCAAATGCGGTGGTTTTTGGTTCTGGATACCTGCGTATTCCAGATATGGTTAAAACCGGGATCTGGATGAACCTTATTTCCATTATCCTACTTACCGCTATGGTCTACTTATTATTACCCTACCTGTGGGATTTCGAACCTTTTGGATTTTCAGAGAATTTTAAAAAAAGTACACCCTGACTTAAAACCCAGTTACTAGATTTTCAGCTTACCTGTATATAAATGATGATAATATTCTTCTAGGCTTTTCAACCTAAATACAAGCTAAAGTCCTGAAAAACAGTTTTTTGTTTAAAGTTTAGTTAATTTTATTAAACAAATTTATACTTATTTATATATTTGTCTCATAATCAAAAACTTATAATTATGAGAACTACTGTTACCATTAAGAATTCAATCCTCAAAAGCCTGTTACTGGCCATCGTTTTTGTTTTCGCATCCTGTGAAACCGAAAGTCCTTCTGAGGCTGAACTATTATCTTTAGACGCGCATACTTCACCAGCTGCCCAAAAAAGTGACCAATCTATTGTGGAAATCGCCAAGGCTGACGGAAGGTTCACCACTTTATTAGCCTTACTTGAACAAACCGGATTAAAACCTATTTTTGAATCTGGAACAGATCAGTATACCGTTTTTGCTCCTACAGATGATGCCTTCGCCGCGTTTTTGGCTGCAAACCCCAATCTGGACCTAACAGATAATGCCCTGCTTACCGCGGTCTTGACTTATCATGTTACTGAAGGTCGAAGATTCAGCAATAGTGTTCTAGGTAAAAAGAATCCAAAAACGATCGAAACACTTAACGGAGGTTATATTTATGTAGACAATGATGGAGGAATAGACACCAACGATGAAGACATGTTAGCAAATTCGAACATTCTTGTTGGAGAAGAACTTTTCGACATTGCCGCAAGTAATGGAGTTATCCATGCGATAGATGCTGTACTCGTCCCTACAGAGTAATCATCTAAGCCTACAGTCATGGTAACAATAAAGCCACTCAATTGAGTGGCTTTTTTTATTAGGTGATGTATTGATCAGGCATACTCTGTACGCACCAACTCATTGTTCTCGTAATATTCAGTTCTTTCATAATTACCATTATCATCATAAAATTCAATTTTGATGAGTGCGTGGTTAGGATCCCTGAAATCGATCTGGTAGCTACCACTTCTGTCCAGGTGCCAGATCTTTAGTTCTCCGTAGCCTTCTTCATCAAAAACTGCAATTTCCTGTAGCCAGTCCTGGTAATAGGTATAAACCGTTTTATAATCTCCGTTAGGATAAAATTCTACATATTCACTGCGCCAATCTCCGCTCATAATATTGTATTGAACGAGTTTCTCCTGCTCATTATAAAAATCTTCCCTTGAATATAACCTGTTTTGATCAAGTACTAAAATCAAAGTATTTTTTTGCTGAAGGGTATTATCTTCCCTATACATATATTCACTCTTAATATTCCTTTTATAGGGTCTAAGCTGTTTTGTAATGGAAAGCTCTCCAAACTCATTATATGTGAATTCGTATCTTATTTCCAGGTCGTCTAATTCTGTAGATGTTTCAGAAGAATACCTGTTATGAATATTTACATTCCCATTTTCAAGTCTTTCAAAAGTCTCCCGATATAAAAATTCTCCTGTTACAGCAAAGGTTTTTGATTCAACTACATGTCCGTTTGCATCTATTCCATCAAATGTCGTGAAGGAAACCAGGCCTCCATCTATTGAATAATTTTTAAAGCCGATGGCCTTTCGCTCCTCTGTGTATAGTATCTCTTTTTTTATAGTAAAAGCAGGCTGTCCTAACTCATATTTTGTGATCTCTATTATTAATGGATAGCCATCTTCCAGATATTCGGTATAAACAAATTCAGCGGAAACTCTCTGTGGGTGGTTTTCATACCTGATAGATTTCAACAGCCTGCCCTCATCATTGATCTGATGGTCCCAGGTTACGCTAGTCATTGGTTCAAATGGATTCACCGTACTTTCTAATACGGGAAGTAAACTGGTATACAGCTGAAAGTTCTCTCCAAGTGTTTCAGCCAGGTGAGCCGCCGCTTGTTCCGGGAAAACTTCATTAAGCTCTATGCCGGTCTTTTCACGCACTTTTTTAACTATTTCAAGGATATTGGCCGTGGCATTTTCTCTTCCGCGAAGGTGTGAGTCCTCAAGAGCGTCGATTATTTGTGGTTCCAGTTTGATCCCGTTCTTTGCATCACCGTCTATATCTAGGGTTTGTAATAAAGCGGCCATATATTGTACTTCCGGCGTATTTATATTTGCCTTGGGAATTCCGACAATCGAAATAGGTGTAAGTACAGGTCCCGCTTTGGAATCACCTAAAAAGTGATCTCCCAGGTAGAAGCTTACCTTTTCACCGGGTAAATAATTGAATTCTCCTTTGGAGTTTGTATAACCACTTTGTGTTGCGGTCTCAAAATAGAGCCCCTCGACGGCGCTATCTAAAAAAACTCCGGTAAGCAATGCAGTTTCGGAATCCCCGGGTAGCTCACTTAAAGAATTATCGGCGGTACAGCCACAAAATAAAAGCCCTAATAAGAACATCAGGGACTGGATAAAATTTCTCATATTAATTGGATTTATTGAAATAGGATTTATTGACATAGTTGATTGTCTTTAAACCTATTAAAAACAAAAACTCTCCAAAATACCCATTGCTGGGTATATTATAAGAATGGTTTGGCCGGCATTCCCGTACAGGTTTTTGAATGGATTTAAAAATCTTAAAGCTGAAGGCCTCGAACGAATTTTAACTAAAAGGCCATTTCTTCTTAAATTGGTTCGGGTATTCATAGCCCGCCGAAATTAATCGGCTTCAGCATTATAATGTGATCGAATGGTTTCTTCTCCGAGCTTTAAGAATCGTGCGGCATTACCGTATAAGATCGCTTTTTTTTCTTCCTCCTTTAAAAATGGAGCTTCTTTGATAGCATCTATACTCATTGATATGCTCTGCGGCCATTGCATCTGGTCTGATCCATACATGATGCGATCTGCGAATCCCGCATCTACCAGCGCTTTTAGGTATCTGTAAAAATCAGCTTTTGGACGAACCCAGTTTATTACCGAAATATCCACATAAACCTGAGGATGTGCATACATCAAACCTATCATTTCATCCAGAAATGGCCAGCCGGCATGGCAAACAAAAATCCTCAGATCCGGATGATTAATCAAAGTTTCCTCCAGTAGAAGGGGATTGCTATCGCTCATTCGGTAGTCTTTCATCCCCATATATGCAGCTCCCGGAGGTCCTAGGCCCATATGCAGACCAATTGGTATATCTAACTCCTCGGCAAGGGCGAAATATGGTTCTAGACGCTCGTCTGTAGGATCCATACCAAGGTACTGAGGGCCAGCTTCAGCAAAAAGCTTATAATTTTCATCTTTCACTTTCGCCCGGAGGCTATCCAGATTTTCGTTTCCCATCAGGCCAAAACCTTTAATGATAAGGTCTGGAGCCGAGGCTTTATAAAGATGATCTTGGCTTCCGCTGGTCACGGCGAGGACTACATTGTTTTTCTCATATTCCTCTAATGTTTTTGCCCTTAACTCTTCACTTGTTTCCGGAGCCATAAATCCGGTCACCGGTTCCAAAGGAGGGAGCCCTCCCACCGGATGCGCATGCATATGCATGTCTATGACGGGTTGAACTTCCTGCCCTATTGTTTGGAAAAAGATTGAAAGAAAAACTATCAATAGTAATTGTATTCTCATAATCGGTTCATTTTAAAATTATAATTAGAAAATTAGGTTTTTAGCTCTCTTACCGGTTATCCAGGTATTCCATGAATAATTTGTAAGTATTGTCGATTAATTCTTTTCTTAAATCGGAATCGCCAAGGTTCATGAATAAAGCTAGCATAAAGGGTTGTTCCAGTCCTCTTACTACCATGCTGCGTTGCCCAAACCAGGTTCCGGTGTGATGAGCGACATCTTTATCTATAAACCAACCCTTGGCATACCCAAGAGATTTTCCGCTGTTGAATGAATAGCTATGTTCCTTTTCGAAAGGCACCTCCACAGGAGAAACGCTGAAAATCAAGGCCTGCACTTCTTCTGAAAAAATTTCTTTATTTCGCAAGGCCTCGGCATATCTGGAAAAATCATTCAAACTGGTATAGACCGCCCCTTCTCCCAGGCAGCCATTCAAATAACTACCATCAACCTTCTTCCATTTGCCCTCGCTTTTTTCATAGCAAAAGGCCCTTTCTTCAATTTTAGTAGGTTCAGCGAGATTGAAATAAGTGGTATGCTCCATTCCAAGCTTCTCGAAAATATTCTTCCTAGCATATTCGGCGAATCCCTGTCCACTTACTTTCTCCACGACGGTAGCCAACAGATTATACCCACCATTGCAATATTCCCACTTTTCACCCGGAGCGAATTCTGGTTCTGGTTCATTTTTATACCAGTCCAGTATATGCTTATTCTCTACTATTTTGGTAGTATCCCACTCATGGAAAAAATATTCCTCGTAATGGGCCAGGCCAGATGTATGATGAATTAATTGAGCTACGCTTATTTGAGAAAGTGCTGGTACCTGCAGGATATTACCTACCGTATCTTCGAGCCTGAGCTTTCCTTCCTCCACCAGGCTCAAAGCTGCCAGCGCCGTAAATTGTTTGCTTACGGAACCTAACCTGAAATTTGTTTCTGGCCCTATCTTTTCCCCGGTCTCAAGGTCACGAAGGCCATAGCCTTTAGAAATTATTTCCTGCCCATCATATCTAATTAATATGCCTGCACCAGGACCATCGCTGGAAATTTTTGAATTGAAGAGGGAATCCATCCTGGCTCTGAAAGATTCAACATGCCGAAATTTTTCGACTTCTGAAGATTGAGAATAAAGACAATACGGTAAAAAACACAGAATTAATACTTTGTAAAGTATAAATCTAAGATTCATAATATACTGGGTAATTAGCTTTCAATATATTGAAATTCAGATAATTGCTCCAAAAATGCTCGATAAAACCTAATTTTTATCGATCAATTGTTTTTAGGTACTTAGAATGATCAAATTATTGAGAAAGGAATTCCTATAGCCAGGAATGAAACCAATGTGCAAAAATTCTATGCATGTAAGAATGATTAGCCAGGTTAACTTTGGTACTTGCAGGATTTAAGAAACAAAAAAGCCACTCGAATGAGTGGCTTTGAATTTAGTAGCGGGAACTGGACTCGAACCAGTGACCTTCGGGTTATGAGCCCGACGAGCTACCTACTGCTCTATCCCGCGATATTGGACGGCAAATATAGTATCATTTTTAGGATTTCACCAAACTTTTTTTCAAAAATTATAGAGAAATCCATTGAATGGCCTCGAGCCGGTCCTTTAGGTCAAAAGTGCGCACCTCTACGTCCAGGAAGGTATCGCTAAGATTCACAGCGTTTTGAAAGATTGCACTATCTGTCACGATGGCGATTTTATCGAAATTTTCGGCATTGGAATATTTGAATTTTATTCCTTTAAATAATGCTTTCAGGGTAATGTGCCGGTCTTTTTCCAGTTCTACGAACACATTTATCTTCTCGTAAACATCCAGTTTTTCCTGGATCTCTCCGATGATCTTTTGTAGCATTTCATCGGTAAGGTCCTTATCTATAATTAAGCCTATTACGTGACCGGCAAGATCAAATGTTGCTAACATATGCTTGTTGTAGGGTGAAGAATAAATTTATAAAATATATCCATGGGAAATGGAGATTATTTACTGTTCGATATCACTGGCCTGGAACTCTACCAGCTCTCCTTCTTCAAAAGCTACCTGGAATTCTATGGGCCGGCAACATACCTCACAGTCTTCAATATAGGTTTGTCTGGAAACCGAAGGATCCAGAAGCACCGATATTTCTTCCCAACAGTAAGGACATTGAAAAAAGTGTTCAAACATATTCTATAGCTCTACGTTCAACAATTGGCCGGTTAACTGTAATACCAGCAATTCGGCCAGCTTGGCGTCATACTTGGCTAGGTTAAGGCTCGTACGCGCATCCAATAAGTTGGTCTGTGCCTGCCTGAACTCGATGGAAGTGATCCTTCCCAGTTTATACTGCTCTTCAGACCTGTTGAAATTATCCAGGTTCGTGCGTACGTTCTCTTCCTGCACCTTCAGAATATAAAGCTTGTTGCGGTAATTGCCAAGCGCATTGGCAATATCTCTTTTGATTTCGGTCTTCAGCTGGTCTCTTAAGATCTCCTGGTTCTCATACCTTATCCTGGAGTTCTCTACCAGGGTTTTGGTCCTCCCGCCATCAAAGATATCCCACCTCAGGCTCACTCCGGCGGCCAATCCATCTGTCGTGGTGGTAGATCCAGGGAAAAAGGCGGTCGCAGCGCTACGGTTCTTATTCCAGCCGTAGGACCCGGTAAGATCTACTACCGGGAGATACCCGGACTTACTTATTTTGATATCGTAATCGCTAATTTCGAGGTTCTGGTCTATTTGCAGCAGGGACACGTTGTTTGCTTCGGCCCTGGCCATATAATTTTCCAGCTCAAGATCTGAAACAAAGCTCACCGTGGTGTCTACCATGAACTGGTTATCGTTCACTTCACGGTTAAGCAATACGTTCAGGTCCCTTTTTGTATTCCTAAGCAGCTGCTCGGTTTCTATCAGGGCTATACTGTCATTGTTCACATCTACCCTCGCATTCAGCACCGCCAGGTTATTGGTTTGCCCGTACTCAAACTGATACTGTGCCCTGGTCACCCGGTTCTGGGAAATGGAAAGTATTTCCTCAAGCACGCCTACATTTTCTGAAAGCCTGGCGATCTCGTAGTAAACGCTCATGATCTGCAGAACCGTATTCTCCACGGTCTCCCTGGCTTCAAGCTGGGAAAGATCATATTGCTCCTTGAGACTCTTATAATTATAATACCTCCCCAGGCCATCAAAAAGTGTATAACCAAGGTTGATCGAAGCATTATACCGGTTGCTTTCTATCCCGTTCTGAATGATGGTTTCCGAATTTTCCGGCTCGGTCACCCGGTCATTCAAATCGTAGTTGGCACCGGCAAGTCCGGAGAGCTGGGGCAGGTACCCCGAATTCCATATACTCTGGTTATTATCTGCGATCTCCACCTGGTTATTCGCCAGTTTAATGCCGAAATTCTCTTCCAGTGCCCGGGAAATCACCTCCTCCTTGGTTAGAACATCATCCTGAGACCAGGCTGAAAAGGATGAAAATATGAACAGACAAAGAATTGTACTAGTGAATTTCCTGATGCGCATCTTCTTCTTTTTTCTCTTTAATTGCTCTTTCCATTTCTTCCTTGGAAGGTTTTACACCGGTTTTAAGCCATCTTCCACCTACTTTGATGCTGTTGCTTATTGAAATCAGTAAAGGCAGCAGGAGCAGCGTTAAAATGGTTGCCACGGCAATTCCATAGGAGATCGAAATAGCCATTGGTTTAAGGAACTGGGCCTGCCTGCTTTTTTCGAGCAGTAAAGGTGCCAGCCCGGCTATAGTGGTCAGGGATGTAAGAAATATGGCCCTGAACCTGGACCTGCCCGCTTCATATAAAGCTTTTTTGAATTCCATGCCTTCCCGGAGGAAACTGTTGTATTTACCAATAAGCACCAAACCGTCGTTCACCATGATCCCTACCAGCGCGATTATCCCAAGTGCTGATAGCACATTGATAGGAAAATCATGCAGCCAGTGTCCCCAGGCAACCCCGATCACACTGAATGGGATCATGATCATCAATAAAAATGGCTGACTATAACTTCTGAAGGTAAAAGCGATCGTAGCATAAATCAAGAACAGGATAACCGGAATTACCGCCGCGGCCGAACTGGACAGTTTTGAGGCCTCGCGGTTCTGCCCTTCATAAGAAACAGTAATGCTTGGGTATTTTTCCAAAATAGGCGGTAGCACGGTGCTCCTGATATCCTCAAGGATCTCTGTGGAACTGCCATTAGGATCTTCCATATCTGCAGAAACCCTGATCTCTCTCATCCCATCCAAGTGGCTAATGGATTCGGTTCCCCGGACGATATCGTAATTCGCTATCTCATCGAAAGGCACCCTCTCTCCTGAAGGTGTCAACAACCTCATTTCGTCAAGATCGTTGATAGAAGACCTGTTTTCCAGGTCATATCTTACCCAAACCCTGATCTCGTCCTGACCTCTCTGGAATCGCTGTGCCTGCGCACCAAAGAAACCATTCCTTATCTGTCGCATTACCTCGCCCAGATCCAGGCCTAATGCATAGGCATTATCTTTAAGCTGAACATTGATCTCCTTGATCCCCTGCGGATCACTATCGGTCACATCTTTTAAAAGGGAATTGTTTTCCAGCTGTTTTTTAAGTTCTTCTTTGGCAGCCTCAAGTTCTTCAAGATTATTTCCCAATAAGGATACCGAAACCGGGGAGCCTCCGAAGTTTCCTCCGGAACCAAAAGTGAGACTTTCCACTCCGAAGACCGGACCAACTTCCTCCCTGATGGAATTGGTAATCTCAGGAGATCCAAAATCCCTTTCTTCCCCCGGTAGAAGGTTAACCTGAAGGGAAGCCTTGTTATTTCCAGGGCCCACTCTTTTTATGATATTTTCAACGACCTGTTTGTTACCGGTCTGTTTTTCGGTGTATTCTTCATTCACCCTCCAGGCGGCGGCTTCCACCATCGTAATGATAGAATCTGTCCTGGCCGGGTTCACCCCTTCCGGCATCAAAAGATCGATACTTACCCGGTCACTGGCGATACTCGGGAATAAAGTGACCCTGATCCAGTTTCCGCCAATTGCCCCGATAGTTAATACCAATACGGTAATAAGAATTGCAAGGGCAAGGATCTGCTGGTTAAGCACAAATTTAAGGGCCGGACTATATATTTTGTCACGCATATAAGACATGGCCCGGTCGCCATAATTATTTATAACCTTCATTTTGCTGAAGAAAAGTGCCAGTCCTTTTTTTGGTTGCCCGTTCTGGCTGGGTCTTTTCAGTGCTTTGGAATGGGCGATATGAGCAGGTAGTATCACTAGTGCTTCTACCAGGGAGATCACCAGGGTAAGGATCACCACTGTGGAAACTTCCCCAAAGAACTCTCCTATCCTGCTATCCAGGAAAAGGAAGGTGGCAAAGGCCAGAATGGTCGTGATAATTGCTGAAAGGATGGGTGGAACCACTTCCATGGTGCCATCCAGTGCTGCCCTGATCGGGCTTTTCCCCATTTCTGAATGCTGGTAAATATTCTCTGAGATCACGATCCCGTCATCTACCAGGATCCCGATCACGATGATCATCCCGAACAGAGAAAGAACGTTAATGGTCACTCCCAGCGGACCTGCAAAAATGAACATCCCCAGGAATGCTATAGGCAGACCAAAGGCTACCCAAAAGGCCAGCCTGATGTTGAGGAAAAGCGAAAGGAAGAACAATACCAGTAACATTCCCATGACCCCATTTTCAACTAGCAACTGGGTTCGCTGGCTTAAAGTGATGGAGGCATCGCTAACCACATCCAGCTGCACGTTGCTGCTTTTCTGGTTGAACTCCTCTATATATTCGTTGATCTTATCTGCCGTAGAAAGCAGGTCTTCACTATTGGTGTTGCTCACCGAAACATTCACTGCCACATTTCCGTTGAAATAAAGGGCATTGGGAGTTTCAGAAAACTGGTCCCTTACCGTGGCGATCTCACCAAGCCGCACGATCTCCCCGGTAGAACTGGATTTAAGTACAATATCGTTAAGGGCATCGGCGTAATAAGCGCGATTGTTGGCCCTGATAAGATAATCTTCAGCATCGGTCTTAATGGTTCCCCCGGTAGAAAGTATGTTCGAATTGCGTACCGCCTGAGCCACCTCTTCAAAAGAGAGGTTATAGGCAAGCAGGTCGTTCTCGCTAACCGCTATCTCTATTTCTTCCTGAGGAAAACCGGAAATACTGATCTGGGATACCCCATCAAAAAGCCTCAGGTCATTCTCGATCTGCTGGCTTATCTGCTTCAGCGTAGCCAAAGGCACATTTTCACCACTCACGGCAAAACTTATGGTTTCCCTAACGAATTCCTGTTTAGATACTACCAGAGGTTCCATTCCTCCAGGGAAGGTGGGCACACGGTCTACCGCGTTCTTCACTTCGGTAAGCATCGCGTCTATGTTCTCTCCTCTTTCTATTTCAACGGTGATATTACCACCGCTTTCCCGCGCAGTAGAGGTCACCCTGTCTATACCTTCGAGGCCTTTAAGATTATCCTCGATCTTTAAAATGATCCCCTCCTCGATCTCTTCTGGTGCAGAGCCGGGATAGGCAATACTAATATTGATGATCCTGGATTCCTGTAACGGAAAAAACGAGGATTTCATGTTCATAATCCCGATGATCCCGAAGATCACGAAGGCAAGAATGACCACATTTACGGCAACCCCGAACTTTATGAAGTAGTTGATTAACTTTCTCAAGATCTTTGGTTTTTAAGCAGGTCCTTTTGCCCTTCGATCTTCACCAGCATTCCGGAATAAGCTCCCGGCACATTTGCTGATAGTATCTTGGTACCATTCTCTAGGCCTTTGATCACCACCGTGTTGTTGGTAAAATAAACCGGATTAACATTCACCAGGTTAAGCATGCTGTCCTGCACGATAAATACTTTGGATCTTTCTACCAGAAGTTCCCTAGGGATCTCTATAGCGTTCTTTTCGTCCTTGGCGTCCAGTTTAGCTTCGAGATACATCCCTTCGCTTAATTCTGAATTTTCCACCCTTATAAACACACGTATGCTCTGGGTTTCCTGGTTCACCTTGCCGTTGATGCGGCTCACCGTTCCCTCGTAGGTTTTGGTGCCCTCAAGATTAGAAAGCTGTACCTTCTTCCCTACTTCCAGCACATCACTGAATTTTTTCGCGATAGACACTTCAAGTTCGTACACCCTTGGATCTATGAATTCCCCTAGTTGTTGCCCTGGTCTTACGAGCGTCCCTTTATTTACCAGGGCCTCGGTAAGTATACCGTCGTAAGGGGCGATAATACTGTATTTAGCCAGTCTTTCCTCCAGGTTCTTAACACGATAATAGGCTGAAACTATCCCACGGCCGGTAATGAAATATTTTTCCTGCTGCGAGGATGTTTCCGGAAGCGGAGGAACGGCTTTATTGATATCGAACTTATTCAGATAGGCATCCCATTTTTCAAATGCTTTTGGGTAATCCAGACGCAGGTCTGGCATTATGGAAGTAATATTATTGTAAAGGTCACTTTTTGCAGATTGTACACTGGCGCGATATTCTTCAGAATCTATGCTTAAAAGCACCTGTCCCTTTTTATATTTTTCGCCAGGCCTGAAGTCTTTACTGCTATACCTAAAGATACCCTGGACTTCAGAAAAAAGTTCCAGCCGGTGCAGGGCCCTGATGTTCCCGTTTGCCGGGACCACGATAGGCACCGTGGTATTGTTCACGGTATCTATAAAGACGCTTTTTACGGTTTTAGTGACCGGAGGCTTCTCCTTCACATTGCTTTCTATGATCATTTTTGCGCCGAAAAAGGCAGCAACAACCAGCACCACACCCAGTGCTGAAAGAATTATTTTGCGTGTATCCATAACTCTATTAGGACTAGGCACAGTCCTTATGGTTTAATTGAAAATATGATTTTTTGAAGATTAACTTATCTCCTCGAGATTAAGCTGAAGTTCCTCCCACTCGGCCATAAGCTTTTCGAGTTTCTTTTTGGAAACATTGTAGTTATTAAGAAAATCGGGTTTAGTCACTGTTTCTTCATAATTATCAGCAAGTTGCCGGTCTTTTTCCTTCAGCTCTTTTTCCAGTTTGGTGATCTTGGCTTCGGTCTTGCTCAGGCGATTCTTCAGCCTTTTAATCTCCTTCTGGTCTGTGAAAGACCTTTTTTCTTCCGGCTCTTTTTTATTCTTCGCAGTCTTTTTCTTTTCACTCTTTTCTACCGCTCTCATATCCTGAAGTTTTCTTTGCTCCAGGTAGTAATCGATGTCTCCAAGGTATTCCTTGATCTTATGATTCCTGAATTCGTAAACCCTGCTGGTAAGGTTCTGCAGAAAATCACGGTCATGGGACACGAGGATCAGCGTACCCTCAAAGTTCTTCAGGGCTTCCTTCAGGACATTCTTGGATTTAATATCAAGGTGGTTGGTAGGCTCATCCATTACCAGAACGTTGAAGGGTTCCAGTAACATCTTACAAAGGGCCAGTCGGTTCCTTTCACCTCCCGAAAGTACCTTTACCTTTTTCTCCACCTCGTCACCGCGGAAGAGGAATGCTCCCAGCATATCCCTTACCTTGGTGCGGTTGGTTTCGTTAGAGGCGTCTTCCATGGTTCTTAGAACCGTTTTCTCACCGTCAAGGTACTCGGCTTGATTCTGAGCAAAATATCCCAGCTGAACATTATGGCCTAATTTAAGTTTACCTTCATGCTGGATCTCCCCGATTATGATCTTGGCTAGGGTAGTCTTACCCTGCCCGTTCTGGCCTACAAAGGCGATCTTGCTCTGGCGTTCAATAAGCAGGTTCACATCCTTAAGTACCTGTTTGTCTCCATAGGATTTCTCCAGGTGCTCGGCTTCGATCACTACTTTCCCCGGATTCACAGAAACCGGGAAATTTACCGCCATCACCGCATTGTCATCTTCATCTACCTCTATACGGTCTATCTTATCCAGCTTCTTGATAAGCGACTGCGCCATGGAAGCCTTACTGGCCTTGGCACGGAATTTATCGATAAGTTTTTCTGTGTTCTCGATCTCCTTTTGCTGGTTCTTCTGAGCGGCTAGTTGCTGTTCCCTTAGTTCTTTTCTGAACTCGATGAATTCAGAATAAGGTTTTCTATAATCGTAAATGCTGCCCAGGGAGATCTCTATACTCCGGTTGGTCACATTGTTCAGGAACATTTTATCGTGAGACACCAACATCACCGAGCCAGGGTAATTGTTCAGGAAACTTTCCAGCCAGATGATACTTTCAATATCAAGGTGGTTGGTAGGCTCATCCAGTAGAAGGATATCATTGTTCTGAAGAAGAAGCTTGGCCAGCTCGATCCTCATTCTCCATCCTCCAGAAAATGTATCGGTAAGCTTATCAAAATCTTCCCTTTCAAAACCAAGTCCCTGAAGGACTTTTTCAGTCTCTCCTTCATAGTTGTAACCACCAATGATCTCGTACTGGTGCGTGATCTCGCTAAGGTCCTGGATCAACTGGTTATAAGATTCGCTTTCATAATCTGTCCTGGTAGCCAGCTGCTCATTGATCGTGGCCATTTTAGCTTCCAGCATCTTTATCTCTTCAAAGGCCTGGTGGGCCTCATCTATTACCGTTCTCCCCTGCTCAAAATCAAGGTCCTGCTTTAAAAAGCCGATCCTTAATTCCTTGTCCTTGGCGATCTGCCCAGAATCATATTCCTGCTCTCCAGAAATGATCTTCAACAACGTAGATTTCCCGGCACCATTTTTCCCAATAAGACCAACTCTGTCCCCTGCTCCCAGACGGAAACTTACCTCTTTAAAAAGGTATTCCCCCTGGAATGAGACCGAAAGATTATGAATATTCAGCATTATAAATCGAATGTATCGTTAAGATTTTTGCAAAGATGACTAAATTTGGGTTGTAAAAAAAATAGGATGAGTTTACTTAAAGGAACCAAGATCTACAGTATCATAACAGGGACCTGTCCTGTTTGCCAAGAAGAAAGCATGTATATTGAGGATAATCCCTACAAAATGTACAAGGTGTTCCAGATGCATGAGCGATGTTCTAATTGTGGCACCAAATACAAGATTGAGCCATCCTTCTTTTATGGTGCAATGTATGTAAGTTATGCCGTGGGGATAGCTTTTGCAGTAGCAGCCTTTATCATCTCCTATGTGTTTTTGAACGCCAGCTTACTTGGTGCTTTTTTCTCTATTGTAGGTACGCTGGTCGCATTTATGCCAATGATCATGAGATTATCCAGGAACATCTGGATCAATCTTTTCTTCAGCTATAGAAAGAACGCCGGAAAAAGCAGTTAGGCCCGGTAATGTTTCTTCGTGAACCTATGCAGGTCTACTTCCTTATCCAGATCTGCATCGTTTTCAATATGCTCTACCAGCATCCTGGCCATGTTAGGAGCTATTAATACACCCCGGCTACCATAACCGTTACAGCAGTACATATTTTCGATCTCAGGATGCGAACCTACCAGAGGCCGCCTGTCTGAAACCGCAGGCCGTATTCCGGCTACCTGGTCCACCACTTCAAAATCACACTTTATAAGCTCCTTCAGGCTATTCACCAGTTTTTCCCTGGCTTCTGAAGTTACCTCCTGGGTTTTATCTGAATGATTATAGGTTGCCCCGGCCTTGTAAAGGTTGTTTCCTAAAGGCATAAGAAAGACCGAGGATTTTACGGCAAAATCTAATTTGAGGTCTTCGGAGTAGATCGTTATATATTCTCCTTTATTTCCACGGAGTGGCAGGTAATTAAAATAAGGATTGTTCCGCAGGCCGAAACCTTCACAGAAAATGATATTGGCCGCTTCTACTCCTTCATATTCGAAAGAAGATCCTTGTATCTTTAATTGAGGATGGTCGAAACGGCTGAACTTGATATTTCCATTTTTTTTCAAATAGCTTCGGTAATTATCAAGAAGATTTTCGGTATCTATATTACCCGTATGCTGAACCTTACCCAGGGAATAGTTGGCAATAAGGTTAGGATTATCGTTCTTTTTAAGCTTTGGATCAAGAAATTTGGCAAGCCTGGGCTTATCTAATGCGATGAACCAGTCGTTCTGCTCTTCAACTGAGTGGAACCTGCGGTATATATTCCAGTTGTGAATAAGCTTGACCCCAAGTTTCAATTCAAGATCTTTATAAAAGGGAATGGCGGTCTCCATCTGCTCATCAGCATTCCAAGCAGGAGTAAATCTTTTCAGGATCACGGGGTTGAAGATACCTCCGGCAACATAAGAGGAATTCTGAGAGTTATCTTCAAAAACAAGGAACTTCTTATTCCTACGTTCAAGCTCTTCGGCAACAGCCAGGCCGCTAAGCCCCAATCCTACAATTATATAATCAAGCATGGGTTAAAGATATTAATGCCTGGCATCATTTTCAAGATTGAATAAAAAAAAGCGCCCCGATGGAGCGCTTTATATTTTTCAGGTTGTGGGATGCTAATAACTCCACATATCCTGTTCAAAATTTCGTATCTGTTCTTTGATCCTTTGAGATTCAAGTAACTGCATAAACGCATTATCGGCTATATACTCGTCGATCTCACGGTCTCCCTGAACATTATCCTCCTTATAAATGACCCCATCGAATCTCCTGGAATTCAGAAGATGATCGAAAGAAACCACCTGCGAGGTATTGTTCCCGGTAAAAACCTTGGCTTCATGTAGCACCTCACGAGCATCTGGATACCACACCCAGAAAAGCTCTACAAGATCTGTTTGTCCTGAGTCGATAAAGTTAACATCTGGAGCAACAGGAGCTATCCCAAGAATTCTGTACTTAAGTTCTGCCAGACGCTTATCGAAATACCACATTCCGCGAATATGATATTCAGCGATGTCTGCCGCACCAAGATCACGACGATCTATGAACTGCGCATCTACTTCTTCACCGGCATTGTACTGCTCGATACCAAGATCTGTAGTATCCACCTTAGACAAGGTCGCGCTGATATCTTTCAAAGTACGTTTTTCGGTGAAATAAGAATCGGCATATACATTCTCGATCTTACCCTGCTTGATCGCCCTAACCAGGACATCGTACAGAGACCTCCTGTTAGTACCAATGTTATTGGTATCTATCGGGTAATAAAGCGGGAAATTCACCCTTTCGTCAAGGTCGATGATCTCCCAGGTCCCTTTAGACCAAAGTATATCACGATCCCCAACATAACCGTACTCAAGAGGTTTATCCTCTTCATCTATTCTGGCCTGAATTTCCGACTTCTTGCCTATATCTTCAGGCTTATCGGCATTCAGAATGTTTGCCTGACCGAAAGAAGAGACACCCATCATCATCACAAAACCGTATACAAAAATTTCTTTCAAGCTCATTTTAATATTATTTAGTTCGTAAGCTCTATAATTACTGGAGCAACTTTCTTAAGCTTATAGCTGGAGTTTCCTGCCAGCGAAGCATTAATGTCATAAATAGTAACAGATTCTCCTCTACCAGCTCTTCTTAGTGCATTCTTTGCCGCACCATCAAGCTTATTACCATTCACCACCACGGTAGGCTGTCCTGGTACTTTGAATTTGAATCCAGTAACGTTCAGGTTAAGATCGAAATCGAAATCTGGAAGATCTGCACCAATGGTAGAAATCTCAAGACTGTTTCTCTGCATAGATACCGACCCGTCTTCTCCACGAATAGTTCCTACAGGTCTTGGAATGTCCTTTACCCTGAATGTTTTCTTATCAGAAACCGTCTTACCACCAGGAAGCGTACCACTAACACTAATGGTAACTTCTCTAGCCTGAAGGGTAGTAACATCCATAAGGTAGCTTCCAGCCCCACCAGACTGTCTAAGTCCGGGAGCATTTGCGCTTACGCTGCTAACTCCAGGAATAGAAATGGTCATCGGGTTCTGAACCCCACGATACACCACGTTCATCTTATCGGCCGAGATAACCGCTGAATTTGGAAGCGGAATTACGTTATAAGAATCTGATATTTTTATACTTTTTAAAGAGTCATTTTCCATGTACTGAAGCTCCCCGGTGATTTTTTGCTCACCAACATTCCCCGCAGGAAAATCAAGAACAACCTGCCCAGCCTCTGTATTATCAACCTTTTTACCGTTGATCACAACATTCTCGAACTGAAGCGTATTATCAAAACGTCCAAGAACCACTTTTCCTTTGAAGTTTTCACCACTAAAGAAAGCAGGTTTGCTAGGAATTACGATCGCCTCGTAGTTCTTAAGGGAAACGTCGCTTTGCAACTGTCCTGAAAGCATGGAAGAAAGGATCTCACTTTCGGTACTCTTTACATCAGCCTGCATTTGCGTAAGCTGGGTAATAGAAGCCACTAATGGGAAACCTTCGAAACGGTATTTTAACCAAGGTACTTTTGCACCTTCAACGTTTTCTGGATCTGTGGCAAATTCTTGCTGAACATTGACCTTCTGGGCAATGGTGTTATATCCGTTTTCAAGTATTTCTGAAACCCCGTTTCGGTAAGTTTCTATCTGAGCCAGGAACTCTTCTCCTTTAGGAGAGATCCTACCACTCTGGAAGAACATCTCATCCATAACGGTAGACTGGTCCATAGTCTCGTAATCTTTAGGATCGTTCACTGAAGCTTTAAGCTCTTCCTTGATACCTTCGATATACTGAGTGAAATTCGTAGAAAGTTCGTGGATCCTGTCTGCATCTTTTTTGATGCTGGTATATTTTGCAGGCTGCTCTTCAACCTTTGTGGCAAGCCCAGCCATAAGCGCAGTATTCCTTTCAGAATAATTGGCCGCCGTCTTGTCTAACTTTTCGTTCATTAATCCAAATGCGGTTAGTACCTCTTTGGACATATTTAGTGCCATCATGGCGATGAAAACCAGGTACATTAGGTTAATCATCTTCTGCCTTGGCGATTGTTTTCCGGATGCCATGTCTAATTAGTTGTTTTTAAATTAATATAACAGCTTAATTGAAAAATTCTCAATTAGACTCTAACTTTTCCGTTCATTGCGCTTAACATTCCACCATAAACATTGTTCAATGATGCCATATTATCTGCAAGTGAATCCATTTGTGCTTTAAGTCTTCCAGCGTTCTCGGCAACTTCCTGGTTAACTTCTGCCTGTCTTGAAGCAGATTCAACCTGTGCCTTATAAATATTGTTAAGGGTTTCCATCTGGGCAGCGGCAACGCTTAACTCTTCACTGTATTTCTTTTGAGAGGCCATAGAATCTACTGTTGGAGCAATTCCTTTAGCAGCTCCCTCGAAGTTCTTAATGCTTTCTCCCAGAGAGGCCATAAGGTTGGCATCCAGCTTAGCTTCTTTCAACATCGCGTCCAGTTTTTTAGACAACATACCTTCAGCTTCTTTTTCTTCAGCTACAACAGCGCTTCTCCTTCTTCCCTCTCCACCTGCAAGCTCAGGGTATACAAGAGACCAATCTAATTCATCATCTACTGGTTCGAATGCGGAATATGCGAATACCAGGGCTTCGACGATAAGTCCAGCGATAAGCATTGGGTTACCACCTGGCCAGTGCATGATTTTAAAAAGGGCACCTAGAATAACTACAGATGCTCCCAGACCATACACCATATTGGTCACTTTTTTTGTTGATCTTGAATTTGCCATAACTCTAATGTTTAGTTTTCTTAATTGGTTTTATTGATAGGTTAAAGTTCCAACTTCACTATGGATTCTTCTGGTTAAGAGTCACGTCGGTTCCCAGGTAATCCTGTACGGTCCTGAAACCAATATAACTTCTGGCAGAATCCATATACTCATAATCTCTTGAACTTACCTGAAGGAAGTATGCAACATCTTTCCATGATCCTCCTCGCACAACTTTTCTGCGGTCTTCAGGATTATTTACGGTAGGGTTCATTGTAGACATATACTCGTATGAACCTGGATCGTAAGAAGAATCTACCCATTCTGCCACGTTCCCGGCCATGTTGTATAGTCCGTAATCGTTAGGATCGTAAGACTTCGCCTCCACGGTGTAAAGAGCCTGGTCTGCGGCATAATCACCACGAAGCGGTTTAAAGTTAGCCATAAAACATCCGCGGTCGTTCAGGGTATAAGGACCACCCCAAGGGTATGAAGCTCCTTCAAGGCCACCTCTAGCAGCGTATTCCCACTCACCTTCAGTAGGAAGTCTGTAAGAAGGCACATGCGCGTCTCCTTTTGAACGACGGAAGTCATTATGATATTTTGTTCTCCACTGAGTAAAAGCTCTTGCCTGTTTCCAGGAAACACCTACTACAGGGTAATCGTTAAAAGCCTCATGCCAGAAGTAATCGTTGTGCATTGGCTCGTTATATGAATAATTGAAATCTTTGATCCAAACTGTAGTATCCGGATAGATTGGCACTACCTCGGTCTTAATGAAATCACTACGCTTCTGGTTACCATTTTTCGCGGCAGCCTGAATATCCATGTATGAATACTTGAATTTCAGTTTTTTCACGTCTATGGTACGCTGCCCATTGTATACCTCATCAAGCGGGATGTACATGGAGTCCATCACCTCAGCGTAATATACATCGGGATAATCTTCAGTATCCCAGATGATGTCGATGTCTTTATTCAGTTTTCTGTTTTCGTAATCGTCGGTAGGTCCACCCTGCCCGTAAGTATTCAGCATATATTCCTGGTACGGGGTAAGGTTTTCTGGATCGGCATCGGCAAAAGCGAATTCTCCAATCCCATCATCACCGGGAACAGCTCCCTGTAATTCTGCCATAATCGCCAGATTTACACGTACAATAGAGTCCCTCACATCGTTGATGAACTGCCTATATTCAGCATTGGTGATCTCGGTTTCGTCCATATAGAAGGAACGAACAGTCACTGTTTTAGGGGGTGCATTCTTTTGCCCGGCAATGTCATCGTCAGATTTACCCATGATGAATGCGCCTCCCGGAATCAATGTCATACCATAAGGCTTCTCCGGATTCCACTTCTTCCCATCCGCACCTACAAGCTGCCCTCTATCTCCACCTCCACAGCTTGAAAGCAAGGCCAGAACAGCAATGAGCGAAATATACTTCTTCATAATTATCTTAGGTTAAGACATTTTGATTTACGGTGGTAAACCTATCTAATTATTTTTTAAAAAACAATATTTCAGATAAAAATACAGTAAATCAGAATAATGTCTGAATATAATTTTTAGACTTCGTTTTTTCTTTTGGCTTTATACCAACGCTCGGGTATTACCTGGTTGCAAGCCTCAAGGTAATCTTCCTCGCTGCAAGGTAATAACGTATGCCTTTTTAATTTAGTATTCACATTCGATGAAAACGGAATTTCTATCCACCATCTACCGCTAACAGGGCTCTTAAAGAACACTAAAACCTCGTCATCGATTGGGACCTGATACTTAATAAACTCCTTTTTCGCAGAAATAGTATTTTCGTTGGTACGATAATTTACTCCTTCTATAAAGTACCAAACGATCTGGGCCACCAGCATATCTGCCAGCTCACCAAGGCCATCCTGGTATTCGTAAACCCCAAAGGACGAGACCTTATCGCTTATCCCTGCATACCTGGAAAGGGCGCAGATCTCACGACCATTAAAGCCGTTCGGGGAATTGAACCTACTGGAATTCATGGAAGCCGAATCTATAGCTCCAAGGTCCAGGCCTACTATATTAGCACTCCTGAATATAGGCTCCATCTGCCTGATATCTGAGGTCACTTCTCCCAGCCTGTAAGCTTCAAAAAACAACCTTTCCATCAGCTCAATTTCATCCTGTGAATTGAAATAAGTTTGATATCCCAGGGCCGAATAATTAAATAAATTATAAGGCTTATTAACTACGATTTTTCCTACATAAGATTCGCTGGAAATTTGCTTTTCAGCGTCTCCAAGATCGAATTTCCGGTCGATATTTACCAGATTAACCATCTGATCCAGCTTATCATATGCCCTATACTGAGCATAAACCAGATCCTGACTTCCTCCCAGGATCACCGGCATTATATCCTGCTTTATCAGGCTTTCAACGAGCGTTTGCACCGCGAAATACGTATCATCTATGGTCGCACCAGCCTCGATATCCCCCAGATCGGCAATTTTTAACTTCCAGTTCCCCGGAAATAAGCTGTAGAACTGACGTCTAAGCTTAAAAAATTCTGGTAATGGCGATTTTTCAACTGCCATCCTGTTCTCACGAACCCCAAAAATAGCCACGTTCACTCCTTCCAACTCTGGAAGTCCAGACCTGCTGGTATGAAGTTTTATCTGTGCCCCTATGCACTGCTTATTTAAATGACTGATCCCGTCCAGAAGCTCCTCACTCACCGGACTAAGAAAATCGAAATCCATAGGTTATTTCTTTTTGGTAGTTTTTTTCGCGGTTGTCCTTTTGGCCGTGGTCTTCTTTTTAGCAGTGGTTTTCTTTTTCGTGGTCTTCTTCTTGCCTTTACCGCTCTTTTCCAGGATATCTTTCACCTCTTCCAGGGTAAGTTCCTCTGCCTTGGTTGTTTTAGGCAACTCCACCTTGGTCTTGCCCTTAATAACATTGAACCTTCCCCACCTGGCCTTTTCTACCCTAATACCTTCTTCTTCCCAGTGGTGGATTAGTTTTTCCCTTTCCTTGCGCAACTTATCCTCTATAAGCTCTTCGATATCACTACCGGAAAGGTTATCAAAATCATATTTTTTGTTCACGTTAATGAACATATTGTTCCATTTAAGATAAGGCCCGAATCTACCCACACCTTTTTGTACGGGAAGCTCCTTGTATTCATAAATAGGAGCATCTGCCTTCTCTTTTTCCTTGATGAGTTCCATGGCGCGATCGAAATCCACGTTCATAGGGTCCTCACCTTTTTCCAGGGAAACGTATTTTTTACCGAATTTCACATATGGCCCGTAACGACCATTATTAACTTCTACATCCTCTCCTTTGTATTCCCCAAGTTTTTTTGGAAGCTGGAAAAGATCCATAGCTTCTTCATATGTTAGGGTTTCCATACTTTGGTCTGGACTGAGGCTGGCAAATTTCGGTTTTTCGTCATCTTCTACACTGCCAATCTGAACCATAGGTCCAAATTTTCCTAACCTAACACTTACAGGCTTTCCGGTCTCGGGATCTTCTCCCAGGATTCTTTCGCCCACCTCCCTTTCAGCGTTCTTGGCCACATCCTGAACATGAGGATGGAAATCTTTGTAGAATTCCTTCATCATGGTCTTCCACTCCTCGTTTCCTTCTGCAATGTTATCGAAGCTTTCCTCTACCTTTGCGGTAAAATTGTAGTCCAGGATATTAGAGAAATGGTTCACCAGGAAATCGTTCACGACCATCCCCGTGGCTGTAGGAACTAATTTACCCTTGTCACTTCCAACGGTTTCGGTTAATTTTTTCTCCTGAAGCTTATCGTTCTTAAGCCTGAATTGCACATATTCTCTTTCGGTCCCTTCTACAGAACCTTTTTCGATATAATTCCTGCTCTGTATGGTAGAAATGGTAGGAGCGTAAGTAGAAGGTCTTCCTATCCCCAGCTCTTCAAGTTTCTTAACCAGTGAAGCTTCTGTATACCTGTATGGCGGCCTCGTAAATCTTTCGGTCGCCGTGATATAGTCATTATCCAGCGGCTGACCTACTTTTAAAGCAGGCAGCATTCCGCTTTGTTCCTCATCTTCATCATCGCTTCCTTCGAGGTAAACCTTCAGGAAACCGTCGAATTTAAGTACCTCTCCGTTGGCAGTAAAATGATTGTCATGTTTATCTGCCTCGATCTTCACATTGGTCCTTTCCAGTTGAGCGTCGCTCATTTGAGAAGCGATGGCTCGTTTCCAGATAAGCTCGTAAAGACGTTGCTGGTCGCGATCTGCAGAAATACTGTGCTTGGCAAAATTCGTAGGACGAATGGCCTCGTGAGCCTCCTGGGCACCCTTGGATTTCCCCTTGAACTGTCGCGCCTTGGCGTATTTGTCGCCGTAAGCCTTCATTATCTCTTCCTTGGCGCCCTTCCTGGCGTCTTCAGAAAGGTTCACACTGTCTGTTCTCATATAAGTAATATGACCGGCTTCGTATAAACGCTGAGCCATGGTCATGGTCTTACTTACTGAAAAGTATAATTTTCTTGCCGCTTCCTGCTGAAGTGTGGAAGTGGTAAATGGAGGCGCCGGATTCTTTTTGGCCGGTTTTGTAGTAAGATCGGCTACTTTAAAATTAGCACCTATATTCTCTTTCAGGAAGTTCTCTGCTTCCTCTTTGGTATCAAAATTCTTTGGGATCTTGGCTTTAAAGCTTTTCCCGTCTTCAGTAGAAAATTCAGCGTCTATCCTGTAAGATCCCTGTGGAGTGAAATCCTGGATCTCACGTTCTCTTTCTACAATAAGCCTTACGGCTACAGATTGCACCCTTCCTGCAGAAAGGCCACCTTTTACTTTTCTCCATAGAACCGGAGAAAGCTCATAACCCACAAGCCTGTCCAAAACCCTTCTCGCCTGCTGGGCGTTAACCAGGTTATAGTCTATGGACCTCGGATTTTCTATGGCACGAAGAATCGCAGATTTGGTGATCTCGTGGAAAACGATCCTTTTGGTCTTGTCATCCTTTAACTTTAGCTCTTCTGCAAGGTGCCACGCAATGGCCTCTCCTTCCCGGTCCTCATCACTCGCTAGCCATACAGTTTCTGCATCCTTGGCCAGGCCCTTGAGTTTTCGAACTACATCCTTCTTATCTTTGGATACAATATATTTAGGCGTGAAATCTCCTTCGGTATCTACACCAATCTCCTTGGTAGGCAGATCTGCGATATGACCGAAACTGGAAGCGACCTTATAATCGGTTCCCAGAAACTTTTCTATGGTTTTGGCCTTCGCAGGAGACTCAACTATCACTAAATTCTTAGCCATAAATTTGTCGGTTTGTAATTGCAAAAGTATATCAAATTTTTCTTCCACTCGTTAAACTTGAATTAAAACCGGGGAACAAAGCCTTGGAATACCTGAATTGGAAAGCCTTTCGGGGTCTGAAAAAAAAATCTGACCGGGAACTATTCGGTATAAAAAAATACGGAAGAAACTTTCGGGAGGGCATACCTGAGATCTGGGGCGATATTGCCCGAAACAGAAGTCGCATTGTTAAAAGCCAGAATCCTACCACCGTTATTAAGACTCTCTGCTACAAAAACCACATCGTAGGCAGAATCATAATCTACATCAACCGGGTTTCCCAGGAGGGTATTCCCGCCGGCGATCTTCAGCTGGTCTGCTTCACCAATAAATCCACCAGTGGTGGCGGTATTGAACTTGGTATCAAAATTCGTAATAATATGTAAACCTCCATCTGAACTGGTTTCAGCCTCCCCGATATCTGAAAGCACCATTACCCCATTTTCATAATCCAGTCCCTGGGCACGGACCATACCCTGAATGGTAACGATCTTATCGGCTGCCCTGATGGCAGAAGAAGAATTTGCCAGGAAATTCCTGAATACGGCAAGCCTGTTGGTTTCATCTACCGCCGCAAAAAGATCTCCGCCCACGAACTCTATCCCGTAAACCTTGAATTTGGTCGTCACGATATTTCTAAGAAAAAAGCCATTACTGGTCCTGGCGTAAACGAACAGCCTGCCTTCCCCGGTTTCGGGATCGCCGTCCAGGTCTGTATTATCTGATACCACGTAGAAATCTCCGTTCACACTTAGGTCGCGTGGGCTTTGCAGATCTGGGCTGCCGGCGATTTCAGTTTCGGGGTTCTGGGTACCTCCAGCTCCCAGTTCACTGATACCTGGATAGGAGATAAGCCTGTTTGAGGACCTGGAAACTAAGGTAAAAGCGTCGTTGGCCGCAGAAAAATGTACCCCCCCGGCATCTGATGAGGAATTGGCATAAGTGGTGATCTGCCCGGTATTTATATCATAACGCTTCACTTCACCATTATGAGTTGCAGCATATAAGTGTGCGGTTTCCGAAGTTTGTACGCGGGTATTCAAAGTATCGTCATTAGAGCAGGCCTGCACTAAAACAGAAAGAATTATCAGGAATAATATTTTCGAAATTCTCAAAATCAAAACTTTTGGCGAATATATATAACGAAGCATATTTCAATATAATCTACAGGCGTTAAATATCTGTTATTTGAAATTATATTAACGCAATTTCCCATGCTTATTAAGCATATTAGAAAAAAACCAGTAAATGAGCATTGAAGGAAAAATAGCGGTTATTACCGGGGCAAGCAGTGGAATTGGGGAAGCAGTAGCCAGGAAGTTATCTTCAGAAAAATGTATAGTGGTACTTGCCAGCAGAAGCCTGGATAAACTAAAAAAGATACAGCAGGAACTACCTAATGAGAGCATGGTAGTAGAGATGGACGTTTGTAGTTCAGAGAGTGTTTCAAGGGCATTTAACAAGGTGATCGAGAAGTATAAGACCGTAGATATTCTTGTAAACTCTGCCGGAATCATGCCGCTTACCTATTTAAAGAATCGACATTTAGACGAGTGGCTAAACACCGTTGAAGTAAACCTGAAAGGTACTCTTCGCACTATCTATTCTGCCCTGCCTAAAATGAAGGAAAATCAAAACGGGCATATCGTGAACATCGCCTCGGTAGACGGGAAGGAGATATTTCCCGGTGGTTCGATATACGGCGCCTCCAAGGCTGCGGTGATAGAACTTTCCAAGGCAATGCGCATGGAGCTTTCTCCGGAATTTAATATTCGGGTCACCGCAATTGAACCGGGTACGGTGAACACCAACCTGAGAGATGATATTACCGACCAGGAATTACTCAATGACAAGGATTATGGTGGAGACGAACCAAAACTGAAGGTTGAACATATAGCCGACGCTGTGCTCTATGCCATTTCTCAGCCAGAATCGGTGAACGTGAACGAACTTATGGTAAAACCTACCGGGAAGTCGTAAGAATCAATTAATAAATTAAAAGAACATTATGGGAATAAGCAGTATTCTAAAACTAGCAGGAAAATTCGCAATAAGAGGATTTGTATTCAAGGCAGGAAAACGGGCTGCCATTAAGGGTGGAAATTTCGGGATTGGAGCTTTTTCACTTCTTGCCGGCGGATATATGGCCTACACCTTATTACAACTGAAGGAAAAAAGCGAAAAAGAACAAAAAGCGCTAAAAGGCAAGAAGAAAGCCAAACGGCTTGAGGAGTAATTAAGGGAGCCAGCTTCTAAAATCCGGGCCTTTAAATTAAATTTCGGCTTTTAGGGCTATAAATCCCTATCTTGAGAATTCTAAACCAATTCTCATGAAATCTTTCCTATTCTTTATTCTTTTTTGCAGCATCACGATTTCATGCCTTGCCCAGAATACCGATTGTGCTTGTTATTCAAAAAAACACCAGCAATTCGATTTCTGGGTTGGAAACTGGGAAGTTTTCAATGAAGAAGGTGAGAAAATTGGCGAGAACCTTATCAAAAAACTTGAAGATAATTGTATCCTGAACGAGAACTGGAAGGCTGAGGATGGAAGCTCGGGAAAAAGCTATAACTATTACGATCCTTCAGATAACAGCTGGAACCAGCTTTGGTTAAGCAACTCCGGGAATATCCTAAAATTAAAAGGTAAGGCGATAGAGAACAAAATGGTCCTGAAAAGCGAGATCTCCGAAGGTGAGAAAGGCAAATACTACAACCAGATCACCTGGACCAAAAATGAAGATGGCAGCGTCACCCAGCTTTGGGAGATCTATGACCTCAACAATAAACTACTTGATGAGATTTTCCGCGGAACCTATCGCAAAAAAGTCAGCGACTAATTGCTGAAAACACTTTTCTTATCTGCACCCAGAATATTTTCCCGACCTGAATTTCCCTGATTGAAATTTTCAAGACCTTTTTTCAACCAATTATAATATTCGTCTGCATCTGGTTCGTAGGCTGAAGGCGTGATAAGATTTTTCTCATCATGATCTATCAATACGTAGTATGGCTGGGCGTTGGCCTTGTACCTGGAGATCTGAAAATCGCTCCATTTATTACCGATGGTCTCTATCTCCTTCCCCGTGGTTTCTGAAACATACTGCTCAGATTCCGGAAGTTTCCTTTTATCGTCCACGTAAAGTGAAACCAGCACTACGTCGTTCTTCAAAATATCCAAAACCTGTGGCTCGCTCCATACCCGCTCTTCCATCTTCCGGCAATTCACACAGGCATGACCCGTAAAATCTATAAGAACCGGCAAGCCGTTTTCTCTGGCATAATCCAGACCTTCTTCATATTCGTGAAATGAAACTATATCGTGAGGTCCAAATTTTGCTCCTTCAGGAAGGCCATCCCTGTTCACCAAACCTGCGCTGGAGGCTCCAATCCCGTCTGGAGATTCACTATACTGCATAGGAGGTGGAAAACCACTGATAAGTTTTAAAGGAGCCCCCCATAATCCAGGGATCAGATAGATCGTAAATATCAGGGCTACCAGTCCGGTTATTAATCTGCCCACAGAAATATGCTCTTCCTTGGAATCATGTGGCAGCCTTATCTTTCCAAAGAGGTAAAGGGCCAGCATTCCGAATATTGCGATCCAGATAGCAAGGAACATCTCCCTTTCCAGGATATGTAATTGCAGCACCAGGTCGGCATTAGAAAGGAATTTAAAGGCCAGGGCCAGCTCCAGGAACCCAAGGGTCACCTTAACGGTATTCAACCAGCCACCAGATCTTGGAAGCGAATTAAGCCAGCCAGGAAAAGCCGCGAAAAGACCGAACGGCAGGGCGATCGCTAGGGAGAATCCTAACATTCCTACTATCGGCGCCATCCCTCCTTTGGAGGCCGCCTCTACCAGCAAGGTTCCTACAATAGGGCCGGTACAGGAAAATGAAACTATTGCGAGTGCAAGAGCCATGAAAAAGATTCCTATCAATCCTCCTTTATCGGCTTTAGAATCTATCTTGGTTCCCCAACTACTTGGCAGCACTATTTCGAAAGCACCCATAAACGAAACCGCAAAGATTACCAGCAGCACAAAGAAGATCAGGTTGAACCATACGTTCGTAGACAGTGCATTTAGAGAATCTGCTCCGAAGATCAGTGTTACCAGCGAACCTAGAAAAACATAGATCACCACGATCGAGATACCGTAAAAAATAGCATTCCTGATTCCCGCAGCGCGTGATTTACTTTGCTTGGTAAAGAAACTTACGGTCATTGGGATCATTGGAAATACACAGGGTGTAAGCAGAGCGGCAAAACCTGAAAGAAAGGCAATGATAAAAATACCCCAGAAAGAACGCTTTTCTTCAGCGCCTGTATTTACTGGCGCACTCACCACATCCTCTCCGTTTAGGTCATCACTGGTTTGAGAACCTTCGGCATCACTGCCAGACTTAGCATCCTCAGCCGCGATATTATCGTTAATAACAAAGTTGAGCTCTTTTTTGGTAGGCGGTAAACAGCGCTCATCATCACACACCATATATTCCACCGCACCTTCAATACTTCCAACAGGCTTATTCAAGGATACTTTCTGAATGAACTCTGCCCGATCACCGAAATATTTGATCCGCATTTCGAAGACGGGATCATCAATTTCATTTCCTTCTTCCTCGCTGGTTTCCCCGATCAATTCTACTCCATCTTTATCTACGTTGTAGGTAAAAGAAGTAGGGACGGGGCCATTTTCAGGCACATCCTGAGAATACAAATGCCAGCCCGGTTCAATAATCGCGGTTGTTATAAGCTCGTATTCTGTATCTGAAAGCTCATTAACCCGGGTTTCCCATTGAACAGGATCATAAATCTGAGCCTGGGCAAAGAATCCAGTTAGGAGAATTAAAAAGAACAGACCTTTTTTTAGCAAGCTTTTCGTCATTATTGAAATACTGATAACATTAAACTTTGAGATGCGTCCAAATTTAATGAAATTAAACAAATAGACTTCTCATTACACCGAAGCTTACAAGTCTATTTTAAAGGAAGTCTTACCTCAATTTTTGTACCCTCTCCCAGCCCGGAAGTAATTTTAATCTGCCCATCCAGGTCGTGCACCATTTCCTTTACCAGCTTCAAGCCCAGGCCGAAGCCTTTTTCTCCCTTGATCCCTACTGAAGACCTCAGGTCATCATTATAAAAATCACGAATGGAGCTTTCTGAAAAACCCAGACCTGTATCTGAAACCTTCATCTCGATCTGTCTCCCGTTTTCTGAGTTTTTTATATCGAGTTCCACAATAATCTTTCCGTTTTCAGGAGTGAACTTAATCGCATTCGATATAAGGTTCCCCATAATTGAAAGCAATTTCCGCTTTGGGAAAAGATAGGTTGACTTCTCTGGGTTAGCAATTACCCGGAGGTCTATATGTTTGGTCCTGGCCGATAAGTGATATAGCTGCAGTAATTTCTCTTCTAAACGGGATAAATTGATATACCTTGATTTAAAAACCTTGGCCGCCTTCCCACTTTCGAGAATTTCGGTGGTCAGGTTCAGTATCCCGTGCCCGGAATCCTTGATGAGCTTAAAATACTCCCTCATCTCTTCCTCTGAAAGTTCTTCGGACTCAACAACCTCAGCAAGCCCGGCGATACCATTTATAGGTCCCCGAACATCATGAGCTACCTGGTTCTTTATCCTCACCGCTTCAGAAAGGGAATACAGGCTTTCGTTCAGTTTTTTCCTGGTTTCCAGTTTATCTACGATCTCTTCCGCAATAAGGCCTAAGGCTTTTATCTTTTTTTGGGTAGTATGCATTTCACTCCTGTCTACCATACAAAGCGCCCCTATACTCTCCCCCGAATCCAGGTTAAGTGGGATGCCCAGGTAATATTTCAGGCCTTTAGTACCTTTGACGAAATCCTTATCGGCAAAACGCTGATCCAGGTCAAGCCTTGGAATTTCCAGTACTGTTTTATTCTGAATGGTATAATTACAGACAGATTCCTCACGCGGGGTAGGTTCGGGTTGGGGAGAATCGGGATAAACAGACCACTGGGTATGATGGTCCAGGAAGTTCAACATAGAAGTTTCGGTCTCTGCGATCATCCCGGCAAGTTCGAGCAGGTTCTTTACCTCCTCATGTAGCTCGAGATAATCCAGGTCTAATTCACTAAGTTTCCTTATCCGCTGAAATTCGGACGGAACACTTTTAGTTTCGGTAGTAGGCATAATAAGATTTTGGGCATGGCAAATATAAATGTAAACTTCAGTTTTAGGTTCAAAAAAGTGTTAAGAACCTGATTTGTAACAATTCCATGCAGCACGGTTACCTACAGATTTCTTAGTTTAGCCTTCTCAACTAAGACTATTCATTTGGAAAATATTTCAGACTTCATCATGCCCGCGGCCATAGCCATGATCATGTTCGGTATTGGCCTGGAGTTAAAGTTCGATGATTTCAAAAGGGTTTTCCTGCAACCAAAGGCAGTAATTATCGGTCTGATGTGCCAGCTACTGGTTTTACCTGCGATAGCGCTTTTGCTGGTATATTCCTGGCCGATAGAACCCATCTATAAAATAGGTATCATGCTTATCGCGGCCTGCCCGGGAGGTACAGCCTCAAACCTGGTCACCAAGATCCTAAAAGGAAGGGTTGCGCTCTCCATTTCCCTTACTGCATTCAATAGTTTCCTCATCTTATTCACTATTCCCCTTATAGTAGAATTAAGTTATTCCCTTTTCGACCAGGATTCGCAAAGCCTGGAGCTGGGATTCTGGGAGACCATGAAACAGGTACTTCTTACAGTGGTGGTTCCGGTGATCGCGGGAATAGGCATAGGAAAGCTTCTAAAAGAAGAGCAATCTGAAAAGCTTCACCAGCCTTTAAATTTCATACTGCCGGCTATTCTCGTCATCGCAGTGATCGCAGTGCTCATCTCAGATAATTCCCAAAAGGTGGATTATATGGGTTATCTAAACCTACTCATCCCACTGTTTATCCTGAATATAGCCACCATCATGGCAGGTTTTTTCGTTGGGAAATTTACAGGGCTTAACCATAAATCGGCCTATACCATTGCTGTAGAAATGGGACTACAGAACAGCGTTCTGGCTCTTTTTATAGGCGACCAGCTATTGAAGAACAGGGAAATAAGCCTTATAGCCATATTGTATGGAAGCTTCTCGCTAATAAGCACATTTAGCCTCGCATTAATATTGAAAAAATATGCCAGATACGGGCAGGGGGAAAATTAGAAAATTACTTGCCTTTTCTAAAATGGGTTTTCACCAAATAGATCGAAGTAATTATACCCACTACAGCCAGAATAATAGAAGCGAAGTAAAAGAAATCCATCATAACATCGAGTTTTATGAGGATGGACAAAGGCACCGTTGTAGATGAAAATGAACTCCAAAGTTAATTCACAAAACTAGGCAACAGGTAAGACCTATTATACTGCATATACTTAAATTCTTAGCTCTAAACATTATTTATTGATTTTCAGCCAGAAAGAGTAAAAATAAGGCTATCAATGAGGCTCATAAAAAAACCCTTTATCATGCATGATAAAGGGTTTTCTTAATTGACTAATTATGAATCGTGTGAGCTATTTTATCAAATCTAACAATTGATGCGATCTTAAATTAGTTGGACCATTTGCCTGCCCAGTTCCCCAAATTTCCTTTTTCTAAAAAAAGCTCTGGGCCGTAAGTCTGGCTTAAACTTAAACAAATAATCGACAAAAACCATATTTAACCGATGAAATACACTTCTTAGGGATTAACCTCTTATTATCCGTATGAAATTCAGTTCAATAGACTTTAAGGATACATAAAAGCAAGAAGCTAATTTTCAGCATATTATACGTATTTTAATAGTCTGATAACCAGAAAAATAAAAGATATGAGAACGATTTACACTATCCTGTTTCTTAGCTACAGCTTGGTTTGCCTATCCCAGAACGCAAATACCCAAAAAGTTCATGATCACCATCACCAGGCTTTAATAGATCAAAATTTACACGAGATCATGAAAGACTATAATGAATCTTCGGTTTTGATCACCCCAGACGGGAAAGTTCACAAGGGAACCGAACAAATACGAAACACCTTTGAATATGCTTTTAGGGAGATGTTCCCTCCAAACTGCGAGTTCAATATTTTACAAAAAGTAATAGAAGATGATGTGGTTTTTATAAGCTACCAGGCTTCTAATGCTGAGACGGGGCAGGTTTTCTGGGAATATGCGGTAGATACTTTTATAATAGAGGACGGCATCATAAAATACCAAACGGTTGGGATACAATTAGCTGATGGAATTAGCCCTCCTAGCCAGAATTAATAATAGGTCTTTGGCTGAAACTCAGCCTCGATCCTGAACCATTATTAAAAAACCCGGCTCTGTAGGGGAGCCGGGCTTAAAAGAAGAATGAATTTTAATCAATTTTTCACAATCTTCTTAACAGATCTGGCATTCTCTGTAGCGATCTCCACAAAGTAAATACCAGGGCTTAGGTTGGCCACAGGTACTTCGATCATCGAATCTGAACCTTCAGACTGTGCTGTCTTAACCAGGGCTCCAAGCGTATTATAGAATTTAATGCTCATCTTTTCCATTACCGGGCTGTACATCTTAATATACATCACCTCGTTTACAGGATTCGGATGAACTTTCCAGCTATCTTCAAGATCTTTATCCTTCAACACGTTCGGTACAACCATTACATCGAAAGTAGTAGTGATCTCTCCTCCTCTTCCATCAACTCCTTTAAGGGTGATAGTAGAAGTACCCAAAGTAGATGGGCTAACGAGCATGTTGTTATCGTTCACAAATATCTCCACAACCTCATTGCTCGAAGTTGGAGTCAATAAACTTACCTGGTCTCCATCAGGATCTGTAAATACTGAATTAAGATCCAAAAGATATTCACCAGTGTAAAGGTTAAGCGTCTGATTACTGATAAGGTTTGCTTCAGGAGCTCTGTTCACGTCGATCACCTTAACTTTGATGGTAGAAGTTCCTTCGATTCCATTTTCATCTTCAAGGATTACATCGAAAGAATGAATTCCTGCATCTTCAAAATCGGGACTGAATGAGAAGTCTACCATTCCTTCTGCGAAATTTAGTTCGGTCTTAGGATTAGCCTCTGCCATTCTCGCTCCGGCAACCAGGTCTCCTTCAAGATCTGAAGTACCCAGGCTGATATTAAGCCTTTCGTTCTCATTAACGTAATACATTTCATCTCCAACAAGATCGGGCGCCTGGTTGATATCCAGAATTACCGGGATACTTACCAGTTCCATCTCAGGGTCATTGGTTTCTATGTTAAGCATTGCAAAGTTACTGGCCTTCGTTGCTCTTGAAGGATGCAATTGCACATCCATATTCATTGAAGCACCAGCCCCAATAGAGCCACTGTTACTTTCGGTTACTGAAAGCCAGTTCTTCTGGGCGGCTTCAACTTCTCCGGCACGCACGATCCATCCTGACTCAGACAATCCGGCTTCGGCAATATCTAACCAGAAACCTCCGCTAAAGAACTTATACCTGTTACTCTCATGAGCTTCCACATAACCAAGACCCTGAGGATAGGTGGCTCCTAACGGATAGGTGATCACTACGAAGAATTTCTCATATGGCTGAAGTTCCACGGTCTCACTAAGGGCAAAAGTGATTAGCTCTCCATCTTCATTTGCAGTTTCAGCTACATAATTTAGCGGCTCCTTATATAGAACGTCTGAATCTTCCAACTGGCTTCCAACCCTGATCTCTACAGTAAGATCTGAATTCAACCAGTCTCCCCATGCATACCAGGTTTGAATATGAGATAGATTGAAACCGGTTTCCGGTGCAATAAATCTCGTAGAACTTGCGAATACCAGGTCCCCGTTGAACCCAACCGATGTCCATGCTGATTGAGAATCTTCATGGGCCAGTTTATTAACGAATTCCTCGTTATTTTGAACTATGGTATTAGAGGGCTCAAAACTAGCTTCACTACGCAATAGAGCCGCTTCTACTCCAGTATTCTCTGGCACTGCCGCCGGAGAAACCTCGGTTCTCATATAGTCTATCCCAATAATATAGTTCAATGCCGATTCACCTTCAGCATTCCCCATATTCAGGGTGTGAGAATACATGTCGTCATTGAAAGCCAGGTGATAGATCTCTTCTTCATTCACGGTGAAGGCAGGCGGCGCTTTAAAGTCTGCCGTGATGATCAATTCTTCAGTAGTTCCGAAATCGGTTTCAGCAAAAATTTTATTTGTATAATCCGAATCAGGTCCCTGAGGGGTTATGGTAAGTCTGAAATCCTTGGAATCAGCATCCGGATCTACCGTAAAGCTATCGGTAGGATTTACAGGCTGCCAATATAAAAATCCGAATCGCCCAGGAACCAAATGTTCTAACACTGCGGTCGTATTATCTTCCAGGTGAAGATTATTAACCGTCATTCCTTTATTTCCAGTATTGGAGAAAGAAATGTTATATACATAATTTACACCAGGCCTATATACCTTTTCACCCATTTCAAGGGCTTCAGGATTAAAGGTGAAATCTGCTTCTCCACTAACGGTAAGTTCTACAGGAACCTCGATCTCTGGGGTCAATGGTGTATTATTGATCACTTTGAGAGACTCGGTATACACTCCAGCATTAGTACCTGCGGTATTAAAGCTAAGCTCATAAGACCTGCTTGCACCGGGCTCCAGGGTTTCCTTTTTTGCAGGGAAAATATCAACAGCTACCCTATCATCAAAGAAAGGCTGAGAGTAAACAATTTCGAATCCTTCAGTACCAGACTCATTTTCTATCCCAATTAATCCGGCCGCAGCTGCTCCGTCCTTATACTGGAATTTGATCTTTCCATTTTTATAAAGTATAGCCTGGAAACTATAGGTGCCTGCAAATCCACCTGGAGTATAATTTCTCCATTCAAAAACAACCTTGTCATCAAAAACCTTCATAAATCTTCCCCAGTCTTCTTCTGAACCTGTGACATTAGGCCCTCCGGTTGCAAAATAAGGGGCTATGATCGCATTAAGGTTATCATCCTTCGGGATCCTGTTAGGGAAAAAGGTTGTATAAGCTTCATTTACCTCTTCCTGGAAGCTTAGTACTCCCTGGGTACCCATCCATATTTTAGAATATTTTTTCTGATAAAATTCAAATTCGAATGGCAATTCAAGCTGTTCCCAGTAATCACCTTCAGAAAGGTAAAAAGGTACTTTATCTTCCAATTCCAGTTTTATCCATTGGAAGGTAGGTTTAGAACCTTCGTCATAGGTAGTACGGTAGACATATGAAAACTCCTCTACCTGGTCTGTGGCGGCTTGTTGCTCATTAACCGTGATCTTCTCAGATGCTCCAATTGCATACTCGAGGGTCGATTCTCCCGTATTGGTTACCTTGAAAGATCTTACTACTTCCTGATCTGGATCCATGGCTTCTGAATAGGAAGTTTCCATCACTTCAATTCCTGGAGCAGGAACTATCTCACCGCTAAAGTCCACAGAATATGTATTCCCATCTGCATCTGTCAACTCAAGTGCATCAGAAACTATTCCTAATTCCTGGGTATTCAAAGTATAATCGATATAGTAGGACTGATTAGGCTCAATAACCACAGTGCTTTCGCCTTCAAAGCTCAAATTATCTTTACCAAAGGCAATATTTGTAATATCAATTTTTCTGGAACCTTCGTTCTTCACTGCTAAAACACCTTCTATAGGAGCCTGCTGGAAAACTTGCCCAAAATCCACTGCCTCTTCACTAAGTACCAGTTTAGAAGATCCACCTCCAACTACACTAAGGTTAATTTCAATGGCCTCAGACCTGTTATCCGGATCGTTGGATAATACTGTGATATATTCTGTGTGATCACCCTCAATTAGCTTCTCACTATCTACGGTAATAATAACCTCTTTTGAATTCCCCGGTTGCACCATTCCTTTAGACTCTGTCACTTCTTTGATCAAGCCAATTCCAGGACTGTGAATGTGTACAATTTGCTGTGCTCTATGCGGCAAGCTGACTCTATCATTCTGGGAATTGATAATTAACCCGTCTGTTCGGGTTTCATTCTCAATAGCACTGTACAAAGTGTTGGCCCAATAGCCGGACAAACCATCTATTTTATCATAGATGAACTTAATATCACCATTGCTAAACAATACTATCTGGAAGGTTATATCTGCATTTGAAAAATATCTGCTGCTATTTTTTACACCTGTATATTGCAGGATGAACTTACCTGGCTCTCTTTTATAACTTACACTTCCTCCAATAGAGAATTCCCAATTCTGAAGCATGGCGGCAATATAACCATCTGGCATAGTACTACGTCCATACCCAGGAGAAGAAGCAAAATTACTGTTAGTACCAATAGTTAATGCTCCGCGGTTGGTGATATGCATGTCCTTATAGGTAGTTCCGTAATACGGAAAATCAAATCCCAGGTCAACTTTCATGTAATTCTCACCTGAATTCTTGATAAAGTAATCTGTAACATCTGTTCCTGTGGTAGAAATATCGTTAAACTCATAACCATTATATGGATAGGTCTCCATTACGTAATTAAACTTCTGAACATTTTCAGGAAGATTTTCTATATGGCTAAGGTCATCTGCAAAGGATGGAAAACCATACTGCAGCGGGTATTCACCATTGTTGGAAATAGTTACGCTAGTCTGCACAGTATCTCCAACCAAAAGATTATCCAGGTTAATAACTGTAGGAGTTACAGCCATCTCTGCATTCGCCGTACCCACTCCAAACACATTAAATTCGTGTTTATCACCGTTTCTACTGGTCATGGTGATCACAGCATTATCATTTCCTATATCTGTTGGGGTATAGGTTATAGAAATCGTCGCTTCAGATCTCGCTGCCACATTCAGTGACCACGGAGAACTGTTAACCACAAAATTAGGATTTGAGGAAGTAATAGTTTGGGTATTGAACCTTCCATAACCAGTGTTCTGGATTGTCATTTCCTTTGTAGAAGAAAGCCCGTTAAATACGCTTCCAAAGTCAAGAATGTTGTTGGTAGTAAGGGTTGGTTTATGACCAGTTACATTTACCTTAGCCGGAACCCTGTGAACCGGAGTATCTGAGTCGTTAGAATTTACAATAATATTAGACTCATAAGTTCCATTGATCAATTGACTTGCGTCTAATGCCACTTCCACATCCTGTTCTCCAATTCCTAGAACCTGCCCCTCATTTGGAGTTAAGCTCATATACTGGTGTAAGGGCTCTACCGTACTTGAAGCTGTGACCGCCCATACAAAATTCTCATTGTTCATAGCCTCGGCAAGTGGAACCCAGGTTTCTCCAAGGTCAAAACTCATCAAGGCGTTATCTGAATGTTCCGGATTTTTCTCCGGGCCAATCCCTAAAGGATATAAATTTCCTGCCGGGATATGGAATACGATCCAGAAGGTCTCTCCCTGCTCAAAGAATAATTGCTCTTTCAGGTTATTAGTATGGAATCTGGCATCATCTTCTCTATAACCAGAAAACTGGTCATCAGAATAGATAAGGTTGTCCTCATGTATCTCCTCACCTTCATAGATCTCGAGGATTGCGGGACCATCCTCTTTGTCCAGCCTAAGGTAAGCTTTAACCTGGGTAAGGTTAAATCCATCGGCCTCTTCTACTCTGAATCGGGTTGCTGAAGAGTTGGTAACCGTAGTATCTGTTTCTCCAATGATATAAATAGGACTTGATCCATGATAAGTTTTATTTGAAGCTTCCCACGCATTCTGCACAGCATCCCGGGTTTCGAACTTTTCTACTAGCTCTACAAGCTGCTGGTTTACCGTTAACTGGTTTGTATTTACAGGATTTCCCCTGGCAGGCAATGCAGCCCTGGTAAAAGAAGCACGATTAGAAACCTCTCTGGTTTCTGCATCCCAGTTAAGTATCCCATCCTGCTGGTTAAGGATCTTGAAATTCTCAATAGCATTTACATCTACCTGGGTATCGATATTCACATCGATGTTAGCCACATCTGTAGCGATATCTGGACCCTGGTTGGTAGTCGCTTCAACCTGGTTGGAAGCTTCGGCAGTATTCCCCCAACGGTCTATCGCCGTTACGGTAAAGTAATAGGTAGTTTCGAAATCAAGATCGTCTATGGTAGTTTCGATAAGATCTCCGGCACTGCGGAAGTCATTCAGAATACTCATTTCTGAAGCTTCGCTCATATCAGCATTCTTAGACCATCTAAGTATATACTCATAAGGAGTAGTGTCTCCAACATCTGAAGGAACCGTAAAGCTAAGCGTCGCAAAATCTTCAGAAGTTCCCAAAAGACTCAGATCACTGATAGTTACAGGAGCCTGTTCATCATTAGGAGCCAGCGCCAGGTAGGCATCCATAAAACCAAGACCCATTTTTCCTTCAAAGTCCGGGTTATGAGAATTTATCTCCCTTATCCCACGGAACAAACGTTTTTTAAGGTCTTCATTGGTAAAAGTTTCAGAACCATATTTGGATACTACAAGGGCTGCGATACCAGAAGCATGAGGAGTCGCCATGGAGGTTCCCTGCATATAACCATAACGGTTATCTGGCAAGGTACTCAATACCTGACTTTTATTTCCCTGACTTAAACTTCCCCCGGTAGTAGTTAGGTCCACCCAGCTTCCGTAATTAGAATAAGGAGCTTTTTTATAATCGGTTCCTGTAGAAGCGATGGCGATGGTCTGGTCGTAATAACTTGGATAGTGAATTTCGTCTCTTCCGTTATTTCCGGCAGCGAATAATACAACTCCACCCTTCATAGGGCTTCCAGGATAGTTACCTGCTTCCTCGATAAAATAGTCGATCGCATCAAGAACAGCCTGCTCAAAAGCACCGGCTGTTTGGTATCCCCAGGAGTTCTGAGAGATCACCGCACCATTATCGGCACCATAAACGATCGCAGGAGCAAAACTTCCCGAACCATTATCACTGAATACCTGGGCTGAAATGATCTTTACTCCGTCACCGTTACCGGATCCACCTGCAACACCGGCTACCCCTTTACCGTTGTTACTGGTGGCAGCTACTGTTCCGGCAACGTGAGTACCATGGTCCTGATCTGTGATCTCCCCCTGGTTCTCAGCGAAGTTATATCCATAAACATCGTCGATAAACCCGTTAAAGTCATCATCTTCTCCGGGAGTACCGTTCAATTCAGCGGTATTAACCCACATATTATCTTTCAGGTCTTCGTGATCTGTATCTACACCTCCATCAACCACAGCAACGATCACATTGGATTTCCCCATGCTTATGTCCCATGCTTTTGGAGCGTTAATATCTGCTCCATCAATCGATCCTTCGAGACTTCCATCATTAGAAAGATGCCACTGGTCGCTTAGATAAGGATCGTTGGTTGTGGTTTCTAAGGCAGCAGCTACAGGCCTTTCCACCACGCTGCTTCCAGAGTAGTTCAAAGACTTCTGGCGAATAGGTTCAGCCAGGGAGATATATTCATTATCTCCATATTCTCTGGCTACGGCCAGCATGTCGGCTTCGGTTTCCACATCGATCTCATACCACTGGTGAAGCCCATGCTTTATATGTTTGGCTTCGTTCTTCCCGGCATAAGGAAAAACCCGTTTCATGCCTGAAGCCGCGTATTTGGCACTTATCTTATCAAAACTTTGCAGGCCAGTCTTCATTTGCCTGTTCGAAGAGGAGGCATTAAGACCCTTAACGATAAGTTCTACCTGGTCTTGTTTGATCTTGACCCGAACCTTTCCCGGCACAAAATCGGAATTTTGAGCCATTAGATTTAAAGAACCGGCCATCCAGAACACGATGGTCAGGATCCCCAGCTTTTTAAACAACTGTGTAATTTTGTTCATAATCTTATTTTTGTTTGCTTTATTTTTTTCTTGAATAACTTCAGTATCGAAGTCTGGTAATTCTTTGTTTTGCAACATGCTCAACATAGAGCGAAGCACCTTTCTCTGGGAGGCATTTCGTTTTAGCCAACTATCGACACTTTCGTTATTGCGACCTTTCATTAATCGATTAGTTATTATCTGCTACTTCTATTTCTTCTTCCGGTAATTCTTGGCTGGCAGAATTATTATTGCCAAAAGCATAGCTTAGAGAAAACCTAAGCGTATTCTCTAATGGACTGGCTACTTCTGAAGTATTGAACAAATAAGAAAGGTCCAGTCTGGCACTTTTAAACGCAACACCACCACCTACGGTAGCATATTGCCTGTTCCCTGCAGATTCTGCTTCGTGAAAATACCCGGTACGTAAAGCGAAAACATTATTGTATTTATATTCAGCTCCTAAGGCATATACCAGGGAACCAAAATCACTGTCTTTTACTAAAAGGGAATTAATCTCTGCATTGGCCGCAATGGAATTCTTAGGATCCATTATAAGCTCATAGCCTGAGCCCAGTTTTAGATTGGTTGGCATCTGGGATTTTGGCGCTCCTTCTACAAGCTCAACATTGAAGCCGATATTGCTTAAGGAAAGCCCGGCACGCCAGATTCCCTGGTTCTTCCCTAATTTCATTAGATCTGACTGGTAGTATGCGCCAACATCGGCAACGAAAGTATTCATATCTGAACCTTCGTCGCCCAGGGCATAATCTGAACGGACATACCTTCCGGTAACCGCGGTAGAAAAGTTCTCGCTTAGTTTTAGCGAATAAGATCCGTCTATAGCAACTTCGTAGGGATTCTGATTTCCGGTAATATTTCCGGAAGCATCAGACAGCTCCATAGACCCATAGGAGAAATAACGCATTCCTACTCCCCAGGTACTTCTTTCATTGATCCTTCTGGCAAACGAAAAACTTCCCAGAAAAACATCGTTGGTTAGGTTCCTTAACCACGGGGTATAATTCAATCCCAGCAACATATCCCCTTCCATGAAGGTATATTTGGCCGGGTTAAAGAACTGGGAATAGGCATCGGTAGAAGTCGCAACTCCAATATCTGCCATCCCCCCACTTCGGGCATCGGGAACGATTAAAAGAAAGGGTGCAGCGGTAGGTTGCCCCCCTGGACTCTCCTGCGCAAACCCAAACTTCACAGAAAGGGGAATGAGCAAAAAGAAAAACAATATTTTTTTCATTTGAATTTAGTTTTTAGCGCTAAATGATTAGCACCGGTTATTGATTTCTCAAATGAAAAAATTATGTTAAGGCAAGTTTAAAAATCAGCGTGACAAAATCTATACAGGGCCTTTTTTTGAGGTTACAATACCTATACAAAAGACCTCAATATTTTGTTTTACAGTGTTTTAACTATAAACTATTCAGGAAGGTGGTAAGGTTGGTTTCTGAATTGGTAATCCCCAGTTTTTTACGTAAACGGTACCGACCAACATCGATGGTTCTTATACTCTGACCGGTTAGAGATGAGATCTCTTTAGAGGAAAGTTTGAGCTTTGTGAAAGCAGCAAGTTTCATTTCGTTTGGGGTAAGCTGGTAATTTGAAGACAGTTTTTCGTAGAATTCTGAATGCACTTCCTGGAAATAAAGATCGAATTCTTCCCAGAATTCGTTATTGTGGCTGTACTTTAACTGCCGTATCATTTCTGAAAGGGCTTTATCGCACTGCGCCTTGGTTAATTTTTTGGCTTCCCGCAGTTTTTCAATGAGACCGGAGATCAACTCGTTCTTTTGCAGCAGGAACATCAGGTTAGACATCAGCTTTTTATTCTTATAATCCAGTTCCTGGTGCAATAGATGCTTCTCCTTTTTGATATTCTCATTCTGCAACTCGGTTTGCCTGGTCTTGATCCTCTGAAGACGAAACAGGATAAAGGCTATAATTAGCAACAGCACTAATATCCCGAAAATGAACTTATAGACCGTTTCCCTGAATTCCCTTTTCTTTTCCTCGATCTGTTTTTGAAGTTCATATTCATATTTCGCCTTAAGCCGCTCCTGGTTCTTGATGCTCTCTTCATTGAAGACCTCTGCCCGCGAATCCATTTCGAGCTCCTGCATCTGGAAGGCCTTTTCAAAATCCCCCTTATCCTGATAGATCTTCTTTAACAGCCCGGCTGTTTCTATGATCTGCTTGGCATAGCCCATTTTTCCGGCCACCTCCAGCGATTCCGTAAGATATCTTTCGCTCTTATCCGCTTGTTCAAGCCTGGCATAGATGGAACCAATATGGTTAAGGGACTGGCAGATACCCAGGCTGTAATTGCTTTTTTTCCTAATTTCAAGAGCCTTTTCATGCCAGTTTAAGGCTTCCAGAAAATTCTCTTTTCTCATTTCAAGCGAGCCCATATTGCTATAGCCATTGGCCAGGTAGTAATCTTCATCTATCTCTTGAGAAAGCTTTATGGCCTTTTCATACAATTCTTCAGCCGAATCATAGAACCCAAGGTTCTCATTGGCGATACCCTCATTATTATAGATCACACAATAGGGAACCAGGTTGATCTGGGTAGAATCTTTCACCTCATACTTCTTCCGGATATGCTGAAATCTCTCCAGTGCCTTATCATATTCTTCTGAATCCAGGTAGATGTTAGCGATACTGATTTCGGCATATAACCTGAACTGGGCGTCCCGGTCCAGCTCTGAAGCCTCAGCGATCTGAAGGTAAGTTTCCAGGGCAAGGTCAGACTGTCCCTGGCTGAGATATACATTGCCGATATCCAGCATTACACGGAAACGTTTTTTGGAATAATCCTTATCTGCCAGGAAAGTATCTAATTGCTGGTAATAGAAAAGAGCTGAATCCAGGTTGGTTTCTCTCAGCTCCTGGGCTTTTTTATAGATCTCTGAAAAGAAAAGGCTGTCGGCAGGGGTCAGTTTTTCGTTTTGGGCAGTTCCCAAAAAACATATCAAAAAAAATAAGGATAAAAATCTCTTCATTATCTCTTATTGATCTGAGCGCTGTCTAAAGAATGATTCTGAATCTGATCAATTTTATTTTCGCGCCAAAAGTAGAAATTTCATCCTATTATCCTAGTTTTCAGAAGCTGTTTTTGCCGGAAGATCAGTTTTTAACCAATGTTCAACTTTCTCTCTTATCGGTAGATTATTATGATATCTGGCTTTGTTTAAGAACCGAGAAATATTGCCAGAAATTTAATGAAGTAAGAAAATTCTTTAATAAACAGACTATAAAATAAAGAAGCCCCCAAAAATGAGGGCTCAGAATAATTATAATTTCTGAAGATCTACATATCTCCTATTTTCACCCGGTGCTCCATATCTACATCCTCTACTACATCTCTCCACTCCTCCAGGAACAACCTCCATGAACCTTCTCCGTGGATCTCCTCATAAGTGTCCACAAGTTTACTATCGTTTTCCATGTCGGCAAATTTATCGTATCCCCAAACCAGGCCAACGTCGGGTCCACCCTTACGATTAACCTCTGACTCGAAGACCAGCATATTTCGATCACTCATTTTCGCAAAGGCTTTCTGAAGCTTTTTCATAGAATCATTGAATCTGTAACCTTCCCAGGGTTTCAAATAAACCGCCCAGGTCTCATATCTTTTCTTATTTCTGAATTGATCCATACCAGAAGACATTTCCTTATTGAGCGACCAGAGGTCTGTAGAACCATACTCTTCTACATACTGACCTACATTTTCTTCCCAGTCTTTGGAATGGGCATCATCTACCGGTCTGCTATCCAGTGAGGCATAGCTCCCATTCATGACCCATACGTACCATCCTGCCTTATTGCCGTATTCTACCCTTCTTAACATGGCCTGATTGTCTTTCCCTGAAGCATGAAACTTCTGGTTATGGGCGGCCACCCCATCTTCGAACTGTTTGTTCATACCCGGCTTGGGCATAAGATACAGGGTTTCGTAAAGGGATTTGGGCTCGTTGCTTTCCTGAGAATTAGCGGTAGTAAAACATAGAAACCCCGCTAGAACTAACATAAGGTAATTTTTCATAATTCTTAAGTGTTGATTGAATTGAACAAATTAACGATAATCCACAATACATCAGCCTATTAAATTGATTACTAGTTATTTATATCATTTTATTCGATAAAAACCACAAAAGCCGAAACAAAAAATTTAAAACGTAGGAAAACAGGGATTTATCCCCGAAAGAAGTAAGCTAATCCAATTAAAAAATTATAGAAATAAGTGTTTTTCAGAAAAAAATAATGATCAGGACGATAAGAATGGCTGAAAGAGCGAGCAAACAAAGGCCAATAAAAAGAATACTTTCCTTAGCGGCTAAATATTCCTTTTCGAAGTCCTTGTCTTTTTTCACCAGTTCTTTCAATGAGGTATCCATACTTACAAATATATTATCTGCTGCTATGGAATGAAATACCACTTTAAGGGTATTTTTGGAACTGTATCATTCAAATGAAAAATGATGCTCCTAAATAGAAGGACCTCTCTTAAATTTGAGATTCGAGTTTTTGCAAGTGAACGTGTATAAAACTAAGGTTCTCGAAATTCACTTTACAGGGAAAGGCCGCTGCTGAAAATACAGTACCGTCTTTTCTCTTGAAAAAACTTTTTACGGTCAGAGTATTCTCTTTCTTCATCTTTTCCAGTACTTCGAGAGAATGTTTCATTTCAGATTCTGCATGAAGATCCAGCACCTGCAGATCAAGGAACTCTTCTTTTGAATAACCAAATTCCGCAATGGCAGTATCATTAACATCAATGATATTTAGATACATATCATGGATTATGATAGGGAGTACAGAACAGTTAAAGATCTGCTTATAAAGTTCTCCCGATTTACGGAATTCCTGAAATTCCTTGTTTAGGTCTAATGAGCTCATGAAATGTTTAGAGATATTCATTGGTTACAGAAACTTTGTTTCTAAACCAATTAAATTCTTTTTAATGATAACTGGTTATAAGGTATGTGTTTCTGATTGAACCCGCAAAACAATAAAGCCTTCTTCCAATTAAATGGAAAATTGCTAATTCGCGAATAATTAGACTAAAGAAAAAGCGATCACTATAAGCTTTACAAATTGTTATAATCCTCTGTTGATTCTAAATTGAGACTAAACCCTCCTTTCACAAATATCATGTTTTCCAGATCAGGATTATATGCTTCAAATTCAAAAGTTCCTTCTACATATTCATCTGTTGCCTTAGTAACTTCTACTACTCCAGGTTCATTCCCGAAAGAATAATGGTTTTCCCACATATCAAAATTATCCCAATATATAGCCCAGCTTACGGTTTCACGAGTTCCAGTATAGTAAATGCCCTCACCATCAAAAAAACATACTTTAAAAAGTAAACCATTGTAGGTGGAGTCTTGTGCCTCTCCTATAATTTCACCGAAAAAATCAAAGTTAATTACACCTGTATCCTTACTCGAATATATTGTACCTGCAATATGTTTTCCTATAGTAGTCTCGAATTTTGTACTATCAATCTCCCACCAAAAAAATTCTGCTCTTTCTTCTTCTGAATCGGTGGTATCATCAGAATCTTGTTCGCCGGAATTTTCAGTTGGACCTCCATTAACTGTTTCGTTAGTAGTATTTTCGTTAACTAATTTTTCCTCTACGCCAGTATCTAATTCTCCTTCTTGACAGGAAAAAAGCATAAATAATCCTACAGAAAAAATCATTATATAATTTTTCATTTCTTATATTTTTTAAAAATTATTGAATTCTTTAGTAGGGTAAATGCATAAATTATTGATTATAAGAGTTTTATGTGTAAAAAGCAAATGAAATAAGGGCAGGAAATAAAAACAGAAAGCGATCACTATTAGCTTTAAAAATTGTTGGCATCCAACCTACACAAGTAAATAACTTTGAGTTTAGGCAAATAGAGAAGGGGTCCCTTAAAAGCCCCCTTTTTGATGTGAAAGCCCGTCAATATAACGAAAGGATAGAAAGTAACAGTAAGCCTATAAAAACAAAAAAGCCTTCTTCCATCAAATGGAAAAAAGCTTTTCATTGGTTAACCCAATCCTCACAACATAGGATATTAACAGGTTAACTACACATCCCAGTCTCCTGGGACAAACAACACAACTAATCTTTAGTGCCAAAAAAAGCCCCCCAATTTGAGGAGCTTTTTTGCAATTTTGCGGTCTGGACGAGACTCGAACTCGCGACCCCCTGCGTGACAGGCAGGTATTCTAACCAACTGAACTACCAGACCGTTGCGTTATTGCGAGGGCAAATATACGCCCCTTTTTAGATTCACCAAACCTTTTTTTAAAATTTTTCGAACTAATTTTTCGCCTCCTAGCCAAACTTTTGTTTTTCAAGTAAATATGCCGTCATTATTTTATCAAAATTTTTATTGATATCTGCCTCGACGTATTTAATGCGGTATTTCGCGCATTGCATTTTGAGATCGGCCAGGTATTCCTGCACGGCTTTTTTATAATTTATCCTGATATTATCTGAATATAGATCCACCTCAGCACCGGTTTCCACATCGGTGAACCGCCTTGGGGTATTCTCGAAATCGAATTCCAGCTCCCTTTTCTCATCGATCACATGAAAAAGGATTACCTCGTGCCTATTATATTTTAAATGTCTTAAAGCTTCGAACAGCCGTTCCTCATCTGCATCTGCCTGGAACATGTCGGTAAACAGGAAAATGAGTGATCTCCGCTTCAGTTTCTCGGCTATCTGGTGTAAATAGGTATAGGTATCGGTGTTCTTTTTCCTGGCCGGATGCTGCAGGATATCATTAAGCTTGTGCAGCAGCATATGATGATGCCGCTCACTGGACTTCTCAGGCGCATAGAACTCGAATTCGTCACTATAGATACTTACCCCTACCGCGTCCCTCTGTCGCTTCAGTATCTCCATTAAACAGGCCGAAGCCAGTACCGAAAACCCGATCTTGTTCAAAGAGCCGATATTTTGTTGCTTCTTCGCAGGGTAATGCATGGAAGCCGAATTGTCCAGGATTAAATGACACCTCAAATTCGTTTCTTCCTCATAGCGCCGGGTATACAATTTATCCGTTTTGGCGAAAAGTTTCCAGTCGATATGCCGGGTGCTCTCCCCGTTGTTATAGATCTTATGCTCGGCAAACTCGGCAGAGAAGCCGTGAAACGGACTCTTGTGCATTCCCGAGATATAGCCCTCCACCACCTGCCTGGCCAAAAGGTCCAGGTTTAAAAATCCGCCGGTTTCGTGAAGTTCTTTCTCTATGTTCATAAGATGCTATCTGCAAGCCCGGGCAGTACCCTCTGGCTGGGATTAAAGTATTTTTGATTAATGCGGAAACCAGAAAAGGTCACCTTGCTTTCCAAAGCATTAAAATACCTTAAGTTTCTGAATAAAAAAAGCCCCGCGAATTGCGAGGCTTGATTTTATCTTTAATTCAGTTATTACAATAACTGGTCGATAGCGTCAGCATAAGTTTGTTTTGGAGCAACTCCAACCTGACGTCCTACAACTTCTCCGTTTTGAAATACCAGCACTGTAGGAATGTTTCTTACACCGTACTTAGCAGCGAATTCCTGGTTAGCGTCAACATCAAGTTTTCCAACCACGGCTTTCCCGTCATATTCAGAACTAAGTTCGTCGATGATCGGTCCTACCATTCTACATGGTCCACACCATGCAGCCCAGAAATCTACCATTACAGGCTTATCGCTTTTAAGCACCTGTTCTTCAAAATTTGCGTCAGTTATTTCAACAGCCATAATATGTTATTTTTTCTATGTTTTTAATTTGATTCGTAAAAGTAGTCAATAAAATAATTATTCCTTACACCACCAATATTTTATTTGACTATAAGCATATTGGTATGCTTTATCTGGGGTCCCCACGCCTTTGGCGTGGCCGGGCTTTCGGCGCTGCGCGGTAGCTTGCCTCAATCCCTGGCCCAGGTTCTCTACTTCCCATCATCCTGTCTCGATGCTTCGGGAGTATCTGGATTTCACAAAAGAGAAGCTGAAACAAGTTCAGCTTGACGATTTACTTAATGTTCTAATTCAACTTATACATAAACTGTTCTGCTTCCAAAGCTTCTATAAGCTCCTGCGAGATCCTTATCTTATGCTTTCTACTTGGTAACCGAAGCTTCACCTGCTCCTTCATTTCATAAACAACAAAATTTAAATGGCAGTCTCCTTTGTGTGCCATAAAAGTATCCTTCAGCCATTCTATCTTTTCTTCCCTCAGGTCGTCTATGTTCATCTGTATGGTAAGCTTGCGTGCATTCTTATCCATCACATCATGTAAAAGGGTAATATCCCTGAACTGTATCCTTGGTTCTCCCTTCTTCCCGGTATCCTTATTCGTCCATCCTTCCTTTACGAAGATCTTCATATGTATGAAGTTGTTCGGCACGAAGAAATGCTTCAGCTTAAGATATTCTTCCCCGAAGATCTTGAACTCATAAGATTCATCATAATCTTCAACAGTGAAGATGGCCCAGCCTTTTCCGTTCTTGGAGGTCCTGTGCTGCACATCTACCACCACGCATCCAAGGGTAAGCTCCCTGTTCACGATGGTTTCCAGGTTCCTGCAATCTGATAATTTACCGTTACAGAAGTAGTTCATTTCTATCTTGAAATCATCCAGGGGATGTCCCGAAATATAGATTCCAACAACCTCTTTTTCACGACGTAGTTTTTCCATGGTACCCCATTCCTCGCATCCGGGAACCTCTGGCTCCGGGATCTGCACGTCACTGGCCTCACCAAAAAGGCTTACCTGCGATGAATTCTCATTTTCCTGGTACTTCTGGGCATACTTGACCACCTTTTCCAGAAAGCTCATTCCACTGCCATCATCATGGAAATATTGTGCCCTGTGGGTATTACCAAAGCCATCGAAACCACCGGCCAGGGCCAGGTTCTCAAAAGCCTTTTTATTGGCTGCTCTCAGGTCTATTCTTTTGGCCATATCGAATATGGATCGATAAGGTCCTTCTTTTCCTTTCCTGTTTTCTACGATGGTTGCTACTGCTCCTGCTCCAACACCCTTGATCGCTCCCATTCCGAAGCGTACCGCGTTGTCCTTATTTACAGAGAACTTATAATAAGATTCATTCACATCTGGCCCAAGCACGTTCAGCTTCATACGCTTACATTCCTCCATAAAGAAGGTCACTTGTTTGATGTCGTTCATATTGTTAGAAAGCACCGCCGCCATATATTCCGCGGGATAATGCGCTTTCAAATAAGCGGTTTGGTAGGCGATCCAGGCATAACAGGTAGAGTGAGATTTGTTAAAGGCGTAGGACGCAAAGGCCTCCCAGTCTTTCCATATCTTTTCCAGCACCTCTTCGGGATGTCCTTTTTCCTTACCACCGCCAATGAATTTAGGCTTCAACTGTGCCAGCAGGGCTGCGATCTTTTTACCCATCGCCTTACGAAGCATGTCGGCTTCACCCTTGGAGAAACCAGCCAGTTTTTGCGACAGCAGCATCACCTGCTCCTGGTACACTGTAATTCCGTAGGTCTCTTCCAGGTACTCCTCCATTTCCGGAAGGTCGTAAGAGATCTCCTCATCCCCGTGCTTCCTGGCAATGAAACTTGGAATATACTCCATCGGCCCCGGACGGTACAATGCGTTCATGGCAATAAGATCATCAAAGACCGTAGGCTTTAACGATTGCATGTGTTTCTGCATCCCGGGAGATTCGTACTGAAAGATCCCGACGGTTTCTCCTCGCTGGAAGAGTTTATAGGTTTCCTCATCATCAAGCGGGAAACTATCCGGATCTAGTTCAATCCCGTGTCTGCCCTTTACAATTTTCACCGTATCCTTAATTAAGGTCAGCGTCTTAAGACCCAGGAAATCCATTTTTAGCAGTCCGGCGCTTTCCACCACCGAGTTATCGAACTGAGTCACATAAAGATCGGAGTCTTTAGCCACAGATACCGGCACATAGTTGGTAATGTCCCCGGGGGTAATGATCACCCCACAGGCATGGATCCCAGTATTTCGTACCGATCCTTCCAGTACTCGAGCCTGGTTGATCGTTTCTGCCTCCAGGTCGTCCCCTTCAGCTATATTGAATAATTCGTTTATTTTCTCTACCTCATCTCCACGGAATTTGGACTTGATCGCCTTATCGTCCATAGCGAATAGCTTTCCTAGCTTGGTATTTGGGATAAGTTTGGCGATCCTATCAGCTTCCATTAGTGGAAGGTCCAGTACCCTGGCCGTATCCCTGATAGAGGATTTCGCCGCCATGGTCCCGTAGGTGATGATCTGCGCCACCTGATTAGCCCCGTATTTCTTGATCACGTAATCCATTACCCTGCTTCGGCCTTCATCATCGAAGTCGATATCAATATCGGGCATACTCACACGATCCGGATTCAGGAACCTCTCAAAAAGCAGGTCATACTTAATGGGGTCTATATTGGTAATTCCAAGACAATAAGCTACCGCAGATCCCGCTGCCGATCCACGTCCCGGCCCCACCGAAACACCCATCTCTCGGGCGGCACGTATAAAGTCTTCCACGATAAGGAAATACCCTGGATATCCTGTATTTTCAATTACCGAAAGTTCAAAGTTCAGTCTTTCGGCAATATCATCAGTGATCTCACCGTATCTTTCTTTAGCTCCTTCAAAGGTGATATGCTTTAAATAGGCATTTTCACCTCTTTTACCACCGTCTAGCTTATCTTCTTCACTCAGGAATTTTTCAGGGATCTCGAAAGCCGGAAGCAGTACATCACGTGCCAGTTCAAATGGCTCGATCTTATCTACAACCTCCTGGATATTGCTAATGGCCTCGGGCAGATCCTTGAAGAGTTTCTTCATTTCGTTACCGCTCTTGAAGTAATATTCTTCATTCGGTAAACCATATCTGTATCCACGGCCACGGCCTATTGGAGTCGCCTGCTTTTCCCCATCCTTTACACAAAGTAAAATATCATGGGCATTGGCATCTTCCTGTTTCCAGTAATAGGTATTATTGGTCGCGACCAGTTTTATATCATGTTTTTTGGAAAATTCAACCAGAACAGGATTCACCCTGTTCTCATCTTCCTGGTCGTGGCGCATGATCTCGATATAAAGATCTTCGCCAAATTCCTCTTTCCACCACAGCAAAGCTTCTTCTGCCTGCTTTTCTCCAACATTCAGGATCTTGCTGGGAACCTCACCATAAAGGTTTCCCGTTAGCACGATCACATCTTCTTTATATTTTTTAATCACCTCCCTGTCTATACGCGGTACATAATAGAATCCATCTGTATAGGCCATGGAAGACATTTTCGCCAGGTTGTGATATCCGTTCTTGTTCTTGGCCAGCATCACTATCTGGTAACCATTATCTTTCCGGCTCTTGTCGGTATGGTTCTCACAAACGAAAAACTCGCAACCCATGATCGCTTTGAGCGGCTTTTTCAGATCTTCGCCGTTTTCTTCAGCAGTTGCATTATGATCGGCAATACTTTTATTATAGGCACCAACTTCTTTCACAAAGTGGAAAGCGCCCATCATATTGGCATGATCGGTAAGGGCCACGGCATTCATATTTTCTTCGGCAGCTGCCGCCACAAGATCCGGAATACTAATAGTAGATTGAAGAACCGAGAACTGGGAGTGATTGTGCAGATGAGCAAAAGGTACTTCATCCAGTTTTTCAAGGTTTTCCTGTATCTCTTCTTTGGAAATGTCATCTGAAGGCTGCTGTTTTTCCAGCCTTTTCCTGATCTTATCCGAAGCCTTTTTTAAATTGATATGCTTCAGCCCGATAAGCTCGATCCTCTGCGGATTGGCCTCTGAGAAATTCTCAAAATAGTCTGAAGGCACATCCAGCTCTTCCACGGTGTATATTCTCTGACGGATAAGCTCCAGGAAACAGCGGGTGGTCGCCTCCACATCGGCGGTCGCGTTGTGAGCTTCAGCAAAAGCCTCGTCGAAAAGGAATTCATGCAACTCGGTAAGCGTAGGTAGCTTGAACTTTCCTCCCCTACCTCCGGGGATCTTGCAAAGTTCGGCGGTCTTTTCGGTACAGGTATCCAAAACAGGCATTTCCTGAAGGCTATTTTCAAAATTCCTGCGAAGGAATTCTGCCCCCATAATATTCAGGTCGAAACCTACATTTTGTCCCACCACGAATTTGGATTTTTTCAGGGCGGCATTGAACTTTTCCAGTACCTCGTCCAGTGGAATTCCCTGCTCCTTGGCAAGGTCTGTCGAGATGCCATGAATACGTTCAGAATCATAAGGAATATCGAAACCTTCAGGCTGCACCAGGTAATCCTGGTTTTCGACAAGATTTCCCATCTCATCGTGCACCTGCCAGGCGATCTGTATACATCGCGGCCAGTTGTCAGCATCGGTTAGAGGTGCGTCCCAGCGCTTGGGAAGTCCGGTGGTTTCGGTATCAAAAATGAGGTACATTCCTTAGTATTTTAAGCCTTTTCAGAAGATGATTTTGGAATCCAGCAGGCTGAATTATCCGGGCTAAAATAAGGAACTTTAGCGCCGAAATAAAACTTAGTTTTAAGGAATTATCAACGATAAAAAAAGCCTCACAAAATTCTGAAAATTCAGAATATTTGTGAGGCCTGATACGAACACTAAAAACTACTACTACTTCAATCAAACATTGCTCGCATCTTAGGGTTTACAATCCTTCAGTATCGTGTCATTGGGGTGATTTTCCCGAAAGACTTTTATAGTAGTAAATTATGCTTGCTTTTCCAGCGTCTTCACTTCATTTAAGGAAGCGACAATTCCGTTTTTTTGTTTCATTAGGATGTTAGCCGTAGAAGCAGGGATCTCAGATTCCTTCAATACATTTTCATATTCTTCTACCGCAGCTTTTTCACCACGAATAGCTTCTTCCAGCACTGCTTCATCCTTGTCTCCAGAAAGGCTGGTTTTAAGGTTCATCCAGGAACGGTGAGCGTCTGCAGCTAGGCTGGAACCTTTTTCAGGATTCTCGCCAAAATTGCGGATCTCAGACTTCAGCTCATGGCCAAAATCATACCTTTCCTGAGCTCTTTCTGCAAAGAAAACTTTAAGATCTTCCCTTTTTACTTTTTCTGCGGCCAGTTTATACCCTTTTTCCGCATCATAATTTTTCTCTAGTAATTCATTCAGTTTTTTAGATATCTCTTTAGAATAACTCATAGCGTATTTTTAATTTTTCTTTCGAGTAAAGATAAGGTCACAAGCCTAGGTCAACAACCTCTTTAACAGGGTTTAGCACTAATTAACCTCTTTTAACAACAGGCGAAAGTTTTAACTAAAATTCTTCACAAAGAACAGTTTAAAACACCCTGATCTTCACCTCGATACACTCCCTGAAATTAATCACAGAAAGCCTTGGAAATTAGAAAAATGTAGTATCTTTGCACACTTATTAATAACCGGGGTCGAGAACCCCAAAATTTAATTTTTATGCCAGTAAAAATAAGATTACAGAGACACGGTAAAAAAGGAAAACCTTTTTTCTGGATCGTAGCTGCGGATACCCGCGCTAAAAGAGACGGTAAATTTTTGGAGAAATTGGGAATCTACAACCCTAACACAAATCCAGCTACTATCGAATTAGATGTAGACGGAGCTGTACAGTGGTTGCAAAATGGTGCTCAACCAACCGATACCGCTCGTGCTATCCTTTCTTACAAAGGAGCCCTTCTTAAGAAACACCTTGCAGTAGGTGTAAGAAAAGGAGCTTTGACTGAAGAGCAGGCTGAGGAGAAATTCAAAGCATGGTTAGAAGAAAAAGAAGGACAGGTAGATGCTAAGAAAGATTCTTTAGCAAAAGAAAAAGAAGCTGAAAAAGCAAAAGCTTTAGAAGCTGAAAAAGAAGTTAACGCTAAGCGTGAAGCTGAAGCAAAAGAAGCTGCTGCCGCTGCAGCTGCTGAAGCTGAAAGAACTGCTGAAGCCACAGATGAGGCTACTGTAGAGAATGCTGAAGAAGAAGTGGGCGCTGCAACTGCAGAAGAAGCTAAAACTGAAGAGAAAAAAGACGCTTAAAAAAGCAACCTGCGATGACTAAGGAAGAATGCTTCTATCTTGGAAGAATCGTTGGGAAATTTAGCTTTAAGGGAGAGGTGCTCATAAAACTGGACACCGATGAACCCGAAACTTACACTGAAATGGAATCGGTTTTCGTTGAATACAACGAAAACCTGGTTCCATTTTTTATTGAAAGGTCTTACCTGCATAAAAGCACCCTGCTTCGTGCGAAGTTCGAAGACATAGACACTGAAGAGGATGCCGAAGACATGGTGGGAGCCGATCTTTACCTTCCTCTGAACCTTTTACCAGAGCTGCCGGAAGACAAATTCTATTTCCACGAGATCATTGGCTTTGATGTGCTTGATGAGGATCATGGAAATATTGGCAAGATCGTATCCATTAACGATTCTACCGCCCAGGCTCTTTTTGAAATAAACAAGGACGGCAAACAGGTTCTTATCCCAATGAACGATGAGTTCATCCAAAAAGTAGACAAGAAGAACAGGCAAATTCGTGTGGTTACCCCAGAAGGCCTTATAGACCTTTACCTGGGTTAAACTCTAAGCGAAAGCCTCTTTCCAGTCAAAAGCTTCCAGGATCGGGTCATAGACGATCTTTCCGGAAATTATATTCAATCCCTTCTCGAGACTTTTATCCTCATCACAAGCCTTTTTCCAGCCATTTTCAGCCAGTTTTAATACATAGGGCAAGGTTACATTGGTTAGCGCTATGGTAGAAGTATGCGGTACCGCACCCGGCATATTGGCCACACAGTAATGCACGATCTCATCGATGATATAGGCAGGCTCCTCGTGGGTAGTTGGCCTGGTAGTTTCTATACATCCTCCCTGGTCTACCGCGACATCTACGATCACCGTTCCCGACTGCATTTCCTTAAGCATGGCACGGGTGATCAATTTAGGCGCTTTGGCACCGGTAATGAGCACCCCGCCAATGATAAGGTCACTAGTCTTTATATGTTTCCTGATGTTGTATTCATTGGAGAACTCTGTCACCACATGACTGGGCATGATATCGTTCACATAGCGCAACCTGTCCATATTCACGTCCAGCACGGTCACCTGTGCACCAAGTCCCGCAGCCATTTTCGCCGCCTGAATCCCTACGGTACCCGCTCCCAAAACAAGAACCTTTCCCGGTGGAACTCCTGGCACCCCTCCCAATAATAAGCCTTTGCCCTTAACAGGTTTTTCAAGATATTTAGCTCCCTGCTGAATGGCCATTCTTCCTGCCACCTCGCTCATAGGCGTAAGCAGTGGGAGCGCACCAGATTCGTTTTCCACGGTTTCATAAGCAATGCAAATGGATTTTGACCTCAGCATAGCCTCGGTAAGCCTTTGGTTTGAGGCGAAATGGAAATAAGTAAAAATGATCTGGTCTTCCCTGATGAGATCATATTCCTGCTCGATAGGCTCTTTTACCTTTACGATCATATCTGCAATCTCGTAGACACGGTCTATAGTTGGTAGAACTTTTGCCCCGGCAACATGATAATCTTCATCATCAAAACCGCTGCTATCACCGGCAATTGACTGTATATAGACATCGTGGCCAAGCTTGGTAAGTTCCAGCACACCGGCAGGAGTCATACCTACCCTGCTTTCATTGTTTTTGATCTCTTTTGGGATCCCGATTTTCATAATAGAAGTTTTAGTTTCGGGAAAATTAAAAAAGAAAAATAAAAAAGGGGCGTCAAAAGTATTTTTTCACATTTGACACCCCTAAATGATATTTTACAGGGGGTTAAATTACGATATTTATAATTTTACCAGGAACCACTATCACTTTTTTAGGGGTTGAACCGTCTAATTGATTTTTTGTTCTTTCATCTTCCAGCACATTTTTCTCAATTTCATCCTTGCTCATATCCAATGGAAGCTCCATGGTGAATCTCATCTTTCCGTTAAAGGAAACCGGATAGTTCTTTGTGCTTTCCACCAGGAATTTCTCTTCGAATTCAGGATATTTTACAGTAGTAACAGATTCTGAATTACCTAGTTTCTCCCACAATTCCTCAGCAATATGCGGAGCATAAGGAGCAATTAGCACTGCCAAAGGCTCAAGTACTTCGCGGCTATTGCACTTTTGCGCAGTTAGCTCGTTCACACAGATCATAAAGGTAGACACTGAAGTATTAAAACTAAAATCTTCAATATCCTCGGTCACCTTTTTAATGGTTTTGTGTAAAGTTTTTAGGGAATCAGCCGAAGCTTTATCATCAGAAACTGAAAATTCCTCGCCATTATGGTATAATTTCCAAAGCTTCTTCAGGAAGTTATGCACTCCCGTGATCCCGGCGGTATTCCATGGTTTCGCTTGGTCCAGCGGACCTAGGAACATTTCATACATCCTTAAAGTATCGGCACCATAATCCTTACAGATCTCATCAGGATTCACGACATTGTACTTGGACTTAGACATTTTCTCCACTTCCCTTCCTACGATATATTTTCCGTCTTCGGTAAGGAATTTAGCATCTGCAAATTCAGGACGCCACTTTTTAAAACCTTCCACATCCAGCTCATCTGAAGCGTTCACTAGGGAAACATCAGCATGGATTGGCTGAACATTATTGCCCTTGATCTGGTTCTTAGAAACAAATACATTCTCACCTTCAAGTCTATATACAAAAGCACTGGTCCCAAGGATCATTCCCTGGTTGATCAGCTTTTTGAACGGCTCTTCAACGGTCAACCAACCGCGATCATGTAAGAATTTGGTCCAGAATCTGGAATATAATAAGTGACCGGTAGCATGCTCACTACCACCGATATACAGATCTACGTTTTCCCAGTATTTCTGAGCTTCTTCTGAAACAAAACGATCTGGATTCCCGGCATCCATATACCTGAAAAGGTACCAGCTGCTTCCCGCCCATCCAGGCATGGTGTTCAGCTCTAAAGGAAATACGGTCTCATCATCTATTTCAGAATTCGAAACCACCTTGTTATTCTTTGTATCCCAGGCCCAATCAGTAGCATTTCCTAATGGAGGCTCACCGGTTTCGGTTGGGAGGTATTTTTCAACTTCAGGCAATCTTAAAGGAAGATGCTCAAGGTCGATCATTTTCGGCAGGCCATTCACATAATAAACCGGGAATGGTTCTCCCCAGTATCTTTGACGGCTGAAAACTGCGTCTCTCAACCTGTAATTTGTCTTCCCGTAACCCTGACCGGTTTTCTCCAATTCAAGAATTACTTTATTCAACGCCTCTTTATATTCAAGTCCGCTTAGAAAATCTGAATTAGCGATCACCGTGCCTTCCTTACCCGCGTGGGCTTCTTCGGAGACATCTACGTTTTCGAAAATATTCGGAATTGGAAGATCAAAATGTCTCGCGAAATCGTGATCTCGCTGGTCACCACATGGTACGGCCATCACGGCGCCGGTTCCATAACCCGCAAGTACATAATCTCCAATCCAGATAGGCACAGGTTCTTTAGTGAATGGATGCTCGGCATATGCTCCTGTGAAAACGCCACTTATGGTCTTCACATCGGCCATACGCTCGCGTTCACTTCTTTTCGCCGTTGCCTCGATATATGCCTGAACTTCTTCTTTGCGGTCTTCGGGTGTGATCTTGTCAACCAGTTCATGTTCGGGAGCCAGGGTCATAAAACTAACGCCAAAGATGGTATCAGGTCGGGTGGTAAAGACCTCAAATTGATGATCTGAATTCATCACCTGGAACTTAACTTGCGCTCCAACCGATTTCCCGATCCAGTTACGCTGACTCTCCTTCAAACTTTCGGTCCAGTCTATCTTATTAAGATCCTGAAGCAGCCTTTCAGCAAAAGCCGAAATACGCATGCTCCACTGGGTCATTTTCTTTCTTACTACCGGATAACCACCTCTTTCGGAAACCCCGTTCACGATCTCGTCATTCGCCAGTACCGTTCCAAGTTGTGGACACCAGTTCACTTCGGCCTCGGCCAGATATGTGAGCCTATATTTCAGTAAAATGCGCTCTTTCTCATCCTGGGAATAAGCCTTCCAATTATCTGCTGAAAATTCTTCCGTATCATCATCGCAGGCCGCATTCACTCGAGAATTACCTTCTGAAGTAAAGATCTCTTCCAGTTCAGAAATTGGTCGGGACTTTTCAGCTTCCTGGTCATACCAGCTTTCGAAAAGCTGGATAAAGATCCATTGCGTCCACTTATAATAATCTGGCTCGCTGGTTCTCACCTCACGACTCCAGTCGAAAGAAAACCCGATCTTATCCAGTTGCTCTCGATATCGAGCGATATTGTTTTCTGTAGTTACCGCCGGGTGCTGCCCGGTTTGTATGGCATACTGCTCTGCAGGAAGTCCGAAACTATCATATCCCTGTGGATGCAACACATTAAATCCTTTATGCCTCTTGAAACGGGCATAGATATCACTGGCTATATAGCCCAGTGGGTGACCAACATGCAGTCCCGCTCCAGATGGGTAAGGAAACATGTCCAGCACATAATATTTTGGTTTATCAGAATTATTCTTGGCCTGGAAAGTCTGGTTTTCGGCCCAGTATTTCTGCCATTTCTCTTCGATCGTATTAAAGTGGTAACTCATCTTCTGCTTTTCTTTAGTCTCTCGTCATGCTGTCCCGAAGCCTCGGGAGTTTCAGCATCTAACACAAGACCCTGAAACGAGTTCGGGGTGACGTATTTTAACCTGCCTGCAAAAATACAATTTTCAGTGACTTATTAGGAAAGATGACGCTGTCTATTGCGAAGAGTTTCGAGCTTCGGTCTCCATTGGTTTGAGGCATTCGTAGATAAAGCGATTCACTGGAGTTTTTAAGCCGAGCTTTTCGCCCTCCCTTACGATGAAGCCGTTAAAATTTTCCAGTTCCGAAGGTTTGCCATTCATGATATCCCTCTGAGTGGAAGCCGTTGTCCCCTCCGGCTGCGAGTTGATGATCTCAAAGACCATTTCCAGGTGCTTTTCTGTGAGCGGAATTCCTTTGGCTTTGCCTATTTCGTTAATCTCTTTTGCCGAATCCCTCATCATTTTATATAGGTATTCACTATCCCTGATTTTGTCTATGGGAACCCGGGTGAGTCCGCCAATTCCACTTACCGTACAAATGAACAGGAACTTTTTCCAGATCTCCAGCTGGATACTATCCGGGATATTATTCTCAATCCCTGCCTCGTCCAGGATATCGTGAATCTGCATCACCCGGTCTGATTTGGAATTATCTGCCTCACCAAAAACGATCTTCGGCTCATAAGAAGCATGCTTTATTTTCCCAGGTTTTTCAACATAACTCACAATGAAGCATAATCCGGCCAGCACATTCTTCTTCGGAAGTATTTCGACCAGTTTTTCATAATTATCGGCTCCATTTTGCAGGGGAAGGATCACCGTATTTTCGCCAATAATTGTTTTCAGCTCAGCTGCGACTGAAGGGATCTGCCAGGATTTGATGCCGAGTATGATAAGGTCTGGTGTCGGAACTTCAGCAACATCTGAAGTTGCCATTTTAGGCTTTACCCTGAAATCACCCTTAATACTTTCAACCTCAAGTCCATGATCCTGTATCTGCTTCAGGTGCTCTCCCCTGGCGATCATACTAACATTTAATCCGGCATTCGCAAGCCTGCCACCAAAATAGCCTCCAACTCCGCCAATTCCGTAAACCAGTATTTCCATTGTTCCGTTTTTATCAAATTTAGCAAACTTAAATCGAACGTCACCCTGTCCCGAGGTTTCGAGAGTTTCAGGGTCTAAAGAGATTCTTTGACTGCGCCCGGAATGACAAAACATATATCACATTGAACGAAGTCGAAATGTGATATTCAGCAAATCATACGACGGCTGCCCTCAGCATCATCTATTATTCTTCTTAGTCTTCACCGTCACCCTGAACTTGTTTCAGGGTCTCTAGTGATGCTGAACCTCCCGAGGTTTCGGGACAGCATGACCAATCAAACCAATAGTCCGGTAACTTATTTAGGATACTCCCAATATTTTCAAAAGTTTAAACGTTTTAAAGATTAGGAAAACTTAACTTTCTTATTTTTACAAAAAATCTGAAGTCCCTCTATGACCACATCTTTTGAAAGGTATCAGAAACGCCGACTCATATCTTCCTATTTTTCAGTAGTTATCAGTATTTCTTTGGTATTGTTCCTTTTGGGAATGCTTGGCCTTTTGGTATTGAACACCAAAAAGGTCGCCGATCATTTCAAAGAGCAGATCGCCCTAACCGTCTACCTTAAGGATAATGCAAAAGAAGTTGAGATCGAACAGCTAAAGAAAAGCCTGGCCATGGCAGATTATACCAAGTCGACCACCTACGTTTCCAAGGAAGATGCGGCCGAGGCGCACAGCAAAGAGATCGGAGAAGATTTTATGGAGTTTTTGGGTTATAACCCCCTTCAGAATTCCATTGACGTTTACATGAATGCCGATTTTGTCTCTTCAGAACAGGTAGACAAGATCGCAGCAGATCTAACTTCGAAGAATTTTGTAGATGAGGTCGTTTATGACAAACCTCTTATAGCGCTTCTCAACGATAATGTGAAAAAGATCAGTTTCTGGGTTTTAATAGCCAGCGCCGTATTCACTTTTATCGCGGTGCTTTTGATCAATAGCAGCATAAGGCTGGCGGTATATTCAAAAAGATTCATCATTAAGACCATGCAAATGGTGGGCGCGACCAAAGGTTTTATCAGGAGGCCGTTCATCTGGCAAAGCGTAAAACTGGGGCTTATAGGTGCTATCCTCGCTCTTATCGGGATGGCAGCCGTGCTATATTATCTCAACAATAGTTTTACCGAACTTAATCTACTGGGAGATATCAAGATGCTTACGATCCTGTTCTCCGGAATTTTCCTGATGGGAATTGTAATTACATGGATTAGTACGTATTTTGCCACCTCGCGTTTTCTGAATCTGAAAACAGACGAATTATATTATTAAAAAGCTATAAGCCTAAAGCTTTAAGCTTATAAGTTTAACAAATGACTGAAAAGAATAAAATAAAAGGAAGCTTCAATACCGGCTTTGTTTTCGGGAAGAAGAACTACACCTTTATGTTTATAGGGATTGCGGTGATTGCGCTAGGTTTTATTTTAATGTCTGGCGGTGGTAGCGAAGACCCAAATGAGTTCAACGACGCTATCTATAACTTTCAAAGAATTCGACTTGCACCGGCACTGGTGCTTATTGGCTTTGCCATCGAGGTATACGCCATATTGCTGAATCCCAATAAAAAATAATAAGTTTGGACGTATTAGACGCCGTGATCCTTGGTATCATCCAGGGACTTACCGAATTTTTACCTGTATCCTCCAGTGGACATTTAGAATTAGGAAAAGCGATCTTAGGGAACACCAGTGTTCCTGAAGAATCTCTTTTATTCACCGTGGTGCTGCATTTCGCCACCGCATTGAGTACCCTGGTAGTTTTCAGAAAGGATGTTTTTGAGATCATTGGAGGCTTACTAAGCTTTAAGTGGAACGAGGAAACCCAGTTCTCATTAAAGATCATAGTTTCAATGATCCCGGCCGTGGTAGTTGGGCTTTTATTCGAAGAGCAATTGGAAGCTCTATTTGGAGGCAACATACTTTTCGTAGGATTCATGCTTTTGATCACTGCACTGCTTCTATGGCTGGCAGATAAGGCAAAAGACACCGGCAAAAAAGTTAGTTATCTAAATGCTTTTGTGATCGGGGTTTCCCAGGCCATCGCCATGCTACCTGGAATCTCGCGAAGTGGAGCTACAATTTCAACTTCTGTATTACTTGGGAACGACAAGACCAAAGCGGCAAGGTTCTCATTTTTGATGGTCGTACCACTTATCTTCGGAAAGATCGCCAAGGATATTCTTAGCGGCGAACTTATGGAGAGCTCGGCAGATTTTTCCATTCTAGCCATAGGTTTTGTAGCAGCTTTCATAGCCGGCCTGGCTGCATGTACCTGGATGATCGCACTTGTAAAGAAAAGCAAACTTTCATGGTTTGCTATTTATTGTTTTGTAGTGGGTCTCGCGGCTATTATTTTTGCATATGCGCAATAAAGAATTTAGCCTGGAAGAATTCAAAACAGGCCAGGTATTACTTTTTGACAAACCCCTTAACTGGACCTCTTTCCAGTTGGTTAATAAGGTTAGATGGCTCATTAAAAGAAGCTGTAATATCAAAAAGATTAAGGTTGGTCATGCTGGAACTTTAGATCCTCTCGCCACCGGACTTTTGATCATTTGTACAGGAAAGTTCACTAAAACCATTCCTGAACTCCAGGGACAGGTTAAGGAGTATACCGGCACCATTAGCCTGGGAGCAACGACCCCATCTTTTGATCTGGAGACCGAAATTGACGAAAAATTCCCTACAGACCATATTTCCGAAGAATTACTTCAGGAAACCAAGAAAAAATTTATCGGTGAAATTGAACAAACCCCGCCCGTATTCTCTGCACTGAAGAAGGACGGAAAAAGACTTTACGAATATGCCCGCGAAGGCAAGGAAGTTGAGGTAAAGAAAAGGAAGATAGAAATTTCAGAATTCGAGATCGATACCAAAACCTTTCCGGAGGTTGACTTCAGGGTAGTATGCAGCAAAGGGACCTATATACGCAGCCTGGCACATGAATTCGGGCTGGCTTTGAACAGCGGTGCCCATCTTTCAGCCTTACGCAGGACCGGTATCGGTGAATATTCTGTAGAAAACGCGATGGATTTAGAATCTTTCGAAAAATTGCTACCTTCACGAGAGAATAATTAAGTCGGCTGACTGTTAACTAGGTATGGATTTTTTCGACAATTTTTTCGATAAGCATAAAGCGCTTATCCTAACCACGCTATCTTTTGCTGTCCTGATGCTGGCATTATACAATTTTAAGCTTGCCAACGGAAATCAGGAAACGGCCGAGATGCTTGTGGACCTAGACCAGTTCAAGGTTACCGAGAAGGAGAAGCTGGAACCTGAAGAGCAAAAGCCTCAGGAACAAAGCCGGAGAAATATCCAAACCCACCAGGCCTATAATCAGGACAAGGAAACCCGGGAAGCCGATTTCAAAAATAAACTGGACGAGATTTTCCAGAAGAACAGCGCCGAACAGGAGCAGGCAGAAAATGATGAAACCGAAGGTTCTGAAGGTAATTATGCCATGAATCGAAAGAATTCTGAAGAAAAGAAGAAACGATCAGACGGAGACAATTCTTCCCAGGAAGCTTCGCAGAAATCGGCGATTTACGACTATAGTTCCATATCATTTTCTTTGAAAGGCAGACGCGCGGTGAAAATCCCAAATCCTGTCTATACCTGTGACAGAGCCGGGAAGATCGTGATCAATATCACGGTAGATGCCAATGGCTATGTGATCGATTCTTCGGTTAACAAGGCCAGTTCTTCTACCACCAATGAATGTCTTACAGATCGTGCCCTGAAATATTCGGCCGGTGCCAGGTTTAGTAAACTGGCGGGCAGGGATTCCCAGATCGGGACGATCACGTATCACTTTAGATCTTAAAATTATGGCTGAAATCAAACGTTGCGGATGGTGCGAGGGTGACCCACTTTATGAGGCCTACCACGATCACGAATGGGGTGTTCCCGTCCTTGACGACGACACACTTTTTGAATTCCTAACCCTGGAGACCTTCCAGGCTGGACTTAGCTGGATCACCGTCCTTAGAAAACGCAACAATTTCCGGGATGCTTTTGATAACTTTGACTACCGGAAAATTGCACAGTATAAGGATGCCAAGGTTACCGAACTCATGCAAAATGCTGGTATCATCAGGAACCAGATGAAAATAAGAGCGGCGGTCACCAACGCCAGGGAATTCATGAAGATCCAGGAGGAATTCGGCAGTTTTAGCAGGTACATCTGGAGTTTTGTTGAAGGAAGTCCTATTCAGAATGATATTGAAGATTACAAAACCGCACCGGCCACGACAGAGATCAGCGACAGGCTTAGCAAGGACCTTAAGAAAAGAGGTTTCAAATTTGTTGGTTCCACGGTGATATATGCACACATGCAGGCTACCGGAATGGTGAACGATCACGAGGTAGATTGTTTCCGCCATAAGCCCGTAAAAAAATTAGGCCAAAAAGTGAAGCTCCTATGAAACATTTGTTACTTATAATAATTCTAATGCTTCCGATATTTGCCACATCTCAGGACAAAAAGATCGAAAAGGAAGAAGATATAGAGCGGGAAGAGATGCCAGAAAAGGCACAGCAATACCTTTTGAAAAATCTTCCTGAAGACATTAATAAGCTTAGACATTACCACGAAACCGATGGTGACAAGGAAAGCTATGAAGCCAAGTTCAAGTTTAACCGGCACAGGTTTAGCGTCGAGTTCAATGAAAAAGGGAAACTGGAAGACATCGAGGTGCAGGTAAAGAAAAAAGACCTGAAACCTGAAGTCCTGAAAAATATAGAGAATTACCTTGGGCAACAGCATGACAGGTTTAAATTAGAAAAGATACAGACCCAATATCTCTCGAAGAAGGAGGATGCCGAAAAAACGATGAACCGTGCAAAAAAGTTCGAATCCAACTCCCCTGATCATTATGAACTCATCGTGGCGACCAAGAACAAAGGAAAATTGAAGAAATATGAAATGCTTTTTGATGCCGATGGAAATTTTGAAAGTGAAAGAGAAATAATCAGAAATTCATATGACTACCTCATCTTCTAGATTCTTTCTACTTGTAATTTTCCTGCTAGTGGGCTTCACCTCCCAGGCTCAAAATTTCGCCATTCAGGCCGAACCCGATATCGCCATTAATATTGACCGTCCAAACCGATGGTCCTTCAACTTCGGGATCACCAATCGAGATCTTTTATATTTTAATGAGACCAGTCAATTCAAGGTGAATTTCATCGAATTGAGCCATTTCACCAGTTATGAGGTTGGTTTTTATGGGAAATTGAGCCTGGGGCTTCGATACCGGTTCAACGAGCTTTTTGAAGATACTGTGGAAGATGAGATCAGGATCACCCAGCAATACAGCCGGTCAAGAAAGTATAACGCCATTAAAGTAGCTCACAGGTTCAGGTTTGAACAAAGGTTCAGGGAACTAACGGTTTATCGGGGCAGATACCAGTTCTCGGTAGAATTACCGCTGGATGGTGAAAGGATAGATCAAAATGAATATTTCTTGGTTATGAGCACCGAAGCCTTATTGAGCCTGGCCAAAGAAGAAAAACCAGAACTGGGACAAAGGTTCGATATTTCGCTGGGTAAGGATATTGGTAACGGGAACAAGGCAGATATAGGCCTGCAGTACAGACTGGAAGATTACAATCTTAACTCTTTCCACGGCCTGTTCCTTATTGGAGGGCTTACGATCTCTATTTAAGGTATTCCAGGAAGTCCTTTCTCGGGATCTCTTCTCCCCCCAGGCTTTCCAGGTGACTGGTATAGATCTGGCAATCTATGAGTTTCACCCCTTCTTCCTTTAGTTTCTGAACCAGCCTGATAAATCCGAATTTTGAAGCATTACTGGCTTTCGCGAACATACTTTCGCCGCAAAAGACCTTATTTTCCCGAAGATAAATTCCATAAAGTCCGCCAACCAGTTTTTCATCATCCCAGACTTCAGTGGAAACAGCGATACCTTCGTGGTGTAACTTGAGATAATTCTCCTTTATCTCCGGGGTGATCCAGGTCCCGTCCTGACCCTTCCGGTCTATGGCACCACAATTCTCTATCACCTTCTCGAATTCCTGGTTAAAGGTCACCCTGAATCTATCCTGGTTCAGCAAGGGTCGCATACTCCTGGCAATCTTCAGTTTTTCCGGAAAAAGAACCATACGGGGATCTGGGGACCACCATAAAACCGGCTGCCCCTCATTATACCAGGGATAAATGCCCAAACTGTATGCTTCCTTGAGCCTTTCAGGACTTAGTTCCCGGCTAACTGCAAGTAAACCATCTTCATCGGCAAAGCTAACGGGAGGAAATTTTTCTTTTGGACCTATGAAATACACTTCTCTGGATTTAGCTTCTGAAAATAAAAAAGTCCGGTGAGAATTCTAACCGGACTTTTATTTTTTATAAGAATATTCGTAACCTGATTTACGTCACCCTGAACTTGATTCAGGGTCTCGAAAGATGTTGAACTCCCGAAGCTTCGGGACAACATAACATTATCTAGAACGGAAGATCGTCGTAATCTTCTTCGTTAAGATCACTTGCTGGTTCGAACTGGTCTGGTGGCGGTACATTAGAGCCTCCGGTTGGTTGCTGAGCAGCAAGATTCTCTATTCTCCATCCCTGGATAGAGTTGAAGTATTTGGTTTCTCCCTGTGGGCTTACCCACTCACGTCCTCTTAAGTTCACTCCTACCTTTACCGGCTGCCCTACCTGGTAAGCATCCAGAAGGCTGCATTTATCCTGAACGAATTCTATCAATAAATGCTGCGGATACTGCTCCTCGGTAGTCACTACCATCTCCCTCTTCTGAAATCCGTTGCTTCCGAATGTCTTGGTATCGCCAATAAGTTTAATTTTTCCCTGTACTTCCATTGTCTCTGTTATTTTGCTAATAGTATTTTCCAGGCATCCTGTGGCTCACCTTTTTCAAGGTAGACCTGCGCCTGTTTATGAATTTTTATTTTATCGCCGGTTTTTACAAGTTCGGCTTCTTGCGGATTCGCCTTCAGAAATTCCTCGATTTCTCCGTTTTCTGGCAAGGCTTCTACATTCCCTAGTTTACCCAGGTCATTTCCGGTTAGCACCTCACTGGTCCTTACTCCTTCAGGCATGGCGTCTACCCCGATCCCTAAAGTTGAAAGTGGTTTAGGAACCTCGAACATGCCCTCTTTGGCACGTGTATACCAGTTTCCCCCCATCCGGGCCACCTGGTCTATCTTATGCTGGTCTATATAACCATCTTCATCAAGAATTTCTTCTTTGATATGCATTTTAACCACGTGGCAGATCACCAGGTTGCCGGCACCTCCTTCAGTCCCGGTTTCGATGATCTCCTTCACTTTACATTCAAACTGAACCGGAGATTCTGCAACCCTGAATGGCTTAACGAGATCAGATTTAAGCATGGTAAGCCCTGCTTTCTCAAATTCGTTCACCCCTTCAGCATATTCGGTACTGGAAAGTGACATTTGCTGAACTATATCGTAATTCACGATATTGATCACCACCTCATCTATCTTTTTAGCGTTCTCAAAAGTATGTTTGGTGGTGTTATCCCTTCCTCTTCTTGCCGGAGAAAAGATCATTACTGGCGGGTTAGCGCCAAAAACATTGAAAAAACTAAAAGGTGAAAGATTAGGATTTCCGTCTTCATCAATCGTACTTGCAAAGGCAATAGGCCTTGGACCTACGGCACCCAGAAGGTATTGATGTAATTTCCCGACACTTACGTCCTTGGGTTCTATACTGAACATAGAATTAATTTTTGCCAAAGATAAAGAATCGGGCAGGGAATGAAAAGCGAAGCATAACAATAAAAATAGTTTTAAAACGCTTATATTTATTTTTGTAAAAAGCCGGAAAAATACATGAATCTACCCGACGAACGCAGCTTTAATCGCTGGTTTATCATTATTTCCTGCCTTGTGGTCATCGTCCTGGTGCTCTGGAATACAAGTATATTTTTTCAGCGACTAAAAGAAGATGAACGGGCCAAGATGAATATTTGGGCTCAGGCACAGGAGGAACTTAGCAATGCCCCTGAAGATGCCGACCTAAGCCTTATTCTGGAGATCCTGAACAACAACACTACCATCCCCATTATCCATACCGATGAAAATGGCGAAATTGCCTATACCACCAATATTGACCCTACCATCCTGGAAGACCCGGAACGGCTGAAAGAATATCTCGAGGACCTCAAAGACGAAAATGAGCCTATAGCTGTAGACCTTGGCGACAACCAGATCCAGTACCTGTATTACGGCAATTCACCGGCCCTGAACAAACTCAAATATTACCCCATTGGCCTTACCCTGATAGGCTTCCTATTTATCGGGGTGGTCTATTTCTTTTATACCACCACCAAAAACAGCGAACAAAACAAGCTCTGGGCCGGAATGGCCAAGGAAACTGCACACCAGATTGGAACACCCTTAAGCTCTTTAATCGGCTGGGCTGAGATATTGAAAACCGAGGACGTGAACCCCTCTTATGTGGAGGAAATAGAAAAGGATATTGACCGATTAAAGACAATCACCGAAAGATTTTCCAAGATAGGTTCCTCGCCAAATTTACAGCAGACCGATATAGTCGCCGCGACCAAGGACAGTTTTAATTATTTAAAGACCCGGAGCTCAGATCTTATCGATTTCAGCCTGAGGGCGCCGAGGCAACCCATCAATGTCATGCTGAATGAACAGCTATACAGCTGGACCATAGAGAACCTGGTGAAGAACGCAATAGATGCCATGCGTGGGAAAGGGGAACTCATGATCGAGATCAAGCAGGATATGAAACAGGCACATATCTATATCACCGATACGGGTAAGGGAATAGACAAGAATAAGTTCAGGCTGATCTTCGAGCCCGGGCAAACCACTAAAAAACGAGGTTGGGGACTGGGATTATCCCTGGCTAAAAGGATCATCGAAGAATATCACCGCGGCAAGATAAAGGTCGCCCGCAGTGAGATAAATAAAGGAACTACCTTCCAGATAAGCCTTAGAAAAGTTTAAAATTCAGAGATCTTTTCTCTCATCCAGTCGGGCACGGGAAAGGTTTTATTTTCTTTGAAATCGAAACAAACTACCACATCCTTTCCTTCAGCACAGATCTCCCCCTTCTCATTTAAAATAATATGCTTTAGGCCGAAGCTTTTATTGCCAATAAAATCCAGTCCGGTCTTAATAACAGCCTTTCCCGGATAGTGCAGGGATTTCCTGAAGTCGCATTTGGTGGACACCAGCATGGTGCCCTGGCTGGAATTGCGGTAGAACTCATGAATGCCACTGGCCTCCCAGAAATTTACCCTTCCGCTTTGAAGGTATTGCATGTAGGAAACATTGTTAACATGTTCGTACATATCCAGGTCACCCCAGTCTATTCTTAGCTCCAGGCTCAATTTATAATCTGAATTCCCGGTCACAGCTCTACATTTGCGCTAATAGCAGCTGCCAGTTCCTTGAACTCCTCGTCGCTCATTTCCACATGGTTGGAAAAATCCATATTCTTCATGCTGTTTAGCGGGATAAGGTGTACATGGGTATGAGGAACTTCCAGTCCTACAACGGCCATCCCCACTCTTTTACAGCTTACGGTTTGAGAAAGTGCCAGCGATACCCTTCGGGTAAATCGCATCAATTCCTGGTACATTTCTTCTTCAAGATCCCAGATCTTATCGACTTCCTTTTTCGGGATACACAGTACGTGTCCTTTTGCATTGGGCCTGATATCAAGAAAAGCCAAGAACTTACTGTTCTCGGCTACTTTATAGGCAGGCACTTCTCCTTTTACAATCTTGGTGAATAGTGTAGACATGATTAGGTTGGTTTTTAATAAAAATAAAAAATCCTTTTCTCAAATCGTAAATTACAGATGAAAGAAAAGGATAGATTTTTAACTTATATGGCCCGGCTTATTCCCTCCAGATCTCGATAACCTCGAATTTAACGGTTCCGTTTGGCACTTCAATCTCGGCGGTGTCACCCACCTCTTTTCCCAGAAGCCCTTTACCTATTGGTGAATCTACAGAAATCTTTCCTGATTTCAGGTCGGCTTCGCTCTGGGCTACCAGCTTATATTGCATTTCGGCACCATTGGTCTTATTCTTTATCTTCACATGGGAGTGCACCAATACCTTAGAAGTATCCAGTTGGGATTCGTCTATCACCCGTGCATTGGCCACTACTTCTTCCAGTTTGGAAATCTTCATTTCTAAAAGACCCTGTGCTTCCTTGGCAGCGTCGTATTCTGCATTTTCACTAAGATCTCCTTTATCGCGTGCTTCGGCTATGGCCTGAGAAGCTTTTGGTCTCTCAACATCTTTGAGATGATTAAGCTCATCCCGAAGCTTTTTTAACCCTTCAGGGGTATAATAAGATACTTTGCTCATAACTTTATCGTTTTAATAATTCACGGTCAGGGCTATGCCCGTTACCGGAAAATACCTTATAATGACTTTAGTAATAAACTGAACCCCCAGATAAGGGATTGCCCGGAACTTAAAAGTTTTAGCTCTCCGGGGTTAAACTATTGTATCATTAACAGAAAAAATCCCATTTTTAGCGGGATTTCTTTAACAAATGTATGAAATTTAATCATTAAGAACAATTATATTATTTTCGCCATAACGCATTTTTTCATGAAAAAATTAGTCTTCTTTTTACCCCTGTTCATAAGCCTTTTGAGCTGCTCAGGATCTGATGATGAACTCAGGAATAACCCCAACTTACCCGACCTTAATTTCAGGTTTCAGCTTAACCTGAGCTTTCCCGAATATAATGACCTGCAGTACCCGGGAAATTCTTTCGCAACATACAACCACGGGGTGCGTGGAGTGGTGATCTACAACATAAACAATTCCCAATATGTAGCCTTTGAACTAAGCGACCCCAATCACCCGCCTAGCAACTGTTCCGGGATGACCCTGAATGGTGTTATAGCCAGCTGCGGCTGTGATGGTAACCAATACAACATTATCACCGGGGAACTTACACAGGGAGAAGGAGAATATACCATGAAGCCTTACAGGGTGACGCGTTCTGGTAACAGCCTGGAAGTATATAATTAAAAAAGCCCCCTTCCTGAATACCCCAACAAAGCAGAAAGGAGGCGGAAAAATTATTAAAACGACTTCTAGAATTTCAGGCTTAGCCCAAGCAGGAAATTGGTAGTAGCCTGCGGATAATACCCCGCTCCATCCAGCGTCTGCACTCCCGCAGGAAAATCCTCGTTCGGGATGTCGTAAGTATAGTAATAGCCATTGGAAACATACTTTTCATTAAAGATATTATTCACCAGTCCGGTAAGAACGATCTCCCTAAACACCCAGGGCTTTTCCCAGGTATACTGAACATTAAAATCGTTCACGAAGTAACTTTCCAGTTTGGAGTTTTCAGCTTCTACATTGCTCATATATTGCTCCCCTACATATTTTGAAAGCAACTTAAGCTCCAGCCCTGTTGCAGGTTCATAATTAAAAATGTTCCCGGCAACCACTTCCGGGGAATAAGAGATATCGGTATCGCCATACTCTACCAGCTGCCCGTTGAAAGGAGCCATAAAATCCACATTTTTATTCCTGCTCAAAGACAGGTTCGGTCTCACCGAAAAATTCTCCACGATCCTGATGCTGGCATCTATTTCCAGACCTAACCTGTAACTGTTCCCACTATTCTGCCTTACAAAGGCACCTTCAGCATCTATGCCCCCGGTAAGGACCAGCTGATTCTGATAATCCATATAATACAGGTTTGTATTCAGCTGTATAGATCTACTATTGTGCCTCCAGCCAAGTTCAAAATCGTTGAGTTCTTCAGGTTGGGGATCTCCGTTCTCATAATCGTTCCTGCTGGGTTCACGATGCGCCCGGGCATAGGATAGATAGAACTGGTTAGCCTGGTTCAGCTGATAGGTAAGTCCGGCCTTAGGATTGAAAAAGCTAAAATCATCCTCATTCAAAAACCTTGTCTGGTCGTCCAGCAAACCATCGGTTTCATAATGCACGGTTCTCAGCTGGAGGTCAGCATATCCACCAAGCTTTTCGGTAATTGCAAAATTGGCCTTTCCGTAGATATTGAAATCTGTTTTTTCAGCCTGGTTGAAATAGTAAGGCTCATAAGGCTCATTATTTTGGGCAAACCTGGTGTATAGAACTTCTCCAAAATGATCGCCTTCATATTTATTCCAGCCACCTCCAAACGTCACATCCCAGTTGGAATCCTCATAATTTAAACTGAAGACCGTTCCGTAGAAATGATTATCCAGCCATTTCGTACCCACGATATCTGAAGTATTTACTTCTTCTCCTTCAATAATAAAAGGTTCCAGTCCAAATTCCTGAAGGTCTGCATCTTCATTATATTCCTCATAAAAACCGCGGCCATAGGTATAGTGAAATGCGATATTAGAAGACCAGTTGCTGTTATAATCCTGGTTCCATAATAACTGGTAGTGGTCCTGCTTATAATTATCGGTCTGGTTTTCATAGAATTTGGTATTTCCGTCTTCATCTGTATATAACCCGGCCGGATTGAACTTTCTGTCATTTTCCAGGGTTTCGGCATCGATGCCATACCAGGCCTGGTAAGTTCTTTCACTTCCTCCAAAGGTCAGGGCTTTGATGAGTGTATTATCGTCTACATAGGCACCCTGGAGAAAATAAGATTTCAGGTCACTGCTGGCCCGATCGATATACCCGTCACTGCGGATCTTTGAGGCCCTCCCGGAAAACGAAAAATGATCATTGATAAGCCCTGAACTGAACTTCAGGGTATGTTTAAAACTGTTGAAAGATCCTATACTATTGGCGATCTCAGCCTGGGCTTCTTCCTTATAAGAATCGGTTAGAATGTTAAGGCTGGCTCCAAAAGCACCGGCCCCGTTGGTTGAAGTCCCTACTCCTCTTTGCAGTTGCATATTTTCTACAGATGAGGCAAAATCCCCCAGGTTTACCCAGAAGGTGCCCTGACTTTCCGCATCGTTATAGGGAATCCCGTTGATGGTGACATTTACCCTGGTAGCGTCACTTCCTCTTACCCGAATTCCGGTATAACCAATTCCGGCACCTGCATCGGTCGTGGTCACCACGTTAGGCATATAGTTCATCAAGACAGGGATATCCTGCCCCAGGTTTCTATCTTCTATCTCTTCGTTCGTAAGATTGCTGTAGGTGATTGGATCTTTGGTGGTTACCCTCACCGAAGAAAGAAAAACCTCATCCAGCGATTCCTGGGCTCCGGCCAGGTCTACATTCAATTGCTGGTCTGAATCCAGCAGCAGGCTTTTAGTTTTCTGGTTTCCGAAGGAAAATATCAGCGTATAATTTCCTTCGGGCAGGCTAATCTGATATCTTCCGTTCTCATCGGTAAGCGTCCCTTCGCCACTACCCCTAACATAGACCGAAGCTTCGTTGAGCGGGTATCCATTTTCGGTGACAGTTCCTGAAATAGTGAATTCCTGTGCATAGGCCTGTATGGAAAGAACGAACAGACCTAAAAAAAATAATACATTTTTCATCCGTAAAATTTTTACGAATAAAAGGGGCGATTATTCCTTATAGTTTAGTTTAAAAATAAAAAATCCTGAAACTGCCATAGGGCAAAATCAGGAGTGCATACACTGCGCCTTCGCGCTCATCCCTTGGCGGCATTACCCGCCCAGGTTCATTGGGTATGATCTCAGCCACAATTTCGTGGCACCCCTTATGAGATTATGCCGCAAAAGTAAGATGCTTTTTTAGAAATACAATACTTTTGAAGTGATTTGATAGAATTGGCTTAATTTTAGATAAAATCCAGGTAATGTTCAACGCCAAACGCTCCATCACCGTAAAAGTAGTCGCCGGATATCTGATCGTGGCGGTTCTAGCCGGTCTCGCAATCTGGTATGTTTACGACCAGGTAATCGCCTACTCAGAGATCGCCCAGTCCAACACCGAGAACAACGAGCAACTCATCCTGGTGAGCGAGATAAGCACCAACCTCAACGAATCTGAAAACACAAGCCGGCGCCTCATCCAAACCGGAAATGAAGAGGAACTTGAACTCTATAATGCCCAGATTGACAGCATAAATGCCAAGCTCAACAAGCTCGAGGCCACCTACACCGACATTAACCTTGAAAATGAGATAGACAGTATCTCCAAATTGCTGGAACTAAAGACCGAAAACCTTAAGGAACTGGTCGCCCTTCGGGATACCGACAGGAATACTAATTATTACTCCAAGGCCCTGAGAGAACTTCAGAATATAGACGTTTCTTTCAAGGATTATAACTACGAGAACAGGTTCAGGAACCTGAAGCCTTATCAGAAGGACGTGCTTATTAAATGGCTCGAATATTCAAGGGAAGATAATGCGGAACAGATCTCGACCAAGCGACTGGACTCCCTGGTACAATCTGTAAAAAAGGTACTTACCGACCTGGAATTCGCCAACCGGCAGTTCCAGAACGAAGTGATACAGAAAGAAAATGAGCTTTTAAGCAATGATGTGATCCTAAACCAGCAGGTACAAAGCCTTCTGGCCGGACTGGAGGAAAAGGAAAGGGAAAACACGGTAGAAAGAGCCGAGGTTTTTCAGAATATGCTCAACAAGACTTCGAATATTATCATTATTGGGGGCTGTATCATTCTGCTAATCATCCTGTATTTTATCATTAACATTATTGGGGATATCACCCGTAGCCAGCGCTACCGGATGGAACTGGAGGAAGCCAAGGATTTTGCTGAATCCCTTCTGGCCAGCCGGGAGCAATTCATGGCCGCCATTACCCACGACCTGCGCAGCCCGCTCACCACGGTGATGGGTTATGCCGACCTTATCCAGAAAACAGACCTGGACGAAAAGCAAAAGCACTATCTCACCCAGATCAAGAAATCTTCAGAATTCATTTTAAGGCTGGTGAACGACCTTTTGGACCTTTCTAAACTTGAGGCCGGGAAAATGCTTATCGAGAACCTTTCTTTCAACCCTAAAAAACTTATCAGGGATACGGTTAGCAATGTGATACCTGCAGAAAAGAAGAAAGAGGTAGAGATCATCATAGAGGCTTCTGAAGAAACAAATGCCCAGATACAAAGCGATCCTTTCAGGATCAAGCAGATCCTGGCCAACCTTATCTCGAATGCCTGGAAATTCACCGAAGAGGGAAGCATTCTCATAGCTGCAGAACTTAAAAAAGATGTAGGTGAAAATTACCTGCTCGAAATAAGGGTGAAAGACTCCGGAATTGGTATTTCCAAAGAAATGCAGGAAAGCATTTTCGAAGAATTCTCCCAGGAAAACAGCAGCATAGAAAAACGTTTCGGCGGTTCGGGTCTTGGCCTGGCCATCACTAAGAGACTAACAGAACTTCTCAACGGAAAGATCAAGCTGGAAAGCGAACAGGGAAAAGGAAGTGAATTCACTATTCTTATCCCTGTAGTAAAACTTTCTGAAGCCAGGGAAGAACCGGAAAGAGAACAGGAGAATAAAGAAGAGACCCCCAACGAGGAAAACCTAGACGCCACAGGTTTAAAGGCTCTTATCGTAGATGATGAACCAGGACAGCTTTCCCTTACTGTAGAAGTGGCCCGGTCTATGGGCTTCGAAATAGAAACCGCCGAGAACGGGAAGATAGGCCTGCAAAAACTGGAAAAGGGAAATTTCGATATTGTACTCACAGACATACAGATGCCATTCCTGGATGGCTTTGAACTGATAAATAATATCCGCTCCAGGAAAGCTTTTAAGGACCTGCCGGTGATCGCCCTTTCTGGCAGGACAGACATAGAAAAAGAGGTTTATACCAAAGCTGGTTTCAACAATAAATTGCTAAAACCTTACAAGCCTCAGGAACTAAAGCAGAATATCGCCGATCTATTGGATTTAAGTATAGCCGAAGAAACCGAACCTGAAGCCGGAAAGATCGAGAAACTTCAGTCAGATTCTTACGACCTGAGCGACATATATGAATTTTCGGGTCAGGATGACGATGCCATGTATGCGATCATACAGGCTTTCCTTGAGGGGGCGCATCAAAGTCTGGCAGACTTAAAACAGGCCTACGAGGAGCAGGATAAAGATAAGATGGGAAAGCTAGCACACAGAATGCTGCCTATGCTCAAGCAAATGAAAGCGAACGAAGTGATCATGGTCTTGATGAAACTCGAAGCACGGGAAGAAATTACCAAACCTCAGTTCGATCATTTGGAAAGAAAAATCAAGGAATTAATGTCCAGCCTGGATACGAATATTACAGCTTAATTCCGTATTGTTTCAGCTTATTATATAGGGTCTTCCGATCTATAGAAAGCATCCTTGCCGCCTTGCTCTTATTCCCACCGGTCTTTTCCAGCGCATCCAGAATAAGCTGTTCTTCATTCTTGTTCTTAAAGAGGCCGTAATCATTTTCGTTGGTACGCGTAGAGGTAGCGATCTCATGCGGAAGCACTTTCAGCGGGATCAATTCGTCCTGGGTTAAAAGCACGGCACGTTTCACCATATTCTTCAGTTCCCGCAGATTTCCCGGCCAGTTATAATTCTTGAAAGCGTGGATAGCCTCATCGGTAAATCCAACAATATTCTTTTCCAGGTCGGCATTAGCTTCGTCCAGGAACTGGTTGGCAAATAGCATCAGGTCTTCTTTCCTTTCTCTAAGTGCCGGCACCTTGATAGAAAATTCGTTCAGGCGGTGATATAGGTCTTCCCTGAAATCCCCTTCCTTTACTGCTTCAGAAAGATCTTCGTTGGTGGCGGTAACCACCCGAATATCCACTTCAATTTCGTTATTGCTTCCTACAGGCTTGATCCTTCTTTCCTGGAGGGCTCTTAGCAACTGCACCTGAAGCTCGTAAGTAAGGTTTCCAATCTCATCAAGAAAAAGAGTTCCGCCATTGGCAGCGGCAAAGTGGCCGGTCTTATCATTAATGGCACCTGTAAAGGATCCCTTGATATGACCAAAGAATTCACTGGAAGCGATCTCTTTAGGAATTGCACCACAATCTACAGCGATAAAGGGAGCTGCATGCCTTTTACTTTGCAAATGAATACTTTTAGCGATCTGCTCTTTCCCTGTACCGCTTTCGCCGGTAATAAGCACCGACATGTTAGTAGGCGCCACCAGTTCTACATAATCGCTCAATCTCCTTGAAGGTTCGCTAACGCCTTTAACCAGGTCTTTATTTTCATTTAAAGGTCCGCTGGATTTTTTTGGCGCTTTGGGCTTTTCAACTTTTGGAGCCACTTCGTTAGTATGAAGGGCATTTTCTATGGTCTGCAGAATGGATTCTGGCCTGAAAGGTTTGGATACATAATCGAAAGCCCCTTCTTTCATGGCATTCACTGCCATACTTATCTCGGCATAACTCGTCATTACGATCACCTGGGTAGATGGATTTTCAGCCTTTACATTCTTAAGGATTTCTAGACCATCATTATCTGGCAGCCTTACATCGGTAAGGACAAGATCAAATTTATCTGAAGATATTTTTTTGAAGGCCTCAGCTGCTGAATATACTAAAGCTACCTTGTAATCCCTTTTCTCCAGAAAGGTTTTTAACATGGTACCAAACGCGACATCGTCTTCAACGACCAAAACTTTAGACATAGATCAAAATTAAAAAGCTTAGCAAAGGTAATAATCTTTAAATCATTAGTTTTTAAAAGAAAGCAAAAAAAAGAGAGGTTGGATTGCAACCTCTCTTTTTCGGCAATTCGTGGTTATATAATTGCCAATAATTAAATTCCCATTTCACAGATTTCCTGTTTTTCCCTTAGAACAAGCAAAAAAGTGACCTATAGTGTTAGTTTTTTGGTCGTTGGTAATCAGGATTGATCCTGAAACCAGTCACTTTTTTGCAAGCCTGCCGGGGTAGAATTTCTTCTATTCCTCTTTTTCATTAGTCTGTTGCCGTGGAGTTGGATTCTCCTTAACCGGACTTTTAGTCTTCACCGTGCTCGCCATTTTCATCAAGCCAGTTACCGTCCTGGTCTATGTAAACCTTTTCGGTCTCTCCGCTTACATTTAGCTTAAGTTTATATACCTGTTTATCATCTTTGGTTTTCACCCAGGCTTCAGTTGCCTCTGCTCCATTATAATCTGTAGCCAGGGCATCTTTAACCGGTTGAGGCAATTGCGCAACATCTACACTCGCATACTCCTCCTGCTCCATTTCGATCACTTCGGTGTCCACGTCTTCGATCTCTTCATCCTGAGCCTGCATATTTTGTGTAGCAAAAAACATAGCTCCAATGGTCATCATACTTAATGCAATCTTTTTCATAATTCTGGTTTTAGCGATCTTTTATTGATTAGATCATTTTATTATGATTTATATAATCAAATAATTATGCCATTCTTTTTAAGTAGCGCCAAAAGCCTTTAAAACAACAGAATATTAAAATAGTGTTTGAATTTTTCACAAAATATTATGTAGAAAATTGAAGGTTCCGTAGTGAAATATGTAGAAAAATTCCCTCAAAATATCTTCCGGGCCAGGGCAGAAAAAGCTATAAAATAGAAAAGGCTCCTAATGGAGCCTTTTCAATCCGAAAATCTAAATTATAAAACAGAATAAATTAGTTAGTTATAATCTATTCCATTCCCAATACTAACCTACTTAATATATTGTAAAAACCGTACCACTGAGAAAATATTCTATCCAAAAAGCTCTTTTACCTGTAAAACAAAGCCTTAAGGAAAAATTAAAAAATGTATCCCCTTGATTTACTGTTGATTCGGTTGTGGAATGAGTAACTAATGTGGGGAAAAATTCCCCATATTTTTATTTCAGAGGGTCTTTTCTATTTGCCTTGATCTCAGATTTTTTCTTCTTGGCTTTCAATCTTTTTATTCGGGATGCTTTAGTAGGTTTTGTCTTTTTTCTCGCTTTTGGTTTTTTGAGAGCCTCTTTGAGTTCGAACAAAAAATTCTGGGTAACCAGTTCCTTATTAGTATGCTGGCTCCTGGAATCTTCATTAGCCATTTTAAGCACCCCTTCTTTATTGATCCTTCCCGAGAGTTTTCTTAAGATCCTGGATTTTTCGTTATCGGTAAGTGCCGAAGAACTCTCTACTTCAAAACTTAGCTCCACCCGGGTGGCCGTTTTATTTGCGTGCTGCCCCCCGGGACCTGAACTTCTTACTGCTTTATATTCGAGCTCACTTAGCAGGAGATCTTCATCCATATTATTGCGGCTGGTGTGATTCCTTAAGAAGGTCTGAAACTGTTTTCACCGGGTTAAAGGTTTCCACAGGCACCTCCACGAAAATGGTATTCCACTTCGCCATACCACCATTCCACAGACCCGGACGCTCCAGCGCTTTCAGTGCCTTTCCGTCTTTGGTCTTATCTGCGATAAAGCTCATGTCTTCGTCTACATACTTGTTCAGGTCATAAGCCTGACCTTTATGGTCTTTCAGGCTGCACACGATATCCACCGGGTTAAAATGCGTAGCTTCCCTGGCGGTCTTAGCCTGCTCGGGATTTTCATCATCTATTTGCGCTCCCTCTATGATCTGCAGGGAGGTCTCTCCATTCTTATCTTTAACAAGGAATGGCCCTCCTCCAGGCTCTCCCTCGTTCTTAACCATTCCGCACACCCTTAGCGGGCGGTGTAGTTTTTCCTTTAAATACTCTATGAATAGATCATGATTAGATGAATCTTTTATAAAAAGTTCTTTCCTTAAAAAATCCTGGATCTCATCCAGTTTTTCTGAAGGAACATTGCCTTTATCTAAGGTCTCAAGATATCCATGTACTTTTTGCTGAACTTTAAAGAGTGTACCTCCAAGCATTTTCTTGTGATCTACCACATTCTGAACCTTGTCTTCGGTCACTACGTTATCGATGTTCTTAACAAAGACAATCTCCTCATCAAGCTGATTCATATTTTCAATAAGGGCACCGTGACCTCCGGGCCTGAAGAAAAGCTCATCATCTTCAGTCCTGAAAGGTTTAAAATCATTATCAACGGCAATGGTATCTGTCTTAGGGTCCTGGTAGGAATATTCGATCTCGAACTTAACCCCCGTTTTTTCTTCTACCCTTTGCTGAATTTGCTTCCACTCGTTCTGAAATTTTTCCTTATCGCCTTCAGCCACCGTAAAATGAAGCTTAGCCACACCGTCTACCGCGATATACTTCGCCGCCTCGAAAAGATGTTCTTCAAAGGCAGTAGCTGTATGCTGGCTATATTTATGGAACGGTACCAGCCCTTTGGGCAGATTGCTCAGGAAAAGCCCGTCTGATTCAAGGATAGTCTTTACCAGCACCTTATATTGCGAGTCACTGGATAGATCGCTGTACCCGGAATTATTCTTTTTGGCTTTTTCAACCGCATGCTCATAAAACGGAAGTTTCTCGAAATGATTAAAGAACTTTCGCAGGTCTGAATCTCCCGTAGAATCCAGGTATTCCCGTAATTCATGTTTCTCTGGGTCAAACTCGTCTGCAAACTGGTGCAGGGACTTGAACATCCTGGAGGCTGCTCCCGAGGCAGGAACGAATTTCAGGATACTGAAATTATCTTTTTCCTCATCATAGAACTTTATAAGTTCGTGCTTTTCTGCAGCTTCCACCTGGCTTATTCCTTTACCAACCGTCGCCGCTTCGGTAATATTCACCTTGATATTTCCTCTTTTAAAGATCGCTATCTGCTCCTCCACTTCCTGGATAGATATTCCTTTTTTATTTATTTGCTGAGTGTCTTTCTCGCTAAAGTTCACGCTTTTGTTTTTTTTAATATTTGCTCAATCTTTTTTACAGCGGTTTTCAACCGTGTTTCCCGGTCTCCTTTCAAAATTATGTAGGGTTTGTTGCTCTGTTCCAGGGCATTCTGAAATCTCTGGAACATTCCCTCACGGTCATGAGGTTTATCCCTTAGATCGTCGGGAGTCCAGGGAACATCAATATACGTTAAAATGTAGAGATGATAGTGGTTGTTTAACGCATGTTTAAGAAGTAGAGGGTCGCAGTAGCCATCGTAATAAGCTTCAGAATACACCTTAAGTTCCAACAGATCTGTATCGCAGATCAGAAGCTCATCTGCCTCTCCTGCCAGCCTGTTTTCTACCTGCATCTGCCCTTCAGCAATAGGAATAATATCACGAGGTTCACAGATACGCTTTTCAGCATCCCAGACCTTCTGAAGATATTCCCGCATAAATTCTTTCACCAAAGGAGCATTGAAATGCGCGGCCAGGTCCTGGGAAAGGGTTGTCTTCCCCGTGGATTCAGGTCCAAAAAGGACGATCTTTATGCAGGACGCAGGTCGTTGCGCAAGTTTTTCTTCCATGCTTTATAGCCGTAAATAGCGATTATGGTAAATACCAGGTATTGCAGACTGGTAAAGGTAAGGCCTTTATAGAAATATAGCGGTACCGAAATAATGTCTCCGATGATCCAGTAGATCCAGTTTTCGAGCTTACGTTTAGCCATAAGCCACATGCCCACAAAGAAGATCGCGGTAGTCACGGTGTCTATATAGGCGGTCCAGTTATTCCATTTTTCGAAATATTCATATACCCCGAAAACAAAGATGAGAGTAGCAATAAATATAAATACCGACTGGATCTGCTCTTTCCTGGTGGTAGAGGTGATTGGCGTGTAATGTTCGGGATCAACCTTGCGAGTCCACACGTACCAGCCATATATGCTCATTGAAAAATAATAGGCGTTGATCATCATATCACCCAATAGCTCCCATTGCCATAGCAGATAAACGAAGATCATGGTGCTCACGATACCGGTTGGGTATACCAGAATATTATTTTGCTTGGAATACCAGACCGAAAGGAAACCAAAGATCACGGCAATGATCTCTAGAATGATGAATAAAGTTGGATACCCGGAATACTGGTCGAAGAAAAAATCAAAAATCGGCTGCATACTCGCTACGGTCAGATTTTACGATCTTCACATACATGAGTCCGCGGTCTATGGCTTCAAATGCATTTTTGATCTCTTTATTTAGTAATCCCATCACCTCATCATAATCACCATAAACCTGGGTACTTAAAGGATTCTCCTTTACGGTAAGCCCCGATTCTCTCATTTTCTTAATGAAATTTATGATCGCAGGTTCATAATCATCCTGTATTGGTGTGAGGGTTAATTCTACTGAAATATTCATAGACTTCTGTTTTCCAGCCAAAGTTAGCCAAAACCAAATGGATTTCAGAGAATTGATAATGGGCAATTGAAAATTGATAATAAAGTCACTGCGAACGAAGTGAAGCAGTCTCCAGGTGGAGATTCCTTCGCGTTGCTCGGAATGACAAAAAAACATCCTTCGACTGCGCTCAGGATGAAATATTTTAAAACCACGTCATGCTGTCCCTTAGCATCGGGAGTTTCAGCATCTGTATAGACCCTGAAACAATTTCACGGTGACGGATTTCTGTTGCACTGAGCCTGTCGAAGTGCGTTTCTGTCCGCCTGTCATTTCGAAGGAGTTTACGACTGAGAAATCTTTTTAGGATTAACTGCTAACAAAGGGAAGGAGTCTCCAGATTGAGATTTCTCCCTGCGGTCGAAATGACAAAAGAAATCCAATCAACACTTTATTTCATAGAATGAATACCGATCATATTGCCCTCGGTATCCTTTATAATAGACACAAAACCGAACTCACCAATAGACATTTTTGATCTTAGAACTTCGCCCCCGGCATCTTTAACCCGGGCTTCCTCTGTACTGCAATCTTCACTATAGAAATAAACGACCGTGCTATTCCCTCCTGCAGGCATACCTTCCGTTTTAACCAGGGCGCCGCCCGTTTTTCCCTGAGATTCCATATTCTGCGGAAAGGCCATCATTTTTAAACCTTCGTTAGTAGGATCGCCAATTTCAGATAACTCTGTTTTAAATACTTTCTCATAAAAAGATGTAGCACGCTCCAGGTCATCTACGTAGATCTCGAACCAAACTACCGGATTTTCATTTTTCATAATTAACTGATTATTAGATTCTTTTATCCAATTTAAGATTTTTACCTGAAATTATTTAAGAAGTGTTTTTGCTAATTGTAGTCAGTTTTCATTGTGAAAGAAGTAAAACAGTCTAAAGATGGAGATTTCTCCCTCCGATCGAAATGACAAAAAGAAAATTGATTTCAAGAGCATCCTTCGACTGTGATCAGGATGACATTTATCAAACCCACGTCGTGCTGTCCCGAAGCATCGGGAGTTTCAGCATTTCTGGAGACCCTGAAACAAGTTCAGGGTGACGGAATTTTGTAACACTAAGTCTGTCGAAGTGTAACTCTGTTCGCCTGTCATTTCGAAGGATTGAAGCGACTGAGAAATCTGTGTTAACACCAGGAACTTAATGGGGTAGTTTCCGGGCTTAGATTTCTCCCTTCGGTCGAAATGACAAAAAGAAAATTGATTTCAAGAGCATCCTTCGACTGCGCTCAGGGTGACATTTAATCTCGAAAAGAACCGTTTTCAAAAGCAGTCCCGATCACTACCAGGTCGGCTCCCGCCTCATAAGACAACTGAAGTTGCTCTGTACTGCGGATACCCCCGCCAACGATCACCGGAATATTTAAATCCTTTTTCACTGCTTTGATTATTTCCGGAGAAACAGGCATTTTAGCTCCGCTTCCCGCTTCGAGATAGATGAGTTCCTTTCCAGAATATTGCCCGGCGAGCGCCGTATTCACAATTTGCTGAATATCCTTTTGTGCCAGCGGAATCGTATTGCTGACTTTCTGGACTGAAGTTTCCCTGCCGCCATCTATCAGGATATACCCGGTGGGAATAATTTCCAGTTCTGTTTTCCTGATCCTTTCCACGGAACGCACCTGCTGTTCGATCAGAAATTCTGGATTTCTTCCGGAAATAAGACTTAAAAAAAGCAAAGCATCGGCATGAGAAGAGATCTGATTATGATCTCCGGGAAATAAGATAACGGGCAGGTCACAAAAAGTTTTTACAGCCTTTACTACCTCACAGGTTCTTCCTTCTTCTACGGTACTACCGCCTACAAATATATGGGAAGTGTTTGGGGGTAATTGTTGAAAAAAATAAGAGGCTTTTCCTTCCTCAAACTTATCCGGATCTATGAGGACCGCTAGCAATTTCCTGTTCTCATAAGCCGCCTGCTGAATTTCCTCCAGGTAACCTTGAACTTGGATCATCAGGCTTTGGCTTTAGATTTAGAAGGCATGGCATATACACAGGTGAAATTCTCAAACTCCATGAATTTTACATCGAACCATCTATCTATACCATTATACCTCACGTGAGTGGTCGTTTTATAATCATCGAAATCAAAATCGATCACATTGATGTGCTGCAGGAATCCGCAACCGGGTTCTGCCAGAATCTTATAAACAGATTCCTTGGCTCCCCAAACGATGGTTAGTTTCCGTATCAAAGCATCCTCATTTGCCAAAGTATGATATTCATCCAATGGAGTGAATTTATTGGCGATCTTCAGAATTTTCTCTCGCTGCTTTTCAATATCTATTCCCACATCCTTATTGCTCACAATAATAGCCGTGAAATTGAAGGAATGCGTGATAGAGATATATTTGTCGTCCCTAAGATGCGGTTTCCCGTGATCGTCATAATAAAGATCATGGTCTTTATATCCCGCTTCAGCCATCAAATGCCTGATGCTCATAAATCCACGACGATGAATTTCAGACTTCATCCCGTCGACCCTTTGTTGACAATGTTCTGTTAGTTCAACACCCTCTGCCAACCACTCATAAGTTTCTTCTACCTTCCAAATGAAGACTTTAGTACCTTCGTCAACTGTTATTGTTTTAAAAAGAGGCATAAAATTTCTAAGCTTTTCCTTATTTTTGCAAGCACAAAAATTGCTAATATTCAAATATAATAATATGTCGACTAAAACAGTACCGTATACCGCCTATAAAGTAAAAGATATTGAGCTTGCCGAATATGGACGCCGCGAGATAGAACTTGCTGAAGCAGAAATGCCAGGTCTTATGGCGCTTCGTGAAGAATACGGAGAATCTAAGCCTTTGAAAGGAGCGAGAATTGCGGGATGTTTACACATGACCATTCAGACTGCTGTTCTTATTGAAACCCTTGTGGCTCTTGGAGCTGAAGTGACCTGGAGCTCATGTAATATTTTCTCTACCCAGGATCATGCTGCCGCTGCGATTGCTGCTGCCGGAATCCCGGTTTATGCCTGGAAAGGAATGACCGAAGAGGAATTCAACTGGTGTATAGAGCAGACACTTTTCTTCGGGGAAGAGCGTAAGCCATTAAATATGATCCTTGACGATGGTGGAGATCTTACCAATATGGTCCTTGATGAATATCCTGAACTTGCTGAAGGAATCAAAGGACTTTCTGAAGAAACCACAACCGGAGTTCACAGACTATATGAGCGCATGAAAAAAGGAACACTTCCTATGCCTGCGATCAATGTGAACGACTCTGTAACCAAGTCTAAATTTGACAATAAATACGGATGTCGCGAGAGCGCTGTTGATGCGATTCGTCGCGCTACGGATGTGATGCTAGCAGGAAAAAGAGTAGTTGTTTGTGGATACGGAGATGTTGGTAAAGGAACCGCTCAGTCTTTTAAAGGTGCGGGTTCAATCGTTACTATTACTGAAATTGATCCTATCTGTGCGCTACAGGCTGCAATGGACGGATTTGAAGTTAAAAAACTGGAAACTGTACTTCCTAAGGCAGATATTGTGATCACAACTACCGGAAACAAGGATATCGTTCGTGGAGAGCATTTCGAAGCAATGAAAGATAAGACCATCGTTGCCAATATTGGTCACTTCGACAATGAGATCGCTGTTGCCTGGTTGAATGAAAAACACGGAGATTCTAAAGTAGAGATCAAGCCACAGGTAGATAAATATACCATCAACGGGAAAGATATCATTCTTCTTGCTGAAGGTCGGTTAGTAAACCTTGGATGTGCTACAGGTCACCCAAGTTTTGTAATGAGTAACTCTTTCACAAACCAGACCCTGGCACAAATGGAGCTTTGGAACAATACAGATAAGTATAAGAACGAAGTTTATATGCTTCCTAAGCATCTTGATGAAAAGGTTGCCAAACTTCACCTGGAAAGAATTGGTGTGGAGCTTACAGAACTTAGACCAGACCAGGCTGAGTATATTGGTGTTGAGGTTGAAGGACCATTCAAACCTGAATATTACAGATACTAAATAGATCTTAGATATAAGATTTAAGATATAAGAAAAAAGCCTTCCGCATAGCGGAGGGCTTTTTCATTAGGTTAGTATTGGGCTGGAAATTTATTCCTCGATCACCACAGCGGTCTTTTCAGAAACCACATTTTGTTCTTTCAGCCATTTTTCATAGTTGGCCACTCCCATAGATTCTTTCATTTGCTGAGAGCTAACGGCAGTACCCTCTACGGTTACTGTAGCCACGAACGGATAACTTCCGTAGCGCACCACTCCATCGATCATTAGATCATATTCAGGTCCAGCCTGCTCAAGCGCCTCATCCAGGGCATCTTTGATATTCCAGCCAAGACCAAGGAAATAAGATTTTTTTCCTTCGGTAGCCACTCCCATACTCCTGTCTACATCCAGGTTCATGTTCTTAGAGCTGATCACCGTAAAATCTACAAGTCTGTAAGAACAACTGGTAAGCGTCATTACAGAGATCATAATGATAAATAAACTTTTAATTTTCATCAGGTTAGTTAATTTTTTGTCCTACTCATATGGCTTTTCGGTTACGCCCCGTTTGTATGGTTCCTGGACTCCGATCCGAATGTAAAATATTTTTTAGACCTAAGAGTTATTTTTCTAAAATTGTTTTAAAGTGCTTGAAATTTTCAGATCCGGTAACCTATAGAATATTTTAACTGAAGATTTTTATAGTTAGAATACTAAAAGGAAGTGAATATAGGCTGGCAGGGGCCACCTTTTAAAGGACTAAATCGAACCATGTAGGTAGAAAAAAATCGAAAGCTTGAATAGCTTTTTACTTATTTTCAGAAAAGCATGTTTAATTATAATCTGGAATTCCCTTTCCCAGTACAAAATCTCTTTCTATAAGCGCCATACCATCAGCCTGTTTCAATTTAACCACCCCATCTCCCCCGCGTGGCGGATCTTCCATGTGGTGGCTGGTAAGCAATGGATCACCTTCAAAGAAATAGGCCGATAAATAATAATATTTTCCGTTCGGTTCAAGAATATAGGGATGTATATGTGCCGGATTTCGCCCATCGGGGTAACTTCCGGGTACCTGAGTGTAAAAAGTGTAGCGCCCGTCCTTGTCTGTTTTGATCCATCCGCGTATATAACCGTGACGCTTTGCCCAGTCCTTTTCATCTCCCCTGTTAGGGTAGATGCCATCAGCGTTGGTATGATGAATATAGAGTACAACCTCCTCGGCCGGGGTTTTAGCATCGGCCTTAAAAATGGTGCCTGTAATTTTCAGCTTATTTTCCGCAGAAACAAAACCCGGAAGCGTGTCTACGGGATCCAGTTTTTCATTTCCAAACTCCAGTACAGCTTCACAACCTTCACACGGACCTCCTACCAGGCGGATATCCTTATTTTCCTGAGAACGGCCACAGGAAAATAACAGGAAAGAACAACTGAAAAGAATTAATCGAAGATACATCTGATAATGATTTACCTAAAAATACTTAAAATTTGATTTACAGTCAATTACTAAAAAAGACTCCAGATTAGTCTTAAAGCAATCAAATCGTCTGAAATAGCTGACTTTTTATCCAAAAATCAAGCATTCAGGATTATAACATGATGTTTTTAAGTAAATTAGGATCTAACCAAAAACCAAAAAGATGAAATTGATCAATTGTTTACCACTTCTTTTGCTGATCTTAACCATAAGCTGTGCAGATCAAAAGGAGGCTGAAGACAAAGAAGAAATTGCTGAAGCCGATATTCGTAAACCTGCGGAAGCTAACGCCCAGTGGGTAGATGCCTGGAACCGGAATAACCCGAAAGAACTGGATACGCTTACCGCTAATGATGCTGTGCTTTATATGGAAGGCCAGCAAATGAATGCTGATAGTATACGATCCTGGTATAACAATGCCGCGCCGATGATGAAAGACCTTAAGACAAATGCTCAGGTAGAATACGCTACCGGGGATATCGCCTACGAAGCCGGGACTTACAGCCACGGGATCAAGAACGACAGCCTGAATACCACTTATGAAGGCACTTATACCTTCATCTGGAAAAAATCCAATAATGACTGGAAACTACAGGTTATGAATATCACCGATAAGGAACAGGATACCACTGCCGCAGAATAAAATGATTATATACTTAAATAAGAAAGCTCTTTCGTGGGAAAGAGCTTTCTTATTTTTAGTTGAGTGAAGACTGGAAGTTCTTCATCATCTTGTAGATACATTTAAAAACGTATTTCCGCTTCTTCCGTCGCGGACTATCCTCAAAACTGAATTTTATGAATTTCCCCTCAGGCTTGCTGCTCGGGAACTGATAGTTAGTACCTTCTAAAACAAATCGTGTCTTTTCAGAGAAGATAAAGTCTGCTACATATTTCTTTACCAACCTGCGCTTACCTGAAGATCCTTTCATAATTTCTGGTTTTTGGTTAGAATCAATTAAGGTACGAAAAAAATCTTTTGGTGATATTATTCATTTTATCCAACCGCCAATTTTTGACTTTCCTTCAGGATATAAGGTGGCATAGGTTCTTTTAATTTCCATTCTATATTCATAGGTTTTTCCCCCGAATATTTCTGAAACTCGACTTTACCTAAAAATACGTAACCCATCGTAAAACCGTATTCATCTTTATTTTGTTCTCTTACAAAAAGCAAAACATTTTTTTCACTATTTATATATGCCTTTCCTTTTGGAGTGTTTGGGGAAGCGCTGTTTTGAGTTTGCCAATGGAAAAGATGCTTATTTAAGGCATAATCTTCATACATAGTAGTTGGAGAATATTCCTTATCAGATTTTTTCAATGTCACAAATAAGGCTTCAGTATTTATGGATTTTTCATAAGAAGATCCCTCCCGACTAGGTTTAGCCTTTTCAAATTTATGTCTTCTAATTGCAACAAGAATTTGATTTCGATTATATCGGCTATAGATTTTTAGTGGAAAGTCAAATTCAAGCTCAACAGATTTTTCCACAAAGTCAATTTCTTCAATTGTATACCTCACCACTTCCTTTATTTCATTTCTCATCACCGGATTCCTCGCAATTTGCTTTAAACTTTCTTGTAAACTTTTAAATCCACAATCTGGACCTGACTTTTGCCATACATCATAATGAAACATTAATGCTTTCAGCCTACCAATTTCTGAATTCTCAGAAATTTCAAAATTGGTTTCACATAGGCGTTTGATATAATTGAGATAGCTAACAGAATTGCAATTTATCAACCTATTACTTATAAAATTAGACAGCTCCTTTTCATTAGGTTCTGAAAAATCCTCTATTATCCCAGCTTCAGCACAAAGCCTACTCCAACTTCCTTTTTTATAAACTTGTTCAATATTCAAATGATGAAATTCCAAAAAGTTAGCGAGGTTTAGAGGTCTAGTAGAATGATGCTTGAAATTTTGAATCTTTTGGACAAGTTGAGGTCTCCTAAATTCAGTCGCCTCTCTTATGTTTTTTAGAATTATTTCTTTGGCCTTTTTCTCTAATACGATAGAACAACCTAGTGGAAGGTGAGGAAATTCATCTTCAATTTCTTTAATTACAGAGGTATGAGTTTTTCCAATTAGAGCTCTGAATTTATGCTCAAAGTCATATTCAGGTCTTGCGTTGCCTACAAAATCAAGGACGGTTAAACAATCTTTATTTTCAGCAAGACGCAGTCCTCTACCGAGTTGCTGTAGAAAGATTGTTAAACTTTCTGTTGGACGAAGGAATAAAACAGTGTCTATTTCTGGTATATCTACGCCTTCGTTGAAAATATCAACAACGAATAAATAATTGATATCTTTTTTACTGAGACGATTTCTCAAAATAGATCTATCAGAGCTGTTCCCGCTAATTAAATAATCTGCTTTTAATCCAGCAAGATTAAATTTACTTGCCATATATTTTGCATGTTCTTGGCTCACACAAAACCCTAACGCCTGTACATCATTCACGTCAGTAAGATAATCTTCACAATTTTTAAGTATATCTCCTACTCTTCTATCATTTTCGGTATATAGCTTGGTTAATTCTTTAATCTCATATTTACCATTTTTCCAACTCACATTGGTCAAATCAATAGAATCTGATAAAGCAAAATATTGAAAAGGAGAAAGTAGTTTACGATTTAAGGCTTCAGGAAGTCTTATTTCTGCAGCAATTTTATTATGAAAATCTTCAGTTATATCTCCACCGTCCATTCTTTCGGGAGTTGCTGTAAGGCCTAATAAAATTTTAGGATTGAATCTTTTCAAAATTGGCCTATAGCTATCGGCCTTTATATGATGAACTTCATCTACTATGATATAATCGAAAAAATCTTCCGCTAATTGTAAATTATTAAGTCGATTATTCAAAGTTTGAACTGATGCAAAAAGCTGGTCATATTTTTCAGGCTTATAACCTCCAACCCAAAGTTCTCCAAAATTAGAATCACGTAAAACATGTTGAAATGTTTTTTGTGCTTGTTCCAGAATTTCCTTTCGGTGGGCAACAAATAAAAATTTTGGGCTGGAGTTAGATTTTTTAAAACGCTGAAAATCGAATGCTGATATCACCGTTTTACCAGTTCCTGTTGCAGCGACCAATAAATTCTTATTTCGATTATGAATAATCCTTTCTGAATCTAGCTTAGAAAGAATTTCCTCCTGATAAGGATATGGTTTGAGGTCAAAAAAGGTAGTAATTTGATTGATTCCTTGACTGCTTTGCCTTTTCAAAGAGCTTATAAGTTTAGCTCTATCTTTTCCCTTTTCGTAATATTCAAATTCGGGATCCTCCCAATAGGTTTCAAAGGTTTTTTGGAATTTATCTATAATATGACCAATTTCTTGAGTTGTAACCTTCAAATTCCATTCTAATCCATTAGTTAATGCAGAACGAGAGAGATTGGAAGAGCCAATGTAACCAGTATGAAATCCGGAATTTCTTAAGAATAGATATGCTTTAGCATGTAATCTTTCATGCTCTACATTATAAGAAACTTTGATTTCGGTGTTTGGTAAGGAAGCTAAATACTCAACAGCTTTAGCATCTGTCGCTCCCATATAAGAAGTGGTGATGATTTTTAATTTCTTACCACTTTTAGTAAACTCTTCTAATTCCTTTTTAAATATTCGAATTCCAGAATATTTAATAAAAGAGACAAGCCAACAAATTTCATCGGCAGAAAGAATTTCCTTTTTAATCTCACTCTCCAATGAAATCCCAGTATTATTTCCAGTAAATAGTTCGCTTTGACTAAGACGAGTATAAGGTGTGATTTCCTTTAAGCGATCTTTTAAATTTGAATAAGGAAAGTTTGATTTAGAAAAGACCGCTTCTAATATTCTACCTTCATTTTCAATTAGATTTTCAGTTAAATCTAGGTTTTTAAGCTCTGTGGCCAATAACGTAATAATCTTGTTCGAAATTTCAATTTGCCTTATAGGTCTATCTTTTTCTTTAATTTCATTTAAAGCATATTTAATAGTTTCTGCCAAATAAAGACTTAAGTACTGAGATGCTTCTTCCTTATCTAAAGGGGTTTCACTAATATGAAACTTTTGACAATCAAGAGAATCTAGTTTATTCGTGACAAGTTTATTTATTAACTGTTCGTAAAGACCTGTTTCAAAACTCATTTAAAATTCTGTATATAATGTTGTACGATTGGGATATCGGCTTCTGCCCAATCAAAACTTTCTAATTGGGAAACACCTGCCCATTCTATTCTAGAATGTTCTTTTAAATCGATTTCTGAGGTTTGTAGGGAACAGCGAAATGGAATAAGTTCAATAATTTTTTTATCGGAGTATTTATGCGTGTTAGAGGGAAGTCGCTCTAGGATTTTTATATTTAATCCAAGCTCCTCTTTTATTTCTCTTTTTAGACAGTCTTCCAGGGTTTCTCCTTTTTCAAGTTTCCCTCCAGGGAATTCCCATTTTAAAGGAAGGCTCATTTTTGCGCTCCGCTGAGCACATAATACTCTTTGCTTACTTTCAATAAGAGCACATGTAACTTGAATCAATTGATATAAATTATTGTTCTAAATAAATTTACATGTTTAATTGAATATTTCACTCCCAATCTAATTTACTTTTTAACGCTCTCCCCTCATCTTCATCCAGAATAATTTCATAATTTTGGAATATCTCCAATTAAAAGGATTTATTCCTAGTTATGAAAAATACAAAGTCTATAATTCATCTGGATCTGGATACCTTTTTTGTTTCGGCAGAAAGGCGCTACGACTCCAAGCTCAATGACAAACCAGTGATCGTGGGAGGCCTGGGAGATCGCGGAGTGGTCGCCGCCTGCAGCTATGAAACCCGGAAATTCGGTGTACACTCGGGCATGCCCATGAAAGTAGCACGGCAGCTTTGTCCACAGGCGATCGTGATCAAAGGGAATGCTTCCACTTATACAAAATTGTCACATGAAGTGACCGAGGTTATTCGCAGCAAGGTGCCTTCTTTTGAAAAAGCCAGTGTAGACGAGTTCTACGCAGATCTTACGGGAATGGACCGCTTTTTTGGCATCTCCCAGTTCGCGAGGGAGCTTCAGGAAACCATAAAAAAAGAAACACATTTGCCCATCTCTTTTGGTCTGTCGCAAAATAAGGTGGTCTCCAAGATCGCGACCGGAGAAGGAAAACCTTACGCGCGCAAGATCATTGAAGCCGGTACTGAACGTAGTTTCCTGGCACCGCTTACCGTGAACAAGATCCCGATGATAGGCAGCAAGACCTTTCAGAAATTACTGAACCTGGGAGTACGTAAGATCGAGACCATACAGAAAATGCCGGTAGAGGTGCTGGAAAGTGTACTGGGAAAGAACGGGCGTACCATCTGGAAAAGGGCCCATGGGATAGACCACCTGCCAATTATCCCTTTCCATGAACGCAAGTCCATCTCCACTGAAAGAACCTTTAACCGGGACACTATAGATATGGTGCGGCTGCATGCCACCCTGGTCGCCATGGCTGAAAGCCTGGCTTACCAGCTGAGACAGGGAAATAAGCTCACCTCTAATGTAAGCGTGAAGATCCGTTATTCCGATTTTCAAACTTACAGCAAACAGGCGAAGATCCCCTATACCAGCGCAGACCATATCCTTATCCCGAAAGTGGAGGAATTGTTCAAACAACTTTATAGCAGGCGTTTGTTGATCAGGCTAATCGGCGTACGCTTCAGCGGACTCGTGGGAGGGCATTACCAGATCAATCTTTTTGACGATTCTGAAGAGATGCTGAGCCTTTATAATTCCATGGATAAGATCAAAAAGCGCTTTGGCGAGCATAGCGTGATGCGGGCGGTGACGCTAGATGTGAAGACCATCGGCCGGATGGGCAACCCGTTCAACGGCGAGCCACCCATCGTGCTGGCGCATAGGAAACAGTGAAGAGATTTGAGAATTGAGATGTTAGATGCTGGAAAGGTAATTGAAAATGGAGAATGGAAAACTGATAGTGAGATCGCTTCACTGTGTTCGGAATAACTAAAAACTTAACGTCACCCTGAACTTGTTTCAGGGTCTCAACAGATGACGGAATAACATTTTGAAGTGCTTCAGTTTAAGCAGGAAGCAGAAAATGGAAAATTGATAATAAAATGCTTCGACTGCGCTCAGCATGACATCTCGCTGTCATTAAGAGCGGAATGCAAGGAAGCGAAAAATCTAAACTATACGAATCCGGATTAATAGAGATTCTTCACTGCATTCAGAATGACAAAAAACTGAGACTAAAAGATGTATTTAAACTGCCATACATATTACTCCTTAAGGTACGGTGCGATGTCTGTAGAAGAGCTATGTGAACTGGCCAGGGACAACGGGGTTGGGCAACTCGCACTTACCGATATCAACAATACTTCTGCCTGCCTTGAATTCATCAGGATCAATAAGACGTCTAAACTGAAAGCGCTGGTGGGCATAGATTTCAGAAATAAAGCTCAGCAGCAGTATGTAGGCATCGCCAGGAACAATGACGGCTACCGCCAATTGAACGCGCATCTTTCTGAACATATACATGCTCAAAAAGACTTTCCGGCCCAGGCCCCTCTCCTGCCCGATTGTTTTATTATCTACCCGCTGGAAAAAGTGATGGCCGATAAAAAACAGGATTTCCAGGAGAACGAATTTATAGGCATCTCCATAGAAGGCCTTCGGAAATTGAAATTTTCAGCATATAAAAAGCTGGAAGACAAACTGGTCGTCCTGCATACCGTAAGCTTTAGGAATAAAAGAGATTATAACGCCCACCGCTTGTTACGGGCCATAGACAACAATACTTTATTAAGCAAACTGCCGGAAGGGGAACAGGGATCGCCTTCCCATAAAATGCACCGGCTGGAGGACCTTGAAAAAGCCTTCGAAGATTTTCCGCATATTCTGGAAAACACTCAAAAGCTCATGGATAGCTGTGAAGTAGATTTTGAATTCGGGAAGGGGCAGAACCGCAATTTACTGCTGGTTGGCAAGAACGAAGAGGAAGATAAAAAAAAGCTTATTAGCCTGTGCTATGAAAAACTTCCGCTTAGATATCCAGAGCAGACAGAAGAGGTTTTGCAAAGGGTAAAGAAAGAACTGGATACTATCATCAGGCTAGGCTTTGTCTCTTATTTCCTCATCAATCTGGATATCGTGAATTATGCCCGTTCCCAAAAATATCCTTTCGTGGGCCGTGGCAGCGGCGCCAATTCTATTGTTGCCTATATACTTGGCATTACCAACGTAGACCCTATTGAGTTGGATCTGTATTTTGAACGCTTTATCAACCCCAACCGAAGCTCTCCCCCCGACTTTGATATCGATTTTTCCTGGAAAGACCGCAACGATGTTACCGATTATATTTTCAGGACCTATGAGCACACTGCGCTTATGGGCACTTATGTCACCTTTAAAAGAAGGGCGGTAGCGCGGGAACTGGGGAAGGTTTTCGGGCTTCCCAAAGAGAACATCGACAAGCTATCGGCAGGCTTCTTCAATTATAACGAACTCGACCACCTGGAGCAACTGGTCTTAAAGTACAGCCGGCTTATCGATGGTTTCCCAAACTACCTGAGCGTGCACTCAGGCGGAATCCTCATATTGAACGATTCGGTTCACAACTATGCCGGCACGTTTTTGCCGCCCAAAGGTTTCAGGACCATACAGATCGATATGAATATCGCCGAAGAGGTAGGCATACACAAATTCGATATTTTGGCCCAGCGCGGACTCTCCAAGATCACCGACGCCCTGGAGCTTATTAAACAGAACCAGCCAGGGGCAGCGCTCAAAGACATAGAAGATATCAAGGCTTTTAAACAGGACCCTGCTATCAATGAGCTTTTAAAGGTAGGTGACTGCATGGGTGTTTTTTATGTGGAATCTCCCGCCATGCGCGGACTGCTTACCAAACTACAGACCGATAATTACGATAACCTGGTCGCCGCAAGCTCGGTGATAAGACCCGGTGTTTCCAGTGCCGGGATGAAAGAAGAATTCATTCTAAGGCATCGTGATCCCGAACGCAGAAAACAGGCCCACCCCATCATGTACGAGATCATGGAAGACACTTACGGGGTGATGGTCTACCAGGAGGACGTGATGAAAGTAGCCTATAAATTCGCGGGACTGGACCTGGACGATGCAGATGTACTTCGCCGCGGGATGAGCGGAAAGAAGACCTCCAAAGGACAGATGGAAAAGATAGAACAGAACTTTCGTGAGAACTGCAAGCAGCGGGGATATTCTGCTGAACTCACCAATGAAGTATGGGAGCAGATCTCCTCGTTCGCCGGTTATGCCTTTCCCAAGGGACATTCAGCTTCCTACGCCGTGGAAAGCTATCAGAGCCTGTATCTCAAAAAGTATTTCCCCCTGGAATTCATGGTGGCCGCGATCAATAATGGAGGTGGTTTCTATGACCTGCAGACCTATATCCAGGAAATAAGAAGATGCGGTGGTATTATCCATGCCCCCTGCATCAATAAAAGCGACCATCCCAATTGCATCTATGGTAAGGATATTTATCTGGGTTTTGGATATATGAAGGAGCTTGAGACAAAAACCATTCAGCAGATCCTGGAGAACAGGCAATTCTTTGGTCCATTTAAATCGCTGGATGATTTTATAGACAGGATCCACATTTCGATCGAACAGCTGAGTATCCTGCTTAAGATAAACGCCTTCAGATTTACGGGAATAGATAAACATGAGCTCTTGTGGAAAGCCTATTTCAAACTTCAAAAGAACAAACCCCAAAACAGCCAGGCTTTACTCTTCAGGCCAAAACACCGGGATTTTGAATTGCCAGAATTTGAATATTCAAAACTCATTGAAGCCTACGACCAGATGGAGATCCTGGGCTTCCCGCTGTGTAGCCAGTTCGAGCTATTGGAAACGCCCCCAGCAAATAACATGACCGCAAGCAAATTAAAGAACTATATCGGGAAAGATATCGAGATCTACGGCAATCTGGTGAATTGCAGAAAGACCGGTACCTCGAACGGTAAATTCATGTATTTCGGAACTTTATACGATATCGAGGGAGGCATCTTTGATGTGGTCATCTTCCCTAAGGTAGCAGAAAAATACCCTTTAAGGAGCCGGGGCATCTACCAGTGTTACGGGACGGTCATGGAGGACCTGGGATATATTTCCATAAATATCAAATGGATCTCGAGACAGGCAACCCAGACAGATCCAAGGTTGGTGGAGGCAGGCTTTAAAGTAAAACTACCTGCTTAACACAATGCTTTGAAATCTTATATTTGTAAAAAAAAGCATGTCTTTAAAAAAGCACCTGGAAGAGAAAGGATACCACCGAGTAAAACTTAAGTACACTAAAACCAATCACCTGGAACTCGTGGCCAGGATCAACAATATCGAAGGGAATTTTATATTAGATACCGGAGCCTCCAGCACCTGTGTAGGCATCGATGCGGTAGAACATTTCGACCTGCTTTCTGAAGACAGCGACATAAAGGCGGCCGGAGCCGGCGCAACCAACATGATCACCCAGATCTCCCAGAAGAACCGAATAGAGATCATGGGCTGGAAAAAGAAAAAAGTAGACCTGGTACTTTTTGATCTTAAACATGTGAACGAAGCCCTGGTTAATCACAAAGCAGACAAGGTGCACGGCATCATAGGCGCAGATATTCTCAAAAAAGGGAAAGCCGTAATAGACTATAAGAACAAGGCTCTATATTTGAAATAAGGGAAAAATCCCCTTTGACTCATATAACTTATATAATTAAGTTTGAGTGGTTACAAAATTGAATAATATCAAGACTAAAATTTACTCACAGTTCTTTTTCATACTTCTGGCCATTCTGGTCGTGGGTATTTTAGCATTGAATATTGTACGTTTGTTAGTTTTGTTTTAATTTTTGTTAGAATAAAAAAGGGGTACGCATCAGCATACCCCTTTTTATTTTCTTATTTCTTACTGCTCTATAATTCAAGAGCTCTTTTTACATCATTATCCATCAGTAACTCTTCAGGATTTTCCAGTGCCTCTTTCACTGCTACCAGGAATCCAACAGATTCTTTACCGTCGATGATCCTGTGATCATAAGATAAAGCCACGTACATGATTGGCCTGATCTCTACATGACCATCTATGGCTACAGGTCTTTCCACGATATTGTGCATTCCAAGAATAGCACTTTGTGGTGGGTTGATGATCGGTGTAGATAGCATAGAACCAAACACTCCACCGTTAGTTATGGTGAAAGTACCTCCGGTCATTTCATCTACCGTTATCTTTCCATCTCTGGCCCTAAGGGCAAGACGTTTTACCTCAGCTTCCACTCCTCTAAAACTTAGGTTCTCGGCATTTCTAATCACCGGAACGGTAAGACCTTTTGGCCCGGAAACCGCGATACTGATGTCCTTATAATCATAACTAACCATATAGTCACCATCGATCATAGAGTTCACCGCAGGATATTCATCCAGAGCACGAATAACTGCCAGGGTAAAGAAGGACATGAATCCAAGGCTCACCCCGTGCTTCTCCTTAAAGTCTTCTTTGTATTTCTTTCTCAGGTTGAAAATAGGAGACATATCTACCTCGTTAAAGGTAGTAAGCATTGCTGTGTCGTTCTTCGCGCTAACCAGACGTTCAGCCAGTTTACGACGGAACATGGACATCTTCTTTTTCTCTTCTCCTCTGGTACCTGTACCTGGAGTACCCATAGAAGCTTTGGCTTCTACTGCATCTTCCTTGGTCACTCGTCCATCTCTGCCGGACCCTTTAACGTCCTTAGCGTCTATTCCCTTTTCATCAAGGATCTTCTTAGCTGCAGGAGAAGGACTCCCGGTAGCGTAAGTATCCTGTTTTTGCTTTGGAGTACTGGATTTAGAAGGCTCTTCGGTCTTGGCATCTGCCTTGTCGCTGTCCTTCTTATCCTCTTTCTGCTCCTGGCGCTCTTTCTCTTCTTCTTCGGCAGGTTTATCATCTGAATCTCCACCTCCTGGCTTCTCAGCCTCGGTATCGATCAAACAAACCACCTCTCCTACTTCTACCACATCGCCTTCTTCAGCCTTAAGAGTGATGATACCACTGGCTTCTGCCGGAAGTTCCAGTGTAGCTTTATCGCTATCAACTTCGGCTACCGCCTGATCTTTTTCAACGTAATCCCCGTCTTCTACCAGCCACTGGGCTATTTCAACTTCGGTGATGGACTCCCCGGGTGAAGGAACTTTCATTTCTAAGGCCATGATTATTATCTATTTTGTCTCCTGAATTCCAGGATATTGATTCTTAATTATTTTCTTCTTCGTTTAAATTCTTATCAAAAACACTGTTGATCACGCGTTCATGGCGTTTTTTGAAACGCACGGCACTACCGGCAGCAGGTGATCCGTAGAACTTACGGCTACATACCCTGAAATTGCGCGCTTCCTGGAAGTGCAGCAACAGGTGAGCATAAGCTCCCATATTACGGGGCTCTTCCTGGGCCCAAACCACATCATCAGCATTTTTATATTTTTCCATCATCTCCTTCATTTTAGAAGTAGGTAATGGGAATAGTTGTTCTATTCTTACCAGGGCAACATCATCCCTGTCGTTTTCTTCCCTGTGCTTTAACAGGTCATAGAAGAATTTACCGGTACAGAATACAAGGGTTTTCACCTTTTCCACTTCTGCTTCAGAATCATCTATCAGCGTCTGGAAACTTCCGTTGGCGAATTCTTCTTTGGTTGAGATCACTTTTGGATGACGAAGTAAACTTTTCGGGGTAAAGATGATAAGAGGTTTTCTGAATTCAGCTTTCATCTGCCTTCTCAAAATATGGAACATGTTCGCCGGTGTTGAAACATCGGCCACATACATATTGTCTTTCGCACAAAGCTGAAGGAACCTTTCCATTCTACCCGAAGAGTGCTCTGCTCCCTGGCCTTCGTAACCATGAGGCAGTAACATTACCAGCCCGTTCTGAAGCTTCCATTTATCCTCAGCTGCAGAAATATACTGGTCTATCATGATCTGGGCTCCGTTCACGAAGTCCCCGAACTGGGCTTCCCAGATGGCCAGGGTGGTCGGGCTCGCCATGGCATATCCATAATCGAATCCTACAACCCCATATTCTGAAAGCAGGGAATTATAAATAAAGAAATCTCCCTCCCTGTCTTTTATATTATTGTGAAGAATGATCTCTTCTTCACTGTCTTCAACTTTCACTACGGCATGACGATGCGAGAAAGTACCACGTTCACTATCCTGACCGCTAATTCTCACATTGTAACCTTCGGTCATTAAAGATCCGTAAGCCAGGTGCTCGGCCATGGCCCAGTCCAGCTTATTATCTTCAAAATACATTTTCTTCCTGTTGTCTACGAGCTTTTTGATCTTTCTCATAAACTTCTTGTCCTCGGGAAGTTGTGAAATTGCCTCGGCCACCTCATCAAGTTTCTTAAGATCGAAGGTAGTATCTATCTCCTTCATCATCTCGTCTTCCTGGACATTATGGAAACCTTCCCATTCATCCTGCATAAAAGGAGTGATCCTGGTGGTTTCTTCTTTTCGGGAATCTTCCAGTTTTTCCTCCAGCGCTGCCTTGTAGGTATCTTCAAGCTTTTTAAGATAGGCGTCATCTACAACTCCTTCTTTTTTCAGCTTTTCGAAATAGATATCGCGGGCATTCTCATGCTTGGCAATAGCCTTGTACAGTTTAGGCTGGGTAAACCTCGGTTCATCACCTTCATTATGGCCATATTTTCTATAACCTAACAGGTCGATGAACACATCCCTTTTAAATTTCATTCTGAAATCCAGCGCAAAAAGTATCGCATGCACTACCGCTTCCGCATCATCTGCATTTACGTGCAATACAGGAGAAAGGGTCACTTTCCCCACATCTGTACAATAGGTAGAACTTCTTGCGTCAAGATAATTGGTGGTAAACCCTATCTGGTTGTTTACCACTATATGAATGGTTCCGCCGGTTTGATAACCTTCCAGCTGAGCCATTTGTACTATTTCGTATACCAGACCCTGGCCGGCAATGGCCGCATCACCATGTACCAGGATAGGAAGGACCTTTGAATTGTCCCTGTCGTATCTACGATCCTGCTTTGCACGGCTTATACCTTCTACCACGGCACCTACGGTTTCGAGGTGAGAAGGATTGGGTGCAATATTGATATTAATCTCGTTTCCGTTATCGGTAGTTCGGCAGGAAGTCCAGCCCAGGTGATATTTTACGTCTCCATCAAAAATATCCTGTTCATAATCTTTCCCGTCAAACTCACTGAAAATATCTTTGGCGTTCTTTCCGAAGATATTGGTAAGCGTGTTCAACCTTCCACGGTGAGCCATTCCCATTACAAAATCTTCCACTCCCAGTTCTGCAGCCTTTTCGATAAGCGCATCCAGGGCCGGGATAAGGCTTTCTCCACCTTCCAGTGAAAATCGCTTTTGCCCAACATATTTTGTGTGAAGGAAAGATTCGAAGGAGACCGCTTCATTCAGCTTCTTTAAGATCTGCTTTTTCTGGGTCTCATCGAATTTTGGATGATTTTCGTTCACATTCAGCTTGTTCTGAATCCACTCGATCTCTTCCGGTTTTCGAATATACATATACTCGATCCCGATAGACTCGCAGTAGATCCTTTCAAGATGCCTGATTATTTCTTTTAAAGTAGTGGGCCCTATTCCAAGGATATCTCCGGCATTGAAAGTGGTTTTCAGGTCACTCTCTTCAAGTCCGAAATTTTTAATATCCAGTGTTGGGGTATACTTTCTACGTTCCCTAACCGGGTTGGTTTTTGTAAATAAATGCCCTCGCGTGCGATACCCGTCGATCAAACGAATTACCTGAAACTCTTTTACGACATGCTCGGGGATCTCTCCTTCGGCAAAGTCTACAGGAGCTTCACCCAATACTTCCTGAGAAACGCCATTTTCCTGCATTCCAAAGTCAAACCCTTGAAAGAAAGCCCTCCAACTGGGCTCCACGCTATCAGGATGTTTTAAATATTGATCGTAAAGTTCTGCGAAATATGCAGTATGAGCAGCATTTAGAAATGAAAATCTATCCATAAAATTGAAACAAATGTTTCTTTTGTTTTAAAAACAAAGCAAAAATACAATTTTTAAAAAAAACAGCTTGCAGGCATTATGATAATTCTCTATATGATTATAGGAATTTTAACAAACACCTGAATATAGCCCTTTTATGGTAGAAAACGGATAGAAATAAGAATTTATAAGCCTTAAACCTGTCGGTTCATGAGCATTTCCCCGAATTGGCGAAGGGGTTTTTTCTTCTCTTCGGGCAGTTCGATCCTGTCGAGGATTTTAAAGGCTTTATCCGTATAATTTTCGATCTCTTTACGGGTAAGTTCAGCCGCACCACTTGATTCGAACAGCGCTTTTACCGCCTCGATCTTTCCGGAATTATCTGCCGGAGAAATGGTATAAAGGTGCTCCAGCTGAAGGGCTTCACTTCTACCTGCAAGCTCCAGGGTCTTCAGGTATAGAAAAGTTTTCTTGTTTTCAATAATATCACCCCCGGGTTGTTTGCCGAAAGTTTCAGGATCCCCAAAGGCGTCCAGGTAATCGTCCTGAAGCTGAAACGCAATACCTAGCAATCTACCATATTGGTAAATGGCCTCACGGCACTCCTTAGAAGTATCGGCAACAATGGCACCCATCTGCAGGGAAGCACCTACCAGGACGGCTGTTTTATATTCGATCATTAACAGGTAATCCTCGATACTAACATCCTCACGGGTTTCAAAGTCTATATCGTACTGCTGCCCTTCGCAAACCTGAATGGCTGTTTTGGTAAAAAGCTTGGAAAGTTCCTTAAAGGTCTCACCTTCGTAATTTTCAAAAAGCTGGTAGGCGTTTATCAGCATGGCATCCCCGGAAAGTATCCCCGTATTGATATCCCACTTTTCGTGCACGGTATCTTTCCCCCTTCTAATGGGCGCGTCGTCCATGATATCATCATGAACCAGCGAAAAATTATGGAAGATCTCGATCGCAAGTGCCGCATCCAAAGCCTTTCTATAATCGCAGTCAAAAAGGTCTGTAGCCATTAATACCAGTACAGGACGTAATCTTTTCCCTCCCTGTTCAAGGATGTAGACCATAGGCTCGTAAAGATTTACGGGTTCCTTCACCTGAATCTTCTGGTGCAAATAGTCGGTTACGGCTTCTCTATACTGGGATATGTCTAGCATGTATCGAAAAATTTTTGGCTAAAATACCCAATTTGCAGATTCTACAAATTTTAAGCTATTGTTAAATCAGATTAAAACGAAGGAAACTTTTATTGTTTTTAAAGTTTCCATGCGTACATTTGCCGAAATTTATTCAAATAGTGCAGGAAAAAATATTGCATACCGCAACCGAGATGTTCCTACAGTATGGTTTTAAAAGTGTGACCATGGACGATATCGCTGAAAACATGGGCATATCGAAAAAGACCATCTACGCGCATTATTCCACCAAAAACAAACTGGTGCAGGCCAGCGGCTCGCATTTGCTGAAAACTATTTCTGAAGGTATCGAAGAAATAAGGTCAAGGAAACTAAACCCGGTGATCGAGAACTTTGAGATCAAGCAATTTGTAAATCAGCATTTAAAAGGCGAAAAGACCTCACCTCACTTTCAGCTGAAGAAATATTACCCCAAGGTTTTTGATAAACTTATCGAAGAGCAATTCCAGGTGCTGGAAGATTGTGTGGGTGATAATATTTCTCGCGGGATGGAACAGGGATACTACCGCAAACAGATCAATGTGCCTTTTGTTTGCCGTATTCATTTTGTTGGAATGATGGGTGTTAAAGACAAAGAAGTGTTCCCCGTAGAACAATTTAGCGAACAGGATCTTACCGAAGAATTTTTGAATTACCACCTTCGGGCGATCTGCACCCCAAAAGGAATTAAAACTCTTGAAGAATACACTAATAATGAAAAATAGACCAGTAAATGTTTTATGCTTTTTTCTCCTGGCCCTAACAGGAATGTTCGCCCAGGAAGAAAACCCGAGAAACTACAGGTTTTCTATCGAGGAGGCTATAGAATTTGGAATCGAGAATAATTATCAGTCCCAGATCGCTGAGAAGGACGTACAGATCGCCCTTAAACAAAAATGGGAGATCATCGCCCAGGGACTTCCGCAAATAGATGGGGCGGTAGACTATCAGAACTTTCTGAAACAACCGGTAACCCTTTTACCCGCTGCGGCTTTCGATAATACCCAAAGCACCATAGATATTGTTGAGGAGTATTTTGACGATGTACAAAGGAACGATGTGCCGGTAAATGCTCCAGAAGGTTTTATCCCGGTGAGGTTTGGAACCAAGCAAAGCGTGAATGCGACGGCTACCTGGAGGCAACTCCTTTTTGACGGATCTTATATAGTAGGTATCCAGTCCGTAAAAACCCTGTTACAGATCTCCAAAAATGCCAAGACCAAGACCGACCTGGAGATCAAAAAATCTGTCATAAGCGCCTACGGAAATGTCCTACTGGCCGAAGAAAGTGTGGATATCCTGGAAAAGAACGTCTCCACAGTACAGAAGAACTACAATGACACTCAGAAGATCTACGAGAACGGACTGGCTGAACAGGAAGATGTGGAGCAGCTGGAAATAACCCTGTTAAGGCTTAAGAACAATCTTAGCCGTAGTGAAAGAATGCGTGATATTGCTTACGAACTGCTCAATCTTAGCCTGGGAATCCCCGTAGAAGATGAAGTTATGCTTACCGATGATCTTGATGCCCTGGCCATGAAATATTATGACCCGGCCATCCTGAATAAAATCATCCCGGTAGAGGAAAATATAGATTACAGGATCGCCAAGAACTCGGCAGAATCTGCACAGATCCAGGTAAGACTTCAGAAAGCCAAGGCTTTACCCACCCTTAGCGGTTTCGTGAATTACGGTTACCAGGGCTTCTCCGATAAATTCACCTTCCTTAACAGCGACCAGGAATATTTTGGACAATCCATTTTAGGAGTGAGTCTAAATATCCCGATTTTCAGCAGCGGAATGAGAAGCGCCAGGACCCAGCAAAGAGAACTAGAATACGAACAGGCCTTACTGGACCTGGAACAGACCGAGAACGATGTAAAACGCCAGATCAATATGGCGAAAAGCGAGTATGAGTTCAGCATTGAAAGTTATCAAAATGCGGTTAGAAACCTTGAACTGGCAGAAAGGATCGAGAATAAGAACCAGATAAAGTTCTTTGAAGGCATCGCCAGCAGTTTCGAGCTTACCGAAGCACAAAGACAACTATACACCGCCCAGCAGGAATATCTACAGTCTATGCTGGATGTGATCACCGCCAAGGCAGAACTTGAAAATTTACTGGATACTAGAAGTTATAACGATGAAAACTAATCTCCCAATTATACAGAAGAACATGAAAAGACTAATACTATTATTCGCATTACCCCTGGTCCTCATTTCCTGCGGTGGAGACGCGGAAACAAAGTCTATAGACGAGGTACTGGAAAGTGAAGACCTCAGCCAGATAAGGGCCAAAAAATCTGAACTCAGTACCGAACAGGCCCAGATCGCCGAACAGATAGACCGCCTGGACGAGGCCATCAAAAAACTGGACAAGAACAGAAGAATGGACCTGGTAAGCGTACAAACCGTGAACGATACTCTCTTTAAGCATTATGCAGAAGTGCAGGGTAATGTCGCTACAGATGAAAATATCATCATCTACCCTGAATTTTCAGGCATCCTTACCGATGTTCGTGTGAACGAAGGTCAAAGAGTTTCAAAAGGACAGGTGCTTGCACGCATCGATGATGGTGGCCTTCAGAATGAACTTGCACAGCTGGAAGCCCAGGAGAGACTGGCCAAAACGACTTACGAAAGACAGGAAAGACTTTGGGAACAGAACATAGGTTCAGAAATGCAGTACCTGCAAGCCAAGACCAATTACGAGGCTTTACAAAGTTCGGTTAACAGTTTGAAGTCTCAATTGGACAAGACCGTGGTTCGCGCTCCTTTCAGTGGAGTGGTAGATGACGTGATTAGCGAGCAGGGTGAAGTAGTAAACCCGGGACAGAACCAGCTTTTCAGGTTGATAAGCCTGGATAATATGTATGTAGAGGCCGATGTTCCCGAAAATTACCTGAATAAGGTTTCTGAAGGTACCGAAGTCAAGGTGAATATTGGTTCTGTAGAACGTGAATTCGAAGGAAAGATCAGCCAGGTTGGTAACAATATCAACCCGAATAACAGGACCTTCAGAATTGAGGTTGCGGTACCAAAAGAAAAGGATCTTATCAAGCCCAACCAGATCGCTACGATCAAACTGAACGATTATACTTCAGAAAACGCTATCGTGATCCCGGAAAGCAGCATTCAGAAGAACGCCCAGGGAGAAAGCATTGTTTACGTGCTGGAGCAGGAAAATGACAAGAATTTCGGAACTGCGAAAAAAGTGATCGTGGAAACCGGGCTGGTTTACAATGATTCCATCGAGATCAAAAAAGGCCTCGAAAGCGGACAAATGCTGATCACCGACGGTTCGAAAAACATTCGCGACGGGCAGGAAGTTAAATTCAGAAAATAAGCAGAATGAAATTAGATAAAGAATTCAAACTCTCCTCCTGGGCGATAGATAACAAGATGACGGTTTACGTCATCATCGCCATCATCATGATAGGCGGACTTCTCTCCTATTATAGTATGCCCAGGGAATCATTTCCTGAGATCATAGAGACCAAGATTTATGTAAGTTCCATTAACCCGGGTAACTCGGCAGAAGATGTTGAGAAATTCATCACCGAACCTCTCGAAGAGGAATTCAATGATGTTGGGGGTGTTAAGGAGATCAGCTCCACTACCCTGCAGGATTATTCCCTGGTGATCGTGGAATTTGAAGAGGAAGTGAATGTAGATGTTGCCAAACAAAAGATCAAGGACAAGGTAGATCTGGTAAAGGCAGAGACCACCTGGCCTACCCTGGATAATGGCGCTAAGGTAGAACCCAACGTTTTTGACCTGAACCTTTCAGAAGAACAGCCTATCCTGAACATCAACCTAACGGGAGATTATACCGTTCAGCAGTTAAAGGATTATGCCGAATATCTCCAGGAAAAGATCGAATTACTTCCGCAGATAAAGGAAGCAAGTATTCGCGGGGCTGAAGATATGGAGGTTGAGATAGCCGTGGACATCTACAAGATGAGCGCTTCAGAAGTTAGCTTTCAGGATATTATTAGCGCAGTGAGTGCTGAAAACAGGACGATCTCTGGTGGTAACATTATCACCAGTGGCGTTCAGAAGAATATCAGGATCATTGGTGAGATAGAAGATCCTGCCGAATTGCGGGACGTCGTGGTAAAAAGTGATGGCGGAAATATCTTCTTAAAAGATATCGCTGAAGTCAATTTCCAGGAAAAAGATGCGACCACTTACGCCAGGGAATATGGCAAGCCGGTTGTAATGCTGGATGTGAAGAAGCGTAGTGGGAAAAACATGATCGAGGCGGTGGATGAGATCAAGGAGATCATCAAGACCGAGCAGGAAGAATACCTTCCGGAATCGCTGGACATCAGCCTTACCAACGACCTTTCTACAGACACCCGTAACCAGGTGAACGACCTGGTGAACAACATTATTTTTGGGGTGATCCTGGTAGTACTGGTATTAATGTTCTTCCTAGGTTTTAGAAACTCCCTTTTCGTGGGACTGGCGATACCTTTATCTATGTTCCTTTCTTACATTATCCTGTCCAGTCTTGGCTACACCCTGAACACTATGGTGCTTTTCGCCCTGGTAATGGGTCTGGGGATGCTGGTAGATAACGGGATCGTGGTAGTAGAGAACGTTTATACCCTGATGGATGAAGGATGGCCAAGGATCAAGGCCGCCAAGCAGGGTTTGGGCGAGATCGCCTGGCCCATCATCGCCTCAACAGCCACCACGCTAATGGCATTTTTCCCTCTTGGATTATGGCCGGGAACCATAGGTAAGTTCATGGTGATCTTCCCGATCACCCTGTCTATCGTACTTGGTTCCTCACTTTTTGTGGCCCTGATCATCAACTCCATGCTTACCTCACAATTCATGAAAACCGAGGAAGGCAGGATCTCTAAAAAGAGGCTTATCAGGATAAGCATCATCATGGCCGTGATTGGCGTGGTATTATTGGTATCTGGATACCTGGTGAAGCTTGGTGCCCTAAGAGCATTGGGTAACCTGTTCCTGCTTGGAGTGATCCTGATGTGGTTCTACAAATACGTACTCTCTGGAGCCGTAAAATATTTCCAGTTCAAGTCGCTGAAAAAACTCGAAAGCAATTACGAAAGATTTCTAAAGTTCGCCTTAAGGGGAAGAAAAGCATATGCTTTCTTCTTCGGAACCTTGCTTTTATTGTTCTTCTCTTTTGTTTTGATAGGGCTCGTACAGCCAGACGTTTTATTCTTCCCGGAGAACCAGCCTAAGCAGGTGATCACCTATATAGAATATCCTGAAGGCACCGACATCAAAAAGACCAATGAACTTACCAGAAAGGTGGAGGAGCAGATCTTTGATGTGGTTGAAAAATATGAAGATGAGGATGGCTATAATTTCATGGTAGAATCGGTTATTTCGCAGGTAGGGGAAGGAGCCGGAAACCCACAGACCGATGGCGGACAGCAGAACGAAATGCCGCATAAGGGAAAGGTCACTATTGTGATGCGAGAATTCAAGGAACGCCGTGGAGTAGAAAGCTCACAGGTACTGGCAGAAGTTCGCGAGGCCGTGAACGAATTCCCGGGTGCTTCCATTCAGGTAGAAAAAGATGCCGCGGGACCTCCGGCTGGTTATCCCATCAACATGGAATTGAAAGGTGAAGATTATGAAACCATGCTGGCCGAGGCCGAAAACCTTAGATCTTATATCCAGGAACTAAGCATTCCCGGTATTGAGGAACTTAAAATTGACGTGAACAAGTCTAAACCCGAGCTTGATGTAAGGGTAGACCGTAGAAAAGCCGGTCAGTTAGGGGTTTCAACCTCTCAGGTAGGACAAACGCTGAGGCGTGCCATCTACGGGGAAGAAGTTTCCACCTATAAAGAAGGAGATGACGACTACGAGGTGAATGTTCGTTTCAACGAAGAGTTCAGGTATAATGAGAACGCGCTGTTTAACCAGCCTATTACCTTCAAAGATCAGAATTCTGGCCAGACCAGGCAGATCCCAATTTCTTCCCTGGTGGAGACCGAGGTGGCGTCATCCTTCAGCTCAATAAAAAGGAAGGACCTAAAAAGAGTGATCACAGTTTATTCCAACGTGTTGCAGGGCTATAATGGTAACCAGATCGTAGATCAGTTAAAGACGGCACTCAAGAACTATGAAATGCCAGAGGACATAAGCCTGGAGTTTACAGGAGAGCAGGAGGAGCAGCAAGAAAACATGAACTTCCTGTTAAAAGCTCTATTGATAGCCCTAGGAGGGATCCTGTTGATCCTGGTAGCCCAATTCAACTCGGTTTCGAAACCTATCATTATCCTTATGGCGGTGGTTCTTAGTCTCGTGGGTGTATTCCTGGGACTTATCATTTTCCAGATGGACTTCATCATCATCATGACCATGATGGGGATCATTTCCCTTGCCGGGATCGTAGTGAACAACGCCATCGTACTAATAGATTACACCCAGATCCTTATAGATCGTAAGAAAAAGGAACTGGACCTGGAGGAGGATGCACTTTTAACCAGGGCACAGTATTTTGATGTGATCGTAAGAGGTGGTAAGTCAAGGCTGAGACCGGTATTGCTTACGGCAATTACCACTGTGCTTGGTTTAATTCCACTGGCAGTGGGACTTAATATTGACTTCTTCGGATTGATCACAGATTACGATCCGGGAATCTATATTGGAGGAGATAACGTGATCTTCTGGGGACCATTGGCCTGGACGGTGATCTTCGGTCTTGTGTTCGCCACCTTCCTAACCCTGGTGGTAGTACCTGTAATGTTCTACCTGGTGAACAGGGCAAAGGTTAGGTTCGCCGATAAACGAAAAGAAAAGCAATTGAATAAAGCCTAAGAACAAAAAAGCCCGAAGCGATGCTTCGGGCTTTTTCTATTAAATACATTTATCATTTATTGATTACTTACCAATGAGCTCTCATTTTTCCAGCTGTTTACGCTTGCGATTCTACTGTTTTGGTAGTCCACTTCAGTAAGTTTACTTTCAGACCAGAAAAACCATGTTCCGCTTTTTTGGCCATTCTTATAATTCGCGATGGCTGTCTTTTCACCGTTTTGGTTGTAAGAAATCCACTCCCCGTGGAGTCTACCGTCCTTGTACGTACCTTCCTGCCTAACAGTTCCATCTTCATAATAAAAAGTTCCTTTGATTAAATCTCCCTGCTTTTCAAAAACAGGTTTAGGGTCTTTATCTTGAGCAATAGCAACACTTCCTGTAATAAAAATTGCCGCCATCAATATGTTCTTTATAGTCTTCATAGTCTCTTTTTTATTAACGTTCTCATTACAAATATACACAAAGTTTACAAACAAGCAATATTTACGTAACATTAAGTTAACATTGGAAGCTAATTTAACTGTTTTTCAAGGCTTTGCAAGTTTAACATTGCTTAACATTGAAATAAAACAGCATAATTTTTAGGACTGAAAGGTTCAGTAAAAGTGTTTAACTTCTTACTTTTGTGCCCATTCTAAATTTGAAGGATAACATGTACAGAAGTCATACCTGCGGTGAACTCAATGCTCAGCAAATTGGTAATAAAGTAACCCTTTCCGGATGGGTGCAAAAAGTTAGGAACAAAGGATTTATGATCTGGGTAGATCTTCGTGATCGATATGGGATTACCCAGCTAATATTTGATGAAGAGCGTTCCTCAAAGGAATTGATGGACAAAGCCGGAAGCCTGGCCCGTGAATTCGTGATACAGGTAGAAGGTAGCGTGATAGAAAGGGAATCCAAAAACCCAAATATCCCAACCGGTGAGATCGAGGTGCTGGTAGAGGACTTCCAGATACTGAATTCTTCCAAGACCCCTCCTTTTACCATTGAAGATGACACAGATGGCGGGGAAGACCTAAGAATGAAATACCGTTACCTGGATATTCGCAGGAATCCGGTGAAAAATAAACTGATGTTCCGCCACCAGGTGGGCATGAAGGTGAGAAATTACCTTTCTAACCAGGGTTTCATTGAAATCGAAACTCCATATCTTATTAAATCTACTCCTGAAGGTGCCCGTGATTTCGTGGTGCCAAGCAGGATGAACGAGGGCCAGTTCTACGCTCTCCCCCAATCGCCTCAAACCTTCAAACAGTTATTGATGGTCGGCGGAATGGATAAATACTTCCAGATAGTTAAATGCTTCAGGGATGAGGACCTTCGCGCAGACCGTCAGCCGGAATTCACCCAGATAGACTGTGAAATGGCTTTTGTGGAGCAGGAAGATATCCTGAACATTTTTGAAGGCCTAACCAGGCATTTACTAAAAGAGATCAAAGGAGTTGAGGTAGCCGAGTTCCCAAGAATGACCTACGACGAGGCCATGAGAAAGTACGGGAACGACAAACCGGACATTCGGTTCGGGATGGAATTCGCCGAACTTGATGAGCTGGCCAAGAACAAAGGCTTCAATGTTTTCGACCAGCAGGAACTGGTAGCGGGGATCGCGGTTCCCGGTGCGGCAAGCTTCACCAGGAAAGAGATCGATAATCTCATTTCCTGGGTCAAGAGACCTCAGGTTGGTGCAAACGGACTTGTTTGGGCTAAATATAATGAGGATGGCAGCCTGAAATCTTCGGTAGATAAGTTCTATTCTCAGGAAGATCTAACTGCCTGGGCCGAAGCTGCCGGCGCTAAACCGGGAGACCTTATTCTGGTTATGGCGGGAGATGCGGCAAAGACAAGAACTCAGCTTAGTACTCTAAGAATGCATCTTGGAAATGAACTGGGGTTAAGAAAATCTGATGAATTCGCGCCATTATGGGTCGTGGATTTCCCGCTTCTGGAGTGGGACGAGGAAACCGAAAGATTCCACGCCATGCACCATCCTTTTACTTCTCCCAAGAAAGAAGACTTCGCACTACTTGAAACCGAACCAGGTAAAGTTAGAGCAAACGCCTACGACCTGGTATTGAACGGAAACGAGATTGGTGGTGGTTCTATTCGTATCCACGACAAGGAAACACAATCCCAGATGTTCAAATATCTAGGGTTCACCCCAGAAGAAGCTAAAGAACAGTTCGGCTTCTTAATGGATGCTTTCCAGTACGGCGCACCTCCTCACGGAGGGATCGCTTTTGGTTTTGACCGATTGGTGGCTATTCTGGGTGGTCAGGAAAGCATTAGAGACTTCATTGCCTTCCCTAAAAATAATGCGGGTCGTGATGTGATGATAGACGCTCCTGCTAAACTTGATAAGGAACAACTTGACGAATTACATCTAAGTTTAAAATTATAAAAACTATATCCCGCGTAAAGCGGGATTTTTTATATTCATAGGCTAAATATCAAGAAGTGGCGAAATTACGAAGATCATTGCTACACAGGTTTTTGAACTGGAAATCCAGGAATCTCACCCATCGCCAGTTCCTTATGTTCCTAAGCGCGGTAATTGGTTTTGTGGCGGGAATCTTCGCTGTAATCATTAAGAACCTTACCCACCTTATCCAGTCCTTACTGGAGGGGGAATTTATTGTAAGGTATCACGACGCCTTCTATTTTATTTTTCCGGTCATAGGTTTATTGCTGGTATACCTCATCATTAAATTCGTGTTGAAACGGAAAGTGGGACATGGTATTCCAACGACCTTATATGCTATTTCCAGGCAAAAAGGGATCATGAAGCGTTTCCAGATGTATGCTTCTGTTATCACGGCTCCCATCACCGTAGGTTTTGGGGGTTCGGTAGGACTTGAGGGTCCCACCGTAGCTACCGGTGCCTCCCTGGGATCTAATATTTCCAGGTTGTTCTTAATGAACCAGGCATCAAGGACTCTGCTGATTGGATGCGCGGCGGCCGGAGCGATGTCTTCTATCTTTAAGGCCCCAATCGCCGCGATCATTTTCGCGATCGAGGTCTTTAGCCTGGACCTTACCCTTGCCTCCCTGTTACCATTATTGCTGGCATCGGTATCGGCAATTCTCACCTCCTATTTTTTCTTCGGAAGCGAGATCATTCTGCCCTTTAAACTGGAAGACGCTTTTACCATTTCTGAAGTACCTTATTATATTCTGCTGGGAATTCTGGCAGCAGCTTGTTCAGTATATTTTTCCCGGATCTACTTTGGTTCTACCAAACTGATGGCGAAGATCCGCTCCCCTTTTGTACGGCTTATAATTGCAGGCCTCGGGCTGGGAATACTTATTTACTTTATCCCGCCGCTTTACGGGGAAGGTTATAATGTGATAAACAATCTCTTGCAGGAAAATTACCTGGAAGCCCTGGGAACCAACCTTTTCAATGCCTACCTGGAGAATATCTGGGTGGTAATCATTCTTCTCGCCGGCCTGGTAGTCTTTAAGATCATCGCCTCTTCTTTAACCTTCAGCGCTGGAGGGGTTGGAGGTATATTTGCACCAGTAATGTTCATGGGTAGCGCAATGGGACACTGTTTCGCCCTTTTTATAAACAATCTCGGGATATTTAAACATCAGATCTCGGTAAGCAATTTCACCCTGGTGGGAATGGCCGGGTTGATGGCAGGGGTGCTTCATGCTCCGCTAACGGCCATCTTTCTTATTGCTGAACTTACTCACGGATATGAACTTTTTATCCCGCTTATGATCACGGCGGCAATATCCTATATGATCACCAATAAATTCGAGCCACATTCGGTTTATACCATGGAGCTGGCTCAGCGCGGCGACCTGCTTACTCATGATAAGGACCAGACCGTGCTCACCCTGATGAACATTTCCCGGGTAATTGAAAAGAACTTTATCCCATTAGAGGTAGATATGGATCTTGGGGATGTGATCCACCAGGGGGTGGTAAAATCCTCGCGCAATATTTTTCCCGTGGTTGATGAAAATCGTAATTTCATGGGGATCATCCTGCTGGATGACATAAGGTCTATCATGTTCAATGAAAAGCTCTACAAAGAGGTAAAGGTTCGGGATATCATGCAGCAGGCTCCCGAGATCATAGATATTGAGACCGACAGGATGAAGACCATCATGAAAAAATTTCAGGATAGCGACGCCTGGAATCTACCTGTGGTCAAAGAGGGAAAATATGTAGGATTCATATCAAAATCAAAAATGCTAACCGCTTACCGACAGAAATTGATCGAGGTAACGGTATAATTATCAGCAAAAAATAATCTGCACTACGATGAAAATTTTTATGAAAATATTGGGAATTGCCATCCTTATCGCCATTGGCGTCGGATTCTATTTTCGGCTTAATGATGATGTTCTAACCGGTGACAGGATCATAGGCATTGCAGTTCTAACTAGCGCTTTTATCCTAATGCCAGTCTTCCTTTACGTAAGATGGAAAGGTAAAAGACTGAAAGACTATACCCTATCTGAAGAAAATTTAAAGAAGATGCGGGATAAGGGGATCGATTAATTTGTTAACATAAAAAAAACACAAAAAAATCTGATTTTCAGTCGATTCTAAATTTTTATCGTGTATGTTTGTGCTTTATTAATTATTATTTTTTATGCAAGGCACAGTTAAATTTTTCAATGAATCTAAAGGTTATGGATTCATTACCAACGACGACACCAAAAGAGACATTTTCGTACACGTTACCGGTTTAAACGGTGAAACTATCCAGGAAGGTGATAGAGTAGAGTACGAAGAAACAGAAGGAAGAAAAGGAGTGAACGCTACTGAAGTACGCGTGATCGAATAATATATTTTTTCTGAGTACAAAGTAAAAAGCCCCGCTATCTGGCGGGGCTTTTCTTATTTTAGGCTTTTTCCTTTAAGGTTTTCCCTACTCCATCCAGCATAGTGGTGGTCATCTTTTCAAGGTCGAATTCATGCTCCCAACCCCAGTCTTCCCTGGCTGCGGTGTCATCTATACTTGAGGGCCAGCTTTCGGCGATACTTTGCCTGAAATCGGGTTCATAGGATATCTGGAAATTTTCAAGATGCTTTTTGATCTCTGCAGCCAGTACCTCTGGAGTAAAACTTATAGCTGCAAGATTATATGAAGATCTTACTTTGATCTTTTCTGCCGGAGCTTCCATGATATCTATGGTCGCCTTGATGGCATCGTCCATATACATCATGGGCAATGCTGCATCTTCGGCCAGGAAACTGGTATACTCGCCATTCTTGATGGCTTCATGGAAGATCTCGATAGCGTAATCTGTAGTTCCTCCACCCGGCAGGGTCTTGTAACTTATGATCCCGGGATACCTGATGCTTCTCACATCCACGCCAAATTTCCTGTGGAAATACTCACACCAGCGCTCTCCGGTTTGTTTGCTGATACCGTAAACCGTGGTAGGTTCCATAATGGTGGTTTGAGGAGTATTGTCTTTTGGAGTGGTTGGCCCGAAAACGGCGATACTTGAAGGCCAGAATATCTTATCCAGCTTTCCTTCCTTGGCAAGGTTAAGAATATGAAATAAGGAATCCATATTAAGGTCCCAGGCTTTCATCGGGGCCTTTTCGGCGGTGGCGCTAAGCATGGCCGCCATCAGGTAAACTTCCCTTACCTCATATTTTTCTACCACCTCTCTAATATGAAGTTCGTCGGTAGCATTCAAAAGTTCAAAGGGACCAGACTGCATCAATTCTTCCGCTCCTTCACGAATATCACTGGCGATCACCTGATCGTTCCCATGATTCTCTCTCAACTTCAGCGTTAGTTCAGTACCAATTTGTCCGCAGGCACCAATTATCAAAATCCTTCCGCCCATAAATTAAATTTTTTGCAAATATATTTATTTATATAGAGGAAATCGTAATCTTATGATTTTCTTGAGCTAATCTGTTATGAATTCTTCAACGAAAATTGGACATCGCAGATCGGTAAATATTAAATAACTTTGTAAGACACTGAAATCCCTGTATGAATAAATTCATCCTTCTTATATCGACGCTGTTACTAATTTCCTGTAAAACGGAAACAGATGCGGAAAGCTCGGCAGAAGACCTTGCCGATACCACTGCTTTTCAGCAGAAATTAAAGATCGAAGATCCCAATTATGCCCTGGATGCCGAAGCAAGAAAATACGCACTTAACTGGGTAGAATACATCACAGCGCAGAACGAGGTGCAGAAACTGGAGGGTGCCACGGTAAATGAGGTAATGAACAATGCCGGCGCCATCGCCCAGATCATGGAATCTTTAAAGAAATCTGTTCCAGATAGCCTGAAGTCGGTCGCCGTGGAAGCCAGGCTGAACGTTGTGGACACCAAGGCCAGGCTTCTTAAGCAGTATTCCGGGAAACAGGAACCCGATGCCGAAGATATCGCCCAGACCACCCGGGAACTGCACCAGGAATTCAATAACCTTAAATTGCAGATGAATGAGATCTTCCTGAAAAGCCTGGAGGATTTTGAAAAGGAACTGGACGAGTTCGAGGAAAATGAACGCAAACAGGACAGTATTCGGCCTGAAAAATCAGAATAAAACACTAATTTGAATAAAAATTCACAGCATGAAGAAATTAGCTCTCCTTAGTCTTTGTCTCATCGCTTTTTTAAGCTTTTCCGAGCTTAATGCCCAGGTTAAGAATACCCAGGAAAATATTAAAGCTGCTGAGCGACAGATCAACAAGACCATAGGCAAGTGGCATAAGGCTGCTGCAGAGGCTAATTTTGAGAACTACTTTGGCCTGATGACCGAGGATGCTGTTTTTATAGGTACCGATGCTACCGAGAACTGGACCTTACCGGAATTCAGAAAATTCTCTAGGCCTTATTTTGAATCTGGAAAAGCATGGACTTTCAGAACCCTGGATCGTAACCTTTATGTGCATGAGAACCTTCGCGTGGCCTGGTTCGACGAACTTCTGGACACGCATATGGGTATTTGCCGTGGTTCTGGCGTGCTCATGAAAGAGAACGGAATCTGGAAAATTCATCATTACGTGCTTTCTATCACCATCCCGAATGAGAATGTAAAAGAGATCACGAAGATCAAAAAGCAATTCGATGAAGACCTCATTTCCAAAATGAAGAATAATTAAACTTTCCTTTTTCCTAGCATGAAAATGTGCTAAAAGGCCTTTCCTGTTTGAGAAACAGTTTTGTAGCGTTCAAAAACTGGTCATTTTCGCTAATATATTTTGGTCATTTCTTTACATTAGCGGCTTTATTTCTAATAATTACTTAAAATCAATGAAGAAAATAAACAGAATTCTGTTTTTATCTGCCGTTGGTGCCGGGCTGTTAACGGCTTGCGACAACGACAAGAAAGTAGAAGAAAAAGATGAAGTCCATGGCATTAACCTGGCCTATATGGACACCACCACCAGCGCTCGCGAAGATTTTTTCCGCTATGTGAACGGTGCCTGGCTGGACAGTACAGAGATCCCGAACGATCGAACCAGATGGGGAAGTTTTGACGAGCTTCGCCAGAGAACCGACGAAGATGCTTTGGCCCTTCTTGAAAAGACGGCCAGCAGCGATAGCCTTGATGGATCTACAGACCAGGGCAAGGCGGTTTTCCTTTACAAAAGCATTATGGATACCGTTACCAGGAACAAGCAGGGTGTTGAACCTGTAAAACCTTACCTGGCTAAGATCGACCAGATACAGTCTAAGGAAGACCTTCAGGATTTCCTGGTTGAAATGAGTGACTACGGCAGCGCCGGATTCTTTTCTTTTGGCGTTGGTGCCGACAGCAAGAATTCAGACATGAACGCGGCTTATCTAAATCCTTCAGGCCTTGGGCTTCCGGAAAGAGATTTCTACCTGCTTCAGGATTCAGATTCAAAAGAGAAGAGAGAACAGTACAAGGCTTATATTACAGATATGCTTCAGTATATAGATTATTCTGAAGAGGAAGCTTCCAAAGCCGCCGAAACCATCCTTGCTTTTGAAACTAAACTTGCCGAGCCGAGGTTAGACAAGGTAGAGCGACGTGATGCCAGGAATACTTATAACCCTATGAGCGTTGCTGAAATTCAGAAAATGACCCCTGCATTCCAGTGGAATGAATATTTTGAAGGCATTGGCGCCAAAGACCTGGATACGGTGATCGTTTCCCAGCCTAAATATATGAAGGCGCTTCAGGATCTTCTTGCTGAAAATTCTGTGGAAGAATGGAAAACTTACCTTAAATGGGACCTTTTCAACGGGGCAGCACCTAGATTAACCACAGATCTTGAAAGAGAGTCCTGGGAATTTTACAGCCAGACCTTAAGAGGGGCCAAAGAGCAAAGACCTAGAAACGAAAGGGCTTTAAGCTCTATCAACAGAGTGCTTGGAGAAGCTTTGGGTAAACTATATGTTGCTGAACACTTCCCTCCACAGGCTAAGGAAACGGCTAAGGAAATGGTAGATAATATCATCAAGGCTTACGAGAACAGGATTAACAATCTTGCCTGGATGAGCGAAGACACCAAGAAAAAAGCTCTGGAAAAACTAAGCACTTTTAATGTAAAGATCGGTTACCCAGATAAATGGAAAGATTACAGCGACCTGGAAATTAAATCTCCAGAAGAAGGTGGGTCTTACTTCCAGAATATGATGAATGCTCAAAAATGGAGCGTGGCCGAGAATATGGCTGAACTGGGACAACCAGTAGACAAGAGCGAATGGTTCATGCCTCCGCAAACCGTGAATGCTTATTACAACCCTCGTTACAACGAGATCGTGTTCCCTGCTGCTATTCTTCAGCCTCCTTTCTATGACTACGAAGCCGATGCTGCCGTAAACTATGGTGGAATTGGTGCGGTTATAGGTCACGAGATCTCTCACGGTTTCGATGACAGTGGCGCACGTTTTGATGCCGAAGGAAACCTGAACAACTGGTGGACAGACAAAGATCTTGAGCAGTTCGAAAACCTAGGAAACGACCTTGCCGAGCAGTACTCTGCCATCGAGGTTATGGATAGTGTTTATATCAATGGTAAATTCACCCTTGGTGAAAATATTGGTGATCTTGGTGGTGTTAATGCTGCTTTAGATGGTCTTAAGATACACCTTGATGAAAACGGAAACCCCGGCGAGATCGACGGCTTCACTCCGGAGCAGAGATTCTTCCTTTCATGGGCAACCGTATGGCGTACTAAAATGCGTGACGAAGCCTTGAGGAACAGGATTAAAACCGATTCTCATTCACCTGGGATGTACAGGGCTTATGTACCGCTTCAGAATATCGATGCCTGGTATGATGCCTTTAATATTGTAGAAGGTGACGCCATGTATGTAAAACCTGAAAACAGGGTAAGGATCTGGTAATTATCGGATTCATATAATATTAAAAGGCCGGTGTTGTACCGGCCTTTTTTATTTCCATAAAAGCATGAGTTTTAAAAATAAAGGAAGGCGTCCTGGATATGTTCGATCTTCATGCCGGCCTTGTTCTTAACAATACCAATAATATCGAATCTTACATCTACGTCTAGCTCCTTTTCTTCAACATAATGGTTAACCGCCTTTACCAATTGCTTTATTTGTTTGGCTTTAACGAAGTCCTGCGGATTTCCATATTCCGGAGTGCTCCTGGTTTTCACCTCAGCAGCGATGAGCAAATTTCCCCGGCGGGCCAGAATATCGACTTCTGCTTTCTGAAAGCGATAATTAAGCTCGAGGATCTCGTATTCCTTCAATCTAAGATATTCCACAGCCAGCTCCTCCCCTTTCTTTCCAAGTTCGTTGTGCTCTGCCATGGGTAATTATTTTAGATCGCGTAATTAATCATGATGGAGGCTACTTTCAGGTCCAGGGCTTCGATCTCTTCGGGAGAGGCCTTGATTAATTTATCTCCGTAAAATTTTCCCGGTGCATCCTTGGTTGGGGTCAGGAATACCCTTAGTCCGCTTTTTTCAAGTTTTCCACCATTCCAGTCTACCGCACCACTGTAATCCCAGCCGAAACCATAGAAGGAAATCTTCTTTCCATTAAGCCTGTTCAACTCCTCATAGCTGGTCCCGATATCTATTCCTGTTTCAGAGGTCCATTTTCCGTCTTCAGAAAATCTAAGGTCATGAATCTTTGTCCTGTCCCTGTCCTGCCAGGTAATATGCATTTCGTCACTGGTACCTGGGTATAAGATCGTAAAGGCCCTTTCTTCGGTTCCTTCCTCGTACAGGTCTACTCCTTCTTCCATATTGGAATCTGGATAGTTCTGCTGCAGTTCCTGGATATTCATTTTTCCAAGATTTTCAACGCTATACTTTGATGTACTTCCCGAAGTTCCTTTTTTTGCAGAATTACAGGCAGCCATTAAAATAACGGCAGCGATCAGGATTATTTTACGCATTTTGATTCATTTTAAGGTAAAAGTAGAAAGTTATTCTACACAGCTTTTGCCTTTTACAAGAATTTAACGCGTAATCGAACGCCTTTGCTTAACTTTACGGCTCTTAAAAAAGGACTTAGAATAATGAACAAAAATCCTCAGAGATTTACGATTACAGCGGCCTTACCATATACTAACGGGCCCATTCATATAGGACATTTAGCCGGTGTTTATGTTCCGGCAGACATATATTCCCGTTTTCTTAGAATGCAAGGGCACGATGTGGCCTTCGTTTGCGGTAGTGATGAGCATGGAGTGCCTATCACCATCAAAGCTAAAAAAGAAGGAGTAACTCCGCAGGATGTAGTCGATAAATACAATGGGATCATTAAAAAATCCTTTGAAGATTTCGGGGTAAGCTTCGATAATTATTCCAGGACTTCAGGAAAGACCCATCATGATACGGCTTCAGCATTTTTCAAGAAAATGTATGAAGATGGAAAATTCATTGAGGAAACCACTAAGCAACTTTATGATGAAGAGGCCGGACAGTTCCTGGCCGATAGGTTCGTGACCGGCACCTGCCCTAAATGCGGGAACGAGGAAGCCTATGGTGACCAGTGTGAAAGCTGTGGGACTTCCCTGAACGCCACCGACCTTATCAACCCGAAATCGGCCATTACCGGTGCGGTTCCAACTTTAAAAGAAACCCGTCACTGGTTTCTTCCATTAGATCAGTATGAAGACTGGTTGAAGGAATGGATACTGAAAGGACATAAGGCCGACTGGAAATCGAATGTGTATGGCCAGGTAAAATCATGGATAGACGACGGGCTTCGTGCCCGCGCGGTAACCCGCGACCTGGACTGGGGAATTCCTGTGCCTGTTGAAGGCGGCGATGGCAAAGTACTTTACGTTTGGTTCGATGCGCCTATTGGTTATATCTCTTCTACCAAAGAATGGGCAGAGCGGGAAGGCAAAGACTGGGAGCCATACTGGAAAGATGAAAACACAAAGCTGGTGCATTTCATAGGGAAAGACAATATCGTATTTCACTGTATCATTTTCCCGGTAATGTTAAAAGCTCATGGAGATTATATACTTCCGGAAAATGTACCGGCCAACGAATTCCTGAACCTGGAAGGGAAAAAGCTTTCAACTTCCAAAAACTGGGCGGTGTGGTTGCATGAATACCTGGAAGACTTCCCAGGACAGCAGGACGTGTTAAGGTATGTTCTTACCGCAAATGCTCCTGAAACCAAGGATAACGACTTTACCTGGAAGGATTTTCAGGCACGAAATAATAATGAATTGGTGGCGATCTTCGGAAACTTCATCAACAGGGTGATCGTGCTTTCCAATAAATACTACGATGGCATAGTTCCGGAACCGGGAGCCTATTCTGAAGTAGACGAAAAAACGATCGCCGAATTGAAGGCTTATCCTTCTGTGATCGCAAGTTCGATCGAAAGATACAGGTTCAGGGAAGCACAGGGAGAATTGATGAACCTGGCCAGGTTGGGTAATAAATACCTTGCCGATGAAGAGCCGTGGAAACTGGTAAAGACCGACGAGGAAAGAACAAAAACGGTGATGTATGTTGCCCTGCAGATAGCTTCGGCACTGGCGATCATCAGTGAACCTTTCTTGCCATTTACCTCAGCGAAACTAAAGAAGATGCTGAACCAGGCAGATGAGAATTCTGGTAATACTCCAGACTGGGATATAATTGGCACCAAAGAAGCACTGATCCCGGCAGGTCACCAGATAGGAAAAGCGGAATTGTTGTTCAGCAAGATCGAGGAGGAGCAGATACAGAAACAATTAGACAGACTAGAAGCCACCAAAACCGCCAACGAAATGGAAAACCAGCAGGTAGAACCTCAGAAAGATATCGCCACTTTTGATGATTTCACGAAAATGGATCTGAGAGTAGGAACCATTATCGAAGCCGAAAAAATGCCGAAAACAAAAAAGCTGATGGTTTTAAAGGTAGATACCGGCCTTGACAAAAGGACCGTGGTTTCTGGTATCGCTGAGCATTTTAAAGCCGATGAGATCATTGGAAAAAAGGTGACCGTACTGGTTAACCTGGCTCCAAGAAAACTTCGAGGGGTAGAAAGTGAAGGTATGATCCTTATGACCGAAAATGCCGAGGGGAAACTCGTATTTGTAAACCCTGACGAAGATTGGGTAAAACCGGGAACAACTATAAATTAGAATTAAGTTACATTGAGCACAGTCGAAGTGTGACTCGAATAAATTATAAACCTATTTTAAACAAATTGGTCAAGCTGAACTCGTTTCAGCTTCTCCAATTTGCTAAGAACTTTTATAGATCCTGAAACAAGTTCAGGATGACGTTTAAAGATTGGGTAGTTCAAATCCATGCTCAAAATCGCCTTTCATCCTATCTACAAGCATCCTCTGCCAGAAGGTCACCGATTCCCCATGGAAAAATATGACCTGCTTCCAAAACAGCTCTTACATGAAGGTACCTGCGAGGAGGAGAATTTTTTCCAGCCGGAATTTCCCAAAAAAGAACCTATCCTGGCCGTGCATGACGAGAATTACTATAAAAGGCTGCTAAACCTGGAACTCACAAAAAAAGAGATAAGGGTGTCAGGCTTCCCCTTATCCCAGGAACTTGTAGACCGGGAGCAGATCATAGCAGATGGCACCATTAAAGCCTGTGACTTTGCCTTAAAGCATGGCATTGCCATGAATATTGCCGGCGGTACTCACCACGCGTTTACAGACAGGGCTGAAGCCTTTTGCCTGTTGAATGACCAGGCTATAGGAGCACGATATCTTCTGAACAATGGGCTTGCTGAAAAGATCCTCATTATAGACCTGGACGTGCACCAGGGCAATGGGACTGCTGAGATCTTCAAAAATGATGATTCGGTCTTTACTTTTTCCATGCACGGAAAAGGTAATTATCCCTTCAGAAAAGAAGAGTCTGATATGGATATTGAACTTCCTGACGGAACCAAAGACCATGAATACCTGAAGAAATTAAAAGCTATACTTCCAGACCTTATTGAAAGGACGAATCCAGACTTTATCTTCTACCTCTGCGGGGTAGATATCCTCGAAACCGACAAACTTGGCCGACTCTCCTGCTCTATCGAGGGATGCAAGGAACGCGACAGGTATGTGCTACAAACCTGCCATGATCTTGGAATTCCCGTGGAATGCAGTATGGGTGGAGGCTACTCCAAAGAGATCAAACTGATCATTGAAGCCCACGCTAATACCTACCGTCTGGCCCAGGAAATATACTTCTAGCTATGAAGCTGGCGGATCAGGAATAAAGCTGAAAATTTCACGAAAGGATTTATACCTAAAATCATGAACTGTCTGTAGGAATTGGTAGAAGATCTACATTAGAACCAACAATGCACGGAACATCAAAATAGTCCTCAAAAAAAGAAACCCCATCTTTAGACGGGGTTAACTCTTTCGGTTTGTTTGACTTATTTACCTAGGAGTAAAATTTCGTTACACACTACTTCGGTGATATATCTTTTGATACCTTCCTTGTCTTCGTAACTCCTGCTGGTAAGCTTTCCTTCTATCCCAACTTCTTTCCCCTTAGGCACATAATTCTCGATAAGTTCTGCGGTCTTGCCCCAGGCCACGATATTATGCCACTGGGTATCGGTGATCTTTTCACCTTTGGCATTCTTATAACTCTCATTGGTCGCTACCGAAAATTTAGCCAGTTTTTTACCTGATTCAAGATTGATAATTTCAGGCTCATTCCCTACATGCCCGATCAATTGTACTGTGTTTCTTAAAGTGCTCATAACTATAGAATTTATTGCAGCTGAAAATCATTCGTTCATTTCAACAGGACAAAGATGCAGACCCGGGAAAGCTTTATTCGTCTTGAAAGTATTTGTATGTGTTTACTTTCGTTTGTAAACGTTTGTAAACGCATAGGTTTCAGCAAGAAAATGGCTCAAAAGAAAATAATACCCAGTAATATTAATACCTCAACGCAACCTTCAGGATATTTCCCCATCTAATTTTTAAACCCAAAAAATCAAAATGAAGAAACTAACCCGCGCCCTCCTGATTTTATCTGTACTTTTTCTTTCTTCCTGTGAGAGTACCGATGATAAAGAATGTAGCCTGATAGAATGTATCTCTTCAGGAATATCCTTTGAATTCGTAGATAAGGAAACCGGTGAAAATTTACTGAAAAATGAAAGCCTGGATCCTTCAGATATAGAAATAAAGGTTCCCGGAGTTGAGCCCATAAATTTCCGTTACGAAAATTACAGCAACAGCTATATTTTATTAATACAGAATTGGCCAAATGGGCTACATCAATTATCTATCCTCGTAAATTCGAATAGCATATTCGAAATGGAGCTGGAAACTGAATGGGTTCGCGGGGAATGCTGTTCTTCTACCGAAATTCGAAATCTAGTGGTCACCAAAGGGGAATATATCCAAGGAGAAGAAGATGAATTTTTCCAGATACAACTATAACAGATGCCCAGAAATGGGCAAAAGTCATTATATAGAAAGATAATTAACTATAAATCCAGTGTGTAAAAATGCTAATGCCTAATTTTATGGCATTATGAGCATCGAAAAAGCATACGACCAATGGTCTTCACAATATGACCATAATAAAAACCGGACCCGGGACCTGGATGAAAGGTTGACCCGAGCAAGCCTGGAAAGCATAGAATTCAGCGCGGTCCTGGAACTGGGTTGTGGTACCGGTAAAAATACCAAATGGCTACAGAAACGGGCGGCAAGGATTATAGCCGTAGATTTTTCAGAAAATATGCTTGCTCAGGCGAGGGAAAAGGTCACTTCAGGAAATATAAGCTTTCAAAAAGCGGATATCACCAGGAATTGGGACTGGACCTCAGAAACATTCGATCTTATCACCTGCAACCTTATTCTGGAACATATTGAAAATCTGGATTTCATATTCGCTCAGGCATTTTCGAAGATCGATGCCGGTGGCCACTTTTTTATTTCAGAACTACACCCCTTCAAACAATACAATGGTACCAAGGCCAGGTTCCACGCAGGAGAAGAGCTTATTGAACTGGAAACCTATACCCATCATATATCTGAATATCTGGACGCAGCCAGGTCTGCTGGTTTTCACCTGAAAAGATTAAACGAATGGTTTGATGAGGATGGAAACCAGACTCCCAGAATTCTCAGCCTGTTATTTCAAAAGCCATGATCCCGATCTTTTTGAAAAATTATATTTACTTTAAAGTTCAAAATCAATTCAGCTTCCCTACGAGTATTAAAATTCTATGAGCATGGAAAAATCTTGCCCGGAATGCGGGGAAAAAATCATAGGCCGAACCGACAAGAAATTTTGCAGTGACTACTGCCGGAATGCTTTTCATAATAATGCGAACAAGGATTCCAGTAAGATCATACGCAACACCAATAACCTGCTTCGCAAGAATTACCGGATACTGGAGGAGCTAAACCCCAGCGGTAAAACTTCGGTATCCCGGAGCAAACTGCTTTCCAGAGGATTCGATTTCGAATTTTTCACCAGTATCTATACCACCAAAACGGGCAACCGCTATTTCTTTATTTACGACCAGGGCTATTTGCCGCTGGAAAACGACTTTTACGCCCTAGTAAAAAGGAATTAATATTTTCTTGAGATAATTATTGGCTTTCCCTTCCTATCTTATAGCTTATGAAAAAGCTATTGACCTTAGGTATATTCCTGATCTTACCCAATCTTATGACAGCACAGGAACTAGATAAATATCAGTGGGAAAACAGGCTGGTAGTGGTTTTCACTCCTGCTGAAGAAAATGATATGCTCAGTTCCCAGTTAAGGATTTTCAAAAATAAGCTGGAGGCTCTAAAGGAAAGAAAACTGCTGATGATTGAGGCAATCCCGGGAAAACATAAGATACTGCTTCCGGATGCATCAGAATGGCAGGAATCCAAAATATACCAAAGACTTAAAAAGACAGATGATAATTTTGAGCTCATCCTAATTGGCCTCGACGGCGGGGTGAAATTAAGACAAACTGAAGTCCTGGAACCCGAAAAACTTTTCAGCCTAATAGATTCCATGCCTATGCGAAAGGCCGAGATGAAAGATCAGGATAAGAAAAGGTAAAGCAATACCTGTACGCCTTCCTATGCATATTCAGGAAGTTTTTTTCTTTTTCAGATAATTGTAAGTCAAACCATTTTGCAAGGTGAACCCTACCACAAGAACGCCCAGCAGGTAGTTATAACCACTGCTCCCGTTGTACAACCAGGAAGCGACCAAAATTACCAATGCCCAGATGATCGCATTTATGATTAGCAGCTTTTTCATTAGACGAGGGAATTTATCGGTGCCAGCTCTGGCTTCTTAATCTAATCGCCGCTTTTAGAACATCCCGCTGGCTGATCTGCCCTATCAGTTTCCCGTTCTCTACGATGGGAAATCTTCTGAACTTGAGCTCAGTGAATTTATTGGCCGCCTCCAGTACGTTCATGTTACCATCTATGGTAACCACGTTTTTATTCATTCGCTTGCCCACGGTGAGGTCGCTCATTGGCATATTATAATATCGGCTGTCTGATATCTGTTTCATACAATCCCCTTCTGAGATCATCCCCAGCAGTTCGTTCTTTTCATTTACTATACAACCCCCGGAAATTCCGTGCTTGATCAGTTTTTCCATCACATCCATGATATTCTCATTTTCGCGGAAGGTCACCAGGTTGGTCGCCATATAATCCTTTACCGAAATTGGCAATTCCGCAGGCTTTTCAGGCTCTGCCCGCTTACCCATAAAACTTTTGATACCCATATCCTAAACTTTTGATTCTTAATTACTTAAATATAACGAATTTTAGTTTAGCAGCTACTTGCCTTTTTTCCTTGTCTATTCACAAAAATCTTATTTAACTTTAAGACCTTTCATCCCAGGTACATGAACACTAAACTATCCGGCTTAATCGCATTTCTTCTCATAATAGTTGCGGTATGGCTCAATTTTAATTTTCAGCAGCCAGATTACGATCCAGATTCCAGTAATTCCCTGACCCAATTCTCCACTTCGCGAGCTTTTGAGCATGTGGAAGCACTGGCCAGTGAACCTCATTATGTGGGTAGTCCGGCACACAGCAAAGCGCGTAACTACATTGTAGACCAGCTTCAGGAAATGGGCCTGGAAGTACAAACGCAGGAAGCTTATAGTCTGAACAAGGACGGAGTCCTTGCTAGGCCTCAGAATATTCTGGCCAGGATAGATGGTTCTGGCGATGGGGACGCCCTGATTCTAATGACACATTATGATTCGGCCATGCATTCTTCCTATGGAGCCAGCGATGCCGGCAGTGGCGTGGCTACAATCCTGGAGGGTGTTCGCGTATTCCTGAAAAAGAATGCCGAACACGAAAATGATATCATCTTATTATTTACCGACGCGGAGGAATTAGGCCTTAATGGCGCCAGCCTATTTATTGAAGACCATCCCTGGGCCGAAGATGTAAAACTTGCCCTTAATTTTGAAGCACGAGGTAGCGGCGGCAGCCCTTATATGTTATTAGAAACCAATGGCAAGAACGCCCGCCTTATTGAAGCTTTCGAAAAGGCGGGAGTAAAGTATCCCGTTACTAACTCCCTTTATTATAGCATTTATAAGATGCTTCCAAACGATACCGATCTTACCGTTCTAAGGGAAGAAGGAGATATCAATGGCTACAATTTTGCGTTTATAGATGACCACTATGATTATCACACCGCCACCGATATACCTAAAAATTTAGACAAAAAAACATTAAAACACCAGGGTGAATATTTAATGCCGCTTTTAAGTTATTTCAGTAACGCGGAACTGAATGATCTTTCCAGCGACAGGGACCTGATCTACCTAAGCCTGCCGTTTGGAGAAATGATAAGCTATCCCTTCGCGTGGATAAACCCTATGCTGGTCCTGGCAGGAGTTATTTTCCTGGCGCTAATCGTCTACGGTATTCGCCGGGAAAGGCTAAAACTTACAGGTATCCTGTTCGGGTTTATTCCCATGATCCTTAGCCTGGTGGTCTCAGGTTTACTGGTTTGGGCCTTCTGGAAATTCTGTCTTTTCATTTACCCGGAGTATGCTGAAATGGAACAGGGTTTTACCTACAACGGTTACTGGTATATTGGCATTGCCATTTTCCTCGCCCTCTCTGTCTGCTTTATGATCTACCACCTCCTAAGGCGCAGCCTGAGAACAGCTTCGGTATTCGTAGCCCCATTATTCCTCTGGCTTATTATAAGTGCGCTTATGGCGGTATATCTTAAAGGAGCATCTTATTTTGTGATCCTGGTCTATTTCGGGCTGTTGCAGCTATTCGTGATGATTAGACAGGAAAAGCCGAACCGCATCCTGATGGTACTCCTTTCCTGGCCGGCGATAATCATACTATTACCTTTCATCTGGAGCCTCCCGGTCGCCCTGGGATTAAAACTGCTCTTCGTGACGGGCATCCTTACCAGCCTGCTGTTCTTCTTATTTTTGCCGTTGTTCGGATATTTCAGAAGATTAAAATCCTTTGCCGTACTTTCTTTTCTCACTTTTAATGTCCTTATATTCGTGGCGCATTATTATTCAGATTTTAGCCCGGAAAGACCTAAGCCAAACAGCCTGGTCTACCTGCAGGATCTGGACCAGGATGTTGCCAACTGGTATTCTTACGATCACGAGATCGATGAATGGACGTCCCAATTTTTTGGAGAAGATGCTGAAGCCAGCTCACATGCCATTGCCAACTTCAGCAGTAAGTACGGCAGCAGCTTCACTTTTAAAGCTGAAGCACCAAAAATAAACATCCCGGAACCCGGGGTAATCATCGAAAAAGGCCCTGACAGCCTGGACAGGCAGAATTATATGCTGAAGATCGCTCCCAACCGCGATATCAATAAAATAGAATTATTCGAAACCAAGGATGTGGATTTTGAAAGTTTCAGAGTGAACGGCCTGGAAGCCAAAGATGTTTACCTGGGAGAAAATGCCTTTCATATGTTCACGAGGCGCTGGAAAGAGAGACTGCTCACTTATTATGCCTCCAACCGGGATACTTTAAGGATCGAATTCAGCATAGAAAAAGGGGACCGGCCAGAATTTGTAGTTTATGAATCGGCTTACGACCTTATTGGCAACGAAAAATTAAAGGTAAAGGAGCGTCCCCAGGGAATGATCTCCAGGCCTTTTGTACTAAATGACGCGACAATTTTAAAGAAAACAATTAGAATCAACGAATAGAATGAAGATAGCAATACTGGGATGTGGATGGTTAGGAATGGAGCTTGGAAAAAGGCTGAGAAAGGAAAACCATGAGGTAAGAGGTTCGGTAACCAGGGTTGAAAAACTTAGTGAAGTGAGGGCCGCGGGCATGATCCCCTACTCCATCAAATTATATGAACGGGGAATACAGGGTGATATTCGTTCATTCCTTTCGGGGGTCGAGGTACTGGTGGTAGATATTCCGCCGGGGCTAAGAAAGAATCCCGACATTAATTTTGTTAAGAAGATCGACAAGCTTATCCCTTATATTGAAAAATCTTATCTGCAGAAGGTGATCTTTACCAGCTCCACTTCGGTCTATAAGGACAGCTCGGCCATCCCTACTTACAAAGAAGATGCGAATACCAATAACGCTAACGATACAGCCATTCAGCTTCGCAATGCCGAATTGCTCTTCCTTAACAATGAAAGCTTCAATACTTCTGTTCTAAGATTCGGGGGACTTATTGGCGAAGACAGGCATCCTGTTACTTACCTGGCCGGCAGGGAAGGGATCAGTAATCCCAAGGCTCCGGTGAACCTGGTTCACCAGGAAGACTGCCTGAACGCGATCTTCAAACTAATAGATATGAAAAAGGACAATTCTGTCTGGAACGTGGTTTATCCCGAGCATCCAACCAAGGAGGAATATTATTCCAGGATCGCCCAGGAAAGGAATCTGGCGACCCCGAAATTCGACCATTCCGAAAATTCTTTGGGAAAGATCATTAGTTCAGAAAAACTACAACAGAAGCTGAATTTCGAATTCTCCAGGTCTATCTGGTAAATTATTTCGAGTAAGCCGAGGCGTACGGTGACCAGATCTCGTAAATAGGATCTCCCTTGGAACTTTTTCCGGAGTGATGCCACTGGCCGTCCTTAAGCTGGAAATCGAATCCTAGCTTCGCTCCAACCCGATTATTATCCCTGGAGAAAACCTCGATATTTTCGGTGTATTTACCATTTTCTGCGGAATAGGTTCCTGCTCCTGAACCGTAGAACTCTTTGGTGGCAGAATTAAAGGCCACCCACTGGAAGCGGTCACCGCCAAGTATTTTTATCGTCCTGCGATCGCCGGGCTTCATTTTATCTATTTTCCCATCGCGTTTTCTGCCGGTGATCACCCAATTACCATTAAGGGAATTCTCGCTATCTGAGATCTTTTCCCATACCTGCACTTCTTTGACCTCGTTGATCTTTATTTTATTATCGCCTTGGAAAGTGAGTTTCGGGTCACGGGTATCGCCAATAGCCTCGGGAAGCTTGGTGTTAAAATCCTGGGTGGCGGTATAATCACCATTGCTGTAATCATATTCACCGCCAAGCGCCCATAGAAATTCTCTGGAAGCCAGTTCTTTGGCAGCTTCAGCGAAATAATTATCCTGGTAGATCCGGATGATTTCCTTATCTGTGATCTCCTTCCCATTTTCTTCTACCAGTTTCCAGGAACCTTCCAGGGACTGGGCAGAAAGCACTATTGAATTAAAGAATATCGCAAGTATGACAAGCTTTTTCATAATTTATAGGTTTTTGGTTCCTATAAATTTAAAAAGATGTCCAGCAAATTCAGTTAAAGCTTTATTAAGCTATTCCTTCTCCTCGCCGTATTTATCGTATTCGGGGTACAGGAAATTGTTATAGGGGAACCTGGTAATATGTATCTCCCTAACCGCCTCGTATACCTTTTTGCGAAAATGCTCCATGTTCTCCTTGTTCAGGGCCGAAATAAAGAGGGCATTATCTCCTACCCTGTTCATCCAGGTCTTTTTCCATTCCTTAAGGGTGTAATGCGCTGAAGTCTTTTCGGTAATAAGGTCGTCCTCGTCGATCTTTTCCGGCTCATAGGCGTCGATCTTGTTAAAGACCATGATGGTTGGTTTCCCAATGGTCTCGATCTCGGTAAGGATCTGGTTTACCGAGTTGATATGATCCTCGAAGTTAGGATGAGAAATATCTACCACATGCAGAAGAAGGTCGGCTTCGCGAACCTCATCCAAAGTAGATTTAAAGGACTCTACCAGCTGTGTAGGTAGTTTCCTTATGAATCCTACCGTATCACTTAAAAGGAACGGCAGGTTGCGTATAACGACCTTTCTAACGGTGGTATCCAGGGTTGCGAACAGCTTATTCTCGGCAAACACCTCGCTTTTGCTTATCACGTTCATCAAAGTAGATTTTCCAACGTTGGTATATCCTACCAGGGCTACACGAACCAACTGCCCGCGGTTCCCGCGTTGTACTTCCATCTGCTTATCTATGGTCTTAAGTTTTTTCTTGAGCAGGGAGATCTTATCACGTACTATCCTACGGTCGGTCTCGATCTCTGTCTCCCCAGGACCACGCATCCCGATACCCCCACGCTGTCTTTCCAGGTGAGTCCACATCCCGGCAAGTCGAGGTAACAGGTATTCGTACTGGGCCAGTTCTACCTGTGTTCTGGCATAACTGGTCTTGGCCCTCTGGGCGAAAATATCCAGAATAAGGCCAGTCCTATCAAGGATCTTACACTTCAGGATCTTTTCTATATTTTTTTGCTGAGCCGGTGATAGTTCATCATCGAAGATCACCGCCCCAATATCGTTTTCTTTAGCGAATTCTCTTACATCTTCCATCTTTCCTGAACCAATAAAAGTTTTAGGATCGGGACGTTCCAGGCGCTGAGAAAATCTATTTACCACTTCCCCACCGGCCGTGTAAGTAAGGAACTCAAGTTCGTCAAGATATTCTTCCAGTTTGTCCTGGTCCTGATCTTTGGTAACTATCCCAACTAATACAGTTCTTTCGTAAGCTAAATCGGTCTTTTCAATCATAAATGCAAAGGTAATCAATACAAAGCTATCAGTTTAACACTGAAAATACTTCAACAAAAATTTAACTGAAAAAGGGCCCGTAATGATTGCGGGCCCCTGTTTTATTTAATATTTTCTAAAGACCTAGAAGCCAAAATTGATTCCCAGACCAAATACTTCCCTTATCTGGAAAGCGCCGACGGCATTATCATCATAAATGGCCTGGAAAACTAAATTTGCAGATAGGTAATCGTTGATTCCCATAGTTACGTTCAGCAGATAATCTATATCTATGTTCCCTGGTTTATCCAGGTAGTTTGAGTAAAGAGATATAGTGTGCTCCATGTTCACGTTCTCCAGGATCTCATATTTTGAATAGGCACTTAGAGAAGCACCAAGTTCAAACCTCATGGATTTGCCCTCGTCCACGCCAAAATAATCACCGTCTACATAACCAGGACGGGTAGTGAAATCTTTATCTACAAAAATGAACCTCGCGGTTGCAGGTGCGAAGTTCACGAACAGGTCGTCACTTTTCTTCCATAGAATTCCGGGCCCGGTCTGTAAATAAGCGGGGGACATGAAGTCTGAGATCTCTGTTCTTATAGTTTCTCCGGTATCCGGATCTTCGCTAAACGCATATCCTTTGTCGAACTGGGTCCTGAAGTTAAGGAACCAGGAATAGAAGAAATTGGAATCCTGAATATTCTTCCCGGCAATGGAATTGAATTCCAGCCGGTCACTGGTCTTCCTGGTAAATTCGTCATCCTTCACCTTGGTAAGACCGTAATTCCCATAGATACGGTTATCCCAGGTAAAATCATCCATCTTGTAATTGAACTGGTAGTCTACAGAAAGGTTTCCAGCGATACTTGAAGTACCCCCGCCGGTCCACTCCTTGTTAAAAGCCGACTGGTTAAAAAGCAGTTGTACAGTTCCTTCTTTCCGCCAGCCGTTCGGGATGGTATCTTTTTCTTCTTCTTCCTGTGAAAAGGCAATTCCAGAGCAAAAAAGCAATGAAAAAGCTAAGAGTAAAGTTTTCTTCATATTTAATTTTTTGGTTGTTTGTATAAGGGTACAGAGGAACATGCCTCACCATACATCAGGCTTTTCACGATAGGTTGGAGCTTATTTATAAGGAAAATATACGCATTTTTTGGCACAGGCTTATTTGAACAACCCTTAATAATTACCGGTTTGTCCTTTAGATCTGAAACATCCATGTTCTGGATGACTTCCTGGTAAAGATGACTTTCCAGGTTTTCGAGGTCTCCTATCACCACCTTTTTCGCAAAAGGCTTGAGGTAGGTAGACAGCAACATATAGGCCCATGCAGGAACAATGGCCTCGGTAGAACAATGCAGGGCCACGAACTGATCCTTATACTGTGACCAGTCATGCTCTTTAGCCTGTTCCCTGAAATCTTTCTCTCTCAAAACGAATCCCTCTAAAAGCCACTGACTTATATCAAAAAGAAACCTTTGACCTTTTGGATAGTAATCCTCAAGATTAAAGGTTATCAATTTACTTTGAGCGACTCGATTTACAATCTCTTCCGCCATAATTCTATTTTATAAAAGCCCCAGCTCCAGCTTCGCGCCTTCGCTCATAAGATCCTGGCTCCATGGCGGATCAAAAGTGATCTCCACTTCAGCATCCTTTACCATATCCAAAGACTTTACCTTCTCCTCCACTTCTAACGGAAGTGTTTCTGCCACCGGGCAGTTTGGAGTGGTAAGGGTCATTAATATCTTTACATCATAATCTGTACTAACCATAACATCATATATGAGCCCAAGCTCATAGATGTCTACAGGGATCTCCGGATCGTAGATCGTTTTAAGAACAGTTACGATCTTTTCCCCTAATTCCTGTGTATTTATTTCCTGTTCCATTTTAGTTCAATTGAGTTTGGTATGCTACAGCATACATTTTTAGTTGTTTGATCATGCTCACTAGTCCGTTGGCACGGGTTGGAGAAAGATGCTCCTTTAGCCCGATCTCATCGATGAACTGGGTGTCTGCTTCGATGATCTCCGCAGGATGCTGATCTGAAAATACTCTGATGAGGATGGCTACGATCCCCTTGGTTATGATCGCATCACTATCTGCAGTAAAAACAAGTCTATCTCCTTCAAGTTCAGCATGTACCCATACCTTACTCTGGCAACCTTTAATAAGGTTCTCGTCTATCTTGTACTTCTCGTCAATAAGAGGCAGGGATTTCCCAAGCTCTATCATATATTCATAGCGCTGCATCCAGTCATCGAACATCGAAAACTCATCGATTACCTCCTGTTGTTTTTCCTGAATCGTCATATTTCAATTTTACGCAAAAGTACAATAAGAAGAAGTGCTATTCAACATTTTCTGCCAATCTTAAGATAGCCTCTACTAATGGCTTAACCTCAGCCGGCGGATTCCCATGATCGAAGGAATTAGTCTTGTAAATCGTATCATTCTTACGAACACTTAAAATTGCATGCAGAGCTGCATCTGAAGCCCTGGAATCTGAGGGCGCCTTTAACTGGCTTATTTCTGAAACTTCCATTACCTTTATAGTATTCAAAAGCTCTTTCCATTCTTCTGAAGTTATCTTACTGGAACTCTCGCTTGCATTCAGGCCGGTACTTTTAATCTCGATATTTTCAGGAGTAAGCGTATACATTGTGGAAGAGCCCCTGGTAAAGGTCTCATAGCTTACAGATTCAACCGAAGCAGCTTCCTGATGGGAACAATCGTTTGCCGCAAATAGAATTATTAGAAAGGTAAAAAAGCTGAATTTCATAGGTTTTAGGTTTTAGATAAGAGCATATTACAAAAAAAGGCGCCACATGGGCGCCTCTTTTATATTTTATTAACTGAAAGCTTAGTCTGCCATCGTCGCACGGAATCCTCCGTTAGCGAATACAGAAAGCATTCTTGATTTCTGACCTTCAGTAAACATGTTAAGACATGGGTCATCTGAGTAGTCCATGAAGTTCATGGTCATATCTGCAGAACCACAGTTCACGGTTGGGTAAGATGGACATCCTCTAGAAGGACCATCAGAATCTGGAGTATCTGCTACATAATCTGTAGCTCCACATCCACCATCACCCCAAATGTGACGAAGGTTCAGCCAGTGCCCAACTTCATGAGTGGCCGTTCTACCAGTAGAATACTGAGTAGTTCCTGTAAACCTGTGATCCATTACCACACCATCTGTAGCCCAGCTTCCTCCAGGAAATTGTGCATAACCAAGGATGTTACCACCACGGTACGGCATATTACTTACTACCCAGATGTTCAGGAATTCCTGTGGGTTAACCACATCAGATCCATCGCTTGAAGAGAATTTCATGGAATCGTCTGGTCTCCACTGGCGCTTTTTGGTTTTTACACGAATTACGTCTTCAAGAACGAAACGAATTCCTACGTTAGCTTCTACAGCCGCAAACTCAGAAGGAATGGAATTTCTGCCAGGGTTGTTAAGGCTGAAATCTTCGTTAAGGGCTGTAACCTGGTCCTGAAGCTGAGAAAGTGGGATGTTCTCATCTGCACTGTTGTAAAGTACGTGGAAAACGATCGGGATCTCAATCTTCCCATCGGCAGCCAGACGCTTGGTCCAACCATTACTCAGGGCTTTTTGGGTATGTGCCTCTACTGCGGCCATTTTTGTAGCTAATTCTGGGTTTTCAGCCATTTTTTCTTCCAGCACTCCCATCGTTCCACATTGGTCCTTGGCTATGGCCAGGGTCTCCTGTTCAACCGCCAGGGTTTCATCTACAGATTGTTCTGAAGACTTCTCACAGGAAGCGAAGATAAGGGTCAGGGCCGAAGCCAGTAAATAGATTCTTTTCATTTAAAAAAAGTTTTAGGGTTAAAAATTGTTTTCCGTCGGAAAATTCTGAAACGTATTAGCCAAAAATAGAATATTACCGACTTTCTAATTGTTTGGTTTTTTGCTTGTGTTTTTTGGCACTATTTCAGAGTTTTTTCTGAAAAATACGAGTCGAATATAGCTAAATATTTAAGTATTTCTTAACGCTAAAGACAGGAAAACTTAACCTAAACCCTGTATTTCATCGATGAAACCAGCCCATTTGTCGCCTGAGCGAAAATGTTAAAACTTGAGAAAATTTAAATTTTTAAGAAAAAGCTTGCTATTGAAGCATCATTTTAGCCTTTTTCACGCCTTCTATAAAGAGGTCTATCTCGTGAAAAGTGTTATAGAATGAAAAGGAAGCTCTTACCGTCCCGGGGATCTTGAAGAAATCCATTACCGGCTGGGCACAATGATGCCCGGTTCGTACGGCGATACCCATTTTATCGAGCAGGGTACCCAGATCATAAGGATGCAGACCTTCAATATTGAAGGAGATCACCGCGGTCTTTTCAGCGGCCTCCCCATAGATCTTCATGCCTTCGATCTCTTTCAGCTTTGTGGTAGCGTAATCCAGCAGCTCATGCTCATAAGCTGCTATTTCTTTAAAGCCGATATTGTTCATATAATCCAGGGCCGCTCCAAAAGCGATCCCTCCGCAGATATTTGGGGTACCGGCTTCAAATTTATGAGGCAGACCGGCATAGGTGGTCTTTTCGAAAGAAACGGTGGCGATCATTTCCCCTCCTCCCTGATAAGGAGGAAGTTTTTCCAGCCACTCTTCTTTTCCGTATAGAACCCCAACTCCCGTTGGGCCGCACATCTTATGAGCAGAAACCACGTAAAAATCCACATCAAGCTCCTGAACATCGGCCTTGATATGGGGTGCCGCCTGTGCGCCGTCAATCAGGACTGCAGCACCTGCAGAATGCGCTTTATCAATGATCCTCTTTATAGGATTTACCGTTCCCAGCGCATTGGAAACATGGTTAAGAAACACCAGTGTCGTAGCCGGACCAATAAGCTTTTCGAATTCAGAATAAATAAGTTCCCCATTTTCATCCATAGGGATCACCTTCAGCTTGGCTCCGGTCTTTTCGCAAAGCATCTGCCATGGAACAATATTCGAGTGATGTTCCATCGCCGAAACCAGGATCTCATCACCTTCAGATAGAAGCGAAGAAAATCCATTGGCTACCAGATTGATTCCATGGGTGGTCCCGGAAGTGAATATGATCTCGTGGGCCTTTTCCGCATTAAAATGCTTCTGGATCTTGATCCTGGCCTGCTCATACTTATCGGTCGCTTCCTGGGAAAGGGAATGCACGCCACGATGAATATTGGCGTTATAGTTAGAGTAATAATCCACGATCGCATCCATCACCTGCTTAGGCGTCTGGGCTGTGGCCGCATTATCAAAATAAACCAAAGGATAGCCATTCACCTTACGGTTAAGAATTGGGAAATCCTCACGGATCTTTTCTACCTCGAAAGTCTTAGCCTGAGTTTGCTGACTCATCCTTTAAGTTATTTTGAATTTATATTATAGATTAAAGCCCATTTCTACCTCCAGCTTAGAAGCGATCAGTTTATTGATCCTCTTCTTTACCTCTGGTATCTTTACGCTTTCCAGTACGTTATTAGCAAATGCGTACATCATCAACGCCCTGGCCTCTTTTCTTGGAATACCCCTGGACTGAAGATAGAATAGCGCCTCCTCATCAAGCTGCCCAATGGTACAACCGTGGCTACATCTTACATCGTCGGCAAAGATCTCCAGCTGTGGCTTGGAATTGATGGTCGCTTTATCGTCTGCCAGGATATTGTTGTTAGACTGGTAGGCATTGGTTTTCTGAGCCTCCTTCTCTACCACAACCTTTCCGTTGAAAACGCCGGTAGAGCTATCTCCAAAAATACCCTTGTAATCCTGGTGGCTTTCACAGTTAGGCTCGATATGGTGTACCAGTGTATTGTGATCCACATGTTGTTTATCCTCGATAATGGTCACCCCTTTCATGGTTGAATCTATACGCTCCCCACTCTGATAGAAATTAAGGTTGTTACGCGTTAGTTTCCCTCCAAAGGAGAAGGTGTGCACAGAAACATTGCTTTCAGCTTTCTGGTTGATAAAGGTATTATCTATCAACGATGCTGAATGCTTATCGTTCTGGATCTTGTAATAATCTACAAAGGCACGACGATCTGCGAAGATCTCGGTTACCGAATTGGTAAGCACAGGATTCTCGGTAAGGCTTTGATGTCTTTCGATGATCTGCACATGAGAATTCTCGTCTACCACGATAAGGTTTCTTGGCTGAAGCAGTAAAGCAGATTCATTTCCAGTGGCGAAATTGATGATCTGTATTGGCTTATCTGCCAATTGGTTCTTATTGATGTGGATAAAAGCACCTTCACGGGCGAATGCCGTGTTAAGGGCATTAAGTCCAGATTTTGGAGCTACTTTATTGTAGTAGTTCTCGATAACCGGACGATATTTATCCTTGTTCAAGGCCGAAGACATCAGGCAAACATCTATCTTATCGTGAGTTGTTTGCGAAAGATGGGAAGAATAGATCCCATCGATGAAAACCAGGTTGTAAGTGTCTATATCGTGAATAAGATACTTCTTGATGTCCTTATACTCGATCGCATCTTCCTTCTTAGGGAAGAAACTGTAATCGTGTTTAAGTACCGAATTCAGTGAAGTATATTTCCAGTTCTCATCTTTCTTGGTAGGGAAACCAAGTTTTTCAAAATCCTTGATCGCCTCGTTCCTTAAAGCGTCTAACCCATTATCTGGATCAAGGCTTTCTTCAAAGGCCAAAAATGATGAGATCAATTTATCTTTTAATTCCATTTTTTTCAATTTCATGTTCAAATTTCAAATTCAAGATTATCTTTTCGGTAATGTTGAATTCTGAATTTTGAATAATTTAAACTGCTCCTTGCTTTACCCAGTCGTATCCTCTTTCTTCAAGTTCGTAAGCCAGCTCTTTTCCGCCAGACTTCACGATCTTTCCGTCTACAAGTACATGCACCACATCTGGCACGATGTAATTAAGCAGTCTCTGGTAGTGCGTAATAAGCAGTACCGCGTTATCTTCTCTTCTAAGCTTGTTCACACCGTCTGCAACCACTTTAAGGGCATCGATATCCAAACCTGAATCTGTCTCATCAAGAATTGAAAGCTTAGGATCCAGCATCGCCATCTGGAAGATCTCGTTACGCTTCTTCTCACCTCCAGAAAATCCTTCGTTCAGTGAACGGGAAAGGAATTTCCTGTCTATTTCCAGCATTTCCGACTTTTCGCGGATCATTTTCAGCATTTCGTTCGCCGGCATGTCTTCCTTGCCATGAGCCTTACGCTGGGCGTTGATGGCTGTCTTAATAAAGTTGGTTACAGAAACACCAGGGATCTCTACCGGATACTGAAAAGAAAGGAAAACTCCTTTGTGAGATCTTTCTTCCGGATCCATTTCGGTAAGGTCTTCACCTTCAAAGATCATCTCTCCCTCGGTCATTTCGTACTCTTCCCTACCAGCGATCACTGAAGACAAAGTACTTTTACCCGATCCATTAGGGCCCATGATTGCATGAACCTCTCCCGGTTTGATCTCAAGATTGATCCCTTTCAGGATTTCCTTATCTTCTATGCTGGCGTGTAAATTCTTTATTTTAAGCATGTTTATCAATTCTGAATCTGCCTGGGCAGATTGATTTAATTTTTTCTTTTATTATCTTTTATCGTATCTGAAACTTTCGCTACTTCTGGAGTTTCAACTATTTCAAGGATCTCGATCACTTCTTCCCATCCTTCCTGTTCCGGGTTCGGCTGAATTTTCGCTCTCACTGTTACCGGGATCATTTCAAAATCATCGGTTTTAAGCGGCGCGATCCTTTCTGAAAGTATCTGGCTCATCGAGTCCAGGGTCACCCCGTAGACAAAGTTCTCACCTCTTATCACCGCAGCATCTGCCGCGTAGATGAACTCACCTTCCAGAACCTGGATACTATCGGGAACTTTTTCGGCCTGTGGAGCATCCATAAGGTCCTTACGTTCCTCATCCTGGCAGGAAAAGAGCATCGAACTTATAAGCAATAATCCAAATAACTTTTTCATAGCAAATCTCACTCTAGATCTAATTATCCAACTGAACCTTCAAGCGAAATTTCAAGTAATTTTTGAGCTTCGACCGCAAACTCCATCGGTAACTTGTTCAATACTTCCTTACTGAAACCATTTACGATAAGCGCGATAGCCTTTTCGGTATCTATACCTCTCTGGTTACAGTAGAAGATCTGGTCTTCCCCGATCTTACTGGTGGTTGCCTCATGCTCTACCTGAGCAGATTTGTTTTTCACCTCGATATATGGGAAAGTATGCGCCCCACATTTGTTCCCCATCAACAAGGAGTCACATTGTGAGAAGTTACGTGCGTTCTGAGCCCTACCGTTAATCTGTACTAACCCACGGTAAGAGTTCTGTGATTGTCCAGCAGAAATACCCTTGGAGATGATGGTACTCTTGGTATTCTTACCAAGATGGATCATTTTGGTTCCTGTATCGGCCTGCTGCCAGTTGTTGGTAACCGCGATGGAGTAAAATTCTCCTACCGAGTTATCCCCTTTAAGGATACAGCTTGGATATTTCCAGGTTACGGCAGATCCTGTTTCTACCTGTGTCCAGGATATCTTCGCGTTCTTTTCGCAAAGCCCTCTTTTGGTCACGAAGTTAAAAACTCCACCTTTACCTTCTTTATTTCCAGGGTACCAGTTCTGTACGGTACTATATTTTATTTCAGCATCGTCTAAGGCGATAAGTTCTACCACCGCCGCGTGAAGTTGATTCTCATCACGGGTTGGAGCAGTACATCCCTCAAGGTAACTTACATAACTTCCTTCATCGGCCACTACCAGTGTTCTCTCGAACTGCCCTGTTCCAGCCTGGTTGATTCGAAAATAAGTAGAAAGCTCCATTGGGCAACGCACCCCTTTCGGAATGTAACAGAAAGAACCATCACTAAATACCGCCGAATTCAGGGCAGCATAGAAATTATCTTTCTTCGGCACCACAGAGCCGATATATTTCTTAACCAGCTCAGGGTGTTCCTGTATCGCTTCAGAAATTGAACAGAAAATGATCCCTTTTTCGGCTAGTGTCTTTTTGAAAGTGGTAGTTACAGAAACTGAATCCATAACCACATCTACTGCCACCCCGGCAAGTTTTTTCTGCTCGTCCAGGGAAATACCAAGCTTTTTAAAGGTGTCCAGCAATTCCGGATCTACCTCATCAAGGCTCTCGTATTTTGGTTTCTTGTTAGGTGCGGAATAATAAGAGATGTTCTGGAAGTCCGGTTTTGGGTATTTTACATTCGCCCAGTCCGGCTCCTCCATTTTCTGCCATTCGCGAAAAGCTTCCAGGCGCCACTCGGTCATCCATTCCGGCTCTTCTTTCTTCTTAGAAATTGCTCGCACGATATCTTCGTTCAAGCCCACAGGAAAGGTATCAGACTCTATATCTGTATAAAATCCATACTCATACTCCTTGGTTTCGAGCTCTTTCTTTAAATCGTCTTCAGTATATGCCATATTCTGTTTTTAAAGTTGGAAGGTTAAAAGTTACAAAGTGGTATCCAGGTACTTAATCAACCCGCTGATCATTTTCGAAATCTCATTTACCCTTGCACTCAACCTTTCAAAATCTTCGCTTGTTATATATTTTAAATCCTGTGCTAAATAAAGCTGTGACCGGAACTCCCCGGCCGAACCTTTAGCCACATATAAAAAACGAATAAATTCTTTCGTTGTCCCTCTTTCAAAACCTTCCGCAATATTGGAGGTTATTGAAATACTGGACCTTCTTATCTGACTTTTTAAATCAAAATCTGCTTTGAACAGACCTTTATCGCTTAATGTATAGATCTCAGAATTTAATTCCCTCGCCTGTTGCCAGGCTTTTATTTCTTCGAAAGAACTAAACTTCGACATCTACTTTAAGAACTTTTAAACTTTAGACTTTTTCACTTTATAGCGAAAAACTCTCCCCACATCCACAGGTTCTCTGGGCGTTAGGGTTGTTAAAAACGAAACCCTTACCATTCAATCCACCGGAATACTCCAAAATGGTTCCGGCCAGATATAGAACACTACGTTTGTCTACAACGATCTTTACATCGTTGTCCTCGAAGACTTTATCGCCTTCGGCCTGGCTTTTATCGAACTTCAATTCGTAAGATAAACCAGAACAACCTCCGCTCTTCACACCTACACGAACGTAATCGGCTTCAACGTTGAAACCTTCTTCGTTCATCAGGGCGGAAATTTTACTTTTAGCCTCTTCGCTAACTTTAATCATAAGTTATAAAGATTAATTCTAAATTGGGCACAAATATACTACAAAGCATGTGTTTTACCATAGGCAAAGCATATGTTTTAAGAATTGAATTATAGAGCCGGTCAATTAGATTACAGCCCCTGATCCAAGCCATTTTCAGGCATATTTCAACCTTAAAGCTTTTAACACATTCTTCTTCATTGAATTTTATAATCGTACTTTTGCATTTTAAAATTCAATTGCATGTTTGAGAATAGTCAGGAAAGCAGGACAAACCTTTCAGAATTAGGGGAATTTGGATTGATAGACCATCTTACCAAGAATTTTAGTCCAAAACTGGAATCTACCGTAAAAGCTATTGGCGACGATGCCGCGGTTCTGAATCTGAAAAACAAGCAAACGCTGGTAAGCACAGATCTTCTGGTGGAAGGCGTACATTTTGACCTGGCTTATATGCCGCTCAAACATCTTGGATACAAGGCAGTGATGGTGAACCTTTCAGACATCTACGCCATGAACGGGACCGCCACCCAGATCACAGTTTCCATTGCCGTTTCTAATCGATTCCCTGTAGAAGCACTAGAAGAGCTTTATGCCGGCATTCAACTGGCCGCTAAAATGTATAATGTAGATGTGATTGGAGGTGATACCACCTCTTCGACCTCGGGACTGCTGATCAGCGTTACCGCCATTGGTGTTGCCGAAAAGGATGAAGTGGTTTACAGAGACGGAGCAAAAGCGAATGACCTGCTGGTGGTGACCGGAGATCTTGGTGCTGCTTATATGGGCTTACAGGTACTGGAAAGAGAGAAGGAAGTTTTTAAAGCCAACCCTAACTCACAGCCAGACCTGGACCAGTATACTTACCTGATAGAAAGACAGCTAAAACCAGAAGCCCGAAAGGATATTCCACCGCTTCTAAAAGACCTTGAAGTAAGACCAACTTCCATGATCGACATTAGCGACGGACTTTCTTCTGAGATCATTCACTTATGCAAGAATTCAAAACTCGGAGCGAACCTGTTCGAGGAAAAGATCCCGTTGGATCCTGCGGTAATATCGGTTTGTGAGGAATTCGAAATAGACAGCACCATGATCGCGTTAAGCGGCGGTGAAGACTACGAACTTCTGTTCACGATCTCACAGGATGATTACGATAAAATAAAAGGGAATCCGCATTTAACGGTGATTGGTCATATGACCGAAGAAAATGAGGGCATGCATCTTATCACCAGGGCGAACCAGAAACTGCCATTGATCGCCAGGGGCTGGAATTCCATGGAAAATAAGGAAGACTAAGAAGCCTTCGCAAGAAAAATACGCTTGCGTCTTTCGTGGATCTTCGCAAGATACGCATTGGTTTCTTTGAATTTTGGGGTAAGTCTTGCCAGAAGGCCGTCTGCGGTATCGGTCATCTCCATCCCGCATTTTTTACACCTGTACTCATGCACATGATTGGTGATGTTTTTTGATACTCTTAATTTGTGACCGAAAACGCTGCAATAAACCTTCGCAAATGAAAACAAAGTAGGTTGTTGTTTATTCATATAAGCTTAAGATTCTGGTTTCTAGATTACTAAACTATAAAAAAAAGTTAATGATTCGACAAAAAGCGTTAATTAATCGATGAAATGCATAATTTTCAATAAATTATCGGGATCTTCCATGTAGGAATTATGACCGTTTTCCAGGCTAATGAATTCACAGTCGCATCCCCTGGCAACCCCCTCTATTTCATCAAAGTCCAGTATAGGATCCTGTTTTCCGGCTACGATTATCTTCTGTTTTTCAAAGGCTTTCAGCTCTTCTAAATAATTTGTGCGAATTTTCATACCTTTTAAAGCCGCCTGCACATTTTTAGCCTTCATATTAACCGCACGGGACTTCAAAGCTTCAATTTCTTCGGCAAGATTCTCCTTGCTGCTTTCAGAATAAAGATTTGTAATGGCCATTTTGATATAGGCCTCTTTATTCCTCCCGACCAGTTTAACAGATCTTTTACGTATTTCCTGTTTTTCCACAGTATCCTCAACCGGTGTTGAATTAATCAACATTACGCTCTTTAATATCATAGGAAAATTCTTCAGAAATTCCAAACTTACATAACCTCCCATGCTATGGCCGGCAATGCTAAGCTCCTTTATTTGCAGTGTTTGCAAGACTTCGCGAACCACATTGGCCATCAGCGGCATGTTATGTATCTCGGCCACTCCGGCTGATTTCCCATGACCGGGTAAATCAATGCAAATAACCTGCCGTTCTTTTTGGAGTTCTTTAACAAATGGTATCCAGATCGATGAATCTTCCAGGAAACCATGTAACAAAACCAGCGGCACTTTTACCCCGCTTCCTTCATCCCAATAATGGATCTTCGCTCCTTTATAATCTAATACTGCCATGCTTAAAATTAAAAAACCGCGAACCCTAGAATAAGAATTCAGGAATTCGCGGCAAATTTTGAAGTTTAAATTATCCTTAAATCACTAAGGATTAAGAGTTCATGATATCTTCAATTTCTTCTATCTCTATAGGGATATTCCTCATCAGGTTAAAAGGCTCTCCTTTTTCCTGTATCACCACGTCGTCTTCCAGCCTTATTCCGAAGCCTTCATCTGGAAGGTAAATTCCCGGCTCTACGGTGAAAACCTGGTTAGCCTGCATAGGCTCGGTTAAAATTCCGTAATCGTGAGTATCAAGCCCAATATGGTGAGAGGTACCGTGCATGAAATATTTCTTATAGGCCGGCCAGTCCGGATCTTCGTTCTGTACATCTGCCTTATCCAACAGCCCAAGTTCAAGCAATTCTGAAGTCATCATTTTGCCGACCTCAACGTGATACTCCTTCCACATAGTTCCGGGAACCAGCATTTTAGTAGCCTCTTTCTTCACTTTGTTCACCGAATTGTAAACCTGCTTCTGCCTGTCTGAATATCTTCCTGAGACAGGGATGGTTCTACTAAGATCACTGGAATAGTTGGCGTATTCTGCGCCGGTATCAAGGAGAATAAGGTCCCCATCCTTACACTGATGCCTGTTCTCTATATAGTGCAGCACATTCGCATTGTTCCCGCTGGCGATGATAGGCGTATACGCAAAACCACGAGAGCGGTTCCTTATCATTTCGTGGTAATATTCTGCCTCGATCTCGTATTCCCAAACACCTGGTTTCACGAATTTCAAGGTTCTTCTAAAAGCCTTTTCGGTAATATCACAGGCCTTTTGCATAAGGTCCAGTTCTATCGGGTCCTTAACCGAACGCAATCTTTGCAGGATAGGATTGGCCTTAGCCACCTGGTGTGCTGGATATTTCTCCTTACACCATTTAATGAAACGATCATCCCTGGTCTCGGTAGCGTGGTTCGCACGGTAATGTTCGTTGGTATTGAAATAAACCGTATCACACTGGGTCATCACCTCAAAAAAGATCTTTTCGAAGTCCTTCATCCAGTAAACGGTCTTGATGCCACTAACTTCCAGCGCATCTTCCTTGGTTAACTTGGCACCTTCCCAAACAGCGATATGTTCATTGGTTTCAGTTAGAAAAAGTATCTCGCGATGTTTTTCCTCGGGCGCATCTGGAAATAGAACCAGGATACTTTCTTCCTGGTCTACGCCGCTCAGGTAAAAGATATCACGGTTTTGCTGAAAGGGCATGGTACTGTCTGCACCAATCGGGTATACATCGTTAGAATTGAAAACCGCCAAACTTTTCGGCTTCATCTTCTGCATGAAGTTTTTGCGATTCTTTATAAAGAGTTTCGAGTCTATTCTATCATATTTCATAAATAAAACTTTTCAATTTTTTCAAAATTAAAGGATTTAAATGCAATAGCTAGAAAAGGAATTTAAAATTTTAGATAAGACCTCCTTTTCCTACTTTAAACTGTTATTTTTCATCAAAAATCCATGGTAACCTATAAAACATTCGAAACCGAGAGATTGCTTATAAACCCCACCTCCACTGAAGATGCAGGATTTATTCTGGAACTGCTTAACTCACCTAAATATGTAAAGTTTGTAGGTGACAAAAAGCTCAAAACAAGTGAGGACGCCGAAAATTATATAGAAAAAAGGATGATCTCCCAGCTTGAGAGATTGGGTTATTCCAGTTACACGGTAATCCGAAAATCAGATCAAACAAAAATAGGCTGCGTGGGATTATATGATCGTGAGGGTGTAGATGGGATCGATATCGGCTATAGTTTCCTTCCCGCTTTTGAGGGAAAGGGTTATGCCTTTGAAGCCGCCGCCGGGCTCAAAAAAGCGGCGAAAGAAGTTTTTGATCTAAAAGACCTGAAGGCGATCGTGGTGAAAGAAAATACAGGTTCCAGGAAACTGCTGGAAAAACTCGGTTTTGATTTCAGGGAGATCATTCATATCCCTAATGATCCCAACGAGCTTATGCTCTATATTCTTAAATTATGAACCGCTATTCGTAAAGACCCAGCCGGTTGCGCAAGCGTAAATTATCCTGTTGCAGTTCCTTTATCTGGTTAAGCAGGTGGTTCACCGCCTCAAGCCCTTCAAGGTTGATATCCAGATCGCGGTGCAGCCTCATCATCCTTTCAAAATTGGAGAGATGGTCGCAATGTATATATTCGGTTTCTTCTTCTACCACGATCTCAATGATGCCACTTTCGTAAAGTGAATTTATGAATTGACGCTGCACCTTGTAGCGCACACAGATCTCTTCGGCAGGAATTAGATCATCCTTTCTCATATCCCCGTTTTTTTAAGTTCTTCAAAAATTTCTTTCTGCCTGGCCGTAAGATTTTCCGGCACCTTCACTTTATAAGTGATGTACAGATCACCAAACTGACCTTCCTTTTTGTACTTCGGAAAACCTTTAGCCTTAAGCTTGACCTTACTATCATTCTGGGTTCCAGGCTTAACTTTGAGCTTTACTTTTCCGCGGAAAGTATTCACATGAATCTCTCCCCCAAGTGCTGCTGTGGTAAGGGAGATCTCCTGGGTGGCATATAGATTCTCTTTCTCTCTTCTAAAACTGGTATCATTAAGAATTTTGAAGGTGATATAAAGGTCGCCTTTAGGTCCACCCTGTACCCCCGGTCCTCCATGACCCTTAATCTTGATGGTCTGACCATTCTCCACCCCTGCCGGAATGGTTAGCCTGATATTCTTCCCGTTCACGGTGAGGGTATGTTTCTGGCTTTCGTAAACATCGCTTAGCCTAAGCTGAAGTTCAGCATTAAAGTCCTGACCCTTGAAATGTCTTCCACGATGGGCACCCTCTGCTCTAGCTCTACCACCAAACATCTGTTCGAAAAAATCTGAAAAGGTATCATCATCAAAATTTCCGGAATAGGAATAAGACTGTCCGCCTCCGCCAAAACCTCCACCAAAACCACCACCGGCTCCCTGTTGCCTTTTGGCCTGTTCGAATTGTTCAGCATGCTGCCAGTCTTTCCCATATTCGTCGTATTTCTTCCGCTTTTCGGGATCGCTCAACACCTCGTGAGCTTCGTTTATCTGCTGAAATCTCGCCTGGGCCTCCTTATCATTTGGGTTCAGGTCGGGATGATATTTACGTGCCAGCCGCCGGTAAGCCTTTTTTATATCGGCTTTGGATGCTGACCTATCCAGTTCTAAGAGTTTGTAGTAGTCTATAAATTCCATTTATTTAAAACGGTTTTTAAGTTTTGAACACACCCGAATCTACTTCTTTATTTTTCAGCTGGCTTTCTATCAAGCCAATCTGCCCAATATGGTAAATATCGTGCTGGATGATGCCATTTAAAAGATAATCAAAATTATATTCCTTTCCACTTACCTTCTTCTGCAGGTAAGAATCATCCTTTTTCGCATTTAGTTGCTCATAGATATTTCCCTGGGCAGCCACGAGCTCCCTTTTAAGTTCTTCCCATTCTTCCTGGGAATGAACGTTGATCTCTGGCCAGTCTTCCGGGGTGTCTATTTCGATATTATAGCTTTCATTTTCCTTTAATTTCTCGACGGCATATCTCTTCCATGCGATAAGGTGGCCAACTATCTGGGCCACGTTATGAGACTCAGGAATACAGGTCTTATAGCCTATCACATAAGGCAGGTTCTCAAGTTTTCGCATTACTGAATCTCCAAACCATGGCTGCCCCTCGAAGGTTTCAGACATGGACTTTATTATTTCTTCGGTTAATTTCTTCATCGCTGGATTTAGTGTAGACTGAAATTACAAAAATTGACCTATTGCCGCAGTTAAGCTTTTCCCAAATCCAACCTAAATAAGCCCCAACGACCGGTGTACGGGATTTTGAGGCCCATTTTCCAAACTTCTCTTACTCAAAGATTCAACAAATTATAAAGTACTTTAAATTAGTTCTAAATAGATAGGAAAAAGCCAGTCAAAGTTTGCCAAAAATTAGAATGAAGCGTATTTTTGCTGCACTTTATCAAAATAATTCAAAAAATTTATGGCGAAATCTGCGCTTTTAAAGTCATCACTGGCGAAAAAATACTGGATGGCTTTCACAGGCCTTTTTCTGTGCCTGTTTTTAGTGGGACACCTCTTTGGAAATCTTCAACTCTTAATTCCGGTTAGCGAAGGAGCAAGAGACCAGTTCAATGAATACGCGTTATTCATGACTACCAACCCGGCCGTAAAAGTATTATCCTATCTAACGTATATAAGTATCATCTTTCATGCGATAGACGGAATTTTACTTACGCTGCACAATCGTAAAGCGAGGCCTCAGGGTTATGTAAGTTTCAAACCTTCTACCAACACCATGTGGTCCTCAAGAAATATGGGAGTACTGGGAACGGTAATTCTTGCCTTTATCGTGGTTCACATGACCATGTTCTGGGGAGAGATGAAATTTGGAGGACTGGATGATACCGTCTATACTACCGCGAATGGCGAGGAAGTTAAGGATCTTTACACCTTAACGATTAAGACCTTCCAGGACGCGCAGTACGGATTGCTTTGGGCTATAGCTTACGCGGTTGCGATGCTGGCCATTGGCTTCCACCTGTCTCACGGATTTTCAAGCGGTTTTCAGTCATTAGGAGTGAATCACCCAAAATATAACGGGTTTATCAAGAAATTCGGATTTGCTTTTGCGGTACTCGTTCCGCTGGCTTTCGCTGTAATACCTTTTTATATTCACTTTGTACTAGAAAAAATTTAAGCTATGGGAAATTTCGAATCTAATGCACCTAAAGGCCCATTGGCAGAAAAGTGGACCAAACATAAGAATGACATAAACCTGGTAAACCCGGCGAACAAACGTAATATAGACGTGATCGTGGTGGGAACAGGACTTGCCGGTGGCAGTGCCGCCGCAACTCTTGCTGAACTGGGTTATAACGTAAAAACATTCTGCTATCAGGATTCACCTCGTAGAGCGCACTCTATTGCTGCTCAGGGTGGGATCAATGCAGCGAAGAACTACCAGGGAGATGGGGATTCTATCTACCGTCTTTTCTACGATACCATTAAAGGTGGTGACTACCGTTCAAGGGAATCTAACGTATACCGCCTGGCTGAAGTTTCAGGAAATATCATCGACCAGTGTGTGGCGCAGGGAGTGCCTTTCGCACGTGAGTACGGTGGACTTCTAGATAACCGTTCTTTTGGTGGGGTACTTGTATCAAGAACCTTCTACGCAAAAGGACAAACCGGGCAGCAATTATTACTTGGTGCCTATTCAGCAATGAACCGCCAGATAAACCGCGGAAAGATAAAAGCTTACAACAGGCATGAAATGCTTGATATTGTAAAAGTTGACGGGAAGGCACGTGGAATCATCGCCAGAAACCTGGTAACAGGAGAACTTGAAAGACATTCAGCTCACGCCGTAGTAATTGCTTCAGGAGGTTACGGAAACGTATTCTTCCTTTCTACCAATGCCATGGGAAGTAATGTAACGGCCAGCTGGAAAATTCATAAAAAGGGAGCTTATTTCGCTAACCCTTGCTTCACCCAAATTCACCCTACCTGTATTCCGGTTTCCGGAGATCACCAGTCTAAGTTAACCCTTATGTCTGAATCCCTACGTAACGATGGTAGGATCTGGGTTCCGAAGAAAAAAGAAGATGCTGAAGCGATAAGGGCCGGGAAGAAAAAACCGACCGAGCTTTCAGAAGATGAAAGAGATTATTACCTGGAGAGAAGATATCCAGCCTTTGGTAACCTTGTGCCTCGTGATGTGGCTTCAAGAGCTGCCAAGGAACGTTGTGATGCCGGTTTCGGAGTAAATAAAACCGGAGAAGCGGTTTATCTTGATTTCAGTTCTGCCATCATGAGATATGGTAAGGAAGAAGCAACGACCAGAAAAATAAATAATCCTTCAGATGCTAAAATAAAGGAGTTAGGGAAAGAGGTTGTAGAAGCCAAATATGGTAACCTTTTCCAGATGTATGAGAAGATCGTAGATCAAAACCCATACGAAACTCCAATGATGATCTATCCTGCGGTTCACTATACCATGGGAGGTGTTTGGGTTGACTACAACCTGCAAACCACCATTCCTGGATGTTACGCGATAGGAGAAGCCAACTTCTCAGATCACGGAGCGAACAGGCTGGGAGCCTCTGCATTGATGCAGGGTCTTGCCGATGGTTATTTCGTATTACCTTATACAATCGGGAACTATCTTGCAGATGATATTAGAACCGGAGCTATCCCGACAGATAGTCCGGAATTCGAAGCTGCCGAGACCGAGGTTCGTGAAAGACTGGATAAACTTGTGAATAACAAGGGAACCAAGTCTGTAGATCATTTCCATAAATTACTTGGAAAGATCATGTGGAACAAGGTAGGAATGGCCAGAAACGAAAAGGGTCTCAAGGAAGCGATCAAGGAGATTAAAGAACTAAGAGAAGAATTCTGGAAAGATGTACGTGTTCCGGGAACAGTTAACGAAATGAACGCCGAGCTTGAAAAAGCAGGACGTGTAGCAGATTTCCTTGAACTTGGAGAATTATTCGCTAAAGATGCTCTTCACAGAAATGAATCCTGTGGTGGTCACTTTAGAGAAGAATACCAGACTGAAGAAGGGGAAGCCCTTCGTGATGACGAGAACTTTATGTATGTAGCAGCATGGGAATACACAGGGAACCCTGCAGATGCTATTCTTCATAAAGAAGATCTGGACTATGAAAATATCGAAGTAAAAACAAGGAGCTATAAATAGATTTGAGATTTGAGGTTTAATCATTGGGACCAGTTCACAATACCTTTAAATCTCATATCTAAATACTCAATACTAAAAGTATGAACCTTACACTAAAAATATGGCGTCAAAAAAACGCCGAGAGCAAAGGAAAAGTAGTAACCTATCAGGTTTCAGACATTTCTCCGGATATGTCTTTCCTGGAAATGATGGATGTTCTTAACGAGCAGCTTATCGAAAAAGGAGATGAACCTGTAGCTTTTGACCATGACTGTCGTGAGGGAATTTGCGGGTCGTGTAACCTGCAGATCAATGGAGAGCCTCACGGGCCAGATCGCGGAGTTACTACCTGCCAGTTACACATGCGTCGTTTTAAGGATGGGGATACCATCGTGATTGAGCCTTTCAGAGCCAAGGCTTTCCCTATCATCAAAGACCTTGTGGTAGACCGTAGTGCCTTCGACAGGATACAGCAGGCCGGTGGATATATTTCTGTGAATACCTCAGGAAATACCCAGGATGCCAACTCTATCCCTGTTGAAAAGGAGAATGCAGATATGTCTTTCTATGCCGCGACCTGTATTGGTTGTGGAGCCTGTGTGGCCGCATGTAAGAACGCGAGTGCCATGCTTTTCACCTCTGCAAAAGTAAGTCAATTCGCACTTCTTCCGCAGGGAGAAGTAGAAGCAGACCGAAGAGTTTTGCAAATGGTAGAGCAAATGGACAAGGAAGGTTTTGGAAACTGTACGAACACTGGAGCTTGCGAAATCGAGTGTCCTAAAGGCATTTCCCTGGAGAACATCGCCAGAATGAACAGAGAATACCTTAAAGCAAGCGTGAAATAATTAACGTCTGTTTACTTAAATATTGAAATCCCGGTCTTTGCAGTCCGGGATTTTTTATGCATTTTGATCAAAATTTCATGCATGCCTGAAGTTACCGGATCAAAATTACCAGGAAACAAAACCAGCATATTCTCAGTAATGAGCAAAATGGCCAACGAGTATAAGGCCATTAACCTCTCCCAGGGTTTTCCTAATTTTGAAACCGACCAGGAACTCAAAGACCTTGTAACCCGCGCCATGAACAACGGCTTCAACCAGTATCCTCCAGATATCGGCGTGCAGGCGTTGAGGGAACAAATTTCCAGAAAGGTGGAAAGCCTGTATGCTAAACACTACGATCCCGATAAAGAGATCACTGTTACTTCCGGGGCAACCGAAGCCCTTTTTAATGCGATCTCAGCCTTTGTCCATAAAGGCGATGAAGTGATCGTCCTTAAACCGGCCTATGACACCTACGAACCCACTATAGAACTTAATGGCGGTAAACCTGTCCAGATTCAGTTAAAAGGGCAGGATTATCAGGTAGACTGGGAAGAAGTTCGCGAAGCGATCTCGCCTAAAACAAGGATGATCATCATCAATACCCCGCATAATCCTACAGGTACGGTTTTATCCAGTGAAGATATGCTTGATCTGGAAAATATCCTGAAGGGTACAGATATAATCCTCTTGAGCGACGAGGTTTATGAGCACCTCATCTTTGACGGGCTTGAACACCAGAGTACTTCCAGGTTTCCAGGACTTGCAGAAAGAGCGGTGGTATGTGCCTCTTTCGGAAAAACATTTCATAACACGGGCTGGAAAACCGGCTATTGCCTTGCACCTAGGGAACTGATGAAAGAGATCAGGAAGGTCCACGAATTAACCGTGTTCTCGGTGAACCATCCCATGCAGATCGCTTATGCTGATTACCTGAAGGATCCACAGCATTACCTGGAACTTTCAGGATTTTACCAGCAAAAAAGGGACCTGTTCCTGAACCTGATCAAAGATTCCAGGTTCACCTGTACTCCTTCCAGCGGAACCTATTACCAGCTATTGAATTTTTCAGAAATAACCTCTGAAAATGATGTAAATTTCGCGGAGAGACTGGTAAAGGAAAAAGGTCTGGCAGCCATACCCGTTTCAGTTTTCAATATCAATCAAAAAGATAACAGCCAGCTTAGATTTTGTTTCGCCAAGACGGACGAAACTCTAGAAAAAGCTGCGGAAATACTTTGCAATCTATAGATGAACTTAAACATTAAGATCAAAGACCAGGATTTTGTTTTACATCCCTATGGCGCCACTTACTGGCCTGAACAGGAAGTTCTGCTCGTGGCAGATGTACACCTCGGGAAAGTCTCTCATTTTAGAAAACATGGTAGCGCAGTGCCTTTAAAGGCGACCTCCCGGAATTTTATAAAACTCGACCAGCTTCGGAAGGAATTCGATCCCGAACATATAGTTTTCCTTGGTGACCTCTTTCACAGCTCTCTCAACATGGAGTGGAACATGTTCGAAGAATGGGTAGAAAGCATAGATAACCGGGTACATCTTATTGCCGGCAACCACGACATCATTTCTCCTCTAAAATACGAGGCGCTGGATATAAAAATATATTCAGACGTTACCGTGGCTGGCTTCCATTTGAGCCACCACCCCGTGCAGTTAAAAGATCATTTCAATATTTGCGGTCACATTCATCCCGGCTTTAAAATGAGGGGAAATGGCAAACAATTGCTTAAATTGCCTTGTTTCTTCCGCAGCCAGAACCAGATGATCCTACCCGCTTTTGGGGAGTTCACCGGAAACTTTTTTATGCAACCGGAAGAAGGAGACCGTGTTTTCGCGATTACCGGGAAAGAGGTGATCCAGATCAACTAAGCTGCTAATCATGATAAAAAGACTGGCCATTTTAAACTTCCTGTCGGTAATACTGGCGATCTTCACAAATTTCTTCGCACAGACCGGCAGGATAAACAATACCACCATCGGGGAGCTGAGCGACAAATATTCTAACCTGTTCACCCCGGCAGATTATGCTTTTTCCATTTGGGGGCTTATTTACCTGGGATTGCTGGCCTTTTCGATCTTTATGCTTCAGCAGGCTTACTCCAATGGAAAATACACAGACTTCATAAATAATACCTCCTTCTGGTTTATCGTGGCCAATCTAGGAACCTGCCTTTGGGTGGTAGCCTGGCTTTACGAATTCACCGGGATTTCTGTAGTGCTTATGTTCCTGATCCTGGCTAAGCTTTTAAAGATCGTGGTAAATAACGAGATGGAGCTCTGGGATGCGCCATTTAAGATCATTGCTTTTTACTGGTGGCCTATTTGCCTGTATTCCGGCTGGATCGCTGTGGCCAGTATTGCCAATATGGCTTCCTGGCTTACACTTATTGGATGGGACGGTGCCATTTTCACTGAAGTGGAATGGACGGTTATCATGATTGGCGTGGCGGTAATTATCAATTTGCTTATGACCTGGCTTAGAAATATGCGGGAATTTGCTTTGGTTGGGGTTTGGGCCCTTGTAGCTATCTATATGAGACACCAGGGAAGCGAAGAGATGATCGCAAAAACAGCGATTGCCGGAGCAATCCTTCTATTCCTGAACATTTCTTATCACGGCTACATCAACCGCAAGACCAATCCCATACACAGATTCCTCACCGGACTTTCTAAATAAAGATTTCTGAAAAATTCAGAGTTTAGACCATTGCTTTAATATCACTGGCCCAGCTGGGATAGGAGAAGATCATTCCTTTAAGGGTACGACAATCCAGTTTCCCACACATGGCCATCACGAACATATTGACCATTTCGGCAGCATCGGCTCCCAGGAGATGTGCTCCCAGAATAAGCCCGGTTTCTTTATCTACCAGCGTTTTATAGGCATACCAATCTGAATTTATACGCTTGGCGTTGAACCACTTTGGCACCAGTTTATTCTCGACCTTAAAATCGTAACCTTTTTCCCTGGCCTGCTTTTCATTCAAACCAACCGAAGCCAGGTTAGGTATGGTAAATACCACCGAAGGCTGCGGAGGATAATCCACTTCTTTTTCCCTGTCCAGGTTTAGGATATTCGCTGCCACGATCCTTGCCTCCTGAGAAGACAGCGGAGTTAAAGGCAAACCTTCACTGGCTGAAACATCGCCGCAGGCATAGACATTTTTATTTGTAGGATTCTGAAGATGCTTGTTCACCATAATCCCTTTTTTTGAATATTCCACCTTACCTTTTTCCAGGTCCAGTCCATCTATGGAAGGCACCCTACCGGCAGCGTTCACAACGAGCTTAGCTTTTCGTTCTATCTTTTTTCCGTTTTGATGGCCCACTACCCTGAAGTTGGTTCTGAGCTTTTCGATCTCTTCTACCTGGCAATTAAGGATGAAATTAATGCCTATCTCTTCCGAGGCTTTTTGCAGGTGGGTTACCATATCCTTATCGAAATTGCTTAAAGGCCGGTCTTCCGCATCGATCACCGTAACTTCGGCCCCGCAGCGAGCCGCTATATGGGCAAATTCCATCCCTATATAACCGGCACCGATAAATATGATGCTTTCAGGAAGCTCCTCAAGTTCCAGGAAATCATCACTTACAATAGGAAGATGCCTGCCAGGAATAGGCAATTCCAAAGGTTTGTTTCCGGTAGCGATAACGATCTTTTTCGCTGTTACAGTCTTGCCTTCTACAGAAAGGGTGTTTTCATCGAGGAATTTGGGTGACTGATGGTACATTTTAATGCCCAGCTTTTTCAGGTCCTTTTCGGTGGCTGCAGGAACGGCATCGGTAAAGGTCTTTTTGAATTCCATAAGATCTTTCCAGCTGAATTCGGGCATTTTAGTGATACCATGACCCTTCATTTTTTCGGCCCGGTCCAGGATCTCGGTAAGGCCTACCAGCACTTTTTTAGGATCACAACCGCGATTGGCGCAAGTACCTCCAAATTCACGATTATCAGCAATGGCTACTTTCATTCCTTCAGCAATACATTCCTTGGCCACACTTTTCCCGGCGGTTCCTGTTCCTATTACAAAAACATCAAATTCTTCAAATCCCATTATTTCCTTCTCTTTTGGTGAAAATAGCCAAGAATGCACCGAGTTTGCGTTATGGAAATGATAAAAATGGTCAAATGCTATTTAATCGTTAAAAATCAATTAACTGGTTGTAAGGCAAAAAGGATGAAATTATCTTTGCGGCAATGAGTACAAGTCTTATCGCCCAAAAGTTCGCACAATCCCCGCAACAGCAGGAATTGCGAAATGCTATTGCCAATTCTGAAAAAAAACATTCTAATATCCACCTAAAAGGCCTCGTAGGCTCAGCACTTTCGTTCGTGGTGGCAGATGCCTTCAGGGAATCTGAGCAGCCTTTCCTGATGGTCTTCAACGACAAGGAAGAGGCTGCCTACTACCTGAACGACCTGGAACAATTGATCGGTGAAAAGAACGTGCTTTTTTATCCGGGAAGTTATAGAAGACCCTACCAGATCGAGGAAACAGATAATGCGAATGTTTTGCTCAGGGCAGAAGTTCTCAACCGTATCAATTCCCGAAAAAAGCCCGCTCTAATCGTCACTTATCCAGACGCGCTTTTCGAAAAGGTGGTGACCCGGAAAGAGCTTGATAAAAGCACCCTTAAAATAGCCGTTGGCGATGAACTTTCCATAGACTTTGTAAACGAGGTCCTGTTCGAGAACCAGTTCAAAAGAGTAGATTTTGTGACCGAACCTGGAGAGTTCTCGGTACGAGGAGGGATCATAGATGTATTCTCCTTTAGTCATGATGAACCTTACCGGATAGAATTCTTTGGGGATGAAGTAGACAGTATAAGAACCTTTGATGTGGAAACCCAGCTTTCTACAGATAAGAAAAAGAAGATCTCGGTAATGCCCAATGTGGAGAACAAGCACCTCGACGAGGTTAGGGAAAGTTTCCTGAAATACATTTCGGCAAAAACAGTGGTTTTTATTAAAAACCTGGACCTGCTATCAGCCCAGGCAGATAAGCTCTTCAAAAAGGCTGAAGAAACTTTTAAGGAACTTTCTGAAGATGTAAAGCATAGTGCTCCCAAAGAACTTTTCTGTAACGGAGAATTGCTCAAAAAGCAGTTACTGGATTACTCGACCGTTGAACTAAGCACCCAGGCGTTTTTAAAAGCCGAGAAACAGATCGAGTTTAATACCAAGCCACAGCCTTCTTTTAATAAGCAATTCGATCTTTTGATAGATAATCTTATTGAAAACCAGGAAAACGGCTACACCAACTTCATTTGCTGTGTAAGTGAACAACAGGCCAAACGTTTTCATGATATTTTTGATGATCAGGAAAAGGAAGTAAAATACCAGACGCCGGTATTTTCGATGTTCCAGGGATTTATTGACGAGGACTCAAAAACGGTTTGTTATACAGACCACCAGATCTTTGAGCGATATCATAAGTTCCATTTAAAGAACGGCTACGCTAAAAAACAGGCGATCACGCTTAAGGAACTTACCAATCTCGAGATTGGCGATTATGTAACGCATATAGACCACGGGATCGGGAAATTTGGTGGGCTGCAGAAGATAGATGTCGAAGGAAAGAAACAGGAAGCGATTAAGCTTATCTACGGGGAAAGGGATATACTTTATCTAAGCATTCATTCCCTGCATAAGATCTCAAAATTCAATGGTAAGGACGGGAAGGCTCCAAAAATATACCAACTGGGAAGCAACGCCTGGAAGAACCTGAAGAAAAAGACCAAGGCCAGGGTCAAGCATATCGCCTACGACCTTATCCAGCTGTATGCCAAAAGGAGGATGGAAAAGGGTTTCAAGTATGATCCCGATTCCTATTTACAGCACGAACTGGAGGCTTCGTTTATGTATGAAGATACTCCAGACCAGAGTTCGGCCACAGCAGCGGTCAAGGCCGACATGGAAAACGAAAGACCCATGGACCGACTGGTTTGCGGGGACGTTGGTTTCGGAAAGACAGAGATCGCTATACGTGCAGCATTTAAAGCGGTAGATAACAATAAACAGGTAGCGGTTTTGGTGCCAACGACCATCCTGGCCTTTCAGCACCACCAGACATTTTCAGAAAGACTGAAGGATTTCCCGGTACGCATAGATTACCTGAACCGTTTTAGAACCGCCAAGGAACGAAAACAAACCCTGGCAGACCTTGAAGACGGAAAGGTGGATATTATCATTGGAACCCATCAACTGGTCAACAAATCGGTTAAATTCAAGGATCTTGGATTACTTATCGTTGATGAAGAACAGAAATTCGGGGTTGCTGTAAAAGACAAGCTTAAGACCATCAAGGAGAACGTAGATACGCTTACCTTAACTGCCACGCCAATTCCAAGGACCTTACAGTTCAGTTTAATGGCGGCAAGAGACCTTTCTACCATTACCACTCCCCCTCCCAACCGTTACCCGATAGAAAGCCACGTGATCAGGTTTTCTGAAGAGACCATCCGTGATGCCGTAACCTACGAGATACAGCGCGGTGGCCAGGTGTTCTTTATCCATAACAGGGTTGAGAATATCAAGGAGGTAGCCGGGATGATCCAGCGACTAGTTCCCGATGCCAAGATCGGGGTTGGTCATGGGCAGATGGAAGGAAAAAAGCTGGAAAAACTGATGCTTAGCTTTATAAATGGCGAATTCGACGTCCTGGTTTCTACAACCATCGTGGAAAGCGGGCTGGATGTTTCAGATGCCAACACCATTTTTATTAATAACGCCAATAATTTTGGCCTTTCCGACCTTCACCAGATGCGCGGAAGGGTTGGTAGAAGTAACAAAAAGGCTTTCTGTTACTTCATCACGCCACCTTATTCAGCCATGACCGAGGATGCGCGGAAGCGTATTACCGCCCTGGAACAATTCTCAGAACTAGGCAGCGGATTCAATATTGCCATGAAAGACCTCGAAATTCGTGGTGCAGGAGACCTTTTAGGAGGAGAACAAAGCGGATTTATAAACGACATTGGTTTTGACACCTATCAGAAGATCCTTAATGAGGCTATTGAGGAATTGAAAGAAAATGAATTCCGCGACCTGTATGCAGAAACTGAAGATCTGGAACATAAAGATTTTGTCAAGGATACACAGATAGACACCGATTTCGAACTACTGTTCCCAGACGATTACATTAACAATATAACCGAAAGACTGAATCTCTATACCAAGCTGAATGAACTTAAGACCGAAGAAGAACTTCAGAAATTCGAGGAGGAGCTGGTAGACCGGTTTGGTGAATTGCCTACACAGGCGGTAGATCTTTTAAATTCTGTTAGGATCAAATGGATCGCTGCCAAGATTGGCCTGGAGAGAGTGGTGATGAAAAAGAACAAAATGGTAGGTTATTTTATCGCTGACCAGAAATCGAGGTTCTACCAGACCAGCAATTTTACCAAGGTGCTGCAATATGTACAAACGCACAGGCAGAACTGTACCATGAAGGAGAAGGAAACCAGGAACGGCCTAAAATTGCTGCTTACTTTCGATAAGATCACTTCTATTGAAAAAGCACTAAAAGTATTACAACCACTGGATTTTAGGGAGAAGAAAGAAGAAGTGGTGAGTTAAAAATTAACCAGGGCTAATGAAATTGTGATCGGATCCTTCCCTTCAGCTATGGCTAGAGACTTCCCTGAAATTCAAGAAAGGAGCTTTTAGAAAGCTTCCTACCATTTTCAAGGAGGGGGTATACGCAGGACGGGGTGGTCCGTTATTCCCCAATCAACCTTATATTATCCAGATCATAAGTAGTGGTCTTATCTGGTGCGGATCCAAGGTATTTAAAACCTATTCTTATTTTTCCTTCAAGACATGAAAGATTGATGCTGCTAGTCCTGAAAATACTGGAATTCGCATTTGATGGTCCCAGGGGAATATTCGCGTCCAGGGGTATCCATTCGGTGGTACGCGGGTCGCCGCTAAAATCATAGGTTAGGTAAACACTAAGAAGCAATCCGTTATCGTAAGAGGGCAACAGGTCAAACTTCAGAATTTCCTTCTGGCTTTGGGACAGATCGAATTCTGGTGTGACGAGCCAGGCTTCCAGCGGACTTTCATTAGAATTGTAAGCCGAGATTCTTAAGACCCTGTTGCCGGCTGCTAAAGTAGGAGTGAATTTCTTCTCTCCACCGCTTACATTGATATTGGTCCAGCCACGAGAGCTTAGAGTGGTGTTCGAGGTTACCCCGTCAAAATTTTCCTCGAAGATCACCTGAGAAATTTCACCTGCAATCTCCCCGCATTCCAGATAATCTAGATCGCAACGTTCCTGGTTCATCTCCAAAGCATCAGGGCTGTTCACCATGATGACATAATGTTCATCGTAAAAATCCCTGCTCAGGATTCCCTCTATCCTGCCACTTCCATCTGGCAGGAGCAAAGACCTGAAATTCGAAAAAGTGCTGGTACTCAAAAAGGTCGTGGCCCTCGTCTCGCAACTCACCAACTGCCGCTCCCCGTCATATCTGTCAACGGGATTAGAAGCAAAGGAAAATTGATAGCCTGTCCTTACCAGGTTTGGATCGAACTGAACCTGGTCTATTTTCACAAAAATATTCTTTAGTTCTTCAGAGAAGTCATCAATACTTATTTCGAGGGGGACGATCTTCCTTTTTTCGGAGGTACGCTTAATATGATCCCCGATCAAAGATCCCGGAATAGAAACCACATCTCCCCTATTCTGATATCCCAGCTGCAGTACTCCATTATTGAAACCCAGGCTAAGACCATCCAGTTTTACATAGACCTTCCGACCCGGTTCAAAGGTTTCGAATAGTGAATTATCATCTAACAGGATCTGAATTCCGGCGGTCGGGTTTTCAGCTTTGTCCTGCAGAATAAGTTCTTTATAAAAATTGCCCCCGGCATCACTGGAGATCACAAAAGCTTCGAACCAGGTATCGGTATCCTGAAAGCTGTGAATTTCCCCCGTTTGCCTATCGAAGTTCCCCTTTACAGCTGCAATGGTAGTTAGATCACCCTCAATTTCGACCTCGGGGATTTCGAAATTCGGAAATTCATAATCATCAGGTCCTACACAGGCTGTAAGCCCAACAAAAAACACACTAGAAATAATCCTTTTTAGCATTTTAAAATTTTAGAGATAGGTTCGCGAAAAAACTTGTCCCATAGCCAAGCCAGTACTTGTTGCCAAAAACCGGAATATCCCGGTCCCTGTCTTCCTTGAGGTTTCGATAGTTCGAATTTCGGGCCTGTTCAAATCCGCCGGAGATATATTCCTTATCCAGCAGGTTATTTACGCTCATAAAAATTCCAAGGTATTTATCCTTAATACGCCAGGACTTACCGCCTACCAGGTTTAACAGGTAGTAATCTTGAAATTGTTCCTGCTCTAAAAGCTCCCTGGCAATTTCTGGGTCGTAATCCAGCAAAGGCTGCCCATCATAATCTGTCTGAAAATTTGAGGTTCTGCTAAGGGGATTCACATCGATAAAAGCCTGTGAGAAGAAATTCATCGTTGCCCCAAACCACCAATAGGCAGGATCGCGGTATTCAAATCCAAACATTGTCGCTTGCTGCGGCCCACCCGGCAGACGGTAATTCTTAAGGTATGACCTACCGTAATCCTGGATTCTTTCAAAAGAAGCTGAACTCAGCCTAAGTTGTGGGTTATTAGAATAAATATATTGACCAATGCCCGCGGCAGCTTTAAGCTTTAAAGTTGTGGTTACCTGATATTCAGAACCCAGTTCCATTCCCAGGTATTGTTTATCTATATCACTTAATAATTCCTGGACGAATGCGGAAGAATTTTCCATACCCTGGTCAGAAATTCCATTCGCAAAATAGTAGCTTACCTCTGTAGCATTATTAACTTCGGTATAAAATCCAGTAAGCCTAAAATTGAATTTAGAGCTTCTAAACCTATAGCTCAAATCTAAGGTCTGAATAATCTCTTCGGAAATATCTGGAACTACCTGGTTGTTTTGTCTCGGATTTACAAAAACATTCCTGTATCCCGGTGCTTTACTGAAGTAACCGATATTCATTTCAATATTCTGGCGGCCTGAAAATTTATAGACCGCAGCAGATTTGAGTCCGTACTCCAGAAAAGCTGCCTGTTCACTTTTCCCTAGTGAGTTTTGGGGAAAGATCCCATTCTGGTAATTCCCATCTCGCTGGTAATTCACCCGTCCTAATTTAGCACTAAGGCTTAATTCCAGTTTCCGGAAATAATACTGCGCCTGAACAAATGATTCTGCCCTTGAAGCTTCGATCTCGTAATCATATTTATACAAATCACCCTCCTGAACCATTCGGTTTGGTTCAAGAAGATTTGCCTGCACTGCAGAGACCAGGGGATTCGCTTCACCCTCTTCCGCAAAAACATCTATATCCAGATAAGTTTCACCACCAAAAAGATCACCGATACGAGCAAAATTATGGCTGTCCAATTTTGAAAAGCTTAAGGTAGAGTTTAGTTTGAGTCTTTCATTTATATTCCAGGAAAGGATAGTGTTGGCACTAAAAATCTTATCCTGATTTATATCTTCAGCCAGAACATAAACTGCATTTTCAGGGTTATTCTGGTTGGCCCGGTAAAGTTGTTCCCAGTCCAATTGGCCATTTTCCAGGAGATCTATCTGAGCCCTGTAGGCAGCTTCAAAATTTTCACTTCCGGCAAACCTAAGATAATAGCCCGGTAGTTTTTGGTAGTATGTAGGATCGGGGTTCTGGCCACCACCAACAAAAGCTACCTGTTCTCCAAGATTTACAGGATTTGTGCCGCCGTAATCTATCCTAGAATTCGAGACTTCCCCAAACTGGTAAGAAATATTGGTATTTAATTGCAGGGGTTCTGAAATATCCCAGAAATGGTTCAGCATTAGCACGGGCTCTCTAACTTCGCGCATCCTGGAATTCCTTATCTCGCCTTCCTGCATACCCCAGTAAGGGTTGTACCTGCTACCTTTAAGTTGCAACACCTCTTTTGTAAGCGGAGCCGACCTGCCTCGGGCGACCGGGGTGTAGATGGCCGCCAGGTTTATAGCATGAGACTCTCCAAACTCTTTTTCCACACTCATAAAGAAGGAATTAGCATCGAACACGGTCCCATCAATATAACCCTCTGCAGCATAACGCTTTCCTATAGAAAATGCGTAATACCATCCGTTTTCCTGTATTCCGGAAGAGTATGTGGCCATGGCCCGGCCGGTATAGGTTCGATTTGCCCCGGCCAGGGAAAGCCTTGCAGATTTCTGGTATTTAGAAGCTCGCATCAGGATATTAGTGGTACCCCCAAGGCCTCCAAAAGCATATTCCCCTGCACCTATGCCATTGGTAAAAACCTGGTTACGCTGAACATCATTAAGTCCTCCCCAATTGCTCCATTGAGGCCGGCCATCATAGAATTTGTTCATTTCCATTCCGTTGATTAATAGTTTTCCGTACTCTGCCCCGAGGCCACGAACCCGGAAAAAGGTCTGGCTAAAGTCAAAAGCAGCAGTATTAAGGTATACATCCCGGGTAGACTGGAGAATGCCTGAGATATTATCGAAACTACCTTCTTCCCCTAGCACCTCGGCATCGGTAAGGCTAATGGTTACCTGGTTGTTCCCTTCATAAAATTCATCTGGTTGCAGGCTTATCTCACCTAATTTCTTGCCTTCAGCATTTAATTTTACAGGTAAACGTCTGTTTATATAACCAGTCCTCGAAATATTCAGCAGTACTTCCTTCTGGGCAATATTTTCCAGCCCCAGGGAAAATGTTCCGTCGGGTGCTGTGAAGGTTTCTAAAAAAGAACCTTCGATCGCAATTTTAACCTGTGGTAAGGGCACATTGGTGATTGCATCTACTAGCCTGCCTTCCAGGGCAGGTTGCTGGGCATGTATATCTAAACTAAAAAGCGAGAGTAACAACACCCAGAAAATGGAAATTTTCATTTAGTGCGGTGTCAACAATATTATATAATGTTACTCATAAGAATTATAACTTACAAATATTCAGTACTTTAAATGCATTATTAAATTCCGGAAATTGAAAAACTACAATTTATCGTTGATTCTTACTTTTTGCCTACTGGTACTGAACGGCCAGATGCTTAAATGTCAGACAACAAAAGATTACCTTATTGAGACGGTGGCATTCTACAACGTAGAGAACCTTTTCGATACAGTAGACGACACTTTGACCTTTGATGATGATAGGACAGCATTGGGAAAAGATCGTTGGACAGAGGAGCGTTACAGGCGAAAGATCAAAAACATTGCAAAAGTCCTATCTGAAATAGGTGCAGCGGAGAGCAAAAATGCTCCGGCAATAATCGGTCTTTGTGAAATTGAAAACAGGCTGGTCTTGGAGGAACTGATTGCTGATCCCTCTTTAGTCCCATATCACTATGGGATCATTCATTATGACTCACCAGACGAAAGGGGAATAGACGTAGCTCTAATTTACCAGAAAAAAGCTTTTACGCCCTTAAATTCCCAGACCCGAAAACTTATGATCTACGATGCCGATAAAAGGGACTACACCCGTGACCAGCTGGTAGTGAACGGGCTTTTGCAAGGGGAAGAAATATACTTTATTGTAAATCACTGGCCTTCACGCTCTGGAGGGGAAGCCAAAAGCAGTTATAAAAGGGAAAAAGCCGCTGCGCTCAACAAAAAAATAATTGATTCTATTTACAGAATAGATCCCCTGGCGAAGATCATTGGCATGGGAGATTTTAACGATGATCCTTCCAATAAAAGCTTTAAAAAGTTCCTACAAACTAAAGCTGAAATAAACGGTTTGCAGGAAAAAGAACTCTATAATCCCATGGAAAACATGTTAAAAAAGGGGAAAGGAAGTCTTGCTTACCGGGATTCGTGGAATCTTTTCGATCAGATCTATGTAAATCAAAGCCTTGTTTCTAAAAATTTTAGCGGCTTCCAGTTCTTTAAAGCAGGTATTTTTAATCCGCCTTACCTGGTGACCCCAGGCGGACAATTTAAAGGTTATCCTTACCGAACTTATGGCAGTTCCGGTTACGAACCCGGCTACAGTGATCATTTCCCGGTTTATATATACCTGATAAGAGAACTAAAACCTGATTAAAAAGAAAAACCTCCGGCTAATACCGGAGGTTTTCTTTTAGTATTCAAAATTCACATTCAGAAATGTGAAAGAAAATTAGTTGAACCAGGCAGTCCACGGGATCCTGGAAAGCATAGCTACCAAGGCAAAACCATAAAAGATGGCCAGCATCTTGAATTTTGGCCTCGAGGTAAGCTTCTTCTTATGCTTGGAATATCCAATGGTGATCAGGGCAATAGCGATGATCATAACCAAAGGGTGCTCTACATTATAAAGTCTAAGCACTGAATCTTTCATTACACCGCCCATACCTTCCTGAGCCCAGCCACTGAAGTAAGGTGTACTAAAGTATAGTACTATCCCGATCAATAACTGAATATGAGAGACAATAAGGGTGAAAAGGGCGATCCTAAAGTTTGTCGCAGAATATTCCTTATTGGCCGCAAAGCCAATAATGGCGTTAAAACTTGCTATTAGCAGCATGAATAATACCAGGTATGCCCAATATGAGTGAATGAACTGAACCGTTTCGTACATAATTTTAATTTTTTGTATCCGCTAAAATACTAAATGCATTTGTTATTACTCCCATCGGTTTTCGGCATCTTCCCCGCCCCAGATAAGAGTGGCCAGATACGGGTTATCGATAAACGGATTCCGGTTACCCTGGGCAGCCTCGATCACGTTGTTTCGCTGTATCTCGAAAGCAGAAACGGGATCTTCAATATTCCATTTTAGAAATAGTTGCTTAGAACCTACGTCTCCAAATGGCTCTCCATATCTTAAGTTAACATACATTACCATACGGGCTACGTCTCCTCTCCAGTCGTCACCAGGAAACCATTTATCCCCATCAACTAATTTATAAGCTCCACTTCCGTCTGTATAAGGATAGTTTAGTCTTTCTGAATTGATGTTCACATCTGCCACTCGCATATGGTGCATATCATTCTTTGCCTCATCTGAGGAAAGTCTTGATTGCGGATAAATATGTTCGGTATTAAAAGTTTCTCCTTCACTTAGATCACCTGCCTGGAATTCATCCTTTGACCTGCTATCTCCAGTATATATCAGGATAACATTCTCCGGATTAGATGGATCCTCATCTGCATCGTATAAGTAATCATGTCTTTGGTAATATTCTAAGCGGTTCGTATGCTCAGTAGTGGTGTAAGTGGAAAGAATATCATACAATAATTCCGGGTCCCTGCTGAATGTTACCTCAGCATAATAATCTTCGAGATAATCAGGAAAATTAAAACTGATAGACTCAACTACACTTACTGTCACATTTGCAACGACACAAGTTGCAGTAGCATCATCATCACATAAAGTATAGGTAAAGGTATCCTCTCCCTGAAAACCGGTCGCGGGGCTATAGGTTACAGTACCATCAGCATTAAGTACAGCGGTACCAGAAGCTGAAGAATCATCCACCGATTTGATAAATGCATCATCAATTAGATCGTCATTTTCTAAAAGATTGTCTAATACCACCTCGGTGCTGGTTGAATTCATCACCACTTTATCATCTTCGGCAGAGGGCGAACCTTCATCCACCACAGTTATAGTAATAGTGGCGGTAGAACAGCTAGGTGTTTCATCGCTATCGCAAATGGTATATGTAAAAGAATCTTCACCGGTAAATCCATTATTGGAAGTATAGCTTAAAGTTCCATCTCCGTTATCAACTAAAACACCATTAAGACCTTCATCATCGATCTCTGAAAGTGTTGCCCCATCGATTAGAACATCATTTTCAAGGAAATTATTGATATTGAATTTCTTATTTTCAACTGCCTCATAAGAATCGTCGTTAGCTACAGGTTCACCTGCATCGGTGACGGTAATACTTACTTTGGCTGTAGAGCAGTTCGCTGGCAATTCGGCATCACAAAGGCTATAATGGAAACTATCTTTACCAATAAAATCATCTGGGGGGAAATAGGTAAGAGACCCATCATTATTGGCTTCAACCTTACCGCCTTCAACGGTGGATTCATCGAACTCCTTGATCCGACCATAATCATAGATAATATCGTTCTCCAGCAAATCTGAAATCACCAGTTTTTGATTTTCAGCGGTAGAATAACTATCGTCCTTGGCAACTGGTAATTCAGAAGTAGGTTCTGGTTTAGGCTCTGTACCCGGTGCATCTTCTCCGCTACAATTCTGCAACATCAATGTACCCAGAATAAGCATTGAGCTTAGACCCAGTTTCTTTAAAAATACTTTCCTCATTGAAATTGATTTTAATGCTTTTCCAGCAATTATTGGAAACAAAAACCTCCTGTTAAACAGGAGGTTTTTAATGATTTAAATGGAATATTAGTTATAAACCCAGATATTGTCTTCTGTTTTGATAACAGATTTGGTTTCTTCTGAATATCCACCGGCATAGATCACATAGCTAACACTATATTTCTGGCCAATTTCAGCTCCAGGGTTAAGATTATCTAATACTATATTTATAGCGTCAATCATCATCTCATCACTCCAGCTTGTTCCTCCACCTGTTCTGTTGAAGTTTCCGTAGTTGTCAAGATTTCCGGCCGCAGCAGGATATTCACTTTCGAGCTCGCTTGCTACAAGAGCATAGTCATCTGAAGTAAAGGTGTACTGAATAGTATTATCTGGTACCCAGTTTACTCCATCATAACCAAATTGTAAAGTAGCTTGCTTTGTTCTTGGAGTGTAAACCCATTCACGGTTTTTGTAAGTGAAAACACCATATCTTTTTTCAAGTCCACCGTCATAGAAATCGAAGGCTACAGAAACCATATCCCCATCTTCAGCATATGGATACATTGGTTCAAGATATCTACTAATATAGAAACCTACCTCTTCATCATCATCAAGATTATTATATCTCTGGCCAAACTCTTCAGTATAGATATTTTCAGGAAGAGTAAGCGGTCTTCCCCATGATCCGTTTGTTTTTGCAAATACAGAGTTTGTCTGAATGGTTGATATAGATGCATTATCATCGATAATATAAGAACCTCCAGATAAAATAACAGAAGTTGTTACAGCTTTTACGCTACCATCATAAATATCATAGGAAACTGCGAACTGAGCACCTTCCTCTGCATCTGGAAATTTCTCCATTAACAATGCATTGATAGCTTCAAGAAGCATACTATCACTCCAGTAGTTATCACTAGAGGATCTTTTATCAAAGCTACCATACTTGGCAACATTCTCAGCAGGACCGGCATAAGTATCTGCAAATTCAGCACCGATGAAATCGTAATCATCATCGTTCATTTCATAAGCAGTTCCACCTACAGCTATATAATTGTTACCGTTATACTGAAGGCTCATACTTCTATCCTCGGTATATGAACCATTGTATACCTTATAGGTTACATTGTATTGCTGACCTTTTACATCTCCATATTCTTCAGAAATGAATGCTCCCAGCGCTTCCATGATCATATCATCGCTCCAGTAATTGTCGCTATCTACATCTACTGTAAAGCTCCCGTATTTAGCTGCATTGGCTGCAGGGTCTGGATAAGTGCTTCCTAGCTCTTCCTTTATCACAGAATAATCTGCATATTCAAGAGTAAAAACAATCTCGTCTGAAACTACATTGTAAGTAAGATCTACATGTTTTCCATCCTGAGCCTGGTCAAAATGCATACTTAAAAACTCATAGATCTCTGCCTCGCTTGAGAAGAATTCATTATCTAATCCAGCAGCAGCATAATCTTCAGCAGTCACTGTATAGGCTTCAGGATCTACAGGTGCAAAAAGGTTAAAGTGCACCGTAGCGAGAGATTCATCAGTAAAAGCAGGATATTTCTTAGATAATAAACCTGGAATCAAAGCTTTTGCTTCTTCAAGGTTCATGAACCTTTCTTCATCCAATTCAAGGGCAGTATAATCATCTTCACTTAAGGTTAGATCGGCATTACCCTTAACGATTAATGAAGTATCAATTTCATCATTAATTTCTTCCATAGGCTCGCAGCTGGTAAGCGCAAGGCCTAGGAACATCATTAAAAAGTATATAGACTTTTTCATTTTATTTCTTTTTAGAAGTTAAGTTTTAGGCTTACACTATAAGTTCTTCCTGCACCGTAGTACACCTGAGCATCCTTATAGCCATTCCCCTGGTCATTAGCATCAGAAATATATTCTGTATCGAAAATGTTATTCACTTTTCCGTTGAAAGTAGCAGCTAATGGCCCAACATCGAATTTATGTCTAAGACCGAAGTCGAAAAGACCATATTCCGGAGCCTCCCAGGTATTACCCATTCCTGGAGAGTTCCTAGCTTCAACAAAGTAAGATGAATACATATCACCTGCATAGTTATAATCTACAAATACAGTAGAATTATCAGCAAAATCATAGCTACCACCTACCGCAAAAGTAGTTTGAGCAGCATCACCAACTTTTAGACCTTCAGAATATACATTCACTGTCCTTGGTTCCAGATCGCCGTCCCCATCTAAATCTTCTTCATCATCATAAATGATGGCTCCATCCTGATCTTTAAGAGTGGCAGATACATTATTGGTCCAGGTCCAATCTCCCAGAGAAACCATACCAGAAACCTTAAACCTATCGGTAACATTATAAGAGAAATCTAATTCAATTCCCTGGTGTAAGGCATTTACGCCGGCTATGTTATAAAACAACATCATATCCCGGTCAGCAGGATTTGGATAGCCGTTAGTTATAGCCTTATCTAACCAGCTAGTACGGTAAAGGTTTACATTTGCTTTAAAAGCCGGCCCTCTATATCCATAACCTAATTCTGCACTAAATACCTTTTCATTACGTGCGTCTGTATTTGCCTCTGTTGAACTGGTTGTGTTCTGAAAAACATTCGTTAGGAAAGGAGCTTTAGAGAAATACCCAACATTTGCAAATACGTTGTGGTTAGAAGTAAGGTTGTAGTTAGCACCACCTTTAATTCCGTATCCTAAAAAGTCAACTGTTTCAGAAGTTCTCTCTGGATCATTAGCTTCAAATTTCATGAAGTTTTCAACCTGGTAAGAGGTGTTAGAAATATCGGCCGCCATGAATACATTAAAATCATCTGTTACATCATATTCAGCCTGGCCAAAAAGTCCTCCACGAAGAACAGTACCGTCGTAGTCTTTACCAAACTTATCACCAACTACCAATGCCGTTCCTCCATTCAAGTCACTTGAAGATTCATTTAACCAGTAATCACCACCTAAAAGATCTGTGATCTCATAATAGTGAGAACCTACATAATATCTTCCATCAATTCCTCCAGACAGAGTTAATTTGTCTGTAGTAAAGTTTTTGAAAGTAGAAAGAACACCATACCAGTTATGGCTGTTTCTTGAAGCATAAATAATATCAGAAGCTCCAAGTGTACCTAGCTGCATATTTTCGTCAACAATTCTGTCGAAATCGATCGGCTGGTCAAAGCCACCCAAACGATAGTCATTGTTGCTAAACTTATCTCCTCTGGTTCTTCTTCCTCCTCCAGATCCGAAAGACGCATAAAGAGCGGTAGAGATTTCAGTATTTTCGCTTAATGTCCAGTAGTGATTCAGGGACATTTGAGGTTTGTGATAGAAATTGAATGCAGTATTGTAAACTTCTCCATTTTTATATCCCCAGTCTGCGTTAAAACGCTGTGGCCCTGCTTCAGTTCTATTGTACTCAGCAATGGTTTGACGAGTATAGTGTTGACCGTGCTCTTGCTGTGCTCCAAAAGCGTTGAAAGAAAGCAGGTGATCTTCGTTGATTTGCTTAGAAAGGTTTACAAAATAATTGTAACCACTAAATTCAGTACCGTCAACATATCCATCTCCCTGGATCTTAGCCGCAGAAACCGTAGCTGCAAATCCATTTTCGCCAACTCCAGTAGAATAAGTCATTCCATATTTAGAATAACCATTGTTCCCTACTCCGGCAAAAACATTTCCTCCTTCTTCAGCGTCTATAGACTTGGTTACAATATTAATCGTACCACCAATAGAAGGTACGGCAACTTTAGAAGCTCCAAGACCTCTTTGAACCTGCATGGTTTTGGTTACATCCCCAAGACCAGCCCAGTTACTCCAGTAAACACGACCATTTTCCATGTCGTTTACAGGAATACCATTGATCATTACCGCAACGTTCTCAGATGAAAATCCTCGAATGTTTACACGAGCATCACCATATCCACCACCCTGACGAGTAGCATAGATCCCAGGTGTATTCTTAAGGATTTCAGGAAATTCCTGAGTTCCCAGTTTTAAAGCAATATCACCAGCTTTAATGGTAGACACAGCAACAGGAGTCTTACGGTCTATCGCAAGAGAATAACTTGTTACTACAATCTCGTCTAAAGCATTTTCGTCTGCTCCAAGAACAATGTTACCCAGATCCTGGGTACCACCCTCTGCAATGTTAAATTCTACTTCTGTAGCCATAAAACCAACAAAGCTAACAACGACTTTTCCTGATGATTTTCCAACTTCAAGGCTGAAGTTACCATCAAAATCGGTCATGGTACCGTTGCTAGTTCCAACTACTTTAACATTCGCGCCCGGAAGCGGACCGTCTGTTGCGGAATCGATCACCTTACCGGTAATAGTTCCCTGAGCAAAAATCGTGGCAGATGCAAAAAGCATTGCCAGGAGTAATAATTTCCTCATTTTGTTTTGTTTGTGTTTGATTAAAATTCGATGCAAAAAAAAGATTTTCCTACAAAAGAATCATTATCTAAGTGTTAAGACTTTTAACTTATTCCGATAGAATCCTGCCATTTTTGGTGAATTTCGAAGAATTTAAAACATGAAATCTTACAAAAAAACTGTTAACAAACTGAATAACAGTTTTTTAAATTTCAAAAGAACAAAACCAAGAGAATTGTTAATAAATTTTCGGTAAGGCATAAAAAAAAGCCCGGATAAACCGGGCTTTTCTTCTTTTAATGAAAAATTGATCTTAGAATCTAAAAGCAACGCTCGCATTCCAGGTTCTACCCCATCCGAAGAAAACATTGTTTCTAGTGTTCACTCCATCGTAAGTATCGTCCTCAGGACCTGCAAGAATATTAGTATTAGATTCAGACATATAGATATTATCTGTAACGTTGTTCACGTTAACTCTAAAGCTCAATCTGTTATCTCCCAGATCAAGGCCATAAGAAGCTCCCAGGTCTAACAGACCATAAGAAGGAAGTTCAAATACCTCGAAATTAGGATTGTTCAATGCATCTGTAGCATCAAAATCTGCATAAAGATTATCTGCATATCTGTAGGTAGCATCAACGTTTAAGTTATCAACGATCTGGTAATCTACACCTGCACTGGCAGTGAACTGAGCAGCGTTACCTACCTTAACTCCATCAAGGCTAAGTACTGCATCGTCTACTCCAGGAATTGGGTTCTGGTTCTCATCGAAGTAAGATGCCACAACATCATCCTTGTATTCCCAGTCTCCAACAGAAAGCATAGCATTCCATTTAAATTTATTGGTTACCCTTCCATAAAAATCAAATTCAAAACCTTTGTGAACCTGGGTAATCCCAAGTAGGTTGGCAGTACCTCTAATTTCCTGCGGAGTATCCTCAAAGAAAGTAGCTGCATCACTCTCAAATCTATCTGCCCATGAAGTTCTGTAGATGTTAACGTTAGCATTGAAGTACTGAGAACGGAAACCATATCCTAGTTCAATTCCAAATACCTGCTCGTTAGTAAGGTTGGGGTTTAAAGTATTACCAAAGTTGATATAAACCGCATCAAATAATGGTTGCTTAGAGTAATAACCAATGTTACCAAATACGTTGTGCTGGTCGTTGATATTATAGTTCATACCACCTTTAATATTTCCTCCAAGAATGTTTTCCCATCCTGTCTCCTGGTTACCTGGAGCCTCGTTGAAATATTCAATTCTTTTGAACCCTTGGTTAGATAAAGCACCCTGAACAAAAGCAGAGACCTGGTCTCCGGCATATTCTAACTGTCCGAATACACCAGCCCATCTTACAAGACCATCATTGTAATAATCAATCTTCTCTTCATCATCAATACTCTTAAATACATTTAAGGTATTTCCAATAGTAGGATCGTAAGTTTCACTTAGGAATCTATTAGGATTATTGCTATCTGCAGTTGAGCGGTAGATATCCGCCCCCATAAGGTCTACCAATCTACGGTAGTGGAAACCTCTATAAGATCTAAGATCTGCACCTACGTCTAAAGTTATCTTATCTGTAAGTTCTGTTTCGAAGTTTGAGATCACCCCAAACCAGTTGTGTGAGTTCACAGAAGAACGCTGTGAAATACCATTTTCACCAGAACGATCTCCGTTCCCGGTGTTTACAAACTGTCCCTGGTATTGTCCTTCACCAGAATATGGCTGTCTAGGATCCCCAAGAGAAGGAACATCCTGACCAGAGTTCCAAGCGAAAATATCATCTATAGGAAGCAGACCGTCATCTGTTAAAGGTAAAGCGAAAGACTGTCTACCATTAATTCTTCCAATAGAACCAATAGAACCACCTCTACCAAATGAAGCATACGCAGTGGTAGATAATTTAGAAAGGCTTGTAATATCCCATTCCCAGTTAAGAGAAGCTACAGGCTTGTGGTAAAAGTTTCCTGAGAAAGTAAACTCTTTTCCGTTTCTGTATCCAAAATCTGGGTTATATTTTTCGTTTGGCTCTCCATTTTCCCCATAAGCAAGGTAGCTGGAAAGTCTGGTAAAGAAACCTCTTTGGTTGTGTTGCTGTGGAGCACCGGTAAGCATGAAATTGAATTCATGGTCATCATTTGGCTGGTATCCTACTCCAATAAAGTAGTTATATCCTTCAAATTCGGTTCCGTTCACGTAGCCATCACCAGCAGTTCTGCTTAAAAGGAAAGATCCAGACCAACCGCTATCGCTAAGTCCTGTGTTATAAGAAGCAATTGTTTTCAGGTAATTATCGTTACCGAAACTAGCTTTTACAAAACCACCTTCAGACATTTGAGCTGAACGGGTTACAACGTTAATAGTACCTCCAACAGAAGAAACCGCAAGTTTAGAAGAACCTAAACCTCTTTGCACCTGTACTGCAGAAGCTACATCACTAAGACCAGCCCAGTTACTCCAGTATACCTGCCCGTTTTCCATATCATTAACAGGAATACCGTTGATCATTACAGCAGAGTTCTGAGTATCAAAACCACGAATGGTGATACGGGAATCTCCAAATCCACCACCTTGTTTAGTAGCGTAGATAGAAGGAGTAGTATTAAGGATCTCAGGGAATTCCTGGTTTCCTAATTTCTCCTGGATCTCTGTAGAACGTATCGTAGAAACAGCAACCGGTGTTTGACGATCTTTTGCAAGATCCACAACTCCTGTAATAACTACTTCAGATAAAGCATTTGCATCTGGACTCAATACAATCTCTCCAAGATCTACGGTTTGACCACCGCTTACATTAAATTGAACAGTTTTAGGAGAATACCCCACAAAACTGATTCTTAGTTTCCCAGAAGAATCTTCAACATCTATGCTGAAGTTACCGTCGAAGTCGGTCATGGCACCTTGTTGTGTACCAACAACCATTACGTTCGCACCTGGTAATGGACCATCCATTTCAGAATCCATTACCGTACCGGTAACCGTTCCCTGAGCAAAAATCGTAGCAGATGCAAGCAACATCGCTAAGAGTAGTAAATTTCTCATTGTTAAAAAATTTGTTGTTTGTCTTAAAATTTTTGCAAAAGAAATCATTTCTAGGCTTCCGTAAATTACCGAAATGTTAAGATTAGAAATTTTAACTTTTGTCCAATTCAAGTTAAAGCAAAAAAATAAGCGCCTGATTCCAAGCGCTTTAAACTACAAACAAGTTTTTAACAGTATGAAAAATCCATTATTTTAGATAAAACTCTAAAAGATTCTTGGTTGAGGAGTCATGATCTTCAACAGATTTTGACTCGAAATCTGCGAGAATCTTATTGGCAAGCTGTTTTCCCAGTTCCACACCCCATTGATCATAACTGAAAATGTTCCAAATAACTCCCTGTACGAAGATCTGGTGCTCGTACATGGCGATAAGTTTCCCCATACTTTCCGGAGTCAGTTTATCAATAAGAATGGTAGTGGTAGGATTATTCCCCTTAAAAACCTTAAATGTCTTGATACGATCTATCTCTTCCTGGCTAAAACTTTTAGCTTTTAGCTCGTCTACCACCTCAGCTTCGCTCTTTCCATTCAGAAGGGCTTCGGTTTGGGCAAAGTAGTTCGCCATCAGTTTATCCTGGTGAGACTTGTCGCCGAAAAGGGATCTTTTAAAGCCTATAAAATCTGCCGGGATAAGTTTAGTCCCCTGGTGGATCAGCTGGAAAAAGGCATGCTGAGAATTGGTTCCCGGTTCCCCCCAAATGATGGTTCCGGTTTCATAATCTACCTCTTCCCCATTACGGTCTACGCTCTTCCCGTTACTTTCCATGATCGCCTGTTGCAGGTAAGATGGAAATTTGTCTAGGTACTGCGAGTAAGGGATCACCGCCTCGCTTTCCGCCTTAAAGAAATTATTGTACCATATGGTAAGCAGAGCCAGCTGTACAGGCATATTCTCTTTAAATGGCGTAGCTTTAAAATGCTCATCCATTTTTCTTGCACCTTCTAAAAGGGAAGCAAAATTATCATAACCAATGGCCAGGCTAATGGAAAGCCCAACGGCACTCCAAAGGGAAAAACGCCCCCCAACCCAGTCCCACATAGGGAATATATTTTCTCTGTCTATCCCAAAACCTTCAACTTTTTCCAGATTGGTAGAGACCGCCACAAAGTGCTTAGACACTTCTTTCTCCGGAACAGATTTCAGGAACCACTCTCTCACCGTAGTAGCATTACTTAGGGTTTCCATGGTCGTAAAGGTCTTGGATACAACCAGGAATAAAGTGGTTTCCGGATTAAGGTCTTTTATAGTCTCATGCACATGGTCCCCGTCTACGTTGGAGATAAAGTGCATTTTCAGGTGATTCTTGTAGAATTCCAGGCTTTCGGTCACCATCACAGGACCAAGATCTGATCCTCCTATCCCGATGTTCACCACATCTGTAAAGGCTTTGCCGGTATATCCTTTTCTCTCCCCGCTAATGATCTCCTCACAAAACGCCCTGATCTTTTCTTTTACTTCTTCCACTTCGGGCACCACATTCTCTCCTCTAACCTTGATCTCGGCATCTTTTGCCGCTCTTAAAGCAGTATGTAGCACGGGACGGTTTTCGGTCTGGTTGATCGCCTCCCCGGAAAAATAGCTCTCTATAGCTTCTTCCAGTTTGCATTCTTCAGCCAGTTTCAGCAACAGCTCGCGGGTAGTTTCATTGATCCTGTTCTTACTGATATCAACATAGAAATCTTCCCACTGCATGGTAAATTTCGCAGCCCTCTCTTTATCATTACTGAACATATCTCGCATATGCTCATCCTTGATCTCCTTGAAATGTTGATCTAATTCTTTCCAGGCCCTGGTGGTGGTTGGATTGATATTCTTCATTTAAATGCTTTTGTAGGGAATTTGCTCAAGTTCATCCTTAAGAGGCTTGATATAAGCAAAATATTCGTCCTTTAATTCGTCTTCTATATGTTTTGCCGAGGGAAGGTTCTGGCGGTATGGATCCACCTGTTTCCCGTTTACCCAGAAACGGTAGCAAACATGGGGTCCCGTAGCCAAACCTGTACTTCCCACGTAACCTATCACATCTCCCTGCTTTACGGTTTGCCCGGTCTTTACAGCTCTTTTGGTCATGTGAAGATACTGAGTAGTGTACTTAGAATTATGGCGTATTTTCACGTAATTTCCGTTTCCTGAAGTATAACTGGAAGCGATCACCGTCCCGTTAGCCGTGCTTACGATAGGGGTATTGTATGCCGCGGCATAATCTGTTCCCAGGTGGGCCTTCCATCTTTTCTGAACGGGGTGAAATCTTCTTTTGGTATATCTCGAAGAAATTCGGGAATAATTCAATGGCGCCTTTAAGAAAAAGCTTTGTAATGCCTTGGCCTCCTCATCATAGAAACTTGGTTTGCCAGAAATGCTATCACTTAGATACCTGAAGGCATAGAAAGGTTTATCTGAATGCTTGAAAACAGCGGCATCTACCTTTTCTATCCCTGCAAAAATAGTATCATCAATATATTTTTCGTGGTAGACCATTTTGAACTGGTCTCCCTTCTGAAGTTTAAAAAAATCTATACTCCACTGGTAGATATTAGAAAGTTCATATACCAGAAGATTGCTCAGGCCCTGGGATTCCATAGCTTCGGAAAGCGAGGAAACGATCACTCCGGAAACCTCTCTTCTCTTTACGGTTACCGGCCTCTTTTTCTTTTCGGCATAGATGCTGTCCCCAAGAGCCACCACGGTATAATTGATCTTGTCATTTTCGTAGATGAAATACTGCGGGGTTTTCGCTGAATCCTTGGCCTTAAGGATCATATATTTTTTCCCGGCGGTGATACGTGCCGGGTTAAATGTGTCTTTAACCTTGTTGGAAATTTCGAACACCTTGCCGTGGCCTACCCCGTTCTGATCCATGATATAACCAAAACTGTCACCAGATTCGATGGTATCTTTAACCACTTCAAAATCGTCCAGGACAAACCCGTACTCCTTTTCTACCGCAGCTATTTTCTTTGGCTTCACCTCCTTGGTAACCGCCTGGTCTTTTTCCTCGTCATTGCAGGCAACCAGTGCCAGCATCATCAAAAACAATAAACCTAATTTCTTCAATTTTCTTACTTTTTATTTTCTGTGTTAAACGTATGGTTTACCCATTGTTTGCCCCAATCCTGTTTTTCCTCTTCAGTCCATAAACCTGGAAAGAAAGAGATTCGCTGAAAGCTTGGCGGAAGAAATTTTTTCCAGTTGGTTCCCCCGGTAGCCTTCACCGTAGTTTTGTCTTTACTCAGATACCTGTATGCCGCCCCCATATGCATTAACAACCAGTTGATGTTGACGTTCACATCCAGGTTTCGCATGGCCTGCACCAACTCCTCGTTTTTGCGGTCTTCTTCGTGCATTTTAAGATAACGATGGTATATAGTATTTCCATATACACCGTTTGCTATTCTTAAAAACCGGGGAGTGTATCTTTTTTCAAATTGTTTTAAAGTGAGCGTTTTTTCACCCGTTTCCAAATCTATCCCGCCCTTTTTCCAGTAAATATGCTCATATAGCTCCTCCGGGGTGTTCTTTTCAGAAAAATCCTTTCGAATATCTGCAGACACAAGGTTCTCCAGTGGGGTTGAATAAAGCTCGATCATCCTGAACTGTGCAGACTGGAATCCGCTGGCCGGAAGTAGCGCCATTCTGAATTTCAGGAATTGCTCTCTCTCCATCCCCTTGATCATAACGTCGAAGGAATCGATGAGGATCCTGAAATAACGGTTAATACGATTAAGCTTTTCAATGAAGTAGGAAGCGGTTAGTGTCGCGCTCTCGATGATCTGCTTTTGTTCGTGGATAATAAGCTTGAAATACAGCTCGGTGATCTGATGATAGGTGATGAAGATCATCTCATCAGGGAAATGCGTATTGGTCTTTTGCAGGCTTAGCAGCGTATCTACCTCAATATAATCCCAGTAAGACAGGTAGCGATCGTAAAGCAGACCATCTAAATAGGACCCCATATCCTGACCCGAATTCTTAAACTTTTCCTCAAGTTTTATAATTCGTTCCGCGATCTCGGGTTTTATCTCCATATTTAATTCATTAAAATACTAAACTGATGTTTTAAACCTTTATATGCCTCTAAATCTGCATCTAAAGATCCAACAGCCAGATCTGCTTCTATTTTAACGGGGATCTTGTTCTTATCGTCACTAACCCAAAAAGTAAGGCTTTCCTTTTCCTTAAATACCCGACCTGCCAATACATAAGGCCTGAATTTAAGGGTCGCCACCTTTCCAAATTTAGTTTTGATCACTTCCCTACCCAGGAATACGAGCTTGAAATCAAGATTTTCATCATCGATGAACATTTTTAATTTCATCTCCTTTCCGGGAGTCAAATCATCACTGTCAATTTGGTTGCGAATATAATAAAATGAAGATAACATGTCGTGCACATTTTCAGGCACGGGATAGCTTTTGGATGTATTATTTTTATGGTCGGTTACATGAGCCTGATTATCCTTGTGATCAAAGTCGATCTCCAGGTCTTTGGTGTAACCTCCTTCGTTTATTTTGCGGATGAATTTGTAAGGTTTTCCTGTCCTTTTATCTATATAAGTCTGGTAATCATCGTCTACCTTGAAGAAAAGACTTAACAGGCCTGTGGATTTCCCCCTGCCTTTAATATGGTACACCGGTTTGTTACCCAGGGTTGCTTCATCTACCTCTAAGGTCGCATAACTTGCGTTGAAAATACCATAATGAATCCTGAACTGGAACCACTCACCTTCTTTGTAGGCTTTTTGAGAAAATAAAGAAGTGGTACCAAACAGAAAGAAAAGCAGCGTAATTGCACAGAGTTTTTTCATCATAATATTATTCCTAAGTATCAGTATTTCTGGGATCAATACTCCTTTTACAATTACTATTCCAAAAGTATTAAAACAAAAAACCCCATCAAATTAATGACGGGGAATTTTATCTTATTAACCAACTAAAACTTAAATTATGAAAAAAATTTAAAAATGATTTTTGGTAACCACTCCAAAAATGCGGTGCAAAAGTCTGATATTTCTATCTTACCTGCAACACGAATTTTAAGTTTAACTAAATAATTATGGAATTGTCAATTTTTAAATTTTTACACCTAAATTTTAGCAATTTTTTAATTCTAATTTAAAGTTCCTCGCAAATCCTGCTCTCTTTCAATAGCCTCGAAAAGCGCCTTGAAGTTTCCTTTTCCGAAAGATTGTGCTCCTTTACGCTGAATGATCTCGAAGAACATGGTTGGCCTGTCCAGTACCGGCTTGGTAAAGATCTGTAACAGGTATCCTTCATCGTCGCGGTCTACCAGCACCCCCAGTTCTTTCAGCGGCTCAAGATCTTCATCTATCTCACCTACTCTATCCAATAGATCATCGTAATAGGTTTCCGGAACATACAGGAATTCAACTCCCCTGTCCCTGAGCTGGGTCACGGTCTCTATGATATTATCTGTGGCCAGGGCGATATGCTGTACCCCTGCACCATTATAAAAATCTATATATTCTTCGATCTGTGATTTCTTCTTTCCTTCAGCCGGCTCATTGATAGGGAATTTGATACGACCATTTCCGTTACTCATCACCTTACTCATAAGAGCCGTGTAATCTGTAGAAATATCCTTGTCGTCAAATGAAACCAGCTGAGCAAAGCCCATTACTTTTCCGTAGAATTCAACCCACTTGTTCATCTCGTTCCAGCCAACATTACCAACCATATGATCGATAAATTTAAGCCCGGTATCAGGAGATTTGGCTTTGGTATCATAAACACGGTACCCAGGTAAGAACGGCCCTTCATATTCGCCTCTTTCCACAAAAAGGTGAATGGTCTCTCCATAGGTATGTATCCCGGAGATCACGGCCTTTCCGTTCTCATCTTCCAGTTCGTAAGGCTCTACATAAGACTTAGCGCCTCGTTTGGTGGTCTCTTCGTAACTCTTCCTGGCATCGTCTACCCAAAGGGCTACGAACTTCACCCCGTCACCATGCTTATTAATATGCGCATTGATCTCTCCATCCTTTTCAAGCGGAGAAGTAAGTACGACCCTTATCTTTCCCTGTTGCAGCACATAGGAAACGCTGTCTTTTTTTCCTGTTTCCAAACCTGCGTAAGCTACCGGCTGGAAGCCCCAGGCATGCTGGTAATAGTAGGCGGCCTGCTTGGCATTACCTACATAAAGTTCAACGAAATCTGTTCCTAAAATTGGCAGAAAGTCCTCTGCTTCGGGAACGACCTTTTCTAGATGTAATGATGTGTTATCTGTAGACATTTTTTATTTTATTTTTAGGATTATCGAAATGGTATAAATTTGAATATTAAATTCAAAATATTACCACATCGCTCGGTCCTGTGCTGATAAATCTTCTCTCATTTCTTACTTATCCTCTTCTTCCAACCAGGACCTGTAGTAGGTTTCATCTGCAATCTCCATCGCATCCTCGGTAAGCATCAGAGGCTTAAAGGTATCTACCATTACCGCCAGCTCTTCGGTATCGGTCTGACCAATACTTCTTTCCACAGCGCCCGGGTGCGGCCCATGCGGAATTCCGGCCGGGTGAAGCGAAATATGTCCGGCTTCAATATCATTCCTGCTCATAAAGTCACCATCTACATAATACAACACCTCATCGCTGTCTATGTTACTATGGCTATATGGCGCAGGGATACTTTCCGGGTGATAATCATATTTTCTGGGACAGAAACTGCACACCACGAAGGCATCGGTCTCGAAGGTCTGATGTACCGGTGGCGGCTGATGTATTCTACCAGTAATGGGTTCAAAATCGTGGATAGAGAAAGCGTAAGGATAATTGTAACCGTCGTATCCCACAACATCAAATGGATGCGTGGCATAGACCATATCAAAAATCTCCCCTTTCTTCTTTATCTTGATCAGGAATTCACCTTTCTCATCATTGGTTTCAAGTTCGTAGGGCTGTCTCAGGTCACGCTCACAAAATGGAGAATGCTCCAGCAACTGCCCGAACCAGTTTCTATACCTCTTTGGAGTATAAATCGGCCTGCGGGATTCCACGATGAAAAGCCGGTTATCCTCATCATCAAAATCAATTTTATAAATAGTCCCCCTTGGGATCAACAGGTAATCACCGTATTTAAAATCCAGGTTTCCTAGATGCGTGCGCAACTTCCCGCTTCCTTTATGAATAAAAAGCAGTTCATCTGCATCAGCATTCTTATAGAAGTAATCTTCAGTAGAGCCCTGAGGCGATGCCAGGATAATATCACAATCTGAATTTGTTAGCACCGGCCTGCGGCTTTTCAAATAATCTGGATGTGGTTTAACCTGGAATCCTTTAAACCTGTAAGATTTAAGGTTATTCTCCACGGCAACTTTCGGCCTTACATCGTAACTACCCTTGATCTCTTTAACCTGGGTAGGGCGATGCTCGTGATAGAGATTGGAAGACATTCCATCAAAACCAATAGTACCGAACAATTGTTCATAATAAAGACTGCCGTCAGGCTTTCTGAAAATGGTATGACGTTTATGTGGGATCTTACCTAGTTTATGATAAAAAGGCATAGCATATTGTTTTTAAATCACCCAAAATCCTATTAATTATTGAAAGATTAGGATTTTTTAGACTTTATTTTTCGATTTATACAAATATCATGAAAATTTAGCGAAACAATCTTAAAAGTAGTCTAAAAACCGAGGCTTTGAAGTTTAAAATATTGAAAATTAATCAATTGGTTTAGAACCAGAAGCCAAGACTGAAAAACCAGTAACTATTCCTCACTTCAGGCGAATAGGTGTACTTGACCTCCATAGGCCCCATGAAAGTATCTATGCCGTAACCCAGGGCATAACCGGTATAATCTGGCAGCGTAAACCAGTTCCCTGTAGTAAACAGCCTGTCTTCCACATTGGCGATGTTGGCACTGGCGATAATATGGTTCTTCCGCGCCACCTGGAAATCGATCTCCAGTAAGGCCTGTATATAGCTGTCTGCCGAAAGACTCAGGAAATCGTATCCATAGAAAGGCTTGATATTATTAATAAAATCATTCCCATATCCACCCAGGAAAAAGTCCAGCACCTCGGTCCCGTCATTTCCAATTTTGAAGCCTGTTTCGGTGGAGATACGCGCAGAAAGATTTCGCAAGGGGGTCACGGCATAACCTATGGCACCCTTAGCGATGGAGAATTCAGCGAAATTATCGTTAAAATCTGAAGAATAAAGGTACACATGAAAGTCCCCATTAAAGCTAATGCCCTTGGTAGGAAAATATTTATTGTCGTAAGAGTCGTATTTCAAATAACCAAAAGCACTGGCGTAATGACTATTATCAAAGATGATCTCGTTATTGCGGTTCTCCACATCATTAAATGTATTACTGCTAAACTTAAGATATTTATGTTCCAGTCCCGCGCCAATTGAAAATACCTGCTGGAAGAGGGTTTCCACGTAGATCTGATTGGTAAAATCCTTAAAATTCACATCCAGCTCGGCCACGGGAGGCAGCTCATCCACATCCTCTATTTTTCGTACGCTATTCAGGTTTATCTCCTTTTCAAAGGTATTATAACGGGCATTCAATCCAACGCTCCAGTAATACCCCTTATCAAGGTAATAATTGAAATTATACCTCAGGTTATCTCCCACCACAAAATCTAAAGAGGCCACGTCGTTGGTAAAGATCAAACTCTTACGGGTAAGATTTATTAGAGCACCACTCTTATAAAGTTCATCATAGTGCAAACCCAGCCGGAGCAACATCTTGCTCTCACTTTCCTCGATCTGCATGGCCAGGGTATAATTGCCGTTATCTCCTTCCTGCGGTATCAACTGATAACTAAGCCGGTCGAAATTCCCGGTGGCGGAAAGGTTATTAATGCCAATATTAAGATCGTCGAAGTTATAGGGCTTGTTATAATCAAGTTTTAGCTTCCCCTGTACATAAGACCGGGGATAGGTATTATTCCCCTCCAGGGTCAGGGCGCTAATGTTAAAGGTATCTATCTTCTTTACGGGTTCCCGTTTTTGCCGGACATCTAGCTTATTAGCCAGTTCTTTTAACTCGGGAAGTTTTTCCAGCGCGGCCACTCTCCCTGAGTCTATGATCGCGTTTCCTTCTTCAAAAGACATGACAGAAAAGGGGGAAATATCAGGTTTAATATAGATATCGGTCAGCGGAATTTTATCCCGCATATCATTAATGGTCCTGAAATTACTTATCTGGGACATGATCTCGAACACACTGCGCAAATTTTCCCTTTTAACCAGGGTATCCTGAACATCTACCCCAATGATGATGTCTGCGCCTCGTTTTCTCAGCTCTTCAACGGGATAATTATTGGCTACCCCTCCATCGGTAAGTAACTGGTCATTTATCTTGATAGGGCTCAGGATAGTTGGAATAGCCCCACTGGCAGAAATTGCCTTGGCCAGAGAACCTTCATCCAGGATCACCTCCTCGCCTGTTTCTACATTGGCCGCGACACAAAAAAATGGGATCTGTAATTTACTGAAATCGTTCACATCGCTTACATGCATGGTAAGCCGGGACATGAGGTTATAGATGTTTTGCCCCTTGAAAAGGCCGGTAGGGAACGAAATATCAAAATTATCGAAAGGCAGGGTAATGGCATATTTTTCAGAATCTTCCTTTTCATAGAAGGTTTTGGCCCTCCTGGGAAGGTCATCCTGGATTAGGATATCGAAATTGGTATCATTAAAAATAGAGTCCAGCTCGCTGGCAGAATATCCCGAAGCATAAAGCCCGCCTATGATCGCACCCATACTGGTGCCGCCGATATAATCTATTTTTACACCTTCTTCTTCCAGCACCTTCAACACTCCAATATGGGCAAGTCCTTTAGCCCCTCCCCCGCTAAGCACAAGGCCTACGCTGGGAGCTTCCTGCTCCTGGCCAAAACCCAGCAGGCTAAAGCTTAGGAAAATAAAGGCTAAAAAAATCCGCATTTATCCGGTATGATAATGATTAAATATAATAGTAGCTTTTGAAGCCCCGATGACCTCTGCAAGTTCATCTTTAGAAGCTTCCTTTACCCTTTTGAGCGACCTGAAATTTTTAAGCAACTCTACCACCGTTTTCTCACCGATCCCTTCTATTGATTCAAGCTCTGTATTAAGCGCGGTCTTGCTCCTTTTATTGCGGTGAAAAGTAATTCCAAACCTGTGTGCTTCGTTCCTGAGTTGCTGAATGATCTTAAGGCTTTCAGATTTCTTATCAAGATACAACGGAATTGGATCTCCCGGGTAAAAAATCTCCTCTAATCGTTTGGCGATGCCAATGATAGCGATCTTTCCACGCAATCCCAGCGTTTCAAGGGCCTTAACCCCACTGGAAAGCTGCCCCTTTCCTCCATCCACTATAATTAGCTGCGGCAGCTCCTCGCCTTCGTTCATTAACCTGCGGTATCTCCTGAAGACCACTTCTTCCATCGAAGCGAAATCATCTGGCCCTTCTACGGTCTTGATATTAAATTTACGATAATCTTTCTTACTCGGCTTTCCATTCTTAAAAACCACGCAGGCAGCCACCGGATTGGTCCCCTGGATATTGGAATTATCGAAACATTCTATATGCCTGGGTTCTTTGCTTAGGCGCAGATCCTCTTTCATCTGGGCCATCACCCTGTTCACATGCCTGTCTGGATCTACGATCTTCATTTGCTTAAAGCGCTCCTGGCGGAAGTATTTCGCATTCCTTTGAGAAAGCTCTACGATCTTCTTTTTGTCCCCCAGCTTAGGCACGGTGATCTTTACCTCTTCACCCACATCTACTTTGAAGGGAACATAGATCTCTTTGGAGCTGGAGCTAAACCTTTGCCTGATCTCCACAATAGCCAGTTCCAGCAGCTCCCGGTCGCTCTCGTCCAGCTTCTTTTTCATCTCTATGGTATGGGACCTGATGATCGCGCCATGAGAAAGCTGAAGGAAATTCACATAACCATAACCTTCATCGGTCACCACAGAGAAGACATCTACATTATTGATCTTGGGATTTACCACCGTAGACTTGGCCTGGTAATTCTCGAGTACATCTATCTTGTTCTTGATACGCTGGGCGTCCTCGAATTCCATATTTTCTGCATGCTGCTTCATCTGGTTGCGGAAACGCTGCAAGGAATCCTTGAAATTACCCTTTACAATCTGTCTTATCGCTTCAATATTGTTGTTATAATCCTCTTCAGACTGGTAGGCCTCGCACGGGCCTTCACAATTTCCCAAGTGGTATTCCAGGCAAACCTTAAACTTCCCGTTCCTGATCTTATCTTCGGCCAGGTCATAATTGCAGGTACGCAGTTTATAAAGGCCCTTGATAAGGTCGAGCAGGGTGTTAACGGTTTTAAAGCTGGTAAACGGACCATAATATTCGCTGCCGTCCTTCACCAGTTTCCGGGTGGGAAACACCCTGGGAAAACGTTCGTTCTTAATACATATCCACGGATAGGTCTTATCGTCCTTCAGCATCACGTTGAAACGAGGCTGATGCTTTTTGATCAGGTTGTTTTCCAGCAGCAGGGCATCTGTTTCTGAAGCCACCACTATATGCCTTATCTCATGTATCTTTTTCACCATCACTCCTATGCGATGGCTGTCGTGTCTTTTGGTGAAATAGGAAGTGACCCTTTTTTTGAGGTTTTTGGCCTTTCCCACGTAAAGGATCTTGCCGTTCTTATCGAAATACTGATATACCCCCGGGCTGTTGGGCAAAGTTTTTAACTGAACTTCCAGAGCAGGTTTTTCCATTAGCTCAAATTTAAAACATTAATAAGAGCCAGATAAACTTTTTTGAAGTTCTGCCGAAATTTCAAAATCGGATAATAAGATTTCAGATTAATTACGCAATCTTTGCACTGGATTGTAAGACCAAAAAGTCTTATGGCTTTTTATTATATTGCGTTATGGATAAAATCGTGATCGGCAGGTTTGATAAAGCAGATTTCCCGGCTTTGAAGCTAAGCGATATCGCCGTAAAAATAGATACTGGCGCCTATACTTCCTCTATTCATTGTGATAATATTATTGAGAAAGAGAATGTTATACATTGCACCTTTCTCGATGAAGAACATCCCCTGTATAATGGAAAAGAGTTCATTTTTGAGGATTATGATATTGTTTTTGTAAGAAGTAGCAATGGGATAATTCAGAAAAGATACCAAGTACAATCTAACATCAAACTCTTCGGAAAAGTATTTAAAATCTCCCTTTCCCTTTCAGACAGGCAGGAAATGAGGTTCCCGGTATTAATTGGAAGAAAATTTCTAACCAAAAAATTTATTGTAGACACAGAGCTAATAGACGTGTCTTATAATCAGAAGTTAAATGAAGATAAGAATCCTATCAAGAAATCCTAGGCTATATTCAACAAGCAGACTGGTCGAGGCAGCGAAAAAAAGAAAGCACGATGTAGAAGTTATAGACCCTTTGAAGTGTGATATTGTAATTGAAAAGCGAAAACCCAATATCTACTATAAAGGGGGATATATAGAAAATGTAGATGCTATTATTCCTAGGATAGGAGCTTCTGTCACCTTTTACGGGACTGCTGTTGTGCGACAGTTTGAGATGATGGGTTCTTTTACAACTACAGATTCTGAAGCCTTGGTAAGAAGTAGAGATAAACTGAGAAGTTTGCAGGTACTATCCAGAGCCAAGATAGGTCTTCCAAAAACTGTTTTTACCAATTATTCCAGGGATGTAGAAGGAGTAATCAAACAGGTAGGAGGTACTCCACTTGTTGTAAAACTTCTTGAAGGAACCCAGGGGGTAGGTGTAGTTCTTGCCGAAACTAAGAATGCTGCTAAATCTGTGATCGAAGCTTTTAATGGTTTACAGGCCAGGGTGATCGTTCAGGAATTCATAAAGGAAGCCGGAGGGGCCGATATTCGTGCCTTCGTAGTTGACGGACATGTGGTGGGTGCCATGAAAAGACAGGGAAAGGAAGGAGAATTTCGCTCTAATTTACACAGAGGAGGTAGTGCTGAAGTCTTTGAACTTAGCGATGAAGAGGAAATTGCTGCGATTAAAGCTACCAAAGCTATGGGACTAGGTGTTGCCGGGGTAGATATGCTTCAAAGCGCAAGAGGTCCCCTGATTCTTGAGGTGAATTCGTCACCCGGATTAGAAGGCATCGAAGAGGCTACAGGAAAAGATATTGCCAAAACCATCATTAGGTATATTGAAAGAAATGTCTAGCCTATGCCTCGAATAGACAAAAACAATGTTCTCGAGATTTTAGGAGAGAAGGTTCTCCCCGGCAAGGGAGCAACCATTAATTTTAATATGGCCAGACTCTACACTACCACTACGGTAGATGTTCCGGTGATCATTGAAAGGTCTAAAAAACCAGGACCGGTGGTGCTGCTTACTGCAGGGATACATGGTGATGAAATCAACGGGGTAGAGATCATACGTCAGATCATTTCCAAAGGGGTGAATAAACCAAAAATTGGCACTATCATCTGCATTCCCATCGTTAACATATTTGGTTTTTTAAACATGACCAGGGAATTTCCTGATGGACGAGATCTCAACCGGGTTTTTCCAGGAACCAAAAACGGCTCCCTGGCTAGTAGGTTTGCGTACCAGTTCGTTAAGAAGATCCTACCCATTGCCGATTTTTGCCTGGACTTTCATACGGGTGGCGCGGCGAGGTTTAATGCCCCGCAGATCAGGGTTAAAAAAGGAGACGAACAAAGTATTAAATATGCGCGCATTTTTAATGCGCCTTTTACCATACATTCCAAAACCATCACCAAATCGTACAGGGAAACATGCTCCAAACTGGGAATTCCTGTCCTTCTATTCGAAGGCGGAAAATCCCTAGACAGCAATAAGGAGATTGCCAAGCATGGAGTTGATGGTGCTATGCGCATACTTAGCCACCTGGAAATGCTGGCGCCAAGATTTGAATATCCAGATGTTATCAGCGATACGGTCATCATAGACCAGAGCACCTGGCTAAGGGCTAAATACAGCGGACTTCTACATGTAAAGATCCCCTGTGGCAAGCACGTGGAAAAAGGAGAGTATATCGCCACCATTACCGATCCCTACGGCAAGTTCAGGCATAAGATAAAATCTACCAGCGAGGGCTACGTGATCAATGTGAACGAATCGCCTATCGTGTACCAGGGAGATGCCATTTTCCATATTTCCATGCAGCCAAAAAGAGAGGAGAATGAATAAGCAGGAGCTAAGAAAAAAATTCAAGGCACTTAGAACCGGGCTTAGCGAGGAAGAAATTGAGAATCTTAGCCTTAAGATCGCTAACAAATGTCTCGAACTACCCGTCTGGGATTACAAATACTACCATATTTTTCTCAGTATTGCCGAGCAGAAAGAGGTAGACACCGAATTTTTACTACATATCTTACAGGGAAAAGACAAAGAAGTGATCATTCCTAAATCTGATCCACAGACAGGAGAGCTGATCAATTTTTTACTTACAGATCAAACCGTGATCAAAAAAAATCGCTGGAATATCCCTGAGCCCGAGGAAGGTATCGAGATCCCGAACAAGAAGATCGAAGTAATATTTATCCCACTCCTGGCGTTTGATACCAACGGACACAGGATTGGGTACGGGAAAGGATTTTATGACAGATTCCTGGCTAGTTGTAAACCCGGGGTCCAAAAAATAGGCCTGTCCTTTTTTGATCCTGTAGAGGAAATCAGGGAGGTTTATAGCAGCGATGTCCCTCTGGATTACTGTGTTACCCCTGAAAAGATTTATGATTTCGGTCTGAAATAATATTTGTAATGATAAGGTTAATGCGTTATTTTTAACCTGAACAAATCACTTTGATGCTCAACGACCTGCAGCTAAATAGCATTCTTGAGGACTTTGATATCGCCTACTGGAAGATCAATCTTTTTTCAAGGGAGATACACTGGTCTAATCATTTTAGCATTCTCGTAGGCGACCCCGAGATCGAGGAAGACCGCTTCGAATTCTTCATAAACCATATCCTCCATCCAGATTACCGCTACGATTTCAGGATACATTTCGAAAAATTAATCAAGGAGAATGAGCCTTTCAGCTTCGAGATTAGGTTAAAGCTCGAGAACGGCAAATACCGCTGGTTCGAGTGCAAGAACCAGAAAAGCAGGAACAATGATTTTCGTGAGACCGCGGTGCTTCTGTTCGTAAACATCCATCAGAGCAAAAGGGATCAGTATACCATAGAAGAGAATTTCTTCTATTACCGGGAAACCGCTGAGATGACCTCAACCGGAGGATGGTACGTAGATACGGTTAATAAGAATATCTACTGGGACGATGTGACCCTGAAAATCGTTGAATGCCCCCGCGATTTTCAGCCGGCCTACAAAGATCGAATGAAATTCTATGCTGAAGAGCATCATAACCGTATGCGTAACGCCTTCGATAAATGCGAGAATTTTGGTATTCCCTTTAAACTGGAGCTAAAGATGGTATCCTTTCAGCATCGTGAGTTCTGGGTAAGACTAACCGGAAAACCTGTCTACAACAACGACCAGGAAGTCGTGGGTATACGCGGGGTGCTACAGAACATAGACGAGAACAAGAATAACGAACTGAACCTTCAGAATTCCCTGGACATTATCGCCACACAGAATTCCAGGCTATTTAATTTCGCCCATATCGTTTCCCATCATTTAAGGTCCCACAGCAGCAACCTGAGCCTCATCGTGGAGCTGTTACGTGAGTCTAAATCAGATCGGGACAAACTGGACCTTTTGGCCAATGTAGAGGATGTTTCAGATAATCTGGATTCAGCAATATCGAGGCTGAACGATATCGTAAGTGTACAGACCTCGCTCAAAAAAGAGCCGGTAAGGATCAGGTTCGAAAAGGCGCTCGAAGTGGTTTTAGCTTCCATTTCTTCCCTGATAAATCGAGAAAATGCAAAAATCGTCGCTGAATTTCAGGATCTGAAAGAAATACGCTATATCCCTGAGTATCTTGAAAGTATTTTATTAAATTTAATCACGAACGCCATCAGGTACAAGCAACCTGGGCGTAAACCAGTCATTTTTATCCAGACCTATACCGATAACGATAAAGAGTATCTAGAAGTAAGCGATAATGGTATGGGAATAGACCTCGACGAGTATGGGGAGAAGATGTTCGGTATGTACAAAACATTTCATCCAAACAATCCCGAGGCGAAGGGAATTGGCCTGTTCATAACCAAAAATCAGGTAGAGGCCCTTGGCGGGAGCATATCTGTGAGCAGCACCCTGGATATAGGGACTACTTTTAAAATAAAATTCTAGATTCTATTTATTATGGGGCAAACAGTAGAACTAGCGTGTATCATCGATGACGATAAGATATACGTTAACCTGGTAAAGAAGATCATCGAGATCAAGAAACTTTCCGAAAATTTACTCATTTACAAGAACGGTAAAGAGGCGCTGGATTACTTCAAGGAGATCATGGAGAATACCACCGACGAGAACAAACTGCCAGATATCATTTTCCTGGACCTCAACATGCCCGTAATGGATGGCTGGGAGTTTCTTAATGAGTTCATCAAGATCAAGAACAAGCTGAATAAAAAGATCACATTATACGTAGTGAGCTCCTCAATAGATCCGCGCGACCTGGAAAGGGCGAAATCCTTCAATCTGGTCACAGATTATCTTATCAAGCCCATTGAATTGAAAAAATTCGAAAAGATATTCGAAAAAACGGCTGCCTGATCAGGCTGCTTCCTTCTTTTCCTCTTCCTCTTTATGCTTAGGAAATGCTTTTTTATTGAAAAGCAGCAGCATCGCCACACCTACACTAATAGCAGAATCTGCGATATTGAAAACCGGTTCGAAAAAAGTAAAATATTTCCCGCCCCAGAAAGGGATCCACTCTGGCAGGTAACCTTTATATAAAGGAAAATAAAGCATGTCTACCACCTTTCCGTGGAATAATGAACTGTAACCACCTTCTTCCGGCAAAAAGCTCGCTACATGCCCGTAACTGTCGTCAAAGATCACTCCGTAGAAGACCGAATCGATAATATTACCAAAAGCACCGGCAAAAATGAGGGCAATGGAGATGATAAGTATCCTGGAGCCTCCTTTCCTAACCGAATCCCATAACCAGTATCCAATCCCCACTATTGCTGCAAGACGAAAAAGTGTAAGGGCCAATTTTCCATATTCTCCCGGGATCTTGGTTCCCCAGGCCATTCCTTCGTTCTCCACAAAAAGGATCCTGAACCAATCGAAAACTTCCACTTCTTCCCCAAGGGCGAAATTGGTCTTGATATATAATTTGGAAATTTGATCTATGAGTAAGATCAAAACTATAAGAAATCCGGCTTTTTTAAGGGACATGAAACTATCTTGTTTGGAAACGCGTCAAAAATACTAATATTATTTAGTTTTTACGCACCATAATATTGCCATCTATACTGGTGAGCCTTAAAGGATTTCGGCCGGGTAAAAAATCGGGCACCTCCACCCTGCCATTCCTGGAACTGGCTTCAATGAGACCTGAAGCGGTTTCTACCAGAATGTTGCCAGAATAGGTATTGATCACGGCAATTCCCGAAAAATCCAGCAACTTGCAGTAGCCCTGTTTAAGATCGGCATGCAAAGATTTGAAGCCTCCTTTTGACTGTACGGAAGCGATATTAGATCGAATGGCCACTTCCAGTTCTCCAGGAATTCTCAACTCTATCTCGAGCGAAAAAACTTTATGGGCGCTAAGTTTATCGTAGCCACCGGCCAAACGCTGCGGGTATTCGGTCCTGATATTCAGTTGGTCACCGGTAATGGAAGATTCTACCAGGATATCGTCATAATACTCCCCTTCAGAATGAGTACTTATCTCGATCTGGGAAGCATCTGAGGTAATGATGTTTATCAGGTAAACCTCATCTGTATTAATATTGATGCTATTGATATTTTCCGCAGAAAATATTTCACGAGTATCCTTCTGGGCGGTTACAATACTGCCTAGCAGAATTCCGCATAGGATCAAAAACTTCTTCAACATACGCCCCCCAAAAAAAAAACGTCCAAAACACAGAGCCTGGACGTTTGATATTTTAAAATTACAGAATTCTAGCGCTGCATGTTCTTTGCCTCGATACTTAGCGTAGCATGAGGAACAAGCATCAATCTCTCCTTAGCTATAAGTTTCCCGGTTACGCGGCAAACCCCGTAGGTCTTATTCTCGATACGCATAAGCGCATTTTTAAGGTCCCTGATGAATTTCTCCTGGCGAATGGCCAGCTGAGAATTCGCTTCCTTACTCATGGTTTCACTACCTTCTTCAAAGGCCTTGAAAGTTGGAGAGGTATCATCTGTACCATTATTTCCATCATTCTTATAAGCGCTTTGATAGATAGCAAGTTGCTCCTGAGCCTTTTCAATTTTCTTTTTAATCAGAGTTTTGAACTCTGCCAGATCAGCATCGCTGTAACGTTCTTTTACTTCTGTAGACATGGCTTAATGTTTTTTAATAAACAATTTAGTGGCAACTTCATCAAATTCTACATTAGCTCCTTCATCGACCACCTCTGCAAATTCGAGCTTTGCAGTTAATGTTTCGTTCTTAATATAAGTTATGTTGTCGTTGACAGCATCCTCGATAACGCCGTCTTTTTGTAGGGTCACATCAATTGTATCAGTCACTTCGTAGCCTGAATCCTTGCGGAGGTTCTGGATCCTGTTCACCAGTTCCCTGGCAACACCTTCCTTTTTCAACTCCGGACTGATACTAACGTCCAGGGCTACAGTTAGGCCACCATTACTGGCAACCAACCATCCTTCGATGTCTTGCGAAGAGATCTCCACCTCTTCAAGAGACAATTTAACTAAATTTTTGTTAATCTCTACTTCAATCTCGCCTTCACGCTCAATTTGAGCAATCTCCTCGGCTCCAAACTGGTTTATCTTACTGACAATCAGTTTAATATCCTTTCCGAATCTTGGACCAAGCACCCTGAAATTGGGTTTTATTTGCTTCTTTAACAGGCCTGAAGCATCATCGATAAGCTCGATTTCCTTTACGTTTACCTCAGATTTGATCAGATCTTCCACGGCTCTGATCTCTTTTTCCTGTTCCTTGTCAAGCACCGGAATCATTACTCTTTGGAGAGGTTGACGCACCTTGATCATCTCTTTTTTACGCAACGAAAGCACTAAAGAAGAGATGGTTTGAGCCTTTTCCATCTTCCTTTCCAAAGATTTATCCACAAATTTCGGTTCATAAACCGGGAAATCTGCCGTATGTACAGATTCAGATTTATTTTTTCCAGTTGCAGCATTAAGGTCACGGAACAACCTGTCCATAAAGAAAGGCGCTACCGGGGCTCCCAATTTAGCTACTGTTTCAAGACAGGTGTAAAGCGTTTGGTAGGCAGAGATCTTATCCTGCTCGTAATCACCTTTCCAGAATCTTCTTCTACTTAGCCTTACGAACCAGTTACTCAGGTTTTCCTGGACGAATTCTGAAATCGCCCTGGTCGCCTTGGTTGGTTCATAATCTGCATAGAACTTATCTACTTTTTCGATAAGCGTGTGCAGTTCTGAAAGTATCCATCTGTCTATTTCAGGTCTTTGCTCTAAAGCCACATCGTCTTCAGCATAGCTGAACTCATCGATGTTCGCATAAAGAGTAAAGAAGGAATAGGTATTATAAAGGGTTCCGAAGAACTTACGCTGAACTTCCCCGATTCCCTCGATATCGAATTTAAGGTTATCCCATGGATTGGCGTTCGAGATCATATACCAGCGAGTGGCATCTGGACCATAAACAGCAAGGGTTTCAAAAGGGTCTACGGCATTCCCGAGTCTTTTAGACATCTTCTGCCCGTTCTTGTCTAATACAAGCCCATTTGAAACTACATTCTTATACGCAACATCATCAAAGATCATAGTTGCAATCGCATGCAGGGTATAGAACCAACCACGGGTCTGGTCCACACCTTCAGCGATAAAATCGGCTTTACGCCATTTATCTTCTACTTTTTCCTTGTTCTCGAAGGGATAATGCCATTGTGAGTAAGGCATAGAACCCGAATCGAACCAAACATCGATAAGATCGGCCTCACGTTTCATAGGCTTCCCTGATTCTGAAACCAAGGTGATCTGGTCTACCACATTTTTATGAAGGTCTACCTTTTCGTAGTTCTCCTCGCTCATGTTTCCTGGCTCAAAGTCTTCGAAAATATCCTTTTCCAAAACTCCGGCCTCCACGGCTTTGGCCATTTCTGCTTTAAGCTCGGCTACTGAACCAATAACCTTTACCTCGGTCCCGTCTTCGGTTCTCCAAATAGGTAACGGAATTCCCCAATATCTGCTTCGGCTTAGGTTCCAGTCGTTCGCATTGGCCAGCCAGTTCCCGAATCTTCCTTCACCCGTAGATTTAGGTTTCCAGTTGATCGTCTGGTTGAGCTCGTGCATCCTGTCTTTGAACTCGGTCACCTTGATGAACCATGAATCCAGTGGATAATATAATATAGGCTTATCTGTTCTCCAGCAATTAGGGTAGCTGTGAACATATTTTTCAACTTTAAAAGCCCTGTTCTCTTCTTTTAATTTGATGGCGATCTCTACATCTACAGATTTTTCAGGCGCCTCTCCCTCATCATAATATTCGTTCTTCACATACTTCCCGGCAAGTTCACCCATTTCTGGACGGAATCTTCCCTGAAGATCTACAAGAGGAACTAAATTTCCATTCTCATCTTTCACCAACATTGGCGGCACCTCTGGAGTTGCCTGCTTGGCAACCAGGGCATCATCTGCACCAAAGGTTGGAGCGGTATGCACGATCCCGGTACCATCTTCGGTAGTTACGAAATCACCTGAAATGATCCTGAAAGCATTTTCAGGATTATCGTTTGGCTGGGCATATGGTAGTAATTGCTCATATTTAACCCCAACTATATCTTTTCCTGTAAAGCTTTCCCCTATCAAATAAGGTATCTTCTTATCCTCTTTTGAGTAAGAGTTTAGATCTTCTTCAGACTCTGCCTTTCTGAATTTTTTATCGAATTGCTTTTCTGCAAGTTCCTTCGCTACCACGATAGTGATAGGTTCGAAGGTATACTGGTTATATGTTTTTACGGTAACATAGTCGATCTTAGGACCAACGGTTAAAGCCGTATTCGAAGGCAAGGTCCATGGAGTTGTGGTCCATGCGATAAAGAACAAATTCGGGATATCCTTTAGAAAATCCGGAAGTGTTTCTTCCTTAACCTTGAACATTGCCGTTACCGTGGTATCGGTCACGTCCTGGTAAGTTCCCGGCTGGTTAAGCTCGTGGGAACTCAAACCAGTACCGGCTTTTGGTGAATAAGGCTGAATGGTATAGCCTTTATAGATAAGATCTTTTTTATAGATCTCGGAAAGCAGCCACCAAACCGTTTCCATATATTTGGATTTGTAGGTGATATATGGATCTTGCATATCTACCCAGTAACCCATTTTTTGGGTAAGGTCGTTCCAGACATCGGTATAACGCATCACCGCATTTTTACAGGCTTCGTTATACTTCTCGATGCTTATTTTAGTCCCGATATCCTCCTTGGTAATTCCAAGCTCCTTCTCTACGCCAAGCTCTACAGGAAGCCCGTGGGTATCCCACCCGGCTTTACGCTTCACCTGGTAACCTTTTTGGGTTTTATATCGGCAAAAAATATCTTTAATAGCACGTGCCATCACGTGGTGTATTCCCGGTAATCCGTTCGCTGAAGGCGGACCTTCAAAGAATATGAATGGCTCCTTCCCTTCACGGGTAGTCACACTTTTTTCGAAAATATCATTCTCTTCCCAATAATTGAGTATTTCCTCTGCCACCTTAGGCAGGTCAAGACCTTTGTATTCAGGAAACCTTCTGCTCATTTTCTCCTTTTTTCAAATGATGTGCGAAAATAAGGATTTTTAACAAAAGAAGATATTAATCTAAGGTAAAATGCACGGGTTATTATCCTTAAGCCCAAACTTAAAAACCTGAAACTTAATAGATTTTAATAGAGAGGGTTTAAAAAGTATAAGAAAGAGCCAGGATAAGATTACGTCCTGCTGCGGCTATCCCCGATGAATAGGTGCGATATCGTTGATCGGTAATATTTTCAAGGGAAGCAGTAGCCAGCCAGTTAGGGCTAAGTTCATACTGTCCCGTGAGATTCAGGGTATACCATGCCGGCGAATAAGGATTCCCATTTTCATCCAGCGCATATAGATAAGGTTTGTTCTGCTCTCCTGGCGCCAGGTCTTCGTAATCGAACTGCCCATTATACTCGGCAAAAAGATCGAACTTGAGTCGCCTCTTGTGCCATATTAAGTGTGTATTCCCGAACATTGGGGCAGCATGTCTCAAGGGTACATATTCTCCACCCTCGTTTTCCTCTCCGTGGGTATAGCTAAACTGGGACTTGAGCCTTAGCGCTACTGAAAAATCTACTTCCAGCCCGGCTTCCAGTCCGTAAACATAAGCACTGGCAGCATTCTGTATGGCCTGCACCCGGCTTGGTTCTCCCTGGTAATCTATCTCGGTTTTGCCATCCAGGTCGAAATCACGACGAACCATAGCATTATCCAGGTAGGTATAATATCCGGTAAGGCCCAGTTTTACATTTTCTGAAAATTTAAGGTCTGCACCCAGCTCAGCGTTATAGGCATATTCCGGCCTGAGCCCCGGGTTTGGGACGACTACAGATCCGGGTTCAGAATCAAAGATCTTACCTACATCATCAATATTAGGCGCCCTGAAAGCGGTGGAGAGTCCAAGCCTCCAACCTATAAAATCGTTTTGTCTCCAGTTGATTCCCAGGCTACCGGTAAGGGCCCCCGTACTTATATCGGCTCTTTCAAAAGGAAAATCGTAGAATCGATCATCAAAACCGGCATCAACCAGGATATGATTATACCGTACCCCAGACTGCAGGGAAAGTTTCTGGGTGATCTTCCACTGGTAGCTGGAATAGACCGCCATAGACTGCCAGCTGGAACCATCGGGATACCTGCTTGCCGTTTCACCGGTTTCAGCATTTTCAATATTTCTGAAGCTACCTCTAGATGCCACATTATTTAGTACATACTCAAAGCCATAGAACAGCCGGCTTTCTGAAAAATTCTTTTCAAAATCCAGGTTAGCAGAGTATGCATCCACATTTTCTTCGGTGGTATAAAGAACAGCATCACCAAAATCACGGTCATTACGGCTCTCCCCGAAGAACTGGTAAGCCGCGGTAAACTGCATTTTGTCATAGAATTCTGAGTCGCTGCGATGGTTGACATTTATATTCCCAAGAAACCATTCCTGGGGACCATAATACCATTCTGCCGATCGCAGCAGGCCGTCCCTTTTTCTGTAAAGCCGGTCATAACGCGGATAATCTGAGGTTTCTGAATAGACTAGCCCCAGGTTTATATCCCAGTCGGCAGACGGCATATATTTTATTTTTTGCAAAAGATTCAACTGATCGTAACCGGTAGGTTTCTGCACCAGCGGATCTTCGTTCATTCTCATAATGTCTATCCCATTCTCACGAACCGCGTACTCCGTCCTCAGGTAATCGTCCGGACCATGCTCCCCCATTTTTAGGTCTCCGAAATCTGAATAGGTAACACCCGTTCTAAAAGCCCAGTTCTCCCGGCCTACGTTAAGATCTGCATGTACCGTATTCTCGTTATTGGCCGTAGAAAAACGGGTATAGATATTTCCTGAAAACGAGGTACCTTCATCAAAGCTGAATTTCGGTTTTAAAGTATAGAAATTTAGTACGCCTCCAATGGCATCACTGCCGTAAACCACTGAACCCGGACCCAGGATGACCTCGGCATTCTGCACCATCATGGGATCAATGGAGATCACATTCTGTAAATTTCCACTTCTGAAAATCGCTGAATTCATCCTTACGCCATCCACGGTCAACAACAGCCGGTTGGTGGCAAAACCACGAACCATAGGACTTCCCCCGCCTAACTGACTTTTTTGAACATAGACCTGTCCCGTACTTTCCAAAAGATCTGCAGAAGTCTGCGGACTGGCCAGCTCTATCTCAGACGGGGTAATACTTACGATCTTCTGAGGGATCTCGTCCTTACTCAATTTAAATCGAGCCACCGAAAGGGTTACCTGCTCCAACTCATTCTCGCTGGAATGCATCAGGACCATATTGCTGTTATTCTGGATCTCCCTTTTCCTGCGATAAGCTTCAATATAAGAAAGCGCCTTGAAGATGATTACCTCTGTATCTGAAAAGGCTGATATATCTGCCTTCCCCAGTTTATCGGTGACCACCGAGACCGATTTGTCTTTATTGTAAATAGCGACATTACCTACGGGTTGGCCGGAATCATTATCCAGGACGGTAATTTCCTGGGCCGAACTTATTGAAAATATGAATAGGAAAAGATATAGTAATTTAGATCGCATCTAACCGAAAATTTCATTTAGTACACTTAACGACTTTGGTTTCCTGAAGCCTTCGATATGCAATTCGTAATAAAGCAAGAGCATATTAAGGAAGTCATTTCGCGAGGTCTTATTCAATTTTATATGCTGTAGTTCATCAAATTCAGTGCCCAGCATAATTTTTAGCAAATCTACATTTTTGCCTTCTATACAGTATTCGTTAGAAGAAAAATCCTGAAAAACCCCATCCAGCAGGTTAAATACCGGCAGGTCCTCTACTCCGGTTTCAGGCTGGAAACCCAAGTAACGGGTAAGGTTCAGCAGGAATAATAAATGAAAACTGGCAAATTTATCGGCAGCATCCAGGAACTGGAAACTGTATTCCAGGTAATTGAACAAAGGTTCGTTTCTTTCCTCTTCGTGAATGGTATTGCGCAGCATCTCTGCCAGGAACATCGCGATGCTCAACTTTACGGGATGAGTGTGCAGGCTCTGGTAATTGCTGGTCACCTTGGCTTCCTTTAAATATTCCAGTTTGCCTCCCCCACGGTGATTCGCGATGATCTCCAGCTGGGTAAGGCTCTGAAACATGGAGGCCTTGAATTTTCCTTTCTTAGACTTCAGCACGCCTTTGAGCATATAGGTACACAGACCATCAGATAAAGTATAGGCTTTAACAATGAGATCTGCCTCCCCATATTTTAAAGCACTAATAACGATCGCCTTGGTCTGGATAAGCATTCAGGAAAATTTACCGTGAATTTATAAAAAAAGCCGCTTTAATAAAGCGGCTCTGTATCTTTAAAAAGAGTGTTTATTAAACTACCCCTTGAGAAAGCATGGCATCGGCAACTTTTACGAATCCGGCGATGTTAGCACCTTTTACATAATCTACGTAACCATTTTCGTCCTTACCAAATTCAACACATTTCTCATGTATGTCGTTCATGATCTCGTGAAGTTTCTTGTCTACCTCTTCTGCGGTCCAGCTGTATCTCATAGAGTTCTGAGACATTTCCAGTCCAGAAGTGGCTACACCACCGGCATTAGAAGCTTTCCCCGGAGAGAAAAGGATCTTCTCCTTATGGAAAACAGCGATCGCCTCTGGAGTACATGGCATATTCGCGCCTTCTCCAACACAAATACATCCGTTCTTCACCAGTGTTTTCGCATCTTCCTCTTCCAGCTCGTTCTGAGTGGCACATGGAAGCGCTACATCACACTTGATACCCCATGGAGTTTTGCCTTCATGGTATTCAGCTGAAGAATATTCATCAACATATTCGCTGATCCTTCCTCTTCTTTCGTTCTTAAGATCCATGATAAACTGAAGCTTTTCAGCATCAATTCCATCCTTATCATAAATAAATCCTCCGGAATCTGACATGGTCACTACTTTCGCTCCTAGTTGGGTAGCTTTTTCAGCAGCATACTGGGCCACGTTTCCTGCACCAGAGATCACCACGGTCTTAGCCTCAAGGCTTTCGTTCCTGGTCTTCAGCATATTTTGAGCGAAGTATACGTTCCCGTACCCGGTAGCTTCCGGTCTAATTAGAGAACCCCCATAAGAAAGTCCCTTCCCGGTAAGTATCCCGGTAAACTCATTCTGTATCTTTTTATACTGGCCAAACAGGTAACCTATTTCACGAGCTCCAACCCCGATATCCCCTGCAGGAACATCGCAATCTGCACCAATATGTCTTTGCAGCTCGGTCATGAAGCTCTGGCAGAATTTCATCACCTCGTTGTCTGACTTTCCTTTAGGATCGAAGTCTGAACCACCTTTACCTCCACCCATAGGCAGGGTAGTAAGGCTGTTCTTGAAAACCTGCTCAAAAGCAAGGAATTTCAGAATACTAAGGTTTACCGAAGGATGAAAACGCAACCCTCCTTTATAGGGCCCGATGGCCGAGTTCATCTGGATTCGAAAACCGCGATTCACCTGGATATCTCCGTTATCGTCCAGCCATGGTACACGAAACATGATCACACGCTCCGGCTCCACCATTCGCTCCAGAAGCATTTTGTTCTGGTACTTCTTATTTTCTTTTATAAAAGGAATTACTGTTTCTGCAACCTCATGAACAGCCTGCATGAATTCAGGCTCATTTTGGTTTCTGGCTGATACCTTATCCAGGAAATCTTTGATATTTTCTTCCATAATGAATGGCAGTATTATTAAATTATAAATATTATGTCCAAATAACGTCGCAAATATAAATATTCTATAAGGATTAAAAGTTTCATTTTATCATTTCATATAAAATTAACTTTTTAAATTTAAGAGCCCTATTATACTTAGAAGATCCAAAATTCCGTTAATGTAGTTTTGCTATATTTGCTGAAGTCGCTAGCCAATTTCTTATGATCCACACCAGAGCAATATTCATTATTACTTTGCTTCTCTCGCTTTGGTCGGGCAAGACTTACAGTCAGTTATATGTCTCACACGAAATAGGGGTCATTACCGGTCCCGCTGGTTTCTTTACCGATTATGGAGAAAGATGGAACGTTAGGAACAATCTTGAAAATGAAGGTTTTGGAGTGGGTCTCGTCTACTATGCCAACCTCGCTTACAAACCATATTGTAACTGTAAACCTACAAAACTATTCTTTAGAAAACATTTCCGGGTAAGGGCAGAAGTGGATTATATGCGTTCCAAACTTGACCATTACGGGCCAGTAGCCTCCAAGAACACCGAAGGCGGAATGCAGTTAAGGGCCATGCACGGATTTACCGAGCTTTACCAGGGAGGCCTGGCACTGGAATATCATTTCTTCGGAATAAAGGAAGCCAGGGATTTCGCGGTACTGTTCGCTCCATTCATCAGCCTGGGCGCCAATTACGTATATTACAGCCCCGATGCCTATTCTGAACTTGGTCCGTTGGATAGTCCTAAAGTTCTCTTCAGAACTTTTGAAGACGGAATATTCCTGGAGAGCGGCAGTACTTTTTCAATTAGCGGAAGTGCCGGGGTAAGGTACAGACTAGGCAGGAGAAACGACCTGCAACTGGAGGCCAAGGCGCTTTATTATGATTCAGACAAGATAGACGGGCTGGATGTGCAGGGACCGCAGAACAAGTTCAATGATTTTGTATTGTGGTTCAACCTGGGGTATATCGTCTACCTTAACTAGTTCAGGACAGGTCTTCGGAATGGATCAGCTTACCTCCTTTTCTTAGAATATCGAGACGAGCCTTTTCGTAATCTTCAGTTTTCAGGGCACGTGTAGCATCTTCGATTAGAGTCACCTCAAAGCCTTCGTCCAGAGCGTCAATAACCGAATAATACACGCAATACTCTGCGGCGAGGCCCACAAAATATAGTTCCCGCGCATTCTTTTCTTTTAGGTAACCAGCTAGTCCCGTAGACTTTAAATGTGCATTGTCATAAAAACCGCTGTAACTGTCTATTTTCATACTGGTTCCTTTTCTGAAAATAGCCTCGATCTTTGCTGTTTCCAGTTCTGGATGAAATTCGGCTCCTCTGGTATTTTGAATACAGTGTTCTGGCCACAGCACCTGGTCGAGCCCATCGAGTTTGATCACCTGGAATTCTTCCTTGCCCTTATGTGAGGTGGCAAAGCTTGCGTGCCCGGCAGGATGCCAGTCCTGGGTAGCGATCACCAGGTCGAACTTTGTTTGAAGCTTGTTTACCAGGGGAACGATCTCATCTCCCTCTGGCACCGCTAAGGCACCACCAGGCATAAAATCGTTTTGAACGTCTATAATCACCAGTGTTCTCATTATAGTTTATTTTTGGAAGCCTGGATCAGTTTTTCCCTTTCTTCCCTCAATTTCGCGCTGATCCCGATCTTGTAGATATGTGGATTATTAAATCGTTTATATTCTATAGGCAGCTCTGCCAGCCTGCTCATACTATAAGCAGAAATTTCCTCCAGGCTACGCTTTTTGATAAGTACTTTCCCATTTGCCATCACCTTTTGAAGCAGGGGTTCCTGCTGAAAATTTTCAAGGTTCATGGATTTATAAGGCTCAAAGGGATGGAACATCTCGGCGATCCTTTCCTGTTCAAAAAGGCCTATAGCATCTGCACCTATACATTTCCCATTTTCATCTTTGATCCTGAAAACCTGCTTTTTATGCGGAAGCGTTATTTTGACTATACTTTCTGAAATCTTTATCCTTGGTTTACCGTTAGACCAGGCCAGTTTATAAACTCCATCAAGGGCTCCTTCCGGATCGCCGGTAACCAGGTTGGTACCTACCCCGAAAACATCGATAGGTGCCTGCTGTTCCAGCAGGCTTTTGATCACATACTCATCGAGCTGATTGGAGGCAGCGATCTTTACATAATCCAGTCCTGCTTCATCCAGCATTTTCCGGCTCTCTTTGGCGAAATAGGAAAGATCTCCACTATCCAGTCTAATAGCCAGCAGCTTTTGCCCTTTCTTTTCCATCTCTTTAGCCACTTTTATGGCGTTGGGCACACCACTTCTCAGGGTGTTGTAGGTATCTACCAAGAGGACACATCCATCTGGTCGGCCTTCAGCAAAATCCCTGAAAGCCGTAAGTTCATCATCGTAACTTTGTATAAAGGAATGCGCCATGGTTCCAGAAACCGGGATATCAAAATCCTTTCCCGCCATCACATTGCTGGTTCCATCAAAACCACCTATCACCGCAGCCCTCGAAGCAAAATAACCTCCCGTGGCCTGGGCACGCCTCAAACCAAAATCCAGAAGGGTAGCATCACCGGCAACCAGCCTGATCCTGCTCGCCTTGGTGGCGATGAGGGTCTGGAAATTCAGCAGGTTCAATAAAATGGTTTCGATGATCTGGGCTTCAATGATATTGCCTTCTACCTGCAGAATAGGCCTGGTAGGAAACACCACGTCTCCTTCCTGGACCGAATAGATAGTTCCCTGGAATTTAAAATCTGCCAGGTATTCCAGAAATTCATCTTCGAACCCCTGTTGCTTTAAAAACTCAAGATCTGATTCGCTGAAACGAAGCTTGGAAACGATCTCCAGCAGGTCTTCCAGACCGGAGAAAATAGCATATCCCCCTTTAAAAGGCAGTTTTCTGAAGTAATAATCGAAAATGGCGGTATGTTCCCTGTGACCATTTTTAAAATATACCTGCGCCATGGAAAGTTGGTACTGGTCTGTATAGGTAGCGGAAAAGTTGTTCATGAAACTATGATTGGTTAGTCCGTGCGAATGTCTTTCAGCTTTGACTCGTAAAGATGAAGGTCATCGTCATTGAATACCACAAATTTAAGGGTTTTGAGGTGTTTCATGCCGGGCAGCACTGCTAAAACTGTATTAAATACCACCTCCACGGCCAGTTCTGGTGGATAACCAAAGATCCCCGTGGAAATTCCGGGAAAGCCTATAGAAGAAAGCGAATTTTCCTCGGCCAGCTGCAAACTATTACGATAACAGGATGCGAGCAATTCATCCTCGGGCTTATCCTTTCCGTATACCGGGCCAAGGCAATGGATTATATTTTTATTGGGCAGGTTGTAGGCTTTGGTGATCACTGCCTCACCGGGCTTGATTGGAGCAAGCTGCTTACATTCGCGGTAAAGCTCCGGACCTGCTTTAGAGTGGAGGGCACCGGCCACGCCTCCACCGGGAGCGAGTTCAGCATTAGCAGCGTTCACGACCACATCAAGGTCGGGCTGGTTTGCTATATCTCCTTTTTCAACCTCAAGCTTATAATCTAAAAAAGTGCAAATCATACCGGTTTTAGGTATAATTTACACTTTTTTCATGAACCTAAATGACTAATTGGGGGCTTAATCCTTCAGGTCATCTGATATTGAGATACGATACATTCCACCATCTTCAGACGGTTCCAGTAATTTAACGCTTTGCAACTCTATGGTATTCCCATCATGTACCCAAGGGATTTCTTCAGAAGAACTGTCGGCATCATAACCGGTGAACCAGGCGAAATCTATATCTGTATAATACGAGGTAACTTTCAGATTATATACCTTTTCCTTTTTACTCCATTCGATAAGGAAATCACTGTCATTGGGAATAGGTTCGGCAGTAGCAGGGTCGGCCGTATCTGAAACATAAATGGTGTTCAATTGTCCAGGCTTGAACCATAAATAGGTATTATCCCATTTATCTCCATAACTATCTGGATTCACCAAAGCAACTGGATTGCAACTGCTAAAGAGTAAGAAAATTACTACAAGTGAACTTAGCTTAAGATTTCTGTTAAAAAAACTGCTCACTTGATGTTTCGGGGCAAAATTGTATTCAGAGAATACGTTCTTTAAATATGTCATTTCTAGTTTTCGATATAGTAGGCTAGATCGAATTAGATTTTGGGGGCGGCGCGAAAATATATTTATTTAAGCCTACAGAAAAACCATTCACCTACTTTTGGATAAAAGCCTCATTATATTCGATTAAGAACATTATTTGTGAGCTTTTTAACGTAAGAAAATTACAAGTTCATCAAAAGCTAAAAACCTACAAATCGCTGATTTTGAAGCTGAAAACTTCGGTTTCTCAGTTATAAACTTTAAATTTATAATAACCTGTCTATCAGACAACTTAGCTGATAAAATCATATATCATGAAAACTTCTCAGCTTAGACCGTTATTAGCCTTTGCAGGAATTTTGATCTTCTTTTATTCTCCGGAAAACATAATTGGCATTTATGCTCAAAACGAGCAGGAAACAGAACTGCAATCTGAAATTGACTACAAAATTGAGGCTCCAGCTTTCGAGCTGGCAGATCTGGATGGCCAAATCGTTAAATTAGAGGATTTTAACGATAAAATACTGGTTATACATTTTGCAACTACCTGGTGCCCATTCTGTAACGCCGAAGCACCACACCTTGAAAAACTTTACCAGGATTACAGGAACAGGGATGTAGAAGTGATCATTATTGACGTAAAGGAGCCAAAGGAACTTGTTCAGGAAAGATTAAAAGATAAATACGATCTGTCCTTCCCGATTCTCCTGGATAAGGACGGAACGGTAGCTGCCAGCTACGCGCCTGGAGACATCCTGCCCGACCTTTCCCGGGATGAAGTCATGCTTGCCTCTAATTTGATCATAGACAGACAGGGAAAGATTCAATTCCTCTCCCTACTGGATTCCAAAAATTTCGACGCAGAACTGGCTGCGCTCAAGAAAAAATTGGATGAGCTTCTTTAAGGTCTCGATAATATTTCTTTTCTGCCTGGTTATTCCTAATCAGCAGGACTTTGTAAGCTTCTTACCGGAGAATTCCGTTACCGAATTAAAAAACCAGCAGTTTATCGTACAACTATACTTCGAGGTGAAGCCCGGCTTTCATATACAGGCTGAAGATGAAGTGCCGGAAAACATAATCCCAACCAGTATCAATTTTGAAAAAAGTCCTCACTTTGAGATCCTAAAGCATAGCTTCCAGGTCCAAAAATATCAGGTGATCCTTCTAGGAGACCAGAAGCATAAGGTGATCGATGGTAAATTCGGCATTCAGGTCTATTTAAAAGCTAAGAAACTACAGAAGGTCGAAAGATTGAAAGGTGAGCTGCATTACCAGGCTTGCGACGACCGGCAGTGCTTCTATCCCAGATCGCTGAAATTTGAAATGTCCCTATAAAAAAAGCCGGTCTATTGCTAAACCGGCTATAATTTTCATTCATTTTGAGAGGTTAAACCCTCTTGTAACTGTTATTATATTCTTCCATAAGGTTCATAATGGCATGCATAAGATCTTTAGTCTCCACCAGTATATTAAAATACAGGGTCGTGTTCTTAGGACTTGACTCTTCAGTCCTGGTCCTGGACACCTGCTTTTCAATCTTATCGTTGATACTGCTCAACATCTGCTCTTTTCTGGCCACGATCTTATCTATGTCCTGGAATTTCTTTTCGGCAAAGATCTGGTTGATCTCGGTTAAAAGCTCACTTAAGTTGTCATCGATCTCCTTAAGGTCGATGATCTGGTTATACCTAAGCGGTTTATGATTATTGTTCACATGCTTATAGCTTTTTTTAGAGATATATTCCAGGGACTGGGCGATATCTGTAAGGTAGCCAAGAATGGTAATATAAAAGCTACTTCCCCTAACGCTTGTCTCATCAAGGCTCTTTATAAAAAAGAAGATATGGTCACGAAGCTCCTCGATCTCGGCTTCCAGCTTTTCAACCCCTTTCTTACTCTTTTTCAGCTTTTTCTTTTCCTGTTTAGCCAGGCCGGTTAGCACATCTGAATAGATCTTGTTAGACCTTGAAACCACGTTCGAGATATTATCTGCACTTTCAGCGATGATACCTTGTACGGTCTTACTTTCAGATTTCTTCAGGCCAGATTTATCGGCTTTGGCATCAGACTTTTTCTTGTGAGAAAGGTAATTCCTTACCAGAAGTCCTATAGCTGCCAATAGCAGGATTGCGATCGCAGGTCCTTTTCCGAGGAAAATGATATAGCATAGGATCCCGGCAGCGGTAAATGCGCTAAAGGCGGTAAAGAACCAGCCCCCGATCACATTAAGCACTCCTGCGACCCTGTAAACGGCACTTTCCCTTCCCCAGGCCTTATCTGCCAGCGAAGTACCCATAGCCACCATAAAAGTCACATAGGTCGTAGATAAAGGTAATTTATAAGAAGTTGCGATCGAGATAAGAACTCCGGCAACCGTCAGGTTAATTGAAGCCCTGATCATATCGAATGCAGGCTGTTCTTCAGCTTTATCCCCTATCAGGATCTCGTCTGGCTTGGAAAAGCTTTTACTAATCTTTCGTTTGGTGTTCAACGGAAGGATTTTCTTCAGCATATCGCTTAAAGCCGTACTTCCAGAAACAACCGCCCTGGAGAGCATATTCGGGTCAAATTTTTCAGATCCATGTCCCTGCCTGGATAGGCCGATCTCGGTTTCGGCAACACTTCTGGCCTTTTTAGAGAACCAGAGCGTTAAAACCATTATCCCACCGGAGAGGAATAACAAAATAGGTTCTGCAGGTACTTGTTCACGAAGTACCTCCATCGAGAAAGTTGAAGCCGCCTGTCCAGACATCTCCCATGCCTCGTAAGAATGATAAGCCGCCATAGGCACCCCGATAAAATTCACCAGGTCGTTTCCTGAAAAGGCCAGGGCCAGACCAAAGGTTCCTACGGCGATCACCACGATAAGAATGCTTTTTTTGAAAATCTTCATGAATAGCCAGGAGAACAGGGTCCAGAATACAAAACTTACTCCAACCACCGTCATCCATTGCTGGGCCAGGACATCCTTGAAACTGTCGTAATACGGAGTTCCTTTTAATCCTTTGAAGAAGATGAAGTATCCAATCGCAGTAAGGCAAACCCCACCAAATACAGCTCCGAAATTCCTGATCTTCTTCTCATATTCAAATGAGAAAACCAGCCTGGATAGCCACTGTACCATGGCTCCAATAGTAAAAGCGATGGCTACCGAAAGGAAGATCCCCGAGATGATCTCGGTCGCCTTGTCGGTATTGATATAGCCGGCGATATCGGCTATGGTCTGTGAATCTGAAGCGCTTACCTTGATAAGGGCCATCACTACTGCTGCCCCCAGAAGTTCGAATACGATAGATACCGTAGTAGAAGTGGGCATCCCGAGTGTATTGAAGAAATCCAGCAGGAGAATATCGGTGATCATGACCGCCATGAAGATGATCATGATCTCATCGAAGTAGAACTGCCCGGGCATAAATATACCTTTCCGGGCAACTTCCATCATTCCACTGGAAAACACAGCCCCGAAGAATATCCCAAGACTGGCCACGATCATGATCGTTTTGAACGAGATCGCCTTGGAACCGATAGCCGAGTTTAAAAAGTTTACAGCATCATTACTAACTCCAACCACCAGATCGGCGATGGCCAGAACCACTAATGCTACCAACATCAACAAATATATATTTTCCATTATATCCATTTTAAAAAGTGATGCAAGTATCCAATCTTATTAAGAATTTACCGTTACCAAATTGTTATTTATCTGGTCAGCTTAGACCAAATGAACAAGATTTAAACAACTCCCTTTACTGATGCCCTAATCAAAATCCTATCAGGGATTAAGAACGATCACGGAATTCTAAAATATACCTGGCCTGCACCAAATTTTTACCGGCTGCAAAGAAACGAAATTTAGGAGAATTATATAGACTGAAATTATTTGGCCTTCACCTGTTTATTTCAGCAGGTTTACTAGTTTTTTGTTATACGAAAATGGATTCATAAAAACAGGGGTTGATATTAATTAACCGAGAGAATGGGCTAACAGGTAAGGGAAACTCCGGTATCGCCGCCGATTGAAATCTGCCTTATATTAACCTGGGGCTATTTACTCGCACTTTAGCCGGCCACATATCTTTCATCATTTTAGAAAGAGATAGTACTTAAGCGAAAAGTTAATCCATAAAAAAAGCCCGACATAAATGTCAGGCTTTTTTTGCTCCTCCTCTTGGGCTCGAACCAAGGACCCTCTGATTAACAGTCAGATGCTCTAACCAACTGAGCTAAGGAGGAGTGTTTTGCTTTGTAAGCGGTTGCAAATATAAGTCAATTTATAAATGCTGTCAAAATATTTTTTCGAATTTTTTTTGAAGAAATTTTAGTGGGTTTTGAATCTATCGGAGACTCAATTATTTAGGATTTAACTTTAAATAAAAAAAGCAGCACCGCGGTGCTGCTTTAATATTTTAATGCATCATTTTTAGTCAAACAACCAGCGGTAAATATCATTCCCATTAGCGTAAAGTACCAGCGCGATCAATAAGAAGAAACCGACCATCTGGGCAACTTCCATGAACTTATCGTTAGGTTTTCTACCAGTCACCATCTCATAAAGAAGAAACATGACGTGCCCGCCATCCAGTGCCGGGATCGGCAGAATATTCATAAATGCCAGGATGATAGAAAGCAGTGCCGTGGTATGCCAGAATCCAGCCCAGTTCCAGGTATCGGGGAACAATCCACCAATAGCTCCAAAACCTCCCAGCTGAGTAGCTCCTTTCTTGGTGAAAACATATTTGAACTGGTATACATAATCGCGAAGTGTCCAGTACCCATAATCAAAACCTTTGCTAATGCTTTGCACAAGGCCGTAACTCTTTCTCTGAATATCGAACTCGTAATTCTTCACAAAGCCAAGTCTTCCTTCCTCATTAGGGGTGATCGTGGTACTTTTTATCTCCCCGTCCCTTTCATAAACCAGTTCTACTTCCTTTTCTTTATTCTGCTGGGAAACCGGCGCCAGTTCATGCCAGTATCCAATCTCCACATCGTTGAGGGAAATAAGCTTATCTCCTTTTTTAAGACCTGCCTTTTCTGCTGCAAGTCCAGGCTGAATAGAATCCAGTACCGGAGCCATGATAGGCACAAATGGTTGCATGATGCCCTGCTGGAACATCTGAGTTCCAATTTCTTCGGGAATCTCTATAGTTTCTTCCTGCCCGTTCTGGTGAAGTACGGTAATGTTCTCAACATCTCTCATAAAAAGATGCTTGTTGATGTCCAGGCTGTTTTCAAAATCCTTACCGTTCACCCTCAGGATTCGGTCCCCGTCCTGGAAACCATATTCCTCAAAAGAATCTACTACTGCGAATCCTTCCGGCATCTCCTCTGGCCCCACATAAGCGGTACCCCACACGAACATGATCATCATATAGATCAGGAAACCAAGGATAAGGTTTACGGTAACTCCTCCCAGCATGATAATTAGACGCTGCCAGGCCGGCTTGCTTCTAAATTCCCATTCCCTTGGTGGTTGAGCCATCTGCTCCTTGTCCATGCTCTCATCTATCATTCCAGAGATCTTCACATAACCTCCCAGTGGCAACCAGCCAATTCCATACACGGTATCCCCTATTTTCTTCTTGAAAAGGGCGAACTTTACATCAAAGAACAGGAAGAATTTCTCTACCCTGGTCTTAAAAAGTTTCGCCGGCACAAAATGTCCTAATTCGTGCAGAACGATCAAAAAAGAAAGGCTTAATATTAATTGTATGGCTTTTACTAAAAATGGATCCATCGAGTAACTTCAAATTTAAAATCGCACAAAAGTAAGTTTTTATAAGCTCCTACAAAAGTTTATGTTTCAAGTGATTTGTCACCGAATAAAAATTTCACTTACAGAATTCGACTATTTGAACCACAGGCTATAACTTTGCAGAAATTTAAACTTATGCTCAAGTTTTTTGCACGCTACAAAACCTTTGCCATAGTTTTCTTTATCCTTTCGGTTATCATCATTTTTTGCATTTATACCTTGCTGAAACCGGAAGAACGCCTGCCGGTCTATCAGCCAGATATGGTGAATGCAGAACTGGTGGATTCTACCGTGCAATATGTTCGAAAATACCATAAGATCGCCAATTTTGAACTGGTGAACCAGAACGGGGACACCATCACCCAGGATTATTACGAAAACAAGATCTACATAGCCGATTTCTTTTTCACTACCTGCCTTACCATTTGCCCTATCATGACAGATCATATGGTGCAGATACAAGAAAAGATCAAAGATGATGAGGATGTACTTTTACTTTCACACACGGTATTCCCGGTAACCGACAGCGTTCCGGTGCTGAAAAAATATGCCCGGGAAAAGGGAGTGATCGATGACAAATGGAACCTAGTAACCGGGGATAAAAAACAGATCTACGAACTTGCCCGTAAATCTTACCTGGCCACAAAATCTACCGGCGATGGCGGTAAATACGACATGATACATACAGAAAACTTCGTGCTCGTAGATAAGGATCGCCAGATTCGTGGTTTCTATGATGGCACAGATCCCGAAGCCATCAAAAACCTTATGCACGACCTTGAGGTCCTGAAGGCAGAGTATCGCTAATAATTTCCCTTCTTTAACTTTTGTATTGGTCTAAATTCCATTACTTTTGCCTTGTTTAAAATGAATCTAAATAAAAAGTGAAGGTAACGGTAGCAAATCTAAAGCGCGGCCAGCGGGGGATCATCAAAGAATTCTCTGCAGAAATGGTTCCTTTAAAGCTTCTCGAAATGGGTTGCCTTCCTGGGAACGAAGTAGAGCTTGTTCAAACTGCGCCATTTCAGGATCCAATGTACCTCAACATTAACGGAAGCCACCTGGCCATTAGAAAAGAAACAGCTCTGCTAATAGAAATAGAATTAATAGGCTAATATGGCTAAGCAAATTAATGTTGCTTTAATTGGGAACCCCAACACCGGTAAAACTTCTGTATTCAATCAGTTAACAGGTCTTAACCAGAAGGTGGGAAACTACCCTGGAATCACCGTTGAAAAAAAAGAGGGCATCTGTAAACTGCCTCGCGGATTGAAGGCCCATATCCTGGACCTGCCGGGAACCTACAGCCTAAACGCCTCGTCTTTTGATGAAAATGTAGTCATCGAGCTGCTACTGAACAAGAACGACAAGGATTTTCCAGATGTCGCCGTGGTGGTAAGCGATGTAGAAAACCTTAAAAGAAACCTTTTGCTTTTCACCCAGATAAAAGACCTTGGAATTCCTACCATTCTTGCCATCAATATGGCCGACAGGATGGAGCGCAAGGGAATTTCACTGGATATAGAACTGCTTGAAGAGCGTCTTAAGACCAAGATCGCCCTGGTAAGTGCCCGTAAACGCATGGGGATAGATTACCTGAAAGAGCTTATACTCAATTATCGCCATCTCCCTATTGAACCCTGCGTGAATGCATCGGTAATAGACCCGGAATACTTCGGAAACCTGCGCAAGGCATTTCCAAACCAGTCTCTCTATAAACTGTGGCTGGTGATCACCCAGGATGTGAACTTCGGAAATATCAACCGGAGTGAACTAAAAAAATCATCCGATTTTAATACCAAGTCGGTCAGCGACCTTAAAAGGCTACAGCAAAAAGAAACCATCTTAAGGTACCAGTTCATTAACGGGGTATTGCGGGAAACGCTTAATATCGATAAGAATGCCGCGACCGACCTTAGATCAAGGCTGGATAGGATCCTAACCCATAAAGTGTGGGGATATGTGATCTTTTTCGGAATCCTACTGCTTATTTTCCAGGCGATCTACAGCTGGTCCAGTTATCCCATGGATATGATAGATGCGGCTTTTGCCTCACTGAGCGAATGGACCAAGGACACCTTCCCTGGTGGATCCTTTACCAACCTAATCGCCGAGGGCATTATTCCCGGGCTTGGAGGGATCGTAATTTTTATTCCGCAAATCGCGTTCCTGTTCCTATTCATATCCATCCTGGAAGAATCGGGCTATATGAGCCGGGTGGTCTTTTTAATGGACCGTATCATGAGGAAATTCGGACTTAGCGGAAAGAGCGTGGTACCACTTGTTTCAGGTACAGCCTGTGCCATTCCCGCAGTAATGGCCACAAGAAATATAGAGCACTGGAAAGAAAGGCTTATCACCATCCTGGTGGTTCCTTTCACCACCTGTTCAGCCAGGTTACCGGTTTACCTTATTATAATCGCACTGGTGATCCCAGACCAGAAATACTTCGGCCTTAATTTGCAGGGTATCACTTTAATGATCTTATACCTGCTTGGTTTTGGAATGGCCATTTTTTCAGCCTGGATCCTGAACAAGATCATGAAGACAAGGACCAAAAGTTATTTCGTGATAGAAATGCCCAACTACAAACTGCCGATGGCAAAGAATGTGGCGATAAACGTAGTTGAAAAGACCAAATCTTTCGTTTTTGGTGCCGGTAAGATTATTCTGGCTATCTCCATCATCTTATGGGTGCTGGCGAGTTACGGCCCGGGTGATGATTTTGAAAATGCCGAAGAGATCGTCACTTCCCAGTACACTTCAGAACAAAGTATTCCACAGGATGAACTTGATGAGGAAATCGCTTCCTATAAACTGAAGAATTCCTACATAGGCATCATGGGTAAAGGAATTGAACCTGCCGTGGCACCACTGGGATACGACTGGAAGATAGGGATCGCCATTATCAGCTCATTTGCGGCCAGAGAGGTATTTGTGGGAACACTGGCCACGATCTACAGCGTAGGCAGCGATGAAGAAGAAACCATCAAGAACAGGATGGCTGCCGAAACCAACCCGGTATTAGGAGGTCCGTTATTCACCTTTGCCAGTGGGGTAAGCCTACTGTTGTTCTATGCCTTTGCCATGCAATGCATGAGTACGCTGGCCATAGTTAAAAAGGAAACCAATAGCTGGAAATGGCCAATGCTGCAGCTGATAGTGATGAGCTGCTTTGCTTATGTAGTAGCTCTGGCGGCATTTCAGTTATTGAAATAGTAAGGATAAGAATCGAAAACGACTTAAATATTATGGAACTATTACAGGAAATATTAGTCTTTATAACCTTTATAATCGCTTCGGGTTATATTTTCACAAAATTCGTATACAAGCCTGCTTTTCTTGGAGGCAAGAAAAAGACTGGTTCCTGCGGTGTTTCAGAGTGCGGTTGCGGAGACTAGTCTGTCACCATTTTTTCTGAAATCTGAAGGTCAAGACTATATTCATTTGCTGAAATATCACTTTTTCCATCGGGATAAGGATAGACCGCGATACTGCTAATTTTCAGATCCTTTTCCTGATTGAAGAAATCTACTATCGAAATTCCGGTACCTGCAACAACCTCATGATCATTGATAGAGATATTTGATCCCTTAAGAACTTTTTCTCCTTTCAGTTTCCCATCTTCATAGAATTCGACCAGCACCTTAACCTCACCGGCCCAGATACAGGTTATGGCTCCTCCCCTGGGACAACGTGAATCTGAAACCACTTTCTTGAATTTAATGCCTTTACTTCCCAGGTGCATCATATCGCCCTGGCAGAGTTTCTTTGTATGTATGCTGTATTTTGGTGGCACAGGCTCCTGTAAGGCCAGAAACGCCGAATGTAACAAGGCTAGAAAGAATACGCTGATCTTCATGAGTGTCTTTATTATAAAGACGACCTAAATAATCATTTGTTGCAAGATAAATTATCCCAGACCTACATCCAGGGTCATCATCACCATAAAACCACCAATAAAGCCCATGGTGGAAATATCGGTAAAATTACCCTGCTGGGCTTCAGGCACCACTTCTTCTACCACTACAAAGATCATCGCTCCTGCTGCAAAACATAGCGCATAAGGCAGGATTGGCTGAAAGGTCAATACCGCCCAGGCTCCTAGCACCGCTGCTATCGGCTCTACAATGGCCGACATTTGTCCGTAGTTAAAACTCTTGAACCTGGATAACCCCTGTCTTCTTAATGGCATGGCCACGGCAAAACCTTCAGGGAAGTTCTGCAACCCTATCCCAAGAGCCAGGGCTACTGCCCCGCCTATGCTGGCACCTTCAAAACCGGCCGCAACTCCGCCAAACAATACTCCCACGGCAAGACCTTCCGGAATATTATGCAGGGTGATGGCCAGCGTAAGCAACACCGATTTATGCCATGGAGTCTTGATCCCTTCAGAATCGCTCATTTTAAAGTTCACATGTAAATGAGGCAGGACCTTATCCAGCCCAAAAATGAACAATGCCCCCAGACCGAAACCTACGACTGCGGGAACTACTTTTGCAAAGCCTTCCCCAGGGCTCATCTCAATACCCGGAGCCAGTAAGCTCCAGAAACTCGCGGCAACCATGACCCCACCGGTAAAACCTAACATTCCGTCGAAGAATGCCCGATTCATTCCTTTGAAAAGAAATACCAAAGAGGCGCCTAATGCGGTAAGCCCCCAGGTGAACAAGGTTGCCAGGAAGGCCGCGTAAACAGGATCCAGTGATTCAAAGTAATCTATGATAACATTCATTCTATACGGTTTTAATAAAAAGATTAGTGGAGATCTGGTTAGATATCCTTAAGGTATTATCACCCATTTTAATAAGCATGGACTGGTCAAAATCCTCTTTTTCCAGCACCTTCATTTCCTTGCCCAGGGAGATTTTATTTTTATCCAGGTATTGCAGGAACTCTACCGAGGAATCCTTGACACCAACGCAAATACCGGTATCTCCTTTGTTCAGGTCGGCTAACAAGGCTCGGTTGGCCACGCTAAAATTACCTTCAGCATCGGGAATGGGATCGCCATGCGGGTCCCTTTTTGGAAATTCCAGGAATTTATCCAGTTCGTTGGTCAGTTTTTCAGACTTGATATGCTCTAATTGCTCAGCCACTTCGTGCACCTCATCCCAGTTAAAGCCAAGCTTGTCTACCAGGAAAACTTCCCAAAGGCGATGCTTCCTTATCACTTCTATGGCGGCAGCCCTACCTTTTTCGCTAAGCTTTACGCCCTGGTACTTTTTATACTTTACTAGCTCTTTGTCTGAAAGCCTTTTGATCATATCGGTTACCGAAGAAGCCTTAGTCTGCATCTCTTCGGCCAAGGCATTGGTACTAACCCCGCTTTTATAGGCATTTTCAAGGTGGAATATGGCTTTTAAATAATTCTCTTCAGATAAGCTGAACATAAAAAAGTTTTAATTCCGCCAAAAATACATTTTTTAATTTGATAAATCAATTTTTTAGATAAGCCTAAATTATTTTTATAGCTTTGTAAAAAATAAATTGATGAAACGATTTATCCAGATCATATTAGGAATAATTTTTTCTACGGCCGGAGCCCAAACAGTTCAGGTTGAAGGATCTGTAACTCAAAATGACAAACCTGTACCCTTTGCCAATATTTCGGTGGCCGGCACCAATAAAGGAGTAAGCGCCGACCTTGACGGGATTTTCTCCATAAACCTGGAACCCAAGAATACCCAACTTATTATCCAGGCAGTAGGTTTCAAGACCAGGAAGATCGATATAAATCCTGAAGAATATTCCAAGAAAAAGCTAAGCATAGCGCTGGAAGAAGATGCCCTGGGACTGGACCAGGTAGTGATAAGCGCCACCAGGAACCGAATAAACCTAAAAGAAGCTCCTGTAATCGTGAATGTGCTCAACTCGAAACTTTTCAACGCTACCCAGTCTGCCTCGGTCGCCGAAACCCTGAACTTCCAGCCTGGAGTACGTGTAGAGACTAACTGCCAGAACTGTGGTTTCACCCAGGTTAGGTTGAATGGCCTGGATGGTAGTTATACCCAGGTGCTTATTAACAGCCGCTCTGTTTTTAGTGCACTCAATAGCGTTTATGGCCTGGAACAGATACCTACTTCTATCCTTGACCGGGTAGAAGTAGTCCGCAGTGGGGGCTCAGCACTGTTCGGTTCTAATGCCATCGCAGGAACCGTAAATATTATTACCAAAGACCCAGTGCTGAACACCTGGAATATTAATTCCAATATCTCACTCATAGATGGTGAGATCCCGGATCGTGTCCTGAACCTTGCCGGGTCTGTAGTCGCCGAAGACCTTAACAGCGGGATCACCATTTTCGGGATGAACCGGGATAGGTCTGCTTACGATGCCAATGGTGACGGCTTTACCGAGATCACCGAGCTTACCAATAATACCCTGGGCGCGAAAGCCTTTCTTAAGCCTACCGAAACCAGCAAACTCACCCTGGACCTAACGGCTTTAAAAGAATATCGCCGTGGCGGGGACAGGCTGGACCTGGCACCACATTTAACCGATATTACAGAACAGTTAGACCATAACACCCTTATTGGCGGGCTTACCTACGATTTTTCTAATAAGGAAATGACTAGTAATTATTCAGTTTATATTTCCGGGCAGCATACAGATCGAAAAAGCTATTACGGCGGCCTAGGAGGAGGACGTACCGCCCAGGACAGCCTAAGTGCTTCGAATGCCTACGGGAACACCAACGACCTTGCCCTGCTCGGTGGGTTCCAGTTCACCTGGAATTTCAGCAATAATGATGTCCTTACTACTGGCCTGGAATTCAACCACAGTAATACCGAAGATGATATCTCGGGTTACCGCAGGTTCATAGACCAGAAGGTAAATTCATATTCGGCTTTCGGGCAGTATGAATGGAAACCAACTACCAATTTCACGGCCCTGTTAGGTGCGAGGCTGGACCATATTTCGGTTTCCGGAAGTTATGCGGTAGAGGACATTCAGAGAGCCTCAGAAATCGATCAAACTGTTCTGAGTCCAAGGCTCACCCTTTTATACAATATTACCGATGAATTACAATTTCGTGGGGGTTACGCACGGGGATTCCGAGCTCCGCAGGCTTTCAACGAAGATCTGCACATCTCGTCGGTGGGCGGGGAACCGCAATTCGTTATCCTTTCGAACGACCTGGAAACAGAATATTCCAACGCCTATACTGCTTCACTGAACTATTCCAGGAATATCAAGAAATTACAAATGGATTTCCTGCTGGAAGGTTTTTATACCGACCTGCAGAATCCGTTTACCACGGTTAGCACCGGCGCAAGTCTTCCCAACGGTTCCATTTTAAAAGAGGTGAGGAACAGTAGCGGCGCCTATGTGGCGGGAACCAATTTCGAAATAGGGGTCTCCCCTTCTTCAGACCTTAGTTTCCAGTTGGGTGGTACTTACCAGAGATCCATCTATAAAGAGGAGCAGGTACTTTACGAGGCCGCGTCTGGCTCAGATAACGAAGGCGATATTATCATTTCTGAATTTGTAAGGAATCCCGATTTTTACGGCTATTTGAATGTTAACACCTCACCTTTCGAGGACTTTACGGTAGATCTAACGGGGACCTATACCGGCGAAATGACCGTCCCCAGGGTGGTCGATTCCAGCGGGTTCCTGGCTCTTAACCAGTCGCCGGTCTTCTGGGATATGAATTTAAAACTGAGTCAGCATTTGGATATAACCGAAAATTTCCACATTAACCTAAGTACGGGTGTCCAGAATGTGTTCGATGCATATCAGGATGATTTTGATACCGGCCCTACACGGGATTCAGACTACATCTATGGACCATCGAGACCCCGTACTTTTTTCTTCGGAATTAAATTTGGCAACCTCCACGATTAAAACTCAGCGCTATGAAGAAATTCCTGTTTTTAACGATAATTCTTTGCTGGCAGACCCAGAGCGCACAAAAGGCTGAAGTGAACTGGATAGGTTTTGAGCAACTGGAAGACTCCCTGAAGGTGGAGACCAAACCTGTAGTGATCTACTTCTATACAGACTGGTGTGCCTATTGCAAGAAAATGGACCGGAATGCCTTCAGGAACCAAGAAGTTGTTTCAGCTTTAAATGGAGGTTACTATGCTGTTAAAATGAATGCAGAATCTACTGAAAATATAGAATTTGACGGACAGGTTTTTCGGAATGAACAGGCAGAGAAAAAAAGGAATGGTATTCACCAGATCCCCTTACTGCTGGCAGGAAGGAAAAATGAAAGCCTGGCATTCCCGGTGGTAATGGTGCTGGACAAAGACTTTAGGATAAAAAGAAAAAGCCATCAGTATCTTACTTCAGAAATGATGAAAAAGCTTCTAAAAGGCTCATAATTTTGGCTACATGCCCCTTTCCTTCTGTATCTGCTCGTAAGCTTCCTGTACCTTGGTGAATTTTTCCTGAGCACCTTTCTTATATGCATCATCCATATGGCCCAGCTTATCCGGGTGGTATTTCTTGGCCATTCGGCGGTAAGCTTTCTTAACTTCTGCATCACTGGCAGATTTATCGATCTCGAGGATGGTGTAGGCAGAATCTGTATTTTTAAAGAACATGGCCTTGATACTCTCAAAATCCCTTCGCCCTATCTGCAGGTAACCAGCGATATCCTGGATAACATCTGCTTCGGCCGCACTCACATGACCGTCTGCCTTCGCAATGCCGAATAAAAAGTGAATGATCTGCAGCCTGGTGGGATATTTGGTCCTGGCAGCAAGGTATCTGGCAATATTTGAAGCTGAAACCTGCCGGTTCTTAACTACCTCGTTAAAGGTCCTGAAGGTGGCATTGGCTCGCTCCTTTCCGTAAGCCTGGATAAAATAAGACCTAACATAGTCCAGCTCCTGCTGGGAAACATTCCCGTCTGCCTTAATCACGATAGAACAAAGAGAAAGAAGGTTCAGCTCAAAATCGCCGGGAGAGACGGTTTGCTTTTGCTCCCCGAACATAGAAGTAAAAATACCTCCCGAGGACCGGATATAATTATCCAGCAGGGAACCTATAATAAATCCTAGAATAGCACCGGGAAACCTGAAGTACATATATCCCAGAACTGCGGCAAGCCATTTGATCATTGGGCAATTTTCTTAAACCGCTAAGATAACATTTTCGAACTTTAATTGGCAATAAGCAGGCTTCTGTTCTCGGCCTACGGTATAAATTGAACCTATTAGCACATAGTAATTTGAGATATGATCAGCTGAACTAAATTTGGTATCTTTGTTGCTCATTAAAGTTTAATAAAAAAAGAAAACATATATGTATCCAGCAGAATTAGTAAAACCAATGAGAGAAGATCTTACGAGTATTGGTTTTAAAGAATTACACACTGTAGAAGATGTAGAGAAGGCTATGGAGCTTCCGGGAACTACCCTGGTAGTGGTGAATTCAGTTTGTGGTTGTGCTGCAGCCAATGCCCGTCCGGGAGCCAGGATCTCTCTTCAGAACGCCAAGAAACCAGATAACCTGGTAACTGTATTCGCAGGAGTGGATAAAGAAGCTACTGAAAAAGCTAGAGACATGATGGTACCATTCCCTCCATCTTCACCATCTATGGCACTTTTTAAAGATGGTGAACTGGTTCATATGCTAGAGCGTCATCACATCGAAGGACGTCCTGCAGATATGATCGCAGAGAACCTTATTGGTGCTTATAACGAATTTTGCTAGTCAGATAGCAGTGAAAGCAAGAAAAACCACGCTTTGCGCGTGGTTTTTTTATGCTCCAAATTTGAAATGCATATTTTTGTATTTTTAAACTGAGATGAAAAAAATTTTATCCTACCCCTTATCGGTCTTATTTTATATCTTCTTCTTTTTTAACCTGCTGATTTTTCACCCTATACAGTGGATCTGCCTGAAATTAGGTGGATACCAGGCGCATAAAAAGAGCGTGGATATCTTCAATTTTTTCCTGCTGCGGTGCCTTAACATCCTTGGAACCCGGTTCAGTATAGAAAATGAATATGATATTCCGGCAGACCGAACCTGTATCTTCGTGGCCAACCACCAGGGAATGTATGACATTCCTCCTATTATCTGGTATTTCAGGAAACACCATCCAAAATTCGTGAGTAAAAAAGAACTGGGACATGGCATCCCGAGCATTTCCTTTAACCTGAGACATGGAGGTTCTGTGCTTATAGACCGGAAAAATCGCCGGGAAGCACTTCAGAAGATGAGCCAGTTCGGGGATTATTTAAAGGAGACCAAACGCTCTGCCGTGATCTTCCCGGAAGGGACGCGTAGCAGGACCGGAGCTCCAAAAGAGTTCAGAACCAACGGGATGATGATGCTTTTCAAAAAAGTGCCTGAGGCTCTTGTAGTCCCCATCACCATCAATAATTCCTGGAAACTTTTCAGAAATGGCAATTTCCCCATGGAGCCGGGAGTACATGTGAAGCTGAAAACCCATAAGCCTATCCCGGTAGATTCCATGGATGCGGCCAGCCTCGCTGCACAAATAGAAAGAACCATTATTGCCGATATCATTTAAAAAAGCTTATGCCGAAAGAGAATACTCTGATCGATAAAACGATAGAATTCGTAAAACAAAGTCTTGAGAATGCCGAAGGTGGTCACGACTGGTTCCATATAGAAAGGGTCCTAAAAAACTCCAGGCTTATCGCCCAGGGTGAGGAAGCCGACCTGCAGATCGTAGAACTGGGAGCCCTGCTGCATGATATCGCAGATTCTAAGTTCCATAACGGAGACGAAACGATAGGTCCTAAGGTGGCCAGTGACTTTTTAAGATCTCAGGAGGTTTCTGAAGAGGTGATAGACCATGTGGTCAAGATCATTGAGAACATCTCTTTTAAAGGGGGAAATACCGATCAAAAATTCACATCCCCGGAACTGGATATTGTGCAGGATGCAGACAGGCTGGATGCGCTGGGAGCAATTGGTATTGCCAGGACCTTCAATTATGGAGGCTATAAGGGAAGGGCCCTCTACGATCCCGAGATCAAACCTAACCTGAAGATGACCAAGGAAGAATACAAAGCTTCCAAAGCGCCAACCATCAACCATTTCTACGAAAAACTACTATTGCTAAAGGACAGAATGAATACCCAGACCGGCAGAAGGATCGCCGCAGACAGGCATGCTTTTATGGTGCATTATCTCGACCAGTTCTATAAGGAGTGGGAAGGTGAAAAATAAAAGGCCGATGCAATAGCATCAGCCTTTTAAATATTACAAGACTCAGGAAACTTTTTCCTTTACTTTTTCCAGCTTTTCGTCTTTAAGATGTTCAGCAAAAAAGCCCATCATGGCTTTATAAAGGTCCAGCCTGTTCTCTTCCTTTCCAAAACCGTGGCCTTCATCATATTTAACCATATAGGACACTTCCACCCCGCGTTTTCTCAGGCTTTTAACGATCTGGTCTGCCTCATCGATATTCACCCGGGGATCATTGGCTCCCTGCACTACAAAAAGAGGTTTTTTTATCTTCTCCACATTTAAGGCAGGAGAGATCTCATCCATAATTGCTTTCTCTTCAGGAATATTAGGGTTGTACCAGATCTTGTAAAGGATCTCCCGGTATTTCTCCCAGTATGGAGGAATGGTCTCCATAAAGGTATTCAGGTTACTTACTCCAACGTAATCCACTCCGCAGGCATATTTTTCAGGGGTTTTGGTCATTCCACGTAGAACAGCGTAACCACCATGGCTTCCGCCGTAAATTGCCACCCTGTCTTTATCTACCCAGCCTTGCTCGATCACGTAATCTACCCCGTCTTCAACATCATCCATGGCTTTTCGGCCTATCTCTCCAAATCCGGCTTTGAGGAATTCCTTTCCGTAGCCTCCAGAAACCCGGAAGTTAACATGTAAAGTGGCGTATCCCCTGCTGGCGAAAAGCTGTGCTTCTGGATTAAAGCCCCAGTTATCACGAATTCCCTGTGGCCCGCCATGAGGATTCACGATAAGAGGAACTTTATTTCCGCTTTTATAGTTTTTAGGTAATGTAATATAACCGTGAAGATCCAAACCGTCCCGACTTTTAAAGCTAATTGGGGTCATGGAAGCCATATCTTCAGATTTCAGTTGCGGCAAAAGCTTATACAACAACTTCACCTCATCCTTCTGTACATCATATAAATAATACTCCCCAATAATCTTATCGCTGGTAACGAGTACCATATACTGGGTTTCATCGTCTGTTTTTCCTACCGTGAAGAACTGCTTGTCTCCGAACTCCTTTTTCAGCCGGGCATAGATCTTTTTATAGGTTTCACTAACCGGAACTATCACCGCCTTTTCACCCGTGTACTTGAAATAATCGATCTCATAATCGCGTTTCCTGGACAATGAAATCCCGGATACATCGAAGGTATCGTTGCTAAAAACAGTTCTTACTTTCTTATTTTCTTTCAGGTTGTAAAGCTGAATTTCAGACTTGTCACCTTCCAGGTTAGAAACAACGTAAGCCTCGTCCGGGTTTCCGGTATTTACATTGAAAGATGAGATACTGAAAGAGTCACCGAATTCGGTGATGTTCACGGTTCGGAATTCCTCCTCTACTTTGTATAACAGCTCAGTATTCACCCCGTCTATTACCCGGGTGATCGCCCTTAGGTTTCCCTCCCGATCAAAATTATAGGCGGCAACCGGCGCATCTCCTTCGTTTACGGTGTATAGTTTGGTAACCTCGCCGGTGTTGATATTAAGCCTGTATGGCTCTTCCTGGCCGGGATTATCTTTATTCATCTGCACGATCACATGCTCCTCGTCTTCCTTTAAAACCGCGATTATAATCGCCCTCACCCCATCAAAAGGAGTCAGGTCATTATCATTTTGCCCGTTGATATCTACCCCGTATACGTGATAATTTTCATCGCCTCCCTTATCCTGAAGGTACAGGATACGTTTGTTATTCTTCCAATAGAATCCACGTATCAGGTCTTCCTCCTGCTTTTTGAGCAAAGTCTCCTTTTGGGTAGCGGTTTCTATAAGATAAAGATCGCGCTCTCCGGTCTTTCTGCGCTTCATATAGGCGATATACTTTCCATCTGGAGAAAGCTGAAAGGAAAATGCTTCCGGAGTTCTGAAATAATCTTCTACTGAATATTTATAATCCCCGGTCTCCAAAGCGGCCAGGTCTTTTAACTCGGCTTCTGTCGATGGCAATTTGGTATTGCCTGGTTTTTCCTTTACAGCCTTATCTATATCTACTGAATATTCCTTACTCATGTGCTTATTCTTTTCGTTTATACTAGCATTTTCCAATTCACCAGTATAAGTTATTTGACCGAATAAATTGTTACAGTTTTATTTTTCATAACAATCGTTCCAGGTCTGATTTCCTGAGGTCCTAGTATAGGTGAACTGAGAATTAATGTAAAGTGTTTAGGAAGGTTTCAGCAGCTACTTTTGCTCCTGGCATTCAGGACAGAAATAAGTGCTCCTGCCTCCTACTTTGATCATCTCAATTTTACCTTTTCCGTTGGGGCAATCTTCCCCTTCGGTCCTGTGTGGACGCAGGTAAGAATCTGGCAGTTTAGTACCTTCGGTCTTGCTTTTGGTGACCGTATCCAGCACCTCGATCATATTTTTATACATTTTCGAAAGATCGGCCTTAGAAAGCTTTTCAGATTTCGCTTTTGGATGTATTCCGCTATGGAAAAGCAGTTCATCTACGTATAAATTTCCCAGCCCGGCGATAAATGACTGGTCCATCAATGCAGTCTTAACATTGCCTTTTTTATTTTCAAAAAGTTCTTTGAACTCCTTTTCGCTTAGATCTGAAGCATGAGGCCCCAGTTTTTGTTGCTTCCGGAACTCTTCCACGCTTTCTGTCAAAAACAATTTCCCGAACTTTCGAGGACAGATAAAGGAAAGTTTGGATCCTTCTTCAAAAGTCAGGGTGAGTTGGGCGTGCTTATCAACCTCATCATGGTTAAAATAATCCAGCTTCCCGGTCATCCCGAAATGGATCACCAGGTAAGCTTTATCCTTAAGCTCCAGTAAAAGATATTTCCCAATCTGTTCGCTGGAGACCAGCTCATTGTTCAGCAGTCTTTCCTTGAAATCTTTCTTTGGTGACTGGAAGATCTTATCTGCCCCAAGGTCTACTTTTACGATCTTCTTATGCAGGCTGGTAGAGTCTACATATATTTTCTGGTATGCTACTTCTGGTATTTCAGGCATCTTTCTACATTTTTAGCTTTCCTAAAATATTAATTTTAGATGGGCCTGACATGTGATAAGAAGTATTTAGTAAAAATTTAAATTGGTACCTAGTATCATAAACCAGATGAAATGTCCCCAAGCTCTTACTACCCGTTGATGCTTCAAAATAGCTTCATCTGGCCGTCCTTGAAATCTTCGTGCAGCTTGCAATTTAATTTAGGTTTCTGCCGGTCCCCCAGGTAGAGCTTTCGAGCAAGTTTGAACTGCTGTTTCACCTGGTTTGCAAACTCGCCTTCTCCTTTCATCCTGGTGCCAAAGCGGCTGTCGTTCAAACTACCTCCGTGAATATGCTGGATCTGGTTAAGCACCTTATCTGCCCTGTCTGGCATGGCTTTTCTTATCCAGTCTGAAAATATTTCACCAATCGCGCCATTTAGCCTTACGATAGTGTAACCAACACTCAGGGCTCCCCTGTTCGCGATCTCCTTTACCAGTGGCATGATCTCGTGGCTGTTTATCGAAGGGATGATGGGTGCCATCATTACGGTGACTGGAACATTGGCTTCGGAAAGTTTCTCGACGGTTTCAAGTCTCTTTTTAATAGAAGCGGTTCTTGGCTCAAGGATACGTCGCGTCTCTTCCTGCAGAGAAGTAATGGATATGGCCACGCTCACCAGGTTATCCTGCGCCAGTTCCTTCAGTATATCCAGATCTCTCTGAATTAGGGCGTTTTTGGTGATCATCCCTACCGGGTGACGGTATTTTAAAAAGGTCTGTAATAGACTGCGGGTGATCCTTAATTTCTTTTCAATAGGCTGGTAACAATCGGTATTCCCGGAAAGAACAATGGGTTTAGCTTCCCAGCTTTTGCTTTTCAGCTTTTTCTCTAGCAACTCGACAGCATTCCTTTTTACCAGGATCTTCTGTTCAAAATCCAGCCCGGCACTATACCCCCAGTATTCATGAGAATTCCTCGCGTAGCAATAGATACATCCGTGTTCGCAGCCCTGGTATGGGTTAAGCGAAAAATCCATGCCCACATCGGGGCTGGTCACCTTATTTACGATAGACTTCGGAAAGGTTTCAATCAACCGGGTCTTATTGTCTTCGGCCTCCTCACCTTCAGCCGCACAGTAATTCAAAAAGTCGTCCCGGGTCTCATGGCTGTGCTCATCGAACCTGTTCGAAACGTTCAGCTGAGCTCCCCTTCCCTTTATAAATTCATTCGAAGACATAAGGCAAAAATATGGAATTTTTCCTTTTTATAGGATTTTTTCCATGTTTTGTCTCAATAAAAAAGAGGTCATCGCTATATATTTCTTTGCGTCAAGCTGTCCCAAAGCATCGGGAGTTTCAGCTTCTTATATCAAAAGATCCTGAAACAAGTTCAGGATAACGTTTTAAAACTAACGACCACCTCTTTTATAGCTTCTATTTATTCGGAAAATCGGCTTTTCTCTTGTTCAGAAATGCCGAGGTTCCTTCCTTGAAATCATCGGTCCCAAAGGAACGACCAAATTCATTGATCTCTACATCGAATCCGTTCACTCCATCCTCGTAATTGGCATTAATGGCCCTGATGGCCGCACCAACAGCGACCATTGAATTCTTCATGATCTTGGCCGCGATCCCTTCAGCAAATTCCAGAAGGTCGTCTAATTCTACCACGTGGTTCACCAGATTGTATTGCAGTGCCTGGTTAGCATCTATCATGCCCGCGGTCATGATCATTTCCATGGCGCGGCCTTTACCAACCAGCTGTGGCAGTCTCTGGGTTCCGCCATATCCCGGGATCACCCCAAGGGATACTTCCGGAAGGCCCATTTTCGCATTGTCGCTGGCGATCCTGAAGTGAGCCGCCATAGCCAGTTCCAGTCCTCCTCCAAGGGCGAAACCATTCACCGCGGCGATCACCGGCTTTGGGAAATTAGCAACGTAATTAAAAAGTTTTTTCTGCCCGTCTGCCGCTAGGCCTTTACCTTCTTTTGGCGAGTAATCTGCAAATTCATTAATGTCTGCACCGGCAACGAAAGCTTTTTCACCACTTCCGGTAATGATGACAATCTTCACCTCATCATTGTCTTTCGCGGCCTTAAAGGCATCGTGTAGCTCCTGAATGGTCTCACGGTTAAGGGCGTTCAGTTTTTTGGGTCGGTCTATGGTAATCGTTAATATGTTCTCTTCTAATTCTTCTAAAATGTTATTATAACTCATAATTTCTATTTTGGAAATCTTACGCTAAATATAGTGCCTTTATTTTGTTTAGACACAAAGCTGATACTACCATTATAGGTCTCCACGATGTTCTTAACCATAGCCAGCCCCAGTCCCATTCCGCTGGATTTGGTGGTGAACTTGGGCTCAAAGACCTTGCTCTTGTTCTCTTCTGAGATTCCAGAGCCATTATCTGAGATAGATACACAAACCGTATCCTCTTCTTCTTCTACCATCACCAGGACATGCGGATTTTCAACATCCTTCAGGGCCTGGGTGGCATTCTTCACCAGGTTGGTTATTACCCTTATCAACTGAGTACGGTCGAATTTCGCCAGGATCTCTTCTTTTTCAGATTTAAACTCTATATAATCCTCGTTGAAGATATCCAGGGCGAGTTTAACGATCTTGGGAACATTCAGAGTTTCACTCTGCTGCGCCGGCATCTTCGCAAAGTTGGAGAATGCCGAAGCTATAGAACTCATGGTATCTATCTGGTTGATAAGCGTATTGCTGTATTCATCTACTTTCTGCTCGATCTCGGGATCGTTTTTATCGAAGTTTCGCTGAAAGCTCTGCACGCTCAAACGCATAGGGGTTAAAGGGTTCTTGATCTCATGGGCCACCTGTTTAGCCATTTCCCTCCAGGCCTGTTCACGTTCGCTGGTGGCCAGTTTCACGGCACTTTCCTCCAGCTCGTCGATCATGGAATTATAGGCTGAAACCAGTGCATAGATCTCTTCGGTGGCATTAGAAAGCTCTATCTTCTGGTTCCTTTTATCCAGCCGGGTCTGGTTGATCTTTTCTGAAACTATTTTCAGCGACTTGGTAATATATTTCGACAGGAAAAATGAAAGGACAATGGCGATCAAAAGCATAAATAGATACACCTCAGCCATGCGTACCAGGAAATTGTTCAGGTCCCGGTTCAACAGGCTGTCATCCTGAAGGTAGGGCAGGTATAGTATGGCCAGCGGCTTGAATTTGCTATCTGTGATATAGGAATAGGAAGACTGGTATTTCTGATCGTTTATCTCGGTCTTCTTCAGGTATTTTTTATCTGGAGTGGCCTCGAGTTTTTCCAGCGTTTCCCTCGGAATCCTAACCTCGGTGGTATCCTTAAAGAAAGACTCATTAGATTTTATAATAAGATTACCACTGAGATCGTAAATATGAATTTGCATCTCATGAACCTCGGCCATCTCGTCTATCTTATCATTCTCATTAAAGATAGGCTCCAGATGTTCACTATCTACAACGTAGGTAGTACTAGCCAAAACGAATTTGATATTTTCCAAAATGGCCTTTTGCTTCCTCTCCAGGCGTTCTCGATGATAGTTTTCAGCCTCCTGCTTGTATTGATATACGGTCACTCCAAAGATCAGGATCGAGGCGCCCAGCACCAGTAAGATCATGGAGATGAATATCCGGGTTCGTAAGGATAATTTAAGCAGTTTCATATAAGCTTACTTGCCTGCATTGTTACAATTATCACACCATTTCAGGCATCAGGATTTTTTGCTCGAATTCTTTTATACAATTTTATGCCCAGCATGAGCATGATCGCCAGCACAAAAATACCTGCCACCCCGTAGATCCAGTTTATCGCATCCCTCACGATCACCAGGAAGATCACCGAAAACAGTATAAGCGTAGAGCCTTCGTTCCAGATGCGCATCTGGTTCGAGCTCCATTTAACCACGTCTTTCTGCAGCTGTTTAAAAATGAGATGACATTTAATATGGTAGGCATATAAGAGGACCACAAAACCAAGTTTCACGTGCATCCAGGGCTGTTGCAGCCATTCCGGAATCATATAAAGTAGGCTGAAGGCAAAGATGCTCGCCAGTATCGCCGAGGGCCAGGTAATGATAAACCATAGGCGTTTGGTCATTAGTTTCAGCTGGTCTGTAAGAATACTTCTTTCTGGTTCCTTCTTTGCATTAGCCTCGATCTGGTATATGAACAACCGCGGGATATAAAAAAGGCCCGCGAACCAGGTGATCACGAAAATAAGGTGGAGAGCTTTTATGTAATTGTAATATTCCATTATTCTTCGGCCTCTACAAATAGATAGTTAAGGTCTAACTCGTTAAACTGCCTGTTGAATTCCCTGATCTCGTTTTCCAGCAGTTCGTCAAATTTATTCAATTCGGTATTTATTTTGGCGGTGAGCATATTTTTCACCTCGATGTCCTGGGTGGTGGGAGGAAAATCGTCCATTCCCACCAGGCTGTTCAAATGCGCCAGTTTATTGGTGAGTTTTATAGGAAAGTTCAGCGGGTCCTGGTTGCTCCTGTTCTTCGTCTGATACAGGGCATTTTCTATTTCAGAAAGCTGCTCACTCAATTTTTCAGCCTTTTCAAGCAAAGTTTCCACGCCTTCTTTTCCTTTGTATTGCTTCTGAAAATCTTTTAGCTGCGCATCCACCTTTCTCATTTTCCTGATGGATTTATGAGCCTTATCTACCGTTGCATTTACGCTGCTTATAAAATCGTATTGCTTCTGCATACCGGCAATATCTGTTTCGGCATTTTCATCTGGAAGGATTTTAAAGTTCTCTTTTAAAACCTCATCATCTACTTCCAGCACAACTTTGTATTCACCGGGTACGGCCTGTGGAGCTTCGGTACTGGCCCACCAGAGGATCATTCCTTCAAGCTCTTCAGCACCTTCACCGCGCATGTCCCAGATATGTTTGTTAGCACCTTCACTTACCTCCAGCTTATGCTTTTCGTCTGTTGTGCTAAAGCTCTGGATGGTATCATTCGATCTATCCAGGTAACTGAGCTTTACTTTTTTGTCCTTTGGATCCTTCAGGTAGAAATAGGTTACCACTCCGGAAGGATGATTGGTACCCGCGGTTTTCGATTCGCTGGAACTACCGTCCATTCTGTAGCTGTCCTTAGGTTTAAAAAGTAAATTGGAATCCTTATCTGCTTTAGGCAACTGGTGCATCAGGCTAAGGTCATCCAGGATCCAGAGGCTTCGGCCCTGGGTGGCGACGATCAGGTTATTGTTCTTTATAGCCAGGTCGGTTACAGGAACTATGGGCAGGTTCAATTGGAACGGCTTCCAGGTAGCCCCGTCATCAAAAGAAATATACATTCCGGTCTCTGTCCCGGCATATAAAAGACCTTTTTGCTGCGGGTCCTCCCTTAAAACCCTGGTAAAATGTTCCGAAGGAATTCCATCGGTGATCATTTTCCAGGACTTTCCATAATCTGAAGTCTTATACAAATAAGGAGTAAAATCTCCCAGTTTATATCTTGTTCCGGCAACGTAAACAGTTCCAGCATCAAAAGAAGAAGGCTCCACGCTGTTAATCATCATCCATTCCGGCATTCCCTTAGGAGTAACATTTTCCCAGTTCTCACCACCGTCTTTGGAAACGTGGATCAAGCCATCATCGCTACCAGTCCACAGCACTCCTTCTTTTACGGGAGATTCCGCAGCAGCAAAAATGGTGCTGTAATATTCCACCGAAGTATTATCCTGGGTGATAGGCCCTCCCGAAGACTTTTGTTTAGACTTGTCGTTCCTGGTAAGGTCGGGGCTAATTTCTTCCCAGATCTCCCCTTCGTTAGTGGTCATGTGCAGGTGATTAGAAGCCGTATATAGCTTATCGGGATCGTGCGGAGAGAAGAAAATAGGAAAGTTCCACTGGAACCTGTATTTAAGATCCTCGGCACCATGGCCCATGGGGTTATCTGGCCAGACGCTTACACTTCTTACCGTTCCCGTTTCATGATTATAACGGGTAAGAAAACCATCATAACTACCTCCATATACTATATCACTGTTTTCGGGATCTACCGCAATATGAGCGCTTTCTCCGCCGGCAGTAGATTCCCAATCATCTTCGTCTATATTCCCTCCCTTGGTCCTGTGCCTTATTCGCACCGTGGAATTATCCTGCTGCGCAGCATAGATCCTGTAAGGAAAGGCATTATCTGTGGTCACCCTGTAAAACTGTGCTGTTGGCTGGTTGTGATAAGTGCTCCAGGTCTCTCCACCATCATAGGTCACCTGTGCTCCCCCGTCATCTCCCATGATCATGCGTTCGGGATCGTTGGGAGCTATCCAAAGATCGTGATGGTCCCCATGTGGAGCGCGATCTGACTCGAAAGTCTTGCCTCCATCGGTACTTTTATGATAATTCACGTTCAGAACATACACTACATCCTCATCTTTAGGATCGGCATAGATCCTGGTATAATACCAGGCACGCTGTCTCAGGCTTCGGTCATCATTGATATGTTCCCAGGTCTCTCCACCGTCATCACTTCTATAGATACCTCCATTTTCCTTGTTCTCCACGATAGCCCATACCCGATCGCTATTTGCCGGGGATACGGTCACCCCGATAATCCCCAAGGTATCTTTCGCAAATCCCTTGTTATTAGATATTTCTTTCCAAGTTTCACCGCTATCGGTGCTTTTCCATAATGCTGAACCTTCCCCGCCGCTGCTCAGGCTATAAGGTGTTCTTTGAACTTTCCAGGTAGAAGCATATAATATTCTGGGGTTATTGGGATCCATGATAAGGTCTACGGCCCCAGCCTGAGTATTTGAAAAAAGTACTTTTTTCCAGTTCTTACCGCCATCTATAGATTTATAAACCCCTCGTTCTTCGGTAGGTTTATAGATATTTCCCAGTACCGCGGCGTATACGGTATTAAAATCCTTGGGGTGGGTCACGAGCCTGGGAACATGCCTGCTTTTTTCAAGCCCTGCACGCTGCCAGGTCTTCCCTGCATCCTCGGTCTTCCAGACTCCATACCCGGAAGAAACATTTCCTCTTACTGTTTTTTCACCCCCCCCAACGTAAATAACATTGGGATCGCTTTTTGCCACTTCAATGGCACCTATGGAGCCCCCAAAATATCCGTCTGAAATATTCTCCCAGCTCCTACCGCCATTTTCGGTCTTCCATACACCACCACCGGCCGCACCAAAGTAATAGAGATTTGGTTTATTGGGAACACCGGTGACCGCGGCACTTCGGCCTCCTCTGAAGGGGCCTATCAGCCGGTATTCCAGCGCGTCATAGATTTTTTCGTCGTAATTCTGAGCTGAAAGCTTTTCAGTAAAGATTCCGTTGAATAAAATGCACAGGCAAAGGCCAAGCCTAAGTAAATATTTGTTCATCTGGGTTCTGGTTAGATATGTTTTAAAGATAAGGATTTAAGTGAATTTCCAATATTGCTATTTCAGGGTGTTAACGATCTCCCTGTTCAGGAAATAGGCCGTTACGATAGTAGATAACAGGTCGGCAATGGGAAATGAGACCCATACCCCTATCTCTCCAAAATAATAAGGAAGGACCAGAATTAGCGGAATAAAGAAAAATCCCTGCCTGGATAAGGTTAATAAGAATGCCGGCACCGCCTTCCCTATCGCCTGGAAATAGGCCGCTCCTATCAGCTGCACCGCCACAATGGGGATAGCAGCAAAGACCCATCTCATCGCCGAGGGAGTTTGTTCAATAATGGAAGCTTCTGAAGTAAATATCCTCACGATATCCGGTGCAAAGAACATGATGCCTAAAAAGATGAGTAGCCCCATTCCGCAGGAATATAAGATCGCTGTATTGATGGTTTTTCGAACTCTTGAATATCTCCGCGCGCCATAGTTGAATCCGGCGATGGGAAGAAAACCCTGGGTTACCCCAAGCACGGGGAACAGGGCAAACATCAGCATCCTGGCGATTATGGCATAGACGGTGACCGAATCTTCACCTCCAAGGTCAAAAAGTATATTGTTCATTAACAGGTAAGTGACACTCACCACCGCCTGCCGGGCGAGGGTAACCACCCCGAGGGAAGAAATTTCTTTTAAGATCGGGTAATCCAGCCTGAAATGCGCTGCGCTTATCTTTAATTCTGAATTCTTGGAAAGAAAGAACCAGACGATATACCCCAGGCAGAAAAGATAGGAGGCCGTGGTAGCCAGGGCCGCACCTTCCATCCCCATATCCAGGCGGTTTATAAGAATATAATCAAGAATAAGGTTTCCAACAGAGGGAATGATCATGGCGATCATGGCAAACCTGGGCTTACCTTCGGCGCGTATCACGTTATTCCCCATCATGGCCAGGGCCAGGAACGGTACCCCGCAAAGCACGATGATATAATAGATCTTGGCGGGATCAAAGATCTCACCCTTACCCCCGAAGGCCGGGATTAGGCTGTCTACAAATATAAGTCCCGGTATTACCAGGCCTATAGAAAGTAAAATGGTGAGAGTGATCTGGTTTCCGAAGGTTTTCAAGGCCTTTCCTGGCTCCTCAGCTCCCAGTGCCCGGGAAATAATGGAAGATCCTCCAATCCCTATGGCCATTCCCAGGGCGGCAATAAAAAAAGAAACCGGCAGCACCACATTTATCGCCGCAATGGCGATGGGTCCTATCCAGTTTCCAACGAATATAGTATCTACGAGTATGTTCAGCGACATGACCAGGATCCCAATAGACGCGGGAACAGCCTGCTGTATTAGCAGTTTCCCGATGGGCTTCTCACCCAGCTCCTTGGAATTCCGGACGGCCATTAAGCCTCAACAGGCTTTTGGTGAGCCCATTCGTCTATCCAGCGTGAAAGTACCTTTACCCATTCCTCGCGGTCGTTAAGACAGGGAACCACGGTAAATTCCTTTCCGCCAACTTCATGAAAGATCTCCTCGCCTTCCATGGCGATCTCTTCCAGTGTTTCCAGACAGTCTGAAACGAATGCCGGGGTTACAATGGCCAGTTTCTTCATCCCCTGTTTCCCGAACCTCTCTATCGTACGGTCGGTATAAGGCTTTAGCCATGGGTCGAAACCAAGACGTGACTGGAAAGAAACGCTATATGTATTTGGCTTTAGACCAAGATATTCTGCAACCAGCCTGGTAGTTTCAAAACACTGGTGACGGTAACAGAACTGGTGTGCGGTAGAAGCCGACTGGCAGCAGGAGCCGTCTATCTTACAATGCGAGTTCGTGATATCGCTTTTCCTGATATGCCTTTCCGGCACCCCGTGATAGGAAAACAGTAAGTGTTCGTATTCCTTATCCTTCAGGGTTTCGGCTATACTATTCCCTAGCGTTCTTATATAATCTGAATGGTTATAAAAAGCAGGTACCGTGGTAAAGTTCATATCTGGGAAATGTTCTTTCCTAAGCTCTTCTGCCAGCACCAGGATGGTTTCGGTAGTAGCCATGGCGAACTGGGGATAAAGCGGAAAAAGCAGCACCTCATCTACTCCCTGGTCGTGCAGTTCCTGCAGCCCCTGTTTGATACTCGGGGTACCATAACGCATGGCCAGGGCAATGGGCACAGAGGTATGATCGTCTATCTTAGATTGTAATCTTTCAGAAAGCACGATAAGCGGGGAACCTTCTTCCCACCAGATCTTCTGGTAAGCCTCAGCCGATTTCTTAGGCCTGGTATTTAGAATGATGCCTTTTACCAGCAGGGTACGCGCCCAGTAAGGCACATCGATCACCCGCTCATCCATAAGGAATTCACCCAGGTATTTTTTTACATCTTTAGGATCTGTGCTATCGGGAGAACCAAGGTTCACCAGCAATACGCCTTTACTCATAATTTTTCTTTTTCCAGGTCAAAAATAATATTCTGTATAATTCTAAGGGTTTCTTTACAATTAGACTTTTCTATGTATTAATAATCTTTAGAAACTATCCGTTTACCGAAAGTGTATATTTTTTAGGTGTTGTTCCGAACTTCTTCTTGAATCCCGCGATAAAATGGCTGGCAGTACTATACCCAACCTTCAGCCCTACCTCATTCACATTATATTCTCCAGATTCGAGGAGTTTACGGGCATATTCCATCTTATAATCGAATAGGAAACTATACACCGAATCCCCATAGATCTGCTTAAAACCTTCTTTTAGTTTTTTCAGGCTAAGGCCAATCTCATCGGCCAATTCCTGGAGTGAAGGCGGTTCGGCCATACGGGCGATTACAATGTCCTTGGCCCTCCTTATCCTCTTAATGTTTTCTTCATCGCTAAGGAATGGACACTGCTCCAGGTCTGGATTTTCTGCTTTGTTAAAATACAGGCTGAGCAGCTCGAATGCCTTGGCCTTGAAATACAGGTTCTTAATACTTGGTGTCAGGCTGAAGTTCATCAGCTGATTGAGCACCACGGCCATGGACGGGGACACCGGCGCGTCCTTATAATATTTCTTATCCTTATTATCGGCGCTTAAAAAGGTAATATAATCGGCTTCCTGTGAGAACAGGGCATGGAATTTTTTAATAGAGATCACCAGCGAAATTAGCCAGGATTCAGGTTCCAGGGAAACGTTTAGCGGAAGGTCCCGCTGCGGGTTATAAAGCAGCAATGAATTTTCCTCCGGCAGGGGTAATTCGTAATTCCCGTCGTTGAAAAGGAATTTACTGCTGCCCTTCACATTAAAGTGAAACTGGATAAAACTGTTGTCTATATCCCTGGACATTAACTTGGCATCAGCCGTATCGTTCTGAAACTTAAGTATAAAAAAACCGTCCTCTATCTTGATCTCTTCAGAGATACTTACAGCGTTATTTTTTAGGTGATCTTCCATAGGATTCCATTTTTATTTATTTAGAATCAATCTAAACTAATTGCTCCGAATCAACTATAATTACTACAAAAGTAGGGCATTTTCGGTTTTTTGGTCCTAAAATCATGATAATTATCATCTATCGACACATTTAGTGCTTCCAGCGTTACTTTTTAATTTATTCATACCTTAATTTTGCCCCCGTGTCCACCTAAACTGATACATGGAAGATTATCACATTTCTAAAGGAAAGCACTTTTATACTATAGGTTTAAGTTATAAGAAGGCCGATGCAGAGATCAGAGGTCATTTTAGCCTTGATGAAGAATCTAAACAAAGATTACTGGTACAGGCGAAAGATGAAGGTATAGACGGCATCCTGGTAACATCTACCTGCAACCGCACCGAAATCTATGGTTTCGCGCAGCACCCATTTCAACTTATCAAGTTACTTTGCGAGCATACCCACGGCACCGTGGAAGAGTTCGAAAAGGTAGCCTACGTTTATAAGAACAAACAGGCCATCTCTCATATTTTTAGAGTTGGAACCGGCCTGGACAGCCAGATCCTGGGAGATTTCGAAATTATTAGTCAGCTTAAAGTTGCCTTTGTTAGATCTAAGAAATTAGGACTTGTAAATGCCTTTCTAGAGCGGCTGGTAAATGCCGTCATCCAGGCCAGCAAACGTATCAAGAACGAAACCGAGATCTCCAGTGGAGCTACTTCTGTTTCCTTCGCTTCAGTCCAGTATATTCTGAAGCATATCGAAAATGTTTCAGACAAGAACATTCTTTTGTTCGGAACAGGAAAAATAGGCAGGAATACCTGCGAGAACCTGGTAAAACATACACGGAACAATCATATCACCCTGATAAACCGTACCAAGGACAAGGCTGAAAAGATCGCCGGAAAGTTCAATCTTATCGTTAAGGATTATGCCGATCTGCAGGCCGAGATCAGGAATTCTGATATTTTAATCGTGGCCACTGGCGCACATAACCCGACCATTTCAAGAGAACTTATCTACCCTAAAAAAGAACTTCTGATCCTTGATCTTTCTATTCCGAAGAATGTTTCAGACGATGTTAGGGAACTGGACAATGTGAAGCTCATTCACCTGGATCATCTGTCTCAAATGACCGATGAGACCCTGGAAAGACGCAAGCAGTTCATTCCGCAGGCCAAAGAGATCATTGCCGAAGTTGAAGAAGATTTCAACAAATGGCTGGAAACCCGCAAATTCGCACCAACCATCAAGGCTTTAAAGAAAAAGCTTAAGATGATGAAAGATGCTGAACTGGATTTTCAGCGTAAAAAGATCTCAGACTTCAACGATGAGCAGGCAGAGATCGTGAGCAACAGGATCATACAGAAGATCATGAAACATTTTGCCAACCACCTGAAGGAGGACAGCGAAACCAATGATGAAAGCCTGGAACTTATACAGAAGGTCTTTCAACTTGAAGAAATCACTAAATGAGCAAAGTAATAAGAATTGGTACCCGCGACAGCGAATTAGCGCTCTGGCAGGCCAAAACCGTGCAGAATGCTCTGGAAAAGACAGGTCATAAAACCGAGCTAGTCCCTGTAAAATCTACAGGCGACCTCAACCTTGACCAGCCTTTATACGAAATGGGCATCACGGGGATCTTTACCAAGACCCTGGATGTAGCCATGATCAAGGGCGAGGTAGATATCGCTGTACATTCCATGAAAGATGTACCTACCGCCTTACCCAAGGGGATCGTGGAAGGCGCTGTGATGAAACGTGCCAGCAATAAAGACATCCTTATTCATAAAGGAATAGAATTTCTTGATGAAAAAGAAGGCACCATCGCCACGGGAAGCCTTAGACGAAAGGCCCAGTGGCTTAATAAATATCCCCAGCATAAAGTGGTGGACCTTCGCGGCAACGTGAACACGCGAATGCAAAAATTAAACGATAACGACTGGAACGGCGCCATCTTCGCCGCTGCCGGGCTTGAACGTATCGAGATAAAACCTGAAAATTATATCGACCTTAACTGGATGATCCCGGCGCCTGCACAGGGAGCCATGCTTATCGTGGCCATGGAAGAGGATGAATATTGTCGCAAGGCCCTGACCATGCTGAATCACCAGGAGTCTGAGATCTGTGTTCATATAGAACGTGAGTTTTTAAGGGTTCTCGAAGGTGGTTGTACCGCGCCGATAGGAGGCCTGGCGAGAATAGAGAATTCAAAGGTGCATTTTAAGGGCGCTTTGTTCAGCCTTGATGGGCAGAAGAAGATAGAAGTAGAAAAAGTGCTTCCGCTGGAAGAGACCAAAAATATGGGTAGGGATTGCGCCAGGAAGATCCTTGAAAATGGCGGAAAGGAACTTATGAGCTCTATAAAATCGGTTTTAAATAGCTGATATGGCGACGGTTCTTTCTACTAAAAAGCTCAAATTAAACCAGAAAGAGCTATTGTTAAACTCTGGTATCGGCCTGATAGAATATAACGCCATAAAGATAGAATCCATAGAAATTGAACTCAAACAGGAGACTATAGAGTATGTGATCTTTACCAGCAAGAATGCTGTGAAAGCCGTGTCACAGAAAAGACCCGAAATAAAAAATTGCTTTTGCGTGGGAGAGAAGACCACGGCCCTGGCCAGGGAAATTGGCTATAATGTGCTGTTGACCGCAAATAATGCAAAAGACCTGGCGTTGATAATAAGCCAGGATCATAAGAATAAAGAATTTCATTTCTTCAGTGGAAACAGGCGCAGGGATGAATTGCCGAAATTACTGGAAGAAAATAATATAAAATACAAGGAAACCAGGGTTTATAACACCAGTTTGAATCTCAGGAAATTCGATTCAGAATTTGACGGGATCATGTTTTTCAGCCCGAGCGGGGTGCAAAGTTTTACTGAAAGAAACAAACTGAACACTACCGCCTTCTGCATTGGAGAAACAACCGCTGCCGAGGCTGCAAAACATTCAGAAAAGATAGTGGTTGCCTCTAAACCTGCGATAGAAAATGTGATCGCCAAGGTGGTTTCAGAATTAAAGAATAAATAAAATATCAGGAAATGATAAAGAACGACCTGTTTTTAAAGGCATTAAAAGGAGAATCTGTAGAACGTCCACCGGTTTGGATGATGAGACAGGCGGGAAGGTATTTACCCGATTTCATGAAACTAAAGGAAAAGTACGATTTCTTTACCCGTTGCAGGACTCCGGAGCTGGCTACAGAAATTACGGTAATGCCCATAAGGCAGATTGGCCCTGATGCCGCGATACTTTTTAGCGATATCCTGGTAGTGCCGCAGGCGATGAACATTGAGGTAGAAATGAAACCCGGAGTTGGACCATGGTTACCAAACCCGGTGAATACCCCGAAAAAGGTTGAGGAAGTTATAGTTCCAGATGTGAACGAGGAACTGGAGTATGTCTTTGAAGCCATTAAGCTCACGAAACAGGAACTTAACGACGATGTCCCACTTATAGGATTTGCGGGCTCTCCATGGACCATATTATGTTACTGCGTGCAAGGACAAGGTTCAAAAACATTTGACAAAGCGAAAAGATTCTGTTTTATGGAACCTATCGCGGCGCACACCCTACTTCAGAAGATCACCGATACCACGATCGCCTACCTTAAGGAAAAAGTGAAGGCCGGGGTAGATGCCATCCAGCTTTTCGATTCATGGGGCGGACTTTTAGAACCAAAGGATTACCAGGAGTTCTCCTGGAAATATATGCAGCAGATCATCGATGCCCTTAAAGATGAGGTGCCGGTGATCGCCTACGGAAAAGGCTGCTGGTTCGCCTTAAAGGAAATGTCACAGTCTGGAGCTTCGGCGCTGGGTGTAGACTGGACTTGTGAAGCCAGGAATGCCAGGTACCTAAGCGGCGGGCAGATCACCCTGCAGGGGAATTTTGATCCCGCAAGGTTATATTCCAAGCCTGTGGAAATAAAATATATGGTGAACGATATGATCAATGCCTTCGGAAAAGATAGGTACATCGCGAACCTGGGACATGGAATCTTACCAGATATCCCCGTAGATAATGCCAGGGCGTTTGTAGACGCAGTAAAAGAATACCAGGGCTAATTTATGAAGGAAAAGTTCTATAAATATATAGAGGAATTACAGGACAGGATCACCTCGATGCTGGAAGAGATAGATGGAGAAGCAAAATTCCAGGAAGATCTATGGAAGCGCGAAGAAGGTGGAGGCGGCAGAACCCGGGTTATTGAAGATGGAGCTGTTTTCGAAAAAGGCGGAGTGAACATCTCTGCCGTACACGGTCCGCTTGCCCCGGCCATGCAACAATATTTCAAGGTTGGAGACGTAGATTTCTTTGCCTGTGGGCTAAGCCTCGTGATCCATCCCAAAAACCCTATGGTGCCAACCGTTCATGCCAACTGGAGATATTTTGAGATGTATGAAAAGGATGGCAGTGTGATAGACCAGTGGTTTGGAGGAGGACAGGACCTTACCCCCTATTATCTTTTCGAAGAAGACGCAAAGCATTTTCACCAGGTTTCCAAGAAGGCCTGTACCCCACATGGGTTCTCGTTCTATTCAGATTACAAAAAGAAATGCGACGAATATTTCTGGAATTCCCATCGCGGGGAAGCCAGGGGTATCGGCGGACTTTTCTTTGATTATCTAAAGGAAGACGGGCATATGAAGATCGAAGACTGGTACGATTTCGTGACCGATGTTGGAGACTCGTTCCTGGACGCCTATGTGCCAATAGTTCTTAGAAGAAAAGACCTGCCTTATACAGATGAAAACAGGACCTGGCAGGAAATAAGACGAGGAAGATATGTAGAATTCAACCTTGTACACGACAAGGGAACGCTTTTCGGTTTAAAGACCAACGGACGCATAGAAAGCATCCTGATGAGCCTTCCTCCGCATGTACAATGGAAATATGATCATCATCCCGAACCGGGAAGCGAAGAAGCAAAACTTCTGGAGGTATTGAAAAAGCCCGTTAATTGGGTCTGAAAATAATTGAGAATTGACAATTGATAATTGAAAAAATATGTTCCCACTACGCCGAAATAGAAGACTAAGAAGCAATGAAGCCATCAGGTCATTAGTGCGTGAAACCATCATTTCTCCCAATGATTTTATCGTGCCTCTTTTTATTGTTGAAGGAAAGAGCGTGAAGGAAGAGATCGCTTCCATGCCGGGATATTACAGGTATAGCCTCGATCTTATTGAAAAGGAAGTAAAGGAATTATGGGGTCTGGGATTAAAATCTGTCCTGCTGTTCGTAAAGGTTCCAGAAAACCTGAAGGATAACGCAGGGACTGAAGCCATTAATCCGGAGGGATTGATGCAACGAGCAGTGAAAACTGTTAAGAATGCCGTTCCGGAAATGCTGGTAATGACCGATGTCGCTTTAGATCCGTATTCATCTTTTGGCCATGACGGAGTGATCGCAGATGGCAAGATCCTGAACGATGACACCACAGCGATCCTGGCAGAGATGTCACTTTCCCACGCTAAGGTAGGAGCCGATTTTGTGGCTCCCAGCGATATGATGGATGGACGTATTTTTGAAATTCGCAGCTTACTGGAAGATGAAGGATTTCATGATACCGGTATCATGAGCTATTCGGCGAAATATGCCTCGGCTTTTTATGGTCCTTTCCGCGATGCGCTGGACTCTGCCCCGGTAGATGCGCAGGAGGTCCCAAAAGATAAAAAGACCTACCAGATGGATCCATCCAATCGCGATGAGGCCATCAGGGAAACTATGATGGATATCGATGAAGGTGCCGATATAGTGATGGTAAAACCTGGACTTTGTTATCTGGATATCGTTAGAGACATTAAGAACGTGGTAAACGTACCGGTTTCTGTTTACCAGGTAAGCGGGGAATATGCCATGATCAAAGCGGCTTCAGAAAAAGGCTGGCTGGACCATGATGCGGTGGTACTGGAACAGCTTACCGCCATTAAGCGCGCAGGAGCCGATATGATCGCCTCCTATTTCGCCAAGGAAGCCGTGAAATTAATTTCTTAGTTCCCAACAAAATATAAAGGGAGTTTTCACTTTCGAATCGATTTTCTACATAATTTTATGAGGTGAAAAATCGAAAGCATTTTATAGTATCCCTCCTATTGCTGCAGGTCTTTTTATGGACCTCAGCAAATGCTTTTGCACACTCCGGTCCTGTTTTAGATCTTGCTTCAGTGCCCGGTGAATACCTGGTAGCCAACCAGAACAAAAAAGCGGTCCTGTTCCAGGAATTCACCGCAGGCCTGGACCTAAGAATCACTTCTGAAGATGAGAACAAAACCTCATCTACCAATTCCTTTTTACATTATGCATTCCCTACTGAAAGTCCCATTAAAAATGAAGGGATATTTTCAGAATTTGAAATAAACGGGAAGCAACTTCTCAAGACACAGATCTTCCCTTTCCATTTTTTCTGGTAATTAAAGTCTCGTTATTCCTGCCTTTTCGGGCAACAAAAGTTCCGCCAGATTCCCGATCACGCGGCAACATCATTAATTACTAAATTTTATAAAAATGGATATCAACTCATTAAGCATTGGGCTGTTGCTTTTCGCGGTCTTTATGTTCCCCATCGCCTATATACTCTTTAACCAGAAAGCGAAGGAAAACAAAATCAAAAAAGATCTGGTACAGATCGCTTCAAAAAATCATTTGAAACTTGACAAAATGGAAAGCTTCGGACATCTTTCCCTGGGATTTGACAGCATTCATAAGAAACTGATCATCCTGGAGTTTGGCGACCTGGATAAAGCTCAGGTTTTAGACCTGAAAGAGGTAAGCCAGGTAAGGATTGCCAGGACCCTAGAAACCGGTTTTTCCGGAAATATCAAAAAAGACAGGATGGTGCATATCGCCCTGGAACTGGCTGGAAAGAAACAGGATAAACTGGCAGAGATCTGCTTCTACGATGAAGATGATTACGACAGCACAGATGCCGACATCAGGCTGAACGAAGCAAAAAAGTGGGACGAACTGCTGCAGAAAAATCTGGCAGTTTGAACCTTGCTTTAGTTAGTTTTAAAGGCCTTCTTTTCTAAAAGGAAGGCTTTTTTAATTCCCTTTTATCATTTCTTTTAATGAAAATGCCTACAGAATATATAAATTAGCTAGTCTAACAGTCAATTAAGCACATGGCCTTATTATTAATTTATGCCGCATTATCTATTTTCTTTTCCTTTATGTGCTCCATACTCGAGGCATCGCTGCTGAGTATTACGCCATCTTACATTAAGATCAAGAGAAAAGAAGGTAAACATTACGCGAAAATACTGGCAACCCTAAAACAGGATATAGATAAACCTCTTATTGCCATCCTTACCATCAACACCATCGCCCATACCGTAGGTGCTATCCTGGTGGGGGTTCAGGCGGAAAAGACCTTTGGCGACGGGGGTAACTCTGTGGGCATTGTTTCGGCGATCATGACCCTGGCCATATTGGTGCTTTCTGAAATTATCCCGAAAACCATTGGAGCAACCTACTGGCAATCCCTTGGTAACTTTACCGCCAAGGCTTTACAGATAATGATCTTCCCACTGAAGTATACAGGAATCCTTTGGCTGATGATGCTTACCACAAAACTTATTGGAAAGTCGGCACACGTAAGCAGCATGAGCCGGGAAGAGTTTGCCGCCATTACCGATGCCGCCGAAGAGGAAGGTGTTTTTGAAGAAAGTGAGACCACCGTGATCAAGAACCTGCTGGTGTTTAAATCTGTGGAAGCCAAGGATGTGATGACTCCGTTCTCGGTAGCTATTACTGAAGATGAAAGCATGTCCCTGAAGGATTTTTACCAGAACCACAGAAACCTTAAATTTTCAAGAATTCCGGTTTATCAGGAGCGTTCCAACAATATTTCAGGGTTTATCCTGAAAGATGATGTGCTGGAAGAAGTGATCGATGAAAAAGGGCATCAGTCCCTGAGCGATATCAAACGGGATATCCTGGTTACCAAAGACAATACACCAATCCCTGAACTATTCGAAATATTCGTTCAAAAAAGGGCACATATCTCCATGATCGTGGACGAGTATGGGAATGTGACCGGGATCGTGACCATGGAAGATATCATAGAAACCCTGCTGGGACTGGAGATCATGGACGAAAGCGACAGCGTGGAAGATATGCAGATGCTTGCCAGGAAGAATTGGGAACGCCGCGCAAAAAGATTAGGACTTATCCAGAGAAAACAGGACCAGGAAACCAGCGACGAGGAAAAGGAAAACAAGGAAGAAAAGAATGAAAAAAGCGAGAATTAAAACTCCGCTGGGAATCGCCGAAATTACCGGGGATTCAAATGGCCTCACTTCCATAAAAGTATTAGACGAAGGAGCTGTTTCCAATGAAATTCCGGCAGAACTGCTACCTGCGGTAAATCAGCTTCAGGATTATTTCAAAGGAAAATTGCTGAATTTCGATCTTCGAATTAATCCAGAAGGCACCGATTTTCAGAAAAAAGTATGGAATAAACTTACCGAGATTCCCTACGCCACCACTATTTCCTACCTGGAACTTTCCCGGCAACTGGGAGACGAAAAAGCCATCAGGGCTGTGGCTGCAGCAAATGGCAAAAATCCTCTTTGGATCGTGGTACCCTGCCACCGGGTGATAGGCAGCGACGGCTCACTTACCGGATATGCTGGAGGTTTGTCTCGCAAAAAGTGGCTGCTTGAACTTGAAAACCCACCGGTACAGCAGAGTCTTTTTTAAAATTCATTAAATTCATCCTATGAAGAAACTGCTACGCATACTTTTATTTTTCCTGGGATTTTTACTTTTCGCCTCTCTCCTGCTTTATGTGCTTGGGTACGGATACATCTTTAAAGCGGTAAGCACTGTCTACTTTACGGGGCATACAACAGCCTTTATAGACGACTATCCATATTTCGAGAACTCGGTTATAGAGAATGCCGATAGCGTCCAGCAATGGCCCTTACACGAAGAATATAACGAGGTAAAGGCAACCTCAGGCCTGGATAGCCTTAACCGTGAACTTGAGACCGCGGCTTTCCTCATTATAAAAAATGACAGTATCTGGTTCGAAAAATATTATAACGGCTACACAGATACTTCGAGAACAAATTCCTTTTCAATGGCAAAAAGCATAGTCACCGCTCTTATGTTCAAAGCCATTCAGGACGGATATATTGAAAATACAGAACAACCTGTGGCAGATTTCTATCCAGAGTTCAACCAGGGCCTAACGGTGGGAGATCTTTCTTCCATGGCTTCAGGCCTTAACTGGGATGAAAACTATTACAGCCCTTTTAGCTCCACCGCACGGGGTTATTTTGGAGATGACCTCAAGGAACAGATCCTTGAACTTGAAGTGACCGAAACTCCCGGAAAAGAATTTGAATACCTCAGCGGAAATACCGAGTTGCTGGGAATGGTCATCGCAAAGGCATCAGGAAAAAGCCTGAGCGAATACCTTAGTGAAAGTTTCTGGAAACCTTTAGGAATGAACGATGATGCCCTCTGGCAACTAGACAGCGAGGAAAATGAGATGGAAAAAGCCTATTGCTGTATCGCCAGCAATGCCCGCAATTTTGCAAAATTCGGTAAGCTATTCATCAATTATGGAGATTGGCAGGGGAAGCAGCTTCTGGATTCGTCTTATATCGTCATGGCCTCAAAACCCAGGTTCAAAGAAACTCCTTACTATGGGTATGGATTCTGGTTGAGCGATCATAAAGGCAAGGAAATCTTTTATATGCGCGGAGTTTTAGGCCAGTACGTTATAATGATCCCGGAGGAGGATCTGGTGATCGTAAGGCTGGGACGTAAACTCATTCGCAAGGAAAAAGGCGATAAACACTACAAGGATTTTTATATGTATATTGATGAGACTTACAAAATGCTGAATCATGCTACATAAGCTTAACCTGGAAAATGTACTTTTTCTGGACATCGAGACCGTACCCGAATTCCGGGATTATTCTGAAATGGACGAGGAAAAGAAGCTCCTTTGGGACGAAAAATCCAAATACCAGCGCAGGGACGATTTTACCGCAGAAGAGTTTTATGAAAAGGCCGGCATCTGGAGCGAGTTCGGAAAGATCATTTGTATCTCTGCAGGATATTTCAGTTTCAGGAATGGAAGCCGGAATTTCAGGATAACCAGTTTTAAAGGGGAAGAAGAACAGTTACTGAGAGATTTCAATCAATTGCTGGAAGAGTATTTTTTTCAGCCATACCAGTTATTATGCGCCCATAACGGGAAGGAATTCGATTTCCCCTATATCGCCCGCCGGATGCTGATCCACAATATGCGGCTACCTTCAAAACTCAACCTTTTCGGGAAAAAACCCTGGGAAGTGCCCCATCTGGATACGCTGGAACTATGGAAATTCGGTGACTACAAACATTACACCAGCTTAAAACTGCTCACCCATGTCCTGGGCATCCCTTCTCCCAAAGAAGACATAGACGGCTCTATGGTAAGGGAGGTCTATTATGAGAATGGCGAGTTGGACCGCATCGTGCAATATTGCGAAAGGGACGTGATCGCGATCGCCCAGGTGATCTTAAGATTAAGGCAGGAACCCCTGCTGGCAGATTCAGAGATTTCTTCGGTATAAATTATTCTTAAAATACTGTTATTCAGGCAGAATAACTTGGAGTTCCACCTTCTAAATGTTTAACTTTAAGTAAGTCTAAACTAATAAATCATAAATTATGTATTTATATATTGAAATGTGGAACGTCACCACCAAATGGATGAAACTTGACCGCGAAGAAAGAAAGACCATGATGGAAGAGATGCATAAACGCATCAAGAACATGAAGGCCAGCGGAGTGGAAAACCTGGGATGGGCCCGTAACGACGAACATACTCCATATCGCAGCGATTACAGATATATGACGGTTTGGAAAATGCCTTCGATAGAAGAAGTTAAAGTACTGGAAAGCAATTTGAAGACCGTGGGCTGGTATAAATATTTTTCCCAGGCCAATTCCCGGGGAGAGCTTATCACCCAGGATGATGCTATAAATTTCCTGATAGACATAGAAGAAAATTCAACATCTTTCGCATAAAAAAAGGCCGGAATTTTTTCCGGCCTTTTTCATTTAGCAGCAGCTACATTCCCCTACTTCTTAATAAATTTCTTAACGATCTCCTTCTGGCCGTCACTAAACCTGACTATATAGGTTCCGCTGGTAAGCTTGGCTACGTTGATCGTATTGTTCACTTTTCCTGAAGCCACCTCATAGCCTACAGAATTAAAGATCTTATAATCCATTTTCCTGTTATCTGGAGTATTCACGTTGATGATATTCCCGGTAACTACAGGATTTGGATAAAGCCTGGCGTCGAAGATATTTTCCTCTTTCCCAAGAACCTGTGCATTATAGTTCGCATTGCCGGTCTGGGCAAATGCAGCTGAAGATTGCCCTACATTTACAGTGTAATCTTCTACCTCTCCGTAAGAAAAGGTCTCACAGGCTGTTTGAGCTGCATTATATTTCATGGAAACCCTCATCCTGGTGGCTCCTGCAGCAGCCGTGGTTGGTACCGTAAAGCTGGCAGAAAGGGTGGCACTGCTGGAAGAAGAACCGCTTACCACAAGTTCTGAAGCTTCAAAACTTCCATCCTTATCGTAATCTATCCAAACCTTCCAGTATTCGGTATAAGCTGTTCCAGAAAATCCTGCGCTGATATAGATCGTGTTCGAGCCATAAGGGAGGCCAGCAGAAAGAGCGGTATTATCCTTATAACCACCGTCATTTCCTGAAGCATTGTTAAGTCCGTTAAGCTGTACCAGGTCTATCCATTCGTAACTGGAATCATTCCCGCCAGAGCTGCAATAGGAAACCGAGCTGCTCTGAGTGGTCACAGAAATAGTGTTGGATTTGGTGGAAACATTTCCAGCTTCATCCTTTGCCTTCACGTAAAAACTATAGGTCGTTGCAGCAGCAAGCCCGGTGATGTTCGAGCTGGTGGAGGCCGTGGAACCTAAGAGACTTCCATCTAAATAGATGTCATATTCTGAAACTCCCACATTATCTGAAGAAGCAGTCCAGGAAAGCGTAGTACTTGTTTGGGTAGTACCGCTGGCGACAAGACTTGATGGCGCAGTAGGCGTCTCGGTATCGGCTGCCCCGGCTCCAATGTTCACCGTATAATCTTCTACCTCACCATAATTGAAGGTTTCACAGGCTGTAGGCACCCCATTGTACTTCAGGGAAACCCTCATACGGGTTTCACCGTTCAGGGCACTTGCAGGCACGGTAAAGGATCCTGAAACAGGGCTGGTCTTGGAAGCGGCCTTGCTCCAAACCAGTTCTCCCGAGTCTCCAAAATCACCATTCTGGTTATAATCTATCCATACCGCATAACCTTCGCTATAAACAGTTCCGGTCCAGGTTGGGGTGATAGTTATGGTATTTGAATTTCCTTTAGTAAGGCTGGTAGATACAGAAGTAAAATCTGAATATCCACCTGTAGCGGTAGATGCATTATCTATCGAGCCCAGCTGTACACGGCTAATATATTCATCGGCAACGCTGTTCCCTTTAGAAGAACAGTATTCTATCTGTCCATATTCAGAGCCTACCCCAACGGCGTAGAACGCATTGGTCACCGCGATCTCTTCCGCAGAACCGGCTCCATAAAGATCTATGGCCGACTGGATTCCGAAGGTCCTCGCGTTAGCAAAGGTAGAGTTAGCCGAGAGGTATACGCTTTCCAGCCTGTAAGCGATCTGGGCCGCTTTATCTATACCTATCCCATTTACATTGTAAGAATCTCCAATATCATTGGTTCCAGATTTTCCAGCAGTAAGTATATAGAACCAGTGGTTAAGCACCCCGCTATTGGTATGTACCCCGCAATAGTCATTCTGGTCTGTAGGTGTACAGTTCACATTTTTCCAATATGTCCCGCCATAGGTATCTGGCTGGCCTTCAGAATTAGGATCGCTCATGGATCTTAAAGCCGCGCTGCCGGCACGTCTTTCAATATCTTCCCCTATAAGCCAGGTAGATTTCGAAGGTGTGGCGTAATATTCAACGCAGGCTCCCCAGATATCGGAAAAACCTTCGTTCATGGCCCCGGATTCTTTCTGATAAGCAAGGTTGGCGGTCTTCTCACAAACGGCATGGCCAATTTCGTGTGCAGCCACATCCAGAGAGGTTAGTATATCAAAATAAGTACCGCTACCATCACCATAGGTCATCACGCTCCCATTCCAGTAAGCGTTATCATAAGCATTGTCATAATGCACATAACTTCTTATCGCAGCTCCCTGATTATCAAAACTGTTCCTGCTGTGCACGCTGGAAAAATAATCGTAGGTCTGTTCCGCGCCCCAGTGTGCATCCAGTGCACCATTGTCTTTCGCGGCGTTATCGTGTTCTGCAGCGGTCCAGTTATTATCATTATCGGTAAAATTTACCGCATTGCTATAATTGGTCCCGGTATTCATATCGTAGGTCTGTACGCCGTTACCCCTGGTAACATCAGATAGGATATAAGAAGATCCACTTGTCGAGGTCTGGATATTCCTGGAACCGCTATACCTGGTGGCAGCAGTACCAATAGCGAACATTGCAGAAGAACTCATTTTAGAAGCCGTAGCAGCCTTTGTGGAGCTTCCGTGAGCATGATCACCCAAGTGTTTGATTATCGCGTCATAAAGCAGGATCTGGCCATTCTGGGCATCTACGTAAATGTTCCCCCTGCTAACGGGGTCTGTCGCGTAAATATCGAATTTATAAGCCAGGCGCACCTCTTCCTTGAACTTTCTCTCCCCTACCTGTTCAATTTTCTGAGTAGGTAAAAGTACCAGTTCTCCTTCCGGCTTTTTATAACCGATCTTCGCAGCACTTTCGGGATCCTGCCACAGATAAGATTTGGCACCAATACGATTCAGTGCCTTTCTGAAGGCAACTTCTTTTGGGATCCCGGCCCTGGTATCTACTTCTTCTACCCGGTAAAATTCCCCGCTCATGGACTGGAGTGCACCAGATTCTGAATGTATGGAATAAGTAGCGAATTCTACCTTTACCCCATCGTAATACATCTGGTACTTGTCATGCTTGAATCCCGCCTTATCCTTCTCAGATTTTATTCTGGCAAAATCTGAGCGCTCATTCAGCTGCAACTGCTCTTTGAACAGCCGCCGATGGTCACTGGCATTAAAACTTGAATTTTCTTTAAAGACGATAAGGCTGGGTTTGCCTCTTTCGTCATTTACACGTTTTTTTACGTCTTTGTCGGTTTCCTGGGCGATTGCCTGAAAGGAACAAAGACTTAATCCCGCGATTATCACGGAATTGTAGAGTAATTGTTTTCTCACTTTTAAGGGTTTTAGTTTGGTTTTTTTGCGCCCCCAAAGTAGGTAATTATGAATGCTTTATGAAATTTAAATGTATTTTATCGATGTTTTTAGCCTTTTATCGATAGTCGAAATCCTTTGAAATGTAGAAACGAAAGGGCGTAGACCAACAATGTTAAAGTTTATGAGTAATCACAACACATTGCCCGCCTACGCCCTTTTATGTTTAGGATTTTGATAAAAATCCTGAATATTTTAAAGTTTCATTTCAGGAACATCTCCCTCTACGATAAGTTTTCCTTCGGTAGCCTTTTGAATTTCCTCCACACTAACTCCCGGAGCTCTTTCAATTAATTTGAATCCGTTCTCGGTAACTTCAAGTACGGCCAGGTTGGTCACGATCTTGGTAACACAACCAACGCCGGTCAAGGGAAGCGTACATCGCTTAAGCAACTTGGAGTCCCCTGCTTTATTGGTATGCATCATGGCCACGATAATATTTTCTGCTGAAGCGACCAGGTCCATGGCTCCGCCCATACCTTTTACCATTTTCCCCGGAATCTTCCAGTTGGCAATATCTCCATTTTCGGCAACCTCCATGGCGCCCAGGATGGTCAGGTCTACATGCTGTCCCCTAATCATTCCGAAACTCATAGCAGAATCGAAAAAACTTGCTCCGGGCAGGGCCGTAATGGTTTGCTTCCCCGCATTAATAAGATCGGCATCCTCTTCTCCTTCGAAAGGGAAAGGTCCCATCCCAAGAATTCCGTTCTCACTTTGAAATTCAACCTGTATATCATCACGAACAAAATTGGCTACAAGGGTAGGAATCCCAATTCCCAGGTTCACATAGTATCCATCTTTAACCTCTTTGGCAATTCGTTGTGCTATTCCGTTTTTATCAAGCATAATTATTCAATTTAAAAATGAAGCGATGAATCAATTATTTCTTCAGACTGTTTTTACTGGTACTTATTATTTTATAAAGTATCAAACCTAGTTCATCAAGTTTAGTCTTTAGACCTTCCTCGTAAGGATACCTTTGCGATTTTTCGCACAATGTCATCCAATACTTTGTTTCCTCAAACTCCTTTAGAGCTATTTTGATTTTATGAATGAAGTCAAGTTTACTTTCTGAATTTTGAGCTTCATGGACATTTGCACCTATACTTGTACCTGAACGTAATAACTGGTCTGCTATCACGAATTTCTTTTCAGTCCTCAGTCTTTCACAGAAATCTATAAGCTCCAGTGAAAACTCAATGGATTTATCAAGAACTATATTCTTTTTATATTCCATTGATTAATTGATTCATTATTTTATTGGTTTATTTACTTCTTACAGTTCTCTGTTCAATACGCTTTTCGTAGTTCGTGCCTTCAAAAATCCTTTGAACGAAGATTCCAGGAATATGGATCTGGTTCGGGTCAAGTTCTCCCGGTTCTACCAGTTCCTCTACCTCGGCAACAGTGATCTTTGCAGATCCGCACATCACAGGATTGAAGTTCCTTGCAGTTCCCTTGAATATCAGGTTCCCAGCCTTATCTCCTTTCCAGGCCTTGACAAAAGCGAAATCGGCTTTAAAAGCTTCTTCCAGCACATACATTTTACCATCAAATTCACGGGTTTCCTTTCCCTGGGCAACCTCGGTACCGTAACCGGCAGGAGTATAGATTGCCGGAAAGCCCTGCTGGGCAGCCTGGCATCTGGCCGCAAGGGTCCCCTGCGGAATAAGTTCCACATCCAGCTCCCCGCTAAGCATTTGTTTTTCGAAGATCGCGTTCTCCCCTACATAGGAAGAAACCATTTTATCGATCTGTTTTTTGTGAAGTAACTGGCCCAGGCCAAAATCATCGACCCCGGCATTGTTAGAGATACAGGTAAGGTTCTTTACATTAAGACGAACAAGTTCAGAAATCGCATTCTCCGGGATCCCGCATAAGCCGAAACCACCAAGCATAAATGTCATTCCGTTCTTAACACCATCTACAGCCTCCTGTACATTATCAACTGTTTTTATGATCATTTTTTCAGAATTTTAACCGAAAATACGAAAATAAAAATGTGGTGACAACGCGTTAAGGCGAGTTATCTGAATTAATTCGTGAAAATGTGGATTATTTTTAAAGAATCATTAAAAATCCAGCTCATCAGGAACAGAATCGTCAGTCTTTTGCGAAGAACCATAATTCTCACAATTAACTTGGATACTTAGATTTTCTGGACGTTCAAAATCATCTTTAGAGACTTTAAGTTCCGAATCCGCATATACATCTTTCATATACATCCCCCAGATAGGCAAAGCCATGGTCGCTCCCTGTCCGTATCTAATTCCCGGGAAATGTACCGACCTGTCTTCTGCGCCAACCCATACTCCGGTGGCAAGATCTGGCACCATCCCAATGAACCATCCGTCACTCTGGTTCTGGGTTGTTCCCGTTTTACCAGCGATAGGATTTTTAAAGTCGTAAGGATACCCGGTCACCGCTCTTTCGTAGTCTTGGCGGCCTTTGGCCCAGGTTCCTCGAAGTCGCTGGCCAGATCCGGATTGGGTAACTCCTTCAAGTAAGTTCACGGTAACATAAGCCGCTTCCTTGCTTAGTACGTCCCTTGTTTCCGGTACATGCTGATAAAGTACCGTACCGTTCTTATCCTCGATACGATTTACGATCACAGGTTTTACGTAAACGCCCTGGTTCGCAAAAGTGCTGAATGCCGAAACCATTTCGAAAAGACTGATATCTGGTGTTCCCAAAGCGATGGAAGGCACTGCAGGAATTCTAGAAACATCAACCCCTAATTTCTCAACAAGGTCTATCACTGGCCTAGGACCGGTCTTGTCAATAAGTCTCGCGGTAACCGTATTTATAGACTGAGCAAGGGCTTTCTTTAAAGAGACCATGCCTTCATAATCGTCGTCCCCGGCATTTTTAGGAGACCAGTCGTTTTGGTTCCCGTGCTTGCCAGCTTCAATAGTAAACCTTGATTTTGGCAGGGTATCGCAGGGAGAGAATTTAAGCTGATCTATGGCTGTCGCATATACAAAAGGTTTAAAGGTGGAACCTACCTGTCTTTTTCCCTGTTTTACGTGGTCGTATTTAAAATGTTTGAAGTTGGTTCCTCCAACCCAGGCTTTCACTTCCCCGGTTTGCGGTACCATAGACATCATTCCTGCCTGTAGGAAAGATTTATAATAAAGAATGGAATCCCTTGGGGTCATCACGGTATCGATAGTTCCGTTCCAGCTGAAAACTCTCATCTCGGCTTCCTCGGTAAAGGATTTGCGAATCTCTTTTTCAGATTTCCCCTGAGCCTTCATCTTTCTCCAGCGCTCAGATCTTTGCATAGCGCTTTCCAGAAGACTTTCCTTTTCACTGTTATCTATATCCCTGAAAGGCGCGGTAGGATTGTTCTCATTCTGGCGGTCGAATTCTTTTTGCAGATGGGAAATGTGTTTGGTCACAGATTCCTCGGCGTATTTCTGCATCTTTGAATCTATGCTGGTGTAGATCTTCAAACCGTCTCGGTAAAGATTGTATTCACTACCATCTGGTTTTGGGTTCTTCTCTATCCAGTCTTTCATGAATCCCTGCAGGTAAACCCTGAAATAAGTAGCCATTCCTTCATCATGACCTTCAGGAGTGAACTGTATCTTCATGGGTAATTTCTGAAGTGAATCCATTTCGGTTTCAGAAATGAACCCGTTACGGTTCATCTGCTCAAATACCTGATTCCTGCGTGATTTTACCAGTTCTGGCCTTCGCATTGGATTGTACAGGGCAGAATTCTTAAGCATTCCTACCAGTACGGCAGACTCTTCTATCTTAAGTTCCCTTGGTTCCTTATCAAAATAGATCTTGGAGGCAGAACGAATTCCCACGGCCTGGTAGACAAAATCGTATTTATTGAAGTACATGGTTATGATCTCTTCCTTGGTATACTGTCTTTCCAGCCTGGTGGAGATCACCCATTCCTTTACCTTCTGAAAAACACGCTCTATATTGTTCTGAGCCACATCTTCGGTGAATAATTGCTTGGCCAGCTGCTGGGTAATAGTACTCGCACCACCACGGGTTCCTAGGAATACGGCCGCACGCACCGTTCCCTTGGCATCTATCCCGGCATGCTGATAAAATCTTTCATCTTCAGTAGCTACCAGTGCCTGCACCAGGTGATCTGGTAGGTCTTCATATTTTATCGGGGTTCTGTTTTCGCTGTAATATTTTCCCAGGGTCTTCCCGTCTGAAGAAAATATTTCGGTAGCAAGGTTGGTCTCTGGGTTTTCAAGCTCTTCAAAAGTGGGCATTTTCCCGAAGGCTCCCCATCCTGCAAGCAAGAAGATCAATACCGCGGCCAGGATGCCTATCCCGAAAAGGGTCCAGAATCCTATGATATATTTACGATTGCTATGAGCAGGTTTTTTAGTTTTTTTAGGTGTGCGGGCCATTTATATTTCAAAAATTAATTATCGCTATTCTCGATCCTGAATCCAACATGGGTAATACCTTCCAGCTCCTCGATCCCGTCTACTTCTCCGTTCTTTCGCATCGCTTGCTGAATGGTCACTTTATAACTTCCGGGTTCATCAAATTTCACATTCTCCTTGTACCAGAGCTTGTTTTCTTTTACATCACCAAATCCTGTGCCGAGCCATTCGCCGTTAGGTTTGGTCATCTCGTATTCTAAAGTATCGCTGATCACCTTTCCCTGCGGAAATTTGATCTCGCTTATAAGGAAAAGGTTACTGTAATTATACTCGCTGTTATTCCTTATATTGATAAAAAGATCATAAACCTTAGTAGAATCAAGGTTCTCCAGCTCAAAAGTCACCAAAGAGTCCTTATGCCAGCCCCTTAAAGGCTTATATTCGTCAAAGACCCTGTTCTTATCGCAGGAGGAAACGGAAATACAGACAAAAGCCAGGAAAACAATTATAAAAACACTACGCATTCTTAGATCTTGAGGAATTTCCCTTTCGTTTTTTTCGTTTTTTATTGTTACGTCTTTTTCGCTGTTGCTTAGGCTTATCAAATCGGGTAAGACTATCTTCTCCAACGGCATTGCTGAAGCCTTTATCCTTGCTTTCTACAAGCTGTACCTCTACCTCGTATTCTTCAAGACTGCCCACAGCCTCATCTTTCCTGTTCTTCGCGATGATCTTATTGGCCTGTTCTGGCGTTAATTTATGCCAGTTCATCCACTCTCCTTCATAAGCATACCATAAAAGCCCCTTGAATATGTCGATCTTCTGGCATACCGCGGTTCCTTTCTTGGTCTTTAACTTAACGTCGGTTTTTGGAAAAGATTTTAATGCTTCCAGATAAGTGTCCAGTTCGTAGTTTAAACAACACTTAAGCTTCCCACACTGTCCCGCTAATTTCTGCGGATTCAGTGATAATTGCTGGTATCTAGCAGCAGAGGTGCTAACAGATCTGAAATCTGTTAACCAGGTAGAACAGCAAAGCTCACGGCCGCAGGAACCAATTCCTCCAAGTCTGGCTGCCTCCTGCCGCAGACCGATCTGCTTCATTTCTATACGGGTATTGAACTCACGGGCGAATTCCTTGATCAACTGGCGGAAATCCACTCGATCTTCAGCTGTATAATAAAAAGTACATTTAGAACCGTCTCCTTGAAATTCGATATCGCTAATTTTCATGCTCAGGTTGAGCCTGATGGCGATCTGGCGCGAGCGTTGTTTAATCTTCTCTTCGCGGTCTCGCGCTTCCTGCCATACATCGATATCTTTCTGTGAAGCTTTACGATAGATCTTCAGGATCTCGCCGGAATTTGGATCCTCTTTCTTCTTTTTCATCTGAACCCTTACCAGTTCACCGGTAAGGCTAACTATCCCTACATCATGGCCCGGGCTGGCTTCAGTAGCCACCACGTCGCCGATGCTAAGGCTTAGTTTTTCGGTGTTTTTAAAGAAATGTTTACGGCCGTTCTTAAAACGGACCTCTACAAAATCGAAAGGTTCTACGCCTCCCGGAAGAGACATATTGGAGAGCCAATCGAAAACGGTAAGTTTATTACATCCGTCGGTTCCACAGGTTCCGTTATTCTTACATCCTTTCGGCTGACCGTCTTTCCCGGTCGAGCAACTGCTGCAAGCCATATATGTTATATATTGAGGACGCTGCCCTTCCTTACGCTTTAAACATCATCCTGTCCTACCACTCTGGTAATAATCGCAGAATCTCCTTCATCTTCAACAGCCGTTATTTTCGGCTTAGCGTACTGGCAAAAGCACCTCCTTGAGGTTCATAAAAAATTTTCAACAGTAAATATACCAATATTAATTGGCACCACCATTTTAGAAAAAAACCTATTGCTTAAATCGCAAAACTTCAGACCTCCCCTTCTTGAAGATCTTGTTGCTGGCACCCTTACCTTTTCGAAGTGCTTTTTGCTCTTCGTAAGGCAATGCCGCGATCTCCTTACAGTCATCTGAACAGCAATTATTCATTTTTTCAGCACATTCCTCGCACTGGATAAACAGTAGATGACATGCCTCGTTGGCACAGTTCACATGGGTATCGCAAGGCTTACCGCACTGGTGACAGTTAGCGATCACATCCTCTGAAATTCGCTCGGCGCGACGATGATCAAAAACAAAATTCTTACCTATGAACTTATTCTCGAGATTCTTTTGCTGAACCTGCCTGGTATACTCAATGATCCCGCCTTCCAGCTGGTATACGTTCTTGAATCCGCGGTGTTTGTAATAGGCACTGGCTTTTTCACATCGAATCCCTCCGGTACAATACATCACCAGGTTCTTATCTTCCTTATGTTCTTTAAGGTCTTCTTCGATAATTGGCAATGAATCCCTGAACGTGTCTACATCTGGAGTAACGGCGCCCTGGAAATGACCAATTTCACTTTCATAGTGATTTCTCATGTCAACCAGGACCGTGTTGGGATCGCTGATTAGTTCATTGAACTTTTCGGCATCAACGTGTACACCCTTGTTCCTAACATCGAAGGTTTCATCGTTCAAGCCATCTGCCACGATCTTGTTACGCACCTTTACCTTCAGTTTAAGGAAAGATTTGATATCATGTTCAATGGCGATGTTCAACCTCACATTTTCGAGGAAATAAATATCATCAAGGAATGCCTTGAATTCATTAAATCTCTTTGCCGGCACAGATAACTGGGCATTGATACCTTCGTGGGCTACATAAATGCGGCCCAGCACATCCATCTGATCCCAGGCAATGAATAAATGATTCCTGAATAATTCGGGGTTTCCGATCTTTGCGTAAGCATAGAAAGAGAGCGTTAGCCTGTCTTCTCCGGCTTCTTCTAAAAGAGCTTCTCTTTCTTTAGCGCTCAATTTATTGTACAGTTGCATGCTATACTAATATTTTAAGTGTTAAAGAAAATTTTTGCAAAGATACATTTTTCCGCAGACCAACCATAAAGCTCGATGAATATTACATTTTTCCAAATATTTGGAATATTTCCAAAAAACTGACTTAAGTTTTATTGTATTGCAAAAAAACTTGTCTTATTTTAGCACACCTTATTTTACAATTATAAAATACATTCATGAGCAACGATAAAGAAAGAGACGCGAAATTAAAAGCACTGAAGCTCACCCTTGATAAGATGGACAAGACCTACGGTAAAGGTACGGTCATGAAAATGAGCGACCAGGCCGTGGCCGACGTAGAGGCTATTTCTACAGGTTCGCTGGGTCTGGATCTTGCTTTGGGAGTTGGAGGATATCCAAGAGGAAGAGTGATAGAGATCTATGGTCCTGAATCTTCAGGTAAGACCACCCTTACCCTTCACGCCATTGCAGAAGCCCAGAAAAAAGGGGGGATCGCCGCTTTTATTGATGCGGAACATGCTTTTGACAGGTTCTATGCAGAAAAGCTGGATGTAGATATCGATAACCTTATTATTTCCCAGCCAGATAACGGGGAGCAGGCGCTTGAGATCGCAGACAACCTTATTCGTTCCGGAGCTATCGATATTATCGTGATCGACTCGGTTGCTGCACTTACTCCTAAGAGCGAGATAGAAGGTGAAATGGGAGATTCTAAAATGGGTCTTCATGCAAGATTGATGTCTCAGGCATTGAGAAAACTTACCTCCTCTATCAGCAAGACCAACTGTACGGTGATCTTCATTAACCAGTTAAGAGAGAAGATCGGGGTGATGTTTGGCAACCCTGAAACCACCACCGGTGGTAACGCCCTTAAGTTCTATGCTTCGGTAAGACTAGATATTAGGAGGTCTACCCAGATCAAGGATAGCGGTAATAACGTGACCGGTAACAAGACCAGGGTAAAAGTTGTGAAGAACAAGGTGGCACCACCTTTCAAAACTGCTGAATTCGATATCATGTATGGTGAAGGGGTTTCCAAGATTGGTGAGATCATCGATATTGGGGTAGACTATGAGATCATTAAGAAAAGTGGTTCATGGTTCAGTTACGAAGATACCAAGCTAGGTCAGGGTCGTGATGCCGTCAAGATCCTTCTTAAGGATAATCCGGACCTGATGGAGGAACTCGAAGAGAAGATCAAAAACGCGATTAAGATCGCTAAAGAATAAAAAAAGAATCCCCGAAAGGGGATTTTTTTTGGTCCCAACGCAACCTTTTAAATTTCATTGCATCTATTGTATAAAAGCAAAAATGTATATGAAAAAAATAGTATTGATTTTACTGGCGGTAGTTGGCCTAAGCAGCTGTTCTATCAATGATGATGAAACTCCGAATATCGAATATGAATTAGCCGAAATTACAGCAAACGATCTTCCGGATGAGTTCGAAATGGGAAAAACCTATACGGTGACGGTGACTTATTTGTTACCCTCACAGTGTAACACCTTTGCCGGGATAGATGCCAGAAGGGCTGGAAACACAGGTCCAGAAAGAAGGCAGATCTTTATCGCGGCTGTTTCTCGTTTTGTGAACAGCACCGAGTGTGATGCCCAGACTTCAGGAAACTCGGGCACCAGCACTTTTACTATCACTGTAGACGAAAATGAAGATTATACTTTCTATTTTTGGACCGGTACCAATGCTGCAGACGAACCTCTGTATGATGAAGTAACTGTTCCCGTGGTTGATATCGAAACGACCGGAACTCTAAAAAAATAGATGATTCTTTGGGTTTAAAGGACCTTATCAAACAGTGCAAAAACCAGAACAGGAATGCACAGGAACAGCTTTACCGGCTTTATGCGGCAAAGCTGTTCGGTGTTTGCCTGAAGTATTCAGATAGCCGACAACAGGCAGAAGATAATCTTCAGGATGGTTTTGTTACCATTTTTGAAAAGATCTCCCAGTTTGACCACAAAGGTTCTTTTGAAGGCTGGATGAAGAGGATCCTCATAAATACCGCCTTACAAAAACACAGGCAGCAAAAGGTCTATAGCATAACCAACGAAGATCATTTAGAGGAAGAAGAGATCGAAATAGAAACCGAGGAGCTCTCGGTAGATTTTCTCCTCGAATGTGTCCAGAGCCTCCCCGACAGGTACAGGCAGGTTTTCAACCTTTATGTGATGGACGGTTATTCTCACAGGGAGATCGCAGAAATGCTTCAGATCTCTGAAGGAACCTCCAAATCTAACCTGGCCAGGGCAAGAATGGCATTGAAAGAAAGAATAGAAAAATATCAGGATAATCAGAATTCGGCTCAATCAATATGAAAGAAAAGAAGAACATAGACCGGATATACCAGGAAAAATTCAAGGACTTCGAGAGGGAGCCCGATGAGAGACTTTGGGGGAACATCGCCTCGAGACTTGACAAGGAGGAGGAAAAAGAGCCTGTTTTGATCCCACTTTGGTGGAAGATTGGTGGCGTTGCAGCGGTATTGGCGATCGTAATCGCCAGCCTTCTGTTTACCCAGAATCAGTCTCCTCTTTCCAATGAACCCGGAGTAGTGATCGAGGAAATCGATAATAGCCCTGAAACCGAGCCAGGAGAATCCATACACAATAAAAATGAGGCAGCTAGAATTGAATCTCCAAATAGTATTGCAGAAGAGGAGAATTCAGCAATGCAGGGAGGGCAGGAAAACTCAAACAGCAGCCAATCATTAGGAACTAAAAACAACACACAGGAGGCCCTGGCAAAACAGGATAATTTAAAAAAGGATACTAAAAAAGAATCAGCATTATTCTCCAAAAATACCGCGGTGGCACAGCAGACTTCGCAAACCACTGCACCAAAAAATGAAAAAGAAGAAGATGCAATTAACCCGGTGCCGGCAAACAAAGCCGATTCCGGGATGATTGCTGAAAATGAACCTGTGAAGATCGATTCGATTTCGCCAGCTTCGCTCCTGGAAGATGAAAATGAACTGGCCAAAATCGAGGAAGAAAAAGAAAAATCTAAAGACGAGGAAGAAGCCATTGCAGAGGCAGACCTTAAAAGAATGAGGCTTTCTACCTTCGCTGCTCCGGTTTTCTACAAGAATATCGGCAACGGGAACGAACTATCCAATCAACTGGCAGAGAACGGATCTTCTTCTGAAGTCACCCTTTCTTACGGGGTGAAGGTAGCATATCAGCTTTCTGAGAAACTGCGTATTAGAACCGGAATAAGTAAAGTTGATATCAATAACAGCACCCAGGGGATCGCTTTTTCTCCCGCTATGGCCTCTAGTTTTGAAAACCTGAGTCTACTTGAAGACAATATCGAAATAAGAAATAATAACAGTGCACCATCTCCAGCAGGCGAGCAAACCGGCCCATTACCTACCTTCACAGGAGACAGCAATACCGCGCTTACCACTGCGGTGGCCACTCCGGGAGAGATCAGACAGCAGTTCGGCTATATCGAAATCCCATTAGAACTGGAATATGCCCTGATAGACAAAAGGTTTGGCCTGAATATCATTGGTGGCGGAAGCAGTCTGTTCCTGGATCACAACCGGGTAGACCTGGTATCGGGAGAATCCAGAACCAGGCTTGGTGAAGCTACTAATATTAACAGCACCAGTTTCAGTACCAACATCGGGCTGGGGCTGGATTATAAATTGACCGAAAAGTTCAGTCTAAGCATGGAGCCTATTTTCAAATACCAGCTGAACACCTTCAATAATGTAGATAATGTGCAGCCTGTAAATTTCGGGGTGTATTCAGGTATTAACTTCAGGTTCTAGATCACAGACTAGGATTGGTAAGCTCTTCGTAAAGGATATGGTAAGTGCGATCCTTCAGATCCTTTCTGCAGGTAAGTTCCAACTCCCTCGTATCTATAAAATTGTGGATCTTAACCCTTAGCTTACCAGGGCTTCCGCTAAAGAACTTATAGGAAAAACGCTTCTTATTGTCGTGAAAGGTGATGGGAACTATGGGGATCTGGTGCTCTATCGCCAGCCGGAAAGCGCCATCCTTGAACTGGTCTAAAATTATGCTCCGGTCATCGGGAACGCCACCCTCTGGGAATATGCATACGCTGTTCTCCTGCTCCAGCCTGCGCTGGGCCTCCTCAAAAGCAGCCTTCCCGCTCTTCTGGTTTTTGCGATCTACCAGGATACAGGTCCTTCGATAAAAGAATCCGAATACAGGGATCCTACTCAACTCCTTTTTTCCGATGAAAACAAATGGCTGTTTTATAACGGCTAGCATTAACATAATATCAAGCATCGAGGTATGATTGGCCACCAGCATATAGCTTTTATGCTCTTGCAACTGCTCATCTGCCTCCATCACTATCCGAAAACCCATCCCATAGATGATCACCTTCGCCCAAATACGGGCGCAAATAAAGAACTGCGCGTAAAATTTTTCTGAAGAGGTAAAAATGAGCAGGAAGGGCAACATGATCACAATTGGCACGATCATAAGCACATAGAACCAGATTCGCCATAACAGGATTGCCGCCGCTTTGATAAAACTCATAGTCTCCAAAAGTACTAAAATGAACCGAGCGAATTCTATAAAAAAATTACCTTTGCAACAAAATTCAGAAATTCAATGTCCAGAATACTTACAGGAGTACAAAGTACAGGAACCCCTCATTTGGGGAATCTTTTAGGAGCAATTATGCCGGCGATAGATATGGCGAATCAACCAGACAACGATTCCTTTATTTTTATCGCAGACCTGCATTCTCTTACGCAGATAAAAGATGCTAAAACTCTTAGGCAGAACACCTATTCTGTTGCCGCAACCTGGCTGGCCTGTGGACTGGACATTAACCGCAGCGTATTTTACCGCCAGAGCGATATCCCGCAGGTAACTGAACTATCATGGTACCTCAGCTGTTTTTTCCCTTACCAGCGTTTGACCCTGGCTCACTCCTTTAAGGATAAAGCAGACAGGCTGGAAGACGTGAACAGCGGACTATTTAGCTATCCTATGCTGATGGCGGCAGACATCCTGTTATACGACGCCGAGATAGTTCCCGTAGGGAAAGACCAGCTACAACACTTGGAAATGACCAGGGATGTAGCCTCAAGGTTCCACGCAAAAATGGGTGAAGTATTCGTGATCCCGGAAGCCAAAGTACAGGAAGGAACCATGTATGTACCCGGAACCGATGGACAGAAAATGAGTAAGTCCAAAGGAAATACCATCAATATATTCCAGACAGATAAAAAGCTTAGAAAGCAGATCATGGGGATAGAAACCGATAGTACTCCCCTTGAAGAACCTAAAGATCCTGATACCTGTAATGTTTTCGCTCTATATAAACTTATGGCCAGCGAGGAGCAGATCCTTGAAATGAGAAAGAACTACGAAGGTGGAAATTATGGTTATGGTCATGCCAAGCAGGCCCTTTTTGAACTTGTAAAGGAAAAGTTCCAGCAGCCCCGCGAGAAATATGAATACTACATCAATAATCTTGAGGAGATAGACAAGGCACTGGAAGTAGGTGCAGAAAAAGCCCGAAAGGTAGCTAACGAGGTACTTAAGAAAGTTAGGACCAAGGCAGGATACTAGATCACCTCGAACAGTTTTCCAGGCAAAGGTCTTACAGCGCCCTTTAGTTCCATATTTAGAAGCAGTGAAGCTGTTTTAAAGGTCGGGAAATTACTGTTCAAGGCCAGCAGGTCCAGTTCTGTCTTTCCGCGTTCCTTTAGAAGATTGTATAGTTTTTGTTCGTCCTCTTCCAGCTCGATGAAGAGTTGTTTTTGCACGACTTTTTCCTTTTCCTCGATCTCCCAGTTCAGGATATAGGCAAGGTCGGCCACTGAAGTCAGCACGTGGGCCTGTTGGGTTTTGATAAGGTTATTGCATCCAATACTAAACCTGTCCCCAGGTCTCCCGGGAACGGCGAACACCTCCCTGTCGTAAGAATTTGCAATATCTGCAGTTACCAGTGCCCCGCCCTTCTCAGCACTTTCAATCACAACCGTAGCCTCGCTCAAACCGGCTATAATGCGGTTACGCTTTAGAAAATTATTCCGGTCAAAATTATCGGTACTCCAGAAGTCGGTAAAGAAACCACCATTCTCTTCAATTTCCCTAATATACTTTTTATGAGATTTTGGATAGACCTGGTTAAGACCATGAGCCAGGCATCCAATGGTCTGCAGGCCGTTCTTCACCGCAGCCTTTTGTGCGGTGATATCTACGCCATAGGCGAAACCCGAAACTATAACCGGGTCGAGAATGGCCAACTTTTCAATTAAGTCTTCGCAAAAGGATATCCCATGAGAAGTGACCTGCCTGGTACCCACGATACTAAGCATCCTTTTTCTACGCAGGTCTATTTTACCCCTGGAAAAAAGGAGAATGGGACCATCTAAGCAATGCTTCAGTTTTTCTGGATATTGTTCTTCCTGGAAATAATATACCTCGATGGCGTTATCCTGGATGAATTTCAATTCATTTTCAGCAGCCCTTAAATATTTGGCATCTTTAAGCTCCTGAATTCTTCCCTGTCCCACCCCGTCTATTTTGACCAAATTCGATGACTTTTCAGCAAAGATATTCCTGGCGTTCCCGAATTTACGAATGAGCTTCTTGGCCGTTGTATCTCCCAGATTTGGAATGTTTTGCAGAGCGAGAGTATAAAGTAAATCTTCAGAATTCATCAAGGCCAATTTGAATAAATTTACAGAAAAAAAGATTTGTTAATAAAATTTCTTTGGGTAACTTTAACCCACTGCCGATAACCTATATTTTTGCAACCAATGAACATATCCAGCCACATCCAGGACCTGCTTTATAGATACGAATGCGTAGTTTTACCCGGTTTCGGTGCATTTCTTTCTCAAAAGCAATCAGCATATATAGACGAGAATTCAAAGGAATTTTTCCCTCCTAACAAGATTATCTCTTTCAACAGGCAGTTGATCAAGAATGATGGTTTACTGGCAAATTATATCGCAGAGGTAGAATCTGTAAAATATAATACAGCCAACAATATGATCCAGGAGTTCGTTTACGACCTGGAAAATTCATTGCAGAACGACGCCAAGGCAGAACTGGCTAACATAGGTAAATTCTATATCGATGCTGAAGACAAACTTCAGTTCGAACCTTTCAGCGAGATCAATTTTCTTACCCAGTCCTTCGGGCTTGCTTCCTATAATGCTTACCCGGTACAGCGTGAGCTTTATAAGCAACAGGTAGAGGAACTGGAAGAGAAAACTCCGTTGCTGTTCACCCCGGAAAGAAGAAAATCATCTTTCCTTAAATATGCCGCGATCGGTCTTATTGCACTTGGAATTTCAAGTTTCGCCGGGCTAAACATCTACAGCAGCCAGGTCTCTAAGCACAATATTGCCGAGCAGCAGGAAGCTGAAAGCAAATTACAACAGCAGATACAACAGGCAACTTTTGTGATAGACAATCCTTTACCAGCAGTTACGCTGGAAGTGGAAAAACAATCGGGTGACTTTCATATCGTAGCCGGAGCTTTCCGCGTAGAGGAGAATGCCCATACAAAAGTGGACGAACTTCGAGATGCTGGTTTTAAAGCAAGATATATAGGCGCTAACAAATATGGTTTGCACCAGGTGGTTTACTCAAGCCATCAGACCAGAAGGGAAGCCATCAATAAGCTCTACGAGGTGAAAAAGACCAACGAAGCAGCCTGGCTACTGGTTCAGGAACTTTAATTTAATACTTCGTTAACGGCCAAACCTCCTAAATCCTCCTTACTTTTGCAAAAAAGATAATATGGAGGCTAAAGCACCTAGCGAATCACGTACTACACTTACAGACCTTGTTTTACCTAGTGAAACCAATCCTTTAAATAATCTTTTTGGGGGTGAATTGCTTGCGCGTATGGATCGTGCGGCTAGTATCGCCGCCAGGAGACATAGCCGAAGGATCGTGGTAACCGCCTCTGTGAATCACGTGGCCTTCAACAAGGCTATTCCACTGGGAAGCGTGGTCACGGTAGAAGCAGCCGTTTCAAGGGCTTTTAAGAGCTCTATGGAGATCTATATCGATGTTTGGGTGGAAGATCGCGAAAGTGGCCGCAGAACCAAGGCAAATGAGGCTATTTATACCTTCGTGGCCGTAGATGAAACCGGAACTCCCATCCAGATCCCCGCTTTAGAACCAGAATCTGAGATCGAAAAGCAAAGATTTGAAGCTGCCCTTCGTAGAAAACAGTTAAGCCTTGTACTTGCCGGGAAAATGAAACCTGCCGAGGCAACTGAACTTAAGGCCTTATTCGAGGAATAAGATCAGCCTTCCGGATTATGGAAATTGATCCTGATCCCAATTCCTGGAATCAGAAACCACTGATTATTTAAAAAATCATCTTTAGGCCTGGCCGTTTCTATGTCCAGGAAATCTGCTCTTAGCTGAACTTTTCCAAAGATCCCGAAATACTGGTTAAATCTGTAGTTAAGCTCGTTCTGGAAATATAGGTTCCAGCCATATTCCCTGATGATATCATCATAGGTGCTGCTGCGGTAACCTACACTACCTACACCCAGACTGGCGTGCCAGTTCCATTCCCTGGTAATGGCTTTATAATACCCTGCATGGATGGAATAATTGGTTACCCTGGTGCCATTTATGGCCCCCACTTTCGAAATATCATCTACACTAGCATAAAAGATATCGAGCTTAAAGCCCACCGTAAAATCAGAAAAGGCCAGCCAGTTAAAATCTATTTCAAGGCCGGTATCTGCAGTTGCATAAGCCTTGTGAAATGAATTATCGCCGAAGGCCAGGGGTTTGTATAGCCCAATATTAAAAAAGACCGTTTCAGGATCCTCCTGCTCATAGTTTTTCAGGTCGACCTGGGTTTCTTCCTGAGCAGAAAGTATCAAAGGAATTAAAATAAAGCAAAGGAATAATTTAAAATTCAATCTCATAACTGTTTACCCCGGGTTGGATGGTGAAAATTCGTTCTTCCTGTTGCTCTCCGTAACTCAGCAAAAGTCTTACCTCGGTACCAGGCAGGCTGCTAAATTCTTCCTCATAGATCTCTTGTGAAATATCGCCGATTATTCTCCCTGGATTAAGGAGTTCTGGCTCGAACTCGTTTAGCTCCCCATTATCATATACCAGGTAGCGTCCCGGTTGGGTGTAAATAATCTCGTAACTAGCCTCCTGAATCCCGGAGGTATTTTTTATTCTAAGCTTTATTTTGGCCGATCTTCCAATATTGATATCGGGTAAAGTAACCTGCTTGTCTTTATAGCTTTCAATGACCACAAAAACAGATTCGAAGTCATCATCGTAATTTTCAGAATAATCGCTGTTAAAAAGGATTTGAATATCCCTGTATTCTGGTGAGAGGCTCATAAATTCGAAATTTCCCGCTCCATCCATCCGGCCTTTGCCCAGCATTTCAGATTTGTGATAATTACTGAAAAATGAATTTTCGAGACCGGCAAAACTGAAAACTTCCTTATTTCCCAGGTCATCGGCACCGGAAACATTTCCGCTTACCTGTACCCTAAGATCTTCGGTGATCTCGATGTTCTCGCTGAAACATCCCAGAAGGCAGAATAGCACCAGGAACAAGCCTGTTCTTATTAAGTTCAAATTGGTTAGTTTATTAAATAGATGCAAAAAATGCAATTTGGTTGCGTTGGCATTACATCCTGTAGATCCATGCCGCCGGGTCCATCTTCTGGTCGTTCTTGTAAATAAGGAAGTGTAAGGTAGTCTTCCCGGTAGCCTTGCTCGTTGCTACCTCCCCAATTTCCTGCTCGGTCACAACCTTGTCCCCTCTTTTCACGAAGACCTTTTCAAGGTTGTTATAGATAGTTATATAATCACCGTGTCTAACCATTACCGCCTGGTTGGCTCCTTTCACTGCCTGTACCTCGCTTACGGTCCCGTTAAAGACGGCCCTTGCCTTTCCTCCTTTATCGGTATCTATTCTTACCCCGTTATTGTTCACCATTACAGACCTAACCACCGGGTGCGGCTGTTTTCCAAATCTCATGGTCACTACCCCAGATTTTACCGGCCAGGGCAGCTTGCCTTTATTATTATTGAAATCGGCTGCCAGGGCTTTTGCCGCCGGCGTAAGTTCATAGGTACTCCTTGATGTTGAACCGCTTTCCTTATTGGCCTTGGCAATAGACTCACGTATCATTCGATCTATCGCACGGTCTATCTCATCTATCTCCTGCTGTTTCTTTTTTAGCTGCGAAGCGAACTGGCCTTCACGCTGCCTGATGGTCGCCATCAGGGTTTGCTGCGCCTTTCTGTTCTTTTCAAGCTCTGCCCTGGTCTTGCGGTTCTCAGCGATAAGACGGTCCTTTTCTTCCTTCTGCTGAACAAGACGGGCATTGAGTTCCTGTAATTCCTGTGTGTTGGCCTTTATTTCCTCTCCCTGCTGCTTGCGGTAGTTGGTATACTGTTTCATATACTGCAGCCGCTTGTATGCCTGCAAAAAGCTTTGTGAAGATAATAGGAACATGACCCGGCTTTGCTGGGATTTGCTTTTGTAGGATTTTTCTATCATCCTGGCGTAATCCTCTTTCAGCTTTTCAAGCTCTTTTCTAAGTTCACCAATCTTACGCGTGTTGGTATTGATCTCCCGGTTAAGCAGGTTCGCCTGCTGGTTGGTAAGTTTAATAAGATCTTCGGTGCTTTTTATCTGCTGATTAAGGTCTTCTACCTGCCCCAGTACAGATCGTTGCTTTTTCTGGTTAGAGATACGCAGTTCATTGATGCGGGTAATTTCGTTCCTGAGTTCGATACGCCTTTTTTCCAGCTCTTCACGGTTGGTCTGGGCATTGGAAAAATTTAGGCTGAACAATAAAACGGAAAGGCAAAGTAAGATTTTCGGGGAGTTCACTTGCATCATCTTAAGCTGATTTCTTCATAACCTGACGGGATGTCAAACGGAAAACTTAATTCTTCATTAAAGCTCAGAGACCTGTAGGTAAGGTCGATATTTGTGCTGGAACCACCTTCATTGGCGATGATCCTGATATTCTCAGGGAAAGTAAGACCATCAATCTGCTGATATTTATCATAGGTCACGGTAAGGCCGCGGCTACCCTTTTCCTGGATAAGCTGCTGAGCTTCGGTCTTGAAGTTGGCCATGCTCAGCAGGAACATTTTCTTCATTAGTTCCTCATCGTCCTTCACGAACTGGAATCCGCGTGGAGATTGGGTAAACTTATATTCCTCGGTCCTCAGGTCATAAATGGCCTGGCCGATCAATAAATTCTGTAGTTTCTGAAAGTCCAGCGGTGTTCCCAGGAATTCACTAACCAGGCTAAAATCGCCTTTAAAGTAGGTCTGGGAAACCTTTTCATAATAGCTTACGCTGGTAGGAGTAATATAGGCTTTGGCTACCGGGAACCCCAGGATACTGGCGCTCATCCAGATCGCCTTATCCTTTTCCATTCTAAAACTAAGGTTTACAGCCTGAGTCTTTTCCTCATCCTGGTAAACGGCACGTAGTTTTCCCTGTACCGTATTGAACTTGATTTCGGTGTCGTAGTGTTTCTTGATCACCGAAACAGCTTCGGCGTCTTTGGTCGCTATCTTTCCGGTAGATTTCCTGCTACCACAGGAAATCACTAAAGTAGAGACAAGGATCAGGGCAAATATTTTCTTTAACATCAATTAATTTCTTTTTTCAAATTTTCAGCCTTGCGGCGGTACTCATCAGCCTTAACTGCATTATTCATACCATTATAGCTTATGGCCAGCTGAGAATAAAAGTCATACTCCATCTTCTTATTATCGATAAGGTAATCCAGCCCGTATTTCAGGCTCTTTTCGGCAGCTTCGAACTCACTAAGATTATTCATGGCCACCGCCTGAAAAAGATAAAATACAGGTTGTGAAGGGAAACTTTCCAGTGCTTCCGTACTTAGTTCTTTTGCCGATTCAAACTTCTGAAGTTCCAGCTGAAGCAACAAGGTGTTCTTGGTAAGCTCAAAATTATCCGGATTTTCCTTTAAGCCCAGTTCAAAGAATTTCAGCGCATCCTCGCGATCTTCCTTGTTCAGGTAATATTTTCCTAACTGCTCATATAACTTTGGGGCATTTTCCCACTCGGTGAGCTGTCCAGCAACTTCAATCAGCTCATCTCCATATTCCGGATTATCCTGAACAAAATTCAGAAAATCGTTCAGCACCTTGAATTTAGATTCGGCATCTATCTCTTCGGTCTTGAACACGATCTTCATAGAGGCCAATGCAGCCTCTGTCTCGCCTTTATTCAAATAAAACTTATACAGAGCCAGATGAGCCAGCGTAGAGCCGGGATTGGTCTCTAAAAGCTCCCTGGCCACCCTGAAGGCCTCTTCTTCTTCCCCCTGTTCGGTATAAATGTAAATAAGGTTTAGGTAGTTCTGTTCTACTTCCGGGTTCGCAGAAATGCTTTGCTGCAGATTATCTATCTGCGCGCCGGTATTGTTGGTCCTGGCATAAACCTGCCTTCTCAGGGAATTCCTGTAAGTACTGGCCCCCAAATCGCTGTCCAGCTCATCTAGAAGTTTAAGGGCCTGGTCGTAATCCTTGTTCAGGAAGTAAAGATTGGCCAGGTCTTCCTTGTAAGTTTCATCTAAAGGGATAAGCTGTTTTACCATAGCGATAGCCCCGGCATAATCCTCGGTCATGCCATAGGTCTGGAAAAGATATACCAGAATTGCTTCTTCCTTCGGTGCAAGTTCATGGGCTTTTTTCAGGTTTTCGATAGATTTTTCAAAGTCTTCCATCTCCCGGTAATTGCGGCCTAGTTCAAAATACACCACCGCTTTTTCGGTATTGAGCTCGAGACATTTTTCCAAAGCCGTGATCGCTTTTTCATAATTCTCGATGCCTTTTTGTTTCAGGGCTTCAAAGAAATGCTCCTGGAACTCATCGCTTACATTGCCAAGATCATCCTGATTAACATCCAGAAAAAGCTGAGGCAGCTCCTGGCTCTTGGCCGGAAGCATCATCAAAGCAGTGATCAGGATGATAATCAGGTTTCTCATAAGTTTTTATTCCAGCACAGAATAGTCTCCTATGCTTATTTGCGTAAACTCTCCATCAAATTTAGCATGATTCCCTATCATAGCGTTATCCAGATTCGCATTTTTTATTTCTGCAAAAGTCTGTACCAGGCTATTCTTAATATTAGAGTTCACTACTTTGGTACCATCGCCAATAGAGACGTTAGGACCAATTTTGGCATTGATAAGCTCTACATTCTCTCCAATATAGCAGGGTTCAGTAATTTCAGAATCCTTGATCTTTACTGAGTCTGAAATTAGCTTCTCGCCATCTTTATGCAGGAAGTTAAGCATTCTGCCGTTGGTTTCCACGGTCACGTTCTTGTTTCCACAGTCCATCCATTCGTCTACCTTGCCAGGAACGAACCTTAAGCCGTTCTTACGCATGGCCTCTATCCCGTCATTGATCTGGTATTCTCCACCACGGATAAGCTTAGCGTCCAGCACGTTCTGAAGTTCGTTTTTAAGCACTTCCACATCCTTGAAATAATAGATCCCAATCACGGCAAGGTCTGATACGAATTCCTCAGGTTTTTCTACAAGGTCCACGATCTCATTGCTCTCATTCAGTTTTACTACCCCGTAAGCAGAGGGATTTTCTACCTTTTTTACCCACATAACAGCATCTGCCGATTTATCCAGGTTGAAATCTGCCTTAAATAAGGTATCTGCGTAAGCAACCACTGCAGGACCAGTTAAAGACTCCTTGGCACACATGATGGCGTGCCCGGTTCCCAGGGGCTTGTCCTGGTAGTAGATAGTTCCTTTTGCTCCAAGGCTGTTGGCGATCTTCATTAGATCCTGTTCCACCTTCTCACCAAAATCTTCTCCAATGATGAAGGCAACCTCGTCGATCTTTTCGTCAAGCACTTTGGCGATATCTTCCACCAGGCGGTGAACTATAGGTTTCCCGGCAATAGGGATTAGCGGTTTTGGTACGGTTAAAGTATGTGGACGCAGGCGTGAACCACGACCTGCCATTGGTACAATAATTTTCATTTGATTTTTTTAAAAGTTAATTATTTGTGCCCGGTACTTCCGAAGCCTCCTTCTCCCCGGATAGTTTCTCCAAGGCTTTCCACTTCTTCCCAGGCTATTTGTTCGTGCTTGGCAATGACCATTTGCGCGATGCGCTCTCCATTGTTCACCACGAATTCTTCGTTAGACAAATTTACAAGTATCACTCCTATCTCCCCGCGATAATCTGCATCAATTGTTCCGGGAGCATTCAGCACCGTTATGCCCTTTTTGGCGGCCAGTCCGCTTCTTGGTCTTACCTGGGCCTCGAAGCCTAATGGCAGTTCCATGAAAAGACCGGTTTTTACGATGGCCCTATCCAGGGGTTTTAAAGTGATAGGCTCTTCTATATTTGCCCGAAGGTCCATTCCGGCTGAAAAATCTGTTTCGTAGTGCGGCAATTTATGGGCCGACTTATTGATGACTTTTACTTGCATATTTAAGATTGTATGATTTTAAGAATTTGATCTTTTTCTGAAAAATACACTATCCCGATAAATACTAACAATAACGGGATCCCCACGAAATAATTTCCCGGGAACACATAAAATGAAATTCCTGAGATAAGGACAGCCAGGGAAAGGTAGCCTCCTATCCTCTTCATATCGTAAGGCACAGGATAATATTTCTTCCCTAAAAAATAAGAAACCAGCATCATGCTTCCATAAGCGATGAGCGTAGCCCAGGCCGCCGCGATAAATCCAAGAACGGGAATCAGCAACAGGTTTATCCCGATAGTAATTATAGCTCCCAGAATAGAAATATACATCCCCGTCCGGGTCCTGTCTGTAAGTTTATACCACACCGCCAGGTTATGGTAGATACCGAGGAACAGGTTCGCCAGGAGTACGATAGGTACTATACTCAGCGCTACCCAGTATTCGGGATCCCTGATCACAAGGTTTTTAAAAAAGTCTATAAAGCAAACCAGCACCAAGAAAATAAGGCTTCCCGAAATGACAAAATATTTAAGGATAATGGCGTAGGTTTCCCTTGCATTCTCCTTCTCGGCATGGTTGAAAAAGAAAGGTTCTGCTCCCATTTTAAAGGCCTGTACAAAAATGGTCATAAAGACCGCCAGTTTATAACACCCAGCATATGCACCCATGATCTCGTCTGAGATCATATCCTTGATTAGCAGCTTATCCAGGTTTTCATTAATGATAAAGGCGATCCCAGCTACCATGATTGGCCAGCCGTATTTCCACATCTGCTTAAAAATAACAAGGTCAAAACTGATCTTTGTTTTAAAGAAATAAGGTAGTAACAGTAGAAAGGTCACCGCGCTGGCAGCAAGGTTGGCGATGAATATATAGCCAACAATGTCTTTTGGCCCGTAGTTATCCATAACCCACTGCGGGGCGAATTGAGGATATTCCCTCACTACCCAGAGAAAGTAGAAATTCAGGATAACTACCGTAAGTATGTTCAGGATTTTGATGCCCGCAAATTTAAGGGGCCGGCCGGTTGCCCTTAAATAAGCAAATGGTACAACCACCAGGGTATCCAGGACAAGGACACTAAAAAGGATCCTGAAAAAGAAAGGATCAAGATCTAATAATGCTATAAGCTGATCCTGGAAAATAAAAACTCCTGCTGCAAATAGTACAGTAGTGACCGTTAGGGCTATAAAAGCGGTGGAAAATACACTAGAACTTTCCTTTGCCCGGCTAAAGAACCGGAAAAAAGAAGTCTCCATTCCGTAGGTAAGCAGCACGTTGAAAAAGGCTGCCCAAACATAGAAAATAGTGTTCACCGAATACTCCTCTGCCGGTAGCACTTCGGTATGCAAAGGTACCAGCACGAAATTCATCAATCGCGGGAATACCGTTGCAAAGCCGTAAATAAGAGTGTCTTGAAAAAATCTTTTTAAAGTACTCAACAGGAGCGGGTTGGTTTCTTACAAATATCTGAATAAATCAGGATTATAAAAGCCTTAGCCTTTATTCCTTTTCCACAATTCCTGTTAGCTTATAATATTTGGTTTTTTCATCCTGAGTGAAGACCAATATGGCCTCATCATCGTCTATAGCGTACGGACTTTCTTCCTTAAGTTGGGGTGGCTTATTACCATATTCCTTTTCAGGATCTGCATCCATGACCATTTCTCCGGTTCCCATGCGGAAATTTGCCACATAAAGGTTAGCCCTTTCTTCACTCTTCTTCAATGGGGACTTCATCCCGTGAAAATAGACCGCATCGAGGCTTACTCTCTGGTCCTGTATACTGGCAACAGGTACATAAAGCTGGATACCGTTGGAATTATAGGTATAATAGACCTCGTTGAACTGTGCAGGTGCTCTTTCCTGAAGGTCCTTATTGCTTCCGCAGGAAGCGAACAACACCAGCATAAAGATACCGGCGGTTAGGCGTAAAACATTTTTCATATCGATAGGTTTTAGGTTTGAAGTTATGAAAACAAAACCTGTACCAAAGAAAAAAGCCCTCAAATTTGAGGGCTTTATAATCTAAAGTCATCCTGAACTTGTTTCAGGATCTAAGAGAAGCTGAAACGAGTTCAGCTTGACAAATATTATCCATTCAATGCTTCCGCACCACCAACGATCTCAAGGATCTCATTGGTAATAGAAGCCTGTCTGGCTTTGTTATAAGATAGTTTAAGGTCGTCTCTAAGTTCCTTGGCGTTATCTGTCGCTTTATGCATCGCCGTCATACGTGCACCATGCTCAGCCGCGAAAGAGTCCCTAAGCGCCTTGAAAAGCTGCATTTTAAGAGATTTAGGAATCAGGTCCTTAACGATCTCCAGTTTAGAAGGTTCAAAAATGTAGTCTAATTGCTTGTTATCTTCACTCTCGAACTTCTCGATAGGTAGAAACTGCTCATCCATCACATACTGGGTAGCGGCATTCTTGAACTGGTTATATACGATCTCTATCCTGTCGTATTTTCCGTCAAGGAATAACTGCATAAGCTCTTCCGCAATTTCTGAAACATTTTCAAAGCTAAGGTCATCAAAGATCGCGTTGTCGTTCTTGTAAACGTCGTAGCTCTTTTTAAGGATATCATTTCCTTTTTTCCCTAGAGTGTAAAGATCAACATCTTTCCCCTGGTAATTTTCCTGAATCTTAGCCTTAACCTTTTTGATGATATTGGTATTAAAAGCACCGGCCAGACCTTTGTTAGAAGATATAGCCACGATAAGCACTTTTTTTACCTCACGCTCTTCAGCAAATTTGCTTCCAGAGTCATCATCCAGAGTAGCACTTAAATCCTGTAGCAACTGGGTCAGCTTTTCAGCATAAGGCCTCATGGATGTGATCGCATCCTGAGCCTTGCTCAATTTTGCAGCCGATACCATTTTCATGGCACTGGTGATCTGCATCGTTGAGGAAACCGAAGTGATCCTGCTACGTAATTCTTTTAAGTTTGCCATTTTTATTTAGTATTGAGTATTGAGCAATTAGTGACTAATCACTCAATACCTATATAATTTTCAATTTAAATACCATCACCAGAAATCCAAGATCCCTAATCATTGTACTCAATACTAGTTTCTGTACTTCGCTGAAAGTTCTTTAGCAGTCTGAGTTAAAGTGTCTATCACTTCATCTGTCAGTTTACCTGCTTTAAGAGTATCCAGAGTATCTCTGTGCTTAGCATCAAGGTACTCGATATAATCTCTTTCGAACTCTTTAACCTTGTCTACCGGTACATCTCTTAGAAGGTTCTTAGAACCTGCGTAAATGATCGCGATCTGGTTCTCTACCGGGTAAGGATCGTTTTGTCCTTGCTTAAGGATCTCCACGTTACGCTTACCTTTTTCGATAACGTTTAGGGTCGCTGCATCAAGATCAGATCCAAACTTGGCGAATGCCTCTAGTTCACGATACTGAGCCTGGTCTAGCTTAAGTGTACCCGCAACCTTCTTCATAGACTTGATCTGAGCCGATCCACCAACACGAGATACAGAGATACCCACGTCGATCGCTGGACGAACACCAGAGTTAAATAAGTCGGAAGTTAAGAAGATCTGCCCATCCGTAATCGAAATTACGTTGGTTGGGATATATGCTGAAACGTCACCTGCCTGAGTCTCGATAATTGGAAGAGCGGTAAGAGAACCGCCTCCTTTTACCTTGTCTTTAAGACTGTCTGGAAGGTCGTTCATTTGTTCTGCGATATCATTATCGGCGATCACCTTCGCTGACCGCTCAAGAAGTCTTGAGTGAAGGAAGAATACATCCCCTGGATATGCCTCACGTCCTGGTGGACGACGAAGTAGAAGGGATACCTCACGATATGCAACCGCCTGCTTAGAAAGATCATCATAAACGATCAATGCAGGACGACCTGTATCTCTAAAGTACTCACCGATCGCTGCACCAGCGAAAGGAGCGTATACCTGCATTGGAGCAGGGTCTGATGCGTTTGCCGCAACGATGGTAGTATAAGCAAGGGCACCTTTATCTTCAAGGGTCTTGGCGATAGCCGCAACAGTAGAAGCCTTCTGTCCAATAGCCACATATATACAGTATACCGGCTCACCGGCATCGTAAAATTCTTTCTGGTTAAGGATGGTATCGATACAAACGGTAGTCTTACCAGTTTGACGGTCACCAATCACCAACTCACGCTGACCTCTACCTACAGGAACCATCGCATCGATAGATTTAATACCTGTTTGAAGTGGCTCGGTTACCGGCTGACGGAAGATTACCCCAGGAGCCTTACGCTCAAGTGGCATCTCAAAAGTCTCACCTTCAATCGCACCTTTTCCATCAATAGGAGCACCAAGAGTATCAACCACACGGCCAACAATACCTTCACCTACATTGATAGAAGCAATACGCTGAGTTCTTTTTACAGTAGAACCTTCTTTGATCTCTTTTGCAGGACCTAAAAGTACTACCCCAATATTGTCTTCTTCAAGGTTAAGTACGATCCCTTCCAGACCGCTTTCAAACTGTACCAATTCTCCGTATTGAGCGTTAGCCAGTCCGTAGATGTTAGCAATACCGTCACCTACGGTTAGAACGGTACCTACTTCATCTAGAGAGGCCTTGGATTCAAAACCTGATAATTGTTGTTTTAATATTGCTGATACTTCAGCAGGATTTACTTCTGCCATAATTATTCAAGATAAAATGGCACGCCATAGGCGTACCGGTTTTAATTAAATTTTTGAAACGTATGTGTTGTCTTTTAATTCTCTCTTTAGTCTCGTAAGGTTACGCGATACACTTGCATCATACTGCATGTCTCCAACGCGCAATACAAAACCTCCGATAATATCTTCGTCAACTATATTCTTAAGACTGGCTTCAGAACCGGTAAGCTCTTTCACTTTTGCAAGTACGATAGACTTTAACTGGCCATCTAAAGGAATTGCGGTGGTTACCACTGCCTGTCTTACATTATTCAAATCGTTATATAGTACGATATACTGTCTAGCTACCAGGTGAAGGATAGAAATCCTGCCATTGGTAATCATAATATCTATAGCGCCTTTAGTGATGGTATCAAGATCCTTGAAAATCTCAAGTAAGGCACTTTTCTTAATACTGTCTTTTACTACAGGACTGGTAAGCATATTCTCAAGATCCCTGCTGTTAAGCACAGTCTTTGAGATCGTGATCATATCCTTATTAACAGCTTCCGCCGAATTTTTATCCTTTGCTAGAGAAAGGATCGCCTTGGCATATCGTTGTGCGGCTCTGGTTCCTCTCATATCTTAGTTTAGCTTAGCATCACCAAGCATCTTTTCGATCATTTGGTGCTGTTCTTTTTCGCTTGATAATTCTTTACGAACGATCTTTTCAGCAATCTCTACTGAAAGTTCTGCTACCTGGTTCTTCAATTCTGCCATGGCAGACTGCTTTTCGATCTCAATGCTCTTCATGGCATCTGCAACGATCTTATCGGCTTTTGCCTTAGCTTCTTCTGAAGCTGAAGCGATCGTTTTTTCTTTTAGCTCACGAGCTTCTCTAAGGATCGCATCTCTTTCTGCACGAGCTTCCTTCATTAGCTGCTCATTGTCAGATTTAAGATTCTGCATTTCCTTTCTAGCATTCTCAGCTGAAGCTAGCGCGTCATTAATAGACTGCTCCCTGTTTCTTACAGAACTAAGAATAGGTTTCCAGGCAAATTTTGCCATAAGGAAAAGCAGTATTAGAAAAACGATGGTTTGCCAGAAAAACAAGCCAATTTCAGGAGTAATTAAATCCATAATTCTTTATATAATATTTAATCTTCTAATCATTAATTAAAACCTGTTCGCAACCAACCGTTGCGAACAGATCTTTAAACTTCTGGACTAAGCTGGTACAGTAAGTACCCCTAGTAAAGCAGCAACAACTCCGAAAAGTGCAACACCTTCTACAAGTGCAGCAGCAATAATCATAGCTGTCTGGATTTTTCCAGCTGCTTCTGGCTGACGTGCGATAGCATCCATGGCAGAACCACCGATTTTACCAACACCGATAGCGGCTCCAACAACTGCAAGACCAGCTCCTAAAGCGGCAAGTCCAATGTGTAAATACTCCATAGTAATTAAATTAAAAATTAAAATTAATGATGTTCATGTTCCTCAACTGCCATCCCGATAAACAGGGCAGACAGCATTGTAAAAATAAACGCTTGTAGGAATGCTACTAGCAATTCCAGTACGGTTATAAATAAGGCAAAGGGAACCGAAACTCCGGCAATGCCTGCATTTTCTAAAATAAATATCAGCCCTATCAAACTCAAAATGATAATGTGACCCGCAGTGATGTTCGCAAACAAACGAATCATAAGTGCGATAGGCTTGATAAAGATACCCAGACCTTCAACTATCGCCAGAATAGGCTTAACAAACGTTGGTATTCCAGGCATCCAGAAGGTGTGTTTCCAGTAATCTTTATTCCCGTTAAAGACGATCATCGCCAGGGTGAATAAACCAAGGGAAACGGTTACAGCGATGTTACCAGTTACATTGGCAGCACCAGGTAGTAATCCCATTAAGTTGGTGATCCATATGAAAAAGAATACCGTTAAAAGGAAAGGCATAAATTTCATATACTTCTTCTCTCCAATTTGCGGTAAAGCAATATCATCTCTTACAAATAGAACCAGTGTTTCAAGAGCATTGTTAAAGCCCTTAGGAGCGTGTTTATGCTTTTTATGGTGTCTCGCTAAACTCGTAAAGAAGATCAGCATTAGGATCACCGTTAAGAACATAGCCGCCACGTTCTTAGTGATAGAAAGGTCCCATGGCTTCGAAGCGTTTACAGGATGATGCTCCGCATCAAATTCAACAGCTTCAGCACCAGCATCCAGCCTGTAAATATCCTCATGTAGATTTACAAAACGCATCCCGTCTTTTTCTACCACGTGATGGCCTTCGGTATCATGGTGAAATTCACTGGACATAAAGCTAACCAGTCCGTTTTCGGTATAAAGTATCACCGGTAAAGGAAGGGTGACAGAGCTGTCTCCTTCTCCAAAGAAATGCCAACCATGAGAATCACCAATGTGGTGCATAATCATCTCGGTCGCGTTAAACTCTTCTTCAGCCTCCTGAAGCGATCCTTTCTCCTGCTCGTGCTCCTGAGCGAAAGAAAACAATGGGGAAATAGTAAATGCTATTGCAAAGTACAAGCTAATCACTAAAGATTTCCGTGCTGTCATAGTACCTGTTCTACTTAAAATTGTGGGCTCTAAATTTCCGTGCAAAGGTATACTTTTAAATTTTATCTGAAAGCCCGCCTAATAATTTTTTAGGCGTTTCAGCAATTTTAACGATTTTACTGAATTACAGATACTTATTTAGTATTGATAAGCCTCACCGCATAAACGGTTTCAAAAATCAGATAAAGAAAATAAGGAATAAAAAATGCCATTAACGCCTGGACAGGGTTCTGCTCTTCGTTCAGCATCATAGGCAAAAGGAAAATTACGGCTGCGAACATTTTCAGTAAACTGCAGGCCATAAAGGCGAAGCCTGTTTTACCCTTAAAAGACCTGTTCACAAAAACCAAAAGCAGGTAAACCAGAAAAGTAGCCAGGATATGGAAACTATATATTGCCAGAGTGCTATAAAAAAGTTCAAGTTGTAACACGTATTCTACCAGCACGAATTGCAGACTAAAGAGAATTATAGAAAACGGAAGGAAAATCTTTAAAAAAGGAAGAAGTTTTTGTTGCATTTATTCGTCGTCGTTCAAATTTTTTACTGCGCGAAACACCTGGTAAAGAGCTATAAATACACCCAGCAGGGAAAATATGATGGTATAAGCAGAAAACTTATTCGGGAACTTTTCATCTAACCAAATTCCAAGGAAAACCCCTGCGGCTATAATGATACCCATTTGAAAGGCAATATTTATAAGCCCAAGATATTTATTACGCTGATCGTTTTTCATTTTCTTTCTTAAGAGGCTTTACCCCTCCAGTCATTTCGCAGGTAGCATTAAAGATCGCTCCCGGCTCAACGGCAAGTTTACCGGCAACCACGTCGCCCTCGATATTGGCAGGACCTCGCAGGCTTAGCGTAGACTTCACGAACAATTTCCCTTTAAAATTACCCTCTATATCGGCATTTTCACATTCCAGGGTGCCATTGATAAATCCGCCTTCGCTTATTACCACCTTTCCCGGGGTTTTAAGACTTCCTTCAAGGGTTCCTTCTATCCTGAAGCATCCTTTTCCGGAAATTTCTCCGGTGATCAATGTTCCCGCAGCAATGCGGTTCTGTTCGTTCTGGTTTGCGGCAGACTTGCTTTTTTTGGGCTCTGAAAACATGGTTGGCAGGGTTTAGTAATTGTCCAGATAACTTCTTAAAGTTTTCTTAATTTGTACAATTCTATAATTTTCCGCCGACATGGCAAAAGCTACCCTATCTATTTTGTAGTTTTTATTCTTCCTCAAAAGTTCCTCAAAGCCAAGGACTCTTGATTTTTCCTGGAATCCATGAACAACAATAAAAGATCGTTCAACATCATATACATCCAAAGAAACTTTTAATTTATTGTAGTCTAATTCTGACAAAGCCTTTTCAATGGTGGTTTTCAGCTTTTCTGATTCCTCCTTAGCCACATTCGCCACAGGATAGATCAGTTTGAAGTTCGTTTGCAAACTGTCTGGCCTAAATTCAAGAGATTTTAATTCTGGGATACTGTTGTTCAAAATGTCCTGTGCCTTTCTTCCTTCAGCAGTCTGTGGGTAAGTTACCGCTACATAACTAAGAGCCTGCTCATAGGCATCTACTCCCATGATCCTGCCGGCAGCACGGGCCTTAAGCAATTCAAGCTTAGGCACTATGGGATCGCCTGTAAGCTGCGAAACATTTTCATTGGCCAGGGCAATGACCTCATCGTATTGCTGCGCCTCGTATTTCCTGAAAAGATCGTTATACACCAGCTCCGGGCTGTTCTGGTCTATTGGTACACTTCCCGGGTTTCTTATAAAAGCCGCATACCTGGAATCTGGATAGTTCTGCAGAATATCGTTTTTCATCTGCTCCTGTAGTGCAAGTCTGCCCTGGGCGCCGTAGATCTTATAAAGATTATATTTTGCAGGTAAAATGAGACGCTCTTCAGGCTCATTTTCCATAAGAAACTCCAGCCTTTCTGCCGCCAGTTCGTATTCCTGATAATTTTCGTTGTATATCACTCCTAGTTGGAAATAGGCCAGGTTCCTCTGCGTAGCCAGGCTATCCAGTACAGATTGTTCTCCCGGGATCTGGCTAACATAGGTCATAGGATCGTATCTCGGGTCGTTATCCAGGTTCACATCCATGAGCGTCTCCTGCGCATTAATCGAGCTTTGGTTAAGCGCCGCAGAGCCCCATCTCCAGTTATCCTTTAATTCACGGGTTCCCCAGATGCGCAGGAATTCCTGTGCTCCCCTAGAGATCCTTAGCGGATTATAGAAATAAAAAGCATTTCCCGCGTCTCCTGCCGGAGGTACGTTCGCTGAAGGAAAATTATCCTGCGGACCAATATTAGCGGTGTAGACCGGCAGTTCTCCTTTTTCAAGTTCCTCGGCCGCCCTTGTCCTTAGCTCATCGGTATAAGTGGTAAAAAATGCGATTCGCTCATCTTCAGACAACCCGGCAAGCCTAAGAATACTATCGGTTTCTTCGGCGATCTTTTCATATTTAATCACGTCTTCCAGGTTCTCCCTTCTTTTTTTAATGGTCCTGAATTCAAGAAGCTCCGGAGACATATTGGTAAGTGTACTATCATAATAGCTGCCTGCCTCCTGGTACCTGGCCTCGTCAAAATTCATTTCGGCAAGGATCTGGTAGTTTACAGATTTAAGATAAATATCACTGGATGGCGATCTCAGGGATTTATTGTAATAGGCCACGGCCTGCTCGATTGAATCCAGTTGCCGGTAATACTCTCCCAGCTGAAAATAGATCTTATCCAGGTAAGGTCGGTTTTCACGGTTTTCCTCGAGTTCGGTAAGCAATTCCAGCAGGTACTGGTTGTCGTTGTTGTTAAGGTCGTAATTCTGCGCTTTTTGCACATACGCATTCACATAATATATCCTTGGTGATTTTCGGTGCAGCTCTATCACCTCATCGAAAGAAGCATTGGCAGAAGCGATTTCGCCCAGCCTGTTATGAAGCTGACCTAAAATGAAGTAATATCTCCCTTTTTCGGCATTGATATCGGTAAACTGTGCGGCGTTCTGTAAAGGCACTACGGCCGAATCAATTTCATTCAAATTGATATAGGCCTGGGCGAGACTTGCACTGGCATCGGCAATGTCCTGGTTGTCGATCCTGTCTGAATCCAGGATCTTTTTCAGGTTCTTGATCGCCAGCTTTTCGTTCCCTATCCTGATATTGGTCTTTTCCCGCCAGATGCGCGCGTGATTGATATTATCACTGGCCGGGTACCTGTAGAGTATATAATTGAAAGCATCTAGCGCAGGAATAAATCGCTGGTCAAAGTACCTGGCTTTTCCTAGCAACAGGTAAGCCTCATCCATTTGCGGATTCCTTTCTTTCCCGCCTATCTGCATGGAATGCTTCTGAATGGCTTTTACCGCCTTCTCCTCTGCCCTGCCGAAATTCTGGTTCCGAACGCTGTCTGGCAAAAGGATCTTATCGTCCACGTCCAGTCTTTCTACCGGAAGGATATCCCAGTAATTATCGGCGTAGTTCTGATTGATCTCTTCCCGGCCCTGCTGAAAGGCTACCTGCCCGTTGTACAGGGTATTATATTCCGCAGTGACCGCATGGTAATTGCGGTTTATAAAGGTATCCTTCTTTCTGGAACAGCTGTAAATAGCCACCGAAAGGATTAGAAAAAGACCGATACGGGTAAATGTATTCAAAATGAACCTTTTATGGTATCAAGAATAACTAAGATACCGCTGGTTTAGTATGTAAAAGTAAACTTCTTTTTCTAAAGTCCAATAAGTGAAAGGCCCTAGCTTTCGGCAATTTCTGCGGAAAAATACTCTTCGAGTTCGTTCAGGGTGGCTTCAGAAGTTTCAATATCCCGAACAATCACCCCTTTATCCAGCACCACGATTCGCTCGCAAACCTCGGTCACATGGATAAGGTCATGGCTGGAAATAAGGACGGTGGTCCCGGTAGTTTGCGACAGGTCCTTCAGCAGTTTCTTAAGCCTGAACTGGGTGGTAGGATCCAGGTTAGCGAAAGGCTCATCAAGAATCACCACTTCAGGATCGCCAATAAGGGCCGCTACGATGCCTACTTTCTTCTGGTTACCCTTAGAAAGGTCACGCAGATATTTCTTTCTTCCTATGATCTCTCCATTGAATAAATCTTCGAACTGGGTAAGGAAAGCATCAATATCGGCCTTGTTCCTGTTCCTTAGTTCTCCAATAAAATAGAAGTACTCCTCTGGGGTTAAATAGCCAATAAGGAAACTTTCGTCGATGAAGGAAGATGTAAATGGCTTCCAGTCCTCGCTTTCGCTTACCGTGATTTCGTTATTGAAAATATTTCCGGAGGTTGGCTGTATTAGGTCAAGTAGCAGGCTAAAAAAGGTGGTCTTCCCTGCCCCGTTGTTCCCTACCAGGCCAAAATTCTGTCCAGACGGAATCTCCAGGTGTTCTATATCAAGGACCTTGTTTCCGTTATATACTTTTGAAAGGTTTGTTGCTGTGATCATTTTTCTAAAATTTTAATCTCCTTTTTGTTTGAATCCCTGTATCATCACATATTTCCTTTTGCGATATCTCAGGGCCAGGTAATTTAATAAGCCCGGCCTAAGAATAAGTCCCAGGACTCCCAGTATGGCCAGGAAGCCGACGGCCACCTCGTAATTGACGAATTTATTGATGATCCAGAAGAAGAAGATCGGGATAAGCAATAAGGGTAAACCTACCAGCCATTGTGAAGCGCCAGTGCCCTGGTAGTTCATGAACGGGCTTTTATCCAGGTCTATGGCCTTTTTATTGAAGGAGCCTGCAAATAGCAATAATGGAGCGTTCACGCCCATGTTGTATAGCGCGCAGGCAAAATTGAGCAATAAGATCTCCCAGCCAAAATAAACGTACGGTGTGGATAAGATGAACAGCACTACCACGCTGAAGGTGATAAGCCCCAGCTTGGAAGCCAGGTACTGCCTCATGGGAATATTCTGGGCCATGATCATGGGGTAATAAGAAGAATCCCAGGAAGGCACGAACTGCCCGAAATTGATCATAAAAATACCCGTAATAAAGATCCCTACGAACACAAAAAATGCCGGCATCCCCTGGTAGGTATCATTGGGATAGAACAAAAGACCATAACCCAGCAGCAAAAGAGACATATAAATGGTGGCTTTAGGCCTTTTATTACGCCATATAAGTTTGATATCCTGCTGCAGGAAGGGCGCGATGCTTCCAAATCTTTTGGTCCAGCCATATTCCCGGATGTTCACTTCCTTGCTCTTGGCCTTAAGTCCCGCATCCAGGTAGAACTTTCCTTTCAGGTTTTGAAAATTCCACAGATATAACAATACCAGCAGCGCCACCGGAATAAGAGCCATTAACGGATTAGCTACCAGGTAATTGAATAGTTCTCCAAAATAATGAGTGATATCGAAGATCCCGAGGTAATCCAGAAGGACAAACACCAGGGCGATAACCACCAACGGGATAAGCGCCTTAAGGTTCTCGGTGAAACGTTTCTTTATGATAAAGTTCAGGTAGTTAATACAAAGTATACTCGCGTACACTCCTATCATCCAGCCCAGCATGGAGCCTGAATCATAATCTTCTACAATGATGCAATACAGGCCAAAAGGAATAAATAGCAGTAAGGGTAAAAGATTATAAAAGGAGAACAGCGATTTCACCAGGACAAAATTCACCACCTTACTTCTCTTAACAGGAAGTACCATAAGGGGTTTGATATCCATTACCGGCAGGGTTTGTAAAAGAAACCTGAAAATAAGTTCAAAAACGAAATAGGCCAGCATAAAACTGTTTACCACCTTAAGGGGATCCCGCTCCGGGTATAGTTCTTTAAACAAAGGAAACATTCCAACCCCCAAGGAGAGAAACATCACAGAGAAGTACAGGGCTAAAAATGCCATCAGGATCTTTAGGCCTAAACTTTTACCAAAACTGGCAGACCTGAAAAAAGATTTGAATTCCAGCCAGAGGAACTTTTTGAACATAAATAGATGTATTTATCCAATAGGTGTCTAAATTTAAACTTTTGTTACATTTTAAAAACCCTCATACTTTGTATTTTTGCGCACAAATAAAAAATAATGAGCAATTTTTATCCGCTAAAAATTAAGGAAGTAATACGTGAAACGTCACAAGCGGTAAGTTTGTCTTTTGAGATCCCCGAAAATCTAAAAGAGGAGTTTAACTTTTCAGCAGGACAATATATCACCATTAGAACCAAGGCTGACGGCGAGGAGATCAGAAGAGCTTATTCGTTATGTTCAGCGCCAAATTCAGAAGAATTCAAGGTAACGGTTAAGGAGGTAGAAGGAGGAAGATTTTCCGTGATCGCCAATAATAAACTGGTTGCCGGCGATATCCTAGAGGTACATCCACCCGAAGGAAAATTCGTTTTCGAACCCGGCGAGGGAAGAAAGAACTACGCGGCATTTGCTGCGGGAAGCGGGATCACCCCCATCTTATCTATCATAAAGAGCGTTTTAAGGGACGAACCCCACAGCAAGTTCGTGCTTACCTACGGAAACAAATCTGTAGACGATACCATATTTTTCAAAGAGCTACTGGAGCTACAGGCCGAATTTCCCCACAGGCTGTTCGTTGAGTTCATCTATAGCAGGACCAGGGAAGATAACGCACATTTTGGCCGTATCGAGACCAGCACGGTGAACTATATCGTAAAGAACAAGTTCAAGGACAATCCTTTCGACAAATTCTATCTTTGCGGGCCAGAACCAATGATCAAGCATGTTTCCGGAGTACTTAAGGATAACGGGGTAAAGGATGAGCAGATCCTTTTCGAGCTTTTCACCACCACAGAAGATGAAAAGCAGATCGAGGGCGATACAGATGGAGCTACTGCCGTGACCATTCTTGTAGACGATGAAGAATTCTCTTTTTCCATGGACCGGAAAGAAGTTGTTCTGGATGTTGCCTTAGAGAACGATATAGATGTTCCTTACTCCTGCCAAGGAGGTATTTGCAGCAGCTGTATGGCCAGGATCACTGAAGGAAAGGCTGAAATGAGCAAAAACCAGATCCTTACCGACGAAGAGATCAAGGAAGGTTTTATTCTTACCTGCCAGGCACATCCTACCACTCCTACCCTGAAAGTGGATTTTGATGATGTATAAAATAAATGATCCTGAAGCTTAAGATTTGTTTCTTTGCTTCAGGATCATTCCTATTCTTTTCAAGCTGTTTTTATAGCTTTTCCAGGATCTTTTCTATAACCTTTTCAGGCGGAATGCTGCGCATCACATCTTCGTAGCCTTCAGGTACTTTATTCCCATAAACCGAAGTTGGGATTTTCGGGTATCTATCCAGATCTGGCAGAATACTGTTTTCCAGTGGCTGGTTAAAGGGTTTGAAACCTGTATAAGGATGGGTCACTCCCCAGATAGTAATGACGGGAATCCCGAAATTCGCCGCCATATGTCCATTCCCGCTATCCATGGAAAGCATGGCGTCCAGGTTGGAGATGAGGCTCAGTTCTTCGGCAAAACGCAATTTCCCAACTACGCTAACGCAATTTTCGAATTTGCTCTCCCATTCCTCCAGCTGTGTTTTTTCGGTATCGCCGCCCCCGAACATAATGATCTTAATATTTCCCTTGGAATTAAGCTCTGTAAGCACCTGTTCCATGAGATCCTTAGGATAGCACTTGGAATCGTGCTGGGCAAAAGGAGCCAGTCCAAGCCACTTCTTAGATTGTTTTCCCACTACCTCGTAAATTTTTGGCAGCAGGGTTCGTCTAGGAGGCACTTTATAATCGTCCAGGTCTATAGGATATCCCAGTTCTGCGAACACATCGGCGTAACGCTGGTGAGTGGATTTTAAAGGTCTGAATTCCTTGTTGTTCTCCCGGGTGATCGATCTTTTCTCAGAGCGGCCCTTATTGATCTGTTTGAAGGGGATTCCGTAGAAATAGAAAAGGGAACGCAGCACATTGGTGCGAATCACATCATGCAGGTCTGCCACCACGTCTATCTCCTCATCCCGAAGTTCCCTGGCCAGGGTGCCCAGGCCGAGCATGCCGCTGTGAATACCGTTAAGGTCGGCCTCGTAGGTCCTTACATTGGGTAAATGGCTGAAAAGCGGGGCGAAAAAATGTCTGGTAAGAATGGTGATCTCCAGCTGCGGATATTTCTCGACCAAAACGCTTAAGACAGGGACCATCATGGCCACGTCCCCCATGGCCGAAAACCGGATTACCAGAATATGCAGCCCCTTTTCGCTATGATCAGCCAAAGAATTGCCAGAGCCTTCCATAAAAACTATTTATTACCTCTAAGTACCGGATTCAGTTCGTCGTCGTTATACATCTTCATCTGCTTGTACACCTTCATATACTTTTCACCTTTGGCGATATCTTCCAGTAGCTGGTTGATAGCCGTAGACAGGTCTACTCTTTGCTCCAGTAAAACATCCAGCTTGGCCTTACACTTCATCTGGTGCTCCTGGGAAGCATCTTTGCGATTTGCCTCCTCCTGCATGTGGTAGATCTTCAGGGCAAGTATCGAAAGCCTGTCTATGGCCCAGGCCGGGCTTTCAGAATTTATGGTCGCATCTGTATTAGGCTGTACATCCTTGTATTTTTCCAGGAAATAGCTGTCTATATATTCTACCGTATCGGTGCGGTCCTGGTTAGAAGCATCGATTTTTCTTTTGAGTTCAAGGGCGGCTACCGGGTCTATATTCTGGTCACGAATAATATCCTCGTAGTGCCATTGTACGGTATCTATCCAACATTTTCTAAATAACAGGTGCTCGATCAGGTTCTTTTCAGCATCATAAGGATTATGAAATTCCTGGTCTACGCTATCTTTTTCGTGGTATTTTTCTATTACTTCCTGAAATATGTGGTTGGCTTTATCTGAAAACATGTGATATAATTTCTTCTTTTTCTACTAATTATCCGGCTGCATTAAGCATTTAATACAACCGCTACAAAGATATTATTTTTAAGAGAGTTTGGCTCAAACCAAACCTAAACATTACGCCTAAAAGAAAAAAGCCACGACCACGGGCATTAAAATAAGGGTGGCCAGGATCACTTCCTTAAAGATGCGATCCTTTTTACTGTCGAAGTAATTGGAGGCAATAATGCTTAGGGGAACGAAAAAGAAAATGAGCTCACTTCCGTTCTTGGTGGGAGAAAATATCGCCACAGCTGCCGAAATTATCAAACTAAGCAGGATCATGCTCAGTACTGGTCTACGGTTTATGCTAGCTTTTTGAATAGCCGAGAAATACTGGATTAGGGTCCAAAGCAGCAAGGTTAAAAAAACGCTGAGTGGGATAAGCAGCTTTAAGTCCCCGTATTTCGAGAAATCGAAATTACTGGCCTGGAACCAGTCTGTAAAGCTGTAGAACTGGTCATAAGCCAGTAAATGAAAGCAGACGGTTAATAAGGCTACTGCAAGGATGGCCACAAAAGGCACCAGCCAGTTCCTGAAACTTGAAGCGAAATTAAGGATCGCGAAAAATACCAGTATCAGAAATAATACAGACCAGAAATCGTATAAAGAGGCGATGCAAATCCAGAAGGCAGCATCGAAGATCTTCTTTTGTACCGCTATATGCGATTTTAAACTGATGATCCTTCTAAGCCCGAATAAAACGCACAGGTTGGCGATGATGACAGATTCGTTTCGCAAGAGGCTTACAAAGGAAACCGCAAAAATGGCAAATAACAGGGTTTTATAGGCACTCCTTTTGGTGAGTTCGTTCTTTTTAGCGATAAAATTGAGCACTAAAAGACTAAGAACAAGAACCAGTAAAACCGCTAATTTCTCCAGCAGCTCCAGCCAGTCGAAACCCTCGTCCCAGTGACCTGCATTAGCTCCTATATAAAAAAGGCTCATCAAAACGATGATGACCACGAGGTTAAAAGGCTTGGATTTGCTAAAAAAGCTTGTTAGCATTCGGGTTTTTTATATTTTTGTACTCACAATTAAAGTTCAGAAAATGAAAGATTTTTTTTACGGAATACAGTGGCTTTTTGAAAATATACTTTTTTATCCTCTAGATGCGCTTAGAGCGCTTGAGCTGGATTCCTGGTTTCTTGCGAACATCCTTAACTGGATTTTCATGATCATTGGTTTCGTTGCTTTCCTATACTGGATGAAGCAGTTAAAGATCTTCAATGATAGAAATGAAGAAAACAGAGAATCTACTTCTCACTCTTTCTTAGGATAGATCAAAACCTATATCCTTTCTAAAATACATCTTATCAAATTGCAGCTTTTCTGCACTTTGGTAAGATTTTTTTAGTGCCTTATTGTAATCTTCCCCAAAAGAGGTCAACGCGATCACACGCCCTCCACTGGTCACTATATTTCCATTTTCTTTCTTTGTACCTGCATGGAAAACGATAGAATCTTCAATATCGTTTATTCCTGAAATAACTTTTCCTTTTTCGTAGGATTCCGGGTAACCCCCGCTCACCATCATCACCGTTGTTGCCGCTCTTTCATCAATATCCAGGCTGATTTTATCCAGGGTCCCATTCCATGTGTTCTCTAGGAGTTCCACCAGGTCAGTTTTGATCCTTGGCAATACCACCTCGGTCTCCGGGTCGCCCATTCGCACGTTATATTCTATTACGAAAGGTTCACCTTTGACTTTTATTAGGCCAATAAAAATAAAGCCTTTATAGTCTATTTCTTCCTCTTTAAGACCTTCTACCGTAGGTTTTACGATCCTGTCCTCGATCTTGGCCATGAGTTCCTCATCTGCGAAGGGAACAGGTGATACTGCACCCATTCCTCCGGTATTCAACCCGGTATCCCCTTCTCCAATTCTTTTATAATCTTTGGCGGTAGGCAGGATTTTATAATTTTTCCCATCGGTTAGAACAAAAACGCTTAGCTCGATCCCATCCAGGAATTCCTCGATGACCACCTTTTCACTGGCCGCACCGAATTTACCTGAAAGCATATTTTCCAGCTCTTTCTTGGCTTCTTCAAGATCATCGATGATCAAAACCCCTTTCCCGGCGGCAAGGCCATCGGCTTTTAGTACGTATGGAGGTTCGAGGGTTTCAAGGAATTTCTTTCCTGCTCCCAGGCTCTCAAAACTGAAACTTTCATAAGCGGCCGTTGGGATCTTATGCATGGCCATGAATTCCTTGGCACGTTCTTTACTTCCTTCCAGAAGTGCGCCACGGCTTGAAGGCCCAATGATCTGAATATCTTTCAATTGCTCATCATTCGCGAAAAAGTCTACGATCCCTTTCACCAAAGGATCTTCCGGACCAACCACGATCATAGAAATATCCTTATCTAAAGCAGCTTTACCAACGGCCGGGAAATCTATAGGATTCAAATGCAGGTTTTCAGCAATCTCTGCGGTCCCCGCGTTGCCGGGCGCCACATATAACTTACTGCACTTACTGCTTTGAGCGATCTTATAGGCGAAAGTATGCTCGCGGCCACCAGAGCCAAGGATAAGAATATTCATTTGGATAAATTTTTTAAATATTGCTTCAAAAATAATTGTTTGTAAATTGAAGCACGAATAAAATCGTTAAAAAAGCTTCTCTGCCCTTGGATTGGTTCAAACTTTCTTTACAGCTGAATAAATTCCCGATAAAAAGGGCGCAGCAAACCCTGGAAAAGATCCAGAACATCCCCGAAACTGACTATGCTGAGTACCAGCGCAGGCGCCGCAATGCCATCCTGGATTACCATATTCAGCATAATTCCTTTTACGGGGAATTCTTTAACTGGGACGGTTTTGACGACTGGCAGCACGTGCCTATCATGAAAAAGTCTGATCTGCAGCAACCGCTGAAGGATAGACTTAGCTCCACCTATAACACAAAAACTGCTTATGTTGGCAAGACATCTGGCAGCAGCGGGCATCCCTTTATTTTTGCCAAGAACAGGTTTGCCCACGCCCTGAGCTGGGCCGGCTTTCAGGACAGGTATCACTGGTACGGGATAGACCTCAACAAATCCCTGCAGGCCAGGTTTTATGGGATCCCACTGGACTTCTACGGAAATATTCAGGAGCGCTTGAAAGACAGGATAAGCCTGAGGCGCAGGTTCAATATTTTCGATCTCAGCGAAAAAAAGATGGAAGAATTCCTGCAGCGGTTCAGGAAATCGAACTTCAGTTACCTCAACGGATATACCAGTGCGATAGTTCTTTTCGCCAGGTTCCTGAAGGATAAGGGGATTATCCTGAAAGAGCTTTGCCCCAGTCTTAAGATATGTATAGTCACTTCTGAAAGGCTTTTTGAAAAGGACAAGCAGCTTATAGAAGCTTCCCTGGGAGTTCCGGTAATAAATGAATACGGCGCCAGTGAAGTGGGCCTCATCGCTTTTGAGGATACTGAAAATCACTGGATCGTGAACTCTGAAGACCTTTATATCGAGATACTGGACGAAAATGACCAGATTCTTCCCTATGGTGAGGAAGGCCGGGTGGTGATCACTTCGCTATACAATAAGGCCCATCCCATGATACGTTACGATATTGGGGATATTGGCTGTCTCTCAACCAAAAGCACCTTAAAAAAGCCTATTCTGGACAAACTCATTGGCCGGACCAATGATATCGCCAGGCTGCCCGACGGAAAAGTGGTTCCCGGACTCACCTTTTATTACGTTACCAAGACCATTATCGAGGATAACGGGAACATCAAGGAATTTGTCATCATACAGACAAAAACAGATGAATTCCATATTAATTATGTGAGTGAAAATGAGCTTACAACCGAGCAGAAAGCAAGGATCATGGATGCCGTAAAAATCTATGTGGGCGATAACCTGGTCATCGTTTTTGAAAGGAAAGATATTCTAAAACGCAGCCGCAGCGGAAAACTGAAACAGTTTACTTCCCAGATATCGTAGATTTAACCTGCCGGGACTTCACAAAGAACTGCTCGTTAAGAAAAATGAGCATTTTCCAGGTACTCGACAAAAGATCGTAGCCAAGTATCTTGTGATAAATATTGAAATTATATCGAAGCATCTCCAGTTTATTGGTAGAGATAGAATTTTTCCTAAGCCTGTAAATGGCCAAGGGTTCCCTAATGCCCTTCATGGGTCCTCCTTTTTCTATCACATTAAGCCATAGGGCCCAGTCCTGTCTCTTGGAAATATCGGGGCAGTAGATCTTGCCCAGCTTTCGCTGATCATAGACACCGGTAAGATTACCTACATAATTTGCTTTTAGCAGCTTATCGTATGTAAGCTCCGGCAAGGCTTCTATTTTCTTATTGAGCAGGCTTGCATCTTCGGCCATGAGTTCATAGCTGGAAAAGCAGGCAGCCAGGTTTTCCTTGCTAAGCAATTCTAATTGCTTTTTAAGCTTTTCCGGCTTCCAAAGGTCATCAGCATCCAGAAAAGCTATAAAATCGCCCTGTGCGGCTTTTATTCCCTTGTTCCGGGTGTAATGGGTGCCCCTGTTCTCCGAATTTTCCAGAAGGCGTATCCTGTTGTCGTCCTGGTAGAGCTTTCTAATTATCTTTTTTGTAGCATCTGTAGAAGCATCATCGATGATAAGCAGCTCCCAGTCTGGGTAGGTTTGTTGAATGACAGACCGGATAGCTTCAGCAATAAATGCCTCTGAATTATAGGCGGGCATGATCACCGAAACCAGTCCGTTATTCATCATTTTTATCTTCTTATATGTTCAGAAAAGTCCTTGTGCTCCCTTTTCTGAAGTTCTTCCGGGCTCAGGCTTTTAAAATAGTCGTAAGTGATCTTCATCCCCTCTTCCCTGGACACCTTGGGTTCCCATTTAAGGATCTCTCTTGCCCTGGAAATATCCGGCTGCCTTTGCAGCGGGTCATCCTGCGGAAGTTCCTTAAACACGATCTCCTGGTCTGTTCCCGTAAGCTTGATGATTTCCCTGGCAAAATCAAGGATGCTGATCTCGTTAGGATTACCAATATTCACCGGGTCTGAATAGTCACTTAAAAGCAACCTGTAAATGCCTTCTACCTGATCGTCTACATAACAGAAGGACCTGGTTTGGGAACCATCCCCAAATACGGTAAGATCTTCTCCCCGCAGGGCCTGGCCTATAAAAGCTGGGATCACTCGGCCATCGTTAAGACGCATTCTTGGTCCGTAGGTATTGAATATCCTGGCGATCCTGGTCTCCAGCCCGTGAAAACGGTGATAGGCCATGGTAATAGATTCCTGGAAACGCTTGGCCTCATCATAGACTCCCCTTGGGCCTATAGCGTTCACATTTCCATAGTATTCCTCATTTTGAGGGTGCACCAGTGGATCTCCGTAAACTTCAGAGGTAGAAGCGATAAGTATGCGCGCATTCTTTTCCTTGGCCAGGCCTAAGCAATGCAATGTACCCACAGAGCCCACTTTAAGGGTCTGGATAGGGATCTTCAAATAATCTATGGGGCTGGCCGGCGAGGCGAAATGCAGAATATAATCCAGTTCGCCAGGAGCATGAACGAATTTAGTAATATCATGATGATGAAAATCGAATTTCCTTTCCTTCATCAAATGCTCGATATTCCTCAGGTCCCCGGTAATGAGATTGTCCATCCCTATTACCTCGAATCCCTCTTTCAGAAATCGGTCACAAAGATGGGAACCCAAAAATCCGGCGGCACCGGTAATCAATATTCTTTTAGCCATAGCTTCTTAGTTGGTCAAAAATTAATCAATTTTCATCAATTAAAGCGTGCAGACTCGTTTTCCAGTTAAGGACGGGGCCAAAGGTCTCAATTGCTTTTTGCTTTGAAAGCACGCTGTATGCAGGTCTCTCTGCCTGGGTCTTAAAAAATCCAGTTTTGTTCAGGATTACCTGGTCCAGTTTCCCTGAATAAACAAGTATCTCCCGTGCAAAGTCATACCAGGTTGCCGAGCCTTCGTTGCTAAAATGGTATAAACCATATTTCGTGGAGCCGCTTGCTATAATCTCTAATATATATGCTGCCAGGTCGTTCGCGTTGGTAGGAGTACCCAGCTGAGAGGTTGTTATGTTTAGTTCGGCTTTTTCATCGGCCTTTCTAAGAATTGTATTGAAAAAGTTGTGGCCAAATTCAGAATAAAGCCAAGAAGTTCTAAAAATGAAAACTTCATCCAGAACATTCATTATCTCCTCTTCCCCTTTTAATTTAGAGGCCCCATAGACATTGATCGGGTCTACCTCGCCTGTTTCTTTGTAGGGAGTTTCAGCTTTTCCGTTAAAGACATAATCTGTGGAAATATGAAAAAGCTTAGTGCCATTTTCCCGGCAGACTTCAGCTACATTTCTAGCCCCTTCCACATTTACCTGGTATGCTTTTTCTTTGTCGGTTTCAGCCTTTTCTACATTGGTATAGGCTGCAGCATTGATACAATAATCTATTCCATTTTCAGAAAAGAAGCTTCTTAAAGTATCTTTATCGGTAATATTTAGTTCCCTGGAATCACAGAAAAAAAAGTTGAAGTCGGGAAATTTTTTCGATTGTTTTTTCAGGCACTGGCCTAACTGCCCCTTCGCGCCGGTTACTAGAATATTTTTCATCCAAAGACCTCCTTAAAAGTTGGTAATTCCTTGTCCTTTTCTGAAAGGATCATGGACCTTTCCGGGAAATTCCAGTCTATATCCAGGTCTGGATCGTTGAAAATAATGCCTGCTTCAGAACCCGGGGTGTAGTAATGATCACATTTATAGGCAAAAACCGACTTTTCTGAAAGGGTCAGAAAACCATGGCCAAATCCTTTTGGAACATACAGCTGGTGCAGATTCTCATCATCGAGTATCACAGAATGGGTTTGCCCGAAAGTAGGAGAATCAGGCCGAAGGTCTACGACCACATCCAGTACCCGTCCGTAGATCACCCTAACGATCTTGGTCTGGGCGTATCCCCCTTTCTGGTAATGCATTCCGCGCAAAACACCATACTTGGAAACCGATTGGTTATCCTGGACAAATTCTTCATCTATGCCCGAGATTTCAGCAAACCGCTTGCGCTGATAGGTTTCAAGGAAAATACCGCGATGGTCCCTAAATATTGTAGGTTTTATAAGAAAACAGTCTTTTAAAGGCGTTTCTTCTACCTGCATAATATTGTTTTACGAGTTAAAAATCTGTTCCAGTATCTTTTCAGTAATGCAATAAGTTGGTTTCACCCCGGATGTTCCCAGGCCACCAGATGCCAGAGTACTTCCCGTCTCCAAAGGATTATCTGAAGCATAATAGGCATATCTCACCTTTACATCCTCAGAAATACTTCGTCTCAACCTGGAAGCCGCCTGAATCGCCTTTTGGTAATGCGCCCCTTCCATTTCCAGCCCGCAAACATTCCAGGTGGAGTCGTGGAAGAACCTTAAAATATCCTTGTTCTGAAGGCTGGTTCCCAAAACGGTGATCATAGCTCCATCAACTACATTGATACCACTGCCCTCAAGATCGGATTTTTTAAGCTGATTCTCAAATGGATAATTATCGGCTGTACCTTCGAAAAGGTGGGCGTCCGGGATCATGATATCTCCCTTTCCGCCTTCAAGAATTCCCGCCTTACCCATGATAGAGATCGACTTCACATTCATTTTCACTTCCTTACCTTTCACATTGTAGGGTTTCAGGAGCTCATCCATGGTTTCATAGGCCTGTTCTCCAAAAGCGTAGTCCATTACGATAATTACTGGCTTTTCCTCGTCTTTAAGCTCGGTAAATTTTGTGTTGCTGAAACCTTCTTCCAGTTTTGCCGTGTCGAAGATCTGTACATCGATGTTGGTTCCGCTCTTATCCTCGAGAAAGGCCATTCCCTTGTCTAGCGCGGCTTTAGTCACTTTATTTCTTAAAGCTCCATTACCGCTATCACTAAGTTCCTCGTAAATGTCAAGAGGCTTTTTCTTCTTTAGATCTGCTTTAAGGGCATATGGTGTATAGAGGGTGTTCATCACACTATGCATATTGGCGCTTATAATGTGTAGAGGCCTGTCCATAAGCTTATTCTCCATAAGGCAATGTTTGATATCGTTGGCCCAGATCTCCCCGTGTATATGATGTCCCAGGCGCTCCCTAAGCACCGGGCTGAAGGTGATGATCCTTTTCTCGTTCTTCACCGCTTCCCTGATGGCCATATTCCCTAAAGAATGAATGATTCTAAGGAACCTGTCCGGATTTTCAGCAGTCGAAAATTTCGGATATAGTTTAGTGATCTCATGGAAAGTTCTTCCCAGAATACTTGCGGTATGGGTAAGGGCTACCTCGCGCTGAGTCTGGCTAAGCTCGCCAGTTTGCTTTACGGCCGATTCCAGCTTTTCCCAGTCCCGGTTCACACTACCATCCTCATCTATAAGGACCCTTTTCATAATCTTATGGGACTCTATGAAAAGAAAGGTAAGGTGGGTAAGTATATCATAAATCTCAGACCTGCCACGGGTTATCTCGATGTTCATCTGTTCATCGTCTATACGGTAACAGTTCCTTCTCCTTTTTGGCGGGACGATAGGTTTAAAATGGGAGTTACCATAGCCTTCATCGCTGGTAAGGTTTATAAACCTGCATTCTTCAATGCCGTGTGGTAAACGATCTATCACGTATAAAAGACCTTCCAGTTCGGCCTTATCGTTAGCGATAGAACCATAAATTTCTGGTCTTAGGGTTAAAAGGGATTCTCTAAGAGTATCTCCTGAAACCCCCATGGGCTTGTAAAACCCGCGGTTAAAAAGGTGACGCATGGTAATGTACATGCGTTCTATAGCCCCAGAACTTTCCTGGGCTCTTGTACGTCCCTGTAATTTTAATATAGACATAGTAATTTTTTAAATAATCTCATTCAGTTTATCTGCGATCTTCCGGTCGTTAGACAATCTGGGCAGTTTGTTCTGCCCGCCAAGCTTCCCTATAGATTTCATATACTCCTGGAAACCATTACGTGGAACCACGCTGATCTTAAGCCTTTGCAGGATATGCCCCTCGATAAGGTCTAAATAATACGAATTCTGCTTTTGTAAAGACTTATCTATGATCGTAGCAAAACTATTCAAATCTTCCGGTTCCTGCTCAAATTCTATGAACCATTCATGATAGGGCAGTTCTTCCCCCTCCGGATTTATCTGCGGGGCAACGGTAAATTCGCTTATTTCAGCTCCCGTCTCGGCAACGGCTTCCTGCATGGCCTGCTCCACTTCCTTGGCTATCACATGCTCTCCGAAGGCAGAAATAAAATGCTTGATCCTTCCTGAAACGATCAGCCTGTATGGTTTTAATGAAGTGAACTGCACGGTATCGCCGATATTATAAGCCCACAACCCGGCAGTAGAAGAAATGATCATCACGTAATTCACGCCTTCTACCACGTCTTTTAGCAGCAGTCTTTCCGGGTTTTCAGAATAGAAATCGTCTGCTTTTATGAATTCATAGAACATACCCGAATCCAGCTGTAATAACATGCCTTTTTCATCCTGCTTGTCCTGGAAGGCAAAGAAACCTTCAGAAGCCGGATAAAGTTCAATACTGTCCACTTTTCGGCCTATCAGGCTTTCAAATTTTGAACGATAAGGCTCATAATTCACTCCGCCGTAGATGAAAAGATCGAAATTTGGAAATATATCTCCTACTTTTTTACCAGTTTTGTCTATCAGCCTTTCAAAATACATTTGCACCCAGGAAGGGATGCCACTAATAACCGACATGTCTTCTTTTAGGGTTTCATCCACGATCGCATCAACCTTGGTTTCCCAGTCTTCGATACAGTTGGTTTCCCAGCTGGGCATTCGGTTCTTTTGTAAATAGCCCGGCACGTAATGGGCTACGATACCAGACAGCCTGCCCAGTTTTACCCCATTCTTTTCATCCAGCTCTGGACTTCCCTGTAGAAATATCATTTTCCCATCCACGAATTTAGACTTCCCGGTATCTGCAATATAACATAGGATGGCGTTCCTGGCCGCGTTGATATGGGTAGGCATGGATTCTTTGGTAAGCGGAATATATTTAGCCCCGCTGGTGGTCCCTGAAGTTTTGGCGTAATACAAAGGTTTGCCGGGCCAGAGCACGCTCTCTTCTCCTGCGACCATGAGGTCTACATATTCCTTCAGTTCTTCATAATCCCGGACGGGCACCTGCTTTACAAAATCGGCATGTGACCTTATTTTCGAGAAATCGTGGTCCTTTCCAAATTTGGTATCCCGGGCTTTGGCGATAAGTTCATCAAAGACCTTTTGCTGGGTTTGATGTGGTTTTCCAGCCCAACGATCTATCTTTTTTCTAATGTGTGAAGCAAAGATTCTGGCTGCAAAAGATTTTATAGACATATTTTAATTGAAATCAATATATTCTGTAGGGTCCACGGGATTACCTTCATTCCATAGTTCAAAGTGAACATGTGGGCCCGTGGTTAGTTCACCGGTATTCCCGGCGGTGGCGATCACCTCACCTGCCCTTACCATATCTCCCTGAGTTTTGGTAAGCGAGGCATTATGTTTATAGGCCGAAAGCAGGCCGTAACTGTGTTCTATTATGATCACGTAGCCGGTTTCGGCCGTCCATTCAGCAAAGATCACCCGGCCATCTGCGACAGATTTGATAGGTGAATTACGAGCGGTGACAACATCTACGGCATAGTGTTTATCCTCAATGCTGTAAGGATCTGAAATAGTTCCCTTGACCGGCGGAAACAGAGAAAAATTAATATTATCTGTAGCCGTAGGCAGGATGTTATATTTATCCTCCTGGGCTACCTCTTCCCTCAATAGGGAATCTGCTTTAATTCGGTTGATCTCCTCGTATTCCTGGTCGGTAATAGGTGCGCTTAAGATTGAATCCCGGTTCAATTGTTCGGGATCGAATTCCCCGGTTAGTGCATCCTTTATGGAGGCAAGATACTGGTCGTTCAACCTGATTACATTTTGTAGTGAGTCTGAAACATAAGCCAGATTGGTCGCTTTTTCTTTTAGGTCTGCGGAAGAATACCCCGGTATATACTCCCTTAAAGGTGTAAAGGCTATCAGGACCGTGGTCGCGGCTACCAGGAAGATGGCAGAAAGGCCTACGGCAACAAAAACATTAAGACGGGTAAGTCGAAAAGAAAATCTCTCTTCAAAAGTATCTTCATTTAAAATGACCATTCGATACTTGTGAAGCAGCTTCTTCGCAAATTTCTTTTTTGTCTTTTTATTTTGAGCCATAGCCTTAATTAGGTTTTACAAAGATAAATTAAATAATTTCCCGCAGAATATCGGCCTGAGACTAATTCAACCTGCCAGGGCAAAAGGTAAATTATTGTGTTCTTAACGCTTAGATTGCTTATTTCTTGTTAAGTTTGTAAAACTAAATCAAGAAGACATGAATGCAATTATTTTGCCTTTGGCTATAGGAGCTCCACAAATCATTCTGATCGTGGTTGTAATTTTACTGCTCTTTGGAGGACGTAAAATTCCTGAATTAATGAGAGGTTTGGGAAGTGGAATTAAAGAATTCAAGGACGCTTCTAAAGATGACGATAAAGCAGATCCTAAAGACGGAAATAAAAAGGTGAGCGAAGAAAACAAGTAATTAGTTTTTCTACATAAAAATAAAAAAACCCAACTTTTCAGTTGGGTTTTTTGTTTATTCGAACTCTGCCGATTGGAGTATGGCGTCCAGTTCAAAAATATTATCCCGTTTTCCTCGTGAAGGAGAGAAAACAAAACCTTCCAGGATCAAGAACCTGTTATTCTTTTCATCTTTTACGGCGTAGTTCACAAAAGGACCAGCCATAAAATCGTTGGCAACTTCCCAGGTACCACGAGTTTCGTAAGCGAATTTACCATCAATTTGGGTCTCAAAAAGATAAGGTGCATAAGCCTTTTCGGTGATCATGTACGAGCCTTCCAGACGTCCCGGGATCTGTGCCTCACCAATAGAGTCACGCATCTGTATGATATTAGCAATAACGCTGGAATCGTTCTCTATGGTATTGATTGGCACCTCATATACAAGGATCTCCATGCTACCCTTTGGGATCTCTTTCCTTATCCAGGAGAAATGCTCATCTTCCTTTGCATAACGGTAGGCCGAAGGAAACTTCATGCTAATTCCGAACTTCTCGCTCAGGGCGTCATCCTTCTTCAGGGACTTGCGTATCCTGCGTTGCTTTTCGGTAAGCTCGGTCTTTTTAAGGATCTTTACGATAGAATCAGATTTGTTATTGATCACATCTATCAGCTCTTCAGAACCTTCACCCATCAAAACGATACCTGTCTGCGGGCGGGCATACTCATCTTCTATCAGCTGCATTCCCTTGGAAGAACTGTCTTCTATCTTTAAAAAGATACGACTGTTCCTTACAAAGCCTGTGAAGGTCTCTGGCGGGATCTGGCTAAGGCTGAACAAAGGTTCTTCCTGGGGTAGCCCGTCTACCGGAGCAGCCAGGTTGGTCCTTATCGCTTCGCCTACTTCCCCTTCCCAGAGATCGTTCTCTATAACTACGGTCAACTGGTTAATGTTCCCTGAGGAATCTGAGAGAATACGGTCTTCTCTCTTGGCTTTTTCATTTTTACACGAGATAATTAGGAAAATACTGGCTAGCAGGATCAGGCTACGTTTCATTGTTTCGGATTTGATTAGCAGTCCTAACCTTTAGAGATCTTAAGTTTCATCCCTGGTTTAAGACTATTAGTGTTCATATCGTTCCATGACCTCAAATTCTGTACCGTAACTCCCGGGAACTTCTTGGAAATGCTCCAAAGCGAGTCTCCCTGCTTCACAGTATAGAATCTTGGGTTTGAACTTTTGCTGGTTTTGGAGGTGCTCTTAGAAGAGGCTACACTCAAGGGTTTCCTAGGATATATCGTGAGATACTGCCCTACCCTGATGTTGTTGCTCCTCATATTGTTCCATCGCCTTATACTGCTAACACCAACGCCATATTTTTCTGCAATCTTTCCCAAATAGTCGCCGCTTCTCACCCGGTAACGGATACGATCTTCGGTTTCTACGTATTTTGGAAGCTCTTCTTTCTTCTCCTCTATTTCATTTTTCGCGTAATCATAAATAGCAGCTTCGTTGCTTACAAATTTACCCGTTGCAGGTTTTGGAAGCCTCAGACTGTATTTTTCATCGGCTACGAAAGGTATGATATCCAGTTTGTAACTTGGGTTCAGAAATTCCAGCAGTTCCTTTTCTACTCCCGTTACCTTAGTAATCTGGTCGAAGGTAAGCAGTTCCTTTACCTGTATGGTATCTGTTTCAAAATAAACGATATCAGGATTTCCTGGTTGGAAATTATGCTCATCGGCATACTCAAACAAATAAAGGGTGGCCAGGAAAGCAGGAACATACCCAGCTGTTTCACGTGGAAGATACCTTCTTAAATGCCAGTAATCTGTAGCGCCACCGCTTCTTCTAATAGCCTTGGATACGTTCCCAGGGCCTGAATTATAAGAAGCAAGGACTAGGTCCCAGTCACCAAAAACCTTGTAAAGGCTCGCCAGGTACTTTGCAGCGGCCTCAGTAGACCTTTCCGGGTCCATACGTTCATCTACATAAGAACTAACGTCCAGGCCGTGCATTTTACCCGTAGTGAACATGAATTGCCAGAGACCCGTAGCGCCCACCCTGGACTTGGCCCTGGGATTAAGAGCAGACTCAACGATGGCAAGGTATTTTATCTCTAATGGAATATCATACTTGTCAAGCTCTTGTTCGAACATTGGGAAATAATAGCGACTAAGCGCCATTAGGCGCTCCATTCCCTGTTTATTCCTCTTAAGATAAGATTTGATCACACTTTCGAGTATAGGATTATACTCTATATTGAAAGGAGTTCTTGCATTCAGCTTAGCCAACCGGGCCTTAAGAGTATCTGTAGGCAATTCGTCGTAAACAACCTCTTCATAGTCCTGCTCCCTGATCTCCTTTTGCATCATCTCGTAAAGATCTGAATTGGTAAGCTCAAGTTTCCATAGAGAATCTATGGTCTTCGCTTTGGGCAGGTCTTGGAGTTTAACTTTTGAAGAATCTCTTATCGCGGCCGAAATAGGGAGTTTATCCCTGTATTCCGGGTCTGGTTGGGCAAGTTTGATCTTGGTGTCATCGCCTTTCTGAAAGATCTGAACCCTGAAATTAGCTTTTTCAAGCCTTTCCTTGTTCTCTTTCTTCTGTGCCGTCATTGATAAACCGGCCAAAAGCAATAACATTGAAAATTTAATTTTCAGCATATATCCATTTTACATTTTCAAACGAACATTTATCAAACTTCGTACCTCTTTAATTTTTTATGGCCTCGATTCCTGGTAGGGATTTTCCTTCAAGCATCTCTAACATCGCGCCACCACCGGTAGAAACATAACTTACCTGGTTTTCGAGTCCGAATTTTTTAACAGCTGCAACCGAGTCTCCTCCTCCTACAAGAGAAAAAGCTCCGTTCTTTGTCGCTTTGGCAATCGACTTACCAAGTTCTATGGTTCCATTGGCAAACGTATCCATTTCAAATACGCCTAATGGGCCGTTCCAAAGGATGATCTTCGAATTTTCGATCACATTCTCAAAATTCTTAAGGGTTTCCGGTCCTACATCAAGACCCATCCAGCCATCAGGGATATTATCCACACTTTCGGTCTGGGTGCTGGCTTGTTCAGAAAAACTGTCGGCAATAATAGAATCTACAGGTAGGTGTACTTCCACTCCTTTTTCCTTTGCCTTTTTAAGAATTTCCAGGGCCAATTCCTGTTTATCATCTTCTACCAGGGAATTGCCAATATGGCCGCCCTGTGCTTTGATGAAGGTATAGGTCATCCCGCCACCTATGATTAGGTGATCAATCTTATCCAGGATATTTTCGATCACGGTAATCTTAGAGGATACCTTGGCACCTCCCAGTACAGCGGTAACCGGCTTTTCTGAGCTATGTAAAACCTTATCAAGACTTTTGATCTCTTTGGCCAGCAGGTATCCAAAGCATTTATCTTCAAAGAATTTTGCCACCACGGTAGTAGAGGCGTGCGCACGGTGAGCAGTTCCAAAGGCATCATTTACATAGATGTCACCAAGCCTGGATAGTTTTTCGGCAAATTCTTCGTCTCCCTGGGTTTCTTCCTCATGAAAACGAAGGTTTTCCAAAAGAAGGATCTCGCCTTCTTCAAGGTCGTTCGCTACTTTTTCTACTTCTTCTCCCACACAGTCTTCAACGAACTGTACCTTTACCCCAAGCACTTCAGAAACCTTAGCGGTTATATGCTGAAGGGAGTATTTACTTTCTTTTCCTTTTGGTCTTCCTAAGTGAGACATTAAAACAACACTACCACCATCTTCCAGCACTTTTATTATGGTTGGTTTCGCTGCCTGAATTCGGTTTGCATCGGTCACTTTCATCTCCTCGTTCAGCGGAACATTAAAATCAACCCTTATAAGTGCTCTTTTATTTTTAAAATTGTAGTCGTCTATAGTTTTCATAGTATTGCTTTCTTACAAATATAAATTTTTCCACAGATAATAAAGCTTATATAATTTTATATTTGCCTATGCTTTTTAACGATGTAATTGGTCTACCGCACATAAAAAATCACCTGACAACGACGGCCGACAGAAACCGGATTCCGCACGCCCAGCTTTTTACCGGGCAGCCCGGAAGTGGCTCCCTGCCTATGGCCATCGCTTATGCGCAATATATTTTGTGTAAAAATACAGGTGGAGAAAACGACGATCCAGAAGCCAGGAGCTGCAATATGAAGTTCAGGAATTTTTCCCATCCAGATCTTCATTTTGCCTTCCCTGTAGCTGCCAACGACAAGATAAAAAAACATCCAGTTTCTTCCCATTTCCTGGAAGAATGGAGAAGCTTTTTAAGCCATAATCCTTACGGAAGTTTATACGACTGGTATCAAAAGCTGGGAATAGAAAATAAACAGGGCCAGATTAGTGTCCATGAAGCCCAGGATATCCTGAAATCGCTTTCTCTTAAATCTTATGAAGGCGGGTTCAAGGTGATGATCATCTGGATGCCGGAAAAACTGAATATAGCCGCATCTAACAAATTGCTGAAATTAATCGAAGAACCGCCTAACAGCACGGTCTTTATCCTGGTAGCCGAAGATGAGGAACAGATCATACAGACCATAAGGTCTCGATGCCAAAGTCTACATTTCCCACCTCTGAGTGAAGCCGATATTTCTGCTGCCCTGCAGGAAAGGGAGAATTGCGATGTGGGACTGGCTAAAAAGTTAGCCCACCAGGCCAATGGCGATTATACCAAGGCCATCCACCTATTAAAGAAGGACTCCAGCGACGAACAGTTCGAAGCCTGGTTCATTAGTTGGGTGAGAAGTGCTTTTAAAGCCAAGGGCAATAAAACTACTATCCTGGAACTGGTTTCCTGGAGTGAAGAACTGGCCGCCCTTAACCGGGAGACCCAGAAGAGCTTTTTACTTTACTGTATAGATTTTTTCAGGCAGTCCCTGCTCATGAACTACAAGGCTAAACATCTCGTTTACCTCGAGCCAAGCACAGAAAAGTTCAAACTGGAAAATTTTGCTCCCTTCATCCATGGCAATAATATCATGGAAATTACCGAAGCTTTGGAAACAGCGATTTATCATATAGAGAGAAACGGAAATTCCAAGATCATCCTCACCGATCTATCGATTAAACTAACCCGATTTTTACATAAAAAAGCCGCTTAAACATGGAAAATATTACAAGTAACCTAACCGAATTACTCATCCTCATTTTTATCCTTATTACCTTCTTGCAGTCTGGAATAGATAAAGCAAGTGACTGGAGCGGGAATACTGGCTGGTTAAAAGATCATTTTTCAGGAACCTTCCTTTCCGGTATGGTACCCTTGATGGTAGCTATTATACTCATTATAGAGGTGGTGACCGGACTTCTGGCCATTGGAGGTATCTGGGCACTTATTAGCAATGATGATAGCGGCATGGCTCTTTATGCCTGTGCACTCGCCTGCATTACTTTACTCATGCTGCTTTTTGGCCAGCGTGTAGCGAAAGATTATGCCGGTGCTTTCACCTTAACCGGATATTTCATCGTTTGCATGTTCGGGGTATATATCATGAGCTAAATAAAAAGTCTATCCAATAAAAAAAGCTTCAGAAAATTCTGAAGCTTTTTTTATTCCAATATTTTTGAAGGACTAGTCCTCTACTTCCTCGGCAGTTTCAGTTTCTACCTCTGCTCCACCGTAATCTTCGTTCAGCTCTTTAAGAATGTCCTGGGTAATATCCAGACCTTCTTCGGCGTACATGATATTGGCGCTCTCGTTAGAACCAAAGATATAGGTATAGTTATTCTCCTTACCATAGTCTTTTACGTAGTCCTTGATCTTCTTTACGATAGAATCCATTACCGCACCGCTCTCTTCTCTTAGACGGTTGCTCTGCATTTGCTGTTGCTGCTGAAGCATTTGTTGCTTCTGCATAAGCTCCTGCTCTTTTTCCTGGCGCTGTGCCTGGGACATGGATTTCATTTCAGACTGGTAAGCCTGAACTTCCTGCTGAAAAGCACGGGCTACAGAATCCAGTTGTTTTCTAACTGAATCTGACTTGTTGGTGAATTCAGCCTCAACATCTTTCATCTCTTTATATTCCTGAACGATCTTGGTAGTATCTACATAAGCAGTTTTTTGCTCGTTACAAGAAACCATCAAAATCGCGATTGCGGAAATTCCAATAAATCTTTTGATCATAATTTTATGTTTTGTGGCACAAATGTATAAAAGTATTTTTTCTGCCAAAGATTTAATTTTTGTCTATATAACGAAATACTATATAAATAGAGATTAATATAAGAATTACTTATTAAAAACCAATTCCATAGGAAGGTTTTCAGCCACTATAGCTGTACAGGGATATAGAATTAGCTCTTAAATCTTTAAAACGCTCTTAAAACGCCTTAAAATGGGTTTTAGCCTGATTTCCGGAAGAAATAAGCTATAGAGGAATACTCTCCGGTAGATTGGGCCTTGAGATTGGAAATATAACCCCGATAAAATGCTTTGAAAGGATTCGTACTTCCATTCTTATTTTTTTCGCTTAACAGGGAGACATAGAACGAATCGAATTTCAATGCCTTTTCCTGGAAAAGTTCAAATCCCGATTCCTGAAATTTACTTTCTATGCCTTCCCTGGAAAAATGCCAAAGGTGTCTGGGCACATCCCAGGCCGCCCAATATTCTCCATAAAAATTAGCGTCGTAAGAATTATGGTTAGGAACGGCAACGATCAGGATTCCATTTTCGTCCAGTAAATTTTCAAATTCCCTGATCTTATCTTCTAGGTCGGGAAGATGTTCCAGAACATGCCAGAGAGAGATCACATCAAATTTCTTTTTGGGAAGCTGGGAAAGATCAGATTTAAGATTCAGACCTTTTAAAATCCCGAGATCACGGGCAAGCTTATTTGGCTCTACCCCCTCCACGTTCCAGAAATAAGATTTCATCTTATTTAAGAATTCCCCGGTTCCGGCACCAAAATCAAGTATGCTTCCATGCTTGATATTTTTTCTTATCCATTTTGCTTTTTTGGAAAGCATATAAGATTTAACCAGCTGGTAAATCTTATCCTGAAGATTACCGGCGGAATCTGTATGGGAAATATATTCATTAGATTCGTAATACCTGGAAAGATGCTCCGGAAAAGGATGAGTTTTTAGGATACCATTTTCGTGCTGTACGATATCAAATTTTTCTCCGGTAACAAGATGATCCTTACAGACCATTTTAGGTTCGAGAGATGTAGAATCCAGATATTTTTTTTCGGTTGTGATCAAATATTAAAATGATTTGTTCCACGTGGAACACTGCAAATTTATCTACCCATATAAACTAAAAGTACCGAAATATCATTCGGACTCACTCCGCTAATTCTTGATGCCTGGGATACGGTTGCGGGTTGAACTTTTTTCAACTTCTCGCGTGCCTCGTAAGACATGGATTTGATTTTAGAATAATCAAAATTATTAGGAATTCTGATATCCTCCAAACGATTTAGTTTGTCGGCATTGTTCTTTTCCTTTTCAATATAACCGGAATATTTTACCTGTATCTCGGTTTGCTCGATCATTTCTTCATTAAGATTATTCTCGGCAATGAACTCCTCTACCCCGCTAAAATTCTTTACATCTTCCATAGTGATCTGTGGTCTTGAAAAGACCTTGAATACCTTATCACTTTGTTTCATGGGAGAAGATTTTCTTTTCTCCAGAACAGGATTTGCCTCTTCGGGAACTACGCTTAGATCTTTCAGGAATTGCACGAACTTAAAAGATTTCTCTTTCTTTTCTTCCATCTTTCTCATTCGCTCTTCAGAAGCAAGACCAATATTATATGACTTTTCGGTGAGTCTGAAATCGGCGTTATCCTGCCTTAAAAGCGTCCTATATTCCGCACGGGAAGTAAACATTCTATATGGTTCTTCAGTACCCTTGGTAATAAGGTCATCGATTAGAACTCCTATATAAGCCTCGTTACGTTTAAGAATAAATTCATCCTTTTCCTGAACTTTCAGAGCGGCATTGATACCCGCCATCATTCCCTGGCAGGCTGCTTCTTCATATCCGGTAGTACCGTTTATTTGTCCCGCAAAATAAAGACCTTCCACAAGCTTGGTTTCAAGCGTATGTTTCAGCTGCGTTGGAGGGAAATAATCATATTCGATGGCATATCCCGGGCGGAAGAATTTCACATTCTCGAAACCGGCAACAGAACGCAATGCTTTGAACTGAACATCTTCTGGTAAGGAAGTCGAGAATCCATTCACATAAACTTCTACGGTATTCCATCCTTCAGGCTCCACAAAAAGCTGGTGCCTGTCCTTATCTGCAAAACGATTTATCTTATCCTCGATAGAAGGACAATATCGCGGACCTATACTTTTGATCCTTCCGTTAAACATAGGAGAACGATCAAAGCCTTCTTTCAGGATTTCATGTACCTCGTTGGAGGTATAGGTCATATGGCAGGAACGTTGTTTTTTTAATGGCCTCGTTTCATCTGAATAGGAAAATTTTCCAGGAATATCATCTCCGGGTTGCTCCACCATTTTAGAATAATCCAGAGACCTTCCATCTACTCTTGGAGGCGTTCCGGTCTTCATTCTTCCAGCTTCAAAACCTACATCAATAAGATCTTTGGTAATTCCGGTAGCAGCCCTTTCACCAGCTCTACCTCCTCCAAATTGTTTATCACCAATATGGATGAGTCCGTTTAGAAAAGTACCATTGGTACACACCACGGTCTTGGCAGAAATTTCCAGCCCAAGAGAAGTTCTCACTCCAACCACTTTATCATTTTTAATGATAAGACCGGCAACCATTTCCTGGTAAAAATCAAGATTAGGAGTCTGTTCAAGTTTGATCCTCCAGTCCTCGGCAAACCTCATACGGTCACTCTGTACCCTAGGGCTCCACATCGCAGGTCCTTTGGATTTATTAAGCATTTTGAACTGGATAGCGCTGGTATCACTAACAATACCGCTATAACCTCCCATCGCATCGATCTCCCTAACGATCTGCCCCTTGGCAATACCACCCATAGCAGGGTTACAGCTCATCTGGGCGATGTTCTGAAGATTCATGGTAATAAGAAGGGTTTTGCTACCCATATTTGCAGCAGCAGCGGCAGCCTCACTTCCGGCATGCCCAGCTCCAACTACAATAACATCATACTGCTTTTCGAACATATCCTGATCTATTTTTTTATTATTGTTCCACGTGGAACAATTCAATTTTTTCTTCTTCCTTGCGTCGCATAATTACCTTCTCCCTTTCAGTTTTATCCATGAATCCGCAGAAATGTAAAATCCCGTGAATCATCACACGTTTTAGTTCCTCCTGGAAATCCACTTCAAAACCGGCAGCGTTCTCTGCTACCCTTTCGGTACTAATAAAAATATCGCCGTGTAAAGTATTGCCTATGGTATTATCGAAACTTATAATATCGGTATAGGTATCATGAGAAAGGTATTCCACATTGATCTTATGCAGGTATTCATCATCGCAAAAAATATAGTTGATGTCTCCCACAAATTTTTCCTCTGAAGCGATCACCGCTTCGATCCATTTGCGAAAGGATGATTCCTGTTCCAAAACAAAATCATTTTCACTAAAAAAGTTAATCTCTCCCTTTTCCAAAATAGTCCTTTACTTTCTCTCTGTAAATTTGGCGCAAAGGTAAGATTTGTCTGTTTAAAATTTCAGTAGAATTAAAATATTCTTTAGCGCTATCAATCTGATTCTGAAGACTGTTTTGATAGTCTATCCTGTTGGTTTCAGATTTGCGTTTATCATCTGTTCCCTGAAGTTTGAGTGCCTTTTCAAATTTAAGTAGCTCATATTGTAATTGCTGCATTCGTTTTACGGTTTCAGGATCGAATCCCTTGTCCAGCAATTGCTCTTCTATTCTCCTCATTTCTTCTACAGCCTTATTACCGGTTTTAAAACCATTTTCTTCGATCATTTGTTCCATTTGCATACGCAACATCTGCTGCTCTTTATAGATCTCATACAGATCTCCGCTTTGGCCTTCTCCTTCACCCTGCTGTTCCTGTCCCTCTTCCTTTTTTTGTTCACCCTCAGAACTCTCCTTCATTTTTTCCATTAATTGTTGTTGTTCCTTGATGATATCCTGAAGCTGAAATTCCTGATCTCCCTCTCCACTACCCGGCTGGGGATTGGCCATCATTTGTTGCATGGAAGAAAGTGCTTTATCCAACAAATTAGCGAGGTCGTTTGCACCGGTTACGACGTACTGCTGACTGGAAGTTCCCTGCGGAATTTCGTTTTCTGAAAGCCTTTCTATAGCCTTTTCAATATCGAATTCTATATTGGTAAGTTTATCGGTAATGATTTCGTTTACCATGGGATTTCTCATGGCCAGGGCATACAGGCTGTCATCTATATGCCCGAAATTTTCCCTTAAATTACTTTGTTCCTTAAGTCGGCTCGCGTACCTCGGATTAGACTGGTCAATCCTTTTAAAATCCTTTAAAAGGTCTTCCTGCTCAAATGAAAAAATGATAAGATTATCCAGGATCTGTCTAAGCATTTCGCTATCCTCCTCCATCTGTTCCTGGTTTTGCATGGAGGCCGATTGCTGCATCTGCTGACTCATTTTCTGCATTTTTTTTGCGGCGTCTTTTTGCTTTTGTTTAGCTCCAGTTTTATTTTCCTGTTGCAGCTGATCCTTGGCTTCCTGCTGATCCTTTTGTATACTTTCCTCGTCTACCTTTTCCCTATCCAGATCTTGGGGTTGTTTAAGCTTTTCATTCTCCTTTTCAAGCTCATCCATTTGTTTCCTGAAATCTTCAAATTCTTTGTTCAGCTCTTCCTGGCTTTGAGCATTATTTTCTTCCTCCTTTTCGGAAAGTTGCTCCTGCTTTTCGGCAAGTTTTTCCAGATCACGAGATAATTTCCGCTTCTTTTCTTCCACGTAATATCTCTTGGTAAGCTCTAAAAGCTGTTCAAGGTTACGCTGGTTATTCTTGTTCTGTTTGGATAATTTTTCAAGCTTTTTACCCAGATCTTCTTTCTGAATCTTTTCTGAATATTCTTCAAGTTCCTTTAAAAGTTCCTCGTTTTCCTCAAGTCTCTTTTCGTTGTTCTCGATACGTTTGTTCAGCTCCTTTTCCATGGGAGAGATCTCTTCATCCTTATTTTTTTCGAGGCTTTTCTCCAACTTTTCAGAATAGGTCTTCATCATTTCATTCTGACGTTTTTGCCTCTTAAGAAACTCCTCCAGCTTTTTACGTTCGTTATAATTCAACTCCTGTTTCTCTTTTTCGATATTCGAGATCTCCCTGAGTTCTTCTTCAGATCTTTCAAATTCCTCCAGCTTATCCCCTATGTTTTTGATGGCATCATTCTGCTCTTCCAGCTTTTCGTTTTCAATTTCCTCGAGGCTCTTTTTTCGATAACTGAAAGTTTCTGAACGGGCAGATTTCGCTCCATTCACGGCGTCATTATCATAGATCTGAAAATAATAATTGTAAGATTTCCCTGACTCTAATGAGATATTCCCGGGAAAACTGAAATGGAATTCGTCAAAGCTTTCCTTGGAAATGGGGATATCTATACGCCGGGGAGCTTCCTTATTCTCTTCATTATAATAGACCAGTTGCAACCTGCTTAGTCCATAATCATCTGAAACATCTCCTTTAAAATATTGTACATCTTTATTGATACTATCCTTTTGAGCGATCACTTTTATCTCAGGATACTGGTCTTTGATCACTTTGATACCATAATCAAGGTTTTCAAAATCCTTTACCTGTTCGTTGGAAGCGCTAACCGAGTAATTAAGGTTGGAAACGAGTCTTTCCTCATGATCAACCTTTTCATTTATTACCGGTAATTCCATAAGGGTATCTGCTAATTTGAAGTTGATGTTAGAAGTGTTTCGGGTATCAAAATTCCATTTGATGCGAGTTCCTTCAGGTACGGTCACATTTCCTGTGCCCGATATTTTTTCATCATTAAGTCCGGTATAGCCCGGATAATCCAGCTGCATTTCGAAATCCAGTATCTTGGGTACCCTTATCACTTCCAGCCGGTAGCTTGGAGAGGTCACTTCGTTAGACCGAAACCTGAAATCCATATCTTCAGAAATATCGCTTATGCTGTATTCAAAAATCCCGGGTGCGGTCTGCTTCATATAGTTCTCGCTATCCCCAAAAATGACCTGTACGGTTTCAGGATTATATTCTCCAACGGTCTTTACCTGTATCCTGAAATTCTCCCCTTCCCTACTCTTCAGTTCGGCATTCTGAATAATAAAATTAAAAGGAGCCGGCTTAAGGTAGGTGGTATTATAATCCGAAATCCGGGTAAAACTCTGGGTGATTGCATCGGCCTTTCCGGCGATAATCAATCCACCTATGATCAATAAAGGAAGGATCACATATCGCAGATATTTTTTATTATCACTAAGATCTATGGCATTAGAAAATGGAACAGGTTTTAACCGCCGGGACTTCTGGTCTATGCTCGCCAAAAGAAGATCTGAACTTTTTGAATTCCTTTTTAGCTGAAGCAGGTTGGTAAGCTTGTCGTTCACCTCAGGAAAATGTCGCCCGATGATCTGCGAAGCTTCAAATTCATCTATTCCCCGGGAAAGTTTCAGCAATTTAAAAAGAGGAATGCCAATGAACTCAAATAACAGGACGAATTCTACCAGGATAAATAACCAGAAAAGAATGGTTCTCCCCGTAACTGAAAGCCAGAGAAAATATTCCAGCCCAATGACCAGTAGAAAATAGAGCAGGCCGATACCAAGAAACAAAAGGCTCCCCTTAAGTATCTCGTTCAGATAATACTTTTTGATGAATACCTCCAGTTTTTCCTGCACCAGCCCGAAATTCTCCATTTTCAATGCAATGTTTCCTTAAAAATACAATAAAATTAGTTCTTATAAGGGAAGTCCTTTTCAGCATTTAGGATTGGATTAATAAGGTTGTATCTTTGCCAGCAAAAACCAGAAAAATATGTCTTCTAAAGTAAGAGTAAGATTTGCTCCCAGCCCCACCGGCCCATTACATATTGGTGGTGTTAGAACTGCCTTATATAATTATTTATTTGCCAAGAAACACGGCGGAGATTTTGTATTGAGAATCGAGGATACAGATCAAAACCGGTATGTGGAAGGAGCTGAAGATTATATTATTGAATCCCTTAACTGGTGCGGAATTCCTTATGATGAAGGCCCGGGAAAGGAAAAGGGATATGGTCCCTATAGACAAAGTGAACGCAAGGATAAATACCGTGAATATGCTGAAAAGCTCATCGCTTCTGGAAATGCTTATTATGCATTTGATACAGCAGATGAACTGGATGCGCATAGAAAGGAACATGAAGAAAACGGTAAAACCTTTATCTATAACTGGCATAATCGCGAAAAACTGAAAAATTCACTTTCCCTTTCTCAGGAAGAAGTTCAAAAAAATATCGATGACGAGGAGCCTTACGTGATCCGTTTTAAATCTCCACAGGACGAAACACTGCATCTAAAAGATGTGATTCGCGGAGAAATGGAAATTGATACCAATATCCTTGACGATAAGGTTTTGTTCAAGAGCGACGGGATGCCTACCTATCACCTGGCCAATATCGTGGACGATCACCTTATGGAAATAAGCCATGTAATTCGTGGTGAAGAATGGTTGCCTTCCCTGGCCCTGCATTATATGCTTTACAGGGCTTTTGGCTGGGATGCACCAGAATTCGCCCACCTTCCGCTTATCATGAAACCACAGGGGAAAGGAAAATTGAGCAAAAGAGATGGGGACAAGATGGGATTCCCGGTTTTCCCTCTGGAATGGAAAGATCCAAAATCAGGGGATATTTCAGCAGGATACAGGGAAGATGGATATTTTCCTGAAGCCGTGGTGAACATGCTGGCATTTCTTGGATGGAATCCGGGGACCGAAGAAGAATTCTTCAGCCTGGAAGAGCTAACCAAAAACTTTGAACTGGAAAGGGTTCATAAAGGAGGAGCTAAATTCGATCCTGAAAAGACCAAGTGGTTCCAGCAACATTATATGCAGGAAAAGGATAACGAGATCCTGGCCGATAAATTCGAGAAGGTCCTGGAAGAAAAAGAAGTTTCTGCAGAAAGAAATTACGTAAAAGAGGTAGTGGCCCTTATCAAGGAAAGAGCGGTATTCGTGGAAGATCTCTGGAACCAGGGATATTTCTTCTTCGTCGCCCCTACTTCATTTGATCCTAAGGATTCTAAAAAGGCCTGGAAAGAAGATACCGGTGAATTAATGACCGAATTACATGATTTCCTTGAGGATGTAGATGACTTCAAAGCAGAAAATTTACAGGAAACAGTGAAAGGCTGGATCAAGTCTAAAGAAGTTGGTTTTGGTAAGGTGATGATGCCATTAAGGATCGCTCTTGTTGGAGCATTACAGGGTCCAGATCTTTACAAGATCGCTGAATTCATAGGAAAAGAGGAAACTCTAAAGCGAATTAAAACTGCTGTAGATACGCTGTAATAAAACAGCCAGTATAGTATTCATACCGATTTCGGATAAATTCTGAAGCCGGTTTTTTATTTTATAAGGATTCAGGCTTTTATGCTTAAATTGAAGCAATCTTAATTTAATTATTATTTCATGTTCAATCTAGTCCTTATCCCCGTCCTGGTGGTACTCTCCCTTTTGGTGATCTTCTCAGGAATTTTTATCGTAAAACAGCAAACCTCAGCGATCATTGAACGCTTTGGGAAATTTACCAGTATCAGAAATTCCGGGCTGCAGCTCAAGATCCCGGTAATAGACCAGGTGGCAGGAAGGATCAACCTCAAAGTACAGCAACTCGATGTGCTGGTCGAGACCAAGACCAAGGACAATGTTTTTGTAAAGCTTAAGATCTCGGTGCAATTCCAGGTACGTAAGGATAACGTATACGACGCCTTCTACAAGCTCGAAAGCCCCCATGACCAGATTACGGCCTATGTATTCGACGTAGTGCGCGCAGAGGTACCTAAAATGAAGCTGGACGATGTTTTTGAGCGTAAAGACGACATAGCTATTGCCGTTAACCGTGAACTGAACGAAGCCATGCAGTCTTATGGTTACGATATCATCAAGACCCTGGTAACCGATATAGACCCCGATGTACAGGTAAAAGCTGCCATGAACCGTATAAATGCTGCGGAAAGGGAAAAGGTGGCTGCAGAATACGACGCTGAAGCAGATCGTATCAAGATCGTGGCCAAAGCAAGGGCCGAAGCAGAAAGCAAAAGATTACAGGGACAGGGAATCGCAGATCAGCGTAGAGAGATCGCACGTGGTCTCGAGGAAAGCGTCGATGTACTGAACAATGTGGGCATCAATTCCCAGGAAGCCTCTGCCCTTATCGTCGTAACACAACATTACGATACCCTCCAGGCCATTGGCGAAGAAACCAACAGTAACCTTATCCTTCTCCCCAACTCTCCCCAGGCGGGAAGTGATATGCTGAACAATATGGTGGCTTCTTTCACCGCTTCCAACCAGATAGGCGAAGCCATGAAGGAACAGAATCGAAAACAGGCCAGGGAAGGAAGATCTAAAAGAAAACCGGATAACGGAGATGTATAAAAAAAAGCCCCAAATTGGGGCTTTGTATTTTTTAAAGAAATTTATCTCTATTTTGGGTTCGGGCTGGTATTTTTAATTCCCATGATCTTGGAAACTGCCTTGAGGGCAAGAACTTTCTGTATCACCGAGCCAACAGCACTTCCCACCAAAGACATTGGCGAAAGATTTTGCTTGGTCTGGTCTATACTCAGCTTGATCTCTTCCTTATCGATCTCTGTTTGTAATTTCAGGATCTTAAGGTCCTTGTCTATCTCGTCAAAAGAAGAATAAATTCTCATTATTTGTCTTTATCGTTAAATACGGCTTTTGAGAACTTCCTTAGCACCAGCTTCTCTATAGGTTCCTTTCCGAATACCAGGATGAGCACGAAGACTATCAAATAGAATCCGCCTACAATAAAGTATCCTGAACTGGGAACACCAATAGCCTCGCTTATTACAATGGCTAAGGCAAAAGAAATCATTACCCCCGCTGTACTCAATAGAAAAGCCATGATAAGGAAACGCACCAGGGAGGTGGCTCCCTTCATTCCCTGTTTAAAGGCTTTTAGTTTATAATATTCAGAATTACTGTGAAGAAATGCCTGAATATTCTCATTTACATCATGAATACTGTTGGATAGTTTTTCAAATGCCATAAAAGATTATACTACAGCTTTATCTGGGGTACTTCCAGACTTGCCTGGTTTATCTTTCTGCAATTTAGCGTTTTGTTTTCTTAATTCCTCGAGTTTTGTTTCCATCGAAGCCAGAATATCATCTGCCTTGTGACTGGCGGTAGATAGAGTCTCCTCTAATCTCGCCTCAAAATCGGTCTTGGCTTTCCTGGCCTTTTCGGAAAGATTTGAAGACGTTTCGTGGTAACGTTTGTTCAGTCTACCCTGTGCCTCTTTAGCATCCTTCTTTAGTTTTTTGCGGGTCTTGTCTCCACTATCTGGAGCATAAAGCAACCCAATTCCTGCGCCTATCGCAGCTCCTGTAATTAATGCTAAAAGTGTATTTCCTGTACTTGCCATAAGTTTTTGAATTTTAAGTTATTATTCTAACCAAAGATAACGGAAGCCACTACCTTAGCTTGTTAAGGTGCGGTTAATATGTTAAAACTTCCATGCTAAAATATTCTTAAATATAGGCAATTATTTCTAATTCTTGATCTTAGCCCAGGAATCACGTAAGCTAACGGTCCTGTTAAAAACAGGTTTTGCCGAGGTAGAATCCTTGTCTACGCAGAAATATCCTATTCGCTGGAACTGTACTTTCTCCCCTTCCTTAGCCTCTTTCAGGCTAGGCTCGAGATATCCGGTTACGGTCTTAAGAGATTCCGGGTTTACAAAATCAAGATAGTCTCTGTCTTTTACCCCATCTGGAGTCTCTTCGGTAAATAACCTGTCGTAGAGTCGAACTTCGGCTTCTATGGCATGTTTAACCGAAACCCAGTGCAGAGTTCCTTTTACCTTTCTGAGAGATTCTTCGGTACCGCTGCCGCTCTTACTTTTTGGATCGTAAGTACAATGGATCTCGGTGATGTTTCCATCCTCATCTTTCACCACATCTTCTCCCTTGATGATATAAGCGTTCTTGAGCCTTACTTCCTTGTTTAGGGTAAGCCTGAAGAATTTCCTGTTCGCGCTTTCCTTAAAATCTTCTCTTTCTATATATAATTCTCTTGAAAATGGCACTTCGCGGCTTCCTGCCGATTCATCTTCAGGATTATTTTCAGCTTCCAGCCACTCTTCTTCTCCTTCTGGATAATTGGTGATTACCAGTTTTACTGGATCCAATACTCCCATTACCCTTGGAGCAACCTTATTCAGGTCTTCCCGGGCACAGAATTCAAGGTGGGCTACGTCAATCAGGTTCTCACGCTTTCCAACGCCTATGGAATCGGCGAATTTTCTAATGGCCTCTGGAGTATAACCTCTTCTTCTAAGCCCAGAAATGGTTGGCATCCTTGGGTCATCCCATGAATCAACGATCCCTTTTTCTACCAGTTGCAGTAATTTTCTTTTACTAACGATAGTATGGCTTAGGTTTCTCCTGGCGAATTCCCTTTGTTTTGGTTCGAATTCACCCGGCTTGCTCACTTTTTCTATGAACCAGTTATATAATTCTCTATGCGGAAGGAATTCCAGGGTACAGAAAGAATGTGATACCTGTTCTATAAAATCACTTTGTCCATGCGCCCAGTCGTACATTGGATAGATCTTCCAGTTGTCTCCGGTACGATGGTGGTTCTTATGCAGGCACCTGTACATCACAGGATCCCTCATAAGCATATTGGGAGAGCTCATATCTATTTTAGCCCTTAGCACATGTCCTCTTTCCGGGGTTTCGCCGTTCTTCATTTTTTCGAACAACTCGAGGTTCTCCTCTACCGATCTTTTACGGTACGGGCTTTCTTTGCCCGGTTGGGTTGGTGTTCCTTTTTGTTCAGCTATCTCTTCTGAAGTCTGACTATCTACATAAGCATCTCCATTTTTGATCATTTCTACCGCCCAGTCATAAAGCTGCTGAAAATAATCTGAAGCATAACACTCCTTAGCCCATTTAAAACCTAACCATTCCACGTCACTCTTGATGGCATCTACATACTCCTGCTCCTCCTTGATAGGATTGGTATCATCGAACCTAAGGTTTACCGGGGCATTGTATCGCTCTCCAAGCCCAAAATTCAGACAAATGGAAGAAGCATGACCTATATGCAGGTATCCATTAGGCTCAGGTGGGAACCGGAACTTCAGGTTTTCCTTTTTATAGTCTTTCTGCAGATCTTCTTCTATGATTTGCTCAATGAAATTGAGCGACTTTTTTCCTTCGGCCATAACTGATTTTAATAAAGCGCAAATTTATCAAATTTTAATTCCTCTGCATACTAAAGCATCAGAAAGCTTAATAATTATAAGGTTTTCAAATAATCCCGTTAAATTTTACCTAAACCGACGGTCAAAATTTTCAAGCAATATTCGAATTACTAATTTAGAATCAACCTAAACCAGTGATTTATGGAAAATTACAGCAAAATTTTTCTCTATAACCGCCTGGGAAAAACTGTTGGCCATGTCTGATAGTTCTTCAAAATTAAACCCTTTATCTGTATGGGCCCTTGCGGCCGGAGGAATGGTAGGAGGCGGTATTTATACCGTACTTGGAGTAGTGATCGCAGTTTCGGCCCAATGGACGTGGCTGGCCTTTATCATTACAGGATTGATCGCGATACCCTCAGCCTACAGTTATGTCTACCTTACGAATAAGTTCCACGAAGAAGGTGGAGCCTTTGTGTTCCTGGAAAAAGTGAACGACAGGAAAATGGCCGGTAATCTTAGCTGGCTGCTTATCATAGGCTATATTCTTACCATTTCGGTTTACGCCTATGCCTTTGGACATTATCTTTCTTTCGCTTTTCACGGCAATCCTATGCTTATGCGATTGCTGGCAGCGGGAATTGTCATAGCTCTAATCTTACTAAACCTGGCCGGGGTTGGTAAACTTACCAACGTAGAGATCATCATAGTTTCGGTAAACCTCTTAGTACTTTTAGGCCTGGGGATTTACGGAATTGTAAATTGGGACCCTGCACAGCTTACTGCCGGGATAAGTCCGCGCCCTGTCTGGTCAAGCCTGTTCGGTGGAGCTGCCATTTTTATGGCTTACGAAGGATTTCAACTGCTCACCTATGAATACGACAAGATAGACAAGCCCGAAAAGAGCTTTATGCCAACCCTAATGAGCGCGGTGATCTTCGTGGTATTGCTTTATGCTACGGTTGCCCTTGGGGCAACCATGCTGGGAGGAGCAACTTCTATGATAAGCTTCAAGGAGATCGCGCTGTCTATAGCTGCTGAAACAGCTTTTGGAAAAACCGGCCTTATTGTGATGACCGTTGCTGCGGGTTTTGCCACGGCAGCAGCCATTAATTCGACCCTTTTCTCTACGGCAAACCTGGCAAAAAGAATAGCTTCACAAAATGAACTTCCTTCCTGGTTCGACCATACCAACAAGAAAGATGTACCAGACAGGTCCATTATCTTAATTGGTATCCTGGCCGGGGTTTTGGCAATCATAGGTTCACTGAGTTCCCTGGTTGAGGCAGCAAGTTTAGCCTTCCTGTTCACCTTCGGTATCGTGAACTGGATCGCTTACCGGGAATCTGATAAAAGAAAATGGATCCCCATGACTGGAATTATTATAGGAATCCTGGTGGGGCTGGCGCTAATTTTCAGGCTGGTCATCTCCAAGCCCATCGCACTTGCCGGTATACTTGGTCTGGTATTGCTTATCATTCTTGGTAGGCCATACTTATTGAGAAAAAGAGAACAAAACAACGAAAACTCTAATGAAGATGAAGATTAGAATAGTTCTTATACTCGGCCTGTTTACAATATTTTCAGGATGTAAGTCCAGTTCAGAAAAAACCTCGAAGCTTAGGATAGGACAATTCCTTTTTTCAGAAAGCCCGGTAGAAGTAAGCTTCAGTAAAAAAGCAGAGAGTATTTCGAATAAAAGCCTTGAATACGGCAAGCTTACCGACTATGAAAATTTTGAACCCGGAACCTATTCCGTAGAGATAAAAAACTCCGGAAAGCTGCTTTTGAAAAAAAAGATCGGGATTGGCACTGATGGTCGATACACGCTAATTATTAATGGAATTCCGAAGGAAAACCAGAAGACCAACGAGAAGACCGCTAATATGAAACTCCACGAGATCGTGGAAGGTGAGGAAGCAATTTACGCTAATGGAAACCTGCCCCAGATGCGGGTTATCAATGATGAGTTTGAAGTAGGTAAGGAGGAAGCTAAAATTAGATGGGTACACCTGGCTGCTGGAATCACCGAGATTAGTGGTGAAACAAAAGCTAATGCTGAAGAGGCTAAATCCCTCTCTAAACTCACCTACCCCAAGATCAGCAAGAATTTTGCCGTAGCCCTGAAAGAGCAGGAAGTTACCTGGAAACTAAAGGGAGGTAAAGTGGCGGTAGCAACGGAAAAAATCAATCCTAAACCCCGCTATTTATATACTTGTTTTATCATAGGTAACAAGAACAAATATCTGGACAGCCTTAAAGTTGTAGTAGGAGAAACCCCGAAAAAAGGATTTTAAAGGATATTTTAGCAAAAAAAATAAATAGTGGGAGTTATAAAACTTAAGAACATCAAGGTATTTGCCTACCACGGGTGTCTTGATGAAGAAGGAAAAATAGGGAGTGACTATCGCGTGGACCTCAAGGTTTATGGGGATCTTTCACATTCAGCGAAAACAGATAAGCTCGCAGATACCATAGATTATGTACATTTGAACAAGATCGTAAAGGAAGAAATGGCCATACGTTCCAAATTGCTTGAAAATGTGGCCGAAAGGATCCTGAAACGTATTCTGGAAGAACTGATTATGGTACAGAAGGCGAAGGTCGAGGTTTCAAAAATAAATCCGCCAATAGGGGGAAATGTAGCGATGGTTACGGTATGCAGGACTAAATCCCGCTAGATTTTAGTTTTGAAACTTAAAATTTTTATTACATTTGCCAACCCGCAAAGGGCATCGTGGCCGAGTGGCTAGGCAGAGGTCTGCAAAACCTTGTACAGCGGTTCGAATCCGCTCGATGCCTCAAAGAAGCTTCCAGAAAACTGGGAGCTTTTTTTTTTGCTTTAAATTCAAATATGACAGCGGTTCGGTTCTCCAGAAGCTTCGGGATACTTGATGCCACCAAAAATTAGCTCTATTTGAATTGACCAGGAATTAAAAAAGATACTCTAGAAAAGCAGAAAGTTTTATTTCTTTCCGGAGGTACCGGTAAAATCTTCAAGTTTACCTATTAAAGAATCGCTTGGAGTGATCTCCTCTATCTGGTCTTTGATCTCGTTCACCTGGTTCGGGAAAAGGCCCTGGAAGATCAAAACCCCACCAAAAACTATGAGCAGAACGCTTATTGCCTTCTTCATCACGTATATTCTTTTCGGGGTGAGTTTTCGGTTAAGTTTTTTGGCCAGAAGTATCTTGAATACATCTACGATAAGGTAGGTAAGTAATACACTGCTTAAGAAGACAGAGATCCTGTCGGGCTGCATATCCATTTTAGGGCCGAATACGATAATAACTCCCAGCCAGAAGCCCAATACCCCAATATTGATAAAATTGAGCAGGAAACCTTTTATAAAAAGATTGAAATAATCGCTTTTGCCAAGTTTTCGTATCTCTGGAGTATCATCGTCTGTTTGCAGGGTCTTTTTGGTCTGCAGAAAACTCATTAACCCGTAGGTGGTAAGAATCATTCCACCAAAGATGAATAGTGCAGGATCGTCCTTTAACCTTTCCAGAAGTTTGGTGGTACTAAAATAGGCGATGGCAATAAAGACCATATCGGCCACGATCACCCCCAGGTCTAAAGAAAAAGCAGCCCTAAAACCTTTTATAGCAGCGGTTTCCAGTAATACAAAAAATACCGGTCCGAATAAAAAAGCCAGGAAAATACCTAGTGGTAGGGCAGCTAAAACGTCCTGTAACATACAGTTAAGTTGTTATGCAAATGTAAACTTTTTGAGCATTTTGAATAATAGACTCCTGTTAAATAGCTATTTAACTGGCCTCTACCTCTTCCCTATTGCCCAATAAAGTGAAATCCAGATGCCTTCTCACAAGATCGGCATTCTTTACTTTTACATAAACTTCGTCACCAAGGGTATAAGACTGTCCCGTTCGTTTTCCTACTACCGAAAACTCCTCGGGCATGAACTCATAATGATCGTCGTTCATATCCCTTAATCGTATCATTCCTTCGCATTTGTTCTCTACGATCTCCACAAAGATCCCCCATTCTGTAACACCGGAGATCACGCCAAGGAATTCCTCATTTTCGTGATCCTGCATGAATTTCACCTGCATGTATTTAATGGAATCCCTTTCGGCATTAGAGGCCAGGTTTTCCATCTCACTGCTGTGGTGACATTTGTTTTCGTATTCTTCCTCACCGGCAGATTTGGCCCCGTCAAGGTAATGCTGAAGCAGCCTGTGTACCATCACATCTGGGTATCTACGTATGGGAGAGGTAAAATGCGTATAGAAATCGAATGCCAGACCATAGTGGCCTATATTCTCAACCCCGTAATAGGCCTTGCTCATCGAGCGAATAGCCAGGGTATCTACCATATTCTGCTCCTTTCTGCCCTGAACGTCTTCAAGCAATTTGTTTAGCGAAGATGTTGTGGTCTTGCGATCCTTAAGGTTAAGTTTATGACCAAACCTACCTACGATGTTCTGCAGGGAGGCCAGTTTTTCATCATCCGGTTCATCATGGCAACGATAAACGAAGGTCTTTTTAGGTTTTTGTTTGCCAATGAATTCAGCCACTTTCCTGTTGGCAAGTAACATGAACTCCTCGATAAGTTTATTGGCCTCCTTAGCGGTCTTAAAGAAAACCCCCACCGGATTATTCTCTTCGTTAAGATTGAATTTCACCTCTACCTTATCAAAAGAAATCGCACCATTTCTCATCCTGCGAGCCCTCATTTTCTTTGCAAGCCTGTTTAACGTCACTACCGCCTCCACCAGGGCTCCCCTAACGGTGTAGGCATGTTTCCTGATGGAAACATCATCGGGAATGGTTCCGGTCCCGGTCTCGATGATATGCTGGGCTTCCTCGTAAGCAAAACGCTCGTCTGAATAGGTAACCGTTCTCCCGAACCACTGGCCTTTTACATTCGCGTTATCGTCTATTTCGAAAATCGCCGAGAAAGTGAACTTTTCTTCTTTTGGCCTAAGGGAACAGGCATTGTTAGAAAGTATCTCAGGCAGCATGGGTACTACCCTGTCTACCAGGTAAACCGAGGTTGCCCTGTCAAAAGCTTCCTGGTCCAGAATGGTTCCCGGTTGCACATAATGAGAAACATCGGCAATATGGATCCCGATCTCGTAATTTCCATTTTCAAGTTTCTGAAAACTTAAAGCATCATCAAAATCTTTCGCATCCTTCGGATCTATGGTAAAAGTAAGCACATCTCTCATGTCCCTTCTTTTACTTATTTCCTCCTGGTTAATCGAAGTATCTATCTTGTTGGCAAATTCCTCGACCTCCTCAGGGAAATCATGCGGAAGCCCGTACTGGGCAAGGATAGAGTGTATTTCGGTATGGTGTTCACCGGGAGTTCCCAGTACACGGGTGATCTTCCCAAAAGGAGAATCTGCCTTTTCTGGCCACTCTTCAAACTCTACCACTACTTTATCACCATTTTCAGCTTTATTTAGCTTATTTGGCGAAATAAAGAAATCTGTGTACATGGATTTGTCATCTATGACCACGAAACCAAATTCCTTTTTAAGCTGTAAAGTACCAACGAACTCCGTCCTCTTTCGTTTTACGATCTTGGTGATCTCTCCTTCAGAACGTTTTCTTCTTCGGCGGTTGTATACGTAAATTTCGACCGTATCTCCATCAAAGGCGGCATTAAGGTCTTTGTTGGCGATAAAAATGTCATCGGCAAGTTCTTCTACCATCACATAACCATAACCTTTTGTGGTTAGGTCCAGGACGCCGGTATAATAATTCTTAGAGTCTTCTATTTTGAATTTCCCGCGCTCCACTTCTTCAATCTGTTTCTTCGCGGCAAGCTGGGCCAGTTTTTTTATGATCTGATTGCGGCTACTGGCATCGTTCACCCCCAGGATGGAAGCTATTTGTTTGTAGTTGTATGTCTTTCCGGAATTTTTTCGAAGTATATCAATGATACTTCTGGATAGATTGCCTTGTATTTTTGGTTTATTCGTCTTCTTTTTCTTCATTATCTCTTAGTATACGATAAAATTACGCGATTATAACAATACTACAGGGATTTGAGTTTAAAGTTTTGTTAAGTAGCTCACAGATAAGTCCGTATCATTATTGGTAAAATAGGCAATTTTATTTTTTTTTAGAAAAAACAATACGCCGAATCTTAATTTTTTCTTAATTTTACCTTAACATCCCCCCGAATACTAGCCTCTAAATTCGTTGTAGTATGAAAGTCAACAATTCAGTAAAATATTCGGCGCTATTCTTTCTGATATTTATTTTCGGAATAATCTTCGTTGTAGCTAGTGTAAATAAATCCCTGGATAAAAAGACAGAAATTATCCCGGCGGTTAAGACTTCCAATTCACGAACACTCGCCTCTAGCTTTACGGAATAAAAGCTTATCTTTAGTTAGGTCAATTCTTTTATTATGAAAGATTATATATGCCTGGCTACATTCACCTACCCTTACGAATATTTCGTCCTTAGGCTTAAGTTCGAAGACGCCGGCATACGCCATTACTTCCAGAACGAGACTCTCATTGGTCTTATCCCTCTTTCTTCTGTAGCCTTCGGCGGAATTCGATTAATGGTACATCCTTCCTACATTTCAAAAGCAAAAGAAATAATAGATTCTCTAAACGACAAATCTTCCCACTTACGCATCGTTTAGTTATAAACATCTATATCATATTTATCTTTTCTTCTTTTTTAAAAAAATTAAAATGATGTATTATGATGGGGTGTTAATTTGTAGAACAATTTTTTTGAGGAAGATTTGGTATTTGACTTGTGAGCGTTTGATAACAGGTTATCAACATAGGTGTTAATTGCTAAGTAACTGGGAATCTATACGTTTTTAGATTTACTTAACAAAAGTTCATAAAATTGTTTTAATATCAACTCTTGAAAAGTTAGAAGTTAACAATTGTCAATAACGTGTTTTTAAGTGCTCATAACTTGATAAAAAATTCTGCAGTTATAATTTGATTTATCCAGATTTTGGGTGGTATTGTTATAATTATCTTAAAAACCAAATTTCTTTATGAGATAATCATCATATGTTATCCACAATTGTTTGTCAAATTTAAAGGCCTGGAAACAAAGAGATTCATTAAAGTAATTAACATCCAAAAATAAGCCGGTTAACAGCCTCTTTTTTTAACTTTGCGGCAAACAATACAACTATGAAAATATCTATTGGTAACGATCACGCCGGTACTGTTTATAAGGAAATGATCAAGGAAAAGCTGGAGTCCATGGGACATACCGTAACTAATTATGGTACAAATTCAGATGACAGCGTAGATTATCCAGATTTCGTACATCCGGTAGCCGAGGATGTGGAGAACAAAAAAGCCGACCTGGGTATCATTATATGTGGAAGCGGAAATGGAGCCAACATGACCGCGAACAAACACCAGGGAGTTAGATCTGCTCTTTGCTGGAACGATGAGATCGCCAAACTGGCCAGGGAACATAATGATGCGAACGTATTAAGTATCCCGGCGCGTTTTGTTTCTGAAGAACTTGCCACAAAAATGACCGAGACCTTTGTGAATACCCCATTTGAAGGTGGTCGTCACCAGAGAAGGGTAGATAAGATCCCGGCAAAGAAATATTGTTCTTAAGCGATGAGTCTTAAAATAGAAGTAAAAAAGTTCAGTGAGTTAAAGCTCACTGAACTTTATGATATTTTACAATTAAGATCTGAAGTATTCGTGGTAGAACAGGACTGCGTATACCAGGATATTGATGGGAAAGACCAGGAAGCCCTGCACGTGATTGGATATAAGAATGATAAAATTGTCGCCTATACACGTTGTTTTAAACCCGGTTATTATTTTGAAGAAGCAGCGATTGGCCGCGTGGTCGTCAAACATTCTGAACGTAAGTTCGGTTACGGGCATGACATCATGAAAGCCTCTGCCAAAGCCATAGAAGAAGAATACCAGACTTCAAATATCAAACTTTCCGCACAGCAATATCTTATCAAGTTTTACGAATCTCACGGTTATAAAACAACCGGGGAGGGATACCTGGAAGATGGTATTCCGCATATTGCGATGATCAAAAATTAATTCTTCGTTTTTATTTTTCGGTTGAAAGGGATGCCAAGCTGGTAGCCAATATTATCGGCCTTATCGTCCTTTACTATATCTATTCCGTATCTTATGTTCGCGGTATTTTCATATACATAAGTACCGAACATGTGATCCCAGATACTGAACATATTCCCGTAATTACTATCGGTCCAGGGCAACTGGTAATGGTGGTGGAACTTATGCATATTCGGGGTAACTATCACATAGCTGAGGGCCTTATCCAGGCTGTTGGGAATACTGATATTGGCATGGGTAAAATAGGTGAAGAAAATGCTCAGCAGCCGGTAAAAAAGATAATAGGCAACCGGCATCCCCATGATAAGCACAGCGATGAGCGCGAACGACTCCCTTAAAATAAAATCCAGCGGATGATGCCTGGTTCCAGTGGTAGCATCTACATGCGTATCTGTATGATGAATTAGATGGAGCCTCCACATCCATTTTACCTTATGCAGCAGGTAATGCACAAAATATTGCGCGATAAGGTCCAGTACGAGAATGGATAGTAAAAGTTCCAACCATATCGGCAAGCTGAAAAGATGCAGCAAACCAAATCCTGATTCGTCTAACCAAATGAATATCCCTGCAGTGAGAAAACCAAAAAGCAGGTTTACCAGCAGCACAAAGGCTAGTAAAATAAAATTGGTACGGGCATGTATCCATTTGTTGTATTTGAACCTGACCAAGGCATAATAGCCTTCCAGGATCCAGAATCCACCAAGGATGAGCGTAAGCCATATCAGCCTTTGCCAGGTGGGCATATTTTCAAAAAATGATAGAAAAGCATCCAAAACCAATCTTTTATTTTAAGATCCTGGAGTATGCCGAGGCATCGTTTAGGATCTCCTGGGCCTTAGAAATTTCAGGATTATGAGTGGTGTAATACTCATATAATCCTTCCTTGTAGAAATATCTTTTTATGATCTCATCTGTAAGCAAACTGGTAATTTCAGGTTTTTTCCTGTCCAGTTCCTGCTTCTTGAATTCCGATATTTGTGATTCTATCCGGTCTACTTCTGAAGATATTTTAACCTTCAATTCTTCGTCTTCGGCTTTCTCCATCATTTCGGCTAATTCCTTCTCTGTTGCGGTTTGATATTCAAAATCTGAATTGGCCAGGTAATTCTTGAAGTCATTAAAATCTGAATCGGTAAAACTGAAATCCTCAGCCTTGGAAATATCGTGCGAATAATAATATTTGGTAGCATAATCAAAAATGGCATCCTGGTACAGCAGCGACTGGGTGATATCACTGAATTCTGAAGTTTCCATCTTCACATCGGGCAGGATTCCGCCACCATCATAGACTTTTCTTCCATTCCGGGTCTTGAATTCATTATAATCTTCTACCCTGGTCCTGATGGCTTTCCCATCCTCGCTTCTTCTGCGGTAATCCAGTGCCTGTATACATCTTCCGCTAGGGGTAAAATAACGCGAAATGGTGATCTTTAACTGGGTGCCATAGGCAAGTTCCCTTGGTCGTTGCACCAGGCCTTTACCAAAACTGCGTGCCCCCACGATCACTCCCCTGTCCAGGTCCTGGATCGCACCCGCCACGATTTCGCTGGCAGAAGCACTCCTACCGTCTACCAGGACCACTAAAGGGATCTTGGTATCTATGGGTTCTTTCCTGGTAAAATATTCCCGGTTGTATTTTTCTATTACAGATTTGGTGGTCACGATAAGCTCACCTTCAGGGATAAAAATATTGCTTACGTTAATGGCTTCGTTCAATAGCCCACCCGGATTTCCCCTCAGGTCCAGGATGATCTTGCTGGCTCCCTGGTTTTTCAGGTCTTTCACTGCGCGACCAACCTCGGTAGAAGCCTTGGCGTTGAACCTGGAAAGCACGATATAACCCGAATTATCTTCAAGGAGTTTGTAAAAAGGCACCGCATTTAACTCTACCGCGCTCCTTTTAAGGCTGGTACTCTTAATTTCACCCTGGCGGCGGTAGGTAATATTAATATCACTGTTTGGAGCGCCATTAAGCAGTTCTCCCGCATCTTCTTTAAAATCGGCCACATTGATATTCCCGATCTTAATGATCTCGTCTCCGGCCTTTAAACCCGCTTTATCGGCAGGATAATCCTTATAGGCTTCGATTATGGTGATGGCCTCAGGTCCAGCCTTTACCTGGGCACCTATGCCGGTATATTCCCCGGCAGAATTTATCCTTGCTGCTTCCACATCCTGCTCGTTCCAGTAATTGGTATAGGGATCCAGGTCTGTAAGCATGGATTTTATGGCCGTATCCATCAAAGCCGCGGGATTGGTCTCGTCTACATAGTTCATATTGATCTCCTTGAACAGCGTGGTGAAGATCTCTATCTGTTTGGCGATCTCGAAAAAATCTGATTTAAAACTTACGGTTCCTATGAAAATCCCGATGAGGGCCACCGGAAGAATTACTATTCTGCTGATACGTTTTTTCATAAGCTTAATTTTTATCGTTGAATTTCTCCAGAACTTTGATCATGCTCGCTTCCAGCTTGTCGTAAGAGATCTCCTCGCGGGAAATATAAATGAACATGAAGGCATGGGGAGAGGATAAATGATTGGTAACAAGATACTTATTTTTTCTGAAAACTTCCCGCATGAGCCTTTTAATTCTGTTTCGTTTCACTGCGGTCTTCACCAGTTTTTTTGGAACCGAAACCCCCGTTTTAAGCAAACCCTCGTCTTCACTTTCGTAAGGCGTGTAAATTAACTTTAAGGGAAAGGATTTCACCCCTTTGCCCTCTGCAAATAGTTTATCTATAAGTTTTTTGCTTTTAAGCTTTTCGTCTTTTCCGAAGGTCTGGTTCATATTGCGCATTATGATGTAAAAGTAGCGATTTCCCGAGGGATTGAAAATATACCAAATATGATCCCGGTCATAGTTTTTAATACTGAATATGAGTTACTTGAGGCTTCAATCTTTGATCATGGGAAATCTCGAAGTATCGGTCTTAAACCGAAAAAAAGACAGGGCAAGCTATATACACCAGCTGGTAAAAGACCTGGAAGCCCTGGATCACCTGGTAGAAAACGATATGATAGAAAGGTCTCCCATAAGGATAGGAGCCGAACAGGAATTCTGCCTGGTAGATAAAAGTTTCCTGCCCGTAGATACTTCTCTGCCTATCTTAAATGATCTTAAAGATGAACATTTCACTACTGAAATCGGCAAATATAACCTCGAGCTCAACCTTGATCCTTTAGAACTAAAAAATGATTGTTTTTCTATATTACATGAGCGGCTTAAACATTATCTCAGCAAAGCCCGCAAAACTGCCCGGGCTCATAATTCCAGGATAATTCTGGCCGGAATCCTGCCAACTCTCAGGTTGAAACATATTTCGGAAGAATATATGACGCCCAAAAAGCGATATTTCGCCCTGAACGAAAGTATTAAAAGATCCCGAAGACAGGATTTCTGGATACATATCAAGGGAGTGGACGAGGTGAATCTTATTCATGATTCTGTAATGCTGGAGGCCTGTAATACCAGTTTTCAGATGCATTTACAGGTAGATCCTGAGGAATTCATAGAAAAATATAACTGGGCACAGGCCATTGCCGGTCCTGTTCTTAGCTTATGTGTGAATTCGCCAATGCTTTTTGGAAAGGAACTTTGGGATGAAACTCGTATTGCCCTGTTCAACCAGAGTACCGATACCCGCGCCAATTCTTTTGTGCTGAACGAAAAACAGGCTAGGGTAAGCTTTGGCTCTCACTGGGAAACCAGGGGAATTTCAGACATTTTCAAAAATAATATTTCCAGGTACCGCAGCCTGCTCACATCAGATTTTCAATACGACAGCATGGCCAGGCTCGAAAATGGAGAGATCCCGGTGCTCAAGGCACTAAGCCTGCACAATGGGACGGTATATCGGTGGAACCGGGTGTGCTATGGTGTGGCCAATAATAAGGCCCACCTCAGGATAGAATGCCGGTATATACCTTCCGGCCCCAGTCTTTGTGACGAGGTCGCTAATATGGTTTTCTGGGTAGGCCTGATGATGGGGCAGCCTGAAGAGTTCAGGAATATTCACAAGAAAGAGAACTTTAAAAATGTACGGGGAAACTTCTACAAGGCTGGGAGGACCGGCCTGGATGCGATCTTCAGCTGGAAAGATAAAAAGGTGCCTGCAAGGGAACTGTTGCTTGAAGAATTATTACCCATAGCCAGTCAAGGACTTGAAAAATGCCAAATCTCAAAAAGGGATACTGAAAAATATCTGGACATCATAACCAAAAGGATCAACTCCTGGAATGGTGCCGAATGGCAGGTAAAAAGCTTTAGAAATCTTCTCAAAAAGAAAAAGCCCCTCAAGGCACAGCAGGTTTTGACCGCATATATCTACGAGAATCAGTGGAAAGACTTGCCGGTCTACGAATGGAAGATCCTGGAACCGGAGCTTCATACCCATTTTGATATAAGGCGTATCGTTAAGCATAATATGAATACGAATATTTATTCGGTAGACCCCCATGATAGCCTGGAACTGGTAATTAATATGATGAATTGGAACAATATTCATCATATGCCGGTGATCAATTCCCGTAAAAGTATTGTAGGTCTATTAAGCTGGAAGGATGTCGAGGAATTTGCCCAAAAAGCCAATTATGGCAACCTCTGCGTAAAGGACGTAATGAAAAAGGAACTTATTACCACGGGCCAGGATGAACCCCTGGAGGATGCCATACGGCTGATGGAGGAAAATAAGATTGGTTGCCTCCCCGTGATAAACAGGGAAAGGCTTATCGGTATACTTACCCGCAATGATATTTAGTTATGAGCAATACCAAAGATCTAAATACCTCTTCCAAGGATACCGGGACTAGAAGATTATTAAATGTCATAAAGAATGATCTCTCCGGGCCGGTGATGGTTTTTTTTGCGGGGATACACGGGAATGAAAAAGCCGGATTGCTGGCCCTGGAAAAAGTCTGGAAAGAAATAGATCCTGAAGCTGTTAAGGGAAGCATTTACGCCATCGCGGGAAATTTGAAAGCCTTGAAAAAGGATAAACGTTATATAGATTATGACCTTAACCGGATGTGGGCCTCTCCCCGGCTGGAAAAAGAATCCTATAAAAATAATATCTATAGTGAAGACCACGAACAGGCAGCATTGCTTGCTATCCTTAAGAACATTCTTAATGAGCATTCCTCTCCTCTATACTTTATAGACCTGCATACGACCTCCAGTAACAGCCTGCCTTTTATCACTATTAACGATAGCCTAATAAACAGACGCTTTTCCCAATTATTTCCTGTTCCAGTGATCCTTGGTATCGAGGAATACCTCCAGGGGCCGTTATTAAGCTATATCAATAAACTAGGCTATGTTTCACTGGGATTTGAATCTGGACAGCATAGCTCACAAGAAGCGGTCTTAAACGCCGTTTATTTTATCAAAATTGCGTTGCACCATAGCAAGGTTTTCAGTTTTAAGGATCTTTCGAAAGAATTTGAACTTCTTAAAAAGGCAGCAGAAGGAAATAAGAGTTTTTACGAGATCATCTTTAGATATAATATCCTCAAAAAAGAAAAATTTAAAATGCAACCCGGTTTTTCCAGTTTTGAGCGGCTGGAAAAGGGAACTTTGATCGCACGTAGCGGAGACAGGAATATTTACCTTTCAAAAACGGCAACTATCTTCATGCCATTGTACCAGAAAAAAGGAGAGGATGGCTATTATCTTATCAGAAAGATCAGGCCGGTCTTTCTGAGACTTTCAGCCTGGTTGAGAAATATTAATGCCGATAATTTCCTTTTGTTATTGCCGGGAATAAAGCGTGCTGAAGAAGACCCTACCTCGCTTATGGTCAATTTGAAGGTGGCCAGGTTCCTGGCCCAGCCTATTTTTCATTTACTGGGATACCGCAGCCGGGAAATGGGCCCTTATTATATGAAAGTTACCAGCAGGGACCGTGCTTCAAAAACCGAACTTTACCGGGATCTGGGCTGGTATAAAAAAACCCTTTCCGCGAAGAAAGGGTTTTGAATAATTTCTAATCTGGAAAATTAGTTCCCTGAATTTGTAGAGTCCTGTTGCTTGTTTTCCCAAACGTTATTAGACCTGTCCTTATCGGCCATCAATTGAGATTCGTCTATAACGATCTTGGAGATCTTGCTTTTTTCGGCAGGGATCTCGAAACTGTACTCAGGGAATCCCCAGGCCCAGTCTTTCTCTACGTTCCACTTCACTCCTTCTTCAGCCGGCTTCTCCCATCTCATCATTTGTAACGGGATGTAGAAGGTCTCTTTAGATCCGTCAGTATAGGTTACATCTATATCCAAAGGCATTGGCATTAAAGATTTTCTCATCAATTCAACCTTGGTGGTATTATCACTTCCGGTCACTTCATCTATTGCATAATCGATGGTATTGGTCGTCTGTGTCCAGTCCATCAGGTACCAGTCTAGTTCTGCTCCAGAAACCTTTTCAGCAACTCTTATAAAATCATTCGGGGTTGGATGCTTGAATTTCCATTCATCGTAATAGCGATTCAGAGTTCTGGCAAGGTTTTCTTCACCAATGACGTATCCTAACTGGGCAAGGAAAACAGCTCCTTTAGAATAAGCAGCGATCCCGTAAAGCCCGTTGCTCGCATATCTATCGGCGTGGGTGGTTTGTGGCTGTTCCTTTCCGGAATTTGCCAGGTAATTGTAACCTCTGTAAGATCCGGTATGTGGATTTTCAGCATTGGTTCCAAGAACTACATTTTCAGCTTCAGTAGAAATGTAGGTGGTAAAACCTTCGTCCATCCATTCGTGCTTGCTTTCGTTGGTAGCCATTAAATGCTGGAACCAGGCGTGAGCCATCTCGTGAGCGGTCACTCCTACCAGGCTTGAGAAAGAACGTTCCCCGGTGATAAGGGTTAGCATGGCATATTCCATTCCACCGTCTCCACCCTGTACTACAGAGTACTGGTCCCATGGATAAGGGCCGATGTGCTCATTGAAGAAGTACAGTAATTCAGCGGTTTTTGGCTGAAGCTTTTTCCAGTTTTCCTTTATCTCGTCATTGTCCTTGTATAAGAAATGCAATACTGTCCCATCCTCGGCTAAAAGAGTGTCATGGATGTATTCTGGATCTGCTGCCCAGGTAAAATCGTGAACCTTAGGCGCCTTAAAATGCCAGGTTAACTTGTCTCCCTTGGTCTTAACCTTGGTACCTTCTTTTTGGTAACCATGGCCAATTTCCTGCGGGTTCTGCAGGTATCCAGTACTTCCGATAGTATAATCTTTATCGATGCTTATCTTTACATCAAAATCTCCCCATACACCGTGAAATTCACGGGCGATATATGGGTCTGCGTGCCATCCTTCGAAGTCGTATTCGGCTAATTTAGGATACCACTGGCTCATGGAAAGAGCAACTCCTTCGGCGCTATTTCTTCCAGATCTCCTGATCTGTTCCGGTACCTGTCCCTCAAAATACATTTTGAAAGTGGTTTTCTCCCCCGGTAAAATTGGTTGCGCAAGTTCTACTTCCAGCACCGTACCTACTTCTTCATACTGCAGTTCCTTACCATTCTGGCTTAGTGAATTCACTCTTAGGTAACCTATCTGGTCTTCAGAAAGTCCTGAAATTCTACTTACGATCTCAGGATTCTCCTTGGTTCCCTTGTTCATGGTCATCCTTCCATCTGGATCTGCCATGCTTTCCAGCCTCGCGTTCATTTCGCTATCTGGCTGAAAGGCATTGAAGAAAAGGTGATAGAAAACGCGGTTAAGCGTATCTGGCGAATTATTGGTATATACCAGTTCCTGGGTACCGGTATACCTGAAATTTTCTACGTTCATGTCTACTTCCATCTTGTAGTCCACATGTTGCTGCCAGTAGGAAGTATTGTTCTGGGCCTGTATAAAGCCCGAAGTGATTAGTAAAAAGCTAACTAATATCTTTTTCATCTTTTATTATTTGTTTTTAGAGATTTGGTCTGCAAGGATCAGGGCATTGTAAAGGTTCGCCATCTTTCCGGAAGAGGAAAGGCTACCGAACTTTTTAGTATTGTTGGTATCCCCTCCTACGATCACGGTAGCATTGGTGGTTAAACCGCTGTCCATAATGATCTGCTTAACTTCTGAAGCGCTCAACTGAGGATAATAACCTCTTATGATCGCTGCGATCCCAGCCACCGCCGGAGCAGCCATAGAAGTTCCCTGCAGGTATTCGTATTCATTGTTCGGTGTGGTAGACCAGATCTTGGTTCCCGGAGCGAAAACATCAACGTTGGATTTTCCGTAGTTCGAGAAATCTGCTACCAGGCCAGAACCGTACTCGTAATTTAGAGCTCCTACGGTAAGGAAGTTATTTGCGATCTCGGTAGTGTTTACCGGGTCCTGGTCGTTAGGATAAACCCTGTTTGAATCAAGGTCCAGCCCTTCGTTACCCGCTGCGTTTACGATAAGCACATCATTCTTTGCAGCATATTTAATGGCGTCTATCACCCATTCAGGGTTGGTAGAGAAATATTTTCCGAAGCTGGTATTGATCACCTTGGCCCCATTATCTACAGCATACCTGATTCCAAGCGCGATATCCTTGTCGTATTCATCGCCATCTGGCACCGCTCTTACTACAAGGATCCTTGCGTTGCTGGACACCCCTTTAAGACCGATGTCGTTAGACCTGTCTGCCGCGATGATTCCCGCAACATGGGTACCATGCTTTACATTTTCCTTATCTGGCTCTGGTCCATATACCTGGTTATTTCCGTAGTCGGTATCCTTGATATCGTATGGATCGTCCCCTACAACTGCACGACCATCAAGCTCCAGGTTAAAATGTGAAGAAAGCCTGCCTTCATAGTACTCTATGGCATCTGCAAGTTCTTCGAGTGCAGTAGGAATATTCTCGTCTACATTGTACTGAATCTGGGAAATAATGGATTTATACTGACCCATTTGCTGGGTTTCTGGATTAAGATCTGAAACCTGTTCCTTGGTATAATCCTCAGTACCCAATTCAGCAGAAATGGCTTCGTGGGCCATTTTTATCTGTTGCTGGATCTGAAGGTACTGCTCCATGGTTCCCTTGGTCTCCTGCAGCTCTTTTTCATACTCGGCCTTGGCCGACATGTATAGGTTATATTCTTCACGATCTGCAGTGCTTATGCTGCTTTCAGACTTTCCTTCGTATTTAGGCTTTAATCGCCTGTAGATACGCACATATTCCATGTTCTCCTCTACGGCATCACCCAGGAAGTTCCATCCATGTATATCGTCTATATACCCGTTATTATCGTCATCCTTTCCGTTGCCCGGTATTTCATCAGCATTGGTCCAGATTACCCCTTTCAGGTCTTCATGATCTATATCTACACCGCTGTCTACTACTCCCACGATTACCGGAGAGGGCCGGTTACCTTTAATGATCTCGGCATAAGCTCTATCTACGCTCATCCCTGGAATGGTATCGGTAAGAAGGTCTGTATTGGTCCAGTTCTTAAGCTGGGCATCGGTAAGATCCTTTACTTTAAGCGGAATCGAATCTATGTTCTTTACAGGAGTTGAAACGATCTTGGGAGCGGTACTGCTACACCCGGTAAGTATACCTGCAGCGAGCAGAGGTAGTAGGGGTTTTAAAATAGGTATTCTCATGTCTTATTCTAGTTAAATATTTCGTCAAAGCGGTGGGACTGGTCCAGCCTCACGCCTTTTTCGGTGTGTTTCAGGGTTATAATTTCGTTATGCGCATCATGCTCCATGAACAGGTAATAATCTTCATCTGCCGCTTTTTCCAGGAACTGCTTCTTTTCCGGAAGAGTTAACAGCGGCCTGGTATCATATCCCATCACGTAAGGTAAAGGAATATGTCCTGCGGTTGGAAGCAGGTCTGCCATAAAGACAAGCTTTTTTCCTTTATACTCAATATGCGGGATCATTTGCTTGTCGGTATGTCCATCTACAAATAATACGCCAAAGCCAAGGGGATTTTTATCAATAAAGCTTTTATTGGCTTCTCTTTCAATGAAATGAAGTTTCCCGCTCTGCTCCATGGGAATGATATTTTCCTTCAGAAAAGAGGCTTTTTCCCGGTCATTAGGCTCGGTAGCCCATTTCCAGTGCTCTTCGTTGCTCCAGAAACGCGCGTTCTTAAATGCAGGTTCATAGCCTGTCCTGTCCTTGTTCCATTGGATGCTTCCGCCGCAATGATCAAAATGTAGGTGTGTCATAAAGACATCTGTAACATCATCCCGGTGAAAACCATTTTTTTTTAGGGATTTATCGATATTGTCGTCTCCCCACTGGAAGTAATAACTAAAGAATTTTTCGCTTTGCTTATCCCCTAATCCCGTATCGATAAGGATAAGCCGGTCGCCATCCTCGATGAGCAGGCACCTTGCGGCAATATCGATCATATTATTAGAGTCGGCCGGGTTGGTTCGGTTCCACAGGCTTTTGGGAACTACCCCGAACATCGCGCCTCCGTCCAGCTTAAAATTTCCGGCCTCTATAGGATAGAGTTTCATTTCTAAAATTTTTAAAAATTCTCCGCAAAATAGAAAAAGTTAAAGCCTTTTCGAATTATTTTCACTTCATTTAACAGGCTCTTTTTTAAGAAAGCCTTAATTCAATAAGCTTTCAGAGTAAAACATTTTTAATATTTTTAGCTTTTATAAGTAAATAGAGACACATGATAGAATTAGCAGGAATAGTAATATTGGGTATTTTGGCTCAATGGTTAGCGTGGAGATTCAAGATCCCTGCTATTCTGCCACTTATCCTCATTGGGCTTGCCGTTGGACCAATATCCACTTATTTCACGGCAGATGGTTCTAAACTAATAGAGCCTATTTGGGACGGAAGTTCCGGGTTGTTCCCAGGTGATAGTTTGTTCTATTTCGTTTCGCTGGCGATAGGGATCATCCTTTTCGAAGGAGGATTAACCCTACGTAAGGGAGAGATCCTGAACGTTGGCCCGGTAATATTGAAACTTATAACCGTGGCCGTGATCATTACCTTTTTTGGGGCTGGGATCGCTGCACACTTCATCTTTGACCTAAGCTGGCAGATTAGCTTCTTATTCGCCGCCCTTATTATTGTAACAGGGCCTACGGTGATCACCCCAATTCTGCGGAACATTCCGTTGAAAAAAGATATTTCGGCCATCCTGAAATGGGAAGGTATCCTGATAGACCCAATTGGAGCCCTGGTAGCGGTATTAATGTTTGAATTCATCAGCGCCGGTACGGGAACCGAATTTACCGAAACCGCCTTGCTGGAATTTGGAAAGATCGTTCTCTTTGGGTTTACCTTTGGTTTTACCTTTGCCCACGCCCTGGCCTTCGCCATCAAGAAGAACGTGATCCCACATTATTTGCTGAACGTGCTTACCTTGGCCACAGTTCTGGGAGTGTTCGTACTAGCAGATCTTTTTGCTCATGAAAGCGGACTTTTAGCCGTGGTGGTCATGGGACTGGTAATGGGGAATATCAATCTTCCAAACCTTAAGGAACTACTTTATTTCAAGGAATCCCTGAGCGTACTGCTTATCTCGATCCTGTTCATCCTGCTTGCCGCCAATATCAATATGGAAGACCTTCTTCTTGTTTATGATATCAAAGCGCTAATCCTTTTCGGAACCGTGGTGCTCATCATAAGGCCGCTGGGAGTTTTTATAAGCAGTATAGGCTCGTCGCTTCAAACCAATGAAAAACTTTTTATAAGCTGGGTGGGGCCAAGAGGTATCGTTGCCGCGGGTATCGCATCTCTTTTCGGCCTTGAGCTTGCCAGCCAGGGAGTTACCGGAGCCGAATATATAACGCCGCTGGTATTTATGATCGTACTGGGAACGGTATTGCTTAATGCTACTACTGCCCGTCTTTTCGCTCAGCTGGTAGGAGTATTCCTGAAAAATTCACAGGGTATCCTGATCATTGGTGCTTCGACCATTTCAAGACTTATCGCTTCTTACCTTAAAAAGAACAACAGGCATGTGGTGCTGGTAGACAGTAACGGGGCAAATATTCGAAAGGCAAGGGAGCTTGGCCTGGATGCGATACAGGAGAATGTATATTCAGACGACCTTATCAATAATATCGAATTGAGCGATGTGGGTTACCTGATGGCCATGACCGGAAATACCGAAGTAAACCTGAATGCCATAGAAAAGTTCAGAAAGCATTTTGGTGAGAACGGTTCTTTCAGGGTAGTATCTTCAGACGAGATGTACGACCCGGAGAACAATCCTAAGGAAGGTTTATTCTCTCAGACCGATGATTATATCAAACTCACCAACCTGGCGCGTAAATACCCTTCTATTCACGAAATAGACCTTAATTCTAAGGAACACTATGAAGGACTTATCGAGATAAGTAAAACAGATCCCGATATCATCCCACTTTTCGTAAAGGATACTGAAGGGGAATTAAGCATAATCCCTTCCAACAGTATGGAGGTAGAGATCGAGGAAGGTTATATGCTGGTATACCTTGGTAAACAGATCGAACAGGGTGACAGCGAAGAAAAGGAGAATATAGAAGAGAACATCCAGCAGGATTAGGCCTCTTCTTTTTCCATTTCGGCGATCACTTCATCGGTGATCTCAAGGTTATGATATACGTTCTGAACGTCATCATCGTCCTCGAATTTCTCGATGAGATTCATGATCTTGATGGCATCTTCTACCGGTAATTCAACGGTATTAAGAGGAATTCGCTGTACTTCAGAATTCTTTGTCTCGATATTCAGCTCCTCCAGTTTGGAAGACATAAGGCCAAAATCGGTGAAATCTGTATAGACGGTAATGAATTCATCTTCCTTTTCTATTTTGGAAGCCCCGCCTTCAATAAGCTCAAGTTCGAACTCTTCAAGATCCATTTCGATCTTTTCCTTTTCCAGCACAAAAACACCTTTCTTATCGAAAAGGAATTCCAGAGAACCGTTGGTGCCTAGGTTCCCGCCGTTCTTGGAAAAGATGGAGCGAACTGAAGCCACGGTACGGTTGGTATTATCTGTGGTACATTCCACGAAAATGGCAATTCCGTTCGGGCCATAGCCCTCGAAGGTCACCTCCTCGTAATTATCGGCATCGGCACCGCTGGCTTTCTTAACGGCACGTTCTATGGTATCCTTGGGCATGTTCACACCCTTGGCATTCGAAATAGCATTTCTAAGCGCCGGATTAGATTCGGGATCGGGGCCTCCACCCTCTTTCACCGCCACGGTGATCTCTTTGATCGCCCGGGTGAACTGCTTTGCCCGTTTCTTATCCTGTGCTCCTTTTCTATGCTTTATATTCGCCCATTTACTATGTCCGGCCATAATTTAGTTTATAGTCTTTAGTTTGTAGTCGATAGATTTTCTATCGATTTCAGGAATATAACAAAATTAAAAAAATGTTGCGGAATTAGTGTAAAAGAGAAGACCTCCCAGGTTTCGAAAACCTGGGAGGTCTATTTTATTTTTTTATTTTAGTTTGCCTTGGGGCAATTATAATTCTATACCTAATCGTTAAGTTTTAAAACAGCCATAAACGCTTCCTGCGGGATCTCCACGTTTCCTACCTGGCGCATACGTTTCTTACCTTTTTTCTGCTTTTCCAGTAGCTTTCTCTTACGCGAGATATCACCACCATAACATTTAGCGGTAACGTCCTTACGAAGGGCCTTAACGGTCTCACGGGCGATGATCTTCGCACCGATGGCTGCCTGTATAGGGATGTCGAATTGCTGCCTAGGAATAAGTTCCTTTAGCTTTTCGCACATCTTCTTCCCAATATCGTAAGCATTGTCTACGTGTAACAGGGCTGAAAGTGCATCTACCTTATTCGCATTAAGAAGTACGTCTACCTTCACCAGCTTAGACTGTCTCATTCCAATTGGGGAATAGTCGAAAGAAGCATAACCCCTGGAAACGGTTTTAAGCCTGTCATAGAAGTCGAACACGATCTCTGCCAGAGGCATATCGAAGGTAAGTTCCACACGCTCCGGGGTAAGATAGGTTTGATTGGTGATCTCCCCTCTTTTTTCGATACAAAGCGACATTACCGGGCCTACAAAATCGGCTTTGGTAATGATACTGGCCTTGATATACGGCTCTTCTACCCTGTTCAAGGTTGAAGGTTCCGGAAGATCTGAAGGATTATTTACCAGGATGATATCATCCGGATTCTTATTAGTATAAGCGTAATAAGACACGTTAGGAACCGTGGTAATAACGGTCATGTCAAATTCACGCTCAAGTCTTTCCTGAATGATCTCCAGGTGTAACATTCCGAGGAATCCACAACGGAAACCAAATCCTAGCGCGGCAGAACTTTCTGGCGTGAATACCAGGGAAGCATCATTAAGCTGAAGCTTTTCCATGGAGGCCCTTAACTCTTCATAATCCTCGGTATCTACCGGATATATTCCGGCGAAAACCATTGGCTTTACATCCTCGAAACCGGCAACGGCCTCGGTGGTAGGATTAACGGCGCTGGTAATGGTATCACCCACTTTCACTTCGCGGGCGTCTTTGATCCCGGTGATAAGGTAACCCACATCCCCGGTCTTAATCTCTTTTCTTGGGAATTGTTTTAGTCTAAGCGTACCTACTTCATCTGCATCATAGGTCTTATCTGTAGCCACGAACTTGATCTTTTCGCCTTTCTTGATAGAACCATTGATCACCCTGAAATAGGTCTCAACTCCCCTAAAAGGATTGTAAACCGAATCGAAAATAAGGGCCCTAAGCGGAGCATCAACTTTTCCGCTAGGAGCAGGAATACGCTGTATAATTGCGTCCAGGATCTCCTTGATCCCCAGCCCAGTTTTGGCACTGGCAGGAATTACATCTTCGGGGTCGCAGCCTAAAAGGTCTACTATATCATCGGTAACTTCTTCAGGATTGGCACTTGGAAGATCTACTTTATTCAGAACCGGGATAATTTCCAGGTCATTTTCTAAAGCGAGGTAAAGGTTGGAGATGGTTTGTGCCTGAATACTTTGTGCGGCATCTACTACAAGCAGCGCACCCTCACAGGCAGCGATGGAACGGGAAACCTCGTAAGAGAAATCTACGTGCCCGGGAGTATCGATAAGGTTCAATACATATTCTTCGCCCTCGTGGATATAATCCATCTGGATGGCGTGAGATTTAATAGTTATCCCGCGTTCACGTTCAAGGTCCATGCTGTCCAGCAATTGCTCCTGCTTTTCCCTTTCGGTCACCGAACCGGTAAAGTCCAGCAAACGATCGGCAAGAGTACTTTTACCGTGATCTATATGTGCAATAATGCAAAAATTACGAATATTCTTCATCTCCAAAATTCCTGGTTAATCCTAAAAATAATCAACTCGATTAAGTCTGCAAATATAGTTTATTTGTATGTCTTGAGAGAATATTTCTGGTATTGACAATCTTTTCTGTTAACATTGTGATATAATTCTCAATCAGGAATAACTTCAATAAAAAATTTATAAAAGTATTTGGATATAATAAAAAAATATCTATACTTTGTTTAGGCTCTTTTGGTATTTTTAAAAAGAGGCTTCGCTGTATTCCTGTCATAAAAGCTACAGATGAACAATAAAATTTTAGGAGTAGATATTGGTGGAACCAAGGTTCAGGTTGGGGTCGTTCAGGATTCCAAAGTGGTTAAGAAGATCAAATTCCCCACCCTTTCCGGAGCTTCGAAGGAAGATATCATTCAGAATCTCATCCAGGGAATCGAATCCCTAGGAACTGAAAGCTATGATGGGATAGGTATTGGTGTTCCCGGGCTTGTAGATGAAAAAAATGGGATCGTATACGATCTTTTGAATATCTCCTCCTGGAAAGAAGTATACCTTAAGCAACATCTTGAAGATCATTTCAATATACCGGTAAAGATCACCAACGACGCCAATGTTTTCGCATTAGGAGAAAAGATCTTTGGACAGGGAACTCAATATAGCAACCTGGTAGGAATAACCATGGGAACCGGCTTCGGAATGGGAATTATTGCCAACGATGAGCTTTATTCCGGTAGTTTTTCCAGTGCCGGAGAGATCGGCAGCATAAAATATTTAGATAAAACCGTTGAAGATTATTGCAGCGGGAAATTCTTTAAAAATCAGTTTGACCTAAGGGGAACAGAGGTTTTTGAAAGAGCTGAAAAAGGTGATGCCTTTGCTCTGGAAATTATGGAACAGTTCGGGCAGCATCTGGCACAAGCCATCAAGACGGTACTTTTCATACTTTCACCACAAGCAATTCTTTTAGGAGGCTCCATAAGTCAATCCTTTAAATATTTTGAGAAGAGCCTGTGGGATTCGCTGAAGGATTTTCCTTTTAAGAGAGTTACAGATCAGCTGGTTATAAAAGCATCAAATATGGAAAACATTCCGATATTAGGGGCGGCGGCCCTCATAGTTTCAGAAAACCGGGATCACCAGGAATATATTTCAAAAAACAAGTCTGTTAAACCTTAACCTTCACCAGTAAACTCATATGTCTAATTCTATCGCAAAAGAGAAAGTAAGCTCGGCCAGGGCAAATGAAAGCACCACCAGGTCTATTATCATAATTGGAGCTCTGTTTTTTATTTTTGGCTTTATTACGTGGTTAAACTCACTTTTGATCCCCTATCTGGAGATCGCCTGTGAACTAACTAAGTTCCAGTCATTTTTTGTGACCTTCGCTTTTTATATTGCTTACGTGGTCATGGCGCCTCTTTCTACACGTACCCTTACCAAACTGGGCTTTAAAAAAGGTATGTCTGTGGCATTGTTGATAATGGCTTTCGGAGCCTTGTTATTTATCCCAGCCGCCATAACGAGAACTTATTTTCTGTTTCTTTCAGGCCTTTTTATCATGGGGAGCGGATTAGCAATACTGCAAACAGCTTCAAATCCTTATGTAACCATAGTTGGTCCGGCGGAGAGCGCGGCCAAACGTATAAGTATTATGGGTATCTGTAACAAGCTGGCCGGGGCGATCGCTCCGATTCTTATCGGGTTTTTCCTTCAGCTGGAAAAGGCAGATGCACTACAGGCAGATATCGCCAACCTTACTTCAGCCGAAAGGATCAATGAGCTTAACGAAATGGCCCTCAGGGTGATCCCACCCTACATTGGGATCATCGTTGTTTTATTATTGCTGGCCCTCTGGGTCTATAAATCCAGCCTTCCGGAAGTAGATACTGATGAGGAAGATGAAAACCTTTCTACTACCAATGCTGCAAAGAACAGTGTTTTCGATTTCCCGCACGTGATCCTTGGGGTTATTACCCTTTTTCTATATGTGGGAGTAGAGGTGATCGCGGCAGATAGTATCATTAGTTATGGTGCTTCGCAAGGCATTGCCCTTACCACTGCGAAATATTTCGCCACTGGTACCATGGTAGCCATGGTCGTGGGATATATACTGGGGATCGTAACCATCCCGAAGATTATCACCCAGGAAAACGCATTAAGAGTTTCGGCGGTACTGGGAATTGTATTTTCAATATTCGCAATTTTTACTGAAGGATATGTTTCACTGGCCTTTATTGCCCTTTTAGGCCTGGCAAATTCGTTAATGTGGCCGGCGATCTGGCCTATGGCACTGGCAGATGTGGGAAGGTTCACCAAGGCCGCCTCATCCCTATTGGTGATGGGTATTGCCGGGGGAGCGATCATTCCGCTTGCCTATGGAGCCCTGGCAGAGCAATGGAATCCCCAGGAAGCTTACTGGGTAATGATCCCTTGCTACCTGTTCATCTTATATTTTGCAGTAGCCGGATATAAAATCAGAAAATAATGAGACCTTATATTTTATCGGAAAGTAATTGGAAAACGGTAAAGAAAGAAAAGACCGAGGTGGCTTTGCTAACCTGGGGTGCTACTGAAGCCCATAATTATCATCTACCCTACGGAACAGATAATTACCAGATAGAAGCAATTGCCGCGGAAGCCGCAAAGATCGCCTTTGAAAAAGGAGCGAAATTGAAACTGCTTCCAAACCTTCCTTTTGGAGTTAATACCGGCCAGGCTGATATAGACCTGGATATTAACCTGTATCCAAGCACTCAGCTTGCCATACTTTCCGATATTTTTGAGGTGCTGAACCGCCAGGGAATCTATAAGGTCATACTTTTAAATGGCCATGGCGGCAATAATTTCAAACCTCTCCTGAGGGAGCTGGGATTGAAATATCCTAAAATGCTTTTGGTCACCTCCAGCTTTTTCGATGTGGTGCATAAATCTGAATTCTTTGAGGAGAAAGGTGATCATGCAGATGAGATGGAAACCAGCCTGATGCTTTACCTGCGACCAGACCTGGTTTCAGATCTTAAGGAAGCCGGAGAGGGAAAGGAAAAAAGATCTACAATTACCGGCATCAGGGAAGGATGGGCCTGGGCCGAAAGGCAGTGGTCTATGGTTACCGAGGATACCGGTATCGGGAATCCCAAAAAAGCAACCAGGGAAAAAGGAGAAAACTTCTTCAAGGCAGTCACCCAAAAGCTGGCTGACCTGATGCTTGAGATTTCAGAATTAGATATTAAGAACAGGTACGAACATGATCAATAGCCAAATATCATGAGACAAAATAATGCCTTCTATAGTCCGATCATTTTAATGCTCTTTTGTTTTGGGCTGAATTCTTTCGGCATGCAGCAAAAAGAAAAAAATGATCTTCCGGAACCTGCAATTATTCCGCTGCCACTGTCTGTAGAGTGGGGGCCGGCTAAGTACAGCATTCCTTCAGAAAATAAGATCTGTTACAATGCTGAAGCCGAAGCTTCCGTGAAGTGGGTCGAAAAACTATTAAATGGAGTAAATAAGGATTTTGAGGCTTCCGAAGGTAAAGATTGCGCAAACTGGAATTTGTATATCGACCCCAGCCTGGAAAAGGAACTGGGAAAGGAAGGTTACAAGCTAAAGGTTCACGAAGGAGGGATTTCTATGGAAAGCGCCACCGGGACCGGAATGTTCTATGCTATCCAGACCTTAAGGCAAATGTTTCCTGCCGGGATCGAGAGCGGTATGTTAAACTCTGAAGTTAACCTGAGGTTCGCAGATATCACAGACAGGCCTGAATATTACTGGAGGGGTAGCATGCTGGATATCGCCAGGAGCTTTCTATCCAAGGAATATATAAAGAAGCATATAGACAGGATGGCCCTGTACAAGCTGAATAGGTTGCACCTGCATTTAACCGATGACCAGGGATGGCGTATCGAGATAAAACAGTATCCTAAACTTACCGAAATAGGAGGGAAGGGAGCTGTTAAAAATGGTCGCTCCGGTTTCCTTAGCCGGGAAGATTACCTTGCTTTACAGGAATACGCTGCCCAAAGGAATATCATTATTATCCCCGAAATAGATATGCCCGGCCATATTTATGCCGCGCTGGCTTCCTATCCCGAGCTTAATTGTGACGAGAATAAGAATATAGATCCGAAAAGAGCTGTCCCGCCTGCTCTCTACAATGGCTATAATGTGGGTTGGACAAAACTATGCCTGGAAAATGAAGAAACTTACGATTTTGTAGATGCTATCATTAAGGAGCTGGCAGAGATCACTACCGGGCCCTGGTTACATATAGGAGGGGATGAGATTCAAGATCCGTTTTATGAGGAATTCATTAAAAAAGCTGATTCTATTGTTAGAAAATATGGGAAAGCAGCTATAGGCTGGGAAGAAAGTGCCAAGGCCGAACTAAGCGAAAGTTTTATCGTGCAGCGATGGAACGGCGAAACTCCAATTGCCGCAGATCAGGCGATTATAGATAGCTACTGTAAATTCTTTTACCTGGACCATGGCAATGTGCCCAACCAGGAGAATACCTATAAATGGTGTCGGAAAGAAGGCCTTAACCTAGAAACAGTTTACAGTTACCGAACAGAGGACAGCCGGGTAATAGGGGTGGAGGCACCGGTTTGGAGCGAACTGGTGATAAGTGACGATCGTGCAGATGACAGGCTGTGGCCTCGAAGCATAGCCGGAGCCGAAATTGGCTGGACTAAACAGGAGAAAAGAGATTTTCAGGATTTCACCAATAGATTGGCCAGACATTCTGCAAGATTGGAAGAACTTAATGTAAATTTTTATAAAAGCCCGGAAGTTAAATGGGAAACTAGGAGGGAAAAAGGAGTTTTCTCTGATAAACTTATAAATGAAGAAGATGAGTAAAAAAAGTCCGGATACCGAAAAGGCATCAAATTATGATCATCTTGAAAAGATGAACACGCTGGAGTTGCTTTCAAACATAAACAAAGAGGATCAGAGTGTTGCCGGAAATGTAAAGAAGCAGATCACATATATCGAAAAACTGGTAGACATCATTGTACCGAAAATTAAGGATGGTGGGAGGCTGTTCTATATAGGAGCTGGAACCAGCGGAAGGCTGGGAGTTCTGGATGCTTCAGAATGCCCACCGACTTTTGGGGTGAGTCCCGGTATAGTGATAGGTCTTATCGCCGGTGGCGATACCGCCCTGAGAAATGCGGTTGAAAATGCTGAGGACAATACCGAGCAGGCCTGGAAAGACCTGCAGGATTATGATATTACCACTAAGGATGTGGTAGTTGGGATTGCCGCTTCAGGCACTACCCCTTATGTGATAGGTGGGATCAAGGATTGCCGAAAGAATGGCATTATTACAGGATGTATCACCTGTAGTGCAGGAAGTCCGCTGGGAGAAGCAGCAGAGTATCCCATTGAAGTGGTTACTGGACCTGAATTTGTAACCGGAAGTACGCGAATGAAAGCAGGAACCGCCCAGAAAATGGTTCTTAATATGATCTCAACTTCGGTAATGATCAAACTGGGTAGGGTGAAAGGCAATAAGATGGTAGATATGCAATTATCTAATGATAAGCTGGTAGGCCGCGGCATACGCATGATCATGGAAGAGTTGGGAGTAGATGAGGGGAAGGCTTCAATCTTGCTTAGAGAACATGGTAGTGTTCGTAACGCGCTAAAAAATTATTCGAAGAATAAATAAATGCCAAAAGCGGGATTAGTAATTCCCGAAAGCTTTTATTCATTCTCAAGTTATTAAGCTAATAATGAATAAACCTATTTTTCTCTTTATTGCCTGTATATTTTTCGGGAATAGCCTTAATGCTCAAAATATACCCAGAAGCTATATTGCCTATCGCAGCTCTGAATCGATATTAATTGATGGACGTGCCGAGGAGTCTTCCTGGCAAAAGGCTTCTTTTTCTGAGGATTTTATCGATATAGAAGGGGTTAAAAAACCAAAATATCAAACCAATGTAAAAATGCTTTGGGATGATAACTACCTCTATTTTTATGCGAGAATTCAGGAGCCTCATATCTGGGCCACCTTGAAACAAAGAGATACTGTTATATTCTACAATAATGACTTCGAAATATTTATAGATCCAGATGGGGACACCTATAATTACATGGAATTCGAAATGAACGCTTTAAATACCGTTTGGGATCTCTTTTTAGTTAAACCTTATCGAGAACCGGCCCCGGTTATCGATGCTTGGGATTTTAAAGGTTTAAAATCTAACGTTCATATTGAAGGTACCTTAAATGATCCTTCAGATACAGACAAAAACTGGAGCGTAGAGGTAGCCATTCCCTGGGAAGTCATGGAAGAAGCCAACGTTTTTGGAAATGGTCATGAACATTCTTTCTGGCGTATCAATTTTTCCAGGGTAAACTGGGATTATCAGTTAGATGAGAAAACCTATTCCAGAAGGAAGAATGAAAATGGCGATTACCTGCCCGAATATAACTGGGTATGGTCCCCACAAGGCGTTATAAACATGCATGAACCTGAGCATTGGGGCTATGTTTATTTTTCTTCAAAAGAGGTAGGTGAAAAGGATGTTTTCGAAATTCCGAGAGATGAAAAAGTGAAATGGATACTGTATGAACTATACCGCACTTCCAGGAATTTTCAAAAAGACAGTCCTGACAAAATAAAAAGTTTGGAAAAACTAATAGTAAAACCTGTTAACATAGGAGATTTTCAGCTTACTCCAGAATTTGAAGAACATGTTTCGGGATGGAATATTAGTTTGGAAAGTCCCTTTTCAAAAATAAAATATTCCATAAACGAAGAAGGGAAGATCATTAAACTATAATCACGATCATATGAAACTTAACCATTTACTTTGCCTGGTAATTTCCCTGGGCCTGTTATCCTGTATCCAACAATCTGAAGCTTCAAAAACTACAAACCGTAATCTATCCAAACTAGAGCAGAAAAAAGAAGCCGACTTCAAGTTTTGGGTATGGACTGGAGCCAGTAAAGAACGCAGCGACTCAGCTTATACAGCAGAATATAAAAAGTATAGTGAGAATGGAATAGATGCAGTGCTAATAAATACAAATACAGATCCCGGGCTTCTGGCAAGGCTCACGCCATTAGCCAAACAGGAAGGTCTGGAAGTACATGCATGGATCATGGCAATGAATAGGCCAGGGGATAGCATAGCCTTACAGCACCCAGACTGGTATGCCGTAAGCCGTGAAGGAAATTCCACATTTGATAACCGGCCCTATGTAGATTATTACCAATGGTTATGTCCTACCCGGGAAGAATCACGAAATCATGTTTTAGGATTAGTGGAAGAGCTATCAAAAGTTGAAGATATTGAAAGTGTACATCTTGATTACATAAGATTACCCGACATTTTCCTTCCCGTTGGATTATTGCCGAAATATGACCTGAAGCAAGAGGAGGAGCTTGCAGAATTTGATTTCTGTTATTGTGAAGTATGCCTTTCAGAGTTTGAGAAAATGCATCATAAAGATCCCCGTAAAATGGAAAACCCCGCGTTGGATATAGAATGGAAACAATTTCGATTGAACCGTATTAAAGACGTGGTTGATGATGCATATGAAATTGTTCATAAAAATGGTAAGCAACTTACCGCTGCCGTTTTTCCCTATCCAGAAATGGCAGATCATATGGTAAGGCAGCGCTGGGATAAATGGAAAATAGACCAGGTATTGCCTATGATCTATCATAATTTTTACAATGAGGAATTAGACTGGATCGGTTTTGCCACTAGGCAGGGTGTAGAAGACCTGTCTGCAAAAGAAACAAAGCTACATACTGGTGTTTTTGTACCGGCTATGAATGGCGATCAGCTTAAAGAAGCTATTCTTCAGGCCAAAAATAATGGAGCAAAAGGGGTCTCATTTTTTGATGGTGGAGCACTAAAACCTGAACACCTCGAGGTTATTAAGGCGGTGAATTAGAGCATTTGGGATAACCAATCAATTTTTCTACCAATATTTTTAGCCTTTTCAGGTTAAGACTTGAACAATTACAAATCTCTCTGAAAAATAAATTAGTATATCTACATTTAGTTATATAAAAAAATTAAAAAAGTATATAAAATTTAATATAAAATTTTAAATTTACTTACCTAATCTATATATTAGTTCGTGTTTGTGCCTATAAAAAGGAAAATATTGATATTAATATATTAACTAAAATTAACTATCTAACTAATTCAATGAGCAAAATTAAAGCTCAGATTTATTCACTTAAACTAAAACCAATGGTCAAAAAATTACCTCTTACTCTGGTGGTGTTGTTTCTATTTTTCCAGAACCTCACTGCCCAGGAACAGGTTGTAACGGGAAATGTTACAGACGGGGAAACCGGGATGCCTCTCATGGGGGTCGCTATTGTTGAAAAAGGAACCAGCAATGGAGCGGTTACAGATTTTGATGGTAACTACACAATCGAGGTTTCTCCAAATGCAATTCTTGTATTTTCTATTATGGGATATGGATCACAGGAAATTCCGCTTGAAGGAAAAACAACTTTAGATGTGGTTATGTCTGTAGATGCCGAAGCTCTTGATGAAGTAGTGGTTACCTCTTTAGGTATAACCAGGGAGAAAAAATCTTTGGGTTATGCAGTAACAGAGCTCCAGTCTGAAGAGATCAACGAAGTTAAAGATTATAACGTTGCAAATTCCCTGGTAGGTAAGGTGCCAGGTTTGGTAGTAAACCAATCCAGCGGTGTTGGTTCTGGTTCTAGGATCACTATTCGTGGAAATAACACTCTTACAGGGAACAACCAGGCCCTGATCGTTGTTGATGGGATCCCGATAGATGCATCTGGGAATGAATCTGGCGGAAGCATTTTTAACAGTACCGTAACTGGTGGTGGTATCACAGATATAAATCCTTCAGATATCGAATCGATCTCCGTGCTAAAAGGTCCCAATGCAGCCGCTCTATACGGTTCTAGAGCTGCGAGCGGGGTAATATTAATCACTACCAAAAAAGGAAAGATGGGTAGAGGTCTTGGGATCTCTCTTAACTCAAACGTGGTTTTTGAAGATCCTATGTTCCTGCCAGAATTTCAAAATGAATATGGGCAGGGTACCCAGGGAGCTTATTATGCCGATCTAGATAATTTTGGAACCTCCTCCTGGGGTCCAAGATTTGACGGATCTGACCAGTTATACTACACTGGGGAACAAAGACCATATTCTGCAAAGCCAAATAACGTAGAAGATTTCTTTGAAACAGGCTTACAGGCAATAAATACTGTAGCTATAGACCAGGGGGGTGAGAATTTCAGTACTCGTTTTTCTTATACCAATAACTCTACCAGCGCAGTGTTGCCAAACTCAGATTTACAGAGCCATAACTTTAATCTTAGGGCACTGGTAGATCTTTCAGATAAACTTCATATTGATAGTAAGGCAACTTACTTTACCCAGGACCTGGATAACCGTGTGAATCTTGGTACCGAAGGTGTGCTGGCTTTCGTTTACCGAATGCCGAGAAACGTTAGGATATCAGACCTTAAAAAATACAAGCCTTCGTTATGGGCAGATCCTTCGATCTTTCCAGACGAGTATGCCGCGATAAGTTATGCAGGACAGAATAAAAGTACCGGTAACCCTTACTGGATGCTGAATGAGGACCAGAATGACGAACGTAGAGATCGTTTTCTCGGTTTTACCAAACTTACCTACGAATTCAATGACTGGCTTTCAGTTTTTGCAAGGGTAGGTGGGGATGTGACCAATTCCAGATCTGAGTATGTCCAGAACTATGGGCATCATTTCTTTTATACCGGTCGTTTGAACTACGGAACTTTTAAAAATACAGAGCTTAACGGAGATTTCCTGTTTACGGCAAATAAGGACATTACAGATAAATTTAATCTGGTGGCCAACCTGGGAGGGAGTTTGTCTAAAAGAACTTCTGAGGGCGTGATCGTAAGAGGTCAGGATTTCAGATTGCCTTCTAGGGTGTTTTTAAGTAACACCAATATCCAGACCAGTACACATAATCCGTTACAGATTAAAAAAGTGAATTCTTTATATGGGCAGTTGAGCCTTTCTTATGATGATCTTATTTACCTCGATCTAACTGGAAGGAATGACTGGTCTTCTACCCTCGCTGAAGATAATAGATCATATTTCTACCCTTCTGCCAGTTTATCTTTCCTTGCCGAAAGATTCATCGATCCAGATAAGAACTGGATGAACATGCTTAAAATTAGAGGTAGCTGGGCAGACGTTGGTAACGATACAGATCCCTACCAGTTATACCAGACCTTTAGTGTTCCTACCCAGGGATATCTTGGGCTGACTGTATTGAATGGTCCTGAGGTCAGGTTAAATCCAGATCTTAAACCTGAAAGTGTACAGTCTTCTGAATTTGGTATAGAATTCAACCTTTTTAATAACAGGTTGTACGGGGATTTCTCGGTTTATTCTATCAAGACCACCGATATGATCTATAATGTGCCGGTACCACCTGGAACAGGATTCACCTACTTCAAGGAAAATGTTGGAGAGGTTAAGAACAATGGTATAGAGGCAGTACTTGGCGGAACGCCTTTCCGTACCGAAAATTTCAAGTGGGAGACGTCGGTTAATTTCTCCAAAAATGAGAATGAACTGGTAGACCTAATCGAAGGTCTGGAAAGCCTGCCATTGAACTCGCTTGGGAACTTTTCAGTAAGAGCAAGTGTTGGTGGCGGAATTGGAGATCTTTACGGGACTACCTGGAAAACCAATGAAAATGGTGAAAGACTGGTAAATGCAGAGGGTATTCCTTTGGCTGGTGAAGTTGAAAAATTAGGAAATGCACAGCCGGAATGGATAGGTGGTTTTTCTAACACTTTTACACTTAATAACTGGAGCCTTAGATTCCTTATAGACGGAAGATTTGGTGGGGAGATCTACTCGGCAACATCATCTTATCTGGATGCCGCCGGGGTTTCAGAAAGAACCCTCGAATATAGAGAAGGTGGTGTGGTTGTGAATGCAATAAACGAAGGTACCGGTGAAGCAAATACCGAGGAGATCACCGCCCAGGAATACTGGGGAGCTTATTCTGGTATCACTTCCAACTATATCTACGACCAGACCAATGTGAGATTAAGAGAATTTGCCTTAAATTATAGATTCCCTTCAGATATGATCGATGCTATAGGATTGAACCAGGCTTCGATCGGGTTGATAGGAAGGAACCTATTCTTCTTATATAAGGATGCTGAAGATATAGATCCAGATTCTTCTATAGGTACGGGTCTTTCTGGACAGGGTATCTCCTTGAACAACGCACCAACTCTCAGAAGTTTTGGTCTGAATGTGAATATTAAATTTTAAAAAAGTATTATGAAAGGAATATTAAAAATCGTCAGCGGAAGCCTGCTACTTTTTGTCTTTTTGCTATCAGGCTGTTCAGACTTCGAAGAAATAAATACCAAACCGGATGCTTTTACCTCAGATGAGGTAAGTGCAAAGTACTTTTTAACCGGTTTGCAAATAGAACTATATGCTCCTAACAGGTTTCCTTACTGGAGAGCTCACCTGATCCATGCCGATCGCTTTGCCGGGCAGTTTACTTTCGGGTTTAATGGATGCTGGTGGACAGATGGCCTTGCCTACAGTTATAATGTGGGATATACAGATGCTTCTTACGCCTGGATGTCTGGGTACCTTGGAAAATTCAGTACTTACCAGAATTTTGTAAGACCTGGAGGAGAACTAGAAAATGATAAGTTTTATGCAATTGGCCTCATCATGAAGGGGCTTTACTACCAGATGTACACAGATACTTTTGGAATGGTGCCTTATTCTGAAGCCTCAAATCCAGACATCATTACTCCAAAATTCGATTCACAGGCCGAGATTTATCAGGGAGTGATCGCAGAGTTAGACGAAGCGATGAACATTATTGGTGATGAAACAGTAACTGGTGATGGTCTTGAATTCCTGGCAGAGAACGATCTTTTCTTCAATGGAGATCTTCAGAAATGGAAAAAACTGGCCAATACTCTTAAGCTGAGAATGGCCTTACGTGCACAGGGAGCTCCCGGAGCAGATTTTGCCGAGTCGGCTATTACGGCTGCCCTGCAGGATCCGTTGCTTTCTATGGAAGGTGATAATGCTTTGATGGAAAAGGATACTGAAATAGACCAGTTCGGGAATGCCGCTTACGGGGACATCTGGCATAACTTCGGAGGACTTGGTTCTAAATGGAAGATCGGAAAAACCCTTGTGGATTACCTAAGAGATAACAATGATCCAAGACTTCCTCATTATGCAGAGCCAATTATTGGCGGTGAGGTGACCTTTACCAGGCCTACAGAAGGAAATGGGGTAGCTTTATTCGATAAATATGTGGAATTCATTCTGGGAGAACTAGATAATGCAGGGGTGGAATATACAGAGAGTGGCTCAGCAGATGAGATTACCATTTCTGTTGCCGAAGGAGAGTATTACGTTGGTCAGCCTACCAGACTAAATGGAGATATCTATCCGCATGTTAAATATGAATTATTTTCGGCTCCGGCAGATTGGGTAGTAAACCCTAAGAATAGCGGATCTCCTATATTCCCCGAGGTAGTAATGACTGCTGCTGAAGGTAATTTTCTACAGGCTGAGGCAGCTGTAAAAGGATTTGGCTCGGGAGACGCGCAGGCTTTTTACGAAGAAGGTCTTAGACAGGCCATGCTAATGTGGAATGTAGATGAAGGGGCTATTTCTGAATTCCTTGCCAACGAGGATATGGCTCAACTGGATGGAAGTATGGAAGAGAACCTTGAAAAGATCGCTATCCAGAGGTGGATCGCTGCTTATACTGATGGGTTTGAAGCCTGGGCAATTGTTCGTGATACAGGATACCCGGCTGAACTTGCCAATGGCGTTTCAGATTACGACTTATATTCAGCAGGAACTCTAAACGGTGAGTATCCTCAGAGAATGAGATACGGTAATGTTGAGTATAATACCAACGGGGCTAACCTTCAGGAAGCAATTCAGGAACAGGGACCAGATGAGCAGGGAACTGAACTGTGGTGGTCTGCAGGGAACTAGTTAAAATTGGGATTAGCAAAAAAGATCGTCAATTCGTTTTTTGACGATCTTTTTTATTTAGACCTTTAAATAATCTAAAATGAAAAGATCTCTTTTACTTCTGGTTTTATTGATAGTTCTATGCTCTTATTCCTGTAATCAGGATAAACGGGAAAAGACCGAATCTAAAAATTACAAAGCTGAAAAAATCAATGATTTTAAGGTAATAGCTTACTGGACAGGTTCAGGAAAAATAGAAAAAGAAAAAATAAATCAGCTTGACCAGGTAATTTATAGTTTTCTTCATCTTAAGGGAAACCGACTTTTCGTTGAAGCCAGGGATTCGATTAAACTCAGATATCTAAATGCACAAAAAGAGATCAACCCGGGACTAAAAGTTCTTATCTCATTAGGCGGATGGGGTGGTTGTGAAACTTGCTCAGAGGTTTTTGAAACTGATTCAGGAAGAAGAGAGTTTGCTCAATCTGTAAAGGATCTCATGAAAGTATATGATGCAGATGGAATAGACCTGGATTGGGAGTATCCCGCCATAGCAGGTTTTGAGGGTCATGCCTATAAACCTCAAGACCGGGAAAATTTCACCCTTTTAATAAAGGAGTTACGTTTCCAGCTAGGCGAAGAGGCGATTATTAGTTTTGCAGCCGGGGGTTTCAGGAATTATCTTTTGAATTCCATTGAGTGGGAGAAGCTAATGCCATTAGTGAATAATGTGAATGTGATGACCTATGATATGGTGGGAGGAGGAAGTTCCAGAACCGGGCATCACACCGCTTTGTTTTCCACCAGAGATCAACCCAGGTCAGCAAATGCTACCATAAAATATCTGGATTCTATCGGAGTGTCATCGGAAAAAATTGTGCTTGGTGCAGCATTCTATGCCAGGGTCTGGGAAAAGGTAAAAGCCGAAAATAATGGTTTGTATCAATCGGGAGTTTTTAAAGAGTCAGTTCTTTACAGGGATCTGGATACCTATAAAAATAAGCTCTCGAATGCTAAAGTTTTCTGGGATTCTGAAGCTCAGGCTCCATATATTTATAGCGCAGAAAATGAAGTTTTTGTAACCTACGATGATTCACTATCTGTTTCCCTTAAAACAAATTACGCCCTGGAAAATAATTTGGGCGGGATCATGTTCTGGAGATTATCTGGAGACAAACCTGCTGGATTACTGGATGTGATAGAAAGGGAAGTAATGAATTTTAAAGATTAATACCCAAACTGAATAATGAACAAAATAACCCGCTTTACGGCTGCAGCAGCGATTTTGCTGCTTAGCTTCAACTCTTGCAAGACCACTAAACCTGCTGTGGAAACGCCTCAAGAAGAAACCGTGGTGCAGGATACCATCGTCTCTACTGAAAATCCCGAGGTGATTCCTGAGGTACCTGAAAAGGTCGTTCCGGTAGCAAAAAAGGAGAAAATCAATCCTCCCTTGAATATTGGGGAGTTCAGGGCAGCCTGGGTGGCAACGGTAGCTAATATCAACTGGCCCAGCAAGAGCGGACTCTCTACCTACCAGCAGCAACAGGAAGCCTTGAAACTGCTGGATTTCCTGCAATCGCATAATTTTAATGCGGTGATCTTCCAGGTAAGACCACAGGCAGATGCGCTTTATCAAAGTAACCTGGAACCCTGGTCTTATTTCCTATCAGGGGAACAGGGAAAAGCTCCTGAGCCCTTCTACGATCCGCTTGATTTCTGGATTAAGGAAGCTCACAAAAGAGGCCTGGAGCTACATGTATGGCTTAATCCTTACCGCGCTCACCATACCACAGGAGGAGAGATTACCAATACCTCTATTATCAAAAAGAAACCTGAACTGGCCGTAAAACTTGAGAACGGAATGTGGTGGATGGATCCCGCCAAGGAAGAAACCCAGGACCACGCTTCAGCGGTAGTGATGGATATCGTGAAGAGGTACGATATAGATGGGGTGCATTTTGACGATTACTTCTATCCTTACGATTCTTACAATAACGGCAAGGATTTCCCCGATGAAAAAACTTATGCTGAATATAAAGCAGGTAACGGTAAACTTCTGAAAGCCGACTGGAGGAGAGACCAGGTGAACAGGTTCGTTAAAATGATCTATGACGAGATCAAGGCGGAGAAACCATTCGTGAAATTCGGATTAAGCCCCTTTGGGATCTGGAGGCCCGGTTATCCCCAGTCTGTTACCGGTTATGATCAATACGAAAAATTATATGCCGATGCCAGGTTATGGCTTAACGAAGGCTGGATAGACTATTTCACGCCTCAGTTGTACTGGCAGATCAATCAATATGGCCAAAGCTTTCCTGAATTGCTTGGCTGGTGGGAATCTGAAAATACCCAAAACCGCCACCTCTGGCCTGGGATCAATGTTGGCCTTGGCGGAGATGAAAAGAACATAGATGAAACCATCAACCAGATCATGATCACCAGGGGAATGCTTCCAGAAAGCAGGGGGACGGTTCACTGGAGCGTAGGTCCCTTGATGAAACATGAGAACCTGGCGAAAGCACTTGTAGAGGGACCATACCGCAAAAAAGCACTGGTACCGGCAAGTCCCTGGCTGGATGATACCGCTCCCGAAATTCCCGAAATGAGCACTGGTATTCAAAACGATCGTCTTCAGATGAACTGGACCTCCCAGCAGCCTGAAGATGTTTCAAAATATGTGCTTTGGTTCAAATATGAAGAAGGAAAATGGGATTATAAGATCCTGGATGGATCAGTCACAAATTTCAGCCTTCAGTATATCGTGGGTGATAAAAAAAGAGCCCTGGATAAAGTTGGGCTTACTGCTGTAGACCGCCTGGGCAACCAAAGCGATTTTAAAGAAATAGACCTAAAAAAGACCTAAATGACGCCATTACTGGTTTTTGGAGTGATCGCAGTATATTTCCTGGTTTTACTAGGAATTAGCCATTTCACTTCTAAAAAAGCTGATAATAATACCTTTTTCACGGCTAACCGGCAATCTCCCTGGTACCTGGTCGCCTATGGGATGGTGGGTGCCTCCCTTTCCGGGGTGACCTTTATTTCGGTGCCTGGGGAAGTGGGGAATTCTAACTGGACCTATCTGCAGTTCGTGATGGGGAACATGGTTGGTTACGCGGTCATCGCATTTGTTCTTATTCCCTTGTTTTATAAGCTAAGGCTGGTTTCCATATATGAATATCTTAAAGACAGGTTCGGGCAGCGATCTTACTATACCGGTTCTGTTTTTTTCCTCATCTCCCAGACCATTGGGGCCTCTTTCAGGTTATTTTTAGCTGCGGTAGTATTGCAGATCGCCTTTTTTGATGCTTTCGGAATTCCATTTTTCGTCACCGTTCTGGTAACGATTTTGCTCATCTGGCTCTATACCTTCAGGGGTGGGATAAAGACCATCGTCTGGACAGACACCTTGCAAACCACCTTTTTATTACTGGCGGTGGTGATCAGTATCTATATGATCGTCGACCAGATGGGACTTGGTTTTTCAGAAATGATCACCACGGTCTCTGAAAGTAAAATGTCTAAGATCTTCGACTGGGACTGGAGGTCTAACAGGAATTTCTACAAGACCTTCCTGGCAGGTATTTTCATCACCATAGCCATGAACGGGCTGGACCAGAACGTGATGCAGAAGAACCTCACCTGTAAGAACCAAAAGGAAGCCCAGAAGAATATTTTCTGGTTTTCCATCACTTTTTTCGTTTCCACGGTGCTATTCCTTTCCTTGGGTGTGCTGCTTTACAAATTCGCCATGGACCAGGGGATAAGTATTCCGGAAAGGAGCGATGACCTTTACCCTTTGCTGGCTTTGAACCATTTTGGTATTTTGGCCGGGATCGTCTTTCTTTTAGGGATCATTGCCGCGGCATTTTCCAGCGCCGATTCTGCCCTAACCGCTTTAACCACCTCTTTTTGTGTGGATATCCTGGATCTGCCGAATAAAAAAACACATCAGAAAAGAACCCGTTTGTGGGTGCATATCGGGTTTACCATGCTCATGTTCCTGGTGATCATTATCTTTAATAGCCTCAACGATTCAAGCGTGGTGAGTGCCGTGTTCAAGGTTGCCGGGTTTACCTACGGGCCATTGCTGGGATTATTCGCCTTCGGATTGCTGAACAGACGGGCGGTAAAAGATAGATATGTTCCAGTTATATGTATTCTGGCACCCATAATTTCGGTCATTCTCGATCAGAATTCGGTGGCCTGGTTCAATGGTTACCAGTTCGGATTTGAGATCCTTCTGGTAAATGCAGGGCTTACTTTTGTCGGCCTTTGGATGAATCATAATAAGTCTGTTAACCCGAAATAGAACTAAATGAAGATAGACTACAAAAGCTTTAACCTGGAATTGAAGAATACCTTTACCATAAGCCATGGTTCTCGTGATTACCAGCCTACGCTTATTGTGGTCCTATCCGATTCAGGTTATACGGGTTATGGGGAAGCCGCCGCTACGGTCTATTATGGCGTGAGCGTCGAAAAAATGATCGCTTCCATAAGGTCTGTGGAACCCATTATCGCTGAAAACATACAGAAAACTCCCGAAGAATTGTGGGAGCTTACCTTTCCGCATTTAAAAAATGATCCCTTTGCGCAGTGTGCTTTAGATATGGCGATGCACGACCTGCATGGGAAAAGAAATGGCCAGCCGCTGTATAAAATGTGGGGCCTGGATAATTCCCGGGTGCCCCTTACGAATTATACCATTGGCATAGATACGGTAGAGAATATGGTAAAAAAGATCAGGGAATTTCCCTGGCCTTTATATAAGATAAAACTGGGAACAGATGACGATATCGCCATTGTAAAGGAACTGCGGAAACATACCGATTCTATTTTCAGGCTGGATGCCAACGCTGCCTGGACCGCAGAGCAGGCCATAGGCAATAGCGAAGCCCTGAAAGACCTGAACGTTGAATTCCTGGAGCAGCCTTTAAACCCTAAAGATACTCTGGGCATGGAGGCTTTATACAAACATTCCAGGCTCCCGGTGATCGCAGATGAAAGCTGTATCGTGGAAGCCGATGTAGAAAAATGTGCGCCCTATTTTCACGGGGTGAACATAAAGCTAACTAAATGTGGCGGACTCACCCCGGGTAGAAGAATGATAAAAAAAGCCCGTGAACTGGGACTTAAGGTCATGGTGGGTTGTATGACCGAGTCCACCGTATCCATGTCGGCCATTGGACAGCTTTTACCTATGCTGGATTATGTAGATATGGATGGAGCTTTGCTTATTAGGAATGACATCGCAGATGGAGTCAAGGTTTATGACGGCAAAGTTCATTATCCCAATCGTAACGGGACCGGAGCGAAATTATTTAAATTTGAATAAATTTTTGAAAACGATGAATATCAAACTGCATATTATTAGCGTGCTGGCTTTATTGGTGCTTGTGGGTTGTGAGGAGAAAGCTGAAAAGGAAGGCCTGAACCAGGCCGAAGAGATGATCGCTGAAGTAAGCGAAAAGCATGCTCCAGATAAGCGAGTGGCCCTTTTTGACATAGAGGCGGTGAAAAAAGACAATTCCTTTGTGCTGAAAGGAGAATCCAATATGCCTGAAGCGGTAGAGGAGCTTCGGGAAAAAATGCGAGCTCAGGATCTTGAATTCAGGGACAGTATCAATCTTCTGCCAGATTCAGAAGGCCTAGAAGGAAAGACCATGGGCGTGGTGAAGATCTCTGTGGCCAATCTTCGTGATGAGCCAAAACATTCAGCACAGCTGGTTACCCAGGCAACCCTTGGAATGCCTTTAAAGGTCTATAAAAAAGAAGGGAGCTGGTATTATATCCAGACACCAGACGGATATCTGGCCTGGGTGGATTATGGCGGTATCGCCAATATGAGCGAGCAGGAGTTCTCCAACTGGAAATCTGCTGAAAAGCTTATCTACCTAAAACCTTTCGGAAGTTCTTATGAAAAGGCTGATGAATCCTCGCAGAGCGTTTCAGACCTGGTTGCCGGGGATATATTAGAGCTTCTAAGCGATGAAAATAAATTTTACAGGGTCAAGTATCCCCAGGGGAAAGAAGCTTATGTAGCGAAGTCTGAAGCTAAACCTTACCAGGAATGGCTTTCTTCCCTCGAAATGGAAAAGAAAGATTTGGTTGAAACTTCCAAAAAGTTAATGGGATTACCATATTTATGGGGAGGAACTTCTCCTAAGGGAGTTGATTGCAGCGGATTTACTAAAACCGTCTATTTCCTTAACGGAATTGTCTTGCCAAGGGATGCCTCGCAGCAGGTGCATACTGGTAAACTGGTGGACACTACCAGGAATTTTGAAAAGCTTATCCCAGGTGATCTGCTGTTCTTCGGAAGACCGGCGACCGATTCAACCTCAGAAAAAGTAGTGCATGTAGGAATGTGGATAGGGGATAACCAGTTTATTCATTCTATGGGCGATGTACATATCAGCAATATGGATAGCACAGCATCAGATTTTGACGAATATAATTATAACAGGTACCTAAGGACCAAAAGGGTATTCAACCAGGAAGATGAAAAACTGCTCTACCTGAAGCAAAAGGATATATTCACCAATGGCGGAAACCAGGGAGCTGCAGAATAAGAGATTTTATAATTAGTAGTTTAGTTGTTAGTTAGAAAGGTCTCCTGAATTGCGAGACCTTTTCTTTTATAAATATTTCTGGTAAAGATCGTATAACACCTTGGTCTGGTCCTCGCTCAGGTAGGGGTTATCCATATCTTCCTGTATAAAATGCAGTTTAAATGCTTTGATCGCAGAGTCCAAATCTGAAACATCATAGCCAATGATCTTAAGTGCCATACAATGATCAAAACTGGCCGGAACCACCTGCGGGAACATATATTTTTCCAGGAATGGCAGAGCATACCTGTCCGGCTGCAATTCAAATCCTTCCGGAAATTGCCCGTAAAATTCATGGTCCATTTTTAGTTTTGCAACCTCGGCTTCATCATACCAGAGTCCGTAACCCTCTTCAGCCAGTCTTTTCCAGGGGAAATTAGCATTAGGATCCACCTTTCGGCTTGGCGCGATATCTGAATGTCCTATGAAATTCTTCGCCGGGATATTATATTTTTTCTTTAGTTGTTCCAAAACGTCCATCAGGCTGTTTATCTGGGCTTCCGTAAATTCTTCTGATCCATTATTGTCCAGCTCGATCCCGATAGAGGAAGAATTGAGGTCTGTGTTGTTCCCCCACATACCCACGCCTCCGTGCCATCCGCGGAAATAGTCATTCAGCATATGGTAGATGTCTCCTTCCCTGGAAATGACGTAATGCGCGCTCACCTGGGCTCTGGGCAGGGTAAAGGTTTTAAGAGTCTGCTCCACAGAATCCTGGGCCGTGTGATGTATCACTACATAATTTGGTTTGCGCAGGTTAAAATTGGTGGTGCCTACGGCATACTCGCCATAGTTGAGGCTGTCGGTCTTTTTATCCTTTTTGGGGCTGAATTCAGTAAGCTCTTTTGCGAAATCCTTACTTCTTTTCTTGTAATACCTGTTGGTTTTCGAATACGGGTTCGAGGCACAGGAAACTACCAATACCGCAAGGATGATATAAGCTAAATATACCAGTCGGTTCATTTCTATGCTTTTAGTAATCCCAGCGAACAAAAGCTTCCATTGCCTCGTAATTGGCCAGGCCAAGGTCATGGTATTTCACAGCGGTCTCGCGATTCCTTTCTTCAGCTCTTACCCAGAATTCCCTTTCATCATCACCCGGGAACACTGGTCTGTCTTTTTGTGACTGGTGCTGAAAGATGGCATGCCTTTTTCGCTGAACTTCCTGTGGTGATAGTGGCACGGCCATTTCGATCTCGTGAACCTGGAACTCTTCCCAGGCGCCTCGATATAGCCAGAACCAGCAGTCTTTCACCCAGCTTTCGGTCTTTTTTAGTCGTTTCAGGGCTTCCAGGACAATGCGGAAACAGGTGATATGAGTACCATGTGGATCGGCAAAATCACCTGCTGCAAAGACCTGGTGAGGTTTGATCTTCTGAAGCAGTTCCATGGTAAGCTGGATGTCTTTATCGGTCACCGGATTTTTCTTTCGCTTGCCCGTTTCGTAAAAAGGAAGCGCCATAAAGTGTATATGGTCATCCTTAAGCCCGGCATATCTCGCCCCGGCGATCGCTTCGGTCTTTCTTATAAAACCTTTTACCTCCTGAATCTCTTCCAGGTCTATATCGTTAGGCTGTTTTGTTTTAAGGAATTCACGCATCTTTTCGTAGATAGCCGTAAACTTTGAAGTATCCTCTCCAATACTTGTCTTAAAATCTATAGCGAATTCCATATACCTGAGCACGTCTGTATCCCAAACTGCGGTATTACCTGAAGTCTGGTAAGCTACATGAACATCGTGCCCCTGGTCTACGAGACGAATAAAGGTTCCGCCCATGGAGATGACATCGTCATCTGGATGTGGACTAAAAATGAGGGAGCGCTTATGTGAAGGCTCTTTTCTTTCCGGTCTCTGGGAATCATCGGCATTTGGCTTACCTCCGGGCCACCCGGTGATGCTGTGTTGTAACTGGTTAAAGACGTTGATATTGATGTCGTAGGCAGGTCCCTGTTCTGTCGCCAGCTGGGCCATGCCGTTAGAATTATAATCTTCTTCGGTTAATTTAAGAATAGGCTTTTTGGTGGTTTCAGATAACCAGATGACCGCTTTTTTAATGAGCTGCGGTGTCCAGTTACAATCTTTTACCAGCCATGGCGTATCGAACCTGGTAAGTTCTGAGGCTGCGTCTTCATCCAGGATGAACTCAACATTATCTGATAACTGCAGGAAAGTTGCCGGTACGTTAGAAGAGATCTCTCCTTCTACCGCTTTCCTGATAATTGGAGCTTTTTTCTTGCTCCAGGCCATCAGGATGATCTCTTTAGCCTTGAAAATGGTCCCGATGCCCATGGTTATGGCCTTGGTAGGTACATTTTCCTTACCTCCAAAGTCCCTGGAGGCATCCCGGCGGGTAAGGTCGTCCAGGGTCACCAGCCTGGTACCTGAATTGGGAGCAGAACCGGGTTCGTTAAAACCTATATGTCCCGTTCTACCAATTCCAAGGATCTGCAGGTCCAACCCACCAACTTCAGAGATCTTCTTTTCATAGTCCAGGCAATAGTCTGCGATCTCCTCTTTTTTTAAAGTACCATCGGGGATATGAATATTTTCCCTTTTAATGTCTATATGATCAAAAAGCTGCTCATCCATGAAGCGTACATAGCTTTGCTTGGCTTCGGGATGCATGGGGTAATATTCATCCAGGTTGAATGTGATCACGTTTTTGAAACTAAGTCCCTCTTCCTTATGCATTCTGGCAAGTTCTTCATAAACCTCTACGGGAGTAGCTCCGGTTGCGAGACCTAAAACCGCATTTTCGCCTTTTTCCTGTTTGGCGGTAACGATATCTGCGATCCTTCGCGCAACTTTTTGGGAAGCTATATGCTCGTCTTTATAAACGCTTACCGCAAGCTTTTCAAAACGGGTCTCTTCTAATAGGTTTAATCTTGCCATTTTTTCTAAGGTTAAATTGTTCTGTTTAGGTTTCGGCTTTCAGCTTGGCTACCTGGTCCTTGAATACCTCTTCCATAACAGCGATCGTACCTCCGAACAAACTGGAATTAGAGCCCAGGTTAGACAGTTCTATCTGTGTCTTTTCCTTAAGCTGCATCATGCAATAAGTGTTGGTAGATTGCTGAATAGGTGTGGTGATAAATTGTTTTGCCTGCGCGATCTCGCTTTCCAGGATTATAAGTTCAGGGTTGAAGATCTGTATAAGGATGGCGATACCCTTGCCCAGGCTAATGCCGATATCAGATAAAAGGTTGATCGCAAACTGGTCGCCTTTATTGGCTGCCTGAATGATCACCCTTGGATCCATTTTTTCAAAATCTTCTCCTGTAAGGTCGTTCAGGATAGAGGTCTGGCCCTTTTCAAGACCTTCCTTTGCTTTTCTTACCAGGGCAAGGCCAGAAGCTTCGGTCTCAAGACAACCTCTCTTTCCGCAGTGGCAAAGCAAACCATCTTCTACCATAGGGATATGACCAAATTCGCCGGCAAAACCGGAGTGGCCCGTATGCATTTTGCCACCCATGATTATTCCCAGGCCAATTCCCCAGTCCATGGAGATCACCAGTACGTTTTCCTTGTCCTTGGCCTTCCCGAACCTGTATTCGGCGAGGCAGGCACTTTTAGAGTCATTCAGAATTACGACCGGTTTTTTGAACCGCTTTTCAAATTTTTCCTGAAGGGATTCCGGTTCCTGCTCTGTAAGATAATAGGTAAAGTTCTTTCCTTCGGTGGTTGATACCAGGCCAGGCATGCTGATCCCGATACCCAGGAGTTTATCCACATCTATGCCTGAAGTTTGTATGAACTCATCTGCTTTTTCATATAGGAAATCAACGATATTCGATTTCGGGGAAATTTCTGTTTCTATGGTTTCCTCGGTAATTATGGAATGATTGTTATCTGTGATGGCGATCTTGATCTTAAATCGCTTGATATGTATGCTTAGTACAAAAAAGGATTGCTCTTTGAGGCCATAAAGATCGGGTTTCCTACCGCCTTCAGATTTTCCCTGGCCGGCCTTTACCACGATACCTTTGTCCATTAAGGTGTTTATCAGGGACATGGAGGTGGGCAGGCTAATATTGAATTTTGAGCATATTTCGGCATTGGAAGTGCTTCCGTTAAGAAAAAGATATTTTACGATCTTTATCTTTTGCAGATACCTTTTCCTGTCGACATTACTAATGTCTTTAAGGACATCCTTGGTTATGAGGAAATCGTTTAAGTTTTTAGTCATAAGATTAGTTGAGAGTTTTATAAATCAGCTCAAAATACTTTCAAATATTTAAATCTCCCAAAGCAATAATTAAAATTATAAAAAAAGGTCTCAATTAAAAAGCAATTAATTAAAAATTTTATTTAAGATAATTAAGTTAGTAAAAAAATATACTTTTATATAGTTATTTATTGGTTTATTCATGGAATGAATTAATTGATTTTACTTGGAAAAATGAATGCTCTTATGCCGGAACCTACATTAGAAAAGCAGCGATACCTTGCCCTGGACGTATTAAGGGGTCTAACGATTGCGCTTATGATCCTGGTGAACACGCCGGGTAGCTGGTCTACTATATATGCACCTTTTAAACATGCCGCCTGGCACGGGTTCACTATCACAGACCTTGTTTTTCCTACCTTTTTGTTCGTGGTGGGGAACGCTGCCAGCTTTAGTTTACGTAAATATGAGCACGGGTCTGATTCCGGATTTTTAAAGAAGGTCCTTAAACGAAGCCTCATCATTTTCGTGATTGGTCTTCTTTTGAACGCATTTCCATTCGTGACACGTGAGGCAGGGGAGCTGGTTCTAAAGGATTTTTCAAATCTCAGGATCATGGGCGTTCTGCAAAGGATCGCCCTGTGCTATTTGTTTGGATCTATCCTCCTGCATTATCTTAGAACAAAGCAAATAGTCATCCTGAGTGTCTTGATCCTTCTGGCATACTGGGGCATTATGTGGTATTTTGGAACCCACCCAGGTCCATATAGCCTGGAACACAATGCGGCATTAAAGTTCGATTTGCTTATTTTTCGTCCGGAAAACCTGTGGAGAGGTTTTGGGATGGCCTTTGATCCCGAGGGGTTATTAAGTACTCTGCCGGCAATAATCAATGTTATCGCGGGTTATATTGCAGGGAAGTTCATTCAGAGATCGGGAAATAATTTTACCACGGTTTGGAAATTGGCCGTAGCGGGTGTGATTTTATTGATCGTGGCCATGCTGTGGTCACCCTATTTCCCAATAAATAAAGGTATCTGGACCAGTACGTTCGTACTTTACAGCACCGGTTGGGACCTGTTGTTACTTGGTTTGCTTATCATGGTTATCGAGATCTTCAACCTGAAAAAATGGACCTACTTCTTCCAGGCCTTTGGCAGGAACCCCCTGTTCATTTTTATAATGTCTGGAGTGGTTGTAATGCTAATGGCAGTGATCTATATTGGTGGTGAATCTTTAAAATTGTGGTTGTACCAGAATCTTTATCTCAGCTGGTTAACTGATTATAATGCCTCATTGGCTTTTGCCATTAGTTATATGTTACTGATGTGGCTGCTGGGATACCTGCTGGACAGGAAAAAGATCTATATAAAAGTTTAAGAATTGAAATTGAAATGAGTTTAAACAAAAACCTACTCCTACTTATCTGCGGAACGATCCTGGGATTCAACCTTAGTGCCCAGGAATCAAAAATTAATAGCCCGGAATTCCTGAAATATGAAAACAGTAAGTGGGTAGATTCAATCATGGCTACACTTACCCCTGAAGAGCGAATCGCCCAGTTATTTATGATCCCGGCTTTTTCGAATAAGGATGAAGCCCATAAACAGGAGATCCTGGAGCAGATCGAAAAATATAAAATAGGCGGACTCATTTTTATGCAGGGAGATCCCAAAACCCAGCTCAAATTAATGAACGATTACCAGCTGGCTTCAGAAGTCCCGCTCATAGGTGCCATAGATGCCGAATGGGGCTTGGGGATGAGACTGGATAATTCCATTAGCTTTCCTTATCAGATGGCATTAGGCGCCATCCAGGGGGAAGAGCTTCTTTACGAGATGGGAGTCGAGATCGCGAAACAGATTAAGCGCAGTGGCCTGCACGTGAATTTCGGGCCGGTAGTAGATGTAAATAATAATCCGCAGAACCCGGTGATCAATTACCGGAGTTTTGGCGAGGACAAGCAGAATGTTGCCAGGAAAGGAATTGCTTATATGAAAGGGATGCAAAGCCAGAATCTCCTGGCCACAGCCAAACATTTTCCGGGACATGGCGATACAGATACAGACTCTCATTATGCCCTTCCGCAGATTAACCACCCTTTTGAAAGGCTGGATGACCTTGAGATGTATCCCTTTAAAGAACTTATCAATGCCGGTATAGGCGGCGTGATGGTTGCCCACCTGGATATTCCGGCACTGGATTCTACGGGTGCGCCTTCAACCCTTTCTAAACCTATCATTACGGGTATACTTAAGGAAAAACTGGGCTTTAAAGGACTTATCGTCACCGATGCCATGAACATGAAAGGGGTGGCTGAAGGTAATGAACCAGGGGAAGTAGACATGAAAGCGGTGCTGGCCGGGAACGACCTGCTGGAATTTTCTGATGATATTCCAAAGGCAATTGCCGAAATTCAGAAAGCCATCAGGAACGGCTTGATCAGCCAGGCCGAGATCGATGCGCGCTGCCGGAAGATACTCGCTGTAAAACAATGGGTGGGACTGGATAAATATGAACCGATCCCGGTGAAAAATATCGAGGAAGAGGTGAACAGTCCTGAAGCGCAATGGCTCAACCGAAGGCTGGTAGAGGCTTCCCTCACCTTGCTGAAAAATGAGCATTCAATTTTGCCGCTACAAAACCTGGATACCTTAAAAATAGCTTCGGTTTCTATTGGGGCTTCAAAGACCACAGATTTTCAGAAAAGCCTAAACCTCTATACCAGGGTTAAGAACTTTCAGCTGGAACGGGATGCAACAGCTTCAGAAATAGAGGAGCTAAATGAAAAATTGAAAGATTATAACCTGGTGGTACTGGCGTTGCATGATTTCAGCATCAGGCCAAGGAACCAGATCGATCTTTCGCCGGTGGTGCAGAAGTTTATTTCAGAAAGGGCCCAAATGAAAAACAATATTTTCAGCCTGTTCAAGAATCCTTACGTGATAAACAGCCTTGAAAATATTGAAAATTCAGAGGTACTTATCGAAGCTTACCAGGATTCCGAGCTGACTCAGGAACTGGCGGCGCAGCTTATTTTTGGCGGGATTGGAGCTTCCGGTAAATTACCCGTAAGTATTGGTGATAAGTTCTCGGCGGGCGACGGACTCGATTTAAAGGGAGGGCTGCGTTTTAAATATACCGCACCAGGAGATGCCGGGATGGATGCCAAAAAACTGGGCAGCGCGATAGATTCCCTTATGCAGCAGGCGATGAGTGCCAAAGCAACCCCGGGTGGAGTGGTGCTGGTCGCAAGAGATAAAAAAGTTGTCTTTCACAAGGCTTATGGGCTACATAAATACAGCGATACTATCCCGGTGGAAAAAACAGATCTTTACGACCTGGCTTCGGTAAGCAAGATCTCCTCGGCCCTGCCAGCGATCATGAAGCTCTACGATGAAGGCCGCTTTGACCTGCAGGCGGGAATCGACGATTACCTGCCCTATTTTAAAAATTCGAACAAGGCCGGCATTCCCTTCAGGCAGATATTTGCCCACCAGGCACGCTTTAAGCCCTGGATTCCCTACTGGAAAAATACCCTGAGAAATAATGGCAGTTATAAGTGGAATACCTTTAAAAAAGATTCCTCTTCCAGGTATCCGGTTAGGATCAGTAATGACCTTTGGCTGCACAGGAACTACCAGAAAAAGATCTACAGGGCAATTAAAAAATCTCCCTTAGAACAGGAGGCAAAATATAAATACTCAGGTCTGGTTTTCTATTTGCTGCCCGGGATAGTGGAAGAGATTACCGGTGAAGATTATGTAAATTATTTGGACAGGAACTTTTACAATAAACTTGGAGCAACCACGCTTACTTACAATCCATCCAAAAAGTTCGAACTGGAAAGGATAGTACCAACCGAAAGTGATTTTAATTTCAGGCATGAGGAGATACACGGCAATGTTCACGATGAGGGCGCGATCATGATGGGCGGAGTTTCAGCAAATGCCGGGCTTTTCGCCAATGCCAACGACCTGGCCAAACTTATGCAGATGTATCTTGACATGGGTGAATATGGCGGGCAAAGATATATCGAAGCCTCCACTTTGAAGGAATTTACCAGGACCCAGTTTCCTGAAAATGATAACCATCGTGCCCTGGCCTTTGATAAACCATACCTGGAATACAGGGGCGAGGATAGCAATACAGCCCGGGATGCCAGTTCAGAGAGTTTTGGCCACACCGGTTTCACAGGTACCATGGTCTGGATGGATCCGCAGGAAGATCTTTTGTATATTTTCCTGTCTAACCGTGTGCTGCCTACCCGGGATAATACCCGGCTGTATAAACTGAACACCCGCACGCAAATTCAGCAGGCTATCTACGATTCCATAGAAAATTAATAATCCCTTTGAGAATTCTTCTTCCGGAATGATAGAGGTTTAAAACTTGCGCAAAAGACGATAAATTCTATATTTGTTAAGCTTTTGCCCAAATTTGACCTAACCATTCATGAAATTAACAAAGTTCACCCCCCTTATATTAGTGCTTTTTTCCTGTGCGCTACATTCCCAAAATAAGTTAAGCGGAAACATTCAGAACCAGAACAAGGAGCCGGTAGCCTATGCGAATGTCATCCTTTTAAGTGCCGAAGATTCTACCAGTGTCTATAAAGGAAGTATTTCTGAAGAGAACGGGGATTTCGTCATAGAGAATGTGCAGGATAGCAGTTATCTGCTGAAGGTGTCTTTCGTGGGGTACCAGGATGAGATCAAAAAGATAAAGGTAAAGGGAGATACAGACCTGAAAACCCTAATACTCCAGGAAAGTTCTGATGCCCTGGACGAGGTGGTGATCAATGCCAGAAAACCTGTGATAAGAAGGCAGGTGGACAGGCTGGTCTTCGACGTGGAAAATTCTACTCTTTCTACCGGAAATTCCTTTGAGATCCTGAAACGTACTCCCGGTGTGATCGTAAGCCAGGGAAATTTACTCATCAAGAACAGGCCGGCCGAGGTTTATATTAACGACCGTAAGGTGTATTTGAACTCTCAGGAACTACAGCAATTACTGGAAGGCTTTTCCGCAGAGAACATCAAATCTGTTGAGGTGATCACTAACCCGCCGGCTAAATACGATGCAGAAGGCGGTGCGATCCTGAACATAGTGACTTCAAAGAACATCTCTATTGGTTACAAGGGAAGTATCAATGCCTCCAACACCATAGCCGTGCTGCCAAAGTATAACATCGGGACCAGCCATTACTATAAGACCGATTGGCTGAACGTTTATGCAAGTTACAACTATAACCAGCGTGACCTCTATAAACAGGACGAATCTTTCGTAGAATATTACAGGCCTAACGGTGATGTAGATTCAAGGTGGTTTACAGATTTTGAAAGGACTACCGAAAGGGAATCCCATAGCCTGAATACCATCCTGGACTTCACTCTTAACGAGGCCAGCAGCCTTAGCCTGAGTGCGAACATGCTGTTCACCCCAAAATCTGATTCAGATCTGGGTGGACCTACCGAGATCTATAATGCTACGAATACGCTGGACTCTTTGTTTACCACAGACAGCCGCCTGGAAAACGAGACCGATAATATACTTTTAAGCGCTTCGTATAACACTGCTTTGGGTGAGAATGCCAGTCTTGCCGCGGTTGCCAATTACATCAACTATGACGACCGGCAGACGCAGGACCTCATGACCCAATATTTCGATGCCCAGGGAAATCTTCTTAACGACAATTCATTCTTCACCATTGCCAACCAGAACAGTGATATTTTCACCGGGCAGGTAGATGTAAGCAGCCCGCTGGGCTCTACAGATTTTGAAACCGGGATGAAATACTCCGGCCTCAGATCTGATAGTGGCCAGGATTTCTTTGACCGGAATAATGATCTGAACGAATTTGACGCTAACCTTTCAGACCTGTTGAATTACCAGGAAGACATTTATGCGGTTTATGCCAGCCTTTCCAGAGACTGGGAAAAGATAAGCCTGAAGGCAGGTTTAAGAGGAGAGTATACCGATGTGCAGGGAGTTTCGGAATCTCTGGGACTGGTTAATTCCCAGGAATATTTTGAGTTGTTCCCAACTTTTTATTTGAGCTATACACCCAGCGATGATCATTTCTTTAGCGCAGATTACAGCCGAAGGATCAACAGGCCGGGATTTGAAAGTCTTAATACCTACAGGTATTTCATCAATGAAAATAACTTCCAGGATGGGAACCCAGACCTGATGCCTTCAATTTCGAATACCATAAAATTCAGTTATGGGTACAGGAACATTTTATTCTTCGACCTTTATTGGGATAAGGTAGATAATGCCATCGGCACCCTGCCTTTTCAGGATAACCAGAACAGGAACCTTAGGTCTGCCAGCCTGAATATGGATTTCCAGCAGCAATTCAGCTTTGATGTCACCTATTATAATTATTTAAAAGACTGGTGGATGCTCTATGCGTATACCTCATTCTTTTTTATGCAGAATGACTTCCCAGCGCTGGAAAGCGGCGGACAAACCGTGACCAACGATGTGTTCAGCACATATTTTACCGCTTCTAATTTTCTAACCCTTTCAAAAGACAGGAGCTTTTCCGGGGATGTTGGCGTTACCTATGTGCCAAACTTCATTTCCGGTTCCTATCAGTTTGAAGAGGCTCAGTTCGGGTTAAATATAGGTTTAAGAAAGACCTTCTTCGATTCCAGGCTGGTGGCTACCCTGAACCTGGAGGACGCTTTCAACCAGATGAACATTCCGCTTAGATCACAATATCTTAATCAGAATAACGGGTATTTTGCCAGGCCAGAATCAAGAATGCTGAAGTTTGGACTTATCTATAAATTCGGGAATTTCAAGCTTAGTGATAACAAGCGGGCTATCGATGCCGAGGAGAGCCAGCGCTTAAAGTCTCAGAATTAAATTCATAGCTGGGAGAACTAATTTTCAGGCATAGGAATTATTTAGTAATTTTGCGACCTGAAAAACAGAAGCTTTGGCAAAAATTGGAAATATAGATGTAGGAGACTTCCCGTTGCTGTTGGCACCGATGGAAGATGTGAGTGACCCGCCATTCCGCGCATTGTGCAAGGAGCAGGGAGCAGATGTGGTATATACAGAGTTTATCTCGTCAGAAGGGCTTATTCGCGACGCGGCGAAAAGCACCATGAAACTTGATATTTACGAAAAGGAACGTCCGGTGGGCATACAGATCTTTGGTGCTAACCTGGAATCCATGCTGCAGTCTGTAGAGATCGTGGAAAAATCGGGACCAGATATTATCGATATCAACTTTGGCTGCCCGGTGAAAAAAGTGGTTTCCAAAGGAGCAGGTGCCGGTATCCTTAAAGATATAGACCTTATGGTTTCTCTTACCGAAGCTATGGTGAAGCACACCAAGCTGCCTGTGACGGTAAAAACCAGGTTGGGCTGGGACCATGATTCCATTAAGATCGTTGAGGTAGCTGAAAGGCTTCAGGATGTTGGTTGCCAGGCAATTTCCATTCATGGTCGTACAAGAGCGCAAATGTATAAAGGTGAAGCCGACTGGGCTCCGATCGCCGAGGTGAAGAACAATCCCCGCATGCATATTCCAGTTTTTGGAAATGGAGATGTAGACAGCCCGGAGCGTGCCATGGAAATGCGCGATAAATTTGGGCTGGATGGAGCTATGATAGGCCGTGCCAGTATAGGTTACCCGTGGTTCTTTAGGGAAGTGAAGCATTTCTTTAAGACCGGGGAACACCTTCCGCCTCCAAATATGAAAGAGCGTTTGGATGCTGCCAGGAGACACCTGCAAATGGCGATCGACTGGAAGGGCGAGAAGCTGGGTGTTTTCGAAACCCGTCGTCATTATACCAATTATTTCAAAGGAATCCCTCACTTTAAGGAATACCGAATGAAAATGGTGACCAGTGATGATTCAGCAGATGTATTCGCGGCATTCGACGAGGTAGAAAGAGAATTCGCAAATTACGAATTCGCCTAGGCAAGCGCTTTTTTACTTCTTCCGGCGGCAATATAAGAAGCTATAAGCCCCAGAGTGAAGATCGTGAATATTACGATAAGCACGTTTTCAAGTTTCATTTGTACCGGGTAGGGCAGGTTTGGTGTGATCATTACCAGGTCGTAATTCATCTGGAGCGTGATAAGTATCATGGCTACGATCAGGCCAATTAATCCACCCAATCCCGTCATTAACATTCCCTGTAAAAAGAAGATATTCTTGATCTGGTTTGGGGTTGCCCCCAGGCTGTGTAAAGTTTTGATGTTCTCACGTTTGTCCAGGATCATAACGATAATGGAGCCAACCACATTAAATAAAGCGATGGTAAGCACCAGAGTGAAGATGAGGTAAACGAACAGGTTCTCTGAATTAAGCATTTTATTCAGAGCGTCATTGAGCTCTGCGCGGGTTTTTACGATACTGTTTTCCCCAAGTATATACTTAATTTCCGTACTTACCGCCTCGGGGGATGCTTCTGGAATGAGCTTGAATTCCACACCAGAATATTCATTATCTCCCATGTCCAGCAAACCCTTGGCGAAATTGATGTTGGTAAAAACATATTTGTCGTCCAGTTCTTCGTTCACACTATAGATCCCGCTTACAATGGTTTGTCTCGCATTGAAGGCATCCTGTATGTTGGTCATGGTCACCTGGCCCTTACCGGGTTTTGGCACCATTATCTTGAGAAGGTTCTGGTAATTAAAGGTGCCCACATCCAGCAGCCTGGAAAGCCCGTTCCCGATCACGACCTGAGGTTCACTTTTGGTTAACCAGGTTCCGAAAACCACTGCACTGTCTATTTTGTTAACCAGCCGGTAATTCTCATCTACGCCTTTGATATAGGCAGGATTGGTCTTGGACTTATAACTAAGAATGACTCTTTCTTCAACGATCTTGCTGAATTCGGCAATGCCCTCAATTTGCTGAAGGCTTTCTAACTGATCTTCAGAAATATTCAGCACTTTACCCTGGGCTGGGATGGCTTTAAGGTCGGGATCGAATTCATTCGAGAAGGAAAGGCTGAAATCCCTGAGACCGGAGAATCCGCTAAGAACTATAAATAGCGAAAAAGCCCCGGCGAACACTCCAATCGCGGCAATAATCGTAATGATATTGATCGCATTGCTCTTACTTTTGGTAAAGAGGTAGCGTTTGGCAATATAGAGCGGGAACTTCAAATTAAGATTTTTTCCTCTTGTCTAATAGATCTGGATTGGAAATCGGGTCCTCCTTGCCTTTTATCGACTTTTCTATTCCGTCTATATATTCCAGAGAATCGTCAATATAGAAATTAAGGTCTGGCATTTTTCTAAGCTGATGCTTGGTACGCTGCGCCATCTGGTGCTTGATCTGCGATTTCTGCTCGTTGATCTCCTTGATCACCTCCTCCTGGAACTTAGAAGGGAAAATGCTTACATAAGCCTTGGCGATAGAAAGGTCGGTGGTGACACGCACTTTGGAAACAGAAATCAAGATCCCTGTCCTGCCACTATCCCTAAGAGAATTCTGTAGGATATCAGCAAGGTCCTTCTGCAATAATCCACCTATCTTTTTTTGTCTGTTTGTTTCTTCCATGCTACAAAAGTAAAATTTTTAACTGTGATAATCTTCATCTGGATGAATTTGAATGATATAACAATATTTATGGATATTTGTTTCAGAAAAATAATAAAGATGAAGCGAATAGAACATATAGGAATTGCGGTAAAAGACCTGGAGGCGGCCAATAAGACCTATGCGGCGATGATGGGAGCAGAGCCTTATAAAAGTGAAACCGTAGATGGAGAGGGAGTGACCACTTCTTTCTTTAAGGTGGGTGAAAGCAAGATCGAACTGCTGGCAGGAACCAGGCCCGATAGCCCAATCTCAAAATTTATCGAAAAAAGAGGGGAAGGTATCCACCATATGGCCTTTTATGTAGATGATATCAGGGCTGAAATTGAAAGGCTTAAAAAAGAGGGTTTTAGATTATTGAATGAGGAACCTAAACCTGGAGCAGATAATAAAATAGTTGCCTTTATGCATCCCAAGGATGCGAATGGCGTACTGGTAGAGCTGTGTCAGGAAAAATAGGAATATATTTGTTTGGTGCGTAACTTGCAATTATCTAAATTTGCGCTCGCGATACAAATACGTATCAGGTCCCATAGCTCAGTTGGTTAGAGCACCTGACTCATAATCAGGTGGTCCTTGGTTCGAGCCCAAGTGGGACCACATAGAAAACCTGTCTTTTTTAGACAGGTTTTTTTTATTCTACTAAAACGGCAGATAGCTTTTTTCAGAACTTAACTTTCTATTCTTAATTAGGGAATATAGTTGCAGTGAAAATCATTTTAGCAGTTACTAGTCAAAAGTATTTCTGAAATAATTTCGTAAATTTAATTTTAGCTTTTTCAATTTTCAACAACTCTTACCGGGCCAACTAAAACCTACCTGCTCATTAAATCATAATCATGCGAAGGTTAATAATTATCCTGGTTAGTATCTGTTCGTTTATCACAAGCGGACAGGAGCAGGAAAGCTTTAATATTACAGGTGGAGCTGGACTTTTGGAACTGTTCCATATTGGTGGGAGATTTCAGTTAGACCAGTCCGAATTAGGATTTAATATAGGAACCGTACCCTCACCAGATGAAGATATTATTTCGCTCCAGGCCAATTACCTTTATCATTTTGGAGGTTCCTCCGATCTCTCGGCCAGGCGCCCTTGGTATCTAAGAGGTGGCTTTACTTTTATCAGGTCAGATACTGAGTTCGAGCTTACTAAATATTCAATAGTGGATCTCAGAATTGGAAGAGATTTCAATTTTTCTGAAAAATTCGGAGTTCAGATCGATTTAGGACCTGCCTATGTGATTTCTGAAGATGTGAGAGAAAAACAAGACACTGATGATTTTTGGTTTTTCTTTGATATCGACCTTGAAAATGAAGTCCTTCCGGTTATCTGTTTTACGTTTTATTACAGGATTTGATAAATAGAATTTACTATCCGACAGATCCAATCTTCAAATAATCATTGAATTCAATCTTTAATTCAACATTAGTTAAAGTTCATCTGCTGCAGAAATTATGTATAATTCTTGGATACATTTAATCCCCTGGTATTTTTAAAATAATTAAAGAAAATTTTGGATTTGCATTAACCTATTATATAACTTTGATAAACCCTGAAGTGATTGATTTTTAAGTGTCTGTAGATTTTTATTTTTTCTGACCCAAACAGAAATGATCAAAATTAAAATCTTTTACTATATATAATACGTATGTTTTTTTGAATTCAGTATTTTGAAGCTAAGCTAACTTAGGCTATCATCGCGGTGGCATAAAGAAAAGCCTTACATTAGGCACTGAATTGTTTAGAAAAAAAGTAAATTAGAGGCATACGCCGATAATATCAACTGGTTATCAATGGCCCGAATTAGAACAATATTTCTGATTTTGATCCTTTCTCTAGGGGTGAGTATCTATGCTTATCCTCCACAGGATGAAAAAGGTCCACCCGAGCCTAATAAACAGCAAAGTGGTCGTCGCGGCCCGCCATGTGATCCAGGAAATGGGAATGGTGGCGGTAATGGACAAGGTGTTCCACCGCCTCCTGGTCTATGTCTTCCCATAGACGATTATGTGTATGTGTTAATGGCCGTAGGCGTAATGTACGGTTGTTACAGGCTTCGGGATTTTGAGAATACTAAGACAGCTCAGTGATCCTCTTCACATATTTGCCTATTACATCAAATTCAAGATTTACCACATCTCCCTTTTTTAGATGCTTAAAAGTGGTATGCTCGTAGGTATAAGGGATTATTGCGACGCTAAACTGAGTCTTTTTGGAATTCACCACCGTTAGGCTCACTCCGTTCACGGTGATCGAACCCTTTTCTATGGTAAGATTTCCAATATTAGGATCGTATTCAAAAGTGAAGTGCCAGCTCCCATCGGCCTCCTCAATATTTATGCAGGTTGCGGTCTGGTCTACATGACCCTGCACAATATGGCCATCGAGCCGGTCGCCTAATTTCATGCCTCTTTCCAGGTTTACAGGATCCCCGGCTTTTAAAGTGCCCAGGTTGGTTTTTTCAAGGGTTTCCTTAACCGCAGTAACCATATATTCTTCATCCTGTAGGGAAACTACTGTAAGACAGGTTCCGTTATGAGACACGCTCTGGTCTATTTTAAGCTCGGGAGTCATTTTAGCCTTTACCTTAATATCCAGGTTACTACCAGATTCTTTGATTTCAGTGATTTTTCCTATCTCTTCAACTATCCCTGTGAACATGCTTTTCTATAATAATGGTTACATTTGTGTGTAAAATTAAAATATTATATCGGGAAACTTTATGAAACAAGATGAAATGATCAAACTGGGAATTAGTATTGGTGATCTAAATGGGATTGGTAGCGAGATTGTACTTAAGACCTTTGATGATTCCAGGATGCTGGATTTTTGTACCCCGATTATCTTTGCGAACACCAAGATCCTTAATTTTTTAAAGAAGCAATATAAACTGTCCCTGCATTTTCAGGGAATAGATCATCCTTCTAATGCCATAGACGGGAAAGTGAACGTAGTGAACGTTTGGAAGGAAAATGTGAATATCAATTTTGGAGAAGAAGATACCAAAATAGGGGAATACGCTTTCAGGTCACTGGAAGCGGCTACTGCAGCTTTGAAGAAGGACGAGATAGATGTGCTGGTTACGGCTCCTATCAATAAAGCGACCATACAGTCAGACAAGTTCAAATTCCCGGGTCATACAGATTACCTGGCCCGTGAACTGGGAGGCGAAAGTCTTATGTTCATGATCACCGACAATCTAAAGGTTGGTTTGCTAACAGACCATGTTGCACTTAAGGACATCGCTTCGGTAATCACGCCAGATCTAATCGAGAAAAAGATCAGGACCATACAGGAGACCCTGAAGAAAGATTTCAGGATAAGAAAGCCTAAGATCGCGGTTTTAGGCATTAATCCTCATAGCGGAGATAATGGTTTGATAGGAAAGGAAGATGAGGAAGTACTGAAGCCTACTATTAAAAAATTAAGGGATAAAGGAGACCTGGTATTTGGACCATATGCCGCAGACAGTTTCTTCGGAACCAAGAATTACAAGAATTTTGATGCGGTTATCGCTTCCTATCACGACCAGGGACTGGTGCCATTTAAAACTCTTTCCTTCGGAAGAGGAGTTAATTTCACCGCCGGACTTTCCAAGGTAAGGACTTCCCCAGATCATGGAACTGCTTTTGAGATCGCGGGCAAGAACGAGGCTAATTTAAATTCATTTAAAGAAGCTGTGTTTAAGGGAATTGAGATCTATAAAGCCAGGGAAGAATACAAGGAGCTAACCGAAAACCCATTAAAGAAACAAGGGAAGAAGATATAAACAAAAATTTGTTTATAAAAAGAGCATAATTGATTAATTTTTATATCTTTGCACCCGCCTTAACGGAAACGTTGGGCACTCAAAACTGAGGAGAGATGAGGAATTTAGCAGAGTTTACAATTCCTTTCAAGGGATTAAAGCTTGGAAAGCACCAGTTTGAGTATGAGCTAGATAACAGGTTCTTTGAACATTTTGAGTACGAGGAATTCAATAGCGCCGATGTAAAGATTGACCTGTTGTTCGAAAAGAAAAGCACCATGATGGAGCTTACCTTTAGGGCGACGGGAACAGTAAATGTTAACTGTGATCTTACTAATGAGCCTTATGACCAGCCGATAGACAATGAACTATTCCTGGTAATAAAGTTCGGTGATGAATTCAATAACGAAGATGAAGATCTACTAATTATTCCTCATGGGGAATATGAAGTGAATATTCAGCAATATATTTATGAGTTAGTCGTACTTTCGGTGCCTCAAAAGAGGATTCACCCGGGAGTGGAAGACGGCACATTAAAGTCTGAAGTACTCGATAAGCTAGAAGAGCTTAGTTTGAAAAATCAGAAAAAGAAGAAAGAGGATGATATAGATCCTCGCTGGGACAAATTAAAAAATTTACTAAACGAATAATTAATAGGAAGCCATGGCACATCCAAAGAGAAAAATCTCTAAAACCAGAAGAGATAAGAGAAGAACACATTATAAAGCTTCAGCTCCAAAAGTGGCTGTAGATTCTGTAACAGGTGAAGCACACCTTTATCACAGAGCTCACTGGCACGAGGGTAAACTTTATTACCGTGGTCAGGTATTGATAGATAATACCGAAGAAATAGAGGCTTAATAAGCGTTTAGAGCTTCAAAGATTAACAGGAACTCTCACATTGTGGGAGTTTTTTGTTTTTAGTTGATTAAGTCCTAAAAAGACCTTAATTTGCACGCCGGTTAAATTATAATTTAGTAATTTTCTATCTAAGGAATAGAATTGCAGAGGGCCGGTGAAGGGTGAATTAAATCCAAACTTATGAGTAAAATCACGGCAGCGATTACAGCTGTAGGTGCTTACGTACCTGAGGATGTTTTAACCAACAAGATGTTGGAAGAGATGGTGGATACAAACGATGAATGGATTACCACCAGAACAGGAATTAAAGAGAGACGAATCCTGAAAGATCCCAAAAAAGGAACTTCATTTTTAGCCATACAGGCGGCCAAAGACATACTTCGCAAGACCAACCTGGACCCAAAAGATATAGATTTAATAATTATGGCGACGGCCACTCCAGATATGCCCGTAGCTTCTACTGGTGTACACGTGGCGACCGAAATAGGTGCGACAAACGCATTTTCTTACGACCTGCAGGCAGCATGCTCCAGTTTTTTATATGGAATGTCTACCGCCGCAGCATATATTGAATCAGGTAGATATAAAAAAGTATTATTGATCGGGGCAGATAAGATGTCATCGATCATCGATTATACAGACAGGACCACCTGTATCATCTTTGGAGATGGAGCGGGAGCCGTTCTTATGGAGCCAAATACCGAAGGGCTAGGGCTTCAGGACGAACTTCTAAGAAGTGATTCCATTGGACGTGAATCTTTAAAGATCGAAGCCGGAGGATCTATAACTCCTCCTACCGAAGAGACCGTGGCTAAAAAGCTGCATTTTGTTCAGCAGGATGGTAAAACGGTATTTAAATTCGCCGTTTCCAACATGGCCGGGGTGAGCGAAGAGATCATGAAGAGGAACGATCTTTCTAATGAAGATGTGAACTGGCTGGTGGCACACCAGGCAAATAAACGAATCATAGACGCAACAGCAAAAAGAATGGGTCTTAACGATGAGTCTAAGGTCTTGATGAACATCCAGAGATATGGAAATACCACCTCTGCGACCTTACCATTATTGCTTAGCGATTACGAGAAGAATTTTAAAAAAGGAGATAATTTAATATTTGCCTCTTTTGGAGGTGGCTTCACATGGGGAGCTACTTACCTTAAATGGGCTTATAACTCATAAAAACCAACACCAATTATTATGGATTTAAAGGAAATTCAGAACCTGATAAAATTTGTAGCCAAGTCTGGCGCAAGCGAGGTGAAACTGGAAACAGGTGATGTAAAGATTACCATTAGAACAGGTTCAGACGAAAAGGAAACTACCATAGTACAGCAGGTTCCGCAGCAAATGCCACAGCAAATGGCGGCACCACAGCCACAGCAGCAACAGGCTCCTGCTCCACAGGAAAGCCCTGCTCCACAAAAAGAATCTAAAGATTCTGGCGATGATGAATCAAAATATATCACTGTAAAGTCTCCAATTATCGGGACTTTCTACAGAAAACCTTCTCCAGACAAGCCAACTTTCTGCGAAGTAGGAGATACGGTAAAAGAAGGAGACGTGCTTTGTATCATTGAAGCAATGAAGCTCTTCAATGAGATCGAAAGTGAGGTTTCAGGAAAAATAGTAAAAGTACTGGTAGACGATTCTTCTCCTGTAGAGTTCGATCAGCCTTTATTTTTGGTTGATCCATCATAATTTACTGCCCGTTTTAACAACTGCAAGCCCTCAAAAAAGGGCTTCAGAACTTTAAAAGCAACTAGGTATGTTTAAGAAAATATTGATTGCCAACAGAGGGGAGATCGCGCTTCGTGTTATCCGTACCTGTAAAGAAATGGGTATAAAAACGGTCGCGGTATATTCTACGGCAGATGCTGAAAGTCTGCACGTAAGATTTGCTGATGAAGCCGTATGTATAGGACCTGCGCCGAGTAACCTTTCTTATCTGAAAATATCGAATATCATTGCCGCAGCAGAGATCACCAATGCCGATGCAATTCATCCGGGATATGGGTTCCTGTCTGAGAACGCCAAGTTCTCCAAGATCTGTGAAGAGCACGATATCAAGTTTATCGGGGCTTCTCCCGAAATGATCTCTAAAATGGGGGACAAGGCGACTGCAAAAGCTACCATGAGAGCTGCAGGCGTGCCATGTGTTCCAGGTTCAGAAGGGATCCTGAAAGATTATAAAGAATGCCTTAAGCTGGCCAAGGAGATCGGATTTCCGGTAATGTTGAAAGCTACTGCCGGAGGTGGTGGTAAGGGAATGCGTGCCGTTTGGAAAGAGGAGGATCTTGAACCGGCATGGGAATCGGCTAGAAAAGAGGCTGAAGCATCCTTTGGAAATGATGGGATGTATATGGAAAAGCTTATTGAAGAGCCACGCCATATCGAGATCCAGATCGTAGGAGACAGCAGCGGAAAAGCCTGTCACCTTTCTGAAAGGGATTGTTCGGTACAACGCCGTCACCAGAAATTAACTGAAGAGACCCCTTCTCCATTCATGACCGATACCCTTCGTAAGAAGATGGGTGAGGCCGCGGTGAAGGCTGCAGAATTCATCAAGTATGAAGGAGCAGGAACCGTGGAATTCCTTGTAGATAAACATAGGAATTTCTACTTCATGGAGATGAACACCCGTATACAGGTAGAGCACCCAATTACCGAGCAGGTAATAGATTATGACCTTATTCGCGAGCAGATCCTTGTGGCTGCCGGGGTGCCAATTTCAGGAAAGAACTACTTCCCGCAATTGCATTCTATAGAGTGCAGGATCAATGCGGAAGATCCATATCACAATTTCCGTCCGTCTCCAGGGAAGATCACCAATCTTCATGCACCGGGAGGTCACGGGGTAAGAATAGATACCCACGTTTACAGCGGGTATATCATTCCGCCAAACTATGATTCCATGATCGCTAAATTGATCACCACCGCCCAGACCAGGGAAGAGGCGATCAATAAAATGAAGCGTGCCCTGGATGAGTTCGTGATCGAAGGTATCAAGACCACGATCCCGTTCCACAGGCAGCTGATGGATCATCCGGATTATATCGAAGGAAATTATACCACTAAATTCATGGAAGATTTCAAGATGAAACCCATGGAAGAGTAACAAGATCAACCCCGGAATTCCGGGGTTTTTTTATGCTTAAATTATGACCTCCAGCCTTCCCGATAGCTTGGAGGTTTTTTGTATTTTCAGCCTTAGAAAATACTAACCCATGAATTTTTCTTTCTGGGAAACCGATTCCTGGTTTTCCAATATCGATTATTGTATCGTTGGCAGTGGCATCACCGGGCTTAATGCGGCGCTAAGGCTGAAGCAGGCTGAACCCGGATCCAGGGTGCTTATCCTGGAAAAAGGCATGTTGCCGGAAGGTGCCAGCACCAAGAATGCCGGATTTGCCTGTTTCGGAAGTATTTCAGAGATCCTGGACGATCTTAAGACACATTCCCCCCAGGAGGTGGTAGAATTGGTTCAGAAGCGGAAAAGAGGCCTGGAATTGCTCCGGAAGAACCTGGGAGACGATGTGATCGATTACCAGGAAAAAGGAGGATATGAGCTATTTACTGAAGCCGATAAAGAACTTTACGAAGAATGCCTGCAACGTATCCCTCAAATAAATGAACTTTTACAACCGGTATTCCGGGAAGATGTGTTTGAAGTTGCCGAGAATAAATTCGGTTTCCGGAAAATTCAGCCTAAACTGGTGTTCAATAAGTTCGAGGGGCAGATAGATACCGGGAAAATGATGAGCGCTTTGGTAAAAAAGGCTATAGAAAAAGGGATAAGGATCCTTAATGGAGTTGAGGTGAGATCTTTCGAACAATCTAAGAATGGTGTAAATATAAATACTCCAGGCTTCAGCATTAAGGCTCAAAAACTGATCATAGCCACTAATGGCTTTGCATCCAGGCTGGGCATAGATGAGGTAAAACCTGCCCGTGCCCAGGTGCTGGTCACCAAACCCATACAGAACCTTCCTTTTGAAGGTACTTTCCACCTGGACAAGGGATATTATTATTTCCGAAATATCGGGGATAGGGTATTGTTCGGTGGCGGAAGAAACCTTGATTTTAAGACGGAAGAAACTGACGAGACCGGCCTGACCGATCTCATCCAGAATAAATTGAGGGAATTACTCGAGACCTGTATCCTGCCCGAAACCGAATTCGAGATCCAGCAGTCCTGGAGCGGCATCATGGGGGTAGGAGCACAAAAGAAACCAATAATAAAAGAGCTTTCTAAGAACGTCTTTTGCGGGGTACGTCTCGGCGGAATGGGGATTGCCATTGGCAGCCTGATAGGAAAGGAAATCGCAGAACTAGCCATAAGATCATGATGAAAAAATTTTTCAGATTTATTTTCAAGGTCCTTTTAGGTCTTTTCCTTTTTAGCATCCTCATCGTGGTGGTTTATAAGTTCGTGCCGGTGCCTTTCACGCCATTGATGGCGATACGATATTTCGAAAACCCCGAGGAGCCAATAGAGCATGACTGGGTACCAATAGAAGATATTTCAAGACATCTTCAGTTAGCGGTTATAGCAAGTGAAGACCAGAATTTTGAAAAACATAATGGTTTCGATTTCGAGGCGATTCAAAAAGCCATGGAAGATAACCGTTCCGGAAGGAAGATACGTGGTGCTTCCACCATCTCGCAGCAAACGGCTAAGAACGTTTTCCTTTGGCCCAGCCGTACCTGGTTCAGAAAAGGAATGGAAGCCTATTTTACTTTTCTAATCGAGATGCTGTGGAGCAAAGAGCGTATCCTTGAAGTTTACCTGAATTCCATTGAAATGGGAAAAGGCGTTTATGGTGCCCAGGCTGCCTCGCTCCACTGGTTTAAAAAAGATGCATCCAAACTTGGCCCATATGAAGCTGCCGCCATCGCCGCTGTCCTGCCAAACCCACGGGAATACAGGGCAAATCCAGCCAGCAGTTTTATACAAAGGAGAAAGAATTGGATCGTACGGCAGATGCAGAACTACGGAAAATTCATGCTGGAATAATGGGAGTAGAACTACGACAGAATTTAATTGTTGCCTGCTGGGAATACCTGCAAACCAGGGTAGAGGTGGTAAAAAAGTCTATGGAAGGACTTAAAGAAGATCTCGAGAACGAGTCTAAAAGCAGCGCCGGGGATAAATATGAGACCGGCAGGGAAATGATCAATATCGAATGGAATAAGTTAAGCGTACAGCTTAACGAATACGACCGCCTGGGCAATATCCTGAACAGGATCGAAGAATATAAGCCCAACGGCAATGTAGTTCTGGGCAGTACCGTGGTGACCAATGTCGCTAAATACTTTATTTCTATCCCGGCAGGAGAGATCAACACTGGGAAAGATAAATTTTATGCTGTTGGGATCAAATCACCTATCGCCCAGGTTTTACTAGGCAAAAAAGCAGGTGAAAAAGCAAAATTCAACGGGCGTGAATTTGAAATTCTGGAGATCACTTAAGCCTTTCCTCGATAAGTTTTTCCTGAACCTTTAGTGCTATGGTGTTTCCTGGCTGTATGTTTTTCTTATGTTCTACCAGGATCTCTTCTCCATTCAGTTTTGCCTGGATCAGGAAATTTTCTCCCTTAAAGTAAGTATTTCTTACTTCTGCCCTGATGGCTGAATCTTTCACAACGCTAATATCATGAGGATACAAGACCACTCTTTTCCGGCTGTTTTCATTCTCCCGGAGATTCTTCAGCATGATATGGTTCACATCGCCGAAGAGGGAGGCCACATACTTGTTGGGCGGGGATTTATATAATTGCTCGGGTGTACCGTCGGCATAAATATTTCCATTCTTCAGAACAAAGGTGCGGTCTGCGAAAGAAAGGGCATCGGTACTGTCGTGCGTTGCCACGATACAGGTGATATTTTGTTCCTTGAGATAGGAGAACAGCCGCCTTCTTAGATTGTTCTTTCTAAAATGGTCTATATGGCTGAAGGGCTCATCAAGCAGGATCAGTTCTGGCTCTTTGGCCAGTGCCCGGGCTAAAGCGATACGTTGCTGCTGCCCACCACTAAGTAGTTTCGCTTTCTTATCGGCCAGGTCTTCCATTTCTACCACTTCCAGCAACTCCCTGATACGCCTTTTCTTTTTGACGGGATAGAAATTACTGAGGTGTTTCCCTACATTTTCAGCCGCCGTTAAAGGTAGCATCAGGTCAAAATCCTGGGCAAGGTATTTAATAAAAGGTTCTCCGGGCACCAGGTTGAAATTGGGTCCCAGCATTTCTTCTCCGTTCCAGCTTACTTTCCCATCTGTATGTAAAAGACCGTAAATAAGTTTTAAAAGGGTGCTTTTTCCGCAGCCGCTTTCCCCGATCACCGAAACATTCTGACCTTTTTCGATCTCGAAACTGATGTTTTTTAAGACCGGTTCTTTTTGGTAGGCGAAAGATACTTTCTGAAGTTTCAGCATAGGAAAGAATATATTAGGCCGAAGTTAAAATAAAAAAAGCGCGGAACATAATCCGCGCTTTATCAATTTAAAGGGTATACCAGGTTTTATTGTCCCACTTCCTTCCCGATCTCTTTCGGAAGGTTTTTATAGCCCATATTGTAAAGGGTAAACCCAAAAATATCGGCATATTCTTCGATGATCATGCTGGTTGGTTTCCCTGCACCATGACCCGCCTTGGTCTCTATCCTGATAAGTACGGGCTCCTTACCGGCATGTTTATCCTGTAATTCTGCCGCAAACTTGAAAGAATGCGCAGGCACCACGCGGTCATCGTGATCTCCCGTAGTTACTAAAGTAGCAGGATATTCAACTCCTTCTTTTACATTGTGCACCGGCGAATAACCATATAGATATTCGAACATTTCCTTATTGTCCTCTGCAGTTCCATAATCGTAAGCCCATCCGGCACCTGCGGTGAAGGTGTGATACCTAAGCATGTCCATCACCCCAACGGCAGGTAAAGCCACCTGCATAAGATCTGGACGCTGGGTCATGGTTGCTCCAACGAGTAGTCCGCCATTAGAACCGCCACGTATGGCCAGTTTGTTACTAGAGGTGTAATTGTGGTCTATAAGGTATTCTGCAGCCGCGATAAAATCGTCAAACACATTCTGTTTTTTCATTTTTATACCCGCATCATGCCATTCTTTACCATATTCGCCCCCTCCACGGAGGTTGGCCACGGCATAGATACCACCCTGCTCCAGCCAGACGCTCATCGCGGTGCTGAAACTTGGGGTAAGGCTAATGTTGAATCCGCCATATCCGTAAAGAATAGTAGGATTTTTCCCGTCCAGTTCTATCCCCTTCTTATGAGTGATGATCATAGGAACCTTGGTGCCGTCCTTAGATTCATAGAACACCTGGGTGCTTTCATAATTTTCTGAATTGAAGTCTATGTTCGGCCTGTTGTAAACTTCTGAAGTCCCTGCTTCAATATCATATTTATAGATAGTCCCAGGAGTTACGTAATTCGTGAAGGAGTAATAAAGTACATCTTCGTCTTTCTTGGCGCCAAATCCACCTGCGGAACCGATTCCTGGCAGCTCGACCTCTCGAACCATTTTCCCGTCATAATCATATTGTTTTACCTGGGAAATGGCATCTTTCATATATTCTGCAAAGATATATCCGCCACCTTTAGAGGGACTTAATACATTTTCGGTCTCAGGGATAAGATCCTTCCAGTTCTCTGGAGAGGGATTCGAAGCGTCAACGGTAACTATCCTCCTGTTAGGAGCCTCAAGGTTGGTAACGATGAAAAGTTTGGAGCCACGGTTGTCCAGCACATAACTTTCAGAATCAAAATGATCAAGGATGGTAACCAGTTCTGGTTTCTCTTTGCTTAGATCCATAAGGTAAAGTTCTCCTCCTGCGGTAGAATTCCTGGCAGATATCACCAGGAACCTGTCGTCTTCGGTAGTATATCCTTGTACATACCTTCTCTTTTGAGCTTCGGTATCTCCAAAGATCACCTTGTCTTCAGATTGAGGTGTGCCCAGTTTATGAAAATATAATTTATGCTGGTCTGTCTTGGCAGAAAGTTCACTTCCGTCCGGCTTATCATAGCTGGAATAATAAAAGCCTTCGTTTCCTCTCCAGGACATACCGCTGAATTTTACATCCTTGATGGTATCTCCAAGGATCTCACTGGTTTCAGCATCCATTACGATCACTTTTCTCCAGTCGCTTCCACCTTCAGAAATAGCATAAGCTACTTTTTTACCGTTTTCAGAAAAGCTCAGGCCACCCAGGGAAGTGGTCCCGTCTTCGCTGAACTTGTTCGGATCCAGGAAGATCTCCGGTTTTCCATCCTCACCTTTTTTACGATACAAAACACTCTGGTTCTGCAGGCCGTCGTTCTTATAGAAATAAATGTAATCACCCTCGGTGAAAGGAGCGCCTAATTTCTCATAATCCCAAAGCTGGGTAAGCCTTTTTTTAAGCTCATCGCGATATGGGATCTGCTCCAGGTAATTAAAAGTGACCTTGTTCTGGGCTTTTACCCAGTTTTCGGTTTCCTCGCTGCGGTCATCTTCCAGCCAGCGATAAGGATCCTTTACCTCGGTACCGAAATAATCGGTCACCGTATCCACTTTTTTGGTTTCAGGGTATTTCAATTCGATTTGGTTTTGGCTATTTGCGGTGTTAGAATAGGTGATTAAACCCAGAACACAAATAGCAGTAGATATTTTTTTCATATTTCAAGTTTGATGAACATAAATTAAGACAAAAAAAGCCTGAAAGTGGAATTCTTTCAGGCTTTTAAATTTATTGAAATATTTGGAATTTCTATACCAGTTCTTTTTCCACCAGGTATTCCGCGATCTGAATGGCATTGGTAGCAGCTCCTTTTCTCAGGTTATCGGCTACGATCCACATATTCAGTGACCTTGGCTGGGAGTGATCTCTACGAATCCTTCCTACGAATACATCGTCTTTTCCTTCGGCATAGATAGGCATTGGATAGGTATTTACCGCCGGGTTATCCTGAACGGTAATACCAGGGAATTCGCTTAAAAGCTTCCTTACCTCTGCTTCATCAAACTCCTCTTCGAACTCCAGGTTCACAGATTCTGAATGTCCTCCCACCACCGGGATCCTAATCGCAGTAGCCGTCACATTCACTGAGTTGTCTCCTAGGATCTTCTTCGTCTCGTTAGTGAGCTTCATTTCTTCCTTGGTGTAACCATTATCCTGGAAAACATCACAATGCGGCAGGGCATTCCTGTGAATAGGATAAGGATAGGCCATTTCGCCATTTTCACCGGCATATTCGTTTTCAAGCTGTCGCACTGCCTTTACCCCGGTGCCTGTAATAGACTGGTAGGTAGAAACGATCGCCCGCTTAATACGGTATTTGTCGTGTAAGGGCTTTAAGGCCATTAAAAGCTGAATAGTAGAGCAATTGGGATTGGCAATGATCTTGTCATCACTGTCCAAAAGGCTGGCATTGATCTCGGGGATCACCAGTTTATGCTTTGGGTTCATTCTCCAGGCTGAAGAGTTATCGATCACCGTAGTACCTACTTCGGCAAATTTTGGAGCCCACTCCAGGGAAGTATCGCCGCCGGCTGAAAATAATGCGATCTCGGGTTTCATGGAAACAGCTGTTTCCAGTCCCACCACTTCATATTCCTTTCCTGCGAATGCTATCTTTTTCCCCACAGATCTTTCTGAGGCTACGGGAATTAATTCTGTAAGCGGAAAATTTCTTTCCTCCAGTACCTTAAGCATTACGTTTCCCACCATCCCGGTGGCTCCAACAACTGCTACTTTCATATTCTAGCGAAAATTTAAAATTTTGATTGCAAAGGTATTGCTTGCCTGCAAACCTGAATTACTTCAAAGCTATAAATTATTTAGCTTATATTATTTTATACGCATTTGTACATTTTGTTAAAAAAAGACCCCCAGCTTTTGGCCGGGGGTTTAAGGTTGAAATAAGTAGTGTAGCGGTAAGCGTACGTCTTTATGAATTCTGTTTTTTCAATTCGTCCCTTATCTCCAGTAGGATCTCCTCCTGGGTAGGTCCTTTTGGAGCCGGAGCTTCTTCTACGTTCTCCTTTTTCTTGGTCTTTTCATAAGCTCTTAGGATCAAAAATATAAAAAAGCCTATGATAATGAAATAGATGATCGCCTGGATGAGGTTTCCGTAGGTGATCACCGCGGCCTCAGCTTCTTTCGCCGCGTCGAGGGTTTCGTAGGACCTGCCGTCCAGGGAAATGAATTTTTGAGTAAAATCTATGCCGCCGGTAAATACCCCGATTAATGGCATGATCACGTCGTTAACCACCGAGGTCACGATCTTGTTGAATGCGGCGCCAATCACCACTGCAGTGGCCAGCATGACGATGTCCTTTTGAAAAAGGAAGGTCTTAAAGTCTTTTAAAAAGCCCATATTAAAGTATTAGTAGTTAGTTGAGCCCTAATTTAGATAAAAAAACTAAATGTAGCGAAGTGGCCTATTCCGGGATGATCTTGCGGGTAACGCGGCGCTGGATACCCGTGATAAGTTCATAGGAAATGGTTCCCCCGGCTTCGGCAAGCTTTACCGGGTGCTGGGGTCCGCCAAAAACGATCACTTCGTCTCCTTCTGCACAATCTATCCCGGTAACGTTTATCATGATAATGTCCATACACACATTGCCCACAATGGGCGCAAACTGTCCATTCACGTACATGCCTGCTTTTTGCTTTCCGTAGATACGGTTAATGCCGTCTGCGTGTCCAACAGGAATGGTAGCGATGCGTGTTTCCTCTTCAGCTTTGAACACCCTGTTATAACCTACCGTAGCTCCTTTCTGAATGGTCCTTATCTGGGAAATGATCGTTTTCAGAGTGCCTACTGGTTTCAGGTATGGGTCTACGGTCTTGTCGTTTCCATAACCATAAAGGCCTATTCCCGTTCTCACCATGCTGAAGGCAGCCTTTGGATAGTTGATCACCCCCGAAGTATTGCAGATGTGCAGAATTGGCTCATAGTCCAGGTTTTCCATGATCTGCCAGGCCATTTTTCTATAAAGGTCGATCTGTCCCACGGTAAAATCCCTTTCCTGCCAGTCTTCACTCGCGGCTAGATGGGAAAATATGGAAGCGACCTTCAGGCTTTCTGTAGAATTGATGAGTTCAAGGACTTCAGGGATCTCTGGCTGGTCAAAACCAAGGCGGTTAAGACCGGTGTTCAGTTTGAGATGTACCGGGTAGTTCTTTTGTTTTAGTTTTTCTGCGGCCTCGATAAAATGCCTTAGCGTTTTCTGGCTGTAAAGGTTTGGTTCCAGGCAATGCTCTATGATCTCTTCAAAATGAGTGAACTGGGGGTGCAGCACCAGGATAGGTTTGGTGATCCCGTTCTCCCTTAGCCTGATCCCTTCCTCCACATAAGCTACTGCGAAATAATCGGTGCCTAGTTCCTCGAGTTTTTGAGCAATGGCAACCGAATCACTACCATAGGCATGTGCCTTTACTACCGACATGAACTTTACATCCGGGTCAATCTTAGACCTTAAAAAACGGTAATTATGAGCCAGGTTTCCAAGATCGATTTCCAGGACAGTTTCTTTGGCTTCAGGCATTTTCTTCAGTAGGTTTAGATTTAAGTTCCTGTGGCTCCTGGACGTCAAGCTTTTTTACTTTCTGGTCCAGCATGGCCTTGTAATAGGCCGCACGGCTTAGTGGTTCGTATTCTTCATTTTCACCCAGGAATACCAGGTCTTCGTTGATCGCTTTTCTATAGCTGAACTGGGCCAGGTTTCCTGTTCTTGTACACACCGCGTGCACTTTGGTGACATATTCGGCGGTAGCCATAAGGTTAGGCATAGGCCCGAATGGGTTCCCTTTAAAATCCATATCCAGACCGGCCACGATCACGCGAACTCCCCGGTTGGCCAGGTCGTTACAAACCGATACGATCTCATCATCGAAGAACTGTGCCTCGTCTATCCCCACCACATCACAACCATCTGCCAGGATCCTGATATTGGCCGCGGAAGGCACCGGGGTAGAACGAATTTCATTAGAATCGTGAGAAACTACCATTTCTTCATCATACCTGGTGTCTATGGCAGGTTTAAAGATCTCAACATTCTGTTTGGCGAATTTCGCTCGTTTCAGCCTGCGGATAAGCTCTTCCGTTTTTCCGGAAAACATCGAGCCGCAAATAACCTCAATCCAGCCAAATTGCTCTTCGTGATTTACTGTATTTTCGAGAAACATTTTGTATTTTTCAAGTCGAAATGGGGAAATTCCTCTTTCGTATAAAGGTGGAACAAATTTATTAAAAATACAACCCGGCAACCGGGTGATTCTTTAAAGTTATGAAATGTAAGAAGCAGGTTTTTCACAATTTTGAAATGCCTACTTCGTTTTCATTCTAACCTCTAAATGATAAAAATTTAATAGCAGATGAAAAAGAAAATCGAAGCAGATTTGACCCGTATTGCTGAAATGATCCTTCAGGAAAAAGGGAATATGGATACGGTTAAATTGAAGAAAATGGCGAAAGATCTTTATGAAAAGCTAACCGTGCTCGCATTTACCGAAGAACACCTGCTAGTAGATTCCAAAGAAGAGTTCGAGGAAGCTCCAAAAAAACAAAAGAAAACAGCTAAGCCAACCCCTCAGCAGAACCTGTACGACGAATTCTACCCAGATGGCACCGAATACAATAAGGACTCAGATGCCATTACCGAACCTAATACCGAAAAGATCAAGGATATCGTGGCCCAGATGCCGCCGGAATCTGAACTGGTAGATTCTATGATGAACCAGATAAACTCTGTGCCCGAGCCTAAAAAGGCACCCGAAGCAAGGCAGGAAAAAAAGGATTTCAGAAATATAGGGGTAGACTATGATAATCTTCCAGATTTCCAGCCGGTAAACCATGTTGAAAAGAACAATAAACCCAGGTCCCTGAATGACCGCCTTAAAAAGGGGATCAATATTGGTCTTAACGAGCGGCTGGCTTACATAAAACATCTTTTTGATGGCAATACGGCCGATTACAACCGAGTACTCTCACAGCTAAACACCTTCAATAGCCTGGAAGAGGCCAGGAAGTTCGTAGAGAAGATCGTAAAACCAGATTACAATCACTGGGAAGGTAAGGAAGAATACGAAGAGCGATTTATGGCTCATATCGAGAACAAGTTCAGCAACTAGCAGAAGCGTTTTATGGGAAAATTATTTCTGGTGCCAACACCCATTGGTAACCTGGAGGATATTACTTTAAGGGCAATTAGAATCCTTAAGGAGGTAGATCTTATACTTGCCGAGGATACCCGCAACAGCGGGAAACTTTTAAAACATCTTGATATAAGCACGCCTATGCAAAGCCATCATATGCATAATGAGCATAAGACGGTAGACCAGGTGGTTTCAAGGATTCAGGCAGGAGAAACCATTGCACTAATTAGCGATGCGGGAACCCCGGCCATTTCAGACCCCGGTTTTTTGCTTACCCGTGCCTGTGTGGCCGCAGGTATAGAAGTAGACTGTCTGCCCGGTGCTACGGCTTTTGTGCCCGCACTAGTGAACAGTGGTCTGCCCAACGATAAGTTTGTATTTGAAGGCTTTCTGCCGGTAAAAAAAGGAAGGCAAACCCGGCTGAAGATCCTCGCCGAAGAAACCAGGACCATGGTATTCTATGAATCTCCGCATAAGCTCATCAAAACCCTGGGTAATTTTGCAGAATATTTTGGTGAGGACCGTAAGATCTCGGTATCCCGGGAGATCACCAAGATGCACGAAGAAACCATTCGCGGCAACGCTACCGAAGTTTTACAGTATTATACAGATCACCCGCCCAAAGGAGAGATCGTGGTGGTGGTTGAAGGAAAATCCTAATAGCTGTTGAAGGATCTGCTTTGTGAAATAAGAGATTGTAAAGTTTGCAAAGATCATCTTCCTCTGGGCCCTCGTCCCATTATTGAAGCAACAAAAAGTTCAAAGATCGTCCTGATTAGCCAGGCTCCGGGAAGAGTGGTGCATGAATCTGGCGTCGCCTGGAAAGACCAGAGTGGGAAAAAGCTCCGGGAGTGGCTGGGAGTAGATGAAGATACTTTTTACGATACCAATAATTTCGCCATCCTGCCTATGGGATTCTGCTATCCGGGCAAAGCCAGGACAGGAGATCTTCCCCCGCGTAAAGAATGTGCCCCGCTCTGGCACGAGCAGGTTTGGAGGCAGTTACAGGAGGTGGAATTAAAGATAATTATCGGCTCTTATGCTGCGAACTATTACCTAGGTAAAGCATCAAAACTTACACAGAAGGTAGAGAACTACCGGGAACATTTACCGGAATTCTGGCCGCTGCCGCATCCCTCGCCGGTGAACCGCTTCTGGCGGATGAAGAACCCATGGTTCGAGGAGGATGTAGTCCCAAAACTACAGGATAAAATTGCTGAAATTTTAAGCTGAAGAATTAATTTCCTGTAACTTGTTTTTGCTAATTTCGGCACCCAATCCAATTTTATTATTTCTATGCGCTGGACTCTAAAACCCAAATCTGACCCTATTACTGTAAATGCACTTGCAGAGAAATTAGGTATTGGAGTTCCGGTCGCCAGGTTGCTGGTCCAGCGAGGTGTGACCACTTTTGAAGCGGCAAGGAAATTCTTCAGGCCCGATCTTAAGGATCTCCATGACCCTTTCCTGATGAAAGATATGGACAAGGCCGTAGAAAGGATAGAACAGGCCATGGCCAACGAAGAAAACATTATGGTCTATGGCGATTATGATGTAGATGGTACTACCAGCGTTGCCCTGATGTCTTCCTTTCTCAGGTTCAGGTATCCCAATGTGACCACCTATATACCTGATCGTTATGAAGAGGGTTACGGAGTTTCTTACCAGGGCATAGATTATGCGGCAGATAATGATATAAGCCTTATCATCGCTCTCGACTGCGGAATCAAGGCCATAGAAAAGGTAGCCTATGCCAAGGAAAAGGGGGTAGATTTCGTGATCTGCGACCATCACCGCCCGGGAAGTGAGATCCCTGATGCTGTGGCCGTATTAGACCCTAAGCGGGAAGATTGTGATTATCCTTATGATGAGCTCTGCGGATGCGGGGTGGGTTTCAAGTTGATACAGGCCATTACCAGAAAGAACAACGAACCTGAAGAAACACTGCTGCCTTACCTGGACCTGGTGGCAACAGCCATCGGGGCAGATATAGTCCCCATCACCGGGGAGAACAGGATCCTGGCTTACCACGGCCTTCACGTGATAAACGTGGCTCCCCGAAAGGGAATAAGCTGTTTGCTGGGAGATCGAAAAAAGGTGAGCATTACCGATGTGGTATTTATAGTAGCCCCGCGCATAAATGCTGCCGGGAGGATGAAACACGGTTTGCACGCGGTAAACCTGCTTACAGAAGAAGATGAGGCGGTAGCCCTGAAATATGCCGAGGAGATCGAGGCCTATAATTCTGAAAGAAGAAGTACAGATAAAAGCATTACAGAGGAGGCCAAACAACAGATCATTGCCCAGAAGGAAGAAGAGCGACTTACAACTGTGGTTTACCATGAAAACTGGCATAAGGGAGTGATCGGGATCGTTGCTTCCCGGCTAACCGAAACCTGGTACAGGCCCACCCTGGTGTTTACCAAAAGCGGGGAAAAGTTAGCAGCCTCGGCCAGGTCTGTTAAAGGTTTTGATGTCTACGAGGCCCTGGAAGGCTGTAAGGAGCATATTGAGCAGTTTGGAGGTCATAAATACGCGGCGGGTCTCACCCTGCTGGAATCTGAATACCTGAACTTCAAAAACAAGTTCGAGGAAGTGGTTTCTGAAACCATAGACCGCAACCTGCTTACCCCAGAGATCAGCATAGACGCAGAACTGGAACTTAAGGATATTACCCCTAAGTTCTACCGGATCCTGAAGCAATTCGCGCCCTTTGGCCCCGGGAACATGTCACCCGTATTTATCACCCGCGGCCTTACCGATACCGGTTTTGGGAAGTGTGTAGGTGAAGATAAGACCCACCTAAAATGCCAGGTGCAGCAGGAGCAGGGAGGACCAAAATTCGACGTGATAGGTTTCAACCTTGGCGAAAAGCTGGAGCTGATAAGATCTGGTAAAAAATTCGATGCAGTCTATAGCCTGGACGAGAATACCTGGAACGGTAATACCAAAATTCAGCTAAAATTAAAGGATATTAAGGAAAGCCTTTAAAGCCCCGCTTGCTTAAGAGCCTAGTTTTTGCGAAATTTAAGAACCAATTACTTAAAATTCGTGCTATGAAAAAATTCAGCCTTCTGGCCTGTATGTTCTTTTGCTTTCATTTAATAGCCCAACAACAGGTCTCTTCACCCAATGGCGAAATAAAAATCAACTTTGATCTTGATGAATCTGGAAAAGCCTTTTACGAGGTTAGCTTCCAGGGGAAAAAGGTCCTGGATCGTTCTTACCTGGGCTTTGATCTTCAGGATGCGGAAGCCCTTGATGATAATTTCGAAATAGCCGATACTCAGAAAAGCAGTTTCGATGAGACCTGGCCTATGCCCTGGGGTGAACAACTGGAAGTAAGGAACCACTATAATGAGCTTATGGTTGAGCTGAAGGAAAAATCTTCACCCGGCCGCAGCCTGAAAATTGTATTTCGCGCCTATGATGATGGTATAGGTTTTAGATACGAATTTCCTGAACAGGAAAACCTGGAAGAGGTGATCATTGCCGATGAAAATACCGAATTTGCGCTCACAGGAGATCATAAGGCCTTCTGGATCCCTGGCGACTGGGATATTTATGAGCATTTGTACAACACTACCAGGGTTTCAGAAATCGATGCAACCACTAAAAGAAATAACCCGAACCTGGGCAAGCATACCTTTATTCCTGAAAATGCGGTGAACACGCCGGTAACAATGAAGGCAGATGAAGGTTATCATCTAAGCTTCCACGAGGCACAGCTTATAGATTATGCCGGTATGACCTTAAAGGTAGATCCTGAAAGCCTGAAATTGACCTCAGAACTGGTAGGTTCCGATATTACCGGCTATAAAGTGAAAAGACAGCTGCCTTTTCATACACCCTGGAGAATGGTGATAATTACCGAAAAGGCTACTGAGCTTATAGATTCCAAGCTGGTACTTAACCTGAACGAGCCCAATAAACTGGGTGATATTTCCTGGTTTAAACCCACGAAATATTCTGGTATCTGGTGGGAGATGCACCTGGGAAAATCTACCTGGGACATGACCGGAAACCAGGATATGAATACCTATACCAAGAATGCTAAACCACATGGCAGGCATGGTGCCACCACCGAAAATGCCAAGGCTTTGATAGACTTCTCAGCAAAGAATGGCATCGGGGCTATGCTGGTTGAAGGCTGGAACACCGGCTGGGAACACTGGATAGGTTTCGAGGATCGTGAGGGAGTGTTCGATTTTGTAACTCCTTATGACGATTATGATCTTGACGAGGTGGTAGAATACGGAAAATCCAAGGGGGTGGATATTGTAATGCACCATGAAACCTCTGCCGCGCCAAGAACCTACGAAAAACAGCTGGATACAGCCTATAAACTGATGCAGAAATACGGCATGCACGTCGTGAAATCTGGTTATGTGGGCAAGATCATCCCTAAAGGAGAATATCACCACGGGCAATGGATGGTGAACCATTATAACGATGTGGCCATCAAAGGAGCAGATTATCAGGTTACGGTGAACGCTCACGAGCCTATAAAAGCCACTGGATTAAGAAGAACCTACCCGAATATCATCGCCCGGGAGGGATTAAGAGGCCAGGAATTCAATGCCTGGGCAAGTGATGGTGGGAATCCGCCGGAGCATTTGCCTATCGTGGCATTTACCAGGATGCTGGCCGGACCTATAGACTTTACCCAGGGAATCTTCAATATCAAGTTCGATGAATATAAGCCGGAGAACCAGGTGAACACCACGCTAGCACATCAGCTGGCCCTGTATATAGTTATTTACAGTCCCGTACAAATGGTGCCAGACCTTCCTGAGCATTATGAAGGGAAACCTGAATTCCAGTTCATCAGGGATGTTGCCGTAGACTGGCAGCAGACCGAAGTGCTAAACGGAGAAGTGGGAGATTTTGTGACCATTGCCCGAAAAGACAGGAACAGCGAAAACTGGTTCCTGGGAAGTGTTTCTGATGAGAATGCCCGGCAGATGCAGATCTCTTTAGATTTCCTGGATGAAGGAGCTACCTATACGGCTACCATATATGAAGATGCTGAAGACGCTCACTGGGATAAGAACCCTACTGCCACCAATATCAGAAAAGTTGAGGTAGACTCTGGAGATAGTATAGAACTGAAGCTGGCTCCCGGTGGAGGCGCCGCTATAAGTTTAATGAAAAAATAAGGATCTGAACCTCGCTGATAGCGGGGTTTATTTTTTTAGCTTTTTAAGCTGAAGCTCGGTACCGTCGAAAACGGCATAGGTATAATGGGTTATCCAGTCTCCTGTATTGATATAGGTGGATTTGGTGTTGAGCTCTATTTCCAGTGGTAAATGCCGGTGGCCAAAAAGGAAATAATCGTAATGCTTTGTTTCAAGCTTCCTGCGGCAGTACTGGATAAGCCATTCCTTATCCTCACCCAGAAATTCCATATCTTCTTCTCCCGATATGGCCTTGTTCTTTACCGAAAAATATTGTGCGAGTGGAACTCCAAGATCCGGGTGTAACCATCTATACAGCCATTTGGAAAAAGGATTGGTAAATACCTTTTTCATTCTTTTGTAACCCTTGTCACCGGGTCCCAGGCCGTCACCATGACCAATAAGGAACTTTTTTTCGTTGAATTCGAATTCCATAGGTTGGTGATAAACGGGAATATTCAACTCCTTTTCAAAATAATCGTTCATCCAGAGGTCGTGATTTCCTACGAAGAAATAAACGGGAATGCCACTGTCCTTTATTTCGGCCAGTTTACCCAGGGTCCTGATAAAGCCCTTTGGTACCACATGCTTGTACTCGAACCAGAAATCGAAAAGATCGCCCAGTAAGAAAATTGCGGCTGCGTCTTCCTTGATACTATCCAGCCATTTTACAAAAATAAGCTCGCGCTCACGGCTTTCCTCCATGGTTGGAGCTCCAAGGTGGTTGTCACTGGAAAAGTAGATTTTTTTGCCCTGAGGGATCTTCATAAACGATTAATTCGGTGGTAAAGATATAAGATTTCTCTCGTTGGTCGAAATGACAATTTTTGTTTGCAGAAATTAGTCACTCTGAACTTGTTCCAGGATCTAAAAAAAACAATTAGAAAGGGGAATTGCCCTTAAATAAGTTCAGTGTTGCAATTCTGATAACAACAGGACCATTAACTGCCTGTTTTGACCAGATATTGCATACTGATATGTGCGCAAGGGATAGCAGCGGTTAGCTCCCGCATTTTAGCGGGACTAAAAGCGAATAGCCCGACCCACGCCCTGGCGTGGGATGCGCCCTAAGCATTATCACTGGCATACCACTCGGCGAAAGAAGTTTCAGTTTCCTGAAGTTTGAGCGAATGAAGCTGGATATGGGAAGGAAGGTGTTTCTGGATCTTTTCGGCAAAATCTATCACCATGTTCTCGCTGGTAGGCTGATACCCGACCAGGATGACGTGATGACCGCGACTCTTTAGCTCCTGGGCCAGTTCTATGTGCGGGGTGTTCTTGTTAAAGACCGTGGCATGGTCAAACTGGTCCACGATCTCAGACTTTACGATCTTCTTCAGGTCGCCAAAATCTATCACCATACCAAATTTCACGTTATCACTGTCTGTGATGGGTTTCCCGATTACGGTGACACTCAGTTTATAGCTGTGACCGTGCACATTGCGGCATTTCCCGTCATAGCCGTATAGCGCGTGACCGGTTTCAAAAGAGAACTGTTTGGTGATCCTGATATTACTCATTTAAGCAAATTTTGCTACAAAGATAATCGAAATTTTACGGCTTAATTTTTAACATTTTCGAATTTGTTTCTGGAGTATATTTGCCAAATTTTTTTCGCCATGCTTCATACAGATTTGGAACTTTTTGAGCAACTGGATTTTCGTGAGGATCCTTTATATGAGAGGATCATTTCTGATCTTCTTGAAAAGAAATACAGTATCGTTGACGATTTTTTCAATGCTGCTGAGGTTGGGATACTTCGCGGTGCCTTGCTTGATAAGTACGAAGAAGATAATTTCAAGAAGGCCGCAATAGGTAACCGTACCAACGAGGTGATCGAAAAATCTATTCGCGGGGATTTTATTCTTTGGATAAATGAAGCGGAAGCCGGCCTGGCAGAAAATATCTATTTTAAAAAGATCAATTCGCTGGTGAATTACCTTAACCGTACCTGTTTCATGGGAATCCTCACCAAGGAATTCCATTACGCGGTTTATCCCGAAGGAACATTTTATAAGAGACACCTGGATACCTTCCAGAATGACGGGCGTAGAAAACTTTCCATGGTATGTTACCTGAACGATGAGAACTGGAAACCGGAAAATGGAGGTGAACTTGCCATCTATACCAATAAGGATGGAGTGGAGGAGCAGGTGAACGTTTATCCTTTCCCGGGCAGGGTGGTGATCTTCGAAAGCCAGGAGCTGGAACACGAGGTAAAACCAGTAAAGGTGCCGCGTCTAAGTATCACAGGCTGGCTTAAGACGAGATAATTATTTCCTGAAGCGTTTATAAACGAAGACTCCAATTAAAATAAGGGCAAGGATGAGCCAGAAGCCCATACCGCTTAAAAAACTAAAAAATTCCCAGGTGTCCTGATCCATTAGTTCCTATATTTCCTTGAATTTCTAACTCTCCAGCGATACCGCGCAAAAAAGAACAGCGCCAGTAAAACCAGGATCCCCAGCAGGTACCAGAAGTTCTCGGTGACGAATTCCTCAAAAGTCCAGCCCCATTGCTGTACTTCGCTTGGATCTTTATCTTTTGGTAAATGTTCCTGCATCAGGCTATTATTTTTAAATATTTCTAAATACTGTTTTGGCCATGACTTCAATCTGCGCAGAATAAGATAATTATTCTCTTTCTAAAATCGGCCGGCTTCCCGGCTTATTGTTCGCCTGGCTCGTTTTAAATTTTCCGAACCAGGCTGAAAGCTAAGCCTGTTTATTTTTTGAATTTCGCTAAAGCCTGCTTGGTAAATTCTGAAAGTACCAATTCCCCAGAAATGGTAGCTCTTTCATATAAAAGATGCTCCCAGTTTTCGGTGTCCTTCCAAAGTATTTTCTTCATTTCTTCAAGTGCCTGAGGATTATAGGCAGCCAGTTTTTCAGTAAAGAGCTCTACTTCCTTATCCAGATCTTTTAAAGAGTCAAAAACCCTGGCGTAAAGTCCTTTCTCCTTGGCCCAGTAAGCGTTCTTCCATTCGTGTGCGGCGAGGCTAAGTTCAGCAAGGGCATCGACACCCATCTTGCGTTCTACGGCCGGGGCGATCACAAATGGACCAATCCCGATACTCAGTTCAGAAAGTTTGATGGCCGCGGCATCGGTTGCCATGGCGTAGTCACAGGCGGCTACCAGGCCTACGCCGCCACCAACGGTCTTGCCCTGTACCCGGCCTACGATTAGTTTCTTGCACCTGCGCATGGCATTGATCACGTTGGCAAAGCCAGAAAAGAACTGCCTGCCTTTTTCGATATCTTCAATTTCGATAAGTTCGTTAAACGAGGCGCCGGCACAGAATGCCTTTTCACCTTCAGACTTCAACAGGATCAGGTTCACATTGTCATCTTCAGAGAGCTTGTCGAGTTCCTTTTCCAGTCGGTCCAAAAGTTCCGAAGGGAACGAATTGCTGGCAGGATGGCCAAATTCAAGGTGAGCGATCTTGTTTTCTATATGTGTGTATAAACTTCCGTTCTCGCGGTTGGTAGTCATAAAATCCGGTTTTTACCAAAGTTAAGGATAATGCGGAAAACCAAAAGACTGGATAAGGGAAACTAGACTTCTTTATTCAGATATTTCCTTCGGAAATAGACGACCAGGGTGCTGCTGCGAATAAGCATCCACACAAAAAAGGCGATCCAGATGCCGTATAGCTTTAATCCGAAATGGTCTGAAATAAGCAGAACAGGTGTGAACCCGAGGAAAGTTGCCACGAGGAGCACATTGCGAAGATATTTTGCTTCTCCCAGGCCTTTAAAGATCCCATCGAACATAAAAGCAATGGCATTTACCGGTTGCATGATGAGGACTATCCAGAATACAGATGAAAATATGGCCAGTACGCTCGCTTCTTTGTTAAATAGCAGGCCTATCTGGTTGTAAAAAATTCCGCAAATAGCCATAAGGATTAGCGCTATCAGTACGGCGTATTTGCTGATCTTTTTACTGAGCTCCCAGAGATTCTTATAATCCCTTGCTCCCAGCAGTTTTCCTCCAATGGCATTGCCGGCATTGGCATAACCATCTATAAAGAAGCTGAAGAACAACCAGATGTTCATCAGGATACTCTGGGCGGCGATATAGTTCTTGCCATAATCTGTCGCATAGGCATTAGCAAGGTAAATGGCGAAATTGAGCGCTGCTGTTCGCACAAACAGGTTTGCGGCCATAAGCAACAGGCCTCTCATCCTGGGATTGATTTTCAGGCTTAGCTTAAGATGAAAAGGCGTTTTCTTAAAAAAGAACCATAGCGCCATGATAAGCATGGTTGCTTGTGCGGCCAGGCTTGCGTAAGCAGCTCCCTTAAGGTGCATGGCCGGAATAAGGCCGTCTATTCCATAAACCAGCAAATAATCCAGGGCCACGTTCACGGCCGCCCCGGTCAAACTGCATTTCATGGCCCAGAGTGTATTTTGCAGCCCCCTGAACACTCCGAAGATGGCAAAAGTCACTAGTGTTAGCGGATAACCTAGAGCCCTTATCTGGTAATAATCTTCAGAATATCTTAGGATAAGGCCTTCAGCATTATAAGCGCTGAAAATAGCCTTGGCGAAATATGCGGTGGTGATATAGATCACCAGGCTGAACAGGAAATTGAAAGCTATCGCCTGGGGGATCAGGGTCTTTACGGCATGCAGACGGTTTGCGCCTAAATGCTGTGAAACTATGGCTGAAATTGCCGTCTTTGTTTGGGCCACGATCCAGATGATCGCAGAAAGGAACGAGCCTACTATACCCGCGGCGGCCAGTGCCTCGATAGAATTTTCATCAACGTTTCCTATTACCGCGATATCGGTAAGGGAAATGAGTGGTTCTGCAATTCCTGCGATAATTGCCGGAATGGCGATCTTATTGATGTTCCTAAAACTTACTGAATTTTCCAAGGCTGACTTTGCTGAAGGACAAATATAGAATGCTCAGGATAAAATCTGTGATTCGTAGCAATAAAAAGGATGCTCGCTTTGCCTGGGGAAATAGATGTTGCCAAGCCTCTGATATCCCCTGGTCTCGTAGAATTTCTGGTTCCTTTTGTTCTGGCTGAAAGTATCCAGCCTCACAGATTCATACTGATTTTCCCGGGCATAGGTTTCGGCGAAATCCATCAGTTTCCGGGCGTATCTATTACCCCATAAAGAGGGAAGCACGGCCAGCCTGTGAATGTAAAGATTATTCGAAGTTTTGCTTAACCATTGTATGGGAATATATTCTTCGTCCATAGTTTCGGTGATCACAATAATACCAACGATTTCATTGTTTGCTTTGAATACATAAAGTTCTTCTGAAAGAATGTCTGCCTTAAGCCTATCTATTGATGGGTAATGCTCGTTCCACTGGTATATATGCTTCTGTATCATGGCTTTTGCGCAGGCCTCGGTAAGGGCTTTTACCTCCTGCAGGTCGTTGATGTTGGCTTTTCTGATCATTTTACAATTAAAAAATAAACATTTCTATATTTATGAAAAATTGTTACATTTGCTCCCAAGTCGGGGGATTAGCTCAGCTGGCTAGAGCGTTTGGCTGGCAGCCAAAAGGTCATCGGTTCGACTCCGATATTCTCCACCAAAACCACCGTTTAAAAGCGGTGGTTTTTTTATTCAGCATAGTTTATATACTGATAATTTTGGAATGATATCTTACAAAAAAGACCACTGTTTTTGGCAGTGGTCTTTAGTTTTAATCGTCATCTGAATCTCCATACTCATCCCAGAGCACTTTGGATTCTGTTTTCATGAAATCGATACTTTTATCGATCACATGCCTAAAAACTTTTGGTAATTCTTCCTCTTCCCATGGATGTTTGGTGCCAAACACATGATCTGCATTTTCTACCAGTAGTAGTTTTGGAGCTGGACTCCATTCAAAAAGGTTACCGGCTTCTCCAATAGAAACACTGGTATCGCTGCTTCCGTGGGCAATAAGATGGGGGATTTGCAGTTTTTTAGCCGCCTTTTTAATGTTCAGGCGTTCCCTGTGCTCCCTGAAATTCTTATAGAACTGGTAGTGATGAGGTAACTGCTGTCCCGTCCTGGTATTCTGGATATAGTAAACTCCTTTCTTTTCCCAGGCTTCCAGCTTTTTCCCTTCAGGGAAACGGGAAGCAAAGTCTGAAACCGACGCCAGGGTAAGCAGTTTGGTGATCCTTTTTTCTTCCGCAGCTTTTATCACGCATATTCCCCCACCACGGGAATGCCCAATAAGGTTAATGTCATCTGGCTTTATTTGTTTACCGAACTTGAAGTCTGGCAAGAGGATCCAGTCGATAACTTTCTGCAGATCGTCTAATTCTATGATGTAGTTGTTGTCTCCAAAAGCTTCAATATCCATAAATTCGGTTAGATGCTCTGGAGTGGTCCCGTTATGGCTGAAATTGAATTTTACAAAAAAGAAGCCTGCCTCGGCCATTCTTTCGCCCATGGCCTCCCAGGCGCCCCAATCCTTAAATCCTTTGTAACCATGGCAAAAAATAACCAGCGGCTTTGGCTTTCCGTCGTCTTTGAAGATCAGGTCGGCCAGGATGGGTTTATTATGCCTGCCTTCTATCTCTAGGTTCAATTCTTTAGAAACTTCCATACGTCTTTTTAATTTCTTTCTCTATGAAGGGGATCTCCGGATCGCAGATCTCCACTATTAATTTCTTCAGTTCAGTTTGAAACAGGTCTAAAGTTTCCTGGGTTATCAACGAATCTTTCTTCCTGCTTCCCGGTTCTTTTTTCTCGAATTTCAGAAAACCGGACTTTAGATTTTTAAATGAAATAATTCCTGCTTCGGCAGGGAATTTAAGGCCTTTCTCCAGTGCAATCAAACTCGCGTAAGTTAAAACCTGAAAACTTTTGGAGTAATTATCATAATCTTTTGTTATTTCCTCCCAGTCGCCTAAGCTCAGATTTCGAGATTCAACTTTCCCCGTTTTATAATCGATGATCCTGGGAATCCCATTCGAAGTTTCAAAGCGATCAACCTTGCCGCGAAGATAAACTGAAAAAGGTAGATTTTCGACAGGAAGTTCTACTTTCAGGTCTTTTTCTATTTGAATTATCCTGATCTCTTCCCCGGCTTTAAGTCTATCCAATTCAAATTTCAGGAAGTTCTGTAAATACCTCTTGGCTACCTCAAAAATGAGCAGGTTCTTTCCTTTTTCCAGCGGTAACTTAGAATAGGCTTCTGCAAACTCTTTGGTGATCTGCCGGTCGGCCATTTTCTTAAATTCGTGGATGATCTCCTCGGTGATCTGTCTGCCTTCATACTGCTTATAGAAGTTCTCAAGCGCATTGTGCACCACGGTTCCAAGAGTATTAAAGGCCACGGTTTCCTCGACCTCTTCCTGGTCACGTACACCAAGGACATACTGCTGGTAAAAGTCAAGCGGATTTCGAATATAGGTCGTAAGGGCAGAAGGGGAGAAACCATATTCTGCCAGGGACCTGAGCCTTTCCAGGATCTCAGGTGTTTTCTTTATTTCTTTTAATGTGCTGGACTGATTTGTTACTTTTGGACTAATCAAAAGTTTTTTCAGCTTGTGTGCTGGTTGTTTTTCTATTTCCAGCTGGGTTAGAAACCTGCTTTTTTCACCAGAGTTCAGGCCTTCAGCTTCGGTATTGTAAAGCAGGTAAACATTCTTCGCCCTTTGCAGAAGCCTGTAAAAGTGATAGGTGTACACGGCATCTTTTTCCCTGTAGGTGGGGAGTTTGTATTCCTGCTTTAGATCGTAAGGAATAAAGGAATTATCAGATTTACCGGCCGGGAGCACTCCTTCGTTCAGAGAGGAGATGATCACCGTTTCAAAATCCAGCGCCCTTGATTCCAGCATTCCCATTAATTGCAGTCCCTGGAAGGGCCTTCCCTGGAAGTCAAGGGTTTCTGTGCCGAGCAACTCCTTGTAAAAGTTATAGAGGGCCTTAATGGTTTTTAAGTGGGGATACTCGGTATTCAAATTATCCAGCTTGTTGAACAGGACATGGAAATGATAAAGAAATTCCAGCCCTATCTTATCTTCTTCCTCTCTAAGGTGAGGTTTCAAAAACTGGATGAGCTGGTGAAGGTCCCCTATCATTTGGGAAACAGAAACCTTTTTTGGTTCAAAGCAGACCGAAATGATCTTTCTGAGCTCTGCCGGGAAAGCTGCTGTAATACTTTCGAAATTTAGATAGACCAGGTTCTCTGTATTGATCCGGCTTACCAGTTTTTCTGAATATGGTTTTAAAAGATTGCTTAAAGAAGGATGGTTAATGATAGAGATCACCTCTTTATAATAATATTCGGAGCCTTTATTTAAATGAATGCTGAAAAGATTCTCGAACAGGGAATTTATAGGAGCATTCTTAATGGGAAAACCCATGGTAATATTCAATTCACCTATGGAAGGTGGCATGGAATTGAGTACCGGCAACAATAATTCCTCTTCCCCCAAGACAATGGCCGTATTTTCCAGTTGCTCGGCATCAAGATCTGTAAGGATCTCCCCGATATATTTGGCCTGACCAATATTCTTGGGCACTCCAATAAACTGAATTTCCTTTTCTTGGGAATAGTTGCTGGTAAAGGAGTTGTAGGGATTGCTTTTATAATATTCCCAGTTTTTCAAGTAGTCTCGAATGAACAGGGAAGCAGCGTGCGAAGGATCGGAATAAAATACATTGTCCAGGTCCCAGAAAACTTCAGCGCGATCGTTTTCCAGAAGTTTCTGAATAATATGCTGTTCAGATGCATTTAGGGCATTGAAACCAATGAAAACATGTTTCTTTTCATTCCGGGCAATATAATCGTCAATGTTTTCCGCAGCCTTTCGGTAGATAAGGCCCTGATAACCCTGATTTTTGGAAACCAGGCTTTCTGACAATGCTTCGTAGAACGAAGGTAGTTCTTTCCAGAACTTGAGGTATTTCTTGATAAGTTCTGTCTTCTCCTCCTGCAGATACCAGTGGTTTATATCCTGGATGTCAGATAGGTAATCAAAGAATGGTTTATAGTCTATAAGATATCTGTCTATCTCGTTGAAATCCTGGATGAGGCTTTGTGCCCAGGTGATAAAAGTTTCAAAGTCTTCGGTTTCTGAAGTGGGAGTATGGTTTTTATATACTTCATAGAACTCGAACAGGCTTATGGTATTGTCTATAGATTGCAATCCTGAGATAAGTTCTGTAAACTCCTCTACACTGTATATGGAAGGGGCGAAAATATTCTTTTGGGCTACAGACGCAAGTTCCTTAATGAGATAAGATCCCGCTCTTTTACTGGGTAAAATAAATATAGTATCAGATAAAGGGGTGCCAGAATTATCAAGCTTCTGTAATACTTCTCGAATAAATGATTTCATAGGCCCTAAAATAAAAAACGCCCCGCAATGCGGAGCGTTTTTATGCTTAGATTATTGAATCTAATTATTCATTGTCTTCAGAAGTGTTTTTCATTTCTCTTTCTTTATCTAGAGATATCTCAACACGTCTGTTTTCCTGTCTTCCTTCAGGAGTACTGTTAGTTGCGATTGGCTGAGTTTCACCATATCCTTCAGAAGTCAATCTGTTAGATGGAACTCCATTTTCTTCTAGCCATTTCTCAACAGAAGCAGCACGCTCTTTAGATAACTTCATGTTATATGAGTCTGAACCTACACTATCAGTATGACCTTCCACGTGGAAAATAGTTTGTGGATACTCATTCATTATATCAACGATAGACTTAAGTGCATCTTCAGATTCCTTACGGATAGAAGCTTTGTTGAAGTCGAAAAGTACAGTTTTAGAATACTCATTCAATTCAGAAATAACTTCAGCGCTAGGCTCTGGACATCCGTTAGAAGCAGCAGGACCGGCTTCGTTTGGACAGTCATCATCCTTATCAAGGATTCCGTCACCATCAGAATCTGGCCATGGGCATCCGTCGTTCTCAGCTGGACCAGCTTCATCTGGACAGTTATCATCACCGTCTCTTACACCGTCACCGTCAGAATCAGGACATCCATTCATTTCTGGAGTACCAGCTTCTTCTGGACAGTCATCATCTGGATCAGCGATTCCATCACCATCAGTATCAGGACATCCATCAAATTCAGCTAGACCAGCTTCATTTGGACATGCATCCTGACGATCTTCGATTCCGTCACCGTCAGTATCAGGACATCCATTAAATTCTTCAAGACCTGGAGTCTCTGGACATTCGTCATTTTTATCATAGATTCCGTCACCGTCAGTATCTTTTCCACCGAACATGAATTTAATACCAGCAGAGTGTTGGAAATGTTTAGCGCTTTCTGGCTCGAATGCATGCTTATATCTAGACTCTACAGTTAGTGCTACGTTATCTGAAAACCAGAAGTTAAAACCTAACTTACCATTAAGTGTAAGAGCATCGGCATTTTCAATATCCTGACCATCCTGATCTCCTATCCAGGTATAACCAGTACCAATACCGATTACAGGATCAAACCAACCATCGTTCAGCATAGCTCTAAGGCTGTAATCTGCACTAAGGTCTAGTGAGTAATAAGCAAGATCGCCTACACTTCTATCTCCATACTGGTCTATCTGGTTGATAGAACCACTAAATTCACCAACAAAACCGGCTCCAATATATCTGGAAACAGTAAGTTTAGAAATTGCAGGTAAAGTATTCCAGTGATCATTTGAGTTAAAATACTGGTCAAAGAAATCGCCACGAGGTGCGTCTTCACCTACAGGATAGAAATCAACTGCATTGGTTCCAATACCAATTGCCCATGGGTTATTGGCATCCTGTGCCTTAACCGAAGTAAAGCCAAATATCAGTAATGTGGCCAGTACAATTTTGCTAAGATGTTTCATATTTAATAGTTTAGTTTTAAGTGTTAATTGTGAACAAAAGTATACGCTTATTGAATATTAACAAAGGTAAAAATAATAAAGTTTTCTTAATTGCAGAGCCTTTCCAAGCGTTTTATACACATTTTAATAACTGAAAATCAATTATTTTGATAATATTTTAAAGACTTTTTAAGCCCCCTTATTTAGATTAAATGACCCCTAATTCCTTTCCTACCTTTTTAAATGCATTAATAGCTTTATCCAGGTGTTCTTTTTCGTGAGCTGCAGATAGTTGTACCCTAATTCGGGCTTTTCCTTTAGGTACTACCGGGTAAAAGAAGCCTATAACATAAATGCCTTCTTCTAGTAGTTTATCGGCCATGTCCTGTGAAAGCTTGGCATCGTGCAGCATTACAGGTACAATGGCAGCTTCACCATCTATGATCTCGAAACCTGCATCTTTAACTCCCTTTTTGAAATATTGGGTGTTTTCTTTCAGTTTTTTACGCAGGCTGTTGTCTGTTTGCAGCATATCAAACACCTTGATAGAAGCTCCAACGATCGCCGGTGCCAGTGAATTTGAGAAAAGATATGGTCTTGACCTCTGCCTCAGGATCTCGATGATCTCTTTTTTGGCCGTGGTGTAACCTCCCATTGCTCCACCTAAGGCTTTACCAAGAGTACCTGTGATAATATCTATTCTTCCCAGCACTCCTTTTTCTTCCAGGGTCCCAATTCCCTGTTCTCCAATAAATCCTGTAGCATGACATTCATCTATCATGACTAGGGCATCATATTTATCTGCCAGGTCGCATATCTCATCAAGTGGTGCTACCAAACCATCCATAGAAAATACTCCGTCTGTTACTATAAGCTTATATCTTGCACCATTCTCGTTTGCTTCCTTCAGTTTATTTTCAAGGTCTTGCATATTGCCGTTCTCATAACGATAGCGACCAGCCTTACATAGCCTTACACCGTCTATGATAGAAGCATGGTTAAGGGAATCTGAAATAATTGCATCCTCCTTGGTCAAAAGCGGCTCGAAGATACCCCCGTTGGCATCAAAACAGGCTGCATAGAGAATAGTGTCCTCAGTACCGTAAAAGTCTGAGATCTTTTGCTCCAATTCCTTGTGAATATCCTGGGTTCCGCAAATAAAGCGAACACTGGACATTCCAAAACCATGGGTGTCCATGGTGTCCTTAGCGGCCTGAATAACCTCAGGATGAGAAGAAAGCCCCAGGTAGTTATTTGCGCAGAAATTGATCACCTCTTCCCCAGAAGCGATCTTGATCATCGCGTCCTGAGGGCTGGTAATTATTCTTTCTCTCTTATAAAGACCGGCCTCTTTGATCTCTTCTATTTCTTTTTGTAAATGCTCTTTTATTCCTCCGTACATAATAATAAATTTTTCTTCCGTTAATAGTTTTGTTGCTTTACCAGTAGCTTATAGCCTTACAGTTGCCAACCAGCTTTTTTGATGACACACAAATTTAAACTTCTTTTATACATATTTAATAATAATGGGATTATTCGTGTAAATCAATAAACATTTGTCAATTTCGTATCCCATTTCCTGCAGTGAATTAGCATATTCTGAAACCTGCTTTTTATGATCGTCCACAAAGCCACCTGTCTTATAATCTATTACGCTTACTTTATTTCCGGAAAAATTCAGCCGGTCTGGTCGTAATCTCTTTCCTGAAGTAGTGATCAGCTCTCTTTCATTTAAGTTACTTGCAGGTTCTTCATAGAACTCCTTTAATTCCGGGTGAGTGAGTATTGCCGAAATAAGTTCAGAGACTTCTTGCCGCGTGTTCTCGGTGATCAAACCTGTATTCACGGCCCAGTCCATTGCCTGCGGCAGGTCTTTTGCTTTTTCGATTCTCGCCAGGATCTCATGCGTGATCTCTCCTTTTTCTATGGCTTCTTGTTGCCTGGAATCCCAAAGTGAACCAGACCTGGTAACGATATTCACCGCCTGGTTCTGCACCGGTGAAGAATAGAACCTTTCCGGCTCGATGCTTGAGTTATCGGCTTTTTTAGATTCGAAAACTTGTTCAGGGCTACCGAATTCGTAGCTTAGGCTGTCGTTCCACTTCCCGGTGGACCTGAGAAAATCTACCAGTATATCTGGGACATTGGTATTTTTCTTTGGCTTTTCATTGTAATTAGATAGTATGTAGAGATGTTGAGCCGCCCTGGTACAGGCTACGTATAGTACATTTAGCGTGTCGAGTTCGTTCTTATAAAGCAGGTCCTGGAATTTTTCAGCGGCATGTTCATTCCAGTTCAGCATTTTCTGGGAAGCATTCACATAGGCCACTGGAATATTTTCATCGTTAAGTTCCAGCCATAAGCTATCGTTCCTCGTATCCTGCAGGTCTGAATTGGCAAAAGGATAGATCACCACCGGGAATTCCAGGCCTTTAGATTTATGAATGGTCATAATCTGTACCGCATTATCTGCTTCTGGTACCACGATACTTAGTTTATCCTTTTTCTGTTCCCACTTTTGAAGAAAATCTGCCAGCCCATTGGAAGTATTTTGAGTAGTCTCAAATACGAAGTCCAGGAAATACTGGATATAGGCATCAGATGTTTCGATCAATTGGAAAGACCTGATAATATATTCCACAGACTCGTAGAGAGAAAGCTGGCTTAGCCTATCCATGTTAAATTCCAGATCATAATCTTTGATCCAATTGAAAAAATCGCTGCCTGTTTCAGGTAGATTTTTGATAAGGATTTGGTGAGTTTCTTCGTCCTTTAAAAGTTTTTTTGAGAGGAAATCGAATATGTTCAGTTTAATTTTTGCGTCCTCCGGATTGAGGCTGTAATACAGAAGGTCTATTATAAATCTTACCTCCCCTGACTGATTAATAAGAAGAGTTTCAGAAGAGATCACTGAAACTTCGTTTTCGCTAAGGTATTCTGCAATGGCGACCCCTTCTGAACGTTTCCTGGTAAGTATGCAAATATCTCTTCTCTGGAATCCTTTTAGGTCCAGGTCGTGGATTATCTTTAGGATTTCCTGAGGATATATCTCAAATTCTTCTTCCCGGTTAGAGGCTTCGATAAGTTTTATGTTCACATAGCCGAAATCTCCTTTTTTGGGATTCTGCGCCGACTGCTCAAAAAGTTCTGAATATTCAGGATAGTTCAGCATCGAGGCGGCGAATTTAAAAAAGCTGTTATTAAAATTTACGACTTCAGAACCGCTCCTGTAATTATCGGGTAAGTTCACTACAGCCTGTTCTATCTGGAAAGGATTCACCTTTTTAGAACTAAGGTCTATAAGCTGCTCTGCTCTCCCGCCTCGCCAGCGATAAATACTTTGTTTAGCGTCTCCCACAATGGTTAAACCGGCAGGCTCTCCAGAATCCAGTTTATTCCCGACCAGCGGGATCAGATTCTCCCATTGCATGACAGAAGTATCCTGGAATTCGTCAATAAAATAATGCTGGTAACGTTCTCCCAGGCGTTCATAAATGAAAGGTACAGGCTGGTCTTTTACCTGTTCGCTTATCCTGGGGTTGAATTCTGAGATAAGGACCAGGTTACGGTCTTTCTTGATCGCTTCTACCTCACGGTTTATCTCATTTAAGAGAGATAATTGTACCAGGTTCTTCTTTATTTCGTTCAAGAATTCGATCTGAAAATAGGCCTGCTTGGAAGTCCTGAAGATCTCTGCTATTTCTGCCTGGGCATTATCCAGGGCCATTTTGGCATCTTGGATCACTTTTTTGGGGTACAATGGGGCGTCTTCTATCTTTTCAGCCCATTTAGCGTTAAAATTCACCTGGCCGGCACCGGTCTGTAATTTTCTGAAATGTTTTGGAACATACTGTCCGCTGAAATCTGATTCCTGAATACCATTAGCATCAATAAGCTCAAAAAACGATTCTGCGGAAAGTTTCAGGCTATCCTCAGCAATTTTTATATCGGCCCGAAGTTTTTTGGCGAATTTCTCAAAATCCTTAAGGGTCTTATTTTTTAGTAAACCGGTGTATTTTTGATGGTTCTCGTTGATAAGTAACCTAGAAATATTAAAAAGGTCCCGGCTAATATCCCAGCTTTTATCGTCGTCTGTCTTTGTTAAGGTAAAATCTATGAGAATTCTGGTAAGCTTTTCGTTTGTTCCGGCTTTACTTATCAGGCTTTCTACCGCTTCCATAAGCACTTCTTCTGCGCTTAGTTCAACTTCAAAATTCATGGGAATTCCAAGGTCTCTTGCAAAGGTTCTTAAAACCCTGTGGGTAAAACCGTCGATAGTGGAAATTTCAAAAGCCGCGTAATTGTGGATGATGCTTTTCAGTATCTCCGAAGATTTGGATTTAATTTCAGCTTTGCTAAGACCTGTTTCGGCTGCAATGGCCTCCATTAGGGGATTCGGTTTTTGAGTATCTTCCTGGGAAAATTCAGCCAGGCTGTCTATGATCCTTTTCTTCATTTCGCCTACCGCCTTGTTGGTAAATGTAATGGCAAGTATATTTTTGTAGAGATCTTTTTTTGAAGAGGTGAACAGGAGGGTGAGGTATTCCTTTACCAGGGTAAAAGTTTTTCCAGATCCTGCCGAGGCGTTGTAAATATTAAAGGAGTTTTTCAAAAAGGGCGGTATTATTGGGTTTTGCTGAACTATGAAAGTTTAAATTTAAAATAAAAATGAGTTTCAAAACAGCATTGCTTTTAAGTATTTTATAACACTAAAAAATTTCCTTTAAATGCCCTAATGGCTAAATTTGGGTCACTTTAAGTACTAATCACTAAAAAATCAGATAATTATGTCTTTTGAATTACCAAAATTAAAATATGCCTTTGATGCATTAGAACCACATATTGATGCCAGAACTATGGAAATTCACCATGGGAAGCACCATGCCGGTTACACCAGTAAATTGAATGCCGCTATCGAAGGAACAGATATGGAGGGAAAGAATATTGAGAATATTCTTAAGAACCTGGACATGTCTAATAAAGCGGTTAGAAATAACGGTGGTGGATTCTATAATCATAGCCTTTTCTGGGAGATAATGTCTCCAAACGGAGGAGGTAAGCCTGAAGGTGAGCTTGCCAAGGCTATCGATAGCGCTTATGGCTCTTTTGAAGCTTTTAAAGAAGAGTTCTCAAAAGCTGCTGCCGGACAATTTGGATCTGGATGGGCCTGGCTTTGTGTGCATGACGGAGGAAAAGTAGAAGTTTGTTCTTCTGCTAACCAGGACAATCCTTTAATGCCTGGAATTGGGTGTGGAGGAACTCCAATCTTAGGGATCGATGTTTGGGAACATGCTTATTACCTGAATTATCAGAATAAGCGTCCTGATTATATCGATGCTTTTTTCAATGTGATTGATTGGAAAGAGGTATCCAGCCGTTACGCAAAGGCAAAATAATATTATCTCAGTAATAAATTGAAAGCCGCCTCTGGGCGGCTTTTTTTATTGGAAAAATATAACCTATGTGCATAAAAAAAGGCGGAATGACTTCCACCTTTTTTTGCCCCAAATCTACCATGAACTTAACCTACTTATGCTATGGTATAGTAAATATAGACCGAATTTTTTTAGGTAAAATTGTTTTTAGACGAAGTACCTGAAAAATA
>NZ_VJVW01000031.1 GCF_009735585.1 Christiangramia aestuarii
GCATGGAGGTAACTACGAATCTTTAGAAAGAGTAGGCACAAATAAAGAGAAAGAATTATTCATAGATAATGACATATTTGAAAAAATAGATGAATTAGTACATAACCAATATTTGATAAAAAATAACTTAGCTTCAAGAAAATTTAGCGACCAATTAAATATTGAAATAGAAAAAAATCTAGAAAATAAAAGTCTAAAAAATTATATTGATCAATTAGCAAAAAAGTACTACGATACGAAAAAATAGAAAAGTACTTTAATTCAATAATTGACTATACTTTGGTTGGCTTCTAAATAAAGGTTCTCAATAATTCTAATGAAATTAATCCTTTCAATAGTAACAATTCTTCTCAGTGGATTAATTGCTTTTATAAACCTTCGTGAATTTTATATCGTAAAAATACTTAGTGAGACAGCAAAATATCCTTTTGGTGGAGAAGGCCCAGTCCCCTATTATTATAAATCAAGTGAACTTTATTCTAAAGTTGTTCTAATATGGGGAATAATATTTATTACAATTTTAATCCTTGGAATTATTTCAACAATTAGAGTTCAAAATAAAATTATTAGAAAGCTTTTTATTATTAACCTTTCATTAATCGGTTTAAATATTATTCAAGGTTTTTTCTGATACTAAA
>NZ_VJVW01000032.1 GCF_009735585.1 Christiangramia aestuarii
AATCCGGCATGCCCGTTGGAGGAGAAGTAAAGGCTGCCATCGCTGTCCATAAAGGGGAAGCTTTCATCGAACTCGGTATTGACCGGTGCTCCCAGGTTCTGTGGCTGCCCGAAACTGCCATCCTCGTTAATACTTACTTTATAGATATCGGTACCGCCAAGCCCGCCCGGCATGTCTGACACAAAATACAGGGTCTTGCCATCAGGAGACAGGGCAGGATGTCCTACGGAATAGTCGTTGCTGTTAAAGGCCAGTTCCTTTACTTCATTCCAACCTTCAGAAGAAGCCGAAGCCGTATAAAGCTTTAAATGATTGGTTTTGTCCTTGTCCCTTTTTCCTTCTTTTTTGCCCAGGTAATTGTTACGGGTAAAATAGATGGTACTTCCGTCTGGTGAGATCACCGCCGGCCCGTCATGCAGTTTGGTGTTGATCTCCCCTTTAATAGGAGTTACGGTCCCGCTGGCCTTGTCCATCACATAGATATCCAAAAAGGGCTCACCGTTCCAGGCATAGGTCTTTTCCTTGACATCCACGCCTTCGGCACGAGCCGATACAAAATAGACCTTATCATCTTTTACGAAAACCCCAAAATCGCTTACCCCGGTATTGAA
>NZ_VJVW01000033.1 GCF_009735585.1 Christiangramia aestuarii
TTTAGAAGGTACTCCTTGTGATGATAATGATGCCTGTACGGTTAATGATGTCTACGATGCTGCATGTAATTGTGCCGGAACCTTTGCTGATGACGATGGCGATGGCGTGTGTGACAGCGACGACCTCTGTCCTGGGTCTGATGATCTTGCTGATGCCGATGGAGATAGTGTACCTGATGGCTGTGATGATTGTCCAAATGATGGTAACAAAACCGATCCTGGTACTTGTGGTTGTGGTGTATCAGATACTGATAGTGATGGCGATGGTATTCCAGATTGTAATGACCTCTGTCCTGGATCTGATGATCTTGCTGATGCCGATGGGGATAGTATCCCTGACGGCTGTGATATATGTTTAGGCTTTGATGATAGAATTGACACAGATGGAGATAGTGTACCTGATGGTTGTGATAACTGTCCATCAGATGCCAATCCAACTCAGGTTGATGCCGATGGAGATGGAATTGGAGATGCCTGTGATGAATGTGATGCTGCTTTAGAAGGTACTCCTTGTGATGATAATGATGCCTGTACGGTTAATGATGTCTACGATGCTGCATGTAATTGTGCCGGAACCTTTGCTGATGACGATGGCGATG
>NZ_VJVW01000034.1 GCF_009735585.1 Christiangramia aestuarii
TCCTGCTAGTGTTCTTCGTGATCGGCATGATCGCCGATCGCAGCTGAGCCCCCGGTCTCCCGGCGGCCAGCGCCGTCCCCAAGAGCGTCATGGCCTCCGGGAGCCCGCATGAAACCGATCAAGCACCTCTACCTGCATTTCACCGACGGCCAGCGCCTGTCGCTGCGCTTCCCGCGCCAGCAGGACGACCCGGCCGAGGTTGCCCGCAGCATCCGCCAGCAACTGGACACGCCCTATCTCAGCGTCGAGGTCGACGGCGACCTGCTGCTGATTCCGCGGGACAGCATCAAGTACCTGCAGATCAGCCCGGCGCCGGCGCGCCTGGACGACGACGGCACGCTACGCGGCGCCGAGCTGATCGTCTGAGGGCCGTCCGCCTCAGTTCCCCTCCCGGCGCAGCGCCTGCGGGGTGAAGTCGCGCGGCCCAACCTGCACGCCGAAGTCGTACATCGGCTCGTTGTTGTCCAGCCCATCGACGAAGTAGCGGCCGCCCTTGAAGTCGTAGATCGCTTCCAGGGTGCTGGAGACCAGCGGCACATCGTAGTAGTTGATCGGATGGACCTCCTGGGCCCGGGTCAGCACGCCATCCTTGT
>NZ_VJVW01000035.1 GCF_009735585.1 Christiangramia aestuarii
AAGATATACGCACGCGAAGGCGTCGATCTGCATCGCTCTACGCTCAGCGACTGGGTCGGGCGCACGACGGCCTTGCTGGAGCCTCTAGCCGAGCACATCGGCAAGTTGGTCCGGGCGGGGCCAGCCCTGTTTGCAGACGATACCCCCGTAAAACTGCAGGTGCGCGCGAACACGACAAAGACCAAAACCGCCCGGCTCTGGAGCTACGTCCGGGACGAACGCCCGTGGTGCGGGGCAGCGCCCCCCTGCGCCTGGTATCAGTTCAGCGTCGACCGGAAGGGCGAGCACCCCGTCAATCACCTTACCGGGTATACCGGCACGGTACATGCTGATGGCTTCGCGGGCTTCAATGGTTTGTTTGGCGAGGGCAAGGCTGACGAACAGGCCTGCATGGTCCATGTGCGCCGCAAGTTCGTCGACGAGGCCGAGCGCACTGGCTCTCCCATCGCCCAACAGGCGATCAAACAGATTGCGGAGCCTTACGCTGTCGAGAAGGAGGCGCGGGGAAAATCCCCGGAAGAGCGCGTCACCCTGCGGCAGGCCAAGGCCAAGCCGGTCTTTGACGCGTTGGAGATTTGGCTGCAGGCACAG
>NZ_VJVW01000036.1 GCF_009735585.1 Christiangramia aestuarii
GCTACACCATCACCAAGGGAACTTCTTCAGTGAGCATTCCTGTAGATGTCCTGGGTGATGCCATCAGTGAACCAACAGAAGATTTTACAGGTGAAATTAGCATTACCAATGCCAACGGACAGGACGTAAGCCTGAATACCGCTACGGCCACTTCCACTATCAATGATAATGATAGCGTCAGTATCGCCATCAACGATGTAAGCGTGAACGAAGCCGACGGAACAGCCATCTTTACCGTAACCCTTACCGGGAACATACAGGATCAGCTAACCGCTGACTTTACCACCGCTGATAACAGTGCCGTAAATCCTGATGACTATACCACCAACTCCGGTACCATCACTTTTGCTGCCGGGTCTGTTGATGGAGCTACCCAGACCATCAGCGTGGATATCATCGAGGATGCCATTGCAGAACCTACAGAGACCTTCTTTGTAAACCTAAGTAACCTCGTATTTAGTGGTGCTGCTTCCATCTCCGATAACCAAGGCGTGGGAACCATCAATGATAATGATGCCATCTCCATCAGCCTGGCAGGATTCACCATCACTGAAACAGATGCTACCCAGCAAGGAAACTTCGTG
>NZ_VJVW01000037.1 GCF_009735585.1 Christiangramia aestuarii
GGCGCAGGCTTTCGGCATCCCGGCACGGGTCGCGATGATCAGCTACTCCACCGGCGACTCCGGTTCCGGGGTGGATGTCGACAAGGTTCGCGAGGCCACCCGCCTGGCGCGCGAGCAGCGCCCCGACCTGTTGATCGACGGACCCTTGCAGTATGATGCCGCCGCCATCGCCAGCGTCGGCCGCCAGAAGGCGCCGAACAGCCCGGTGGCCGGGCAGGCCACGGTGTTCATCTTCCCCGACCTGAACACCGGCAACACCACCTACAAGGCGGTGCAGCGCAGCGCCGATTGCGTCAGCGTCGGGCCGATGCTGCAAGGCCTGCGCAAACCGGTGAACGACCTGTCGCGCGGCGCGCTGGTGGAAGACATCGTCTACACCATCGCCCTCACCGCCATCCAGGCGGACGCCCAGGCCCCGGCCTGAAGGAACGCCGCCCAGTGGGCGGCACTGGCTTCGGCCAGGCACGAGGATGTGCCATGTGAACGGCGGGACCACGCCCCGCTCCACGCGCCCGGCCCTGGCCGGGCGCCTACGTACAAGGACTCCTTGATGCTGTCGTTTCTCCCCCATTTCCTGCGC
>NZ_VJVW01000038.1 GCF_009735585.1 Christiangramia aestuarii
GCTACAGCCAGGCTACGCTGCTGAAGGTCTACCGCAGCTACCTGGTCGGCAAGCCTTGCTCGCTGCTCAGTCCTCGCGCAGTGAAACGCTGCGTCGACCCGGCGGCGACCGCCGCGCGGCGCTGAGTCAGGGCTGCAGGTCGAACAGCGCCTTGCCGTCCATGTCGAACGGCGCCGAGAAATGCTCGTGGATCACCTTCCAGCCGTCGCCGTGCTTGCGGTAGCCGGCGCTGACCCGCATCCACGAGGAGTGCGGCTGGCCGTCCGGGCCGGTGCCGCCGCAGTGGCAGAGGTAGTGGGCGAAGGCGACCTGCGGGTCGGCATGGATCTGCAGTTCGGCGATATCGAAGGTCATCGGTCCTTTGCACATCTCGGTGCAGGCCTGCCAGTGCTTCTGGTAGGCGTCGCGCCCCTTGAATTGCAATTGCAGGATGGCGTCGAAGGCGACGATGTCCTCCGCGTAGTACGAGACGATGCGCGGAACGTCGCTGGCGCGGACGGCGGCTCGCCAGTCTTCGATCAATTGGCGGATGGCGCTGACTTCGCTGCTCATGGCTGACTCCTGGTTGTGGCGG
>NZ_VJVW01000039.1 GCF_009735585.1 Christiangramia aestuarii
GCCGTAGCGGTATTCAGGCTTACGTCCTGTCCGTTGGCATTGGTAATGCTAATTTCACCTGTAAAATCTTCTGTTGGTTCACTGATGGCATCACCCAGGACATCTACAGGAATGCTCACTGAAGAAGTTCCCTTGGCGATGGTGTAGCTTACAGCGGATTGTGCAGTATAGTCGCTTGCACCGGCCGATCCATCGGTAGTGGTAAAGCTCAGCACGATATCCTCCTGAGCAGTAGCTCCGCCATTGATACTGGCTACGAAGTTTCCTTGCTGGGTAGCATCTGTTTCAGTGATGGTGAATCCTGCCAGGCTGATGGAGATGGCATCATTATCATTGATGGTTCCCAAGCCCTGGTTATCGGAGATGGAAGCAGCACCACTAAATACGAGGTTGCTTAGGTTTACAAAGAAGGTCTCTGCAGGTTCAGCGATGGCATCCTCGATGATATCCACGGTGATGGTCTGGGTAGTTCCGTCAACAGACCCGGCAGCAAAAGTGATGGTACCGGAGTTGGTGGTATAGTCACCTGGGTTTACGGCGCTATTATCAGCGGTGGCAAAGTCAGCAT
>NZ_VJVW01000040.1 GCF_009735585.1 Christiangramia aestuarii
CGACATCTGGGGCAAGAGCAACCCGGACCTGGGCAGCGTGATGAACCAGGTGCGCAACATGATGCTGGTCACCGTCTGGGTGTTCATCGGCATCGAGGGCGCGAGCATCTTCTCCTCCCGCGCGGAAAAACGTTCCGACGTCGGCAAGGCCACCGTGATCGGCTTCATCACCGTCCTGCTCCTGCTGGTGCTGGTCAACGTGCTGTCCATGGGCGTGATGACCCAGCCGGAACTGGCCAAGCTGCAGAACCCGTCGATGGCGCTGGTACTCGAGCATGTGGTCGGCCACTGGGGCGCCGTGCTGATCAGCGTCGGCCTGCTGATCTCGCTGCTGGGCGCGCTGCTCTCCTGGGTGCTGCTGTGCGCCGAGATCATGTTCGCCGCCGCCAAGGACCACACCATGCCGGAGTTCCTGCGCCGCGAGAACGCCAACCAGGTGCCGGCCAACGCCCTGTGGCTGACCAACATCTGCGTACAGGTGTTCCTGGTGGTGGTGTTCTTCACCTCGGGCGACCCGGACGGAATGGACCCGTACACCAAGATGCTGCTCCTGGCCACCTC
>NZ_VJVW01000005.1 GCF_009735585.1 Christiangramia aestuarii
CTAATATGGGGAATAATATTTATTACAATTTTAATCCTTGGAATTATTTCAACAATTAGAGTTCAAAATAAAATTATTAGAAAGCTTTTTATTATTAACCTTTCATTAATCGGTTTAAATATTATTCAAGGTTTTTTCTGATACTAAAATTTAAAAAATATCTTCCAGCATGAATATAGAACTAAAAAACGCGCAACAACAACGGTTCATCGCCAATGAGCGGCAGCCTTAGAAAGAAAATAATTAACTTGACCAACAAATCAATACTAAGCCGACAAATCCGCGTCCCGCACTCCGCCAACTGGCGATAACCGAGACCGTTGCGTTGTGCATAATATTTTATAAGAAAAATTCTGCTTCAATTACTGATCATAATTTGAAAAATCATCTTAACTATCTAATGTCAACAACCAAATATTCAAAATTAAAAATTATAGTAATCGTTGCTTTTCTATGTTTTTCTTGTTCTAAAAAATTTTCAACAACTGAATTAAAAAACAACTTTTCAGAAAGGCAAATAAAGGATTTAGAGTTGTTAACTGCATTTTTTAAAAATCAAATTTGCACGAATAATTCTAAAACGAATTTTAAAAAATGTTTTGAAAATCTTCCACCGGCACCGGAATTTAGACAAGAGGGACACTATCCAATTTCTGACCACATCGACTTTAATGAACAGAAAATTATCTATGATAAAATCTCCAAGTCAACTTTCGAAGAAATCTGGAATCTTTGTGAAAGTTATTATCCAGATTCTGGTAGAAAAACAAAAGAAATTTGTTCTGCCTATAAAGGAAACTATCAAAATTTTTTAATCGAAGTTGGGCTACAAAATGATGCAATAAAGAATTATGCTGAAAGAATTACGGGCTCTGGCGATTTTAACGGATTATTTCTTACCCAACATCATATAATTAAGAATAAAAAAGATTTTGACCTAAACGATCCCAATATTCAATTAATCATTGCAATTCAATATTTGTCAATCAACGACCAATTAAATCGGAATCCAAGACCAAAATTAGATCGAATTCCAAAATTTGAATAAAACACTATGCACAACAACGGTTCATCGCCAATAAGCGGCACCGTTAGAAAGAAAATAATTAACTTGACCAACGAACCAATACTAAGCCGACAAACCCGCGTCCCTTACTCCGCCAACTGGCGATAACCGAGACCGTTGTGCATAATATTTTAAATGAAAATTTCTACTTCTATTGCTAGTGTCCTATTGATAATTTTCAAATACTGTAATAAAAGAGACAATAAAAAATATAGCTTCAAAGTGAAATTTAAAAGTTGAAACTAAAGATGATTAAAAAGCTATTTTTATTAGGACTTCTATTTTTGAATTTGAACTCTTGTTCGGAATCAAAAAAAAGTACCTCAGATTTTAAATTTGAAAAAGGAGAAAGTAGCTTAGAATTGAAAATTGTAAATGGAAATGATTATTTGACTTATAACAAGCCAATTAGAACAGATTTTAAATTAGAGAATATTGATCCAAATACTCTTTCAATTTTTGGAGCTGGAATAAAAATTCTAACAATAGAAAATGGAATAACAAAAACTGAGATAAATGTTCCAGATAATTATTTGGAATCTGACACTCTGAATATAAAATTGCGTTTTGAAATAAATGGAAAAGAAACAAAAACGGAATTCAATGTTCCGATCAAAAGAGAGCAATAAAATACAATGCACAACAACGGTTCATCGCCAATAAGCGGCACCGTTAGAAAGAAATAAATTAACTTGACCAACGAACCAATACTAAGCCGACAAACCCGCGTTCCCTACTCCGCCAACTGGCGATAACCGAGACCGTTGAAACCAATTAAATTTGAAAATTCTGCCTATGCAATTTAGAAAATCATTAATTCTTTTATTTACACTTTATATTTTCTATTCTTTAAATGTTTCCATGTATTCGCAAAACAGCAAAAACGAAAATATTGGAAGAACTGAGTTAAGCAATGATAAAATCAAGGTTTTAAATTTTGGCTCTTTTCATATGGGCATTACCACCGATGCCAATTCCACAGAATTTGATGAAAGAAATAAGAAAAATATTGATTCGGTACATCAAATTGCTAAAACGCTAGCTGATTTTAAACCTACTGTAATAATCGTAGAAAGGACACCTTACTTCAATGAAGAGCTAAAAGAAAATTACCGTGCCTATCTGAAAAATCCTGACACCATATTTAGGAATCAAAGCGAAATAGAACTCATAGCTTTTGAAGTAGGAAGATTATCCGGGACAAAAAGGGTCTATGGAATAGACCATAAATTAGAATACAAATATTATATAGAAAAGGAAATCATAAATACTAATGATTCAATCACTTACAACAACTTTCTAAAGAACCCTTTTAAAAACGATCCAGAGTTAAATGTTGAATTAGAAACCTTATCACTTCTTAATAAGCTTAAATTGATGAATAACCAAAAATTTCTGGATTTTTTGATTGTTGCAAATGCTGATATATTAACTCATGTAGGTACAGCAGGAAATTTTGAAGGAGCCGATGAAGCTGCTAAATATTATAAAAGAAATTTACGAATGTACTCCAATTTGAATCAAATTACCCTGGATGAAGATGACCGGGTTTTCATTCTTATGGGGGCAAGTCAAACAGCGTTTTTCAGGGACTTTATGAGTAGAAGTCCTAAATATGAAATGATTAATACTTTTAAATATTTAAAGTGATTTAATTGTTTATAACGACGGTTCATCACCAATAGAAGGCATTCCAAGCAGGAAAAAATCAACTTGGCGAACCAAAAGATCTTAAGCTGACTCCGGAAACGTCTGGACGCCATCCTTAATTCAGCTAACAGGCGTTACCGAAACTGATGTATACTAGAATTTCAGAGAAAATGCATAAAATAAAATTCATATTCTTCACTGTAATATTCCTATTCATATTTAGTTGTAAAGAAAATCCAAAGAAAAAATTATTGTCTGAAAATGATAAATCAGAAATAAAAACTGAATTAAATAGTGTCTTTAAAACTGATCAAAAATATAGAAGAATGCTTCAAGATACTGTAGATAAGTATGGTTGGAATTCTCCTCAAATTGAAGATTTATGGAAAAGACAAAATAAGTTAGACTCTGTCAACCTAATAAAGGTTTTAAAGATCATTAAAAAAATAAATACATATCCTGGCGATTCTATTGTCGGATATCCAACAAGGAAAGCCGCATTTTTTGTTTTGCAGCACGCACCAAATACTATTCAAGATAAATATTTACCTATGATAATTAAAGCTGCTAAAAATGGCCAACTAGATGAAGATTTAGCAGCCATGTATCATGATCGCTATTTGATGCATCGAGGTTTACCACAAATTTATGGTAGCCAATTTCTGATTAAAACAGAAAAGGATTCAATTACAGGAAAGGAAAAAAAGATCTTCGAATTCTATAAAATTAAAGACACTTCAAAAGTTGATTCCTTACGCAGAATGGTTGGAATGATTCCCCTGGAAGACTATAAACGTATCAATAATATCCAGAATTAGAAATAACAGCATTCATTAACGGTTCAGCCCCATAGGCGTAAGTCTCAGAACTAAAATTACAATCTAAGCCAACAAATCAACTCCCTAAGCGTAGGGACCACTTCCCTCACCCTCCATAACCAACTATAAAACAGGCCGTTGTTCTTCATAAATTCAACCAGGTAAAGACATAAAAACCTATCTTTAGAAAAATGCAATTCTAATGATAAAATTCTTTAGGAAAATTAGAATACAATTATTGAGTGAAAACAAATTCACAAAATATTTACTTTATGCAATAGGTGAAATCATATTAGTAGTAGTTGGAATTTTAATTGCATTACAAATTGATACCTGGAACGATCAACGCAAAACCAAAATAGCAGAAGAAAAATTTTTTAAAAATATTCTACTGGACCTGGAGAAGGACAGTGAGAAACTAAAATATTACAATCATTTTCACGCGAAAAGAATAGAATACCTCGACACATTATTAGTCTATGTTAGAAATCCAAAGAGGAGTATGGGCATAGAAAAATTTGGGAAATATGCCGAACCTTTATATTATTCTGTAAATCCAACTATCTATTCAAGGACATTCGAATCGGCCAAAACAATGGGTGCCTTTAACAATTTTAAAGGTAAAGAGTTATTAAAGGATCTTTCCCAATACTATGCAGATTTTGTTTTGATCGAGAATTCATTTAGCTCAATTACCAGATTTGTGGAAAGTCAATTTGAACCTTTGATGAATACATTACCTGAAGGTTATATGACAGAAAATACAGGTGACCTGGTTATAAATGAAGAAAATGTACAAGAATTCTATGATAAAGTAGCCTCAATCAAAGATAATCGTGCAATTAATTATGATTACGAAAGAATTTTGCGAACTCCATCATTTGAAAATTATATTATTGGAGATATGGGACGAACATATAATGCATTAGGTAAGATAAAAGTAAGACAAGAATTGCTCAATAGGTTAAAGAATAGAATTGAACAAAAATAAAGCAAGTACTACAATGATTCTTGCCAATAAGCGATACCGTTAGGTATAAAATAATTAACTTGACCAACAAACCAATACTAAGCCAATCCAAAAATGTGAGGAAGCTGCACCCTTCTACGCCAATTGACAGTAAAAGAGATAATTGACTTTTATTTATGAAAAAAAATCTACGAAAAATTATCAACAAAGCATTTTCCCTGATTGGATATAATATTATTAGGAAGAATGAATTACAAAAACTTTTTATAGATAAGAAATTTGCTAATGAACTGAAATTTCTATTAAGCTTTCAACCTAAAAATTTAAATAAATATTTTGAAGTAAGAGAATTATCCAAATCACAACTTAGGCAAGATCTTTTTGTTTTGAATGAATTAGAATATAAGAATAACGGATATTTCGTTGAGTTTGGAGGCTGTGACGGAATCCTCCATAGCAACACATATTTACTTGAAAAAGGTTTCAACTGGAATGGAATTATAGCAGAACCTGCTGAAATTTGGCATAATGAAATAGAATCCAATAGAAATGTTTTCATTGAAAAAAATTGTGTTTGGTCTTCTTCAAATCAAGAAATTGAGTTTTATGAACCTGAGATTGCATCATTATCGACTATTAATGGATTTGGAGAAAATGATAAACACAGCGAACTCAGAAAAATCGGAAAAAAATATTCGGTAAAAACTATATCTTTAAATGATTTACTTAAGAAATATAATTCACCAAGAATTATAGACTATTTATCAATTGATACTGAAGGGAGTGAATTAGAGATTTTAAAGAATTTTGATTTCGAAGAATTTAAATTTAGGATTATTACTGTAGAACATAATTACACAGATATTCGTGATTCAATTTTTGAACTTCTTACAAAAAATGGCTATAAAAGGGTAAAAGAAGATTATTCCGAATTTGACGATTGGTATGTATTGCATTCATGAAAAAGTCAACAAATTTTTATCCCAAATATTCGGCTGCCTTGAAAAGAAATTAATTAATCTAATCAAAAAATCAATACCAAGAGGACTTCCAAAGAGGGATGACTTCTCCAATCAAATTCCTGGTAATAACCGAGAGCATTGCGATACATAAAAATGAAATAAAAACTTTACATCAATACTTTAAGTATAAGGAAGACTTCCTTTATCTTAATTCATATTTTATTTTCAACAGGAAATTCTTGGTTAATTTGACTGTTATTCCCAAATTTTATTTCTGCTATATTTATATAGTCCTTGCAAAAAAATCAAGTATTGAATCTGGCACGATAGTTAAGCTTGCGATATTTATAATGCGATATCTATAAATAGAAATCAGAACAACAAATGGTTTTATCCTTACTTTTAATAATTATTGGTTTTGCAGCCTTAATATACGGAGCTAATTGGATGGTTGACGGAGCTTCCTCTTTAGCCAAAAAACATAATATTTCTGATCTAGCGATAGGATTAACTATTGTTGCCTTTGGAACTTCTGCTCCAGAACTGGTAGTAAACTCTGTAGCATCTATTGACGGATTCTCTGATATAGTCTTAGGAAATATCATAGGCAGTAATAATTTTAATCTATTCGTTATCTTGGGAATTGCTGGTTTGGTATATCCTATAAAAGTTCAGTCTTCTACAGCATGGCGGGAAATCCCGATTTCACTAATCATTACTATATTATTGCTCCTACTGGCTAACGACTTTTTCTTAACCACATACTCCGAGATCTCAAGGTTTGATGGTCTTATTTTATTCATCCTCTTTTTGGTTTTCTTATTGTACGTATTTAAACAAATGAAAACCGATGGTGGCGAAGTGGTGGCCTATAAGCCAAAGTCAAATTTGCAAATCTGGAAATTGATCTCGTTTGGTCTCTTAGGCCTTATTATTGGAGGTAAATTAGTTGTTGAAAATAGCATAGCTGTTGCAACAGATTTGGGAGTCAGTCAAAAGATCATTGGTTTAACTATCATTGCTGCCGGAACTTCGCTACCAGAACTGATAACATCAATTGTAGCCGCACTTAAAAAAAACAGTGATATCGCAATTGGAAATGTAATAGGCTCCAATATTTTTAATTTTCTACTTATTCTTTCAGTTAGTTCCTTCATCAAACCAATTAATTATAATGATATTTTCAACCTTGATTTATTCATATTAATTGGAGGAACCTTATTTCTGATTTCAGCAATGTTCACCGGGGAAAGAAAAAAACTTGATAGATGGGAAGCTGCTGTGTTGGTGATATTTTATTTGACCTATACTATTTATTTAATACTGAAGGAGACCTAATAAAACGCCCTCCAATAAGCGGGCAGCATTTGAAAATAATAATTAACTGAAGCTTCCTGGAAACAGGTTTTAGCATGGAATTATATTTTGTGGGTTTTATAATAAAAGGATTGATAACATTAGCAATACTTTGTTTTATAACGACCTATAGCGAGTTTCGGTATATCATTAAAATGCTAACTTTCGTTCAGGACTAAAATTCACAAACGAGCATGGTATCTTGATGTAGAATATTTTGTTTTAAACAGGATCCCGAAATCGTTCATAATAATAGTAAACTTGTAATGGTGCGTAAAGCGAGTTTTCAAAACGCCAATCATACTTTAGTATTAATTCTGCTTCAGTTACTTTGATAAGATAAATATTATCATAAACAAAAATTTTAAACCTGTTGTTTTCAATTAACTCCCAATCATCAATTTCGGAATATAGCGTACAAGTACCATTATTTTTGTAATAGCTATTCTCGAAAACTACTCCATTATTAAATTGTAAAAAACTTGATCCGCAATCCTTGTGATCAAAATCCTGGTAATTAAAATATTTTATTCTTCCGTCGTTATACTCATCTATTCCTACTTTTATAATATTCCATCTACCAACAAATAAATTAGTAGGAGAACTTTCTATTGGCATATCTATATAAATATCAGAACTACCATCACCATCTAATAATCCAAAAAAAATGTTTAGCAAACTATCATTCTTAGTTGTCTCATCATCGTCAATAACTCCGCCTGGATTACCACCAGAAAACACCGGCGATTTAGGTTCATGTGGAGCATCTGATGTGCACGAAACCAATACTATCAAGTACAATATAGATATTGGTAATTTGAATAAATTTTTCATCTTAAATTCAATCTTAAGCACCTATAATAAACGTAGTTAAAAAAGAATTCCGTTATTCTAAGAGAATTTTCATTTGCTAAGTTTTATTTAAAAATACTGAATTTCCGGTATGATAATTTGAGTTCGAGAAAGAGATTTAAAAGGATATTTTTTAAATAATCAGAAGAAGATATTTAGAATTTATTATATAATATTAATAACAATTCCTGCTCTCCACATAAGTATCTACAATTATAAAATCTATCCTGTTAATGGGGTTAAAGTGAAAGTCTGAAACAACATTATTGAAACAGGAATCTTTTAAATCAAAAAACTTATCGAAATTTGTGTGAGTTGAAAGTATATAGTCTAAAAGATGAAAAAAATTTACTTCGATAAATTACAAAGTCTACAGAATGGAATATTATTAGGCATTGCAATCCTCTGCTTTTTAATTTCTGGAATTGAATATTTTACAGAAAAGTTTGAAAATTTAGATAGAATTTTAAGATCTCTCGGACATGTTTGTTTAATCCTTATCTGGTGCAAAATGCTGATTTTCAGATATTATGTATCCTGGAATAAAGCAGGAATCAATATTAGGATCAAATATTTTCTAGGTAAGGGATTTAGCTTCAGAAAAATAAGAAAATTCCAATTAGAGAATGATCAATTAACCATATATAAAATCGGAAATAAGAAATATGAATTCGATTTAAGTAAAGTTGAAAGATCGAGTAAGGAAAAGCTGATGGAAATCTTGGAACAAAATACGGTATGTAATCACGGTTCCCTGCCACTAGACAGTAGTAAGAGATAGAAAATTATAAGCTTCAACAACAAACAAATTCTAAATTTTGCCCAAATTGTTGAAACTATCTACCCTAATTCGCCACTAGTGAAAACCTAGACCGTTAGTCAAAATTAACTTCCGGGGTTTAAGGTAAAAATTATTGATCGGCAAAGGGTATTATATTGAACTATCCATATAGACCTTACCATCTTTCATAACAAAAACAACATTCTTAATGGTATTAAGAAAATCATTCTGAATATCCCCTTTTATAGCAATAATATCGGCAAAAGAACCTTGCTTTAATATCCCAATTTCATTTTCTTTCTTAAGACTTTTTGAAGCCATATAGGTCGCCGATTGAAGAATATTTAGTGGTTTCATACCTGATTCGTAATAGGCTTTGAACATATCCTGAGAGGATACTCCGCGAGACACATGGATATTGGTATAATTATCAGATCCTGCAACTATTATTACTTCTTTTTCTATGGCTTTTTTTAATCTAGCCTTCATATCGTTCATATATCCAGACAACCAATAAAGCTCATTTGGATCTTCTCCCTGTAGTTGGTAATAAGTTTCCATATAATCCAGGCTGTTTTCGGTTGGGACTAAAAAAACCTTTTTTTCAGCCATCAGATTGAGTGTGGAATCGGCTAAAAAAAATCCGTGTTCAATCCCATCCACCCCGGCTCTTATCGCATCCCAGGAAGATTCATTGGTAATGGAATGAGCTGTCACTGTTAGGCCGTTCATATGCGCAGTATTTACAATTGCTTCCATTTCCGGTACAGTTAAACGGGTGTTATTCGGTAGATTATCTGCACAAATCTTGATTAAATCAACGCCCTGATTGATATGTTCCCGGACTGCATTAATAGCATCTTCCGGACTTTTAATAATTCGATATTCATTATTTATGATTTCCTGATATTCCTTTTGAACACCATAAATCTGGCCTCCAGGACCGGACATAATTTGCCCGGCAGCAAAAACTCTGGGCCCCTCAACAGAACCTTCATTAATCGCGTCCCGCAAGGCCACATCTAAAAATTCCCCGGAATTTCCCAAGTCTTTTATTGAAGTAATTCCTACATCGAGATATGATTGAGCTCTTTTTACAGCTCTCAAAGTTCTTAAGGCCTGGCTTTCCAGTACCAGGGTACTTATGCTATGTTCTGCAAAATCATCCTGTGGTTCCTGATCGAATAAAACGTGAGTATGAGAATCAATCAATCCTGGAAGAACTGTATACGCGCTAAGGTTTATTATTTCAGCATCCTTTGGTATATCTATTCTATTTCCAACTTCAATTATTTTATTTCCTTTAATGTGAATTACTCTTTCTTTCAATAAAGCATTTTGCTCACTATCATAAATTGATCCAGCCAGGATAAATTTTTCGACTTCCTGAGCTTCAGTTGGGGGAATAAAAAAAAGTAGAAGGAAAACACAAATAGTTAAAGTGCGAATCATGTAAATTTTAGAATTAAGAGAATAGGGTTTGTGAGCAATAATTTAATTAAAGATAGAAAAACTTTGTAAAACAAGAGTTCATGGCTAATAAGCAATATTCATAGTTATAAAATAATTAACTTGACCAACAAACCAACATTAACCCAAATCCCGAAAGGTCTGGCCGCCTACTTGATCAAATGACTATGAACTAAAACCTTAGTCACCATTTAAACTCAAAATAATATGAATAATAGATTTTCACTTTTAGTTATTTTGTCACTAATCATTTCATCATGTTCTAAGGATAATGAAGATATAACTCCCGTATCAGAGTTAAGTGAATACCAAAAAGAGGTTGTAAATTACTATAAAGATATCGCTTTAGGATTTGAATTCGGTACCGCGAGTAATGTAACTCGGAAATGGTATTCAGATCTTAGAATATTTATTGGTGGAGAGCCAGATATTGAATTACGAAATGAGTTAGAGAAAATTAAAACCGAAATTAATGAATTAGCAACAGATGGATTTAAAGTTAAAATTGTCAATGATTCATTACAATCAAATTATTATATATTCTTTGGCTCCGGGAAAGAATACGCTAAAATTTTTCCAAATCAAGCCAATTTTGTTGATTCTAATTGGGGGTTATTCTATGTTAATTGGAATAGAAGTGATCACTTTACTTCTGGATACATGTATGTGGATATAACCAGAGCCAATGCTACAGAACAAAAACATCTTTTAAGAGAAGAGCTTACACAATCATTAGGGCTAGCTAAAGATTCCCCATTGTATATGGATAGTATTTTTCAATCTTCATGGACAAATACCACTCAATATGCAAGTATCGATAAAGATTTGATCAGACTTCTATATAATCCAAATATGCGTTCCGGGCTAAATGAAAACCAAGTAGATGAAATTTTAAAAGAAATTCTGACCAACGAATAAAAACCCTGCTAGAGAATTATATTTTTATTGCTTTCAATAAAACTGTACCTAATAAAAGTTCATCGTAACTACGCGTTACCGTTAGAAAGAAAATAATTAACTTGAGGAACCAAAATCAATCTAATCCTGGAAGTCAGTAACACTTCCCTAAGCTCATAACATCAGAAAATGGGGAGCGTTCAAAATTCTCGAAAAAACTAAACCAAAAATGAAAGGTTTTATGCCAAGATTTCTATTATATATAATTTGTTTCTGCAACTTAAATTTAAATGCACAGAAAAATGAATTTTCTTTAAATGGTAAAACTTCAAATATCGAAGATGGAACTTATTTGTATCTAAGAGACCTGGTAACAGGAAAGTCTATAGACTCGGCTAAAGTTGAAAAAAACAGTTTTAGAATAGATACATCTCTAGAAGACCAAATGGTGTATGCAATGTTATTTACAAAAGATAAAAAGAAATTCAAGGAGCTCTGGATAGAAGGTGAGAAAATGACTTTCGATTCTTCAAACACAAATTTTAATGATGCATTCGTTAAGGGATCAAAAAGTCAGGATCTTTCCCATAAAATAAAGAGTGAGGTTCATGCAAATATTGTAGAACTACCCAAGGATACTATTAAAAATAGAGAAATTAGTTTCATTGAAAAGTACCCCAATTCGTTAGTTAGTGCTTATTTGTTATTCGGAAATAGAAGAATGACACAGCAGGAAATAAAAGATCTTTATTCCTCTTTATCTATGGAGGTTCGCGAATCTGCTTTAGGTAAGAAAATCAATAAGTCTCTGGAAAAAGATAAGCCTGAAATAGGTGAAAAATATATAGATTTTGAAGTTCAGAATAGTCAGGATCAACTAACACGAATTTCAGATCTTACCGGGCAATTAACACTTATTCATTTTTGGTCATCAACTTGTGGAGGAAGTAGAAAAATGAATTCAACATTAAAAGCAATTAATTCTAAATATCATCTACAGGGCTTAAACATCATTGGTATCTCAAAAGACAAGTCAAAAGAAAATTGGTTAAATGCCATAATTGAGGACAATATTTCCTGGGCTCAGTTAAGCAATTTAGAAGGATGGGATGGAGAAGTATTTAAAGCCTATGGTATTTCCTCCACACCATCCTATATCCTAATTGATAAAAACGGAACAATCATAGCAAAAAATTTAATGAGTCCTGAATTAGAAAATAAGATCAATCAAATCCTAAATTAAATCGGCCCCTTAAATTTTATCGCCACTAAGCGCCCTTAGAAAGAAAAATAATTAACTTGAGCATCAAACCGATACTGAGCCTCTCCCCTTTCTGCTCGGCCATACAATGATGACCGAGGTTGCTGGCGAAAATATTTATTGAATAATTTAATCATGACTAAAATATCCACCCGAACAATTCTTATATCCATAACAGCTATATCCCTATGGATGATTGGAAGTTATTTTATATTAAAAGAACATAATAGTTTTACCACAATTATTATTGTAGCTATGATAATTGGTGCCGGCCTGTATTCTCAAATAAGAAAGGATCTCAGGATCAATTCTAAAAAATAAAATTTCCCACAACAGAAGAACGATGCAAAGCAGAATTGCAATGAGTAATAATTACTTGCCATTTATAGGAAAACTGTTCACCATAACATTAATTGGCCTTATTATCTATTCATGTTCTACCTCCAAAAAGGATTACACCTATTATGACATAGATAACCAGGAAATTTCAAGATCAAAATTCCGGAAAAAAAGGTCTACAAATAAATATTTAGATATCCAGATTGATTCCTTAAACCAGAGAAAACTCATAAAAAGAACCAAAACAGGAAAAATAGATAATATAGAAGTTTACCGTTCTCTCATTTCAAATAAATCTTCTGAAAAGTTAGATTTTTCAAAACCGTTGGTAATCTTATATTATCCAGGAAAAGATCCCTGCAATTCCAGTGGATTGCAGACCGAAGAATTTATTCGGAACTGGTATTCTTCTTTAGAATCTGGCATCCAGCAATTAAATGCAAATAACCCGGTATATCTTTATAAAGATAAGGAGGGATTAGAAAAATATGAAGGTTTGATAAATTGGTATAAAGATCCTGATGGAATTACAGAAAGGTTGTTTTTTAATAATCACTATCCGTGTTCAAGTTTTGTTGTGATTTCTCCAAAAGGAGATTATGTTTCTTATTTTGGAGAATACGGTCCAGAATATGTTTGGAAGGCTGTAAAACTAGTTTCTAAATAACCTTCGATTTACAAGAACCGGTTCATAGTTGACAGACAGAAGCCTTGTAAGGAAAATAATTATCATGTTAAACATACTAAAAATAAGCCAAGCCCTAAGTGTCAAGATCGTATTATCTAACGAATCAGTTATTTCTTACATGGACTTCTACCCTTATTTAATGGGATTCACAAATAGTAAATTTTAAAAAGAAAACTCTAATTATGAAAAGCAAAATATTCCTATTCCTTTTATCCATAGTATCATTCCAGTCCTTATCAGCCCAAAACGAAGAATATCAGGAAATAGAGTTCAAAAAAATCGCCGAAGGAGTCGATTCCCCTATTCCAGACCTCCAAATCGTATGTTTCAACAAATTTTTCAATAAGGATTATTTACCAGAAAAGTTCAGCGAAAAGTATGGTTTAACCGATAGAAGTTTATTCAAAAAGAAAATGCTGGTTGAAATATTCCAGTCCGATCAGGAAGGAACCGGGATAGACAAAATTGAAATAGTAAAAATTTTAGAAGGAAAGGAAAACATTCAGATTGAATACAGGCTTATAAACGAGAATCCTAATAAGGATGATCAAAAACTAGCTCCTTTTATTATTGTTCAGATCCCAAAGTCTAAGAAGAAGATCCAATTCATAAAAGATGGATCTGATCTGGGTCAGGTTCAAAAAGCTTATGTAGATTAATTAACAAGGTACAACAAGGGTTCATTACCAAAAAGCAGAAGCCTTAAAAAGAATTAAATACATGAGATACTCACCGCGTCTGTACCTAAGCCACGGTTCTCCCACTTTTCTAAGCAAAACTTTAGAAGCAACAAGCCTCGAGTATTTAAACTCGAGGCTTGCTTTTATAAAGGTATATCTTAAAATTTAAATTTAAAGCCTCCATTAATGACAAAGCCATCTACAGGAGCATAAATATCCTTGAAATTGGGGTCATCAAGAGTACCGGTATAAACACTGTCGAAACTACTTTGCCGGGTATCGAGGATATTTTCAAAATTCAGAAATAAGGAAAAATGTTCTCCAAGCTTTTTCTCGGTCATTACTCCAAGGATCCAGTATGGATCACCTGTAGTTCCGTCGGTTAATTGCTGTTCACTATAATAGTAAGCTTCGAGGCCAATCCAAAAATTATCATGTTTCTCATACATCAAAACATTATTTAGCCGGTGTTGAGCTACCAGTGGATATTGCTGCGTATCACCATTATAATGCTGATTCACATCAGCCAAAGTATAGCCTATAAATAACTTCAAATCATGATAACTCCAACGCATGTTGGCTTCGATTCCCTTGCTATCTATATAGCCCTCTGGCTGAGAGAATTCGTAAAAGCTTTCTGTACTTTGATTCAACACCAGTGGATCATTTATCCTCGTATAAAATAGTAAAAGGTTAGTAGACAAATTGAGGTCGTTCGTGATGGACCATTTATAATTTCCGTCCAGGTTCAAACCTAGAGATCTTTCGGCTTTGGTATCGTCCATATCTATAGGCAGCACATTTTGAAATTGCAGCCGTTCTACCTCTTCCGTAAATATGCTGGGAGTTTTATATCCCATCCCTCCGCCGGCTCTGAAAGTCAACCGGTCTGAAGGTTCGAACATTAAGGAGAATCTGGGTAACAGGTAGAAACCGTAGTTGCTTTGATAATCACCTCTCAAACCTGTTTCCAAAGTCCATTTTTCCTTAAAATCCCATATGTTCTGAACAAAAGCACCCAGGGTATAATTATTAAAACTGAGATCCTGATCTGGATCTCCCTGTTCCTGGTCAAAGTTTTCGGTCCATAGGTTCACTCCAGCTATCCATTCAGTTTTATCTTGAATAGTTGAAAGATTTATTTCAGAAAAAGAAGAAACCTGGTACCCGGTAAAGGCATAGTCTGGAATTTCGATCTGTCTTTCAAAAAGACTAATACTGTTTTTTAGCTGCAGGGAGGTCTTGTCAGAAAATTTATGATTCCCCAGAAATTGAGTGGAAAAGCGCTCTGTATCATTCCTTTCAAAATAACCTGGTCCGCGTTCATTTTCAACATAGTCGATGGCGCCACCCAATCTATCTTCAGAAACAAAATTAATGCCCAGGTTGAAATCGGTATTTTCATCCAGGTCTACAAATAGTTTAGGATTCAGCGTAAAACGTTCAAATTTCGGGATCGCCGTTAAACCATTGTCAGCGGGATCGTATGGGGTTCCTAAATTATAGGAGGCAAATACAGTGGTTCCCAGTTTCCCGAATTTTTCGGAATAAAAACCACTAAGATCCAGTCCCAGGGCAGAGGTTAGATTGGCCATAAAACTTAATTCCTGCTCATCTTCAGGAGTCTTGGAAATCAAATTTACCAGACCAGCGATCGCTCCACCACCATATAATGTTGAAGAGGCACCCTTAATCACCTCGACCTGTTTGAGATCCAGAGGAGCAATTTGCATAAGACTTAACCCGCCGGAGTATCCCGAATATAATGGAAGGCCGTCCCTTAATAATTGGGTGTACTTCCCATCGAGTCCCTGAATCCTGATACTGGAATTATAACTGGTTGCTGAAGTTTGCTGCGTTTGGATACCGGTACTTTCATTCAGCAACATGCGAATGTCCCCGGGCTTCATATTTCCTTTTTCTGCAAGCTCTTCGCCGGCTATAAACTCAACCCTGGTGGGGATATCCTGAAAGGTTCGGGAACTTCGGGTCGATTCGATGATGATGGTTTCCATCTGCTCTTCAGAAGGATTTAGCAAAATTTCCTGGTTATTCTGTTCTTCAGATAAAGGAAATGTTTTACTTAAAGTTATTGTTTCAAAACCTATATAACTGATTACGATCATAAAATCTCCATTTGGTATATTCCGAAGAATGGCTTTTCCTTCTTCATTGGTGGTAGTTCCAATATTAAGTTGTTGAATGCCAATAGTCACCCCGTAAAGCGGTTCCGTGGTTTCGGCATTTAATATGGTGGTCTCGAATTGATTTTGAGCTATGATCGTACTGCTCGCAAAAAAGAGCAATACAAAAATGATATTTTTCAAACTGATTTTTTTAAAATGACTATATGACTAAGCTTCACTTGAAGTGAAAAAAATTATTTTATATGGTCATACGCTTTGGAGGTTTAAAATCAGGATTCTGGCAGACACTTTTAAATGAATCGAGGTAGGAAGTGAAATTGGTTCCCGGTAATTCATCTTTGACGAAAGCGATTTCCAAATTTTCTTTGATCGCAAATCCGGTACAGCTTCCACAGTTAAAAAAGGGAGAGCATGCCCCGTCCCCGGAGTGATCATCTTCGGTATTGTTATGGTCTTCATTACAATTAGCGTTTTCTCCAATTTCCCCTAGGAAACAACATGGGAAACTGGACAGCGAAAGCACCAAAAATGATATAAAAAGAACAATCAATTTCATGTGTAGCAAAAATACATTTTAATTAAAAAACCTGGAAGTAAGATTGAGATGGGATCTAGCCGAAATAGCAAAAATTTCATCAATAATAAGCGGCACCTTTAAAAAGAAAACAATTTACTTTATCATCGCATAGTTATTAAACAGATTACGTATTTCCAGGACCGCATCTGTGCTTCGCCAATTAATGATAACCGAGCCCATGGTAAATCAGGCTCCAAAAAACTTCAACAAAGAGCAACTTTCATATTAATTATTAAGTTATAAAAAACAATAACCACCCTCCTTCGACTTTAATACCAAAAATTTTAAAAAGAAGAAAAATGTGATAATTGAATTCTATCTAAATTAATTGATTTTAACCCAATCGAAAATGAGCAAACAAAAACCAGCATTTTCTGCTGGTTTAATATTTAAAAAGGAATATATCAGTACGTAATAGTTCCAGCTCCTTTGTGCGAGTATTCACCCATTGGACCACCAAGATCATCTATGCCGATGATATTGTAAACACCATTGTCAATTTGCATGGATCCAGTAGCTCCCTCAAATCTCCCGGTTCCGCCTACAAAGGTAATTGTACCGCTATAGGTAGCTTGAGTTTGCGAAATAAAAACGAAAACAAGCAGAGACCTGGAGAATAATACATCTCCGTTCGCTGCAACTGTCGTGTCATCACTTAGGGATGTGAAAATAAAACTGCCATTTCCAGCATCTTCAAATGATCCAGGTGCAACCGTACCATGAAATTTGCCTAAATGGGTCATTTCCCCAGAAGTAGTGCCTCCAGATCCGTCCCGATTATCCATACCTTCAAGTACTATAGAAATTGGCCTGGTAACATCTTTACCTCCTGTTAAATCAAAGGTTGTTAAATTTTTCTGTGCGGGGTCGGCTGTGCTTTCCGGCGAGCATGATACCATCACCAATACAATTAGTAAAAACGCTAGTTTCCCCAATGTTTCTATGAGAATTTGTTTAATTAGCTTCATAATTTTGTGGATTTAAGAAGTTACATGTAATAAAATCAACTTTTAACATGTATTCCATATAGTATGAACTAAGCTGGGGAAGAAACTCATGTTAATATTAACATACTAAATATAATTAATTTACACGTAAAACTCTATATTTCAGATATTTAAATATAAAAGAATAAGTGTTTAGCTAAAATACATCCACTCCCTACTAGTAATTTAGAATGATGCAGGGCAGAAAAAAGACGGGAATTTAGAGCAATGTTTTTGATAAAGGATGAATGCATAACTCACCAAATTAACCTGTAAATTACTATGCATCATTATTTTAACAGGCAACTTCAGAAAATATTTATCTTTAGAGAAACCAACCTCTAATGATAAAATTCTTTAGAACAATCAGGCGGAAATTACTTTTGGCAGGAAAAACCGGTCAGTATTTGAAGTATGCCATTGGAGAAATTGTACTGGTGGTCATTGGAATTTTAATTGCACTCCAGATCAATAATTGGAACGAAACCAGTAAACTCAAAAAGGAAGAAGTAGTTTACTTAAAAAGACTAAAATTAGATTTAAAGAAAGATACTATCTATTATAATACAAGTATTGACAGAGCCAATCTATTAATTGACCGGAACACTTTATTCTTACAAAAAATATACGATGAACAAAGGTCGATCGATGAAGGCAAGTACCTGATGAATATACCATTATGGGATTCTGAATATCTCACCATACAGGACAATACCTTTCGAGAACTCGTGAGTTCAGGAAAACTAAACATCATTTCCAATCCAGGTTTAAAAGTAGCTGTGGTCGATTTTTATAGAAAAATAGAGGTCCAGGAGAATTATATGAAAGAGTTTAATGAATATTCCAGAGAGCTTATGGCCAATTATGTAAGTACTCATCCGGGAACTATAAAACAAACCCGAAAACCAGATGAGTTGGATAAAATTCTGAATGCCAGCATGTTTCGACTGGAAGACTTTAAATTTCTTAATAATCCTTCTGATTCTCAATTTCAAGCCTTAGAAGACATAGTTCTGGTATATAAAAACAAACATGAGATATTCGTCGATCAGTTTCAAGAATTAAAAAATGTATCAAAAGATTTATTAAACCAAATTGATCAGGAATTGAATGAAAAATAATAACAAAAGCACCAAAAACTTAATTTCAAGGAAAATGTAGACTTAAAAGAAAATAATTAACTTCCACCAGCAAAACAGGTCTTTAAGCAGGTTCCGAAGTTTCTTGATCATGCCTCTGCTCATGGGACACTAAACAACCCAGACCGTTATATGATTTGTCACATTGTTTTTGGAATGTCGTCCTTATTAATAAATACAAGAATGAATAAACTTACAGTTGCATTATTCCTCCTGATTATTTTCTCAGGAAAAATAGGTTATTCTCAGAACCAATTCCAATTTGAAAAGATCGATCCTGTAGAGAAAGGTTTTTCAATTAATAAATTAGATTCAATGGGATCTTTTTTAGAACAGGCTGGATCATCCTCACTTATGATAATAGTTGATGGTAAAATTATTTATGACTGGGGAAACTCTAACAAAAAGCTACTGGTTCATTCAATTCGAAAAGCCCTTTTAAATTCATTGTATGGCATTTATATAGGAAATGGCACAATCGATACCAGCCTTACTTTAAAGGAGCTTAAAATTGATGATATAAATTCATTAACTGAAGCCGAAAAAAAGGCTACTATTGCCGATCTACTAAAATCAAGGTCGGGGATCTATCATAATGCTGCTGCGGTAGCAGAGTCAATGCTGAAAAAAATGCCGGAAAGAGGCTCTCATGAGCCCAATGAAACCTATTATTATAATAACTGGGACTTTAATACCCTAGGATTTATTCTGGAAAAAATAACCGGTGAAAGTCTGTATGACCTTTTTTATCAACATATTGCTCAGCCATTAGGCATGGATTTTTCCAATAACATTATCACAGTTAAAAACCCTGAAGAGGATTGGGAAATTCCCGATGTTGATGGGTTTTACCAATATGAAACTAATAAGTCTAAATATCCTGCCTATCACTTTAGATTAACTGCTAGAGATATGGCCTTATATGGTCAGCTGTATTTAAATAAGGGTAAATGGAATGGAAAACAGATCGTACCAGAGAAATGGATCGAAATTTCCACTGAACCTTATTCGTTAACAAATGAAAAATACGGGATTGGATATGGCATGCTTTGGAATGTTCTAATGCCTAATGAAAACAGAGGGGCTAAATCATTTTATCACACAGGCGTTGGTATTCATATGCTGGGAATTTATCCTTCAGCTGATATGGTTTTAATTCACAGAGTAAATACAGAGAAAGATTACAACTTTCAAGAGGGTGACTTCTATCAAATGATATCGATGGTTTGGAATTCAAAAGAAAACGGTGACCAGTAGTTCTTTTCCCTGCAGACCTGCATTTTCGCTTCCCTAAAAACTTTAAGAGAGAATAGAGAATTTAATTTTTAATTCGAAAAACTAGCTTTATTTCGACTTTCGATGTCGAAAAAGAGAAAAAAGAATTAAATTAGGAATTACATAAAACCCTGAAAAACAGTATCATATATGTTTTCAGTAAAATTCTAATTGTATGTTTAGAGTTTCTTATTTAAAAAAGTCATTTCTGGTAGTAATAGTATTTCTAATTCCTTTATTGAGCTGTAAAACTGATAAGAAAGAGAGGGAGTCTCAAAAAGAAGTTATCATTAAAAAAAATGATTCAGGAAATATAGTTGAAGTGATTACCAATGAAATGGATTTTCAAATGCCTTCCCTCATCAAGTCTGGATGGACAACTTTCAAATACAACAATAAATCTTCAGAAACACATTTTTTCATTTTCGAAAAAATGCCAGAAGGAATAACAATTGAAAATTATAATAATGAATTAGTTCCACCTTTTAAAGCAGCTTTTAATCACCTAATAAACGATGAAGTGGAAAAAGCAATGAAGGAATTTGAGAAAATTCCAGCCTGGTGGAATGATGTAAAATTGGGTGGAGGTGTTGGTTTGATTTCTCCAAAAACTGTTGCGGAATCCACCATTTATATGCACCCAGGAACCTATGTAATGGAATGTTATGTTAGAATGCCAAATGGCATGCCTCATGCGTTTTATGGAATGCTGAAAGAAATTGAAGTGACCAAAGAGAAAAACAATAACGAGGCACCTTCTTTTGATCATGAGATAAGTATTTCAAGTGAAGAAGGGATTACATTTCAAGATTCAATTATGGCAGGAAATTACCAGCTGGCTATTAACTTCAAAGACCAAAAACAATACGAAACACTTTTAGGCCATGATGTGAACTTAGTTAGGCTGGACAATATTTCAAAATTAGATACATTAGGCAAATGGATTAATGCAGCTAATATTAAGGCTTTTAGAACTCCTGTTCCGGAAGGCTTAAGATTTTTAGGTGGTGTAGAAGATCTTGAAGCAGGAGAAAAAGGATTTTTTAAAACTCAGCTAAAGCAAGGCACCTATGTTTTAATCTCTGAGATTCCCAACGCTATAGATCGAAAAATGTATAAAACATTTAAAGTTTATTAAAACACTTACCAACCAATTATAGTGACCAAAAACCAGCTGTAAAACCAATCCTGAATTATATTGATTAGGGATATTAAATGATCCTTGTAAAAAACTTCTAGAAAAGCTCTATTTTAAATTTCTCAAAATCAAAAAATCAAACGGATTTTAAATTATTAATCAAACAGGGATGGAAGATCAAGATAAAAGTATCGAAATTAGGTTTTTAGATCATGTTGCTATTAGAGTTTCAGATATAGAAAAATCTGCAGATTGGTATAAGTCTGTCTTAGGCCTCAAAAAATATAAACTACCAGAATGGGGTGAATTCCCGGTGTTTATGTTAGCTAATAAATCTGGAGTAGCGCTTTTTCCAGCTAATATGAATGATGCCGAGTTCGACATCAATTCAAAAAATGTCAAAATCGATCATTTTGCTTTTAATGTAGATCAGGAGAATTTTGAAAAAGCTGAAAAGCGGTACCAGGAACTCAATCTTGATTATTCAATTCAGGATCACTTCTATTTTAAATCTATTTATACCAAAGATCCTGATGAGCATACAGTAGAACTCACTACGATTCTTGTTGATGAAGATGAGTTTTATAAATAAATGAGGTAGCTTCATTATAGTTTACTCCATCAGCCAAGACCGTTATTCATAGTAAATAGTTATATTGACCACCTGTTTAAGATTAAAATTATCAATCCACCTAAATATTCTCTCAAATTGCGACGATATCAAAGCTTTGAATGTATCGAAGGTATATAACTTTAAATCAAATCATTATTAAAGAAAAAATACTATATCTAAGCCTTAGTTTCATATTTTTTACGATTCTTGGGACTATTACCCATGAGTTTGGCCATATAATGATGGCTGAAAGTTTAGGCTATGATTCTACTTTGCATTATGGCAGTATGAATTATGATAATTCAAAGTTGAACGAAGAAATAGATTCAATCTATTCGGAATACAAATTTCAAATTGAAAATGATTTATCCTTCCCCGAACAACGGCTGTTCAACAAAAAGTTAGACAGGTTATATGCCGATGATCTCAAAGTGCTTATGGGTGGTCCTGTTCAAACACTCTTAACTGGAATTTTAGGACTAATTATACTGGGTTACAGGAAAGCTTCCATCGAAGAAAATGGGATGACCCTATTAGATTGGATCGCTGTTTTTCTTTCCCTTTTTTGGTTAAGAGAGGTTTTTAACCTGGTACATTCATTTTTGGTCGGAATTTTTTATAAGCAGCCTGATTTTTTTGGTGGAGATGAAAGGTACATATCCGAATATTATGGTTTGTATCCGGGAACCCTGCCAATAATTCTGGGAATCCTAGGCTTGCTGATCACACTTTTTGTGATCTTCAGGATCCTGCCGAAAGCCCTGCAGATCCCATTTATTGTTTCCGGCCTGATTGGCGGCATTTCTGGTTATATAATTTGGTTTCACGTAGTTGGCCCCTTCTTGCTTCCCTAAGCTATCGGTCTAACAAGGGTTTTTACAACTAATTTAGGCTTGAGAATCATTGTCAAATACCGGTTTTATAAGTTTTCAGAATGCAAATAACATTTCATAATTATGCAATACCGTTAGGAAGAAAAAAATTAACTTTTGCCAGTGTTTTGGGATCATGATCCAATAATCAAATTATGGGATTATCTTGAACTTCTAAACAATAGTCTGGCAAAGCCTACGTTACTATTTTACCGAAAATCTATTTACAATTGAAATCTAACCTCATCAAAAAGGGACTATTGGTCCTTAAGTACCTTGCCGTTTATTACCTGTCTGTTAAAATGATCTGCTTCGCGATTCCAAAATTGCTGTTCATGCAATTTAGAATTCTTCACTATGAGTCATTTTTACCTCTAGCAGAAATATCAAAATATCAGCATATGTGGTCTTTCTTCGGAAGGTCGTACAACTATAACATTTTCATTGGTCTCATCGAACTTCTGATCGGGATTTTAATAGTTTTCAGAAGAACCAGGCTCATGGCATTGCTCCTTTCCCTTGGGGTATGCCTGAACATATTGATATTAAACCTTGAATTCGAAGTCTTTTTTGCCGTTCCACATATAATCCTGGATTTTTTATTGACGCTTCTGTTATTAGCTGAATACCGGAAAGATATTTATCAGTTCTTTATTGCGAATGGCGGTAAGTTCAGCAATAACCTTCAAAAAAGTAAAAATGGGTTTATTCGAATATTACCCTTCCTGTACGTCATCATCTTAACAACTGGATATGCCTTGTATGCCTATAATTTAAAAGCTACAGTAAATGATAATTTAACGGGCAGTTACAGCATCGAGAATCTAAAAATAAATGGTTCGGCTATCGAACTGACCACGGGAAAATTGGGATCTGAACCCATGCTTTTTTTCGAACATAACCGTCAGGCTGTTTTCTCCATTAACGATAGCATTTATTTTGGTGCCTATACTAGCAAGCATGAAAATATCAGTATGTATTTTAATCCGCCACTGCAGGAAATAAAAAGGATCAAAGGAAAAATTGAAAAAGATAATTCTATTATAAAGGGAATAGCGAACGACTCCATTTCAGTTAGGATAGAAATAGAAAGATTATCCATGGAGCAGGATTATTTGAATAATTTGTATAATTAATATTTGAAATAAATGGGCTGAAGATAGATTCAGCTAATCCTTGTACTTAGAAATAAAATATCTTTTATCTTAGTTAAATTCGATCATTATAATCCTGAATCACTTGTTGATCACGTATCCTAGGTCTTGGTTAAAACTATCTCCATGAAAAAAATACTCTTATTGCTAATTGTTACAATTTCTTTGGGTTGCAATTCCAACCAGGAAAGAAAAGCTTCAGAGAAACTGAAGGTGTTATTTATAGGCAATAGTTTAACCTATTACCATGATATGCCCATGATCTTACAGCAAATGCTGAATGAGACCCATCCCGGGATCAAGGTTGAACAAATAACATTTCCCGGTTATTCCCTGAGCTCCCACCTCAAAAATATAGTCCTGGAAAGATTTGAAGATCGTGTAAATACAAGAGAAAAATCTGCTGACGAGGTTACCGAAACAGAAAAGAAGATCAGGGAAAAAGACTGGGATATAATCGTTCTACAGACCGGGGGTGTGCGGGTCTTGATCCCAGAAGTCAGGAATTCTGAAGTAGACTGGGCCATCAAAGAAATTCAGGATCTGAGTTCATCCCAATTCTATTTATTCCAAACCTGGGTAACCGAAACCAAATATCCCAAAAAGTATTGTTATCCCGCCATACTTATCGATCCCGCCCGGAGTATGGAGGAAGAAGTCTGTTCCGCAGAAATGCTTAATGAAGCCCAACATTATGAAAATCTGCTCTCAGGCTATACAGAATTATCCAGGGCAAATAATATAGAACTTACCAGTCATGCAAAGATCTTTATGAAAATAAAAAAGGATCATCCCGAATTGGAATTAATTGAGGACGGGGTTCATCCTTCAGAAAAAGGTGCTTTTCTAAGCGCCTGTATTTTTTATAATCTGCTAAGCGGAAAAGAAGCAGAAGATCTAAAGTTTTCAGCCAATTTACCCGCAGGAATTGCTGAGATCCTGAAAAAAGCAGCTTCTTGAAATCCAGGAACATCTAGCTTCCGATAAGATTCAGAGTCTCAAAGGAGGCTTGATTCTCAGAATAATAACAAATGATTATCTTACTCCCCTGTATTTAACAGCTTAGACCGTTAAGGGGTGATAAGCTTATCAGGGCCAGCGGGGACTTATAAAAATCCCTGTTCATATAGACCAAAAATGTTTTAAAGAAATATATAAAGCCAACAGCTTTATTTAAAACCGCCTATCCCTTCCAGGCAGACCTTTTCTATACCGGGTGATATTCACCAGGTTTTAGAATTTCTGAATTTAATTAAGCCATATGAAAAGATTTTTCCTGTTAGCTGTATTTTTACTTTCTGTGTGTAGCTGCGAAGATGAAATTGTTCCAAATCTCAAACCAATCGAGCCGCAGGTTGAGGCATGTCTGGAATATGATATTCCCTGTCCCGAAATTATGCATGAAAAAAATGAAGGCTGTGTTGCCAATATTATTTTCCTGGCTGAAGGATTTACAGAGGCTGAAATTCCGGAATTCGAAAATTTATCCCAGATCGCTATGGAGGCGATCATGGAAATGGAACCATTTAAATCGGCTTCAGAGAACCTCAACTTTTATAGGGTCAATTCTATATCGGCAACCACGGGTATAAGCTCTAAAGCCTATACAAGTACCTGCAACGGCACTACAGGCACAGATAGTTTTTCTGATACTCCCTGGGCTGTATACAGCAACAAGTTAGGTCTTAAGCGTCTTCTGGGAATGGATAGGGAGAAACGAGATAGCCTTGAGGAGCTCTTTGGAAATTATGCCATCGGGGATTATGTCTATACGATCATTATTGCAAACACAACTGGTTATTTTGGGGGTTCTGAATTTCCCGGTGTTACCGAATATAATACTATTGAAGACCCTAAAGTTTCAAATATGATAGTATCCAAATATAAAAGCGGTGAAATATTTAAATACTTGATCCGCCATGAATTTGGGCATTCCTTTGGGAATTTAGATGACGAATATGTAGATTCCCTTGCCAATTGTACGCTGGAAGAAATGCAATCTTACTTTTTAGAAACCCCAAAATTAAACGTACTAACCTATAATCCCGGAGGCTGGTATGAAGGTGCCCGATACCTTCCTACCGGTACTGGAGGGAGTGGGAAAATTCTATAATGAGGACGGGTTATAAAGACACTCAATTCTCACCCGTTCAAAGAAGCGTTGTTGAAGATAGACTGAAAGAAGCTATAGCTTGTAAATGATCCAATTAAAAACCATCTAGGTCCGAACTTAAATGACTAGTAATAAATACCTCCTTTTTTACCTCCTTATTCTTATAATGGCAACAGCCTGTTTTAATACTGGCAAAGGGAATTCATCAGATTATGAAGATTATGACCCGGAGGATTTCTATGAGGTAACCGGGAGGCTTATCGAGAACAGGTTGAGCTATCATTTTCCCAAAACCAATATAATCTATTATGAATATTTCCTCGAGAAAGAGACCCCGTTAAAAGGAAGTGAGGAAAACATCAAACCTCACTTGAAGAAAGGTGAAAAATTTATAGTACTGGTACATAAGAAAGACTCCTGTATAAGCTTCTTCGGTTATACAGATCCACGGTTCAGGAAAAACTCCTTTCAAAAGGTGAAAGCAAGGAAATAATAAATTTCTTTCACTATAGCTCTACCGTGTCAAATGTACAATAACACTTACCGTAATAAGTCTTGCCTTCCGTTTTGAGTATCTCTGCTATGTATCAATTTAAAACCACCCCTATTCCTATTTTCTCCAGTAAATAAGGATTATGGTCTATCACCAGGATATCATTGGTTTTGCTAAGTTTTTCAAGGATGGTAAATAACAGGTCAATATCGGCGTAATGTAATCCCGTACTGGGTTCATCCAGGATATAAAGTTCTCCGGAAGCATTTTTCTCTAACCAGTTTAATAACAGCAGGCGTTGCTTTTCTCCCGAAGAAAGAGATTGTACAGGCTGGTCTAACCTAAGATGCTCCAATCCCACCTCTTTTAACTGACCAAGGAATTGGAAATCATTATTTAAGTCTTTGATTCCGACCAGCCATTCCTGGAATTCTGAGATATTTAAAGAAAGTACCTCAGCTATATTCCTGGAATTTACTCTATGTTTCAATATTTCGGCCTTATAGCGCTGTCCGTTACATAGCTCACATTCTTCCACCGCATTGGCGGCAACGTCCAGGCTGGTTTCTATATACCCCAATCCTTTACAGTTGGGGCACTGGCTCGATTTGGTCTTATAGGAGAAATCCCGAGCCTTCAGATCAGATCCCGCAGCGAAGATCCTGCTTATATGTTTAAGCAGGTCCAGGTAAGAAACCAATAGCGTTTTAGAATGTGAGCGTAATTTTTTGATTTCGAAATATTGTGCTCCGTCATATTTTTTAGGAAAGTCTATACTCCGGCAATTTACAGGAGTTCCCTTCTGAATACTGGGCAGAAGGATTTCCTTTACCAGGGTGGTTTTCCCTATTCCAGATCTTCCGCTAATTGCCGTAATACCGCCTATAGGCAGCTTAAGCATTTCTTTCTTTAAAGTATGTTTGGATAGTTCGCTGATAATTATTTGTTGCTTCCCTTGCCCGAATTCTATTTTTTTGGAAGTTGCCTTTAGGTATGGATGGCATCCTGGTAATTTCAAATATTCCTGCGGAGTTCCCTGGAAAGTTACATAACCTCCAAGTTTACCGGCCTGTGGTCCCATCTGCACCAGGTGATCGGCAGAAAGTATGATCTCTTTATTATGCTCGATCACCATCACCGTATTGTCTTTTGCTATAAGCTCTTTCAGGATGTTAATTAGGTCTGGAATATTATCATTAGACAATCCTGCCGAAGGTTCATCCAGCAGGTAAGTGATCCCCTTTAGCGGGGAGTTCAGTTGTTTGATCAGGGCCACCCGTTGATTCTCTCCACCCGAAAGTGTAGTCGATTTTCTATTGAGTTGCAGGTGATCAATATGCAATTGCCTCGCCCTTTTTATGGTATTTAGCAAATGAGGTTCTATCCGGGCAACTAATTCCTGATCTATCTTACTAAACTCCTTATAGGAAGAAAGCCAATTTCCCAGTTCATTGAGATCCATGCTTTTCAATTCAAGGATAGACCTTTCCCCTATTCTGTATTTCAGGCGTTTCGGCTTTAAACCACTTCCCTGGCAATGGCTGCATTCAGATGCTGAAAATAATGCCTTAAGTTTGGCGATGTTCTTATTTTTCCTGGTCTTATAATATTCTTCTTTAAGGTATGCGAAAAGTCCCTCCCATTTCATCTTGACCGGCTGTACTCCTTCCCTTGTTTTGGTTTTAAAGGCCCACTCTGTCTCCCAGACCTTATCCCCGGCCCCATGGAATAAGATTTCCTTTTGATTTTCGCCCAGTTCATTAAAAGAGGTGTCCAGGCTAAACCCGTTTTCCTTTCCCACCTCTTTTAGGATGGCCATATACTGGCTTCCTGGCTGGCCGTAATAGGCCAGGGATTTATTATGCTCAAATAATCCCTCAGTGATGCTTTTTTTAGGGTCTAGAACGATCTTAGAAACATCAGGTAATAATTCTTCTCCGTAACCATCGCAAACCGCACATTTCCCAAGTTCATGGTTATTGGAAAAATGGCTGGCAGAAAGATCTTTTCCTTCAAACTGGGCTTTCCGGGAGAATGCAAAACGAAAGATCTTATCTATACCGGTTTGTTTAGCGATATCAGAGCGTTCGCTAAAACTTCTTTCCTTGCGCGTTATACAGATAGTTGGGCTAAGCCCCGATATATTCTCTACCTCGAGCTGAAAATTCACTCCGGCCCTCGACTGCTGGTAAGAAGTAAATTGTTTGGTCATTTCCTGTAAACCGTAACCATGCAAGGTATCTATCAAAAGAGAGGATTTTCCCGAGCCCGAAATCCCGGTGAATACACTTAACTGGTGCTTAGGGAGCTCCAGGTCCAGGTCTTTCAGGTAATGCGTCCTGGCTCCTTTTACAGAGATCTTATTCCTTTCTTCTTCTGAATAGGTTTTGAATTCCTGTGACTGCAGCTTTAAGGAATTATCGAAAAAGCTATCGCATGAAGTTTTAAATAAGGGATGATTCTCAAAGCAAACGATACCAGCAGTCTGTTTTTTCAACTGGTGTAAAGCTTCTAGCAACTGCCTTACATTCTTTTGATGCAGACCAATACTGGGCTCTTCCAGAATTAAGAGCGTAGTTTTAGATTGTTTAGCGAATTGTTTGGTGAGCTTAATACGTTGAGCCTCACCTCCCGAAAGTGTGTTCGAGGGCTGGCCCATTTTTATATATCTCAGCCCTAGCTGGAGCATCAAAGAAATTATCCTGTTGATCTGCTTTTCATTGCTGAAAAAATCGGCAGCCTCTTCGATGCTTAGATTATAGATATCGGCTATATTCCTGCCATTCCAATGCACCCGCAGTACCTCGTCCTTGAAACGTTTGCCATTACAGGTAGGACAAACCTGGTTGATAGTACCCATCACGTTCATGGCCAGGGTGATGACCCCGGCACCTTCACAGTTCTCGCATCGTCCTTTTTTATTATTGAAAGAAAAGGCTGCTTTAGACAAATTGAGCTCTTTGGCTTCCGAAGTTTTTGCCAGTAAATCGCGTATCTTATCGGCTAAACCGGTATAGGTCGCAGGATTACTCCTTGGTGTTTTCCCTATAGGCTGATCTGAAACTGAAATCAGGTTGAGTTCTTCCCTGGCGCAATATTCCTTCAGCTGATCAACATTTTTTTTTGTTTTTCTGCTTACCACATTCAATTTGCCGGGTTGCGGTTCAAAGCTCTCCTGGGTTAGTTGAGTCGCTTCACTATCCACTGTAGTCTTCTCCTTATTTAATTCCTCCAGGGTGGGGCTTTCTAAACCTTTCGAATCCAGGAAATCCTGCAAAGACCCGTTAAAAATGACCTCTCCTCCATGTATCCCAGCTCCAGGCCCTAATTCTACTATCCAATCTGCAGTTCTTATAAAGTTCAGGTCATGTTCTACCACCATCACCGTATTTCCTCTTTTTATAAGCCGGTCAAAGATATGTCTCAAATGGGTTTGATAATCTTCAGCCAAACCAATGGAAGGTTCGTCAAAAACATACAGAATGCCCTGCAGATTACTATTTACCTGTTTGATCAGCCTTATACGTTGGGCATCTCCGGAAGAAATTTCGTTACTGGAAGTACCCAAACTGTATTCATCCATTCCCAGACGAATCAAGTCGTTCAATTGCGTATTGATCTTTTCTACCAGAGTCTTTTCACCACTCATTAATTCCTGAGATTGAAGCCTATCATATAAAATGTTCAGAGGTAGCTGCATCCATTCATGGAAGTTCGATCCTTTCCACTTATACTTAAGATGCTCGTCCTTTATTCTTGCTCCCTTACATTCAGGACAAACACTGGAACTCACAAATTTTAAAATGTTCTTGTTCCGGTCACGTTTTAAAATATCGGTCATGATGGGAAGGATTCCCTTATAATAACCTTCTTCGCGAGGCTTGGCCTTTAGTCCCTGCCATCTTAAGCGGGATTCTATACTATGCTTTCCGTAAAATACCTTGATACGATCACTTCCATTCAGAATGACATCTTTCTGCTCGGCGGTAAGCTCCTTCCACGGGATATCCACACTAAAGCCATGAGCTTTACATACTTTATTCAGTTCATCTACGGTCACCTGCGAATAGACAATATATCCATTTGGCAAAGTAGTGGTGATGGCTCCCTCCCTTAAAGTCTTGTTCTCATCTCCCAGAAGCTTATCAATGTCGATATATTCCGCTTCTCCGATTCCATGGCAACGCTCACAGGCTCCCCTGGGGTGATTAAAGGAAAAAAGGGATTTACTCATGCTTTCCTCCCCAGAATATCTGGCAAACAGGATTCTAAAATATGCGGCAAGTTCTGAAAGTGTCCCAAAAGTTGCATTTACAGACCTGAAGCGTTTGGACTGCCCAACCTTTATCACCGGCGGCAGGGCTTCTATATCATCTACCTCTGCCGTAGGAATAGACTGCGCATTCTGCTGGTTATAGGCCGGCAGGCTTTCCAGGAAATACCGATAGCCCTCATTTGCGATAACATCCATGGCCAGGGAAGACTTTCCCGAACCGGAAAGGCCGGTCACCACGATCAATCGATTTTTAGGAATACTTAGATCGATATTCTTGAGATTGTTCTGGTGGGCATTGATTATACGCATATCTGGCTTTGTTTCTACTGGGAAAAAGGTAAAGATAGAAAGAATAGAACGGCTTAAAATAAGGTTTGGTAGAAAGTCCTTGTGATCGGAGAAAACAACAAGATCCCGATACAAAGGTTCCAAAAAATAATTTTCAGAGTCCTGAAAAATTATTCATCAATCAAATTATTATAAACTGGCAAACAGTTTTTTAGTGTTTTTTACAACTATATTGATTAAATTCAGGCTATCAATAATAATATCCCCGCCCCTATCCTGAATCCACCTGCACAAAAACGCTAAAAATTCTGAAAACCAATGAAAATCGCAGTATTCAGCACCAAAATCTATGACCGGGAATATTTTGAAAAATATGGCAAGGATAAAACATTTGATTTTAGCTTTTTCGAAACCAGCCTCGGTACCGCCACGGTGAACCTCAGCAAGGGCTTCGATGCAGTTTGCGTATTCGTAAACGACAGGCTGGATAAAGATACCATAGAAGGATTAGCATCAATGGGAGTTAAGTTGATCGCTCTGCGGTGCGCAGGTTTTAATAATGTAGACCTGGAAACAGCAAAAAAGAATAATATTAAAGTGGTTAGAGTTCCTGCCTATTCGCCCCAGGCTGTGGCAGAACATGCCATGGCCCTCATATTGACGTTGAATAGGAAAACTCATAAAGCTTACAACAGGGTACGAGAAGGAAATTTTTCACTTAACAGGCTTATTGGATTTAATCTCTATGAAAAATCCATCGGGATAATTGGAACCGGGAAAATCGGGGCTGCATTTTGCAGGATAGCTCTTGGATTTGGGAGTAAGGTCATCGCCTATGATAAATATTCTTCAGAAGATCTAAAAAATTTAGGAGTAGAATACAGGTCACTTCAGGAAGTTTTGGAACTGTCTGATATACTTTCCTTACACTGCCCCCTCACCCCCGAGACCAAACATATCATCGATGCCGCGGCCCTGGCCACAATGAAAAAAGGAGTGATGATCATTAATACCAGCAGGGGTGCCCTTATCAATACCAGGGATATACTGGATGCACTAAAAGAGGAGAAAGTTGGCTATTTAGGCATTGATGTTTATGAACAGGAAGAGAACCTGTTTTATAAGGACCTGTCTGAAAGTATCATCCCCGACGATCTTATCCTTAGGCTAAACAGCTTTCCAAATGTTCTTATTACCGCCCACCAGGCCTATTTCACAAAAGAAGCCATGAAAGAAATTACCCAGACCACTCTTAATAACATTAGAAGTTTTGAAAAAGGTGAAGCTCTGGAAAACGAGATATCCTAAATTCATGACTGTCGCCACTCTAACGCAAAAGTTTTTTTATTCATCCTTATCCACAGAATCATGAAAAGAGAGTTAATTTCAAACGGAAATCCACTAGAAGATATCATCGGTTTTAGCCGGGCCGTAAAGGTAGGCCAGTATATAAGCATTGGGGGAACCGCTCCGGTAGACAGAAATGGTAAAACCTCGGGTATCGGTGATATAAGGCTTCAAACAAGAAAATGTATAGAGATCATTAAAGAAGCCCTGGAACAAGCAGGTTCTGGCTTGGAGCACGTGGTAAGAACGCGGATGCTTCTTACCAATATCGATGACTGGAAAGCTGCCGCCGAAGTAAGAGCCGAATATTTTCAGAAAATAAAGCCTGTGGATACCATCATGCAGGTTAGCAGTTTCGTGAATTCGGAATGGCTGATCGAGATCGAAGCAGACGCGATCATAGATGAAACTAACAGACCTAAGTAGAAGACTGTTGACTATTTTCCTGGAGGCAGATCCATGTTTCAATCGATAGTAGCAAGCAAAAGGAAAAGAAATTTTGACAATTAGGACCGTTATTTTTTGCAATCATTAAACCAGGTAAAACTGATTTTACCCTGATAATAACAGTATAGACACAAGCTATAATACATGTTTGAGTATTGACTTGGTTATTCTGAAAACAGAATTGATATTATAAAAAACCAAAAATATTCCTACAACTTACTTTAAACCAGTGGGTTGTATATAAAAGAAAAACTTATATTTATGTATTCTTAAATTATGTTTAACCAAAAAATTAAAGGTGATGATTAAAAAATCGATGAAATTATTGTTCGTTTTATTCGCTTCATCAATGCTGTTGACCTCCTGTTATTCTTACACCACCGTAGTAGGTAGCGGAGCTCAGGGAAATGATGAAACCAGTAAATGGAATCACTATGTTATTGCCGGGTTAGTACCTGTAGGTGTATCAGACGCTAAAAGTATGGCCGGAGGGGCAGCAAATTATACTGTTCATACCAGGCATTCCTTCCTTAATGGTCTAATCGCTGCGATAACCGGTGGTATTTACACTCCTACTAAGACGACGGTTACAAAATAACTGAACTAAAAATTAGAAAGAAACCAGCATTATGTTGGTTTCTTTCTTAATTTAATCTTCATGAAAAGAATTCTATTATATATCGGCCTGGCAATATCATTATTTTTAGTCATCCAGATTATCGCTATACTCTTCACTGGCATTCAGGACCTAACCCAATATGGCTATGGATTCCTTACTGGTAAGATCATTCTTCTTTTAGTGCTGGGTACCATCTTATACTTTAACCGGAAGCATCTTAGATCTGGATCTTAGATAATCGAACTGGATCTTTTTTCGGGATTTCCATACCTGGTTTTTTTCAACCGGACGACAATTCTTTGTTATTGTTCTCTTAGCTAAGCTCCGGTTTTAAAAAATTGCTATCATCCTCCTTCAATTCATTCTGATTTCAAAAGATAGGCTGAAATTCATTTTTTTCCTTGGTCCTGAATTTTTAATCATCTAATTTTAAGATGTTTACAACTCCTTTTTTTCCATTAGACTAAAAAAATATGAAGCAATACTTAAGTGTTCTCCTCTTGCTTTCAGTTCTTCTGATCTCTCTGAATATTTCTGCTCAGGAAAATTTTGGAAAAGACAGTCTTGAAATAAGTGTGAAACCTTACGGAAGTTTCCGCGGTCATTATGCCATCTATGATAGTGAGATTGAATTCCAGGAAAACGCTTCGAGGATAGGCTTCCAAATGGGTATCAAGAAAAAGGATTACGAGTTTTTTATTGGTGTGGAACTTGGGATGAGCCTCTTTAAAAGTAATTCCCAGTTCAATGCTGATGGAAATACTGCCAGCGGATTTATTATTACCCTGAATGAGCAGGCCTCCCAGGTCTTTAATTCCAGGCTGGGGTATCTGGGGTTCAGCTTTGGTAAATATGGCAGGATAAGTATTGGTAAACAGTGGAGTGTATACTACGATGTCTCTTCCTATACCGATAATTTCAATGTCTTTGGTGCCCAGGCTTCCTCTACTTTTGTTGCGGGAACCGATGGTGGTAGTATTGGTACAGGTCGAGCCGATCAATCCTTAATTTACAGGAATGAAATTGGCCCGCTGATCATTGGTCTCCAGTTACAGGCAAAAAATGCCAATAACGATAATTTTATAGATGGTTTCGGTGGAAGCCTTCAATGGCAGATAAATGAAGTGCTCAAAGCTGGTGCGGCTGTTAATTTCAGTTATATCGATGATTTCCTGATCGATGATGCAGGAATACTTGGCCTGGATGATGATCCCAACTATTTTAATGCCGGGATGATGTATGATAATCAGAAAGTATTATTGAGCGCTGTGTACAGCAAGCACACAAATGGAGACCTGACCAATGGCCTAGACCTGTTCTCGGTTATTGAAGGAATTCCTCCTACAGTTATTTTTGATGCTTACGGTTTCGAATTTTTCGGGCGTTATAAATGGGACAGTTTCGCTGTCCTGGCGGGTTACAATCATTATATCCCAGACCTGGATGAGCTGGAAAGGGTAAATAACGAGTTACCGGTGAATGAAGATTTCTCCACCCGCGATTATATCCTGGGTATGGAATATCGTCCTAATAGATTTTCACTGGTCTATGCGGAATATCGTTTAGGAAATGGAGAGAATTCAATTGGCATAGAAACCACAGATGTCCTCACGCTTGGCTTGAGGATAGATGCCGATCACCTCTTTCGAAAAGCGGTAAGCCTGAACTGATTTTCTTCCATTTTATCCTTAGCAAACCCCAAAACTTCAGTTCGAAAAAGTATTACTGAAGATCTCTATCAAAAATCTAATTCTCAAAATACAAAGAAGCTTCCGCAAGATTTGTTTATATAAATGTGATAAGCAATTTCCTTTTTATTAAAAATCTTTTCCTGCTGCTGAATATCCCTAACTTTGCTTGCGTTTGAACAATTTGTTAATATCGGTATTGCCGGGTAAAAGTTTAGCATGTCTGAAAAAATAAGGCTGGGCCTTAAAGAAAACTGGTTACAGTTCACGATTCTCGTGATCGTAAATGCCTTTGTGGGCGGGATGGTAGGATTAGAAAGGACCATATTTCCGAAATTTGCCGAGCTAGAATTTGGCATCGCTTCTAAAACAGCTGTTCTTTCCTTTATCGTTGCCTTCGGGGTAACCAAGGCGGTTTCCAATTATTTCGCGGGCAGGCTCGCCAACAACTTTGGCAGGAAGAACCTGCTTACAATTGGCTGGTTATTTGCCATTCCTATCCCCTTCATCCTTATGAACGCTAGCTCATGGAACTGGGTGGTTTTTGCCAACGTTCTACTGGGAATCAATCAGGGGTTGGCCTGGAGCAGTACAGTGGTTATGAAGATAGACCTGGTAGGTGAAAAGGATCGTGGCTTCGCCATGGGGATAAATGAATTTGCAGGTTATCTCTCTGTAGGGATAGTAGCATATTTCTCTGGCGTGATCGCCCAGAACTATGGAATAAGCCCCTACCCTTTTTACCTGGGAATAGGCATTTCAACCTTGGGTCTTCTGCTATCAATTTTATTTGTGAAAGACACCCGTGCCTTTGTAAATAAGGAACAGGGAGATTCTACCAGCGGGCAACTGAATAATGTATTTACAGAAACTACTTTAAAGGACAAAACTTTAAGTTCGGTGACCCAGGCAGGCCTGGTAAATAATCTTAACGACGGGATGATATGGGGCTTGCTGCCAATTCTCCTGGTTTCCCTGAATTATAACTCAAAGGAAATCGGCATCATTGCGGCAATCTATCCTGCAGTTTGGGGAATCGGCCAGTTGTTTACAGGAAAAATGGCCGATATATATTCGAAAAAAAAAATGCTCTTCTTTGGAATGTTATTACAGGGGGTAGCCATCTTACTTATTCCATACTTGACCGGCTATTTTGAACTTATCGTTATTGCAGCCATTCTCGGCCTGGGTACGGCCCTGGTATACCCTACCTTTCTTTCAGCGATCGCCGAGGCGACCAATCCTACCCAACGTGCTGAAAGCATTGGAGTTTTCAGGTTATGGCGGGACCTTGGTTACGCTATCGGGGCAATTCTATCTGGAATCATCGCCGATCTTTTTGGAATTGAATATGCGATCTTAAGCATTGGCCTAATCACCATCCTTTCTTCCATGGTAATTAGATTCCGTATGCCTTCAGAAATCCATCCATAGAACCTTACCTAAGTATTATAACCTCATGTAAATACTACAAAATGCCTTCTTATTTAAATTTTAACCTTGATTTAAACTATTCAGAAACATTTGATTTTCAGTTTTTTACATATATTTACAATTGTTGAAAATTGCAACGCCAGGACAGCAGATCTTTGAAGTATCTATTTAATTGAAGCCGATTCTTTCCTAATACAACCTTTGGATACTCAGGACTAAACCAGGATTCATTTTATCGTAAATATTAAAACGATTGGGACATTCATGCAACACCATGAAGGCCCTGATAAAAAATTTTAAACTATGCCAGATACCAGTAACTTTTCTCACTCCGCCGTAATCTTCCCGGTAAGCAACCTGGACGATTCCATAGATTTTTATACCAACAAACTAGGTTTTGAAAACACCTTTGAATGGGGTGAGCCCCGTTACTATGCGGTGGTAAAACGAGGTGGTGTGGGAATTCATCTAACTAAAAGGTCAGATGGTGGCCGGGCTTCAAAATATCACCGGGCATTGTATGTTTTTGTGAACGATGTAGATAAGGTTTATAAGGAATTTAAGGCGCAGAATGTTCATATTGTGAACGATATAGAATCCAGGGATTATAAAATGAAGGATTTTGACATTGAAGATCCGGACGGCTTCATCATTACCTTTGGTAAGAATTCTGATTAAAGATCAGCTGGCATATTTCTTCATTTCATCGGTCACGTAGATCAGCACCTGGTTCCAGGCCTTGAGCAGGTATGGCCTGCTATGGTCCCCGAGCTCCTCTTCGATCGTTTCCATCATAGAACTAAGTACAACGGGATAGTGCTCCCTGGTCACTCCATAACGGGCATGACTCTTTCCCAGGAAAGCAAGGCCGCTTTCCAGGTGTTCAGGCCGGCTCATGGAATATACGATTCCGCCAAGCATATGGGTTAGCAACCTGCCCTGGTCTTTCATATTTTTTTTGAATAGGGCCCTCACCTCCGGAGCTTTTTCAAAAACTCGTTGGTAGAATTTATCGGCGAACCTTTCTTTATTAGAAAATATATAGTCTAGAGAATGCTGTAACTCAAGCTGTATATCCATTTCCTGAAATCCCTTAAGCTCATATAGCTGGCTTTCATGCTCATGCCCGGCAAAACGAGTTTTGTATTCGTTGCCTATCTTAAAAGTTCCTTCCGGTACGCTTTTATAAACCGATTGAGAAATCAAAATTCTTGAATTTACCTCTTTATTAAAGTTTTGAATACGGCTGGCCGTATTGATGGGATCGCCCACCACTGCAAGTTGTTTATGCTTGGGATGGCCCAGGTGACCAATAAATGCACGCCCAAAATTGATCCCTATCCCTGTCTTTATCTCCAGGTCAAAATCTACCAGCTCCATATGGTTTAACTGTTCAATAGCGTAGTACATCCCCAATGCTGCCCTGGCGGCATCGCGACAATTCTTTTCTCGGGTTCCGCCGGAAATTCCGAAGAGGCCTACGATCTCATCGCCAATATACTGGTAGATAACTCCATTATTCAACAAAATGGGATCACCAATGATCGTATAGAAACGGTTAAGAACATGAGCCATATCGAAGGTATTGTTCTCCACGGCCATTTTGGTAAAATTCCTGATGTCACAAAACAAAATAGCAATGGCCCTCTCTTCGGCTACACCATCTGGTACTGTTTCCAATTGCAATTTATTGATCTCTGAACTGGTCCAGACCAGCCTTTCAATGGTGACATCTCCCTTGGCGAAACACTGGCAGGCCAGTCTGACTGACGGGTCCCAGCGCCTGAATTCGGCCATTTGCTGTTCTTTCTGGGTTCGGTGGGAAAGATTGGAAGCTCCCTCAAGCACCCTGATCCTGCAGGTGGAACATCGGCCGTTACCTCCACATTCATGCAGATGAGGGATCTGGTTGGCTATGGAGCAATCCAGTAATGTAGAATCCGGGTCATCATATTCCACTTTCTGGCCAATTCCAGAATAGGTGATTACGGGATGTCTAATTGCCGGCATAGTCACACAATTGATAACCAGTAATTTACGACATTTTCAAAAAAATTTAGTTTTGAAGAACCAGATTTTTAGATGAAAAGTTCACATATTTTTTAATTAGAGATATTTTTATTTTAAATCTGAAATCTTATAACTTTTGCTCTTCTAACTAAGGGCCTTAATCGATTCTTCAACTAAGTAACTGATACTTAATAAAAATAAGCAATGACCAGGGACTCGCAACCAAATAAGGAAATAAAGATCAGGCAGGCTCAGACAGATGAATTTAGAGAAGTGGGGGAATTACTGGTTAAGGTATATTCAAATTTGGAAGGTTTTCCATCCAAGGAAGAGCAACCAGATTATTATGAATTGCTGCTCAATATAGGCGAGGTCACTAAAAAACCGCATACCCAGCTACTGGTAGCCCTTAACCCGGAAAATTCAATCATGGGAGCCGTTGTCTACTTCAGTGATATGGCATATTATGGTTCCGGAGGGATCGCCACGGAACAAAAGAATGCTTCAGGTTTTCGCTTGCTTGCCGTAGATCCTATTTACAGGGGTAATGGCGTTGGCAAGGCTCTTAGCCTGGCCTGCATCAAAAAAGCCAGAACAGATGGCAACAAGGAGCTTATCATTCATTCTACAGAATTCATGAAGCTCGCCTGGAAAATGTATGAAAAACTTGGTTTTAAAAGGTCCCAACCGCTGGATTTCATGCAACAGCAGCTACAAGTGTATGGGTTCAGGTTAAAATTATAAGACGGAGTAAATAGAGGCAATTATTTTCATCCTCATTTTCAGGGTAGATTTTTAAAATTCCTAATTTCCAGAATTTTAACTGAAAAAAAATCAATTTTAAATCTAAAAATTAAAAACCTCGTAATTCTCTCAATTTCTTCATCTTAACTGACGATTATCAGGATATTTCTCTTAATAAATTCATAACTTATACGTTCTTATAAAGATTCTATTTCTTAAATAGAGGGAGCCTACCTGCCGGTTAATCTGGCTGGATTCATCAGGAAAATGTCTTCTAGGCAAATTCAATAATATTTATCCTTAACCATAAACAAACATCATGAAAACTAAAGTTTCTAGTGCCTATGGATGGGAAGGTCCTGAGATAATGAATAAGTATTCTACGATCTGGTATTCGAGGTTGAACTTCATTCTTAAAGAACTCGATTTCCTGAAAGATCTTTTAAACAAGAATATTTTCCCCATTGTAGAGTCGCATCTTAGCATGCAGGCAGAAAAATACCTGGAAAAACTTTCTGAACTTAAAACAGAAGTTTCGGCCCTTCTCGATAAAATCGAAATTCACAAGAATGGGGTGAAAGCTTTGTTCATAAAGCAGGCGCCTTACGAGAACGAGTGGAATTATAAGCATGAGCATAGAAAGCTCTTGATCAAAATGCACGAATTTGACAGTAAGTACCAGGCTATTAAAAAGGAGATCTTCCGTACGGTGAAAGATGCCATCAGGCATCAAAAGCAAAAAAGGATCGCCTGATCTAATCCAAAAAAAAACCGGCCTTAAGTAAAACTTAAGGCCGGTTCTTATTTTATATTAATTTTATTTCCTAACGGCTTTTAATAATGTACCCATATAGATCCACTTTAGATCTCTTGTGTTGATCCCGTCATTCATTTTCTGCTGCAAATCTGGGGTCATTCCACCATCAAACTCCATGGAATTGAGATATTGGGCCCAGTTATCGAACATATTAACGGTGATATGGGTTGCGTAAACTTCACTTCCCTGTGGCATAAGCACCCTGATCAACTGCCAGTCTCCTTTTTCACCAGATTCTACGATACTTTGGTGGTATGGCTTAAAGGTTTCAGATTCGGCATATTCATAGTCCTCGTACCTCCCTTCTTTGGCTTTCATAAGGTCAAAGGAGGCTATCATACCTGGTTTCATCTCATAATCTTCATTGGCCTGGTCTACCACTTTCAGGTAAAGCCTCACCGCAAGATCACGAGACCCACCGGCAAGATTGACCCGGTTCGTCAGCTCCTCATCGCTCAGGTCTGGATAGGCCATCCTGGCGCTTTCCATGATCCCCGCACCGGCATTCATCATCTTGACCGGGTCGTTGAAAATGGTCACCGTTAAATATTGGTAGCCCTGGTCTTCTCCCCCTGGAAGCAACTGCCAAAGGTCCCAACCCACTATATCTCCGCTGGCAACGCGCTGCTCATGGATCTTTTCCCAAAAATCTTCGGTCTCAGTATAGAAAGCTTCCTGACTATTGTCCACTTTCATAAATTCAAAAATTAAGTAGGTTTCCTGAGAAAAACCTACGCTGCATAGCAATGACATTAAAATCAAACAAAGTACACGTCTCATAATTTCCTGGTTTTTTACACTTATACATAAAGATATTAAATTCAGGACAAATATTTGATTTTCAGTTTTTTAAAAACCTATTAAATTCTGGAATCGTTGGCTCAGTACTTCATTTAAAGCAGTATTTTGGGAATAATTGCTTAAATTTATTAAGTCTTCCCCAATGCACCATGTCCCTTTGATCAGCTTAATCTCGTGGTGAATTCAATAAAATCAAGTAAAAAATCAATACGTTTAAAAGGGATACAAGTATAAATGTGTATCTCACCTTCAACGGCAATTGCCGAGAGGCCTTCGATTTCTACAGGTCGGTATTCGGAGGTGAGTTCTCCCAGGCCAGTACCTTCGAAGAAATGCCGCCGCAGGAAGGGATGCCGCCGATCAAGGAGGAAGAAAAAGAAAGGATCATGCATATTTCCCTTCCTATAAGTAAAGAAACGGTGCTTATGGGAAGCGATACCGGTGGTGAATGGACAAAAGACTTCAAGCAGGGAAACAATTTCTCCATTTCGGTTCAAACAGGAACAATGGCCGAAGCGGAAAGGATTTTCAGGCAATTATCCATGGACGGAAGGGTTAGCATGCCTATGGAAAAGACCTTCTGGGGTTCTTACTTTGGAATGCTCACCGACCAATTCGGGATCAACTGGATGGTAAGCTTTGACGAAAATACTGAAACTTAAATCATAGCTAATGAATTCAACAGAAGATCATAACCTGGGAATTTTCAGGATCCTCTATATCATCAAAGGAGTGATCACCCTGGCATTTTCAATATTGCCAATAATATATATTTTCCTGGGGGTTTTCATTTCCCAAAAGGAAGATTTTAATGGAAATGGATCTCATGTTGCCGGCATATTTATAATCTTAATAGGAATCATGGTATTCCTTTTTCTCCTGGCGCTGGGCATACTTACCCTCTTGACCGCTAAATACCTGGGAGAAAAAAAGAACTACGATTTCGTGTTTGTGATGGCGATCCTGAATTGCCTAACCGGCATTCTGGGAATCATCCTTGGTATTTTCACGATTATCGAACTAAACAAACCAGAAGTCAAAAGGCTCTTTGGCAAACCTGCCTAAGTGAAAACTTAATCTTATTATAGATGCAACCAGATATCGTAAAATCTTCAGGAAACAGAACTAAGTTTTCCATTTCTAAGCTAAGGAGATCCTTGAAAAAAAGCGGGGCTACAGATAAAATGGTCGCATCTGTCATCAACGAAATAAGGGATGAGCTTTACCAGGGGATTTCTACCAGGGAGATCTATAACCGGGCCTTTGCCTTGCTCAAGAACTTTAAGGGTGCTTATGCCTCTCGTTATAAACTGAAGAAGGCGCTATATGAGCTCGGGCCTTCAGGCTTTATATTTGAAAAATTCATTTCCCGGCTACTAAAAGAATTAGGATATAGAACCCAGCTAAATGAGGTCATGCAGGGCAAATGTGTGACCCACGAAGTCGATCTAATCGCCTATAAAGATTCTGAAAGGCATTTAATTGAATGTAAATTCCACAACGAGGAAGGCCGCAATTGTGACGTCAAGATCCCGCTATATATAGATTCCAGGTTCCGGGATATTTATGCCTTCGAAAAAAAGAAAGTGTCTGGACAAGGCTGGGTGGTCACCAATACCAAGTTTACCGGAGATGCTATAACTTACGGGAAATGCGCCGGACTCAAGTTGCTTAGTTGGGATTACCCAGAAAACAACTGCCTTAAAAAACTGATAGATGAAGCGGGTATCTACCCTATTACCGTTTCTACCCTGCTTTCAGAATCAGAAAAGCAGTTCTTACTGGAACGTGAAATAATTACGGGAAAGGAATTGGTTAAAAGTTCCTTTTACCTGGACCACCAGGGAATTTCAGAAAACAGGAAACAAAGGATCCTGGCCGAGTTCGAGATCCTGTGCACTAATAAGATGGATCATGAGAAATAAAGTAAAAATAAAATTCCTCGGAGCTGCCGGGACGGCAACAGGTTCTAAGTTCTATATCGAATACCAATCTGTAAAACTACTTGTAGACTGCGGAATGTTCCAGGGCTTAAAGGAACTAAGGCTGCTTAATTGGGAGGATCTTCCCATTCCGGTAGCCGAACTTGATTACGTGCTCCTTACTCACGGGCATCTTGATCACACGGGTTATCTTCCTAAATTACGACAACAGGGATTTGCAGGAGAGATCCTGGGAACCTCGCCAAGCCTGGCTATTGCCGAGATCATCCTGAAAGATACCGCCAAGATCCAGGAAGAGGAAGCGGAAAGGGCGAATGAAGAAAAATACAGTAAGCATCACCCCGCAGAACCCAATTACAGCCTGGAAGAGGTCGAAGAAACTCTTGGGCTTTTCAGGCATATAGAACCTGGGGAGTGGATAGAGCTGGCTGAAAATGTGCGCTGCCGGCACCATAAGGCCGGGCATATCCTTGGTGCCTGCTTCATAGAACTGGAGATAGAAGAAAAGATATTGCTGTTCTCTGGTGACCTTGGCAGGTCTGAAGATCTTTTACTGGATAAACCCGAAGAACCCAGGTGGGCCGATTATCTATTCCTGGAAAGCACCTACGGGGATAGGTTACATCCTGAAGAGGATGTAGAAACTATCCTGACCGGTCTAATAAAGAAGAGCATAGAACAAAATGGTATTTTGTTGATCGCCTCTTTTGCGGTGGAAAGGTTACAGTTACTGATCTATCTGTTGTGGAATCTTTTCAAGAAGAATAAAGTTCCTCACCTCCCGGTCTTCATTGACAGCCCTATGGGCATCGATGCCACTAACCTGTTTTCAAGATATCCTGGCTACCATAAGGTCCCTGCCTATGAATTCGAGGCTATAAAGAATCAGTTTGAACTGGTTTCCTCCTATCGCAGAACCTGGGAGATCATAGACAAGAATATCCCGAGGATCGTGATCGCAGGTAGCGGAATGCTTACCGGTGGCCGTATCCTCACTTATTTGAAACAATTTATAGATGAACCCTCCACCAATCTGTTGCTTACCGGTTACCAGGCCGAAGGTACCCGTGGTCGACAATTAGAAGAGGGAGCTTACGAGATCAAAATAGAAGGAAAGTATTTTCCCGTAAAAGCGAATATAGCGAAGCTAGAAAGCCTGTCGGCTCATGCAGACCAGGCAGAACTGCTGGACTGGTGCCGTCATATCAAGAACGTGCCTGAGCAGGTTTTTCTAATTCACGGTGAAAAACATGTGACCGATGCTTTCCGGGTAAAGCTCGAATCTGAATTTCAATGGAATATAAATATCCCCGCCATTAACGATGAAATTCATTTAGACCTCTAAGTTTATTATCTTTAAACATCAACCATAAAAATCTAGCATCATGCGATCTTCAATTTTTCTAATAATAGGATTACTGGTAATATCTGTTAGTGGTCAGGCTCAGAAGGTTTCACCCGATGTACAGATACAGACCGCCTTATTGGCCGCTCCAGAAGAACAAAGGGCCGGGGCCATGGTTTATGGCTACGATGAGAAAGGGAAAATCACCGTGCTAAGAGAGGGCAGCAATAATTTGATCTGTATTGCCGACGATCCTGAATTTGAAGGTATCCAGGTGGCCTGTTATGCAAAAAAACTGGAACCCTTTATGGCCCGCGGAAGAGAACTTAAAGCCCAGGGAAAGTCTGAAATGGAAAAAAGGGAAATAAGAAAACAGGAAGTGGAATCTGGTAAATTAGAAATGCCTGATACTCCTTCTACCCTCTATGTTTTTTCGGGTTCTGAAGAAAACTATAACCGCCAAACCGGGGAACTAAAAGAAGGGAAATTCAGGTATGTGGTCTATATTCCCTATGCCACGGCAGAGTCTACCGGCTTACCTTTAAAACCGGACCATCCGGGAATGCCCTGGCTTATGGATCCTGGTACCCACAGGGCACATATCATGATTAGCCCGGTGAACAATTAGATCTAAAGCACGTAATTAGACCAGTCCTGGATATCGTTCCTTTCTTCAGGTTTTAAAGATTGGGTTAGAATCTTTTCATCATATTCAAGGCCATGTTTCTTTAGAACATCCTGAGGTACGCCATCCCAGGCATTAGGGCGGTTCCCCATGTAGCCTAGATAATCTATACCCTGCTTGCTCGTAAAATAACCGGTAGCAGCGAGATTTCTCATCCTGCTGAAGAAAACGGCTCCTTGTGAAAATTCCGGTTTAACCTCCTCTGGATAGGCTATATCTTCTATGATCGCTAACCTTTGCTCATCACTAAGATCAACGAATTTCTTATCATTTCTTTTATAAGATTCGTTCTCCAGCCATCTTAGCCCTCCACGCATAGGGATCTTGTGGCTTGGAATATCCTTGGTTATAAACTCAATAAATTCTGGGTAACCCTCGGTCTTCGATACAGGAGGGTAATCCCCCTCTCCGGGAATAATTATATCACTCAAAACTAGAATGGCGGCCATTTCCTCTTCGGTATAAAAGTCTTTAGACATGAGCTCTTCATCATGCTCCTTTTCTTCGGGAGTACGGCCATAATCAAATTCTTTTTCCCGAATTTCGGTTAATTCTGCAACTTCAGAGGCCTCATCCAGTTTGCAGGATAGTAATAGGCTCGAGCCCAGGCCACCTACAAATAAGCTTTTAAGAGAATCTCTTCTATTCATTTTCAGTAAAATTTTATATTCTGCCTTTTTTTAATTCATCAGCCAGGTAATCTGAAGCCCTCCAGGCAAGGGCAAGGATCGTCCAGGTAGGGTTTTTATCAGCCTGTGAAACAAATGCCCCTCCATCCATCACGAAAAGATTTGGAACATCGTGAGCCTGATTGTATTTATTTAAAACCGAACTTTTAGCATCGTTCCCCATCCTGGTGGTTCCAACCTCATGTATGATTCGTCCCGGGTTTTCCAGACCGTAATTGGAATCTTTTCCCGGTTTTTCACCCAGGGCTACCCCTCCCATGGAATCTATGATCTCTTCAAAAGTATCCTGCATATGTGCAGCTTGTTTTACTTCCTCGTCACTCCACTCATAATTGAACTTTAAAACTGGGATTCCATATTTATCGAGGGTATTATCATCAATGCTACAGCGGTTATCTCTTCTGGGAATGCTTTCACCTCTCCCAGACATGCCTAAGGTAGAACCATAAAATCTTTTAACATCATCCATAAAACTCAGGCCGTAACCTCCGGCTTTCTTCTTTTCTCGGTTTCTTCCGGGCACAGATCCATTAAGAGCTTCCATATTAAAACCAAATCCATAGGAAGGCATACCCATTCCTCCCCAGTACTCAATGTGGTACCCACGGGTAAATCCAAGATTCTTTTGGTCATTTAACCACCAGGGTGTATAAAGGTGCATTCCTCCTACACCATCTTCATTGTAACGCTTCCTATCCATTAAGGAAGGAAGAAAGGCCATTCTGGATGAACCTGTTGAATCATGTAAATACCGGCCAACCACATCACTTGAATTAGCCAGCCCGTTGGGATGGACTGAAGATTTGGAATTCAGCAGGATTCGGGCAGAGCTGCAGGCACTGGCTGCCAGGATAACTACCCTGGCCTTGATCTTGTAATCCTTCAGATTTGTTTTGTCTATATAATGTACGCCCGTGGCATTACCATTTTTATCTGTGGTCACCTCTCTCACCATGGCATTTACGAACAGGTCGACATTCCCGGAATCTTTGGCGGGTTTTACCAGGACAGAGGAAGAGGAGAAATCTCCATAGACCGTACAGGATCTCGCACATTGATTACAGTAGAAACATGCCTGCCGTTTTTTATTCACTCGTTTAGTTAAAATAGATAGCCTTGAAGGGATCATCGGAATTCCTGCTTTTTCGGCTCCTTTCTTAAAGTACATTTCATGCAACCTTGGTTTGGGAGGAGGCAGAAAATAGCCGTCTGGCTCATTAGGTATATTTTCTTTTGTACCAAAAACACCTATTAATTTATCTACTTTATCATAATAGGGTCTTACATCCTCATAGCCAATGGGCCAGTTATCTCCCTTGCCGTCATAGTCTTTCCTTTTAAAGTCGAGTGGTCCGAACCTAAGGGAGATCCTTCCCCAGTGATTGGTTCTCCCACCTACCATTCTGGAACGAAACCAGTCAAAATTTGTCCCACTTTCCCTGGTATAGGGTTCTCCGTCTATATTCCAGCCACCGTAAGCCATATCGAAATCTCCAAAAGGCCTTTGAGTACCTGCTCCCCTTCTAGGCGATTCGTAAGGCCATCTTAACTGAGTACGTTGCTCAGGGTTAGCCGGATCAAAATCGGGACCCGCCTCCACTAAAGCTATTTTAAAACCTTTTTCGGATAAAATCTTTGCGGCCATTCCACCCCCCGCTCCTGAACCAACTATACAGACGTCATATTTTGTTGCTTGTTCTATAATTTGAAAGGACATGGATGAACTATTTAAAGGTTAAACGGGAAGAGTTTTTCACATAGACTTTTTCAGGGCGAAAATTATTTTTTCTAATATTAAGTAAATAAACTACTGAGCTAACTGATTTAGTAAAGGAAGGGAAATCCTTTAGGTTGAAGAGAATAGAGGTTTTCGGCATAATTCGACTTTTATTTTCTTATTTCTGAAAATTTTAAACACAAATTAATATTTTTAAGCAATTATTCATATAAAAAAACATAAAAGTTTGCATTCTTAATAAATTTTTTAATTAAGAGTATAGAAACTGATTCCGTTCTTATTTCAATTAAAATCGATAAGCTCTTAAAATTGGAGATTTAAAAGAAGTTTGAATGAAAATTTTCAAACCTTTTCCACCACCCTTAGTAGCCTTTTGGAAACTTCCATAGCGATGTCGTTCAACTTTTCGTTTTCTACGGCCTGCATGGAAGCCACAGGATTAACTGCCGCCACCTCCACTTCTCCTTCGCGCGTTTCCTGGACGATGACATTACAGGGTAACATCGTGCCTATTTTATCTTCGGCACTTAAAGCCTTATAGGCAAATGGCGGATTGCAGGCCCCAAGGATCTGATATCGCCTGAAATCTATATCCAGTTTCTTTTTGAAGGTCTCATCAATATTGATCTCAGTAAGTACTCCAAAACCTTCTTTTTCCAGTTCCTTCTTCAACTTTTGCACCACTGCCGCGAAATCACCGGGAATTGTTTTATGAAAATAATAGCTCATAGCTTTAATTTTTAACGCCTCGTCTTGGGAAATTAGGGACAATAAAAATTCGCCCTCTACCCCGGAAAAACACCCTACAAAATACTCACTACAAATGATTTAAAACCTGATTTTGATCATGTTTTTTAAGCTTTTTATGAGTTAATTTCAAGGACAAATTTGAGTATAACCTTAAAATTTTAAAGTCATGTCACTATTAGTTAAATCTCCAAAACAAAGATTTCCATGGATGGATGGCGGTCTTACTAAATCATTCGGCTTGGATGATCTTTTTGATGATGAATTCTTTACTTCCAAAGCGAAATTACCGGCGATGAACGTTAAAGAACATGAAGACGATTTTGAGATCGAATTCGCTGTTCCCGGTTTCTCTAAGGAAGACTTTGAAGTGAGCATCGAGGACGATATACTATATGTTTCTGCTGAGAAAAGCATGGAAGATATGGAAGATGAGGATGATTACACCAGGAGGGAATTCAGCTATTCCAGCTTTAACCGAACCCTGCAATTACCAAAAAGTGTAGACATCTCTAAAGATGTACAGGCCAAGTATAAAAATGGGGTATTAAAATTGAAGCTTATGAAAGATGAAAAAGCTTTGAAATCCCAAAGGAAGCAAATAGATATTTCCTGATTTTGGCCTATATTCCACCTAACCAATAGTAAAAGCCGGAACCGATCTTCCGGCTTTTATTTTTTCGGGTGTTCCTTCAATTCATCAAAGATACCAAGGGCTTAGCTATTAGTCTGCACTTTTAATTAAATACTGGTATATATGACTTTCATCATGGATTTTAGATATGTATCTGTCTAACTTTAAGTAAGCATAAAGGATTAGTATTTCTAAAATTTTTCAATCATGACCAGCAAGAAAAATCCCGGAGCAGATCTGAACAGATACAAAATGATCTTCTTCCAGATAGGTTTGATTATCACTTTGGGCATAACATATACTGGTATTGAATGGTCCTTTAAACCTGCTAAGGATTATGCAGATCAAACAGTACAGATAAATATGGAAATGACTGAAGATATCCCTATCACCGAAATTAAAATGAATTTACCACCTCCTCCACCCCCACCAGCAGTTCCGGAAGTAATAGAATTGGTTGAGGACGATCTGGAGATCGAGGAGGATGAGATTCAGTCTACAGAAACCAGCATCAATGAAAAAATGGAAAAAGTGGTTGAAGTAGCTGAAGTTATCGAACAGGAAATTGAAGAGACCATCGAGGATGTTCCCTTCGTACTTATTGAAAGGGTGCCCATTTACCCCGGTTGCGAAAACCAGAATGATAATGCATCCAGAAAGAGATGTATGTCAGACAGGATACAGGATTTCGTTAAAAAAGAGTTCAATAATAACCTGGGTGCAGAGCTTGGTCTGGAAGGAATTCACAGGATCGTGGTAGTTTTCAGGATAGACCCTAACGGCTATATTTCAGATATAAAGGCCCGTGCTCCGCACAAGGATTTTGAGGCAGAAGCCATTAGAGTGGTGAGATCCCTTCCGCAAATGACGCCGGGTTATCAACGCAACAGGCCTGTAGGTGTGATCTATACCTTACCAATAGTTTTCGAGGTACGTCCTCATGCTTGACCCCACAATTATTTAAGTAAAAATTCCTGGTCAATTTTTCGATTGGCCAGGTTTTATTTATCCAGGACTTTCGAAATTGCCTTCAGGGCCAAAGGCTCCATCACCTGATAACCCAGTGTGGTTGGATGCACTCCATCTTCGGCATATTTTTTCGGCAGGCCTTTCCTGGAGTCAGCCATTACGGAATAGAAATCCTGATAGATATATTCATTGGCTTCAGTGTGATCTTTTATCCACTTGTTCAAAGCCGCGATCTTTTTTACAGGATCGATGCCGGGATTCCAGGGATATTCGTGGACGGGTAAAACAGAGGCCAGGATCACCCTGATCCTGTTCTGTTCAGCTAGCTGGGCCATAGCCGTAATATTATCTGTGATCATTTTTTCAGAAGAATATCCAGTATTTCCAGCAATATCATTGGTTCCGGCAAGGATCACCACCGCCTGGGGTTTCAGGTCTATTACATCTGCTATAAATCTAAGTAACATTTGAGGTGTGGTTTGCCCGCCGATCCCCCGTCCCAGGAAATCATGCTTGCTGAAAAACTCCGATCGTAAGCTACTCCAGCCCTCGGTAATGGAATTTCCCATGAAAATGACTCCTGGAAAATCGCCTTTTGCGATGATCTTCTCGTTGGCCTTGCGGTACTTTTTTAGGTTCGCCCAGTCCTGTTCCATAAGCTGTTGGTATTTTTCATCCTGTGCATGCGCATACCCCAAATAAAGAAAAAACGCGAACAGAGTAAAAAGTCTTTCGTACATTTTGCTTCCAGAATTACCTTTAATCCGCGAAAATCAAGTATAAGCACCTCAACCTTTGTTAATTAATTAATAAAAGCTTGTGGCTAATCCTGTCCTGAAACCTGTCTTTAAAAAAAATCTGTAACTTTAGAATTAAGCCTTTTGCGCATGGTATAAGCTACTTTGAATTAAGTGCTTATCCAGGGATTCCCAGGAATTATTGAATTTAAAACAACCAGACCATACTGAATTCTATATCAAATATGCCAATTCCTTTTCTTCGGAGTTTTACGAAGATTGCCTTTTTGGCCATGCTTATGATAATTATTTCCTGCGCTCCAAAAATGCAGGAGGTTGAGGCGCCTATTCAAGATCCAAAAAGTTTTGCTGCTGAAGGAAGTGTAGGAATCCAAGAAAAATGGTGGACCTCGTTCGAGGACCCGATATTGAACCGACTTATAGACACGGCACTAACTTCAAATCTTGAGCTGGCAGGTTCCTGGGAGCAATTCCAGGCATCTATCGCCAGCGTTAAGAGTCAGCGTTCTTTTTTATTTCCCGATATCCAGGCTGAAGCCAGAACAGGGATAAGTCGTCCTGAACCTGATTTCGCCGGTGGTGAAAATTCGAGAGTAGGAGTTTCGGCAGCCTACGAAATAGATCTTTGGGGAAGAATACGTTCTGGTATCGAAGCCGAAGAATTCCGGGCCCAGGCCAATTATTTCGATTACCAGGCAGCCGCAATGACAATTTCCGCAGAAACGGCTATTAACTGGTATCGGCTTGTTTCTGCCCAAAAGGAACTGGCTCTTATTGAAGAACAGGTTCAAACCAATGAGAATATTTTAAAACTGATAAGGGCGCGGTACGCCAGCGGACAGATCAGGGCTGTAGATATTCTAAGACAGGAAAACCTGCTGGAATCTACCCGAAATCAACAGATCACTTTTGAAACACAGGTTCAGCTAATTGAGAATCAGCTGGCAGTTTTATTAGGAACTCCGCCCCAAAATCTTGCTGAAATACCTGTCGCAGGATTCCCGGAACTTCCGAAATTGCCTGAAACCGGCCTGCCACTTGAGTTGACGAGGCGGAGACCAGATCTTAAAAGAGCCTATAGCCTGGTCCTGGCTGCAGACCGGGATATGGCTGTCGCTATCAGGAATAAATACCCAAGTATTTCTCTTGACCTTAGCGCACAGGCACGTTCCAACGATTTCAATGCTTTATTTAAAGATTGGGCCTATACCCTGGCGGGGAATATTGTGGCTCCCCTAATTTATGGCGGCAGACTTAATGCCGAAGTAGATCGAACGGAGGCTCTAAAAAATCAACGATTATATGAATACGGGCAAACCGTGTTAATTGCTTTCAGGGAGGTTGAAGACGCAATCATAAGAGAACTGAAGCAAAAAGAAAGAATTACCAACCTGGAAAAACAACTGGACCTTTCTGCCAAAACGAACAAACAACTAAAACTGTCTTTTCTAAACGGTTTAACCGATTATCTGGATGTACTCCTAGCCTTGGGACAGGAACAGCAATTACAAAGGGACCTCATCAATGCCGAACAACAATTGCTAGAAATAAGAATCGGTCTTTACCGCGCCCTCGCTGGAAGTTTTGAAACAGAAAGGGAAGTTGAAATGGAAGAAGTAAAATACCTGGAAGAATAATATGAGTAAAAAAAGAATATTGATCATTTGCGGAGTCATATTGCTGATAGCGGTAGTGATCACGGCATTTATCTTTCTCACCGAACCTACGGCACAAAGTGAAGGAGCGACCAAGCAAATGGCTATGCTCGTTAAAGTAGAACCTGCAGAAAAAGGTGATTTTAACCCGATCATTGTTGCAACGGGAACGGTAAGACCGGTAGAAGATGTCATGCTGAGCCCCTTGGTAGGCGGGCAGGTAATACGGCGCGATGACTCTTTCACTCCCGGCGGTTTTGTAAAAAAAGGAGAAGTGCTGCTGCAGATAGACCCTTCAGACTACCGGAATACCCTGGAATTAAGAAAAAGCGAGCTTCAGCAGGCCGAAACCGATCTGGATGTGGAAATGGGACGACAGGAAGTGGCAGAACAGGACTTGGAGCTCTTAGGTATAGACTCGCTTTCAAAAAGTCAAAAGTCACTGGTACTAAGAAAACCTCAGCTTAATTCTGTAGAAGCAAATCTAAAATCGGCCAGGGCATCAGTGCAGCAGGCGCAATTGAATCTTTCCAGGACCACAATCAAAGCTCCATTCGATGCGCATATCCTTAGCCAGAACGTGACCATAGGCTCGCAAGTTAGCCCGGGAGATGATCTTGGCCGGCTGGTAGGCACAGATTTTTACTGGATCGATCTTACGGTTCCGGTAAATAAGATCAAATGGCTGCATTTTCCCAGTTCCGATTCAGAAAAGGGATCACCAGTGAAGATCATGAGCACTTCAGCCTGGAATAAAGATGAATTCCGTGAAGGTTATTTATATAAACAGGTTGGTGCGCTGGATGATCAAACAAGGCTGGCCAGGGTGTTGGTTAGAGTTCCAGATCCTCTGGGTAGGAATTCAGAAAAAGATAAACCTGAACTTATGATAGGTTCCTTTGTTGAAGCTCATATGCAGGCAGAAGAAATTAAGGGTTTCGTAAGGCTCAACCGTGACCTAATTAGAAGTAACAATACGGTTTGGGTTATGCAGGATGGAGAATTACAGATCAGAGAAGTAGAGATCCTGCTTACCGATTCTAAATATGCTTATATCAGCAGCGGGCTTGAAGATGGAGATTCAATAGTGGTTACAAATCTTAGTACGGTCTCGAACGGTATTAAGCTAAGAACTGCAAAGGATAGCACTTCAGGTGAAAATAATGAAATGATGAATTAGGTTTATGAGCGGGAAAGGAGAAAAAAAAGCGAGGCGTGAGGGAGTCATAGGATATATGGCAAGGAATTCTATTGCCGCAAACCTATTAATGCTGGTTTTACTGGGCGGAGGAATCTATACCATGTTCAAGATCCAGAAAGAGGTCTTTCCGGAATTTCAGCTGGATTATGTTGAAGTTAATGTCACTTATCCCGGGGCAGCTCCTGCCGAAGTGGAACAGGGTATCATCCTTCCCGTGGAAGAAGCGGTGCGCGGCATACAGGGAATCAAAGAGATCGTTTCCACGGCCAATGAAGGTTCGGGAAATGTTACCATAGAACTTATTGCCGGGGCCAACCGGATGAAAAGCTTTCAGGAAATTGACCAGGCTGTTAGCCGAATTAGAACCTTTCCCGACGATATTGAAGAACCCCAGGTAAATCTGCAAACCAGGCAAAGGGATGTACTGGAGATAAGCCTCTTTGGAAATACCGATATCTGGACCCTAAGACAGCTGGCAGAAAGACTCAGGAATAGGCTTCTTAGCAATCCAAATATCACTCAGGTAGAACTGGGTAATGTTCCAGATTACATGACCCATATCGAAATCCCCCGGAATAAGCTCCGTGAATACAATCTCACTTTAGGCCAGGTCGCCGATATTATTGAAACATCTAGCCAGGATGTCCCCGCAGGTGCTGTGGAAACCGAATCTGGCGAGATCCTTCTTAGAATGAAAGAGCGCAAGCAGTGGGCGGAAGAATTCGGAAGTATAACCATTGTCTCCTCCCCTTCCGGCGCAAAAGTGACTCTCGCAGACATCGCAAAAATTACAGATGGCTTTGAAGAAACCGGTTTTCATGGGCAGTTCAATCAGCAGCCTGCGGTAAGCCTTAGTATCTATAGGGTTGGTGACCAGTCTCCCTTAGAAATTTCAGAGATTACTAACGAGATCCTGGACGATTTTCAACTTCCACCAGGAATTGAATATAGAATTGATAGCAATCGAGCCGAAGATTATCGTGAAAGATTATCACTGCTTACAGAAAATGGGGTGCTTGCCATCATCATCGTCATGGTGATTCTTACCCTTTTCCTCGAATACAGGCTTGCCTTCTGGGTGATGATGGGTATGGCGATTTCCTTTATTGGCGGAATGCTGTTTTTACCGCTTGTGGGTGTAAGCATCAATATGATCTCTATGTTCGGATTTCTAATCGTATTGGGGATCGTGGTGGACGATGCCATCGTGGTTGGTGAGAATGTTTACGAATATCGCCAGAAAGGGATGAGCGCCATAAATGCCGCGATCAAAGGAACCAAAGATGTTTCAAGGCCGGTTATCTTCAGTATAATTACCACGATCATTGCCTTTGTGCCCTTACTATTTATGCCGGGAGAGACCGGTAAATTCTGGTGGCCACTACCAGTGGTGGTAATCGTGATCCTAGCAATTTCACTGCTTGAAGCTTTATTCATTTTACCCTCTCACCTGGCCCATCTTTCAATTAAAAAAAAGAAGGGCTTTATAAGGAAATTTGAAGACTGGCAGGAAAAATTTGCCCGTGGTTTCGATCGGCTTATAGATAAATATTACCGGCCGTTGCTGGATAAATGTCTTGAATTCAGATATATCACCTTAACTGCTGCCATTGCTCTTTTATTGATGGTAGGAGCCTATGGCTACAGCGATCATATGGGAATGATCCTGATGCCAGAGGTCGCTGCAGATGAGATCGAAGCCGGGGTTTCCCTGCCCGTGGGCACTACTCCCCTGCAGGCTGCCAAGGTTGCCGAAGAGATTACTGAGTCTACCCGGCAGATGTTCGAAAAGCATAATTTATATGAAGTTGCTGAAGGAATAAAAACCAATGTACGGGGACAGAATTTCATCGATGTCGAGATCGTGATGCGCCCGCCAGACCAAAGAGAGATGACCGCTCGAGAAGTGATCGCCTTATGGCGCGATAATATTGGGGATATAGAAGGTGTAGACCAGATCACCTTTGAGGCTGAAAGAGGTCCCGGTGGTTACCAGCAGGCAATTAGTGTAGACCTAAGCCATCCCAATATTGATGTCCTGGAAAGAGCCAGCCAGGCTTTTCTGCAAAGAGTGAAATCATTTAGTAATACCCGTGATGTAAATGATAATTACAACAAGGGCAAGATGCAGTATGATTTCAAATTAAAGCCAGAAGGTCGTAACCTGGGACTTACTTCTTCTGAAGTTGGCCGGCAGGTTAGAGATGCTTTCTACGGGGCCCTGGCCATGAGGCAGCTCAGGGGAACCAACGAAATCGAAGTCAGGGTGAAATTACCTTTGGAAGAACGCCGGGATATTCAAAACCTGGAAAACTTTCTGGTGCGTACCCCGGCGGGAGTAGAAGTTCCCTTGCTTGATGTGGTTGATGTTGAACAGCGGGAAGCTTTCACTAATATTAACCGCAGAGACGGTAGCCGGGTAGTTACCGTGGGAATGGATGTAGAGCCGGCGAACACGGTTTCCCAGGTACTGGCATCTATAGAAGAGGAAGTGTTACCGCAATTACGCGCAGATTTTCCAGGGATTACCTGGAGCTTTGAAGGTAGCCAGGCAGACATGAGGGAATCTACTTCTTCGCTCTGGAGCGGTTTCAGTATTGCTTTGCTCTTAATTTACGCCTTACTGGCCATTGCCTTTAACAGCTATACTCAACCGCTAATAGTGCTTATGGCTATTCCTTTTGGTATCGTGGGTGCCGTGATTGGTCATATTTTACTGGGTTATGATCTTTCCCTGGTGAGTTTGATGGGAGTGATCGCACTTTCAGGGGTGGTGGTAAACGATTCCCTTATCATGATAGATTATGCGAATAAAAAACGTGAATCCAATTCGATCTACGATTCCATACACGAGGCAGGTATCAGACGTTTCAGGCCAATTATGCTTACTACCTTAACTACTTTTGGTGGATTAACCCCTATAATTCTGGAAACTTCCAGCCAGGCTTATTACCTGATTCCCATGGCTATTTCACTTGGATTTGGGATCGTATTTGCGACTTCGATCATTCTGGTTATCGTGCCTTGTTTATATCTGATCTCTGAAGAAATCAGGCTTTACTTTGAAAAAGGCAAGACCGTGGAAAAGGAACCGGCCGCTCAATACTGATCTTAAATTGAACTGTATTTATTTTGGGTAGGCAAACTGAAAAAGAATTGCGTTCCTTTATTTATAACACTGTTCACATGAATCTTCACTTTATGCAACTCCATTATTTTCTTAACGATGGCAAGACCCAGGCCGCTGCCTTTTTCAGAATCTGTAAGGAATTTACCTTTTCTATACCGGTCGAAGATATGGGGTAGCTCATCCGCAGAGATTCCTGAACCGGTATCTGCCACGGTGATTTTCACTTCATCTTCATTCCTGGAAAGGTCAAGGGTAACTACATCTCCATTTTCACAATGCGCGATCGCGTTATCGATGATATTCTGCAAAGCCCGATCTATAAGCGCAATGTCCCCGTACACCAGGGGAAGGTCTTTAGAGTAAATCGTATTGATGCTGATTCCTTTTTCCTTGGCGAGGATACGATATTTATCGGCTGTATCCTGTATGATCTCGGCCATCTGAATTGGTTCGGCATTTAATTCCCTTTGTTTGGCTTCCAGTTTACTTAGTTCAAAAAGATCATCCACAAGTTTCTTTAACCGGTCTGAATCCTTCAAAACGATTTGCATATATCTTTCCTTATCTGCTTCAGATAATTCGTCCTTTTTGATCATCAGGGTTTCTACGAAACCTCTTATCGAAGCTACCGGAGTGCGAAGATCATGGGAGATATTTGCCACCAGCTCTTTACGAAGCTGATCCACGCTTTGCAGTTTGATGATATTATTCTGAATAGTGCCGGCCATTTCATTAAACGTCCGTGCAAGCATCCCCATCTCGCCGCTTTTCACACCCTTTATCCTCGCATCATGATTTCCGTTCTGGAAAGATTTAAAGGCCGTGGTGATCTTATTAAAATTACGGGTAAGGAAATAAATTGCCAGCAGTGAAATAATTAGAGCCGCCAGCAAACCATACAACATATTACGAACGCTTAATTTCCTTATGTAACTCCCCTGGTGTTTATCCAGCAGGCTATCATAATCGTTGCCGCCAACGATGGTATAGATATATCCTACTTTCTCTCCTTCATAAGTATAGGGCGCTGCCGAAAATATTTTCTTCTCACCGGGTAACTTTGGGTCATCACCCTTTATATAGGTTTCCCCATCTGCCGCAATGAATTGCTGAATTGGCTCAAGATCTATTTTAGAAGCTTTCACCTCCTTGTCCATCGCCACGTGCTTTAAGATATTGCCTTCCAGATCCAGCAGGTAGACTTCTGTGGCGGGATTGGTAGCCATGATATGATGCATGAGGTCCCCCATTTTCGCAGCAACTACCGAATCTCCATTATAAAGTCCCTGAACCTCTTCCACAATATACTTTGCGACATTCCGGTTAAGTCCCTGGGTGATCTCGTTGTGATAATCCTCGGAAACCTTAAGAGAAGTCTGTGTGAACAATAAGGCCAGCACCACAAATATCAGGATTAGGATCCCGGCAATCTGATAGAAAAGTGTATTCTTAGTTTTCATAGCTTCAATCTTCTGTAAATCTATAGCCCACGCCCCAGGTAGTTAAAATATATTCAGGATCGCTGGCATCCTTTTCGAGCTTCCCACGCAACCTGTTTATATGTGAATTCACGGTATGCTCATAACCTTCGAATTCATAACCCCAGATCTGATGTAAAAGTTCGGCACGGCTGTAGGTCTTTCCGGGATTATTGGCTAAGAGACAAAGCAATTCGAATTCTTTCGGGGTGAGATTGATGCGCTCTCCATCCAGCTCTACCTTGCGCATTTCCTGCTGAATATAAAGGTCTTTTACAAACACCTCGGGTTTTTGGGAATCCTGTTCCTGTTCGGCATCCAGCTGTCTTCTCCTTAAAATAGCCTTTACCCTTGCCTGAAATTCCCTGATGCTAAATGGCTTGGTGATATAATCATCGGCTCCGGATTCCAGTCCCAGTATTTTATCGATCTCATCGCTTTTACTGGTGAGCATTAAAACCGGAGTATTGATATTGGAAGCGCGCAGGTCCCGGCAAATATCCATCCCTTTTTTTCCTGGCAGCATTAGGTCGAGAATAATGAGATCGTAATCTGAATTTGTTGCTTCCAGGTAACCCTCGTTCCCATTATAGGAACAATGTACCTCGGTAAGGTCATCCTTTAGATTCACCGAGATAAGTTCTGCGATGTGTTTATCGTCTTCAACAACTAAAATATTGGTCATAAGCCATTTATTTACCACCAAATTACTGAAGTTCAGTCAAATAAACATCACGAAATTATCACATCGGGAAATTTCTGTAAAATTGGTTCAGTACAAAAAGACATATAAAACGATTTATAAAAATCAGATTTTCAGAACGTTATACAAAGCATATTTTCCTGTTACAGAATCGTGATAACTCAGGGCTAAGTTTGTATTAAGATGTTTAACCATTAAAATCATTAGTTATGAGACGATTACAATTTTTAGCTTTAGCAGTAGCCTTTGCTTTTATTAGCTGTTCCACAGATAATGAAGAGATCACCGAAATTTCGACTGCCGACCTTCAAAGTGAAAAAGGACAGGAAAATGACGCTTTCACAACATTTAAAGTAGTTATCGAAAATGTGACCGAAGAAGGAACTTTTACCACTCCTTTTTCTCCGGGAATCTACCTGGTACAAAAGAAAAATTCCGCAGCATTATTTACTGCCGGAGAAACAGATTACGGCGAAGGCCTTGAAGCCATTGCTGAAGACGGAAGCCCGGGTGAGCTTTATGAAAACCTGATGAACGATGCCAAGGTTCGCTCCCATGGGATCTTTAACACCCCCGTAGATGCAGCAGGCCCTGCTCCTATCTTTCCCGGAGGTGCATATGAGTTCTATGTGGAAGCGAAACATAACGATTACCTTAATTTCGCCACCATGTTCATACAGTCTAACGACCTGTTCATTGGGCCAGATGCCCAGGGTATTCCACTATTCGATGATGTTAAGCAACCTATTTCTGGTGATGTGACCATGTACCTTTCCCTGTGGGATGCGGGAACCGAAGTAAATGAAGAACCCGGAGTCGGACCAAACCAGGCGCCAAGACAATCTGGCCCTGATACCGGTATTGTTGAAGATGGTGTAGTAAGAGTGGTTGATGACGGATATAACTATCCAGAGATCAGCGATATAATCAAGGTAACTGTTACCCCAATGTATTAAAAGCTCGCCCCCATATATGCTATGAAAAAGAAGCAATACGTCCTGAACTTTCAGGGCGTATTGTGATTTATACATTAATACGGTTCTAGTCGGGATAATATGTAGATAAATTATTTAAGACGACTTGAAATGGCGTTAAAACTTAATTACTTTGCAGGGTAAGTTCCAAAAACATGAAAATACTCCACACTGCCGACTGGCATATTGGTAAAAAACTACATAAACACGAGCTTAGTGAAGATTTTGATCTTTTCATCAACTGGCTCATTGAATATATAAGATCAGAACATATCGATGTGCTGCTCATATCAGGTGATATTTTCGACCTGGCCAATCCTTCTTCGGAAGCCAGGAAACAATATTACCAGGCTTTGATCAAGCTTCAAAAGCTAAATTGTAAGATCATAGCCACCGGTGGTAATCATGATTCCCCTTCTATGCTTGACGCTCCCAGAGAGCTGATGAAGGCCCTGGACATGGAAGTAATTGGTGGTTTACCTGCAGACCTCGAAGAAACCCTGGTTCCGGTTTATGGCAAGAATAAGGAAATTGAGCTGGTGGTGGCCGCGATCCCTTACCTAAGGGATGCAGATCTTAGATCGGGTGCCGGAGCCAGCAATTATGAAGACAGGCTGGAAGCCATCAGGGAAGGAATTAAAAATATATTCCATTCGGCTGCGGAAATTTGTCAGGAAAAATATCCTGATATCCCGGTGATCGCCATGGGGCATTTATATACCGCGGGTATTGAATCTTCAGAAAGTGAGCGGGATATTCAAATAGGAAACCTGGCCGCTTTCCAGGCTTCGCAATTCGGTGAGTATTTCAAATATGTTGCTCTGGGCCATATCCATAAACCACAGCGGGTAAATGCAGGTATACCCGTATTGTACAGCGGCTCCCCTATTCCACTTTCATTTTCCGAAAGAACAGATGAAAAACGGGTGCTGGTTCTTGATACCGAAAAAGGTTATGAACCTGAAAGTATCAACCTGCCGAACTTCAGGCAATTGATAAGGCTAAGCGGAAATCTGGAGGAACTTCAGTTAAAATTAAACAGCCTTGAAAAAAGATCTGAACTCATTTCTCTTATCGAAGTCGACCTGGTAGAAAACCAGTATGATGCACAAAAGATCTATGCGCTGGATAGCATGGTGAACGATTTTAAACGGGAAGGTTTCGAGATCGTGAAGCAAAGGGTGCAATTTAAGAACCGGGTAAAAGGTGCGGCAGAACTTTATAAGAATGAGCAGAAACTGGAAGATCTTAAACCGAAAGATGTGTTTACGGAACTAATTGCCCATCATGAATATTCTGATGAAGATAGGAATGAAATTCTCGCCGTTTTTGATGAGATCCTGGAAGAAGTACAATCTGAAAATACCGCTGAATAAATGAAGATCCTGAAAGTAGAATTCGAGAATATCAATTCCCTGAAAGGTTTTCACCAGATAGATTTCAGCCAGGAACCTTTTCTTACTAATTCTCTTTTCGCCATTACCGGCCCAACCGGCAGCGGAAAGAGCAGTATTCTGGATGTCATTTCCCTGGCCCTTTTCAATCATGTGCCTCGTTTGGGTAAGATCACCAAAAATGAGATCCAGAGCAAAGGGGCGATCCTTACCCGCAACCAGAAAAATTCCATGGCCAGGGTTACTTATGAATGTAATAATGGTATTTACAGCTCGCAATGGACCATCGAGATCAATAGAAATGGTAACCTGAACGATTATGAGATGGAGATCCATGATCATCATTCAGGAAAGTTGCTGGACCTTAAAAAGTCCATGGTTCCGAACAAAAACGAGGAATTGATAGGACTCAATTATGATCAGTTCATCAAAGCGGTTTTACTGGCCCAGGGTGAATTCGCTCAGTTTCTGAAAGCGAAAAAAGAGGAGCGCGGTGAATTACTTGAAAAAATAACAGGTACCGGCATATATCGCCAGCTCGGTATCAAGGCTTTTGAAAAGAATAAAGAAGCAAATCGCGAGATACAGGAGCAACAAAATGAGATAAGGGTCATCCAAAACGACCTGCTGGAAGATGAAATTATCGATCAACATGAAGCTGATCTTAAACTGAAGGCAAGTCAGTGTGAAACTCATCAGAAAGAGATCGAAAAGTTCAAAAAAGCGATCCAGCTAAAGGATGATATTGAGACCCAGGAAAAGGAGATCCTTAAACAGAAACAGATTGAAACAACGGCTACCGAAGAATTAAAGAAATTCGACGCTGAACACGGATTCCCATTAAAACAGCATGAAAAGGTACAGGCAGAAGCAGACCAGTTAAGAGCGTGGAACCAGTTAAGAAATAATCTGAAGGATGCACGCGAAACAAAAGAAAAGATCTCAACGGCTAAAAAAGCAAATCTGGAGCAACAGTCGAAGTTATTAAAACAAAGCTCAGACCTGGTTGGTGAATCGGTAACCGCTGAGAGCATTTCTGAAAAACTAAATTCCTTCAGGGAAAAAGTTCTCGGGCTGCAGGAGACAAGAAAAAACAAGCTTAATTCCTATACCGCGAAAAAAGACCAGCTTTTATCTGAACTTCGTGATACCGGGATCAATTTTAATGAGCAGGACCTGCAAGGTTCCTTAGCTATGCTCACTTCAGAATTAGAGAATTCTGAAAAGAAAAAAACGGCAATCAGCCAGGATTTAAAAATTGAATCAGCTGCAGACCTAAATGAACTTCAGCAAAAAACAAGGTCAGGGATCAAAACTGCCCGCGAAGCTGCAAATGCATTTCTGAATATTGAAAATCTGAATTCAGAATTGCAGAATACCAGGAAAGAGCTGGAAAAAGATGAAAAGATTTTTGAGCAACTTCCGGAAAAAATAAAAGATAAAAAAACTGTTTCAGAATCACTTAGACTCCAACTTCAGAATGCTGAACAGAAGAAAGAGCTCGAGTTGATGAAGGCCAGCCTGGAAGATCTTAGAAAGAAACTGAAAGATGGAGAAGCCTGCCCACTCTGCGGTTCAGAGCATCATCCCTATGCGCATGAGCTGGATCTTCAAGACAATGACCTGGAAAAGGAAATTTCTGAATTGAAAGCAAGGTCACAGTCAGCAGACAAAGAGCTTCATCAGCTAGAAGCGGAATTCTCCAGCCTGCAAAAGCGACGGAATGACTTACAGGAAAAACTGCAAAAACTTCAGCAGGAACAGGAAAAAAGCAGGGCTGCATTTTCGAACAATTATAAACAGTTTGAAAACATTGACTCCCGAAAAGAAATAGAGCTAGTCGCAGAACAACTGGAAGCAAGATTAGAAGCAATTTCTGAACTCGAAAACCAGGTAAAAAAATCCAGGGCGATCAAAAATAGTATTCCGTTAGCGAAAGAATTGAAGGATATCGTGAGCCACGGAAAAGCATTAAAAAAAGAACTCGATGCTATCTACACCGGGAACAACATTCAAAACGATGTACAGCAGATCTCCAATACGTGGATAAAACTGCGAGAGAATTTTTCACATTACCAGGAAAGAGCCGGGGAAAATGAAAAGCAGATTTCAGATCTCGCTAACCAGATCTCAAAAACAGAACAGCATTTAGAGCAATTCGTGGCTAATACCGATTTTGAAAATATAGAAGGAGCATGGAAAGCCTTGATGCCGGAAGCTGAGGCCTCGAAACTTCGCCACGAAAAGCAACAGATCTCTAAACTCATCGATGATTCCAGAGCATCAATAAAACTGCTTTACGAGCAATTGGAAAGGCTAAAAAAACTGGGTTCCGAGACCGAAAAAGAAAAGCTGCTGAAGCAACTGGAAGAAAGGAATACACTTTTCACCAGCCTGAGCAATGAATGCAAAGAACTGGAGCGTAAGCTTAAAAATCAGCAGGAACGCCTTAAAAGGATGAAAGACCTGCAGGAACAGATCGCAGAAAAGGAAAAACAAACCAAACGATGGAGGCTGCTTAATGAACTCATTGGAGATTCCAAGGGGAAACAATTCAATGATTTCGCGCAGGACCTTACCCTTTCGCAATTATTAAAACTGGCGAACCTGCGTTTACAGGATCTTAACGACCGTTACCTCATCGACAAACCCGTACCGGAGGAAGACGACGGCCTGGTTGCCATCGATGAACATATGGGCGGGCAGCGCAGATCGGTAAAAACATTGTCTGGCGGGGAGACCTTTATTCTAAGTCTCAGTATGGCTTTGGCTTTATCTGATCTAGCCTCTAAGAATGTTGAGATCAACAGCCTGTTCATTGATGAAGGCTTCGGAACCCTGGATCCGGAAACCCTTGATCAAACCCTGGACACCCTGGAAAAACTACAGGCAGAAAGCTCTAAAACCATTGGGATCATAAGTCATGTGGATTCTCTAAAAGAGCGTATATCCACTCAAATAAAACTTACCCGGAACGGGCAGGGATATAGTAGTTTGAAAATTACCTGAATTTCGTACAGAGGAATTGGATAGATTTAAGAACAATCCGTTTCTTCCTGCCATTAAAGCTTAGCTGGATTAAGGCTAAATATGATATCGATCATTCTTAATGACCGATTAATATTTGAAATTTGAGGGAAATAGGATACAGATGTGTCGGTTTATCCCCGCAATATTGCTTTGCCTTCTGATCTTTTCCTGCGATAAACCCAGGGATAAGATCAAACCTACTTTTGGCCCCATCTCTGAGTTTGTTTATGCCTCGGTAAATATACAGCCAGACAGCCTTTACGAGGTTTTTTCGGCAGTAAATGGTATCCTGGAAAAGGAATTTGTGGTAGAAGGAGATACAGTAGAACCTGGACAACCCCTCCTCCAGATCATAAACAGCAATCCCCGGCTGAATACCAAAAATGCCCTGCTTGCTTATGATCTGGCTAAAAAGAACCTTAGCGGTAACAGTACCATTCTAAGCGGAATTAAGGAAGAGATCGAGACCGCCAGGTTAAAACTAAATAATGATTCCATTTACTTTAAGAGGCAGGAAAAGCTCTGGCAGCAGGAAATTGGTTCTAAGGTCACTTATGAACAAAAAAAGCTAGAATACGAATTATCGAAAAATCAGCTTGAGTTACTTCAGAACAAATACAGTAGAACCAGGAACGAACTGGAGACCCAACTGCAACAGGCCTATAACAATTATAAGAATTCCCTGATAATCACCGAGGATTATACTATAACCTCAAAGATCAACGGGATGGTCTATGCTTTATATAAGAAAAAGGGTGAGAGCGTGACCACCATAGAGCCCATTGCCAGCCTGGGTAGTGCTTCGGTTTTTGTGATAGAGATGCTGGTAGACGAAGTAGATATCGTAAAACTGCAAAAAGGCCAGCAGTGTTTTGTTGTATTAGACGCTTACGAAAATGAGGTTTTTAAAGCGGTTATTCATAAAATATATCCGAAAAAAGACCAAATGAACCAAACCTTTAAGGTAGAGGCTAGATTTACAGATATACCTCCCACCCTCTACCCTGGCCTATCGGGCGAAGCTAATATTCTTATAGGCCAGAAAGAGAACACCCTGAGCATTCCCCGCGACTATCTCATTGAAGACTCAAAGGTAAGCACCGACGATGGGATGATTAAAGTACAGGTTGGGATGGAAAACCTGGAAATGGTGGAAATCCTTTCGGGCATTACTAAAGACACCTGGATCTATAGACCTTCTCCATGACCAACTGGAATTTAATACTGAGTATTGCCAGGACACATTTGCTGAGCAAGTTCCGACAAACGGCTATCGCAGCCCTGGGAGTCACTTTTGGTATCGGCTCCTATATTAGCCTGGTTGGTTTTATGACGGGTTTAAACCAGATGCTGGACAGCCTTATTCTGAATCAAACCCCTCACGTGCATATCTATAATGAGATTCAGGCCTCGGAAGATCAGCCGGCAGATCTTTTTTCAGAATTTGAGAATAGCCTTAAAATGATCCATTCCATCAAACCAAGGCAGACACAGAAAAAGATCCACAATGCCCTGCCAATAATTGATCTCATAGAGAAAGAAGAACCGGTGCTTGCTGCCATCCCCCAGGTTAAAACTCAAATCTTTTATATTTCAGGTTCCATAGAACTTGGCGGCAATTTAACCGGGATCGATGCCATGCAGGAAGTACGTTATTTCAATTTTGGGGATTATCTTATAGAGGGTGAACCCCAGTCCCTGGAAAATGTTGATAATGCTATTTTCCTGGGAGCCGGAGTAGCCAAAAAGCTAGCTATATCCATTGGCGACAGGCTGCAGATAAGCACAGTTAAAGGGGGAAGTTTCCCGCTAAAGGTCGCTGGGATCTTCCAAAGCGGCATTGCTGACCTGGACAATATACAGAGTTTCGCTTCCATTAAGACGGTACAGCGAATTCTGGGAGAACCTGAAAATTATATAACCGATATCAACGTAAAGCTTAAAGACATAGATTATGCTCCGATACTTGCCAACAAGATCCAAGAACAGTTCAGGCTGGAGGCCGTAGATATAAATACGGCCAATGCCCAGTTCGAAACCGGCTCTACCATAAGAAACCTCATAACTTATGCTGTTTCTATTACCCTACTCATCGTAGCCGGCTTTGGCATCTATAATATCCTGAATATGCTTATATATGAAAAAATGAACGATATCGCGATCCTTAAAGCTACCGGGTTTTCGGGTAAGGACGTCCAAATGATCTTTATGAGTCAGGCGATGCTTATCGGTTTCATTGGTGGCTTACTGGGATTGCTGATAGGTTATATCCTTTCCAGAGTAATAGATAACATCCCTTTTCAAACAGAAGCCCTGCCCACCATCAAGACCTATCCAATTAATTACGATCCCTGGTTCTACCTGATAGGAATAGGTTTCGCGCTAATATCGACATTCCTGGCGGGTTATTTACCCTCGCATAGAGCAAAAAAAATAGATCCCGTAGATATCATCAGGAGACAATAAAACTAGATATGAAGAGGCTGCTGGAAACTAGAAATATAAACAAGTATTTTAAAAAGCCTGTGCTTTTCCATGTACTTAGGGATATCAATTTTAAAGTGGAGCCCGGTGAATTTGTGTCCATCATGGGAAAGTCCGGCTGCGGAAAATCTACACTTTTATACATTCTTTCTACCATGGATACAGATTATGAGGGTGAGCTCTGGCTTAATGACCAGCTTATTACAGGGCAGGCTTCAAATGAATTGTCTCGAATCCGTAATGAACATATAGGCTTTGTATTCCAGTTCCATTACTTGCTTCCGGAATTTACAGTACTGGAAAACGTAATGCTGCCCGCCAGGAAGCTGGCACGAAAAGATCTTCCCGAAATTGAACATGACGCGATCGAAAAACTCAGGATACTGGGTATAGAAGGACTAGCAATGAAAAAAGCTTCCCGAATTTCTGGAGGAGAAAAACAAAGAGTAGCTATTGCCAGGTCGCTTATCAATGAACCAATGATCATCATGGGAGATGAACCTACGGGTAACCTGGATACCTATAATTCAGAAATTGTTTTTAATATATTCAGGGAGTTAAGCAATGATCAGGGCTTATCCCTGCTTGTAGTCACGCACGACGAGGATTTTGCCGCAAAAACCGACCGGATCATTAGAATGGAAGATGGAAAGATCTTGGATTAAACAAAAGGGCTTTGCTCCTTAAAAGAAAAAAAGTGATGCAAAAGCACCACTTTTTTGATTGTCGGGATGACTGGATTCGAACCAGCGACCCCACGCACCCCATGCGTATACGCTACCAGACTGCGCCACATCCCGAATAAAATACGCCCAGTTATAGTTTATAGAAGTTTAAGCTTCTTTGGAGCAGCCCGCCCTGGGCGTGGACGAAGGGCTATCCCCAAGTTGGCTGCAAATTAAACCGCTTTATTTTAATTTTCAAAATAAACTTATACCGAGTTGCTCTTTAAAAAGTCTTTTACCTCCCGCAGGTAGATATCCGGTCTTTCCAGCCAGCCATAATGCCCGCACCTGGGCATTACCACCAGTTTGGAATCTGGAAGGGTAGCATGTGCTTTTTCAGCGATATGTACCGGCGCGACCTCGTTTTTTCCGGTAAGGATCAGGACCGGTTTACTGAACCTGCTCATTTCTTCAGTCACATCAAATCCTATCCTGGCCAGATCGTTCCATAAGATGGTATTGATAAGGTTATTGCCCTGGGTAAGCCTTTCAGCGATCCTGGGTGCAAGACTTTTATCGTATAAATAAGCCGCAGCCAGAAACCTGGCGCGCTTCAGAGCCATTTCCCTGGACGTATCTCCCAGGCTTATCCTGGTGGAATAATAGGTTAAAGAATCCCGTTCGGTCTGGTCTAGCCTGGACAGGATATCGAAACTATCTGTGATCTCCAGGTCCATTCCGCCGGAATGTGACTGTATCATCGCTTTTACCCGGTGGGGATATTTTGCGGCATAGGCATAGGCCAGCATTCCTCCAAAAGAATGCCCCAGGATGATCCACTGTTCAAAATCCAGGTGCTCTCGCAAGGCTTCAATATCATCCAGCATTAGTTCCAGGCTTAGGGTAGATGTCCCGGGTTCTTTCAGTTTAGATCTTCCCGTACCCCTCTGGTCATAAATAATACTCTTGTTACTTTCTGAAAGTATTTTGGCCAGAGCAGCAAAACCATGACTATTCATACCCGGACCGCCATTGATGATCAAAAGCGGCTCACCTGTGCCGAAGGTTTGATAGGAGATCCTTCCATCTTCGGTAGCAAAAGATTCATAATGCTGTGCCAGGAACATTTCAGGAAGTAGCACAAATAGGAATAGGATTATCAGGGCTTTCATAACTGATGTTGTTATCCCTGAAAATTAGTGAAATTTCGGATAAATTTTGCTTCAGGATTTAGTGATCTTAAATCCCTTTCTGGTCATGGTCCCCCAACCTGAAGTAATATCAAATAGTTTCTTGTAATAACCTTTCATCTGCCCGAAAAGCAAAAGCGGGTGGTAATAGAAGGGCTCCAGGTAAGCAGCAAGTAATAATTCCACTACCTGTTTGGGTTTGGTGTAATGATCAAAACTTTTTACATACATGAATATTGCGATGGTAGAAAAGACACATCCTACCAGGTAGGCGGCAAAAGAAAGCAGAATGGCGAATGGCCAATGTATCCAGCCCAGCAAACCAAAGGCGATGATACAGATCACCCCGAGAAATTCCACGATAGGAGCACCGAACTCAAAGAAAAGCCAGTAAGGATAATATAGCATCCCCATTTTGCTGTATTTCCTGTTAAAGAAAAGATCTTTGTGCAGACTGATGGTTTCCCACAAACCTCTTGCCCAGCGATCCCTCTGCCGTATCAGTATATTATAATCTGAAGGAGCTTCGGTCCAGCATAATGTTTCTGGAAGGTACACCACCTTATATGGAATTTTCTTTTCTTCCATATGTTTTCTTAGACGTATGCAAAGTTCCAGGTCTTCACCCACTGTTTTAGGATTGAATCCGCCTACCTCGATCACTCTTTTCCTGGGATACATCCCAAAGGCCCCGGAAATTAGCATTAGGCCGTTAACCTCACTCCAGGCCATTCTTCCCAAAAGGAAAGCACGAATGTATTCCACCACCTGGTTCATAGGGATAAGCCTGGATGGCAACCTAAGTTCAGCCAGGATCCCGTTCTTGATCACCGAATCGTTGGCGATACCTATACCCCCACCGCAACCAATGATCTCCTTGTCATCTTCTTCCAGGTAAGGACGCACCATTTTCAGAATAGCGTCCTGTTCAATGATACAGTCAACATCGGTAAAGATCACCAATTCTGTAGTAGCGAAATTCACCCCGGCATTGATGGAATCGGCCTTTCCCCCATTGTTCTTATCGATCACCGTTAGGTGAGTGTATTTCTTTTTCCGGCTTTTATAGATATGTTTTACCGAAGCCGTAGGAATAGGCTGGGTAATAAAGGTTGCATCCTGTTGCTCCAGGTCGAATTCCTCGATCAGTTTTTCCAGGGAATCATCTTTACTCCCATCATTTACAAGTATAAGCTCATAATACGGATACTGAATGGAAAGCAAGGATTTTACATTTTCTATGATGGTAAGACCTTCATTATAGGCCGGTGCGATCACGGTCACTGAAGGAATATCGGTGGCACTTACTATATCCTCTTCCCTTAGGAAAATAGATCTTTGCTTGGTTCGCTTAATAGATCTCCTTGCCAGGATAATACCTGAAAGATAAAGGGTCACCAGACTGGCACCGTATCCAATGAACAGGAAGACACTTATCCAGTAGATATAATAACTGCCAAAAAAGCTTTCTGCACTATCCCACATTCAGCACTGAGTTTGGATATTGCTCATAGTAGAATTCCTGCACCTTCTCCTTATAACCATTGTTCCAGAGGATCTCGGCGATACTCAGTTTCAGGTCATCATTGGTTCCATATAATTGCCTCATATAAAAATCCAGGTCTATTTCAGAATTTTGGTAGATATAGTCCAGTAACTGTCCCTGCTGAGTGGCATCTGGGATATCGTCATAAAGGTTCTTAATGTACTCCATGGTAGAAGAAGAGACCGCAAAGGTTTTGATACAATAAATGGCAGTTTCCCGAACTTCGTAATCTTCATGGTTCAGGTTATCTACGATGTAACCGGTTTCGGCATGCAGTTCATATTTCCTGATGATGCGCATTAGTAATTTTATACCGAATAGCCTGTCAGTTTTATAGGCACGGTGCAGCCATTTTAATTCTGGCTTAGGGTAAAGATCGTAAAGCTTTTCCACGATCTTGATCTGTTGCCACAGGGTCATATTTCTTTTCAGGTAAGGTAGAAAACGTAAGCTTTCCCAGCCAAGGAAAACTACCAGCGCGATCTGGGCTTCCCGTCTTACATAGATATTCTTGTCGTTCCTGTATTTAAATATCTCATCAAAATACTGGGACTGGTTCATTTCATATAGTTCCCTAATCCCCCTTGCCTGCCTGTACCAGTTCCAGCTGGAGATCTTTTTAACCGAAACTCCGTAAGGCGGGATCTGGGTATAAAGCCTCTGCAGCTTATAAAAGTTACTTCCCACGATAGTTCTCTGGGTTCGTATCATAAGCCTGATAAGGAACTGGATATTATTTTTATTCTTTTCCTTAATCCCCACATTCCTCAGGGTTCGGGTAATTTCCGTAAGGGTCAAAGGCTTTTTAGGATCCTCATAAAGGTACCTGCTCACAATATCGGCAAAGGTAATTTCTATCTTTTCCAGGCGGGCGGTCCTGTTCCTGCGGTAAGTAAGACTAACTGCGATAGAGATCCAGTAGATCACAAGGATCGAAAAAACAACAGCTATAAAATAAAGTATAGTTGTTTCATCCATTAGTAAGCCTGTATAATTGCTTCGATCTCGTCAAGGTCTATGGGCACAGCATAAAACCCGGTAATATCCCGCAATGCGAAAATCTCCTGTTTTATTTTATCCTGTCCCATGTTCGTTACGATCAATAAGTTCTTATGCAGAAGGATCTCCTGTATCTGGGCTACAAATTCCAGCGGGGCAATGCCTTCAAACAAAATATCTGTTATTATGAAATCATAATTGGTTTGCTGATCCTCAATATTAAGAGCATCGAGCGACCTAATTGCCCTACATTCAAAGTTGTTGAGCTTCACCAGCCTTTCCAGTATCTTTAGGATAATTATATCCTCCTGAATTACCAGCACTTTTCTCATCAGGTCATATTTACTTTGAAATATAACAAATCCAATAGGAAATCATACATTTTATAGAAAAATAAGGCCATTTATCCCATTTTTTGCATAAATCAAGAAAGAAAAATCCTTCCAGAAAATTGTTTTTCCAACTGCCTCTGATCGTGGGTTAAAACTTACGCAAGAATACGTTAATTGGATTTATTATTTCAAAAATTCTCGGCTGAAAATTAAAATATTTTTAAACTCTTATTCGCCTCAATTTCCTTAAAGCTATTATATTGCGGGCACTTTTAACCGGGATCTCCAGGCTGCATTAAAACCCGAATCGTATGAATTTCGTTAATTTTTGAAGTGCATATAAATCCCGTTAAAAAGCAACAACCCCAAATTATGAAGATCAAAATTGCCCCCCTGCTTATCTTTTTTCTGATGATTTCCATTTATTCCTGCCCAATAATGGCCCAGGAGGAACTAACCACAGATGAATTATTCACTGCGGCAAGAACGGCAGCTTTTGATGAAGATGATTATCCCAAAGCCATAAAGCTTACCAAATTGGCACTTGAAAAAAGCCCGGCTTATGCTGACGTAAGGATCTTTTTGGGAAGGCTGTATACCTGGAGTGATAAAAATGCGGAAGCCAGAAAAGCTTTTCAGCAGGTTCTGGAAGAAAATCCCGGGCATGAAGATGCCTCCCTGGCCTACGCCAGCCTGGAATACTGGAACGATAATTCGAAGAAGGCGCTCGAAATCGTAAATAACGGGCTGGAAAAACATTCAAGGTCTGAAGACCTTTTACTCTTAAAAGCGCGACTGGAAAAAGACCTGCAAATGTATTCTGAAGCCGGGAAGACCGTAGACCGCTTACTTAAGATCAATCCTAAATTAAGCCAGGCACGTTCGCTGGGCGAATCTATAAGGAATGTTTCCTCAAGGAACCAGGTGGGTGTAGATTATGAATATGTATATTTCGACAACAGGTTCGATGATCCCTGGCACCTGGCCAGTGTGGATTTTTCCAGGAGTACAAAAATAGGCTCTGTAATTGGTCGGGTGAATTACGCAAATCGTTTTCAGTCTAACGGAACCCAGTTCAATATAGACGCTTATCCAAGTATTTCAGACACCTTTTACGCTTATTTGAGTGGTGGGATAGCCAGTAGTGGCAGCATCTTCCCCGAATATCGTGCCGGCGCATCACTGTTTGCCAACCTTCCCGCCGCCTTTGAAGGCGAAGTGGGCTTCAGGATGCTTAGTTTCGACGAGAAAACATGGATCTATACGGCTTCAGTAGGAAAATATATCAGCAATTTCTGGCTGAACGCGAGAACCTTTATTACGCCAGATAATGACAACGTTTCCCATTCTTATTCCCTGAACATTCGTTACTATATTGCAGGAGCGAATGACTTTTTAAGCCTTAGCGTGGGTACGGGAGTAGACCCAGACGATAATGCCAACAATATCCTTTATGCCGGCGATGAGACCTATAAGCTCAGGTCTAACAACATTAGCCTGGGATATCGCGTGAGCATTAAAAGCACCAACGTGTTTTTTGTAAATGCCAGCCTGGAAGACCAGGAATATGCACCTGAAACCCGTGGCAACCAGTTTTCAGTTGGAGTGGGATATTTTAAGAGGTTCTAAATGAGAAAGAAGCTTTCAAGAGGATTCATTTTTCTAATCATCGCCATTCCGCTGTTTATGTGGCTGGCCTGGCTGCTAACTCCCAATACTAAACTGGTGCTGGCCATTATAGATAAAACCGTTCTTACCCAAAAAGGTCAGGAACATATCTCCCTTAACTGGGTTTTGAACCATGAAAAATACACGAAAACTTCAGATAAAGCCTATAAGGTAAGCCAGGATTATTTTGGTTTCTTTCCCAGGGAGAATGAGAAGTATAAACTTAAAGGCCTGGAGAGGTTTTCTTACTCCAAACTCAACCAGCTTAGCAATGATGCCGACCTGGTCTATTTTACCGACACCTACGGCATCTACAACAATGAATGGTTTCATGATGGAGACGTCAATGAACGCTCCGGAATACTCTATGGTGGCTTAAGCGATAAGGATTTGGAACTCCTGAAACTTATGAAGGAAAAAGGAAAGCTCATCATTACCGAATTCAACACCATTGGCTCACCTACCGAAAGGGAGAACAGGAAAAGTTTCGAGCAACTTTTTCAGCTTAAATGGACCGGATGGACGGCCAGGTATTTTAATAACCTTGACATTAGGGAAAACAAGGAGATTCCGGCATGGCTGGTAAGGAACTATAAGAGAAGTCACCGTGGCGACTGGCCCTTTAAAAAATCTGGGATCGCTTTTGTAAATGAACAGGACGAGGTCGTGATCCTTGAAGAAAGTACTCACCTGGAGCGCTCTATGCCACATATTTTAACCGGAAGAGAGTTCCAGGACCTATACGATCTTCCCGAAAGCATTAAATATCCCTTTTGGTTCGATATCATGGTTCCCAATACCCAGGTGAACCAGGTGGTTTCCCGTTTTGATATTGAAGTGAATTCAAAGGGAAAGGAAGAGCTTAGAAAAAATAATATTCCCGTAACTTTCCCGGCGGTGACCAGGCACCTGGATGATGAATACAGGTTCTTTTATTTTTCAGGTGACTTTGCTGATAATCCGGTGCCCCTGGAAAGTTCCTATTTTAAATGGATAGGCTTCTTCAAAAACTTTTTCTATGACCAGAGAAATGTTATGGAAAGGGGTAGTTTCTTCTGGAATTTCTACAAACCACTTCTCAGCAATATCCTGGAGGATTACCAAAAACAAGAAATTTAGATCCTATTTTAAATATTTCCTGGCAATAGAATCCGGGATCAGTTTTTTACCTCTGATTATATCAGAATTCTTTCTTTTGAACTGGTTAAAAGCGCTTTTTAATTCCTCTTTTTTAACCTCATCCTTAACCATCGTTTCCCTGAAATCGCGGTTGATTCTAAACAGGTCTTCTCCGTTCAAATGATATTCTCCCATTACGAAATCCCTTAGTTCTGTTTTGGTTTGCTTTAGCGGGATATTATTAATATTCTGAAAGCTTCTGGTTGTATCCAGTCCCCTGCCCACAAAACTGTTTATTTGCGGCGCCTTCAGGCCGTAATTATTCTTCAGGAATGATACCAGGCTTGGGGCCAGGTCAAAATGAGAAGAAACAGCTTCGAATTCTCCGGTCCTTTTCAGCAGCGGAGAATAGATGATCATAGGCACGTGATAACGGTCCAGTTTAGAGGCCATGGGAATCTCGGGAATTCGGTGGTCCCCGGTAATGATAAAAATAGTATTCTCAAATTCCTCTTTTTTGCTGTAAGCATGGATGAAATTCTTCAGTGCATCGTCTGCAAAAAGAATACTACTGTACTGTTTTTTATAATTTCTATAATCTTTCTTTTTTTCTTCGCTAAAACCGAATGCCTCGAGTTTTTCTTCAAATTTCTGGTTATACTTTTCGGTTTCATCAATAATGAATGGGCTGTGCATGCTTACTGTTAACAGAAAATCCAGGCCAGGTTTAGAAGAAGTCTCCTGTTTGCTTTTAAAGTAATACCGGAATAGTTCCTTGTCCCCATATCCCCAGGTAAATCCTGTAGCTGAAGCTGGGATCTTCTTATAGCCCGCGGGGAAATCATCCTCATCAAGAATATGGTCTACATTATTCATTCTAAGATAGGTCTCCATTTTATCGAATTCAGAATTTCCACCGTAATAGAAAGAGGTCTCGTATGAATTGTTCTTCAATAAGTTAAGCAGAGACATTTGCTGAGGCATTTCCGCCTGCATTTCCATGAACCCGTTATCGGCAAATGGCAGGGAACCAAGAAGCGATGGCAGAACAGCAAAAGTTCGCCCACCGTTACTCAAAAAGTTAGGCCAGTAAAGGCTTTTACGTGAAAGCGAATCCAAAAAAGGAGTAAAATTCCCCAGGTAAGCGCCTTTATTAGAAAATGCCCTTCCCAGACCTTCTACAGTAATAATAACAATATTGGGAGCCTTCTCACCTTTCTCAAAAAATGGGGAAAGCACATCCCTGTTCAGCTCCCTGCGCAAAAACGGAAATTCTCCTTCCTCGACATAATCAACGGGCTCCGCCTGGGCAAACTGGTTGATAAAATCACCCAGATAACTTTCTGAATAAATATCAGGCTCATACAGTTCCGGATTAAAATGCTCATAAGCCGCGGCATAAAAATAATCTGACTTATTCTTAACCAAGTTTCTTGCAAAATCTGTAGAAAGTTCGCTGCTGTCATTAATTTCAGAAATGCCTGAGATCAGGAAGACCAATGAAATTATGGGGAATGCAAGTGCCACCCACCGGCCTGGCTTCAGCTTACGGGGTAACTTAAAAAGGGAGAAGCCAAGAACAACGGTAAAACCTATAAAAACCAGGATAGGGATCAATTTAATGCTTCCAGAAGCTCCAACAGTTTGAGTGATCTCCTGCAAGGAATAACCAAAAAGATCACTTCCCAGCATTAGCAAGGTGGTATTAAAATAGAATACCAGCATGAGCTCCATGGCAAAGAACAAGATGATAAATGCCTTAAAAGCACCGGTAATTATTTTTGAAATCAATAGATAGAATCCCACGTAGACCAGGTAAACCGGGAGCAGATAAGCGAATAGAAATTTAAGGTCTTCCAGTATACTCCAGCTCCACAGGCTGAAAAAACCTTCATCAACACTATGCCTGGAGATCCCCATCCATACCTCTACCGCACTAAGAACGATAAGAAATCCCAGGAAAATCAGGGCCAAAATGGCAAATTCACTGGTGGCTTTCCAAAATTTATTTTCAAAGCTGTTCCTAGCTTTCTTAGAGAATGATTTCATAGTAGGTCAATATGAGGCTGATATTTTCGAAGTGCCTTTCAAAGGGCTGCTTAGAGAAGGCATACAAATGAATGAAAAAAATCTGACTCTTTGAATATCAAATATATCATTGAGGAAGCTCCTCCTAAATTCAAAATCAAGCAACTGATCTTCAATCACCTGAGGATTAAATTCCCTTAAAAAGGTTGATGCTTATAATTCTGATCACTAAATAATCTTAGTTAACACTTAAATAAAAACCTTATTATCAATGTCTTACATCATTGATTTTAAAATAAATCCAACAATTTTCCCCTTTAAATGATGTTTTTAGAAGCATTCCATTTCCTGAATTGAATGCATCATTATTCCCAGATTCTACCTATCTGAAATTCTTAAGCTTCATAAAGACAATTCGAGATCATAATCTCTAAAATTACATGAATTTAACACTACTTCCTTGCGAGTATTATGATTGCAGAATACTTTTGCACGCCGAATGAAAAACGCATTTGAAAAATATTTTCTTTCGTTAGTATTTATCCTGATAAGTGGATTTGCACTTCTTCACGCGAATTCCTTTTTCGATGCTAACTATAATTTCAATGAGGTAGAAGAGATTCACCTTAGCGAAAATTCAAATGCTGAATTCCAGGTACACCCTGCCCCTATTCAAAATTCAGATTACGAAAAAGTTTTTATTGAGCTTACTGAAAGTGAGGAGCTGGAAATGCTTTCCAAAGCAGCCAAAAAGAATCTTTTATTATTCGCAGGCAATGTCTTCGCTGTCTTTTTCTATGTTTTCCTCTGGGAAACGAACCTTGGCAAATCTTTATTTTCCAGGTTTTCCACTGCACCTATTAGAACTGGCCTGAGCAAAAGGCATATACAGTTCGAGTTTTTTCGAATTTAGAATTTACGACTTCAGGCATACCCAGGGTATGCGATAACATTGTTCTCAAAGGCATTTGAGAACGATATGGCGCGTCATGTCTTCATTTGACCGCCCCAGCACTTTTCAATTTCAATTATAAAATTCATTTAATTATGAAGAAAGTCCCAATTTTTATTGGTCTAATTGCCGTATTGTTCAATATCGGCTGCAATTCTCACGCAGAAGAGAAACATGAAGAGAGAACCTACGAGGTTACCAATCCTGTTTACAAGGATACTTCGATCACCAAAGAATACCTCGCCCAGATCCATTCCATCAGGCATATCGAACTAAGGGCCATGGAAAAAGGTTACCTGAAAAGCATCCTGGTAGATGAAGGTGATTTTGTTAAAAAAGGACAGTTGATGTTTCAGATCATGCCCAATATCTACCAGGCAGAACTTCAGAAATCTAAAGCTGAAGCAGAAGCCGCTTCCATAGAATATGAAAACACCAAGCTGCTGGCAGATAGTGATGTGGTTTCACCTAACGAATTAGCCCTGGCCAAGGTTAACTACGACAAGGCAAAAGCCGAAGTTGCCCTGGCCGAAACCCACCTTGGTTTCACCAACATAAGGGCTCCCTTCGATGGTATCATGGACCACCTGCATGTTCGGGAAGGCAGTATGCTTGAGGAAGGTGAATTACTTACTACGCTTTCAGACAACGAAAAGATGTGGGTATACTTCAACGTAAAAGAGGCTGAATACTTGGATTACATCATGAGTGCCGATCGCGATAAGAAAAAGGAAGTTGAACTTTTATTAGCTAACAACCGGAAGTTCAATCAGTCCGGGATCGTAGAAACCATAGAGGGTGAATTCGATAATGAGACCGGAAATATCGCCTTTCGTGCCACTTTCCCAAATCCCGATGGAATTCTAAGGAACGGTGAAACCGGGAATATCCTGATGAACATTCCCCTGCAACATGCCCTGCTAATCCCCCAGAAAGCAACTTTCGAGGTACTGGACAAAAAATATGTTTTCGTAGTTGGCGAGGATAATGTCGTAAGGCAAAAGGAGATCAAGATAGGATCTGAAATCCAGCACCTGTTCGTAGTAGAAGATGGGCTTAAACCAGATGACAAGATCCTGTTGGAAGGAATCCGCCTGGTAAAGGATGGTGAGGAGATCAGTTACGACCTTAAGGAGCCTGAAACGGTTCTGGCCCACCTGGATATTTACGCCGAGTAAAACCCTAAATCTTTAGAAAATGTTTAAAAAGTTTATAAAAAGACCGGTACTCGCCATCGTGATCTCGGTGATGATCGTATTTATTGGTACGCTGGCCATCAAGCAACTGCCTATTTCGCAGTTTCCGCAGATCGCCCCTACAACCGTAAATATCTTTATCGCTTACCCGGGGTCAAGTGCAGATGTACTGGTAAAATCTACCCTCATTCCGCTGGAAACGGCGATAAACGGGGTACAGGATATGCGATATATAGCTTCCGACGCCACCAGTGCTGGGGAAGGAACGCTAAGAGTGATCTTTGAACCGGGAGTAGATCCCAATGATGCGGTGGTCCGGGTCAAGACCCGGGTAGACCAGGTCATGCCTTTACTCCCCGAGCTGGTGCAGCGGGAAGGTGTGATCATCACCCCGGTACAGCCGAGTATGCTTATGTACGTGAACCTGTACAGTAAGAATAAGGATACCGATGAGAAGTTCCTCTATAATTATGCTTACACTCGAATTGTTCCTGAAATCCAGCGGATCAAAGGGATCGCCAATGCACAGATCCTGGGAAGTAGAAAGTATGCCATGCGCGTCTGGCTGAAACCGGACAGAATGCGGGCTTACAATATTTCTGCGGAAGAGATCCTGGAAGCCATGGAAGACCAGAGTATCCTGGCCCGGCCGGGTAGGATCGGGAGAAGTTCCGGGAAAAGCGCCCAGGCGCTGGAATATGTGCTCACCTATCGCGATCGCTACAGTGAACCCGAAGAATACGAGGATATCATCATTACTTCTAATGAAGAAGGACAAACAGTAAGTCTCGGAGATGTGGCCAATGTGGAACTGGGAAGTGAGTTCTTTGATATTTACTCCAACCTTGACGGGAAACCTTCGGCATCTATAGTTCTCAAGCAAACCTTTGGGAGTAATGGTAGCGATGTGATCAAAGACGTTAAGGAGAAACTGAAAGAACTTAAACAGGACCTGCCTCCAGGCGTAGATTACGAGATAAGTTATGATGTTTCCAACTTCCTGGACGCTTCGATAGAACAGGTGCTGCACACTCTTAGGGATGCATTTATCCTGGTTGCCATCGTGGTATTCTTATTCCTTGGTGACTGGAGATCAACTTTGATCCCTATTATCGCGGTGCCGGTATCGCTTATCGGGGCATTCTTCGTGATGCAGCTATTTGGCCTCTCCATCAACCTCATCACCCTGTTTGCGCTGGTTCTGGCCATCGGGATCGTGGTAGATGACGCTATTGTGGTGGTAGAAGCCGTCCACCTCAAAATGGAAGAAAAGAACCTCACCCCTTACCAGGCAGCCGTTGAGGCGCTTGGAGAAATTGGAGGAGCTATCCTGGCGATCACTATGGTCATGGTATCGGTATTTATCCCCATCTCGTTCATGTCTGGACCGGTAGGAGTATTTTACCGACAGTTCTCTATCACCATGGCCGGAGCTATTGTTATTTCGGCAGTGGTGGCGCTAACCCTTACCCCTGTTCTTTGCGCCATGTTGCTGAAGAATAACCACGGAAAACCAAGAAAAAAATCGCCTATAAACAGGTTCATAGACTGGTTTAACCGAGGATTTGAAAGATTGACCGGCAGATATGTAGGCTTCCTTAAGTATATCGTAAACCGAAGGGTACTTACTTTCGGAATTTTGCTGGCCTTTTGCGCCGGGATATTCGTAACCAATAAGGTATTGCCTTCAGGTTTTATTCCGAATGAAGACCAGGGAATGATCTACGCCATCGTACAAACCCCTCCGGGGGCGACTTTGGAGCGTACGAATGAAGTAGCCCAGAAGCTGATGAAGATCAGTGAAGAGATCGAAGGCGTGGAATCTGTTTCATCCCTTGCCGGGTACGAGATCATGACCGAAGGTCGTGGTTCCAACGCCGGTACCTGTTTGATCAACCTTAAACCCTGGAGCGAGAGACAGCATTCGGTTCACGAGATCATGGAAGAACTCGAGGAAGAATCTAAAGACCTGGGTGCGGTGATCGAATTTTTTGAACCGCCGGCGGTACCAGGTTTTGGTTCTTCGGGAGGTTTCTCCCTGAGATTGCTCGACAAGACCAACTCCACCGATTACCAGGAATTCGAAAGGATCAATAACGACTTCCTCGAAGCGCTTGGCGAACGAAAAGAGCTAAGCGGATTGTTCACCTTTTTTGCGGCAAATTATCCGCAGTATGAACTCCAGATCAATAATAAGGCAGCCATGCAAAAAGGTGTTTCCATTGGTAAGGCCATGGAAAACCTGAACATTCTTATTGGTAGTACTTATGAACAGGGCTTCATTAAATATGGTAGGTTCTTCAAGGTCTATACCCAAGCCGCTCCGGAATACCGAGCCATGCCGAAAGACCTGGAGCAACTTTATGTGAAGAATGAAGAAGGAGAAATGGTGCCCTACTCTGCTTTTATGAAACTGGAGAAAAAACTCGGGCCTAACGAGATCACCAGGTATAACCTTTATAATTCCGCGGCTATACGTGGTTTACCGGCTAAAGGTTACACCAGTGCAGATGCCATCCAGGCTATTCGTGAAGTGGCTAAGGAAAAACTTCCGCGTGGTTATGATATCGCCTGGGAAGGACTTTCTTATGATGAAGCCAATCGTGGAAATGACGCGCTGTATATTTTCATCATCGTGCTCATTTTCGTGTACTTCGTGCTGGCTGCGCAATACGAAAGTTTCCTGTTGCCGCTGGCCGTATTACTTTCTCTGCCCATAGGGATCTTCGGTTCCTTCTTATTGCTGAAGTTAATGGGACTTTCTAATGACGTATATGCCCAGATCGGGATGATCATGCTTATTGGTCTCCTTGGTAAGAACGCCGTGTTGATCGTGGAATTCGCAGTGTTGAAGCGTCGTGAAGGAGCCACGGTTCTCGAGGCAGCTATCGAAGGTGCGCGGATGCGTTTCCGTCCTATCCTCATGACTTCGTTCGCCTTTATCGCGGGACTTATTCCATTGGTGATCGCTACCGGTGCCGGCGCCATAGGGAACCGAACCATTGGAGGTTCGGCCATGGGTGGAATGTTGCTGGGTACCCTGTTCGGGGTGCTGATTATCCCCGGCCTTTATTACATCTTCGGAAAAATGGCCGATGGCAAGAGCCTTATCAGGGATGAACATGATGAGCCGATGAGCGAGGAATTCTTCAGAAATAAAGATGGAGAAGGCCAGATTAGAAGCCGATTAAGGAAGATGAACAAGAAACTGAAAAAACTAATGAAAAAAGAGGAAGAACATGTTTAGGCTTTATAAACTCAGATACACCAAAGTATTCCTTCTTGGAGCACTGGCCGTAATTTCAATTTACGGCTGTGTGCCCACCAGGGATGTTAGGGAAGAAAAGACCGCTCTACCCGATAAGTTTGGGGAAATTCAGAGCAAGGATACTTTGAACACTGCGAACCTCAACTGGAGAGAATTCTTTCAGGACCCTCAATTGATAGCTTTGATAGATACTGCGCTGGTGAACAACCAGGAACTGAATATCATGCTGCAGCAGGTATCCATGGCCAAAAACGAGATCAGGGCCAGGAAAGGAGAATATCTGCCTTCTGTAAACATTGGCGCAGCTGCCGAAGTTGAGAAAGTGGGTCGTTATACCAGCCAGGGTGCCAGCGATGCCAATACAGACATTAGACCCGGAGAGGAATTTCCGGAGCCTCTGCCGGGATATTCGGTGGGAGCTTTTGCCTCCTGGGAGATCGATGTATGGAAGAAACTTCGTAATTCGAAAAAGGCAGCGGTGATGGAATACCTGTCTACGGTAGAAGGAAAGAACTTTATGATCACCAATCTCATTTCTGAGATCGCGGAATCTTACTACGAGCTTCAGGCCCTGGATAATGAACTGGCGATCATAGAGCAGAACCTGGAGATTCAGGCTAACGCCCTTAAAACATTGAAACTTCAGAAGCAGGCGGCAAAAGCTACCGAACTTGGAGTAAGAAGATTCCAGGCTGAAGTTTTGAAAAATCAGAGTGAATTGTACGAGGTGAAACAGGAGATCACCGAAACCGAGAATAAACTGAATTTCCTGATAGGAAGAACTCCTAAGCCTATACAAAGGAGTTCGAATGATTTCCTCGAAAAGAAAATGGATAGCATTTCCACGGGGATTCCCTCTCAGCTGTTACAGAATCGTCCGGATATACGGCAGGCAGAATTTGAGCTGGCCGCAGCCAAACTGGACACCAGGGTAGCGCGGGCCAATTTCTATCCTTCTTTCGCCATCAACGCGGGAGTAGGACTGGAAGCTTTCAGCACAAAATTCCTGACCTCTACCCCCGAATCTCTGCTATACTATCTTGCCGGAGACATGGTCGCCCCACTTATTAACCGGAATGCGATCAAGGCTGAATACGCCACGGCAAACGACCGGCAGCTACAGGCAATTTTCGAATATGAAAAGACCATTCTGAATGCTTTTATCGAGGTTAAGAATGGAGTTTCCAGGATAGAAAACCTGAGGAAAAGCTATGAATTGAAAGAGCAGCAGGTTGAAGCACTCACCGAATCTATTGAACTGACCAATAAATTATTCAGGTCGGCAAGGGCAGATTATCTAGAGGTGCTGCTTACCCAAAGAGAATCTCTGGAATCCAGAATGGAACTGGTGGAAACCAGAAAGGACCAACTTTTAGCCCGGGTAACTTTATACAAGAACCTAGGAGGGGGTTGGAAGTAGTTAAATTCGATTAGCTGAATTTGAAAGGCCATTTTTAATTAAATGGCCTTTTTTTATCATCAACTTTTAGTAACCTAGGTTACATTCAACCCGCTGTGGAAAATTTATATTCGCTTCCATGCTAGCCAGGATCATTATATCAACTTCACTAATCTTTCTCTTCCTGGGAAAACTTATTATCGTAGAGGCTCATTTACTGAATGTGATCTCTGAAGGAAGCATAACGATCGTGAACCCGAATTGTAAGAAAAAGAGAGCCACAGAGAGCAAAAAACCTTCATTTTCTGGTAAGGATACAACAGCTCACCACCAGATATTTCAAATAGCTCATTTATGCAATTCTTATTATAATAAAGTTTCTTTTGAATGGTCCATAGCTTTTCCTAAACAAATTTCTTTGAAAAAGCTGGGTATTATTTCAAATGACTACCTGTTCTATCCTGAGCAACATTCCCCTCCCCCAAAAATTGCGTGAACTACCCTCAATTTATTGAAGCTATCCTGAAAGTTGCTTCATCACTTTTATTAATTTAAATCACGCATAATGACGAATAAGATCCAAATTAATCGTCGTTCCATACAGTTATTGCGAATTCTGGTTAGCGGTATTTTCTTGGTCGCAGGTGGAAATCATTTGCTGAATACCGGGAAAACAGTCCGCCGGCTTGAACAGGCCAGTTTCAAGGGAATCGCCTATTTCTTTGGTGACCCCGAATGGCTGGTCATCCTCTCCGGAATCGTAATGCTGGCAGCAGGTTTCCTATTTCTTATAGGATATAAAACCCGGTGGGCGGCAATCATATTACTACTAGTATTAATCCCCATAACGCTGTCTGTTCAGGTGGGTCAGATAAACACGCTTGGACCACTTTTCAAAAACATAGCAATTCTTGGTGGTCTTTTATTTTTTGTAATGAACGACACCGATCAACTTTTTAAAATCAAATAGAATGAAAACGATTATTTATAGCAGTATTATAATTTTACTAAGTGTCTTTGCAGGAAATGAAGCAAAGGCCCAACATGACAGTTCATATAACTATGTTGTACTAACAAAAAAGCTTACCCAATTGAAACCGATCTTACTAACGGCTGAAAATCTGAAAGAGAAAGACGGGGACAGATTCGGAGAATTCCAGGTAATCATTTGTGGAAAAACTATTGAAGATATTACCAAGCCAGAAAAGATCGATAAATTCAGAACCATGGTAGATAAGATCGGAGTTCAACTGGTAGCCTGTGGCTTTTCCCTGAATAAATTTGAAGTGGATATTGAAAAAGTTCCTTCAGACATAAAAATCGTCGAAAACGGGATTCTCTATAACTTCGAACTTCAGAAAAAAGGATATTTAAGTTTAGGCCTATAGCGATAAGATCAAATATCAGAAAGAAGAAAGCCTGTCACAAATCGATAGGCTTTCTCGTTTTATCAATTCTAGTACCTGCATGATCCTGAGTTTGGTATTTGTGCTCACCAAAATCCAATCAGGCTTCGCCCTTTGTCTTTTTGTTTGTTTTCAATCTGAAGTAAACTTCGATTTTCTCCAAACAAAAAATCCAACCACGGTGTGTGATTGGATTTTTATGGTCGGGGTGGCAGGATTCGAACCTGCGGCCTCCTGCTCCCAAAGCAGGCGCGATAACCGGGCTACGCTACACCCCGATGGTCATCAATATACCGTTTTGCTCCTCGTTTTTTAATCTTTTTCTCCAAATTCATAGCTTCAGAGCGATTATCAACTTCTATTTGCAAAACAATTTTCCAGGGATATCCACTTTTAGTAGAATTCACTCTCCCTGAATTGTGTCTTTTTAATCTTTCATCGATATCTGCAGTCTGACCTACATAATATCTAGAACTTTTTTCACTATAAAGAATGTAAACAAACATCTTTTAAGTCTTACGTTTCGGCGGCCTTCCCGCTTCAGGCGGGACGCGATAACCGGGCTACGCTACACCCCGAAATGGCTTTTCAACCATAATTGGGCGGCAAATATAAGAATTATTAATCTCCCACAATGAAAACTTTTAATTTTTTATATCTTAGTTTACTTAATACTTATTAGACCCTATTATTTAAATGCTATGAAGAAATTTTTATTGGTATCAGGAATGGCCTTGAGCCTCATTTCCTGTGGTGAAAACGGAAATGATTCAGATACCGTTCAAAAAGAAGAAAACCTTGAAAAACCTTCCGGGGAACAGACCCAGGAACCAACCGGGGTGCCCGACCCTATTGATGCGGAAAGTTCAGATAAATATTCTTATGAATTAGTTGTTGAAGACCTTGACATTCCATGGGGGTTTACTTTTCTGCCAGATGGAAGCATGCTAATCACCGAGAAAAAAGGTGAGATCATTCACTTTAAAGACGGAAAGAAAACAAAAATCCAGGGTGCGCCAGATGTTTATGATCGTGGACAGGGAGGATTACTGGATGTAGTACTTCACCCAGATTACGAGAGTAATGGCTGGATCTACTTTACCTATTCTTCAAAAGAAGGTGAAGGTGATGGCGGAAACACTGCGCTTATGAGGGCAAAACTTGAGGGTGATAAATTAACTAACAAGCAAGTTCTATATAAAGCATCTCCAAATACTACCAAAGGTCAGCATTTTGGTTCTAGGATCGCCTTCGATAATGAAGGTTATCTGTATTTCAGTGCCGGGGAGCGTGGAGCACGTGATGTGAACCCACAGGACATCACCCGCGACAATGGTAAGGTATATAGACTGAATGATGATGGTAGTGTGCCTTCAGATAATCCATTCGTTGGTCAGGAAAATGCTGTTGAAGCTATATACTCTTATGGTCATCGTAATCCACAGGGAATGATCTTTAATCCTGAAACCAATGAGATCTGGGTGCACGAACATGGCCCAAAGGGTGGCGATGAGATCAATGTGGTAAAAAAGGGAGCTAATTATGGATGGCCCGTGGTAACTTATGGAGAAAATTATGACGGCACGCCTATTACCGATGAAAGATCGAAACCGGGTATGGAAGACCCGATCTTCTACTGGCTACCTTCTATCGCGCCTAGTGGATTTGCTTATGTAACTTCAGACAAATTCCCCGAACTTAAAGGAAACCTTCTGGCAGGATCATTAAAATTCCAGTACCTGGAACTATTAAACCTGGACGGAAAAAAGATCACCAAAAGAACTAAATTGCTGGATGGTGTGGGAAGAATGAGAGATGTAAGACAGGGACCTGATGGAAACATCTATGTGGCCATAGAAGGAAAAGGAATCGCTAAACTTACTAACAAACAATAATATGAAAAAACTGCTTTTTATTTTTGGACTGGCTGCTGCCATGGTAGCCTGTAAATCTGATAAAAAAGAAAAGGACGCTGAAGCCGATGAAGAATCGTACGTGATCCCATCTTCAGAAAAATCGAGTGAAAAGACACCGCTCACTGCAAGTATCGAAAGAGGAAAAAAGATCTATAACGAACTTTGTGTGACCTGCCATTTACCAACCGGTAAAGGAATTGCAGGCACCTATCCTCCACTCGATGGCTCAAACTGGCTTACCGAAAAAAGAGAGGAAAGCATCAGGGGTGTAAAATATGGTATGCAGGGGCCTATCGAGGTAAATGGAGAAAAATACGATAATGTAATGACCCCTATGGGATTAAGCGACCAGGAAGTGGCTGATGCCATGAACTACATTATGAACTCCTGGAGCAATAATATTGATGAAATGGTAACTGTAGAAGAAGTAGCCGCCATCGAAAAGAAATCTGAATAAGGATTTGCAAATAAATTAAAGCCGGACACGCAAAAATGTCCGGCTTTTTTAATTCTGAAGATTTCGTTTTGTGCTAAAATTGGTCTGCAATTCTGCAAATGCTTTTTAAAAACTAATATTACCTTTGCCGAAATTTTAGGAACATGCTTATAATTGGTATTGCCGGTGGAACCGGTAGCGGAAAGACCACGGTTGTTAACCAGATCATAGACGAGTTGAAACACGAGGAAGTAGATGTGATCTCACAAGACTCATATTATCAGGATACTACCCACCTTAGTTTCGAGGATAGAAAAAAGATAAACTTTGATCATCCAAAATCCATAGATTTTGAACTGCTTGGAGAGCACCTGGAAAGTTTAAGGGCGGGAAAAAGCATTCAGCAACCGGTATATTCCTTTAAAGAGCATAATCGTACCGGGGAATTCGTAGAGATCCAGCCGCGAAAAGTGGTGATCGTAGAAGGTATCCTAATCCTTACCCATCCTGAGATCAGGGAACTTTTTGATATCAAGATCTACGTACATGCAGATAGTGACGAGCGATTAATTAGGAGGTTGAAACGCGATATTGCCGATCGCGGACGCGACCTGGAAGAAGTACTTTGGCGCTACCAAACGACGCTAAAACCAATGCATCAGCAGTTTATAGAACCAACCAAGGAATTCGCAGATATTATAATCCCTACCAATCGTTACAATACGGTGGCTGTTGATATCGTTCAAACGATAATCAAAGATCGCTTAACCTAATTTTGTATCTTTAAAGCTCATGAAATTTAAAGACCTGCGCAGAAAACCCTGGTTCAGAATCATCAGCAATAAATATGTGCTGATAATGCTGGTTTTCGGCATATGGATGTTCTTTTTGGATACCAATTCATGGTTTATCCATCACGAACTGGATCAGGAGATCGAAGAACTGCAGGACAACAAAGAATATTATCAAAAGGAAATCGCGAAAGACAAGGCGGTCATAAAAAAGCTTCAGGATTCTGTGGAACTCGAGAAGTTCGCCCGGCAGAAGTACTATATGAAACGACCGAATGAAGACATCTATATTATAGAATATGACACCATAGATTAAATTTTCGCCAACTTTCCAACCAAAACCAACGAAAATGAAACAATTGTTATTTCAGGAATTTGAAGAAGTTTCTGCAAAACAATGGAAACAGAAGATTCAGGCAGATCTTAAGGGAGCCGATTATAACGAAAAACTGGTCACCCAAACCCTGCATGGCATCGATATTAAACCCTTCTATTCTTCTGAAGATATCGAGGATACACTGAAGGTTTCGAATCCCGCTCACTGGAACATCTGCGAGAAAATCTTTATCACCTCGGCCGAGAACGCTAATGAAAAGGCGCTTAATAAACTTCAGAAAGGGACCGAAGCTATCTGGTTCATTTTACCCGAAAAAGAAATCGATTTCGCTGTACTTTTTCAAGGTCTTCCGGAAGGTCTGCCCATCTACCTTAAACCGGAATTCATCGATGCCGATTTCGTAAAAAAACTTGACAGCTTCCTGGAAGTAAAGTCTTATAAAGTTTTCCTGCAAACCGATATTATAGGAAAACTTGCCCGTACCGGGAACTGGTTCAACAACCTGAAGGACGACCATGAACAGCTTGACCGCATCGTGCAGGATTCGAAGAATTTCGCCTCTGTAGTTAGCATCAACTTATCGCTTTTTCAGAACGCCGGAGCTAATATTCCCCAACAACTGGCCTATAGCGTGGGGCAGCTAGCCGAGTACCTGAACCACTTTTCTGAAATGGACCTTTCTGAAGACCAAAAGAAAAAATTCAAATTCCAGTTTACAGTATCGCTAGGTTCAGATTATTTCTTTGAAATTTCAAAGATCAGGGCACTGCGCTGGCTGTTTGCGACCATTGCTACGGAATTCGGTTTCAATACCGAATGCCATATCGTAACAGAATCCACCAAACGAACCAAGACTTTATACGATTTTAACGTGAACCTGCTTCGCACTACTACTGAAAGTATGAGCGCGATCCTGGGCGGGGCCGACGCTGTTTGCAATATGCCTTACGATGCTATCTACCATAAAGACAATGAGTTTGGGGATCGCATTGCCAGAAACCAGCTGCTTATCATGAGAAATGAAAGCTACCTGGATAAGGTAGGCAACGTTGCCGAGGGAACTTATTATGTGGAAACCCTTACCAGACAACTGGCCGAAAAGGCCCTGGAGATATTCAAAGAGATCGAAAAAGGTGGCGGATTCTTAAAGGAGCTCAAGGCAGGCGTCATCCAGAGGAAAATAAAGGAAAGTGCTAAAGAAGAGCAGGAAAAATTCGATAGCGGAGAACTGGTACTTATTGGGACCAATAAATTCGAAAATCCCGAAGACCGGATGCAAGACGATATTGAGTTATTCCCATTCTTAAAGAGAAATCCAAGAAAGACCTTACTTGAACCTATACTTGAAAAAAGGCTGAGTGAAGAAAAAGAACAGAAGCGATTAGAAGAAGAAAAACAAAGCCAGCCAACCCAATAAAATCAAGATTTATGCAACGCAAAGATCTTCAAAATATAAAGCTAGCCAATAAGGAATTTTCTACCAGAAAACCTGAATCGGAAAAGCAGACTTTTACCACTCCCGAAGAGATAGAGATAAAAACCTCCTATTCTATAGAAGATATTTCTGAAGCGGAACATCTGAATTTCGCAGCTGGGATCCCGCCCTACCTGCGCGGACCTTATAGTACCATGTATGTGAGCCGTCCGTGGACCATCCGCCAATATGCAGGATTTTCAACGGCAGAAGAAAGCAATGCTTTTTACAGAAGGAACCTTGCTGCCGGGCAGAAAGGACTTTCTGTAGCATTCGATCTTCCTACCCATCGCGGTTATGATTCAGATCATGAGCGCGTCGTTGGCGATGTTGGAAAGGCAGGAGTTGCGATCGACTCGGTCGAAGACATGAAAATATTGTTCGACCAGATCCCGCTGGATAAAATGTCGGTTTCCATGACCATGAACGGAGCAGTATTGCCTATCATGGCCTTTTATATCGTCGCTGCGGAAGAACAGGGTGTGAAGCCGGAACAGCTTTCGGGAACCATTCAGAATGATATTTTGAAGGAGTTCATGGTGAGAAATACGTACATCTACCCTCCTACACCTTCCATGAAGATCATTTCAGACATATTCGAATACACCTCCCAGAATATGCCGAAATTCAACAGCATCAGTATTTCAGGCTACCATATGCAGGAAGCTGGGGCTACCTGCGATATTGAGCTGGCCTATACTTTGGCTGACGGACTTGAATACATAAGAAAAGGACTGGATGCGGGGATGGATATCGACAGTTTCGCGCCAAGGCTATCCTTTTTCTGGGCAATTGGGATGAACCATTTTATGGAGATCGCGAAAATGCGCGCCGGAAGAATGCTTTGGGCAAAACTGGTAAAACAGTTCAACCCCAAGAACCCAAAATCACTATCATTGAGAACTCATTCCCAGACCAGTGGATGGAGTTTGACCGAGCAGGATCCGTTCAACAATGTTGCCAGGACCTGTATCGAAGCTGCCGCGGCGGCCTTCGGCGGAACCCAGAGCTTACACACGAACGCTCTAGATGAAGCCATTGCCCTGCCAACCGATTTTTCCGCAAGAATAGCCAGGAACACCCAGCTGTACCTTCAGCAGGAAACCAATATTACCAAAACAGTGGATCCCTGGGCCGGAAGTTTTTACGTTGAAAAGCTAACCGAAGAGATCGCCCAAAAAGCCTGGAAACTCATTGAAGAAGTAGAAGAGCTAGGAGGAATGACCAAGGCTATTGAAGCAGGAATCCCAAAAATGAGGATTGAGGAAGCCGCCGCCAAAAAACAGGCTCGAATAGACAGCGAGACCGATGTGATCGTTGGGGTGAACAAATATCGACTCGATAAAGAAGAAGAGCTGGTCACCCTGGAGGTAGACAACCAAACCGTTAGACGCCAGCAGTTAGCAAGACTTGAAAAAATAAGGGCAGAAAGGAACGAGGAAAAAGTACAACAAACCCTGGATAATCTTAGAAAGGCAGCCAAGGATGAAAATGGCAATTTACTGGCATTAGCAGTAGATGCTGCCAGGGAAAGAGCCAGTTTGGGCGAGATAAGCAATGCGCTTGAGGATGTATATGGCAGGTACAAGGCCAAGATTCAATCCTTTAGCGGGGTATATTCAAAAGAAATGAAAGACAACAGCTCCTTCAATAAGGCCAGGGAAATGGCCGATAAATTCGCCGAAATGGAAGGCCGCAGGCCAAGGATTATGATCGCGAAAATGGGTCAGGATGGACACGATCGCGGTGCCAAGGTAGTCGCGACCGGATACGCCGACCTGGGCTTCGATGTGGATATAGGTCCGCTTTTCCAGACCCCTGCCGAAGCAGCCCAACAGGCAGTAGAAAATGATGTGCACATCCTGGGAGTTTCTTCATTGGCCGCAGGACATAAAACCCTCGTGCCTCAGGTCATAGATGAACTGAAGAAATTAGGACGAGAGGATATCATGGTGATCGTGGGCGGAGTGATCCCTTCACAGGATTATCAGTATCTATTTGATGCCGGTGCAGTCGCCGTTTTTGGTCCGGGAACCAAGATCAGTGACGCAGCGATACAATTACTTGAAATATTAATAGACGAATAAAGACATAAAACCAACCAAGATATGGACTTAAAGAAAAAAATGCTTCGGGACGATGCACTTAAAGGAAAGAATATTATCGTAACCGGAGGAGGTAGCGGACTGGGAAAATCAATGACCAGATACTTCCTTGAACTGGGAGCTAAGGTTGCCATCACCTCGAGAAATCTTGAAAAACTTCAGAATACAGCGAAAGAGCTGGAAGAAGATACCGGCGGAAGCTGTTTCGCGGTACAATGCGATGTAAGGCACTACGACCAGGTAGAAGCCATGCGTGATGCCGTGGTTAAGGAATTCGGTTCTGTGGATATACTTCTGAACAATGCCGCGGGTAACTTCATTTCTCCTACCGAAAGGTTGAGCGCCAATGCTTTTGATACTATCATAGACATCGTGTTGAAAGGAAGCAAGAATTGTACGCTTGCCCTTGGGAAACACTGGATCGACAAAAAAGAAGAGAATAAGACCATTTTGAACATCGTAACTACCTACGCCTGGACCGGATCGGCCTATGTAGTACCTAGTGCTACCGCAAAAGCTGGAGTTTTGGCCATGACCAGGTCTCTGGCTGTAGAATGGGCCAAATATGGCATCAGGTCTAACGCGATCGCACCCGGACCATTCCCAACTAAAGGAGCCTGGGACAGGTTGCTACCTGGCGATCTGAAAGAAAAATTCGATCTGGCTAAAAAAGTTCCGCTAAAGCGCGTGGGTGACCACCAAGAGCTCGCAAATCTTGCGGCATACCTGGTTTCGGACTTTTCAGCATATCTGAATGGGGAAGTAATCACGATAGATGGAGGAGAATGGCTGAAAGGCGCCGGTCAGTTCAATTTACTGGAAGCAGTTCCTGAAGAAATGTGGGATATGTTAGAGCAGATGATAAAAAGCCAAAAAAAATAATTTTAGCCTTTAAGCATTTAAGATACCCCCCCACCTGTGAGAAACCAATTAATCTTATGGGGAGTTATGCTATTATGCCTAAACAGCATGGCACAAAAGCAAATCTCCCCAAATGCCACTATTTATTTTAAAGATCAATCAATACAATCAGCTTACATTAATTTTAATAGAATAAATGACTATTCAGAAATAAACTATCGTCAAAAAACCGAATCCAAACCTGAGACTATTAAGCCTCAGAAGGTTGACAGTATAGTTTCAAAAGACCGAAAGTTTATTTATTCAACCAGGACCATTGGAGATCAGAATTATTTTCAGCAAAAGTTAATAGGCGGATATGCCGATTTATTTCACCTAAAGGATGAAACCAGAGACGAACGTTATTTCGTTTCTCATCCCGTGCATGGTGAGCAAGAATTGAGCATGAAATCTAAAAAGGCTTCTAATAGTGGTAAAACTTATAATCAGGAAACCAAGCAATATCTCGGAACTCTTTCTTTACTTCTAAAAGATTGTCAGCCTGAATATTTAAATAATACCAAGTTTAATATTCGCAGTATTTCCAAAACACTGAAGGCATACAACGAATGTAAAAACAAGCTAACTTACATAGCTGAAGAAATTGAGAAAAAACCGGAATTCAGGATTGCCTTTATGGGAGGTGCCAACTTCACTACCATTAGCACAAATAACCAATCTTTAACAGGAGATTTTGGCTATCAAACAGGAATGGACCTGGGAATGGAGCTGATATTTATTCCTACTTTCACAAAATCTCATTTTCAGGTGGCGCTTGGGATCAATTATTCTGATAAGGGAGGTGAAGCAGAATACCTTAGGCAAAGGTTCGACCGGGCCATCATAGACTACGAAATGATTGCTTTCGACCTTTCCCTTAGATATAGTTTCCTGCCTTCCACCTCGAAATTGAATCCGTATATAGGGGTTTTCGCCAATAAGTCCTTTTTTTTGAAAGATCAGGGTGAGCGAATGCTTAGAGTTTCAGATTCTGATGGAAATACCGACTATCTGATAGACCTTGGGGTAAGTTTTCCGAACTCTTTCCCTCTAACTTTTTCAGCCGAAGCAGGTATGAATTATAAATTGACCAACAAATCGGGACTAACTTTCAATGCCAATATTTTTCAACATAATGATGGAGAAGCGTTTTTCGAGACGAAAGGCTACGCCCTTCAACTTGGCTATTATATAGCTCTTTAAACTATGCAGTTAGAATATTAACAATATCGGCAAGCTGTTAACAATTTCATTTTCTAAACCTATAATAAATTGTATTTTTACCTTTCAAAAATCAGACACTTTTAATGGGTAAAATCATTGCTATTGCCAACCAAAAGGGAGGCGTGGGAAAAACCACAACATCTGTGAACCTCGCGGCTTCGCTTGGGGTTCTGGAAAAAAAGATATTATTGATTGACGCCGATCCTCAGGCCAATGCTACCTCAGGCCTGGGCATAGATGTTGAAGAAGTGGAAAATGGAACCTACCAGTTGCTGGAGCACTCCATAAAAGCTGAAGAAGCCATTCAGAAAACCAGCTCTCCCAACCTGGACATCATCCCGGCACATATAGATCTTGTAGCCATTGAAATTGAACTGGTAGACCAGGAGAACAGGGAGTCCATGCTCAAGAAAGCTATCGAGCCTTTAAGAGACATGTACGACTTTATCCTGATAGACTGCGCTCCTTCCCTGGGATTGCTTACACTGAACGCACTTACAGCTTCAGACTCTGTGATTATCCCGATACAATGCGAGTATTTTGCGCTGGAAGGACTTGGAAAGCTATTGAACACCATAAAAAGTGTACAGAAGATACATAATAACAAACTGGATATCGAAGGCCTGCTGTTAACCATGTACGACTCTAGGTTAAGGCTTTCTAACCAGGTGGTAGAAGAAGTGAAGAAACATTTTGATGAAATGGTCTTTGAAACAATCATTCAACGAAATGTGCGTTTAAGTGAAGCGCCGAGTTACGGGGAAAGCATCATCAATTATGATGCTTCGAGCAAAGGAGCCAGCAACTACCTGAGCCTGGCACATGAAATCATCAAGAAAAACTAATACAAATGGCGAAGGCGACCAGAAAACAAGCATTAGGAAGAGGACTTTCGGCCCTGTTAAAGGATCCCGATAATGATATTAAATCTGCTGAAGATAAAAATGCCGACAAACTGGTTGGCCATATAGTTGAACTGGAACTATCTTCTATTGAAGTCAACCCATTTCAGCCAAGAACAAGTTTTAACGAGGAATCCCTGAAAGAACTGGCTTCTTCTATCCGTGAGCTGGGAGTTATTCAGCCTATTACGGTTAGAAAACTGGATTTTGACAAGTACCAGCTGGTATCTGGAGAAAGAAGGTTCAGGGCCTCCAAACTGGTGGGACTGGAAACCATCCCCGCCTATATCAGGATAGCTAATGACCAGGAATCCCTGGAAATGGCCTTGGTAGAAAATATCCAGAGACAGGACCTTGATCCTATCGAGATCTCCCTGTCTTACCAACGCCTGATCGACGAGATCAACCTCACCCAGGAGCAGTTAAGCGAGCGCATTGGGAAGAACCGTTCTACCATCGCCAACTACCTGAGACTATTAAAACTTGACCCTATCATCCAGACCGGGATGAGAGATGGTTTTTTAAGCATGGGCCACGGTCGTGCGCTTATCAATATAGATGATCCGCAAAAACAGCTCGATATTTACGAAAAGATCATCCAGAAATCCCTTTCGGTTAGAGAAACCGAAAACCTGGTTCGAGAACTGAATTCTGGTGGAAAGCAAACCTCTGCTACTAAAAAGCCTGCTGTGCCTAAAACCTATAAAAAAGGCATCAAGGAATTCAACGAATACCTTGGCACCAAGGTAGATGTGAAGGTCACCAAAAAAGGCAGCGGAAAACTAACTATCCCATTTTCTTCGGAAGAAGACTTCGAAAGGATCAAAAAACTAATTCGAGGTGAGGCCTAATCTTAATCTTTTCCTGTTCTTTTTCCTGCTGATCGCTTCCATAGCTTCAGCGCAACAGGATTCCCTACTGGTTAGCCAGGAAGGCAGATCAAAAAGGGAACTGAAAAAAGAACAAAGGGAAAAAGACTACGAACCCTATAATGCCCTCGCCCCGGCCAAAGCAGCATTTTATTCTGCTGTGCTTCCGGGTTTGGGACAGGCCTATAATGGCAGTTACTGGAAGATCCCTATCGCCTACGCCGGCCTGGCTACCGGGGTTTATTTTTACCTGGAAAATGACAAGCAATACGACAGATACCGGGAGGCCTATAAAAACAGGCTAGCCGGCAGACCAGACGAATTCACCGTAGACGGAAATACCCGGATCACCAATGACGGACTTATACGGGCACAGGAGTTCTACCAGAAAAACAAGGAGATATCCATCCTGGTCACGGTCGGGATCTATGTCCTGAATATCATAGATGCTAACGTTGAAGCTCACTTGCGGCAGTTTAACGTTGACGAAGACCTGTCTGTAAAGCCAAATTTCGATTTCGATGCGCTTTCAGGCAAAACCAATTACGGACTTACATTAAATTATAATTTCTAAGATGAAAATTGCGCTTTTAGGTTACGGAAGAATGGGTAAGACCATCGAGGAGATCGCAGAACAACGCGGGCATGAGGTTGTTTTAAAAGTTAGCGATGATATAGATAATCATGAGCTGGACGGGTCTAAGATAGATGTCGCTATAGACTTCAGTATTCCCAAGGCGGCATTCAAGAACATCACCACCTGCTTTAAACATAATATCCCCGTGGTAAGCGGGACAACAGGTTGGCTCGATAATTACGAAAAGGCCCGTAAGATCTGTAAGGAAGAGGATTCGGCTTTTATCTATGCTTCTAATTTCAGTTTAGGAGTGAACGTTTTCTTTGAACTGAACAAAAAACTGGCCGGCATGATGCAGGGCCTTGAAGATTACAAGGTCGATATCGAAGAGATACATCACACCCAGAAGCTGGATGCTCCCAGTGGAACAGCTATTACCCTGGCCCAGCAGATCATAGAGGAAAACTCAAAACTTAAAGGCTGGCAACTGGATGATGCAGATGAGGATGAAATCCCAATCTACGCCAAAAGAGAGGAAAACGTACCGGGCACACATACCGTGACCTACGATTCTCCTATAGACAGTATCGAAATTAAGCATACCGCGAAATCCAGGCAGGGATTTGCCCTTGGTGCCGTGGTTGCCGCTGAATACCTCAAAGGCAAACAAGGGATATTCACCATGAAAGATGTGCTTTCAGAGCTTTTTAATAATTAAAATGTAACATTTCCGGGCGATCTGAGCCTTATACCGTAAAGAATCTAAAATATGACTTTTACCGAATGGTTTATCTTTTTCCTGCTTATCCAGGTAGTACATTTTCTTGGAACCTGGAAATTATACCAAAGAGCTGGAAGAAAAGCCTGGGAAGCCGCCGTACCAGTTTATAACGCGATCGTTTTAATGCAGATCATCAACCGGCCTAAATGGTGGGTTATCCTCATGTTCATACCAATAGTAAACCTGATCATTATCCCGGTGATATGGGTAGAAACCATAAGGAGTTTTGGACGTAATTCTACCGCCGAAACATTTGCGGTGATACTCACCCTAGGATTTTATATCTATTACGTGAATTACGCCACCAACGATGCCTATATCGCAGATCGTGACCTTAAGCCAAGAACCGAAGTAGGTGAATGGGTGAGCTCTATTCTGTTCGCAGTGATCGCGGCAACCATTGTGCATACTTACTTTATGCAGCCTTTTACCATACCGACTTCTTCCCTCGAAAAAACTTTATTGGTAGGTGACTTTCTCTTCGTGAGCAAATTCCATTATGGCGCCAGGATCCCGGGAACTGCGGTAGCTTTTCCTATGGTACATGATACCATCCCAGTGCTGGGAGTAAAATCTTATTTAAATAAACCACAGATCCCCTACCTGAGATTTCCCGGTTTTGAAAATGTGGAGCGCAACGACATCGTGGTTTTCAACTGGCCGGTAGACACCGTGCGGAAGTTTTTCGACAGGTCGGGCAAACATTATAAAAAACCTATCGATAAAAAGTCGAATTATGTAAAAAGAGCCGTAGGGGTTCCCGGTGATTCACTTTCTGTAGTAGACGGTTACGTGCATATCAATGGAAAACAACTGGAACTGCCAGATCGCGCCAAACCCCAGTTTTCATATATAGGAACCACCAAGGGCCAAAGATTCAATCCACAGGTTCTTTATAAGCGTTATGACATTACCGACGGTTTTGGTTACCTGGAAAACAACGGATTCTTTATACAGTCGCTTTCCGATGAAAATTACGAAAGATTCAAGAACCATCCGAATGTAGCTTCCATAAGAAGATACGTGGACTCTGCAGGGGTTAAAAAAGCCAGCCTATTCCCGAATGATGGCAAGCGCAGCTGGAACAATGATAATTTCGGGCCTATCTATATTCCGAAGAAAGGAGCTACAGTAGAGCTCACTCCACAAAGCATGGCTTTTTACAAGGAGATCATTGAGACCTATGAGGGAGACGAAATGGGTATGGAGAATAAACTTAGCATCAATGGAACCCAGGTTCTGCTGAACGGCCAGCCTGTAGATTCTTACACCTTTAAACAGAACTACTACTGGATGATGGGTGATAACCGAAATAATTCTGAAGACAGCCGCACCTGGGGCTACGTACCCGAAAATCATATTGTTGGGAAACCTGTATTCATCTGGCTGAGCTGGGATTCTAATGCCAGCGGTTTCGACAAGATCAGGTGGGAAAGGGTCTTTACCACGGTTAAGGGTGATGGTGAACCAACTTCATTCCTTCCCTATTTCCTTATCGTGGTGGTTATTTTCTTCGGATGGAAATATTTCAAGAAACGTAAAGAAGAAGCCTAGATTCATGAAACTGGTGCTATTACATCCCTCCTATTTCGGGCCAATTAGCCAGTGGGTAGCTTTTGCGAAAGCTGAAAAGGTTTTTTTCGAGAACGATGATAATTACCAGAAACAGACCTACAGGAACAGGATGTATATCTATGACGCCAATGGCAGGTTATCCCTGAACATTCCTATTAAACACAGGGCTGCTCTGGGGCTGGACACCAAAGGCCACCAGAAATACAGGGACGTGCAGGTAGAGAACGAATTCAACTGGCAAACACAGCACTGGAGGGCTTTTAAATCATCTTACCAGACCTCTCCCTTTTTTGAGTTCTACGAAGATGAGCTTTATCCGCTATATCATAAGGAATATAAGTTCCTGATGGACTTTAATTACGATTGCATGGAGTTCGTGGCAGACTGCCTGCAGCTGGAATGGGATTTCGAAAAGACAGAGGAATACATTCTAAAGCCGGAAGATAAACTGGACTTAAGGAATCTCGTTAACGCCAAATCTGATGCCGGTTTTAAAAACTCTGAATACACCCAGGTTTTCGACTCGAAAGCCGGTTTCTTACCAAATTTGTGTATCCTGGACCTGATATTCAATGAGGGTAATGCCGCTATTAGCTACCTGGAAGCCCAGGACCTAAAGTCCGATCTTGGTTAAGACCGGGTAGTGATCTGAATAATCCACCTCGAACTTTCTGAACTCATTTATCTTCATTCCGTTTTCAACAAGAAGGAAGTCTATGCGCAGGGGAAAATAATCCAGCTTAAAGCTTTTACCGAAGCCGCTTCCCGCCTCCAGGAAAGCATCGTTAAATCTACCATCCTGCTTGATAAGATCATAGATATACGAAAAACTGGTGTTATTGAAATCGCCGGCAATAATTACCCGGTAAGGTGATTTTTTAAGATGCTCCAAAAGCATTTCGGCCTGTTCCTGTTGCAGTGAAAAGCCGTAACCAATCCTGCCCAGCAACTTCTTGGAATCTTCCTTTTGCAGGTCGTCTATTCCAGGTTTGATATTCAAGGACTGGAAATGCACATTTACGATACGAACCGTATCTTTCTTATTGATCACCAAGTCGGTATAAATGGCGTTGTTATTCCCGTCATGCGGGAAATCCAGTGAGCCCCGATCTATAATGGGATATTTTGAGAATATCGCCGAGCCAAATTCAGAGTTCTTGCCCTTCAGTTTTATATACTCGTAGGGATAGATCCTGGCCAAGGAGGCCGCTCCCACGTAGTGCTCCTGTACACATAGCACATCGGGATCATTTTCCCGGATAAAACCAGTGATCTTTTCAGGAATATCCTTTCTTTCAGACCATTCGTAGGCATTGAACATTCGCACATTATAGCTCATCAGGGAAAAATCTGAACTATTAGCCTCATCTGTTTCAGACCCTGAAAACTTTACAAAACCGGTGATATAATTATATCCTAGCAAAAGTACCAGCAAGGAAAGCAGCATCTGCCTTTTTAACCGGAGTATCCAGTAGAGCAGAAAGATCGTATTCAGGATGATCAATACAGGAACGCCCAGGCTCAAAACCGAAAGTAATGGAAATGATTTAGGCGGAATATGCGGTAAAAGATAGGAAAACAGGAGTGCGGTAGCCGCAAGCGAATTTAAGATAAAGATGAATTTATCGAACAGGCTTAATTTCTTCATTTAATCCTCTTTACCGGCCTGGAATAAAAAGTCCTTTTCTGCCTTACTCAGACTTTCATAACCGCTTTTACTGATCTTGTCCAGGATCGCATCAACCTTTTTCTGCTTATCGTCCTTATCAAATTTACTCCTGGTTGATGTTTGCTTTTTAGGGGCGGTCTTCCCGGTGCGGTGTACCGTTTTCATCCTGGCCTTACGCTCTTTTTGCTTGAAAATGGAAGCGATGGAATCCATCAGGTTCTCGAACCATTTACCAATATCATTACCTTTCTGAAGCTGATTGGTATACAGATAACCTAAGGCAGCTCCTCCTAAATGCGCCAGGTGCCCCCCGGCATTACCCATGGGGATCTGAATGATATCTATGACTACAAGAAATGCAGCGATCCACCAGAACTTCACGCTCCCTATTAGCATTAATCTCACCCTCATATTCGGGATATGCGAGGCGATCCCGATAAGGACAGCCATAACCCCGGCCGAAGCTCCCATTAGATAAGACCTGCCCGTGCCCTGAAAGGCTGGGAAAAGATTATAACTAAGCATATATACCAGTGCTCCTATGATCACCCCCAGAAAATAATAATTGAGCAATCGTTTTGGAGAGAAATAATTCAGAAAATAGATACCCGAAAAATACAGGATGAGCATATTCGACAGTATATGCCAGATTCCGCTATGTAAAAAGGAATAGGTGATGATAGACCATGGCTTGATCAAAAATTCCATGGGTTCCTTTGGGAACACGAACCACTCCAGCAGGAAGTCTGACGGAAGCTGAAAAAGATAGGCTATGGTCTTCAGCAGGAAGAACAATATAAAGACCAGCACATTGATCGCAATGAGCTTTTCGGTGACCGTAGCGGTCTGGATCTTATATCTTAACCTGTCTGATGATTTCATCAATACCAGCGATTGTCGTTAAACTGATTCTTTTTCCAGTAATACATCATTAAGAAGCCGAATAACGCGCCCCCCACGTGGGCAAAATGCGCGATCGAACCTCCAAAGATCGAATATCCGGTGAAGCCGGAAAACAAATCTAAGGCAATTAATCCGGGAATAAAATACTTGGCTTTAATTGGTACCGGAACAAATAGTAAAAATAGTTCCACGTTAGGGAACATCATCCCAAACGCTACCAGGATACCGTATATTGCTCCCGATGCTCCCACCGCAGGATTGGCGAAGGCCTGTAACATAGACCTAAGCGTGCCTTCGTCCATGCCCTCAGGAATCCTGAAGCGATTGGAAGAATAGGCCTGCTCGATGAAGCTCATCACTTCCGGCGGGGTCCAGCCCAGCTCCAGCAGTCCGTTAAATCCTTTCTGATAGGCATAAAAATTCACCAGAGTATGTAAAAAAGCTGCTCCTATCCCCGCTGAAAAATAGAAGAAAAGAAAGCGCTTCTGCCCCAGCATTTGTTCAATAGGGCTACCAAAGGCCCACAGGGCATACATATTGAAAAGTATATGCATCAACCCTCCATGCATGAACATATGCGTAATGATCTGCCAAACCTGGAAATTGGGATTCTTCACGAACCATAAAGCGAAATACTCATATGCAACGTCGCCAATTAACTGGCTTCCTATAAAGAATATAACGTTTATTATCAAGAGAACCTTTACGGTTTCGGTCATTCTTCCCATCAGGCGAATTTTTTATCAAGTTCATCTACGCTCAAGGTAGTGAACACGGTTTTATTAAAAGGACTAAGTGCCGGTTCTTTACAGGCAAATAATCTATTTACAATATGTTGTTGCTCGGCAGAGTTCAGCAGTGTTCCCGAACGTACCGCCATGGAATTGGCGAGTGACTTTGCCAGCAGGTCGGTTTGAGAAAATCCATTATCGGGCACATCCTTCTCAAAATCGGCGATAAGCTGCTCCAGCAGAATTTCCACTTCGCTTTCTGAAATTAGCGTAGGAATACCGGTGATCTCTACCTCGTCCTTTTTGATCTCAGAAAATATAAATCCGGTCTGCTCCAGTGATTCCTTGATCTCCTTCAGCATCTCCACCTCATGGTGATTGAATTGAAGTCTTAGAGGAAATAATAATTGCTGACTAACTGCAGATGAGACAGTTATATTTTTAAGCAGTTCTTCATATAAGACCCGCGTATGGGCCCTGTGCTGGTCTATGACCAGGATTCCGCTCTTCAACGTAGAAACTATATATTTCTTCTGAACCTGGAAGGTAGACTTCTCGGTTTGCTCTTCTTTGGCACCGAAAAGATTCCCGGTCACCTCTTCACTTTCGAACTCAATCTGGCGAACGTCTACCTCTGTTTCGGTTTCTGCCTGCATGCCGGAATAAAGGCTTTCCCATTCCGGTTGCCGGTCACGCTTATAGCCAGTGCTTCCACCCGAATAATTGTTTTTAGGGCTGCTTTCATTCTGAAAAGGATTGAAGTTACGATCTACTTCCACTTCAGGCACCCTCACTTCTTTATCCTTGTATTCATATGGCGTATCCAGTTCGGCATCTCTTTCAAAATCCAGCATGGGTGAAACATTGAACTGCCCCAGGCTGTGCTTGATGGAGCTTTTCAGGATGGCATATAACGCATGTTCATCATCGAACTTGATCTCGGTCTTGGTGGGGTGAATGTTGATATCTATAGATTTAGGATCAACTTCCAGGTATAGGAAATAAGTGGGATAGCTTTTCTCCTTCAGCAGGCCTTCATAGGCCGCCACCACCGCATGATTAAGATAAGGGCTTTTGATGAATCTGTTGTTAACAAAGAAAAACTGTTCTCCCCTGCTCTTTTTAGCAAATTCAGGCTTGCCTACGAACCCGGAAACCTTTACGATCTCGGTATCCTCTTCCACAGGTACCAGTTTTTCGTTGGTCTTACCGCCAAGTATATTGGTGATTCGCTGCCTTGAACTGGCCACCGGCAGCTGAAATAGCTCGTTGCCGTTATGCGTAAGTGAAAAGCTGATATCGGGATGTGCCAGGGCTACCCTCTGAAATTCATCAATGATATGGCGTGTTTCCACGTTATCAGATTTCAGGAAATTACGCCTGGCGGGAATGTTATAAAAAAGGTTTTTTACCGAGATACAGGTCCCTTTAGGGGTCACGCAGGGATCCTGCGAAACTACCTGGGATCCTTCCACCTTCAGGCAGGTACCCACTTCATCTTCCTCGGTCCTGGTCTTCAGTTCCACATGGGCGATCGCCGCAATAGATGCCAGGGCTTCTCCCCTGAATCCTTTGGTTCTAAGGGAAAACAGGTCATCTGCAAGCTTGATCTTGGAGGTGGCATGCCTTTCAAAGCTCATTCGAGCGTCGGTAAGGTTCATTCCCACACCGTCGTCTATCACCTGAACAAGCGTTTTCCCGGCATCCTTGATAACCACCTGGATACGGCTTGCTTTTGCGTCTATTGAATTTTCGAGAAGTTCTTTTATTACCGAGGCCGGACGTTGCACCACTTCACCCGCAGCGATCTGGTTGGCAACATGATCGGGCAACAATTGTATTACGTTACTCATTTAACGGGGATTCGAGAAAATGGACAAATCAAAGTCTAATATCCACAGACAAATGAAAAGTAAAATTATGATGATATAAACAACCCTGCGATTAATGCTTCGGTTTCCACGATTACGGCTTTCTTTACGTGCATCTGCCCAGTGGGAACCAAAATCTATAGCATTGGTGGCTTCTTTATATTTATTGAATTTATTATCAAAATCATAGATATTACCGGTATCCTTGCCCTTGTAATAACGCGGGGTATAGTTATACCGGGTATTCTTCCTGATTTTGTTAAAATTGATTTTCAAAACTGTAGAATGTTTGCTGATCCCAAATTTACTCAAAATGCTTCAAAAATCCGAAGCCTGAGGTTATTAATAATGGCAGCAATAACAATGCCGTTCTAAAGACCAATTACCGGGCAGTACTAACCCTTATAGAATTTAGCATCCTTCCTTAACTGCGCCATTTTAATGGCTGCGATGGCCGCTTCGGTTCCTTTGTTACCGTGCTTTCCACCACTACGGGCGCGGGATTGCTCAATATTATTATCTGTAAGCACACAAAAGATCACCGGGATATCGGTTTGTATGTTCAGGTCCTTGATACCCTGGGTCACCCCCTCACAAACGAAGTCGAAATGCTTGGTCTCCCCCTGGATCACACTACCCACGGCGATAATGGCATCGAGCATTTCAAAACTTTCGCCCAGCTTCTTGCAGCCGTAAATAAGTTCAAAGCTGCCGGGAACGTTCCAGCGAACGATGTTTTCTTTTTTCACCCCATTCTCTATCCAGGCATCGAATGCACCCTGGAAAAGTCCTTCTGTAATTTCGTCGTTCCACTCAGAAACAACGATCCCAAACCGAAAGTCTTTCGCGTTTGGGATCGTGTCTTTATCGTATTGTGAAAGGTTCTTACCTTCTGTAGCCATATATTAGTTTTTCATAGCGCGAGCCTGACCAAGGTAGATTGGCACCTTCTCAGCCTCTGGTGCTTCAGAATACTCATCTTCTATTTCCAAAAGGTATTCTTCAGCCGCATCTGCTTCACCTATCTGAATAGCGGTGATCGCAGCTTTTAATAAAAATCTTGGAGTAGTGAATGAATTAGACCTCATTTCAGCAGCCTTTTCATAATAACCCAAAGCCTCTTCAGGTTGCTCCAATTGCATGAATGCATCTCCAATTCCTCCGGTAGCCAGGGCAGAGAATATCTCATCATCACTGCTAAAAGCTTCCAGTTGCTCTATGGCTTCCTGGTATTTCCCGGTTCTTAGATAAGCGAATCCGGCATTGTAATGTGCCAGGTTGGCCGCATCTGTCCCACCGTAGTTATCTATGATATCAAGGAAACCGTATTTCCCTTCCCCACCATTCAGAGCAAGATTGTAAAGAGAATCGCTTTGGGCTCCATTTGCTCTTAAAGCTGAAGCCATATAGCCCTGAGCCTGGGCCATTTCGTTGGCGGCCTCGTTCTGCTTTGGCTCAAGAATAAAACGGTTATAACCCAAATATCCCAGAACAGCAACTATGGCTACACCTACAATGATGTAGATATACTTCTGGTTATCGGCTACCCATGTTTCGGTTCTACTAGCACCTTCATCTAAAGTATTAAAAACCTCTGCAGTGGTAGATTCCTGTTCTGCTACTTGTTCTTTTTCCTCCTTGTTGGAAGGCTTGTATCCTCTTTTCTTATACGTTGCCATAAAAATTTGTTAATGCGTGGCAAAAATAGAATTTTTTGTGAAAATTAAAAGATAAATTATTTGTATTTTTTATATAATTTCGGGTCCTTTTGAAGCCGAAAATAGCTTTAAACAATTACTGAATTTCCAGCTGAAACACAGCGATTTATGCATTTAAAAAATCTTAGCCTGCTTAACTACAAAAACCTTAAGACGGCTGAATTTGATTTCGACGAAAAGATCAACTGCCTGGTTGGAAATAACGGAGTTGGAAAAACGAACGTGCTGGACAGCATCTATCTTCTCTCCTTTGGTAAAAGCTATTTTAACCCTATCACATCCCAGAACATCAACCACGACTCCGACTTTTTTGTAGTTGAGGGTGAGTTTGTTAAAAACGAGAAATCTGAAAAGATCCTGGCCAGTGCTAAAAAAGGTCAGAAAAAGATCATTAAGAGAAATAATAAAATCTATGAAAAGGTAAGCGATCACATAGGTTTTATACCTACGGTGATCATTTCGCCTGCAGACCGCGACCTGATCATAGAAGGTTCTGAAACCAGAAGGAAATTCATGGACGGGGTGATCTCGCAAAGCGACCAGGTTTACCTGAACAAATTATTGCAATACACCAAGCTGGTTTCCCAGCGAAACTCGCTTCTAAAATATTTTGCCGCCAACAATACCTTTGAGAGAGATACGCTCGAAGTCTATAACTTACAGATGAGCAACCTGGGACAGGACCTTTTCGAGAAAAGAAAAGAATTCTTAAAAGAATTCATACCCATCTTCAATAAAAGGTATGCCGATATCACCAATAATAAGGAAGAGGTTCATATTAATTACAAGAGTCAGCTTTTTGATTCTTCCCTTTCCAGCTTGCTAGAAGAGAACCTGCAAAAGGATATGAACCTGCAATATACTTCGGTGGGCACCCACAAGGACGACCTTAGCTTTGAGATCGCGGGGCATCCCATTAAAAAATTCGGATCGCAGGGACAGCAGAAATCATTTCTGATCGCCCTAAAGCTGGCACAATTCGATTTTATCAAGCAGATAAGCGAGGTGAACCCTATCCTGTTGCTGGATGACATCTTTGATAAACTGGATGAGAACCGTGTGGCCCATATAGTTGCACTGGTAGCGACAGACCAGTTAGGGCAGATCTTCCTGAGCGACACCCATGCAGACCGTACCGAAAAGGTGGTAAAAAGCAGCAATCAATCCTATAAAATCTTTAAGCTTTGAAAAAACTCTTATTCATATTATCTATAATCAGCCTAATTTCCTGTTCAGACAGCGACCCAAAGGAACAATTACAGCACCTAAATGGTTACTGGCAGATAGAAAAAGTGGAAGTTGAAAAAGATTCGGTGATAGAATATGGTATAAGTCCATATATTGATTATATAGAAGTAAGCGATTCTGCAGGATTCAGAAGAAAGCTGAAACCAAAGATTGACGGCGGTTTTATAAAAGCACCAAATGAACCGGAAAGGATTTCCGCAAAAATCGAAGACAACAGGTTAATGCTATATTACTCCACTCCTTTTGACCAGTGGAAAGAAGAGGTACTTGAAGCGAATGAAGAGGAGCTGGTCATTCTTAACCGTGACGATAAAAAATACTACTACCAACGATATGAACCTTTATTAAGCCAAGACGATGAAGAGACGCAAGAATGAGGAAATGAAACTGGGCGATCTGCTCAAGAGTTTCGTAGATGAAAATAAACTGGATAAAAAAGGATTAAACCAGGTAAAAGTAAGGGATGTCTGGAACAGCCAGATGGGCCCGGCCATAGAAAAGTACACTACCAACCTCAAATTAAAGAACGACGTGCTGTACGTGCAGTTAAGTTCTTCGGTACTTCGGGAGGAATTAAGCTACGGCAAGGAAAAGATCATCAGGAACCTCAACGAAGAAATGGGGCAGGAACTTATCACCAAACTAGTATTGAGATAAGTATAATTATATAAATTTCAGCTTTTTATGAAGCATAATGTAAAGGTATTCCTCATCTATTTCATCTCATTCATTACGATATTTTCACTTAGCAGGTATCTTATTGGGTTGCTCCTGCCAGGATTGCAACATTTATACCTGATGATCGCCGCGGCGGTGATCACCCTGGTGCTTTCTCCCCGGCTGGACAAGGACCAGAATGGGCGGTATATCCTGAAATCGGTATTTAAAAAGGAGCCGCTGATAAAATAGATTATTAGAAAATCGGATAATTAGCCCCGAGAACTCCCAAAACTAAGGGACAGGTTAACGACTCTAAGTAAGAGTTCCGACATGCTGAATTCATTTCAGAATCTTAGGTAGCCTTATCTAAAAAAAACCTTTAGGCTTCCGAATCCTATAGACAACTGCCGGCATCAGAATGACTAGTCATGCTGAACTCGTTTCAGCATCTCCGGTTCACCAAAATTCAGACATAAAAAAAACCGGGTTAAAAAACCCGGTTCTCTTGATATTATTGAAATGGTTCTCTTAGAACATCTCTCTACCTGCAAAATGGAAAGCACCTTCAATCTGTGCGTTCTCATCGCTATCACTTCCGTGAACGGCATTTTCTCCAATACTCTTCGCGTATTTTTTTCTGATAGTTCCTTCAGCAGCCTCTTCCGGGTTTGTAGCTCCAATAAGAGTCCTGAAATCTTCTACAGCATTGTCTTTTTCAAGGATCGCTGCAACGATAGGACCACGAGTCATGAATTCTACTAATTCTCCGAAAAATGGACGCTCTTTATGGATTGCATAAAAAGTCTCAGCATCTCTCTGAGTCATTTGAGTAAGCTTCATCGCTACGATTCTAAATCCTGAAGCGGTGATCTGGTCTAGTATTCCACCAATATGCCCGTTCTCTACTGCATCTGGCTTAATCATGGTGAATGTTCTATTTCCTGCCATTGTATGGTTTTTAAATTTGGTGCAAAAATAAATAATTCCTTTCCATATACAAGCCCTTTAAGCTTTTATGTTCGCCTACTGGAATTCAAGCACATAATCCTGCAGGAGTTTGTTGCGATTACCCCGCATTTCCATGCGAAGCCTGTTCTTATCAAAATCGAACTTCAAAAGGCCAAAACTCTTATCGTTCACCACCTCTCCTACTCTGTATTTATTGGGCTCTCCGCTGAATTCCTCGTAGGTATGGGTGAGTCCGCTGGAAGTGAAATCTACCAGGGGATAGTCTAATCCCTCTACCTCTGTTGCTGAAAATTCTGAAATATGACGATCCCCGCTCAACAGGATCACATTCCTGGCCTCTGAAGAAACGATCAATTCCTTTAATCTCTCTACTTCTGAAGGGAAATTCCCCCATTTTTCAAATCCGTGTTCCGCCGAAAGCACCTGGATACTGGAGAGGATGACGTTAAAATCGGCTTCGGAATCCCGGAGTCCGTTTTCCAGCCACTCCCACTGCTGCTCTCCCAAAATCGCACCTTCAGAAGCTTCGTATCGCCTGTTAGGATCTTCGCTTTTCGCCAGCGGGTCGCGGAAATAACGGGTGTCTAGCATAAATACCTTTACTTTCCCTTTTTCAGTTTCAAAAACCTCAGCGTGATAAACCCCTTCCCTGCTTCGACGCGGACTGTTCTGCGGCACCTCCATAAAATCCAGGAACAACTGCTGGCTCTTTTCTTTAAAATGCCATTCCTTTCCGCCGTCATTGAGCCCGTAATCATGATCATCCCAGATTCCGTAAACCGGCACCCTGTTCAGTAGTTTCTGGTAGCCTTTATTATTCCTCTGAAGCTCGTAAGCCGCCTTCATCACCTTGGCATCATCGGTATCTGAATAAATATTATCCCCACCCCACAGAAAAACATCCGGGTCGTTTTTCAGAATATCATCCCACAGGGCCTGGGGTGAATCTTCCCGGTTACAGCTTCCAAAAGCGATGACAAGATCTCCTTGCTTTTCGCTATTTAAGGTAGAGGAACTTCCGCAGGAAAGTACCATGAAAAATACAGGTAAAAGCTTAAATAAATTCTTCATAGGTCGGTTTTAGGAGCACAAATTTAAAGCTTCCAATATTTCTTAAGTAGTATTAAATTGTATATTTAGCCTCGAATATGATAGACAACAGAATACTCGAAATAACGGCTGAACTGGCCAAAGCAGAAAATATAGTTATTGTCCCCCACAAAGGCCCCGATGGTGATGCGATGGGCTCTACCCTGGGTTTATGGCATTTCCTGAAAGACAAGGGACACAAAGCGACGGTGATCGCTCCTAACGATTATCCGCATTTTTTAAAGTGGTTACCCGGTAATGACGAGGTGATCATTTATGAAAATGAGACCGAAAGATCTAACGGCCTAATTGCGGAAGCCGAGATCGTTTTTACCCTGGATTTCAATGATCTTTCCAGGTGCGGCCTAATGCAGGAAGCGCTGCTGGAATCTGATGCAGTTTTCGTGATGATAGACCATCACCAGGAACCTTCAGATTATGCACATTATACTTATAGTGATTCGAAAATGAGCTCCACCTGCGAGATGGTCTATAAGTTCATCGACAAACTAAGGGCGAGCAAAAAGATCACCCCGGAGATCGCGACCTGTCTTTATACAGGTATTATGACCGATACCGGATCCTTTCGCTTTAGCTCGACCTCCAGCGACACGCACAGGGTGATCGCAGACCTTATTGATAAGGGTGCAGATAACGCCCAGATACACAATAATATCTACGACACCAATTCAGAAAACAAGCTGCAGTTATTGGGTACGGCCCTTCAGAACCTCAAAGTGAACAAGGATCTAAGAACTGCTTATATAAGCCTTTCCCAGGAAGAACTGGACAGGCATAATTTCAAAAAAGGAGATACCGAAGGATTTGTGAATTACGGTCTTTCCCTGGATGGAATAATTTTCGCGGTCATTTTTATAGAAAAAGCGAACGAGAGCATCATTAAAATGTCTTTCCGCTCTAAAGGTGATTTCAATGTGAATAAATTTGCCCGGGCCCATTTTGAAGGTGGCGGCCACATAAATGCTGCCGGCGGAAAAAGCGACCTGTCCCTTAACGACACCATCGTTAAATTCAACAAGATATTACCGGAATACAAAGAAGAACTTTCAATATGAGACTATCAATTGTAATCATTATTCTGCTCTCTGTGGCTTCCTGTAAATCGCCGGAAGCAAGGTATCCCGTATCCCAGAACAGCGGTTCTTATATAGACGAGTCGGTAGAAAGGAATAAGGAAATGATCGCCAAGGAAGAGGATTATATCAAGCAGGTGATGGGCGAGGATACCGATACTGAATTTCTTACCTCAGCCGATGGATTCTGGTATTATTACAATAATAAGTCTACAGACAGCACCAATACAGAAACCCCTGAATTCGGGGATATCGTCATCTTTGATTACAGCATCTCTACCATCGAAGGAGAGCCGATCTATGCGGAAGGTGAAAAGGCCACCAGGGAATATGCCATGGATAAGGAAAAGCTTTTTACCGGTTTGCGCCAGGGCCTTAAGCTTATGAAAGAAGGAGAAACGGTTACCTTCCTTTTTCCGTCCCATAAGGCTTTTGGCTATTACGGAGACCAGGACAGGATTGGCAGCAATGTACCTATCACGGCAAAAGTGACCCTAAGGGAAATAAAAGAATCAGATACTAAAAATTAAAATAGTAGGCCGCGCTGCTTATAAATTCAGCTATGGCCTTGATTATACCTGACCAAAAGAAAAATAAATTTAGACAAATGAAAACAAAGAGCTTATTTTTACTATTAACGATGGCAATGTCTCTTATTGCCTGCAACGAGGAGTACCCTGAACTGGAGGATGGCATGTACGCCGAATTCAATACCTCCATGGGACCAATAGTTGCTGAACTATATTTTGAAGAAACTCCCATGACCGTAGCCAATTTTGTTTCCCTGGCGGAAGGCAACAGCAAAATGGCCGATAGTACTTATAAAGAAAAGAAGTATTATGACGGGATCATTTTCCACCGGGTGATCGACGGATTTATGATCCAGGGGGGTGACCCTACCGGGACAGGTAGCGGCGGCCCGGGCTACAAATTCCCTGATGAGTTCGTAGACAGCCTAAGTCACGATTCAAAAGGTATTCTTTCTATGGCCAATGCGGGACCGGGTACCAACGGCAGCCAGTTCTTTATCACTCTTGCGCCGGTACAGCAGCTGGATGGAAGACATACCGTATTCGGAAAGATCGTAAAAGGTCAGGACGTAGTTGATTCAATTGGAAAAGTTGAAACAGGACCTCGTGACAAACCTGTGAAGGATGTGACCATCAACGAACTGAACATCATTAGAAAAGGTAGCGCCGCCAAGAACTTTGATGCACCAAAAGTTTTTGAAGAAGAACTGGCAAATATCGAAGCTGAAAAAGAAGCCGAAGCCAGGAAAATGCAGGAAATGGCCGCTAAAAAAGCCGAGGAGTTCAAGGCAATTGAAGAGAAAGCAGACTCTTTAGAGAGCGGATTGAAAATATACTTCGAAAATAAAGGCGATGGCGAAAAACCGAAAAATGGCCAGAAGATCCTGGTAGATTATGAAGGTTACTTTGCCGATGGTACCTTATTCGACACGAATAAAGAGGAGCTGGCCAAAGAATTCAAGGTATTCAACGAAAGAAGAGCCGCCCAGGGAGGTTATGGTTCCTCAACCATGATCTATGGTCCAGATGCCCCAATGATCCCAGGATTTAAAGAAGGAATTCAGCAAATGCAGGTAGGTGATGAAGCGGTCGTGTTTATTCCTAGCCACCTTGCCTATGGAGAAAGAGGTGCCGGCGGTGTGATCCCTCCAAATACCGATCTTATCTTCAGAATAAAATTAGTGGATATGGCTGGTGAAGAAACCAAATAATCACATCCATTGAGATATTAAAAAAGCCCTCAGCAAAACTGAGGGCTTTTTTAATTCTATGTTTACTGCATTCTAATTTTCAGGGATATTCTTTAAAACTTCCAATAGAAATTTCCAGTATTTCTGGGCAGATGAAATACTTGCTCTTTCATCTGGAGAATGCGCTCCCCTAATGGTAGGCCCAAAAGAGATCATATCCATATTTGGGTAATGGCTGCCAATGATCCCGCATTCCAATCCGGCATGGCAGGCTGCGATATCAGCTTTCTCGCCATTCATTTTCTGGTAGATCTCATCCAGGGTCTTGAGGATCGCAGAATCGCTGTTCGGTGCCCAGCCAGGATATTCCCCAGACAGTTTCACTTCAAATCCTGCCAGTTCGAATACCGACCTTAATGAGGTCGCCAGGTCATCTTTACTGGACTCCACAGAACTCCTGGTTAAACATTTCACATGAACTTCCCCTTCCTTAAGGGTCACATTGGCAATGTTATTAGAGGCTTCCACCAGGCCTTCAATTTCAGGACTCATCCTGTAAACCCCGTTATGTGCCGCGGCAAGGGCAAGCAAAACTTCCCTTTGTGATCTAAGGTCCATGATCTGGTTCTGAGTGGTGATCTTCTGCAGGTCTATGCTCAGGTTTGGTTCCAGCGAAGCATATTCAGCTTTTATCCCGGCAGCCCGGGCCTCGATCTCCTTTTTAAAACTTTCCTCTTCGGTATCTGGAACGGCTACAATGGCTTCACTTTCTCTTGGAATGGCATTCCTGAGTCCGCCACCGTTGATCTCTGAGATACGCATTTTCAGGTCTTCAGAAGTATTTACCAGAAGCCGGTTCATCATTTTATTGGCATTCCCCAGGCCTTTGATAATATCCATCCCGGAGTGTCCGCCCATCAATCCTTTTACTTTTAAGGAATAAGAACGATAGGTATCAGGCATTTTTTCCTCTTCATATTTTTTGGTGGCGGTGATGTCTACCCCGCCTGCACAACCAATACCAATCTCATCGTCTTCCTCAGTATCCAGGTTTAGCAGGATGTCTCCTTCCAGAAGGTCTGGACTCAGACCTTTAGCTCCGGTCATGCCTGTTTCTTCGTCTATGGTGAACAAAGCCTCGATAGCCGGATGTTCGATAGTATCGCTTTCCAGGATCGCCATCATGGTGGCTACCCCAAGACCGTTATCTGCCCCAAGGGTGGTTCCCTTCGCGCGAACCCAGTCACCATCTACATACATCTCTATCCCCTGCGTATCAAAATCGAAATCTGTATCATTGTTCTTCTGGTGAACCATATCCAGGTGAGCCTGCAGGACGATCTTCTTTCGGCTCTCCATCCCTTTTGTAGCCGGTTTATAGATCACCACGTTCCCTACACTGTCTACTTCAGTTTTCAGGTTAAGCTTGTTTCCGAAATTCTTAATGAACTCTATCACCCTTTCCTCCTTTTTTGAAGGCCTGGGTATGGCGTTAAGATCGGCAAATTTATTCCATAAGACTTTGGGCTCCAGCTCCCTTATTTCTTCATTCATTGATCTGATTTTTGGTATTCCCACAAAGGTATTCGAATTTAATGATTTCTAAAATTTGCGGCCTGCTGAATATTTGTATTTTTAGGACGTGAAGAGAAAATCAATTCTACTGCTCGCCATACTTTTCCCGGTCCAGATCATTGGAATAAATTTGCTTTCGGGTTATTCAGAATTTGTAGAAAGATACTATTCCCAGGGACTTTATCCAGTGATCTCAAAAGTAATGAGGTACAGCCTGGGCATTATTCCTTTTTCTCTTGGCGACCTGTTATATGCAGCTCTTATCCTCCTGGCAATCGCCTGGCTGGTAAGAAGAATTTCCCAGAGGTTCAGATATCCAAAAATCTGGATCACAGATACCCTGGCCAGCCTATCGGTCATCTATTTTTGCTTTCACCTGTTCTGGGGCTTCAATTATTACCGGCTGCCCCTGCATAAAAGCCTGGAGATAGAAAATGATTATACTACTGAAAAACTTATCAGACTTACGGAAACTCTGATCGATAAATCCAACGAAATTCATCTGGAGATCGTTGGCAATGACTCTATTAAGGTCGACTATGACTTCAGTAAAAGGGAATTGTTCGAGATCACTTTAGACGGATATAAGAACATCGAGAAAGATTACCCCGAATTAACCTATGAGGGTGAGGCCCTGAAAAGGTCTATTTTCAGCCTGCCCCTCACCTATATGGGTTTTAACGGTTACCTTAACCCGCTTACCAACGAGGCACAGGTAAATACTATCATCCTGCCGTACAAGATAGCGACCACGGCCAGTCACGAGGTTGGGCACCAGCTGGGCTTTGCCAAGGAGAACGAGGCTAATTTCATCGCCTGCCTGGTGACCATGAATCATCCAAATATCCATTTCAGGTATTCCGGATATACCTTTGCCCTGAGCTATTGCCTGAGCGAACTCTATCGGCGGGATAAAACCAAGGCTGAAGAACTTATCGCAAGCATAAACCCCGGCATTATTAAGAATTACCGGGAAGTAGATGAGTTTTGGTTAAGACATCAGAATCCTTTTGAACCTATCTTCAAGGCCACCTATAACCGCTACCTTATCGTGAACAACCAGCAGGATGGGATGAAAAGTTACAGTTATGTAGTGGCGTTATTGGTGAATTATTTCGATGACACACGAAACGCTCTTTAGCTCAAGACGTTTTAATCTATTTTTATTACTTTAAGGCCTTCAAATTTTTGAGCATTTCATATTTAAATTTAACCCAGACATTTCTATGAAATATAAATTACTGATCTTAGGATTATTCCTTGGTATTTGTTCGATGCAGGCCCAGGAATACTTCCCTAAGAACGATGGTGTTAAAACCCGCAACACCAATTACACCGTTTTTAAAAATGCGCGTATACATGTAGATCCCCAGGCCCTGATAGAAAATGGCATGTTCGCTATCAAGGAGGGAAAGATCACTGCCGTAGGGAAGTCGATAGACATCCCTAAGAATAGCGTGGTCATAGACCTGCAGGGAAAGGAAGTTTATCCTTCGTTCATTGACCTTTACAGCGATTTTGGAATCAAAAAGCCTGAGAAGGCCAATGGCGGCTACAGCCCGCAATATGATGCCACGCGTGAAGGATTTTACTGGAACGATCATATAAAACCAGATACAGACGCGGTAGATCATTTTAGCTATGACGCCAAGGAGGCCGAGAAGCTTCAAAAAGCAGGTTTCGGGGTGGTAAATACCCACGTTGCAGACGGGATCATTCGTGGTTCGGGGATGCTCGTGGCACTTACTCCAGAAGTAAGTGAAGGTGACAGGATAATAAACGAGAATTCGTCCCAGTATTTTTCTTTCGATAAGAGCGTACAATCCCGACAGTCCTACCCTACTTCTATTATGGGCGCTATGGCACTAATCCGCCAGGTTTACCTGGATGCCGAATGGTACGCCAAGGGAAATTCAGATAATAAAGACCTGGCACTGGAAGCTTTTAACCAGAATAAGGACCTGGTACAGATCTTCGCCAGCGATGATCTTCTGAACGAATTCCGTGCAGATAAAATAGGTGATGAATTTGGGGTACAGTACGTGATCCTGGGAAGCGGTAACGAGTATCAAAGGCTGGAGCAGGTAAAAACCACCAATGCTACTTTTATAGTTCCACTGAAATTCCCTGAGGCTTACGATGTAGAAGACCCTTTTCTTGCTAACCAGCTGAGCCTGGAAGAAATGAGGGAATGGAACCAGGCACCTTCAAACCTGAAAAGGCTTTCAGAAAATAAGGTCCCCTTCAGCCTAACCACTCATTCCATAGATACTGAAAAAGATTTTAAGAAGAACCTGCTGCAGGCGATCGAATTCGGTTTAACCAAAGAAGCTGCCCTTGCCGCTCTAACCACAGTTCCGGCAAAGACCATTGGGCAGGAAGGAAAAATTGGAGTAATCAAAAAAGGAGCCTGGGCCAACTTCCTTATCACTTCAGGAGATTATTTCGACAAAGAGACCACCTTATACGAAAACTGGGTCCAGGGAGAGAAAAAGATCCTGAACAGCAAGGACGTGACCAATATTACCGGGAATTATGAGCTTCTGGTAGATGGAAAAACCTATGAGCTGGAGATAAAAGGAGAGATCTCCAGTCCTAAGGCCGAGGTGAAACTAGGAGAAACAAAGATTGGATCCAAGCTGAGCTTTGATAATAACTGGATGAACCTGCTGTTATCTTCAACAGATACTTCAAGGGCCGATTTTATTAGGCTGGTTGCCAATGTGCCGGCAAAGACAGAAAACATTTCCGGAAAGGCAATCCTGCCTAACGGGAAGGAAACGACTTTCCGGGCTACAAAAGCAAAGAACAAGTCTACAGATAAAACAGATATAGACAAAAAGGATGAAAAGCATCGTGAAATAATGCCTCTTAGCTATCCGAATGTAGCCTATGGTTTCAGAACAAGACCAGAACAGGAAAATGTTCTCTTCAAAAATGCCACCGTTTGGACCAGTGAAGATGAAGGCGTTCTAGAAAATACCGATGTTTTGGTCAAAAATGGCGAGATCGTGAAGGTTGGCCAGGGTTTAAGCGCAGGTGGAGCCAGGGTGATAGACGCGACCGGTAAACACCTTACTGCCGGGATCGTGGACGAACACTCTCACATCGCTGCCTCTGCCATCAACGAGGCCGGGCACAACTCTTCAGCTGAAGTGCAGATGGAAGATGTAGTAGATCCTACAGATATCAATATTTACAGGAACCTTGCCGGAGGGGTGACCACCATCCAGCTTTTACATGGTTCGGCCAACCCTATTGGAGGAAGGTCGGCGATCCTGAAGTTAAAATGGGGAGCTTCGGCCGAGGATATGATCTTTGAGCAGGCACCGCCATTCATAAAATTCGCCCTTGGGGAGAATGTAAAACAATCTAACTGGAGTGGCTCAAGATTTCCACAAACCAGGATGGGTGTAGAACAGGTGTTTACCGATTATTTCAGCCGGGCCAGGGCCTACGAATCTTCTAAAGGGGATGATGACTTCAGAAAAGACCTGGAAATGGAAACCCTGGTAGAGATCCTTAATGGAGAAAGATTTGTCACTTCACACTCTTACATACAAAGCGAAATCAACATGTTGATGAAAGTTGCTGAAAATTTCGATTTTAATATCAATACCTTCACTCATATCCTGGAAGGATATAAAGTGGCCGACAAAATGAAGGAACACGGGGTTGGCGCCTCTACTTTTTCAGACTGGTGGGCTTACAAATACGAAGTGAACGATGCGATTCCTTATAACGCTGCCATTATGAACGATGTGGGGCTAACCGTGGCCATTAATAGTGACGATCCCGAAATGAGCCGCAGGCTTAATCAGGAAGCGGCTAAAACCATAAAGTATGGTGGAATGAGCGAAGAGGAAGCCTGGAAAATGGTGACCATAAACCCGGCCAAGTTGCTACATGTGGACGAACTTGTAGGAAGTATCAAAACCGGGAAACAGGCCGATCTTGTACTTTGGAACGACCACCCGCTTTCTATCTATGCCAAGCCAGAAAAGACCATGATCGAAGGAACTTTCTATTTTGATATTGAAAAAGATAAAGAACTGAGAAAGCAGATCCAGAAAGAACGCAACGAACTTATTGGCCAGATGCTAAAAGAGAAGAACAAGGGTGTAAAAACGCAGCCGGTAGAAAAGAAAGAAAAGCAGAGAGTTCATTGTGACCTTTTAGAAGCGGTAAAATAAAACTAGCAGAAAATGAAAACTTTAAATACTTATATATTAATGGCTTTCCTGGTAATTTCAGGAAAAAGCCTGGCCCAGCAAACACCTGCGGGCAAACAAACCGAAGCGGTGACCATAGTTGGTGCTACCGCCCACCTGGGTAACGGGGAAGTGATCGAGAACAGCCTTGTTATTTTCGAAAACGGAAAACTAATCGAGGTGATCGCGGCCAATCTTACCAAAAGACAATACCCGGGAAAGATCATAGACGCAAAGGGTAAACATGTTTACCCTGGCTTTATCGCTCCAAATTCAACCCTGGGTCTGGTAGAGATCGCTGCGGTTAAGGCCACCCAGGATGAGGATGAAATGGGAGAAATGCTGCCCAATATCAGAAGCTTGATCGCCTATAATGCCGAAAGTAAGATCGTTGAATCCATGAGGCCTAACGGAGTGCTTCTAGGCCAGATCGTTCCAAGAGGCGGCAGGATCTCCGGTACTTCATCTATCGTTCAGTTCGATGCATGGAACTGGGAAGATGCTGTGGTAAAAGAGGACGACGGCCTGCATATCAACTGGCCAGACACCTACAAAAGAGGAAGCAAATGGAGAGGTGAAGATCCTAACTTAAAACCAAATAAGAGTTATGTAGAAAATGTTCAGGAGCTTTCAGATTTTTTCGCTTCAGCAAAAGCTTACCTAGACGGCGACAGGGATTATAAAAACCTGCCATACCTTGCCATGGAGACGGTATTTGGCGGAGAGAAAAAAGTTTTCGTCCACGCAAATGAGGAAAAAGCAATCCTGGACGCGATACAGTTCAAAAAAGATCAGAACCTGCCACATATGGTCATTGTAGGCGGATATTATTCTACCGGGGTAGCCGAAGCCCTGAAAAACAACAATATCCCAGTTCTGGTTGGTCGCCCGCACAGCGTGCCAGAAGAAGCTCATGAAGATTATGACTATTCTTATAAGTTAGCCGGAAAGCTATATGAAGAAGGTGTTCTGGTAGCCATTGAAGGTAGCGGACAAATGGAAAGAATGAATTCCAGGAACCTGCCATTCTATGCCGGTACCGCGGCTGCTTTTGGGATGGACAAGGAAGATGCCCTGAAACTTATAACTCTTAACACGGCAAAGATCCTGGGCATTGACGAAAATTACGGCAGCCTGGAAAAAGGGAAATCGGCAACGCTTTTCATTTCTGAAGGAGATGCGCTGGACATGCGAGGCAATATACTTTCCCATGCTTATATAGATGGCAGGGAGATCAGCCTTGAAACCCACCAAACCGAACTTTGGAAAAGATATTCCAAAAAGTATAAGGATCAATCCGGTAAAGAAGAAATTCCTACCGATTCTGAAAGTTCTCCATAGGATTTTCAAAATCCTGCAAAATCCATTTTCAGCTTCTTCTTTAGATCAATATATCTTTTAGAAGAAGCTGAAATAGTTTAAGGCAATACATCCTGAGGTTTTCAGGGAACTTTTTTTATGCTTATTATCTACGTACTTTTACGCCTATGTTTAAACAGATCACCAGCGCGCAGAACAAGGAAATAAAGTGGTTGCTCCAGCTACAGGAGAAGTCTCGCAATCGCAGGAAAGAAAGAGCATTTGTGGTTGAAGGTCAAAGGGAGATCTCCCTGGCCATCAAGGGAGGCTACACACCCCTTCACCTCTACTTTGTTCCTGAATTAATAGACCTGCAGGAAGTGGTCAAGATCTCGAAATCCAACACCCAAAATCCTGCTGCGATCACCGAAATAAGCCATGAAGTTTACGATAAGATCGCTTATCGAGGCAGTACCGAAGGTTTGATAGCGGTTTTCCAAAGCCGGGAAAACAAACTGGAAGAACTGGAGTTTGAAACAAAACACCCGCTTATCCTGGTAGCCGAAGCGCCGGAAAAACCCGGAAATATTGGCGCCATGTTAAGAACAGCAGACGCTGCTGCAGTGGATGCCGTAATCATCGCCAATCCCAAGACAGACCTTTACAATCCAAATATCATAAGAAGCAGCGTTGGCTGCCTTTTTACCAATAATATCGCTACCGGTAGTACTTCAGAGATCATCGAATTCCTCAAAAACAAAAAGATACCGGTCTATGCCGCCGCATTGCAGGCCTCCAAATCTTATCATGAGGTAAACTTCAGGCAGGCCTCCGCTATCGTCATGGGCACCGAAGCCACGGGGCTTAGTGAGGAATGGCTGAAAAATTCTACCCAGAACATCATAATTCCCATGCACGGGGAGATCGATTCCATAAATGTTTCTGTGGCCTGCGGAATTCTTATTTTTGAAGCTAAAAGACAACGCAGCCTTCAACCTTAATAAACCAAGGAAATTTGACACCAGAAAGCCTATATTATATCATTATCGCTATTATCATCATCGATTTTGTGATCGACAAGATCCTGGATGCCCTAAATGCCAAACATTTTGATGACCCCATTCCTGAAGAGCTGGAAGATGTTTATGATACCGAAGAATATGAAAAGTCGCAGAATTACAAGAAAGAGCGCTTTAAGTTCGGACTCCTTTCAAGCACATTTTCTGTACTGCTCACCTTAGGATTCATTATTTTTGATGGATTCGCCTGGGTGGACCAGATCGCCAGGAGTATTAGTGATAATTCAATTTTGATCGCCCTGATCTTTTTCGGCATTATCATGCTGGGAAGCGATATACTTATGACCCCATTTTCCTGGTACAGCACTTTTGTGATCGAAGAAAAATACGGTTTCAATAAGACCACAAAAAAGACATTTTTCCTGGATAAGCTTAAAGGCCTGGCCATGACTGCAGTTATTGGCGGCGGAATTTTAGCGCTTATCGTCTGGTTCTACCAGTTCGCGGGAGAGGATTTCTGGTGGTACGCCTGGATCCTTATCGCAGTATTTTCGGTCTTTATGAATATGTTCTACGCAAAACTAATCGTACCGCTTTTCAACAAACAAAGCCCGTTGGAAGATGGTTCCTTACGCACCAAGATCGAGGAATATGCCCGGAGTGTAGGATTCCAACTTGACAATATTTTTGTGATAGACGGATCTAAAAGAAGTACCAAGGCCAATGCCTATTTTTCAGGATTTGGAAGCGAAAAAAGGATCACCCTTTACGACACCCTGATAAACGACCTGGAAGAAGAAGAGATAGTGGCAGTACTGGCGCACGAGGTGGGGCATTACAAAAAGAACCACATAATCATAAACCTGGTGGCATCTATTCTTACTACCGGATTCACCCTGTGGCTGCTATCACTTTTTGTGGGGAATCCTTTACTTTCTGAAGCTCTGGGCGTCGATCAACCGAGTTTTCATATCGGCCTGGTAGCTTTCGGAATATTGTACAGCCCAATTTCAGAAATTACTGGATTGATAATGAATTATATCTCCAGGAGATTTGAATACCAGGCAGATAATTACGCAAAAAAGACCTATCGCGGAGACTCGCTGATCTCCAGTTTGAAGAAGTTATCCAAAAATACTTTAAGCAATCTAACCCCGCATAAAGCCTATATTTTTGTACATTTTTCCCACCCCAGTCTATTGCAGCGATACCGAAATCTGAAGGCCGGATTTTAGTTGTTTGCTTTGAATCTTAATTGTATTTTTAACCTATGACAGAGGCAGCTATAGCAAAAGAAAATAAACAGATCGCCAGGCAGTATAAGGAGCTGCTGCGTATAAGTTATCAAACCCTTTCTGAAGACGATAAGAAATTGATCAGGAAGGCTTTTGATACGGCTGTGGATGCGCATAAAGACCAGAGAAGAAAATCTGGTGAAGCCTATATCTTTCATCCTATTGCGGTGGCCAAGATCGTCGCATCAGAGATTGGCCTTGATGCGACATCGATTGCTGCAGCATTACTGCATGATGTGGTTGAAGATACTGCCTATTCCCTGGAAGACCTAAGGAATATGTTTGGGGAGACGGTTGCCAAAATCGTAGATGGTCTTACCAAGATCTCCAATCTAAAAAAGGATAAGGATGTATCCCTGCAGGCTGAAAATTTCAGGAAAATGCTGCTTACCCTTAACGATGACGTAAGGGTGATCATTATTAAGATCGCAGACAGGTTGCATAATATGCAAACCATGGACGCCATGCGGCCAGACAAGCAGGTGAAGATCGCTTCAGAAACCTTATATATCTACGCTCCTCTGGCCCATCGTATTGGTCTTTATAATATCAAGACCGAACTGGAAGACCTTGGCCTGAAATATACCGAACCGGAAGTATACCAGGATATTCTCACCAAGATCAAGGAAAGCAAGGAAGATCAGGATGAATATATTAAGGTTTTCAGCAAGGTGATCCAGGATTCGCTGGACAAGGAAGACCTGGATTATGAGATCAAGGGAAGGCCAAAATCCATTTATTCCATCAACAGAAAGATCAAGGCGCAGAACATTAGTTTTGACGAGATCTACGATAAGTTTGCCATCAGGATCATTTACAAGAGCGAACCCAGCCAGGAAAAATTTCTTGCCTGGAAGATATATTCTATAGTTACAGATCACTTCCGCCCCAACCCTACAAGGCTCAGGGACTGGATCTCCTCTCCAAAATCTACCGGTTATGAGGCCCTGCACATTACGGTGATGGGACCTAAAGGCAGGTGGGTGGAAGTACAGATTAGAAGTGAGCGCATGAACGAGATCGCTGAAAAGGGATATGCGGCTCATTACAAATACAAACAGGGTAACAAGGACAACAAAGAAGAACGCGGATTCGAGGAATGGGTGACCCGTTTACAGGAAGCACTGGAGAGCCCCGATGTGAATGCCGTAGATTTTGTGGAACAGTTCAAACTGAATTTATATTCCAAGGAGATCTTCGTTTTCACTCCACAGGGAGATCTAAAATCCTTACCTAAGGGTTCCACTCCCCTGGATTTCGCCTTTAGTATACATACAGAAATTGGCCTGCATACCAGAGGTGCAAGGGTTAACAACAAACTGGTACCGCTAAGCCACGAGCTCAAAAGCGGCGACCAGGTTGAGATCATTACTTCAGAAAATGCCAAGCCGAATATTAACYGGCTGGATTATGCCAATACGGCCAGAGCCAGGGCGAAGATAAAATCTTCCCTAAAAGAAGAGAAAAAGGAGATCGCCGAAGAAGGAAAGGCTATCCTGGCCAGAAAGTTAAAGGCACAGAAGATACAGTTCAATGAGAAATCCATCAATGAACTGGTTGTATTCTTTAACCTTAAAACCAGCCTGGACCTGTTCTACAGGGTTGGCATTGGCAAGATCGACAACCAGATGCTTAAGGATTTCGCTTCTTCGAGAAGCAATTCCCTGGTGAGCTATTTTAAAAGTAAGATCAAAAAGCCTCAGGTGGCCTCAGACCTTAATAAAGACGAGATCACGGCCAAATACGATCAGCTGGTCTTCGGTAAGGAAGAAGAAAAACTGGAATACAAGCTTTCCAATTGTTGCAACCCTATTCCGGGAGACAATGTTTTCGGGTTCATTTCGGTGAACGATGGGATCAAGGTACAKAAGAAGGATTGTCCCAATGCCCTACAGTTACAAAGCAATTACGCTTACCGGATCATTCAGGCGAAATGGATAGACAGTTCACAGCAGGATTTCAAGGCAGTAATAAAATTACATGGTATAGATAATCTCGGGTTGGTGAGCGAGATCACGCAGGAGATCTCCAGCAACATGCATGTGAACATGAAAAACCTGAATTTTGACAGTTCAGACGGGGTATTCAGCGGAAGGATCACCCTGGTGGTAAAGAACAATAATATTCTGAATACCATCATCCAAAGGCTCAAAAAAATTAACGGGATAGACAAGGTTACCCGTGAATAAACTTTTACCTTTGCAAAGCAAATTATGAGCAAAAAAGTCGTAAATAAAAACGATCAGGCGGTCGTAAAAAATGTATTCACTAAATATCTTGAGGAGAAGGGACACCGGAAAACCCCGGAGAGGTTCGCTATACTTCAGGAGATTTATAATTCTGATGATCATTTTGATATAGAATCCCTCTACATTAAAATGAAAAACAAGAAATACCGTGTTAGCCGCGCCACTCTTTACAATACCATTGAGCTGTTGCTGGAGTGCGGGCTGGTAAGAAAACATCAGTTTGGCCAGAATCAGGCGCAATACGAAAAGTCTTATTTTGACCGTCAGCACGATCACGTTATACTCACCGATACCGGCGAGGTTATTGAATTTTGCGATCCCAGGATCCAGAGTATCAAGCAGACCATCGAAGAGGTATTCGATATCGAGATCAAAAAACATTCACTATACTTCTACGGAAACAAAAAATCAACCAATTAAGTTAAAAATTCATGGCAGTAGATTTACTACTAGGTCTTCAATGGGGTGATGAAGGAAAAGGCAAAATCGTCGACGTCCTTACCTCAAAATACGATATTATTGCGCGTTTTCAGGGAGGTCCCAACGCAGGGCACACTTTAGAATTCGACGGTCAGAAACATGTTTTACACACGATCCCTTCAGGTATTTTTCACGATAATAGCGTGAACCTGGTGGGGAACGGGGTGGTTATAGACCCGGTGATCTTTAAAAAAGAGCTGGACAACCTGGCCAAACACAATATCGATTACAGGTCTAAACTGCTTATTTCTAGAAAAGCACATCTCATCCTTCCAACGCACAGGCTGCTGGATGCTGCTTCTGAAGCTTCCAAAGGTAAGGCAAAGATCGGGTCTACGCTTAAAGGGATTGGCCCAACTTATATGGACAAGACCGGAAGAAATGGTTTAAGAGTTGGAGATCTTGAGCTGGAAGACTGGAAAGAAAGATATCGTGCCCTTGCAGATAAGCATGAGAAAATGATCGCTTTCTACGACGTCGAAATACAGTATAACCTGAAAGAACTGGAAAAAGAGTTCTGGACCGCCGTGGAAACCTTAAAAGAACTAACTTTTATAGACAGCGAGGAATATTTACACCAGGCGATGAAAGATGGCAAAAGTATACTTGCCGAAGGTGCCCAGGGATCCTTACTGGATATAGATTTTGGAACCTATCCTTTCGTGACCTCTTCGAACACTACCGCTGCCGGTGCCTGCACAGGTCTTGGTGTTGCTCCGAGGGAAATAGGTGAAGCCTTTGGAATTTTTAAAGCTTATACTACCAGGGTTGGTAGCGGACCTTTCCCAACTGAACTTTTTGACGAGGTGGGAGAAAAAATGGGCCGTATAGGTAACGAATTTGGAGCCACTACCGGAAGAAAAAGACGTTGTGGATGGCTTGACCTTGTAGCGCTGAAATATGCCGTACAGGTGAATGGGATTACCCAGCTTATAATGATGAAAGGGGACGTGCTTAGCGGTTTTGATACGCTAAAGGTATGTACCGCATATAAATATAAAGGTGAAGAGATCACCCACCTGCCATATAATATTGAACCAGAAAACCTTCAACCGGTTTATACTGAAGTAAAGGGCTGGAAAGAAGATCTTACAAAGATGACCGATGCCGAGTCACTACCGAAAGAATTTAACGATTATGTGGATTTTCTTGAAAAAGAACTTGAAACTCCTATCACCATCGTTTCGGTTGGTCCAGACAGGAAACAAACTATCAAGAGATAATTTATATTATCCCCTAATTAAAAAAAGGCTGCCATCTGGCAGCCTTTTTTTATTGAACTTATATTGTTCTTCTATTCATCTGAAACTATGAACAGGCTTGCAATAGCTGTTGCAGTCTCTGCACTCATTGGCTCATCAAAAGCCTGAGTAACTGCCTCTGTCACATCACCTACAATAGGGTCTGCAAAATTTAGCCCGGTTACGTTAACTCCGCCCTGCATCACATTCTCTTCTCCATCATAAACCGCCTGAGTTGCTTCTGGCATACCATCACCTCTCATACTTCCGGTAATCCAACCTTCAAGGCCTCTGATTCTTCTGATTTCAGAAGCATGTCTCGCTTCAACAGAATGTATCTGAAGTGCAGGTTCAAGGAAAGCAGTTCCCATTAGATTTCCAGCCTGTCCCTTATAAGCTCTTACTCCAGTATCTTCAAATGCCTGAGCCAATGCCAGTAATTGGGCATAAGCCGTTTCCTGACCTATTCCATTATCATTAAACGGATCAAAAGCTCCACCGGCAGTAAAATCGAAAGTTGGTGAATCAACAGGAGTTGCCCCTGCACCTTCCAGTCCTGCACGTAGAAAATCTACGTGAGCAGATTCGTGCTTAGAAATTTGCATATAAACAGTTTCTGCACGTCCTGCTGTTAACACTCCAGATTCTAAAGCTTTTATATAGAATTCAGCTTCGAGATATTCTAGTGTAAGTGCTAATTGTAAAGCATCGACTGCAGAATTCTCCTGAAAAAAAGCAGCTGTAGCCGCTTTTGCTTTTCCGGAAGTTGCCAGACCAAACGGTACTGCAGCTGCTGCTGCCTTTTTCCCAAAAGAGCCAAGCGTATTGAACATCTCTCTTCTTGAAGATGATTTTGTGGTTAATTTTTCAGATGAAAATTCATCTAATAATTTTATAATACTCATAATGTCTTTTTTGATGTTAGTAGATTATGCTCCGGTCATTGGTTCCGGTAAATTGTTTGCTGTAAATTCAGTAACGATAAAGTCACCTGCAATATCAAACACTTCAGAAGGATCGTAAGCCACGTCCAGTCCATTTTCAGGATTAACTATATCATCCCCGGCAAAATCTGCGGAATCTGGATTAATCAGGGACCGTATCGCTGAAGCATGTCTTGCCTCGACAGAAACGATTTTTCCGGCGAGGGTTAGATAGGTAGCATCTGCAATTCTATCCCCGGCACCATTATAGGCTCCTACTCCGGTATCTTCTAATGCCATAGCAGTTGCAAGAACTGAATCTCTACTATCAAAATCTATTGAAGAAACATCAAATTCGAGGTCAGGAAGCGTATTTTCTTCCCCAGCTACTGATGTGATCGCAGCTTTGAAAAAATCTCTATGAATTACCTCGTGATTATATAGGTCATCAAAAAGATCCTTTTCCTCTTGTGGTGCACCGGCATAATATGCTCCAGCGCGTACCTGCGTGTAGAATGCTGCTTCCAGTTGTTCCAGGGCGTAGGCATAATTCAGAATTCCTACATCACCGCTACCAAGATCGAATACTTCCATACCTGGATCTGGATCTGGTGTTGGGTCTGGCATATCTGGGCTTCCTCCGGGATTAAATTCTTCTTCACTACAGCCGTACAGTAAAAAGCTGGTCCCGGCTATTCCCAGTCCCCCCAATTTAATGAACTTCCTTCGCGAATTGTTTTTCGATTTTTCGGAAGATGCATCTAACACATCCACCTTGACTAAGGGTTTTTTCATAATTAAAATTTTAGTTTCCATTGAAACTTACGATTAGAAACCAGCCTTGGTTTTAATGTGGTAGTTAAGTTTATCTTAAAACGCCTTAATTTGAGAAAGCTTTATGCTTTCACTGATTACATTAAGAATATTTAAGAAACGTTGAAGATTAGTAATAAAACCCGGTATCTCTTAAAATTGAAAACTGATACTTCTAATTTCATTACTTTTGAAAAAAATTTCAGCTTGTTAAGACCATATTCTATAATAGTTTTTTTTCTCGTTTGCAGCATACAGGTCCTGGCCCAGCAAAACCAGGAGATCAATTATGATTCAGACCGAACTTTAAAGAACGAACAAAGATATCCTGGAGCCCTTATTCTTAGTAAAGTGGACAACCAGGTATATTTTGATCATGATGGTATTGAAGTATGGTGCGATAATGCAGTTTTTTATAAGAATGCCAATTTCTTTAAGGCTTACGGGAACATTAGGATGCAGCAGGGCGATAGTGTTCGTATGACCAGTAATTATGCTGAATACAACGGCAATACCGAGTTCGCCTTCGCCAGCGGGAATGTAAGAATGGAAAGGCCACAAACCACCCTGGAAACGGATAGTCTTTTCTTCGACAGGATCAAACAACAGGCATATTACAGAAGTGGCGGAAAGGTCACCGATACCGCCAGTGTACTTACCAGTACCGTTGGCAGGTATTATATGGACCAGGACAAATACAGTTTTGTGAACCAGGTCGTGGTAACCAATCCTGAATACACCATCAATTCTGAACAGCTGGATTTTTATTCAGAAAGCGGGCATGCCTATTTATACGGACCATCCACCATCGAGAGTGAGACCAGCACGGTTTACTGTGAACGAGGGTTTTATGATACCCGGGCAGATAATGGCTACTTTGTAAAGAATTCACAGATCAATTACGATAACAGGATTTTAAAAGGCGACAGTCTTTATTTTAACCGGGGAAAAAGCTTTGCTTCTGCAACCAATAATATCAGGGTTATAGACACCATAAACGACAGTCGCGTCACCGGGCATTATGCAGAGGTTTACCGGGACAAGGATTCGGTTTTCATAACCAAACGCGCTATGGCTGCAAGCCTTCAGGATCGTGACACCCTATTTATTCACAGTGACACCATCATGATTACTGGCAAGCCCGAAAAAAGGATCATCCGCGGATATTACGATGTACGCATCTTTAAGGAAGACCAAACCGGGGAAAACCCGATGAGCGGTAGAAGTGATTCTATCTATTCCGATCAAAAATCGGGACTTACCAAGCTTATAAACATGAGCAGGTTTGGAAATGGCAAACCGGTGCTCTGGTCTGGCGAAAACCAGATGTCTGGCGATAGCATTCACCTGCAGAGCAATACCAAAACCGAGCAGCTGGATTCCTTACTGGTCTTCGACAATGCCTTTCTTATTCAAAAAGATACGATCGAAGGTTATAATCAGCTCAGGGGAAAAGAACTAACCGGTTATTTTGTAGATAATGAGCTGCAGAAAGTGGTTATTAATAAGAATACGGAGACGCTTAATTATATGCGTAACGAGGATAGCGATCTTATTGGAATTAATAAGACGCTGGCCAGTTCAGTGGAGATCTTCTTCAACGAACAGCAGATACAGGATATTTATTATTACAATCAGGTAGATGGAACTCTTACTCCTGAAGAAGACTTCCCTCCCAATGCTCGCCAATTGCAAGGCTTCAACTGGCGTGGCGAAGAACGTATTACCAGCAAGGAGAGCCTTTTTGAAGGAGACCCACCTTTAAAACTACCTAAGATCAAAGGAATTCCCTTACCCGATGAACCGGATGAGTTCTTTGATGAAAGGGAGGATGACGACCCGCTCCTGAATGAGAATTCAAGGTTAGACCCCAAAGTCCTGAAAAACCAGGACCTAGACAGCCTCAAGACAAAGCAAGAGGTTCAGAAGGATTCTATCAAAAATGATCCGCCGGCCACAGATAGTATTAAAGCAAAAGAATAGGAAAAGTTTTGAGAAAGGATTTTTTAAAATACCAGGCCCAAACTACTCCGCATCCACTTGCTTTAGAGGTCTCCCACGCAAAAGGCAGCTATATTATCACTACCGATGGAAAAGAACACCTGGATTTTGTTGCGGGAGTTTCTGCCTGCAGCCTCGGGCATTCTCATCCCCGGGTAGTTGCTGCCATAAAGTCACAGGCAGATAAATACCTGCACGTGATGGTCTATGGCGAGTATGCCCAGCAACCCGCGGTGGCCCTTGCCAGGTTGCTTTCAGAACATCTACCCGATCCCTTAAGCAAAACCTACCTGGTAAATTCGGGTACCGAAGCTATCGAAGGCGCGATGAAACTGGCCAGGCGTGCTACAAATAGATCTAAGATCATAGCTGCAAAAAAAGCCTATCACGGCAATACCATGGGCTCCCTTAGCCTTATGGATTTCGAAGAAAGGGTGAAGCCCTTCCGCCCCCTGGTAGGGGATATTTCTTTTATTGAATTCAATAATGAAGCAGATCTTTTAAAGATCTCCGAAAGAACTGCCGCCGTGATCCTGGAAACCATTCAGGGAGGCGCGGGATTTATCATGCCGGAAGGAGATTACCTGAAAAAGGTAAAACAAAGATGTGAAGAAGTTGGCGCACTGCTCATCCTGGACGAGATTCAGCCAGGCTTTGGCCGTACCGGCAAGCTCTTCGGATTTGAAAATTTCGGAGTGGTGCCAGATATCGTTGCCATGGGCAAAGGTATGGGAGGCGGCCTGCCCATAGGAGCATTTTCGGCTTCAGAGGACCTGATGGACCTTTTAATGGATAATCCTAAACTTGGGCATATCACCACCTTTGGCGGAAATCCCTTGATCGCCGCCGCCGCACTCGCCACCTTACAGGAAATTACCGAAACAGGGCTGATGGAAGATAGCCTGCGGAAAGAAAATTTATTCAGAAAAAACTTACAGCATCCTCTTATCGAAGAAATTAGAGGAAAGGGATTAATGCTGGCCCTCATCCTAAAATCTGCCGAAATTGCCGATAAACTGGTTCTCAGGGCCAAGGAAAACCAGCTTATCCTATTCTGGCTGCTCTATGAAAAACGAGCAGTGAGGCTTACTCCGCCGCTAACCATCTCTGATGAAGAAATATTGAAAGGTTGTGGCATTATTGTTGACATACTCACTGAAATTGAGAAGGAAGACAAGGAGTGTTAATTATTTTGTTAACAACAATAAAACGCAATTCCCAAATCGCCTTTAATCATTTTTAACTTTAGTACAGTAGAAATCCCTTAATCCCTCTCTTATGCAGTTAAGCCATAACGAAGAAGATAATTTCTCACTTGCCAGGTTCGAATCCATGCTTAAGACAAACGATGTTTTATTCTTCGATTCTAACGAGTTTGAAAATATTATTCATTACTATCTAGAAAACGGTAAGATCTCCCTGGCTAAAAAAGCTGTGAAGATGGGACTTGCCCAGCATCCTGCATCTGTGAACCTAAAACTGTTCAAGGTGGAGATCCTGGTCTTTGAGGATAAACTGGAATTGGCAGACGGTATTCTCAACGAACTAAAAGAACTGGAATCTTCTAATGAGGAGATATACATTCAGAAAGCCCAGATCTACTCTAAAAAGGATATGCACGCCGAAGCTATCAAAATGCTTGAGGCCGCCCTGGAGATCACCCTGGAGGATGCAGAAATATTCAATCTCATAGGGATGGAATACCTGTTCCTGGAAGATTTCGAAAATGCAAAATACAGTTTTATGAAGTGCCTGGAGGCCGATGATGAGGATTATTCGGCACTTTATAATGTGATGTATTGTTTCGATTTTCTTGAGCAGAAGACCGAAGCTATAGAATACCTGAACATGTACCTGGATAAGAACCCTTACTGCGAGGTGGCCTGGCACCAGGTAGGTAAACAATATTTTGACCTTAAAGAATACAACAAGGCCCTGGCTGCCTTCGATTTTGCCATAATCAGTGACGACAGGTTCGTAGGTGCCTACCTTGAAAAAGGAAAGGTCCTGGAAAAGCTGAAACGCTACAACGAGGCTATCGAGAACTATAATATCACCCTGGAGCTGGAAGACCCTACTTCTTTCGCCTACCTGAGAATTGGTAAATGTTTCGAGAAACTGGGATGCGACGATTTCGCGTTGAAGAACTACAAGCAAACGGTTCACGAGGATCCCTTGCTGGATAAAGGCTGGATCGCGATCACCGATTTCTATATCAAAAAGCTGAACTTTCAGAAAGCGCTTTATTACATCAACAAGGCTATCAACATAGATGAAGAGAATGTGCTGTACTGGAAGCGATATGCCAAGATCAACAGCCGCCTTAACTTTTATGAGGAAGCTGAACAGGGTTACAAAAAAAGCCTGGAACTGGGCAATTATGAGCTTGAGACCTGGATAAGGAGATGTGATATCCTTATCGGGCTCGGAGAATATGAAACCGCTATCACCAGTATGATACAGGCCCTGGAATTTTACCCGAACACGGCAGAGATAGAATACCGCCTGGCGGGACTTTTCTTTTCTACCAATAAAGGGGAGAAAGGCTACTTCCACCTCAACAATGCCCTGAAAATAGATTCAGAATATTACATTATCATCGAGGAGTTATTCCCTAATATCTTCGAGCGCAAAAGCGTGCGACAAATTATAAATTCCTTCGTAAAGCTCTCTTAGTAATTTTGCTACCTTTGGGCGAAATCACAAAAAAAGAAGATGCAGCGAAGTTTTTTGGATTACCTCAAAGTAACTTTTAAAGGAATGGCCATGGGCGCCGCAGATGTTGTGCCCGGCGTGTCTGGAGGTACGATCGCTTTTATTTCGGGGATCTATGAAGAATTGATCACCACCATTAGTGGGGTGAACCCGTCCCTTTTAACCACCTGGAAAGAAGAAGGCTTTTCTTCTATGTGGAAAGAACTAAATGGTAATTTTATACTGGCGCTATTTTCCGGAATTTTGATAAGTATTTTCACGGTGATGCGCCTAACCAATTACCTGCTGGAAAACCATCCCGTGCTTATCTGGTCCTTCTTCTTTGGTTTGGTAGTCGCCAGCATCTGGTTTGTCGCAAAACAGATCCCTAAATGGAATTTTAAGATCATCCTGGCCCTTTTGATAGGTGCTGCGGTTGCTTACTATATCGTTAGCCTGCCGCCCATGTCAACTAATTCGAGCTACCTTTTCCTGTTCTTTGCCGGCGCCATAGCGGTATGTGCGATGATACTTCCGGGAATTTCCGGAGCTTTTATCCTGGTGTTACTGGGCGCATATAAATCTGTTACTGAAGCGGCCCATGATTTCGATATTAAGACCCTGGGCATTGTTGGCCTGGGGGCGATCTTTGGCCTGCTTACCTTTTCCAAGGTTCTCAAATGGCTTTTTGAACATTATAGCAATATCACCCTTGCTGTTCTCACCGGTTTTATTGCGGGATCACTCAACAAGATCTGGCCCTGGAAAGAGGTGCTGGAAACCGCTGTCTATGGAGACAAGGAAGTGGTACTTAAGGAAGCCTCGGTATTACCGGGGAATTTTAATGGGGATCCTCAAACCTTATGGGCGATCTTACTTATGTTTGCCGGTTTTCTTTTGATCCTTATTCTGGAATTAGTCGCCAATAATCATTCCGATCCGGCAGATGCAGCAAACTAGAACGTTTACCGATAAGATCCTGCTTGTGCTTAAGGGTCTTGCCATGGGAGCCGCCAACAAGGTACCGGGGGTTTCTGGCGGTGTGGTAGCGTTCGTAGCAGGTTTTTATGAAGAATTCATCTATTCCCTGCAGAAAGTAAATCTAAAAGCATTTAAACTTCTTATTTCGGGCAGGTTCAAAAGTCTGTTTCGATATCTTAACGGTAAATTCCTGGGACTGCTTATCCTGGGAATGCTCATAAGCTATTTTAGCGTTTCCAAGATCCTGGATTACCTTATAGTTCATTACGAACTGTATGTCTGGGCCGCGTTCTTCGGAATGATCATAGGTTCCATCTACTACATTAGTAAAGACTTTGATGAGTGGGACAAGAACTCGGTGATCTTCGCCGTCCTGGGCGTGATATGCGGGATAGGAATTAGCTTCCTGGAACCGGCGCGGGAGAATGACAATCTTTGGTTCGTTTTCGTTTGCGGGATGATCAGCGTTTCGGGGATGACCCTTCCCGGACTTTCGGGTAGTTTTATCCTAATCCTGCTAGGAAATTATGTTTTGTTACTGGTGGATTCGGTCAACGCGCTATATGATACTATTGCGGAAGTGATCCTGCTGGATTTCAGCTTTCTTGATAATTCTGAAAGGTTACGAATGCTACAGGTTCTGGTGGTATTTGCCGCCGGTTCTCTGGCCGGACTGGTTTCGCTGTCTCACCTATTGGGTTATGTGCTTAAAAAACGTAAAAAAGAAACCTTTGCCGTCATCATTGGTTTTATTACCGGTTCCCTGGGCGTGGTCTGGCCCTGGAAAGAAAAGATCTATAAAATGAACAAGAAGGGAGAGATCCTGATAGATCGTGAGGGAAATAGGATCATAGACAATTACGACCGCTACCTGCCCGAATTCCATTCTTCAGAGACCTGGCTGGCCATATTTTTTATTCTGATAGGAATATTCATAGTTTTAGGCCTGGCCTGGTACGAAAATCGAAATTCAGCAAAATGAGAACATTCGGACTCCTTGGAAAAAATATTGACTACTCTTTTTCCAGAAAATATTTTTCTGAAAAATTCAGCAGGGAAAATATCGATGCAGAATACCTGAATTTTGATATTCCCAGCATAGAAAGATTTCCGGAAGTGATCCAGAATAAAGAGATCTCAGGAATGAACGTGACCATTCCTTATAAAGAACAGGTCATTCCCTACCTGGACAGGCTGGACGAGCATTCTAGCAGGATCAAGGCAGTGAATACCATTAAATTTGAAAAGGATGGCTCACTTACCGGTTTCAACACAGACTACTGGGGTTTTATGGAGGCTCTTAAACCTCATTTGCAACCTCAACATTCCGGCGCGCTCATACTGGGTACCGGTGGTGCCTCTAAAGCCGTGGCCTATGCCCTGGAACTTTTGAATATCGATCATAAGTTCGTATCCAGGACTGCGGAAAATGACCAGTTCTCTTACCAGCAACTTGGTAGGGATATTCTTGACCAATACAAACTTATTGTGAACTCTACCCCCCTGGGAACCTTCCCCAATGTAGAAGCATGCCCGGATATTCCATTCCAATATATTGGTAAAAACCACCTTATCTTCGACCTGATCTACAATCCTTCGGAAACCAAACTTATGCGACTTGCCGCAGAAAAAGGTGCAACTACATTGAACGGCCTGCAAATGCTTAAACAGCAGGCAGAAAAAGCCTGGGCTATCTGGAATAGCTAATCCCTTCAATAAATAGCTTTTATAAGCCACATAAATAAAACCAATCCCTTGTTCAATTTTAGGGGAGTTGTTATCTTTCAGCTTAAATAGATTTTTGAGGAACCTTAACATTGAAATATATGTCACAGCAAGAAAATGAGAATAAGAAAAAGGAGCTTTCTTCCGAGGAATTGAAGAAGCAGGAGAGCGAAAAGGTCTCCAAAGAGAATACCTCGGAAAACAGCGGGAAAGAAATGTCGGCAGGATCTGTTAGTGACCAACCTAAAGATACTACTGAAAAGCCTTCAGATAATAAACAGGAGCCTGCCAAGGGCGAAATAGAGTCTACAGACCATGAAGATGCCATGCTGGATGAATCGGCTTCAGGCAAGGCCACTTCAAAATTAAAGGCTCAGGAAAAAGAGAATCCCGACGAAGATCCTTATACCGACCTGGAGGAAAAGGAAGAAGCTGAAAATCCATTTTTCAAGGAACCGGAAGTTTTAGAGGAAAAATCTGACGATAAAGACAAATCTGAAAAGAAAATTTCAGATTCCACAGATAACGAAGATGCCATGGTATCTGAATCTGAAGCTAAAAAAACGGCCGCTCAAGATGAGGAAGACGAGGATGACGACCTGGACAGCGATATAGGTGATGCGGTGGTTGACGAGAACAAGAAATCTTCTGGCAACCATGAAGAAGACATGGATAGCGCCGTGGCTGAAGACAGCGAGGATGAAAGTGCTAATGAAAGGCACGATATCGAGAAGAAGGATTATCATGCCATGAGCCAGGAAGCCCTGGCCGATGAACTGGAAAAATTATTAAAAAAGGAGAAAATACAGGCGATCAAGGAACATGTAGCAGAAATTCGTGCAGAGTTCAACGCCAAGTTCGATGAGGAAATGGAAGAGAAAAAAGAGGAATTCCTTGCCGATGGCGGGAATATTATAGACTTCCACTACTCTACTCCCTTAAAAAAACGCTTCAGCTCCATTTATTTTGATTATAAAGAGCAACGTAACAATTACTACAAGCGCCTGAAAAGAGATCTTAATGAGAACCTCAATAAAAGGCTGGAGCTAATTGAAGAGTTAAAAGGCCTGTTAGATGTAGAAGAGAACATCAACACTACCTATAACCATTTTAAAGAGATTCAGGAAAAATGGCGTACAGCAGGACCAATTCCAAGGGACCGCTACAATAACGTCTGGAACACCTACCACCATCATGTAGAGAATTTCTATGACTTTCTGCACCTTAACCGCGAGTTCAGGGATATGGACTTTAAACATAACCTGGAACAAAAGCTCAAGGTAATAGACCGTGCTGAAGAACTGGCACAGGAGACCAATGTGAACCGTGCTTTCAGGGAGTTACAGATGCTCCACAAGATGTGGAAGGAAGAACTGGGTCCTGTAGCCAAAGAATATCGTGAGGATATTTGGGAAAGGTTTAGTGCGGCAACAAAAAAGATACACGACAAACGCCAGGAATATTTCAGCCAACTTGATGAAGAGTATGAAAAGAACTGGGAGCGTAAGCAGGAAATAATCGAGAAGATCAAAGAGATCGCAGACCAGGACTTCGAAAGTCATAACAAATGGCAGCAAATGATCAAAGAGATCGAGGCCCTAAGGGAAAAGTTCTTCAGCGCCGGTAAGGTACCACGCAGCAAGAACCAGGAAACCTGGACTGCCTTCAAGGAAAATGTGCGTCGATTTAACCGTAAAAAGAACGCGTTTTACAAGAACCTGAAAAAGCAGCAATACGAAAACCTTGAGAAAAAGAAGGAGCTTATACAGATCGCAGAAGACAATAAGGATAGCGACGATTTTAAGACCGTAACTCCTTTGATGAAGAAGATTCAGGCAGACTGGAAAAAGATTGGCCATGTACCGCGCAAGGATAGCGATAAGGTCTGGAAACAGTTCAAAAAAGCCTGCAACCATTACTTCGATCGCATGCACGCACAGCGAAATGAAGATAATAAGGAGGAGATCGAGGCTTTTGAAAAGAAAAAAGAGATCCTGGACAAGGTTAAGTCCATAGAGCTTACCGGAAAGAAAAAGGAAGACCTGGCCATTATCAAGGAACAGATCAATAACTGGAAAGAAATAGGAAAAGTACCTTATAACAAACGTTTTATCGAAGGCAAATTCAACAAGGCCCTGGACCAGTTGTTCAAGAAAATGGATGTAGACCACACCAAGGCCGAGATGATGAAGTATGAGAACAAAGTGCAGGCCCTGGATGATGCAGATGATGATAAGAAAATAAGGAATGAGCATTATTTCTTAACCAAGAAGATCGAAGAAACCAAGTCTGAAATTAGGCAGCTGGAAAACAACCTTCAGTTCTTTTCTAATGTAGACGACGACAATCCGCTTGTACAGGAAGTGCACAAGAACATAGAGAACCATAAAGCCGATCTTGAGGTCTGGGAAGAAAAGCTCAGGAAGATAAAATCACTTTATTAAGAATAGCATGCCCTGCAGTTTATGCAATTGTAGTACCCTAAAGTTTGTATCTGCCAATGACCGGGATTATCTACAATGTACAGGTTGCAGGGCAATTTTACTTGCCCCCGAGTTTTTTCTCGAAGCCGAAGAGGAAAAGCGCAGATACAGCCTTCATAATAACGATGTTACCGACCCCAGGTACATTCAGTTCGTAAACCCGATTGTAGAACATGTAAAGCAGGACTTTCAACCAGATGCCAGCGGCCTGGATTTTGGCTGTGGTACCGGCCCTGTGATCACTAATGAACTGGAAAAAAAAGGATTCAGCATTAAGCTTTATGACCCGTACTTTCAACCCAACCAGGAGGTGCTGGCTGAAAAATTTGATTTTATAGTTTGCTGCGAGGTAATGGAACATTTCCAGCAACCTCTTAAAGAATTCAAGCTTTTGAGGTCTCTTTTAAAGAAAAACGGAAAATTATATTGCAAGACTGCTTTATGGGATGACTCGGGAAACTTTGAGGCCTGGCATTATAAGAACGATCCCACCCATGTGATTTTTTATAGAAAGGACACTTTGAAATGGATCCGGGAAAACCTCGATTTCACCCAGGTAGATATTTTCAAGGATCATATAGTCTTTTCTACCTGATCACTGTTTCTTAGCCTCATTCCAGAAAACATCCATTTCGGCCAGGGTCATATCCTTCAGGGCCTTTTTATTCTCTTTAGCTTTTCCCTCCAGGTACTGGAAACGTTTAATGAACTTCTTATTGGTGCGTTCAAGGGCATTTTCCGGGTTTACCTTAAGGAAACGGGCATAATTCACCATGGAAAAAAGGACGTCGCCAAATTCGGCTTCTATTTCGTCCTTATTATCCAGGTTTACCTCGTGCTGAAGTTCTTCCAGTTCTTCCTTTAGTTTTTCAAATACCTGCTGTGGTTCTTCCCAGTCGAAGCCTACTCCAGCCACTTTATCCTGAATCCTGTTCGCTTTCACGATTGCCGGAAGAGATCTGGGCACTCCTTCGAGCACAGATTTCTTCCCTTCTTTCAGCTTTAGGTTTTCCCAGTTCTTCTTAACATCTTCTTCGTTCTCCACCTTCACATCCCCATAAATGTGTGGATGCCGATCTATGAGTTTATCACAAATGCTGTTCGCTACATCAGCAATATCGAAATCATTGGTTTCGCTGCCAATTTTAGCGTAAAAGACCAGATGTAGTAAAACATCTCCCAGCTCCTTTTTGATCTCGTCCATATCCTTGTCCAGGATCGCATCTCCAAGCTCATAGGTCTCTTCTATGGTAAGATGTCTCAAAGACTCCATGGTCTGTTTCCTGTCCCAGGGACATTGTTCCCTGAGCTCATCCATGATGGTCAATAAACGGTCGAATGCTTTAAGCTGATCTTCTCTGGAATTCATAGCGTAGAATGATTTTTCCAAAAATAGCATTTCAATACCGGACTATGAACGGCTACGCTAAATTTATTGCTTTCTAAATCTGAGAATACAGGCTTCTATACATCCTATATAATTTATCTCGAGCTCGGAACTGGTTAACTTAATTAATTTATAAGAACGTGCGCTATTAGATGAATCCTCGCAATTAAAGATCAATAAGTCATTTTCCAGGTCTAATTCGTAATTCCCTTCCCGACATTCTCCTTCTGAGGCCTGAAAAGTATTATTGTTTTTAAAGACATATTCCATCCCATCTTCCACAGTGCGCCAGGTAGTCTCACCTCCGGGACTTATATAGGTTTCGGTAAGCTTCCAGGTACCTTCCAATTTTTCTATGGTAAGGTTGCTAACCTTAAGTTCAAATTCGTCATTGCTGCAACTGGCAAAACATAAAAGAATAGAAACAAGAAGAATTAAATTTTTCATTTTGAGAAGATTGGTTCAGTAAATAGATGAGCTATTGTAGGAAAGGTTGCGTGTAAACAAAAAAAGCTTCTCTGAAAAGAGAAGCTTTTGCTTTTGGGTGGAAGACCGGTTTCGAACCGGCGACCTCCGGAACCACAATCCGGCGCTCTAACCAGCTGAGCTACAACCACCATTTGATTAGCGGTTGCAAATGTAAGTTATTTGTACAATCTGGCAAAGAAAAAAATTCAATTAAATAAGATCGAATATGGAATCTACTGCCACATGACGCTCTGCAGTAAAGCCTTCAGCATGATCTGTAGAGATCAACCTTCCCATATCCTGAGCACGATAAGTAATGCTATCCAGGAAGTTACTGCTCGAAATCGGGGTATTCGGCTCATTATTTTTCTCGCTATAAAACTGAGATCTGTAAGCCATGACCGATTCTAATTTTTTATCCATATAACCGGAAATATCTACCACAAAATCCGGTTTCAGATTTTTCCACTGTATGTAGTGATACACATGCTTTGGTCTCCAGGCGGCCTGTTTGTTTCCGTCGAGAATGGTCTCTATTTTTCGTAAACCACTTAAAAAACAGGCATCGCTCACCAATTTCGCTCCCTTACCATGATCTATATGTCTATCTTCGACCGCGTTGCACAAGACGATCTCTGGCCGGTATTTTCTAAGCACCTTGATGATTTCCAATTGATGCGCAGTATTGTTTTCAAAGAAACCATCGCTGAATTCCAGGTTATGCCTCATTTTAACCCCAAGGATCTCGGCAGCCGCTGTAGCTTCCTTGTCCCTGATCTCGGCTGTACCCCTGGTTCCCAGCTCTCCCCTGGTAAGGTCCAGGATACCCACTTTCTTACCGCGGTCTACTTCTTTTGCGATGGTCCCGGCACAACTAAGTTCCACGTCATCGGGATGCGAGCCCACGGCCAGTATATCTAGTTTCATAATGTTATTTTCAGATTTATTATTTACTTTTTTCAATTGCCTGGGACAGGTCATGAATAAGATCTTCGGTCTCTTCGATTCCGACAGAAAACCTCAGAAGATTTTCCTTGATGCCCTGTTTAGCCCTTTCCTCCTCGCTTAGCAAACCATGTGAGGTTTTTGAAGGCAGAAGGATCGTACTTTCAACTCCTGCCAGGCTCATAGAAGGTTTTATAAGCTCCAGGTTTTCCATAAAAGCCGAGACGTTGATAGATTCTTCAAGCTCGAATGAGAGCATTCCGCCGAAGCCAGACATTTGCTTTTTGGCTAGCTCGTGATCTGGATGATCTTTTAGGCCCGGATAATATACCCTGGCAACAGCATCGTGAGCAGTAAGAAATTCAGCAAGTTTAAATGCATTCTCATTCTGCGCTTTTACCCTTATGCCCATAGTCTTGATACTTCGCTCCAGAAGCCAAACGGTGTAATCGCTCAGGCTTCCTCCAAAATTCTTGGCCATATGGAAGATCCTCTCGATCTTATCTTCAGAAGAAATCACCGTACCGGCAAGTATATCACTATGCCCTCCCATATATTTGGTGGCTGAATGTATCACCACATCGATACCAAAATCTATCGGGTTCTGGTTTACCGGGGAGGCAAAGGTATTATCTATCATACTTACCAGTCTATGTTCCCTGGCCAGGCTAGCCACCGCCTCGAGGTCTGTGATCTTCAGCAATGGATTGGAAGGCGTTTCGATATAGATCACCTTAGTATTTTCCTTTATTTCAGCTTTAAGAGAATCTGCTTTGGCATCTTTGGCAAAGCTGTATTCAATGCCGAACTTTTCAAATTCTTCGGTAGCCAAGTTGCTGGTTCCGCCATATAACGAATCCTGGAAAACCACGTGGTCACCGGCTTTTAGAAATGCCAACAGGGAGGTACTTACCGCGGCCATCCCGCTCCCGAAGATCAGGGAAGCCTCGCCATGCTCGAGCGCGGCCATCTTTTTTGCAAGTGCTACCTGGTTAGGCGTATTAAAATACCTTGGATATCTTTTGGTCTCAACACCTTCAAAAGCATAAGAAGTGGCCATATACAATGGCGAAACCGCTCCTTTGAATTCTTTATCTTCTAGTTCTCCCGTATGGGTGCAAATGGTATTGATCCCTATGTTTTTGCTCATAAACTGTTTTTAAGAAAATTGAGCCCTAATGTACTAAGAATTCTGCTAAAGTCATTCCCGCCGGCCCCCGCTGAAGATATGCTTTCAGACAGACGTTAATTAAAGTTAAACCTTCCACCCGGTCACTGTGAGTGTCTTCATTTTCGGTAACTTTAAAACTAATAAAATTTGAAATGATGAAGAAAGTAAATGCATACGGAGCCAAGGCGAGCGACGCCGACCTGGAAGCGATGAACATTGACAGGAGAGACATTCTCCCCAATGACGTTAAGATAGAGATCGACTACTGTGGAGTTTGTCACAGTGATATCCACCAGGTAAGAAATGACTGGGGAAACAGTAAATATCCGGTTGTACCGGGTCACGAGATCATTGGTCACGTGGTAGAGGTTGGAGATGAAGTTAAAAACTTTAAGAAAGGTGACCTTGTTGGCGTGGGCTGTATGGTAGATTCCTGCCAGGAATGTGATGCCTGTAAGGAAGACCTGGAGCAGTATTGCGAAAATGGAATGGTAGCCACTTATAATGGGCAGGATAAACACCTGGGCGGACATACCTTCGGCGGATATTCAGAAATGGTCGTGGTAAGGGAAAAATTCGTACTGAAAGTACCTGAGAACCTTGATACGGCTGCGGTTGCACCCCTGTTGTGTGCCGGAATCACCACCTGGTCGCCACTTAGACAATGGAATGTAAAAAAAGGCGATAAAGTTGGTGTTGTTGGGCTTGGAGGCCTGGGCCATATGGGAATAAAATTTGCCCATGCCCTGGGAGCGCATACGGTGATGATCACCACTTCCCCTTCAAAGGCCGAAGACGCCAAAAGACTTGGTGCAGATGAAGTCCTAATTTCAAAAGATGAAGATCAAATGAAAAAGCACCAGGGCAGTTTCGATTTTATTCTGAATACTGTACCTGTAGGCCACGACACTAACCCTTATATTGCTCTGCTAAAGAGAGATGCGACCATGACCCTTGTTGGTGCGATCGATGAAGTGGATGTTCATGGCGGCGGACTTGTAATGGGCAGAAAAAGACTTGCCGGTTCTCTTATTGGAGGAATTAAGGAAACCCAGGAAATGCTCGATTTTTGTGGAGAGCACGATATAGTTTCAGATATCGAAATGATCGACATGCAGAACATCAACGAGGCCTACGAGCGCGTAGTGAACTCTGACGTGAAATACAGATTCGTGATCGATATGAAATCTATAAAGAATTAATATGAGCATACTCTCTTCTATTTTAGGAAATGCCGGAGCGATAGAAACAGAAAAGCTTCAGGAGAAATATGGTAAACTGCTCATCCCTTCGGAAGAGATCGAAGCTGGCTTCAAGATAATTCGAGACACCTTCATCTTCACCAACAAACGCCTGATCCTGATAGATGTACAGGGTCTAACCGGTAACAAGGTGGAGTATTTTTCTGTACTCTACAAGAGTATCACCAGGTTCAGCGTAGAGACGGCGGGTAGTTTCGACCTGGATGCCGAATTAAAGATCTGGATCTCCGGGGAGCAGAATCCATCTATCTCCAAGCGCTTCAACAAAAAGGTTGACATTTACGAGGTTCAGAAACTGCTGGCAGAATTCACCTTATAGAAAGACCGATAATATAACAAAGGCCATCAATTCCAAATTGATGGCTTTTATTATTTTGTCTTAAAGGAAGATATCCTCCCCGAGTTTTTATCTTTGTTTTTTAGCAATTGTTGAACGATTACTGAACACAAAAAAATGAAATTACTACTAACCAATATCAAAGAATTACTTCAGGTAAGGGAACCTAATATCCTTAAGGTTTCTGGAGCCGAAATGAAGGAACTGCCCTCAATTAAGAACGCCTGGCTACTTATTGAAAATGATAAGATCGCAGATTTTGGCCCTATGGATCAGTTGCCTGAATTAGATGCAGACGAAAAGCTAGATGCCACGGGAAAGATCGTTTTGCCAACCTGGTGCGACTCTCATACTCATATAGTTTATGCGGGTAACCGGGAACTTGAATTCGCAGACCGTATTAACGGATTAAGTTATGAGGAGATCGCCAACCGCGGTGGCGGAATCCTGAATAGTGCCAAAACACTTCAGAAAACCCCTGAAGATGAAGTATACGAACAGTCGGCCAAACGCCTGGAAGAAGTAATGCAATTAGGTACTGGGGCCGTAGAGATCAAGTCTGGTTACGGTCTTACCGAAGAAGCAGAATTAAAGATGCTCCGGGTGATCAAAAAGCTAAGGGAAAATTATGATCTGCCGGTGAAATCGACCTTTTTAGGTGCCCATGCCATTCCAAAAGAATACAAGGAAAAACCAGATGCCTATATGGACCTGGTTATAAAAGAAATATTACCTAAGGTTGCTGAACAAAAACTAGCCGAGTATATCGACATATTTTGCGAAAAAGGATATTTCAGTGTGGATGATACCAACAGGCTTTTGAGCGCGGCCAAAGAATATGGCCTCAAGCCCAAAATCCACGTGAATCAGTTCAATGCTATTGGAGGGGTAAAAGCTGGGGTTGAACATCAGGCCCTTAGTGTAGATCATCTGGAGGTGATGGAAGATGAGGATATCGAGGTCCTTAAAGGATCTGAAACTATGCCTGTAGCACTTCCCTCCTGCTCCTTATTTTTGAGCATCCCTTATACTCCGGCAAGGGAGATCCTTAAGGCAGGATTACCATTAGCCCTGGCAACAGATTTTAACCCGGGTAGCACTCCCAGCGGAAATATGAACCTGGTGGTCTCTCTTGCTTGCATCAAAATGAAGATGACTCCGGAAGAGGCTATTAATGCCGCCACCATAAACGGTGCCTTTGCTATGGAACTGAGCGAAACCCATGGTAGTATCACAAAAGGGAAAAAGGCTAATTTTATCCTTACAAAAAAGATCCCATCCTATACCTACCTTCCTTATGCTTTTGGAACCAATTCTATAGAATCTGTATATATCAACGGAAAAGCAATTTAGGATGAAAGGTCTAAAACTTTATAAAAAGTCGCATTTCGAGAAACTGATCTCCAAACGCAAGGGAGAGACCAAATTTGGAGAAAAGATCCAGCTTATCGATAATTTTGATGAACTGGCAAGCCATCCGGCGAAGTACGTTATTTTTGGTATTCCCGAGGATATCGGGGTACGCGCAAACCATGGAAAAGCTGGAACCTCCCGCGCCTGGGAAAGCCTTATAAATGCCCTGGTTAATATTCAGGTTAACCGGTTCAACGATCCGGAAAACCTTATCCTACTTGGTCAGTTAGATTGTGAGGAGCTAATGGAAAAAGCATCCTGGATGGATGAATCAGATCCCAATTATTTCCCAAAACTTGGGGACCTGGTTAAAAAATTAGACCTACTGGTCGCAGATCTGGTGGAAGCGATCATTTCCCTTGGTAAGGTCCCGGTGATCATAGGAGGTGGACATAACAATGCGTACGGAAATATAAAGGGCGCTGCTAAAGCACTTAAAACCCCAATAAATGCAATGAACATCGATGCCCATACAGACCTGAGGCAACTGGAGCATCGTCACAGCGGGAATGGTTTTAGTTATGCCATAGAAGGCGGATTTCTAAATAAATATTGTGTTTTTGGGCTGCATAAGAATTACACCCCTGAATATATATTTAAAGAAATGGATGCTACTGAGAACCTTCAGTACAGGTTGGTGGAAGAACTTCTGGAATCTCCCGGCGATTTATCTCATACCTTCTCAAAAGAACTGGAAAATATTGGCGCTTCAAAATTTGGTTTTGAGCTGGACTGCGATGCGATCGCCAATTTCCCCAGCAGTGCAAAATCGCCTTCAGGATTTAATATAGAACAGGTAAGAAGTTTTATCAGGAAAGTATCAAAAAATGATGACTGCTGCTATTTCCATATCTGTGAAGCGGCACCAGATGAAACTAATGCTCCACAGGTGGCCAAGGCATTAAGCTATTTTATAAGTGATTTTCTGTCTTAAAAAAGCTCCGGGTCCCAAGCTAAAATTAATTTCTGAGGCCCGGATACTTCATTTATTGTTTCTGAGCTGTGAAATTTTCTTCGCCTTCCCAAAAGGTTCCAGTTATGGAATCCTTTTCAATTGTACCATTTAAAATATAGGCAGTATTTTCTGGATCACCCGTTAGATTATAGGTCAAAGTATTTCCATCCAGACTATAAAATCCATTAAAATCATACATATCCCCGGAAGCGGGTTCTGTATAGAAGGCGGTACCATCTTCATAAAATTCCACTACTGCATCCCATTCCACCTGTACCCCACTTGTCTGGGAGTTAGAGTGCACAAAATGAAAGTCCCATTTGGTACCAGCAAGTGATAAAGTCTCTATAGCTAATTCTTCCCCATAGGCTGTCCCTGCCTCATTCTGCGCATATATTCTGAAATAATAGTTTTTTCCGGGGTCGAGATCGTCTACAACAACGCTGAACTCTAAATTGGAATTTGCAGATTGCTGAGTTTTCAGAAGATTTTGAGCTTCCACATCGACTTCAATAATATTGTCATTTATTGTAGGATCTGGATCATTAGACCAAACCACACCATAGGATTGCAAAGGATCTTCAGTTTTTACTATAGAACCTTTAATTTCAATAGATGTTAACGTAACTACTGCCTCACTGGAATTGGTTTCTGTAACAACCTCAGGCAATTGAACCTGCTGCTCCTCAATTTGCTCCTGCTCGTCGTCGCTGCAGCTAAGCAAAAGACAGGCAGTTAATAGAAATAAATAGCTTTTTAACTTCATAATTAAGTTTTTATAATTAGAAGTAATAATAAAAAGCTACTTAAAGCAGTTCAATACCCAGAGAAGGGTAAAATCTTGTATTTCAATTTATTGAGCAATAAATGAGCAATCAGGTTTTGTCATAAAAACCCAGGTTCCTCCGAAGTTTTTCCATCATCTCCAGGATCCTTGTCGCCTTGGTATCATCGGTTTTAGCCTCGTAAATCCAATCCAGATAGGCCTTTTTCTGACCTTCGGAAAGGGATATGAATTTCCTTTTTATTTCTTCCGGTTCATCCTTAAAACAATCGATAATCTCCTCTGGAATCTCAATGTTAGTATCATCAGGGTAAAGGGTGATCCTGACATAATCTCCGGCCTGCTTCCCGATCTTTTTCCTGATCTCGGTTTTAACCGGTAAAAAAACCTTTCCCTCTCCCATGGGCATCAACTTGAAATTTCTAATTTGAAAATCATCAATATTTCCCTTAACCAGCACCCAGCCAAAAGGATTGTTCTTATCCTGGCTTATTTCAGGGATCTTAGCATAGGTCCAGCCTCCCTTCCCGGGAAATTTCTCTAACAGGTATTCTGAATCTGCCAGCGGAGTTCCTTTGCTTGGCTGTTTAGATTTCATTTTTCAAAAGGCAATGATTTAATCGGCTGATAATTTCTGGTAGACCCCGTTGGTCCATCCAAATCCATCCTGTGTGGGATATTCGCCCCCGCCACTTTTCTTACTCAGGTCTTCCACATTATATTTTTCCAGCATTTTATAGGTGCTTTCATATACCTGCCTGTTCAAACTCAGCCAGCGCTTTTTCACCTCATTTGCCAGATCTTCCAGACCGTAGTTCTTTAAACCTTTATATGCCAGCCACTGCAAAGGAGCCCAGCCATTCGGAGCGTCCCATTGCTGGCCGGTATCATAAGGAGAGGTAACCAGGCCTCCCGGCTTTAGGAAAATGCTTTCGATCTTTGCTGATACCTGTTGAGCCTGCTGCTGGTTTGCGATCTCAAAAAATAATGGGTATACCCCGGCCAGGGAAAACCTGTCGGTTTGCTCAGAGCTTTCAAAATTGTAATCCATAAAAAAGCCTTCCTTCTCATTCCAATGATATTTTAGGACCGCTTGTTTTCTGTCTTCAGCAAGTTTTCTGAATTTTTCTGATTTTTCTGAATCTCCGGCCATTCCTGCCGCACGGGCTATGGTCATTTCCAGGTTATACATCAGGGAATTTAGGTCTACCGGAACGATCTGGGTAGTGTGAATGCTTGCCAGGTCAAATCTTCCCTGCTCATTCTTTTCCAACCACCTGCTGGAAAAATCCCAGCCAGACTCTGCCCCGGCCCGTAGGTCACGATACACCTCCTCTTTTGTTAATTCAGGATTAGCGGAAACGGCTGCTTCTGCAGTCTCAATATCTTCGCGGTAACTTTCAGGCCTTGGAGTGGCATTATCGTCCCAGTAGCGGTTCAGGATCTCACCATTGGGCATTCTAACCACCCTGCGATAGGCCTGATCCTCCAGGCCTTTAGCCCCGTCCATCCAGAAATTGTATTCCTTTTCCAGTTCCGGCAGGTATTCGGCCAGCACTTTCTGATTTTTTGCTTCAGCAAGCACCTTGACCATCATGGCAAAAAACGGAGGTTGTGACCTGCCCAGGTAATAGGTACGATTTCCGTTAGGAATAAAGCCGTACTCATTAATCAGGAATGCGAAATTATTTACCATGTTTTCAATGGTCTTTAGCTCACCATCTTCAGCAAGGCCCAGCATGGTGAAATAACTGTCCCAGTAATAGATCTCCCTGAACCTTCCACCCGGAACTATGTAGGGTTCCGGAAGAGGAATCAAAGTCCCTGAAATCCGGTCATCGGAAGGTCTCTTTAATACCTGCCACAGTTTGGTAATATGAGTATTAATATCTGAGGAATCCTTTTCAAATTCAAAATCGTTCCCGGGCATATTAAAGTGTTGTTCAACAAAATCTGAAACCACGGCCCTGGTCGTATCGTCCAGCATATTATAGCGCTGCCTGATGAGACCTACGTTGTATTGCGGGACCACGTCTACAAAGGTTTTACTATCCTCGAATATCTCCTTGGTTTGAACATCATAAAAAAGATCGCCGTACAGCTCATCTGGCGGGAGAATTTCAATTTCTTTTTCCAACTGCTCGATCTCCTGCTCCGGGTCTGGCCCGATCTTGCAGGAAATAAAGAAAAGTACGATTAACAGGTAACTGAATTTGCTTAAAATTTCTGATCTCATATACCGGAGTTTTAATTCTTTATAAATATACAGGAAATTGAAAAGGAGTCCTCTATTCCATGATTTTCAAATTTCTGCTACATTTACTTTTCAAAAATCGTTTTCTAATGCAAATAATTTCCTGGAAAGATAAGTATGCCAAAGATTTTGAAGAAATGAACCTTTACTGGCTGGAAGAGTTCTTTTGGGTTGAACCACATGACCGGGAGGTACTGGGAAATCCTAAAAAACATATCATAGAACCTGGCGGCATGATCTTTTTCGTGGAACTTGAAGAAGAGATAGTTGGTTGTGTAGCCCTAATGAAAATAGAGGAAGGCACTTTTGAACTTACCAAGATGGCTGTTAAGCCGGCCTTCCGCGGAAAGAAAATAGGCCAGAAACTGCTGGAGCATACCCTGGAATATTCAAGAAAAAAAGGCTGGGAAAAATTGATCATATATTCTAACAGGAAACTAGAAAATGCCATACACCTATATAAGAAATCGGGCTTCGTAGAAATCCCGATCGAGGAAAACGGGCCTTACTCCAGGGGAGATATTAAAATGGAATTAAACCTTTCCTAAAACTTTACTAATTGCAAGGTTTCTGCCTTTAAGGTTTTTTACATTTAAGTAAAATATAGATGATGAAAAGACTGATTACGCTTGTCGCCGTGGTGCTTATTTTCACAGCATGTAAGAACGAAAAAAAGTCTGGGGAGAATGCAGAACCTCAATTAGCTGAAAATACGAAAGAAGAAATCAATAAATCTGAAGCTACCAATATAGAGATCATCCCGATCTCTCACGCAACTGCGGTGGTGAAATGGGGAGACGCTGTCTTCTATCTAGACCCTATTGGGGGCGCAGAAGCCTTTAAATCTCAAAAAAAACCAGATTTCATTCTGGTGACAGATATTCACGGGGACCATATGAACGCCGAAACCTTAATGGCGGTACAAACAGACAAATCTAAGATCATAGTGCCTAAGGCCGTTCAGGAAGAACTTCCTGAAGAACTGCAGGATAAACTTGTAGTAATGAATAATGGGGAAACCCTTCAGCATTCTGGTTTTAATATTAGAGCCATTCCAATGTATAATCTACCTCAGTCTAATGATGCAATGCACGTGAAAGGACGTGGGAATGGATATGTGTTGGAAAAGAACGGAGAAAGATTATATATCGCCGGAGACACTGAAGATATTCCTGAAATGAGAAAGCTGGAGAATATAGATGTGGCCTTAATACCGATGAACCTGCCTTACACCATGCCGGTAGAAAGAGCTGCGGAAGGAGTGTTGGCATTTAAACCTAAAAAGGTGATACCATATCACTATCGTGGTAAGAACGGGCTTGCAGATGTAGAGAAATTCAAAAGCCTGGTGAATGGGGGTGACAATTCGATTGAAGTCCAATTAATGGATTGGTATCCTGAAAAATAACTTCCCTTAAATTAAAAAAGCCATCTTCCCTATATGTGTGCGTGAATTTGTTTGTAAATTTTATTTTGGCTAATTCAAATTTAACAGTAGTATTTCAACACATACGAACATAAAGAGAAGACGACTTTAATATCCTTAATTAAACTTACTTAAATATAAAGATACATTTTACATTTAACAAAATTTAATTGATATAATTAATTAGTTATCAGTAAGTTTTATGAATTTTTAAGAATTGTGAAATTTAAACCTAGATAAAATTCTATCATTAGATTATGCCTGATGGCTTCGAAATCAGGTGTGGCAACAAACCGCCGTCTCAATACTGCAACTTCTTACTCTATATACTTTATTAGACTGTATGTGATTCACTTTATACTTGAAAAACTGTTGAACATGTTCCAGATTAGTCTCTGTAGAAAGGGCTGCGATATCTGCCTGCTGGGCAGGTGCATAATTTACTTTTCCCGCAATAGCACCCAAAATGACCAATAGGAGTAAAACCTGGACCTTTTTCATAATATTTACTTAGTTGTTCTATTTAAAAGACGAGCTTAAAAAGTCTTCGTTACACTTTAATTTACATTTTAACATTTTGATTTATAAATAATTAGAAGAGTCAATACTAATACGTTCCCAGTAACAGTAATAAAAAAAGCCCCGTGCATCGCACGGGGCTTTCAATTATAATTATTAAAGCTTTAAGGGAAAACTATGAAAGTACTTCCTGAACTTTATCTGCTGCTTCCTGGAACTGGATCGCACTATATACTTTAAGTCCGCTATTGTCTATTAGTTCCTTGGCGATATCTGCATTTGTTCCTTGCAGACGAACAATAATTGGCACGTTCATCGCATCTCCCATATTCTTAGAGGCATCAACGATCCCCTGCGCCACACGGTCACAACGAACAATACCTCCAAAGATATTTACCAGGATGGCTTCAACTTTATCATCCTTAAGAATAAGTCTGAAAGCTTCTTCTACCCTTTTTGCATCGGCTGTACCTCCAACATCAAGGAAGTTCGCTGGTTCACCACCTGCCTGCTTGATAAGGTCCATGGTAGCCATAGCAAGACCAGCACCATTTACCATACATCCTACATTTCCATCAAGGTCTACATAGTTAAGACCAACTTCTCTAGCCTCTACTTCGGTTGGGTTCTCCTCTCGAATATCTCTCATTTCGGCATAGTCCTTATGACGGAACAACGCGTTATCATCTAAGGTCACCTTGGCATCTACAGCAAGGATCTTATCATCACTTGTTTTCAATACCGGGTTGATCTCGAATAAAGAAGAATCAGATTTTTCGAAAGCTTCGTAAAGAGCCATCACGAATTTGGTCATTTCTTTAAATGCCGTTCCGCTTAGTCCAAGGTTAAACGCGATTCTACGAGCCTGGAAACCTAGAAGTCCAGTTGCAGGATCTATCTCTTCTGTGAATATAAGGTCTGGAGTTTCTTCAGCAACAGTTTCGATATCCATACCTCCTTCGGTAGAATACATGATCATGTTACGACCAGTAGCACGATTAAGAAGAACAGACATATAGTATTCTTCAGGCTCGCTATCTCCAGGATAGTATACATCTTCAGCAACAAGTACCTGGTGTACTTTCTTTCCTTCAGCAGAAGTTTGCGGAGTTACCAGGTTCATCCCGATGATCTCTCCTGCGATTTCTTCTACTTCCTTAAGGTTCTTTGCAAGTTTAACACCACCACCTTTTCCACGGCCTCCGGCGTGTACCTGTGCTTTGATCACATGCCACCCGGTTCCGGTTTGCTCGGTTAGTTCTTTCGCAGCATCTACTGCTTCTTTAGCGTTTCTTGCTACCGTCCCTCGCTGAATGCGAACGCCGAAGCTGCTTAAAATCTCTTTTCCTTGATATTCGTGTATATTCATAATCAGCTATTTCTTCTGTATTAATTATGGAAGGCAAAAGTAACAAATACATACTATTGTACCAATCTTTTTTGAGCTTCTTAACGCTTGGCATCTCAGGTGAATCCAATACTATCGAGACCTTTCTTCATTAAGGAATTCTAACGAAAAGGTTATCGGTTAAAAAATCTTAAATCCTACCGTAAAAGATTGATCTCTTGTAAATTGTGCGTTTAATTTTTGAGCGATGAAAAAGGCATTACTGGCACTGGCAATTGGTGGATTTGGAATTGGAATGACGGAATTCGTGATAATGGGAATTCTACCCGAAGTTTCTGAAGCACTGAATATTTCAATTCCCAGGGCAGGTCACTTTATCTCGGCCTATGCTCTAGGTGTTGTTGTAGGTGCTCCACTTCTAACCGCTTTCGGAAATAAATGGCCGGCACAAAAAGTGCTTCTGGCCTTGATGCTCTGGTTCACCGTTTTCAATACCCTTTCCGCTTTTTCAAATTCCTATAGCCTGTTATTGATCTCGAGGTTCCTCTCTGGCCTGCCCCATGGAGCATTTTTCGGAATAGGCGCGGTAGTGGCAGGCAAGCTCGCGAAACCCGGCAAGGATGCCCAGGCCATTGCTATGATGTTCACGGGGTTAACGGTGGCTAACGTAATCGGTGTGCCTCTTGGAACCTGGCTCGGACAGAATTTTGAATGGGGAGTAGCTTTCCTGGCGGTGGGCATCGTTGGGGTGCTTGCTGTGCTAAGTATCAAATTCTGGATGCCCGATCTGCCAGCATCAGAATCTAATGGTTTTAAAAAAGACCTTCAGGTCTTAAAAAAACCTGAACTATGGATGGTCATCTTATTAACTACTATAGGAACCGGCGGATTCTTTGCCTGGTACAGCTATATCGCCCCATTGATCACAAAAGTTGCCGGGCATAATGAGGAGATAGTTAGCTACGCCATGATCCTGGCCGGTCTGGGGATGGTGGCAGGAAACTTTCTGGGTGCAAAGCTGGCAGAGTGGTTTAGCCCTATAAACGCGGTAATTATAGCACTGATCCTTATGGTTACTGCCTTACTGAGCAATACCTTCCTGGCTTATGATCAGATTGGTGTCTTAGTGATGACCTTTATTATCCCGGTGATCGCTTTTTGTATCGCCACGCCTATACAAATGGCGGTCATCAATTCTGCCAGGGGGTCTGAAATGCTGGGCTCCTCACTTAACCAGAGCGCCTTTAATATGGGTAATGCCAGCGGAGCTTACCTCGCAGGGCTTCCCATCGCTTATGGACATGGAATAGTTTCTGCCCAATACGTAGGAGCAGCCATGGCCGGGATCGGGATACTTATCGGGATAGGCGTTATTTATATTAGAAAACAGGCCAGCCCGGAACTGGAAATGAGCAGTTCATAATTTTCAATTTTCAGAATTAACAAATAACATAAATCGGTTATATTTGATACATGCCTTATTTAACAAAGGCTGAGAAATATATTTTTGCTCTAAATTTAAAACTAGAAATGACAAATAAGGAACTACTTTCGGTTGCTGAAGAATTTGGAAGCCCGGTCTATGTCTACGATGCGGAAAAGATCATCTCACAATATAAACGACTTACCAACGCATTTAAGGTTGACGATCTTAGGATACACTACGCCGTTAAAGCCCTCTCTAATATATCTATTCTGAAGCTTCTGAATTCTCTTGGATGCGGACTTGACACTGTTTCTGTACAGGAAGTAAAGCTTGGCCTAAAGGCGGGAGTAGCTCCAGAAAAGATCATTTACACTCCTAATGGGGTATCCCTGGAGGAAATTGAAGAGGTAGTAAAACTGGGAGCCCAGATCAATATTGATAATCTCTCTATCCTGGAACAATTTGGTAGCAGGCATCCCGAGATCCCGGTTTGCATCCGTATAAATCCCCATGTGATGGCCGGTGGAAATTCAAAGATCTCTGTTGGGCATATAGATTCGAAGTTTGGGATTAGTATTCACCAGATGCCTCACCTGTTGAGAATAGTTGAAAATACGGGAATGCATATTAACGGAATTCATATGCACACCGGTAGTGATATCCTGGATATTGGTGTTTTTCTTCACGCTTCTGAAATTCTCTTTGAAGCTGCCCGTCATTTTAAGGAACTTGAATTCATAGATTTTGGCAGCGGATTTAAAGTACCATACCGCGAAGGAGATATAGAAACCGATATCGAAGACCTGGGTGCTCAGTTAACTGAAAGATTTAATAATTTCTGTAAAGAATACGGCAGGCAGCTTACACTTGCTTTCGAACCGGGTAAATACCTGGTAAGCGAATCTGGCAAGTTCCTGGCCAGGGTGAACGTGATCAAACAAACCACCTCCACCGTTTTTGCCGGGATAGATACGGGATTCAATCATTTGATTCGCCCCATGTTTTACGGGTCTCACCATGAGATCAGCAATATTTCCAATCCCACGGCAAAACCAAGGTTTTACAGCGTGGTAGGATATATCTGTGAAACCGATACCTTCGGTAACAACCGCAGGATCTCAGAGATAAGGGAAGGAGATATTCTTAGTTTCAGCAATGCCGGGGCTTATTGTTTCTCTATGGCCAGCAATTTTAACTCCAGGTATCGCCCTGCTGAAGTTTTATGGTATAATGGAAAAGCTCATTTGATAAGAGAAAGAGAAACATTTGAAGATCTTACCAGGCACCAGGTGGAAGTAAATTTTGACTCTGCCCCAAAAGAACTGGCAGAAAGGAAATAAGTTAAGTTGAAATAAATAAAAAAGCAGCCAAATGGCTGCTTTTTTATTCTATTGATATTCGGTGTTTGTAAGATTTCCATCTTCATCATAATATTCCCTATAAATCCAGTTTCCCTCCTCGTCATATACATCCTTGTATTCCAGATTTCCATTATCATAAAAATACTCGTAGGATTTCTGATTATAATTTTCATCTAGGGTATATCTTTCCCTTAAAATTCCGTCTTCAAACCACTCCCATTTATATGGGTACCCGCTATATCCAAATCCCTCCTCAAACCTGTAATAATAGACGTAATATAGAACATCATTGTAATAATCCATTTCCACCTTTTCCTCTCCATAAGTGTAAATAATGGTTTCGCCATCATCGTACCAGGAAGTCCAATTCTGATAGCCCTCGTCTTCATTAAATTCCATTTGATCTGTACCTCCAGAAAAGGTACTTTCAAATTTTTCTAAGGTTTTGTTTTCCCTATAGTTGTATATTCTATTTCTGAAACCATCGGCATTAGTATACTTATAGGTTTCAAGATCTCCAAAAGCAGTATAGGTATAGTCTGCACTAAAAATTTGATCTCCATTTGGGGTGATTCTGGTTAAATTGAGAAGGTTTCCATCCTGATCATAATCAAATTTATCCTCATACTTAAAATCGCCATCTCTATTGTAAGCTTCAGCTCGAATTATCCATTTGGAATCATTTAGTTCTTTAAACACTGTAGTGTTCCAGGTCAGTTCCTGGGGAATTACTTCCTGGATGATAAATTCTTCGTTATAATTTATGGTAAAAAACTGTCTGGATGGATCACTGTAGCTATTATAATTATAACGGATAATTTCCAGGTCAACTTTTAATAATGAATTATCATAATTGTAAAACTTATATTTAAATAAAACTCTGTCTGGATATTTCTCGTAAGCAGTAGATCCTATCAAAACTCCTTCATCATTAAATTCATGGATCCAATTTAATGCCAGCGAACTTCCTTTGTAGACATAGCTGTTATTATCTTTGCCAAAATAATTTGTAAAAGTTGGTAAGAAATTAAAAGCGAAAGATGGAACCGGCTCAAAATTTAACCCCAGACTACCGGCAAGATGTGTCGCCGCCTCCTGCGGATATGCTGCCTTCAGGCTTATCCCTGTAGTCTGAAACAACTCGAGAATAATCTCACCCATTATCTGAATTAGTGGCTGAGTAAAATCGATTTCTGTTCCTGAAATTGCATTTGACACTTCCTGGGAAATTTGAATTCCATTTTCGGGGTTCCCATCCTCATCCAGGCTTTGTAAAAAGGCAGCTATGTTTTGAACCTCTAAGGTATTTATATCAGCATCTAAGGTTGAAGCAATTGAAATTGGTGAAATTTCTTCAGCTGCCGGCGCACTACCCAGTTTAATATCACCTACAAAGAAAGTGACCGTCTCACCCTCTTCATAATCAAACTTTCCATTCTCGTCGGTATATCCCGAATGTGTTTCGGTTTCATATCGAAGGCCAGACACAGGAGAATCAATAAAAACACCTTGAAGAGTACCTTGTGGCTCCTCCTGCAGATTAGGATCATCATCTTTGGAACAGGCACATAAAATAATTGAAATTAAACAGGAGAAAATCAATCTTCTTTTCATCTTATAAAAATTGCGAAGACTGTAGGGAGGTCATCTGGTTAGTATAAATTATTGATCGAAAACGTAAACAAAGTAAATAGACACTTTACTTCTCATTTCCCTAAACCTAATTACCTGAAAGTAAAACACCTGTGAAATATTTTTAAAAATAGAATATTTATTTTTAGTACTAACCGTTTGTTTTTCCTTTTTTTGTTAAAATTTTTAACAAAACCTATTTACTATGAAGTTTTATAAGCTAGCCTTAGCTTTACTCGGAATGATCTATTTAACGAGCTGTGCCTCCGGTTATAAAATGATCGAACCCCAGAACCTTGATTACAATTCCCAAAATGTTTCTGAAAAAGGAGTCTCGCTGGAATATCGTTATGACCTTCTTCCAAAGAAATATGCTAAAAAAGAGAAAAAGAGCGGAATCAAACTGGTGGCCGTAGGGCTTAAGAACAATACAGACAAACCGCTTACTTTTGGCAGGGATTTTAAACTCAGTTTTGAAAATGGCAAAAGCGTGATGTTGCTTTCCCAGGAAAAAGTTTTTAGCAAACTAAAACAACAGGGAGCATATCATCTATTCTATCTTGCTCTTACCCCTACCAATATTTATACAACCGAAACCCGTAATGGGTATACCACAAGTGAAAGTGTTTTCCCTGTTGGACTCATCCTGGGTCCTGGACTGGCGGGTTATAATCTATTAAGAGCTTCTTCAGCCAATAAGAAATTTAAAAAGGAATTAGAAGAGTATAACCTTAATGGAGAAATCATTAATCCGGGCCAGGAAAAATATGGTCTTATAGGTATTCGCTCCGGAGGCTACGATGCATTAAAAGTAGAATATGTAGGAAATATTGAAGTAGAGGAAAACGAAGATAATACTGATGTAAAGTAAATTCTTATGCCTTTAAAATTAAAAAAGACAGCCAGTTGGCTGTCTTTTTTTGTTTTATTCGTAAATGGTTTCTACCAAATCTCCATTTTGGTTATAGAACTCAGTATATTCTAAATTACCTTCCTCATCGTAATATTCAACCTGTTCACACCAGATATGGTTTTCACTTACCCTATACCTAATCACTTTCCTCAGGATATCACCCGGCCGGTAATATTTTTCAATGATCATATCACTTTCGAAAGCTTTACTGAAGGTTGAGCCATCTTCATATTTTATCAGTTCACTTTCCAAAGCTTCAGATTCATTAAAAATTACAAGCTTAGTTCCTGCGTCTCCATCTCCCCAATCAAAAGTTTCCTCTAGTTTTTCAAGGGTTTTATCTTGGCGATAATGATATTTAACTTCACTGAATGCTCCTAATTCATTATGAAAATAGTAACTATACGGATCACCAAAAGAAGTATAGCTATAATCTACAGAAGCATCTTCTATATAATACTGGTGGTAAGTTGTATAATATTTAGTTGCATTTCCCTCCTCATCATATTCATAATTAGTGGTCCACAATTTTGAACCGCTCCCGGTAAAGTCTCCCATTTTAGTCACGAAACCATCTTGGGTAAGTTCATCAAAACTTAAATGACCATCACCATGATCCCGAATCAGCCTGTCTGCCGAGAAGTCGCCATGTAATACAAGTCTGAAATTCTGATTATAAGTTGTCGTAAACCAATAAGAGTAGTAGTTAGTCTTAACTCTAATATCCATTTCCAGATTATCCGAAGAATAATTGGAATAAATTATCTCCTTGAGAATTCTTTTTGGATAATTTTCATAATAAGTTGACTTAAACAACCTGTCATCATTATCATATTCATGCTCCCAGGTACCGTTAAGGGATGCACCTCTATATACAAAAGTGCCAAGATCTCTGGCAAAATAATTAGAAATCGTGGTAAGGAAATGAATTCCATAACCATCCTCAGTCAAAACTGCCGGGCTATTTGGATCAATTTTACTTTGATCCTCTTTTTGAGAATTGATAACATCGTCTCCTGAGCATCCTGCTAAAACCATAGATACAAAGAGACCCAATAATAAAAATGGTCTCATAATAGAATTTTTAGAAAACTTGTAGGGAAGTTGTTTGATTTAAACTAATTATAAATTTACAAAAATTTAACGTAATTATCTGATTATGATTGTTTTGAAATATTTTAATCCTAATTATTTTTAATAAAACACTAAGATTATTTATCCTGCCTAATAATTACCTTAAGAGCAAATTGGAGAAAATGACCTATCAACTGGACAAAAGCCTTCCACTAAAAAAGAACATTACTGCTATTGCTTCGGAAGAACTACAGGGCTGCCTGTATTCTTTGGAGAACCTGAACATTCACGAGGCCGTGCACGATATCAGGAAACGGCTTAAAAAACTTCGTGCCCTGGCGAGAATAGTACGTGACGAGATGGGTGAAGAAAATTATAAACACATCAATATATATTTCCGGGACCTGGGCAGGGAGCTTTCAGATTTCAGGGATCTTACGGCGCATTTGGAAACCATAGAACTGCTCCGGGAACGCTATGGACAGTTTCTGTATGTAAATTTTTTCAAGCCCGTTAGCAGTCAACTTGAAAAAGAAAGAGATGCGATGGAAAAAGAACTCAAGAAAAAAAACTTCTTTTCAGAACATCTTGTGGAAAAACTGGAATATGCTCAAAAAGACCTGGTAAAATGGCCGGTTAGCTCTAATGATATCCAGATCATCCTTCCCAGTATAGAAAGGGTTTACGGGAGGGGAAAAAAAGCTCTGGAAACCGCTTATGCCAATCCTTCCAAGGAGAATTTCCATGAGTGGAGAAAGAGAGTGAAATACTTGTGGTACCAGACCTTGCTGCTTCAGGAAACATGGCCACAGTTTTTCGAAACCATGGAAGCTGAAATTCATTTACTGGCAGACTTCCTGGGAAATGATCATGATCTAATGGTCTTTAGGCAAAAACTCGGGTCTGAAAAAATACTAGGTAATGATGAGTCCAGAAAGGAGCTTATGGATGCCATAACTCATCAATACAGTGAGATCCTCCGCAGGAATGCCAGGACCAAAGGTGAGCTTATCTATGCTGAGGACCCGGCCGATTTCACCAAAAGAATTGGTTCTTATACCGAAATTAACTGGAATTGAATCCTTAATTTAATGGTTCTAAAAACCGGAACTATGAAAACTATTGCTTTCCTCCTCTGCATTTTAATTTTCCAAAACATTTTTGGTCAGGACAATTCACTTTCTGAAAGAGAGTTCATCGACCTTACCCATGCCTTTTCTGAAGAAAGTGTTTATTGGGTAACCGCTAAAGAATTTCAACTGGAAAAAGTGGCCCAGGGAAAAACCGATGCTGGCTTTTATTATTCGGCAAATAATTTTTCTACGGCTGAGCATGGCGGAACCCATATGGATGCTCCCATACATTTCGCTGAAAACAAGCAGACCGTAGACCTGGTCCCTCTCGAAAACCTTATTGGCACTGGGGTTAAAATAGATGTTTCGGCTAAAGCTTTGAAAAACCCAGATTATCTGATTAGTATCGAAGATCTTAAAAACTGGGAAAAGGAAAATTCAGAAATACCTCAGCAAAGTATCATTCTATTCCAAACCGGATTCGGAAAGTTCTATCCCGATGCGAAAAAATATCTAGGTACAAATGAGCGTGGAACAGATGCGGTTAAAAAACTTCACTTCCCAGGTCTTTCTCCCGAAGCCGCGAATTGGTTAATTAAGAACAGAAATATTAAAGCCGTAGGGCTGGATACTGCTAGTATAGATTATGGGCAATCTACCAATTTTGCTACACACGTGGCTTTAATGACGCAAAACGTGCCTGCGTTTGAGAATGTGGCAAATCTCGAGAAATTGCCGGCCACCGGATTCCAGGTTATTGCTTTGCCTATGAAGCTAAAAGGAGGAAGCGGCGGTCCTCTAAGGATCATTGCAATAAGATAAAGAATGTCTGCAAAAACCAGAACCCCCCTTTATTTCATTGCTCTTATGCCTCCTGAAAGCATTAGAAAGGAAGTTGAAACTTTTAAAGAAGAGATCAAGGCTAAACACGGGATAAAACATGCGCTGAAATTACCGGCACATATCACTCTGCAAATACCCTTTAGAATATCTGAAAGTGAGTTGAAGATCCTGATTGAAAGATTAGATGAGTTCTGTCTTAACCACAAAGCCTTCCTAACCAAATTGAACGGCTTTGGCAGATTCTCCAAACAGGTTATATTCATCAAGGTCGAAGACCATGAACCATACTTAAGATTGCATGACGATCTTCAGCAGTTAATATTGAATTTCATAGATCTCAAAAAACATGAGATCGCATCTAAGATGCACCCTCATTTAACCATTGCGACCAGGGACCTCAAAAGGTCAGAATTTCCGGCAGTTTGGGAAGATTTTAAAGACAGGGATTATAAAGCTTCTTTTCTGGCCAGAGATATTTCTCTCTTCAGACATGATGGAGAGAACTGGGAGGTCTTAAAAAGTTTTTTACTCCCAGAATAACACTTTTTAAAACACTGATTCACCCGTATTTAAAGCATATTTAAGTAACTTTGCATAACCAAATAATCATGCCTGTTAAAGGCAACCTGCCATAAAAATTTCCCGCTTCGTAACACCCCCATTACCTGTATCATCAGGAAGTATCTCCCCGGTTTTAAAATTCAAATCAAAAATTTCTAAATCAAAGATTATGAGTACGCTAAAAATGGAAACCTCCAAGGTGGAAGAACTCCGACATTCTTTTCGCGGAGAACTCATCCTTGAAGGTGATGTTAATTATGAAGATGCCCGTAAGGTATACAATGCCATGATCAGTAAAAAGCCAGCGATGATCGCAAAATGCGTGGACGTGGCAGATGTGGTAGCCGCTGTAAATTTTGGTCGTAAAAATAAGATCCTTACTGCTGTTCGCGGTGGAGGTCACAACGGAGGCGGCCTGGGGATATGTGATGAAGGGCTCGTAATTGATCTTTCTTTATTGAAAAATGTACGTGTTGATACCTCGAATAACACGGTGAGAGTAGGCGGTGGTAATCTATGGGGTGAGGTTGATCACGCAACGCATGCCTACGGCCTGGCTGTTCCCGCAGGGATAATTTCATCTACAGGTGTAGGTGGTCTTACCCTTGGTGGCGGAGTGGGACATTTATCACGAAAATTCGGACTTACCATAGATAACCTGCTGGAAGTAGATATGGTGCTTGCAGACGGTAGCATAGTGACCGCAAACAAAAAACAGAATGAAGATCTTTTCTGGGCTGTAAGAGGCGGTGGAGGAAATTTTGGTATAGTTACTTCCTTCCTTTTCCAGGCTCACAAATTAAAAACAGTAATAGGCGGCCCCACTTTATGGCCGATAGAACGTACCGAAGAGATCATGAAATGGTATGATGGTTTTATTCACGAACAACCAGATGACCTGAACGGATTTATTGCGACTATGGTGATCCCGGGAGATCCATTTCCAGAATTCCTTCATAAAAAGAAATTCTGTGCAGTGGTATGGTGTTATACCGGAGACCCAGATAAATTTGATGGGTTGATCCAGCCTGCAAGAGATCTTGAACCTATTTTTGAGCATGTTGGTGAAATGCCTTATCCCGCGATCCAAACCCTTTTTGACGGTCTTATGCCTACAGGTTTACAATGGTACTGGCGCGGTGATTTTTTTAACAAAATTCCTCCTGAAGCTTCTAAAGTACATAAGGATTTTGGATCTAAGATTCCAACCAGCCTTTCTCAAATGCATCTATATCCAATTAGCGGAGCTGCGGGAAGAGTATCTCCAGAAGATACCGCGTGGGCCTATCGCGACGCAAAATATGCTGGTGTTATTGTGGGCGTGGATCCAGATCCTGAAAATGCCAGAATCATTACAGATTGGTGCAAAGAATATTGGAATGCGCTGCATCCATTCTCTATGGGTGGATCTTATTCCAATTTTATGATGGAAGAAGGCCAGGAAAGGATAAAAGCCTCCTTCAAAAATAATTACGAAAAATTAAGAGAGATCAAAACAAAATATGATCCTGCTAATTTTTTCAGGGTTAACCAGAATATTCAGCCGAAAGCATGATCCTAATACTCCCTTTGGTATCAACCAAAGGGAGTGAAATTTTAATTTTTTGATAAAGTTAGTTTTTCAACGGTTTTACCCAGGTTAAGACCTTGTATCAGAATAGAAAATACCATGATAAATTAAATGGTCATCAGGAAAAGTTTCCGGTGAATTTCAGAATTCAGGCTAAAAGCCAGGGCAACGGAAATCCCTCCAAGTAAACCTCCCCAGGTAATGATCAGGTTGTTATTGGGAACAAAATCCAGAATTTTCTAAAAAACTGTATTCGCAGTAAAAGTGAGGCATATCTGTATATAAGAACAATTGGGATCGTCAGCAGGCCAGCAATTATAAAATCACCATCCAGAGGCATTTCCATTCCTATCAGTACAAAAAGGTGATAAGCATTGGCCCCAGACTATTGGGAAGTTTCGAATTCAACGTTTATTAAGCTGAACACGGCCGCAAGGCATACAAGAAGAGTGGTAATAAGAAAATATTCCATAGGTTCTGGTTGGTTAAGCTTCCAGTTTAGAAATGTTTAAGACCAGATCGAAATTAACTGGTAGTTGGTAAGATATAGAAATAAATACTTATAAAATGAGCGAAGGTTCCTAGAAGCACAAAAATGTGAAATATGGCATGATTAAACGGAATCTTGTTCTGCATAAAAAGGATGGCTCCAATCGTATAAAAAACGCCACCGGCGAACAACCACCAGAGGCCGGCTTCAGAAAGATTTTCCAGAAGCGGATTTATGGCGAAGATAATAAGCCAGCCCATAGCCACATACATGATGGTAGATAATAGCTGGTATCTCCCGGCATAGAATAATTTCAGGATGACCCCAACCAATGCCATTAGCCAGACGATCCATAGAATAGTATATCCAGATTTATCGGCCAGAGTAACCAGCCCATAGGGAGTGTAAGTGCCGGCAATGAGTATATAGATGGCGGCATGATCTAAGATATTAAGTCTTATTCTCAGGCGGCTTGCCTTAGCGCTATGATAGAAAGTAGAAGCGGCATAGACCAGCACCATACTGGCTCCAAAAATACTGAAACTTACCAGGTGTTCCTGCTCCCCCAGTTTGCGGGCTTTAAGAATGAGTAGTACCAGGGCAAGAATGCTCAGGGCGAACCCTATCCCATGAGACAGGATATTGAGTCTTTCTTCCTTGGGGGGATAATATTTAGGTTTTTTGATTCGTCCCATCTCAGGTAGTAATAGTTCTATTAATTTACTTGAAAAATTATAGAACTGCAATAGGATATACACCCAAAAAAGGTTTAATTTTTTAGGCTCATCATTTAGAAAATAAATATTGATTTTGTCCTATTCCGGAATCTTAATGATGGTCTCAACCCCTTCGTCATTAGACTTATTCCGTATTTCAAAGAAGAAATTATCCTGGTAAAGGTTATGCAGCCTGTCATTGATATTCTTAAGGCCTACACCTTTTTCCATAAGTTCAGCATGGGTCATGGAAACGGGGGCTCCGTCATTTTCTACTTTAATGACCAGCATATCGTCTTCCTGGTAAACAGATACCAGTACATTAAGGTGGGTATGATCGTAAGAGTAACCATGTTTAATAGAGTTTTCTATCACCGGTTGCAATAACATAGCCGGTACTTTTCTAAGCAGAAGCTCTTCCTTAATATCCTTTTTGATGCTTAGATGGTCAGAGAACCTTACGTTCACGATATTCAGGTAATATTCGAGAATCCTTAATTCCTCATCGAGACTTATCCTGTTCCTGTCACTGTTGTAAAGGATCTCCCTGAGAAAGTCGCTAAGATCTGCGATGGTGTCCTTGGCCTTTTCCTTATCCATATCTGTAAGTACGGCAATGGAATTCAGGGTATTGAAAAGGAAATGCGGCTGCAACTGCGAAGAAAGCATCTTCATTCTCGTATTTACCAATTGGGATTCCAGCTTGGAGTGTCGTTTTTCCGCTTCTTTTACCTGCCTTAGATAGTAGTAGGTGTAAATAATGAACACCATGGCAAAGTATATAAGAAAATTGAGGTCCAGTACATAAATGAAGGCATTGATACTTCTGCGCAGGTCAAACTCCGCTAGGCTTACCTTACCAATTAGTATGGAATAGGAATCAAATAGGAAACGAATAATAAGCCCTATTAAGATGGAAAATATGGTGTGGATGGAAATGATCTTGACCCATGAATAGTTCTTATTCAAAAATCGTTTGGTGCTAATCGCGATCATGGTCATATAGGCGATAACGATGATATAATCGAAGAGCAGATTATTAAGCAGGAAATCGCTCCATACAAATAACTCTTCCTTCATTGCGGGCATATAGGCCCTCATATAGGCGATCTTGGCGATGACCACCAGGTCAAATAACAAATAGAAACCTGCAAGCAGGAGAACCAGCCTGAAATCGATATACTTCTGTTTTAGTTTTGAGAGTGTCATTAGATTCCTATTTTTTCAAGAAACTCCTTTTTATGGGATTTGCTGATATGCAGCAATTTCCCGTCGGTCATTTTTGCATCGATCTCTGAATATTCTGAATGTATGATCTCCTCCACAAAATTCAGGTTAACGATCGTAGACCTGTGTATCCTTATAAAGACATTATCGTCAAGGATCTCCTCCAGGTTATTCAGGGATTCCCGCAGTACATATTTTTTGGAGTTCACGAAGATCTCGGCATAGTATCCTGAAGCCTGTATATACATGATCTCCTTGGGATCTACCAGTGCAGTCTTATTTCCCTGTTTAATGGGAATCTTTGAAACCGAGTTCAGCTGAATTCCTCCTTTTGAATACTCATGGAAAAATTCTACCATTCGTTTTTCAAAATTTTCGTTCGCTTCGGTCTTAGTAGTTTTAAGCACTTTATCGATGGTTTTATAAAATCTTTCATCTTTGAAAGGCTTCAGCAGAAAATCGAAAGCTTCTACGTCGAAGGCCTTTAAAGCATAATTATCGTAAGCTGTCACGAAGATCACTACCGGTTTATTGGCGACCTCTACCCGCTTTAGTACCTCGAAGCCATTCATATCTTTCATATTGATATCGAGGAAGATCAGGTCGGGTTTATCTGCATTTATCCTTTCTATGGCAGTACGCCCGTTAGAACACTCTCCGATAACTTCGATCTCTCCAACATCTTCCAGCAGGTTGAGTACTCTTCTCCTGGCGAGTTCTTCATCATCGATAACTAGTGCTTTCATCATTTTTTTGTAGTTAGTTACTTCCAATTTAAAACTATTTCAAGATTATTTCTGAAAAAATCTGAATTTCATGGATTTGGAAGTCTTCGTTTCAGCATTTTTATTTCTTAATTTCAGTTTTTCCCTATCCCATGAAAGGCTATCAAAATTTTCATTTGATAGCCTTTTCCTATAATTCAAACAACTAAATTAAATATTTCACAACTTCTTAATTGTTTAGTGCTACCGATGAACCTGTAGCTCTAGGATCTAATTTCATGGTTCGTTTTTGATTGCCATTCTCAAGCTTGATCTTGTACACTTCCTTGTCCAGAATGTCTCCTTTTCCAGAAGCGATATACTTGTTAGATGTCATAGTCCAGCCTTTGTTGGCCATATAAACCTCTCTTCTTACATCTAGAGGCAATGCGATATCTTGAAATTTTTGATATGTTTTCACAAGATTTCCTTCTTTGTCAAAGTCTGCGGAAAGGAATCCATCTCCACTCTTAAAGGTTACAATATAAGAGGTATAACCTTCACCTGCGGTGGCATTGATAAAGTCCTGGATATCAAAGTTAGCTTGCATAAACGCGATAGCATCCTTTGAAAATTCTCCGGCATAAGCCTCTTCTACATCATATGAGAAGGAATCTCCGTCGCGAGTAATTTTAGAGTCTAAGGAACCGAATCCTACTTTTGCCTCTTCAAGTTGAGTAACTTCTTGTGCGTGACCAAAAGATGTCACAGCGATTAACAGTAAAGAAAAAATTAAAGTTTTCATGATGAATGTTTTTAAAATGATTAATGATTTAACTGTTGATTAATTGATCAATGAATTAATAACACCACTAAATTACAGGAGAAAAGCCCTATTTCTGGGGGAATGAACCGGTTAGCCTAAGTTTGATAACGAATAGCATGATTAAAGATATGAAGTCTGAAAAGGCCTGTCTCTAAACACTTTAAGCTGAATTTTTGACGTTCGCCCGCCCCTGGAAGCCATTCGCCGCAAAAAACAAATGAATTGCCGGATTTTGATGAATAATCCTTAGGGTTTTTATTAAAAAACAGAATATTTTACTTTGAATTTATTTTTAGAGTTTTATAAGATTTCTGGATATTTGATCTTATGAATATTACCCAAAGTATTGAGAACGCTTTCAAAAAACTGATCCCGGCCCCTTTCACCCTGGCCGTTCTACTTAGCCTCATTACCATCCTACTGGCATTCGTATTTACCGGTTCTCAGGACACCGGTTATTTCCTGGACATTCTCGCCTACTGGCAAAACGGAATGTGGGAACCAAGCCTGCTGGTATTTGCTGTGCAAATGATGCTAATTCTTGTCCTTGGTCACGTTCTGGTGTTAAGTAAGCCTGCTGCCTGGTTAACAGAAAAGCTCACTAACCTGGTTACGGGAAATTCCAGCGCAGTAATACTGGTTTCCTTTTCAACTATGATCGTCGCTTTCTTCAATTGGGGCCTGGGATTGATCTTTGGAGCCATTATGGCCAGGAAAGTTGGAGAAGCTGCGCAGGAACGTAATTTTAAGATAAATTATCCCCTGGTAGGTGCGGCCGGTTATGTAGGATTAATGGTCTGGCATGGCGGGATTAGCGGAAGCGCACCTCTTAAGGTGGCTGAAAACGGACATATAGCCAGTTTATTTTCGGGTAATTACGATCCCGGCCTGCTAAGCCAGTTACCTGATGCCATCCCTACAGACACCACTATATTCTCGAACTGGAATATGACGCTTTTTGGAATAATGCTGCTTTTAATACCACTGGTCCTATGGCTGATTAGTAAAAGTGCGGGTACAAGCAGGGTAGACCTACCCAAGACAAGGCACAGGGAAAAAAGTATAATGGTCTCTGGCGCTGAAAAGCTGGATCACTCAAAATACCTCAGCCTCATTTTCGCTTTATTACTGCTGGGCGCCTTCTTTGCCTCATATTATTCTGAACTACTGGCGGGCAGGCTGACCCCTAATATGCTGAATTTTTTCATGCTCGGGCTCTGTATCCTGCTTCACCGGTCTTTTGTTTCATTCCTAAAAGCTCTAGATGAAGCTATTTTGGGAGCCGCGGCCATACTTATTCAATTCCCATTATATTTCGGGATCATGGGAATCATGAAAGATACAGGTGTGGTTGGGGATATCGCCAGTTTTTTCAGCAGTATGGCAATAGAAACCAGTCTGCCAATTTTTACCTTTTTCAGTGCCGGCCTGGTAAACATATTTGTTCCCAGTGGCGGCGGGCAATGGGCCATACAGGGACCGATAGTTCTGGAAAGTGCCATTAAACTTGGTGTTCCTTTAAATAAGGCCATCATGGCCTTTGCTTATGGAGACCAGATCACCAATATGTTACAACCTTTCTGGGCTTTACCCTTACTGGCTATTACCCGGCTTAAGGCCAGGGAAATATTACCTTATACCCTGATCATGATGGTTGTGGGAATAATAATTTATGTAGGAGGATTGCTTTTGATTTGAAATAAGGGATAGGCTGGAAGGCTTTAGAAAAAGTGCATAAAAAAAGGGTAACTAAAATATTTAAACCATTTCTTAGTTACCCCTCGCAACTATTGTTTAACCAATAATTACTATGTAAATATATATGATTTTCAGGTAATTATACGTTAAATGAATCCCAAAATTAACCCATACCTTCAAGTTTTTATAATACTTGCTAGAAGTAATCCTTTTCCATTCAAAATCTTAAAAGTTACCGATTCTTACTTTTTAGAATAGAAAGATCTGAGAGATATTTCTTTATCAATTTTTCCTGTTCAGAATTATCTAAACGTAATTTTATCCATATCCCTAATACAATAACTAAGGAAGCACCCACAACGAAATAAAAAAGCATTTCATCCATCCTGTGAAAATTAAAAGAGTTAATAAAAGAAGTGAATCGGGGGGCGTCAAATATAAATTATCTGAAATATGCAGCACTCTGAATAACAGTCATTTAATATTACTTTAACAATATAAACCCTAATAACAGGGAATCCCAACGTAAGAATTTTCTGAAATTTTTTCTAGAAGTTATTTTATGAGGATAGCCAATAAAAAAAGGGCCGTGACTCTCATTTCAGAATTGACCCTTTTCTCCCTTTCTTAGCTATTTATTCCAAATATACCATAGATCAACTTATTGAATATTAAGCCCGTTTATTTAAAAGTATAATTAATCGTTAAGCAAAAAGCCACGACTAATGCGTGGCTTTTACCTTATCTAAGTTGTGAATTGTGTTGTATTTAAATAGAGTCGATATTGGATTCAATTACGTTTTCAATAGAATCTGGTACCAGGTTAAAGAAGTCGTAACCGGTAGCAGCTTCAATATTATCTACAGTTGTTAGATACTGAGTCCAGTCTGATGTTACAGAATTGCTATTAGGCATATCTATAGCTATCACTCTTGTAGAAGTTGTAACGCGGTTAACGTCATCTGTGCCATCAGGGATGATCATAATCACTTTCCATGTATTAGAAGGTATCTGAATCTTACCTCCGGCTAAGTATTCAGCATATCCATTAGCGCCATCTCCTCCAAGGCCATAACCTCCTGAAATGATGTAAATCTCATTTCCTCCATCCAGCATGGAACGGCAATAGCTCTCCAGATTGGCCCAGGCATATCTATTATTGCTTGGAGCCTGTGGCATCATATTGGTCATGTAGAAAGTATTAGAATTATCATCTACAGATAATGTCCTGTCCGCCGAAGGACACAAATGCCCGCGATCAAATCCACTATATTGATAATCTGTAGCACCAACCTGATACCATGAAGAAGGTAAACTGCTGTCTGATCTAAAATCATCCTGCCTGGAAGCACTTCCCAACCAAGCTTCATCCAGGTGCCAGCTTACCCAGTTCGCCGTACCTTTGTCTCTACTATAAGACATGACATATTCTTCCTTTTCCAACAGATAATTATTTGGGTAATTAACATCGGTTATTGCAGCTGAAGGATTTCCCATGGTTAAATGAACCGCTCCTGAAATGGTAGGATTTCCTCCGCCGGTTCCTTCTCCCGTTTCCCCGGTGCCATAGATCGTAAAATCATCAATATTGATCCTGTCACCGCTTCCCGATAATTTTACAATTCTAAACCTAACATTCTCAGAGGAACTAATATCAAAATTTGCGGTTTGAAGATTGGTGGAAGTTGAATTCTGAGTTCCCAGAGAAATCCAGCTACTTCCCTGGTCTGTACTCATCTGGAATTCCCAGGTACTCGAACCATCTGTGCCGTAAACTGCGTGATTAAAACTTACAGTTTGAGCTCCAAGGACATCATAATTCATTTCCAGAATACCGTAATCTCTAATTCTTACAGATTTAGTTCCGGTTTTTCTATCATTATCCAGAGAACCTAACAGCGCCTCTTCCAAATACCAAATCCCCGATGGAAGGTCAACAGTTCCTGCAGAATAGCTTCCTTTTGAACCAGCTTCATAATCCTCTGTAACATTAATGATATTTCCTGTGGAAGTTACAGGATTCGGTTCTACCACTATATCATCAATATTCAGCCTTTCATTTGAACCGTCGGTTTTTCTGATCTCAAATCTTACATTTCCAACTGCATTCAGTGAAAAGCTAGCCGTTTCCAGGAATGACTTTTTGACTAAAATTTCATCCCCAAGAGTTTGCCAGGAACTACCTGAATCTGACGAGTAATAAACCTGAAAAGAGGTTTGTTTATCGCGACCAAATTTTCCATACTGAAGGCTTAAAGACTTGGCTCCTTCAGGTAGATCATAGTTCATACTGATCACGGCATTAGAAACCATTCTTACAGACTGATTTCCATTTTTAAGATCTGAATTTAAACTTCCAGTTAGTGCATCTGTAAAATACCAGTCACCACCGTCCAAGCTTATCATGCCGCCAGCATAAGCAGATTTAAAGCCACTTTCAAAGTTCTCTTCGTAATTACCTGCCTGATTCAGGGTAAAATTAATTTCTGAAAAGGATTCATCAGAAATTTCGGATTCATCGGTTGAACATCCGTTGATAAAAAGAAATACCTGCAACAAAAGCAGGTATTTAAAAAAATTCGGGTTTTTCATTGTTTGGTTTAATTATTAGATAAGGGGTTTAGGTCCCGAAATTATCTAATCGACAACCAAAGTGGAAGATGACAATAAAATACTTATTAATAGTTTATTAACGCTTTTCATCGACGAAATACAATAAAAAGCTAATGAAATTTAAATCTATATAAGAATATTAATACAAAACTCTAAACCTGATCGTTCCCTCGATTCCTTTAAGCTCCTTGATCACATCTGCAGCATACTCCTTGTCGATATCTGTGATCACATAACCTATGGTTTCATTGGTCTTTAAATATTGACCTACAATATTGATATCATGCGCCGCCAGGATCCTGTTAATATGGGCAATGATCCCGGGTTTATTGTGGTGAATATGAATAAGCCTGTGGGCATTCTCCAGGATTGGTAATTGCAGGTTCGGGAAATTCACCGAATTAGTAGTGCTTCCTGTATTTATATAATTAATGATCTTACCCGGAACAAAATTGCCAATATTTTCCTGGGCCTCCTCGGTGCTTCCCCCGATATGCGGAGTAAGGATAAGGTTAGGCAAGCCTCTTAGCGGCGATTCGAATTCCTCCTGGTTGGTTTTAGGCTCCTTAGGGAATACATCTACTCCCGCTCCTCTTATCTTACCAGATGCAAGGTTCTTCTTTAGTGCTTCTACATCTACTACCTGCCCACGAGCAAGGTTTAAAAAGATGCTGCCTTCTTTCATCCAGCCAAATTCCTTTTCACCAATCATGTTCTTATTCTCCTTTCGGCCATCAACATGCAGGGTCACAATATCTACTTTTTCAAAAAGTTCCTTAAGGCTGTTACATTTAGTGGCATTCCCAAGGGCAAGTTTTTCTACCAGGTCGTAATAATACACATCAAAGCCAATAGCTTCAGCAACGACCGAAAGCTGTGAACCTATATTACCGTAGCCCACGATCCCAAGTTTTTTTCCACGAATCTCATAGCTTCCCTTGGCCGATTTGTTCCAGGTGCCATTATGCATTTCAGCGATCCTGTCTGGCAGGTTACGCATAAGCAAAATGATCTCCCCAATGGCCAGCTCTACCACAGAACGGGTATTGCTGAAGGGAGCATTAAATACTGCTACTCCTTTTTTAAGGCAGCCTTCCAGGTCTATCTGGTTGGTACCTATGCAAAAAGCACCAACAGCGATCAGCCTGTTTGCATTTTCGAGCACCTTTGCGGTAAGCTGGGTCTTAGACCTAATTCCTAGTACCGACACGTCCTTGATCTTCTCGGCTAGCTCCTCTTCATCGAGCGCGCCCGAAATGGTCGTAACATTATAGCCTTCATTTTTCATGATGGCTACCGCGTCTGCATGTACATTTTCCAGCAACAGGACTTTGATACGATTCTTAGGATAGGAAATAGCTTTGTTCATTTTATGTAAGTATAGGAATTCGTCAAGACTGGGAGTGATATGATCTGCTTTATCCAGGATATCACCACGTTCAACATTTTCGGTAAAGGCGTAGAATTTATTGGCCAGACCTGCGGCTTTAATCTCGTAATCGTTATAGCCATCACCAATCACATACACATCTCCTTTAAGGTCCAGCTGTTTCAGTAATTCTACTTTCCCATTATTCGAGGACAGCACATTGTCCTGGTCGAAACCGGCAATTTTTCCGGCATCATCAAACACGAATGTATTGGCATAGACATTCTCCTCCTTTACGCCAAGCTCTTTGACAATAGGAACTATGATCTCTTTAAAACCATTGGAAATAATATAGATCCGGTCTTTATATTCGGTAAAGAACTCTTCGTTCCGCACAAAGGAAACGGAAACTTTTTTCTTTAATCTCTCCACCAATTCGGGAATCTCGTCTTTGCTAGCTTCGAGGATCTCCAGCCTCTTTTCCAGGGATTCCCTGAAGGCCAGCTTACCACCCATGGCCAGGTCTGTAAGGTCTTTTAGTTCCTGTAGTTTTTGTTTGCGATTCGGGTTGTTGGCCAACGAGATCTCTCCAAGTACATCCAGGGCCTCCACCTGAGTAAAAGTACTATCGAAATCTATTACAAAGTGCCGGTTGTTCTCCATAATAGTATTGAATACCTGTTTTATTTGAACCAATAAAACTAAAGCTTTTTGGAGCATTTAAAAACAGATTTTTTTCTTGAAGCAGCCAGAATTACATATTCCTTAATAAAGATGGTTATTAATTTTAAAAAGTAAATTTAAATCATAATACCTGCCTTTATTTTAGGGAATATTCAGGCTTTCAAAAAAATAATTCGTGACCAGCTGCAAGAAAGAAAGTATTCATTTTTCCTCTTCCGGAAATAGAAACAGGACTGCCCATTACAGGAACGGGGCGAGAGGAAAGAACCAGAAATTTTTTCGAATTCAGCCAAAAACCTAAGGCTTTGATTGCCAGTCCTATTTTATGATTCTCCAGAATTATTTTAAAATTAGCCGGATTTAAATGTAACAATTCTTGTTTAGGGCCTACTTGTTTGTCGAAGATATAAAGAATTCAAAGCATTTTATAAATACCGGGCCTAATTGGAGGTTGGCTTATTGAGTAGGGTCGGTTTGCTGGCTTCTGGTCTGGTATTTTCAAATTTGCCTGGATTTTAAAATCTCTATCCCTACCTATCAATTTATCAACAGGCTTCGCTGTGAAAAAGGTTATGCTTTTATGGACTCACCATAATCAAGAAACCTTAACCTCAGCGGAGATTCAATAACAAAAGTATGATATGGTTTAACATCAGGAGTCTCGAGGAAAAATTAATTCGAAATGAAATTTCTGAAAAGACCGGTTACTACTACTTACTCGCCTTTTTTATAATCCTCTCGCTGGCACTAAACAATAATGATGGTCCAGACATCCAGGATAAGTACTGGAGATTAGCAGATATAGTAACGGGCTTTCTTATTATGGTATTTGGTCTGCGAACGGCATTTAAGATCAATGCCAAAGGTGATAACAGAGATTTTCTAAAAAGATATTTTTCGCTGTCTTTCGTTCATGGAGTCAGGCTGGCGGTTCTGGTTTTCATCATTGCCCTTTTTTTCAATCTCATGTTTGAGTTCGCGGTGGAAAAGACTGGATTAGATCTTTTAAATTCTGCGGCTGGTAGCGATTTCAAAGAATTCAGCATCGGGCTTCTGTTCAATATCCTGTTTTACTTTTTATTGATTAGATCATTTAAAAAGATAAATGCAGGGAGCGAAAAGGAAATTTCTTTCCGTAGATAAAATGACCGTGGAAATAAAGAATTAAAAAAGTCGGATGCTTATCCGACTTTCTTAATGGCTAATCCAATGATTCGTACTAAATTTAAAATAATCATCTTCATATAGTTACTTTTTCAATTTCCCTTATACAACCTCCTTTTTTCTGAATTTGGAATATGCTGTAAGATATCTTCAGAATGATCAAAACTGAGACGCTATCCCTTAAATTTTTAACCCGATTGCAAAATTTCTCATGATTTTTGAAGGCTATCGACCTTAATAACAGGTATGAAAGCTTTCTTCCCTAGAAGAATTTTTCAGAAATTAAGGCAGATGTTCTTAAGCTGTGTATATTTATAACACCAATTCCGCATATATGGAGAAGCACCTATTGATCCCTACCAATTTTTCTAAACATTCCTGGAATTCGCTCATTTTCGCGATGAACATGTATAAAAAACACGCCTGCACCTTTTACCTTATCAATGCTTACGATTCCCAGAATTTTCTGAGCGAGGCGATTGCCCTTGGAAAAAAGGACGATGAAGAAACTGAAAAGCATATTTCTGAAAAAGGCCTGGACAGGATCATGAAGGGGCTTAGTTTCAGGAAAGAAAATCCTAAACACCAGTTCCAGACTATCTCCCACGAAGGCGACCTGGTTGAAGGTGTTCAGGATAGCGTTGATAAATATGGGATAGACCTTATCGTACTTGGCTCTAAGGGGGACTCTGCAGGCATCAACTCTGGCCACGAAAACAGCATTTCCCGAATTACAGAAAAGGTGGAACAATGCCCTGTACTGGTAATCCCGGAGGAATATGAACTGAAGTCCGATAAAAAATTGGAGATCGTCTTTCCATCTAATTTCAGGATACCATTCAAGCAGAAAGAGCTATTGCCCCTGGTAGAATTATCTGAAAGCCTGGATGCATCTGTTCGTGTGCTCTATATAAACAGCGACCTGAAGCCTCTCACTTCTGAACAGGAAGAAATAAAGGCCGAGCTTGCCGGCCACCTTTCTGAAATTCCTTTTGGATTCCATACCCTCACTCAAACCTCTCCTTCTACAGGAGTACACCTGTTCATTGAAAGCCGGGAATGTGATTTTCTGGCCCTTTACCAGCGAAAACAGGGATTTTTCTCGAGGTTATTTCAACACAGCAGGACCAATGAATTAAACTTTGATCCACGACTTCCGGTGCTTATTCTGAAGGAACTCAAATAGCTATAATAAGATTGGATTAAAACAAATAGAATAACCCGGAAAGATCCTGCTGGATCTTTCCATGACTGATTTATTAAATCTAAAATCCCCGGAGGAACAATTAATTACTGCTCCTTAATATAACTCCAGCCCTGGGATTGTTTCTGGGCTATTTCCAGGATACCATCTGGCACCACCTTTACGCCGGGAAGCAGGGCCGACTCATCGGCATTTTCCCTGGCCATGGTCCCGGAACATACGGCCACGGTCACATGCTCATCCCCGGCGAGCATTTTAAGGTCTTCAGCAACCGAAGATTTATCGTTCAGCACCATATCTAAGGCGCCACTATAGACCACGATCTCAAAATCTGAATCTGGATAGGCTTCAGACATCATCTTGACATGGCGCACCGCTTTTTGATGCACTTTCACATCATCACTGGTCACATCAAAAACGATCTTAACCGGCGTTTCCTGCGCCAGCAGATTCAACGAAAACAGGAAGGTAAATAATACAAATACGAATTTTTTCATGAGTACATGTTTTAAAGATTAACCAGCGAAAATATAAGAACAGCCGTGTTCCTGGGCCCTGGTAAGCGCCCAAACTCCTGAAGGTACGACCTGGATACCGGGCAGTACCGCAGCTTTCCATTCTTCATAGACCACGGTAGCATCCATGCCCATTTTCTGGGCAGCCATACCGCTGTAAACATTTAGAGCCAGGTCACAAACACAGAACATCGCTCCCCTGTCCTGAAGCTTTTTGATCCCTTCTATCACCGGCATCGGCATATCCCCTTCCCTGGGTTCGTAAACGACATTCCGCAGTGCCGCGGCCTTTTTAGAATTGTCTTTGATGTCGAACATCTCGCCCAGTTTATATTTTTCCCAGGCTTCATCTTTCATGGCGAAGGGTATCGCATCATGCCTAAGCACGGTCATCCCCGTAAGATCGTCATCAGATGAACCCGAGCCATTATTGGTATAGTACCAGGCCCAGTTCCAGATGACCGGGAAATTATGATGAGGGGTAGAACCATCGAAAACTACCCGGTGGGAACCCTTGATCTTATCGAACCACTTATCCGGATCGCCTGAACTTTTTGGGTCGAAGGCAGATATTTTCGATTCCAGCGGACCTGCAAAGGCCAATCCGCTTGCGGCAGCTCCCAGGAACATTGCCCCCAGGAAGTCTCTTCTTGTTGCATTTAACTGATCAGATTTCATCTTTATTGATATTTAAGGTTATATAATTTAGCTTTATTTATTCTTGGTAAGTCCGTACTCCTTTTTATAGAATTCCATGATAGGTTGAAAGGGTCCCAGTTGATGCTGAGATACCGGAAAATTATCGGCATATGGAGGGTATGGAGTAGAAACCGGTTTCAGCTTCAGGTCTGGAAAATCAAGTTCGGGATTTGCTTTCTGAGGTCTGGGTTTCTGATTGATATAGCCGGCAATGTCGTAGGCCTGCTCATCGGTAAGTTCAGGTTTATCGTAGGAAGCGCCATAGGGCATATTGGTTTTTATGAACTCGGCTGCCGTGATCACCCTGGCCATGCCTGCGCCCAGATTATAAGAGTCTTGCCCCCACAGCGGCGGATAAAGATATCCCGCGTAATCCCTTAATGGGATTCCCTGCCCATCCTCGCCATGACAGGAGGCACATTTCTTCAAAAACAAACGCTCTCCTTTTTCGAGGTCTACAGCCCTGTTCGGAATCTTGATCCTGGCATACCCTGTGCCATCGACCTTGCCGTCCTGCGGCGCATATCTGTTCAACCATTCCAGGTAGGCTACAAAAGCTTTCATTTCCTTTCCGTTGGGAGGAAGCGGTTTGCCGTTCATACTACGTTCCATGCAGCCATTAATGCGCTCCTTTATGGTTCCTATCTTATTCTCCCTTCCCCTGAACTGGGGAAAACGGTTTATCACCCCAATGAGCATCCCCGAATAAGCCTTGGTCCCTGCCTGTAAATGGCAGTTATTGCAGGAAAGATTATTACCTGAAAAAGCACGTTCCAGTTTAGGGTTATCGGGGCCTAGGTATTCTGCGGTATTGGTGAACAGTTCAAAACCATATTTAATCTGTTGATTCTCCCTGGAATCGTCTAAATGATAGGTGTCATAATCGGCTGTAAGAGGGTCTGTCCCGGTTTTGCTAACTTCGACGTACTTATCGGTTTCGAAAAAATTAAAATTAAAAAGGAAAAAGACGATGATAAGAAGCAAAATGATGAAGGTGAAGACAACAATGAGCTGTTTTCCGGGTCTTTTCCGTTTCGAAGATTCATAATTCATCTCCCCCTTATTGAAAACATAAGCCGGCAGATGGGAACATAAGGTTCCAAAGTTCAATCTTCGAATCCTAAGTTAAATTTACGGAATTTATTTTTGTGAGATAGAGCCTGAAGTATTGAATTTCATCTGGATAGTGACTTATTTACTACCTAAAATAAGGGTAGCTCTTCCCAGGCCTTTCATCATAAGTTTATTGGGAATAGAATATGGCTGCTCGCTAAGAAACTTACTCAACTGCCGGGTATACCTACGGGCGTCCATGGCTCTTCCATTTTCGGCTATTAAAGGAATTCTTACCTGCTCAAAAATGGCCATGTTTTCGGTAATATCTGAAGTATTAAAGCTGCCATTCTTGGTATTGTCTGCCAGCCAATCCTCGATAATAAAGCCAATTTCCCGACCCTCGATTTCAGATTCAAGATCCTTATCCCAGTCATCCCACACCTGAATGCGGATGATTATTTCACGCCCATTTTCATAAAGGTCATCAAAATGGGCCTGCAAGGAATTAGCAAAATCGTCTATATGCACGGTCACAGCTTCAGATAATAAAACAGGGATTGAAGCTGCAAAGGAAGGCTCGCCAATGCCCGTCGCCGTGGCAACCTGTTTGTTGGTGTAGGCATCGATGCCCTGTAATATAAAATTTATGGCTTTCTTGGGTCCCTGTTCTTCTACAGTCCAGGTTAGCTGGACGATAATATCTGCCTTCGCCGATTTTCTAAGCATATCCATAGGGCTTTCACGCAGGTCACTTCCCGTTTCCTTGGACATCTTAAGCTCATCTTCCAGAGCATTAGATTTTAGGGTTTTCAATACATTTTCAAGGTTTTTCATGGGAAAGCCCCTCTCGGCCATCATGCCGTTGATCTGGCTAACTACCTGTAAAACTTCGGGACTTTCCTGAAATGCCCTGGCATAATCGGGAAACTTCTCACCATCGAAGCTAGTGTAAAAATCGTTTTGAAAACACCAGAGATCACTCGGCACCACCATAAGAGTAGGCTTTTTTTCCTGCCCAAGCAACGTCATGCAGGAAAGAAAAATCAATCCTATAAGAAACCTCATTTTCATAGTTCCATCTTATTCGAATAATTGATATTCAGGCAGCTTCAGTCTATTTGCCTGATCAGCATACCCGGGGCGATGTTGCTACTTGAACCAAGCAGGGTGGTTTTAAAGGTTGTATGCTCAAAATGGGAATCATTTCCCTCATGCGCCATATAGGTATTATCCCAGATATGATCTTCGTTTACTTTAAGCACTCCTACCTTTTCATAGGTCGTTCTTCCATCCTCATGTCTAACTGGCTTTAACACCTCAAAGGTATCTCCCTTTTCAAGGCCTTCCTTTAATCCGATCTTAGCGGCCGGGGGATCTATACTTATCAGAGGAGCTTTTAAACGGAAGACATCATACTTCTTTTGTAATTCTGCAATGGCCGCATCTGTGGCATTGATAGTTGCGATCTTTATGAGTTCCTCCTCAGATTTTGTGGTGTATTTGGTGGTTAGGATATCGGCAAATGCTGGTTGGGTACCTACTAATTCCAGTTCAAATAGCTGGGTTTCCTCGAATTTTCTGGCTTTTTCCTCATTTGTTTCATCCTTAGAAAACCAGAGTTCGTTGTAAAACCTACTGGCAATCTCTTCGTTCCATTTTAGGCGGAATAGATAAGCCTCGCTTTTGATGGCATATCCTTTCCCGAAAACCTCTCCTATCTCCTTCGTATCCTCAAGGGTCTTATTCTCCTTAGACTTGAAGATTCCCAGCTTACTGGCTACCTCAGAAACATTATCAATAAGTTCCGATTTTTCCTTTACCAGTTCTTCCTTATTGATGTATTTAAAATCATTTACAATTACGAAGGTGTTCTTTATTAGTTCTTCACCCGCATCTGCCAGTAATGCCAAACCCCTGGGGTTATTCCGCGCTTTTTCAACATCTATTTCTGAAGCATTGTACATACCCCTTTCGGCTACTAAATCCATATCAAACCCGCCATTTTCATTTCGGTTGAACCATTTAGCGACCATTTTCCGGGCGATATCCAAAGAGTCCAGGTAGTCCTTGATCATTCTTTCCTTGATCTCCCTGAATGCCTCGTCGTTTCCGGGATTCTCCTGAAACCGTATAAAAGCCTCTCCCACACGATGATCATTATATTTTTCAGAAATAGGGAAGCTTAGAAAGGCCTGCTCTATTTCTGAGCTGTATTCATGATCCTGGTAAGAAACCATCATGGGATAAATTGAGCTTCGACGATAAATAAGCGTATCCCCCGGCTTCTGAGAAAAAACGGCTGAGCAACTTAATAGGATTACTATAAAGCTTAAACCAAAGGGTTTCATATGCTTGAATTTTCCGCAGGAAAGAAATGGAAGATGGGAAAAATTGAACACTCAAATATAATAATTTGATTATCAATATTTTACAATATTTTTCTTAAATTTAAATCATACCCTACATTTTAACTTTTATTAGAATCATCCGCTTATAAATTCGGAATGAAAACAATAATCGTAATTATTTTCATGCTCATAACCGGGCTAAGATGCGAGGGACAGGAAGTGGTCTTCATCAAAAGTGGTGAAAATGGCAATGGCATTCTTCAGCAAAGATTTGAGGAATGTTATATAATTACCCCACAGCATGTCGTTGCCAGTGGCATGGGTAAAATCCAGGTTATAGACAGGAACAGCTATGAACTTACCGCTGAACATAAAAAAAGTTTTCAACCAGACCTTGCCTTGCTTAAAGTGCTGGATGATCCGGGACTCAAATGTCCTGAATGGGAAACTGAAAAGGACATTAACAATATACTGCAAAATTCCAGCTCTGGCTTTATTGAATACCGTGATGAAGTTGGAAAGAAGAGCCTTATTCATGTTTCCATTGTAGAGATCAACCAGAATTTTATTCGGGTGAGTCCGGTGGAGCCTGAAGAAAAGTTCATCAAGGGAAATAGCGGTGCGGCCTTTTTTGTTAAATACAAGGGCAAAAGACTTCTTGCTGGTATGCTCATAAGCATCAGTGAGGAAGCCAGGATAGGTAATGTTGCGCAAATAGACGATATCGAAAGAAGCTTATCTGGTTTTTTCTTTGAACATACCGAAAAGCCCCGGTTAGGGATAATGATCCTGGATGAGGAAGGAGAATTCTCCCCTATTACCAATATCATTAGTTCCAGCCTCGATAAGAGCTCCAAATATACCCCGGTTACCCCTATCCCCGATTCAGATTATTTCAAAGATAAACTGGTAGATATTTTTGAAGGTAAATCGCAGGAACTTCCTAATTCAACCGAAAATGAACTTCAGGAAATTATGTTGGGGAAGCTCAGCTTTGAGACCGAAAAAACTCCCAATAACATGTTTCTGGTAAGGGTAAACCTTGACGGGCGCCTTTACCAGACTACCGAGTTCAGACTCTTAAGCGACCTGAGCCTGGAGGCCAAAGCTATTGCTTTGGATCAGGAAAAGGCGCGTAGAGAATCCCTGAAATACCTTGCAAAAAAACTGGAAAAAGAATTGAACTGATTTTATAACAGGCGCAAAAGCTTTTAAATATTACCTCATGAAAAAATTACTTTTTTTATTCCTGATATTAGGCCATGGTCTAATGGCCCAGGAATTAGATCAGGCTTATATGGATAGCCATCCAGACTGGGAAAAATGGCATGATGAAATCCCTGTGAGTGGAGGAACAAGGGTTGGACTCATGTTACTTGAGAAAACTCCAGATCTGGTACCCAGACAATTCTATGTGAATCTACCTTCTAAACTATCGGGTAAATTATGTGTGGAAGTTAGTTCTCGGGACGGTAGATATTCGGCAAAAGCTCAATATGATCAAACAAAAACTTCCTGGGCGCAGTTCCCATTTCCTACAAAATTCCATACCGAATTAAAGAAGTATAAAGGTGATGAGGTCGTCCTGCTAGCATCTGTGGGCGGATGTGATAGGAGTGAGAAAAGAAAATACCTGGTAAGTAGCTGGCATAAAGTAACACAAAGTGACAGTATCGCATTTTATATTAACTCCAACCTCCCCTGTGGAATTATTTGCGAAGATATCAATCTGAAAAAAGTATGCAATGAGACCCCCTCTCCTTCTGTGGCTTACTCCAAGAAATGCATTTTGAATGCATCTGATCTTTCAGGAATATATAATTTTCAGATAATGCAACGAGAGGAAACCATGGGAGAGATCAGCATGAATTACTATAATTTCCCGGTAATTTATAGAGAATGAGGATCAGGGGACGAAATAGGATCATTATTTCGCTTTTTTTCAAGTTCCTGGTCATAGTAGTGATCATATTTTTTTATATAAAACTATTTATCCCTCAGAACACATATAATGTAAATGCCAGGACCGAGACTATAAGAATAGAAGTGGCTAATGATTCCTACCAAAAAATTCCATTACCATCAGCCACCTATACCGACGGTTTTTTTTCTGAAGAAATAAATGAACATACTGGTTCCTTCAAACCACATCCCAGGACTATAATGACCATTAGCAGGTATTCCAAAGAAAAATTAAGGATCTCTGTAGAAAAAGGAAAAACTGAGAAAAATGAGAACGAGGCAGGGATGAAAGAAGATAATATCCAGTTAGGGACTGGTATTTTTTTTAATGAAAAGGATGAGATCGATTCAAAAATAACCACCGGCAACTTCATTGATTTTTTAATACCCATGGATAGTTTTTCAAAAAGGATAATTATCCCTTTTAGAGGTAAGGTAGAATTAGGTATTAATCCCTTTGCCTCGGTACCCCAGGCCGGGTCTAATATACTCACCGGTGGAGAGGTTCAAATAATAAGTAATGATTTTTTCAGAAAATCATATTATGTGGGCGAGACCTATAGCCTCAATCCTGGTGACCAGATAAGGCTCGAAAAAGAGCCGGACTCCCTGGCAGATTCCTATGGTATTGTGATGGCAGATAAGGATTCTTCCACATTAACGGTAAATTATAAATCTCTGGCTGCCCAGGCGAGGATTTTTACTCCAGGTCCAGTGGATAATCAACAGGGCTATAAACTAAAGGAATCTATTTTCAGCAGATTTAGCAATGACAACTTTTTTATAGGCGTGGCCTGGTTTGCGGGCATCATTATTCTGTTTGCTGAACTACTGGAATTAAAGAATGAGGCAGATATATTCATTACTAATAATATCCTGAAAAGAAGATCCAAGAAAAAGAAAAAATCAAAAAGCTGAAATTGCCTTTTAAAAACTTAATTCTTACCATATAGTCGCAGCTTGGAAATCTCAATATAGTTGAAATAAAGGTCCACATTCACTAGAGAAAACCCAGAAACTTTACACAAATCATACTTTTTAAGCAAAATATTCAATATCTATGCAGCTGAAGGATTTTCTACTTCTTTAAAGTATAGTATTTAGTTTATGATAAAAGCGGTCATCATTGATGATGAAATCAATGCCAGGGAGTTACTAGAAAAGACCCTGCACAGGTATTTCCCCAATAAGTTCAATATTGCCGAAAAATGTGCTTCGGTAGACGCCGGGGTACTTGCCATTAAAAAGCATGAACCAGAACTGGTATTTCTGGATATTCAGATGCCGGAGAAGAATGGATTCGAACTGTTCAAGTATTTCGAAAACATCAATTTTGAAGTCATCTTTACCACGGCCTTCAACCAGTTCGCCATTAGGGCCATTAAGCGCAGTGCGCTGGACTATTTGCTAAAACCCATCAACAAACTGGACCTTGCAGATGCAATCAAAAGGTTCGAGGCCAGGAACAAGGAGAGTTTCGCTCAGAAAAAACTATCCTTACTGCTGGAAAATCTCAACGTGAACGATCAGAATGTTAGTAAGATCGCCTTTCCAACGGTGGAAGGTTTTGAACTAATACATGCGAACCAGGTACTTTACTGCAAGGCCGAGAGTAATTACTGCTGCGTAAAGAAGATCGATGGCTGCACCAACGTGATCACGAAAACCCTGAAATATGTCGAGGAGATCCTCCCTCCGGCTTCCTTCAAACGAATACATAAAAGTTACGTCATCAACCTGAATTTCGTGGTTAGATATCACAAGGCGAATAAGGAAGTAGAGCTTACCAATGGCGAGAAACTTCCTGTCTCATTCCGTAAAGAAGAAGATTTTATAAATGCCATTCTGCAGAACCACTAGACTATTTCTCTTTTTTTCGTTTTGGGTGTCGCTGGCGATCTCCCAGAATTTCCCGGGTAGAAATTATACGGCAGTAGATGAATTACCCAATAATACGGTAAGGTCACTCCTTTTAGACAGCGAGAACAGCCTGTGGATAGGAACAGATAATGGGGTGGTTAGAAAAGAAAACGATGTCTTCAAATACTTTTTTGAAGAAGATGGCCTGGCCCTGAACAGCTGCTGGGCGATAGCCGAGGACAGGAATAAAAATTTATGGTTTGGCAGCTATGGCAAGGGCATCAGCATCTATGATGGTTCCGGATTTAGCAGGATCTCCAAAAAGGACGGACTCATCCACGACGAGATCACCAGGTTATTCCCATTTAAGAACTATATGTTCGTGGGCACCAGTGATGGGATTTCGGTAATAGATATTGATAGCTTTAAGGTTCAATCCCTTAATATCCCACCAACAGATGAGCTGTTTCGTATTCAGGATTTTTTCGAATATAAGGACCAGGTTTATGTGGTCACTTACAAATCTGGCGTATTCAGGATCGACATTAACAAGGCACAGGCCGGGCTCGTAAGGATAAAGAATGATAAGCACCTATATTCTGTTTTTATACACAACGACAGTATTATTAGCAGCAAAAAAGGTTATTTCACCAAATCCAGTCTGCAGAATTACCTTAAACAAAATTCGATTCCAGAAACTAAAGCTGGCCACTCCATCATCTGGGATTACGTGAAGACCAGTAAGAATAAGGTATTTGCTGCCGCCTGGGGAATCTACGATAACAGCGGCGGGATATATGAAATTAAAAATGACCGGTTTATCTCCCGGGCTTCAGATTTTAATATCCCCAGTAACGAAGTCATCTCCCTTGCTTATGACGAGCGCTTCGAAAAACTTTATGTGGGCACCAGGGACGCGGGCATGTTCGAGGTAGATCTGAATTCTCAGGTCAAATTCAATAAGGTTCCGAATAAAGAAGTACTGGATTTCGCCAGAACAAGTAACACCTCAGCAATACTTCTAAATGACGCCATCATTTTGAAGCATACCGGGGAGGAAAAGCTCATCGACCTGCAGCAGCTGAAATCCTGGGAGCAGGATTATGTACATACCACCAATATTCCCCTGCCGGAACATAAAGATGATTTTTATGAGCTGGAATATGGAATGCCGGCCAGGAATATCAGCTTTTATGACCTTAAGGTTTTTAATGATCAATACTGGCTGAATACCAACATCGGCATATTTGCGATCACTGAAAATGCCGGGCTTTATCGCTATCTACCCCTGCATTCTGAAGAAATCAATTTCACCCCCGATGGAAAGCTGGTAGAAACTAACCCTTATGGTGGGCTCAGGGTTTATGACGACCTGGACAAATTTGAATATTCCTATTTCTCTAAAGGAGATCTGGACACGCCTACCATGATCGTAAACAGCCTGAGGTTAAAGGATAAGACCTATTTCACCTCGGTTTTTTCAGGACTTTACAGCAGCAATAACCAGGAATTTATCTCTTATCTGAATGATGGGATCTGGAAAGAAGAAAAACTGCGGCATATCACTTCATTGGGAGAAAATCTGGCTATTTCTACCGAATTCGGCGACGTATTTATTATAGAGGATGGGGACAATTTCACTATTGAGAAGAAAATTCCGCGCGCCAGGATTGAAGGGAACTCTATTTCTTTTTTAGAGGAATATAAAGGGAGCCTTCTTATAGGAACCGAAAAAGGTCTCACGCTATACAGGGAGGGTCGTTTTATATTCCTGGATGGCGAACAGGGGCTGCAACCGCCTTTTCACGGTGCAGCGGTAGAAGATAATACCTTAAAAATAGGCAGTCACAATGGCTATTACCTGCTGGACCTTGAGGCCATCGCAAATTCAGCCGGACTGGTAAATAAAATCAAGCTGAAAGAGGTTTTTATTAATAATGAAAAATTCCCCCTGGAAGAATTTACCACACCGTCTAAGGCCAAATTAGCCTATGACCAGAATACTCTACTGCTAAAATTCAGCACCAATGCGCATCCCTATCCTCATAAACTGGTTTATCAATATCGTTTAAATAAAAGGAAAGAGTGGAGCCAGCAGTCTTCAGAACCCGAAATATTCCTGCCCTTTTTAACACCGAACAGGTACAATATCGAGGTAAGGGTACTGGATAAGAGCACCGGCCTGGAATACACCCAGGAACTGGTGAAATTTTCAATCCTTCCTCCTTTCTGGAAAACCTGGTGGTTCGCCCTTCTGGTACTAATGCTAATTTTACTGATCGTTTATGGCATCTACAGGATTCAGCTAAAACAGGCCAGGGAATTCGAAGCCCAGAAAAGGCAGATACAGAAGCGTTTTGAAGAAACCAAGATGGAAGCCCTCCTGGCCCAGATGAACCCGCATTTTATTTTTAATGCCATGAATTCTATCCAGAATTATATCATGGACAGTGATATAGATAATGCCACGACCTTCCTCGATGATTTTTCCCGGCTCATCAGGCTAAACCTGGATCATTGCACCAAACCTACTATCCTGCTGGTAGAAGAGATCGAATATCTGCAATCTTATATTCGAATAGAAAATACCAGGTTTAACAATGCCATTAATATAATCTTTGAAACAGATCCCCTGATAGATCCCTATGAAATAGAGATCCCCACCATGTTGTTACAGACCTTTGTTGAAAATGTTTTTGTTCATGCTTTCCCTCCCGGGGTGAAAGCCCCCACTTTAAAGGTATCTTTTAAGTGGCTTTCGGAAGGTGTTTTACAATGTAAAATAAAGGACAATGGGATTGGTTACAAGCCTGGTGTTTCCAGGTCCCTGCATCAGTCTAAAGGAGTGAGCCTAGTAAAGGAGCGCCTGGCCCTGCTGGGTTATGATATCGAGGATGCGGTCCAGGTTTTTTCTAAACCAGGAAAGGGAACTGAAGTAAGCATTACCCTGCAGGTCTAACGATTACATTAAAAATCCATACGTTTACTAAACGGGTGAATTTTACTTTGAGCTTCCCCTTATATTTGAAAAAAATTAGGGCAAGTGGCGGCTATACCTTAATTGGGGTCGCTTGCAAAATTGATGTTATGGGTAGGGTCATAATATCTTTTTTGAGCCATGATAGCAGTCACTTCTCTAATCTTTTTTCCTCTCGATTTGCTTAAGCCCAAAGCCCGATCATTTTTCTTTTAATTTCTTCAGCTTTTCCCCCTTAAGACCAGCATATCCTGAAAGTCTTGTTTTTGATTAACTTTATGATATACAAATTCATATCATGAAAAAGCATTTCTACTCCATTCTTTTATGTTTCCTGGCATTCGGCTTTTACCAGTGTAAAGGACAAACGGAAACCGAAAGCGAGCCCTATACGTATAAATCAGGAAGTTTTGATGGCATAGGTAAATTTTATAAAGGTCGGGAGATCGCTCATGTCATGGGATACCAGGGAATCGGCTGGCTGGAACGTCCGGAAAGGGAAAAAGAGGAAAATACCAGCAGGCTGATCGAAAACATGAACATCCAGCCAGGAGATTCTATTGCCGATATTGGTGCGGGTTCTGGTTATCATGTTTTCAAAATGGCACCACTGGCTGGGAACGGATTGGTTTACGCCGTAGATATTCAGCCGGAGATGTTAAGTGAGATAGAGAAGAAGAAAAAATCATCCGGTCAAGGGAATGTCAGGATCATCAAAGGTTCAGAAAAAAGTGTGAATCTACCTCAAAATTCAGTAGACAAGATCCTGATGGTAGATGTGTATCACGAATTCAGTTATCCCGTTGAAATGCTGGAGTCCATGTATAAGGCCTTACGCAAGAATGGCAGGATCTACCTGATAGAATATAAAGGAGAAGACGCCTCTATCCCCATCAAGAAACTGCATAAAATGACCGAAACCCAGGCGGTAAAGGAGTTTGAAGCAAATGGTTTCAGGTTAAAAGAAAACAAAGATAATCTGCCTTGGCAGCATTGTATGGTTTTTGTAAAAAAGTGATTACCGCATAAAACAAAAAACCCGCAATTTTCATTGCGGGTTTTCTTTGCGGAGAAAGAGGGATTCGAACCCCCGGAGGTGTGACCCTCAACAGTTTTCAAGACTGCCGCATTCGACCACTCTGCCATTTCTCCCTGAGTGCCTCATCAGCTATTTGCTGAATGCGGGTGCAAATATAACAAGCTTTTTCAATTTAAAACAAGCTTTTCAGAAACTTTTTCAAACTAATTTTTATCGCTTTCAGAATCAATTAGTTTCAGCATAAAAAATTTCCCATCATATTTTATCCGAAATCCATTCAGATCATTTTTAAACCTTTCCGCAGCAGAATGGTCTATATTTATAGAAGTCTTGTATTTATTTAATATCAAAACCGCTATCTTGGCGGCAATTATTCAAAAAAAATAACTTAAAAATGAAAAAAATACTGGTTATAGCTTTTCCTGCTATCCTTTTGTCCTGCAGCGCGCAGAACGGAAAAGTGGAAAATGCCGACCCAATGGAGTATGCCAACAGCATCACTGCCGATGAGCTTAAAGAACATTTATACACTTTTGCCAGCGACGAATTCGAAGGCCGTGAAACCGGGGAGCCCGGACAAAAGAAAGCAGCCGAATATCTTAAGAATGAATATAAAAAACTGAACCTCCCCTCTCCTATTGGCGGGGATGATTATTACCAGGAGGTGCCTACCAGCTATTTCAGGAACGGGAATATAAAGCCTACTGAAAATGTGGTGGCCTTCCTTAAAGGTTCTGAAAAACCTGAAGAGATCCTGGTGATCTCCTCTCACTACGATCACGTGGGTGTGGACGACCAGGGAAGGATTTATAATGGAGCCGATGATGATGGTTCTGGAACCGTAAGTATCCTTGAGATCGCGGAAGCCTTTGTACAAGCTTCCAAAGACGGTTATACCCCAAAAAGATCTATCCTTTTCCTTAATGTTACTGGAGAAGAAAAAGGCCTGGTAGGATCTAAATTCTATACCGATGAGCCAATTTTCCCGCTGGAAAATACCGTTGCCAATCTTAATATCGACATGATTGGTCGAATCGATCCCGCTCACGAAGGTAATGACAACTATGTGTACCTAATTGGAAGCGATAAGTTAAGCACAGATCTTCACAATCTTAGTGAGAGCGTGAACGAGAAATACATCAATCTGGACCTGGATTATAAGTATAACGACGAGAACGATCCTAACCGTTTCTATTACAGAAGTGATCACTATAATTTCGCCAAGAACAATATCCCGATCATTTTCTATTTCAACGGAACGCACGCAGATTATCATAAGCATACCGATACTCCGGAAAAGATCGAATACGACCTGTTAGCTAAAAGAGCTAAATTGGTTTTCCTTACTGCATGGGAGATCGCTAACCGTGATGCCAGACTGGTAGTTGATAAGGCTACTGAAAGCACCGCAGCCGGGAAATAAATCTTCGGAAATAAACAATTGAAGGAGCCTCGTTTTTTAGCGGGGCTTTTTAGTTTTTAGTATTGAGTATTGAGATGTGAGATGTGAGATGTGAGATGTGAGAATTTGATAGTTTTGATTTAGAATTTCGGGGTTAGGAGTTCAGATTTCGTAATTCATATTTCGACCTTCGGCTTTCTTATCTCGTAATTCGTACTTCGTACTTCCAAATTCGTAACTCGTACTTCAGAATTAGTTCTTGTCTTCCAGCAATGGTACGAACCTGAAGGCTCCAAATTCGGTTTTATCAAACTCCTTGGCAGATTTCCTGATAAAAAGCGTCATAGTTTGCACTTCGGTTCCTACAGGGATCACCAGCCTTCCCCCTACTTTTAACTGACTGAGCAGGTCTTTAGGCACTACCGGAGCTCCGGCGGTTACGATGATCTTTTCGTAAGGAGCAAATTCCGGGATCCCCTTGTATCCATCCCCAAAACTCAGGAATTTGGGTCGATAACCCAGTTTTGTAAGAAAGGTCTTGGTTTTTTTATAAAGCTCCCTCTGCCTTTCGATGCTATACACCTTTGCTCCCAGTTCACAAAGCACCGCGGTCTGGTAGCCGCTACCTGTACCTACCTCCAGCACTTTATCTCCCTTTTCGATCTCTAGAAGCTGTGACTGGAAAGCCACCGTATAGGGTTGGGAGATCGTCTGGTCTGCAGCAATAGGAAAAGCTTTATCCTGGTAAGCGTGGTCCTCGAAGCTACTATCCATGAACAGGTGGCGGGGGATCTTCCCGATGGCTGCCAGCACTTTTTCGTCGGTGATTCCCTTTTTACGAACGGTTCTCACCAATTGCTGTCTTTTGCCCTGATGTCTGTAGGTATCCTTCAAGTTTGTATGCTTTAATCAGGTTATAAAATTAGTCAAACAAGCTGATTTATCCCAAGCAAATAGCACCGGGGATTTGGGCCAATTTTATAAAGTATTTAATATCAAAATGCTATTTTTGTGAAAAATGCAATAAATATGCTGAAAGCAGGAGTTCTGGGTGCAGGCCACCTGGGAAAAATTCATCTCAAACTTTTAAATCAGTCTGAAGAATATGAATTAATTGGATTCTATGATGCGAACAGGAAAAATGCCGAAAAGATCGCTTCAGAATTCGGTTACAAAATGTATAATGATCTGGATAAGCTTATTGCCGATGCAGACATGATAGACGTGGTCACTCCTACCCTTGCCCATTTTGATGTCGCTAAAAAAGTGATCTCTGCCGGCAAACACCTTTTTATTGAAAAGCCTATCACCAATACCTATGCTGAAGCCGAAGAGCTGATAGCTCTGGCCAAAAAACATGGGGTAAAAGGCCAGGTAGGTCACGTAGAAAGATTCAACCCTGCCTTTCAGGCGGTAGCAGATCGCATAGAAAACCCAATGTTCATCGAGGCTCACCGTTTAGCGGAATTCAATCCGCGCGGAACCGATGTGCCGGTAGTGCTGGACCTGATGATCCACGATATAGACGCGGTGCTCAGCGTCGTGAAATCTGAGGTGAAAAAGATCAATGCCAGCGGGGTTTCGGTAATCAGCGATACTCCAGACATCGCCAACGCGAGGATAGAGTTCGAGAATGGCTGCGTGGCCAATCTTACCGCCAGCCGTATCTCCATGAAGAATATGAGAAAATCAAGGTTCTTCCAGCGTGATGCCTATATTTCAGTAGACTTTTTGGAGAAAAAATGTGAGGTGGTGAAGATGAAGGATGCGCCCGAGGATCCCGACGATTTCGCCATGATCCTTCAGAATGCTGAAGGGATCAAAAAGCAGATCTATTTCGACAACCCGGATGTTTCTCCTAACAATGCGATCCTGGAGGAACTGGAAAGTTTTGCCGATGCCATAAATAATGATAAAGAACCTGTGGTCACCATGGAGCAGGCTGCCAAAGCCCTTCAGGTTGCCAACCAGGTGATTGCTAATTTTAATGTATAATTAAAGAATAAAGACTTTCAACGTAAAATCGTCAAGCTGAACTCGTTTTAGCTTCCCAGAATTTGAGATCCTGAAACAAGTTCAGGATGACGTTTAAGAAAGTCACCATAAAAAACTAATTAAATGAAAAACGTTGCAGTAATAGGGGCCGGAACCATGGGTAACGGGATTGCCCATACTTTCGCCCAAAGCGGATACAAAGTTCAATTGATCGATATTTCTGAAGACAGCCTTAAAAAGGGAATGGCGACCATCTCCAAGAACCTCGACAGGATGGTGGCAAAGGAAAAGATCAGCGAGAGCGATAAAAATGATACGCTCAACAACATTACTACCTATACTGAAATTTCAGAAGGCGTAAAAGAAGCCAGCCTGGTGGTGGAAGCAGCTACCGAAAATACTGAGCTTAAGCTGAAGATCTTCAGGCATCTTGACCAGAGCACGGCCGAAGATACCATCCTGGCAACCAATACTTCTTCTATTTCTATTACCCAGATCGCCGCTGCGGTTTCCAATCCTCAACGGGTTATCGGGATGCACTTTATGAACCCGGTGCCAATCATGAAACTGGTAGAGATCATTCGCGGGTATAATACCAGCGATGAAGTGACCAATATCATCATGGAGCTTTCTAAAAAGCTGCACAAGGTTCCGGTAGAAGTGAACGATTATCCTGGCTTTGTAGCTAACAGGATCCTGATGCCAATGATCAACGAGGCGATAGAAACGCTTTACAATGGCGTTGCCGGAGTTTACGAGATAGATACGGTAATGAAGCTGGGAATGGCTCACCCAATGGGACCATTGCAACTGGCCGATTTCATTGGGCTGGACGTATGCCATTCTATCCTCGAGGTGATGTATGACGGATTTAAAAACCCGAAATACGCTCCATGTCCACTACTTACCAATATGGTAAGAGCCGGGAAGATCGGGGTGAAATCTGGAGAAGGATTCTACGATTATTCTGAAAGCAAAAAAGCCGAAAAGGTTTCCGCACAGTTTAGCAGTTAGAAATTAGTATTGAGATTTAGATATGAGATTTCTCAGTCGCGCTGCAGCACTCCTTCGAAATGACTTGTTATAGTTCATTTCGAGCACAGCGAGAAATCCCTTTAAAGCAATAGATTTAATTTGACCATAATACTTCCATTTAAGGCGGTAAGGCCGGCCCGCGAATATGCGGGCCTGGTTGCTTCCCGCTCCTACGAGGATTACAGTGAGGAAGAGCTCAGAACACAGCTCGAGTTCAACCCCTACTCTTTTCTCCATATAATAAATCCCGGCTATAAATTTCAGCATGAGATCGGCGGGGAAAAGCGTTTCGGGATGGTGAAGAACCGCTACCTGGAATTCAAGGAAGAGAACACTTTTATCCAGGACGAACAGCCCTGCTATTATATCTACAATATCAAAACCAGGGAAGCTTCCTGTTGCGGCATCATCGCGGCGGCCAGTGTAGAGGATTATGAGAAGAACGTGATTCGCAGGCATGAGGACACCATAGCCCACCGCGAAGAACTTTTTAAGGAATACTTAAAAGTGGTTGGCTTCAATACCGAACCTGTCCTGCTTACCTATCCAGATAATGAAGTGATCAATGAGCTGCTAAGGGAAAGGATGAAGTCCAGGCCAGAATATGAATTTGCTACGGCCAACAAGGAGATACATTCACTGTGGTTGATAGACGATCCTGAAAATATTGAAAAGATAAGGCTGCAGTTCGAGGCCATGGAAAAGCTTTATATAGCAGACGGGCACCACCGCAGTGCTTCCTCCTGGTTACTGGCCAAGGAAAGCCGCGAGAACAATCCCGAACATACAGGAAAGGAAGCCTATAATTTTTTTATGAGCTACCTGATTTCTGAAAGCAACCTTCGCATCTTTGAATTCAGTAGGCTTATCAAGGACCTTAATGGTCACACCAAGGAAGAGTTTCTTATCCTCCTCGATGAGTGGTTCCGCATAGAAAATCGCGGGTACGAGGTGTACAAGCCTTCGAAAAAGCATCATTTCAATATGTACCTGGACGGCGAGTTCTATTCACTTTACCTGCGGAAGACAAATTATGAATTTACCGATTCTTTGAGCGAGCTTGATTCTTATATTCTATATGAAAAGATTTTGAAGCCCTTGCTCGGCATTGAAGACCTGAGGTATGATAAACGTATTGCCTATATACACGGCCGTAACGACCTTATTGAACTAAAGACCCGGGTAGATAGCGGTGAATTCAGGGTAGGCTTCGGAATGTTGCCGGCGGGAATCGAAGAAATCAAACAAATTGCCGATGAAAATTTGACCATGCCGCCAAAAAGTACTTATATTGAACCTAAATTGCGAAGTGGTCTTACCATCTACGAATTCTAAGTATTTAGACCCTACAAAACCAGCCTGATCGAATCTATCGATCCTTAATTTCAAAATAAATAAAGGATGGACATTTCAGAAAATATCAAAAAATATAAGAGCGAACTTCCCGAAAGTGTGAAGCTTGTCGCCATTTCCAAGACCAAACCCAACGAAGATCTTATGCAGGCCTATCGCGCCGGGCAGCGCATCTTCGGGGAAAACAAGATCCAGGAAATGACCGATAAATGGGAAGAACTGCCCAAGGATATAGAATGGCACATGGTTGGCCATGTTCAGCGGAACAAGGTGAAATACATGGCGCCTTATGTTTCCCTGATCCATGCCGTAGACAGCCTGAAACTTCTGAAAGAAATCAACAAGAGAGCGAAGCAGAATGAGCGGAGCATCGATTGCCTGCTACAGATAAAGATCGCCGAGGAAGATTCAAAATTTGGAATCTCAGCAGAAGAGGCTAAAGAGATCCTGAATTCTGAAGCTTACGCCAAGATGGATCATGTTAAGGTGATCGGCCTTATGGGAATGGCCACTTTTACCGATGACGAAAAGCAGGTGAGATCAGAATTTGAATATTTAAAGTCAGTTTTCGACCAGATGAGAGACCAACACCCCGACCTTAAGGAACTTTCTATGGGTATGAGTGGTGATTATCAGATCGCTGTAGATTGTGGCAGCAGCATGGTAAGGATAGGAAGTAGTATATTTGGGGCTCGAAATTATAATTAACGAAGGAGAGAATATTTGTACGCGATATTAGACATAGAGACGACCGGTGGGAAATACAATGAAGAAGGGATCACCGAAATTGCAATTTACAGGTTCGATGGTCATCAGGTGACCGATCAGTTTATTAGTCTTATTAACCCCGAACAGCCCATTCAGCCTTTTGTGGTGAACCTCACGGGCATCAATAACGATATGCTGCGCAATGCGCCCAAATTCTACGAAATTGCCAAACGCATTGTAGAGATCACCGAAGACTGTATTTTGGTGGCCCATAATGCAAAATTCGATTATCGCATATTAAGAACCGAATTCAGAAGGCTGGGCTTCGAATACGAACGCAAAAGCCTGTGTACGGTAGAGCTTTCCAAAAAACTTATCCCGGGACTCCCCTCTTACAGCCTGGGAAAACTGGTTAGGTCACTTGGAATTCCTTTAAGCGACCGGCATCGTGCCGCAGGTGACGCCCAGGCCACGATCAAACTCTTTAAAATGCTGCTTAACAAGGATGATGAAAAAGACATCATGAAGGAGCATGTTCGTAAGGAACCTAAACGTAACCTTGACACCAAACTGGTTTTTATCTTGGAGGAACTGCCTTCAGAAACCGGTGTTTATTACTTCCATGATGAGAATGGGGAGATCATTTATGTTGGAAAATCGCGAAACATCAGGAAAAGGGTGAACCAGCATTTTACCAACGACAATCCTAAATCCAGGGAGATGCAGCGAAAAGTGGCTTCGGTTTCCTATGAGCTTACCGGAAATGAGCTCATTGCCCTGCTTAAGGAAAACCAGGAGATCAAGGAGATCAAACCAAGATATAATCGTGCCCTGAAGAGGGACATTTTCAGCCATGCGCTATACCATTCGGTAGATGAAGATGGCTATATAAATTTCAAAATCGGCCGGGCCAGCAAGGCAAAGAACAGCATCACCACCTTCGGTTCACTGAAATCTGCCAAGAATTCCCTTACAAAATGGGTAGAAGAATTTGAGCTTTGCGAACGCCTCTCCGGTATTCACGGGGGTTCGGGGAATTGCTTCGCTTTTACCATTAAAAGCTGTCATGGCGCCTGTATCGCTGAAGAAACTCCTGAAGAATATAACGATAGGGCTAGAATGCTTATAGAAAGACATTCTTACAACAACCAGAATATGTTACTGGTTGGCCGGGGAAGAGAGGTAGATGAAAAGAGCGCCCTGCTTATAGAAGACGGGGAATTCAAGGGCGTGGGCTATTTTAACCTGAACCACCAGATAAACAACCTGGATATCATCAGGTCTATTATTAACCCAATGGAGAATAATCGCGATGCCCAGCACATAATCCAAAGCTTTTTACGTAAAAAACATAACTTTAAGATCATCCATCTATCCATACAGGAATAAGCTTCCGGAATTTTTTATACTTTTAACCTACTGTGAAAGACCGCCGAAAAACCATGCCGCACTGGAAGTTCAAACTTCATGAAGTAATTTATGAAGCTGATACTCCTGCGGGTAAGATTTTCGATATCGCCCTGCTCATAGTGATCTTTATCAGTGTGATACTGGTAATGATGGAGAGCGTCACCTCCCTGCTAAATAAGTATGCCTGGGAGTTTTATATAGCTGAATGGGTGATTACGGCCATTTTTAGTGTAGAATATGTCCTGAGGATTATTGCGATTAACAAGCCTAAACGATATATCTTCAGCTTTTACGGAATCGTAGACCTGCTTTCTACACTTCCAAGTTATATCGGCTTTATTTTTGGCGGGGCAAACCTGCTCTTTGCCATCAGAGCACTAAGATTGCTTAGGGTTTTCAGGGTCTTAAAGGTGACACGTTATATTGGTGAATCAAGAAAACTGATCTCAGCCCTTAGAAACAGCAAGGCCAAAATCCTGGTATTCCTGTTCGCGGTATTTATTATTTGTATCATCGCAGGTACTTTGATGCACCTGGTTGAAGGCAAAGGCGGCGGATTTGACAATATCCCCCTAAGTATCTACTGGTGTATCGTAACCCTTACCACGGTTGGGTTTGGAGATATCGCCCCGGTGACCCCATTAGGCCGATTGATCGCCTCCATTATCATGATCACAGGTTACGGAATCATTGCTGTTCCTACAGGAATTGTAAGTGCCGAATATAGCAAGGCGACCGATAAACCCATAAGAAATACCCAGGTTTGCCCTAACTGTAATGAAGGGAAGCACCTGGATAACGCCAAGTTTTGCCATAAATGCGGATTTCTTCTTAATGACTAATTTTCTTGTTAACATCCTTGGCCCTACTGCGATTGGAAAAACCTCGCTTTCCATAAAAGTTGCACGACATTTCAACACCGAGATCATTTCAGCCGACTCCAGGCAGTTTTACAAAGAAATGAAGATAGGCACCGCAGTGCCGGAAAACTTTGAACTTGAACAGGCCCCGCATCATTTTATTCAACATATTTCCGTGGAAGATAATTATTCGGTTGGGGATTTTGAAAGAGAGGCGATGGCCAGACTGGAGCAACTGTTTGAATCCCATGAACTGGTCGTGATGGTTGGTGGTAGTGGTCTTTATGTTAAAGCGGTTACCGAAGGTCTGGATGATTTCCCGGAGGTTGATCCGGAAATTAGACCACGCCTGAACAGACACCTGGAAGAAGAAGGAATAGACTGGCTACAGCAGAGACTTTTCGCCCTGGACCCCGAATATTATAAAACTGCCGATGTACAGAATCCGCACCGCCTCATCAGGGCACTGGAGATCTGTATATCTACCGGGAAGCCATTTTCAACTTTCCTGAATAAGGAAAAAGAGAAACGAAATTTCAAGACCGTCAGCATTGGCCTTACCGCAGATCGAGAAAAGATCTACGAACGCATCAACCGCCGGGTTGATATAATGATGGAGAACGGACTCCTGGAAGAAGCTAAGGCCCTATATCCAAAAAGACAGCTGAACGCGCTGAACACCGTGGGCTACAAAGAACTTTTCAGGTATTTTGATGGAGAATGGGATCTGGAAACGGCTGTAGCTGAAATTAAAAAGAATAGCAGACGCTTTGCCAAACGACAGCTTACCTGGTTCAGGAAAGACGAAAACATCAAGTGGTTTGCCTACGATGATGAACCTCAAAAGATCTTTGATTATATAGAGAAAGAGATCAATACTTATAAATGATCCTTTTGGCCACTGTCCTTTCATTGGTTACGATCTTAAGTACATAGACCGCCTCCTGTAAATAACCTATCTGCATCGCATATTCAAGGTCGGTTGGCTCAAAGTCTTTGGCCGTGATGAATCTTCCACGATGGTCGAATACCTCTACCCGCTCTATTTTTTCACCGGTTGGAACCGAAATTTTAAAATTACCGGTATTCGGATTGGGATACACGAATATATATTCGAATTCTTCCACAATCTCTTCACATATACCCTCGGCAGCTATGATAGTGACTGTAGCCGTAGCAGTGCTTACGTTTCCATTGGTATCTTCTGCGGTCACCTGTACCTGGTTCTCACCAACATTCTTACAACTAAATTCCGTGCGGCTTAGGGTATAAATTATCTCCGCATCACAATTATCGAAAGAGCCATTATCTATATTTCCCAAAGAGATCGAAGCCATTCCTTCTGTATTTAGCTGCAGGCTTATATCTTTCAGTCTTAGTTCAGGCGGAGTATTATCTTCCAGATATACGAAAAAGGAACAGCTTTTTCTGCCGTTTTCATTCTCCACAAATAAACTCACCTCAGTTTCGGCCACTGAAATAATTGTTCCGGGAGCAGGCTGCTGACTTACTACCAGGCCTTCTCCATTGTTAACCTCTGCTTCATCGGTAAAATCTGGCAGGATGAAGGAGCAGTTCGCGTCGTATTCGAATTCCTTATTCCCAGGACAGTTTATCATCAATTCATCTTCCCTTACTATATCCAACTGGAAACTACAGCGGGTGGAGTTCCCAAGATCATCATTTACTTCAAAACTTATCTCCAGGTCATCGCTCACGGGAGTGCCCGGAGCAGGTACCTGCACAATTTCCACCTGACTGCAGGTAGCATCAACGATTAGTTCATCTCTGTAATCTGGCAGACTTATTTGTTCACTTCCTGCCAGGCTCAGCATTATATCTCCGGGACAGGTTATCTCAAGTTCACTAACCGGAATAAGATTGATAGCACAATTCTCGGTTTGACCATTAAAGCTTGCGGTAATATTTATATAAAGATCTGAATTAAGATCCAGTACAGAACCCGCTTCAATAGACTGACTGATCTCGGCATCGGCAGGACTGAAATCCAGGATTTCCGAAAACGGGGGAACTATATATTCGCAATTTTCATTAGGATAGATCTCATATTCGCCGGGGCAGTTCAGGATAATTTCTCCCTGGGCGACCTCAACAATGTTTACGGTAAAAAGACAGGTAGCAGATCTGCCAGAATCATCGGTCGCCCTCACTCTCACATCGGTAGTTTCGGTAATAGGAGTTCCCGGTTCGGGATCCTGGGTGATCGCCAGATCCTGGTCGCAATTATCGGTTAATTCAAAATCATCACGGAAATCTTCCATGGTCCAATTACCCCCTTCAGGAATTTCTATTTCTATATTCCTATTCACGCAGTCGGTGAACTGAGGGGCTGTCTCATCAACTAGGGGAACATCAAATTCACAAATCCCCATAAGTTCGTCACCGTCATAAACTTCCAGGCTAACCTGCAGCAGGTCATCTCCCTTGATATAGTTCTGAAGCACCCTAAACTCGGTAAAGTTCTGCGGATTCGTGATCTGGTCCCGGTAATCGGGTATCTCGTATTCGCAATTCGCTCCCTTGGTAATAGGTTGAAAACTGTCTTCTGCAGGACAATCAAAAGTTGGCTCCGGTGTAGCTTCCTGAATGATTTCTACGGTAAAACTACAGGGTTCAGAAATATTACCGGCCTCATCTGTCACGGTAATAGTCACTACCTGGTCTTCATTAATTGGAGTTCCGGGTGCCGGAGTCTGTACTGGAATTAAACCAGTACTGCAGTTATCTGCTACTGTAACCTGAGAAGTATAATCATTTAGAATATGATTTTCTCCCTCCTGGATGGTAAAGGAAAGATTATCAGTTGGGCAATTTGAAATTGTCGGGGAAAGATCGTCAATTAGATCAACATTAAAACTGCATACATCTACTAACTCTCCCCCTTCTCCATCATATACCTGTAGGGTAACACTAACGGAGTTTTCATTTTCAGAATAGGTTTGCACCAAATATGGCTCAGCATCAAAATTTTGTGGGTTTAAAATTTCATATTCCGGAACGCTTACGGAACAATTCTCACCATAATACAACGGCTCTAATTCACTTTCTACGGGACAATCAAAAGTTGGCTCCGGTGCAGCTTCCTGAATGATTTCCACGGTAAAACTACAGGGTTCAGAAATATTACCGGCCTCATCTGTCACAGTAATCGTCACTACCTGGTCTTCATTAATTGGAGTTCCGGGTGCAGGAGTTTGAACCGGGTTCAAACCATTGCTACAGTTATCTGTTACTGTAACCTGAGAAGCATAATCATTTAGAATATGATTTTCTCCCTCCTGGATGGTAAAAGAAGGATTCTCAGTTAGGCAACTTGTAAATACAGGATCTTCATTATCACTGACTATAATATCGAAACTACAGGTAACTGGTCCATTTACACCATCATCTGCCTCGTAGATTATCGTCGTAATCCCTACCGGGAATTCGTCACCGGAATTTAAACCTGAGCCATCAGTTCGAGTGGGAGTTATAGATCCGCTATCGTCGGTAACAACTGGGGTGGCAAAAGTAACTACTGCAGCACATTGACCGGTATCATTATTTTTAGGAATATCGGCTGGACAATTTTCAAATTCGGGTGGAGTATCTTCAGGGTCTTCCCCTTCAACAGTAATGCTTAACCTACAACTAGATTTATTTCCAAAACCATCTGTCGCTTCAAAATCAACATAATTCTCACCAATGGGAAATTGACTACCGGAGGACAATCCCGAAATGCGTTGCACAGAAACACCACAGGCATCAGTAGCAGTGGCGGTGGCATAGTTTACAATCGCAAAATCATTACCTGTCTGGGCCTGGACGGTGATATCTGCTGGACAGGTAATTTCAGGTTTAGTGATATCAAAAGCAGGGGTTCTTTCATATATTTCAAGATCGAATTCCAGTCGAGAAGGAATATAAGCCCCGAAAAAGTTTACCCCGAAGATTTCGGAATTATCAACATACATTCGGTCACATTGATTAAAAGTTATATCCAAAGGAAAATCAATTTTATCGACGAATGTTTTGACCAAAACTTGATTGGCATCAAAAATTTTGACCACAAAATCCTCGTTGTTAATCCCGTCCCTTACTTCTCTTGCCACAGCCAGAAGATCAATTGACTCGTAATTGATAAAGTCATTAAAATCAACTCTATCTGCATATTCTAAAACATGCAGATAATCAAAACTATCTACGGCAATAGATGCAGGAGATTGTAAATTGGAAATACTTTTTATAAGATTCAAATTAGAATCCAGCATCAAAAGCCTACCATCTCCCTGACTTACAAAGACCCTTTTTTGGGAATCCACAGCAACTCTATATGGTTGGGATATATCTGTATCGTTAGTTAGGATACTTCCATCTGTTTTGTAGACTCTCAACCTGCTTAACTCATCGTTTTCACATCCTGAATTTGCCTGATTATACTCTGCTACATACAAATTATTATCTGAGTCGAATTCGATACCGATGGGCCTATAAAAAGAGGTCAATTGAATTTTGCTACTTAACAACTGACCATTTTGATCAAAGGCTTTAATCTTTCCATTGTCACTGCAGCTGCCCTGTGCAAGATAGTCTGCCACATAAATAATATCGTTATTATCAACGGCCAGGTCAACAGGATTATCGAGTTGATTAGCTGGAATAATAGTAGAAATAAGATTCCCGTCTGAATCCCTTTTCTGTACACCATTACCGAAAGACAAGGTATATACATTCCCTTTAGAATCTGTGGCAATAGAAATAGTGATATCCTCCACATTAAGGTCTGTAGCAGAAACCGTAGGAAGATCTACCTTATCCTGCCAGATATAACTGGGTACAATATCGGCTGGATCCTGCCCAAAAACGGCTGGAATAAAACCTAAAAGAAATAAAATGAAAGTGCAGGCCCTCTTAGTGGAAGCGCCTTTAAAAACAGGAATATCGGCTGCACTTATCAAGTTAGGGCATATTGAGTGAATGCCATAAAGATAAGTATTGTAGGAAAACCGATCTTAAATTTATGCTAAGATTACAATAATAGGTTCAGTGCTGAAACTGGAAGATTTACCGGGAAAAGATTCAACCTCAGGATCGAGATATTTTACTGCATCATGGCGATTAACCATGATGCAGTACATCCCGGAAACTGAATTTATATATTATGCTTCGGTCTCTTCTTTGTTTTTCACAACAAGCCTGAAACCTTCACCGTGAATATTCAGTATCTCCACGTTCTCGTCCTTTTTAAGGTATTTTCTAAGCTTGGCGATATAAACATCCATACTTCTGGAGGTAAAATAGTTGTCGTCTCTCCAGATCTTGGTTAGCGCCAGTTCTCTAGGCATTAAGTCGTTCTCGTGTAAGGCAAGCAATCTAAGCAGTTCGTTTTCCTTGGGAGAAAGCTTTTGTGGCTCCTCATCTCTGAAAGTAAGGAATCTTAACTTCGAGTTCAGGTGAAAATCACCGATCTCAAATTCAAATTGCTTGGAATCTGCCACGCTATCTGTAGCTTTACGCTGCATGATCGCCTTGATCTTCATTAAAAGTACTTCGCTGTCGAAAGGCTTGTTAAGGTAATCATCTGCCCCAACTTTATAACCTTTCAATACATCCTCTTTCATCGCTTTGGCGGTAAGGAAGATGATCGGGATTTCCTCGTTCTTGTCACGAATCTCTTTGGCTAAAGTGAATCCGTCCTTGTAAGGCATCATTACATCCAGGATACAAAGATCGAAATCGTCTTTTTTGAACTTCTCGAACCCTTCCATTCCGTTTTTGGCGTGAGTTACCTCATAATCGTTCATTGCGAGGTAATCTTTCAGGACGGTTCCGAAGTTCGGATCATCCTCTACTAGTAAAATTTTCTTGTTTTCAGTTTCCATGTATTAAGATATTAGTGGTAGTTTAATTATAAAGGTACTTCCTTTTCCTTTTTCGCTGCTAACCCTGATCTCCCCGTGATGATCTTCTATGATCTGCCTTGCGTAAGCAAGTCCCAGGCCGTGCCCCTTCACATTATGGATATCGCCGGTATGCTCGCGATAGAATTTTTCAAATATTTTCTTTTGGACCAGTTTGCTCATTCCAACCCCCTGGTCCCTTATTTCACAATAGATATAGTTCTTAACGTTCGTTGTATAGATATCGATCTTTGGCGCATCTTCAGAATATTTGATCGCATTGTCCAGGATGTTCACGATCACATTGGTAAAGTGGTCCTGGTTGGCCAGTATCGAGGATCTTAAGGCGCCAAAATGGGTTTGAATATATCCACCACGATCCTCCACGATCAGTTCTACATGCGACACTGCATCATGAATGATATCGTGCAACTGATGTCTTTCTTTCTTGAGGTCAAGTTCGTTCTTCTCCAGTTTCGAGATTCGCAACACATTTTCAACCTGCGCGTGCATTCTCTTGTTTTCGTCCCTAATCATTTGCAGGTAACGGGAAACCTTGGACTCATCGGCAATGACCTTTGGGTTCTTAATGGCATCCAGCGCCAGGTTGATCGTGGCGATAGGAGTTTTGAACTCGTGGGTCATGTTATTTATAAAGTCAGTTTTTATCTGCGATATCTGTCTTTGTTTGATCAGCTGTGAAAGCGCACTGGAATATGCGATCACGATGATCAGGGTGAAAATGATCGAAAGACAGGCCATTAAAATCACCGATGAAAGGACTGCTTCCTTCTTATTAGTAAAGTTAACCAATAATTGGTAACTACTATTCCCGGCCCTATCGGTGAACAAAGGTACCGCGTAGGTGGCGGGATGATCCAGACTAAAATTTTCTGAATGCAGGTTCGTGGCAATCGAATTATTATAGATCCCGAATTCGAATTGAGTCTTTAGATCTCTTTCTTTAAGCTCATCTTCCAGCAATTCTGAAATGGTCTCTTCAGAAACCCTCTTATGCACCGGAAGTCTTACTACCAGTTCAGAAATGGCCGAACGCAGGATATCCTTTTCAACCTCCTCCATCCGGGAAATACGTTCTATATGTTCAATTCGTTGCCTCGCACTTAAGTTGTCACCATCCAACTGATTGTTTCTTACAATATCGGTCACCCTTTTATTGATCATTTTGGTGAACTGAATACTATCCTGGGCGAACTGTAAAAAACCCGATGAGACCTTATAATCTTCCTCTAAAACAGTTTCAGAATTATAATATGTCTCATTTCTGCTTTCATCCCTGTTGGAATAAAAATATTCGGTTAAGGTTCTATCACTAAGTCTGCTATTAATGCTATCGGGATTCTTGAACTGGAAGTAATATTTTTCAAATTCCTGTTTCTGAATCTCATCTGCGACATTAATCAATACCTGTTTAGCATTGTAAGAAAACTGCTCCTCACGGTCATCAATTGTGCTTTTAATCCAATATCCCTGAACGAAAATAATACCGATAAGTGACAGGCTCATTAGGGCAACGAGAAGGACAAAAAGCTTCTTATTCATGCGGTCAAAAGTAATATTTTAACATTTAGAGGTTAAAGTGTTTAACCAAATGTTAACAGAACTTCTAAGAATTTTTGCCTGCTTTTAAGATTTCGAAGTGAATATGTTCAACCTGTTGTTTGGTATGCTCCAGATCCTCGTTATTTATTATGAAATCGGCGAGTTTGGATTTCTTTTCATCGCTCCACTGGTTGTTCATTCGCTGCTGAATTTCCTCTTTGGAGCTATTATCTCTTTTCTTAAGTCTATCTATTCTTAACTTTTGTGGAGCTTTTACCAGGATGCTAAAATCACATTTTTTATATCCGCCGGTTTCAAAAAGAATGGCCGCTTCATAGATCACATATTCTGAAGATTGCTTCCGGTGCCATTGTTCAAAATCTCTGGCCACTGCAGGATGAATGATCTGGTTTAGTTTAGCCAGCATTTCCTGGTCATTGAATACTTTTGAGGCGATGAATTTACGTTCCGGCTGGTTGTCCTTGTATGCCTTTTCCCCGAAAAGGCCTATGATCTTTTCCCGTATTTCTTCGGAAGTTGACATCAGCCTTTTCCCTGCCTCATCAGCTATATAAACCGGTATGCCCATTTCTTTGAAAAATCCGGCTACGGTGGTCTTCCCGCTGCCTATCCCGCCAGTGAGTCCAACTATTTTCATCTTTTGATCACGAATTGAATGCGGCGCTCGTTCAGCCTTACGTTATTTACAAAATCGGGCTTTTCCACGATCTGGGCGATCATATAATCGTCTCCTTTCTTGATGTCCTTATAATTGCAAATCACCCTGAAGTCGGCAGAGCTTACGCTCTCGAACTGCTGCAGGTTCACTTGGTAATAGACGATTACGGTTTTAGGAAAGTAAGCCAGGTTAAGGTCATCTGGTACATTGATCACCTCCACGGCAATTTCGGCACTACCCTCGGTGAACTTTTCAACTTCTTGGAAATATTTTACGGTATTCTCGTAGAAGCTCAATTCTCCCAGGCTGGAAGTATCAAGGCCTACCTGTCCGTTAAGATCATTATTCACCTTATTCAATTTAATAGACCTAGTAGGCACACTGGTAAGACTGTCGATGATCTCCTCGGGACCGCTAACTTTTACTGAATCTGGTTGCAGTTTTATCGGCTCATCGGCCGAAAATCCTACGGCGTAGCTCACCTCAATCCTGGGCTCTACCTTAAGCATCTTCTCTTTTTTGAACTGAAATGGCACCACGATCTCTTCCTGCACAATCAGGGAGTTTTCAAAATCTATCTTCAATTGCTGCTCGATATCCGAAAGATGGTTCTGCAGGGAATAAACCAGCTTACCATCATTTTCCCGGGCTTGGGAGAGATCTACTTCCAGCCTGGGATTAAAAAATTTATAGTAATATATGCTGAAACCATTATCCTGTAACTGCAGGTCCACATGGTCTGGCCTGTCTTCAGAAATACTCTTATCCAGCGGGGTGTTTATGTAACTAACCGGAATCTCTATCACCTGCGTATAGGTTTTGGAAAACTGGACCAGTATCCAGACCACTGCAGAAAAGACCAGGAAGAAACTGAAGGTCTTCACACTGGATTTTTTAAATCTTGGTTTTTTACGCAGCTCCATCTTTTTTGAAAAATAGTTGTGGAAATTCCTTTTCGGGATTTTTGTTCAGTAAACCGGTCTTGATGGTGGAGTTTAAAAATCCTAATCCGTAACCCGTAAACTGGACCATCGCAGCCCTTATCGCGAGTATACCAATATAAATACTTTTATTTTTTATCGCTGCATCCAAGGCAATAATTAGGAAATAAATAAGGTACCCCCCCAGGAAGAAGCTTTCGCCGGCAATTGCCAACAAAATTGAAATAAGAAATCCAAGAATAAAAAAGCTGGGGAACCAGTAGGTGATCCTGGCCGATCCCGGGTGCCATTTATTAAGAATAGGCCTTACCATCCCGAATTTCTTGACCTGAAGATAGAACTTGCTCCAGTCTATCCGGCGTTTATGAAATACCTTTGCTCCAGGAATAAGACAGATCCTAAACCCTGATTTTTTCAGTCTAAGACTTAGGTCGGGATCCTCTCCGGGGTGAATCTGCCCGAAACCTTTACTTGCCTCAAAAGCCCTGCGGCTAAGACCCATATTAAAACTACGGGGCTGGAACTCATCCACCGCCTTTTTTCCACCCCTAATTCCGCCAGTGGTAAAAAAAGAGGTCATGGTATAATCTATAGCCTTCTGAATATCACTAAAGGATTCATGAGCCGCATCTGGGCCACCAAAACAGTCACATGGCCTCTCAGAAAGAAAAGCATGCACCTCCCTGAGGTAATTTTCGGGAAGGATGACATCAGAATCCAGGATGAGAAAATAATCTGCCCTGGCCTTTTTCATTCCGAAATTACGAGAATCCCCGGGGCCGGAATTGCTTTTATAGTAATAACTGATATTGAGATCTTCAGAAAATTTCTTAACCTCCTTATCTGCCCTTATACTTGAACCATCTTCCACGATCACCACTTCAAAGGAAACCTTGGAAATGATCTTCCTCATACTTTCCAGCAACTCCCTGATCTCGTCGGGGCGATTATATACCGGAACAATAAAGGAATACTCTGGTTGCATGTAATGGTTTCAAAATAATACTGCCGAAAACCCTCCTTCAAAGAAGTAGCTTTCGGCAGCATAAGTTTATTAATTTTTACTCTTCGTCTTTGACAAATGCTTCCATCACTTCCTGGCTTACTCCAGTATTGGAGAAACCACCATCGTGATAAAGGTTCTGAAGGGTAACTTTTTTTGTAAGATCTGAGAAAAGGGTCAAAGTATACTCCGCGCATTCTTCTGCCGTAGCATTTCCTAGCGGGGACATTTTTTCAGCAAAAGCGATAAAGCCATCAAAGCCTTTTACACCCTGCCCGGCCGTGGTTGGCGTAGGAGACTGCGAAATGGTGTTCACCCTTACTTTCTTGTCCTTTCCGAAGAAATAACCAAAGCTACGGGCGATCGATTCCAGATACGCTTTATTGTCTGCCATATCGTTGTAATCTGGGAATACTCGCTGTGCCGCCATATAACTAAGCGCAACAATACTTCCCCACTCGTTCATAGCATCTTTTTTGTAAAGCACCTGCATGGTCTTGTGAAAAGATACCGCAGAAACGTCCCAGCCTTTGGTAGTGAAATCATAGTTCATGTCTGTATAATGATTTCCTTTTCTAACGTTTACCGACATTCCGATGGAATGAAGTACGAAATCGATCTTACCCCCTAAGATTTCTATGGACTTTTCTACCAGGTTTTCCAGGTCTTCCACTTTGGTCGCGTCTGCAGGAATGATCTCAGAACCGGTCTTTTCAGCCAGGTTCTTGATGCTACCCATTCTCATTGCAATTGGCGCGTTGGTAAGCACGAATTTACCTCCTTCTTCATGCACCTTTTCGGCAGTTTTCCAGGCAATGGAGTTCTCATCCAGCGCTCCGAAAATAATTCCTCGTTTACCTTTTAACAGGTTATATGACATGTGATTTTTATTTTGTGGTTGTTAAGCTTGTAAATATAGCAAAGTTAGTGGAAACGACTTAGCAGTATTTTGTATTCAGTAATCAGTATCTAAGAATTTGAAATTTGGGGAACTGCTGATTTTTCAATTTATTGAAAACTACCATAAAATTTAGACATGCCTGTTGGATTGCATTTCGCTCACAATGACAATTTACTCACTACTAAATTCTCAATTCTAATTAAGCAAGGCCCTTGCATGAGCCCTGGCAGAATCACTTTTGGTGTTCCCGCCAAGCATAAGCGCCAGTTCCTCGATACGCTGCTCTTCTTCCAGCCTGATGATCTTGGTCTGGGTCGCGATCTCGTTATCTTCTTTAAAGATCTTAAAATGAGTGGCTCCCTTCCCTGCGATCTGCGGCAGGTGCGTAATGGCGATCACCTGCATAGTGTTACCCATTTTCTGAAGGATCTCACCCATTTTTTTAGCAATCTCACCCGAAACCCCCGTGTCTATCTCATCAAATATAATGGTAGGTAGCTTGCTCTGTGCGGCAAGTATGCTCTTAACGGCTAGCATGATCCTGGAAAGCTCTCCTCCGGAAGCGGCTTTTTTGATCTCCTTAAAACTTCCACCCTTATTTGCGGCGAGATACCATTCCAGTTTATCCTGCCCGTTGGCCAGGAATTCTGTGCCACGTTCAAGTTCGATGTTCAGCCTGGCATTTGGCATCCCCAGATCTTTCAGGATCTTCTCGGTTTGTTCAATAAAGGCCGGGATGATCTTCTGCCTGTTCTCGTGCAGTTTCCCTGCGATCTCAGACAGTTTCTCCTTTTGCAACTTTATCTCTTTCTGAATCTCTTCCAGGGCTGCGTCGGCATTTTCGGTTACGGAAACCTTCTGCCTAAGATCGCTCATGATATCCAGCAGCTCCTCGATATTCTCGGCATTGTGCTTTTTCTGAAGATTATAGATCACCTGCAGTTTCTGGTTCACCATTTCCAGCTCCTCGGGATTGGCCTCTACCCTGTCCAGGGCATTGGTCATTTCTGCCTCCAGGTCGTCCAGCTCGATGATCGCACTTTGTACCCTTTCATGAAAACTCTCATAGCTGGCTGAAAACTGGGCGATCTTTGCAAGATGGGATCTAACGCTTTTGAGGCTTTCGAGGCTCCCTACCTCCTCCTGTTGTAATAAATTGATCGCTGAACTCAGATTTTCAGTAAGTTCCTCAACATTGTTCAGCTCCTCGTAACGCTCTTCCAGCTCTTCCAGCATTCCTGGCTTGAGATTTGCCTCTTCCAGCTCGTTCAACAGGAAAATATTATAATCGTATTCCTTTGCGGCCTGGGATTGCTCCTCCTTTAGCTCCTCGAACCTGTTCTGTAAGATCTTATATTCCTTTAATTCCCTGCGATACTGCAAAATAACCGACTCATTCTTGGCAATAGTATCTATCACATTGAACTGGTAATCTGCATTGCCCAGGCTTAAGGTCTCATGCTGGCTGTGAATATCGATAAGGTAAGTACCTAGTTTCTGAAGGGCCGTGATCTTTACCGGCGTATCGTTTATAAATGCCCGGGATTTTCCCGAAGGCAATATCTCCCTTCTAATGATGCTTTGCTGCTCGTAATCGAGATCCTGTTTTTTAAAGAAATCCTCCAGTTTATAATTAGAGATGCTGAAGCTACCTTCGATAACGCATTTCTTGTTGGTATCCCGAATAGAGCTGAAATCTGCCCTGTCGCCAAGCAACAGACCTAAAGCTCCCAGCATGATAGATTTACCCGCTCCGGTTTCTCCGGTAATAATAGTAAAACCGGCCTTTAGATCGATATTTATATCTTCGATTAGGGCGTAATTCTTAATAGATAGAGATGTAAGCAAATCGGTTAAAATTTGTGCTAAATATACGAGAGAAAAGTAATGAAATCAACCAAAAACCCTAGCGAATATTTCGCCAGTTTCTGGCATATCTCGGGGCGATATTATTTAGGGTTTCAACCAGCCCTGCGGTATCTCCAAAGGCAGGCCCTCCCGAGTAGATAGAAGAGATCTCATCTGCCTTAGAATCGAAAAAGGTTCTAAGCAAGAGGGAATTGTTCCTCCTGTTATTCATTACCTCTAAATCGTTAAGCGCTTCAGCGATCTGGGTTTTTCCGGCCAGGATATCTTCGTGCATCACGTCAAGCCCCAGGCGATGATAATCATATAGAGCAGACCTGTATTCGGCAAAAGTGTTCGCCAGCAGGTCTGTAATTAACCTGAACCTGGAACGCTGCCCGTCAGATCCCTTCCAACCGCGGTAATTGCCCTGTTGAGCATTGGTCACTATACGATTGGCTTCCTCGTAATAGGTAGTTCCGCCGTTAAGAGCAAAGGTATCTGCATCCATCCCTAGAATGGTGTAGATATAAAATGAGATCACAGAGACGAGATTCGATGTATAGGTGTTCTGGCTGTAATCCAATGGCTGATATTCGCGATAAGCAAAACTGAACTGTTCATCGTTAAAGTTGAACACAGGAGTTATCATGGAACTTCCGTATACCGGCCTGGAGGATTGTACCTGGATGGTGCCATTAAAATTCTCACCTTCAAAACTGGTGATGGTGATGAACATGCTGCAATTAATTCGCTCATGTGGCTGGAATTTCCTTTCGGTCCAGGTGGTCTGATTCACGAATTCGGTAAGAGATCTTTCCAGGGTTTTAAAAACGGAAAGGTTGTTCTGCCCGGTCTGTTCAGCATTCACGATGATCTCACAATTGAGTTGCTGGGCCGTACACACCTGCAGGCCAACAAAAATCATTATGAAACTAAATATCTTATGCATTTATTAATTCTACGATCTCCTTTAAAATATCCCTGGCGACCTCGCTTTTTGTTTTCAGTTCGAAGTCTTTTTTCCTGTCCGGATATATGATGCTGATCTTATTGGTATCACCCTTGAATCCGGCTCCTTTATCGTTCAGTGAATTTAAAACAATAAAATCAAGATTCTTCTTTTTCAGCTTTTTTCTTGCGTTTTCCTCTTCGTTATTGGTCTCCAGGGCGAAACCTATCAGCTTCTGGGAGGCTTTCACCTGCCCGAGGCTAAACAGGATATCTTCTGTTTTAGTTAATTCCAGGCTCAGAGTATCATCGTTTTTCTTGATCTTTTTATCGGCCACCGTCTTAGCCTTATAATCTGCCACGGCCGCAGCAGCGATAAAAACATCTGCATTTCCAAAATTCTCATGGGCAGCTTCATACATATCCCTCGTACTGGTAACTCTTATCAAATCTATCCTTTTATCATCTAAATTTAGATGCGTAGGACCAGAGATCAATACAACTTCAGCACCCATTTCGGCGGCGTTAAAGGCAATTTCATAACCCATTTTTCCACTGGAATGGTTTCCTATAAAACGTACGGGATCTATAGCTTCGTATGTAGGCCCGGCAGTAATGACCACTTTTTTACCTTTTAAAGGCAGGTCACGGGTAAAACGATCTTCCAGGAATTCTAAAATATCTTCAGGTTCGGCCATTCTTCCTTCACCATGCAGGCCACTGGCAAGCTCGCCGGTACCGGCAGGGATCATTATATTCCCATAAGCTTCCAGGGTCTTAAAACTTTTGCTGGTGGAAGGGTGTTTATACATGTCCAGGTCCATGGCAGGTGCAAAAAAGACCGGACATTTGGCTGAAAGGTAAGTCGCCAGCAGGAAATTATCGCTGTTGCCCGAAGCCATTTTAGAAAGCGTACTGGCAGTAGCAGGGGCTATAAGCATGAAATCGGCCCAGAGGCCGAGTTCAACATGATTATTCCATTTCGCATTTTCATCCTCCTCATCTGTGAACGAGGAAAAGACCTCGTTTTTGGAAAGGGTGGAAAGTGTAAGCGGAGTGATAAATTCTTTGGCAGCAGGCGTCATGACAACCTTTACCTCGGCACCTGCCTTTACAAATAAACGTACTAAAGAGGCAGTTTTAAATGCGGCAATACCTCCGGTAATTCCCAATAAAACCTTTTTGCCCTTAAGTACAGACATATTTGCTTCCAGATTCTATTCTTCGGTATCCTTAGTGTTGCGGTAGTAGATCTTGTCTTCTAACCATTCCTGGATAGCAAGCGACTGTGGCTTTGGCAATCTCTCGTAGAATTTAGAAACCTCGATCTGCTCCTTATTCTCAAAGATCTCATCCAGAGAATCGTTGTAAGTAGCAAATTCATCAAGCTTTTCTAATAATTCCTTTTTGATCTCACCATTTATCTGGCCGGCTCTTTTAGCAACTATAGAGATCGCTTCATAAATATTCCCGGTTGGCTCATCTACCTTGTTCCTGTCGATAGTTGTCGTGTTCACCGGTGCATCAATTTTCTTAAAATCCATCATTCCTGTTATTAAAAATTCTGTAACCTTTTATCTATTTCTGATAAGGAGTCTTCCAGTTGCGGAATATACTCTCCTTCAGGATAATATTTTTTGTAAGCTTTGTAAAATTCTTTCGCTTCTTCCAGTCTCTCTTCCATCAGGAACTGAAAACTGTTTATCGCCAGTTTATACGCCGAGTCGAACCTGTAGTAATAGGCATCTTCCCTGAATGGGGACCCCGGGTAATCTGAAATAAAGTTATTAAACGAAGCGATGGCCGCTTTATAGAATTCGGTATGGTGATATTGTTTGGCGATCTCGTAAGCTTTCTTCTCAAGCTTGATCCTTAATTCTGTAGCTTTTTCATTAGCCGACTCTACGAATTCACCTTCTGGATATTCATTCAGGTAAACCTGTAATTCTTCAATTGCTTTATGAGTATCTGTCTGATCCAGGTCATACCTTGGAGACATATAGTAATGACTGGATGCCTTTTTATATGTAGCCTCCTCTGCCTTCTGGCTGTTAGGATATAATTGTAAAAATCTTTGGAACTGGAAAGGCGCGTTGATATAATCTCCCAGCTGGTAATACGTATCTGCCAGAAGGAAAACAAGTCGCTCTCCTTGTGGTTTGCCGCGAAATTCAGGTTCTATTTGCTCTAGCAGCCTTAAAGATTTTCTAAGCTTCTTATTGCTGTCTTCTGCTTTGCCTTCGTTATATAGCTCTTCTGCCGCGGTATACTTTTCAGCAGTCTCCGTACTCTTAAGCAACTGTTGATACTCGCTACAAGAGACCGTCATCAATAGTAAACCTAAAACAAGAATTCCTTTTTTCATGATACGTAAAAACATCTGGCAAAAATACATTTTTTGTTACTATAAAAAAAAACTTTCCTAATCCTTACAAATAACAGCTTTAAGCAGCGATTATTGCAGGTATTTCAGGAAAGTTTTTTCTGTAGAGTTTATCTAAAATCTATCCATAAAGTCATTGATCCTGGCCGTTAAAGCTTCAGAAGCTTCCACCAGCGGCAGCCTGAGATTGTTCTTCACCATTCCTTTTTTTGCCAGCAAGGCCTTGATCCCGGCCGGGTTACCCTCAGCGAAAATAAGGTCTATGGAAGGAGCGATCTTATAATGTAATTTATAGGCTTCAGCAACGTTACTTTTAAGGCCGGCTCTCACCATATCTGAAAATTCCCTAGGCAGTCCCTGCCCGATTACCGAGATCACTCCTTTTCCTCCGGCCAGCGTCATTGGCAGGGTGATCATATCATCTCCAGAAATCACCTTGAAATCTTCAGGCACCATGCTTATGAGTTTCATGGCCTGCACGATGTCCCCGGCAGCTTCTTTCACCCCGATGACGTTCTTGAAATTCCTGGCGATACGGTTTATAGTTTCCGGCAATATGTTAGAAGCCGTTCTTCCCGGTACATTGTAAAGGATGATAGGAAGTGGAGATGCCTCGGCCACCGCTTTAAAGTGACGGTAAATACCTTCCTGCGTGGGTTTGTTATAATATGGTGAAACCGAAAGGATGGCATCAAAACCATCCAGGTTAGATGTTTTCAACTCTTCTACCACTCCGGCAGTATTATTTCCTCCTACTCCCAGCATAAGCGGAAGTTTAGCTTCATTTGCCTTGATTACGGTTTCCTTTACCAGTTCTTTTTCCTCATGGCTAAGGGTCGCATTCTCTGCGGTAGTTCCCAGCACCACCAGGTATTCTATCCCGTTCTCGATCTGGTCTTTTACCAGCCCGGTAAGCGCGGCGGTATCTACAGACAAATCATCATTAAATGGAGTGATTAATGCTACTCCAGTTCCTACAAAGGATTCCATCATTATTCTCTTTTAAAAATTCTATAATATTTTTTTATTTCCTGCTGAAAAATATCCAGGTCGGCAGCATGAACCTCAACCTGGTAAAGCCCGAAATTATCTGGGGCATTTCCAAATACCATTCCAGACCTCGCTTCAGCAGCCAGCAGTGAAGCAAGTTCCTGCTTATTACTGAAATAACAGACCAGAAGTTCAAATTCTTCTGCAAGGAAATCCAGGATCTCCTGAGACCTGAACTTACCTGAAGCTGAAACTTCCCTGGTATCCAGCTTAATCACCTTAACCATGCCGGAAACTTCAAAATTGGCACCTAGAACCACCAACTTAAGCTCCTCCTTTTTAAAGCCTAATTCACCAGAGAGCTTCACCAACTTCTGAATGCTTTCCCCATCTGCGGCATCTGTAATTATCCCTATTTTCCTATTTACATTCTCCCTTGAATTCTCCTTCCTATTTAAGGCTTTCCGAATTTTCCGGGAATAGATGGCATGTTTGAGTCTAACAGGGATCATCATTGATTTTTGGTGCGACAAATGTAAATAAATTAGATTAACAACAAGGGAGATAGTTCACCGGGAAGACGCGTAAATATTGGAATTTAACAGGTTTCCTCAATTTGTATAAAATCTGAATGCTAGACCAGGTTTATAAGTTTCAGCTTCCTTTCCTTGGTTGAATAGAATTTGAAGGCCAGGATGATGGCGCTAAATTGAAGAAAACTTTTCAGTAAAAGCACGCTCGTATCTGGCAGGTAGAAAACTGACATATCTCTTAAAATATCTGCCACCACGATGGCCATGACCAGGGTAACGAAAAGAACCGATTTTCGGGAATAAGAATTGAGATAATAGATAAGCCCAACGATGACCAGCACCAGCAAGTTCAGGTAATACAGTGAGTAAAATCCAAATTCAACGATCCCCGCGATCTTGCTTTCCAGTTCCTGAAAATGACGGTACACAAAAAAACAATTGGCCCCTATCATCATTAAGAAAAACAGGATCATAAAACGGTTAGCGGTTTCACGCTCGGTATACCTGTGTGCCTCCCGGGTAAGGAAAACATAAGAAGCCATTTGAAAGAACATAAGCATAAGGCCTGTGTACTGGGTGTCGTTAAAAAAACCAAGTATTTCGGCTATCACGCTAAAGCCTAAAAACAGGCTTACATTAAGGCTCTTTAAATTCAGTTTTCTGTAAAAACCGGCCAGCAATATGAAGTAAGCCGAGAGTTCAGCAACATTGGAGAGCCAGGAAATGTCGTAGATCAAAGCCCACAAACTAAGGATCAGCATAGGTACACATGCCAAAATAAAAACCTGACTTCGCTTCATATATAATTAATGAGGTGGGTAAATATAAAAAAGAATATAGATTTTTAAGATTTTTTTAACCTTAAGCCAATATGCTTATTTAAATTTTCTTTACGAGTTTATCAAGCCTAGGCTGTGTGTGGCTATTTTTCAGGAAAAGCAGATTGGATTTTTTGTTTTTATATTTGCAAAATATTTCAAGCCCATGAACAAGATTCAAATCATTCTACTTTCCTCTTTTCTCGTCCTGGCTTCCTGCAAGGAAAACAAAACCGGGAATATTGTTGTGACAGAGACCAGATCAGAAAGAATTCCCATAGATAATGAACTTGAGGGAGATGAAGAGATCACTAAATTCATTGCTCCTTTCAAGGAACATCTTAACCAAACCCTGGATTCAGTAATAGCCTACAACCCCAAGCTTCTTTCCAAGAACGACGGAGACCTGAACACGGCGCTGGGAAATCTAATGGCCGATATAGTTATGGTACAGGCCAACCCCGTAATCAGGAAAAGAGCAGGCAGGGATATAGATTTCGTTCTTCTAAACCATGGCGGGATTAGAGCTGAACTGCCGGCCGGAGGTGTTACAACCCGTTCGGCCTATAATTTAATGCCATTTGAAAATGAGATCGTAGTAGCTGAGCTTAGCGGAAAAAAGGTAAAGCAGCTGTTAAGATACCTGGAAAAAGCGAAAAGAGCGCACCCGGTGAGCGGTATCAAAATAAAAGCCAATAATGATTACAGCATTTTTGAAGCCCGTGTAAAGGGAAAAGAGATCAGCGAGGATCAAACCTACCTCGTAGCAACTTCAGATTATCTTTATAATGGAGGGGACAATATGAAGTTCTTCGAAGACCCGGTAAATCTGTATGGCGCAGATTACAAGATAAGGAATGCCCTTATCGATTATTTCAAGAAGGTAGATACCATCAAGACCAGTATAGACGATCGTTACACTAGAGAATAGGATATGAAAAGAAAAGAATTTATTCAGAATACCGCCGCGGCGACGGCATTTTTAAGCCTTGGTGGCCTTTCTGCGCTATCTCTCAAACCGGCTGAAAAGCATATTACCATTCTCCACACTAACGACGTGCACAGCCATATAGAACCCTTTGGACCCGATGAAGGCAGAAATGCCAACCTTGGAGGTGTGGCCAGGAGAGCCAGCCTGATTGAAAGTATCAGGCAGGAAAACCCGAACACGCTTCTACTGGATGCCGGGGATATCTTCCAGGGGACTCCCTATTTCAACTTTTATGGTGGGGAACTGGAGTTTAAATTGATGAGCAAGCTGAAGTATGATGCCGCCACTTTAGGAAATCATGATTTTGACAACGGCATTGAGGGCCTCTACGCTCAGTTACCACATGCCGACTTCGATTTCGTCATCTCAAATTACGATTTCAGCAATACCATAATGGATGGGAAAACCAGGGATTACAGGGTTTTTAATAAAGATGGAGTTAAGATCGGGGTTTTTGGACTTGGAATAGAGCTTCAGGGCCTTGTAAACGACAAATTGTTTAAAGAGACCAGATACCTGGATCCGGTAGAAATGGCTACGGAGGTAAGCTCCAAACTTAAAAATGAGGAAAACTGCGACCTGGTGATCTGCCTTTCGCATTTAGGATACGAATATAAAAGCAATAAGATCTCAGATGTCAAACTGGCCAGGGCAACCGAAAATATCGATCTTATCATTGGAGGACACACGCACACCTTTTTGGAAAAACCAAGTGTGGAAACCAACAAGGCCGGAAAAAAGGTACTGGTGAACCAGGTGGGATGCTACGGACTTTACCTGGGAAGAGTGGATTTCTTCCTGGATTCTCAGAACAATATCAAGGCTGATGGCGCGAAGGTCGCGGTGAGATAAGTTTATTTCACCGGGAAATCAAAATATTTATCCGGAAAAGGCTCTGCGTCATAGGTATAATGCCACCACTCTTCAGAATAAGATCTGAAGCCGTATTTTCTCATGGTTAATCGAAGCAGCTCCCGGTTCTTTTTCTGTTCCGGGCTAATTTGTTGCGTATTATGATGGGATATTTCTCCAAAGAAGTCATAACTGCCACCCATATCCACATTTTCGCAATTAGCTACATGTATCATGCTAAGATCTACCGTACTACCCCGGGAATGACCGGACTTACTCGCAATATAACCAAATTCAAAAAGGTTCTTTTTCGCAACATTAGGGTAGAATTCCTGTTTCATTATAGTGTCTTCCCTGTCCCGTGCCCACTCCACGAAATGATCTACCGCCCGTTGCGGCCTATAGGCGTCGTAGACCTTCAGCATATAGTCTTTCATAATGAGCTCCTGCTGCACCTTTCGAAGGGCTTCCGCCGCAGGCTTACTCAAAATTGCCCTGGGGGTTTCATAACCGGTAATGGGTTTTCCAATAAAGTTATAGTCACCGGCATATCTTATTTCCTGAACGATCCCGGGGATCACCTCATCCACATACACGAAACCTTCGGGCAATTCCTGGGAGAACAATGACCTTAAGCAGAAAATTAAAAATATAAAGCTTAGATAGATCCTGTTTTTCAGCATTCTAATTCAGCATTTTCAGAAAATCATCTTCACTTATGATATTGGTTCCAAGCTTTTCTGCCTTTGCCAGTTTACTTGGTCCCATATTGGCACCTGCCACCAGGTAATTGGTCTTGGAAGAAATTGAACTGGAGACTTTTCCGCCATTATCCTCGATCATCTTTTTAAGATCATTCCTGGAAACCTTTTCAAAAACCCCTGAGATCACGAAACTATTACCTCCCAGGACATCGGTTTGATTTGCCAGTTTCTCTGCAGAAATCTCCAGCTGTACCCCGTAATCCTTTAGCCTCTGAACGATCTCGCGGTTAGATTCAGCATTAAAAAAGTCGGCCACGCTCCAGGCGATCCTCGCGCCTATCTCATCTACATTCACCAGTTCTTCTTCAGAAGCCGCAGCCAGTGCATCTATATTCTTAAAATGTTTGGCCAGTTTTTTAGCCACAGTCTCTCCAACATACCTAATTCCCAGAGCGAAAAGCACTCTTTCAAAAGGGATTTCCTTAGATTTTTCGATCCCCGAGATCAGATTGTCGGCAGATTTTTCGGCCATACGCTCCAAGGGAAGTATATCTTCCTTTTTGAGGGTATACAGGTCGGCATAATTTTCAATAAGGCCGGCATTTACCAGCAAGGCTACGGTTTCTCCTCCAAGGCCTTCTATATCCATGGCCTTACGGGAAATATAATGCTGAATACGGCCAATGATCTGCGGCGGACATCCATTGGTATTCGGGCAGTAATGCTGGGCTTCGCCTTCATTTCGAACAAGCTCCGTATCACATTCAGGGCAATGGGTCGCGTATTTGGTAGGTTCGCTATCCGGATCCCGCCTGGTAAAATCTACCCCAACGATTTTCGGGATAATCTCCCCTCCTTTTTCCACAAAAACAGTATCTCCCTCGCGCACATCCAGTTTCTCTATCTGGTCTGCATTATGCAGGGAGGCTCTTTTAACAATTGTACCGGCCAGTTGTACTGGCTGCAGATTGGCAACCGGGGTAATAGCCCCTGTTCTTCCCACCTGGTAGGTGATCTTTTCCAGTTTAGTACTTTCCTGCTCTGCCTTGAACTTGTAAGCCATGGCCCACCTGGGTGATTTGGCGGTATGCCCAAGCTCCTCCTGTTGGTAAAAACTATTTACTTTCACCACCACTCCATCTGTCTCATAAGGCAGGTCGTGCCTGTGGTTATCCCAGTAGTTGATATAATCCAGCACCTCTTCTATAGAATTTTTCAATTCTGATTCCTGCGGAACCTTAAACCCCCATTCCCTGGCCTTTTCCAGGCCTTCGAACTGGGATTCTATACCGGTATTTTCCCCAACAATGCTGTATAAAAGACATTCCAAAGGCCTTCTTGCCACCTCGGCACTATCCTGAAGTTTCAAACTTCCCGAAGCCGTATTTCTTGGATTCGCATAAGGCTCTTCCCCTATATCCACCCTTTCCGCATTCATTTTCGCAAAGCCTTCATAAGGAAGAACGATCTCTCCCCTGATGTCAAATTTCTCAGGAAAACTACCCTTCAATTTTAATGGCACAGACCTAATAGTACGAACATTATTGGTCACATCATCTCCCTGGAAACCATCTCCCCGGGTCACGGCCCTGTCCAGGATACCATTTTTATAGGTTAGACTTATGGACGCTCCATCGTATTTAAGTTCGCACACATACTGCAGCTTACCGTCGACCACCTTTCTAAGCCTCGTCTCCCACTCTTCCAGCTCCTCTTTTGAATAGGAATTGGAGAGCGAATACATCCGGTGATCGTGCACCACGGTCTCGAAATTCTTGGTAATCGCTCCACCAACTCTCTGGGTTGGAGAGTTAGGATCTTCAAATTCGGGATGTTTTTCTTCGAGTTCCTGAAGCTCCTTTAGCTTCATATCGAATTCATAATCGCTTATCTGGGGTTTATCCAGCACATAATAATTGTAGTTATGCTGCTGAAGTTCCTCTCGTAGCTCCTGAATCCTTTTTTCGACGTCCATATTAATATATGCTTGGTATTAGACTTTGGAAATATTCAGCTTATCCTTGCTGAATTCCAGTTGATATTTATTTTTTGAGTGTTCAAATTCCAGCTCGAAATCTGAACCATGGGCCTTATCTCCTGTAGGAAACCAGTCTTTTTTATCACCATCGATAGTGATCAGTAATCCTGAAGCCTCACCGATCGCACAGAACCTTTCAAAATCCCCGTCGAACCTGTTGAGGTTACATTCCAGGTTCAGCTTTTCGAATTTGCTGGTAATATCATTGGTAACCAAGCCAATTTCTGCGACTCCCACTATATTATCGGCATTAAAGATGGCCGATTCTGGCGCATGAAATTCCCGGCGGGATATAAATTCCATAATGTTATGATCCCGGTCGTAGAAATAGACCGATTTAGCTTCCCAGTTAGAAAAGTCTATGATCTTATCTGTATTATAGTCTAGCACCGGCACGATACTCTCCAGCCATTCCAGGGCTTCCTTTTCCTGATTATCTGGCACATGCAAAGCGATGTGATAGGGAGTGGCATTTTCGCGATATTTGAACTTTAGCACAGAATAGCCCATTTTCAGCTCGAAGCTATCTTCTGAAAGGCCAGAGACCTCAAAGCCCAGCTCATCCCGGTAGAAATCGAGCTGTTCCTCGAGATTGGAGGTATATACACTTAGAGATCTTATTTTCATGATTTATGTTTGATTCTTATTCATCCATTTTGGAACCGGTTTAGGCTCAAAACTTCTCATTTGTTCAAGTAAATCCTCGAAATCATCTGAAATCAGCAAAATATCCAGGTTGTCCTTTTTCAAAAGTCCTTTTAAACACATCTTATTCAGCATTTGCACAAGGTCATCATAAAAGCCCCCAATATTAAGAAGACCAATTGGCTTTCGGTGCAGCCCCAGTTGCGCCCAGGTAACGATCTCAAAAAGCTCCTCAAAAGTACCAAAACCACCCGGTAGGGCAATAAAAGCATCGCTCAACTCGTTCATGGTGAGTTTTCTTTCGTGCATATCCTGGGTTGTGATAAGCTTATCCAGGCTTTCGTGTACCACTTCCTTTGTTTTCAGGAAGTCTGGGATCACCCCTGTTACTTTTCCCGTGTGCTCCATGACTCCTCGAGCCACCTGGCCCATTAACCCAAGCTTACTACCGCCATAGACCAGGCGAATTCCCTGGCTGGCCATTTGCTTTCCAATATCATAAGCAGTCTCGTAGATCTGCTGGTCGTTGCCATCACTACTGGCACAGAATACGGCCAGGTTATGTATCTTATTCCGGTTGTTCATTATATTATTTCCTGCTTGCTTTCAGCAATCGATGATTGCCAAAAATATCCTTTTTAAGTTCGGCTTCAAAACCTAATTCCTCCAGCATTTGTTTGGTCTCTTTACCCAGGTACTGGTTGATCTCAAAATATAGCATTCCATTCTCTTTTAGCGCATCCAGAGCCAGTTCTGCTATCTTCCGGTAAAAAACCAAGGGATCATCATCCTTCACATATAAAGCAGTTGCGGGCTCATGGTCCAGCACATTTTTGTGCATGGCATTTTTCTCCAGCTCCCTAACATAGGGAGGATTCGAAACGATAATGTCATATTTAGCTTCCAGGCTTTCGGTTTCCAGAATGTTTACCTCGTGGAAATCTATTTTTACCGAATTCTCCCTGGCATTAACTCTTGCCAAATCCAGGGCCTCTTTCGAGATATCGAAAGAACTTACTTGTGAGTTTTTCAGCTCTTTGGCCAGGCTCACAGGAATACAGCCGCTACCGGTCCCAATATCCAGGATTTCTAGTCTTTGCCTGGAATCTTTATGATCTGAAATGATCCAATCTACCAGCTCTTCGGTCTCAGGCCTGGGAATAAGAGTACTTTTATTAACCCTGAAGCTATAACCGTAAAACTGGGCGACTCCTGTAATATGCTGAACAGGCTCATGATCTTTAAGCCTGAGCAGAGCCTTTTCAAACTTTTGATGCTGATCTTCTGAAACCTCCACACCGGGATTCAGGGCGATATCTAACCTACCCAGGCCTAGATAATGTTCTGTAAGGATATAGAAAAAAGAGTCTATTTCAGTTTGAGGAAATTCATCTTTTAAAGCTTCCTGAAATTGATATTTTAATTGAGAGACCTGCATGCTTCTAAATTAAAGATCCTTCAGCATAAAAACCGTGCAGTTGTAATGACCGGTATCCCCCAGAGGTTTTTCAATAACCTCAAAACCATTCTTATCATAAAGTCGCCGGGCGTTCTCCATATATGGCAAGGTTTCTATATAACACTTCTCAAACCCATTTTGCCGGCCAAATTCCAGACATTGAGTGATCATCTTCATTCCTATTCCCCTTCCCCTGGCTTCCGGTAGAAAATACATTTTTTGAAGCTCACAGATCTTTTCTTCTAAGCCTGTTAAAGGCGCGATCCCGGCACCGCCGATAATTCTCGAATTTTCTTCAACAACAAAATAGGCCATTCTATCATCTGCATAGGTTGCGGTCATATCATCCAGCGCCTTATCCTCATAAGCGGTCCCTACTTTTGGAACTCCCATCTCAACCAGCACTTTCCTAATTAATTCTTTAACCTGCTGATTATCTTCGGGTTTTATTTCCCGAATTTTCCATGTATTCATTCTGCCTAATTAATTCTATTTTTGTGACGTGAATATACACGAAAAATACATAAAACGCTGTATAGAACTGGCCCAAAACGGCCTTGGAAACACCTATCCGAATCCCCTGGTAGGCAGTGTGATCGTTTATAAAGACCGGATCATTGGCGAAGGCTGGCACCAGAAAGCCGGTGAAGCACATGCCGAGGTAAATGCCATTAATTCGGTTAAGGATGAAAGCCTTCTGAAGAAGTCTACCATTTACGTGAGCCTTGAACCCTGCAGCCATTTTGGTAAGACACCTCCCTGCAGCGACCTTATTATCGCCAGGGGAATAAAAAAGGTGGTGATAGGCAGCATGGATCCTTTTGCGAAGGTAGCCGGAAGGGGAATTAAGAAACTCATGGAAGCAGGCTGTGAAGTTAAAGTTGGTATCCTCGAGAAAGAATGTCAGCACTTAAACCGGCGATTCTTTACTTTTCATAAAAAGCAACGACCTTATATCATTCTAAAATGGGCCCAGACCAGGGACGGTTTTATGGCGCCTGAAAAAAGAGATGAAAAAAGGCCGGTCTGGATCACCAATAAATATTCGGGACAGCTGGTACATAAATGGAGAAGCGAGGAACCTGGCATCCTGGTAGGCACTAAAACCCTGCTGGATGATAACCCGAGCCTGAATGTTCGAAAATGGACGGGGAACAATCCCACCCGCATTATCATAGACCGGGACCTGAAAGCTCCCGCTGATTATTCGGTGCTGGATGGAAAACAGAAGACCATAGTCATTACAGGAAAAAGTTCGGAAAAGAATATCAAAGGCGACCTTATCTATGAAGAGGTAGAATTTTCCCGGAATATCGCCGCAGCTGTCTGCGAAGTGCTGTATAAACATGAAATACAATCGGTCATTATAGAAGGTGGGCAAAACACCTTACAACAATTCATAGATGCCGGCCTGTGGGACGAAGCAAGAATATTCACCGGGGCAGCCGATTTTAAAAATGGCCTGAAGGCGCCTGAACTTTCAGGAAAACTGGTCTCTGAAAAGGATATTTCTGGAGACAGATTAAAAATTTACAAGAATGATCAAGACGATAATATTTGATTTTGGAGATGTCTTTATCAATTTAGATAAAGAGGCGACCAACCGCAACCTGAAAAAGATGGATATTCAGGAGTTACCCGAAGCCCTGATGGCCAGGAACAGGGATTATGAACAGGGATTCGTAACTTCAGACGAGATCTCAGAACATTACAGAACCCATTTTCCGCAGATGAAAAAAGAGGATTTTTTAAGTTCATGGAATTCCATTCTCCTTGAATTCCCGGAATACAGGTACAGGTTCATCAAAAAGCTTTCTGAAGAAAAGAATTTCAGGCTCATACTTTTAAGCAACACTAACGAAAACCATATTGAATTTATAAAACAGCAAGTGCCTTTTTTTGAGGATTTCAAAAAGTGCTTTGATGCCTTTTATCTTTCTCACGAAATAGGAATGCGCAAACCCAACCCCGATATTTTTGAATTCGTATTACAGGAGCACGACCTCAAACCGGAAAACTGCCTTTTTATCGACGATACTGAGGAAAATACGGCGACAGCTGCCAGGCTTGGATTCAAGACCTGGAATATTGAGCCAACCCGTGAGGATGTCATAGACCTGTTCACCACTAAAAGCGACCTGTTTTGATCTACCTGCTGTTAAGCGTCCTTTCTTCTACCGTTATATTCGTAGTCTTTAGACTATACAAAAGATTCGGGGTTAACACCCTGCAAGCCATCATCGTAAATTATTTTGTAGCCTGCACCGTTGGGTTTTTCGGATATATAGAAAATACAAGTTTTGGACACGTCCCATCGGAGAGCTGGTTCCCCGGCGCCCTGATGCTTGGCTTCCTGTTCATCGCGGTCTTTAATCTGGCCGCCATCACCACTCAAAAGAGCGGAATGTCTGTAGTGGCGGTAGCTACCAAGATGTCTGTTGCTATTCCCGTACTTTTCGGGATCTTCTTATATAATGAAAGCACCGGAATATTAAAGATCCTGGGAATCATCCTCGCCCTGGCCGCAGTTTATCTTACCTCCATAAAGTCTAAGGAAGGTATTAGCATAAAAAGCAAGAACCTGGTCTTCCCGTTGCTGGTATTCCTGGGCAGTGGTATCATAGACACCAGTCTTAAATACCTGGAAACCAATTATGTTTCAGAAACAGATGTAGGTTTATTCTCTTCCACGATCTTTGCCACTGCAGGAATAATCGGAACCATCATTCTTATCGTACAGGGCTTAATGGGAAGGCTTAAAATAAATTTCAAAAATATCCTGGGAGGGATCGCCCTGGGCATCCCCAATTATTTTTCCATCTATTTTCTCGTGCTGGCTTTACGCAGCAAGGGTTTCGACAGCTCCACCATCTTTACAATGAATCATGTGGCGATTGTTACCGTCTCTACCCTGCTAGGAATCCTTCTCTTCCAAGAAAGACTGATCCCCAAAAACTGGATCGGGCTTGGGCTGGCCATTCTTAGTATAATTCTTGTAGCAAATTCGGCGATATGAAAGACACCTACAAAAGCATAACCGCGCCTTCCCCCGAAGTTTTGTTCAAGGATCGCAACTCCAAGTTCTTTGGATATGCCTTCCCTATCAAAACCGAAGAAGAAGCCAATCAACATCTGGAAGAATTAAGGGCGAAACATCATAAGGCCCGCCACTGGTGCTACGCCTGGCAGCTAGGCAAGGAAGAATTTCAATATCGGGCCAACGATGACGGCGAACCTTCGAATTCTGCAGGAATGCCTATTTACGGGCAGATACAATCCTTTGAAGTTACTAACATCCTCATCGTGGTGGTAAGGTATTTTGGCGGGGTGAAATTAGGAGTGGGCGGACTCATCAACGCCTACAAGACCGCGGCCCAGATGGCGTTGGAGGCTTCAGACATCATAAAAAGGACCATAGACGAAGTCTTCGTGGTAAAATTCGATTACCCGGAAATGAACAAGGTCATGCAGGTGATCAAACAGAACAACCTGAATGTGATAGATCAGAAGCTTGAAATAGATTGTAAGATCTTTATTTCGGTAAGAAAAAAGGACGCTGAGAGCATTTTTTCAAAATTTGACAACACCTATAAAGTAGAGATTTCTAAACTTGAAATCTAGGCCTGAAGCTTCTCGAAAATATAGCTGGGACACCTTACCGGGCGTCTCGATTTTGCATCCATAAATACCAATGTTGATACCGCCGAAGTCACCTTTTCCCCCTTCTCATTGAAGATGAGATAGTCAAAGGTAATTTTAACATTTGGCATCTCCCGAAGGCGCGTTTCGATGAGCAGTTTTTCATCAAAAGTGATAGGTTTATGGTATTTTAAATTTAGTTCGAATACCGGCAACATTATCCCTTCCTCTTCCATACTTTTGTAGGAGATGCCGAGGTCATCTAACCACTCAAGTCTGGCAATTTCAAGGTATTGCGGATAAATCCCGTGATGCACCACCCCCATCTGATCGGTTTCGGCATATCGTACTTTAACAAAAGTTTTATGTGATTTCATGTAAAAATAATAGCCTTTCTGGGAAAGGTTTTTTATATTCAGGCTCGGAAGTAAGTATGCATAAAATTTTCTTAAAATTCAACCCTCAAATGGTTTTTTTTTTACATTTTTTGTTCACATATTTGCTTCGCTCAAGTTGGGAAACCAAGTAATTTCCAACTACCAGAATAACTTACTACTAACCTTAATTAACGTTTAACAAATAATGTCAAAAACTGCGCAATCGGTTTGGAATAACTGTCTGTCATTTATTCAGGATAACATTACCCCTCAAGCATACAAAACATGGTTTGAACCTATCCAAGCAGTGAAACTTACAGATTGTGCCCTGAGCATTCAGGTGCCATCTAAGTTTTTCTACGAATGGTTAGAAGAGCATTATGTTAAACTCCTAAAAGTATCACTTACCCGTGAACTAGGCGAAAAAGCAAAACTGGTCTATGTAATTAAGATGGAGAACACTTACGGTAACAAATTACCATTTACCGAAAAGATCCCCAGCACGCAAAGATCACAGATGGCATCGCAGGAAGTAGATGTACCTATCAAGAATAAAAGCCCGGAGCTTAAGAACCCTTTTATCATTCCCGGAATAAGGAATGTAAAGATCGAGTCCCAGCTTAACCCGAACTATAACTTTGAGAATTTCCTGGAAGGGGAATCTAACCGACTCGCAAGATCGGCAGGGCTGGCTGTAGCGAACAAGCCCGGAGGAACCTCATTCAACCCCCTGCTAATATTTGGAGGTGTTGGACTGGGAAAAACGCACCTTGCCCACGCAATTGGTGTTGAAATAAAAGATAAATATCCAGAGAAGACAGTTCTTTATATCTCGGCAGAAAAATTCACCCAACAATATATAGAGTCTGTAAAGAAAAATAATCGTAACGATTTTATTCACTTCTACCAGATCATTGATGTACTTGTAGTGGATGATATCCAGTTACTTTCCGGAAAGGCCGGAACCCAGGATGTGTTTTTCCATATCTTTAATCACCTGCACCAGAATGGGAAACAGGTGATCCTAACCAGTGACAAGGCACCGGTAGACATGCAGGATATTGAACAACGCCTGCTGTCAAGATTCAAATGGGGACTTTCAGCTGAACTTCAGCATCCTGATTTTGAGACCCGTGTTTCTATTATCAAGAACAAGCTTTACCGTGATGGTGTTGAAATGCCAGAGGAGATCGTTGAATTCCTTGCCAACAACATCAAAACCAACATCAGAGAACTGGAAGGCGCCATCATTTCATTGATCGCTCACTCCTCCTTCAACAAAAAGGATATCACCCTTGAGCTCGCTAAAAAAATCGTAGACAACTACGTTAAGAACACTAAACGTGAGGTTTCTATAGATTACATTCAGAAGGTGGTAAGCGATTACTTCCAGATGGATGTAGACACCCTGCAGTCCAAGACCAGGAAAAGACATATTGTACAGGCGAGACAATTGGCGATGTTCTTTGCGAAGAAATTTACCAAGGCTTCACTTGCCAGTATAGGCTCACAAATTGGAAGCCGTGATCACGCCACAGTATTGCATGCCTGCAAGACCGTAGATAACCTGGCAACCACAGACAAACAATTCAAGAAATTTGTTGAAGACCTCAACAAAAAGCTTACTCTATAAAAAATATAATATGAAAACCAGGGTATTGATGGTGTGTCTCGGCAATATTTGCAGATCACCCCTGGCCGAAGGTATTCTAAAATCCAAGGTAGATCAAAGCAAAGTGTTTGTAGATTCTGCAGGCACCGGAAGCTGGCATATAGGCTCAGAACCAGACAGGCGTTCCATCGCCACTGCCCGCAGATATGATCTGGATATAACCGATCAGCGCGGAAGACAATTTTCTGAAAAAGATTTTGACGATTTTGATCATATCTTCGTGATGGATAATTCCAACTTCAGAGATGTGATGTCGATGGCCAGAAACGATGAAGATCGCCAGAAGGTCCATTTGATCCTTAACGAAATCTTCCCTTCAGAAAACGTGGATGTGCCAGACCCTTATCATGGTGGTGAGCAGGGATTCGAAAATGTTTACCAGATGCTTGATGAAGCCTGCGAAGAGATAGCCAAAAAACTTGAAAACGGAACCCTATGAGTTCCAAAAATTCCTACGGCAAATTATACCTCATCCCGGTAAATCTTGGGGATTCTAATCCTGAAAAGGTATTTCCGCCAATAAATGCCCGGATCATAGATTCGATCGATGACTTTATCGTTGAAAATGAAAAGTCTGCCAGGAGATTCATTAAACAAATACTTCCCGAGAAATCTCAGCCTGCGCTAAAACTGCACGGACTAAATAAATTCACGGAAGCCTCAGAGATTCCCAGCTTTCTGAATGCTGCGAAGGAAGGAAAAAATATGGGTTTACTAAGTGAAGCGGGATGTCCCGGAGTCGCCGATCCCGGAGCCGAGGTCGTTAAACTCGCTCATCGTTTTAATATCCAGGTGGTGCCACTCGTAGGCCCCTCTTCTATTCTTTTGGCCATGATGGCCAGCGGGATGAATGGGCAAAGCTTTACTTTTCACGGGTACCTGCCTATAGACAAAAAGGATCGTAAAAATGAGATAAAGCAACTGGAAAGGATCTCGCTAGAAAAGAACCAGGCGCAGATATTTATTGAAACTCCTTACCGAAATATGAAGTTTCTTGAAGACCTAATACAGAACCTTCATCCATCTACCAGGATTTGCGTGGCCTGCGACCTAACGCTAGAAACGGAATTTATAAAAACCGCGACCGCTTCTGAATGGAAGAATATCAAGACCGATCTCCATAAGAGACCGGCCATATTTATTATTCAAAAAGATATTTAAGCAGATAATTTATCGAAATCTACACGTGCGTTCTTCACGGTCTTTACGAAAGAAACATCGTAACCACCAAAACGCTTCATATAGGTCTTGATCGTGGTGCCAAAGGCATCACTAAAGGCCTGAGCTCCCCAGCTACGCAGATATTTCTTTACACTCCCAGGACCTGCAAGATGCGCGGCCGCAAGGATACCAGATTCAGTGATCTCTACCCCATTAATGGTCTTACCTACAAAACGCTTTATATCCCTTTGCAGGATCCATTTATTCCTGGATGCATTAGCATAAAAGGCAGCTTCCTGTAAGGCAGGAGAATTAATAAAACCTACGGTGTCATAAACTCCTACAAGCTTCAAGGTTCCTTTACCAAACTGATATTTCCCAAGGTAACCATATTCGTTAATGGTCTTGTAGTCTCCCCCAGACTCTTTGAAGGCCAGGGCTTCTTTAAAACCTACATAAGATTTCCCCAGGAAAGGTGAGGTGTGAGAGATCTCGAATTCCGGAACTATCTCGTCCCGAAGATCGGGTACGGTATATTCCAGATCCAGATCGTAAGTGGAGTAATTCTCCAGATCTAGTTTTGCAGCCTCTTTAGTTGAAAAACTAAAAAATACAAAGCCTGCTGCAAGAGGCAAGATTGAAAATTTTGCAATTTTCTTTCTCATCATTTCGGTTTTTGAAAGGTTACCGGCAGAGCTTAATCATAAGTCGTGCCCCTTTCATATTCGCCGGGCAAATGTATAACAAATTTTAATAATTTGAATTACAGGCTGTTAAAGCTTTTTTAAAGTTCTGGAGCTTTTAACGAAACAATAACTCCTTAGAGGTCAAAAGGTTAATATTTCCTGATAAATGGCAGGCCTATCTTTTTATTCCCAGTTTGTTTATCCACCGGATATATTCCTGCTTATTCCGGTTATGCTGCGCCAGGTTTTTGGCGAATTTATGATAGCCGAAATTTTCCACATCGGCCACGAAATAGTAGAAATCATGATCCTCATAATTTAAAACCGCATCTATAGAAGAAATATCGGGCATCCAGATTGGTCCCGGAGGGATCTGCCTGTATCTATAAGTATTGTAAGGCGAATCCAGTTCCAGATCCTTATAAAGTACCCGCTTGATGATGGTATCAAAATTCCCGGTCTTTTCCTTTATGGCATAGATCACGGTAGGGTCTGCATCTAGCTTCCATCCGTTTTTATAACGGTTCATATAGACACCGGCAACTTTTGGGCGCTCGTCTACCTTCGCAGTTTCTTTCTGAACTATAGAAGCCATGGTGATGACCTCCTTTCGAGTGAGGCCAATTTCTTTGGCCTTTTCCAGCCTGCTTTGACTCCAGAACCTGTCGTATTCCTTTTTCATCCTTTCGCGGAATTCTTCTGCCGAAGTATTCCAGTAGAACTCATATTGGTTAGGAACATACATTCCAATAGCTGTTCTTTCCTCAAAGCCATTCTCCTCCAGGAAAGACTCGTCTTTGAATGAATTAAGAAGTTCCAGGCTGTCTGCCTCGATCTGGCTGGAGATACGTCCAGCCAGGTCTTCCAGTCTCTCCTGGTTATTAAAGACTACCTTGACCGGTGAATTCCCGCTTCTAAGTCGGTTAACCAACTCGTTATTGTTCATTCCGGGTTCCAGGACATATCTTCCCGGCCTCACATTAGAGGCATATCCCTTTTTTTGAGCAACCAGGCTGAAAGATTCCAGGTCTTTTAACAAGGGCCTGATAGAGTCCACGACGGTTTGAAAATTCGCTCCTGTGGGAATATAGACCACTTCCTTCTTCTCAAAACTGGTATTCGAAGAAAAGATACTGTTATATACGTAATAGCCGAAAAAGCCAAGCGCGATCACCCCGATTATGGTGATAGCGATAATTATTTTTTTAATGTACATTACTTATTAATTGATAAAGCCATTCATCCTTATACTTACCGTTGAACAGCGTCCAGTCCTTTTTTAAGCCTACCTTCCGGAAGCCATTGCTCTCGAAAACACGCATACTATCCTTGTTTCCCGCAGTAACATTTGCATACACCTGGTGTAATCCCAGGTGGGTGAAACAATAGTCGCAAAGCAAGGCTAAACTTTCTGAACCGAAACCTTTTTTACGGTCTTTTTTATCTGCTATCAGGATCCCCAGGGCCGCGCGTTTATCTCTTGGTTCCAGATCATAAACGTCTATGAGTCCCACCTGGCGGCCACGCTTGGTGCAGATCACCAGTCTTAACTGTTTGATATCAAAAATATCGCGGTGGGCATTTTCTATATACTGTCTTATTAAAAACCTGGAATAAGGAGTCTGGGTAGAACTGATCTCCCAGAAATCTTCATTGTTCTCTATCTTATGAACAAAATCCAGATCCTCGGGCTCCAGGGCTCTTAAATATACTTTTTCTCCTTTGAGTGTTAACATTCAATCTCACCTTTAAATACCTGTTCGGCCGGCCCGGATAACCAGATATCCTCATAACCATTTTCGGTCTTTTTAAAGCTAACGGAAAGTTCGCCGCCCGGAGTGATCAGTTTTACTTTTTCAGAACTGGTCTTCCCAGATTCATAGGCAGCAATGGCCACAGCAGTGACTCCTGTACCACAGGAAAGCGTTTCATCTTCTACTCCCCTTTCGTAAGTTCTCACTGAAAAAGAATCTGCAGAGATGGCTTCGACAAAATTCACATTGGTGCCGGCATTTCCATACCTGTCGGAATACCTAATTGCAGCTCCTTCCTTCTTGATGTCCTTTAAACCGATATTTTCAGAAAAAGCCACATGATGAGGAGAACCCGTATCCAGGAACAAGAAATCCTCATTCGAAGACACTTCTGCCACCTTCTGCATTTTCAAGCTTACCAGGCTGTCTTTGATAACTGCCTCATGAATTCCGTCTATAGCGGTAAAACGGGCTGAATCTTCAATAATATTAAGAAACTTTGCAAACGCCACCAGGCATCTACCGCCGTTTCCGCACATGCTGCTCTCATTTCCGTCGGCATTAAAATAGACCATCTTGAAATCGTCCTCAGAATCTTCCGAATTCTCCAGCAGGATAAGGCCGTCTGCCCCTATGCCAAATTTTCTATCGCACAGGCGGCCGATCAATTTGGTATCATTTTTGGATATTTTTAGGTGCCGATTGTCGATCATCACGAAATCGTTCCCGGTACCCTGATATTTATAGAATGTCAGCTTCATAAGTCATTTTGAAAGTGGCACAAATATACAATTTTGAACAGGAAATCCGGGTTGTTAAATGGTCGTTAAAATACCGAATAAAGCATAATATTAAGATATTCTAAAGGTTTACTAATAAAAACAACATCCGAAAATGAAAAAAATAGCAAGTCTACTAGTCGTCTCTGTTTTGGGAGGCGCCCTAACTTTAGGAAGCTACAAACTGTTTTTCGAGGATGAAATGCAGTTCCAGAACACCAGCCAGCAAAACACCACAGAAAGTTCTTTTGTACCAGTTAGCAACAGCAGCCGGGCTTATGGTATGAATACAGATTTTACCGAAGCCGCGGAAAAGACCGTGCACGCTGTGGTTCACGTAAAGAATGTGGCTGTGTTCAAAAGCGGTCCCCGAAGCATCTGGGAATACTATCCATATAGCAACAACAATAGCGGAAGGGCCTTGCAGGGAGCAGGCTCCGGCGTGATCATTACCCCAGATGGATATATCGTGACCAACAATCATGTAATAGATGGGGCCAGTGAAATAGAGGTGACCTTAAACAATAATAAAACCTACAAGGCAGAATTGGTTGGGAGCGATCCCATATCAGACATCGCCCTTATTAAGGTAGACCCAGATGAGGACCTGGAATATATCCCGTTCGGGAATTCAGATAATATGGAAATTGGTGAATGGGTACTGGCAGTAGGAAACCCTTTTAACCTGAAATCTACGGTAACTGCCGGAATCATTTCGGCCAAAGCCAGGGATCTCAACATGAGGGATAACTCACCACAGTCATTTATTCAGACAGATGCGGCTATCAACCCGGGTAACAGTGGTGGAGCGCTTGTAAATATCAACGGAGAACTTATCGGGATCAATACCGCAATTAGCTCCCCAAGTGGAAGTTATATAGGATATGCATTTGCCGTGCCTTCTAATAATGCCCGTAAAATTGTGGAAGATATCATGGAATTTGGCGATGTACAGCAGGGTATCCTAGGTATTCGTGGAAGAAGCATCAACGATGATGTAATAAGGGAATTAGATCTTAGCACCTCGCAGGGAGTGATCGTTGCTGAAGTAACCCCGGGAAGTGGTGCCGAGAGATCAGGCCTGCGCCAGATGGATATCATCAAGCAGATAGATAATATTGAGATTAATAAATTCTCAGATCTTACCGGTTATATTAATTCCAAAAGACCTGGCGACGAAGTACTGGTAAAAGTAGTTCGTGACGGCAAGGAAAAGCAGGTGAACGTTAAGCTTACCAAACTTAGTACTTACAGAATTCCTGCCCTTGGCCTTGAAGTGGCCAATGCCACCAAGGAAGAGCTGGAAGCATACCAGGCGCCAAATGGGGTACGTATCAACAGGATGCTGGCAGACAATCTACCTTCAGCAGATCTTGTAGGAGGCATCATCGCCGAAATTAACAGTCAGAAAGTGACTTCGGTAAGAGATGTGGAGGAGATCATGCAGAACCGTCCAAAATCCAATCCTATTGTGATCCTTTATTACAACCAGAAAGGAGAAAAACAACGTATGATCTGGAGATAATTTATCGCCATTTCAGGAAATACAAACCCTTCCCGAACGGAAGGGTTTTTTATTGTGAAAAGTTTTTACGAAAACGTTTGAAATATATACTTTTGGCGAAAATTTATAACAACATAACTTAACATGGACTTTAATAAAGTTTACGAAAAGGAACTTTCTTTCCAGGCAGATCGCCGTAAAGCTACCGTAGAATTCATCAATATCGTGAGTGACCTGTGGTACGACAAATCTATTGAGTTGGTGCTATTCAGAAACCAGCTTATTAACAGAAATGTGAGCGACATCCTGGACCTTCATGAATACGCAGGCGAATTCGTTGGGAAACCTATCTCTATTTTCGATTCAGTAGAGATCGCCAAGGCTATACAAGACCTCAAAATGCCACCGGCGAAGCTAGATATAGGTAAATTAACCTATGAATATCACCTGGACGGGCAGCCACATAGCAATGCCATGGCATTTGTTTCCAACAAACTAAACGAAGCCCAAGAGACCGATACCGTAACACCAAAAGACGTAGTGCTTTATGGTTTCGGAAGGATTGGTAGACTGGTAGCCAGAGAATTGATGACCAGGACCGGAAAGGGAAATCAGCTTAGGCTTAGGGCTATTGTAACCCGAGGTAAAGTTGACCAGAGCGTATTGGAGAAAAGAGCCTCTTTATTAAAGAGCGATTCGGTTCACGGACCATTTAGCGGAACCGTAAACATCGACGTGGAAAACTCTGCTTTGATCGTGAATGGAACTACCGTTCATATGATCTCGGCCAATCAGCCGGAAGATATAGATTACACTAAATATGGTATCAAGGATGCTTTGGTAATAGACAACACCGGAGCCTTCAGAGATAAAGAAGCATTAAGCAGGCATCTTGTTTCCAAGGGTGCATCTAAAGTACTGCTTACCGCACCAGGTAAAGGAGTGCCAAACATCGTTCACGGGGTAAACCAAAAGGAACATAACCCAGATGAGATCGATATCTTTTCCGCAGCCTCATGTACGACCAATGCCATCACCCCGGTTCTAAAGGCGGTACAGGATTCCCTTGGAGTTATCCACGGTCACCTGGAAACCATACATGCTTATACCAACGACCAGAACCTGGTAGACAATATGCATAATAAATACAGAAGAGGTCGCGCGGCCGGACTAAATATGGTGATCACCGAAACCGGTGCAGGCAAGGCCGTTTCTAAAGCCCTGCCTGTTTTTGAAGGCAAACTAACTTCTAATGCGATTCGTGTTCCCGTGCCTAATGGTTCACTTGCCATTTTAAACCTGGAAGTAGAAAAGGAAACCAGCCTGGAAGATGTGAATGGTATCCTTAAAAGATATGCCCTTGAAGGCGACCTGGTTGAGCAGATACAGTATTCTGTAGACAACGAGCTGGTATCTTCAGATATCATTGGCTCCTCTGCCCCGGCTATTTACGACAGCAACGCTACCATCGTATCGGCGGACGGTAAAAACGTGATCCTTTATATATGGTATGATAATGAATATGGTTACAGCCACCAGGTAATAAGACTCGCTAAATACATAGCGAAAGTAAGACGGTACACCTATTATTAGGATAGTATAATTTTTAAAGAAAAAGACCCCGCCATTGTCGGGGTTTTTTTATTTTTGCAGCACTTTAAAAAGATTAAAAAACTGATTCAAACCTATTTAAAATTTACAAAAAGCGAATCTCTTCCCGAAAATCTGAAATATACTAACCCCACTATTCGCTCGTTGTTTTTTATGAACCAAACACAATCAATCCCCAAAAAAATGAGTAGCAAACTTTACTTAGTAGTCGCATTTGTTCTTGCGAGTGTATTTCAGATGAACGCCCAGGCAGACAGCCTTAAGACCGATACTCCTATCCAGGATGAGTTTTCGGCTTTGATCCAGGAATCGAACAACTACCAGGGATACAAGGTAGTAGATTATGACAAGCTTATTGAATTAAGGAATACTACCAGAAACTATATCTCTGAATTAAAAGAGGAGATCATAATTCAGAAGAATACTGTAGATCAGCAAAATGACGAGATCCAGAAACTAAAAAGTGACCTTCAATCTACCCAGGAAGACCTGAAAAGGGTTTCTGAAGAAAAAGATGCCCTGATGTTCTTAGGGATGCCTTTTAGCAAAGGAGGATATAAATCCATGATGTGGGGTATTGTAGCTGCCCTGGTAGTGATACTTCTAATCCTGTTCTTCAGGTTTAAAAGTTCAAATGCCGCGACCAAGGATGCCCAGCAAAAACTAAGCGAGACCGAAAAGGAATTTGACGCTTACAGGACCAAAGCCCTGGAAAAAGAACAGCGTCTTGGCAGAATGCTTCAGGACGAAAAGAATAAGGCCAGCGGTAACGTATAATCTTTCAGCATTTTAATTGCTGAACTTCAACTCTAACGAATGCGTATTGATATAATCTCAGTAGTACCAGATATCCTGAAAAGCCCTTTTGAAGCGTCCATACTTCAGAGAGCCATTAAAAAGGGACTGGTAGAAATTCATTTACACAATCTTAGAGATTACACTACCGATAATTACAAGACGGTTGATGATTACCAGTTTGGCGGAGGTGCCGGGATGGTGATGATGATAGAGCCTATAGACAAGTGTATTTCCAAACTGAAGAGCGAAAGGGAATATCAGGAAGTGATCTATATGACTCCAGACGGGGAAAGACTTCAGCAAAAAACAGCCAATATGCTATCCCTGCATGAGAACATCATTATTCTATGCGGGCATTACAAGGGAGTAGACCAACGTGTAAGAGACCAGTTCATTACCAAAGAGATCTCGATTGGGGATTACGTGTTGTCTGGTGGTGAACTGGGAGCTGCAGTATTATGTGATTCGATCATAAGGCTTATCCCGGGAGTTCTGGGGAATGAAACCTCTGCCCTTACCGATTCTTTTCAGGACAACCTGCTTGCCCCGCCGGTATATACGAGGCCAGCGGAATATAAAGGCTGGAAAGTACCGGAAGTACTTACGTCGGGAAATTTCCCAAAAATCGAGGCCTGGAGAGAAGATGCCGCCTACGAAAGGACTAAAAGGCTCAGACCCGATCTTCTAGAAGATGAGTAAATTTTTCTTTTAAAGCCTTGGACAATAATATAAATTGCTTAATTTTGCACTCATTCTAAAATAACCTCTGGCGATAACCGTGAATGTTGTTTTGGATTTTACTTTAAACTATTTAAAATGGAATCGTTAGTAAAATACGTTCAGGACGAATTCGTAGAAAGAAAAGATCTACCGGAATTTGCAGCAGGTGATACTATCACTGTTTATTACGAAATTAAAGAGGGTCAAAAGACCAGAACACAGTTCTTTAGAGGAGTTGTGATCCAGAAAAGAGGAACAGGAGCTTCTCAAACCTTTACCATTAGAAAAATGAGTGGTACTGTAGGTGTAGAGAGAATTTTCCCTGTAAACCTTCCTGCTATCCAGAAGATCGAGGTTAACAAGAAAGGTAGCGTTAGAAGAGCTAGAATCTTTTACTTTAGAGGTCTTACCGGTAAGAAAGCTCGTATTAAAGAAGCGATCAGAAAATAATAATTCTTTACAGGATTATCCAAAAGCCCCGAAAATTCGGGGCTTTTTTTGTGCTTATATTTTTCTGGAAATAAGGCCTTAAAAATGTTAAATCACTTCCCTAAAAAAACCTTTATGCTTATCTTTATAAGTGAAAATTCGGCAAAATTAGAATGACAAAAGAATTTTTAGTGATGACGATTTTCCCGTAAAGTAAGTTCTTTACATACAGTTTTTACCTTCTATATAACACCTATAGATTTTGAATCATCAAAATTAGTTTGAAAGGTAAAAGCGACTTTGGTTTAATTTTACTTCCTTTAAAATTAAATCATGTTTGAAGCAGCACTCCAAAGAAAGCTTAAAACGCTTTTTATCATCAGAGTGATAATTTGCTGTTTCAAATGAAGCCATTTCATTTTAGCAATTAAGATGAAATGGCTTTTTTTATTGCATTATTTATGATTTCTTAACAAGTGAGAAGCCCTTTATATCTAGGATAAAAGGTCTAAAAACTGTATATTGCGCATGAGTTATTACCCTGGAATTGCCCGGGGTTTTCTTTGAATAAATCGCAACCAAAAACATACAAATGTCACAGAAAGAAAAAATCATTTATACCAAAACCGATGAGGCTCCCATGCTGGCAACCTACTCATTTTTGCCAATCATTGAGGCTTTCACCAAAGCTGCAGGAGTAAGCCTTGAAACCCGTGATATTTCTTTAGCCGGAAGAATTCTTTCACAATTCCCAGATTACCTAAAGGCAGATCAAAAAGTATCTGATGACCTGGCAGAGCTGGGGGAACTGGCTAAGAAACCAGAGGCTAACATCATTAAACTTCCAAATATCAGCGCATCCATTCCACAGCTTAAGAATGCGATCGCTGAGCTACAAGGTAAAGGTTTTGCTATTCCAGATTATCCAGACGAACCTTCTAACGATGAAGAAAAGGAGATCAAGGCCAGATATGACAAGGTTAAGGGTAGTGCGGTAAACCCGGTATTAAGAGAGGGAAATTCCGATAGACGTGCTCCTAAAGCCGTAAAGAATTTCGCTAAAAAGAATCCACATAGCATGGGAGAATGGAGTTCAGATTCCAAGACCCATGTTGCTACTATGGGTAAGGGTGACTTCAGGTCTAATGAGAAGTCTACCACCATGGAAGCTGAAGACACGCTTAAGATCGAATTCACTTCAGAAGCTGGTGATAAGAAAGTTCTAAAGGACAATCTAAAAGTACTAAAAGGAGAAGTGATCGATGCTTCAGTAATGAGCAAAAAGGCACTTCTGGAATTCCTTCGTGAAGAAGTGAAGGACGCAAAGGAAAAGGACGTTCTCTTTTCACTGCATATGAAAGCTACGATGATGAAGGTATCAGACCCTATCATCTTTGGTCATGCAGTAGAGGTTTTCTTTGAAGATGTTTTCGAAAAATATGGTAAGGAACTGGAAGAAGCAGGAGCCGATCCTAACAGCGGTCTTGGAGATGTTCTAAAAGCCATAGACGATTTACCTGCAGACAAAAGAAACGAGATCAAAGCAGCGATAGAAAAAGACCTGCAGGAAGGACCGGATATTGCGATGGTAAATTCAGATGAAGGAATTACCAACCTGCATGTACCTAGTGATATCATTATCGATGCATCCATGCCCGCCATGATTAGGACTTCAGGCCAGATGTGGAATAAAAACAATAAAACTCAGGATACCAAGGCAGTTATCCCAGATAGCAGTTATGCAGGTCTTTACCAGGCAACCATCGATTTCTGTAAAGAGCACGGTGCCTTCGATCCAACCACCATGGGAACTGTTCCTAACGTTGGTTTGATGGCCCAAAAAGCTGAGGAATATGGATCTCACGACAAAACCTTCGAAATTTCGGGTAATGGAGTGGTAAAGGTTATCAATTCTAATGGAGATACTCTTCTTGAGCATAAAGTTGAAAAAGGAGATATCTGGAGAATGTGCCAGGTGAAGGATGCTCCTATCCAGGACTGGATCAAGCTTGCCATTAGAAGAGCTAAAGCAACAGGTATGCCGGCAGTTTTCTGGCTGGATAAGACCAGAGCCCATGATGCTGAATTGATCAAAAAGGTAAATAAATACCTTCCAGATCACGATACAGAAGGTCTTGAGATCAAGATCATGGATGTGACCGAAGCTACTAAATATACCTTAGAAAGAGTGAAAGCTGGAAAAGATACGATCTCTGTAACCGGAAACGTGCTTAGAGATTATCTTACCGACCTCTTCCCTATTCTGGAATTAGGTACAAGTGCTAAAATGCTTTCTATAGTGCCGCTCATGAATGGTGGTGGATTATTCGAAACCGGTGCCGGTGGATCTGCTCCAAAACACGTACAGCAATTTCTGAAAGAAGGACATTTAAGATGGGATTCCCTTGGAGAATTCCTGGCCCTGGCAGTTTCTCTGGAACACCTGGGTAACAAATACAATAATTCAAAAGCGCTTACACTTGCTGAGGCTCTTGATGAAGCGACCGAAAGATTCCTGAACGAGGGAAGATCTCCTTCAAGGAAAGTGAACGAACTGGATAACCGTGGTAGCCATTTTTACCTGGCTTTATACTGGGCTGAAGCTCTTGCCAAGCAAAAGAGCAATACAGACCTAAACATCTACTTTGGAAGAGTTGCCAAGATGATGGAAGACAACCAAGAAAAAATTCTACAGGATCTGCTGGATGCTCAGGGATCTCCGGTAGATATTGGTGGTTATTACGAACCAGATGAGGAGCTTACTAAAAAAGCAATGCGTCCTAGCCAGAAACTGAATGAGATTTTGGCTACCAACGCATAATTCAAACTATATAATTTGTTATAAAGCCCTGTTTCTTACAGGGCTTTTTTTATTTCCTAAGCCTTCACTACGTAAGCTTTTTCCATAAAAAGCTCTTTTAACCTCTCCAGCTTAGGATTCATTTTTTCGGCGAAAACCAGGTACTGGCACTTGTTGATACTAAGAGGAATTCTAACCACATCTTCGAAAAGACCAGGTTTAGACATGAATTCAGCATCTTCGAGAATAAAAAGCTGAAGTTGTCCCAGGTGGATCCCGGTCATTGAAAATAATTTAGCGAGTCTTTTAGGCGTGGCGATAACTATATCCATTCCGTAATAGATATCATCCTTCTGGTCTTCTATATTTTGTTCTTCGTAGGCGCAGTATATTCGTAGATTCATATCACCGGTAAAGGCTTCGAATTTTTCTTTTAGCTCTAAGGCTGCTTCCTTGTTCTTAACATAGATGAGCGCTCTTGGAGAATCTTCAAAAGCTTCAGAATTTAATTTCTGAATAACGCTAATGATCATGGCCGTTGTCTTCCCGCTATTTTCCGGGGCAATCGCAAAAAGGTCTGCACCGCTTTTAATTTTGGGTAGCAACCTCTTTTGATAAGGGGTTGGTGCTTCGTAACCTACATTTTTAATGGCCTCCTTCAGGGGAGCATTCAGTTTTTTAAAGGACATCTATTTTCAGAATTTACTTTTCCATCGAGAAATCGGCTCGATTGGATCAATATTGGCAAAGGTCGCACAATATATTCGAATCGCTGCTTATATAGAGATTTTAAGCTAAATCGAAATAGTTTAATCTTTCGTTAAAGCCTGCATGAAATTAGAACAGGATTACATGTTTGCAGAAATTTGCAAAATGGTTCAGAATTCTGAAGGGAGAAATAAAAAGCAGGAAAATATCATTCTTCTGGTACTGGGGACTTTGATCGCCCTGGGCCCGTTTTCCATAGATGCCTACCTGCCGGGCTTCGACAGTATCGCGAAAGATTTTGATACCTCCATCAGCAAGATAGGCCTTACCCTTACCAGCTATTTTATAGGTATTTCCATTGGGCAGCTGGCTTATGGTCCTATCATGGACAAATTCGGAAGAAAAAAACCTTTACTCATCGGCCTGGGAATTTATTTCCTTTCTGCTATAAGCTGTATGTACTCTCCAAACCTGGAATGGTTGATAGTCTCCAGGTTCTTCCTGGCCGTGGGTGCCGCCGCTGGAATGGTCGCAGCAAAGGCCATAGTCAGGGATGTTTTCCCGGTACATGAAGTTGCCGGGGCCATATCGGTCCTGATGCTTATTATGGGCGGAGCCCCTATTATCGCTCCTACCGTGGGAAGTTTGATCATAGATTCCTTCGGCTGGGAAATGATCTTCCTCTTTCTCGCGGTCTTTTGTTTACTCATGATCTTCAGCGTGACCAGGTTTTTGCCTGAAAGTATCGTCCCTGATAAAAAGGTAGACCTTAAACCTAAACAGGTAGCGATAAAATATTTTGGTATACTCACCCACTCAAAATTCTGGAGCTTTGCTTTTTCAGGCAGTTTTGCCATCGGCGCCATGTTTGCCTATATCTCAGATGCACCCAAGCTTTTTATGGGAAATTTTGATCTTTCCCAGAAAGAATTCGGTTTGCTCTTTGGATTAAATGCCGGTGGGCTAATCCTGGGAAGCCAGATAAACAGGCTATTTCTCAGAAAATTCACCACCCTGAAGATCACCCTGTTCAACTCTGTGATCCTGGTAATCCTTTCAGGAATATTCCTGGTAATCGCCATCTTTGACCTGGGATTTTTACCTACAATCGTTACCCTGTTCTTTGTACTCTTCCTGCTGGGATTTCAAAACCCCAATACCACTGCCCTGTCCCTGGAGCCTTTTGAGAAAAAAGCCGGAAGGGCTTCAGCGCTTATTGGAAGTCTTAAAATGATCCTTGGTGCGTTCACTTCTTTTTTGGTGAGCCTTTTCCATACTTCAAGTTCTGTCCCGCTTGCAGTCATCCTTTTCAGTTGCCTGTTTCTAAGCTTCCTGCTTCTGTTCAGATTTAATAATAAAACAAAAGTTAATATCAGGTTTGGCGAAGCTTAAACTTTTTTATTAAGCGCTTAAATGATATTTTTGGTTAAAACTTCAATTTGCGACATTTCCTTCTACTGTTAGTATTTTTAATTGGCAGTGAGGCCTTTAGCCAGGAAACCTACACCCTGAATGGTGTGGTCACCGATGCCTCCAGTAATGAGACCCTCATTGGGGTTAACCTGATAGTTCCCGAGGCAAATACCGGGGTTGTTACCAACGACTATGGCTATTATTCGATAAAATTACCGGAAGGAGAATATCTAATTGAAATCTCTTACCTGGGCTACCAGAGTGTGCAGAGAAGAATCCAGCTAGATTCAGATAAAAAGCTCGATTTTGCGTTGACTGAATCTTCAGAAAATCTTGAGGAGGTCGTTATCACCAGTAATAACGAGGGTCTGAATATTAAAAAGCCCGAGATGAGCGTGAATAAATTATCAATTGGAACCATCCAGAAACTTCCCGTTGTTTTTGGAGAGGTAGACGTGGTGAGGTCCTTATTGTTACTACCCGGGGTTTCCAATGCCGGCGAGGGTTCTTCTGGTTTTAATGTAAGAGGAGGAGCGGTAGACCAAAATCTTATTCTTCTGGACGAAGCAACGATCTATAACTCTTCTCACCTTTTCGGATTGTTTTCGGTATTCAATCCAGATGCAATCAAGGACCTTAAATTGTATAAAGGTGGTATCCCGGCGGAATACGGCGGAAGGGTTTCTTCGGTTCTGGATATTTACCAGCGTGACGGGAACAGTAAGGAATTTAAGATGCAGGGTGGCATCGGTGCCGTTTCGAGTCGTTTGCTTGCTGAAGGACCTATCGTAAAAGATAAAGGCTCTTTCCTGATTGGTGGCCGAAGTTCTTATGCCCACCTTTTTCTGAAACTTACCGATAACGAGAACTCCGCATACTTTTATGACCTTAATACTAAACTGAGCTATAATCTGAATGACCGGAACAAGCTCCTGCTTTCAGGATATTTTGGCCGGGACGTTTTCAACATAAGTCAGAATTTTGAGAATACCTATGGTAACGCGGTGCTTAACCTGCGCTGGAACCATATATTTTCAGACAATATTTTTACCAACCTGTCTGTGATCTATAGTGATTACTACTATGGATTGAATCTGAATTTCGTTGGCTTCAACTGGGACAGTGGCATCAGGAACCTTAATATCAAATATGATTTTAACCATTATATCAACGACCAGGTGCAACTCAAATACGGGATCCAAAATACCTACTACAGGTTCAACCCCGGGGAGATCTCTCCTATCGATGAAGATTCAGGCATCAACTATTTCAAATTAACCAATAAGTATGCCTTGGAGAATGCGCTTTATATATCTTCGGAACACAGATTTAGCGACAATTTCTCAGCAGAATACGGGTTACGTCTCAGCAATTTCTTCAGATTGGGACAGGATGAAATAAATGTTTATGAAAACAATAATCCGGTTGAGTATGATGCCGAAAGAGATATTTACCGGGAAGCTGATATACTGGAAACCATTGAATCTTCGCGAGGAGAGATTCTGGAAACCTTCACCAACCTGGAGCCACGTATCGCTCTTTCTTATGCTTTGAACGATTCTGAATCCATCAAGGCCAGTTACAACCGAATGGTACAGTACCTGCATTTAATTTCCAACACCAGTTCTCCAACTCCTTTAGATGTATGGACTCCTAGCGGTGAATTCATAGAACCACAGCTACTGGACCAGTATGCCATTGGATATTTCAGGAATTTTAAAGAGAGTGAATACTCCCTGGAGGTAGAGACCTTTTATAAGCAAATAGATAATCGTATAGATTATATAGATGGCGCCAATCTTATTGCGAATAATGCCATAGAACGTGTGGTGCTTAACGGAGAGTCCAGAGCATACGGACTGGAGCTACTTCTTCGAAAGAATAAAGGAAGGTTCACCGGCTGGCTTGCTTATACGCTTTCAAGGTCTGAACAGAGAACTCCGGGCCGCACTCCGGATGAGCCAGGGATCAATAATGGCGACTGGTATGCCGCTAATTATGACAAGACCCATGACCTTACCATTACCGGGAGTTACGATCTAAATAGAAAGTGGCAACTCAATGCTAATTTCATATTCCAGACAGGCCTGGCTACTACCTACCCTACGGCTCAGTACGAATACGAAGGAGTGACCATTCCTGTTTACGGCGAAAGAAATGGAGACAGGTTCCCGGCATATCACAGGCTGGATCTTTCCGCTACCTTTAACCCCGGCGTTAACAAGCATAAGGATTTTAAGTCTTCCTGGAACTTCGGCATCTATAATATCTACAACCGCAAAAATGCCTATTCCATAAGTTTCAGGGAAAATTCTGAAACCATGCAGAACGAGGCAGTAAAACTTTCATTATTCGGGATCATACCTTCCGTAACCTATAATTTCAAATTCTAGATGAAAAAGGCAATAAAATATCTTTCGGTACTTATACTTAGTTTTGCTTTATTCTCCTGTGAGGAAGTGATAGATCTTGAACTGGAAGAAAGCGAACCAAGACTTGTGATCGAAGCCTCCATTGTCTGGTTAAAAGGAACCCAAGGCGAGGAACAGAGAATAAGAATTTCTGAAACCGTGCCTTTTTACCAGGAGGATACAGATCCTGTTGAAAATGCCATCGTTAGAGTTATAGCAGAAAATGGGGATATCTATGAATTTAATCATATTGCCAACGGGGAATATATCAATTCCAGTTTCCAGCCTGTGCTAAATGCCAGTTATGATCTCGAAGTAATTCATGAAGGACAGACATATACCGCTTCAGAAAGTATGATGCCGGTCACCTCCATAGATTTTGTTGAGCAAACCGAATCGGGAGGATTTGCCGGGGACGAGATCGAAGTAAAGGCTTATTATACAGATCCTGCAGATGAAGAGAACTATTATCTCTTTAAATTCTATAATGAAGATGTGACCCTGGAATTTTATGAAGATGAATTCACCAATGGAAACCAGATCTTTGGATATTATTCTAATGAAGATATTGCTGAAGGAGACCTCATTCGTATTGAAATTCAGGGAATCTCAAGAAGCTATTATGAATACCTGTTCATTTTGAGATCACAGGTAGGTGAAAATGATGGTGGTCCCTTCGAGACCATGCCGGCAACGGTAAAAGGAAATATAGTGAACAGGACAAATCCTGAAAATTATCCTTTTGGTTATTTTCGCCTTTCGGAAGTCGACTCTACATTCTATACAGTTGAATAATATGAAACATACCAATAAAAAAGTACTTTCCACCGGGATCAAATACCTGGCTGGGGCATTGCCCCTAGCAATGATCGGGCCTTCGGTCTTATATAACGCCTTCAATAACCAGGAACATCCTCTTTATATTCCTGTTCTTATATTCGGTCTCCTGGCCACATTCGCCTCTATCTTTTTGATCTTCAAAGGCATCATGACCATCATCAAAGCTTTATTCGATTAATAGCTGGATATTGATCTATTTTAGAGAAATTTGCTCAAGAAATAGACAATTACAGCCCCAATTACACCAGCTGCTCAAAAGGCTTTTTCATCTTAGCCTATAAGCAAATACTCATGTAGCATTAACTATAATTTTCAATTAACTCTTTTTCCTATTCCAATTTCAGGAGATAGGCTGCATGACCTGTGTTGCTTGGGACGGAAAATGTTTCGCTAGCTAAGTGGTTTTCCATTCCCTATCCACATTTATTTAACTGTATAACCCGCATTGAACGGATAATACTGCTGGTAATTAAGAGTATTTCCGGTAAGTTCAGTTCCTATGGCATTTCGGGGATCTTAAAGAGGCTCCATTTCTGAAGAAATTAGGTATAGGAAAGGTATTTAATTGATACTTGGCCATCCTTTTTAGTACATGATAATACTACATAATAAGTAATTGCTAAGATGTATTATGTGTAACTTGATTTGAATTGTTTTATTTAAGATATAGTAATCTGAAATAGCTTGGGTGTAGAAGAAATATTAGCACATAAAAAAACCCCTACAGCGAACTGAAGGGGTTTTCAAGAAGAAGGCGGCGACATACTCTCCCACAATGATAGCAGTACCATCTGCGCTAACGGGCTTAACTACTCTGTTCGGAATGGGAAGAGGTGAGCCCCGTTGCTATAGCCACCTTAAAAGGTTAGTTA
>NZ_VJVW01000041.1 GCF_009735585.1 Christiangramia aestuarii
AGCAGCAGCTCGGAGAAGTCGATCACCCCGGCGCGGGCGCAGGCCGCCTCGTAGGCTTCGTAGATCTTCAGCATGGTGGCGAGGAACAGGTCGCCGCCGGGCTGGATGTGTTGCGGCCGCAGGCCCTCGTCCTTCTGCCCGTTGATGAACCATTGGGCCTGGCGCGCCGGCCAGCGCTGCTCGTCGAGGCCGAGTTCGCGGATCACCCGCTTGACCAGGCGTTGCTGGTCGTCGCTGTCGAGGATCTGGAAGTTCTCGCTCAGCCCGGCCTCGCGCCAGTGCGCGCGCAGCAGGCGATGGGCGAGGCCGTGGAAGGTGCCGACCCACATGCCCGCCGGATTGATCCCGAGCAACTGCTCGATGCGGTGGCGCATCTCCGCCGCCGCCTTGTTGGTGAAGGTCACCGACAGGATGCTGTAGGGCGAGGCGTGCTCGACCTGGATCAGCCAGGCGATCCGGTGCACCAGCACGCGGGTCTTGCCCGAGCCGGCGCCGGCGAGGACCAGTTGGCGGCCCAGCGGCGCGGCCACGGCCTGGCGC
>NZ_VJVW01000042.1 GCF_009735585.1 Christiangramia aestuarii
ATCGGCCCGCACACCCCGCCCTTCGGACTGATCCACGACGAAGACACGATCAAGACCCTGGCCGAACTCGGGGTGATCTTCCTGATGTTCTGCCTCGGCCTGGAGTTCAGCCTGCGCAAGCTCTTCCAGGTCGGCGCCACGGCGTTCATCGCGGCGTTCCTGGAAATCGTCCTGATGATCTGGATCGGCTTCGAGATCGGTCGCTTCTTCGAGTGGAGCACCATGGACTCGCTGTTCCTCGGCGCGATCCTGGCGATCTCCTCCACCACCATCATCGTCAAGGCGCTCGGCGACCTGAAGATGAAGAACGAGCGCTTCGCCCAACTGATCTTCGGCGTGCTGATCGTCGAGGACATCCTCGGCATCGGCATCATCGCCCTGTTGTCGGGAATCGCCGTGAGCGGTTCGGTGGAAACCGGCGAGGTGTTCTCCACGGTCGGCAAGCTCAGCCTGTTCATGATCGTCGCGCTGGTCGGCGGCATCCTCCTGGTGCCGCGCCTGCTGGCCTACGTGGCGAAGTTCGAGAGCAACGAGAT
>NZ_VJVW01000043.1 GCF_009735585.1 Christiangramia aestuarii
GGAAGGCCTGGTGCGAGTGCGCGGCAAGGGCAACAAGGTCCGCGAGCTGCCGGTCGGCAAGGCCGCGCGCCAGGCGCTCGAAGCCTGGCTGCCGCTGCGCGCCCAGGCCGCTCCGGAAGACGGTGCGGTGTTCATCGGCCACAGCGGCAAGCGCCTGACGCCACGGGCGATCCAGCTGCGGGTGCGCCAGGCCGGCGTCCGCGAGCTGGGCCAGCACCTGCACCCGCACATGCTGCGGCACTCCTTCGCCAGCCATCTGCTGGAGTCGTCCGGCGACCTGCGCGCCGTGCAGGAACTGCTCGGCCACGCCGACATCGCCACGACCCAGATCTATACCCACCTGGACTTCCAGCACCTGGCCTCGGTCTACGACCGCGCCCATCCCCGCGCCAAGCGCAAGGGCAACGCCGATGGAGGCAACGACCCATGAGCAGCCTGCGACTGATCACCTTCGACCTCGACGACACCCTGTGGGACGTCGCCCCGGTGATGAACAACGCCGAGGCCCTGCTCCGCGAATGGCTGGCGAGCA
>NZ_VJVW01000044.1 GCF_009735585.1 Christiangramia aestuarii
GAAGCTTTAACGATGAAAATGGAAACGGCTATGCCGAGGCTGGAGAGACCATCTCCTATACCTTTAGCCTGACCAATACCGGGAATGTCACCCTGAACAATATCACCGTGACCGATCCGATGGTAAGTGTAAACGGTGGACCGATCAACCTGGCGCCGGGAGCTTCTGACAACACCAGCTTTACAGCGACCTATACCCTGACCCAGGCGGATGTAGACAGTGGACAGGTAGACAATATTGCTACGGCTGATGCCGATGAGCTGACCGATCCGGAGGATAGTAATAATGAGACTACGCCACTGACTCAGAATCCGGCTATCGAAGCGGTGAAAACTGTAAGAGTCGCTGGAACTGAGGTGGGAGATGTGATCGAATACGACATCGTAGTGACCAATACCGGTAACGTAACCGTAACCGATATCGAGATCACCGATGCCAACGCTGATGCAGGTAGTATCACAGGAAGCCCGATCCTTACACTGGCTCCTGGAGAATCAGCTACCGTAACGGCAAACCAAACCATTA
>NZ_VJVW01000045.1 GCF_009735585.1 Christiangramia aestuarii
CGACCGGTCTAGTCGTCGAATCGGCACTATGCGGCGCCTTCCGCCGCCGCGCCAGCAGCGTCAGTCGGCTGAATCGCCAGGCATCAGGCTGGCCGATGGGCGCGGTAGAGGGGAAGCGTGCCGTTTGTCCGGCTGTCAACTATCCACCTGGGAATTCCGGCGCGGCGAAAGCCGGTGCTAAACCTTGTCTCTTCGAGTCCACCCCTGTCCGACAAGACCAATAAAGCGTGGAGACCGCATGACCGACGACCACTCCTTCCGCCCTCGCCCCACCTCGTTGTCAGCCGCCCTGCTGCTGGGCGCCTGGATCGCACAGCCGGCCACGGCCGCCTATGTCGAAGCCGGTCGGCCCGGCGATCCGGCCAGTTGGCGCTCCGCCGAATACCAGCAGGACTGGGGCCTGGAACGGATGCGGGCCGACCAGGCCTATGCCGCCGGCATCGACGGCCAGGGCGTGAAGATCGGCGAGATGGACTCCGGTTTCGACCCGAGCCATCCGGATACTCCCGCCTCGCGCT
>NZ_VJVW01000046.1 GCF_009735585.1 Christiangramia aestuarii
ACTACATCCAGCCGACCCTGCTCAAGGGGCACAACGGCATGCGCGTGTTCCAGGAGGAAATCTTCGGCCCGGTGGTCGGCGTCACCACCTTCAAGGACGAAGCCGAGGCCCTGGCCATCGCCAACGACACCGAGTACGGCCTCGGCGCCGGCCTCTGGACCCGCGACATCAACCGCGCCTACCGCATGGGCCGCGGGATCAAGGCCGGTCGCGTGTGGACCAACTGCTACCACCTGTACGTTCGCCGCCCTGTGGCTGGCACTGGAGCTGTTCCGCAGTTGGTTCCTTACCGGTTTCCCCTGGCTCTACGCCGGCTATAGCCAGTTGCAAACCTGCTGGTGAGCTACGACATCAACCCGCTGGGCTTGGCTGTCCTCCTTCGTCATCGCCCTCAGCGCGGCCCTGCTGGTGAACCTGCCGCGCCTCTTCCCGCACGGTGCCAGCCTGCTTCTGGGGCTGGTCCTGCTGCTCGGCCCGTGGGCGGCCGGCCTCTATCTCAAGGGCCACGCCTGGACC
>NZ_VJVW01000047.1 GCF_009735585.1 Christiangramia aestuarii
CCTTGTCCATCACATAGATATCCAAAAAGGGCTCACCGTTCCAGGCATAGGTCTTTTCCTTGACATCCACGCCTTCGGCACGAGCCGATACAAAATAGACCTTATCATCTTTTACGAAAACCCCAAAATCGCTTACCCCGGTATTGAAGGGGGCGGGCTGTAACTTATAGGTAGCCTTGCTTTTGTATTCATCCCTGTTGAGCATGGCCCGGATCTCTTCAGATCCCCGGCCGCTTTCTAAATACTTCTTCAGCCACTGCCTGGACTCCTCGTAACGCTTCACTCCACGCAGGGCCTGGGCATATTTATAATAATATTCCGGGGAGAGGCTGGTATCCTCGATGACATCCCCATAATAATGCACGGCATTCTCCGGGCTGCGCAACCTCATGTAGGTATCGCCCAGTTTTTTGGAGTTATAGGTGACATTATATTCGTTCTCGATAAGCTCCTTGTAAACCTCGGTGGCTTCCAGGTAGGCAAAATCGTTATAGAGCCTGTCTGCTTTTTTCTGTT
>NZ_VJVW01000048.1 GCF_009735585.1 Christiangramia aestuarii
CGGCGGCAACTCTGGCGTCGAGGCGGCCATCGACCTGGCCGGCATCGTCGCCCATGTGACCCTGCTGGAATTCGACAGCAAGTTGCGCGCCGATGCCGTGCTGCAACGCAAGCTCTACAGCCTGCCGAACGTCGAGGTGATCACCAGTGCCCTGACCAGCGAAGTGAAGGGCGACGGCCAGAAGGTCACCGGCCTGGTGTACAAGGACCGCAACTCCGAGGAGTTCAAGTCGATCGAGCTGGAAGGCATCTTCGTGCAGATCGGCCTGCTGCCCAACACCGAGTGGCTCAAGGGCAGCGTCGAGCTGTCGCCGCGTGGCGAGATCATCGTCGACGCCCGTGGCGAGACCTCGCTGCCCGGCATCTTCGCCGCCGGCGACGTGACCACGGTGCCGTACAAGCAGATCGTGATCGCCGTGGGCGAGGGCGCCAAGGCTTCGCTGAGCGCCTTCGACCACCTGATCCGGACTTCCGCGCCGGAGTGACCCGGCCAGCGACCGTCGAACCAGGGACG
>NZ_VJVW01000006.1 GCF_009735585.1 Christiangramia aestuarii
TCAGGCTATACTCTGATCCCGGACTTGTACAGGAAATAACTGAAGTGGTTGATCCTAAATAGCCATCACCATCAGCATCCACTCCTTTGTACCAAACTGTATCTGGAGTAAGATCTTTATTGCTATCGTCACAGTCGGTCACCACAGGAGAAATTCTGCTATATCCGGTTCCGGGAGAAACACATTGAGTTGTAGAATCAACACTTCCAATAAATCCGTCGCCGTCATTATCGACTCCGATATACCAAAGGGTATCTGGATTGATCGCTTTATCAGAATCATCACAGTCATCAGTAGCCGGTTCAGTTAAACTGTAATCTGTAGCTGGACTTGTACAGGAAACAACTGAAGTGGTTGATCCGAAATAGCCATCACCATCGGCATCTACCCCTTTGTACCAGACCGTATCTGGGGTAACATTTTTATCGCTATCATCACAATCGGTCACTGCAGGGGAAGTATTGCTGTATCCGGTTCCGGGAGAAGCACATTGGGTGATGGAATCCACGCTTCCAAAAAATCCGTCGCCGTCAGCATCAACACCGATATACCAAACTGTATCCGGGTTGATCGCTTTATCCGAATCGTCGCAATCATCAGTAGCCGGTTCAGTCAGGCTATAATCTGCTCCCGGACTTGCACAGGAAACAACTGAAGTTGTCGAGCCAAAATAGGTGTCTCCATCAGCGTCTACACCTTTGTACCATACCGTATCAGGAGCAAGATCTTTATTACTATCGTCACAGTCAGTCATTGCAGGAGAAGTTGCACTATATCCGGTTCCAGGAAATGCACATTGAGTTGTTGAATCTACGCTTCCAATAAATCCGTCGCCGTCATTATCCACTCCGATATACCAAACTGTTTCAGGGTTGATAGCTTTATCAGAATCATCACAGTCATCCGTGACCGGTTCGGTCAGGCTATACCCTGCTCCAGGACTTGTACATGAAACAATTGAAGTTGTCGAACCAAAATAACTATCGCCATCAGCATCCACTCCTTTGTACCAGACAGTATCTGGAGTGACATCCTTATCGCTATCATCACAGTCGGTCACTGCAGGAGAAATTCTGCTATATCCGGTTCCGGGAGAAGCACATTGAGATGTAGAATCAACGCTTCCAATAAATCCGTCGCCGTCATTATCAATTCCGATATACCAAACTGCATCAGGGTTGATAGCTTTATCAGAATCATCACAGTCATCCGTGGCCGGTTCGGTCAGGCTATAATCTGATCCCGGATTTGTACAGGAAACAAGTGAAGTTTTTGAACCGAAATAACTATCGCCATCAGCATCTACTCCTTTGTACCAAACTGTTTCCGGATTGATCGCTTTATCCGAATCATCGCAGTCCGAACTATCCGAAACATAACCTGCAGGCTGGGTATTACTTGTTGTAGTATTGGCGGCATCACCGTAGCCATCTTTATCTGTATCTGCATACCATGTTAATAGGTCGGCACCATCACAGTCCTGGTCTATTCCGTCATCAGGAACCTCAACAGCTCCAGGGTAAATGCTATTATCTAAATCGTTACAATCTACATCGGCATTAACCCCATCGCCGTCCTCATCTTTGGTTGTATCTATAACAAGTTCATCATTGCTGGTATCTCTGGCTATATTACCAGCAGCATCCCTGGTAAATACCTCCACTTCATAAGTGCCATCTGATAATCCTGTAGTCAATTTTCCGAGATCAAGGTTCCAGTTTCCGGAACCGTCCGTGGTAATTTCAGAATCTGATCCTAAATTATAGCTAATCGAATTTATGGTTACCGAAAGCTCATTAGCATTTGACTCATCCCAGATACCTTCGATTACAGGTTTATTATTATCTGTTGTCTGGCTGACTACGGTAGGGATCTTAGGGGTAATAGTAACTGAGAAATTTTCCGGACTCGAAATGCATCCGGTAGCCGAATTGCTAACTACAAGTTTAGCATAGTAGGTGCCTGATTTAGCTTCAGAGGGAACTATAATATTTATTGGTGAAGTGGTAAGATTATTAGTAACATCTGAAAAACCTTCAGCCTCAGCATCAGCATTAAAATTTATAGTATAAGTATCAGGATTATTTGTGGTACCGGTATACTCCAGACCTGTAATCGTGGTTCCGGAAACCTCCGAAGGACTAGATCCCAGATTGATGGTTGGTTCGGCTGAATTGGCCAGAGTAATTGGTCCGGGGATCGTGTTGGAATTACACGAACTGGAATTCACCACTGAAATATTGGTATAGCTACCTGCAGCAAGCCCCTGAATACGAATACCTGAGGCTGTTGCGGTTATTGACTGACTTATGGAAGTCCCTCCATATTTATAATTCACCGTAAAAGTTCCAGTGGTCACCCCAGAAAGTAATATCTCTCCGTCTGGTGAATTACAATTGGCAGGATCTGTTTGTCCGGCATAGCTTATACTTGCTGAACCGGGATCTGTTAGAATCACGGCTTCTGAATAAGCTGGGGAAATACATCCTTTATATTCAAGCTTAAAATACTGGTACGAACCAGCATCCAGGCCTGTGATCTCATAGTTACCACTGGAATCTGAAGTAAAATTACCCAGGCTTACGCTAAAACCATTATCTGTAAAATACAGACCATCATAGTTTTCTGAAGGGATAAGGCCTTTAAGAAGGAGACTTCCATCAGATCCACCACAGATGGTTGGGTCGGTTGAGGCAATAGAAGTAATTTCTGGAGCAAAAACCTGAATAGTGAATGCTTCTTCCCTGCTAAGGCAATTTTCAGAATTCCTTAGCGTAAAAATTGCATTATAATTGCCGCTTTCAATTCCGGAGGGTACAGAAATAGAAACTGGGCTATCGACATTCACATTATTAGAGATATCTTTAAATCCAGCAGTTTCAGCGCTGCTATCAAAATCGATATTATACTCTAAAGCAGGACCATTAGCATCTAAAGAATATTCCAGGTCTACGGAGGTATCCCCCTGGCAAACCTGCAAAGAAGAGTTCAGTACGTTTATCTCAGGGAGGGGATTAACAATGACGGAGATGGCTGGTCCAAAAGTAAGCTCACAGGATACTCCAATTCTTTGAGCCTTTACCTTAACCGACTCAACACCATCAGCAACGCTGAGGGGAAAAGTTTCTAAATTCAGAGGGTTTCCATCGGCTAAATGGGCAGGTCCAATCGCAATACCATCCTGGTCTACCAGCTCATAAACGATGAGATCTTCAGTTGGGTCAACTTCAAAACTGATAACCTCATATTCGCAGATTTCGGTAGAACTCACAGCGGTAAAACCCTGCACTGATGGTGGTTTACATGAAACTATAGGACCCGAAATGATTGAGCTCTCGCAAAGAGCGCCTTCCTGCGCAGTAACTCCGGTTTCCGCTCCGGAATAAAGCACATCATAACCTGCAGAAATTTCATCAAGGCCTGAAATAACCCAGGTTCCATCAGAACCAACCGTAGTGGAATAACCATCTACGATATAACCATCGAGATAAAGATTAATGATATTCCCGCTGGTACCCGTACCAGAAATACTAGCATCACCCTCGGCAATTGAATTTGAAGTAATCGCTAGATTTGTGTCTATGGTCTGGCTATAAATTTGGATCTCATCAGATAGATCGCTTTCTATTTCATCGGTATTTTTCACACTGGCGGCCACAAATGTTCCAGCAGAAACATTTACACTGGCAGCCCAGCTTCCATTACTTGCCACGGTGGCTGTGGCCACAGGTGTGCCAACAGTTACCGGTGAACTGGAAGAGGTGTAGATATGTATGGTCCCGCCAATTTCTGAGCTTATTCCGTAAATAGCGGAAACCGGCCCGGAAGAGGTGCAATATTCTCCCCTGATGATCGGGATGGTAGATTTCCCATTAACAATTACCGATGTTTCTGCTATACAAGCTCCTGCCTCAATGGCACGAATTAATATCTCATCACCATTTTCAAGGCCGCTTACCGAAAAACTCCAGTTACCACCAGCATCTGCAGTCACACTTCCCTGCTCCTCACTATTGATGAGCAGGTTCACCGTTGCACCTGCTCCAGCGGTACCGGAAATTGAAGTATCTGTATCTAAAATCGGGGTTCCCGATACCACAGGTGTGCTGGACGTTATGGTGGTATTAAGACATAATTCGGTCCTAGGGGATTCACATTTACCGGCTTCCTTTACTGTGAAATAGTATAATCCGGCGGGAATCTTTGTGCTTCCCGTTCCGTAATCCCATACCCAGGTGGTGGTACTATATGTTGCGGGATTACTCGCTCCAGCAGGTGAATTGAGTAAAGAACCATCAGAATTATATACTCTAAGTTCATAGCTACCTGTAAAATTAACACTTCCCTGAAAGGCTTTATTTGAGCCATTTTCAGTTCCTGTTACGTTGGGAGCCGTTGAACAGGTTACATCTACCTCTGTTCCATTACAGCCGGAATATGATGGTGACTTCTCAGTGGTACCAGTTGCTGTAGCCGTTTCGGCTGAAACAGATGCAGTCGCAGAATATATTTCACCAACCTGAGCCGCAGAAATCGCCAGACTCCAGCTTCCTGAACTTACCGTGGTAGTTCCTATAGATATCCCGTCCCTAAAAACTTCTATTATAGCTCCATCCACTTCTGAAGAGGTACCCGAAACCTGGGTTGCACCTGAGGAAATAGACCCTGTAATTGAGGGGCATTCAGCCCTGGGAGCCAGGTTTGCGCCACCACCGATCTCAGAGCCACTGGTAGGAGGAAAAACATCTATCAATTGCTCCCATAAACTGTCTATGGTTCCCGTATTATCATCAGCTCCACCAAGATCGGATACTCCATTATTTCCAATGCTTTCATTGGGATTAATTACCGTATTCCCGACCATTCTCAATCTGGTACTAACGGTCACCGATGGAAAGGCAGCAGTAATATCTGAAAATGGAATATAGAAATCATAAAAATAGTCATCATCCCCACAGATCTCAGATTTTGCTATGGACTTCTGCGCAAATTCCTTGTAAGGGCGATCAGTTTCGGCAGTTCCTATTTCCAGAGCATTAGTTCTTCCGTCGACATCATATAATCCCACTCCAAAATTCGTTCTTAATACTACCTCGATCTCAAATCCGGGGTTACCAGGGGTATAATTTGGATCTGCATTTGGCCCACTAGATCCGAACTTCTGATCGGTATCTATTAGAATTGAATAAGCCTTGGAATTTTCTGCAGTACCACCCAGACGAAAGCGAAACATTAAATTCTCATTGGAGTCTAGATAAGTGTATATAGTATGATTATCATCAGATCTTACCAGGTCTGTAAAACCACAGCTGGGACCGGGGCCAAGGTCACTATCTGGCTCTACTGCTCCAAGAGAAGGAAGCGGGGTATAGGCAATTTCACTCTCAGCTTCATCATTAAGTTCAAAACCCTGATCTGTTTTAGAGGTATACCCATCCAGATTAGGATCTAAAACTGTCTGTCCAGCACCTGCAGCCTTTTTGTAAATAAGTCCTTTGGTTTGAGCAGAAACGTTAACACAAGTAATAAGTAGCAGGATAAAAAATATCCCGCTAGAGAGCAATTTCTTCATAGTAGAAATTCAGATTGGTTAGTAGGTAATTATTAGGAAAATGTAAGAAAGTCAGGATGTAGGTTAATTTTGGTGGATCAGCATTTGTAAAAAATTTCGGAAAGCCGCCAAAGCTTTAAAAAAAAAGTTAAATTAATAAACTATTTTCGACCAACACGCCCTTTAAATAGACGAAGAGCACATGTTGAAATATAGGGTAGGGATTTTGATGAATTCTGGTTTGAAACCGGAAAATAAAAACCTCTCCGGGAATGAAGAGGTTTTTTTAAGTACTCGAGGCGGGAATCGAACCCGCACTCCCGAAAGAACTGGATTTTGAATCCAGCGCGTCTACCAATTCCGCCACTCGAGCTTGTGGACGGCAAAAATAGAAAATTTTTGCTTCTTTAAAATTAAAAATCTCCTATTTCTCTTAAAGATATTTGCCGTAGCCCAGGTTTCCTTATTATCTATATTAATTAAATTAGAAAAAGCAGGCTTCCCGATTCTTTATAATTTAGGCATTCTAGTTAAGTAGATTCACAATATAAACCACCTACTTAAAAAGTTTTGTCCAGAAATTACAAGTATCTCTATTGCAGTTTTATAACTTCACCCTCACGGCTAAAAAAAAATTTTCGCGGACTGAATTTTGTGTCATTTTTTGATATATATTCGTCCGATTTTTAATTCAATCATAAAAATGAAAAAAATAATTTTTGGTGCTCTTGCACTTGCTTTAATTAGCTTTACTTCTTGCCGTAACGAAGAAAATACCGAGGTTACTGCAGAACCTAACAGTGAAACCGCGATCAATCAGGAAGTAAAATCTGAGATGATGACCGAGGAACTGGAAGACAGTATCGAGGTAGAGACTGAAGAGGCTGTAGACTCTCTGGAAACTACAGATCAAGCTGAGCAAGCCAGCAGCCAGATCCAATAAGAAAAAAACATACTTTTAATTACTCAGGTCCTGCCACAAGCAGGACTTTTTTATTAAAAAAAGCAGCCTGTAGGAGACCGCTCCTTCTGGCTATCAAAAATTACTTTATTCTTCTGTAGTGATCAGATTAGCATCGGCTTTATAACAACTTCTAAATTAAAAAAACTGAAAATTAAATAAATACCCATACCTGGGTAATCTTGCCTGTTAAAATTCTTTCTAAAAATCATATTTACATTCCAGGGCATACCTCAACAACTCGCCGGCGCCCTGCAGATCAAGTTTCCTAATCATGTTCTTGCGGTGGGTTTCTACAGTGGTCTTACCTATAAATAATGTATCGGCAATTTCCTGGTTGGTCTTTCCCTGCCCTACCAGTTTCAGGATCTCCTGCTGCCTTTTGGTGAGCAATGGTTTTTTTTCGGCTGAATTATCCTTTGAATCTGCATTGATATTAGGATCGTAATAGGTTTCCCCTGCGTGAACCTTTCTAATTGCGAAGAGCAGCTCCTTTAGACTGGCGTTTTTAAGTATATACCCGTCTGCTCCCGCGTTCAGCATCTGCTTTACCGCATTATCCTGGTCGAACATGGTAAAAGCGATCACTTTAATTTCCGGAAACTTTTGTTTTATCTTCCTGGTAGCTTCAATCCCGTCCATTTTCGGCATTCGTATATCGCTGATCACTACATTAGGCTCCCTTGTATTTACCAGCTCTAATAACTCTTCTCCGTTATTTGCGAAGCCTAGAAAATCTATATCCTCTTCAAATTCGAGGAAAACTTTGATCCCATCGATCAATGCCCTGTGGTCCTCAGCTATAACTAGTTTAATCATGATATAGGCATATTTATTACTATCGAAGTTCCTCTTTCCGGAATACTTTCCACGTCCACGGTTCCGCCCCTATGCTCCACTCTTTTCTGGATCGAGTAGATGCCCATTCCCTCTTTCGGTTTAACCTGGCTCATGGTAAAGCCTTTCCCATTATCTTCCACAAGAATGTTGATCGAATCACCGTGATGCGTAAGATATATAGTAACCTCAGAGGCTTCAGCATGTTTTATCACATTGGTTATAAGTTCCTGGATGATCCTGAAAATAAGGATCTCGAGGGAATTTTCGAGGCGGTCGTCCATCCCGCTGTCTTCTACTTCGATATGTAGCTTATTAGAAGCTGAAACCTTACCGGCAAAATTCTTTAAAGCAGGCAGTAATCCTTCCTGGGCGTGTACCCCCGCATTTTTTGCATGTGCGATATTCCGTACTTCCTGGTAGGCTTCATCTATCAGTTCATCGGTTTGTTTTAGCAGACGTTCTTCCTCTTCCCAAGGCCTTTCCTGTTTTCTTTTCATATTCTGAAAATGAAGTTTCAGGGTTGCCAGTAAGCTGCCCAGGTTGTCATGCAGGTCATTGGCTATACGCTGCCTTTCCTTTTCCTGACCTTCGATCATGGCGTCTATTCCCGCCAGCTCCTGCTGCTTTAGCACCTTGTCTACCTTTTGCTTTTGAACTTCCACTTCCTTTTCAACAATTGCCTTCTTAGACCTGATATTTTTATAGGCAAGAAAGACGATGACCAGGATGAGCATCAGAACGGCCAGAGCTGCCAGCAACCAGATACGGTTCTGCTTCAGCCTGAGATTCTCATTCTCTTTCTTCTCCACCTCGTACTTGGTTTGAATGTCCAGCATCGCCTTATTCTGTTCGCTTTGCTGGATGCTATCACTATAAATATTCTTTAGTTTCAGGTATTTATAGGCATTTTCAAAATCACCTTTCAGCTCATAGGCTTCAGCCATATTGGTATACAGGAACCTTTTATTCTCCTTTTCATATTCCCTTGGCGCCAGATCTTCCGCTTTTTTATAGTAAAAGATGGAAGAATCGAATTGTTTGAGTTGCTTGAAGACCGAGGCCTTATTATTATAGATATAGGCTATAAAATCTGAAAGTCCTCTTTTTTCATATTCCCTTAAGGCTAATTCATAATGATGCATAGCCGAGTCCTTCTCGCTGGTCATTTCCCCAAAGGCCACCCCGAGGTTATGATGAATCTTGGCATCCATCAAAGAATCACCGGTCTTTTTATTCTCGCGAATAGCCTGCCGGTAATAGCCTATCGTTCTTTGAACATCTGAGCTTATAAAGATCGCCCCCAATTGCATATAAGCTTTGGTAAGCAGCTCCGGGTCGTCCTTTTCCCTGGCATAATCCAGGTATTCATCCATGAAGGGTTGCGGATCCAGGTCATTGTTTTTACTGGAAGTAAGAATAGGAATGATGTCGAGGTTGATGCTCGCAGCCTTATCTACACTATCCAGCACCTGGTACTTGTCACGGGCTAAAAGGAAAAACCTAAAGCCTTCATCTGCATTGTTCTTAAGCCCTTCCAGTTTTCCGAAGAGGTAATGATAACGTGCATTATGGGGCGGGCTTAGTTTTCCGGAGTCCAGCTTCTTCAGGATCTGGCTGGCTTTTTCTGTATCCCTCTCACCAATAAGGCTATCCACCTCGTCCAGTTGAGCATCCTGGGCATGGCAAATGGCAGTAAGCATAATACTTACTACCAGAATTAACTTATGAAACGGTCTGCTATGCAAATCAGCCTCCTGTTCCTACTAATATTCCACCTCCAACGGTATCTGGAACAAAACCTTCCTGAGCAGGACCTTCTACTTGTGCGAGAATAAATTCTATACTAATGGCTTTGGGGATTTCAGTTACTTCGCTTAGGTCGACCGAAATTTGATCTGAAATTTCCCTGGTAGAATTAGAAAGATTTTCTTCAACGGTAGATCCATCAGTCCCAGTAAATTTAATTTCTATCCTTTCCTTATTAACAAACTTGGCACTTAATAATTCGAACTTATCAGGGAAGTGAATTTTGAACATTACTTCGGTTAGCTTTCCCGCATTGGTTTTAAAATTCAGCTTTTTACTGTCTATCCCAAATAGAACTCTGTTGTATTCCTTATCCATTTAATAAAATTTTGGTTGGTTAATATTGGTTTAAATCAAGCCCTAATTTCGAAAAATTTTTCAAAACTTAGCTTCCAGGCGCTGAATTACAGCATTCTGCAGTAGCCAGACTTGCTTTCCTAACAGACCTGTAAAGCTATAATCATTTATATTTCCAGTAAATACCCATTCGTGGGGTTTTTATTTCCAGGTCTAGTTCAGGCTCGGCGAAATTATACCATTGGTGAGGCATTTGGCCACAAGCTCCGTAGTATTGGCGCAACCGCTTTTCTGTAAAATATTCTTCCGGTGGGTTTTGATGGTATGCGGGGAAAGATGAAGTTCTGCGGCGATCTGTTCGGCATTCAAACCACGGGACAGTTTTATCACGATCTGTTTTTCCCTTTCGGTAAACAGCTGGCCCAGATCATTCTTTCCTCCCTCACAGGCTTTTTCATCAAATTTTCCGGAATCTACCTCTACATTAAAATAAGATTTGCCACCCTCCATATTAATAAAAGAAACGGCATTGGTGCTGCTTACTTTCAAATGGGAAACATCGGTTTGTATACAAAGCACATGTTCCGGCATTCCATTTTCCAGCACGGTGAGTGGAATCGCCTGGTACAGCATGGTGCGAATATTGCCTTCGGTATTTTTCATCCTGTAAGAAAACATGTTCTTATATCCCAGCACCTCTTCTTTCTCCAGGAAAGAAGTGTAAAAATCGCTGATGACCTTACTTTTTTGACGGATGTTCCCGATCTCCTCGGGCAGCACGGTCTTTAAAAGATCTTCCAGTTCGACCTCGTGCGCGGGCATATCTACAAATTGCTCCACCGAATCTGAGATATATTCCAGTTCAAAATCATGAAGGTTCACGATGTACAGGTAGGGATTGCCCAGGGAAAAGATCGAAGCATAGCGCTTAAATTCGCGCGAGATTTCAAATGGCCGGTACTTCTTTATCCTGCTCGAGTATATTTCTTTCCAGTGATCTGAGATCTTTTTTAGATCCTTATCCATGCAATTGGAATTTTGGAATAGTAAATATAAGATTTGTAAGAACGTCAGCGAATTTTTTCTGAAATCATAAAATAAAAAGCCCGCGGAAGATCTTCCGAAGGCTTTTATGTCAAACCTAAATACTCACTTTTAACTGCCACTACCCTCAAATTGTTTTACCCCCAACGTAAAAACAAATCGAAATTCCAACCCTACCCGGAACTTCGCGAGGAATCACAGTAAGTTCGCCTACTAATTTGACCCTGCTAAAGTAAAAGGGCCGAAGTGATAAGAAAATACCACTTTAATGGTATTTTGGGCAGGGCAGCAACCTGAAATGGACTCAGCGAATCGCCAACATCTTTGCTATTATTTGAATAAATTGTAATTTCGGGTCTTTCCCAATTAAAAACTACATATGTCTCAATTTTGGCTTTATTTCCAGCTTGGCCTGGACCACGTCCTGGACTGGCAGGCTTATGATCATGTCCTGTTTCTGATCGTGCTTGTTGCTTCCTACGGCTTCAGCACCTGGAAGAATGTTCTCTGGCTGGTAACCCTTTTCACCCTGGGGCATACCCTGGCCTTATTCCTATCGGTCTACGAGATCGTTAGGGTAAATTCAGATTATGTGGAGTTTTTAATTCCGGTCACTATCCTGGCAACGGCTATTTTCGATATTGCCACGGCCAGCAAGAAAGTGAGAAACACCAACTTCAACGTATTATATTTTACCACCATTTTCTTCGGCCTCATTCACGGGCTGGGCTTTTCCTCTTATTTCAAGATGATCGCTGCCGGTACCGACAGTAAATTTTTACCGCTGGTAGAATTCGCCCTCGGTATAGAAACGGCCCAGATCATAGTTGTACTGGCCGTCATGATCATTGGATTTTTACTTCAGAATGTACTTAAGGTCTCTAAACGGGACTGGATACTGGTCACCGCCTCTATCGTGATCGGAATCATTTTACCCATACTTCAGGAAACCTACCTGGCACTTTAGTTTAAGCCATTTTCGATCTGTTTTCTGCCAATAAACTATTAATTTGCAGAGATTTATTTTTTTAGCCTTTTAGCCTATTTATCATTTCCATGAACACGAAGAAACAACACAAATTTGACAAGGCATATTTGAGAATTGCCCGAGAATGGAGTAAATTATCCCATTGTAATAGAAAACAGGTTGGCGCGTTAATTGTGAAGGATAGAATGATCATTTCTGACGGATACAATGGTACGCCATCTGGATTTGAAAACTTTTGTGAAGATGAAGAAGGTTACACCAAGTGGTATGTTTTGCATGCTGAAGCCAACGCGATCCTGAAGGTGGCCGGCTCTACGCAATCCTGCAAGGACGCAACTTTGTATATTACCATGTCTCCCTGTAAGGAATGCAGTAAATTGATACACCAATCTGGTATAAGCAGGCTGGTCTATCAAATAGATTATAAGGACAATTCCGGGTTGGAATTCCTGGAAAAGGCTGGAGTGGAACTGCAGCAAATAACAGAACTGGAAGATTGAAAGGAAAGAATAAAATATACACTCCCTTATTACTGAGTATCGCCTGTGCCATAGGCCTAATCCTTGGTGCGAGGCTCAATTTTGATCCTACCGACGAGCTTTTTACCGCCAATCCCAAAAAACAGAAATTAAACCGTCTTATAGATTATATCGACTATGAGTATGTAGACGATGTGAATACAGACAGTATCGTAGATGTTACGGTCAACAAGATCCTGGAAAATCTGGATCCCCATTCGGTATATATTCCGAAGGACGAATATGCCCGGGTCACCGAAAACATGAAGGGTGACTTCGTGGGAATTGGGGTAAGCTTTTACAAGATCCAGGATACTATCGTGGTGATCAAGGCTATTGAAGGCGGGCCCAGTGAAAAGATAGGCATTCGCGGTGGAGATCGTATTCTTTATGCCAACGGAAAAAAACTTTTCAACCAGGATATAAGCGAAGATTCTATCACCACCCAGCTGAAGGGAAAGGTAAATACCAAGGTTACCCTGAAGGTCTTGCGGAAGGGTATAAAGGACCTGCTTACCTTTAATATCAAACGCGGAAAAGTCCCGCTTAAAAGTGTGAACGCTTCCTACATGCTCACCGAAGATCTGGGCTACATCAAAATAGACCGCTTTTCAGAGACCACTTACAGGGAGTTCAGCGAGGCTATTTCAGAATTGAAGAAAAAAGGAGCCAAGGAGATCGCCCTGGACCTGCGGGATAATCCAGGTGGCTATCTTTCTGAAGCCATTAATATTGCTGATGAATTCATCAAGGACGACAAGCTTATCCTTTTTACCAAAAATAAGAGTGGTGCCATAGAAGAAACCTACGCCCAGCGAGAAGGGGAATTCGAAAACGGCAGGGTATACGTGCTTATCAATGAAAACTCAGCTTCTGCTAGCGAAGTGGTGGCCGGGGCACTTCAGGACAATGACGTGGGAACCATTGTTGGTCGCAGGTCTTACGGAAAAGGCCTGGTTCAAAGAGAAATGGAACTTGGAGATGGCAGCGCAGTGAGGCTTACCATCGCCCGTTATTATACTCCAACCGGAAGATCTATCCAGAAACCTTACGATAACGGAAATGAATCATATTTTAACGATTATATGCGCCGTTACAAAAATGGTGAACTGAACAATGAAGATAGTATCGAGATAAACGATTCGCTGAAGTACAGGACTCCGAAAGGCAAGATCGTCTATGGCGGTGGCGGTATTATCCCGGATATATTTGTTCCCAAGGATACCGATTCAGAAAAGGAAAAACTCACCTTTCTCCTGCGTGGTGGCTATATGAGACAATTCATTTTTAATGTTCTCGAAGAAAACAGAGAATACTATAATTCCATAGATCGCGAGGATTTCAGGGAAGAAATTCAGATCACCGATGAAATGGTAGATGACTTTGACCTCTATCTGAGAGGTATCAATATTGGGCTGAAGAGAACCAGCGAAACTCACAAACCTCTCTTAAAGAAGTATTTAAAAGCTGAGATCGCCCAGCAACTTTTTGGAACTAATGCATTTGAACGATTTTTAAATGAAGATGACCGAATAATTGAGAAAGTGATCGAGCTATCTAATGAAAAACAATAATTTAAGGCCTGAATGAAAAATTTTCTGGAATACCTTTCGGCTATCTGGCCTTTTACGCCCCTATTTCTTTTTATACTGGCAGTAAGCTTCCGGTTAATGGATAACAGCGCTTACCTTTTCCTTAAAAAGGAGATCCTGATCAACTCCTCCAATGTATCCAGAAAGATCCTGAAAGACCAGATAAGGAATGCAGAAGATCCTCACTTCATCAGGCAGCTCAAAAGGGCATTATTATTCCGCAACCTGCAGCAAAGCTTTCTTATTATGGCGGTTTGCAGCCTTCTTTTTATTTCAGCTTTTTATTTTCTAAGCTAATTTGTCGTGCACCTTGGTGTGCTCCCCGTTGTTCCAGCTGGTAAGTATGTCTGTAGCCACAGCAGCACCACTACCACTGGCGATCGCGTACTGGCTACGCCAGCCGGCAAGGGTTCCTGCAACATACAGGCCTTCCTTCACCAGGTGGTCGTTATTCTTCAATTGCACCCTGTTCTTGGAAAGTTTAGCCTTTTTATGCGGAATAAGGTATTCCTCGAGTCCCGAAATTCGAAACGGGCTGGCATAACCTGTAGCCACCACCACCTTTTCGGCAGTATAGTCATTCTTATTGGTGACAACCCTGTAACCACCATCAATTTCAGCTACCTCCTTCACCCTTTCTCCGGCAATCTGTTGCAGTTTAGGGTACTGATCTGCAAGGTGGGAAACTCCATTCTTCAGCACATCCGTGCCCTTCGTACCGGGTTGGATCCCAAAAACATTCATGAGCAAGGCAGATTGTAAATGAGAGGACTTTTGGTGCAGGATGATCCCGGCTTTCCTGTCTTCAGCAAAAGGCTTATCCAATCCGGAACCAATTACCAAAGCACAGGAAAGTCCAGCTGCTCCTCCACCAATGATCAGCAGGTCAAAATCCATCAGGCATCTTCCTTTTTAGAGATCGTTCTGGAGACCAGCAAAATAGCCATAAGAACGATGACACAAAGACTCGCCACGATAACGATGAGCGCCTTGGCAGAATCACCGCTCATAAGGTCCTGAAAATCCAGGACACTGGCACTCACCCCAATAAAGACCAGGGCCAGAAAAATGATGGTATAAATAAAATATTTCATTAGAATAAATTCTGAATATTAGCCGCGAAAAGCTTTACCGCGATAGCAAGAAGTATCACTCCAAAAACCTTTCTAATTACATTGATTCCCTGGGCTCCCAGAATCTTCTCGATCTTGGAGGAAGATTTTAAGACCAGGTATACAAATATAATATTGATAAGGATGGCAACAATGATATTTACCATTTCATATTCTGCCTGCAGCGAAACCAGCGAAGTCATGGTCCCGGCTCCGGCTATCAACGGAAAGGCCAGCGGAACAATGGAGGCGGTTTCTGGTGCATCATCCTTATAAAGGCTAATTCCCAGGATCATTTCCAGGGCAAGGAAGAAAAGGATGAAAGAACCGGCCACGGCAAACGAGTTCACATCAATGCCAATAAGATTCAGGATCTCTTTTCCTACGAACAGAAATACCACCATAATGATACCTGCCACAATCGAGGCTTTTTCACTCTGAATATGCCCAACTTTCTTTCTAAGATCGATGATGATCGGGATATTTCCTATAATATCGATTACCGCGAAAAGCACCATCCCGGCAGTGAATATCTGCCTGACATCTAACACTTTAAACATAGCTACCTGTTTTCAAAATTGGCGGCAAAAGTAATTCAAGTTATCTGACTGACAATCGCTTAGGTAGGTTAAATTTATGTAAACTTTTAGGCGGTTTTTCTTCGTCCTAAAATGGGAGAAAATTATCTTTGCCAAATGTTTCAATTAGGTAAGACTTTAGTTTCTGAAGAGATCATCAAGAATGATTTTGTGTGCAACCTTTCGGCCTGTAAGGGAGCCTGCTGTGTAGATGGAGAAGCCGGTGCACCGGTAGAGCCGGAAGAAAGAGCCATCATGGAGGAGATCTACCCAAAGGTGAAACCCTATTTAAGGGAAGAAGGCATCAGGGCCATCGAAGACCAGGGCGTTTATATTACTCGTGAAAACGGGGAAATAGAAACTCCACTTATAGACGGGGCAGATTGCGCTTATGTTACTTTCGACGATAAGGGAACCGCCCTTTGCGGAATCGAGGAAGCATACAACCAGGGCGATATCGACTGGAAAAAACCGGTGTCCTGCCATCTTTACCCCGTGAGAATACAGGAATATTCCTCTTTTTCAGCAGTTAATTATCACCGCTGGGAAATTTGTGATGATGCCTGCAGCCTGGGGGCCGAACTTCAGGTGCCAATCTATAAGTTCACCAAGGATGCACTTATAAGGAAATTTGGTGAAGACTGGTACAACGAGCTTGAAGTGATCGCAAAGGAACTGCAGCCCACCAAAAAGCCCTGATTTTTAGCATTATAGACTGGAAAATCCGGTGATTTTTAGCTATATTTACAATCTTAAAATCAGAGTTAAGATCCATCTCTGAAATCTCCCCCCGATAAATAAAAAAATTACTAAGCAATCTTATTGCCCATCACATCAGTCAAAATACTTACAGAGTTAAAAGTCTATCTACACCCCACAAATTTTCTAGGTAGGCCAACCAAAAAATTAATTCTGTTATCTGGAAACCGGTAATTATTTACCGGTTTTCTTTTTAAAAAAACAACCCTTTTAAAGGCTCTGCAGGCCTAAAAAGAGCTTTGTTTACAAACATCTTCCTATCCCGCTATCTTTTTTGGTCATAAAATTATTAACAAAATATAATGAACTGTACTTCAAATACTTAAATACAAAAATTAACACGACTTAATGAAAACTCTGGGCTCGCACGTGTTGAAAACTTTGTTGAAAACGTTTGACACACATTCTTTCTTTATCTGTCTGATTTTTAAATATTTGTTAAACACTTTTCATTATTAACCCAGAATACCGAAAATTTTAACAATTATGACGCCGAATGAACCAATTTTGCAGGAAAACAAAGATCGCTTCGTGATCTTCCCTATTAAACATCATGATATCTGGGATTGGTACAAAAAAATGGAGGCTTGTTTCTGGACCGCAGAGGAAATCGATCTTCACCAGGATCTTACCGACTGGTCTAACAAGCTGAACTCAGACGAGCGTTATTTCATAAAACATATCCTGGCCTTTTTTGCCGCTTCAGACGGTATCGTTAACGAAAATCTTGCCGAGAACTTCGTAAACGAGGTGCAATATTCTGAAGCAAAGTTCTTCTACGGTTTCCAGATCATGATGGAGAACATTCACTCTGAAACCTATTCCCTGCTTATCGACACTTACGTGAAAGATGACAAGGAAAAGGACCAGCTTTTCAAGGCTATAGAGGTATTCCCGGCGATCAAGAAAAAAGCCGACTGGGCACTTAAATGGATAGAATCAGATTCTTTTGCAGAAAGGCTTATCGCCTTTGCCGCGGTAGAAGGTATTTTCTTTTCAGGAGCCTTCTGTTCTATTTTCTGGTTGAAGAAACGCGGGTTAATGCCAGGGCTTACCTTCTCTAATGAACTAATCTCAAGGGACGAGGGTATGCATTGTGATTTTGCGGTGCACCTTCACAATAACCACCTGGTAAACAAAGTGCCAAAAGAAAAAATTAGAGAGATCATCATAGATGCTCTTAATATAGAGCGTGAGTTCATCACCGAATCCCTACCAATTAGCCTGATAGGCATGAACGCCAAGCTAATGACCCAGTACCTGGAATTTGTTACAGACAGATTGCTGGTAGAGCTTGAGTGCGAAAAAGAATTCAACGTATCCAATCCATTCGACTTTATGGATATGATCAACCTGCAGGGAAAAACCAATTTCTTCGAAAAACGCGTGAGCGAATATCAGAAGGCAGGCGTGATGAACAAAGACAAAGAATCAGACGAGATCAGCTTTGACGCTGATTTTTAAAGTGCAACTGCGCTGTGTCCCCCAACGCGGCGCATGTTGACTTTGAACTTATCACCCGGAATTTTAATTTATTAATTCGGTCTAACCAACCGACCCTGGAATGCTAGGCTTTTTTCTTAAGGAACCGGCATAACTAACTAAAACTTGAACGCATGTATGTAGTAAAAAGAGACGGGAGAAAAGAACCCGTTATGTTCGACAAAATTACCGCCAGAGTAAAGAAATTATGCTATGGCCTTAATGAACTGGTAGACCCTGTAAAAGTTGCCATGCGCGTGATCGAAGGGCTTTACGACAATGTAAGCACCAGTGAACTGGACAACCTCGCTGCCGAGATCGCCGCGACCATGACCACCTCACACCCGGATTACGCGAAACTGGCCGCAAGGATCTCTGTTTCCAACCTGCATAAAAACACCAAAAAGACCTTCTCTGAGGTAATGACCGACCTTTACGAGTACGTGAACCCGCGTACGGGGGAAAAGGCGCCGCTGCTTTCAGACGAAGTCTATAAGGTGATAATGGAGAACAGGGAAAAACTAGATTCTACCATCATCTATAACCGGGATTTTGGTTATGATTATTTCGGATTTAAAACCCTGGAAAGATCTTACCTGCTTAAACTGAATGGGGAAATCGCTGAAAGACCCCAGCATATGCTTATGCGTGTTTCTATCGGGATACATACAGACGATCTGGACGCTGCCATAGAGACCTATGAGCTGATGTCGAAAAAATATTTCACCCACGCGACTCCTACTTTATTCAATTCGGGAACTCCAAAACCGCAGATGTCTTCCTGTTTTCTTTTAACCATGAAAGACGACAGTATCGAAGGTATCTACGATACCCTGAAACAAACCGCGCAGATCTCACAGTCTGCCGGGGGAATAGGACTTTCTATACATAATGTTCGTGCCACGGGGTCTTATATTTCCGGAACCAATGGAACCTCCAACGGCATCGTACCCATGCTTCGTGTCTTTAACGATACTGCCAGGTACGTAGACCAGGGTGGAGGAAAACGTAAAGGTTCTTTCGCCATGTACGTGGAGCCATGGCACGCCGATATCTTCGATTTCCTGGACCTTAAAAAGAACCATGGGAAAGAAGAAATGCGCGCCCGTGACCTTTTCTACGCCATGTGGATGCCAGACCTTTTTATGAAAAGGGTGCAGGCAGATGCCAAATGGACCTTAATGTGTCCGCATGAATGTCCCGGCCTGTATGATACTTATGGAGAGGAATTTGAAAAATTATACGAAAAATACGAGGCTGAGGGTAAAGGCCGAAGATCTATAAAAGCCCGTGAACTTTGGGAAAAGATCATGGAGTCCCAGATCGAAACAGGCACACCTTACATGCTCTATAAAGATGCAGCTAACAGGAAATCTAACCAGAAGAACCTTGGGACCATCCGTTCCTCTAACCTTTGTACCGAGATCCTGGAATATACCAGCGAAGATGAGGTGGCGGTTTGTAACCTGGCTTCCATCGCGCTACCCATGTTCGTAAAAGGAAATGAATTCGACCATAAGGAACTTTTTAAGATCACCAAAAGAGTCACCAGGAACCTTAACAAGGTAATAGACCGAAATTTCTACCCGGTGAAGGAGGCCGAAAATTCCAATATGCGTCATCGTCCCGTTGGTCTGGGAGTACAGGGTCTGGCCGATACTTTTATCAAATTGCGCATGCCTTTTACCTCAGACGAAGCTAAAAAGCTGAACCAGGAGATCTTTGAGACCCTTTATTTCGCCGCCGTTACAGCTTCCATGGAAATGGCCAAAGAGGAAGGGCCTTATTCCACATTTGAAGGTTCGCCCATAAGCCAAGGAGAATTTCAGTATAATATGTGGGGCATTAAAGATGAAGAACTAAGCGGTAGATGGGACTGGGGCAAACTGCGTAAACAGGTAATGAAGAACGGGGTTAGGAACTCCCTCCTGCTAGCCCCAATGCCAACAGCCTCTACCTCCCAGATCCTGGGTAATAACGAGGCTTTTGAGCCTTATACTTCGAACATTTATACCAGAAGGGTACTATCTGGTGAATTCATCGTGGTGAACAAACACCTGCTGGAAGACCTGGTTTCCCGTGACCTGTGGAACGACGACGTAAAGAACGCCATTATGCGCAACAACGGCTCGGTCCAGGATATAGATATCATTCCAGATGACCTTAAAGAACTTTATAAGACCGTCTGGGAAATGAGCATGAAAGACATTATAGATATGTCCAGACATCGTGGGTATTTTATAGACCAGTCACAATCGCTGAACCTGTTCATGGAAAATGCGAATTACAGCAAACTTACTTCCATGCATTTTTACGCCTGGAAAAGCGGATTAAAAACAGGAATGTATTACCTGAGAACAAAATCTGCCGTAGACGCGATCAAGTTTACTCTTGAAAAAGAAAAGAAAAAAGAACCTACCACAAAAGCATTTGAGGCTCCTGTTAAAGCAGCCGAGACCATGAAGGCTCAGTCTAAGGTGGTAATAACCCAGCTTTCTCACGAGGAAGAGGAAGGTGCACTTACGCCGGAAGAGCTTAGGGCGATCATCTCCCAATCTAAGGAAGCAGAGGGCGACGACTGCCTGATGTGCGGTTCTTAAAGATTTGGCTAATTCGAATTTGAATTAAGAAAGGGGGAAGTAGCGATTACTTCCCTTTTTTAATATTTTTGGGCCTCAACAATGCAATTCTATGAACTGGGAGCAACTCTTATCTCTGAAACGATTTGGAGACAAACATAAAAGACTTAGAAAGGAACAGAATGAAACCCGTCTTGGTTTTGAAGTAGACTACGACAGGATCATTTTTTCTTCCGCCTTCAGGAGCTTACAGGATAAGACCCAGGTGATCCCGCTTTCCAAAACAGATTTTGTACATACTAGGCTTACGCATAGCCTGGAAGTTTCGGTGGTGGGAAGATCGCTGGGCAGGCTCGCCGGCCAGAAACTGATCGAAAAACATCCCTATTTAAAAGATACTTTCGGTTACCAGATGAACGATTTTGGAGCCATTGTAGCCGCTGCGGCGCTTGCTCACGATATTGGCAACCCGCCCTTTGGGCATTCCGGGGAAAAAGCCATTGGCGAGTATTTCAGTCATGGTAAAGGAAAAAGATTCAAGGAGCAACTGTCTGAAAAGGAATTTCAGGACCTGGTTAAATTCGAAGGTAATGCCAACGGCTTTAAGATACTCACCGAAAACCGTCCGGGAATTGAAGGTGGTCTGAGATTGTCATATTCTACCCTGGGAGCTTTCACCAAATACCCCAAGGAATCACTTCCGCATAAACCATCAAAAAAGATAGAAGACAAGAAATTCGGTTTCTTCCAGAGCGAAAGAGAGATCTTTGAAGAGGTTGCTGAAGAATTGGGATTGAAAAAGACCCGCGAAGGCAGGGACATCGGTTACTCAAGGCACCCACTGGCTTTCCTTGTAGAGGCAGCCGACGATATTTGTTATACTATCATAGATTTTGAGGACGGCATCAACCTGGGGCTTATCGATGAAGATTATGCCCTGGAATATTTGATAAAACTGGTGAAGAATAACATCAACACCGGTAAGTACAACCAGTTAAAAAGCACGGCAGACCGCCTTGCTTATCTGCGATCCCTGGCCATAAATACGCTTATCACCGAGGCAGCCGAAATTTTCGTGCAGAACGAAGAGGCCATTCTTAATGGTGAATTTCACGAATCCCTTTTCGATAAGAGCAGTTATGAGGCGCAGATCAAGGATATCATCAAGATAAGTGTCGAAAAGATCTACCAGAGCGAAGAGGTGATCAGTAAAGAGATCGCCGGTTACAAAATGCTTTCCTACCTTCTGGATATTTACACCAGGGCTTTCATTCCAGAGAAGGAAGCTGAAGATTCTAATTTTACCAAACTGGTCATTAAATCTGTTCCGCAGTTAAAAGCCTTACAGGAAAGTGACTCAGTTTATGAAAAACTGATTGGGATTTGCTCGTTTACGGCTTCGCTTACAGACGGGATGACCGTGGCGTCTTTCAAAAGATACAAGGGACAGAGTTTGTAATTAAAATTCATAGACCACACCAACACCCAGCATTTGCTTCAACTGGATTCGGGGGCCGGAAGTTTCCAGCTTTCCATCACCGTTGGTGTCTTCCTTGAACTTTACGTCATCATCATAACGTATATGCGAACCTACATTAGCTTTCACGAATTCGTTCACCTTCATGTTCACGGTGAGCTGCCAGTCTACATCTATATTTCCGAACTTGTTCAGATAATCTGAGTAGAGACTAAGCTGGTTATTAAGGTCTATATTGTCATAGACCTCCTTGCTAAAGCCACTGGTGACCAGGAAACCAAATTCTGTTCGCACATTCTCTCCTTCCTTTAAAATGTTCCCAAGCTCATCTGTAACAGCGGGATCTACCCCGAACATACCCTCATTAGCCAGCCTCTGGTCGAGCACGAAAGTGGACTTAAAGGTAATGGGCGAAAGATAGACCGTAAGGTCTTCTTCGGGATGGGAATATTCCGTTCCCGCTCCTAAAAATGTATAACCGGGAGCCATGAACCTGGAGATGGCCACCTCGGTATCGGGATATTTATAACCGTTGGAAAACTGTGAGTTAAAACTGAACTTTCCCGAATAATACCAATTGGAGGTGCTGTCCTGCCGGAAACCAAAAGAAGAATTCAGCCTCATTTCATCTTCAGTTTTGCGTATCTCCCGACCTTCCTGGGCATTGATCCCATAACGGAGGGATGCCGAATTTTTCCAGACGGTGAGGTCTTTCTCAAAATTTCGCTGGAAGTTGGCGTAGAATAATGCTGAAACCGAGTTGTTACCACCCGAGTTCCAGTTCACAAAAGCCACCTCGCTAAGATTCACCCCGAAGGTATTCTTCTCGGTCCAGTAGATCAGCATGGAATCTGTATTAGTGGTATCTGCGGCCTGGTTTGAAGTGGTATCCCTTACTGCAGAGTATTTAAGATCAGAGGCTAGCGCTTTAAATGATGTAATACAGAGGAGCAGGAGTAGGATTCGGGACTTCATTAATTCAATCAGGTTTTCGGGTTCGCAAAAATAAAAAAATCATATCATAGATTCCAGTTTTTGCCTTAATCCTTCAACGTGTATTCCCGAAATTTCTTGTAATTCATGTACACTTCCTTGCTCAATAAATTCATCTGGCACCCCCATAAGTTCGATATGCCCCTTATAATCAAGGCTTGCTGCGTATTCCAACACTGCACTCCCAAAACCACCTTTTTTCACGCCATCTTCAATTGTGACAATCCTATCAAACTTTTTGAAGACAGATGCGAGTAATTCTTCATCCAGGGGTTTGGCGAATTTCAAGTCATAATGCGCCACCTTTTCGGGTTTCTCCAGTTGCTGAATGGCCTCTTTGGCATTCCCTGCCATATTTCCGAGGCTTAGAACAGCCAGCTCACTTCCTTCTTTTAAGAGCTCTCCCTTTCCCCAAACTACTTTTTTAAATGGAAGCTGCCATTCCTTAAGAACTCCCCTTCCCCTGGGATACCTGATAATTAGCGGTGACTCGAGGCCTAACTGGGCAGTATAGAGCATATTCCTTAATTCAACCTCATTTCGCGGTGCCGCGATCATCAGGTTTGGAATCGCCCTGGCATAAGCAATATCGAAGACCCCGTGATGGGTCGCCCCGTCTTCCCCAACCAGGCCGGCCCGGTCCAGGCAAAAGATCACCGGAAGATTTTGCAAGGCCACGTCATGTATAAGCTGATCGTAAGCTCTTTGCAGAAATGTGGAATAAATAGCGCAATAAACTATAAAACCCTGGGTAGCCATACCCGCAGAAAGGGTAACCGCATGCTGCTCAGCAATGCCTACATCAAAAGCCCGTTGCGGGAAAGCCTTCATCATATATTTTAAGGAACTTCCGGTAGGCATGGCGGGAGTGATCCCTATGATTTTCTCGTTATTTTCTGCCAGCTCCACCAGGCTTAGTCCGAACACATCCTGGTATTTTAAAGGCAAGCCATTGGTATCATATTTTAATAATTCGCCCGTTTCCGGTTCGAATTTCCCCGGGGCGTGGTATTTCACCTGGTCTTCCTCGGCCTTTTTAAGGCCTTTTCCTTTCCTGGTGATCACATGAAGAAACTTTGGGCCTTTGATCTCTTTCATCTTCTTCAGGACCTTTAAAAGGCCTGGCAGGTCATGCCCGTCTACCGGCCCGAAATACTTGAAATTAAGAGCTTCGATAATGTTATCGCTTGCTGGCTTATAACCTACCCTGGCTTTGGTAAGATATTCCTTCAATGCACCTACACTGGGATCAATCCCAATAGCATTATCATTAAGGATCACCAAGAGATTCGCATTGGTCACCCCAGCATGGTTAAGCCCTTCAAAAGCCATCCCGCTGGCAATAGAGGCATCACCAATGACGGCGATATGTTGTTTTTCGGTTTCTCCTTTCAGGTTTGAGGCTATGGCCATACCCAAAGCTGCTGAGATCGAGGTAGAGGAATGTCCCGTCCCGAAGGTGTCATATTCACCTTCAGACCTTTTAGGGAACCCGCTGATACCTCCCAGTTGCCTGTTGGTTTCAAAAATATCCTTGCGACCGGTAAGTATCTTATGCCCATAAGCCTGGTGGCCCACGTCCCAGACCAAAAGATCTATTGGGGTATTGAAAACATAATGCAGGGCAATGGTAAGCTCCACTACGCCAAGGCTAGCTCCCAGGTGTCCTTCTTTGGTCGCGACTATGTTAATGATGAATTTGCGCAGTTCCTGAGCCAGTTGCTCCAGTTCTTCAGCATCCAGCATTCTCAGCTGTGCAGGACTATCGATGTTCTTTAAAATTCCGGCCATACCCAACAAAGTTACATTAAGCAAACTGATTTCTGAATAAGTCGGTGACCGGGAAACCTCAAAATTTATATCTTTCCGAAAAAATTGCCGGAAAATGCTGTCTCCCTTCAACGACGAATATTTTATGAAAAAGGCTTTGGAAGAAGCCGAAGCCGCCTATGAAAAAGGAGAGATCCCTGTGGGAGTAGTTGTGGTGATAAACGACAAGATCATCGCCCGGGGGCATAATCTTACCGAGACTTTAAATGATGTTACGGCTCATGCCGAAATGCAGGCGATCACCGCGGCCGCAAATTTCCTCGGCGGAAAATACCTTCAGAACTGTACGATGTATATAACCCTGGAGCCATGCCAGATGTGTGCCGGGGCACTTTACTGGAGCCAGATTTCAAAAATAGTTTTCGGCGCTTCAGACCCACAAAGAGGATATAGAAAATTCGGGGTGCAGTTACACCCAAAGACTGAAGTTAAAACAGGAATATTAGAAGAAGAAGCTGGAAATCTCTTAAAGCGCTTCTTCATTGAAAAGCGAAATCTGAACTAAAAAAAGCGAAACCCAGGTTATCTACATGAGGTAAGCTAACCCAACAATTTTAAGGGTTTCGCTTCAATATTTTATAGGTCATCAGGCAGTTCAGTCACCTTGATATAATCTACATAGAACTTATCGGGCAGGGCAGCATCATCGATCTTTGCTCCTCCAAGATTTCCGCCCACGGCCATATTGATAAGGAAGTAGAAGTCCTTTCTGAATGGATAGTGCTTCTCATCATATTTTTCAGGCGTGAACTTATAAAGCTGGCGGCCATCCACGAAAAACTCGATATAATCCCTGGTCCATACAGTCTTGTAGGTATGAAAACCTTCTTCGATATTTTCTATTTTGGTCTTTTTGGTATTAATAGTATTACCATGACTGGCCGGGGTATGCAGAGAAGTAAAGACCTTCCCTGGCTCCCTTCCAATATATTCCAGGATATCAATTTCACCACTGGCAGGCCATCCAACCTCGCTAATATTGGCACCTAACATCCATATAGCTGGCCAGAGGCCCTTACCTGTAGCTACTTTTGCTCTAACCTCGATCACTCCATAAGTGAACTCGATATTATCTTTAGAATTGATCTTTCCCGAATAATATTCACCATCCTTTTTCACAGCGGTGATCACAAGCTTACCATCCTTAACCTCAACATAGTTACGATCGTAAACCTGCTCTTCATTATTTCCCCAGCCGCAAAGGTTTGGGCAGCCATCTCCTTCTTCATAATTCCAGACTTTCATATCCAGGCTATCCCCATTAAAATCATCTTTAAAAATGACTTCCTGGGATTGCACAGAAGTGAAAGTTCCCAGAAGGAAGCTCGCGCTGATGAATAATACCGAAAATGATCTCATTATTTACTGTAATTTAATTTTACTGTTTGCAGCTCCTCTGAGTTTCCTCCAACCATAAGGTCGAAAGCACCCGGTTCTGCTTCCCATTTTCCGGCAGCAGTATAGAATTCGAGCATCTTCTCATCTATTTTGAAGTTTACCTCTTTGGTTTCCCCAGGTTCAAGTTCCACCATTTTAAATCCTTTAAGCTCCTTGATTGGTCTGGCAATACTTGCTACAAGGTCATGAAGGTATAACTGAACAACTTCCTTACCCTTTACATCACCGGTATTGGTCACAGATACACTTAAAGTCACCTCTCCGCCCTGGTTCATTTCTGAAGAGGAAAGTTTCACATCTCCGTATTCAAAAGTGGTATAACTAAGTCCATATCCAAATGGATACAAAGGACCATTCTCTATATCGGTATAATGCGAATAGGTCACATGCTGGTCGTTAGAAGGCCTTCCCGTATTCATCCTATTATAATACAAAGGCTCCTGACCTACAGCTCTCGGGAAAGAAACCGGTAGTTTTCCAGACGGGTTATATTTCCCGGTAAGCACATCGGCTATGGCGTTTCCGCTTTCTGTTCCCAGCTGCCAGGCTTCCACGATCGCCGGAATATTTCCTGCAGACCAGTTGATCTCCATTGGGCGCCCGTTCATAAGAACCAGTACGATATTCTTGTTCACCTTATATACTTCCTTCAATAGTTCCTTCTGAAGTCCTGCCATGCCAATATTTGCCTGACTACGTCCTTCTCCAGACTGGAATGCATCTTCTCCCAGTACCATGATCACCATTTCAGCATCCTTAGCTTTAGCTACGGCGTCTGGAATACCAGACCTGTCGGTTTCATTGATCTTTAAAGGAAACAGGAAGCTACGCTCACCTTCACCCAGGGTCACTCCCTTGGCATAAGTGATCTCAGCATCGAGGTTGGCGTTTTTCAAACCCTCCAGAACTGAAACTGCTGAATTAGCCTCTCCCTGTGCTCTCCAGTTCCCTATTGGGGTGTCTTTATCGTCTGCAAGTGGCCCGATGACCGCAATCTTCTTTACTGAATTTTTTAAAGGAAGCATGTTGGTCTCGTTCTTTAAGAGAACGATTGATTTTTTAGCGATATCCCTGGCGATCTCGCGATGCTCCTGGTAAGGAACCTTAGCTGCGAAATCTTCATTGATGTATCTGTACGGATCTTCAAAAAGTCCTAATTTGAACTTTACTCGCAAGATCCTTCTTACTGCCTGGTCTATCAAGGCTTCATCGATCTTTCCTTCTTCCACAAGTTTTTCAAGACCGGCTTCGTAAGCGCCGCCTTCCATATCCATGTCGCTTCCGGCTTTCACCGCGATCTCTGCTGCATGCACCTTATCCCTGGCAAAACCATGCGGGATCATCTCGGCTATAGAACCCCAGTCTGAAACCACGAATCCCTGCCAGTCCCATTCACTTTTCAGTATCTCTCTTTGCAAGCTTTCGCTTCCCGTCGCGGGAATACCATCAATGGTATTGAAAGAGTTCATAAAAGTGGCCACACCGGCATCGGCGGCAGCCTTAAATGGAGGCAAAACGATATTATGAAGTTCGTTCTTGCCAATGTTTACCGCATTATAGTCCTTCCCACCTTCAGCCAGACCATAACCGGCAAAGTGCTTTGCGGTAGCGGCAATGGTCTTAGGGTCTGATAGGTCCTCACCCTGGTAACCCTCTACTTTTGCCACAGCAATTTGAGAAGTTAGATAAGGATCTTCGCCAGAGCCTTCCATTATTCTTCCCCAGCGTGCATCCCTGGAAATATCAATCATAGGTGAAAAGGTCCAGTTCACCCCTTCAGCCACAGATTCAAGTGCTGCGATCCTGGCAGATTCCCTGGCAGCATCCACATCCCAACTGGCAGTTTCTCCCAGTGGCACCGGGAATATGGTCTTATATCCATGGATCACATCATAGCCAAAAATTAATGGGATCTTGATACGGGAGTTTTCCATATTCATACGCTGTGCCTTTTCTGTAGCCTCTACAGAAAGAACGTTCAGCATAGAACCAACCAGTCCTTTTTTCAGGCGGTCTTCTTTTTCCTTATTTCCTACTTCAGAAGCCGGACCAGTAAGATCCCAACTTCCGTTATACTGGATCATCTGCCCTACCTTTTCCTCTAAGGTCATCAGGTTCAGAACCGAATCTACCTTAGTTTCTACATCCTCTACCGAGCTCTTGATTCCAGAAGACTGAGAATATGCTCCCATGGCCCCGAAAAAGAGGGATGAGATTATTAATAAATATTTTTTCATGATCTTAAAATTAGATTATGGAGGAAAATATATTTTCCCGTTTTATTTTTGAATGGATCTGCAAAATCCAGTAGTGATTCCAGTTCTGGTTTTAATGGCTATCCTCTGCCATATCCGGCACTGAAATACTTTTAAAATTTATTCCCGAAAACCTAAAATCCCTTAGAATAATTAGCAATGCTCTAAAACGAATTTCTTAGAAAATACCTGTCTATAGATTTCTCAGTTTATTTTTTAATTAAAACCCAGTCGATAAGCACTTCTGCTTTTCCTTCTTTAATAAGCTCGACAGTAGATGCCGGCAATCCGTTATAAGGTTTCTCAACTCCATTGGTTTTATAAGGATAGGCACCCCCTAAAGCCAGATTTAGAATAAGGTATTTTGGATTGTCAAATTTCCATTCCCCATAATTCTCAACCATAGGTTTAGTAACCCTATATATCAACCTGCCATCAACTTTAAAATTAATTGCATCTGCCGTCCAGTCTACAGAATACACATGCCAGCTGGTCACGTCTTCACCTTCTGGAAAAAAGTATTTATTAACCAGTGGGGTCTCTCCGGAATATCCCGGGCCATGTAGGGCAACACCTATCCAGTCTGTCTCTCCTACATATTCCATGATATCTATTTCCCCGGTATCTGGCCAATCGCCTCCGCCAAGTGCCCAGAATGCGGGCCAAAAGCCGGAACCTTCAGGTAGTTTCATCCTGGCCATAGCCGTACCATAGGTGAACATCACTTTATCTCTTGTGTTTATTCTGCCTGATATGAAATCGAATTCATTTCCGCGGTATTTTATATAATTGGGGCTATAATGAGCTTTCAATACCAGAGCATTTTCCGCTCCCTTAGCATCATCTCCCTTTACATTAAAAATAGTTGCGGTGGAATCCACATAGACCTGTTGCTCGTTATTTACCCAAAAGTCGGTTCCAACAACATTCCAGTTCTTTCTATCAAGTGAACTTCCTGAGAAATCATCAAAGAAAAGGGTGTCGCTTTCGGTTCTTGCAGGTGGGCCCTGAGCAAATAAGTTTCCGCTAAAAATTAAGGCAAGGGCAAAGAAGGATTTTAAAAATAAGTGCTTCATATACATTATTTTAAAAGAATAATCGCCATGAAAAACCCGCGCCTCCAAGGCTATTATAAAACCAGTAAATTTTAAGTTTAAATTATAAATCCCGGAGCTCTAGAAGATACTCCGGGGATTTAAAGCCTAAACAAACAATTTATTGGTAAACTCTTACGTAGTCCACTTCCATAGATGATTCCTGGAAGTTTTCATCTATTTCACCTCCAAAAGTACCTCCCATGGCTACGTTGAGTATCAGGAAGAAATCCTTATTAAATGGAGATTCTGGTGTATTAGCGTATGTATGATAAACTTCATCATCTACTAGAAAGACGATTCTTTCCGCCGACCATTCCATGGTATAAGTATGGAATTCTGAAGAAGGGTTTTCGATAGTTGTGGTATTTGTATCGGCATTGCCTCCAGAAGCTCCCGGATAATGAAGTGAACCGTGAATGATTCCAGGTTCATTCCCTTTATGCTCCATAATATCAATCTCACCAGTAGTAGGCCAGCCTACTTCATCGAAATTATTACCTAACATCCAGATTGCTGGCCAGGTTCCACCACCCTCAGGCAGTTTTGCTCTCACTTCAACTCTACCATAAGTAAACTCAAAATTATCCTGTGTGGTAATACGTGAAGAGGTGAATTCGAACCCACTTTCAGATTCTCTTCTGGCCGTGATTAGAAGATTTCCATCAACAATAGAAGTATTATCTTCTGTATAATATTGAGCTTCCTGATTACCCCAACCATTGTCTCCATTACCAATTTCGTAATTCCAAACACTGGTATCTAAAGAAGTTTCATCATCGAAAGAAGTTTCCCAAAGAAGATCTTCAAATTCAGTTTGAAATTCTTCCGGTTCTTCGGTTCCACCACCAGCTTCCTGCTGATCGTATGGTGTAGTTGTGAACTTAAGGTACCAGGCGAGGTCAGGGTTATTTCCCATTACCGCTCTTACATACATACTATTCTCATCTATAGAAAGTATCTCGTAAGAACTGGTAGCTATATAGTAACTCATAAAACCTCCATCTGAAAAATCCATCTGGGTTCCCGTAGAAGCCTCTACTCCTGAAGTAGCAGGAGATAAAGCAACATTCTTTTCACCGCCAAAGTCAACTTCTATACACTGGTCTCCACTACCTGTAGGACCTCCGAATTCACCAACGAAATCTGCATTGAAGAAGGTTCTTCCGTTATTATTATACTCATAGGTGAAATTGTTTTCTCCCGTAGTGCTAAAGGTCAATTCATCTGTATAAAAGCATGAGCTGGCGTCTGCACCGGCTTTTTCAAAAGGAGCTGCAGTGTAGTAAGAAGGATTATTAAAGTTATCTCCAAAAGTTGGTCCAACTCCTAAATGACCAGGCTCCGAAGCCGCCACATACCAGGTCTTAGAACTTCCCCCGGTAAGGTAATCTTTAGTTTCGGGATCTGAAAAGTCACTCTCAACTTCAATTTCTACAGATTTAGAGCTACTAATTCCTCCTTTACCGAAAGCAACAACCGTAACCAGGTAAGTATTTAATCCATTCCTGCTAAATCTTTTAGTAATTTTTCCGTCCAAAGAAGTACCTGTGGTACCGTCTCCAAAATTGAACTGGTAAGTAAAAGCATTATCTGCAGAAACGTCGAAATGTACAATCCCCGATCCGTCTGTACTGATATCGGCGTTCACCGTTATATTAGACGGGACTGCCATATCCTGCAGTTCCAGATCATCTTCCTGGCAGCTTACTGCCAGGATACTGATGATCAAAAAATTAATTATTCTTAAATATTTCATAGTCTTTATTTTCTAGTTCTGCATCATATCATCAATGTAGAAAGTACCTGCAGTAGTCCCTGCGAAATCAAGGAATATTGAAACCTGGTCAAATTGACCATCTGGTACTATTGGCTGTCCGTTTTCTGGGTCACCATCTACATAACTTTTTCTCGCATTGTTAGCAAAATCGAAAGTAAGTTCTTCCCAACCGGTTCCGCCGTGATTCACTTCAACCTCAGCAGCTCTTTCCCCATTTACTCCGGTTTCCAGTTTATAAAGTACTGGATAAGCAGTTTCAGAATATACCTTCAGAGTGATCGTTTTACCAGCTGAAAAATCGATCGCCTCATCAAAAGTAAAGGTCACAGCTTCGTACTGACCACCAGCATTGATTACTTCTCCTACCATTCCATCAGAATCATTGATTCCAGATTGCTGAGGATTCGTAACAAGGTTGAAACCTATTCCTGAAGTTTCAAAATTATCTGCAGATTCGAAATCTTCAGAAAATAAAGAAACCACATCATCTCCTACTTTAAATATATCATCGATATAATAAGTTCCTGCAGCACTTCCCTCAAAAGCGAAGAATACCGAGAAAGATGCATATTCCCCGGTTGGAACAAATGGCTCCCCAACTCCCTGCGAACCATCAATATAACTCTTGGTAGCATTATTAAAATCAAAGGTTAGAGTTTCCCATCCAGAACCTGTATGAGTTGCACGAACTTCATTAGATCTCTCTCCGTTAACTCCTGTTTCAAGTTTAAATAGTACTGTATATTCCACATCTGACCATAGAGTAACACTCATGGTTTTGTTATCTCCTGAGAAATCTATAGCCTCATCAAGATTGAAAGTAAGACCTTCGTACTGGCCACCGTCTTTGGTGAAAGCTCCTACATTGCTAGCAGCAGGATTATCTCCTGAAGTATCCGGATTTGCTACCACCTCGAAAGTACCTCCAAAAGGTGAAATCATTCCCTCGGTATAAGCTGCAAAATTATCGAAGGTAACCGGAAGTTTGAATGGGATTCCAGGATCCTGCTCGATATCATCAAGATAGAATGTTCCAGCTGCAGTACCAGGTCCGTCAATAAAGATCACCATTGTTGAATACTGTCCGGTAGGAACGAATGGCTCTCCGGCTCCCTGTGTACCATCTATATAACTCTTAACAGCATCTGTAGCAAAGTTAAAAGTAAGTTCTTCCCATCCGGTTCCACCGTGATTAGCAGAAACTTCTGTTTGTCTCTCACCATTTACACCACCTTCAAATTTCAACAATACTGGCAAAGCAACATCAGACCAAACTTTCATGGAAATAGTCTTTGCACTTCCACTGAAGTCTACTGGCTCACCTAAAGTATAGGCAATTCCTTCCCAATTGGCTCCGGAATTTGTTACTGCAGCAACATTAGAATCTGAAGTATTTGCTCCAGAAGCATCGGGATTACTTACTACTTCATAGCTAGTCCCCCCAAAAGTACCAGCAGCGTAGCTTACAGTTCCAACATCAAAAGTGATTGGAAGTTTTAAAGGATCTGTAGCTTCTGGTACGATAATAATCTCGTCTTCTTCAGCCGTAGCAGCTCCGGCACCCCTGGCAACCACGGTTAATTCATAAACTCCTGGCTCATAAGTATGCTCAACACTTCCGCCTGGCATCAATTGCGTAGGCTCTTCTTCGTCTACATCTCCAAAATAAACATCAAATACAGTAGCATTATCTGCCGTCGCTGAAACTGTAATAGTCTTAGGATTATTGGCAGGCTGATCTACATTGATCATCAAATTCTCTGGAGCTTTAAAGGAGATATTCAACATCTGGTTATATTCACTTGTCAAACCAGTTGAACCTACCGCTACTACTTTTACCAGGTATTCCCCTTCGTCATACACTGTGGTTACAGATTCACCTGCGGCTAATTCTGTGGACTCCCCATTCCCAAGGTCTACCTGGAAAACCTGCGCCCCATCACCACTAGGTGTGACAGTAACCGTTCCGGTATCATCCTGAGACACATCAAATACTGCAGTTACATTCTCAGGAGCAGAAACATCCTGGAAGGCATAGTTCGTAATTTCATCATCCTCGCATCCAGTAAAAAGAAGAAGCGAGATGGTAAGCATTGCTAAGATTTTGAATATTTTCATCTTTATTCGTTTTAGTATTTTTTAATAACCTGGATTTTGTTCCCAAATATTCCCTGCCAGTTCTATCTCGATAGCTGGAATAGGAAATAATTCATGCTTTCCTGTCTGGAAACCGTCAATTTCCTCGGCCGCTCTTCCTGTTCTTACCAGGTCGAAGAAACGATGTCCTTCTCCTACAAGTTCAAGTCTGCGATCTTCGTATATCTGATTTAATAAACTGCTTCCAGAAAGAGATACCTCTTCCAAACCTGCTCTTTCTCTAACTCTATTAAGATACTGTCTGGCTTTTTCCTCGTCTGAGGAAGCTTTTTTATAATTAGCCTCAGCAGCCATTAAAAGTACATCTGCAAGCCTAATTGCTCTATAATTATTCGGATTGGTAAGGTTAGCATCACCTGTATTAAGGTCACCCTGTCTGGCAATATATTTTCTATTATAATAGCCAGTGTGCTCATATCCTTCAGCATAAGTCGCACCAGTTTCAGCCGCCCATGCTTCGATATCAAGAATAGCTACATCTTTTCTAATATCGTCCTCGGTAAAAACGTCTACCACTTCCTGAACCGGAACATTAAAACTGAATCCAGATTCGAAAACCGGACCTGAGTAATTTCTGATCCCGTTAAATCCTACGGCAACATTACCTTCAGAACACTGAAGACAACCAAAACCTGCACCTTCTTTATCTGTATACTGTACTTCAAAAATAGATTCAGAATTATTCTCTCCTTCCGGCTCAAAAATGCTGTTATAATCCTCTACAAGGGAGTAAGGACCATTGATAACAGGTTCGAAGGCCGTAGCCGCTTCAGCAAATTTATTCTGATACAAATATGCTTTTCCCAGTAAAGCCTGGGCAGCACCAGAAGTTATTCTTCCTTCCTGAGCCTGGGTTGCAGGCAGATTAGCCGAAGCAAAAATCAGATCTTCTTCTATCAAAGCATAAACTTCAGATTTAGGAGTCCTTGGAATATTGAATTGTTCACCAAACTGTATACGTCTATCTACGGCTAATGGCACGTCACCGAACCATTTCACAAGTTCAAAATAATAATAGGCTCTTAAAAATCTCGCCTGAGCAATGATTTCATTCTTACCCTCAAAATCTATTTTATCCTGAAACTCAAGGATATAATTCGCTCGGTTAACCCCAGCAAACATCCAGCTCCAGATATCCCTTAGCTGTTGATTCACAGGAGTGTGCTCCATGTCATCTATTTCCTGAATTCCAGGAACATCGGTAGCACTTTCTCCACCGGCAAGGGTATTGTCTGAAGCAATTTCCCCTAGCATCACGTTAAGATACGTAGACTGCAAAAGGTCATAAGCTCCAACCAGGGCCAGGTCGTATTCCTCGGGTGTGTTGAAATAGGTTTCAGAATTCTCATCTGGGCTATCCACATACACGAAGTCATCGCTACATCCAGATAATGCCAAAAACGCTATGGCAACTATCCATTTGATTGAATATAATTTCGTTTTCATCTAATTAAAATTTCATATTAATTCCTAACATATATACTCTAGGTACAGGATAGAATCCCTGATCTATTCCCCCACCAATAGGCGCACCGCTAGATGCTGATGGATCGTATCCCTGATAATCTGTAAGGGTAAAAGCATTATTTACCGATGCATAAATCCTAAGTTTATCTACTCCTGTATTAGCAATGAGCTTTGAATCCAGAGAATATCCTAATTGTACATTTTGAAGCCTTAAATAAGAACCATCCTCTACATAGAAATCTGAGAATAAAATATTAGTGTTGGCTCCGGTGCTAACTCTTGGAAAGCTATTGGATGTTCCTTCACCTGTCCATCTTCCCAGGTAAGCATTTCTTTTATTTGTATTCGGCTGATTACGCTCATAATTACGTGCAATATCATTGCCTAAGGAAGCAAATGCATAAGCGTTAAAGTCGAAATTCTTATAATTGAACCCGAAATTAAGACCCATGGTGAAATCTGGTAATGGATTTCCAATATCAGTACGGTCATCTGAATCTATTATTCCATCACCGTTTTGGTCTACGAAACGAATGTCACCTGGGGCAGCATCTGGCTGGGCACTATTTGCCACTTCCTCAGAGTTTTGAAATAATCCATTCGTCTCCAATCCATAAAAGTACCCAAGTGGTTTACCAGCTTCCATTCTGGAAGGTGGCTCCAAACCAATTCCAAAGGAACCTCCTGTTAGAAAGCCATTATCACTATCAACAAATAATACTTCATTTTCCAAGGCGGTCATATTGTAGCTAATATTGAACTGGAAATCGTCATTTACAACCTGATTATAACCTATTGCAAATTCAAAACCTCTGTTTTCTACAATACCAGCATTCACGATTGGTGGCGCTGAGCCCGGAGCACCCGCTCCAAGAATTCCAGATACTTGTGGCGCTACTAATAAGTCTTCAGTTTTTCTCTTAAAGTAGTCCATGGTAATATCTATCCTTGAATCCAGTAATCTCGCATCCAAACCAATATCCAGTGTTTTTTGTTTCTCCCAGCGAATTTCTGGGTTTGCTAAAGCGCCTGCTGCCTTACCAAAAACAAGTTCATTATCAAAAACATAGGTTCCTTCCCCATTTAATAAGGAAACAAAACCATAGGCATTTATCCTATCATTTCCAATAATACCGTAACTACCACGTAGCTTTAGAAAACTAAGGAAATCTGAATCATTAAGGAAGTTTTCCTCAGTTACTACCCATCCTAAAGAGGCTGATGGGAACCATCCAAATTTGTTTTCCGGTCCAAAAGCAGTAGATCCATCTCGTCTAACCAGACCAGAAAACAAATATTTTCCTTTGTAATTGTATTGTAATCTTGAGAAGTAAGATAGCAATCGGGAATCAAAAAAGTCTCCCCCATTTTGATAGGCATCTAACACCTCTGTAGCATCGTCTATGTTTGCATCACCATATTCATTGGTTGGCAAACCAAAACCGGTTAAAGAAGAAAGTTCTCCCTGTGTTTTAAACACAGACATACCCAGAAGAAATTTAACATTATGATCTCCAAAACTGTCATCATAAGTTAAGAAATTATCCCAGGTATAGTCACGGTAGATATCAAAATTCTCAGTTACGTTATTCCTAGTAATGTTAAATACCTTTCCAGATCCATAAAATACTTCAGGTAGGAAAGACTTCCCATCTACCTCTGAATAATTGAATTGAAATTGTGTTTTAGCAGTGAGTTTATCCCATAATGTATATTCAAGACCTCCTACACCACTTATTTTATTAATCTCGGTATCATTGAAAGTATTTGCTATCTGTGCAACCGGGTTAATAACCTCATTACCCAGCCCTTCTGCCAGAGTGTAATCTCCATTCTCGTCGAATACTCCAAGAATCGGATTAATATTTACGGCATTAAAAAGAACCGAACCTAATGCATTTTCTGCCAGGGTACTTCTGTTGCTATTTGTGTAAATACCTGATAGATTTAATTTAAGATTGTCGATAATCTCTAAATTATAGCTCATTCTAGCGGTAAGACGGTCGTAAGTAGATTTTCCTTTACCTACGATACCATCCTGATTAAAATAGCCAGCACCAAAGGAATATTTAGACTTTTCACCACCTCCAGAGACGTTAACGTTAACATCAGACATTGGTGCCGTAGAAAATACTTCATCCTGCCAGTCTGTACCCTCTCCAAGGTTTCGGAAATTAGTAAATGGAGGAGTATCACCTCCTGCAGCATAAGCTTCGTTTACTATAACGGCATATTCTGTGGCGTTTAAAACAGGTAATTTCCTTGAAGTTTCCTGGATTCCAGTATAAGCATCTAACTCTACTTTCAATTCGGTATTATAAGTACCCGATTTGGTAGTAATAAGGATTACACCATTGGCAGCTCGAACACCGTAAATACCAGCGGTTGCATCTTTAAGTACATTTATACTTTCAATGTCGTTAGGGTTAATTACACTAAGATCCTCGATAACGTTACCGTCAACTAGAATCAAAGGGTTATTATTTCCGTTAGTACTAACACCCCTAATCGAAATGGTAGAAGCACTACCCGGTGAACCAGAAGTGGAAGTAATATTTACTCCGGGCACAGTACCCTGTAAGGCCTGTTCCACGCGAGCTGGATTAAGATCTTCAATCGTTTCAGATCCTACCACACTTACGGCTCCGGTAACTTCTTTTTTAGATTGGGTACCGTAACCAATCACTAATACTTCATCTAACGCTTCAGAATCTGTTCGAAGTGTTACATTAATTGTTTGCTGATCACCAACAGTGATCTCTTGGGTTTGAAAACCTACATAACTAAACTGGAGTACATCCCCCTTGGAGATATCATTAACTGTATAATTTCCATCAAAATCGGTAGTAGTACCTCTTGACTCATTTTTTACAATTACGTTTACCCCTAGTAAAGGCATTTCGTTCTCATCGGTAACTGTTCCGCTAACCGAAAACGATTGCGCGTAAGCACCAAAAAACCCGCTTAGAAATACAATCAAAAGACAGGTAAATTTCCTCATGTGTTTATTTATTAAAATTGCTTTTTCAATATATTAACACAACCTTAATATAATAGAAAATCAACCTTTACAAAAAATCTACAATTGCGCTATCGACAATATTAAAGGGATAAAATTGTGGAAATATCAATATAAACAGGGCTTTATGAGCATTTTGACAAGTGAGCAGCAATCTTCTTTAATTCAGTTATTTATGCTCATGTAGAGGTAATGTAGAGTTATTTTTCGCCTATGTTAAGTTTATAAAGCGAGAATATAATCGGTTAAATTAGTTTCCCGGTCTAAATCCATCTTTTTACGCAAACGATATCGTTTGATCTCTACACTCTTTACAGAAATATTAAGCAGTGGCGCGATCTCTTTTGAAGAAAGATTTAATCTTAAATAGGCACAAAGCTTAAGGTCGTTTGAAGTAAGTTCCGGGTGTCTCGCCTTGATCTTCTTGAAGAAATCCTTATCGGCATTGCTAAAGGCCTTTTTGAAGAATTTCCAATTGTCTTCTTCATTGATATCCTTATCGATGGTTTTGATCACCGATTTCACTTTGGAGCTTTCTTCTGAAGCCTTCAGCTTATTTTTGATACTGGTTAGGAATTCGTTCTTTTTGATAAGGCTCATCGTAGAAACAGCGAGCTCCCTGTTCTTATTGGCCATATCCTGTTCCAGCTTCTCATTCTTGAGTTTGATGATCTCCTGTTCAGCTTCAAGGTTCTTCATTTTCAGGGCGCGCTCATGCTCGGCCATTTTTCGTTTGTGATGTCTCTTATTCATCAGGTGTATAAGGAACAAAATGACAAGAAAGGCAAGAATATAGCCCAGAATAGCCAGGGTACTCAGGTAAAAAGGCCTTCCTACTTTAAAAGAATAGCTGGTACTATCCATTATAGTGTCTCCAACTTTCGCTTTAACTTCGAAAGTATAGTCTCCAAAACCCAGGTTTTCAAAGTTCGCTTCTGCGCTCCTACTCCATTCGCTCCAATTAGAACTCAATCCGATCAATCTATAGCTGTAAAGAGCATCCACATATTTATCATGAACTGGTGTACTAAACCTGAAACTAATATTATTGTGTTCGTGCTTAAAGTCTCCTGATTCCTCCAGTTTCACTTTTTTAGCACTTCCCTCCAAAGGCTTAATGCTTATTTCGTCCAGGCTTACCTGTCGTTTTGAGGCAAAATTATCCCCCGTGTTGAATTTTAAATAGCCATTGGCGATCCCTAATAAATAGTTTTCGCGGGCCAGACTTGAAATATTCTCATACCCCACGGCAATATTCCTGAAATCCTGGTCTATAAAAGTGAAGTCCAGTGAATAGTCTTCGTTTAGTAAGGAAGGTTGAATAGAAAAGATTCCATCTTTGGCAAAGCCCCATAACTTGCGGTCTCCATTCAGGCTGATCATCTTACCAGAAACCCGTTCTAAACCAGCGATAAGGTTATTAAGCTTATTATTCCCGGTAAATTGATCTGTACCCCTGTCAAACCGGTAAATTTTATCCCGGGAACTGTAATATAAGGAATCATTAAACCTGAAGATACTCGAGGTGATACCAGATTCGCCGGGAAATTTATAATTTTCGATCTGTGTATACCCGGTCAGGGAATCGTTTATCTCCAAGCGAAAAACCCCTTTATGCTCATTACTAACCCACAGGTCTAAATTTTCATCAATTTCAATGAATTTCGACGAATGTGGAAAATTCTCCAGCATAGGCAGTACTTCGAAATCCTGCCCATTGCTTTTGAAAAAACTTATTCCGAAATAGTGCCCCTGAACAAAGACATCTTCAGAATATTCCTTAACCAGCCAGGTTCCCAGCCGGTCCATCACTTTTATCGCCCGACCGCCTTCTATTCTGAAAGTTCCCTTATCGTGACCACAGAAAACAAAATCACCTACCTGGTCTATAAACCAAACCTGACCATTGGTCCCTTCTATAAGCTGGAAATTCACTTCCCCAGCCTCCCGAAGGTATAATCCCTGGTTGGTACCCAGGTACAGGGCGCCATCCTTTTCAAAGGAAGCGTATACCGACCCTATCTCACCCTTGTTATCGCGAAAAGAACGGAAAGAAGAATTCAGGTCTATGCTACTTATCCCATAATCCAGGCCGGCCCAGATCATGCCTGATTCATCCTGGAACAAATCCAGTACTGTATTGTTAAGAAGTACATTAGCCTGGTTAAAGCTATTAACTACTTCACCTTCCGGATTTATAACCAGTACTCCTTTCCCCACAGTGCCCAGCACCAGGCTTCCGTCTTCCAGATCTATTGCATCGAGGATATTTGGATATCCAATTTCACGGTTTACCGGCTTTAAATTTTGCTTGAGCGCGCCATCTTCCCATACAAAGAATTCAGTTTTTCCTGAAATGATGGAAAGTTTGCCTTCCTGTTGGTAAAGGTGCATTATGGCTTTATCTCCCAGCTGTTCGCCAGGAATAACAAGTTGGGCTTCGCCATTCCTTATCTGGAAAAGCCCTTCACCAACTAACTGAAAGAATAATTTATCCTCGAGTTTAAAAATGCCTGAGGTAGGTTGTCCAAACGGATTCGGCATCTTGGTTACGCTGTCCTTTTGCGGATCATAAAAATAGATACCCCCAAAACTTCGGAAAATGATGAGCTCCTTCAGGAATTCTATATCCCAGAACTGCTCCCCGTCGCCTATTCCTTCAAATTTAGGCACCAGGCTGGTGTATTCCAGTTCACCATAATCATTCTTTGTCCAGTAGCCCGCCTCCATGTAAGCACCAGTATAGATACGGTTTCCAACAACCTTTAAAGATCTAACGATAGTATTGTTAGGAACGGGATATATATTCCAGTTTTCACCATTGAACTCCAGTAATCCGGTACTATTGGCAAAATAGAGGTTCTTGTTCTCCGCCTGTGCGATCATCCAGTTCTGGTTGCCGGCAGAATATTCGTTAGGGCCGTAATTCACCACCGGGGGCAGCTCCTGCGCTACCAGCCCGTAAAGGGAAAAGAAGAATAATATAAAAGTGAATTTCTTAGTCAAGAAAGATCATTATGGTTTGGGATCCGAAATTTAACCATCCTTGGCTTAACATGAAAATCTAGGCTGTATTTCCGCAGAAATTATTAGTAAAACTTTTAGGCTTCGATGTTAAAGTATTATAAAGCCCTATGACATCCTAAGAATATTGAATTTTTTTGAAAGTTACCTGCGCGTTTCCAGGTGACCACTAAATTCAATCAAACAACCTAAACTACATATGATCGGTAAAAAAGAACTACTGCCTTACAAGAATAGCTTTTATCGTTTAAGTCTTTCCCTAGTATTTTTCCTGTCTGCTTCCACTCTTTTCGCGCAGCAGAAAGAAGTGATACGTTCGGTATATGTTACCTCGAACACCGCTCTGAGGACCGATGCCGAAAATGAACAGATACTTTCAAGAATCGTGGAAGATTCAAAAAAAGGAGATTCTGCCAGCCTTATCATTACCGGGAATATCGTCCCGAAAGAAGGTTTTCCAGATAAGGATAATGGCCGCGACCGGGTAGAAGAACATCTTAAGAAAAATTTGCTTGCCCAGATCGAAGGTTTCAAAGGCAACGTGGTCTTTACTCCTGGATATAACGAATGGCAGGCCGATGCTCCAGATAATATAGATGACCTGGAATCCTTTTTACAGGATAATTCTAATGCCGAATTCATCCCAGACGATGGCTGCCCTATAGAAAGTGTGAGTATAAGCGAAGATATACAACTTATCCTGGTAGATTCCCAGTGGTATATCGAAGATTGGGATGATCATCCTTACATCAACAACAAATGTGAGATCAAGACCCGGCTTCAGTTCAGGGAAGAATTCAATGATGAACTGGAAGACAGCCAGAAAAAGACCGTACTAATAGCAGTATATCATCCGGTAATGAGCCAGAACAAGCTGGGATTCTTTCAAAAGATGATAGGTTATGACAGCCAGACCCGCAGAAACCCGAAGTTAAAGGAACTCATGGGAACCATGGAAACCCTGGCGAGACAGTATAATGATGTGATCTTCCTTTCGGGAAGGGATAAAAACCTGCAATATATACTTGATGACGGGGTAGACCAGGTGATCACCGGCGTAACTTCGGAACCTGAAAAAGCCAGGCCAGAGGAAGATAATGGTGATTTCGCAGCCTACGACCTGGGTTATGCCAAAATAAATATTAACGAGAACGGTAGTTCCAACCTTGAATTCTATAAGGTCACCCCGGAAGGGACCGAGAGGATCTTTCAGACGCAGATCTCTCGTGAAAGACCAACTCTTGAAGAGGTAGAATGGCCTGAAAACAGGATTGGAAAGACCAAGATGGCTTCGGTTTATACAGAAGAAGAAACAGATAAGGACGGACTTTACAGAACCATCTGGGGAGAGCATTACCGCCCTCTTTACAGCCGTAAATTCGAATTTCCCGTACTTTACCTGGATACCCTTCCCGGGAATCTTAAGGTACTGGGAGCCGGAGGTGGCCACCAGTCAAGATCGCTTGGTTTTATAGACGAAGACGACCACGAATATACTTTGCGCGCCTTGAAGAAAAGCGCCCTGCAATTCCTGCAAACCACGGTGGTAACTACTCATTATGTAGAAGATTACCTTGAAAATACAGTAGCCGAGAGATATGTTCAGGATTTTTATACAACAGCCTTCCCTTACGGGACCTTCCCGGCGAGTAGGTTCATGGACGCATTGAACATTTATCATCCAGATTCACATCTTTATTATGTTCCAAAACAGGAGGCCCTGGGAATCTATAATCGTGAATATGGTGATGAACTTTATATGTTCGAGATGCATGTTGGTGGCGAGAACAAGGACCTGGAAACTTTCGGTAAGCCCGATGATATCCTGAATACCACAGATCTTTATAAAGAAATTCGCGAGTCTAAAGATAATTATGTAGACGAAGATATGTTCATAAGGGCCAGGCTTCTGGACATGCTTTTAGGAGACTGGGACAGACATGCGGGACAGTATGAATGGTCTGAATTCGAGGATGAGAACGGAAATAAAAAATACCTTCCTATTGCCAAAGACCGTGACCAGGTCTTCCCTAAAATGGACGGTTTCGCCCTTTCTTTATTAAGGATAGGTTTCCCGGCTTTCCGCGCCATGGAAAATTACAGCCCTATGGTAAAAAGACCAAAATGGTTCAATATCGCGGGATATCCATTAGACAAGGCGTTCATAAGGGAAGCCGGATGGGAAGACTGGCAAGAACAGGTAAATTATATACAAAATAATATTACAGACGAGGTGATTCAGGAAGCTTTTGCTGTATTGCCCGAAGGTATAGCTAATGATCCTTACGTAGCTGAGATCAAGGAAACCATGAAGGCTAGAAGGGGAAATCTTGAAAAGATCGCCAGGAAATATTATAAACACCTTACCGAATTCGACATTTTTACCGGGACCGAGGATGATGACATGTTCCTTATTACCCGTAAACCTGATGGGATCACTACCGTTAAGCTGAAAAATGAAGATGGCGAGATAAAGGCTGAAAAGACCTACGATTCAGATATGACCCGCGAGGTTTGGATCTATGGCCTGGATGGCGATGATGAGTTCAAGATCGTCGGAAAAGGATCTAACCTGGTACCTTTAAAGGTTATTGGTGGAGAGGAAAATGATATTTACGATTTCCAGAATACCAGGAGAGCCAAATTATTCGATTACGAGAGTAAAGAAAACACCATCAAAACTCCCGGCGCTCATAAAATGCTGGTTGATTCTTACGAAATCAATAATTATGATCCGAACAAGAAAAAGATCAGGCAGTTCACTATTTTTCCTAGTGCCGATTTTAACTCAGACCAGGGATTTAGCCTGGGTGCCAGCGGGACTTTTATCACTAAAGGCCTGGTAAGAAATCCGTTTACTGCCAAGCATAAGCTAACCACCAACTATTACTTCGCTACTCAAGGATTTGATATTGAATATTACGGGGAATTCGCGCATGTTTTCCATGAATGGAACCTGGGATTGAACGCTTATTACTCTAGCCCGAATTTCGTGATCAACTATTTTGGGACCGGTAACGATACCGAATATGACCAAGATGATGTTTCCAACGATTATAACCGGGTGAGAACGCAGAGCTGGAAATTCTCTCCTTCTCTTATCTACCGTAAAAATGAACTGGTACATTTCGACATCAAGCCCATGATCGAGTCTATTGAAATTGAATACGACGAGAACCGTTTCATCTCAGAGATATTTAATCCGGAAAACGATGTATTCGATAACCAGGTCTATGCAGGGGTAGAATTGAATTATAACTACTGGAACAAAGACCGTCCGGCATTTCCTTCCAGAGGAGTAGAATTGGACCTTACCGCGGGATATAAAAGCAATATTGATGGGAACGACAACCGATTTGGATATGTAAGACCTATGCTGGCCTTAAATTATCCACTACACGAAAGCGGTTTTGCCGCCCTGGCCACCAAGATTGGTGGAGAGGCGATCATAGGTGATAACTATGAATTCTACCATGCCGCAAAACTTGGCGGAGGAAACATCAACAGCCTTAGAGGTTATAGAAATGAGCGTTTTAACGGTAAATATGCCTTTTACCAGAATATCGATATTAGAAGTGGGATCACCCAGTTCAGGACCAATTTCATCCCGATTAGGCTGGGAGCCAGTCTTGGTTTCGATTACGGTCGCGTTTGGGTAGACGACGACAACAGCAATAAGTGGCATACAGATTATGGTGGGTCTATCTTTATCAATGCCTTTAAAGCTTTTACCGGTAACATTGGATACTATGTAGGCGATGAAGGCGGAAGGATAAACTTTACCTTCAATTTTGATTTCTAATACTAACTAACACCTATGTGAAAAGCCGCTCCTTATAAAAGCGGCTTTTTTATTGGGTCATTTTCTCGGCCAGGTCTTCGATATGGCTGGCCTGGATATTTGGTTCTTCGGCTAGCGGAAAAAGTTGTTTCCCGGGTCGCTGTATAAATGCTGTTTGTAGTCCTGCTCTTCGCGCACCGGCAATGTCCCAGCCATGGGCTGCAACCATCATTGCTTTGGCAGCTTTGCTTCGAGCAGCTTTCAGCGCATAGTTATAGGCTTCCGGATGCGGTTTGTATTTTCCTGCTCCTTCTACGCTTAAAACCTGGTCGAAAAAAACTTCCAGCCCAGAAAAGTGTAATTGTTCCTTTAAAACCGAAGGTTTCCCATTACTGAAGGCCACAAGGTGGTATCCGGCATTCTTAAGGTTAGAAAGACCTTTTTCCGCATCTGGATAGGCAGGTAACCTGGTGATAGGACTCAGGACTTCCCTTATTTCTTCTTCGGAAAAATCTATCTGCCTTTTCTCGGCGTTCATTCGGAATACTGCGGCGGCAATTTTGCTAAAATCATGGTAAGTACCGGTGATGCTCTCAACCAGGGAATAATGTAATAACTGGGAGAACCAGATCTCGGCAGCACCATCGTCCTTAAGTGCTTTATTGATAGATTTTTTGATAGGTTCAAGATCCAGGAGTGTTTCGTTCACATCGAAGATCAGGGTTTCAGGTCTATTTCTCATATCACTCTAAAATAAAAATGCCGGTAGATCTTACCGGCATTCCTGGTTTAAATTTTTCACAATTATTTATCCTGGTAGGAGAATTTTTGTCCGCCTACCGATATTTCAAGCATTGCTCCTCCTTTAGGCATAGTAACCACGGCCATTCCTTCTTCAAAATTCACGCTTTTGGAACCACCTTCGGTAATAGCAACCGCCGAAACCGCTCCGGTAAATTCCAGTTCACCAGATTTGAATTCCTCCAGGTCCTGCTGGGTCTGGAAAAAGATCGCTTCTATAAAGGCCTCACCTCCTATTTGCAGGCCAACATCTACCTGTCTCAATTTAGCCCAGCCTATTTGTTCTCCATCCTGGTAGACCACCCCGTTTCCGGCAGCGCCACCGGCGATAAAAGCCCCTTTCCCAACATTCGGGAAGATCACGTAGCCATAGGAATCATCGGCAATCGAAACAACATCCTGGTTGCTTTCCTTTAGTTTTTCAATGGCATATTTCGCATCGATGACAAGTTTTTCCTTGTCCTGATCCTTGATAAAGTCTTTTCCCGACTGGGCATAAGATGCCGCGCTGGCTAAGCTTATCAGCAGCATAAAAAGAACAGATTTCTTTAAAAGATTTTTCATAACAATGGTATTTTAATTTTGAACATAAAATGTATCTATTTTCAATCTATTTCACTGTTAATCAGATGTTATAATACTTTTTTTATTACTCCTGGTCTGGAGAAATTTCTGTATAATCAGATTATTTTGCTTAATTTCTCGGGATAAAACTGGTGAAAATGAAATTCTTGATTCTTATCCCGCTTTTCTTCCTTTTTCTAGGCTGTAAATCTGAAACTAAAAACAACACCATGGAACCTTCTTCTGCCAGCCTGGCCATGAATGAGAAAAAGAACGACCTGCTGGTAGAAAAACCTGAAGATGTTGAGACTCCCAGGGGGATGAAATGGGTTTCAGGAGTACGTTTCACTATGGGCGCCCGTGAAGCAGATGAGATGGCCCTGCCCAGGGAAAGACCCGCACATCCGGTAGCGGTAGACGGATTTTTCATGGATATTCATGAGGTTACCAATGCCGATTTCCAAAAATTCGTGTATGAAACCGGCTATGTGACCGTCGCCGAAAGGCCCGTAGACTGGGAAGAATTAAAGAAACAGCTACCTCCGGGCACACCAAAGCCGCATGATAGCCTGCTGAGGCCGGGATCGCTGGTGTTCAAAAAGGATATCGCATCCCTTTCTGAATTCAATTATTCCCAGTGGTGGGAGTGGAAGATCGGGGCAAACTGGAGACACCCGGAAGGACCGGACAGCGATATCGCAGGAAGGGAAAATTATCCCGTGGTACATGTTTCCTTTGAAGATGTGAATGCTTATTGCAAGTGGGCCGGCAGGAGACTGCCAACCGAAGCTGAATGGGAAGCCGCAGCCCACGGAAAAAGACCCGGTGGTATATACACCTGGGGCGACAGTGAAAAAGAGCTGAATTTCCTGGCCAATACCTGGCAGGGGGAATTTCCTGTAAAAAACATTCCAGAGGACGGCTTTAATTATGCAGCGCCGGTGGGCTCCTTCCCTGCAAATAGCCTTGGTCTTTACGATATGGCCGGGAATGTATGGGAATGGACCCAGGATTGGTATGACGAGCTATATTATAAAAAGCTCCTGAAAGATGGTGAGGTTAAAAACCCTTTAGGTCCCACCCAACCTTATAACCCGGCAAATCCTTATGAGAAAGAGAAAGTGATCAAAGGCGGTTCTTTCCTTTGTAATAAGTCTTACTGTGCGAGCTATCGTATTACGGCCAGGATGCCGCAAGCGCTGGATTCGGGATCAGATCATTTAGGTTTCAGGACCGTGGCCACGCCAGAAATGCTCAGGGAATAAACAATCCCGTTACAGGCTAAACTTCGCAAGGACATCAAGTTCAGAAAACAAAAACCTCATCAGTTTCCTGTAGGGGTTACAGATTTAATTTCAACAGTTTTAAGGCCAAAACCACACCAAAGCTCTAAACATCAGTTATTTATAAGCTTTAAATTATTATATTTAAGTTGGCTTAGGTAAGAAAATCTTCCAGCCTTGCCTGGCCATCTATACTACTATAATTGTTTAACAGAAAAAAAAATCATCTATGAAAGCTTCAGTTTTAACTATGCTTATTGCCTTTTTAGTGGTCTCCTGTGGACCGAGTACCCAGATCACAGGCTCCTGGACCAAAGACGATATTGCTTCTAAAGGCCCTTATAAAAAAGTATACATTGCTGCACTTACACCTAACGCCAATGCCCAGAAGGCCCTGGAATACAATCTTGCCACTGCCGCCCGTGATCGTGGCATAGAGGCCGTTACCAGCCAGGAAAGTTTCACCCGGAAATTTACAATGGATAACCAGCCTTCTAAAAATGAGATCCTGGATAACATCAGGGCCCAAAATGCCGATGCCATATTTACGGTAACCCTGGTTGATAAGGAGTCTGAAACCAGGTACGTGCCCGGTTCAACCACCTATTATTCTCCAATGGCCTATGGCGGATATTATGGCAGTTTTTACAGCTATTACAATACCATGTACCCAATTACATACGATCCAGGGTACTATGCCACAGATAAGATCTATTATTTAGAGAGCAACCTATACGACGCAGATTCGGAAGAATTGATCTGGTCTGCACAGTCCAAGACCGTGAATCCTTCGAATATAGATTCTTTCGCCAGGGATTATACCGAAGCCATGTTAAAGGAACTGGTCCAGGATGGCGTTCTAAAAGAATAAATTTTTCAGCCCCTTCAACAATTAAAGCTAACGGGTTATGAAAAGATCATTCATTCTATTTTTTATGGGCGTGGCCACATGCAGTTTTCTTCATGCCCAGGATTCACATTACTGGACCCAGCAATACGGTACCCGGTCTGCCCTGCTATCTGGCGCGGTGCTCGGGGGAACCAATGACAATACCATGATCTATTATAACCCGGGGGCTCTTGGTTTCCTTGATAATTCTTCGGTTTCTATCAATGCAAGCGCTTATGGAATAGGGAATATCAGGGTGGAGAATGCCCTGGGCCAACAGGCCGATTTTGAAAGCCTTCAGGTTGGCTCGGTGCCCCTGCTTGCAGGTGGAATGATCAGGATGAAGGACCAGAAATGGAAAATTGGTTATGCCTTTATTACGCCGGTAGATTTTAGTTTTAAGGGCATCGCCCGGCTGGACAATGATTATGAAGTGATTGAAGATCTTGAAAGCCCCGGCCTAGAAGAACTGGTAGCCGAAGCAGGGATCACTACCAAAACTTCAGAGATCGTCCTCGCCCTTGGTTTGGGAAGAAAACTGAATGAGAACTGGTCTGTTGGTCTAAGCAATCTATTTACCGTACGTTCGCATTCCTACCAGCGAAACTTTTCTTCATATGTTTTTATGAATGATGAAGAACGAACCTTTGTTGGAGGGAATCAAAGCCAGAACGCCGAGTATTATAATGTGCGCTATGCTGCCAAGCTGGGAGCGGTTTATAGAAGCGGAAACTGGAGTACAGGCCTTACCTTTACTTCCCCTTCGATAAACTTATTCGGTCAGGGTACCCTGGCCAATAATATCGCCGTCAGGAACCTGAAGCTAATAGATGATAATCGAATTAGCGGGGTGGCCACGGCAAGGCAGGCCGAGTTAAAAAGCACTTACAAATCACCTTTCTCAGTGGCGCTTGGAACCAATTACAAAAAAGGAAACTCCAGTGCGGGAATAGCTATCCAATATTACAATTCCATCGATATTTATGATATCATGGAACCTGCACCCGGAACATTTGTTAGACCTGCCGAACTTGCTCCAGAGCTGCAAAGCGACCGTTTTTTAAGGAACAGGGCTGGCGCAGAATCGGTGCTTAATATAGCCGTAGGTTACGAACACCAATTAAGCGACGCTTTTTCCCTTCTCTTAAGCGCCAGGAACGACATGTCTTATTTCGACGATGAGCTAAATGATGGACCCGGAATAAAAACCACCATTAGCTCTTGGGATATCTATCACTTCACCGGAGGGGTGAACCTGGACCACCGCAACAGTAGTTTAAGTCTTGGACTTCTTTTTAGCACCGGAAATACCGGAAAATATGAGCAACCCGGAAACATCAACCCCGAGGATATCAATCTTCTTGAAGGTAGTACCACCATTACCAGGGCCAGGTATAGTAATATTGGCCTTCTCCTGGGATACACCCTTTACCTCAACAGGCTTTCCAATAATAAGGAAGCTGGAGACTGATCTCCTATACGCCTTAAAATGACGAAGCTTTCCTGGTACAACAATTCGTAAAATATTCTTAAACAACACCTATTTAACTGTTTAACAGCAACTTAAAAAGCTTTTTATATTTAAATTTATAATCCTCATTTCCAATACCAGCCGCATAACCTCGCTTTTAGAAAGGCTTCGGGTCTTTCCAGATTGTGATTTTTAAAACATATAATAATACTATCCATATGAAAAGGCTTGGATTGGTTTTCTTCATTAATACTTTATTATTTACAGGGGCATATTCCCAGACCTTTACCATGGGCAAAAAATGCCAGGAACTCTATCAGCAAACAGAAACCGCCCTGGAACAGGACTCCTTCCAGGAAGCATTGAACTTTCTGGAGAAGTTTTCGGGTGAATGCAAAACCAAGGATGCGCGTGAAATGAGAAGCAACGCTAAAGCTGAAGCATACAATGGCCTGGGCCAATATGATAATGCCATCAAGGAAGCCGATCTTTCTCTGGACATTACCAAAGGTAAAAGCCTGAATGCCTGGTTTCAGAAGGCCATCGCCCAGAATAAGAAAGGAGATATTGAGGCCTCTAAAGAATCCCTGCAAAAGGTGATAGATCTTACCGAAAACAACCAGAACACCAGCGAACGTGCTTCCAACTATGCCCTGATGGGCGCTTTATATAGCCGGCAACTTAACGAACCAGATTCGGCCTTTTATTACCTGGACAAGGCCAAGGCGCTGGATCCGGGGAATCCCAATATCATGATACAGGAAGGCGATATCTATGTGAATTATAATGAGTATGACAAAGCCTTTTCCGCTTACGACCAGGCCCAGGCTGCCGGGAAGAACGATATGGAAATGTACATCATTAGAAGTGAGGCCAGGCTAAAACAAATGGACAATAAATATGGCACTACCAATGCCCAGGAATTAAGATCAAAAATGAGTGCCTCAGAAAAAGAAACCCTGTGTACAGACCTGCAAAAAGCTATTGAAATGGGCTGGCGGGATATGAACAAAGATATGTTCGCTGCCCTGGTATGCAAATAAAACCTTGAAAATATGAAAAAGACGATCACCTTATTATTAGTCGTAAGCCTTTGTATTGGTGGCTGCGGAACAATGAATAAACAACAAAAAGGAACTGCTGCTGGTGCGGCCGGTGGTGCCTTGATTGGTGCGGCCGTTTCTAAAGGAAGTATCTGGGGTATCCTTGCGGGTGCTGCCGTTGGTGGAGCAGCCGGGAATCTCATTGGGAAACATATGGATGAACAGGCTAAGGAACTGGAACAGGCCGTACCTACGGCCGAAGTAAATCGTGTAGGAGAAGGTATCAATATGACCTTCGATTCCAGCCTGGCTTTCCAGATCAATTCGGCCGAGATCAGTGATTCTTATAAAGATGAGCTTAGAAGTGTAGCCAGCGTGTTTCAGAAATATGACGACACAAATATTCTTATTGAGGGTCATACCGACGATACCGGGGAAGAAGCCTATAATATGGAATTATCTAAAAAGAGAGCTAAGGCAGTATCAGACTTCCTGGTTAGCCAGGGCGTAAGTTCTTCCAGATTAACAACCAAGTGGTATGGAGAAAGTCAGCCAAAATATCCAAATGACGAAGCAAACCGGGCAAAGAACCGAAGGGTAGAACTGGCCATTTACGCAAATGATGATATGGTAGAAGCCGCAAAACAGGGAGAAATAGACTAAGTTTTTTATTAACCATTCTTGAAAAACACCGTTTGATTAAGATCAGGCGGTGTTTTTATTTCATTCTGCTTCAAATACATATGTTACCGGCATATTCAAAATTTGTGTATCTTTTTATTGATTTTCAACAAGATCGCAGCCTTCGTGTCTGTGAACAGGATTTCTTAGATCAAAAAATTATACCTGATGCCTGCTATATTTAAAAAGCCATTATTCCGGATCCTGCTTTTGGGTAGTTGCCTGGCCGCTATCCTGCTCATCGTTTTTGGTCCTAAAACACCCGGCGTCGAAGATAAAAAAGTGCTTATAGGAAATGCCGATGTGGCCCAGCTTATCGCCAGCTGGAACCGTACCTGGAATCGTATGCCTACCGAAGAGGAATTAAGCGGACTCCTGGATAACCATGTTCGTGAGGAGATCCTTTACCGGGAGGCGCTTAATCAGAAATTCGATGAGAATAATTCCCTGATCCGCAGGGGACTGATTGTGCAGATGAACATGCTGGCGGAATCCCAGGCACAGGAGAAGCCTGTTTCAGAAGAAGCCATAAAAGCCTATTACGATCTCAGGAAGGATCAGTACAGCAGCTCGCCGAAATATACTTTTACTCAGATCTATTTTGATAATTCTGAAAGCGAAGAAAGCATCAGTAAGATCGCGCAAAGACTGAATACCAAGAATGTAAAACCCGATGCTGAAGATCTGCCCGGGAAAAAAGGTATGCTTCAGCAAAGATTTGAGAATGCCGATGATTATAACCTCCGGAGAGTTTTAGGAGAAGATTTTCCGCAAAAGCTGGATGGGCTTGAGCTGAATAGCTGGGAAGGACCCATTTCTTCTGGTTATGGCTGGCATCTAGTTTATATAACCGAAAAAACACCCCCCGAACCATTGCCACTGGAGGCCGTTCGCGAGAATATACTCACTGAATTGCAGTACGAAGAGGCCCAGGCTGCCAAGGAGCAGTTCTATACCGAGCTTCGCCAGCAGTACGACGTGGTTTACGAGGGGATCGCTAAAGATCTGGTGAATGACTAAAAGCTTGCACAAGCTGTTTTTTTTCTTAATTCTTGGGATCTGCCTGCTGAGACCGGCAGATTTCAGGGCCGATATCGTATTTCCGGCCAGGATGGAACTCACTGAAACGGAATCCGGTGTTTTTGATGTTCTTTTTACGCTTCCGGTCATCAACGGAAAAGTGTTGAAGGCAAGCCCAGTCTTGCCCGATAGCTGTAACAACATCACCGAACCGGAAATAACAGGGACGGCCTATTCCAAAGTACTTACCTGGAAAATTGACTGTAAGGAGCAACAACTTTACGGAAAACAGATAGGCATCGAAGGCCTTCAGGGTAGTCAGGTGGAGATCCTGCTCGTGATAAATCTGCTGGATGGTCGCAGCTACAATAAGAAATTGAGCCCGGCTATGGCTTATTTTGAGGTTCCATTTCCTCCAACGACCCTCGAATTACTAAAATTCGGATCCTTTAATGGAGCACGAGCTGTACTTACCCAGCCATATTTTTACCTCTTGATTTTCGCCATGATCTTTTTTTTAGGTTTAACCGGACAGAAGAGATTTTACCTGCTCCTATTTTCGGGAATATTGGCAGGCTACTTCCTGGGAAGCTTTGAGCTGATGAAGTCTCCTGGCTGGACATTTCCGCTTACGGCGATTAGTATCATATTTCTTTTAGCAATTAAAGGTGCAGGTATTAGTAAGAGGAATTTCTCTTTATTATTGTTACTGGCTCCCGGGCTTTTCCTCGGAAATGTTCTCAGCCTGCAGCAAATAGAAACGGTTATGACTCCCGGGGAACAACTTGGGTTTTCGGTATTTTTTAGTCTGGGGATCGCAATAGGACTTATATTGGCAATACTTGTTTTTTACCAGCTGAAACAATTACTTGTCTCCTTCAATGTGTTTGAAAAAATAATCACTCCCATCTCTATCCTGACAGGCTCGTTAGCTTTTGGCCTGTGCATTTTTGAGGCAAGCCTTTTCTGGAAAACCCCTTCGATGCTTCCACAAATTCCGGGGATCATCCTGTTGTTTTTTCTCCTGCTAGCAATAATCGGCAAAGTGCGAAATTTATTAGCAACAGGCTTAAGCTTTGCTGTTTTTTCGACCATAGGACTGATCCTTCTTATGAACGGTTTTTCCATTCCTTATGCCGAAATAATGTTGCTCGCTTTGATATTTGTATGCAGCATGATTTTATTGCTGAAAGGAAGCATTCCAAAACTCCTTTTGCTTGTTAGTATCACTTTTGGATCGTTGCTGGCAGGAAATATCCTTGCAGCCTTCGCCAACGACAACTTATCTTTTCCCGTTGGCCGCTCCGTGGGTTTCCTGGTTCTCGGGTTGTTTCTTATCAGCATCCTGGGAAGCTTTCGAACTAACAGGCCCGCTTCAGGTATTTTTGAAAAGATCCTTTCCACAGCCCAGCTGGCTTTCGGAATCATCCTGGTAATTCAGCTTTTCAGTAACCAATATTTTGAAGGTATCGCTTCGGAATATATAAGCGGAAGCCTGCCGATCCCAGTAATAAGTCTGGTTCTGGTGATTGCAGCTGTAATTACCTGGCCACGTAACCGGAAGGTCCACCGGCAGATGAAACTGAAATCACGAAAACCTGTTTTCAGCCTGAGCCTGTTCATCCTGGCCATCCTATTATTGCCCTTTCATATAGGCATTAATAATCCGTGGTTTGAGGCGAAGGACCTTGACCAGCAGGGCATGAAACTGATCATGGAAAATGTACTTTCCAATACCTATTCGGCTTTCAATGAAGAAAACGAGGAGAAACTCTTCGAAGAACTTTCACGGAATGTGGATGCTGATCTACTTGACAATATTTACCTGGATAGTCGGCGAAGGTTAAACATGGGATTGCGCGAGGGTGCCGAGGTAAGTGTACAGGAGGTGGAATTGAACAGCCTGGGCGATCCTGAAATCCAAACCGGGTCTGATGTCCTGGAATACCCGGCTCAATGGACCGTCACCGCAAGGGTGCGACACCTGAAACATATTCACTATCGAAGGAACTCCTATTCAGGGATGGTAGCCTTAAAATCTATAGACAATAAATGGAAGATCTCAAAAATAAGCCTCACCTCCGAAGACCGGAAAGTGATCGCGGCTTCGAGCCTGTGATACAGTTGAAGGAGGTTCAGTTTTCTTATCCCGGGGATTCTTTCAAATTAAGTATCCCCAGGCTTGATATTGGCCGATCTGAAAAACTGGCCATTACCGGGCCAAGCGGCTGTGGGAAAACCACCTTACTGAATTTGATATCCGGAATTTCAAGGCCTGGTTCCGGAAGGATAATCCTGGAGGATATTGAACTAAGCGAACTGAGTGAGCAGGATATCAAAGACCTGAGGCTGGTGAAGATGGGCTTGATCTTCCAGCAGTTCGAATTACTGGATTACCTGAGTGTACTGGATAACGTAATGTTGCCTTTCAGGATCAACCCAATTTTAAACCTGGATGACGATATTAAAGAAAGAGCCTTTTCTGTGATCAGCTCCATGGGGCTGGGCGATAAGCTAAAGCGTTACCCTGCGAAATTGTCTCAGGGAGAACGGCAACGGGTATCGGTCGCGCGGGCGCTGGTCACCAAACCTGAAGTGCTTATTTGCGATGAACCAACCGCTAACCTGGATCCGGTGAACCGGGACCGCATCCTGGATATCATCGATTCCTATTGCGACGAAACCAAAACGACTTTGATCATGGTTACCCATGACCAGGAGATCCTGCAAAGGTTTCACCGTATCATTAACATCCTGGATTACTCGAATTATAAGGATAAAAACGAACTAAATGGGTAACAGTTTTTACATAGCCTGGAAATACCTGCAGTTCTACTGGGGCAAAACCCTGTTGCTTATCCTTTCCATCGCGCTGGTCATTTTTATCCCGCTTGGATTGAATTACCTCGTGAATAAAGGTTCGGCAGATCTTATGGACAGGGCAGAAAAAACACCCTTGATAGTCGGGGCAAAAGGAAGCGAGACCGAACTCAGTTTAAGCTCACTATATTTTAAAAAACCTAAGATCGAAGCACTGGAATACCGGGAAGTTGAAAAACTGAAGAGTCAGCAACTGGGAAAACCTATCCCGCTGAACCTGGAATACCTGGTGAAGGAACAACCCATCGTGGGAACCACTTCAGATTATTTTGAATTCAGGAAACTGCAATTAAAAGAAGGAAGAAGAATGGCCATCCTTGGCGAATGTGTTATGGGAGCCAAAGCCGCTGAAAATCTCAATGTAAAAGTAGGCGGTTCTGTGATCTCCTCGCCTTCAGGAGCTTTTGATGTTGCCGGGAGTTTTCCTTTAAAGATGAGCGTGGTTGGAATTTTAGCAGAGGCCGGTACGCCCGATGATGAAGCGATATTTACCGATATTAAGACCAGCTGGGTCATTTCGGGAAAAGCTCACGGTCACCAGGACCTGCAACAAATTGAAAACGACAGCCTTTTACTAGATAAGAATGAAAGTCAGGCGGTGGCCAGTCCTGCCGTACTTTCTTATACAGAGATCACTCCTGAAAATATCAATTCTTTCCATTTTCATGGGGATCCCAGCGATTATCCCGTAAACGCGATCATCGTTCAGCCAAATGACCGTAAATCTGGCCTGATGCTGAGGGGACGTTATGAGAACGAACAAGATGCGGCGCAAATGCTGGTGCCGGCAGAAGTAATTGCCCAGCTGGTAGATACCATGATCTCGGTACGTGACCTGTTGATCCTCGCCGGGGTCATCATTGGCATTGCCTGTCTTGCGATCCTGGCCTTTGTGTTCGCGCTTTCTATTAAACTTAGAAAAGCCGAACTCACTACCATGAAACATATTGGCGCTGCCCGTAATTTTATTGGAAGCGTCTTAAGCCTGGAAATAGGCATCGTGCTGATTTCAGCTATAATCATTTCCGGATTATTAACTTTACTGATGGGAAATTTTGGAATTCCCCTAATCGAAAAATTCATCTCATGAAAAAGATCATTTTATCATTTGTCCTCCTAACTTTTGTTTTTGCGTGTAAGGACCAGGAAAAAGAAAGTGCCAGCGTAGAAACAAAAGAACCCGAAAAGCAACCGGTTGTTTACGTTAGCAACTATCCCCTGTATTATTTTGCTAATAAGATTGGTGAAGATATTATCGATCTTAGATTCCCGGCTTCAAATGAAACAGATCCTTCAGACTGGGTTCCCGGCGCAGAAAATATCGTAAAAATGCAGCAAGCAGATCTTATCCTGCTCAACGGAGCAACCTTTGAAAAATGGCTGAACAATGTGACTCTTAAGGATGAAGATATGGTGAACACCACAGAGGGTATGTCGGATAAAATGCTTCCCCTGGGAGAAAAATTCACCCACAGCCACGGGGAGGGCGGGGAGCATACCCACGAAGGCACGGCCAGCATCACCTGGCTGGATCTCTCCCTGGCGATCGCACAGGCCGAAAAAGTGAATGAAGCCTTGAAAAAAGAAGCGCCCGGTAAAAGTGAAGACTTCCAGGCGAATTTTGAAAAGCTGAAAAACGGTCTTTCTGAATTGCACAAGAACTACCAGAAGCTGGAAATAGATCCTGAAAAAGTTCAGCTGATCTATTCACATCCTGTATATCAATACCTGCAAAACGCCTACGGACTAAAAGGCGAAAACCTGCACTGGGAACCTTCAGATGGCTGGGACAAGAATAAAAAACATGAAATAGAACACCTGGCTAAAAAAGGTAAAAAGACCTACCTGGTTTGGGAAGATGAGCCTACTAAAGCAATGAAAGAAGGCCTTGAGGAAATGGGAGTCACTTCCGTCGTGGTGAACCCGCTGTTCGGGCAGCCGGAAAACCTGGATATGCAGGAGGTTTTGTTCAAGAACCTGCAAAACCTGCAGAAGATCTCAGAAGAATAAAATAAAGGCTGTCTAAAAATTATTGGAAAATCGTCATTCTGAATTTATTTCAGAATCTTAAGAACTAAAGTAGATTTAATAAGAACCTGAAACTCCCGAAGTTTCGGGACAGGTTGACGAAAAAACGATTTTTAGACAGCCCAATCCTTTAATTAGAACCAGCCTTTTGAATCATAGAATTGAAATCGCCCAGCTGAGCCGAAAAACTTTCCTGGCTTGGAGAAAATTCTTCAAAACTTTCCAGGAATGCGGCAAGGTGTCCTCCTACCTGTCCAAGAACCCAGCTTCTGTTTTCAGCCCATTCATCATAACCACGAGATTCGATAAATCTTTCAAAGGGATCCAGCTTAAGGTTGATGACATATGGGGTTGATAATTCCGGTTGTGGAGACCTGAACCATTTTTCCTGGTCCCTAAAAAGTACTTTCCAGTCGCCATAGCGCATACCATGTAAAGTGGTTTCGGTAAAATAAAAGAACTCCTTGCGTTCGGTTTTGCCATTGTTCAATAAGAGCTCGCTTTGATCGTAACCGTCGAGATGTACCTTATAATTTTTACCACCGATATTTTCACCGGTAAGTAGTTCCTCCTTGATATTTACATCGCCAACCCAGCTCATAAGAGTCGGTACCCAGTCTTCCATGGTCATAAATTCACCGGTAACCGTTCCGGCAGGGATATGCCCGTCCCATTTCACCAGCACAGGCACGCGGAAACCACCTTCCCAGCCTCCAACACCTTTCTGACCTTTAAAGGGCTGGTTACCACCATCTGGCCAGCTGTTGGAAGCCGCACCATTATCTGTAGAGAACATCACGATGGTATTTTCATCTGCGCCCAGTTCTTCCAGTAGGTCCAGTAATTCTCCTACATCATCATCCAGTTCCATCATCCCGTCGGCATAAATACCGTAACCGCTTTTGTCCTGGTATTCATCGTTCAAATTGGTACGATAGTGCATGCGGGTAGTATTATGCCATACAAAGAAAGGTTTGTCATCTTCTACCGCTTCCCTGATAAATCGTTTGGATTGTTCCAGAACATCCTGATCCAGGTTTCGCTGTACTTCTGCACCCCACGGTCCAAGGTCCTTGATCTCCTGTTTCCCGTTAGCCAGTGCTTTGGAATGAATAATTCCGCGTTCCTTGAGGTTCAATCTTTTTTGTACTTCCTCATCTTTTGGGAAGTCATATTGCTCTGGATATTCCCCGGCATTCAAATGGTAAAGAATTCCGTAGAATTCATCGAAACCATGCGCTGTTGTAAATGTTCATCCCGGTCTCCCAAATGGTTTTTGCCGAACTGCCCTGTGGCATAACCATAGGGTTTCAACATTTCGGCCAGGGTGGGATCACTGGCCTGTAATCCCTGAGGAGCTCCCGGCAGTCCCACGGTGCTTAGACCGGTTCGCATGGGATACTGCCCGGTAATAAATGCGGCACGACCCGCAGTACAGGATGCCTGCGCATAATGATCCATAAAGATCATTCCTTCCTTGCCAATTCGATCAATATTAGGTGTTTCACCACCCATCATTCCGCGGTGGTAAGCACTGATGTTCCACATTCCAACATCATCACCCCAAATGATCAAAATGTTCGGTTTTTCCTGGGCGCACATTACTACGGGCAGGAAAAAAAGGACTAAGTATAGCCAAGGGCTTTTAGTTTTCTTTTTCATAATTAAGACAGTTTATATTAGTTAATAGCCATAAAAATTCTGATCCTCGACTTTTGGGGATAGCCAGGTTTGGTTAGAGATCGAATAATTTATTTATGGGTTAGGATATTAAAAATAAAAAAAAAGTAATAGTCTCGTTAACAGATAATTATAGATTTCGAAAGAAGCCAATAATCCTATATGGATAAAAAAACCGGGCGAAAACCCGGTTTATGTTGTTTATTCTGATGGACTATACCAAATGGGACTACTCCAGGCTCTCTCCTGTATACTTACCGGGAGATCTTCCCGTGGTTCCCTTCCAAGAGTTTTAGCATCGTAAGTACTCCATCTTGGAGTAGGGATCTGGATAACCCTCGCGTAATAGACTGCATATTGAGAAGGGTCAAATTCCGGATCGGTCCAGAGGGTCCTGAGTTCTATATCTCCAATATCATTAGTATATGAAGGCTCCGACGGATTCACTGTATTGCCTACCTCTGCAACGGTACCGTCTGAACTTATTTTGCGGTCGCCAGATACAGCCACATTAAAAATTTTCTCCTGTTGATTGCCATTGGAATCTACCCAACCTTTAATGATTTGAATTCTATCCAGGTTCGCACCATCAGGATCCTTCATCGCATGTACCAGAAAGGTGGGTGCATTACCATTCGATCCGGTAAGGTCTCCGCCCATGGGCACTCCGCCAGAATAAGCCGACTCTATCCAGTTATCCTGTTCCAGCATGTTTTCAGTAAAACCAAAACCACCAAAGAATCTTACCTTTAAGCGGGGACCGGAAGTAGCGAAGGTTTCCTTGCGCATGATCGCATCAAAGATGGCTTCGCGGGTATTGGAAACCGCCCAAACTCCGGCCAGTCCGGCACTTCCAAATGCCCTAACCTGAGCGGCCGATGCTTCATCTACTCCAGGAGGGCCATCAAGCCGATGTTCGGGATTGTTTTCAAAACCGAATTTCCCATGGTAGTTATCTTCTTCGATTGGGGAATAGGAATTATGAGTATCTGAATCCCCAATAAAGCCATATTTAAATGGATTTCCCTTTCCTTCCTGTTCGTATTTCAGGGAGCGGATAAGCGCCTCGCGCATATAGCCTCCGCGTTTGTTCTTAGGTTCTTTTGCACCGGCAGCCAGCGTATAATCCCAGATCTCAAAATTGGCAAATTCGTCGTTAGGAGAAAGAGAGGGGTGAGTTTCTGAAGCACCCTTTATCTGGATTAGTTCAAACACCGGCTCATTTCGCCTTCGGGTTTGAGAATATTCCTTATTGATCGTACTTCCACCGTAAGTTTCTCCAATGGGAAACATCATTCCGTCACTGGCATTTCCATTATGAGGAACGGCCAGCAATCGGCTTCCCTGGGAACGTTGATGTTCCATCCATTTCCAGAGATCCTCGGGCACATCTGAATCTACAGCCGAAAAAGGAACTGCCGGTACGTTTTTGGTATCTCTGAATAATACTACCCTGTGGAGATTCCTCCAGTCTGGAGCAGCCGTCCACTCGAAAGCTGCAAAAGTGGTAAAGCTGCCCGGCTTATAATGTTTATCGGCGTAATCCACAACCTGGTCCCACATATTCGCGGCAAAAGTTGAATCACCAAGAATGGAATCCTTTTCCCTGTAGGTATAAATTCCATCTGAGATCTTTCCATAGGCCTCAAAAGATGCTACCGGATCGTCGCCGGTAATATCTCCAGCCAGTGGATGTTTACTCATCATGCTGTTTTCATCTTCCATCTTAGGCAGGGCGCCCAGGTATTCGGCATGGTCAGAAACCGCATACCAGTCCAGTGGTTTGTCGATTTTTAAAGTCGATCCATCGCCGCCACCTGCAATGGTTTCTCCCTGTGCCCACCGGTAGGCATCATCAGGTCCGGTGACCGACCCGTTGATGTAGCCATCAAAGGACCAGCTGGTATGAACATGTAAATTACCGAAATAAGCCTCTTTCAAAGGGTTTTCCTGGATCTCAGGTTCATCGGTTTCATTAGAGGTTTGAGTAGTATCTTCAGAATCCTTATCAGACTTACAGGATATGAAAATTATGAGGGCAAATATGAATAAATAAGGTCGCAGCTTCATATTAAAAGGTATTAGCGAGTTAGTTAAACATCTAATTTACTGAAAAACAGTTTTTTAAGTGTTTTTTTGTATTTTAATGTTCGCTTTTTCAGAAAAATATCTGGGAAAGAACTCTGTGTAATTAAAAAAACTACCAACTATGAAAAATTTATTCAGGTCGCTCGGGATACTATTAAGCTTTTGCCTTTTCTGGAGCTGCGGCGATGAAAAAAAGGAAAATGCCGAAAATGAAACTGCTTCCAACAATATGGAAAGCGAGCAGATCGAAAGAAATCCACTAAAAGAAGCCTATTTTGGAGACACCCACGTGCATACCGGCTGGTCATTTGATGCCGGCCTTGATGGCGCAACCCTAACTCCAACCGATGCCTATAGATATGCCATAGGTGAAGAAGTCACTTCAAATTCTGGGATAAAAACTCAGTTATCTCGTCCTTATGACTGGTTTATGATCACCGATCATTCCGATGGAATGGGAACCATCAATGAAGTGATCGATGGAAATGCTGAAATGATGGAAAGTGAAGTGCTGCAAAGGTGGAACGAGGCTTTTGCTTCAGGCAGTGAGGAAGCTGCAGGTGATGCCAAAAGTGAGGTCATCAACCTGCAGTCTAATGGACAGTTACCAGACCAAATAATGGATCCAAAATGGATGGAAACCGCATGGAATAAAACCATTGATGCGGCAGAGCAATTCTATCGTCCCGGTGAATTCACCACCTTTACCGCCTATGAGTGGACGGTGAATGCCGGAGGTGGAGATAACCTGCATAGAAATATAATCTATAAAGAAGGTGGCGACCAGGCTCGTGATATCCTTCCCTTTACAACTTTTGAATCTGAAGACGCTAAGAAACTTTGGGAGTGGATGGCCAATTATGAGGCCAAAACCGGGGACAAATTACTGGCCATTCCTCATAATGGTAATATGTCTAACGGCCGGATGTATGAAGAACAACAATTCGATGGTTCCCCTATGACCAAAGAATGGGCTCAAATGAGACAGAAATATGAAAGACTTATGGAATTGTTCCAGTATAAAGGGCAGAGTGAAGCTCACCCATTCCTTTCCCCAGAAGATGAATTCGCCGATTATGAGCTCTGGGATCGTGGTAACCTGGTGTTGAAGCCAAAGGAATCAAAGGAAACCTGGAAGTACGAATACTGGCGTGAAGGGCTTAAATCTGGGATGAGGATCAAACAGGAACTTGGAGTTAACCCTTTTATGTATGGCTCCAATAGTGCAACAGATACGCATACGGGAATATCATCAGTAGAAGAAGACGAATTCTATGGGAAGTTTAAGACCGTGGAACCCAGCAATAAAGAAAGATGGAATTTTCCATTAATTTCAGGGAACAACGATGCCTATAAAGGCTGGGAAATGGCGGCTTCTGGTATTATGGGTGTCTGGGCAGAATCTAATACCCGTGAGGATATCTGGGAAGCCATGTATAGAAGAGAAACTTTTTCCACTACCGGTCCACGTATGAAGATCAGGTTTTTTGGAGGTTTTGATTATACCGAAGAAGATAAAAATGACCTGGCAAAAAATGGATATGATAAAGGTGTAGCCATGGGCGCCATGCTTGGCGCTGCTCAAAATGATAAAGCACCAACATTCCTAATCCAGGCGATGAAGGATCCGGAAGGTGCGAACCTGGACAGGGTACAGGTAATCAAAGGCTGGGTAGATGCCAATGGTGAGACCCAGGAAAAGATCTATCAGGTAGCCTGGTCGGGAGATCGAAAGCTTGATAACAGTGGCAAGCTTCCCGCAGTGGGAAATACAGTAGATATGGAAACTGCAGAATATACCAACGATATTGGGGATACTGAATTCACTACCTACTGGACCGATCCAGACTTCGATTCAGCATTACCCGCCTTTTATTATGTAAGAGTATTGGAGATCCCAACACCCCGCTGGACATTATATGATAAAATAAGACATGATCTGGACCTTCCAGATGAAGTTCCCCTGGTACACCAGGAGCGAGGAGTAAGTTCTCCCATCTGGTATAACCCGGAATAGGAAATGAATTAAATTTAAAAAAGCCTGGATTTTAATCCGGGCTTTTATTTTTTAAGTAACTGTAATTCAGATTTTTAGTATCTTAATGTACGCTTTTGAAAAATTATTCCGAGATAAAAGTGTTCAATAAAACTACCAACCATGAAAATTTTTTTTAAGCCATTTGCGATACTGTTCAGTCTTTGCCTTTTAGGGAGCTGCGAAGATGAAAAAAAGGAAATTTCAGATGAATTAGCCATAAATAGTGGGACTGAAACTAAAGCAGTTGCAGAGAATCCGCTTAAAGAGGTGTTTTGGGGAGATACGCACCAGCATACGGGGAACTCATTCGATGTTTACCTGTTTGGTACTCCTAATTCCACCCCGGAGATCGCTTATAGGTTCGCCAAAGGGGAAGCGGTGAAAAGTCCTACCACGGGTGAAACCATGCAGTTAAGCAAACCCCTGGACTTCCTGGTAGTGGCAGACCATGCCGAATTAATGGGCTCTATCGCCCTGATGTATGAAGACACCCCTGGAATTTCTGATACCAAATCTGGAAAGGCATTCCTGGAAATTTCCCCGAACGCAGATGAGGAAGGAATGCAGAAGATCTATGACATTTTAAATTATGCAGCCTTTGACCAGCCAAATGAAGCCAATTTAACCGGAAAAGACCTGATCAACGATCTTGGAGGTGAAAAAAGGAAAACAGCCTGGAATAATTACCTGGAAACAGCCAGGGCTCACAATGATCCTGGGAAATTCACAACCCTTATTGGCTGGGAATGGAGCTCAAATAATGGCGGGGCGAACCTTCACCGGATAGTTTTTATGCCCCAGGATGAGGAAATAGCCAGTAAATTTATACCATATAGCGCCTTAAGCAGTGATGATCCTGAAGATCTGTGGGATTGGCTCGATGAAACCAGTTCCCGAACAGGAGCCGATTTTGTGGCGATTCCGCATAATCCAAATATCAGTCTCGGGCTTATGTTCCCTGAGGTTCGTTTGAACGGTGAACCGGTGGACGAAGCTTACGCTCTACAAAGAATGAAGTGGGAACGAGCCGTGGAGATCACCCAGATCAAAGGAGATTCTGAAACACATCCGGCGCTATCTCCCAATGATGAGTTCGCCGATTTTGAAACCTACGATTTTGCTTTAACCCCCGAGGGTACAAGGCCAGACCCAACCCTTGCAGATTATGTTAGGACAGGCCTTATGCGAGGCCTGGAACTGGAAAAAAAGCTTGGAACCAATCCATATAAGATTGGTCTTATTGGTAGTTCAGATTCCCACACAGGAATGAGTGCAATCCAAGAAAATAATTTTGCCGGGAAGGGGCAGCATGATGCCACTCCAGAAAAACGCCCACATCCTACAGGAATTGGCTCTTCAAAAGGCTGGGATATGGGTGCAGCCGGATGGGTTGGGGTATGGGCCGAATCCAATACACGTGAAAGTCTGGTCGAGGCATTTAAAAGAAAAGAGGTATATGCCACCACTGGCCCAAGGATCAACTTGCGATTCTTCGGCGGTTTCGAGTATGCTGAAGATGATGTTTCAGCAGAAATTATGGTTGAAACAGGTTATGATAAAGGAGTGCCCATGGGTGGTGATCTTTATAATACTGAAGGAAAGGCTCCGTCTTTTATGATAGCCGCGATAAAAGATCCTGATGGAGCAAATCTTGATAGAATTCAGGTGGTTAAAGGTTGGTTGGGAGCCGATGGAAAATCAAAAGAAAAGGTATTTGATGTGGCTCTTTCCGGTGATCGCACCGATGGTAGCCAGGCTGTGGGTAACACAGTAGACCTTAAGACAGGAAAATATACCAACAGCATTGGCGCCTCTGAACTCTCAACCTTGTGGACCGATCCAGAATTTGATGCCGGTCAAAGCGCATTTTATTACGTTAGGGTATTGGAAATTCCTACGCCAAGGTATTCCTTACTGGACGCTATAGAATTGGGGATAGATGTGAAGGAAACCAATCATCCTGCCACCATCCAGGAGCGTGTCTACAGTTCTCCAATCTGGTATAACCCGGAATAGAAATCTGTACCAAAGATTAAAGCCTGAAATTCAAAAGACTGCAGGTTTTTTTTTGGGAGAATTTAAAAAATGAAGTTTTAGAATAAAAAATTGACATTCAGCCTAGTGCTGAAATAATTAGACAATTGTTAAAAATCATAGCTAAGCCCTTGATTTAACTGTAAAACTCTGAATAATAGATTGTTAGTAGTGTTTGTGATGTTTTTTCACTAAATTAAGGCTTGCTTTTAAGCATAACCAATCCGAATCTCATAACCATTACAGGTCCTTTACAAAAGATGGCTCTTTCCCCACGCGCCGTTAAGATAACTTAACCCCATTATTTAACTGAAATATTGTGTTTACCTGCCAGGGAAAGTACCCGGCACTATTACTTGAGAGAGATCAATTACTTATAACCGCTAAAACCAACACTATGAAAAAAAGTCTCGCTATTTTTATTTTATGTCTTGGGCTTATTACTAGCTCAGTTATGGCACAGGAAAAACCCAATATCCTCGTGATATGGGGAGATGATATTGGCTGGACCAACCTGAGTGCTTATGAGCACGGGGTAATGGCTTATACCACTCCCAATATTGACCGGATAGGTGAAGAAGGGATCATTTTTACAGACCATTACGCACAGCCTTCCTGTACGGCAGGACGTGCCGCATTTATTACCGGGCAGTATCCTATACGTTCAGGAATGACCACCGTTGGTCAGCCGGGAGACGCATTAGGCTTGAAAAAGGAATCGCCAAGTCTGGCAGAGGTATTGAAAAAGCAGGGGTACCGTACAGGTCATTTCGGGAAAAATCACCTTGGAGACCGCAATGAGCATTTACCAACCGTTCATGGTTTTGATGAGTTCTTTGGTAACCTTTACCACCTGAACACCCAGGAAGAAGCTGAGCAACGCGATTACCAGAATTTTGGAGAAGCCTATTCAGGTTCCCTGGAAGAATATGAAAAGAAATTCGGTACCCGTGGAGTGCTTCATTCCTTCGCTACAGAAGAAACCAATAACCAGTCTGATCCTCGATTTGGACCGGTAGGAAAGCAGCGTATTGAAGATACCGGCCCACTTACCCAGGAACGAATGAAGAATTTTGATCGTGAGGAAGTGATCCCAAAAGCTCTTGATTTTATAGAAGGATCCAAGGATGCTAATGAGCCTTTCTTTGTTTGGCTAAACACCAGCCGTATGCACCTGTACACCAGGATCGAAGATAAATGGCTGGAAAAGGTCGAAAAATATACCTCGGAAGCAGATTATTATGGAGCAGGAATGCTTCAGCACGATTCAGATATAGGTTATGTACTGGACCAGCTGGAAGAAATGGGAATGCTTGAAAATACCATTGTACTATATTCTACAGATAATGGTCCCGAACATGCTTCCTGGCCACATGGAGGTACTACTCCATTCCGCGGTGAGAAGATGACCACTTACGAAGGTGGAGTTCGTGTTCCCTGTATGGTGAGATGGCCAGGTAAGATCCCTGCGGGTCAGCAATTAAATGGTATCCAAAGCCATATGGACCTGTTCACCACACTTGCCGCAGCTGCGGGAGTAGATAATGTTGCAGATAAAATGATGAACGAGAAAAAACAGTATATCGATGGGTTGAACAACCTGGATTACTGGATGGGAAAATCAGACAAATCTGAGCGAACCCATATTTTCTATTACTATGAAAGTAAACTAACCGCGGTGAGAATGGGCCCTTGGAAGTTCCATTTCTCCACCAAGGAAGATTATTATGCCAACGTGGTTCCACGTACAGTGCCGCTGGTTTTCAATATCCGCATGGACCCATATGAAAGTTATGACAGTACAGATTCTTACGGGCATTTAATGCAGAAAGTTTCCTGGTTGATCCAGCCTATGGGAGAGCTTATGCAGAAGCATTTGCAAACCCTGGCAGAGTATCCCCCAGTACAGGGAGGTAAATCCTTCGATATGTCTAATGTGGTGGATGAGTTCATCAATAAGGCAAGGCAATAATATTAGATTCCTTTAGGAGCTGTGAAGATTAATTAGTTGAGAAGCCGAAGATGATCTGGATACATTCAGGTTGTCTTCGGCTATTTATGCCTCTTCCATGATTTTTTTAACAAGTCTCGAGGATCAATAATCTAGATGTTCTTATAATTCGATTGTAATATGAAAAATTTAGCAAAATGTAGCCTGCTTGTTTTCCTCTGCCTGTTTGGTTTAAATCTATCTGCTCAGGAAGAAACAGAACTTGAAGCCGAACATGAGCAGCATGAAGAGCACCGACATAAGCATGTAATTTCCCTGGGGATAGGTCACGCCCATATTAACTCAGGAGTTGAAAATGGTGAAAAACAATGGCTGGTCTTACCCTCCTGGATGCTGGACTATAATTTCTGGTTCACCGAAAAATGGGCCATAGGATTGCATAGCGATATGATCATCGAAACATTCGAAGTGGAAGATGAGCACAGCTCAGAAGCTGTCATAGAAAGGGAGAATCCCATCGCCCTGGTAGGTGCTTTATCCTTTCAGCCTATTGAATGGCTGAGCCTGGTAGCCGGGGGTGGGGTAGAATATGAGGCAAACGAGAGCTTCGGGCTGGTAAGGCTTGGAGTGGAGCCTCACTGGGAGATACACGAAAAATGGGAAATATTTGTCAATATTGGCCACGACATCAAATTCGATGCTTACAACACATGGAACCTGGCCCTGGGAATTGGCCGCGGGTTTTAGAGCTTTCCCCTACTAACTAATCCTCCTTACAATGAAACAATTTTATCTTTTTCTTATTCTTTTCAGCTTGAGTGCTCAGCTATTCAGCCAGGCAGAACATAAGCCTAAGGAGGAACAGAAAAAGATAAAAATAGCCGGGGTTCCCTATGTGAATTATAGCAGGACCGTAGGTTTTTCCTATGGCCTCCTGGGAGCCGCATTTTACAAACTGAATGCTAATGATACCATCTCTCCTTCTTCGTCTACTACGGTAGCTGCTCTTTATTCAACTTCTGAAAGCTATATAGCCATGGGGATACAGCAGTTCTATTTTGCCGAGGATCGCTGGAGGGCGAAAATTTCAGGGGGAGTAGGAAACGGGAATCTCCAGGTCTACCAGAATTTCTATGCCGGGGGCACTTTTATAGATTACAGTACCAAGGTTAAATTTTTATTGGGTGAGGTGGCCAGGCGGGTAGCACCAGATCTCTATGTGGGACTATCGGGAGGGATCGCCAATGCCCGTACCGAGTTCGACCTGGACCTTCCTTTTACCGAACGCCGGCCAACCATAGATATCCCCATTAACTATGTGGGAACTTTTATTCAAAGTGATTCACGTAACAATGTAAACTACCCGAATATAGGTCATAACATCATGGCCAGTTTTAAGACAGCCGGAGAATGGCTGGGCAACGAATCTGGATTCAACCAGCTGGAACTCACTTACGATCTTTACAAACCACTAAAATCTGGAAGAGACATCTTTCTGGCCCGTTATTATTCAATTAGTTCCTTTGGCGACGTGCCTTTTGTAGGACAGAATACCGTGGGAGGGGATAATATTAGAGGCTACTCTGAAGGCAAGTACCGGGATGACCAGCTTTACTCCATGCAGGCCGAATACAGGCATAATTTCATGCCGAAATTCGGGATGGTCTTCTTTGGTGGATTCGCCACTGTGGTTCCCGAGATCTCTGAAATCTTTGAACATGAGTTTTTACCCGGCATTGGGACAGGTGTTCGTTATCTCTTACTGCCGAAAGAAAAGATAAATATAGGCCTGGATGTGGCCGTAGGAAAGGATGACTGGAGCCTGAGTTTTAGAATTTCAGACGCTTTCTCTAGATAATTTAAATCCCCCGGAAGATGAAAAAGAAAGAACGAATTTTAAAGAGCAATTTTGGAAATGGAGTATGCGCTGTTCTAATTCTATTGCTGGGATTTTTTTTTACACAACCCACCCAGGCGCAGGTCTCGAAATTAAGCAAGAGCGAGCGCGATAGCCTGGCCGCCATCCCCTACCCCTATATCCTGCCAATATTTGGGGGAAAGATAAGGGAACGAGGCATAGATTTTCCGCATCCATTTGGTATCATGGCGAACTATATCTACCAGGAATCAAAATACGACTTGGAAAATCCGCAAATCGGTATTGGCGATTCAGACCTGGTGAGCATAGATTTCGTCGATTTCAAGACCGTGAAGAACCGAACCAACATCCTCAACTTCAGGGCCGATGCCTGGTTATTTCCATTTCTAAACGTTTATGGAATTTACGCGAGGTCTGAGTCACGCAGTAATATCGAAATTGGTTTTCCGCTGAATATCGAGGTAGAAGCAAATCCTACCGGGGAAACCTGGGGTTTCGGAACGGTGGTCGCTTATGGGCTGGGAAATTATTTCGCTGCAGGGAATTTGAACTATTCCTGGACCAGCATCAGTTCACTGGATGATCCTGTACAGGGAACGGTCGCCTCCCTAAGGTTTGGACGTAATTTTCAATTAGGCAAAGCCAACCGAAGCTTTATCCCCACGATAGGGATACAATACCAGAGAATCACCCAGGATTCGGGCGGTGAACTTCCCATTTCAAATATTTTCGCCTCCTTCGATGAGGACGATCTCAACGAATTAAAATCGCAGATCGCCGATGAGGCCATGAACTGGTATGACGAATTAAGCCTGCCTCAAAAACTGGTGGTAGATCGCCTGGTAAACGCCCTGGATAACTGGCTTTCCGGAAGGGATCTGGGCAGCACTCCACTGCGCTACAGCTTCGACAAGGTTCCTTTAGGCGAATGGTCTTTCCAGGTTGGCTTCCAGTATAATCATAGCAAACACTGGTGGTACAGGCTGGAAACAGGTTTCGGTCCGGGCCGTTTTCAACTTATGACATCCATAAATTATCGCTTCGGAATATGAAATCCTGCCAGCTAAAATATTTCTGTTTCCTGCTGCTGTTGCTCTTCTGTATGGAAGGCTACGCGCAGGAAAAGGGGATCAAGGGCTATATGAAAAGAAGAGCCGTAAAGAAAGAAGCGGCCATAGAGGAAGGCCGCCCTTTCCTGAGCGTGCTTGCCGGGCCGGGATACACTCCAGAAAATGGACTTTTAATAGGTGGTGGCATTCTATATACTTTTAAAACGAATCCTGAAGATTCCCTGATACAGAGATCTTCAATTCCCATAAATACCTTCATCAGCACCAAGGGGAATTATGGTTTCAACGCCAAAATGGCCACGTTCTGGTTCCAGGATAAGCTACGCATCAATTTCGTGGGGAAATTTTCCAATGCCAATGATAATTATTTCGGGGTCGGATTTTCAGAGATCAACCGGCTTTCCCTTGGCGATAGCACCACAGCCTATAAAAGGGAATCCTATAAGATCTCCCCAACAGTTCTTTTTCGGCTAATGAAAAATATCTATGGAGGTTTGGGTATAGACCTCAACAGGTCAAAGGTTACTGAACTAAATCCTTTTATGGAACAGAATGCCTATTTCCGGGAATTTGGTCCGGAAAATTATAATGCCGGTCTTAAGTTCACCGCCAGTTACGACAGCAGGGATATCACCGTGAATGCCTGGAAAGGCTGGTTCGTTAACTTCAATGCGACCTTCTATGGCGATTACCTGGGTAGTGATAATGATTATAATATTTATGAACTGGACATAAGGACCTATCATCAGCTGAATCGGGAAGGAAATACGCTCGCCTTAAAATTATATGGCCGTGTGGGCACCGGGGATATCCCTTATGAAGAATTATCCAGGATAGGTGGCACCAATGCCCTAAGGGGTTATATAGATGGGCAGTACAGGGACAGGACCGGGGTGTACCTGATCTCTGAATGGCGACATATGTTCCTGAAGTCTAACGAAGAGCTAAGTAAACATGGGATCGCAGTCTGGCTGGGTTCGGGTAGTATCGCCGATGATTTGGACGCAATAAACGAGTGGATCCCCAACCTGGGAGTGGGTTACAGGTTGGAAGTTCAGCCCAGGATGAACCTGAGGATAGATTTTGGAATTGGTCGGGAATCTTCGGGGCTTTATTTCAATTTTACTGAAGCCTTTTAAAGCTTAACAATTGAATTACAGTGTATTATGAATTATAATAGTAGCTTTAATATTTTTCCCAAGGGAAAGGAATAAACCTAAAAACTGAATTATGAAAGATTTATTACTTCGATGGAGCAGGACTTTAGTGGTCTTTATACTTATAATTAGTCTTCCAGCATTGTCTAATGCGCAGGAGGAGGATGGTGGTGCACCCAGTGCAGAAGAACTGGCAAAAAAGCTTCAGAACCCGGTCGCTAGTTTGATAAGTGTCCCCTTCCAGGGAAACTTCGATTTTGGGATAGGACCGGACGATGGAAGTAGATATACCCTGAACATTCAACCCGTTGTTCCCATCAGCATAAGCGAAAACTGGAATCTAATTGGCAGGGTGATCCTGCCTATTACCACTCAAAACGACGTCTTCGGAAATAGCGGCAGGCAAACGGGCCTGGGTGATATGGTGGCCAGTGCTTTCTTTTCACCTAAGGAACCTACATCAGGAGGTTTGATCTGGGGAGCCGGTCCGGTCTTCCTGGTACCTACGGCCACAGATGATCTTGGGACCAAGAAATTCGGGATAGGACCAACGGGAGTTGTGCTCAAACAAATTGGTGATGTTACTATTGGCGCCCTGGCCAACCATATCTGGTCTGTTGCCGGCGATGATGATATGCCCGATGTTAATTCCACCTTCGTACAACCCTTTATCGCAAAGAACTTCGCGGGAGGCTATGCGATTGCCCTGAATACGGAGCTAACACAAAGCTGGGATTATGATGCAACGAATGGAACTGTAAACCTTATAGGTTCCAAGGTGATAAGTATTGGCAGCCAGTTGGCCCAGGTTGCCGTGGGACCGCGTATCCCCTATGGCAATGCTAATACCGCGGAATGGGGCTTCAGGGCAATGTTGGTACTTTTATTTCCGAAATAGAAATATCAATCAAGTGCATTAGTTTGGTCATGCTCTTTTAAAAATAGATTAAGTTTGCTTAGATCATAATAAATAGGAATTGAAGGTCAATTCAGAAAATTATAGGAATATCCTGGAAAATATTGGGAGGTACGTAAAACTGTCAGATGCTGACATCAATCGTCTTGTTGGAATAATTCAAACCGCCAGGATCAAAAAGCGACAATTCATCGACCAACCTGGTTATACCAGTCAGTATAGGAATTACATCGTTAAAGGATCATTCCGGTCTTTCTTTCTGGATGCTGAAGGTAAGGAACACACAGTACAGATTGCTATGGAAGACTGGTTTGTAAGTGATTTTTATAGTTATATCACCCAGACTCCGGCCACTCTTTTTGTAGAAGCACTGGAAGATTCGGTTATTTTAAGGATGTCCTATGAAGAAATTGAAGGTCTATGCAAGGAGATACATGGGTTAAGTGAGTATTTCAGGATCACTACAGAACGAGCTTTCGCCTTTTCCAGAAAAAGGGCTTTATCCAGCCTAAGCATGACTGCCGAAGAACGATACTTAGAATTACTTGAAAGGTATCCTGCCATGGTAGATCGCATTCCCCAGAAGATTATCGCTTCTTACCTGGGCATGACCCCCGAATTTCTATCCCGAATTAGAAAGAATCTCTCCTCTCAATCTTGATCTAGGTCAAGATTATTTCCTAAACCAGGTCATTTTAAAAAAGTTCTATTCAGCTCAACTTTGTATAGTCAATATTGACGAACTAAAAACAAAGTATTATGAGTTTAAGAACAGAAACACCTTCATACCAGGATGGATTGAAGGAATTACAGGGAAATTTAAGCAATATGCTTCCTGGGGAGGCTTTAGCCATTTTTGAGGAAGATGCGACAGCACTGGAAGCCCAGCATCAGGATATTCTAAAACTAAGCAAAGGAGACCTGGCTCCTAATTTTATCCTGAATAATGCTGTTGGGGAAACTATTCAGTTAAATAACTTACTTCAAGAAGGCAAAGTGGTACTGGTATTTTACCGGGGGTCCTGGTGTCCTTATTGTAATTTGCAGCTAAAGCAATATCAGCAGGTGCTAGACAGAATGGAGGATCTGGGGGCACAATTGGTAGCTGTTTCTCCCCAAACTCCAGATGAATCCCTTAACTTAAAGGAAAAAAATGAACTTGATTTTCAGGTGTTGAGTGATCCTGCAAACCTGGTAGCCAGAAAATATACAAGTGTATTTAGGAATGCCGATAAACCTGTAAAGGCAATGGCAGATCTTGGAATCGATTTCAATTCATATTATTCTGACGATTCCCAGGAGCTACCGGTTCCCGCAGTATTCATTATCGAAAAGGATGGAAAGGTTTCCTTTACCAGGGCAACAGGAGGTGATTACCGTAACAGGGTGGAGCCTTCAGAAATAATTGACGAATTAGCTAAATCTTAAGTTATGGAAGCTGGAGAAAAAAGAATATGGTTTATTACCGGGATATCAAGCGGATTGGGTAAGGCACTTGCCCAATCTGTTATTGACAGTGGAGATTTCATGATTGGTACCTTCCGGACCAGGCCAGAAGTGGTTGAATTCAATAGGAAAAATAGCCAATCCGCCTATGCTGTGCGGCTGGATCTTACAGATCAGGAAAGCATTGGTTTGGCTTTGAAGAGCGTCATGCAGAAGTTCGGAAGAATTGATGTTTTGGTAAACAATGCCGGAATTGGTTTCGCGGGTGCTATTGAGGAAGCTTCGGAAGATGAGGTAAGGAACGTTTTCGAGATCAATTTCTTCGGTACCCTTAATTTGACCAGGCAGATCCTACCAATTATGCGAAAACAGCGGAAAGGACATATTATTCAAATTTCTTCTCATGCCGGTGTTAAATCCTTTCCGGGTTTCGGAATATATAATGCAAGCAAATTTGCTTTAGAAGGATTCAGTGAGGCTTTAGCCCAGGAAATTGAACCTCTTGGAATCAGACTGACTATTGTGGAACCCGGTCCATTTAGAACCGAATTCGCCGGAAAAGGATTATTAACTGCAGCTAATATGATCGCTGAATATTCTGAAACTGCAGGAGCCTTCCGAAAGAAACTTAAAGAGGTGCATGGAATACAGGAAGGAGATCCGGTAAAGGCGGGCAGGGCAATCATAGATATGGTAAATTCCAAAAAATCTACATTGCGACTTCCGTTAGGTAAAACTCCGTTGACGACCATCCAAATGAAAATAGACAGTTTGCAATCCGATCTGGATGCCAACAAAGAAATTGCTGAAAGCGTGATCTTTTAAAACATATATAGAGGGAGGCTGTTTAACTTAAACCGATTTTTTTTATCTTAGAAATCATCTAATATATTAATAATCAGTTTAAATCACTTTTATGCGGGGGCATTTTTGGGTTATGTTTCTTTTATTTGGAATTATATCCGTGGATGCTCAAAATGATTCGCTTGTCTTCACCAACAACAATATCATGGTAGGGGAATTAAAATCCCTGAACAAAGGCGTGATCACCATAGAAACCGATTACAGTGACAGCGATTTCAAGATAGACTGGGAAAAGGTTCGTGAGATCTATTCCACAAGCAACTACCTGTTCACGCTTACCGACGGCAGGAGGCTGAACGGCAGGGTGAATACCGTAGCTGTTCCCAGGTGGGAGATCTACAGGATCAATGGTGACACCGTGGAAGTGGAGAGGGACGAGATCGTTTATTTCAGGTCTTATAAGAAGGATTTCTGGAGCAGGCTGAACGCTTCTGTTGATGCCGACTACAGTTTTACCAAGGCAAATAATTTCAACCAGATAGGAGCCCGGGCCAATATTGGTTATACCGCCCCACGCTGGTGGTTAAAGGCGGGATACAGTATCCTGAGGTCCAACCAGGATGATGTGGAAACGGTTAGAAGGCAGGACGGCAACCTTACCTATCGGAAATTCATGCCCAAAGACTGGTATTACGGCTTTGTGATCTACTTTCTATCCAATACCGAACAGCTACTGACCCTCAGGTCTAATGTGAGGGCGGGGATCGGGAAATATATCATACATACCAATTCCTCTTACCTGGGTATTGAAGCCGGGGTCTCCGGGGTGAACGAGAACTTTGAGAACCGGCCGGAAAACCTCAATTCCCTGGAGGCATACCTGGGTTCAGAACTGAACCTTTTTGATATTGGTGACTGGAGTTTACTAACCCGGATTTTTGCTTATCCCAGTCTTACCGAAAACGGTCGCTGGCGTGTGGATTACAGCCTGGATACCAAATACGACCTGCCTTTAGATTTTTATGTTAAAGGTGGCTTTACCCTTAACTATGATAACCAGGCCATTGAAGGTGCAGCCGACCTGGATTACGTGGTGCAGACCGGAATTGGCTGGGAGTTTAATTGATCAATGTTTTTCATATTTCTGGATCACGGCCATGCTGATGGAAAGTACCAAAATTGCCGCAGGAATAATCAAAAGGTTCCATTCCATTTCCCCCTCATGCTGAAACAACTGGTCTACAAAAAGCACGACCAGGGAGACCAGGATGGTTTGCCATAACAATATTTTCAGCTCAAAGAAATTACCAATGCGTAGCCATTTGGGGAGGTTGTTCTGATCTTCATCGTCTACCAGCCTGCCCAGGAACAGTTTTGTTAAGCCCAGTGAGAATATGAGGAACACCAGCCCTATAAGGAACAGGTCTATAGATTCCAGGATCTCAACCCCAGGCGGTTTGTCACTTTCAAAATTAAAAAATACGATCCCGTAAGCATGTACCGACCTTTTTGCGGCCAGGAAGATCAGGATAAGAGAATTTAAAAAAGTGAACAGCACGATTATGACCACGAGGAACCTAAGCTTGAGCAGATAGTTTAGCATGAGTTAAGCAATTAAAGTAATAGTACCTTAATTTACTCAAAAAACAAGTTAATTATCTGTATTTCAACAACTAATAAACTTTTTCAGGCAAACAAATCTCAACCTTTATATATCTGAAATTGAATTTTATGTCACCAGGAGATGGCAGTTCAGGAATCAAGGAATTCAGGCTCTACCCATGTTTTCCTGTAACCTCTTCAGAAAATCTGCGTCTTATTGATATAACTACAATCTAAATTTTATGAAAAGTTTTTCATCATCATCGGCCAGGGCTCTTTACCTGTTCCTTGTCCTGCCTTCATTTCTATTTATCGCCTTTGCTCAAACTTCGGAAGAGTCAGAGAAGATCGATGAATTGATGAGCAAATATACCCAGTACAAGCAATTCAACGGTTCCCTGCTAGTGGCCAAAGAAGGCGAAGTAATTCTAAAAAAAGGCTATGGGATGGCCAATATGGAATGGGATATTCCAAATAGCCCGAAAACCAAGCACCGGGTGGGCTCTATTACCAAACAATTTACGGCCATGCTTATTATGCAGTTGAAGGAAGAGGGAAAACTACAGTTGGATGTTCCAATTACAACATATTTAGAAGAATATCCTAAATCTACCGGGGACAAAGTGACCATTCATCATTTGTTAACCCACACTTCTGGTGTACCCAATTATACTTCCTTTCCAGGTTTTTTCGAAAATAGGTCCAGGGATCCGTATACGGTAAGGGAACTTACCAGAACCTTTTCAGACTCCAGCCTGGTATTCGAACCCGGAACTAATTTCGCTTACAGCAACTCAGGCTATATTCTTTTAGGCGCCATCATCGAGGAAGTTACCGGAAAAACTTACGAAGAAGCGCTAAAAGAAAGGATCTTGAAACCACTTGCCATGAACGATACCGGGTACGATCATTTTGAAGAGATCATCAAAAACAGGTCTACCGGCTACGAACAGAAAGGCAATAATTTCACAAATTCAAAATACCTGGATATGTCTATCCCCTATGCCGCCGGATCCATTTACAGTACGGTGGAAGACCTTTTTAAATGGCATAAAGCTTTGCTTAACGACGAGCTTATCTCCCCGGCAAGCAAAAAGATCATGTTCCAGGCCCATAAACCCCTGGGACCACAGTCGGCCGCCTATGGCTGGTTCGTGGGTAGTCAGAAATTTGGTATGGAGAAAGATTCGGTTTTTACGACGGTGCACAGCGGAGGCATTAATGGTTATAGTTCTCTTATTACAAGGATCCCCAGTGATGACGCCCTTATCGTACTGCTGAACAACACCGGAGGAAAAGCGCTGAATGATATGACCGAAGCCATTGGAAGGATCCTTTATGATCAGGATTATGAATTTCCGAAGCCTTCTGTCGTCCTGGAAGTAAGGCGTGAGTACCAGGAAATGGGACTTGAGGCTGCCAGGGAACTATATTCAGAAATCAAGGATTCTGAAGACTATGAATTGAATGAATATGAACTTAACAGCTTTGGTTACGATCTTCTTCGCAGCAATAAGATCGATGAGGCCATAGAGATCTTTAAATGGAATGTAGACGCTTTTCCCGAGTCGGGCAATGTTTACGATAGTCTTGGGGAGGCTTACCTGAAAAAGGGAAATATAGAACTTGCTATAAAGAACTATCGAAAGTCTGTAGAATTAGATCCAGCTAATTCACATGCTCTACAGGTGATCAACGATCTTGAAAAGCAGGTGAAATAATTGAAATATTAGCAGGAACGGCAAAAAACAAACAGGTTTTAGCCGTTCTTTTTTGCTTATTCTGCAAATCAGGATCCTGGCAGACGGCTTAATAATTAAAAAGGCACCGGCGGACTCAGCCTGGCCGGTTGCGAGATCTTTACTTCCTCAACCTCGAACTTTTTAGAAGTATAGTTTCTGGAGGTTAGAAAATTAATAAACAGCGCGATTGCCGCGATCATACATAATTTGAAAAGCAGACTAATAGGATTGATCCTGATATCCAGATCCAGTCTCTCAGCCAGTTTTACCTGTTGGGGCATTGTTTTCATATAGCTAAATTTAGCAGCAGTAGGGCACTGCTGGTTCATTTAAACCAATTACATAAGTAGGGCGGCATTTGGGGGCACCTGCAAGTTAAGAACAGATCACCCCTGAAAATTTTATGCACTTAATTAGTTATTAACCAAACTATTAACAATTCTTAAAATTTTGGCCTGGGCCAGTTCCAACCCGGCCCCGGCCAAAAGAATTCATCTAACGGACGGGCCTGTTATCTCACGAGACCTCACCTCAGTTATTCCTGATCGCTGCCTGTGCCGAGGCAATTCGTGCAATAGGCACCCGGAAGGGCGAACAGCTCACATAGTCCATCCCCGCCTTATAGCAGAATTCTATGGAAGAGGGTTCACCTCCATGTTCCCCGCAGATCCCGATCTTAAGCCCGGGCTTGGTTTTCCTGCCATTTTCAATTCCAATCCTTATCAATTGACCTACTCCCTCCTGGTCTATAGCTTCGAAAGGATCCCCGGCCAGGATTCCTTTTTCATAATAGACCGGCAGGAACTTACCTATATCATCCCGGGAAAATCCGTATACCATCTGGGTTAGGTCATTTGTCCCAAAGGAGAAGAATTCGGCATGTTTCGCGATCTCGGCAGCGGTAAGGGCCGCCCTGGGCACCTCGATCATGGTACCTATCTGGAATTCTACCCTGCTTTCCCTCTCTGTAAAAACGGTTTCGGCGGTTTCCCTGATGATCTGCTCCTGCAGGATAAATTCACTTACAGTCCCTACCAGTGGGATCATGATCTCTGGTTTAACTTCAATTCCCTTTTCTTTAAGGTTCAATGCTGCTTCCAGAATCGCCCTGGCCTGCATTTCGGTGATTTCGGGATAGGTGTTACCCAGCCTGCATCCCCTGTGTCCCAGCATAGGGTTGAATTCCCTTAGCTCGTCCACTTTATTTTTCACCTGTTTTACAGAAATATGCATTTCGTTGGCCAGCTCCTTCTGTTGGGTGAGCTCATGGGGAACAAATTCATGCAACGGAGGATCCAGTAACCTGATGGTAACCGGCAGTCCCTGCATAGCCTCGAAAATACCTTCAAAATCTGCTCTTTGCATAGGTAATAATTCCCGCAGAGCCCGTTTTCTTCCGTTAGGCGAATCTGCAAGTATCATTTCACGCATGGCTTTGATCCTTTCATGACCAAAGAACATATGTTCGGTCCTGGTAAGACCAATTCCGGAGGCCCCGAAGTTTCTTGCCGCTTCAGCATCCTTAGGTGTATCGGCGTTGGTACGCACCTTCATCTTTGCGAACTGGTCTGAGATCTCAAGCAATTCAGCCAGGTCTTCGCTTAGCTCGGGTTCAACGGTGGCTACTTTTCCTTCCAGGATATTTCCAGTACTTCCGTTAAGGGAGATCCAGTCTCCTTCGTGGTATACCTTGCCTCCGGCCCTCATCTCCCGGCTTTTATAATCTATGTTCAAAGATCCTGCTCCAGAGACACAACATTTTCCCATTCCGCGTGCCACCACCGCCGCGTGAGAGGTCATTCCCCCACGTGCAGTAAGTATACCCCTGGCCAGATTCATCCCTTCAAGATCTTCTGGAGAGGTTTCGATACGAACCAGGATTGAATTCTTGAACTTATGAGCCTCATCTGCAAAGAACACGATCTGGCCGGTAGCGGCTCCCGGAGAGGCCGGAAGCCCCTGGGCAATTACATGGGCTTTACTTAATGCTGCCTTGTCAAAAACGGGATGAAGCAACTCATCCAGTTTCATGGGTTCAATACGCAGGATCGCTTCTTTTTCACTGATCTTGCCTTCCTTAAGCAGGTCTACGGCAATTTTGATCATGGCCGTACCGGTACGTTTCCCATCCCTGGTCTGTAGAATCCATAACCTGCCTTCCTGAATGGTGAATTCCATATCCTGCATGTCCCGGTAATGATCTTCTATTTTCTGTTGGTACTCATCGAGTTCTCTATACAGGTCGGGCAGCAATTCCTCCAGCGAAGGATATACTTCCCGTCTTTCCTTTTCATCGACCCTGGCCAGTTCTGCCCAGCGCTGCGATCCCAGTTTGGTGATCTGCTGCGGAGTTCTAACCCCGGCCACCACGTCTTCACCCTGGGCATTCATAAGATATTCCCCGTTGAAAACATTTTCACCACTACCGGCATCACGGGTAAAGCAAACCCCTGTAGCTGAACTATCTCCCATATTTCCGAAGACCATGGCCTGGACGTTTACCGCCGTACCCCAGTCTGAAGGATATCCATGCATATTCCGGTAATAGACCGCCCTCTTCCCGTTCCAGCTGTCGAACACGGCCATAGTGGCATCCCAAAGCTGTTCCCAGGGATCTGCAGGGACGCTTTTCCCCGTTTTCTTTTTTACGATCTCCTTGAAATCGCTCACCAGTTCCTTAAGGTCCTCGACACCAAATTCAGTATCCAGCTGAATATTACGTTTTTCCTTCAGCTTCTCTATGATCTCTTCGAAACCGTCATTTTCTTCCTTGGAATCGGGCTTCATTCCCAGTACCACGCTACCGTACATTTGAATAAAGCGCCGGTAGGAATCCCAGACAAATCTATCATTACCGGTCTTCTTAATGAGACCGGCCACTACCTCGTCGTTCAAACCAAGGTTGAGTACCGTATCCATCATTCCAGGCATGGACTTTCTTGCGCCAGAACGAACTGAAAGCAACAATGGATTCCCGGGATCTCCATATCTGGAGCCCATGATCTTTTCTACATGCTCCACTCCTTCCCTTACCTCGGGTCTCAGGATATCGATCAATTTTTCCTTGCCCAGCCGGTTGTATTCTGTACATACTTCAGTGGTGATCGTAAATCCCGGCGGAACCGGAATACCGATACGGCTCATCTCGGCGAGGTTGGCTCCTTTTCCGCCCAAGAGGTTTTTCATATCCTTGCTGCCGTCGGCTGTTCTATTCCCAAATCTAAAGATCCGGGCCTTGGTGGTTACTGCTGCTTCCATAATTCAAATCTTTTAAATGAAACGAGATTATTCTGCATGAAATTAGGCAAGAAAACCAGCAATAAGTATGACTAAAATCAGCTAAGCGGGTCTTTTTGAAGACTGAAAATGAAACAGGTAGAATTATTGTCTTAAAACTACACACCTGAGGCAATGCCTTATGAAAAGAGGAATTTTAGATGCAGTTTTTAAGACTTAACCGGATTTCCTTCTCATTCTTTAAAATTTATTTAGGAAACCTGAGGTTTTAAAATTTTACATTTGAAAGAGCATACCAACAGCTAAAATTTGTCTTTTTCATACCTAAAATACCGAAAACCTACTCCCAATGCTAAATTATAGCTCGCCCAAATGGGCTTTGATAATAGGCTTCTGGCTTATCTCCTGCCAGGTCCTTCTTGCACAGGATACCAGTGAGACCCCACCGGAAGTTGGCACCACCCAGAAGATCGGGGACGTGATACTTTTTTCATTACCGGCCGCAACCCTGGCCTCCACTTTTATTGTTGAAGATGCTAAACCCAATGGAGCCTGGCAGTTTACCAAGGGTCTATTGCTAACGGTAGGAGTTACCTACGGGCTCAAATTCGGCATCAATAAACCCAGGCCAGATATGAGTAATGATAACTCGTTTCCCTCAGGGCATACCTCAACGGTCTTTCACAGCGCCGGATTTGTCCATCGCAGGTATGGTTTTAAATACAGCATGCCGGCCTACGCTCTTGCCGGTTTTACCGCTGCCAGCCGGATAGATTCAGAAAAACATGATATCCTGGATGTGATTGCCGGTGCAGCAATTGGTTTGGGCAGCAACCTGCTTTTCACTACCGAATACCAGCAAGAACATATGCAACTCAGCTTCAGTAGTGGAGATGGCAGTTATTTGCTGGGTTATACCTATAGCTTTTGACAGATGAGAAAGTCCTTAATTGATTTCATATCGAATATCAGGAATTTTTTAATCAGAAAATTCAAAGCCTACGATCATAAACTGCCATATATCATCATCGTTCTAATCGCGCTTATTGTTGTGGTTACAAGCATCAATCTTTTTGTAGAGCTTACCGATACTTTAAAAACAGAGATGCTGGCAGAGATCGATGATAAGATCACCAGTTACGTACTATCATTCCGTAGCCCGGGACTTACAAATTTTTTTATCTTCATGACAAGGCTGGGCGATTTTTACGGTTATCTGGCGGTTCTCATCGGCTATTCCCTGGTTTCCCGCCTGATCTTTAAAAGATGGAAATACGTCTTACAATCCAGCCTGGTACTTATCCTGGCTTCAGCCTCCAACATGATGTTGAAACGTTTTATAAACAGGGCAAGGCCGGGAATAGAGCATATGGTTTCTGTAGAGACGCTGAGCTATCCCAGCGGGCATGCGATGAGCGCCATGGCCTTTTACGGGTTTCTAATTTACCTGTGCACAAAATTCAGGATAAATAAATTCCTGAAAGCGGGGCTTATCGGGCTGCTGGTCTTTATCATCCTCAGCATCGGCATAAGCAGGATCTACCTGGGAGTGCATTTTCCTTCAGATATAGCGGGAGGTTATATTGCCGGCCTTTTCTGGGTGGTCTTTTGTATACTTATATTCAACCTTATTGAAATTTTCAGAAGGGATCCACAAACTTAATTCTGCCAAAAAAATAAACCTGCAGATCAAAGGACCTGCAGGTTTTAACGTAGCCTCACCAGGAATCGAACCTGGATCTAAAGTTTAGGAAACTTCTATTCTATCCATTGAACTATGAGGCCAGCTGCCACAAAAGTAATCTCTTTATTGAAAAAATAAAAAGCCTGGTGAAAAACTTTAATTTTTCCAATCGGGGCACAAATCCTATCTTTCCTTTGTCTAAAATAAGTGAACCTATGAAATTTTTTTCTGCCATTGGGATCTTCCTGCTGTTAGCCGTCCAATCCAGTTGCGGGTCCTTAAACCCCGAAAAATCAAAGCAGTATTCCGGTATCATAAAACCCGCGGGAATCACCACTTACCAGTACGGAACCCACAGGCTGGAAACTAAGGGAGCTTTTTACGCGCTTAGAAGCGATAGCATAGATCTTGAACAATACGAAGATCAAAAAGTGAAGATCACGGCTACCCGCATAAAAGGATATCCTGTAGATGGCGGGCCTGTATTTTTAGAGGTAACAAAAGTTAAAAATTAAATGCTGTAAGCCAATCCTTGCTAAAAAGCCTTTTCCGCTCTAATTTCACCTGAAAAACAAGTATTTTGAAAAAATTATTCCTTGTCCTGTTCCTATGCTTTTTTTCCCATTTTAATTCCCACGCCCAGGTGGACGAGGACCAGTTAGGTGCCTGGTACATGTATATCTGGAACACCGAATTTGGAGAATCAAAATTCGGATTACAGGGAGACGCTCAATATCGAAACTGGAACGTCCTGGGTGACCTGGAACAGCTTCTCCTTCGTGCTGGATTTACCTACAGCCCTAATTCCAGTATTAAGCTTACTTTAGGCTATGCCAATATCACCTCGGGCAGTTTCGGCGATTCCAACGACACCTCTTCTGAAAACAGGATCTACCAGGAAGCTCTGCTTCCGCATAAGATAGCAAACAGGATCTACCTAAAACACAGGTTCAGATATGAGCAGCGATGGGTAGAAGACCAGGATTTCAGGACCCGGTACCGCTATAATCTTTTTCTGAATATTCCCCTTAATCAGCCAGATCTCAACAAGAACTCTATCTATCTCGCCCTGTACAACGAGATTTTCATTAATGGGCAAAAGGATGTTGGGAACGGCAGGGTTGAGCTTTTTGACCGTAACCGTTTTTATGCTGCCCTGGGCTATGCCATAAAAGACAATCTTAAAGTCCAGGCCGGTTACATGGAGCAAAGTACCAACGATATTAGCAAGGGACAGCTGCAGCTGAGCCTTCACCATAGCTTCTAGGATAAGCAGGCTTTTAGTATCTTTAGAAAAATTACAAAACCAGTTATGAAAAAACTATTACTTCTTACCTGTCTCCTATTTTCTGCGGGACTTAGCTCTCAGAACATTAAAGGTCTTTCCAAAGACGCTTTTGCGCATACCTATTCTATAGTTGCCAGGGATACTATCACCGGGGAAATGGCGGTGGGCGTGCAGAGCCACTGGTTTTCGGTGGGCTCCATTGTTTCCTGGGGTAAGGCCGGGGTTGGAGTGGTGGCCACCCAGTCTTTTGTGAATCCCGCTTATGGGCCCGAAGGCCTGGAGCTAATGGCAAATGGTATTTCAGCAGAACAGGCGCTCACCAGGCTTGTGGAAAAAGATGAAGGCCGAGCCTATCGACAGGTCGCTTTCCTGGATGCCAACGGAAATGTTTCCGGTTTCACCGGGGAAAAATGCGTAGAGGCTGCTGAAGACCTACAAGGAAAGAATTTTTCGGTACAGGCCAATATGATGCTTAACGATGAAGTAATACCGGCAATGGCCGAGGCTTTTGTAAGATATTCAGATTATCCCCTGCCCGAAAGGGTTGTTGAAGCATTGAAAGCTGCCCAGGAAGCAGGCGGCGATATAAGAGGCAAACAATCTGCTGCCTTGATCGTAGTGGGACCAGAAAGGACCGACAAGAGCTGGGAGGAAAAAAAGATCGACCTGCGGGTAGACGACCATAAAACTCCTATCAGGGAACTTGAGCGTTTACTGAAGGTTCACCGTGCCTACGAGCATATGAACAAGGGAGACCTTGCCGTAGAAGAAGGAAATATGCAAAAAGCCCTGAAGGAATACGGGGCGGCAGAAAAGATGTTCCCGGAAAATCTGGAAATGAAGTACTGGAAAGCCGTAGCCCTGGCCAATAGCGGAAGGCTGGAAGAGGCCAAACCAATCTTTAAAAAAGTATTTTCAGAAGATGAGAACTGGAGAGAGATGACCACCAGGCTTCCGGCCTCCGGCATCCTTACTGTTTCTGATGAAGAACTTCAGGCAATAATAGAATAATTTGAATATATTTACCAGTCTAATCCTCTTACTATGAAAAGATTATATAGAACTCCAATAATATTAGCTTGCCTTCTATCCATCCTGGTATTTTCCTGCAAGGAAGAAGATAAAAGCACTGAAAAGGAAGAAGCTACCGCTCAGACAGCTTCAGCCGAAGAAATGAAAAAGAACATGGAAAAGAGCAGCGATCTAAAATACAACCCCGAACACGGGGAAGCAGGCCATCGCTGTGACCTTCCGGTAGGAGCACCACTGGACCAGGCAAATGCCTCAACTACTCCAGAGATGACCAGCTCGCCGGTAAGGCTCCAGAGCGCTACACCAAGGATAAATCCTCCTCATGGGGAGCCGGGACATGATTGCAGTGTTGCCGTTGGTGCCGAACTCAACTAGGGATAGCCCATTTTCAGGAACGAATAGAAATTAAATTCGCCCTTTTGCGACCTAAACTGTATGAGCGAAATAAATACCAATTTCTATTCAGACCTTGCCATTCACGACTCTTCCATAAGCGAGCTGATTGGTGACCGCGAGAAATTTTGCAGGCTGCCCGATTCCTGGCATATCCTTGTGGCCGATATCCGGAACTCTACCCAGGCGGTTGCTGAAGGAAAACACAACAATGTGAACCTGGTCGCTACCGGTTGCGTGATCGCCATTCTCAACCTCGCAGAAAGCAATAATATCAACGTCCCCTTCTTTTTTGGAGGTGATGGCGCTGTATTTCTGATTCCGGAAGAACTAAAAGACAATTCCCTGGCCGTACTAGAAAAACATAACCAGAACGCCAGGAAGAATTTCAATTTCAGCCTATCTATTGGCAGCTTTAGCATAGCAGATATTTACCGGGAGAACATAGGCCTACAGATCGCCAGGGTAAGGGTGAATAAAAATTTCAATATTCCGGTGATCCTGGGTACCGCCCTGCAGTATGCTGAAAACAGGATCAAGAACAATGATTATTCCCAGCAGATATCCACCAATGGAGCTCAGTTGGACCTCAGCGGAATGGAATGTAAATGGGACCGGATTAGACCACCTATGGAAGACCAGGAAGTGATTAGCCTTATAATTGAAGGCTGCGAGGAATCAGATTTTTCGCGGGTATATTCCAAGATCATGGCCGCGATAGATGATATCTACGGCTCGGTTGGCCGAAGAAAACCTATTTCGGTAAAAAAATTAAAGATCAAAGCGGGACTGCACAGGATAAATGCGGAATTGAGGACCAAGCTGGGAAGATGGAGCCTGCCGGCTTTCCTTAAAAGCTTTATGATCGCCAATTTCGGGGAACTTTACCTGAAAAACACGAAGGCTGGGATGACCTACCTGCAGAAACTGGTTGAACTTTCAGACAATCTTAGCCTTGATGGCAGGATAAACACCGTAATTACGGGGAACAGTTCCCAGCGCAAAAAACTTACCGCATACCTCGACAAACTGGAAAAATTACAGCTCATTAGATACGGGTACCACGTGAGCGAGGAAAGCATTATGTCCTGCTACGTTAAGGATACCAGTACAGACCAGCACGTTCATTTTATAGATGGCGGCGATGGTGGTTATACCAAGGCAGCCAACCACCTTAAATCTAAATACAAGGTTTAGCTGCCTTAGTTAAAACTGAATTAGTCCAGCATTCCTGCTCTTTCCGCATCCTTGGGTTCGGGCCATGTCATTGGTTCTCCCGTTCTTTTGCTTACAGGCAGTTTTATCTTTTCCCTGGAAGTGGTTTCAGGATCTTCGCTGGCCATATACGCCAGAACAGCAGTAAGGATCACATTATTCTTAACATCATCAAAAACGATCTTATCGTAGGTATCCCTGTTGGTATGCCAGGTGTAGTTCCAGTAATCCCAGCTTAGCGAGCTAAGATTAAATGCCGGTGCCCCGGCGGCTACAAAAGAAGCATAATCTGAGCCTCCCCTTCCCGGTGTGCCGGGGAAATCTGTATTTATATGCTGAGTGATATCCTCTGGTACCTCGTAAAGCCAGTCACCCAAATAATCGTAAGCATGCAGGAATCCGTTCCCCGAAATATCTACCACTCTCCCGGTCCCGTTATCCTGGTTGAACAAGGCCTGGACCTTTTCAACGATCTCGGGATGATCCTTTACAAAGGCTCTGGACCCGTTCAATCCCTGTTCCTCACTTCCCCAATGCCCCACCAGGATGGTCCTTTTAGGATTAGGGTATAATTTCTTAAGGATACGCATGGCTTCCATCATTACGATGGTTCCTGTACCATTATCGGTTGCCCCGGTAGCGCCATCCCAGCTATCGAAATGAGCTGAAAGGATCACATATTCCTCTGGCTTTTCTGTTCCCTTGATCTCGGCAATAGTATTAAAGGTTGGCATCTCCCCAAGTTCTGAAGACTCTGCCACGATCTTTAGTTCAGGCCTGTCGCCATATTCTGCCAGCCTGAACAACATCCCGTAATCTTCAAGGGAAACATCAATGGTCGGGATCTCTTCGGTATAAGAAGAAAATACTTTGTTCACTCCAAAACCACGTGACCAGCGCGAACTTATGATCCCTTCGGCTCCAGCTGCTTCCAGAGCCTTAGGTAATTCCCGGTAATCTAATCCTGTACGCTCTATCCTTTCTTCCCATTTCTTATCCAGCGAATCTCGTTCAGCCTTCATTTTAGAAAAAGAATCTTCAGTTGCCCACTCTTCCCAGTTATCGTCTGGCCTTCCTGTTGGCTGGGGCATGGAGATCATTACAAATTTTCCTTTAACCGACTTCAGTTTATCGATAAAATCCAAAGAGTCCTTAGCATTGGGAAGTATCATCACTTCTGCCGTAATCCCTTTCTTTCCGGTAGAAGGGCTCCAGGCCAGCTGCCTGGCCTCCAGGCTTTGTATCCTGGGTGAGATCATATCTACATGGGTAATTCCCCTTTCCCAGCCTTTCCATTTCCCCCATTGTTCGTTCCTGGCGGTAATATCCCAGCTGCTATATTTTTTCACGGCCCAGTCATGAGCATTTTTCATTTGTGGGGTGCCTACAAGTCGTGGCCCCACCACATCAAGGAGTTCATGGGCCAGAACTTTCAATCGTGAATTCTCATTAGCCTCCTGCACGATCTGGGAGACAATTTCCTGCCTGCTCTGGGCAGTTAGAATACTGCTGCTTAGAAATAATAACAGCAGAACAGAGAGTAGTTTGTTGGTCATAAGTGAAATTTTAAGTGGTAAATTAAGGATCTACAAGATCGTATTTTTTTGAATAACATTCATATTAGACCTAAGCTCCGGCAGTTGGTTTAAGTGGGCACAAATTTTAATTATCTTGGCGGGACAATATTTTCGGCCTTCAGGGCCAAAGAAAACTTTAAAAACAAAGAAGGCATGCTAGACATTGATTTTGTAAGAAAGCAATTCCCATCCCTGGACGGGGATTTCATATTTATGGATAACGCCGGTGGTTCACAGGTACTGGGAAATGTGATCGAACGCATTAGCGGATATCTTTTACACCATAATGTGCAGCTGGGTGCTTCTTATTCGGTTTCTGAAGAAGCCGGCAGAAAACTGAAATTTGCCACCTCCCAGATCGCACAACTGCTGAACGCTTCCCGGGATGAAGAAGTGGTAATTGGTTCTTCCACGACCATGCTGCTGCGTATTCTAAGCCTTAGCATTAGTAAACAATGGAAAGAAGGAGATGAGGTGATTGTAACCGATACCGATCACGAAGCCAATGTATCTCCCTGGATGGACCTTGAAGAAAAAGGGATCAAGGTTAAAATCTGGCAGGTAAATAAAGAAAGTCTTGAATTAGAATTATCTGAACTCAAAAAGCTTATGGGCCCTCGTACTAAACTGGTCGCGGTCACACATGCCTCGAATTTACTGGGAACCATTAATCCCATCAAGGAGATCTCGAAAGAAGTGCACAAGGCCGGAGCCCTTATATGTGTAGACGGGGTAGCCTATGCTCCTCACCGAAAGGTTGATGTGCAGGAACTGGATGCAGATTTCTATACCTTCAGCTGGTATAAGACCTACGGGCCTCACCTGGCGGTGATGTACGGTAAATACGCTGAATTGCTTAAGCTGGACAGCCTTAACCATTATTTTATCGGGAAAGATGCTGTTCCCTATAAACTGCAACCCGGGAATTTCAATTTTGAGCTGACCTATAGCATCCTGGGTATCACCGAATATTATTCTGAACTCTGCAAGCATCATGAAGAGACTGGGCTGCCCGGGTTCAGCCAAAGGCTTTCCAAGGCTTTTGAACTGATTTCTGAGCACGAGCAGCAACTTGCAGAGAAGCTTCTAACCTACCTCAACTCTATCCCAGAAGTAAGAATCATTGGGAATACCTCGGCAGATTCAAGCCTTCGGGTTCCAACAATTTCCTTTGTACATGAGAATTTTAAAAGTGATGAGATTGTGGAAAAAGTGGATCCGCATAGAATAGGGATCCGTTTTGGAGATTTTTACGCTAAAAGGCTGGTGCAGACATTAGGACTGGAAAACAAGAACGGCGTGGTAAGGGTTAGCCTGGTACATTACAACACCCGGGAAGAGGTGGAAAAACTGATCTCGGTATTCCGGGGAATATTTTCATAGGGCATCATTGATTCCAAAACAAGCTAAAACACATCTTCAGCCTCCAGTATTACTGATAAAGAGAAAATTAAATCAAAAGGAAAGCTGGCTATCTATAATAATAACGGTTAAGACGGTTAAGAGGTACTTTGATACCTGCAAAGAAGGCCATTCTCCTTACATTATCGGCGACCACTTCCAGCAGCTCCACCTGGCCACCCAGTTCAAAAGTAATATGGTTCCTTATACGGTAGGAAGTAGATAATTTCAGGGGAACTGTGATCACCCGAACATCTTCTTCCAGAACCTTTCCGCGGTAATCGGGAAGCTCCTGTATAAATGCCAGCCCCACTCCTCCGCCAAAATGTAGGTTGCTTATCTGCCTGAAGGGATCCACATTCACATAGGGCATGAAGGTTATGGAATTATAATATTCCCCACTGGGGAGTTCGGCTGAAGTGGTTCGCTGAAAATAGAGCTCAGCGCCCAGACCCAGTTTAGGCCGGAAGTAATAGATCGCATACAGCCCCGCGGCATAGTTCGGCTCGAATCCCGAAGCAGAATGCCGGTCGCCCTCTTTATTGTTCAAAACACCGTCTGCCACCAATAAGGTGGTATGTTCATAATTGAACATAGGACCAATTTCATAATCCTTATACCGCTGACCATAACTACTAATCGAGAAAAGGAGTATATATAATAAAAACAGCTTTCTGATCATGATATTGATTCCTTGTCAAATTAAAAAGTGCAGGTAATATGTTTCGAATTTAAAGAATAAGCCTGAAACCCTCAAGCAGATTTAAGATAAGCTTTATTAGTTTTTCTAAGGCAGATAAAAATGAGAATTACATGAAATTAGTCTTAAAACAATAGACAATTCATAAAGTTTGATGTTACGGAGCAATTGAGTCAATTAAACTTTCAATATTTTTAAGATTTTATTAAGATTTCAATATTTTCGACCGCATTTTAAAAAATAAACAATATGAAATTAAGAAATTACCTGAACTATATGGCTGTTGCTACAGTAGCCTTAGGTTTATTTTCCTGCGAAAAGGATGAAGCTTATCTTGAAAACTCGAATGTGGAAAATTCAAAGATCGGCACCAATATCAATCAATTTGAAAATTTCAACAAACAGTCATTAGATCTTAAAGTCGATACAGATTACATCAAGGATTTTGGATTAAAAATACCGGAATTAGATGCTGTGGAGCCTTCTGCCTGTTCCACTACTGCCTTTAATACCGTTACTTCCAATGCATATGGCGAACTGGTAACTTCAATCGTCAAGATCTGGGATCGAAAGAGCTATACACCAATTGACCTGGTATATGGAGATTATTTTACGATCAATAACTATGCTGCACAATTAGGAATTAACGCAGGATATTTCGGAAAAGATGGTGAATACACCAATTATGTAAATAATCAGAAAAGGGGTCTGGAACAATTCTGGAATATGCCCGATATGATCAGGGTTCATGGACAACATACTAAAACCCTAGCAGATCTTGAAGTAATTGAGTTCATGTATACCTATTACAGTGACTTTGGTTTGGTCGCAGATGATCCGACCCTGGATGAGAATGATGAAATCGTACAAGAGGGTGCTACTATAAAAGAACTTCTGAGCATAGCCGAAAAATTTAATACCAACAGCGACCAGATCCCTGAAAACGTTGTATATGCTTCAGATGCATTTGCTACCAGTAACGGTACCATAGTGCTTGGAGATGGTATTATTGAATTACTAACAAGGACCGGATTAGAGGATAAAATCGTTATTTCCAGCATCCTTTCTCATGAATGGGCACACCAGATACAATTTGCTAATTTTACCGACTGGAGCTATCCAGTAGATGCTTTTGCCAGAACTCCGGAATCAACAAGGATGACCGAATTAGAAGCCGATTTCTTAACTGGATTTTACCTAACTCATAAAAGAGGTGGAACCTATAACTGGAAAAGAGTAGAAGAAGTATTAACTAACTTCTATTTTATTGGAGATTGCGGATTTGAAAATAAAGGTCACCACGGAACTCCTATCCAACGCTTAAAATCGGCTAAAGCTGGTTATGATTTTGCTCAGGCAATACAGGAAAAAGGATTTCTTCCTACTGCCACTGAAGTTCATTCAGAATTCCTGAATAATTTCGATGATATTTTATAATTCCAGGAAGAGGACAAATAAAAAAGCCCTGCGATTGCAGGGCTTTTTTATTTTATAATTTTTTCAGGCCTTTAAGCTCTGTTTTATCTGCCTCCATGATGCTAATGGCGTAACCACCACCCGGCATGGATTTCTGGGAAAGCTCAGATTTGCTGTTTACCCTGTATTTTTTGATTTCGTATGCCTGCGGATTAGTTTTATAGTGAGCATCGGGAGCATCGGCATAGACCGTGGCGATATAGTCTTTACCTTTTTCAAGGAAGTCGAATTTTATTTTGGACGTTCTTGTCTCATTCCCGTTCACATTCCCCACGAACCAGTTATTGGCTCCTTTTTCCTTCCTAGCCACGGTAACATAATCTCCGGGTTCTGCTTCCAGGTAAACACTCTCGTCCCAGTCTATGGCCACATCTTTAATGAACTGGAAGGCATCGGGAAACCTCATATAGTTCTCTGGCAGGTCTGCCGCCATCTGTAAAGGGCTGTACATGGTCACATAAAGCGCCAGTTGGTTGGCCAGCGTTGAGTTCACATGAGAAGAATTATCCGGGTTGAGCTTGCTCAGGTCCATTTCAAATATTCCCGGGGTATAATCCATTGGCCCGCCAATAAGCCTGGTAAAAGGCAATACGGTCACGTGGTTTGGTTTAGAACCGCCAAAAGACTGGTATTCGGTTCCCCTTGCCGACTCGTTCCCGATAAGGTTTGGATAGGTTCTGGCGATCCCTGTAGGTCTAACCGCCTCGTGGGCATTTACCATGATATTGTAATCTGCTGCTTTTTCCAGGGCATACTGGTAATGGTTCACCAGCCACTGGCTGTAATGGTTCTCTCCCCTTGGAAGAATATCCCCTACATACCCGCTTTTTACCGCCGGATATCCATATTTGTTCATGAACTGGTAAGCGGTATCCAGGTGTCGCTCGTAATTTCTTACCGATGATGAAGTTTCATGGTGCATGATCATTTTCACGCCCTTACTTTCAGCATAATTTTGAATCTCTTCAACATCAAAGTCCGGATAAGGGGTCACAAAATCGAAAACATAGTCCTTGGAGTGCCCAAACCAGTCTTCCCAGCCAATGTTCCAGCCTTCAACCAAAACTCCATCAAAACCATGCTCAGCAGCAAAGTCTATATATTCCTTGACATGCTCAGTGTTCGCGGCATGATTTCCGTTAGGTTTGGCGGCTTCAAAATCGGTTTCTCCAAGTTTTACCGCTTTGTATTCATCGGTATAGTTCCAGGAACTTTTCCCGGTGATCATTTCCCACCAGACTCCGATATATTTCATAGGCTTGATAAAGGAAGGATCTTCAATAACAATGGGCTCATTAAGATTGTAAGTCATTCTGGATGCAAGGATATCACGGGCATCATCACTTACCATGATGGTCCTCCAGGGAGTTTCGGTTGGCGCCACCAGGTAGCCCTTATCTCCATTCACATCTGGAGTTAACCAGGATTCAAAGACCATGTTTTCATCGTCCAGGTTCAGGTGCATGGTAGAGTAGTCTACAAGAGCGGCCTCGTGAAGATTGATATAAAGACCGTCATCAGTTTTCATCATCAGGGAAGTTTGCACTCCCGTTGGTGAGAACGAGGTCTGGGAAAGGTTTTCGGTAATAGAGGATTCCATTTCTCCCCTTATTTCTGAAAGTTTAGACTCGGTATAATCATATTCCTGGGTATCATAATCTCCAGGGATCCAAAATGCCGTGTGATCACCGGTCATGGCGAACTGGCTTCTTTCTTCCTTTATCACAAAATGTCCCAGGTTGTTTTGCTGCGGAAATTCGTACCTGAAACCAAGACCCTCATTAAAAAGCCTGAAGCGAATCACCAGCTCCCTGTTCGTAGAAGGCTGAAGCAGGTTTACTTCAAGTTCGTTATAGTGGTTCCTGATCTCTTTCTCTTCTCCCCAAATCGGTTCCCAGGTATTATCGAAAGTTTCTTCCTCGGTATCTTTTATACTGAAACCCGAAAGCAGGTCTTTTTCTTCCTTAAGGTCAAAGCCCAGTTTACTTGGCTTAATAACCGTTTCTCCTTTATAAGAAAGGTTGTAAACAGGTGTACTGTCTGCGGTAAGTTCGAATCGCATTTCAAGTTCTCCGTTAGGGGACTTGATACTCTGGGCAATTCCAAGGTTTACCGCCATTAAAATAAAAACTGAAAAGAGAATTTTTTTCATAATTGTTTTTTGGATAAAAATACCCGGTTTGCCCGGGCGACTGTCATTTAGGTTTATATAATTCTTACTGTATCGCCTGTTTCAGGTCGTTGATAAGGTCTTCCTCATCTTCTACCCCCACGCTCAGTCTTATGAGCGAATCTACTATCCCGGTCTTTTTTCTTTCTTCCGCCGGAATGGAAGCATGGGTCATGGTAGCCGGATGTCCGGCCAGCGATTCTACCCCTCCAAGAGATTCCGCGAGGGTAAAAATCTTAAGATTCTCCAGGATCTTCCTGGCTCCATCCAGGCTATCTTCTTTGGTTGTAAACGAGATCATCCCGCCAAAATCTTTCATTTGCTTTTTCGCGATCTGGTGATTGGGGTGATCTTCAAAACCCGGCCAGTAAACCTTGTCGACCTTAGGATGAGACCCAAGATACCTGGCCACAGCTGCCCCGTTTTCACAATGTCGCTGCATGCGCAGATGCAGGGTTTTAATGCCTCGCAGTACCAGGAAACTATCCATAGGCCCGCAAATGGCTCCGCTGGCGTTCTGAATAAAATAAAGTTTGTCTGCCAGTTCCTTATCATTTACTACCAGGCCTCCCATAACCACATCGCTATGCCCGCCCAGGTATTTCGTCGCGCTATGCATAATGATATCAGCACCCAGGTCCAAAGCCTGCTGCAGATATGGTGTAGCAAAGGTGTTATCTACTGCCAATAACAGTTCATGTTTTTTAGCAATGCTGGAAACTTCGGCAATATCTATGATATTCATCATAGGGTTGGTAGGAGTTTCCACCCAGATAAGCCTGGTATTTTCATTGATATGCTTTTCTATATTCCCCGCTTCCTGCATTCCCACAAACCGGAATTTGATCCCAAGACCATCGAAGATCCTGGTGAATAACCTGTAGGATCCTCCATAAAGATCGTTGGTGGAGATGATCTCGTCTCCGGGTTTGAAAAGTTTTAGAACGGCATCTATAGCTGCAAGTCCAGAGCCAAAGGCAAGGCCATAAATTCCATTCTCCAAGCTGGCCAGGGACTTTTCCAGGGCAGTCCTGGTAGGATTGGCACTTCTGGAGTATTCATAACCCTTGTGCCCGCCCGGCGTACTCTGTGAATAGGTACTGGTCTGGTAAATTGGAGGCATCACAGATCCGTATGCCGGGTCTGTATTTTCCTGGCCTCCATGTATGGTTTTGGTGTTGAACTTCATATTTCAAATTTATTTGACCCTAAAGGCAATTAGCCAGGCCAGTTTCGCAAGCAGCTAATAACGGTGCAGGACCGGCGGCAGGCTTCAGAAAAATCGAAAAACAAATGTAGTGAGCCGGTTGGGCAATCACAAAATTGCCTTTACCTTTATCTTGTTATTTAACACCTGTAAATTTTGAAAAGACTTTTACCTGCTCTTATTGTTCTATTTAGCTGTTTATCCTGTGGAGAGGATAAAAAAGAGACTGAAACCGAAGAACTGAAACCACTCTCATTCTCCTCTAAAACCATCGAGGAAAAACTGGACAACTGCCAGCCGGAGAATGGTGACTGCACTTTTATAAACCTGAACTTCCCGGTTGCTGAAAATGGACGAGGTGAGGCTGAAAAAATAAATAAGAATATTGAACTCTTCCTGCTGAACACCATAGATTACAATGACGAAGGGGAAGCAAGGAAACCAGAGGAGCTGGCCAGAAATTTCATTGAGGATTACCAGGAAACCGCCAGGGAATTTCCTGAATACGAATTGCCCTGGGAAGCGACCATCACCGGTAAGTTAGTATACCGTTCTCCTGAGATCATTTCCTTAAAATTCAATACCGACATGTTCACTGGTGGGGCCCACGGTTACCGAAGTACCAATTACCTCAACTTCGACCCGATAACGGGAGAAAAACTAAAGCCCGAAGCTATTTTCTCTTCAGAATTCATAGATTTTGTGGAAAAGGATTTCAGAGAAAAACAGGACATCCCTATAGATTCTAACATCAACAGCACAGGAATGTTCTTTGAAAATGACGAATTTCACCTGCCGGCGAATATTGGCTTTACCCGGGAAGAGATCATTTTGCATTACAACGCCTATGAGATCGCGCCCTATTCGGCCGGGAATTTTGTGCTGAGTTATCCAAGAGAGAGCGTTCAGCAATTCATAAAACTGAAGAAAGATTCCCTTCCGGAATCGTAACAGGCCTTCAGAATTCTTTAAAAATTACGTTCTTTGCATTTGAAAATCTTCAGCCATGAAAAAAATCTATCATCTACCTACCTGCGATACCTGTAAACGAATTCTGATAGAACTGGATGCCCCGGAATCCTTCATCTTACAGGATATTAAATCTGAAGAGATCACCGAAGAACAACTAGACGAAATGCACGAGCTTTCGGGAAGTTATGAAGCTTTGTTCAGCAAAAGAGCCAGGCTCTACAAGGAAAGGGACCTGAAAAACAAGAACCTGCAAGAAGAGGATTACAGGAAGCTGATCCTGGAACATTATACTTTTTTAAAACGTCCCGTCATCCTTAACGGGAACGAAATTTTCATTGGCAATTCCAAAAAAAATGTAGCTGCCGCGAAAGAATCTATACATGGATAACAGCCGGGTACTGGCTATCCTGGCCGCTTTTGGTGCAAGTGCGATCTACGGGGTGAACCACACCATCGCCAAAGGGCTTATGCCTTTATATATCGAACCTTTCGGATTCATCCTGTTAAGGGTCACCGGTGCAGCCATCCTTTTTTGGATCATCAGCCTTTTTGCTCCGAAAGAGAAAATAGCAACTTCAGACTGGCCCAGGATACTGGGGTGCGCCGTTTTTGGGATGGTGATAAACATGCTTTTCTTTTTCAAAGGACTTAGCCTTTCAACTCCCATCAACAGTTCGGTGATCATCACGCTATCACCGGTAATGGTATTAATACTGGCGTCCATTCTTATAAAGGAGCGTATCACCCTGTTAAAAACACTCGGGATTATCATAGGCATGGCGGGAGCCCTGGTCCTGGTACTGTTCAGCAAGGACGAAAATATGAACGCGCCAAATATTCCCATGGGCAACGTACTCTTTATTGTGAACGCATTTTCGTATGGCTTATACCTCATCCTGGTAAAACCACTTACCAAAAAATACCACGCGATCACCCTGATGAAATGGCTTTTCTTTATCGCCATTTTTATCAATCTTCCGGTAACTTATTCAGAATTCGTAGCGGTGGACTGGGCGAACCTGCCTTTTGAAGCCGTCTGGAAAATGGGGTTCGTGGTGCTGGGCACCACCTTTATGACTTATCTGCTGAACATTTACGCTTTGAAACAGCTTTCCCCCTCAACCATAAGTGCCTTCATTTATTTGCAGCCCTTGATCGCCATAAGCTTTGCGATCGCCGTTGGTGCAGACCAGCTTAACCTTGTGAAAGGAATCGCCGCTGCCCTCGTATTTATAGGGGTTTATATGGTGAGCGTAAAAAAGACAAAGATCAAGTCCTAGCTATATTATTAATTCCGAAAATTGCTTATGCAGGAATCTGAACTGTTAATCTGAGAACAGAAGATCATCATATAAATCGTCCAAGATTATCCACAGGATGACTATGCTAGCCACAAAACCTATTGCAGCGGTGGCTATCGCGGATCCTGCTGTGTTTTTCACCTGGAATTTTTTATAATTATTCGGATCAATAAGGTAGGCCGTAAAACCTGGATAGCCCAGGTTTGCCGGCTCCCTATCTTTGAATTTGTTCTGGTAAAAAAATGAATTTTTGGCCAGAGCGTAGAAATTGCTGTCTTTCTCTATCAGTTTGTAGAAAGGATAGGATTTCCCTTCATCATCAAGCATACGGAACTTTTTCTGGGATGCTACCACTTCCTGCGGGCTGTAATTCTTGTTGTAGTAAATAGTGCAGCTGTAGAAGAGCAGGATTAACGCCAATCCCGGAATAATATGGTTGAAGAGATCTTTCATACCCGATCATTTTTAAAAGATCAGGGGCCGGAAATATAAAATTAGGTATAATTATTTGATTTTCAGAGGCTTAATCCGTTTAACCAACTGAAAAACAGAGTCTTGTAATTTGGATCAACTTGCAGCCCTGATCAGTTCAAGAAGTTCATTTTCGGGGATTTTATCAGACACACCCGTTTTGTTTCCTAAGTACTCCTTTAATTCTCCATCTGTAATATCATAGGTTTCCTGTAATCCTTTTATGATCGTGTTCAGGTAAGCCTTATCGGGTTTATTGATCTCATCTTCTAGATAAGTTTCGCTTGTAAAGGTGATCACAGGCCTGCCTTCGATCTCCCCTAGGTAAAGCAGCATCCCGTATCTGCCCTGGTTCATACAATCATAACTACCATGTTCGATTAGTTCCTGAAAATCGATATGTAAGCGACCTTCGAATTTCAATTCCTGGCGTACCAGGTCTATAAACTGGCCGGAGCTAATAAGATATCTCCGGCCCAGTGTATTTATTTTTTTATTTCTTTCAGGATCCAGGAAGCAGATACCGCCACCATTCCAGGTTGGAGATTCCTTGGCAAAATACATCTCGTGAGGTATGCTAATACTGGCTCTATCTTTTGGTTTTGTGGTATCCTCGCAACCGGTAAAATGCTTCAGGGCTCCTGGTGGTGTCCCTCCGCTAATATAACACAGGAAGCGTTCTTCACGAATGTTAGAACCGTAACAGGCATACCAGACTTCATCTATCCCTTCCGTCATAAAATTACATGGCATTTACCTCTTCCGGAGTGATATCCTGAGGTCTTTTACCATATTTACGGGTATCTTCCTTAGTGAGTATTCTAAAATCTTCAGATTTTGGAGTATGATCCAGCTTATAATAAAGCTCTTCTGGGAGTACGGTAAGCTTACGCTTTTCCAGATCTATCCAGGATCCCATCATTTCACAGGTCGCACAGTTCTTCCCGTTATGATCGTAGATCTTATGAACGAACTCAAAATACATCCCGTCTTCAGAAAGACCACTTAACTCAAGGCTCACTGTAACAGGTTCACCTGCGAAGATCTCCTTGAAATAATATATATGTTCGTAGAATACTATGGGGCCAAGGTTGTAATGAGAAAGCTGCTTCTGGCCAAAACCATTATCCATGAGGAAGCTCATCCTGGTATGGCTCATAAAATTTATAAAGGCCGAATTCGCCAGGTGCCTGTTAGCATCCAGGTCACTCCACCTAATTTCGAATTTCTTAGTGTACATGTCTTCAATTTTTTCAAAACTAGCAATAATTAGTAATCGTGCATACCTTATCTTGCCTAAGTTTATATTAAAATTTGGATAAGATGCCAGTGCTGAAGGATAACTATACACCGCCCGGAATTTTCAAAAATGCAGATGTTTCTACCATTTATTCGGCCAAGCTTCGGAAGGTTGAAATGCCTGTTTACGAAAGGGAGAGAATAGAACTTAGCGATGGTGACTTTATCGACCTGGACTGGAGCTATTCCCGGAGTTTTGAATCAGATAACCTGGTTATCCTTCTGCATGGCCTGGCCGGTGACACCGGCAGGCCGTATATGAGAGGAATGGCCAAAGCCTTTAATCTTAAGAACTGGGATGCCCTGGCCATGAATTTCCGTGGTTGCAGTGAAGAGCTCAATCGTCTTTACAGGAGTTACCATGGTGGCGCCAGCGATGACCTGGCAGAAGTGATCACCCATGTGCTATCCCTAAAAAAATATCGTCGTATCATGCTCGTAGGATTCAGCCTTGGGGGTAATATGATGCTGAAATACCTTGGCGAGAATCGAAGCAGGCCCGATGAGATCCTTGGCGGGGTAGGCATTTCTGTTCCCTGTGACCTGGCAGGTTCGCTGGGAGCGATCAACCGGATGCGCAATTTCGTATATTCCAAAAGATTTGAACTAAACCTGAAACAACACCTGTACGAAAGAGCAAAAAAATTTCCCGATAGGCTGGATAGAAAACAGATCTCGGCATGCAGCTCACTGCGGGATATCGATGACCTGTATACTTCAAAAGCTCATGGATACAATAATGCTGCAGATTACTATGAAAAGGCCAGTGCCCTGAACTTTTTGCCTGGCATAAAAAAACCCACCTTGATCATCAATGCCGCTAACGACAGTTTTCTATCCAAAAAATGCTACCCGAGGGATATTGCTGAAAGATCTGATAATTTATTCCTTGAAATTCCCCAGTATGGCGGGCATGTAGGATTTGTAACTTCCGGCGATATATTTTACCACGAACAGCGCGCTACAGAGTTCATGGAATCCCTGTTATAGACCAGTCATTTAGGGCCCCAGACAAAGGCCTTATAAATTGTAGATGCTATAGAATTGATTATCTTTGCGCAAGCTTTTAAAATTCAGGCATGATTCAATCAATGACAGGCTTCGGGAAAAGCATCACTCAAATTCCCAATAAAAAGATCACTGTAGAGCTAAAATCTCTGAACAGTAAGAATTTTGACCTGAATGCACGCATTCCTTCCCAATACCGGGAAAAGGAACTGGACCTTCGCACGATCATCTCGAATTCACTGGGCCGCGGCAAGGTAGACCTTTCAATTTATGTGGAATATACCGGTGAACAGACCTCGACCAATGTGAATACCGAAGTGGTTAAAAACTACATGAACCAGCTTAGGGACATCGTAAACGCCAGCGAGGTTGAATTGCTGAAAATGGCTGTAAAGATGCCGGATGCCCTGAAGACCGAAAGGGATGAAATAGACGAGGAAGAGTTAAAGGCTATTGAAGGGGCGGTGAAAGATGCGCTTACCGAGATCAACAGCTTCCGGACAGATGAGGGTAAAGCTTTGGAAAAGGACCTTAAGCTAAGGATTTCCAATATCCAGGATTTGCTCGAGCAGGTGATTAAAATGGATCCGGACAGGATAGACGGGGTAAGAGAGCGACTTCGTAAAGGCATCGAAGAGATCAAGGAGCAGGCAGACGAGAACAGATTTGAACAGGAGATCGTTTACTATATCGAGAAATTCGACATTACAGAAGAAAAAGTAAGGCTGGAGAACCACCTGGATTATTTTCAGAAAACCCTGGACAGCAAGGATTCCAACGGAAGAAAACTTGCCTTTATCTCCCAGGAAATAGGAAGGGAAATAAATACCATTGGCAGCAAATCTAACTACGCGCCCATGCAGCAGCTGGTTGTGCAAATGAAGGACGAGCTGGAAAAGATTAAAGAACAAATTCTAAACGTACTCTAAATGAGCGAAGGTAAACTTATCGTCTTTTCTGCTCCGTCGGGATCAGGTAAAACCACGATAGTACGTCACTTATTAAGACATCCTGAACTGAAACTGGATTTTTCCATTTCGGCCACTTCCCGCGAGCCCCGCGGAAATGAAGTAGATGGCAAGGATTACTATTTCCTTTCCCTGCAAGACTTCAAACAAAAGATAAAGAATGACGAATTCCTGGAATGGGAAGAGGTGTACCGTGATAATTTCTACGGAACTTTAAAAAGCGAGGTAGAGCGTATCTGGAAAATGGGTAAACACGTCATCTTCGATATAGACGTGGTAGGCGGATTGGACATCAAGACCATCTACCCGGAAAAGACCCTGGCAGTTTTTGTAAAACCACCAAGTATAGAGGAGCTGAAGATACGTCTTAAAAAGAGGAAGACCGAAAGCGATGACAAGATCAATATGCGTGTGGCCAAGGCTTCCATTGAACTGGCAACTGCCCCTCAATTCGATTTCATTATAGAGAACAACCATTTGGGGACCGCTTTAAAAGAAGCCTACAATTTGGTAGCAAATTACGTGGGAGCAGAAAAACCAGAGGAATGAACAGAAAGGTAGGCTTGTTCTTCGGGACCTTTAACCCTATTCATGTAGGTCATCTTATCATCGCCAATCATATGGCCGAATATTCAGATCTGGAAGAAATCTGGCTGGTAGTGACCCCACATAATCCGCATAAGAAGAAAAGCAGTCTTCTTGATAATCACCATAGATTGGAAATGGTCTATAGGGCTTGCGAAACTTACGAACACCTGAAACCAAGCAATATTGAGTTTGGCCTGGAGCAACCGAATTATACGGTCAAAACACTGGCACATTTACAGGAAAAATATCCCACCAACGAATTTTGCCTGATCATGGGGGAGGATAACCTTAAAAGCTTTCATAAATGGAAGAATTACGAGGTCATCCTGGAAAATCATGAAATATACGTGTACCCAAGGATCGCTGCGGGAAGCATGGACGAGCAATTCGCCGGACATCCTAGGATAAAGAAAATAGACGCTCCTATCATAGGCATATCATCTACTTTTATTAGGCAATCAATTAAAGATTCTAAGAATGTGAGACCTTTACTGGATGAAAAGGTCTGGCAGTTTATAGATGAGATGAACTTTTACCGGAAATAAGGTAAAAGACTGTTCAAAAATCTCTTGGTGATATTCGATTTAGCTGATTGATCCTACTTTTTTCATTGTGGAACTACAAGCATTAGGACGTCGACTGTCCTCAGTTTAACATCCTCAAAATCTCCAAACAGTCTTTTATTACTTTTTATCTCTTGCTATCCATCGGCGGAATCCTGAGTACCTGCCCCGGATAGATCTTATCTGGATCCTGTAACATTGGCTTATTGGCCTCGAAGATCAAAGGATACTGGTTTGGATCTCCATAATGTTCTTTCGAGATCTTACTCAAGGTATCTCCTCTCTCTACGGTATGGAAAACAGCTTCCGGCTCCTTGTTCTGCACGTCCATACGGTCGTCTACCTGGGAAATGCCTTCAGAATTACCCACTACTAGGATGATCTTTTCCCTGGTAGCCTGGTCCAGGGCCTTCCCTGACACCACGGCCATATCGTTTTCTATATGTATTTTTAAATTTTCAGCTTTAAGATTCAGGTCGGTAATGGTCTGTTCCAGTTTCCTGGCTGCTTTCTCATTCTCTTTTTGATCTGTCTCGGTATTCACCTCTTTAGATTTGGACTTATCGATCCCAAAGACCTTCTTGCCTGCATCTTTAATAAATGAAAATATACCCATATCGTTGATTTGTAGTTAGTTATTTAAATGTACAAAAGAGAGGCTGTTTTGCCCACCTTACTTCTGCTAAAGTTTTCCAAAAATATATCTGGGCTTAATTAAAAAAACCGCCTCTGGCGAGACGGCTTTTTCAACTAAATAACCAACCAAAAAAACTAAGACGTACTTTCCACTTTAATGTAGGGAAAGAACAATTTTATAACGGCCTTGCCATGATTAGATTGTATGGGCCGGGAAAAGCAATTGTTAAAGTTTACTGGCGTCTCATTGTGATATTCGCAATAAATATTCCTAAAACAAGAGAAAACCTTTATATCCCTGTAAATTTGACTATTTTTGAGGCAGAGAATGAATTAATATGGATAAAACTCCTAGTTTCGGTGTAATTGGTGGTGGTAGCTGGGCTACCGCAATTGTAAAAATGCTATGTGAGAACCTCGATAATGTGAACTGGTATATGCGCAGTGTATATGCCCTGGAGCACATAAAAAAACAGGACCACAACCCTAATTACCTGAGCTCGGTAGAATTCGATGTAAACCAGCTTAGTCTAAGCAACGACATCAATGAGGTGGTGAAAGCTTCAGATTATCTCATATTCGCCATTCCTTCAGCTTTTCTGAAAAGGGAGCTCGACGCCCTTACGGTACCATTAAGTGACAAGGTGGTATTTTCAGCAATTAAAGGTATCGTTCCCGAAACCAGCCTTATCGTTGGTGAACATTTTAATGAATACTTTGATGTCCCCATGGAGAATATCGGCATTCTAACAGGACCATGCCATGCTGAAGAAGTTGCCCTGGAACGACTTTCCTATTTAACCGTTGCCTGCCAGGATGAAAAAAAGGCCGAACTGGTCGCAAGTTTCCTTGCCAGCGATTACATCACCTGCAAGACCAGCGATGATGTAATAGGGACCGAATATGCTGCTGTTTTAAAGAACATCTATGCTATCGCTGCTGGAATCGCCCATGGACTGGGTTATGGAGACAACTTCCAGAGTGTGCTTATGAGCAACGCCATTCGCGAAATGAAGAAATTCATCAAGAAGGTTCATAAGATGAAAAGGAATATTAACGACTCTGCTTACCTTGGAGACCTTCTGGTTACCGGATATTCGATTTTTAGCCGTAACCGAATGTTCGGCAATATGATCGGGAAAGGATATACGGTTAAGAGCGCCCAGATGGAGATGAGCATGGTCGCCGAGGGCTATTATGCCACTGAAAGCGCTTATAAGATCAATAAGGAAAAAGGAGCCAAGACCCCTATCATCAACGCGGTCTACGCCATTCTTTATGAAGGAAAGAACCCAAAAAAGGTCTTTAATAAGCTGGTAGACAAGCTGGATTAATTTATAAGTTTTTTCCTACTTATTTTATATAACGAACTGGGTTTTAAAACTTTTCGCCGATTTTTTTGTTGTTATTACAGAATTTAATACTACTTTTATCCTACCAAAATTCTAATTAACCAAATTTATCATGAACAAAAAGTTATTCATGCTTAGCCTTGGGCTGGGTCTTTTTCTTATAGGCTGCCAGTCTGATGTTAACACAGAAAATCCTGAAGAGATCAACGAATTTCAGGAATCAAATAAAGAAGTAAAGCACGATGTAAACAAATGGCACGTTCCTGAGGGTGAAGGATTCACAGCCAATGGTTTTAAACTACACCAGGCCGGATATTTCCAGGGTGCGCTTGCAGACTGTGATACTTATGCCCATTATGAGGGTGGTGATAACCTGATCGTGGTAGAAGACGATCCTCAATCTTATCATGGTGAAGTTAATGTAAAGAACATTTCAGTGAACGACCAGCTGAATATCTGCGGAACCGTTAGAGTAAATAATAATGTAAAGGTTAATTACAGGGGTATTTTTAATCTGGGAGGTGAACTTTTTAACGAAGGTGACCTGAGAATTAACTATGGCGGCCATCTGGTTGTTGAAGGAAACGTGGTAATTAAAGGAGATCTTGAACTTAACAAGGGAGCCCTGGTTAAATTCATAGGTGATAATAGTTCTATTGAAGTACTTGGTAAAACCAGAATTCATAAGGACGTGACCATCGAGGGAAATTTCAAGGACATTTCTAACAAGATAAACTAAGCTTTCAGGTTAATTAAGCCAAGCTGTTTCATAAAAAAAGGCCGTTCATTGAACGGCCTTTTTATTTCTAATTTTTTATCTGATTACTTTGCAAGAATCCCTTTTTCTGGGATCACCGGAATTTCGCTTACCGCATTTTCCGTGATACTGTTTTTAGGAAAACTGAACTTCTTATCATACATCTTCGAATCCTTGAAGTAAGTGACCTTAAAATCATTATTAAGGGCCAGCACATCGTCTTGGAGAAACTCTATCTTGGCAAAATTGCCGGCAGGTAACTTTTCGATCTTGTGACGCATCAATGAGGTCTCTTTTTTCTTATCATGTCCCTTAGAAACAATTAGAACCATTTCAAGATCCTCTTCAGAAGCATTGATAAGGTACACGTTCCATTCCTTAACCTGGAACTCTTCATTAAAGACCTTAACTGCCGCTACATGAACGTCTTTAACCTCAGGTATTTCTATATCCTTTTTCAAAACTTTTCTTTTGTCTTTTTCTTGATCTTAGACCATAATATCCAGAAAACCAGTGCCGCTACTGACAGCAGGATAAGTCCCAGCCCCAGTTTTATCAATGCGATCACGAAGGTTGCATAGATAATGGCGCCAAGGATTATTGCGGCCAGTACGAGTAGCAAGGTCCTGTTCATTACAGGGCCGATTTGAACTGTTCCAGGAATCGAAGATCGTTCTCATAGAACATACGTATATCTTCTATCTGGTACAAGAGCATCGCAATCCTTTCTATTCCCATTCCAAAGGCGAAGCCCGAATACTCCTGCGGATCTATATTACAATTCCTCAATACATTTGGGTCTACCATTCCGCAGCCCATGATCTCCAGCCAGCCGGTACCTTTGGTGATACGATAATCGGTTTCAGTTTCAAGCCCCCAGTAAACATCTACCTCGGCGCTAGGCTCGGTAAATGGGAAATATGAAGGTCTCAGCCTGATCTTGGATTTTCCGAACAATTGCTTGGTAAAATACAGGATGGTCTGCTTCATATCGGCAAATGAAACATCCTTATCTATATACAAACCTTCTACCTGGTGGAAGATACAGTGTGACCTGGCCGAAATGGCTTCATTCCTGAAAACCCTTCCCGGAGAGATCGTCCTGATTGGCGGTTTGTTCTCTTCCATATATCTCACCTGTACCGAAGAAGTATGCGTTCTAAGCAGGATATCGGGATCTGTCTGGATAAAGAATGTATCCTGCATATCCCGGGCGGGGTGATATTCCGGAAGGTTAAGGGCAGTAAAGTTATGCCAGTCATCTTCCATCTCTGGTCCTTCAGACACATTGAAACCAATATTTGAAAAGATTTCGGTGATCTGATTCTTTACGATCGATATCGGGTGCCTTGAACCAATTTCCACAGGCTCTGCAGGCCTGGTAAGGTCTCCGTAGATCCCTTTTTCTTCCTGGCTGTTCTCCAGTTCTTCCTTCAGGACATTCACTTTTTGCTGAGCCGAGGTCTTCAGTTCATTGATGGCCTGCCCAAAAGCTTTCTTTTCTTCGTTGGGAACGTTCTTAAATTCAGCAAAGAATTCGTTCAGGATCCCTTTTTTCCCAAGATATTTGATTCGAAATGCTTCGATCTCATCTTTTGTCTTAGCATTAAAGCTTTCAACATCAGCTATATGTCCTTTAATTTTATCGATCATAGGTGATTTAATTTCGGAAGCGCAAATTTAATAAAATTTAAAGCTTAACCACTTCTTTTGGCGGCTTATTCGGTTCTTACTTATCTCTAATCTTTACCGCTTCGGTAAGTTTATCATTATAAATATAATTGATAAGGAAAAAAACCGAAAGCGCCCCGAAACAATGCCAGAGCCAGTGGGTGCCCATAGGGAAGATATAGATGAACCTGTCCATCACCCTGAAGCTTATGGCCAGGCCAAAACTTAAAAAAGCAAGTAAGACCAAGCCCCAGTTATGCATTTTCGTGGTAAAGAAATAAGCCAGGATAGGTAATAAAAGCCCTATGGCCGTGCCTATATAACCTACAGAGGTCTTAATGGAAGGAGGCCATGGGATCATCCTGATACCAAAAACCAGGAAAAGTATTACCCCAAGCATTATTATCCTGTTGGTCCTGGAGACCTTCAGCTTAATACTGTAATAGATAGAAACCGCCAGACACAATATTATGATGGGAAGCCAGTCCATATACATCCATACATCGTGGCTCCTGGTAGCATGGTAAACCGTTCCCCCAACGAATCCCAAAAAAAGTACCGGCAGGCTCCAGGCCAGGAATCGATGATTCTTATAGTCCCGGTACACTTTTACCGAAAAATAGATGATAATGATTAAAAAGAAGATATTGCTGTACGTATTATATGGCTCCACGGGTAATCTACCGGCGAGGGTTTCCTGGTAAATGGGGCCGCTATCCTTAGGAAAGGAAAGCAAAATAGGTACGAGGTTCATTTATGAAATGTATTCTTTTTCCATAAAATATTGCACAATAGCTTCTTTCATTAACACCGACTGTTCCCCGGCCTTAAGTGTGGGAAGTTGTTCCTTGACCTTGAAATGAGGCCATCCGTCTTCATCATAAAAATCGAACTCATAATAGCCGTAAGGTTCCAATAAGGTACATATGGCGATATGCATAAGGTCGAGTTTATGATCTTTTTTATATCTGCGATGGGGCTGTCCCAGCTCCTGCACTCCAATGAGGTAAATTATAGCATCCAGCTCCATTAATTCCCCGTCTGCAAACTGGTCTGAAAGTTTTTTCTGAACCTGCTCCCATCTCTCTTTTAATTGTTCGTCTCTTGCCATATTGCAAAGATACCATCTAGATTTAATAATTAATTATATTTGATTTATGAATACCGTAGATATTATCTTGAGCCTGGTACTGCTTTATGGGCTGGTACGAGGCTTTTTTAGAGGTTTGCTCACCGAACTGGCTTCACTTATAGGCATCGTGGCCGGGATTTATGGCGCGGTACATTTCTCCCATTTTTTAGGCGAGATCCTTTCCAACTATCTAGATTGGGAAACCCAGTATATAAACCTTATAAGTTTTGCCTTCACTTTCGTGCTTATCGTTTTTCTGGTATCCCTTGTGGGTAAAATGCTAACCAAGGTCGCGGCCTTTGCCGCACTGGGGATAGTAAACAAACTGCTGGGAGGAGCTTTTGGCTTGATTAAAGCTGCCTTTGTAGCCAGTGTGATCATTATGTTCTTTAAGGCAACCAATGAACGTATAGAGATCGTGGAAGACGAGACGCTGGAAGATTCTATCCTTTATAATCCGGTAAAAAGTATCGCCCCGGTGATTCTCCCCTCTATTATAAAACAGGTAAAGGAAAGGGACCTGCTGGATACCGATGAAGTAGAACAGGTTTCCTTAAAATAAAAGATCTGGAACATTGCTGCTCCAGATCTCCATCTTTCTTTTCATAGCCTATCCCGGCCAGATAAACGAATTACAACAAAGTAACTTTCCCGGTGGATATTGAATAAACACCACCCACGATCTTAATTTCTCCGTTATCTTCCATTTCTTTTAGAATAGGACTCTTTTCCCTGATCCTGTTCATGGTTAGCTTCACATTATTTTCTACCACATCGGCAACAAAGGAATTGTTTTTCGAGTTCCTTTCACCATCTGTATTGGTAGCTTCTACTGCTGGCCTAATATTGCTTAACAGGTGGGTTATATTTCCCAGTTGCACGTTATCACAGGCAGCCTTTACCGCTCCGCAAGCCTCGTGGCCCAGAACAAGTACCAGCTTGCTGCCGGCTACCTTACAGGAATATTCCATGCTTCCCAGTATATCTTTATTCTCAAAATTACCGGCAACCCTGGCTGTAAAGATATCTCCAACACCCTGGTCAAAAATGGTCTCTACGGGAACACGCGAATCTATGCAACCAAGCACAACGGCCTGTGGCCATTGGCCACCACTCGTCTGCTCGATCTGGCTGGCATAATCCCTTTGATGCATCTTGTGATCTACAAATCTTTTGTTCCCGTCCATTAGATCTTTTAAAACATCATCTGGACTAAGTTTAGACTGCTTTTCTTTATTTATAATTTCTTTGATCATAATTAATATTTTAGTTCTTGCTGGTTAAAATTAAGCTGGTTTTTTCTCTAATTCAAAGAACTGCCGGTAACTTTCAGGATTTTCAACAGTTCCTCTTTCTGAAACGATCTTGATATCGATGTTCTTTTCTTCAGCCTTTATCTTGAAATCGTCCAGAATATCTATGATATCGCTATCCAGATACTTGGTATTGGTCACATCCATGATTAAGTAAGAATTATCCTCAAGCTTGTTTAGCTCTTTAAGGATCGCCCCCTTATTGATAAAAGTAACCTCTTCTGCCAGTTTCATTTTGATGGTTTTTCCGCCATTGTCCAGGTTTTCTATGTGCAGAAAGTGAGAGTTCTGGTAACTCTTGATAAGGATCACGCAGATACCTACCACAAGTCCTAAACTGATACCTATTAGAAGGTCGCCAAATACGATCCCTGTAATGGTTACCATGAAAGGCACGAACTGCTTCCAGCCGGCCTGGTACATCTGAGCAAATAAGGATGGTTTCGCCAGTTTATAACCAACCAGGAAGAGTATGGCAGCAAGTACCGAAAGCGGAATATAATTCAGGATGTTCGGGATGATCACAATGGAGATTAGCAATAAGAACCCGTGCATGATGGCAGACATTTTTGTTTGCCCTCCAGACTGGATATTGGCAGAACTTCTTACGATCACCTGGGTGATAGGAAGTCCTCCAATAAGTCCCGACATCACGTTACCGGTTCCCTGGGCAAAAAGCTCACGGTTGGTTGGTGTGGTCCTTTTGTGAGGATCCAGTTTATCGGTCGCTTCCACACATAGTAGTGTTTCCAGACTGGCTACCAGCGCAATTGTAAATCCGGTGATCCAGATCTCCAGGGTGCCGATCATTTCCAGGGAAGGAAGGGTGAATTGGCCAACAAACGAATCAAAACTATCTGGCACCGGTACGTTTACCAGATGATCTGCTGAGATCGATAAGGTTTCAGAATCCTTGGTTAACAGGTAGAAAACAATACCTACCACAACAGCTACCAGCGGCCCCTGTACCAGTTTGAAGAATTTACCTTTTTTAGAAAGCACCGCTTCCCAAAGCACCAGGATGGTCATTCCTATCACAGCGATGATGGTTGCCCCGGGGCTAATATTGTTTACCATATTGAAGATCTCTGAAAAGGTATTTTCTCCATCTACCTGGAAAAAGGCCCAGTCTCCCTGCGGGTCGCTGTCGTAACCAAAGAAGTGTGGGATCTGTTTCAGGATAATGATAATCCCGATACCCGTAAGCATCCCCTTAATAACCGAGTTTGGAAAATAATAGCCAATGATTCCGGCTTTTAAAAGGCCAAATCCTATCTGGATAACACCTCCAATAACCACGGCAAGCAAAAGGTTTTCATAACCAAGGCTGGAAATAGCGGCAAGCACGATCGCAGCAAGGCCTGCTGCCGGTCCGCTTACCCCGAGACTGGAACCACTAATACCCCCTACAACGATCCCACCTATTATTCCGGCAATTAATCCTGAAAATAATGGTGCTCCACTGGCCAGGGCAATTCCAAGACATAAGGGAATGGCCACAAAAAATACGACAATACTTGCCGGAAAATCTTTATTAAGATGTTTAAACATAATACACGTGTTTTTACAGATCCTAACAGTCTGCAATAAAATTTTAATTAATTAGGTTTAGGGAGATAACCAAAGGCTGTCCCCAAGCTTCCAGACCTGGAAGCCAATAAATCGAAATGTATTATGCCTGTTTTGGAGGTGGCGAGCTTATGGAAAGAAATACGTTATAATTGATCTCCTTGTAATAATGTCCATCTGTCTTCTGGATCTGGAGAAAATGTATGCTCTCGTAATTAGAGAAGCTTTCTTCCAGGGTATATTCTAAATTGATCTGATTCTTGGTAGAGCTTTCTTCTTCATTCAGGTTATAGGCAATAGATATATCCACATTCCTGTCTATTAAAGTGATCACCGTAGGCGAGAACAGAAAGGAAATGAATATAAATGCTAATATGTATGAAAAAGTCTTCACAAAGCTAAAATAAGGGTTTTACGTCTAAAATACTTAAAAAGCGCAATATCTTAACGAAAAACAATAATATGAAAAACTTATAACTTTCTCAATCCTTCCTTATTTACCCAGCCCTGGGCACCGTTGGCGAGTTCTATCCTGTACCAATCCTGGTAATCTTCAAGCACCCTTGCCTTGGTCCCTTCATGAAGCTCGAAACTGGCTTCTCCCCTTAGGTTAGGCTCTTCACGAACGTCTATTTCTTCTTGGAATACAATTGCGTACTGGTTATCCTGAATATAGGCTTCCTGCTGGAAGGCGAAAATTACCGAGATAACGCATAATAGAATACTTAACATCGCCCCTGCAAAAAGGATCCTTTTGTAAAGCGGACGATAGGTGAAATAATACAACAGGAATAAAATAACGAAAAGCACAGAGAGCACTATAGAGATTACTGCCCATGTAGAAAAATTGAAAGTGGAGATAAGCCCGTTCATCCACTGGTTCATCCCGGTTTCTTCCACTTTTTCTATATCGTCTATAGCCATATTCCTGGCAAATTCGATATTGTTTTTTATATCCTTATCGGTAGGGTCCAGCTGAAGCGCTTTTTCATAATAGAAGATGCTCGGCGCCACGTGATTCATTTTATAGTGGGCGTTCCCAAGGTTGAAATACAGCTCTGCAGAAATTTCACCATTATCTATGATCTGCTCATAAGTATTAATGGCTGCCTCATAATTCCCATCCTGGTATGCCGCATTGGCTTCTTCGAACAAAGCTTCATTCTGGGTAAACCCGGTAAAGCTCAGGAATAGAATACAAATCAAAATTAGCTTTCTCATCCTATAACTGTTTATCAAGGGTTGAAATTACACTGACGGCCTTATCGTAATCCTGGTGCATGGCATCTGAAGACGCCGGGGTATACCTGGCGAATTCACAACTCTCCAGCAGGGAAATAAAATCTGAATTCGTCTGTTGATCCACTCCCTTCTCCTGTAGCAGGGCAGAGATCCTGTCCTTGCTCATTTCACTGGTCTGTATGCTCAGCTTAGCTTTCAGATAATTATGCATAGAACGCTCCAGGGCAAGGTAAAACTCCTTCTGGTCCCCAAGTTTCTTTCTGGCTTCTGAAAGATATTTTCTAGCCAGCTTATCGGCCTTTCTTATCCTGTTGCCACGTACGTCGTTAGCTCTCTGCTCCCTTTTCTTTCCAAAAAGGATGAAAAGTGGAATTGCCGCAAGCGGAAGAATTAATGCGCTCCAGTAAGCTACCGAGCCCAGGAAATTATCAGAGTCTGCCTGCCTGAGGTTGGTCTTTAGTTTAATGAACCTGAACTGGCTACCGTCCAGGTTAAGTTTCTGCTTGTTCACCCCTGCTGGCCCTGAAGGTTCGTTCCCGGCCAATGGTCCATTGTTCACATTTACCATGATCTCTTCTGAAGTTAGGGTTCTGTAACTTTCAGAAGAAGGATCGAAATATGAGAAAGATAGTGCCGGGATCGGATATTTCCCTTTTCGGGTTGGCACGATGGTATAGGTTTGTGAAACCGTTCCCTGCATTCCGTTAAGGTTGGTATTCACATTTTCTGTACGTTCCGGATCATACATTTCCAGTGAAGAAGGTGCGGTAAGTTCTGGCAGGTCGAACAACTTGAGGTTTCCGTTCCCTCTAACCTCTACCTTGGCCTGTAAACTTTCACCCGCATTCAGCTCATCCTTGGTGGTGCTTACGTTAAAACTGAATTTCCCAACAGCACCAGTAAAATTGGCCGGCTTCCCATCAGGTAATGGTTTTACTTTGATCTTTTTATTATTGGCCGCAACGGTCTTATTCACCGTTTTGTAGATACGGCTTCCAAAAATATCCCTTCGCTCACTTGGTACATCTACCGCTATGGAAAGGGTTAGAGGTTCAATATTCAATTCCCCGGTCTTCTGTGGATACAATATGGTCTTTCTGAGAACAACATATCTATAAGGCTCACCATCATATTCGCCGTTTTCTACCCTTAATTGCTGAATATCGATGCTTTGACTCCAGAAATCGTTATATTTCGGGCTGTCCAGCTCTCTCCAGTTACTTACGCTCACCTTGGGACTTACGTATAGTTTGTACACCACGGTAAGAGCCTCGTTCAGATAAGGATCGGCTTTAGATATCTCGGCAACTAGGTGCAGGTTATCTTCTGCTATGAGTTCAGAATTGTCGCCATCGGTGGGTTTATCTACCGCTGCGCCAACATTCACGGTGATGGGCGAGGTTTTGTAAATGGTATTGTCTATTTCTACCTCGGCCTGGCCCACAGTGAGCTTTCCTCTTTTCTTGGGCTGAAGGTAAAAACTATAGGTTTTGGAAAAGGACATTTTTCCGTTCACAAAGCTTTGGCTTACCTTCTGGTTTGGCCCTCCTACCACGGTAAAATCTGAAAATGACGGAGGTTTGAAGTTATCCCCGTCTTCATTCATTTCGAAATCCACCCGCAGGCGTTCATTAATTCCCAGCTCTTCACGGCTAACCTTGGCTTCAAACCTCACCTGGGCCTGAATGATCCCGGTAGCACATAATAAAAAACCTAAAATTAAATACTTCAAATTCATCTTTTTCCTCCTATAAGGTCAATCTTTTAGTATAGTTTTCAGCAAAAATGTTACCAATCTTTGTCAGATTTCACTTTGACACCTTTCGCTTTTTCGGCGTTTATTTTATCCTGAACTTTTTTCTCCTCGTTGTTCATAGCCTCGAGCAGGTTCTGGATCTGCTGCGGGGATAACTGCCCCTGGGTAGGTCTCTGCTGCTGTTGTTTCTCCTTATCTCCCTGCTTAGGATCCTTCTTCTGCTCCTCTCCCTGGTCTTTCTGCTTATCTTCGTTCTGGTCGCCCTCTTTCTTATCTTTTTCGTTCTCACCCTCGTCCTGAGGCTTCTGGTCTTCCTTCTCATCTTCTCCACCTTCACCATCCTGCTTCTGGTCTTTATTCTGCTGGTCCTGGCTCTGGTCCTTATTGTTTTGGTCCTGCTTATTCTGGTCCTGGTTTCCCTGCTGGTTCTGCTGTTCCTTTTCCAGCATTTTTTTCGCCAGTGCAAGGTTATACCTGGTCTCCTCGTCGGTAGGATCGTTCCTCAAGGCATTCTTAAAGGCATTTACAGCCTCCTGGTATTGCTTCTGCTGCATATAAGAATTACCGAGGTTATGAAAAATTCGGTGCTTATCAGATTTTGTTTCGGCTATTTCAGCAGCCTGTTTCAACCTCTCCTCGGCATTCAGGGATTTTTCCTTGTTATAATAAAGGTTACCCATATTATATTTCGCCGTGGTATTTGAAGGATCCTTGGCAATGGCCTTGCGATAAGATGCCTCGGCACTGGCAAAGTCATTTTCAGAAAGCGCCTCCTGGGCTTCAGCGATGAGCTTATTGGACTCCCTGGCCAGCTTCTTCGGTTTTTCCTGGGCTAACAGCCCATTGAAACCGAACAATACCAGCATAAGGCCAACAATGTAAGTTCTAAAATTAAGCATCTCCATCTCCTTTCTTCTTGCGTTCATTGAAAAGATTCAGCTTGCGTATCCAGGCTGTACTACGTTCAAGTACAAAGATATCAAGAAATAATAATGCCAAAGCTATCGCCAGAAACAATTGAAAATGAGATTCAAAGTCGGCGAACTGCTTGGCCTCGAACTCGGTTTTCTCAATATTCTGAAGCTCTTCCTGTACTTTTTCGACCACATCGCTGGTCACCTTTCCTTCGATATAACTACCCTCGGTGGCATCTGCGATCTCTGTTAATGTGGCAGGATTCAGCTTGGTAATGACAGTCTCTCCCTGGTTATCCTTCTTATAGTTCTGTATCACCCCATTTCTTTTGATAGGGATAGGCCCTCCTTTTTCGGTACCGACACCTATGGTGAAAATACGAATCCCCATTTCAGCAGCCTTCTCGGTGATCTCTTCAACATTCCCCTCGTGGTCTTCCCCGTCGCTGATGATGAAAAGCACCCGGTTGGTCTGTTGTTCATCATCATAGTAGGTGGTAGCCAGCTCGATAGCATCACCTATGGCCGTACCCTGCGAAGAGATCATGTCTGTATTAAGCGATTGCAGGAACATGCGCGCTGCCGAATAATCTGTGGTAATTGGCAATTGCGGATAGGCGCCACCGGCATAAGCTATGATCCCCACCCGGTCACTACCCAGGCTGCTCAGGATCTGGCTTACCAGCTGTTTAGATTTTTCCAGTCGGTTAGGAGCTATATCTTCGGCCTCCATACTTTTTGAAACATCTATCGCAAAGACAATATCTACCCCTTCTCTTTTTACTGTTTTTAGCTTGGTTCCCATTTTAGGATTGGCCAGGGCAACGATCAAACTGGCGAAGGCCAGCAGGATAAGAATGAGTTTAATGATGGGCTTGGATCGTGACCTATTAGGTGCGAGCCGCTTTAGCAGGGAAGCTTCGGCAAATTTCTTCCGGGTTCTGCTCTGCCAGAAAAGTAAAATAAGGAATAAGAGCACGATCACCGGGATCGCCAGCAATAACCAAAACCATATTTTTTCTTCCAGTACAAACATCCTAAATAAAACTTCTAAAAAGGGTTAACCTCAACAAGATCTCGAACAAAAGAAATCCTCCGGCCAATAAAACCAGCGGCCTGTATTTCTCATCATAATTATAATAACGGAATTCCTCTATTTCTGTTTTCTCGAGGGAATCTATTTCGGCATAGATCTCTTCCAGCTTTTCATTATCGGTGGCGCGGAAGTATTTCCCACCTGTTACCGAGGCAATATCCTTTAAAAGTTCCTCATCGATCTCTACCTGCACCCTGCCAAACTGAACCCTTCCGCTGGGAGACATGGCAACGGGAGAAAGGGCCATACCGTTACTTCCCACACCTATGGTGTATACTTTTATCCCAAATTCTACTGCTAGTTCGCTGGCTGTATTAGGATCTATAAATCCTGCATTATTCACCCCATCGGTAAGCAGGATGATCACCTTACTTTCGGCCTGGCTGTCCTTTAAACGGTTTACAGCCGTCGCCAGCCCCGAACCAATGGCAGTCCCATTCTCAAGCACGTTATTATATTCAATATCTTCCAGAGCGTTCAATACTATAGATTTATCGCTCGTAATAGGGGTTTTGGTAAAGCTTTCTCCGGCATAAGCAACCAGCCCGATCCTGTCTCCCGGACGATCTTTTACAAATTCCTCGGCAACGGCCTTCAGGGCATCTAGCCTGTTAGGCTGCAGGTCCCTCGCGAGCATACTGGCAGAAACGTCTATAGCCATAACGATATCTATTCCCTGAGAGCTGCTGGTTTCAGTAGAAACATCAACTGTCCTTGGCCGGGCCATGGCGATAATTATCAGGGAAAGGGCGATCAACCTCAGCAAGAATAGAACCGGCCTGAGTTTGGGCAATAAGCCAGATTTCACCTTAAAACCTTTGGTAGTGGAGATCTTCAATTCTGCGGTCTGCTTATTTCGCTTCCAGAAATACCAGGCGATCGCCAGGGGAAGCAATAAGAACAACCAGAAGAATTCCGGGTTTTCAAATGTGAAATTTGCAAACATTATTCGTTCAGATTATTTATTTCTACCGAGTTAATTATTCTTTGGGTGATCTCCTTGGCGTACTGATCGTTCTCGTTGTAGATCACCATGATCTGCTCAAACCCGCCTTTTTCAGCAAAGTTCAGGATCTCATATTCGTTGGGAATGCTTTCTCCGGTCACCGGATTTACCGCCTCCAGACTACCGAATATCTTGGTTCCTTTCGTACCGTTTACGGTAGTAAAATCTTCCTGCTTCATTATGATATTCCTGGCGCCCTGGGCCTCGAGATTGGTATATATACCATCGATAGCCTTCTTGGCGTCGAACTTCACTTCTCCCTGGAATTTAATCGTGCTCAGGGTGACGTAAAAATTACTCAGCAGGCTACCGTACATAAATGTTTCAGAGCCCACCATCATTTGCTGCACATCCTGCGGCATATCTATTTCTCCCCTTACCAGCACTTCCGGGGTGGTCACTGCCACCGAAGGATTCCCATATTCACTGCGTATCCATTCGCCCTCAAGCAATTCCTTGGTTGGGTGCCCCAGGTAAGTATCCTTTACATAGGTGAAACCTTTAGTCGCTATAAGCGCGGTCACACCAATTATGATCACGACCACACCTGCCAGCACTCCAAGGACAATGCGGCGCTTTTTGCGTTTGCGGGCCTGTTCTTCCCTAAAGGCTTCGTCTTTCAGCAATTCCTCTTCAGTAGGCTCAGGCACCGATGCTCTTAGGTCATCTATTACGTGCTGGGTTTTAGACCTGTCTTCTTTCGCAGTGATCACATCGGGTTTGGATCTTGCGAATTTGGCCAGGTCTGCACGCCTAAGGATCCTTTCAAAATCCCTGATGGTTTCATCGGAAAGTTTAAGTTTGCCCTGGCTTTTCTGATCTTCAAGGTAAAGGATAAGTTCATTGGTGGTTCTTTCGAGCCCATGGTCGTAGATCTTCCTGTCCAGGTATTTTCTTACCGCGAAACTTAACTGGGAATAGTATTCCTTGATCTCTCTTCTTTCGAGGTAATGAGCCTCATCGAGCTTTCTAAGCTCGGCCATGGCATCTTCATAAGGGGGTAATTCGTATTCTTTTGCCTCTTTTTTCTTTTTCCTGATGATCAAAAATGCCACCAGTCCCGCCAGCAGTAAAATGCCCAGCAGCCACAATAGCCAGTCTGGGATGCTGAAACCTTTGGAAACCTCTACCGATGGCTTGATTGGATATAATTTCTGCTTGGTAGTATCTACCACCACATCTTTCACTTCTACCGGAATGGAATCTGTATAAAAAGAGCTGTTTTTTATGATCACCTCCTGGGCCGGGATCACGTATTTACCCGAATCGAACTGGGTAAGGAAATATTCTTTCAACAACCTGTATTTGCCATTTTCGCGGATGGTATCGGCATCCAGGGACTCGACCATTTCCAGCGGAGAAAAAGTTTCGCCTTCAGGGAAAACGACCAGGTTCTCAGCACTTGTTTCAACCTGGATCTCGTATTTTATCTGCTCCCCGATCTTGATGGTTGTGGAATCTACCTTTGCAGAAACCTGATCCTGAGCAGCCACCGGATTGGAAAGCAACAACAGGCTTATAAAAAACAGAAATCCCAGATACCCTGAGATATGATGATTTGAATATGTGTTTTTAAGATCTATAAACATTTTTCTTTAAGCCCTTCTTTTAAAATAGCCTAATAATTTTTTTACGTAACTCTGGTCTGTCCTGTTATTGATGGTCCCGGCCCCGCTAATTGAAAAACTCTGGTGAAAATAGTTCAGCCGGTCCTGGTAATATTTAGAATAAGCCCTGCGTACAGATTTGGAGCCTGTATCTACCGTGATATACTCCCCGGTTTCTTCGTCAAGCATCTGCACCATTCCAAGATTTGGGATAGCTTCCTCCCTTTTGTCGAATACCCTGATGCCGGTCATATCATGTTTCCCGGCCACGATCTTCAGGGTATGCTGGTAATCATCTGCCATAAAATCTGAAAGCAAAAAGACAATGGCCTTTTTCTTCATGACGTTAGAAAGGTATTTCAGCGCACCCGTAATATCGGTGTTCTTTCCTTGTGGTTTGAATTCCAGCAACTCCCGGATGATCCTTAGAACATGAGATCTTCCTTTTTTTGGCGGAATATAGAGTTCAATCTTGTCTGTGAACAGCATCAAACCGATCTTGTCGTTGTTCTTGGTAGCCGAAAAAGCCAGGGTGGCGGCGATCTCGGTGATAACATCTTTTTTGAACTGCTCCTGGGTTCCGAACATTTCTGAACCGGAAACATCAACCATCAGCATCATGGTTAGCTCACGCTCCTCTTCAAAGACCTTTACAAAAGGCTCATTATACCTCGCGGTTACGTTCCAGTCAATACTTCTTACATCGTCCCCGAACTGGTATTGCCTTACCTCGCTAAAGGTCATCCCCCTTCCTTTGAAGGTGGAATGATACTCCCCGCCAAAGACGTGATCGCTCAGTCTGCGGGTCTTGATCTCTATCTTCCTGACTTTTTTAAGGAGTTCCTTTGTATCCATTTTGTTCAATACAACAATAAACAAGGATCAATAAACAATAGTTTATTTTATCATTGATTATTGATAATTGCTAATTGTTAAGGTACTTCGATCTCGTTCACGATCTTATTGATAAGATCTTCTGAAGTGATATTTTCAGCTTCGGCTTCGTAAGTGATCCCGATCCTGTGGCGTAGTACATCATGTACCACCGCGCGAACATCTTCAGGCACCACATAACCACGGCGTTTTATAAAGGCATAACATTTAGAGGCCACGGCCAGGTTGATACTTCCACGAGGAGAAGCACCGAAACTTATCAATGGTTTGATGTCTTCTAAATTATATTTTTCAGGAGTACGTGTGGCAAAAACGATATCCAGGATATATTTTTCGATCTTTTCATCCATATAGACTTCCCTTACGGCACTTTGCGCTCTAAGGATCTGCTCAAGATCTACCACCTGGTTAACTTTTTCAAAAGCCCCTTTTAAATTGGCCCTGATAATAAGTTGCTCCTCGGCCATTTGTGGATAATTGATAACAGTCTTCAGCATGAACCTGTCTACCTGAGCTTCAGGAAGCGGATAGGTCCCTTCCTGCTCCACCGGGTTTTGAGTAGCCATTACCAAGAACGGCTTATCCAAGATAAAACTTTCATCCCCAATGGTCACCTGCTTTTCCTGCATGGCCTCCAGCAAAGCCGATTGTACCTTGGCCGGAGCACGGTTTATCTCATCTGCCAGCACGAAATTGGCAAAAATAGGTCCTTTTTTAATACTGAAATCATTGACCTTCATATTGTAGATCATGGTACCGATAACGTCGGCTGGTAAAAGATCTGGGGTAAACTGTATCCTGCTGAAACTTCCGTGTACCGCCTGGGAAAGGGTATTAATGGCTAAGGTTTTTGCCAGCCCCGGCACACCTTCCAGGAGAATATGACCCTGGCCAAGCAAGCCTATAAGCAGGCGTTCCACCATATGTTTCTGACCTACGATCACCTTGTTCATCTCCCGGGTGAGCAGGTCTACAAAAGCACTTTCCTTTTCAATTTTCTCGTTAATACTGGCGATATCAACAGATGAATCGTTTTCCATCATGATTTTCAGATTTTGATGTCGTGAATATACGTACTTGTTGTAAGCGTAGCAAATTGAAAATTTATTGGATTTAGGATCGTTAAAAAAAGGTTAAAATAAAAAGGCAGCACCTTTCGGTACTGCCTTTTAAGAAATATGTTGTTGGTGTTTATTATAGTTCCAGTTCTCCCAGATCTACAGTCTCATTAGGCCCAACTTCAATATCGCTCATGGCGTAAACGCTAAGGCCTGAAGCTGCCTCCGGTAAGATCTCAAGATCATAGGTTCCTGCAGGTACTCCGTTAAGGGCAAAATTCCCTTCAGCATCGGTATAAGCAGAAATAGTAACGCTCTCGTTACTTAGTTTTACCAGGCTCTGAACATTCAATTCAAGGTCTGCAGGGATCACTACTGCACCAACTACCATTCCGGCGTTGGCATCAGCATTCATCCTGATCACCGGCTTAAGGCTGTAACCTCCGTTCCCAGTAGTCACGATAGACTCTTCAACATCAAAATCAAGTAGAAAAGCATAGTTCTCACCTTCTTCTAATTCCTGGTTCACCTGTAATTTAAGTCCAGATTGTTGTGCGCTCGGGGTGTTCAATGGCTTTAATTCACCGTTCACCATTACAGAATTTTCAGAACCAAGCACAAGTCTCATCTGGCTCATATATCCAGCAGGTACTTCTGTATCTGCCAGTACCTGGGTGATGCCCCCGGTAAGCTCTAGAAGATTGTAAACTCCTACCTGAACCCCGTCAAGACTTACCCAGCCATCGGCATCGGTTTCAGCCTCCATTTCGGCTTCAGTTTCAGAATCTACCTTTACCAGAACGTCCTGAATGTCGATATTAACCTCTTCATAATCGCCAGGAGCATCGGTCATTCTTACGGTTAGGTTAGCTGAACCACCATCTTTTGTGGTTTCGTCATCATCGCTGCAACTTGTTAATCCAAGGGAAATGAAAGTTGCGATCATTAAACTTTTCAGAGTTACATTTTTCAAATATCTCATAAGTAGATTTTATTAGTTTGACAGGATAACGACAAGCTTTGTGCAAGATTTCGTACAGGGCTTTTTATTTAACAAAAATTAACGGAACTTAACCATGCTTTAATAGGCGGTAAGCAGGTGATAAGGATTACTTTCTTACATTGAAAAAATAAAATTGAACAAATGAAAACTGCATTAATAACCGGCGCTACCAGCGGGATTGGCCGGTCTACCGCGATAAGGTTTGCCAAGGAGGGCTTTAAGCTCATACTTTGCGGAAGGAGAATAGACCGCCTGGAAGACCTCAGGAAAGAACTAAGTGTGGAAACTTCGGTACACATCCTCAGTTTTGATGTGAGGAACAGGGAGGAAGTTCTACAGAATATAGACAGCCTTCCGACGGAATTCAGCCAGATAGATATTCTGATTAACAATGCCGGGAATGCTCATGGCCTTGATCCTATTCAGAGCGGGAGCATGGACGACTGGGATGCAATGCTGGACATTAATGTAAAGGGACTTTTATATGTGAGCAAGGCTGTTATCCCGGGAATGATCGAGAGGCAATCTGGCCATATCATCAATATAGGTTCTACCGCAGGTAAGGAGGTCTATCCGAATGGGAATGTATACTGCGCGAGTAAGCATGCGGTAGATGCAATTAACCAGGGAATGAGAATAGACCTTAACGGAAAAGGCATCAGGGTTGGTGCCGTAAACCCGGGGCTCACCCAAACCGAGTTCAGCGATGTACGTTTTAAAGGAGATTCAGAAAAAGCCGAAAAAGTGTACCAGGGATTCAAGGCACTTCAGCCTGAAGATATCGCAGATATAATTCATTTCGTGGTCACCAGGCCTTACCATGTGAACATCGCCGACCTTACGGTAATGCCCACGGCACAGGCTTCGAGTACTATAATTGATAAAAATTGATCATTTTTTATTTTTATTATTTATTCAACTATGGCTCATTATCAAAATTTCGAGGAATTAGAAATCTATCGCTTAGCCAGATCACAGTGCAAGCAGATCTGGAAACTAATCAATGAGACCGGTCTTGCTAAGGACTATAAATTAAAAGAACAGATAAACGGATCTTCCGGTTCTGTTATGGATAATATAGCCGAAGGTTTTGGAAGGGGTGGAAATAAAGAATTCATTCAGTTTTTAAGCTTCGCCAGAGGTTCGAATCATGAAACCAGGGCTCAGCTTCAGAGAGCATTGGATAGAAACCATATTTCATTGAAAGACTATGAAGACTTGATCAACAAATCTGAGATAATTAGTGAGCAAATCTCGAAATTCATGAATTATTTAAAGTCTTCTGATAAAAAAGGTTCCAAATACGATTAGTAAAAAATAAAAATCATTAATTAATAATATCCCGTGATCAACAAACGCCTGCTTATTAAAAACCTGCTTGCTCACAATGATGAGAACAGCTTCTATGATAAGAAAAGGCAGTTGAACATTAGCGAAAGGGAAGGCAAGGCTAAATTCCTGAAACACATCTGCGCGCTTTCCAATTCGAATCCCGAAAACAATTCTTACATCGTTATAGGCGTGGAAGATGAAGATAATTCAATCGTAGGTATAGACTTCTTTGACGACAGTAAGATACAGAACCTGGTGAACGCTTATCTCACCAATCCGCCAATCATCTCCTACGAGAACATTCCGTTCCCGCATTTACCAGATCACCTGGTGGTTGGCCTGGTCACCATCAGGCCCAATCATGGAAAGGTTTGTTCCTTCAGGAAGAATATCTGGAAATATTACGGAGGTTCGGTCTTCTTCAGGGATGGTAGCATCAGCATGCCTAAGGTTTTCGACATAGAGATCAAGAACACCAATTCGGCCATAGTCGCTTCCATAGAAAACCATTCCCACAATAATATTGAGCATACCCTGGACGGGGTTTTCGATTTTATGAAAAAGCGCCGGGATTACAATCCTTCATACAAGGTGTTCAAGGAATATTTCGTGGTGTGCTGGGCCGGAAAGGAAAAAAGGATCAAAGGAGAGACCTATTACTCCCGGGTAGACATCGAACTAATCAATGAACAGGTGAAACTTTTCTATTCAGACCTGGACGAAGTGAGCATAAGTGAAGACAAAGACCAGTTCAAGATCATAGAATATGTACACCTGGGACTGCACGACCAGTTCAAGTACTACCCCCTGGAAGAAGTGGTGATCAGGTTTCGGGACAATGCCCGCTACGATATAGACAGCCAGCTATTGTTCGAACCACCTCAATTCGACAAGAAGATTCTTTACCATATATATAATACCAATCAGGCATTGGTAGAAAAGCTTAAAAAAGGTTATGAACTTAATAACTTGGAAAAAAGGGACCTCAGAAACCTGCCCTCCACTTATTTATTATGTTATTTGAACAATTTTAATGAGGCTTTAACCAAACTTGAAGAGGCCAAGCCTTACCTTAAGGCCTATAGCAACGAAATCTATAATTTGTACAAGGAGAGCATGCGTATCCTAAGAAAGGTAAAATACAACTAATATGCCTAGAACATTCGCAATTGGAGACCTGCACGGAGGTTTAAAAGCATTGATTCAGCTTCTGGAAAGAATAGACCTATCGCCGGAAGATCAGCTTATTTTCCTGGGAGATTATGTAGATGGCTGGAGCGATTCGGCAAATACGGTCACCTATCTTATAGAATTGAGCAAGCAGAATTCCTGCGTATTTGTTCGCGGAAATCATGATGACCTGGCCCATAAGTGGCTGGAGGATGGCGAAATGAACGAAAAATGGCTCCAACATGGAGGGCAGTCCAGCCTAGACGCATATCGTAACTTTACCGAAGAGGACAAAAACCTGCATAAGAAATTCTTCAAGGAAATGGTGAACTATTATCATGACAGGGACGACCGCCTCTTTGTACATGCCGGTTTTACCAACCTTCATGGCCCTGAATTCGAATATTATGAAACTGGATTCTACTGGGACCGTACCCTTTGGGAAATGGCCCTTTCTATTCGGGAAGACTTAAAACCTGGAGATGATCTTTACCCAAAAAGGCTGCAGCATTTTAACGAGATCTATATTGGGCACACCCCGGTAACCCGAATTGGGGAAACCACGCCGGTCAATAAGGCCAATATCTGGAACGTGGATACGGGTGCCGCATTCAAAGGGCCAATTTCGGCCATTGAGGTCTCTTCCAAAGAGATTTTTCAGAGCGACCCCGTACATACTTTTTATCCCGACGAGCAGGGTAGAAATTAGACTGGATTTATTGCGCCCTCTAAAAGACTATTCATATATTTGAAGTTCAATCCGTTCCGATCTGCCTCCTAAATCAGGATGCCATATCTGGACCGGAATATTACCCTATAAAAAAGAAAGAATTACAATGGCGTTAAGCAATATTAGATTAGAAGTAATGAAAACTGTCGAAAAATCTGTTCAGGGATTTATTGACAAATACCTTATTCCTGTTGAAGATATCTGGCAACCTACAGATATGCTTCCAAATCTTCAGAGCGAAGAAGGGTTTGAGGAAGTACACCAGATTAGAGAAGAGGCCAAGGAACTTGGCTACGATTTCTGGGTAGTTTTGGTAGCAGATATGGTAACCGAAGAAGCCCTGCCAACTTACGAATCCTGGTTAATGGATATGGAAGGCGTTGAGCAGCACGGGAAGAACCGTGGTGAGCAGAATGCCTGGGCTAAATGGGTTCGTCACTGGACCGGCGAAGAGAACCGTCACGGGGATACCTTAAACAAATACCTTTACCTATCCGGAAGAGTGGATATGAAAGAGATCGAAAAGACCACCCAGCACCTTATTAACGATGGTTTTGATATCGGGACCGGAAGGGATCCTTACCGAAACTTCGTTTATACCAGTTTCCAGGAACTGGCTACAAACATTTCTCACAAACGTGTGGGACAACTGGCCAAGAAGAAAGGAAACAAAATGCTTGGGAAAATGTGTAATATCATTGCCGGTGACGAAATGAGACATTATATGGCTTATCGCGAGTTCGTAAAGACCATTTTTGAACATGATCCAAGTGAGATGATGCTTGCTTATGTAGACATGATGAAGAAAAAGATCGTAATGCCTGCACAGTTCATCAGGGAATCTGGCCAGGGAATCGCCGAGGCTTTCGAGAACTTCTCGAATGCAGCGCAGCGACTTGGAGTATATACCACCTACGATTATATCGATATCCTTAAAAAGCTGAACGGCTACTGGGAGATCGACAAGATGAGATCTTTAACAGACGAGGCTGAAAAAGCAAGGGATTACCTGATGGCATTGCCAGACAGGATGACCCGTATCGCAGACAGGATTGCGATCCCACAGGATCAGCATAAATTCAAATGGGTCGAGGCCAATGGGATGGTTTAATCGACCTTGAAACATAAAAGAAAAAGACCCTGCCCTTAGTTGCGGGGTTTTTTATGAAATAACCTAAAATCAAATCATGAAAAAAAACCTAAGCCTTTTCGCTCTCCTTCTTACTATATGTACGGGTTTTTCCCAGAATTCTGAAAGGCCGAACGAAATAAAACTGAATATAGCCAATACCATCGCTATTGCCTCGGTTGAGTTCGGCTACGAAAGGTTCCTGGACCAGCATCAATCCCTGGAAGCAGTATTTTTAATAAATGACAGGATGAACTATCATTCCGAAAAAGGTTCCAGGAAATTTGATACCAATAGTTTTAAATTAGGTTACAATTATTACTTCGGAGATGAGAATCCTGGCTCTGGCCTTTACATCAATCCTTTTCTTAAATACAGGTCGGGAGAATTCAGTGAAGAAACTCCAGATGTGGATGATCCCGGGTTTGCCGTACCAAGCATTACCGATATGGACTCATTCCTCATAGGGCTGGGCGCTGGTTATAAGTGGAATTTCAATAACACCTTCGTGCTAGGTCCATTCCTGAATATAGGTAGAAATTTCAGCGAAGAAGTTAAAGACCGATTTTCAGCCATTGAATTCAATGCCGGCTTTAATATTGGCTACAGATTTTAGCCCTTACGAACGCAAAACACCATAAAAAAAGCCTGCTGAATTTCAGCAGGCTTTTTTGTATAAAGGTCTATATATTCAAGAATTCTGAAACTTCCCTTCCTTCCAAACCTTGTAGGTAGCAAGGTCTTTTTCCATAAGATTCAGACAGAAAGCGATCACGGCCGCATCATCCAGGTAACCCAGCACCGGGATAAAATCGGGGATCAGGTCTATTGGAGACAATACATACAATAAGGCTGCTCCTGCCGCGGCAATGATATTAAATGGGATGTCGCGATAGGCCCCGCTGGCGTAATCTTTAACCAGTGAAAAAAGCAGGATAGCATCATCTAGATATCGCTTAAGCTTTCCCTTGCTTTCGAACTTGTTCAGGATATTTTCCTCTTCCTGGATCACCTTTCCAACATCTTCCTTTTCAAAATTCTCTGTTCTCTTAGAGTATTCCTCTTTTATATCTTCTTCAGAAACTTTTCCCATAACATTCGTAGATTATTCAATTTGGCCGAAAATAAAGATTAATAGGGCCGAAGGCAAGTTTCTCCTACCTATTTAAGTTCGATTTAACTTTGCAGACCTCTAAACCTCAAGCCATAAAAAAGCCCCGGCCATTACCGGGGCTCTTATTACACTTAATTGAACTAAACTATAGGTCAAATTTTATCCCTTGTGCCAGGGGTAATTCGGTAGTATAATTAATAGTATTTGTTTGTCTTCTCATATAGATCTTCCAGGCGTCAGATCCGGATTCTCTTCCTCCTCCGGTCTCTTTCTCACCACCAAAGGCTCCACCAATTTCGGCTCCGGAAGTTCCAATATTCACATTGGCGATCCCACAGTCTGAACCTTCTGCCGAAAGGAATCTTTCAGCCTCTCTAAGGTTATTGGTCATGATTGCTGATGAAAGTCCCTGCTTAACTCCGTTCTGAAGTTCAAGCGCATTGCTTACATCTCCTTTATATTTCATGATATAAAGTACCGGCGCAAAAGTCTCGTGCTGTACGATCTCGAAATGATTTTCGGCTTCGGCGATAGCTGGTTTTACGTAGCATCCGCTTTCGTAACCTTCACCTTCAAGCACTCCACCTTCTACTAATATCTTTCCGCCTTCTTCAACTACTTTGTCCAAAGCAGCCTGGTAATTCTTCACCGCATCCTTATCGATTAGCGGACCTACATGGTTATTTTCATCCAGCGGGTTCCCAATCCTGATCTGTTTGTAAGCGTTCACGATGGCATCCTTAACTTTATCGTACACATCTTCGTGAACGATAAGTCTTCTGGTAGAAGTACAACGTTGCCCGCAGGTTCCAACGGCTCCAAATACAGCCCCGATAACGGTATTCTTGATATTGGCATCTGGAGTCACGATAATAGCGTTATTTCCTCCAAGTTCCAGAAGAGATTTTCCTAAACGAGCCGCCACGGCCTGGGCCACGATCTTACCCATTCTGATGGAGCCGGTAGCAGAAATTAATGGCACACGCTCATCTGTGGTCATCATTTCTCCTACTTTATAGTCTCCGGTAATCAAACTGGAAACTCCGGCAGGTACATTATTTTCAGCAAAGATTCTCGCTGCGATATTCTGGCAGGCTACTGAAGTTAATGGAGTTTTTTCCGATCCTTTCCAGATACATGCATCTCCACAAACCCAGGCCAAAGCCGTGTTCCATGACCAAACCGCTACCGGGAAGTTGAAAGCAGAGATAATTCCTACCACTCCCAGCGGGTGATATTGCTCATACATTCTATGTCCTGGGCGTTCACTATGCATGGTAAGCCCATATAGCTGACGAGAAAGACCTACTGCAAAATCACAGATATCGATCATCTCCTGAACCTCTCCCAGACCTTCCTGGTAAGATTTTCCCATTTCGTAAGAAACCAGTTTCCCAAGAGGTTCTTTCAGTCGTCTTAATTCGTCGTTGAACTGGCGTACCACTTCTCCTCTCTGGGGAGCTGTCCAGGTTCTCCATTCTTTGAAGCCTTTCTCGGCAGTGGTGATCACCTTTTCATAATCTTCTTTTGTGGTTGCCTTGACTTTACCAATTAAAGCTCCGTCTACAGGTGAATATGATTCAATGATATCTCCGTTACTGAACCAGTCGGTTCCGGTCGATGTTCCGTTATTGATGTCGTTTAAACCTAAATCTTTCAGGGCTTGTTTAATCCCGAATTCTTCAGCGATTTTGCTCATTAATTTGCGTTTTTATCGATTAATTTGTGTAGTTGTTGCGAAAATAGTAAAAATTAAGCTCTATTCCACGTCGGCCGTGAATCGTGAATCTACCGGCATCACTTCCCCGCAGTTATCGCAGGTTCGCAGTTCTTCGCTATTATAAAAATGCCTGAAATGCTTTAAAAAGTCGGTCTCGATATCCTGAAGCGGGAAATACACCTCGTATAATTTATGGTTACAGTTATCGCAGAACCACATAAGGCCATCCTTTCCATCCTCTCCTATTCTTTTCCGCTCCACCACCAGGCCAATGGAATTTTCTCCACGCTCCGGCGAATGCGGCACTTTTGCCGGATGCAGGTACATGTCTCCCGGGCCAAGCTCCATGGTTCTCTTCTTACCATCTTCCTGGATATGCACTTTTATATGCCCCTCCAGCTGGTAAAAAAGTTCCTCGGTCTCGTTATAATGATAATCCTTCCGGGCATTGGGTCCGGCCACGATCATCACGATATAGTCTCCAGATTCCTTGTAGAGATTTCTATTTCCCACCGGCGGCTTTAAACTCTCCCGGTTCTGCTCTATCCACTTATTTAAATTGAAAGGCGCATCTACTGGCATAATTTCTAATTTTCACTAAAATTAATCATTCCTGCCCAGAAAAAGTTTATAATGGCGTTAATTTGGGCGCCTGCCCCAGGCACCGCGCTATACGTTTCAAGTCCTCGCCACGCCCTGTGGCGTGACTCCGGGCTTCCCACTGCTATCGCTGGCGCAAAACCTTCAATATTGGCAGGATTTGATGTTATTAGCTCGATTTTTTAGTATTTTCCGGCAAAATATACCCAAAAACATGAAAAAGCTCCTTTTCTTATTCAGTCTATTGATAATAACTGGTTGCAACGATAGAACCACTCAGCAAAGCTCAACTCCCAAAAGTGAGACTCAGAAACAGCAGGACTCCGTTCCCAATTTCGGGATCGTTATTCATGGAGGCGCTGGGACCATTTTAAAGGAGAATATGAGCGATTCGCTGGAGGCTGCCTATAAAGCCAAACTCGAAGAAGCTATCAAGACCGGGCACGAGATACTGGCCAATGGCGGAACAGCCCTGGAAGCGGTGCAAAGAACCATCAACGTGATGGAGAACAGTCCGCTGTTCAATTCGGCCAAGGGAGCGGTCTTTACCAATGAAGGTAAAAATGAACTTGACGCTTCCATTATGGACGGGAAAACTCTGAACGCCGGGGCCGTGGCGGGGGTTACCAACGTGAAGAATCCTATTAACCTGGCCTACGAGGTGATGGTGAATTCAGAACATGTATTGCTTTCAGGGAAAGGTGCCGAGCAGTTCGCCAAAGAACAGGGCCTGGAGATCGTAGATCCTGAATATTTCTATACCGAAAAGCGATATAAAGCCATGGAAAGGGCTCGAGAAAGAGATAAGGAAAAAACCAATAAAACTGCCTTTTACGACCCATTCATTAAAGATGAGAAATTCGGAACCGTGGGTTGCACCGCGTTAGATAAGGACGGCAACCTCGCTGCAGGAACCTCTACCGGCGGAATGAGTAACAAGAAATATAACCGGATTGGCGATTCCCCCATTATTGGTGCGGGCACCTACGCCAACAACAAGACCTGCGCTATCTCCAGCACCGGCTGGGGAGAATACTTTATTCGCGGGGTGGTAGCCTATGATATTTCAGCAATGATGGAATATAAAGGTTTATCCCTCCAGGAGGCTGCTTCAGAAGTCATTCAGAAAAAACAACCCGAACTGGGTGGAAATGGCGGTATCATTGCCATAGATCATGAAGGTAATGTGGCCATGGAGTTCAATACCGCCGGCATGTACCGGGCAAGCATGAACAAGAATGGAGAACTGGAGATCGGTATCTATTCCGAATAAATAAATTTGACTTTTACAATATTCCGGGCCTGCTTAAAGCGGGCCTTTTTTATAATTAGATTGGCATTTCCTAAAAAGCTTAAACATTCTTAACAGAACTTTAGTTTTTGTAGTTCGGTAACTTCCGAACCAATTAAATAATTTTGCAGTCCTAAATTTTATAAATGGACTGTTGTTCCCCAGAAAAACAAAAACTTATAGAAGAAGCCGGGTTGCATTTTGAGAAGACCCAGAACCTGGCTCCCCTGGCAGCACGCATCTACGCTACCATGATCCTTTCGCCTAACGACGGGCATACTTTTGAAGAGATCATGAGGATCACCGATGCCAGTAAAAGTTCGGTTTCCACCCAGCTTAATTTGCTCATGCAAACCAAGAAGGTGGATTATTTCACCAAACCCGGTGACCGTAAAAGATATTTCAAGGCCAGCAGGACCTATCTGAAAAATACGCTCAAGGAATATCTCGAGAACATTTCAGAAGAGATAAAATTGGTAGAAAAGATCATCAAGTTCAATTCTACCTACAATTCAGAAAAATTTGAAAGAGATGGCCATATTCCCAAAATGTTCCGGGAATACCTCCTCGCACAAAAAGAGAACCTGGAAACTACCATTCAACGAGTTTCAGAACATGAAAATCACTAAGAATCTAAAATTGCTATGAAAAAGAAAAAGTATTTTCTAATCCTAATTGCTTTGACCGGCCTCGCTGGAATGCTTTCCTGTGGTGAGGGAAAATCTAATGAAAAATCGGCTAATGCCGGCGCGGCTCCTACCTATCCGGTTCTGGAAGTTTCAAGAAGAACGGTGACCTCTTTCAGTTCTTACCCGGCAAGTATCGAAGGTTCGGTGAACAGCGCGGTAAGAGCCAAGGTATCTGGATATATAACCGATGTACTGGTGGAAGAAGGTGAAGAGGTGAAAAAAGGGCAGCTTTTGTTCAAACTGGAAACCGAATCGCTCAATCAGGATGCCCAGGCTGCCAAAGCCAATGTAAATGCCGCCCAGGTAGAAGTTGATAAGCTAAGGCCGCTGGTGGAAAAAGACATCATTAGCGAAGTGCAACTGGAAACGGCCAAGGCAAAACTGGAACAGGCTAAAAGCAACTACAACAGTATCGCGGCCAACATCGGCTATGCGAATATTAAAAGCCCGGTAGACGGGGTGGTAGGAAAGATCAATTATAGAAAAGGAGCGCTTGTGAGCCCGCAAGACCAGATGCCTTTGACCCAGGTCTCTTCTATTGAAGAGGTTTACGCGATCTTTTCCATGAACGAAAAGGACTTCCTCGATTTTATGAGCGATGCCAAAGGAAAAACCACTTCAGAAAAGATAAAGAATACTCCAAAAGTAAGCCTGATCATGGCCAATTCCAGGGAATATGAGAACCAGGGAACCATTGAAACAATATCCGGCAATATCGATGAACAGACCGGGACCGTTTCTTTCCGGGCAAAATTTGAAAACAACGGGCTGCTAAGGAATGGAAGCAGCGGAACCATCAAAGTTCCCAGGACCTATGAAAAAGCTATCGTAGTGCCCAGCCTTTCTACCTACGAGAGGCAGGGACAGACCTTTGTTTACAAGGTGCAGGCAGATACCCTTAATTCCAGCGCTATAGACATACTTACCGAGGTGAAGAACCTGTATGTGATAAGCGAAGATGATGGAGTTAAAGAGGGAGATATTATTCTCGCTAAAGGAACCGGAAAAGTAAGACCGGGAATGAAAATAAGCCCTGAAAGAACAAGCCTAGATAGTATCACCGGGTCTTTTGACCAGGTATTCAAATAAGGAATTATGCTAAAAACATTTATAGAACGTCCCGTATTATCTACCGTGATCTCGATCATTATCGTCATCCTGGGGGTTTTGGGTCTGTCACAATTGCCGGTAACCCAGTATCCCGATATCGCACCGCCAACGGTACAGGTGAGCGCCTCCTATCCCGGAGCGAACGCCGAGACCATCGTGGAGAGCGTGATCATCCCTATAGAAGAACAGATCAACGGGGTGGAAGGGATGAAATACATCACTTCCAGCGCCAGTAATAACGGTACCGCCAATATCCAGGTTTTCTTCGAACAGGGTTACGATCCAGATATCGCCGCGGTAAACGTGCAGAACAGGGTGGCCAGGGCCAATGCCGTGTTGCCATCAGAAGTGATCCGTTCGGGGGTTACGACCACCAAGGCACAGAATTCGGCTTTATTATATGCAGGGATCTATTCTACCAATCCAGATTTTGACGATACTTTTCTACAGAATTACCTCAACATCAATGTAAAACCAGAGTTACAAAGGATCAATGGTGTTGGTGATGTGACCGTTTTCGGAGGTAAGGATTACGCGATGAGGATCTGGCTGGATCCCACCAAAATGGCCAATTACGGGCTTGTACCTTCAGATGTTACCGCAGCGATAGGCGAGCAAAGCCTTGAAGCTGCTGCCGGTTCCCTGGGACAGAACGCAGGTGAATCTTTTGAATATGTACTGAAATACGGAGGGCGCTATAAAACGGTAGAAGAATATGCCGATGTGATCATCAAAGCTCAGACAAATGGGGAACTGCTACGATTAAAGGATGTAGGAACCGTGGAACTGGGAGCACAGTCCTATTCTTCCCTTTCCAGGTCTAAAGGCCACCCCGCGCTTAGTTTCGGGGTATTCCAAACTCCAGGTTCTAACGCACAGGAGATCATTGAAGAGATCTATGTGAAGCTCGAGGAAATGAAAAAGGATTTCCCGGAAGGCGTGGATTACATCATAAATTATGACACGAATAAATTTCTTACGGCTTCTATTTCTAAAGTGAAAACTACCCTGATAGAAGCCTTTCTACTGGTATTCCTGGTGGTATTTATTTTCCTTCAGGACCTGAAATCTACGCTTATTCCCGCTATTGCCGTGCCGGTTTCGATCATTGGTACCTTTTTCTTTCTGAATCTGCTGGGATATTCTATCAACCTGCTTACGCTTTTCGCCCTGGTCCTGGCCATCGGGATCGTGGTAGATGATGCGATCGTGGTAGTAGAAGCGGTACATGCGAAACTGGAAGGAGGAGAAAAGAATCCGCGCAAGGCCTCAGTTTCGGCCATGAGCGAGATCGCCGGTGCAATTGTATCCATTACCCTGGTGATGGCGGCAGTATTTATACCGATCACCTTTATCCAGGGACCTGCAGGAGTTTTCTATGAACAGTTTGGGGTTACACTTATTATCGCCATTCTAATCTCTGCGGTGAATGCCCTTACCCTGAGCCCGGCCCTATGTGCGATCTTTCTGAAACCTAAAAAGGAAGAGGATAAAAAGAAAAACCTGTTGCAGAAATTTTACGCTGCTTTTGATGCGGGCTTTGAAGCTACGCGAAATAAATATGTTAGTTCCCTAAGTTTTCTAACCAGGAAAAAGTGGCTAACCTTCCTGATCCTTGCGATTACGGCCGGGCTTATCTACTGGGCGAACAACTCTATACCCTCTGGATTCGTACCTACCGAAGATCGGGGAGTGATCTTCGTGAACGGCGACCTGCCCCCTGGTTCTTCACTGGATCGTTCTTTTGAAACGGCAGAGATGCTCTATGACCAGATGCAGGATGTGGAAGGTGTAAGAACCGCGACCATCATCGCTGGTAGAAACTTTTTCTCGGGTGCGGGAAGTTCCAATTTCATGGGTTTCATTATCCTGGAAGACTGGGAAAAACGTGAAACCGAGGAGACCAGCATAGATAATATTATGGCCAAACTGAACCAGAAATCTGGAAGTATCAGCGATGCCCGGATCATCTATTTCACGCCTCCTTCGGTTCCTGGATTTGGTAATGCCGATGGATTTGAGATGCAGCTTTTAGACAGGGAAGCAGGCAGCCTGGAAGACCTGGATGAAACCGCCAACACTTTTGTGAACAGCCTGATCCAGCAGCCGGAAGTGGCCTATGCCTCGAATCCTTTCAGCACAAATTATCCCCAACTAAGGATAGATATCAATACCGCGAAGGCGAAACAGGCTGGTGTAGGTGTGAACGATATCCTATCTGTACTGCAGGGATATGTAGGAGGGATCTATACCGCGAATTTCAGCCGCTTCGGAAAACAATATCGTGTTTTCGTACAATCCCTGCCCGATGACCGTATATCAAAGGAGAGCCTGAACAGTATGTACGTTAGGACCACCGATGGGCAGATGTCCCCGGTATCCCAGTTCGTAACCCTGAACAGGATCTACGGGCCGCAGAGTATTAGCAGGTTCAACCTGTTTAATGCTGTGGCCGTGAATGGTACCGCGGCACCGGGTTACAGTTCTGGTGGAGCGATCGATGCGATTAATAGGACTGCCGAAGATGTTCTGCCCAATGGCTATGATGTTGCCTTTTCGGGATTAACCCGGGAAGAGATCGCCTCTTCAGGACAGGCGGGGATCATCTTTGCCTTGAGTATCCTGTTTGTATACTTCCTTTTGGCAGCACAGTATGAAAGCTATTTACTGCCATTTTCGGTAATACTTTCACTGCCTATTGGTGTGGCCGGTGCCTACCTGGCTACCTGGCTTACCGACAACCAGAACAACATCTATTTCCAGATCGCGCTCATCATGTTGATAGGCCTGCTGGCCAAGAACGCGATCCTGATCGTGGAATTTGCCCGGCAGCGAAGGTATGACGGACTTTCAATTACCGAGGCGGCCATAGACGGAGCCAAAGTAAGGTTACGCCCAATTCTTATGACCTCCTTTGCCTTTATCCTGGGATTATTGCCGCTGGTACTCGCTAACGGCGTTGGAGCGCAAGGTAATCGCTCGATAGGTACCGGTGCTGCCGGAGGGTTACTGATTGGAACCATATTCGGAATATTCGTGATCCCGGTTCTGTTCATCGTCTTCCAGTGGTTGCAGGAAAGGATCGGTAAGAAACCTGAAACCGTGAAAAATGATTAATCAAGTCAGGAAAGCTAAGAAAATGAAGTCACTATCAAATCTGAAAATAATCATTGCGGGCTTTGCCCTTATCAGCCTTCAATCCTGTTTTGTTGCAAAAGAATATGAGCAGCCGGAGGTGGTTCAGGAAGAAAGGTTCCACACCGATAATATCGAACAGGACAGCCTGAATATCGCCAATGTTTCCTGGAGGGAAATGTTCACCGATCCTGTGCTTCAGGAATATATTGAAAAGGGACTACAGAATAATATAGATATCAGGATCGCCCTGCAACAGATAATTGCTGCCGAAGCCTATGTGAAACAGGGAAAAGCAGGCTATCTGCCTACACTGAATGGAGACGCGACCTTTACCCATCAGGAATTATCTGAAAACAGCCAGTTTGGTTCCTTCTTTAGTTCGGTGAACCAGTACCAGCTTAGCGCCGGTCTTTCCTGGGAAGCAGATATCTGGGGGAAGATAAGAAGCCAGAAAAGGGCTTTTGAGGCCAGTTACCTGCAAAGTATCGCGGCCCACCAGGCGGTCAAGACCAGGCTTATCGCTTCTATCGCCTCCACTTATTACCAGTTGCTTGCCCTTGACGAGCAGATAAGGATCACCCAGGAGACCGTGAAAACCCGGGAGAAAAGCCTGGATGCCACGCAGGCCCTGAAAGAAGCGGGTAACCTTACCGAGGTAGGTGTGAAACAGACCGAAGCCCAGTACTATACCGCAAAAGCGATTCTAATAGATCTTAAAAACGAAGAAAGGCTGCTGGAAAATACCTTATCTATTCTCCTGGGCGAAGCTCCCATGCAAATAGAAAGAACAAGCCTTGACGAACAGCAGATCACCACTGAACTGAACATAGGGGTGCCGGTACAGCTTTTAAGGAACCGACCAGATGTGATCGCGGCAGAATATGAATTGATGAATGCCTTTGAACTTACCAATGTGGCCCGAAGCAATTTCTATCCTTCCCTTACACTATCGGCAACCGGAGGACTACAGGCCTTGGAAGCAGAGGACCTTTTCAGTGTGAATTCGTTGTTTGCGACAGTGATCGGCGGACTTGCGCAGCCAATCTTGAATGGTCGTAGGATAAGAACCGAATTCGAGGTATCTCAAGCGCAGCAGGAACAGGCCAGGCTGGAATTCCGCAGAGCCATTCTAACGGCGAGTAAGGAAGTATCAGACGCGCTTTATTCCTACCAGGCTTCCACAGAAAAGATAGAGGTAAAACAGAAAGAATTTGAAGCCTATGACCTGGCAACGGGATATTCAGAAGAATTGCTGGTAAACGGGCTGGCAAATTACCTGGAAGTGCTTACGGCCAGGGAGAATGCGCTTAACTCAAGCCTGGACCTTACCAATGCGAGGTTTAACCAGTTAAAGGCGATCGTGGAGCTTTATGAAGCCCTTGGCGGTGGCTGGCAGTAAGATCTTATTTTGTTAGTTGTTGGTTGAGAATGACCTCTGGCTCCCGGGCCTGAGGTCATTTTTTTAACCCAATCTTAAAAGTTCGAACGAACTCAAATCCTTAACTTTAGGTTCAAATATTCCAGGTTATGAAAAGTAGTTTTAGCGAGATCATCAAAAGTGAAACCCCTGTATTAATTGATTTTTATGCAGACTGGTGCGGCCCATGCAAAAGTCTTGCACCCATTTTAAAGGATCTGAAGGCAGACCTGGGTGACCAGGTTAAGATCGTTAAAATAGACGTGGACAAGAATCAGGCACTGGCCAGCAAATATCAGGTGCGTGGAGTACCTACCATGATCCTTTTCAAGAATGGGGAACAAAAATGGAGACAATCTGGAGTTGTTCCCAAACACGAACTGGCTAATATTATTAAGTCGGCTTAAAGCTCGCTAAGCGGCGGCACTTTAAAAGCTTCAATATCCCAACCGGCAAGCTCTGCCCCGGCCCGGTAGGAGCTTTCCAGGAATTCTAGTAATTTTTGTTTGGGATTATCCATTTCCAAAAGATCGGCATAGGTCAATATGGCCATAGGTGTACCATTATTCATGATCCAGTTTGCCTCGCCGGGCTCCAGTGGTTGTTCATCAAGGCCTTCCGGCGAAGGAAAAGTATAACAGTAAAATGCCGGTTCCTGAACATTATTGTCACCTGCCCAGAACCCAAAACTTATACATTCATGGCTGTAAGCATCCTTGTCTGAGACCCTGGCTTCTTTGGGCATAGGCGGTGCCTTTTTTCCGGAAAACCTCGTAACGGCAAGATCCATAGAGTGCCAGTAAAGGTGCACCGGACAGGTCTTTCCGTAAAATCTTCCGCTGAATTCCTTAAATACGGCACTTACCCATAAAAAAGTCTTCCAATAGGCCATGGCATATTTTTTCGAATAATGCTGAAGCTCCTCTATTTCAGAAAAAGGTTTTTTGATCTCAAGGTCGAAAGGTTTCCCGTTGATCTTAACGTTGATATCGATCTCCTTAAGGGTGCTCACCAGGTAATTATAAAAATCGGCGACACTAAGATTTTTCTCCAGCCTGAAGGACCTTACTTCTCCGGTGCTTTTAATGATCTCCACCCTGTTCTCAATTATGTTCAGGGTAACCGAAAACGAACCAAAACCATCATCTATAGGTACCGGGCCAGTGGTAAAGCCCTTTTCATTTACATAAAGCGTGATATACCACCAATGATTTTTCCTGGGGGTAAAGCACATTCTAACTTTCCCCATGATCTGAAAGAACAGGTGCAGGGTGAGCTTCTTTTTCTCATTGCCCACGTACTTTAATTCTGGTAAAACATTGGCTGGTATCATATCATTTTAATTTTCCTCCTTTGGCCACCCACCATGGATGGACTTCTACCTTTAGTCTTCCCGCCTGCACCATAGGGTCTAGCCTGGCCAGGCTATCTGCTTCCTGCTGGGTGGCGGTATTAAAGACAACGATTCCCCTAAGCTCACCATCATCCCCCATTGGGCCGGTCAGGCTGGTATAGCCCTCCTCATACATCCTGGACAAATGGGCCAGGTGCTTTTTCTGTAATTCTGCAGCTTCGGTCGAATCCTGGCTACGGGTAGCGCCAGACTTTAAAAATACCATATAATATTGCTGCATTAAATAGGTGGTATCCCCATCTTTATAACTAAAAGTCTGGTATCCTTTGTTTTTAAGTTTCTCTTCCAGGGAGGCCATATCTGGCGTTTTTACAGAATCTGCCTTGTGTTCTTTTCTTTCTGCCATTTCTGTATTTTCCTTTTCGGAAGTTTCGCCACAACTAATTAAAAGCCCAAGGGCGAACAGGTATATGATCTTTTTCATTTTTTCCAGGTTTTATAAGGTTGTGCTATTAAATTTGAATTGTAATAAGCCAGGTTGCCGGTAACTTCTTCTCCCAGCCAATCTGGTTTTAAAAAGTCTTCCTCTTCTTCCTGAAGTTCTACTTCGGCCAGGGTTAGCCCGGCATTATCATCCAGGAATTCATCTACCTCATAAACATGTTCACCCATTTCTATATGATACCTGTATTTCTCTATTTTCCCGGGTTCACAGATCTTCAGAAGCTTTTCAGCCTCATCCACGGGAATTTCCTTTTCCCATTCAAAACGGGTTAGACCATTTTCAGAGCTTTTACCCTTGATGGTTAAAAAGGCCTTGTCATCGCTTATTCTTACCCTGGTGGTCCTTTCGGGATGCGTATTTAGATATGCCTGAATAAATAATGTCTTTTTCCTGGCCTGTTGCTTATAATCTTCAGACCTCACTAAAAATTTTCTTTCAATTTCTGTCATTCGCTGTTTTAATATTTTTCTGCGATATCTTTTATTTCGTCAGAAGGGATCCTTCCGCTCGTATATTCGTTGTTAGCAAGGTAGATCATGGCTTTTGCAATGGCTTCGGGATGAATGCTGCGATACTTTTTCAAATTGCCCACCAGGAGGTTATCGCCCAGGCTCATTATCTTTTTCCAAAGGTATTCCATAGGCCTGTTCTCTTCGCGTTCACCACCTATCAGGGACGGTTGAAGAATATAGGTATTAGCGATCTTTTGCTCCATTACCGCGCCTTCCATTTCACCTTTAACCCGGTTATAAAAGATCTTGCTGTTCTCGTTCGCCCCCATGGCCGAGATGACCTGGAAAGTCCTTATTTCGTTATTCCTGGCGATCTTAGCGGCGGTTGCCGGGATACCAAAATCTATCATCCTGTAGGTATCTTTATCTGGCGTCTTTTGCCTGGTAGTTCCAATACAGCAATAGACCTCATCTGCGGTGAAAAGATTACTTACGCTTTCCAGGGCAAAGAGATCGATAAGATATTCCTCTATCTTCTCGTGCTTTTGCTTTACATGGCTGCGTGAAAAGATCTTTATCTTGCGGTAACGATCATCCTGCAGGAGCTTATCCAGCAGCAGGCTCCCGGTGAGCCCGGTCGCACCAAGTATTATTGCAGTTTTTTGTGGCATTGGTTTTTTTGGGTAGGTTGTTACTCAAAGATAAGTTTTCTTGAAATATTTTTCACGATCCCAACCCATTAAGAAGCCTCTACCTTTCTAAAGCGTGAATAGATGTTCCATTAAGGTGTAATGAAGTATCATTTCTCTCTTAGTAGGACATTTCAGAATTGAAGTTTCCTTAAATTTGAAAAGTGGAAAAGCTTCGCAAAATTATCCATATAGACATGGATGCCTTCTATGCGTCTGTGGAACAACTGGACAATCCTGAACTTCGCGGAAAACCGGTTGCGGTTGGAGGTAGTTCGCAAAGAGGCGTGGTAAGCGCGGCCAGCTACGAAGCCAGGAAATTCGGGGTGAAAAGTGCCATGAGCAGCGTGATAGCCAAAAGGAACTGTCCCGATCTAATCTTTGTAAAACCCCGCTTTGAGCGATATAAGGAAATCTCCCAGCAAATTAGGGAGATCTTTTTTGAGTATACAGACCTGGTGGAACCTTTATCCCTGGACGAGGCATATTTAGACGTGACCGAGAACAAGATAGGCCTGCCCAGCGCCACTCTCATCGCCAAAAAAATAAGGGACAGGATCAAGGAAAGAACAGGCCTTAATGCCTCGGCAGGCATTTCCATCAATAAGTTCATCGCCAAGGTGGCCAGTGATGTAAATAAACCCAACGGACAAAAGACCGTCCCGCCAGAAGAGGTTCTTCAGTTCCTGGAAGAGCTGGACATCCGCAAGTTTTATGGAGTGGGAAAGGTGACCGCAGAGAAAATGTACCGGCTGGGTATTTTCACCGGCAAGGACCTTAAGGAAAAGACCGAGGAGTATCTCTCTGAACATTTCGGGAAAAGCGGTTCGCATTTCTATAATGTAGTAAGGGGCATCCATCATTCTGAAGTAAAACCGCACCGCATCAGGAAATCCCTGGGCGCAGAGCGTACCTTCCGGGAGAACATCTCCTCTGAGATCTTTATGCTGGAACGCCTGGAAAATATAGCCGAAGAGATAGAGCGCAGGCTGGAAAAGAGTAAGGTTGCCGGGAAAACGGTGACGCTGAAGATCAAGTACAGCGACTTTACGCAACAAACCAGAAGCAAAACCATCAACTATTATATTTCAAGCAAAGACCTTATCCTTGAAATTTCCAAAGGTCTTCTATATCAGGAGAAAATGAAGGATTCGGTAAGATTGCTCGGCATAAGCTTATCCAACCTTAATACAGAGAAGGATGATTCCGAGGAAAAAAAGGAGATCTCGGTACAGCTGAAGTTCAAATTCTGAACTTCAAGATAACTTCCAAAAAAAAGCCACGAATAAAAGGTATCCGTGGCTTATCACTAATGGTATTTTAATTCTATTCTATTTCAGAAACTCTAAGCGTGTTGACCATTCCTTTAGCCGTTATAGGCATTGCCGCAAGGTTAATCGTGAAATCACCGGTCTCTACGAACTTATATTTCTTAGCCATCTCGCTGATGTCTTCTATGGTCTCATCTGTACTTACGAATTTGTCGTAATAAAAAGCTTTAACACCCCATAAAAGGCTTAGCTGATTAAGTATCCTCCTGTTAGAAGTGAAAACCAGGATATGGGCCTCGGGTCTCCAGGCTGAAATCTGGAAAGCAGTGTATCCACTATTGGTAAGGGTACAAATGGCCTTAGCCTTGATCTCGTTGGCCATATGTGCCGCATGGTAACAAACCGCCTTGGTGATATATCTTTTTGTTCTAACATGTGGTGGTTCGTGTGGAACCTTGATCAATGGCGAGTTCTCCACACTATGAAGGATCTGGGACATCTTCTGGATCACCTGAACCGGATATTGACCCACAGAGGTCTCACCACTAAGCATCACCGCATCCGCACCATCCATTACCGAGTTGGCAACGTCATTTACCTCTGCCCTGGTTGGGGTTAGGCTGGTGATCATGGTCTCCATCATCTGAGTGGCAATGATCACTGGAATTCTGGCTTTTTTGGCAGTTAGCACAAGCTTCTTCTGGATAAGTGGTACTTCCTGTGCCGGGATCTCTACTCCCAGGTCTCCACGAGCCACCATAAGTCCGTCACAGTAAGCAACGATCTTATCAATATTCTCTACCCCTTCAGGCTTTTCTATTTTGGCCACGATAGGGATCTTGTATTCGCTGTGTTCCTTGATAAGGTTCTGAAGTTCGATAAGGTCTTCAGCATGTCTCACGAAAGAAAGAGCCATCCAGTCAACACCTATCTCGCAGGCGAAGATCGCATCCTTCACATCCTTTTCAGTAAGAGCTGGCAGGGAAATATTTGTATTGGGAAGATTCACCCCTTTTTTAGACTTAAGTGGTCCTCCCTGGATAACTTTTGTTCTAACCTCGTTCTTTTTGTTGGTACTCACCACTTCAAAGATCAGTTTACCATCATCGAGAAGTATCCTTTCACCAGATTTCACATCCCGAGGGAATGAATCGTAGTTCATATATACCCTTTCGGCGGTACCTTTAAACTCCTTACCGGTGGCGAAAACGATCTCATCGCCTTCATTTACCACAACCTCTTCCTTCATTACACCTACCCTAAGTTTAGGTCCCTGAAGGTCTCCAAGAATTGCCGCATTAAAGCCGTCTTCCTCGTTAAGTTCCCTGATCATCTGGATCCTCTCCCTTACATCGTCATAATTGGCATGTGAGAAATTGATACGAAACACGTTTACACCTTCCTGCAACATTTTTCTTAAGACATCCTTACTACTGGTTGCAGGGCCCAGCGTAGCGACTATTTTTGTTTTCTTGTTGGTAGGCATTATTCGAAAATTAGATTTTGTTTGGATTTTAAATTGTTCACGTCTACAGCATATGCTCCCTGTACCCCTGGAATCTGGCTTATCTTATTAAGCATCCTGGTAAATTCCTTCGCGGGAATCTCCTCGCTTATCTTCAGGAAATAGTCCACTTTGCTATATTCCGGAATTAGATATACTTCCTGGGGGCTTACTTCCTCCTCTTCAAACAGCGATCCTGAACTAAGAATTCGTTTGGGCTCGCCTTTGAATTTATTGGAAACCAGGTCCAGACTATAATAAGAATTCGGGGCTTTGTGCGAATACAAGGCATAGAAAGCGTCATATTCAGCATGGTTAAAGTCAATATCCTTCCGTTCTCTTTCGAGTTTGAACTTAAGATATTTGTTTATAAAATACGCCAGTTTATATCCCTCAAGGGAGGAATAGATGGCGATCAAATAAAAACTTTCATCTTCAACTTCCAGAAGCATTTTATGCGATTGCATAAACTCAAACTTTAAGGCTAAAGATACTATATGATTAACAAAATGAAGATTTTAAGGCCTTAAAATTCACAATTTTTTACGAAAACGTTTTAGTTTAGGCGAAATCCTTAAAATTATTCTATTTTATTTTGAAGGGCATAATAGGCCCTTTTGGAAGCTTTCTCTTCGGCTTTCTTTTTTGAAGTTGCTCTTGCCTTGGCCACGACCCTGCGGTTTATTCGAAGTTTTACAGCGAAATGTTTCAGCTCGTCATTGCCGGTATCTTCGTAAACCTCGTAATCGAACTCCTTCTTTTCCTTCTGGCACCATTCTATCACCAGGCTTTTGTAACTAATCACCTTCCCTTCCAGTTGCTCGATATCTACATAAGGGTCAATTACCCGCTCGTGGATAAATCGTTTGCAGTATTTATAGCCCCTGTCAAGATAAATCGCCCCAACCAGGGCTTCAAAAAGGTTTCCGTGAATATTTACCCCGAACTGTTCTATAGGAATATTGGTCTGCACATGTTTTATCAGGCCCAGATCCTTGCCCAGTTCGTTTAGGTGCTTCCGGCTTACCACTTTAGACCTCATCTTGGTAAGGTAACCTTCGTTACCGCCAGGTACGGCTTTAAAGAGATGTGAAGCGACCACCGCGCTTAGCATAGCATCGCCAAGAAATTCCATTCTCTCGAAGTTAATGGCATTACCTTCCTCATCTTTCCTGTTCAGCGATCTGTGGGTAAAGGCTTTTTTGTAATGGGTAAGAGCTTTAGGCTTAAAGCCTAAAATTTCGGTAAGTATATTAAAAAAATTCCCGCCTTTAGAAGAGCGGGAATTTAATATGTTACGAATAACGCTCATCGTTTATTCGTCTAATTTTTTAAACACCACGCAAGCATTGTGTCCTCCAAATCCAAAGGTATTGCTCATAACGATTTTCACATCTCTTTCCTGTGCCTTGTTAAGGGTAAGGTTAAGACTTGAATCGATATTCTCATCAACATTCTCGTGATTTATCGTTGGTGGCACAATCCCGTGCTTCATAGAAAGGATAGCAGCAATCGCTTCTACCGCTCCGGCAGCACCAAGTAGATGCCCGGTCATCGATTTCGTCGAGTTGATATTGAGGTTCTTCGCATGCTCACCGAAAACCTTAGTTATTGCCTTAAGTTCAGCAACATCACCAAGAGGTGTGGAGGTCCCGTGAGTATTGATAGCATCAACATCTTCTGGTTTTAGGCCGGCATTTTTAAGACAGTTCTTCATCACAGCAACAACTCCGTCTCCTTCCGGATGCGGTGCCGTCATGTGATAAGCGTCTGAAGATAATCCTCCACCCAATACTTCTGCATAAATCTTAGCTCCTCTGGCCTTAGCGTGCTCATATTCTTCTAAAATGAGCGCGCCTCCACCTTCACCAAGAACGAATCCGTCTCTGGTAGCATCGAAAGGTCTCGATGCGGTTTCGGGACTGTCATTTCTAGTAGAAAGGGCATGCATTGCGTTAAATCCGCCCATTCCTGCTATAGTCACAGCCGCTTCAGATCCCCCGGAAACTATTACATCACTATGCCCCAGCCTGATATTGTTCAGAGCATCGATCATGGCGTTGGCCGATGATGCACAGGCAGAAACCGTGGTATAATTAGCCCCCATAAATCCGTGTTTGATAGAGATATTACCCGGGGCAATATCTGCGATCATCTTCGGAATAAAGAATGGGTTGAATCTTGGAGAGCCGTCTCCTTCTGCAAAATTGATCACTTCGTTCTGGAAGGTTTCCAAACCACCGATGCCGGCACCCCAAATAACGCCTACGCGATATTTGTCTACCGTATCGAGGTCTATCCCAGAATCCTCGATAGCTTCATCTGCAGATACCATTGCATATTGAGCAAACCTATCAAGTTTTCTAGCTTCCTTACGATCAAAATGATCTAGTGGATTAAAGTTTTTGAGTTCGCAAGCGAATTTAGTCTTGAACTTTTCGGTATCAAAATAAGTGATAGGCGCGCTACCACTTTTACCGTTCTTAAGTCCCTCCCAATATTCCTCTATATTGTTACCAATTGGGGTTAAGGCACCAAGGCCTGTAACTACTACTCGCTTTAACTCCATATGGTGTCTTGATTTTATTTTTTAGCGTCTTCGATATATGAAATTGCCTGACCAACAGTAGCAATGTTCTCTGCCTGATCGTCTGGGATCTGAATGTCGAATTCCTTCTCAAATTCCATGATCAATTCTACTGTGTCTAGTGAATCAGCACCCAAGTCGTTGGTGAAGCTGGCTTCGTTAACAACTTCATTCTCGTCAACTCCTAATTTGTCAACGATAATAGCTTTTACTCTTGATGCAATGTCTGACATAATTTTTTATTTTAATTTTGATTAGGTGGCAAAAATAAAAAACTTTATTTTAAAACCGATTTTTACTCCAAAAATGTGAGGTCAATTTACATAAAATTCACTGAAAGCGATTAATTTTACATCCTAATAAATGTTAACAAGCTTATTTTGAGTGACAAAGCAAGTACGCAGCCAAAAAAAATTGTAATATTCGCCTCAGGATCTGGCACCAACGCCGAAAACATCATTAAATACTTCCAGGATCATGACCAGACCAGAGTGCTGGCCGTATTCTCCAATAAAAAATATTCAGGCGCACTTGAACGCGCTCATAAACTTAACATCAAGGCCCTTCATTTTGACCGGGAGGCTTTTTACAATTCTAACGATGTGCTTAATCTGCTGAAGGACATGGACCCGGACCTTATCGTTCTTGCAGGGTTTCTTTGGTTGTTCCCTTCTAACATCATACAGCAGTTTCCAGACAGGATCATCAATATCCACCCTGCCTTACTTCCTAAATATGGAGGCAAGGGAATGTATGGAGCCAGGGTGCATGAAAGCGTAATCGCTAAAAAGGAAAAACAGAGTGGCATCACCATTCATTATGTGAATGAAAAGTACGATGAAGGTCAGACCATTTTCCAGGCGACCACAAGTATAGATGAAACCGATACTCCCGAAAGCCTGGCTTTTAAGATCCACGAACTGGAATATGAACATTTTCCGCAGGTCATTCAGCAACTCCTAGAAAAAGATAATTAGTGCAAAGCCCTAAAGTTCATATTTACACCGACGGAGCCGCAAGAGGAAACCCCGGACCGGGAGGTTATGGGATAGTCATGGAATGGGTTGGCAAGCCCTACCGCAAGGAGTTCTCTTATGGCTACAAGCTTACTACCAATAACCGGATGGAATTGCTGGCCGTGATCGTTGCCCTGAAAAAACTCAAGAACCCCGGCACGCCAGTAAAGGTCTTTACAGATTCTAAATACGTGGCAGATGCCGTAAACAAAGGCTGGGTTTTCGGCTGGGAAAAGAAGAAATTCGCCAACCGGAAGAATGCCGATCTCTGGCAGGAATTCCTAAAGGAATATCGCAAACACCAGGTTCAGTTCCAGTGGATCAAGGGACATAATGACCATCCGCAGAACGAACGCTGCGATGCTCTGGCCGTAGATGCTTCAAAAAGAAAAAACCTTCCTGAAGACGTAGGATACAAAGCTTAACATTTAGAAGCCGGATTGAGGTTTACACCTTGAAAAACAAACTGTATATTTGCAGCGTTATTTTAAAACCCGTTATGAGCAAATTACTAATTGTTGGAACCGTCGCGTTCGATGCTATTGAAACCCCATTTGGAAAAACCGATAAGATCCTGGGTGGAGCCGCCACCTATATAGGCCTCTCTGCCGCAAATTTTGATGTAGAAAGTGCCGTGGTTTCTGTTGTTGGTGAAGATTTTCCTGAGGAATACCTCGAACTGCTGAAAAAGAACAACATTAATATTGAAGGTGTAGAGATCGTAAAAGGAGGAAAAACTTTCTTCTGGAGCGGTAGATACCACAACGACCTTAATACCAGGGATACCCTGGACACCCAATTGAACGTGCTTGCCGATTTTAACCCGGTAGTACCCGAGTCTCATAAGGATGCTGAATTCGTAATGCTGGGGAACCTTCATCCATTAGTACAATTAAGCGTGCTTGAACAGGTAAATGATCCAAAATTGGTGGTATTGGATACCATGAATTTCTGGATGGACAACACCCTGGATGACCTGATGAAGGTGATAGAAAAAGTAGATGTGATCACCATAAACGATGAAGAGGCAAGACAACTCTCAGGAGAGTACTCCTTAGTAAAGGCTGCCAGAAAGATCGAAAAAATGGGTCCTAAATATGTAGTGATCAAAAAAGGAGAGCATGGTGCCCTGCTTTTCCATAAAGAACAGATCTTCTTCGCTCCCGCACTTCCGCTGGAAGAAGTTTTCGATCCAACAGGTGCCGGGGACACTTTCGCTGGTGGTTTTATTGGTTACCTGGCAAGGACAGGCGATATCTCTTTCGAGAATATGAAAAGCGCCATCATTTACGGCTCCAACCTGGCTTCTTTCTGCGTAGAGAAGTTCGGAACCGAAAGAATGCAGGCGCTAACAGGTGAGCAGATGAACGAGAGGCTGTATGAGTTCAAGAAACTAACACAATTCGAAACACAAATAGACTAAAAAACACGCCCTGTAATTTCAGGGCTTTTTTTATGACCAACACAACAAAATTCCTAAAGGAACCCAAGATATGAGCGATGCTTTAAAACACGAGTGCGGGATTGCACACATAAGGCTTTTAAAACCCCTCGATTATTACAAAGAAAAATACGGCACTGCATTTTATGGCGTAAATAAAATGTATCTCATGATGGAGAAGCAGCATAACCGTGGACAGGACGGTGCCGGTTTTGCAAGCATCAAGCTTAATACCATCCCCGGGGAAAGATATATTAGCCGGGTAAGATCTAACCAGGCTCAGCCAATCCAGGATATTTTTGAGCAGATCAACCAAAGGATCAACGAAGAGATTAAGGCAAATCCGGAATACGCCGATGATACAGATCTTCAAAAAAGACATATTCCATACCTTGGAGAGGTTTTCCTTGGTCACGTAAGATACGGGACATTTGGAAAGAACAGCATAGAAAGCGTACACCCATTCCTGAGACAGAACAACTGGATGCACCGTAACCTTATCGTTGCGGGTAACTTTAATATGACCAATGTAAACAAGCTTTTCAATAATCTTGTGGAATTAGGACAGCATCCAAAAGAAAGGGCCGATACGGTGACCGTCATGGAAAAGATAGGACACTTCCTTGATTCTGAAGTGAGGAAACTTTACAAGAAGTTAAAAAAAGACGGATACTCAAAAGTAGAAGCCTCGCCAGTTATTGCCGAAAAACTTAATGTGGCGAAGATCCTGAAGAAATCATCCAAGAACTGGGATGGTGGATATGCTATGGCTGGTTTAATTGGTCATGGTGACTCTTTTGTATTACGTGACCCGGCAGGAATTAGGCCGGCATATTACTATAAGGACGATGAAGTTGTGGTGGTGGCTTCAGAAAGACCGGTGATACAAACAGTTTTCAATGTAGATTTTGAAGATGTTCATGAACTGCCTCCGGGAAATGCGATTATTACCAAAAAGAACGGAAATGTTTCCATCAAAGAAATCATTGAGCCACTGGAAAGAAAGGCCTGTTCTTTTGAACGCATCTATTTCTCCCGTGGAAGTGATGCTGAGATCTACGAGGAACGTAAAATGCTGGGAAGGCTTTTAATGCCGGAAGTATTGAAGTCTATAAAACATGATACCTTAAAGACGGTTTTCTCTTTTATCCCGAACACGGCTGAAACTTCCTTTTACGGGATGGTGGAAGCTGCCCAGGATGAACTTAACAAGCAGAAGAACGAGGCTATCCTCGAGGAAAAGGAAACTTTAACCGATGCCAGGCTTCAGGAAATATTATCCCATCGATTAAGAACAGAAAAGATCGCTATCAAGGATGTAAAGTTAAGAACCTTTATCACCGAAGATAGTAGCCGGGACGACCTTGTAGCCCATGTCTACGACGTCACTTACGGGGTGGTGAAGCCAGACGATAACCTGGTGATCATAGATGATAGTATCGTGAGGGGTACAACCCTGAAAAAAAGTATCATCAAAATGATGGACAGGCTTAAACCCAAAAAGATCATTGTTGTATCCTCGGCACCTCAAATCAGGTATCCAGACTGCTATGGTATAGATATGGCCCGCCTGGAGGACTTGGTTGCATTTAGGGCTGCATTGGAACTTTTAAGGGATAACGGCAAATACGAGATCGTTGAAGAGGTATACAGGAAATGTAAGGATCAGGTAGACCTCGAAGATCGCGAAGTACAGAACTTTGTGAAGGAGATATATGATCCTTTCACAGACGAACAGATCTCTGCCAAGATATCTGAACTGTTATGTGACGATGATGTAAATGCTGAAGTTCAGGTGATCTACCAAAGCGTTGAGAACCTGCATAAGGCATGTCCGAAAAATCTGGGAGACTGGTATTTCACTGGTGATTATCCAACCGCTGGAGGGAATAGGGTTGTAAACAGGGCCTTTATGAACTTTTTCGAAGGAAAGAAAGATCGCGCTTATTGATTTATGCGCTTTAGCTAAAATATATGCACTTCATCTAATATTCTTTGTGCCTACTAGTATTCTACATACATTAGTATTGCCATAACATAAGTAGGTTAAGTTCATGGTAGATTTGGGGCAAAAAAAGGTGGAAACTTATTCCGCCTTTTTTTATTTTTCTTCCTAAAGTTCCTAAGATCAAAAAGACAAAATTATACTCAAAATATTGATTTTCAGCATTTTAGCTATTTTATACGCAGTTCATCTAATAAATTTAATTACAAGAATCTTTCTCCTTATCTTTAAACTACCATAGCATAAGTAGGTTAAGTTCATGGTAGATTTGGGGCAAAAAAAGGTGGAATTTCATTCCGCCTTTTTTTATGCACATAGGTCAGGGATCCTGGAATCAACAAAAATCCTAAATATTTAATTTTTAGCACTTTAACTATTTTTCAGGTACTTCGTCTAAAAACAATTTTACCTAAAAAAATTCGGTCTATATTTACTATACTACTATACCATAGCATAAGTAGGTTAAGTTCATGGTAGATTTGGGGCAAAAAAAGGTGGAAGTCATTCCGCCTTTTTTTATGCACATAGGT
>NZ_VJVW01000049.1 GCF_009735585.1 Christiangramia aestuarii
CAAGGGAGCCCCGCGGCCGATGCCGGGCCTGCGGGTGAAGCCGGTCACCGAGTGATCGATGGGGCGCCGGCGCGCAGAGGAGAGGGGAGCGCTCCTTTGCGCGTCCCGGCGGCCCACAAGACTTTTTCTAGGGGCGCCTGTCGTTGACGCGGCAGGTGCCGAATTCCTACAGTGGCAGCGCCATTTTTTCTCGTTAGAGGGATTTCCATGAAAAAAGCGCTCTGGCTGCTTCTGGCTGCCGTTCCCGTGGTCCTGGTCGCCTGCGGCGGCAGCGACGACGACAAGCAGACCGCCCAGGTCGATTACCTGGCCCTGCCGGGGGATGCCAAGCTGGATACCCGCAGCGTCGACTACAAGTGCGAGAACGGTCGCAAGTTCACCGTGCAGTACCTGAACAAGGGCGACAACAGCCTCGCCGTGGTGCCGGTCAGCGACAACTTGACGCTGGTCTTCAGCAATGTGATTTCCGCCTCCGGCGCCAAGTACGCCGCCGGCCAGTACATCTGGTGGA
>NZ_VJVW01000050.1 GCF_009735585.1 Christiangramia aestuarii
GGCGAGCTGGCCTACGGCAGCGCCCGTGCGGCCGATCCGGCCTTCGCCCGCTGGGCCTCGCGCAACGTCCAGGCGCACAAGGTGCCGGGCTACGCCTCGGTGGTGCTGTCGACCAAGCCCGGCGCCAGCGCGCCGCCGGGCGACGTCACCGCGGAGCAGATGGAACGCGTCGCCGACTGGGCCGAGCGCTACGGTTTCGGCGAGATCCGCGTGGCCCACGAACAGAACCTGGTGCTCCCCGACGTGCGCCTGGAGAACCTCCACGCGCTGTGGCGCGAGGCCTGCGCAGCCGGCCTCGGCACGCCTAACCAAGGCCTGCTCAGCGACATCATCGCCTGTCCCGGCGGCGACTACTGCGCGCTGGCCAACGCCAAGTCGATCCCCATCGCCCAGGGCATCCAGCAGCGCTTCGAGGACCTCGACCACCTGCACGACATCGGCGAGCTGAGCCTGAACATCTCCGGCTGCATGAACGCCTGCGGCCACCACCACATCGGCAACATCGGCATCC
>NZ_VJVW01000051.1 GCF_009735585.1 Christiangramia aestuarii
AACGCCAAGCAGTCGATGCTGGTCACCACCATCCCGGCGACCCTCGACAAGGGCGGCGAGCTGCTCTACCTGGCGCGCGCCAACCGCCTGCTGCTGGATGGCGACAAGGTGACGGGCCTCGAATGCCTGGGCATGGATGAGCGCTGCGTGGCGCCCAACGGCCGCCGGATCAGGGTCCGGGCCAGGCACTACGTGCTCTCCGGCGGCGGCATCAACACCCCGGCGATTCTTCTCCGCTCGAAGGCGCCTGATCCGAGCCAGCGGGTCGGCAAGCGCACCTTCCTGCACACGGTGAATTTCAGCGCGGGGCTGTTCGACCGGGTGATCAACCCCTTCTACGGCGCACCGCAGTCGATCTACTCCGACCATTTCCAATGGGACGACGGTGTCACCGGACGCATGTCCTACAAACTGGAGGTGCCGCCGCTGCAACCGTCGCTGGCCTCGGTGCTGCTCGGCGGCTTCGGCAGCGACAACGCCCTGCGCATGGAACAGCTACCGCATACCA
>NZ_VJVW01000052.1 GCF_009735585.1 Christiangramia aestuarii
CCATCGCGGGTGCGGTAGTAGTCGTAGAAGCTGCCGCCGTTCAGCGCCAGCGACTCCATCTCCGGCTCGACCCTGGCCGCGAGATAGCCTGCACCGGCCATGCCGTTCAGGCTGAAGGCGCAGTCGGTCATGCTGATGTCGACGAACTGCCCCTCGCCGGTCTGCTGCTGGTGGATGACCGCCGCCAGCAGGCACATCACGCCATGCAACGAACCGCCGGCGAGGTCCGCCAGTTGCACCCCCAGCGGCAACGGGCCACGCTCGCGGCGCCCGGTGTAGCTGGCGACGCCGGCCAGCGCCAGGTAGTTGATGTCATGCCCGGCGCGCTCGCGGTACGGCCCGGTCTGGCCGTAGCCGGTGATGGCCACGTAGATCAGCCGCGGGTTCGCCGCCTTCAGCGCCTCGTAGCCGACGCCGAGCTTGTCCATCACCCCCGGACGGAACTGTTCGAGGACGATGTCGTATTCGCGTACCAGCTCCAGCACCACCTCGCGTGCGCCCTGCC
>NZ_VJVW01000053.1 GCF_009735585.1 Christiangramia aestuarii
TCGGCCACCGCCTGGCGGATCGAGTCGATCAGCTCCTGGGCCGGCACCGATTTCTGGACGCCGCGACCGATCTCGGCGGCGATGCCGATGCCTTCCTCGCCATCGACCGTGACCGCGAAGGCCGCGACCCTGCCCTTGCGCGCCGACGGCACCTCGCTCTCGACGGTGCGTTCGATGTCCTGCGGATAGAGGTTGTGGCCGCGGACGATGAGCATGTCCTTCAGGCGCCCGGTGACGAACAGTTCGCCGTCGCGGAGGAAGCCGAGGTCGCCGGTGCGCAGCCAGGTGCGCCCGTCACGCTCGACGAAGGTCTTCGCCGAAGCTTCCAGGTTGCGCCAGTAGCCGTGGGCGATGCTCGGCCCGGCGGCCCAGATCTCGCCGACGTTGTCGTCGCCGAGGACCTCGCCGCTCGCCGCGTCGACGATCAGCACGGCGTGTTCCGGCTGGCTGCGGCCGCAGCACATCAGCACGCTGCCTTCGCCTTCGGCGATGCGGTTGCGCGCCA
>NZ_VJVW01000054.1 GCF_009735585.1 Christiangramia aestuarii
GATCGGGGTATTCGCCGCGATCTACCACCCGGTCGGCACCGCGATGCTGGTGGCACACGCGGAGAACCGCGGCCGCGAGATCGGCATCAACGGCATGTGGGGTAACCTCGGGGTCGCCTTCGCCGCGCTGCTTACCGGCTTTCTCACCGCGCACTTCGGTTGGCGTGCGGCGTTCATCCTGCCCGGCGGGGTGGCCATCCTGCTCGGCATCGGCTTTTTCTTCTGCGTGCGCGAGGAGCCATCGCCGCACCTGTCGGCCAAGGCCGCGGCGCGTGGCGAGGACAGCGTGGGCCTGTCGATGCGCCGGGTGTTCGGCGTGCTGGCGCTGGTCACCGCCACCGGCGGGGTGGTGTTCAACGCCAGCACCGTGACCTACCCGAAGCTGTTCCAGGAGCGCCTGAGCGACTGGCTGGCGTCGCCGCAGACCCTTGGCGTGGTGGTCAGCCTGGCCTATGCCTTCGGCGCGGTGGCGCAACTGATCATGGGCCGCCTGAT
>NZ_VJVW01000055.1 GCF_009735585.1 Christiangramia aestuarii
CGCGCACCACGCCGAGGGCGGTGAGCATGGCCGGGATCATGATCAGCAGCAGCGGGATCACCGCCGGCACCATCGCCTTCAGGCTTTCCACGTCGGGGTTGTAGCGATAGCGCACCTCGGTGCTGGCCGCCGCGCTGACCTCGGCCCCACCCGCCTGCCGCGAGAGGTCCGCCAGGTAGCTGGTGTGCAGGCCCTGCACGTAGCCGAGCACGGTGTTGGCACGGGTCGGCATCGCTCCGTCGATCCACACGCCGATGGCCGGATCGGAGCCACGCTTGAGATCGCGCCCGAAGTTCGGCGGAATCTCCACCGCCAGGCTCAGCTCGCCGCTGCGCAGGCGCCGGTCGAGGTCGTCCGGGTCGGTGATCGGCGCATGTTCGACGAAATAGCGCGAGCCGGCGATGTTCAGCGCGTAGGCCTGGCTGGTGGTGGTCTGGTCACGGTCGAGGACCGCCCAGGAGAGGTCCTCGACGTCCATGTTGATGCCGTAG
>NZ_VJVW01000056.1 GCF_009735585.1 Christiangramia aestuarii
ATAAACCCTGGCACTCTGCCGTGCCACTCGGGGGCGGGCAACCTATCTGAACTGCTCAGGAGGCACCTTCGGAAACGGCTTGGGCAACCGCGTCCTTGCCTGGTTGCGCTTGAAGGGATTTCCTACCTGGAAGTCTCGTCACCCGCCTGCGAAAGGCGCAGGCGTACGGAGCGATGGCGCGATGGGGAGGGGAGCCTGGGAGGAGGGAAGGAGGCGTTTCGCGCAGCGTCGCGTTCGCTTTGCCTGCGCAGGGACTGTCCGCCGATATCGCGCTGGAGCGACGGATAGCCGCGATAGGGTTATCCGCCCTGCGCCGAGACCGCCGGGGGAGGAGCCAGGGAGGCTGTCCCTGGCTCCTCCCGTGCGATCAGTGATGCTCGCGCGTCGCGCGGAAGCGGATGTCCGGCCAGCGTTCTTCCATCAGGCTGAGGTTGACGCGGGTCGGCGCCAGGTAGGTGAGGTGCCCGCCGCCGTCCACGGAGAGGTTCTC
>NZ_VJVW01000057.1 GCF_009735585.1 Christiangramia aestuarii
GCCGACATCGTCGGGGTGGAAGTCATCACCCTCGACGATGCGCCGAAAGGCTATGGCGAGTTCGACGCCGGGGTGCCGAAGAAATTCGTCATCGACCCACACAACCTGTTCCGCGCGGCCTGAACCTCCGGCAACAACCGACGCGGCCCACGGGCCGCGTCGTCGTTGGCGCTATCCAGGGGAACTGCCGGCGATAAAATGGATCGGTGATACTGCTGCCATCCATTCGCCTCCCGGAGACCGCCATGAACACCGATAGCCCGATCAACCGCGTCGAACAGGTACAGGTCGACGACCTGGCCTGCTGGCGCATCCACACCGCCCATGGCGAGGCGCTGATCACCCAGCAGGGCGCGCAACTGCTCAGCTACCAGCCCCACGAACAGCCGCCGCTGGTCTGGCTCAGCGACGAGGCCGGCTACCGGCGCGGGCAGTCGGTACGCGGCGGGGTGCCGGTGTGCTGGCCGTGGTTCGGTCCGCTGGAGC
>NZ_VJVW01000058.1 GCF_009735585.1 Christiangramia aestuarii
CGGCTTCTGCGTCGGCAGCAAGGTCAGGTTGACCCCGAACGGCCGATCGGTCAGCTCGCGGCAGCGGGCAATCTCCGCAGCCAGTGCCTCCGGGCTCGGCTGGGTCAACGCCGACAGCGTCGCCAGGCCACCGGCGTTGGCCACCGCCGCAGCCATCTCGGCACGGCCGACCCACTGCATGCCGCCCTGCATGATCGGGTGTTCGACGCCGAAGGTCTCGGTGAAACGGGTCCTGAACACGCCCATGGATTGCCTCCTCGGTCAGATCGGGTCCCAGGAGAACACGTCCGGGCTGCGCGCCAGGTCCATGAAGCTGCCGCGCAACGCCGGCATGCCGTGCTCGGCGATGCTCTGCGGGGTCCAGCCGTGCTCGCTATGCACACTGCGCAGCGGCCGGCTCTGGCTCATCAGGAAGAGTTCGTGGTGACGCGCGGCGAACACCTGGCCGGTGACCTCGCGGGCGGCGTCGGACGCCAGGTAGACG
>NZ_VJVW01000007.1 GCF_009735585.1 Christiangramia aestuarii
ATAAAGTAAGTATTAACGAGGATGGCAGTTTCGGGCAGCCACAGAACCTGGGAGCACCGGTCAATACCGAGTTCGATGAAAGCTTCCCCTTTATGGACAGCGATGGCAGCCTTTACTTCTCCTCCAACGGGCATGCCGGATTAGGCCTGTTCGATATCTTTAAACTGGAAGAGGGCCAGGTAGAAAACCTGGGCGAACCGGTGAATTCCAGCATGGATGATTTTGCCTATTTCCAGGTAGATAATTCAAAAGAAGGCTATATCTCCACCAACCGCGAAGGCGGCAGTGATGATATTTATGTCTTCAACAAGCTCAACCCGCTGATCCTGAAAGGACAGGTGACCGATGCGGTCAATGGCAAGCCCATCCCTTCGGCCACGGTAAGGCTGATGGATGAAGAGGGTGAGGAAATGGTGTTTCTGGAAACAGACCAGGAAGGAAATTACCAGACTGAGATCCCAAGAGACCAGACCTTCCCCGTAGAAGCCAAAGAGATCAGTTACGAGATTTTTAATGGAGAGGTTAGTTCCATGCAGGCCGATGACAAGGAGGAGATCCAGTATGATATTCAGCTAAACCCGGTAAAGGATGTGGAATACCTGGCCGAGATCGACAATATCTATTTCGATTTTGACAAAGCTAACATCCGCCCCGATGCCGCGGCAGAACTGGATAAGCTTATCGACCTGATGAAAAACCAGTACCCCGAGCTGGTCATCGAGATAGGTTCGCATACCGACCGCAGGGGTACCAACGCATACAACGAAAAACTGGCCGAGCGAAGAGCCAAATCCACCAGGGATTACCTGGTAGAAAATGGCATCGCCCCAGAGCGTATCGTTGCCTATAAAGGTTACGGCGAGACCAAACCGGCCATCGATTGTGACCGTTGTACCGAAAAAGATCACCAGCTTAACAGAAGGTCCATGTTCAGCGTGGTAAAAATGGATTAACCGGCTAACTAACCGGAAGAGGCATTCTGATATGTTTACTGTTCCCCCCGTTTTGGTAGCCCTTTAAAGGCTACGGCAGGAAACCCGGAATTGCCTCTTTTTAATAATTTTCAAACCCCAACAATTTGTTTTAGCCAAAGGTTCAGCCTCTAGCCTGAACCTTTGGCTTTTTTATTACGTAAGTATCATTAAACATGCTCTTCTTATAAATCAATAGTTTATTAACAAATTTTGGCATAATTGCTGAACTATTATGAGAGAATTGCAGAAAAAGAAATAATTGATGATACTAAAAAGAACACTAATCTGGAACATTCTTCTTTTCCTGATCCTTACCGGATGTTCAAAGGAAACAGAAGATTTTGGAAATGAAACAAGCACAAGCAGCGAAATAACCGAGCCTAATGGATCTGCCGAAGATCCTGAACTGGAGATTGAACGTTTTGTCTATAATGCCCTGAACGAAATATATTTATACAAGGCAGATGTACCAGAACTCGCAAACAACTATTTTGAAAACTCTAATGAAAAAAGCGAATACCTGGCTGGAGCTTCCTCCCCAGAAGCCCTCTTTGATGATCTTACTTCTAAAGCTGACCGGTTCAGCTTTATAACAGATGATTATAAGAGCCTGGAAGACCGGTTTGATGGGGTTAGCGGTGCCACCGGAATCAAATATGGAATTGGAAGGATTTCAGGAACCAACAATGTGTTTGGAATAATAAGATATGTTCTTCCGGGAACCTCGGCAGAGGAAGCAGGACTCGTACGGGGAGATATCTTTACCGAGATCAACGGTCAAAAACTTACCAGGAGTAACTTCTCCGATCTTATAGACCAGTCAGGTTTTACAATCAATGTGGGACAAGTAAATAATGGTGAAATCACCCTCACGGATAAGACAGTTACTCTGAGTGACGATCCTTACACTGAAAATCCTGTCTTTATTTCTAAGGTTTTTGAGATCGAAGGACGTAAGATCGCCTACCTGATGTATAACAGCTTTACAGGCAATTTTGACGATGAGTTAAATACCGTTTTTGGAGAATTTAAAACTGCGGGTGTTACCGACCTGGTCCTCGATCTAAGGTACAATGGAGGAGGCTCTGTAGAATCTGCCAAGGACCTTTCGAGTATGATCACCGGGCAATTCCAGGGAGATGTGTTTGTGAAGGAACAGTGGAATGCAAAATATCAGTCTTTCTATGAAACTCAAAATCCGGAAGCGCTTCTAAACAGGTTCGATGATAGGACACGAACCGGTGAAAAAATAAACAGTCTCAATTTATCTGAGGTATATATTCTAACTTCCGCTTCCAGTGCTTCAGCAAGTGAGCTGGTGATCAACGGCCTCGATCCATATATAAACGTAGTGCAGGTTGGTGATCATACCGTAGGGAAATTCCAGGCATCGGTCACCTTGTATGATAGCGATGATTTTAGTAAAGAAGGAGCCAGTGAAAACCATACTTATGCATTACAGCCACTGGTATTTAAATCTCTCAATTCTGTAGGAAAAACAGATTATGTAAATGGTTTGCAGCCGGATATCACCTACGTGGAAAACTTAAACGAATTTGGAAATCTGGGAGATGTAGATGAACCCTTATTACAGAAAGCCATGGATGCGATCTTAGGACGATCTGAAAGTAACAGGTCTGCCATTAAAAGAATTGAATTTGAACATCTTGGTGAAAACGGGATGAATGACCCCGAATTCCAGCGGATGTATATCAACCAGCTACCAGGTTTGAATTAATAAAATCAAACCGAATTAAAAAAGTCCAGGGTTCTAACTCCGGACTTTTTTTATTTCGGGATAATCGATATTTAATTTTTCATTAAAAGCCGTCAAAACCTATTAAATTCTCTTAAAAACGGGAAGATTATCTTGCTGCAGAATTGGTTTAAGGAAATTTTAAATAAACACCGTATAGAATTAACATTGAACCTTATCAATAAGGCATAAAAAAAAGGGCCAGCCTCTAGCCTGAACCCTTTTCTCGATTTGGGGGGAAAACAAACCTAGTTCGTTATTTTTTTATGAATATATTGGTGAAGTAATTTCTTCCTTCTTCATCCTGTCTAACTGAAATTCCAAAGTGAGTATAGTTACCTTCCACATTTTCTCTATGACCTTTACTTTTTAGCCAGGCATTTACTACCGCCTTGGAAGAACTGTAACCAAATCCTACATTTTCTCCTACAGCCTTGGCTCCTACCCTGTTCATAAGCTGGGATGCCCTCATGGAGAAATTGTCATGGCTTACTTCGCCTTCTTGTATCATATACTCATTATGACCTTCAGATTCAATAGAAACTTCAGCCAGCACCTTTAATTCGTTCAGGCCAATAGCCTTTCTGTAAGTATTAAGTTCATCAAGAATTTCAACCTCGATCGTATTATAATCGTATTCGGCCTTTTCAGTTACTACCTGGTCATAAGCGGTAACATCATCTTGAAGGCTATCTTTAGAGCACGATGTAAGAAACAACGCACAAAAAATTAACATACTTCCTGTTAACGTAATATTTTTCATCGATATACATGTTAGATTCAGGTAGGATAAATCTACATTTTTTATCGACTAAAGACATATATAAGCTAAAATATTACTAAAATTAGATAAAATTTAACATTATTTGTAGGAAAACACGGTCGGTTATTTGGTTTTCAGTCGATTAAAGGCCTGTGAGATGTTAAATCGATATTTGCTATTCGACGATAATTTCCTTACCGTCGTCGGCTAAAATCACCTTAGGAAAGATCTCCTCAGCCTCTATCCGGAACTGATCGATATTCGCGTACCTTGTAGAGTAATGTCCCAAAATAAGCGTCTGTACTTCGGCCAATTTGGCGATGCTAGCAGCCTGTTTAGCCGTGGAGTGTTTGGTAGGAAATGCCAGTTCCATCTGCTCCTCCAGGAAGGTGGATTCATGGTAAAGAGCGGTGACGTTCCTGATCAAAGGAACGATCTCCACATCGTAAACCGTATCACTGCAAAAGGCGTATGACTTTGGTGGAGGAGGATCTGCGGTTACGAGGTGGTTCGCAATGAGTTTTCCGTCCTCGGCCCTTACATCCTTTCCTGCTTTAAGGCTATTAAAAAGGCTGTAGTGAATATTGTATTCTTCAGCCTTATCTATTAGCAGCTTGCGATCTCCTTTCTTTTCACGGAATAGAAACCCATTGGTGTACACCCTGTGTTTTAACGGAATGGTAGTCACACTCAACTTATCATTCTCATACAGGAGTTGTGGATCTTTTGAAGTAAGTTCATGAAAAATGAGCGGAAAGTTGGTCCATGAATTGGCCAGTTTAAGCTGAAGGGTGATGATCTCCTTAATTCCTTTAGGCCCGTAAATATGTAATTCGGTTTCACGGTTAAGCAGGCGAAAGGTGGAAACCAGCCCGACCAGCCCATAGAAATGATCTCCATGCAGGTGAGAAATAAAAATATGTTTGATCCTGGAGAACTTGATCTTATTCCGCCTAAGCTGCACCTGGGTACCTTCGCCACAGTCGATCAAAAAATGATGATTCTGCATCTCCAGAACCTGCGAGGTAGGATTGGTAAAGCTTCGGGGAGTTGCTGCATAACAGCCCAGAATATTGATCTTCATTCGATCTGGTTTTTCAGCCTAGGTAAGCCTGTTTAAAATCCAAGATCCCTCTGGATCTCATCCATCTGAACCATGTCTTCAGCCTCCTGAAGCGTAGGAACAACCACCAGCTCATCTGGTAATTCATCGATGCCCACGGCATCGTTCACCAAAACAAAACTTTTGTTCTCGTTTCGGTGAAGGTTCGAAATTTCCAAAAAGGCCAGTATATTTTCAGAAGAGGCATTATTAAAACTTCTAAGATCTACCACCACATTCTCTGCCTTAAAATCATCATGATGGCGGGTAAGTTCTGAAGCGAATTCGGTTAAAGAATCGCCTTCTTTGGCTATCAATAAATAGTTCTCTTTCCTGGAAGTATTCATGCGTTAAATATGTTTCCCTCTAATTTAAAAAAATAGAAGTAGTCTTCTAAAGATTTTGCTATTGTTTAATTTTCGCGGCCAGCAAATAGATCACCGCCATTCTCACCGCCACCCCGTTCTGGACCTGGTCCAGGATTATGGCATGTTCAGAATCTGCAATATCACTGGTGATCTCCACTCCACGGTTGATTGGTCCCGGGTGCATGATCACGATCTCCTTATCAAGGCTATCCAGCAATCTTTTATTGAGGCCGAACTGTTTTACATATTCCCGGGTACTGGGGAAATAGCTGATGTCCATACGTTCGTTCTGAACCCTGAGCATATTGGCAACATCACACCATTCCAGCGCAGCTTTAAGATTGGTCTCCACCTCTACTCCCAGGGATTCTATATGTTTAGGGATAAGGGTTTTGGGTCCGCATACCTTTACCTGTGCACCCTGCAGTTTCAATGCGAAAATATTCGAAAGAGCCACCCGGCTGTGCAGGATATCACCAACGATCACCACTTTTTTACCGGCCACATCCCCCAGCCTTTCCCTGATAGAATAAGAATCCAGCAAGGCCTGGGTTGGATGTTCGTGGGCTCCATCACCGGCGTTCACGATACTGGCATTCACATGCCTTGAGAGAAATATCCCCGCTCCGGGATTAGGGTGACGCATCACCACCATATCCACCTTCATGGACAGGATATTATTTACGGTATCTATTAAAGTCTCGCCTTTTTTCACAGAAGATGAGGCCGCAGAGAAATTGATCACGTCTGCGCTAAGGCGTTTTTCGGCCAGTTCAAAGGAAAGCCTTGTCCTGGTACTGTTCTCGAAAAAAAGGTTGGCTATGGTAATGTCTCGCAGTGAGGGAACTTTTTTAATGGGCCTGTTAATGACCTCTTTAAAATGATCGGCTGTCTTGAAGATTAACTCTATATCTTCAGGTTTCAGATATTTGATCCCCAGTAAGTGTTTTACACTTAATTCACTGCTCATTTTTTATCTATTTTGAAATGAGGTAAACCGCATCTTCGCCATCGTTCTCTTTCCAGCTTACCTTTACTTTTTCTTCGTTGATCGCATCTACCTGTCTCCCATTATAATCTGGCTGAATGGGCAAATGCCTGCTAAACCTTCGGTCTATAAGACTTAAAAGTTCAATTTCTTTAGGTCTTCCAAAAGACTGGATCGCCGTTAGTGCTGCCCTGATGCTTCGGCCTGTATAGAGAACATCGTCTATGAACACCACGCATTTATCCTCAACAATAAAATCTATCCTCGTTTTATTGGCTTCCAGGGGCTTCTCACCCCGTCTAAAGTCATCACGGTAAAATGTGATGTCCAGCTGTCCCATTTTGATATCATCCAGGCCATATTCCTCTTTCAGGATCTTTTCCAGCCTTTCGGCCACATAGATGCCCCTTGGCTGAATCCCAATGAGCACGGTTTCCTTAAAATCGGTGTGTTTTTCTACTAATTGACAAGCCAAACGATGTAGAATGATATTGAGTTGGTTTGAGTCTAACAGTACTTTACGGCTCATGAGACTAATTGTAGATTGCCACAAAAGTAATGTTTTTTTTGAATTGAAAGCCATGCATTCTTCGATGATATCATTCAGTTAACCAGCTTCCCTCAGATAGTTTTTGTAAATTTAATAGAGCTTTTCGCCTTCAGATTTATCGATTTCAGCAATTTTCTAATTCATAAAACATGTTCAACAGCAAAGAGATCAGATGGTTTTTCCAGACCGAAGTCCAGTCCATTTCCAAATGGTTTGAAGACAATGCCTATACTTTTGAAAATACCGAAGCACGAATAGATTACTATCTCTCCCTGATCGAAAAAGAGGATGTAAGCATCAAACTTCGGGAAAACAATATCGAGGTAAAACATCGCCGAAGCAGGTCTGATGAGGAAAAGCTCACCAGCCAGGCTGAAGGCTATTTCGAGAAATATACCAAGTGGAGCTTTTCTTCGGCAGAAGATGATTCCCTGGTGCACGAGATCACCAATGAGGAGAAGCACGACTGGCTGCCGGTGAGAAAGGAAAGAATGGGATTTAAACTAAAAAAGGACATGAATGGCAATATTGTTAAGGTTAAACTGGAGGAGTTTCCGCCGTATGGCTGCCAGATAGAATATACAAGGTTAAAGGTGAAAGATGAGGCCTGGTATACTTTCGCCCTGGAATGGTTTGGAGATGAGGAGCTCAATTTTGATCTGAGTTTGATCAATGAAATTTTGGGAGATCATGAATTGAAATCCCAGGATTCTATGGGCTATGCTGAATTTTTAAAAAGTCTTTAAGTTGGCGATATCTTCCAAGTCTTGTTTTGAAGTTATACGACCTAAAAACTCCATGATCTCTTTCTCTACTACCTCTATATCCTTCGATTTGATCTCACTGCCAATAAAGTGGGTTCCCGGGGTCTCAAGAGCTTTTAAAACTTTTAAAGAGTCTGGAGTTGAAAACAACTTATAGGCATCTTCGTAAACACTAACCTCCACATGCTGGTCTTCCTCGATGAAATTCTTATGATAATACAAGGTAAGCACCGGTATTTCAATTTTCTTGAAAGTTTCCGGAAGCATGGTTGACTCCACCAAAACCTGCAGATCAACCAAAGCGCGTGACGGATAAATTGTATCCCAGTATTGTGTGGCCTCCGGCTGCTCGTGTTCGATCTTTTTCATTTCTCCGAAAGATATGAGGCTGGCGATCTCGTAACCCCAGGGTGAGTTTAGTACGAAAGTGCCGGGCTGGTCATCCTCGAGATTAGGAGAAAGATTAATAAGGGCAAAGATCTTATCTGGATAGGTTGCCGCCAGTTTTAAAGCTAAGGTGCCACCGGTCGAGGTACTCATGATGATTACCTTCTCCCCTATCTTGTTCCCTATCGCTAATGCCTCCTTCGCCGATTCCCAGGCATTCTTACCGTTAAAATTTTCCAGGGCCGCATCCGGCTGTAAACCATGTCCCGCCCAGCGGGCCATAAAAATGTTGGCATTTAAAGTATCGGCGATATGTTGGTTCACTGGATAGCCATCCCTATAACTACCGGCAAATCCGTGTAAATAAACAATGCTGTATTCCGCCTTCTCAGCTTCACGTTGCCAGACGATCCGGGCCTGGTTACCTTTTCTAACCGGCATGGAATCTTCTTTTTCAATAATTGAATGCTCCAATACTTTAAGATCTGAAGGCAAGTCTGGCAGCTTGGTTGTATACTCCGGGGTTTGGGGAATAGGTCCGGAGAAATAGGTTACCACCAATACTATTAAGAAGACCAGAGGTATCCAATATCTTTTTTTCATGTTCAATGATAAGAATTATTTAAGGCAGTAAAAGCCAAACTATTGTGAAAACCTGTAAACGCCTTCTTTTACAAAACGATTTCCGTGGTTTTAAGAGTATTGTGGATCAACAGAATATTAAAATAGAACAGCAAAACTAAATTGAACTTTAAAAATGTAATTCTATCTGGTGTAACAAAATAAACGGTACATCGTCATTGCAAGGATCACCAATCAATCATAATAGGATGAAAAAAATAATTCTTGTACTACTGCTTATCGGATTAGGCATTTCAGCAACAGCTGAAGAAAAAATGATCACCACCTCAGATGGAGTGGATCTATATGTAAAAATAGAAGGAAAAGGAAAACCCTGCCTTTATATTCACGGTGGACCCGGTTCTGGCAGCTTCTGGTTCGAGGAATTCTTTGGAGATTTTATGGAAGAGCACTTTACCATGATCTACCTTGATCAACGCGGCGTAGGGAGGTCTGGCAGCCCCAAAAATGGTGATTACAGCCTGGAAAGGATGAGCCTGGATTTTGAAGAGATCCGCCAGGAACTGGGATACGATTCCTGGCTTAGCATAGGCCATTCCTTTGCAGGAATTCTTCAGATGGGATATTTCGAAAATTACCCTAAGGCCCAGGATGGTATGATGATGATAAACTGTACTCTTTTTCTTGAGGACAGCTTTTGTAGCAGCTGGGGCCCTAAAGCTTCAGAATTCCTTGGTGAAACCTATGTGGGCTGCGAGAAAGACAGTTTAAGCCTTATGGAAAGAATAAGTAAGCTGGGGGATCAACTTCGTGAAAAAGACCTGTTCTGGAAAATGGCCTATGTAGAAAAGGAGAACCAGGCGATCATGGATGCTACCTACCAGGGCTTCCCAAACTGGAATTACGACCTGGGAAATAATGTATTCAATTTTGAAGAATACTGGAATAAATATCTCTCTGCAACCAGCGATATTGACATTCCGGTTTTATTCTTCCATGGAACGAAAGACTGGATGGTAGGCCCAGAGCATTATAAAAAGGTGGAATTCCCCAATGTCTTATTCTGGCAGTATGAAGGCGGGCATATTCCCTTCCAGGAAAACAGGGAAGATTTGAAAAAAGCGATCCTAAGCTATAAAACGAAATACAACTTCTCTATTTAGTGTTCAGATCAAAATAAAAAACCTCCTTAGTTGCCTAAGGAGGTTTAGTTTATAAATATCAGGAAAGATTACTCTTTACCTTCCATTTTGTCTTTCAACGCCTGAAGATCAGCATTTACATCACCGATAGTAGTGGTGTTGTCTTTGTTTTGCGCAGCTGATTTCTTAGCAGCCTGCTTAACAATCTTCTGCTCTTCTTCTTTGTGAATTACCATGTGAGAAGCTACCACTCTCTTGAATTCTTTATTGAATTCAATGATCTGGAATTCTGCTTCTTCACCTTTCTTCAATTTGCTTCCGTCCTCTTTTTCAAGATGTCTTTGCGGAACAAATGCAGTGATATCCTCGTTAAAGTCGATAGTTGCACCTTTGTCTACGATCTCAGTGATCTCTGCAGTGTGCTTGGTTCCAACTCCGTAATCTTTTTCATATTTATCCCAAGGATTATCCTCGATCTGCTTATGTCCAAGAGAAAGTTTTCTACCGTCCACGTCTAATTCAAGAACTACTACTTCAAGCTCATCACCTACGTTAGTAAATTCTGATGGGTGCTTGATCTTCTTAGTCCATGATAGGTCTGAGATATAGATAAGTCCGTCGATTCCTTCTTCCAACTCTACGAATACACCGAAGTTAGTGAAGTTACGAACAATACCTTTGTGCTTAGAACCTACAGGATACTTAGAAGTAATATCAGTCCATGGGTCTGGAGTCAATTGCTTGATACCAAGAGACATTTTTCTGTCTTCTCTGTCCAGGGTAAGGATCTGAGCTTCTACCTCATCACCAACGTTTACGAAATCCTGAGCTGAACGCAAGTGCGTGCTCCAAGACATTTCTGAAACGTGGATAAGACCTTCAACACCTTCAGCAACTTCGATAAATGCACCATAATCTGCGATCACAACTACTTTACCTTTTACTTTATCACCAACCTTCAGGTTCTCATCAAGAGCATCCCATGGGTGCTGAGAAAGTTGCTTAAGACCTAACTGAATTCTAGACTTAGACTCATCAAAATCAAGGATTACAACGTTAAGTTTCTGGTCAAGCTCAACGATCTCATTTGGATGGTTGATTCTAGACCAGCTAAGATCTGTAATGTGAACAAGTCCGTCAACACCACCAAGGTCAACGAATACACCGTAAGAAGTGATGTTCTTAACAGTACCTTCAAGTACCTGACCTTTTTCAAGCTGACCGATGATCTCTTTCTTCTGCTCTTCGATATCTGCTTCGATAAGCGCTTTGTGAGATACAACAACGTTCTTGAATTCATGGTTGATCTTAACCACTTTGAATTCCATGTTCTTACCTACGTAAGCATCGTAGTCTCTAATAGGCTTCACATCGATCTGCGAACCTGGAAGGAATGCTTCGATTCCAAACACGTCTACGATCATACCACCTTTAGTACGACATTTAATGAATCCGTTCACTACAAGGCTTTCATCGTGAGCTTTGTTCACACGCTCCCAGGCTTTGATAACTCTCGCCTTACGGTGAGAAAGGATCAACTGCCCGGTAGCATCTTCACGTACATCGATTAATACCTCAACCTCATCACCTTCTTTAAGGTCTGGGTTGTAACGGAATTCGTTAAGAGAAATTACCCCTTCACTCTTTGCATTGATATCGATAATTGCATCACGATCTGTAATATTGATTACTTTTCCTGTTACAACTTCGTCATCTAAAGTGTCAACGAAATTTTCTTCAACTAGCTTTTCAAATTCTTCCAGCTTCTCATCGTCGATAGGATCGATTCCTTCTTCGTAATTGTGCCAGTTGAATTCTTTAAGGAATTTCTCAGGATTTTCCTGTTGCTTTTCTGCTTCAGGTTGAGAGGCTGTCTCCATTCCGGCTACATCCTGCACTTCAATTTCCTGAGTGTCTTTGTTTTTGTTTTCTTCAGCCATTACTGACTTTAAATTTGTATTCTGAGTTTCTTCGGAAATCTTTCAGCAAAACAGAAACCACAGAAGTTGTTTATAGTTTTGATTTTCAATCCTTTTTGGATTTCCGGTCTTCTGCCAAAAAGGAGTGCAAAAATACGTAACTAAAAAAAAATCCGCAACTAATTACCTAATTAATTGCGGAGCTTTATTTTAGGGTGGGAATATCTAGGAATTCACTTCCTGGATCTTATCTTTTACGATCTTCAGGATCTTATCGAACTGCTCCTCAAGATCCATGTTCGAATTATCGAATTCTATAGCATCCTCAGCCTTTACCAGCGGGCTGTCCTCGCGTGTTGAGTCCAGGTAATCCCTTTTTTTTACATTCTTTTCTACCTCTTCATAACTCACGTCCTCTCCTCTTTCCTTTAGTTCATCATATCTACGCTGAGCTCTCTTTTCGGTAGAGGCGGTCATAAAGATCTTGAGTTCGGCATCTGGGAATACTACGGTACCAATGTCACGACCATCCATGACCACACCTTTTTCCTTGCCCATTTCTTGTTGCTCTTCTACCAGCTTCTTTCTAACTTCCGGTATAGCCGAAACTCTGCTCACCTGTTCAGAAACTTCCATATAGCGTATCTCGTTTTCTACGTTCTCCCCTTCCATATACATATCTGCATTTCCCGTCTCTTCATTTAATTTGAATTCGAGATCTACGAAGGGAAGATGCCGCAGGATAGCCTCTTTATTGAAGTTATCTTTAGAAACAAATACCTTTCTCATCATATAAAGGGTCACAGCCCTGTACATGGCTCCGGTATCCACATAAACATATCCTAACTCTTTGGCCAGTCTTTTGGCTACCGTACTTTTGCCGGTAGAAGAATGCCCATCTATCGCTATCGTAATCTTTTTTTCCATCACAATTTTATTCCAAGATGCAAATGTATAAATTAAAAACCGCCTTATTTCTCCAAAACCCATTAATCCTTAAATTGGGCCGATGAAGAAGAATTCCCAATTAGCTTTTACCGCACTTAGCATTTTAACTGTGAATAGGTAGGTGAATAAAACAATCCCAAAAAAAGAAAGGCATGTAGAATAATCCACATGCCTTTTAACTAATCAATTAAAAATTTCTATTAGAGATCTTTTGCATTCTTCACTCTTTCATTGGTAAGCGCGATATCTATAACCTCGCTCATTTCTCTTACATAATGAAAAGTAAGTCCTTTTAAATATTCTTCCTTTATCTCTTCGATATCACGTTTATTATCTTCACAAAGAATGATCTCTTTAATTCTTGCTCTTTTAGCAGCAAGGATCTTTTCCTTGATACCACCTACCGGTAATACTTTACCACGAAGGGTGATCTCCCCGGTCATGGCAATATGCTTCTTCACCTTTTTCTGAGTGAATAATGATACAAGCGACGTTAACATCGTGATCCCAGCACTAGGCCCGTCTTTTGGGGTCGCTCCTTCCGGAACGTGAATATGCACGTTATACTGATCGAAAATAGAAGGAATGATCCCAAGTCGCTCGGCATTTGCTTTGATATATTCCATGGCGATGGTCGCAGATTCCTTCATCACTTTACCCAGGTTTCCGGTAATGCTAAGATTACCCTTACCTTTTGAAAGTATTGATTCAATAAACAGAATATCCCCACCAACACTGGTCCAGGCCAGACCTGTTACCACACCGGCCACGTCATTATTCTCGTATTTATCGCGCTCCATTTTCGGGCTGCCCAGTATCTCGATAACATCCTGGTCTGTGATCTTCACATTGTACTCCTCTTCCATCGCGATATTCTTAGCAGCATATCTAACCACTTTCGCGATCTGTTTTTCAAGTCCACGCACCCCAGATTCACGGGTATAACCTTCTACGATCTTCTCGAGTTGCTTTTTGCCAATTTTAAGATGCTCTGAATTCAGACCATGTTCTTCCAGCTGTTTTGGAAGCAGGTGTCTTTTCGCGATCTGTACTTTTTCCTCAATGGTATACCCAGTTACATTGATCACTTCCATACGGTCTCTAAGGGCCGGCTGGATAGTGCTTAATGAATTACAGGTAGCAATGAACATTACCTTAGAAAGGTCGAAGCCCATTTCCAGGAAATTATCATGGAATTCAGAATTCTGTTCCGGGTCTAATACTTCAAGTAATGCTGAAGAAGGGTCTCCTGCATTACCCATACTAAGCTTATCAATCTCATCCAATACGAAAACAGGATTACTGGTTCCGGCTTTTTTCAGGCTCTGAATGATCCTTCCGGGCATCGCACCTATATAAGTTTTTCTATGTCCCCTGATCTCGGCCTCATCTCTAAGTCCACCAAGGGAGATCCTTACATATTCCCTTCCCAATGCCTCAGCTATAGATTTACCAAGGGAGGTCTTACCAACTCCAGGAGGTCCGTAAAGACAAAGGATCGGAGATTTCATATCGTTCCTTAATTTAAGAACTGCCAGGTATTCGATGATCCTCTTCTTCACATCATCAAGGCCGTAATGATCCCTGTCAAGGATCCTTTTAGCTCTCTTAAGGTCGAATTTATCTTTGCTGAACTCGTTCCATGGAAGATCCAGAAACAGGTCCAGGTAATTTCTTTGAATGGAGTATTCCGCAACCTGCGGATTCATACGCTGCATCTTGGAAAGCTCCTTCTCGAAGTGGTTCTGCACATGCTCATCCCACTGCTTATCCTTAGCCCTTTCCCGCATTTCCACGATTTCACCTTCATGAGAAACACCTCCCAGCTCTTCCTGAATGGTCTTCATCTGCTGGTGAAGGAAATACTCACGCTGCTGCTGGCTCATGTCACTCTGCACCTTGCTCTGAATATCATTCTTGAGCTCCAGTTTCTGGTTCTCGGTATTCATATGCTTCAGGGTAGCCAGCGCGCGCTCCTTAAGATCGTTCATCTCCAGCAACTTCTGCTTTTCCTCTACACTTAAGCTCATGTTGGAAGAAACAAAATTCACCAGAAAGGAATTGCTCTCAATGTTCTTGATCGCAAAAGAGGCTTCCGAAGGAATATTAGGGCTTCCTTTAATGATCTGCAGGGCCAGGTCTTTGATAGAATCTATGATAGCTCCAAACTCCGCATTATCCCTGTCGGGTCTTTGTTCTGGAATTTCTGCAACAGTAGCATTCATATAAGGCTCCTCAGTCATCACCTGGGTGATCTGGAACCTTTTCTTTCCCTGGATGATCACAGTGGTATTTCCATCGGGCATCTTAAGCACCCTTAAGATCCTTGCAACCACTCCTACCTTATTGATGTCTTTAGAAGTAGGATTTTCTACCTCCTCATCTTTCTGGGAAACCACTCCAATGATCTTGCTACCATTGTTAGCCTCGTTAATAAGCTTTATAGAGGCATCCCGTCCGGCGGTGATTGGGATCACTACTCCCGGAAAAAGCACAGTGTTCCTAAGAGGAAGTATAGGCAGAGTTTCAGGTAAACTTTCCTTGTTTATTTCCTCTTCATCTTCAGGCGTCATTAATGGGATCAACTCTGCATCCTCATCAATTCCCTGTAATGACAAACTGTCAATATTACCAAACTTTGTTTTCGCCATAATTTTATTTAAGTCAAACTGTCACCAAAACCAGAACTGGCCGGTTCTGAGCAGTATTTCAAAAGCCTTGAAAAATAAGACTTTCAGTGTTATTTCAGATTTTCTATTTCAATGTTTCAATTCCTATGCCACGCTTTATGGAAAATAATTTTTAAAAAGTGTAACAATTCGAAAACTTTCCCATCTTTATTACAGAAACCAAGTTTTAATTGACACCAACCATCACACATATTAAAGACCTGGTAGAGCGTTGCCGTCTTGGCGAGCAGCGAGCTCAAATGGAAATTTATGATCGTTATTACAAGGCTATGTATAACACTGCTTATCGTATAACAGGTCATTCAGCCGAGGCTGAAGACATCATGCAGGAAGCTTTTTTAAGTGCATTCACTAAAATTGACAGCTTTAAAGAAACTTCCACCTTCGGGGCATGGCTTAAACGTATCGTGGTGAACGAAAGCATTACGGCTTACAACAAAAAAGTGAAACTTGGAGAAGTAAGCTATAATGATGAATTAAAGAATGAAGCCGATGACGGCGGAGTAGCCTTGAATGAAGATGATAAAACCAATAAAAAGGTGCGCCTCATCCTGGAGAAGATAAAATCTCTGAAAGAGAATTACAGGTTAGGATTAACCCTGCATCTCATTGAGGGCTACGACTATGAAGAAATTTGTGAAATAATGAATATTTCTTACGCTAATTGCAGAACCATGATTTCAAGGGCGAAGGAAAGCTTAAGAAAAAAATTACAGGATCATGAAAAATAATGACTTTGACGAGCTTTTAGAAGGTCTGGATTTCGATATCGAAGAGCCTCATACCGGCCACCGGGAGCGCTTTTTCAAAAAGCTGGACCAGGAGGTTTCTAAACCTGAAGAAAAAGGAAAGGTTAGAAGACTATGGGCACCGATAATGGCTATCGCGGCCAGCTTCCTGCTTGCTTTCTTCCTTCTTGGCGAATTTGTAGCGCCAACGGCTTCAGCAAAAAATGCCGACCTGGCGAGCATCTCTCCCGAAATGAAACAAACCCAGGAGTTTTACACTGGGCTTATTCAAAAAGAGCTTAATATCCTCGAAGCAGAAAGTTCACCAGAAACAAAAGTCATTATAGATGATGCCCTTCAGCAGATGGAAAAGCTGGAAAAAAACTACGAGGAATTACGAAAAGACCTTGTTAACAGTGGAAAAGACAACAGAGTGATCCACGCTATGATCCAGAATTTTCAGCAACGAATAGACCTGCTGAACAATGTTTTAACCCAAATCGAAAATATCAAAACACTAAAGAACCAAAATCATGAAGACAATATTATCTAGTATACTCATCTTTGCCGCACTGGCCCCTGGCCTGCCCCATTTTGAAAATTCAGAATGTAGCGATCTAATTGAAAAAACCGAGCTAACAGGAAAGCATACCAAAGAAAAAAAGATCAAAAAAGAGTTCAAGGTAAGTGCAGATTCAAAGCTGAATATAGACAATAGCTACGGAAATGTAGATATTACTACCTGGAATGAGAACCGGGTGGTCATTGAAGTGATCGTCAAAACCAATGGTAACGACGAGGAAGAAGTAGAGAAGAAACTGGAAGAGATCAATGTGGAATTCAATCAGGATGCTTCAGGAGTAACTGCCAAAACAAGGTTTTCTAAAAGTGAAAAATCCTGGTGGAAAAATCTTTTCGAAGGTTTCGATAACGTGAATATGGAAGTGAATTACATGGTTCGTGCTCCAGAGGGCAACCACCTGGGAATAAGCAACGATTATGGTGGCATCTATATAGATAAAACCACCGGGAATACCAGCATCAATTGTGACTACGGAAAATTGGACTTGGGCGAGCTTAGAGGTAAAGCCAATGCGCTTACATTCGACTACACTCGCAGCAGCAGCATAGATTACGTGACCAATGCAGCGATTAACGCCGATTATTCCGATTACGAGATCAAAGAAGCCGAGCAGTTGGTTATTACGGCAGATTACTCAAAATCTAAGATTGGGAAGGTGTCCAAACTGGAGTACAACTGCGATTATGGAAGCGTAGAAGTAGATAAAGTGAAGGTTTTGATTGGGAACGGAGATTACCTAACCACCAAGATCAACCGTGTTTTCACCTCAGCAGACCTTAATATGGATTACGGTTCGCTTTCTATAGAAAAAGTTATAAAAGGCGCCAGGAACATCAATATAGATACAGATTATGCCGGGGTAAAACTTGGTTACGATAACGAGATGGATTTCGACTTTAATGTAAAAACCTCGTACGGCGGCATAAACGGACTGGAGCAATTACAGGTTCAGAAACAGAACCAGGGTAACAGCAATCATACGGTTTCCGGCTATTATGGACAGTCTGGCAGCGGAACCCAGATAAACATCTCCACCAGTTATGGAAGTGTGAAATTCTATAAACAATAATCATCAATCAATAATCAATTAAAATCATGAAAAGATCATTTTTATTTTTAGCTCTATCCTTAGTTTTTCTTAGCAGTGCCTGTGCCCAATGGGGTGGCAAGAAAGTTCGCGGTAACGGTGAAATGGTCACCAAAACACGCAGTGTTGGAGAATATGACGGGGTTCAACTGATAGGTTCCATGAACGTGGAACTGGTCTCGGGAAGTGAAGGTCAGCTCACAGTAAAAGCAGAAAGCAACCTCCAGGAGCATATAGTGACCGAGGTAAAAAACGGAACATTGAACATTAAACCAGAAAAAGGCTATAACCTTAGCCCGAAAGAAGAAATCCTAATTATTGTTCCGGTAGAAAGCATTATTGAAATTGCCGTTACCGGTTCTGGGGACATCTGGACAAAAGACAGGCTTAGCGCTTCGAACATGAAAGTACAGGTCACAGGGTCTGGAGACCTGAAGCTGGAACTGGATGTGGAAGATCTTGAGGGAATGGTTACCGGTTCTGGTGATATCGAACTAAAAGGTAACAGCAAAAATTTTGAATGTACCGTGACCGGAAGCGGAGATTTTGATGCCTTTAACCTGCAGGCCGAAAATGTGGAGGCCAGGGTATCGGGATCTGGAGATATTATGGTATATGCCGGCAATTCGCTAAAAGCATCTGTTTCAGGCTCCGGAGACATCGTATATAAAGGAAATCCAGAAAAACAGGATTTCAAAACCAATGGATCAGGAAGTGTATCTTCCCATTGATCAAAAAACAAAATGCATCAAACCCTGCTTAACCGCAGGGTTTTTTATTCGGTGATAATTCTTTTGGGCACGCGCATTAAAAGGAACACCCCTGCGATGAAAAAGACTACCAGAAATAGGATCGCATTACGAACACTACCTGTATTCTGGGCTACGAAACCATAAAGGGACATCCCGATCACGATACCGATCTTTTCAGAAACATCATAAAAACTGAAATAACTGGCCGTATCAATAGCATTTTCCGGCAACATTTTAGAATAGGTAGAACGGGACAATGATTGTATCCCACCCATGACCAGACCTACCGAAGCGGCTGCGACATAGAACTGTACCGGGCTGGTTATAAAATAGGCGTAACCACAGATAGCTATCCAAAAAAGGTTGATAAAAATCAAAATCTTAATATCCCCGTACCTTATCGCCAGTCTGGAAGTAAGGGTCGCACCCGCAACGGCTACCAGCTGAATTAAAAGAATACTTACGATCAATCCGGTGGTCGGGTCCTGGTCTCCCCATTCGAGCTCCTCTATACCAAAATAGGTGGCGATCAGCATAATGGTCTGTACAGCCATGCTATAAACGAAAAACGCAAGCAAATATCGTTTTAAAGGCTTGTTATGCTTCAAGGAAAGCCAGATTCCACGCAGTTCCCTAAATCCGTTAAAAAGAACATCCTGGGTAAGCCTGGATTTCTTATTACCCTTGGGAAGGTAATAGTAGGTATACTGACTGAATCCTATCCACCATAATCCGGTGAGCACAAAAGAAAGCCTGGTGGGGAATCCTTCACTTTCAAAACCGAACCAATCGTATTTAAGGATCATTAATAGGCATAGGATCAAAAGAATGACGCTTCCTATATATCCCAGTGAAAATCCTTTCGCGCTGGCCTTATCCTGCTGGTCGGGATAGGCGATATCTGGTAAATAGGAATTATAAAAGACCAGGCTGGACCAGAAACCTATCAGGGCCAGGAAATAACAAAGCAATCCAAACCAGAGGTATTCCAGGTTAAACCAGAAAAGACCTATACATGACAAGGCGCCGAGATAACAAAAGAATTTCAGGAAATTCTTTTTATTCCCAATATAATCGGCAATTCCAGAAAGGAAGGGACTTAAAAAACTCACCACCAAAAAGGCGGCAGCAGTCACGTAACTTATCAGGGTGTCATTATTAAAATCGATACCCAGGAATCTTACAGTATCATTGAGCTTATTGCCCTGTTCATCCTTTACGATGGTAAGCGCTCCGTAGAAAATCGGGAAGATAGCAGATGAGATGACCAGGCTGTAAACCGAGTTTGCCCAATCGTAAAAAGCCCAGGCATGGATAAGCTTTTTACTTCCTTTTGGTAGGTTCTTCATGCCTTAAAAATAGAAAAAGCCACCGAATCTGGTGGCTTTTGTATTTTAATTTTGGTTTAAGGCGACCCTAGAAGTTGGTTACCCCATATTTTCTGGCTTCCGCCACAGCTTCAGGAGCCCATTTCTGAAGATTGTTTATTCTGGTCTCATTTGAAGGGTGAGTGCTCAAGAATTCTGGTGGAGCCTGTCCCCCGCTGTTCTGTTGCATTCTTCTCCAAAGATCGGCTGCCTCGTTTGGATCATACCCGGCAATCGCCATTAGGGTTAATCCAATCCTGTCTGCCTCGGCCTCGTGGCTTCGGCTAAATGGAAGCATCACACCTACGGTAGTACCAAGACCATAAGCCTGAGCAAAGATCTGCTGAGTACTTTGACTTTCTCCACTCACTGCCACGGCTCCTGCTACAGCTCCTAGTTGCTGTAACTGCGCAGCACTCATTCTTTGGGCACCATGATCTGCAAGTGCATGGGCAATTTCATGGGCCATTACCGTGGCCAGTCCGGCCTTGGTTTCAGCTATATCAAGAATTCCAGTGTAAATCACAACTTTACCTCCAGGCATTGCGAATGCATTTGCCTGTTCGTTATTCACCAGGTTGAATTCCCATCTAAAATCGTTCATAAATCCCTGGTAACCGTTTGCATTCAGGTAACGCTCAGCAGCATTAACAATATTCTCCCCCAGATCTTTCACCATACGGGACTCTGAGGTACCGCGAACCACGTCAGCTTCCTTTAGAAACTGGTTATATTGCTCAAAAGATGCAGGGAATAACTGGTCGTTAGAAACGAAATTAAGGTTCTTTTCTCCGGTGAAGGGATTGGTCTTACAGGCCACTACTAACAGCACTATGCTCAACTTTAATAAGGCATTCTTTATTTTCATGGTTATTGGTTTTAGGAGTTTAAAAGTACAAAAGCAGCGATTATCACTAAAGCTTGTTTAAGTATGATTTAACAGAATTATGTACTCCAAAAACGATACCATTTTTGATATTTGCAGTCTTAACGGGACTTCACGAAGTATTTCCCCTTAATGTTATACTTTTTATAATAAACTGAAGAATTCTTAAAATATGACTAAAAATACCAAGGATAATACACCTGTTCAAAGACTTCTGGTGCCTTCCTACGTTTTAGTGCTCTCAAGACTATTGACCTCCATCTCCCCTTTCCTCGCAAGCAGGTTTGCCGCTAAACTATTTCTCACTCCTTTTAAATATGAACTTCCGGAAAGAGAAAAAAAGATGGACCAAAGATCTAATCAGAAAAAAGTGCTGGTGCCTTCCATGAACCGGCATATCATGACCTACGAATATGGCAAAAGCGATAAAAAGATCCTTCTGGTACACGGCTGGAGCGGCCGTGGCACCCAATTAGCCAAGATCGCCGAAGCCTTTGTTGAAAAAGGATATATGTGTGTGAGCTTTGATGCGCCGGCCCACGGAAAAACCGAAGGAAAAATGAGCATGATGCCATTTTTTATCCACGCCATTCATTATATGAACGAGCACCATGGTCCCTTTGAAGCGGTTATTGGTCATTCCCTAGGCGGCATGTCTTCTCTTAGAGCAATAAGAGAAGGAATGGAAACCGATAAGCTGGTGATCATAGGTACTGCCAATAATATCTCTGAGATCACCCGCCACTTCGCCCAGAACATGAAAATGAACGATAAGGTTGCCAAAAAGATGAAATCTTACCTTGATGACAAGTTCGATCAGGATATGGATGTGCTCTCTGGGGCCGAATCGGCGAAATATGTGAAGATACCAACCCTGGTAATTCATGACGAAAAGGACGTTGACGTGAAGATCAACTCGGCTTACGAGATAGATGAAGAACTGGAAAACAGCGAATTAATGATAACTTCAGGACTGGGTCATCGTCGCATATTAGGAGATAAGGAAGTAATTAACAAAATAACAACTTTTATCGCGGCACAATCTTTGTAATTTTATAGAAAAGATTGTCATGAAAAACCTACTATTATTCACTTTCCTTTCGGTTTTCCTGCTGAGTTGCAACGGAAATGCCCAAAAAAAATCAGATAAAAGTTCTTCAAAAAATTATGAAGTTTCAAAATCTGAAGAAGAGTGGAAAAAAGAACTCACCCCTCAGGAATTTGCCGTGCTGAGAAAAGCGGGAACCGAAACGGCTTTCACCAGTGACCTGCTGGATGTAAAAGAACCCGGCACCTTCGTTTGTGCTGCTTGCGGGAACGAGCTATATAAAACCAAGAATAAATTCGACAGCGGGACCGGCTGGCCGAGCTTTGATCGTGCTCTTGACGGTGCAGTCGCTTATGGAGCCGGCAATGTGAATGGGTATATGGGCGTAGAAGTTCATTGCGCCAGATGTGGAGGTCACCTTGGCCACGTTTTTAGTGACGGCCCAAGGGAAACCACCGGAAAAAGACATTGCATTAACGGTGTTGCCTTAGATTTTGAACCAGAAGAGAAAAAAGATGAAAAAATATAAAGTAGAAAAGACCGAGGAGGAATGGAAAAAAGAACTTTCTCCTGAACAATACAGGATCCTGAGAGAAAAAGGAACTGAGGCGCCTCATACCGGCAAGTACAACCTTCATTTTGAAAAGGGTGAATACAAATGTGCTGCCTGCGGTGAAAAACTTTTTGAGAGCGACGCCAAGTTCGACAGTGGATGTGGCTGGCCGAGTTTCGACGACGCCATCGAAGGAAAAGTAGAATATATTCAGGACCGCAGCTTCGGGATGATTCGTACAGAGATCCTTTGCTCCAACTGCGGAAGCCATCTTGGCCACGTTTTTGATGATGGTCCTACAGACACCGGCCAGCGCTATTGCGTAAATTCGGCCAGTATAGAATTCAATAATTAACTAAAACCGATAGATCATGAAAAAATTATTATCCCTTATAGTACTAGCCAGTTTAGTTCTTGTATCCTGTGAAGGAGACCGTGGCCCCCAGGGCCCTCCCGGTGAAGACGGGTTAGACGGCCTGGACGGATTGGGTTATACTTATGAAAGAACTATTAATTTCGACTATTTTGCAGATGTGAACTACTATTCACAGATCATAGATATCCCTGATGCGGTAGACACCTTCGAACCGGAGTCTGATGCCGTACTGGTTTACAGGCTTGAACTGCAGCCGGCTGAAGGTGGTGGAACCGTAGATTCCTGGAGCCTGTTGCCACAAAACTTTTTCCTGGAAGAAGGAACGATTCAGTATGTTTATAACCATACCGTAGCCGACATAGAGATCATTATCGACGGTAATTTCGACCTGAGTGATCTGGAGACCAGATTTACTGAAGGACAGACCTTCAGAGTAGTTGTTATACCTTCTGCGACCTTTCAGGCTAATAACGATGTAGATATTTCAAACTTTGGTGAAGTACAGGAAAGATTCAATCTTTCTATAGACTAATATCTTCAGAGAAAATTAAAAAAATTCAATCCGTCCCCTGTGGCGGATTTTTTTATGCTTTTATCCCCTTAAGCTAACTTTCAGTTTAGGGTTTAATTCCTTAAATTCGCAACCTCTATAACAGATTCAAAATATTCCGAATATGAGTAAATATGATATTATAGTTTTAGGTAGTGGCCCGGGTGGTTATGTTACAGCGATCCGTGCTTCTCAATTAGGTTTCAAAACCGCTATTGTTGAAAAAGAAAGCCTTGGGGGTGTTTGCCTTAACTGGGGATGTATTCCAACTAAAGCGCTACTAAAGAGCGCCGAGGTTTTTGATTACCTGAAACATGCTGAAGACTACGGTTTAAAACTTGAAAAAGCCGATAAGGATTTCGGAGCTGTGGTTAAAAGAAGCCGTGATGTGGCTAATGGAATGAGCAAGGGTGTTCAGTTCCTGATGAAAAAGAACAAGATCGATGTTCTTGAAGGATTCGGAAAATTGAAATCTGGGAAGAAAGTAGAGGTTACCGGAAAGGATGACAAGAAAAAAGAATACCAGGCAGATAACATTATTATCGCTACCGGAGCAAGATCAAGAGAATTACCTAACCTGAAGCAGGATGGTAAAACCGTGATCGGATACCGTGAGGCGATGACCCTTGAGAAACAACCTAAGAAAATGATCGTGGTTGGTTCTGGAGCTATCGGGGTAGAATTCGCTCATTTCTACAACGCCATGGGAACCGAGGTTACCGTGGTGGAATTCCTTCCGAATGTAGTGCCGTTGGAAGACGAGGAAGTTTCCAAACAATTCGAAAGAAGCATCAAGAAGGCCGGGATCAAGGTAATGACCAATTCTTCGGTAGAAAGCGTAGAAAAGAAAGACGGTAAGGTGATCGCCAAGGTGAAGACCAAAAAAGGCGAAGAAAAACTGGAGGCCGATGTAGTTCTTTCTGCGGTTGGAATCAAAACGAACATAGAAAATATAGGCCTGGAAGATCTTGGTATCAAGACCGAAAAAGATAAGATCGTAGTAAACGATTTCTACAAGACCAATGTTGATGGAGTTTACGCGATTGGTGATGTGGTTCATGGGCCAGCCCTGGCACACGTTGCTTCAGCAGAAGGAATCCTTTGTGTTGAAAAGATCAAGGGAATGGATGTTCAGCCATTAGACTACGGAAATATCCCTGGATGTACCTATGCTACTCCAGAGATCGCTTCAGTTGGAATGACCGAAAAACAGGCTAAAGAGGCTGGATACGAGCTAAAGGTCGGGAAGTTCCCATTCTCTGCTTCCGGAAAGGCCAAGGCTGCAGGAAAATCTGATGGATTCGTAAAAGTGATCTTCGATGCCAAATACGGAGAGTGGCTGGGTTGCCATATGATTGGCGCCGGAGTTACCGATATGATCGCTGAGGCGGTTCTAGGTAGAAAACTTGAAACTACTGGGCATGAAGTATTAAAAGCAGTTCACCCTCACCCAACTATGAGTGAAGCGGTGATGGAAGCCGTTGCTGCCGCTTATGATGAAGTAATTCACCTATAAGACGTTAGACGTTAGACGTTAGAAATTTTAAAAAATCCCAACTTCTTACGAAGTTGGGATTTTTATTTTCCTTATTCATAAGTTCACGTCATCCTCAACTTGTTTCAGGATCTCATCCTTAGAGTTTAGATCACTGCCTTACCGATTCTATCAATTCCATTTCCCCCAGGATCGCAGCCCTTATTTCGCTTAGCAGGTAGTGTTCGAGTTGATAGAACTGTGCAGCAGGTACAGATCCCACCTCGGTTTTTACCTTCTTATAATATTTGTTGATAAGCTTATCTGTTTTTAAGGAAAGGTCCATAGACTCTTTTATAAGCCCGTCAATATCCTCATTGCTCATGCCGTCATAATTTTCAGCATATTTTTCGAGAAGTTTGATCCTGTCCCTGCCCAGGTCTTTTCTTTCCACCTCATAATCATCATAAAGTTTCCAGAAAGCATCGGCATTGGCGTTTAAACTAAGCATTTCCTTTACAGCAGCTCTTTTCTCCATTCCAAAAATAGACTGGATGTATTCCACCTCTTCCGGCGAAACCTGTGAATAAGATTGGAAATTGGAAACTAGAAGGGAAACTAGAAATAGTAACTTTTTCATGAGCTTTATCATTTAATTATTAAATAATCTAAAATATTAATAATCAGCAAAATAAAGCCGTTTCAGGAAACAAAATTTTGATTAAAATAGCTGGGAACCAGTGTTTTAAATCGAAAGCAGATCACAAAAACAGAACTCGGTGTCCCAGGCATCCTTGTCATCCTGGAAACAATCATCATCTTTATCATTTGAAGGTTTATAGGACCTGTTCACCTTCTCACCTATTTTAAATGCAACCGGTGCATTAAATATTGGTCCGTCGAAGACAAAGGTATGGAACTCACCATTTTCACCGCAGGGATCTACATTCCCTGGCAGGTCTTTTACAAATTGATGATCTATAAGTCTTCCGCAAAAAGAATCGTCCAGGTATTTCGAGTTGGTGCAAACCACGACAGCTTTAAAATCAAGGTCTATAAATTCTGAGATCAGGTCTTGTGTATTTCTTTTCCAGAGTGGGAAGACCGCTTTTAAACCAGCTCCTGCCAGTTGTTCTTCCCGGTACTTTTTCAGGTCTTCTAAAAAAATATCACCGAAAACACTATGAGTAAAACCTTCGGAAATGAGGCTTTGGGTGGCCTCTTTCATTTTCCGGTTATAATCTTCCATACTGGTTTCCGCACCAATTTCAGAGATCATAAGTGGTAAGCCTATCTTTTCTGCCTGTTCCTTTAAGAGCGCTGTCCTAACCCCGTGCATGGTGATCCGGTCTGCATCTGAATTAATGGTGGTAAGCAGTTTTTCGATTATCAGGCTTTTGTCCTGCCGGGCAAAGTAAAGCGCTAGGGCAGAATCTTTTCCGCTACTCCAGTTTAGGTAAGCTTTATTCATCTTTGAGGAAGCTTTGAATGGCCAGGTCGTAACTCTTTAGCCCGAAACCAACAATTACCCCCGCAGCGTTCGGGGAAATATAGGATTTGTGCCTGAAGTCCTCCCGGGAAAAGGTATTTGAAATATGTACTTCTACCACGGGAATGTCGATGGCCGCAACCGCGTCCCCTATCCCAACTGAGGTGTGTGTATAAGCTGCCGCGTTGAGAATAATGCCATCAAAATCCTTACGGGCTTCCTGGATCTTATCGATCAATTCACCTTCAATATTGGTTTGATCGTAAGACAATTCCACGTTTCTGAACTTGAATTGCAGATGAGAGAAATGATCTTCGAAACTTTTTGTTCCGTATTTCTCAGGTTCCCTGGTGCCCAGAAGATTTAGATTAGGCCCGTTTAGTATTAATAGCTTCATAGTGTAAATGTAGCAAATTGAAAATATTATGCTCTAAAGGAATTGAGGGAAAGTTAAAAAGTGGGTATTGCGACCAAACTTCTTTGGTCACTCAATATTTTAAATGGTCAACCTCAAAAATTATAGTCATTTTATTTTTATTTATTCTTGAAAAAAAAGCGGGCAAAAGCCAGCTTTTCTATTAAAATCTAAACTTTATTCCCAGCCTGAATCCATTAAATCCATCTTCATAATATTCCTCATTGACTAAACCTCTATACCTGTCGGTTAACTCATAGGAGTATTTACCGTACACCGAAATCCTATTGTTGATATCATACTCCAAACCACCTGTTAAGTTCAGACCTATTTGTTACCATAATCCTGTTGATAATCAAATCCTCCGCTGGAAATATAGTTTAACTCTGGACCGGCCATTATGCGAAACCTTGAATTGAACAGTTTATAATTTAAATATGTACCTAGTCTAAATTGATCTCCATGAATGCGAGTCCACAGAAATTCTGAACTGATCCCAAAATTATCACCTAATTCCTGGTCAAAGGTAATTCCTACGAACAACCCAGAACCACTTACCCTCGATACGGGATCCCATTCCGGATTTGGTGGAGGTGTTTTTCGATTGGGGGACATAGTGGATTCAATATAACCGGCGGTAAATCCAAATTTTGAAGGTTCTTTACCAGATTCATTTTCTTGTGCCTGGGCACAAAATGGTAGGATCGCAAAGATTGCGATAAGGCTAATTCTTTTAAGCATGTGTGATTTTTAATTAAGGTTAATATTGGTATTGGCAATTAATAACGGAGAGATTGTAGGAATATCATTACTAACGCTTATAAATAAAAAAGCGGGTATTCCTCCCGCTTTTTACTGAATGTTGTGAAATATTAATTAGAACTTGTAACCTACAGATAACTGAATTACATTATTCTCGATACTATAATCTGAATCAAAATCTTCATCACTATCGTTGATATTTGATAGACCCAGATAATATCTGGCATCAAAGAATACTCCCATATCCAGTTCGTATCCAAAACCTCCAGACAATCCGAAATCTATACTGGATACATAATCTTTCAGGTCTTCTGAATCTGATTCCGTTTCTCCAACAAAAGAAACTTCGTATTCACTCTCTGCATTCAATAAAAACCCAATTTGAGGACCCAGGTGAAGATTCCAGCCCGGTGCAAATTTATATTTAGCCAACACAGGTAAATTCAAATAATCCAGCTGAAGCTTCTCTTTCACCTCAAGACCGCTTTCGCTATAATCACTTGTGGCACCCTGCCTTAACTCCAAAAGTTGTTTCCTGCGCAGATGCAGAAATAGATAAAATTGCGAAACTCGCAATTAGAAAAAATTTTCTAAACATAATTAGATTGATTAAAATGAATATGCGGCAAAAATACACGAAAGATCGAGCTGTAAAAATAATCTTACAGCTAACTTTTAGGTCTAAAAAAAGCGAACCATTGGCCCGCTTCAATAATTCTTTCAGTTTTAATTGGTTAGAACTTTACTTCCACTCCAGCATTGATCGAAGCTATATTAGCCCCATCGTTAGAGATATTCGAATAAGAAGCCAGCACATTCACGAGACCCAGGTTCACGCCAATCTGTGGTCTTACATAAAATCCTCCATCTGAATCGCTACCTACGCCTATGGCGTAACCAAGATCGGTCCCTACGAAAAGCAGGGAAAGAATGCGCAGCCTGGCAGTACCAGCTAAAGGTATAAACTGCAGGTCTTCTGCTTCAAACTGCAGGGATTCCACATCAAAACTTTTTCCAAAATAATGTGCGTAGCCTGCGGTTGCCCCAATATCAAGCAGTTTTAAAATATCTATACGATAGGCGACATCTGCACTGGCATGAAAACTATAGGCTTCTTCTACATCTCCCACCGGAATACCTCCATTAAGCCCGAAAGTCCAGTTCTTTTGTGCATTTACGTTAGAAACACCCATCCCAATAATCATCAAAAAAATTAAGATCTTTTTCATAACTCAAAGTTTAAATGAGAAATAAATATAACATTTAATAAGCTGATTATCAGGTGTGTAAAACAAAAAAAGCGAAGAAAATAATCCTTCGCTTTTTTTCATAGGTGTATAATAGTTCTAGAACTGGAACCCAACTCCTAGTTGAAATCCATTATTTTTGATAGCATCATCATCGAAATTATCGCTATCAAAGGCATCGGTAAATCCTAATACATACCTACCGTTTAGAAAAAACCCATTATTGAATTTGTAAGAAGCTCCAAAGGCACCACCAAATTCAAAGGTACTGGCGAAATCTGAATCTGCCTCCAGGTCCAGCCTGTTGTTTTCGAAATCATATTCCTCCTCTACCAGGAAATTGAAAGAAGGTCCTGCCTCCAGCGCCAGCCCATCTATCACATAAAATTTGGCAATTACCGGTACTTGTACATAATCTAACTGGTACTCTCCTTGAATGCGATCTCCTGCAAATATCCTGGTAGCTTCTGTTCCCTGTGTAGAGTATAAAACCTCAGGCTGTACAGAAAATCTTTCGCTTACAGGAATTTCAGCCAGTACACCCAGATGAAACCCGGTCCTGCTATTATTATCTTCAAATCCGTTTGAAGACATATTAGTGAAATTCACTCCTCCCTTTACTCCAAAGTTCCAGTATTCCTGCGCGTTAGACGAGGTACTGAATCCCATGATCGCAATTGCTACTAATAAAAATGTCTTTTTCATCATTTCAGTTTTTATTTTGGTCAAAAGTAGGATACAGCTCGTTAAAAAAAACTTAGCTAAACCTAAAGTATTACTAAGACTCATGCCGCTGAATTATTATCTTTAACACATGAAATGGCAAAATGCGCTACAGGATTACCAGCATTATTTAAGGCTTGAACGCGGACTTTCAGACAATTCCATCGAAAATTACAGCCTGGACCTTCTGAAACTTATTAATTACCTTCATGTTAACAACATAGAGCTAAGTCCCCTAAAGATCGATGACAGGATTATTCAGGAATTCATCTACAGCGTTTCAAAAAATCTAAATGCCCGTTCGCAATCGAGGCTAATTTCAGGTTTACGTAGTTTTTTCAGCTACCTAGTGTTCGAGGATTACAGGAATGATAATCCCCTCGATCTGCTGGAGTCTCCCAAAATCGGAAGGAAATTGCCCGATACAATTTCCATAGAGGAAGTAGACCGCATCATTGCCTCCATTGATCTAAGTAAGAATGAAGGCGAAAGGAACCGGGCCATTATCGAGACCCTCTACGGCTGCGGATTAAGGGTTTCCGAACTTATCGATCTGAAGATATCCGATCTTTTTTTCGAAGAAGGTTTTATCAAGGTTACCGGGAAAGGTGACAAACAGCGATTTGTTCCAATTTCTGAATACACCATCAAATTCATCAATATCTATAAAGACCAGGTAAGGGTGCACCAGGTTATTAAACCTGAAGTCACAGACACCCTATTTCTGAATCGAAGAGGAAACCGTCTCACCAGGGCCATGATCTTTACCATTGTAAAAAGGCTAACAGAGGCGGCGGGCATCAGGAAGAAAGTGAGTCCGCATACCTTCAGGCATTCCTTTGCCACCCACTTGCTGGAAAATGGAGCCGATCTAAGGGCCATTCAGCAGATGTTAGGCCATGAGAGCATAACGACCACTGAAGTTTACGTGCACGTAGACAGGTCGCATTTAAAGGATGTGATGGAAAGCTTCCATCCACGGCGGTAGATATTAAAGTTCTGCTAAAGCGCTTTTACGGCTTTTTCCAACGAGGCTTAATTAGTAACTTCATAAAAAATCAAATTATGAAGAAACTGAAATTTAGAAATGGTGACACGATGGACGCCATTGGGCTGGGAACCTGGAAATCTGAAAAAGGAAAGGTGACCGAGGCCGTTAAGATAGCACTTAACAACGGATATAAACATATAGATTGCGCGGCTACTTACGGCAACGAGGCCGAAGTAGGTGAAGCCTTTAGCGAGGTTTTTGGAAAAGGAGATATTAAACGCGAAGATATTTGGGTTACCTCTAAATTATGGAACAATGCCCATAAAAAGGAAGACGTGATCCCGGCATTGAAACAGACCCTGAAAGATCTGCAGTTAGACTACCTGGACCTGTATCTTATTCACTGGCCGGTGGCTTTTAAACCAGAAGTTAGTTTTCCTGAAAAAGCTGAGGATTTCCTTTCCCTCGAAGAAGTTCCATTGATCGAAACCTGGAACGAAATGGTTAAAGCCAAGGAACAGGGACTGGTAAAACATATCGGGGTTTCCAATTTCAGCATAGAGAAACTGCAGGATCTAATGGAAGATACAGATCATACTCCCGAAATGAACCAGGTAGAGCTTCACCCCTATTTACAACAGAATAAATTACTTGAATTCTGCAGCAAGAACGAAATAAACGTAACAGCATATTCACCCCTTGGTAGTGGTGACCGTCCAGATGAAATGAAGGCTGCCGATGAACCTTCACTATTGGAAAACCCAACCATTACCAAAATAGCCGAAAAACATGGCGCTTCTCCGGGACAGATCCTTATAAAATGGAGCGAACAACGAGGTACCGCGGTGATCCCGAAATCTACCAATGAAAAAAGGATTAAGGAAAATATAATGAGTGCCGGTTTCCAGCTGGACAATGATGATATGAAAGAGATCGCTGAACTGGATTATCATTTCAGGTATGTGAACGGGAAATTCTTTGAAATGGAAGGAAACTCGTATTCTAATATTTATGATGATTAATTGAAGTAATTCTGACCTGGTCATTTTACACCGAAAAAATGAGATGAGAACTCTTAAATCAGATTTCTCCCTTAGGTCGAAATGACAAGAAAGAATTTTGAACTATTTGAAATATAAAATCATCCTGGACTTGTTTCAGGATTTTGACGAATAAAAAAAGGCCGTTCTTTCGAACGGCCTTTTTTATACAATTAATAAATTTCTATTTCGCGACGTTCACCGCCCTGGTCTCACGAATTACCGTGATCTTCACCTGGCCGGGATAGGTCATATCTGTTTGTATCTTTTGAGAGATCTCAAACGATAGGTTGGCAGCTTTTTCATCTGAAACCTTCTCGCTTTCCACGATCACACGCAGTTCTCTACCTGCCTGGATGGCGTAAGCTTTCTTAACCCCGCCGAAACCAAAGGCGATGTCTTCAAGGTCTTTCAGTCTCTGGATATAAGAATCCAAAACCTGCCTTCTTGCTCCAGGTCTTGCTCCGCTAATTGCGTCACAAACCTGAACGATAGGAGACAATAAAGAGTTCATTTCTATTTCGTCATGGTGAGCTCCAATGGCGTTACATACCTCTGGTTTTTCACCATACTTCTCTGCCCACTGCATCCCAAGGATCGCGTGAGGTACTTCAGTTTCAGTTTCCGGAACTTTACCAATATCGTGCAGTAATCCGGCACGTTTGGCAAGTTTAGGGTTAAGACCAAGTTCTGCAGCCATCACGCCACATAGTTTGGCAACTTCTCTCGAGTGCTGTAACAGGTTCTGCCCGTAGGAAGAACGATATTTCATTCTACCTACCATCTTGATCAACTCCGGCTGCAAACCGTGAATTCCTAGATCGATAACAGTTCTCTTACCTATATCGATAATTTCCTCTTCGATCTGCTTTCTGGTCTTCTTCACCACTTCCTCGATTCGAGCCGGGTGAATACGACCATCGGTTACCAGTTTATGCAGGGATAACCTCGCCACCTCTCTTCTTACCGAATCGAAACAGCTTAGGATGATCGCCTCAGGCGTATCGTCTACAATGATCTCCACTCCTGTAGCTGCTTCCAGCGCACGAATGTTTCTACCTTCACGACCAATAATTCTACCTTTTACATCATCACTTTCCAGGTTGAACACAGAAACACAATTTTCAATGGCTTCTTCTGTTCCAATTCTCTGGATGGTATTAATAATGATCTTTTTAGCTTCCTGCTGTGCGGTTAATTTCGCCTCTTCAACAGTATCCTGGATAAGCGACATGGCATCTGCCTTGGCCGTATCCTTAAGTGATTCTACAAGCTGCGCCTTAGCTTCTTCCGCAGAAAGTCCCGAGATCACTTCCAGTTGCTGAACCTTACTATTATGAAGCTTATCGATCTCCTCCTGTTTCTTTTCAAGGTATTCTACCCTATGATTGTAATCGGCGATCTTGTCCTCAAGATCCTTGTTCAGTTTTTTGTTCTTGCCAAGCTCATTAGAAACATGAGACTCCTTGTCTTTGATCCTCTTTTCAGCATCATTGATCTTCTTATCACGTGAAAGGATCACTTTCTCATGCTCAGATTTAAGCTCAATGAACTTCTCTTTTGCCTGCAGGATCTTGTCCTTCTTGATGCTTTCCCCCTCGGCTTTCGCCTCTTTGATAATGCTCGCAGCTTCTTTCTTCGCGCTCGCTATAGTATTGGAGGCCTGCTTTTTTTCCAGCATTTTTGCTATTGCAAAGCCGAGTGCCAGACCTATTACTGCGGCTATGATTATGGTAAGTATTTCCATTCGCTATTGTTTAATTATATATATAAAAAAAGCCTGTATTAGATAGGTTTTGTTATAAACTCCTTAAAATCAAGTTTAGGACTAACAGGTTGATCAAGAATCCGCTCTCCCGTAAGGGACACGGCACGCTTTTACAACCTAGACTCATCCTTTTTAAAGAATTCGTGTTGAGTTTATCAAAAAAGCACTAATACAGGCAGTAACCTTATTTTATTTAAAGAACTTAAGAGGTTAAATGCTGCTGCAGCAAGTCGTTAAGTGACCTTAACTTCTCTTCTGCTTCAATCATTTCGCTCGATTTATCAATATTTTTCTGCTCGGTCTGGGCGGCGAACTGCAATGCACACATTGCCAGCACATCCTGTTTATCCCTTACGGCATAGCTTTGCTCAAACTGCTTGATCATCGCCTCGATCTTCTTGGCCGCCTTGCGCAAACCTTCTTCCTGGCTAGGCTGAATGGTAAGCGGATAAACGCGGTCTGCAATCGATATTTTGATCTTCAGTTTATCGTCCATCATGATGTCAATTTATTCAGATAACTGAACTATACACTGATCGATCTCTCTGATCAGGCTGTTTATTTTGAGCTTTGTTTCTCTTTTATGGTCGGTACTGCCAAGCATCGCGTTCGCAGCTTTTAAGGACTGAATCTGATCTTTGGAAGCTTCAAAATTCTCTTCCAGTTGTGCATATTCAGCTTTTACAGAAGCTAATTCCTGCTGAAGGGATTCGTTCGCCTGTTTCATAACATCATATTTATGAAGCAGCTTACTTATCCTATTCTCAAGGTTATCAACTATTTCTGTAATCTCACTCATAAGCGCTTAAACCGATGTGAACCCCTACAAAGTTAACATACGCTTTGTAATATCCCAATACTTTTTTAGCAGTTTTAAAATAATAATCAACAATCTGGATAATTCTCTGTAGCCAAGCCGTTTAATTTTGAGTTAAGTTTGATTAACTTTACGGCAGGTTTATAAATTGAATTACCCCAAGATCTATGAAGCGAGCAACAAGCCTGTTATTCCTTATCCTATTTTCAACTATCCAAGCCCAGAACGGCGTTCCCAAAGATTATTTTCAGAATCCCCTGGATGTCCCTATCGTTCTGGCCGGCACTTTTGGGGAGTTAAGGTCCAATCATTTTCACAGTGGGCTGGACATTAAAACCCAGCAACGGGAAGGCCTGGAAGTAAAAGCTTCGGCGGCAGGCTATGTAAGCCGTATCAATATTCAGCATTATGGCTACGGAAAAGCACTTTATATCCAGCATCCAAATGGCTACACCACCGTTTACGGACATTTACAAAAACTTGCTCCCAAGCTTAAGGAGTATCTTAGAAAACAACAATACGCCAGGGAATCTTACGAGATCGAACTTTTCCCTGAACCGGGAGAACTTTCTGTAGAACAAGGTGAATTGATCGCTTACAGCGGGAATACTGGTGGAAGTGGCGGACCTCATCTTCATTTCGAGATACGCGATGGCAGCCAGCGCCCCATGAATGCACAGATGTTCGGCCTGGAAGTTCCGGACTCAAAAAGCCCTATGGTACAGGGCGTGTTTGCCTATCCCATAGGTGATGATGCTCACGTAAACAACTCACAGGAACGCCAGAAACTAAATCTTATCCCGTTGGATGACGGCACTTATACCACACGTGAAGTTGAAGCTTGTGGTGAGATAGGCTTCGGTATCTCTACTGTAGATCAGCAGGATGGCGCTTACAACCACAATGGAGTCTATAAGATCGAATCGAATTTGAACGGAGATAAGGTCTTTGAGATCGATTTTCAGAAATTCTCATTTTCTGAGACCAGGCATCTTAACCAGTTAATAGATTATGAGTATTACGCGAAACATAAAAGCAGGGTTCAGAAATTATACCGGGAACCGGGAAATCCGTTGAGCATTTACGGGCAACTGGAAGATGAAGGCAAACTGAACATTAAAGACAGCCTGGATTACCAGTATACCATCAGGGTGACCGATTTTAAAGGCAATGAAAAACTGGTTAGGATCCCAATTAAAGGACAGATCAGCTCCAGTTTAAAGAAAAAAGAGAACAGGGAAACAGATTACCTGGCCAGCGCTTCAAACGGACTTTCAGCCCAGCGCGGGAAAATGGATGTTTACATCCCCGGTGGTAGCCTTTACCAGGATGCCTATCTGGATATCAATTTTACCGAAGACATGGTAGAGGTGCACGAAGATGAGATCCCGCTGCATAAGAATTTTACCGTTGGTTTCGACGTAAGTGATTATCCTGCTGAAGAAAGGGAACAGTTATTTATAGCAAGGCTTTCAGATTATGGGAAGCCTATCTATTCCACTACTTATAAAAAAGGCAACAGGTTTACCACGGGCACCCGGACTTTCGGAAAATACTTTTTAGCAAAGGATAGTATCGCTCCAAAAGTTTCTCCGGTTAATTTCTACGACGGCCAGTGGATCTCAGGGAATGAAACGCTAAAAGTGAAAATTTCAGATGACCTTTCCGGAATAAATGCATACAGGGCTACCGTGAACGGCAAGTTCATCCTTATGGAATACGAATACAAGAACAATACACTTACCCACTATTTTTCTGATAACGTCATTACCGAAACTGAAAATGACCTGAAGGTGATCGTGACAGATAATGTAGGGAATACAACAACCTATACTGCGAAGTTTTTCCGGAAGTAGATGAATAACCCTGAACTAGTTTCAGGGTCTCTTTACAATGGGATTAGATATCATAGATTCTGAAATATATTCAGGATGACGCGCTCCGATAATCGGATTTAATAAACAAAAAAAAGCTGAACCATCGGGTTCAGCTTTTTAATTTATGATAAGAGAACTGATTAATTCTCGATGAATTCTTTTAAAGTCTTCACCACGTAGTCTATCTCTTCCTTGGTATTATATCTTGAAAAGGAGAACCTCAAGGAAGGTTTCTTTTTCTCCTCATCTGGCAAAAATGCATTAAGAACATGAGAACCCTGATCGCTTCCACTCTGGCAGGCGCTACCTTTTGAACAGGCGATGCCTTTTAGGTCCAGCTGGAACAACAACATTAAAGCCTTTTCTTCACTTAACGGGAGACGAACATTTATCAAGGTATAGGTACTGTTCTCGAAATCTTCACAGGCACCATTGAATTTAACTCCCGGAACCTCTTTCTTCAGGCTATCTATAAAATGTTTTTTAAGAGAACTTATATATTCCTTTTCCTCATCAAGGTTTTCGTAGGCAAGTTTCAAAGACTCTTCCAGCCCCACGATATTGTGAACCCCTTCGGTCCCTGCGCGGTGACCTCTCTCCTGCTCTCCTCCAAAAATGAGTGGCTTAAGGCCTGAGTGACTTCGTACAAAAGCGAATCCAACGCCTTTTGGCCCATGGAATTTATGCGCGCTTACCGCGGTAAAATCTACGGGGATCTCGCTTAGGTCCAGGTTAAAATGACCTATGGACTGCACGGTATCTGAATGAAAAAGAGCATTATAAGATTTTACCAGCTCGGCTGTTTTCTTAAGGTCTATCTTGTTCCCGATCTCGTTGTTAACATGCATCAGGCTCACCAGGGTCTTTTTATCTGAATTCTTTAGCCTTGCCTCCAGGTCCTCCAGATCTATATTCCCCATTGGATCTACATCTACATATTCTACCTCCACATCGAAGCAATCCTGAAGCTGATTTACGGTGTACAGCACTGCATGGTGCTCTATCCTGGAAGTAATGATCCTTTCCACCCCAAGATCACGAACTGCGGAATTCAGGGCCAGGTTATCGGCCTCTGTACCTCCTGAAGTAAAGACTATCTCAGAAGCCCTGACATTCAGTATCTTTGCAACAGTCTTACGGGCCTGCTCTATGAGAGATTTAGAAGACCTCCCGAAGCTATGAGTAGATGACGGGTTCCCGTAATTTTCTTTTAAAACGCTGGTCATTTTATCGACCACTTCCTCCCTTATTTGGGTAGTAGCTGCTGAATCAAAATACACATTTTTCATAGGCCCCAAAAATAACGTAAATAAAATAATTTCCTACTTCTGTCCCATATAAGTTTGATTCCTTTATTTTTGTTCAAAAAGCAGCTTCATGAGACGTTTATTATTTGGCATTTTTTCTCTTAGCCTTCTAGCATCCTGCGACGACGGCGATATTATAGTGACAGATTTCGATTTTGATGAAAGCAGGATAGAATTCTGTGATGGCCCTAATAAGAACGTTTTTTATGCTATTAATAACGACGGGGTTTTTGAATCTATCTCCCTTGAATACAGGAATAATGAGTTACCTATCGATGATGAGGGAAACCTAGTCCCGCCAGACCCTATTGATGAGGAGAACATAATCAACCTGGACGACCAGAATAATCGTATCGTCTACCGATTATATAACGGGGAGATCCCAACAGGCAGTAATTCCTATTTTTGCAGTGTGGTTCCCCCAAGTCAGCCAAGAGTGGTTGAAGAATGGGTAAGCGGCTCTGGTGCCTTTGCGCGAATAACTGCCGGGTATACCGATGAGACCGGGGATGTAGATGCAGATGGAGATGGGATTGATAACATTGATGAAGGCTGGGATCCTGATGGTTTAAATCACCAGGATACAGATAGCGATGGCATACCTGATTACCTAGACGAAGATGATGATGGGGACAATGTTCTAACATCTGTGGAAACATCGAGTAGTATTCCTTTAAATGATGCGGGAGTTCGAGATACAGATGAAGATGGAATCCTGAATTATCTGGATTCGGATGACGATAATGATGGAGTACCTACCAGGCTTGAAGTAGATCCAGAAGACCCTTTAGAACCAACCCTGCAGGTAAGCACAGAGCTGGGTCCAGATTATCTAAATCCAGAACAAATGCCGAGATTTGAGCATGATCAATACAAAGAAAACGTTATCACCAGGACCTTTGGATTTCGCATCCTTATAGAGGAATTACAGTTAACAAACCAGGACGGTTCTGGAGAAACCCAGCGTTTTGGGCAAACCTATAATTTTGGGAATTATAACCAGGGAACCGTAGAGGTTAGAACCTGTCCTAGCCAGGACCCAGATTGCGGTGAGCCGGAATCTGAAGAGCCCACAAACGCCAATTAAGAGGAATCTGGTAACTAGGGATTCTGCATAATATATACTTCGGTCGCACCCAGCCCGTATTTCTGGTAGTCGGCATCGTAAAATTTTACATTCGAGTATCTTCCAAGAAGATATTCTAATTCCATTTTAAGCACCCCTTCACCAACACCGTGGATGAATACGACTTTCTGGATGCGCTTCCTAATGGCAAATTCCAGTTTGTGCCTGGCTGTGTCTAACTGCAAATTTAGCATTTCGTGATTAGACATCCCCCGGGAAGACTTTACGAGCTGGTTTATATGAAGGTCTACCTCCATAGGTGGCGCTGCCTTATCTTTAGATCTTTTAGGGATAGACTTTGGTTTTTTGGCAGGTTTCTTTTCTTCAAGAACTTTCTCAAAGTCGAATTCCTCGACATCAATATCGTTGATATCATCCTTTATTTTGACCAGGTGGTCTTCCGGAAAGCTCATCACGAAACCATCCTCTGTTTTAATATGGACCTCAGAATCTTCAACCTTCTGAACAATTCCGCTTAGATCGTCATCTAACAATTCTACCCTGTCTCCTGCTTTAAGCTCCATAGTCATTTCTCATTTTCGTCCTTATGATCATCTTTGGTGGCTACCCAGTAATTGGTAGCCCGGTATAAACCCAACATTATTATGACCAAACCAATAATTTTGAAATATGGGCTAACATCATCTGCCGAAATACTATAGATAAGCAAAACTCCTCCAACCAGGATAAGAGTAGTATTCAAAACCTGTGAATTATTCATTTTCAGATAGTTAAATTCTTTTTCAGAAGTGATCTGAATAGATTTAATGTTTACATTTATGCAAATTTATGGCTTTCATGAAGCTTCCACTCCTTTTTTTGCTGATTTTTGGCACTACAGGCCTGTACGCCCAGTTATATCTCTCTCCTTCAACAGAGTCTGATACTTATATCTATGCAAAGGACCGGCTGGTTTATGTCAAAGAACAAATCGAACTGGTAAAGAATAATAAAAAGGAGACCGAAGCCAGCATTTACCTGCGTAAGAATTCTGAACTAATACAGGGCCGTACTGGTAGCAATGGCAACAGAGGAACCGGCCTTATATCGGTTTTTCAAAAAGGAACTTCGAATGCTTATGATTATAATTACTGGGGAGTACCAGTTAATATAAGCACTAAAAATTCCCGGTTGAACGACCTTATCTTTGACCCTATCAACCAGACAGAGAGCAGAACTGCGAACCTTATAGGCAGTCTGGAAGGCTCTTCCAGCCCTCTTAGTATCTCCAACCGTTGGATCTATACCTTCAGCGGGACGAATTATTCCAACTGGTTATATGCCGGTGATATTTTCGACCTCCTGCCAGGTGAAGGTTTTACTATGAAAGGTGTGAATGGAAGCAACTTAAATACAATAGAAAGTGAAAGCATTAACCCGGGAAATGCCCAGATCTATGACTTTCGCGGCTTACCTAATGATGGGCTAATAGAACTACCCATAAAAAAGGATCAGATCCTTCTGGTTGGAAACCCCTATCCCAGTAGCCTGGACCTTGATAAATTCCTGATCGAAAACACATCAACTACCGGAATCGCTTATTTCTGGGATTCTAAAGAAAACGGAAATTCTCATTATCTCGCAGATTATGAAGGAGGATATGGCACTTATTCTCCGGGAACAGGAATTTATATTCCCCCGGCCTTCAAAAAATATTCTGACGGCACAGATACAGGGCAAACCGGAAAATATTATGACCGCAAGCTCATACCGGTTGCCCAGGGATTTATGCTTATAGGCAATAAAAATGGTTTACTTAAATTTCAAAATTCCCAGCGAAGCTATCCCTGGAACAGGACTAATTTGCCGGTCTTCAAAACCCAGGCTTCGGCCATGGAATCTTTGAATTTGGATATTGAGATCAATGAGACCTATCTACAAAAACTGGCTCTTGTTTTTAAAACCGAATCGACTCCTGAGGAAGATCACGCCATGGATGCTAGGAAAATGGACAGCTACCCTAAAGATATCAGCTGGTCTATCGCTAATACAGCCTACGTAATCAACGTTCGTCCAAGGAAAGACCAGGAATTAATTCCATTGAAGATCTCCCTGGCAGATAAGGCAGAGTTGAAATTCTATATTTCTGATCTCAATAATTTTAACCCTGAGCGTATCTTTATTTACGACGCCAGGAAGGAACTTTACTATAGTATAAAGACTGGTTATTTAAAGCTTAGCCTTGATAAAGGAGAGTATCAGGACTGGTTCTATTTAAGTTTCATTGAAAAAATTCAGGAGACCACAAATCCCGATAGTCCAGATTCCACCAGAATTGAAAAGCCAGAAAACATCCTCCTAAACACAATTGATATTTTTCAGAATAATGGCGGGCAGCAGCTGGAAGTCAAAATGCTTTACGATGCAAATCTTAGCAGAATCAGGCTTTATGACCTTAACGGAAAGCAATTTTTGGATAAAAATTTTAAGATGCCAGAGAAAGAATTTAATTTCCCTACCGGGAATTTAAGTAATGCGGTTTATATTGTCAAGGTAAATACCAGCGACCATAAAGAACTGACCAAGAAAATTGGCGTAAAGAATTGAGTAATCCAGAAGAATACATGCTCCCCTGTCTTAACAAAAGTCTTTTCGGGCTTGACTGTACAGGCTGTGGAGCCCAGCGAGCAGCTGTTCTGCTTTTCCAGGGTCATTTCAAGGACGCTTTCTTTATGTATCCCGCTATTTATAGCCTGGCATTGCTGCTGTTATTCCTGGTATTCAATCTTTTTTATAAATTTAAAAACGATTATAAGCTCAAAATAGTGCTCATCATCATTAATGCAGTGGTTATAGCCGGTGCATATATCATCAAGATGTTTTTCATTTTAAACTAACTAACAACCAATTTTATGGAAAAAAGAGAATTACCTAATTCAACCCTCATTCTTGTTTTTGGAATTTTATCGATCTTAGGCTGTTGTTGCTATGGGGTTGCCGGTATTGTTTTTGGGATCATAGCCCTGGTAATGGCCAAAAGAGCGGTGGAGATATATAATGCCGATCCCGAGCTTTATACCGGTTATCAAAATGTAAAGACCGGTCGTATCCTGGCAATTATAGGCTTGGTGCTAAGCGGAATTAGCATAATTACCAATATCATCTTCTTCATTATGTACGGTGGATTCGAAGGCATGATGGAAATGCAGGAACAGATCATGAGGGAGTACGGAGGTTAATTCTAAACCCTTTCAAAATAAAAAATCCCGCCTATAGCGGGATTTTTTTCTTATTTCAATCTTAATTATTTTTCGAACTGCTTTAGGGTGCTGGTAATAATGTCTACACAATCCCTAAGTTGTTCCTCGTTCATCACCAATGGTGGAGCGAACCTGATGATATTACCGTGAGTTGGCTTGGCCAGCAGGCCGTTTTCTTTAAGAGCCATACAAATATCCCAAGCTGTAGAACTTTCTTCGGAATCGTTAATAACGATAGCGTTTAGCAATCCACGCCCTCTTACCAGGCTTACAATATTGGAGTCCCTGATATAATCATCCATCAACCTTCTGAAAAGCTTACCAAGTCTACGGGCATTCTGGATTAGATGCTCGTCTTTCACCACATCCAGGGCGGCAACCGCAACAGCAGCTGCAACCGGGTTTCCTCCAAAGGTAGAACCATGTTGTCCTGGCTGGATCACATCCATCACTTCGTTATCTGCCAGTACCGCAGAAACTGGATAATTTCCTCCGGAAAGCGCTTTCCCCAGGATCAGGATATCGGGTTTGCTATAAGTTTCCTGTCTTTCACAGTGACCTTCACAGGTACAGTGACCACAAACTGCTAGAAGACCACCAGTTCTGGCGATCCCTGTCTGGATCTCATCGGCCATGAACAATACATTGTGTTTGTTACAAATCTCCTTGGCTCTCATCATATAATCATCTGCCGGAGTAAATACTCCCGCTTCTCCCTGGATAGGCTCCACTAAAAATCCTGCAACATTCGGATTTTTTTCAAGGGCGGCGTCCAGTGCATCCAGATCGTTATAAGGAATCTTAGTGAACCCTGGTGTATATGGGCCAAAATTTCTTCTGGCGTCTTCATCGTTGGAGAAAGAGATCACCGTTGTTGTTCTACCGTGGAAGTTATTGGCACAAACCACGATCTCTGCCTCGGTCTCCTTAACTCCCTTTCTTTCATAAGCCCATTTACGAGCTATCTTGATCGCAGTTTCTACTGCCTCTGCTCCGGTATTCATTGGTAACAACTTATCGAAACCAAAATACTCGGTCGCATATTTTTCATAAGCTCCCAGGACATCATTATGGAATGCACGGGAAGTTAGTGCCAGTTTTGATGCCTGTTCATGCATCGCACCTACAATTTTAGGATGACAATGCCCCTGGTTAACCGCAGAATAAGCCGAAAGAAAATCGTAATATTTCTTCCCTTCTACATCCCAGACATGGACACCTTCTCCCCTGCTTAGAACAGCAGGTAAGGGATGGTAATTATGGGCCCCATGTTGGTCTTCTAGTTTGATTGCCTCTTCTGAAGAGTTGATTTTAGGTAATGGCATGTTAGTTTTCGTTTTTGAATTATTGTTTAAGTAATTCCTTCTTTTTTCGGTTAAAAAGTGACGAAAGGGGAGAGAAATCATCCCCTGAATTTGAATTCCTGCAAATTACTAAATGTTTGTTGAAAATTTCAACCGGCCTCTCTTTAAATCTTGTTAATTATCCTATTTTTGCGACATGGCGAGAAGAAATAAGAGCAAGCTTTTTAAGGAAATTGAAGTTACAGATGCCGGGGCCAAAGGTAAGGCCGTTGCCAAATCTCCAGATGGCCGGGTGATCTTTATAGACAACGCGGTACCGGGCGATGTAGCCGATGTACAGACTACCAGGAAAAGAAAATCATACTACCAGGGAACCGCGGTAGAATTTCATAAATTATCAGACAAAAGAACAGAACCTGTTTGCCAGCATTTTGGAACCTGTGGAGGTTGCAAATGGCAGAATATGGACTATAAATATCAATTGGAATTCAAGCAAAAGGAAGTTGAAAATAACCTCCGCCGGCTTGGAAAAATTGAACTTCCCGAGATCACTCCAATCCTTGGCAGCGAAGAGATCTATTTTTATCGCAATAAAATGGAATTCTCCTTTAGCGACAGCCGCTGGCTAACCCAGGATGAGATACAAAGCGGGGAAAACATCGAAAACAGGAATGCCCTTGGTTTTCATATTCCCGGGATGTGGGACAAGATCCTTGATATTAAAAAATGTCATTTACAGGCAGATCCCAGCAATGCCATTAGGAATTTCGTTAAGGATTTTGCTACAGAAAATGGTCTGGAATTCTTCAATACCCGCAATCAGGAAGGTCTTCTTAGAACACTTATGATCAGGACCACTTCTACAGGCGAGATCATGATCCTGGTACAGTTCTTCGAGGACAACAAGGAGAAAAGAGAACTTCTTCTTGATGCCGTAGCCGAGAAATTTCCTGAGATCACCTCCTTGCAATACGTGGTGAACAATAAGGCCAACGATACTATTTACGATCAGGAGGTGATCTGCTACAAAGGGCGTGACCATATCTTTGAAGAGATGGAAGGCCTGAAATTCAAGATCAACGCCAAGTCATTTTACCAGACGAATTCAGACCAGGCATACAACCTTTATAAAATAGCCAGGGAATATGCAGATCTAAAAGGTGACGAACTGGTTTATGACCTTTATACCGGTACAGGAACTATCGCCCAGTTCGTGGCTAAAAATGCCAAAAAGGTTATTGGCGTGGAAGCTGTTCCTGAAGCGATCAAGGATGCTAAAGAAAACGCCGAAAGAAATAATGTAGAAAATACCGAGTTCTATGTTGGGGATATGCGTAAGGTTTTCACTGAAAGTTTTATCGCCATGCATGGCCAGCCAGATGTGATCATTACCGATCCGCCAAGGGATGGGATGCATAAGGATGTGGTGGCCCAAATTATTGGTATATTGCCACAACGCATAGTTTATGTAAGTTGTAATTCGGCTACACAGGCACGTGACCTGGCCCTGCTGGATGAATACTATAAAGTTACCAAAGTTCAGGCTGTGGATATGTTCCCGCAAACCCATCACGTGGAAAACGTTGTTTGCCTGGAAAAACGATAGGTATATATGAAATTTAATACATATTCTCTTTTTCTTCTTTTCGTTTGCGTTCTAGCCCTTACAGGCTGCCAGCGAGACGATATTTGTCCCGCAACAGAAGATACCACTCCCCTGCTCATCATTCGCTTTTATGATATTGATGAAACAGATGAGCCAAAGTCTCCCCAAAACCTCGGCATCAGGGCTGAAGGCTTTGAAGAATATGTTTCCATTAGAAATGAGAACAACCGTGATCAAACGATAGTTTTCGAAAGATTCACCGGCGACAGCCTAGCCATTCCATTAAAAACCGATGCCGATGTTACCAAGTTCGGTTTTACGCTGAATAATAACCTGGCCAGCCAGGAGCCAAGCGCCCTTAAGAATACAGACAGCATCACCTTCAGCTACGGAAGGAACGAGGAATACATTAACCGGGCCTGTGCTTTCAAGGTTAATTACGTAGGCCTGAAGGCGATCAATGAAGCTGGCGAAGATGGAAGCTGGATACAGGATATCCAGGTTGAGACCACCAATGTTGAAGATCAAAATCAAGCGCATGTATCGATATTTTTCTAGCCTCTTATTCATACTTACCCTGGGAATATCTGTGCATGCTCAGCGAACAACTGCTCAGGATACACTGCAGTACCGCGAGAAATACGGAATAAGGCTGGGCGTGGATATAAGCAAACCTGTTCGTAGCCTTCTTGATGATACCTACAGCGGTATAGAGGTGGTGGGCGACTATCGCATCTACAAGAACTTTTATATTGCTTCAGAACTTGGTACAGAAAAGAGAACCTTTGAAGGAGATAATATTGAAACTTTTACCAACGGAAGTTATATCAAGGTGGGTGGAGATTACAACGCCTACGAGAACTGGCTGGAAATGCAGAATGCCATTTTTGTGGGAGTTAGATATGGCTTTGCTACCTTCTCTCAAACCCTGGATGAATACCGCATCTATACTTCTTCAGATTATTTTGGCCCCGATTTCAGGGAAGATGATACCGAAACAACAGGCCTTACTGCCAGCTGGGCCGAAGTGATGATAGGTATCAAGGTAGAGGTGCTGAATAATTTGTTCCTTTCAGCAAATGTTCAGCTTAAAAGAAGGATCGGGCAAAACAGTCCGTCGAATTTTGATAACCTGGCCATCCCCGGTTTCGGAAGGACCTATGATAGTGGCGAATTTGGCGCCGGCTTTGGGTATACGGTTTCTTATCTTATCCCTTTCTATAAAAAGGCCAGGAATTAATCCTTTTGCTTGCTCTTTTTCTTAGAACCTTCGTAAAGAACGTATTTTAGCAACCTGCCTTCCAGCGGCCCGTTATACAACTTGATCTTTCGGGAAGCCCTTAAGCCTACGCTTTTTATGGCATCGAAATTAGTGGCAATGAACCAGGCATGGGTACCGGGATAATTCTGTTTTAGGGTATCACCTATCCTGCCGTAAAATTCTTCGATATCTATCTCCAGTCTTTCCCCATATGGCGGATTGAAAAGCATATGCAGATAACCTTCATTTTCTTTCTCGCTTTCAAAGAAGCTTTTCTGTTGTATCTCTATAAAATCTGAAAGGTTCGCATTCTTTACATTTTCTTTGGCCTTCATCACAGCAGAAGGCGCCTTATCGTAGCCTTTGATCTTGAAATGGAAATCGCGTACCTTCTTCAGGGCAGACTCTTCGATCTTCTCATAAAGGTCTTCGTCCCAGTCGCTCCATTTTTCGAAAGCGAATTCCTTCCTGTTCAGGTTAGGCGGAATATTACTGGCGATCATGGCAGCCTCAATTGGAATGGTACCACTACCGCACATAGGATCAAGAAAATCGCATTGACCGTCCCAGCCAGACATTAAAAGCATTCCGGCCGCAAGTACTTCGTTGATCGGGGCTATATTGGTAGCCGAACGATAACCTCGTTTATGTAAAGAATCGCCTGAACTATCAAAAGACACATTACAGAAGTTTTTTTCTATATGGATATTGATGCGCAGATCGGGAAAATCCAGGTCTACATCTGGCCGCTCCCCAAATTTTTCCCTGAAGCGGTCAACGATCGCATCCTTGGCCTTTAAGGCTACATATTGCGAATGCGTGAATATATCTGAATGTACCGCAGAATCTATGGCCAGGCTTCCTTTTACGTCCAGGAACTTCTCCCAGGGAAGTTTTTTGATATTATCATACAGTTCCTCTTCAGAATTCGCGCGGAAACTTTCATAAGGTTTTAGGATCTTTATGGCCGTTCTAAGGCAAAGGTTAGCTTTGTACATAAAACCTTTATCACCAACGAAGCTCACCATACGGTTTCCTTCCTTGATCTCCATTGCACCTAAATCCAGTAATTCTTTCGCGAGGATCGATTCAAAACCGTACAGGGTCTTGGCGATCATTCTAAAGTTATTAGCCATAATCCTTCTTTATAGAACGACAAAAATAAGTTAATTTTGTCCGAAACTATAATTATTACAGGATTGTTCAGCGCATAGTTCTGAACAGTCGCCCAACCACCAACCATAATCAATTTGTTAACAGACCTGTACATTTACCTCCTTCCAATAATCGCTGTTTTTATCGGCTATGTGATCTCATTATTCCTTAAACCAGGAAGTTCTTCCGGCTTTAAGTTATTACTAGCCTTTAGTGGGGCTTATTTACTGGCGGTTACGGTCCTGGAATTACTTCCCGATGTATACCGGGAACCAGACTCGGGGATCGGCGTATTCATCATGCTGGGCCTTTTATTACAGATCGTATTGGAGTTCCTTTCGAAAGGTGTGGAACACGGGCACCTGCATTTCAATGAAAATTCCACCGCTTTCCCCCTGCTGCTTCTAATAAGTCTTAGCCTGCATTCTCTCCTGGAAGGTTTTCCCCTCGATAAGGACAATCATTTATTACATGGGGTTGTGGTACATAAGATTCCGGTAGCGGCTATCTTATCTGTATTTTTGGTGCACAGCAAATTGAGTAAAATAAAGGTATTTTCGTTCCTGGCTTTTTTCGCTCTTATGACACCACTGGGAAGCTGGTTAAAAAATAGTGTCCCGGTGATCTCGCAATATTCAGATTATGTGAACGCCATGGTGATCGGTATCTTTTTACATGTTTCTACCACCATCCTGTTCGAATCTTCAAAAAACCATTCCTTTAATGCCTCCAAGCTCGGGGTTATCATTCTTGGGATCTTACTCGCTTATTTTATCTAGATGTTCAGCAAAGAAGAATCAAAGAAATTAAGACAGGAATTCTGGACCAGCTTCGGAAAGGAATTTCCACATAAATGGCTGCTTTATAATACAAAAATGAAGGAGATACAGTTGAAATTTACCTTCAGCCGAAAAGTGGCCCAGGTGTCCCTTGATATAGATGATGAAGATGAATTGATTCGTGCCTATTATTTTGAAAAGATGCTATCTCTTCAAAATGTGTTAAAAGCAGAATACTTACCCGAAGCTATTTTTGATGAAAGTTATGAACTTCCTGAAGGCAAGATCATCTCTCGCGTTTATATAGAAATGCCAGGGGTTAGCGTACATAATAAAAAGGACTGGCCTGGTGTTAAATCATTTCTTGCTGAAGATATGTTGAAACTAGAGGAATTCTTTAAGGATTTTCAGGATTTCATAAAAGATTAGTTGTCTCTTCAATTATTCAGAGATTTCTTTTGAAGTTATTTTAACGCACAATCATTTTTTAGCCCTAACAGGTTTAAATTAAACCCTGAACTTCCAGCAATTAATTTGGACCGGATTACTGTTCGTTTATAAACTGGATAATATTTCCTGAGCCTGAGGAACAGGATCCCGGGCTATCGACTTTCCATCTCTCTGGACTTTCATAAAAGTTAGTAAAGCAAAATATCCCTGCTGGATAGGCGCTTATTCTTATATCGATAAAATTCAGACAATTAACTACGAATTACGCAATTTAAACTACTGATTTTCATCGAATTATTAGTATATTATATGGCTTTTGCGGGTTTCTTAAATCAACCTGATTTTTTCAATCCTTTCCTTAGAATAACCCCGAAGGCATAGATCTATTACTAATTAAAACTTTTATTACTATGAGTACAACAAAAGCAACCGAGCAGCAAAAAATTCAGAAACCAAAGTTCAAGAACTCCTACGATAATTATATTGGTGGAAAATGGACGGCGCCGGTGAAAGGTGAATATTTCGATAACATATCTCCGGTAGATGGAAATAGTTTCACCAAGGTAGCAAGATCTACCGAAGAGGATATTAACAAAGCGATCGATGCCGCCTGGAAAGCCGCTCCTGAATGGAATAATTCTTCGGCCGCCTATAGAAGCAACCTTCTTCTTAAGATCGCAGACATCATGGAAGAAAATCTCGAGGATCTTGCCAGGGCTGAAACCTGGGATAATGGAAAGGCCGTAAGGGAAACCCTTGCCGCAGATCTCCCGCTGGCGGTAGACCATTTCAGGTATTTCGCCGGGGTGATCAGGGCTGAAGAAGGTTCTGTTGCCGAACTGGATCCAAATACCGTCTGCATAAATGTTACCGAACCCCTTGGAGTTGTGGGACAGATCATTCCCTGGAACTTCCCAATCCTTATGGCAACCTGGAAACTTGCCCCTGCCCTGGCCGCTGGGAACTGCGTGGTTTTAAAACCAGCCGAGCAAACACCTGTAGGCATACTATTACTTATGGAGCTTATCGAAGACGTGCTTCCTGCCGGGGTACTCAATATTGTTAATGGATTTGGAGCTGAAGCAGGGAAACCTCTTGCCTCCAGCCCAAGGATCAGCAAGGTTGCCTTTACCGGTGAAACTACCACCGGGCAGCTCATCATGCAATATGCTTCCAAGAATATCACTCCGGTTACCCTGGAACTTGGTGGGAAATCACCCAATGTGTTCTTTGAAAGTATTATGGAGGCCGATGATGAATATTTCGATAAATGTATAGAGGGAGCCGTGATGTTCGCCCTTAACCAGGGAGAAGTATGTACCTGTCCTTCCAGATTACTGATCGAGGAAAGTATATACGACAAATTTATTGCTCGCGTGATAGAAAGGACCGAAGCGATTAAACTAGGTCATCCCCTGGATCCAGATACCATGATGGGTGCACAGGCCTCTAATGATCAGTATGAAAAGATCCTGAACTATATCAACATAGGAAAAGAAGAAGGTTGTGAAGTGCTAACCGGAGGAGAAGCTGCCTTTAATGAAGGTCTTGAAGGAGGATACTATATCAAGCCAACTATTCTGAAAGGAAACAACAAAATGAGGGTATTTCAGGAAGAGATCTTTGGGCCGGTGGTTTGTGTGACTACTTTTAAAGATGAGGCAGAAGCAATTGAAATCGCCAATGATACCTTATATGGTCTTGGAGCTGGGGTCTGGACCAGGGATACCCACCAGGCTTACCAGATAGCGAGGGCAATAAAGGCTGGCCGTGTTTGGGTCAACAATTATCATAATTATCCGGCACATGCGCCATTTGGTGGATATAAAAAATCTGGAATTGGCCGCGAAAACCATAAGATGATGTTGAGCCATTATCGCCAAACCAAGAATATGCTGGTTTCTTATGACAAGAAGCCTATGGGATTCTTTTAGAATATGTATAAAAGAGTAGATATAACCGAAGAGGCAAAAGAGGTCATTGATCAATTAAGAGAGCGCCATGGAGATCTGATGTTCCATCAGAGCGGTGGATGTTGTGATGGATCCTCCCCAATGTGTCTTGAAAAAGGTGATCTTTTACTGAACGAAAATGATGTCTGGCTTGGTACGGTCCATGGTTGCGAATTCTTTATGAGCAAAGACCAGTTCGAATACTGGAAACACACCCATCTTTTGGTAGATATCACTAAAGGTCGTGGCTCCAGTTTTTCCCTGGAAATCCCTCTGGGATTAAGGTTCGTTATTAAATCAAGAATGTTCAAGCCAGAAGAACTGAAAGACCTTCAGCCATTGAAGCATGGAGAAGAGTTCATGGACTGAGATTGGTCATGTTTTATAAACAAAGCCGTCTGTTATAATTCCAGACGGCTTTCTTGTTTTTATTAAAATCGATAAGATTAAAGGAAATAAATTATATTCGGAAAAAACTTTTCCAATTGAACCAAACAGAAATTCCAACTCTAGAAACACTGCGGCTTAGTCTTGAAAAAATAAAATCCGAAGATCAAGAACTTATTTTTAGAGGACTGTCCCATCCCGAAGTGATAAAATACTATGGAGTTAGTTACTCCAGCTTTCAAGAAACAAAGGAACAGATGGAATGGTATACAAATCTCGAGAAGTCCAATTCCGGGATGTGGTGGGCTATTTGGTTAAAGGATTCAAAAGAGTTTTGCGGTGCAATCGGTTATAACGGCCTCATGGAAGAGCATAAGAAAGCTGAACTTGGTTTCTGGCTATTGCCTGAATTCTGGGGCAAAGGAATTGTTCAGGAAGCCGGGCAAAAGGTGATCCAGTATTTTTTCAGGGATTTAGAACTACACAGAATAGAAGCTTATGTGGAGGCTGGCAACATTAATTCTTCCAAAGCCTTAAAAAGGCTGGGATTTGAGCATGAAGGCTGCCTTAGGGATTCCGAATTTAAAAATGGGCAATTCATTAGCGTGGATATCTTTGCTCTACTTAATCCCACCCCTTAATCTTTCAAACCTATTAAAATCAAAAAGCAGCCACCAGGGCTGCTTTTTTGTGTTGCATACTTATGTTATTATTTCGCTATAGCGCATAAAAAAACCCCATCAGCGAACTGAAGGGGTTTTCAAGAAGAAGGCGGCGACATACTCTCCCACAATGATAGCAGTACCATCTGCGCTAACGGGCTTAACTACTCTGTTCGGAATGGGAAGAGGTGAGCCCCGTTGCTATAGCCACCTTAAAAGGTTAGTTA
>NZ_VJVW01000059.1 GCF_009735585.1 Christiangramia aestuarii
TACACCGCGATGTTGGTATTGAGGATGGTCAGCGGCTCGCTGATGAGCCCCAGCCCCATCAGTACGCTGTTGAGCAGGCCGTTGTTGGAAAGGATGCCCATCCAGGCATAGACCCGGATCAGGATCGCCGTCCAGGTCGGCATCATGATCAGCAGCAGCAGGACGGTCTGCGAGGACTGGCTGGAGCGGGCGATGGCGTAGGCCATCGGGTAGCCCACCAGCAGGCAGATCAGGGTACTGATGAAGGCCATCTTCAGCGAGCCGAGGTAGGCATCGATGTAGAGCGGGTCGTCGGTCAGCATCAGGTAGTTGCCGAGGTTGAGGAGCACCTGCAACTGCTGGTCCGCGTAGGCGAAGATCTCGGTGTAGGGCGGGATGGCCACGTCCGCTTCCGCCAGGCTGATCTTCAGCACGATGGCGAAGGGCAGCAGGAAGAACAGGAAGAGCCACAGGAACGGCACCCCGATGACCGCATGCCGCCC
>NZ_VJVW01000060.1 GCF_009735585.1 Christiangramia aestuarii
GATGGAGATGGAATTGGAGATGCCTGTGATGAATGTGATGCTGCTTTAGAAGGTACTCCTTGTGATGATAATGATGCCTGTACGGTTAATGATGTCTACGATGCTGCATGTAATTGTGCCGGAACCTTTGCTGATGACGATGGCGATGGCGTGTGTGACAGCGACGACCTCTGTCCTGGATCTGATGATCTTGCTGATGCCGATGGAGATAGTATCCCTGACGGCTGTGATATATGTTTAGGCTTTGATGATAGAATCGACACAGATGGAGATAGTGTACCCGATGGTTGTGATAACTGTCCATCAGATGCCAATCCAACTCAGGCTGATGCTGATGGAGATGGAATTGGAGATGCCTGTGATGAATGTGATGCTGCTTTAGAAGGTACTCCTTGTGATGATAATGATGCCTGTACGGTTAATGATGTCTACGATGCTGCATGTAATTGTGCCGGAACCTTTGCTGATGACGATGGCGATG
>NZ_VJVW01000061.1 GCF_009735585.1 Christiangramia aestuarii
GCTGAGCATTAATCCAGGCAGGCAGGCGCACAGCAAAGGCTGACCGGGAACCGCCCTTTTTCGGCGAGCGACCCGCCGGTCATATCCGACAGAGCTTAACGAGCCGGCAAGGCAAAACACTTACCGTGCTGCGACATATTCGTTCACCCCGGGAGCATCGGCTCACTGCACCGGCAGGAAATGCATGAACAGCAGTCCCTGGGCGTAGTTCACGCTGATCCGCCGGTAGCGTTCGCCGAGCACCTCGGCGAGCAGGTCCAGGCGCGCGACGATCTTGGCGAACTCGCGGGCGTAGCTGAGGTTGCTGGCGTCGTCGGTGAGGGCGTTGGAAAGCAGCAACGGGGCACCCTTGTCGTCCTTGCGGGTAGCCAGCATCCAGGTGGCGACCTCGACGTTGCGCGCGGCGTTGTAGACGTACTGCGCGTCGATCCCCTGATAGACGTAGAACTCGGTGCGCCCGCCATGGGCGGTGATCAGCAT
>NZ_VJVW01000062.1 GCF_009735585.1 Christiangramia aestuarii
GCATCGCCCAATGCATCGCCTCCCACGGCGGCAACTGGCTGGAAAGCCGCATGTCGCGGATGGCCGGGCAGTTCGCCGGGATACTGCGGGTGGCCGTGCCGGCGGAAGGCTACGACGAACTGGTGGAAGGGCTACAGGGCCTGTCCAGCCACGGTATCCGCGTGCTCCTGGCGGAAAGCGGGATCGAGCCGGTATGCAACTGGAAGCCTATCCACCTCGACCTGGTGGGCAACGACCGCCCCGGTATCGTGCGTGACATCACCCGGCTGCTGGCCGAGCACGGGGTGAACCTGGAGAGCCTGTCCACCGAAGTGCGCCCGGCGCCGATGAGCAGCGAACCGCTGTTCCATGCCGATGCGCTGCTGGCGGTGCCGCTGACCCTGTCGCTGGACACCCTGCGCGAGCGACTGGAAGACCTGGCCGACGACCTGATGGTGGAATTGGTGCTGGACGCGTCCTGAAGTTGTTCAGGAAAGCCGG
>NZ_VJVW01000063.1 GCF_009735585.1 Christiangramia aestuarii
TCCGCTATGGCCCACCCGAGGGGCGCTACCTGACCAGCTCGATATTGGTCACCACCCAGGCCGAACTGCGCCGCGAGGGCGGACGCTGGCAGATGGGCGCGATCCGGCGCACCGACGGCGTGGCCGTCGAGCGCCTGGAACAGAACATGGACGGTCGGGTGATCGCAGTGCTCGACCACCCCGACGAATCGCGCTCGCTGATCGCCGAGCTCGATCGCGACGCGCTCGAATGGAAGATCACCGGCAAGCTGCCCAGCCCGTTCTGGCCCCTGCCGTCCAGTTCCGGGCTGCGCGAGTTCTACATGGGCAGGAATGTGCTGCTGGCCAACACCATGAGCCACTACGAAGTGCCGCTGTGGCTGTATCCCGACGAGGAGCCGGCGAGCGTCTCCGCCAACGCGGTGTACTACTCGGACGACTGGGGCTCATCCTGGCGCCGCCTGGACATCGCCGGCTACCTCGGCGTGCTCGGCTTCGAC
>NZ_VJVW01000064.1 GCF_009735585.1 Christiangramia aestuarii
CGTGGATGCCAGGCCTGGACCACCATCACGGTCTTCAACGGCACCGGGATGTCGAACTGGCGCAGGCCCAGGCCCAGTCGGTTGGCCCGCCACAGGGAATGCTCGGCGATCGGCAGCAGCAGGTCGGAGCCGGGCAGGGCGAAGATCGCCGAGTGGAAGGTCGGGCTGATCAGCTTGACGTCGCGCTTCAGGCCGAGTTCTCCCAGGGCCTGGTCCAGCGGTCCATGGTTGAGGCCACGACGCGAGACGGCGATATGCGGAAAAGCGATGAAGCGCTGCGGAGTGATCTCGCCGTCGAAGATCGGGTGCCCCTGGCGGGCCAGGCCGACGAAGCGGGTGGTGAGCAACTGCTGGGTCTTGACCTCGGGTTCCATCCAGGACGAGGCGCCGATATAGAGGTCGATGCGGTTCTGCCGCAGTGCCTCGTCGTCGATGTCCGACTCCTGCACGAAGCGCAGGGTGCAGCGCGGCGCCTCC
>NZ_VJVW01000065.1 GCF_009735585.1 Christiangramia aestuarii
CCAGTTCGATGCTGCCGGGCGGCGCGTCGAAACCGGTATGGAGGATCGCGCTGTTGCCCTTGCTGGCACCGGAGAGGATGTCGGTGCTTTTTTCCAGCTCCTCGCTCAAGGCTTCGAGGAAGGCCAGGCGCTGCTGGTGGTGTCCGGTGGGCGCAGTCCGGTGGCCTTCCTCGAAGCCTTGAGCGAGGAGCCGCTGGACTGGTCGCGGATCACCGTCAGCCTGGCCGACGAGCGCTGGGTGCCGGAGTCGCATGCCGATAGCAACGCCGGCCTGGTTCGCCGCCACCTGCTCCGTGGCGAGGCGGCGAAGGCGCGCTTCATCGGCCTCTACCAGCCGGCGGCGAGCCTGGAGGAAGCGGCCGAGCTGGCCGACCATCACCTGCACGAGCTGCCATTGCCGATCGACGTGCTGGTCCTCGGCATGGGCGACGACGGCCATACCGCCTCGCTGTTCCCGAACAGCCCTGGCCTGGACCT
>NZ_VJVW01000066.1 GCF_009735585.1 Christiangramia aestuarii
CCGTGGAGAAGGCCCGGAGGAGGACGACATGCTGGCATCCTGGGCCTTCTGGGCACTGCTTTCGGCGCTGTTCGCCGCGCTGACCGCGATCTTCGCCAAGATCGGCCTCGACCGGGTCGATTCGGACTTCGCCACCTTCATCCGCACCCTGGTGATCCTCGTCACCCTCGGCGGCATCCTCGCGGTCCTGGGCAAGTTCCAGGCCCCGGGCAGCATCCTGCCGCGCAGCTGGCTGTTCCTGGTGCTCTCCGGGCTGGCCACCGGTGCCTCCTGGATCTGCTATTTCCGCGCCCTCAAGCTCGGCCCGGCGTCGCTGGTGGCGCCGCTGGACAAGTTCAGCGTGGTGCTGGTGGCACTGCTCGGCGTGGCCTTCCTCGGCGAACGCCTGGACCTGCGCCAATGGCTCGGCGTAGCCCTGGTGACAGCGGGCGTGGTGGTCCTGGCAATCCGCCCATAAGCCCGCTGAATGGCG
>NZ_VJVW01000067.1 GCF_009735585.1 Christiangramia aestuarii
GGAACCCATCGAACACACCACTGGCGAAACCATGCCAGCAGCCACGCGCCGGCGCCGAACCTGGCTGCTGGGCGGCCTCGCCGGCGCCATCGCGCTCGCCGCCCTGCTGGCCTGGTGGTGGAGCAGCGGACGCTTCCTGGAGGGCACCGACGATGCCTATGTACGCGCCGACTGGGTGGCGGTCAGCGCGCAGGTCTCCGGCTACGTCGCCGAGGTGCTGGTGGCCGACGATGCCGACGTCCAGGCCGGCGACCTGCTGCTGCGCCTGGACCCGCGCGACTTCCGCCAGCGCCTGCGCGCCGCCGAGGCCCGCGAAGCGGCGGCGCAGGCGGCGCTGGAAGCCCAGCGCGCGAAGCTGGAGACCCTCGATCGGCAACTGCTGGAGCAGGTGCAGACGATCAGCCGCGCCCGCGCCGATGGCGAAGCGGCGCGAGCCGAATGGCGCCGCGCCGAGACCGACTGGCGACGCT
>NZ_VJVW01000068.1 GCF_009735585.1 Christiangramia aestuarii
CAGCCAGGGTGCGCGCGACCCTCGGACCCTGGCGCGGCAACTGCAGGTGGCGCTGCCGCAGCTGGAGCGCGAGGCGCTGGTCGCCGGCCTGCAGTTGCTCGGCCAACTGGATACCCGGGCCGCCCTGGAAAACTTCCGCGGGCCGCAATTGCACCTGTTCGCCGAAGCCGATGCGCTGGTGCCGCTGGCCGCCGCCGAGGCCCTGCTCGAGTGGCTGCCGGACGTCGAGGTCTCGACCCTGGCGGCCAGTCACGGCCTGCCGCTGGAATGCCCGGACGAGGTGGCCAGCGCAATCCTGAGATTCCTTCGCGAGGGTGACGATGCCTGACGATTCCTCGCCGCTGCTGGCGCCCCATGGCGTTGCCGCGCTGCCCGACAAGCGCCAGGTCGCCGCGTCGTTTTCCCGCGCGGCGGCCAGCTACGACGCGGTGGCCGAACTCCAGCGCGGCGTCGGTGAGAGCCTGCTGTC
>NZ_VJVW01000008.1 GCF_009735585.1 Christiangramia aestuarii
CTGTCCATTAGCATCGAGGTACACATCGATATCCTGGGTTAATACGGTAGGAGGTACTTTATCATAGACGGTAACATTGGCCGTTGCTGCATCACTATTGCCATTGACATCGGTAACGGTCAGAGTCACCACGATTGGATAGGGGGCAATATCATTACAATCAAAAGAGTCAATATCCAGGGCATAGCTTTGAATTCCACAATTGTCGGAAGAATTATTGTCGATCTCCGCCGGAGTGATAGTGGCCTGTCCATTAGCATCGAGGTAGACATCGATATCCTGGGTTAATACGGTAGGAGCTACATTATCATGGACGGTGACATTCGCCGTTGCTGCATCACTATTACCGTTGACATCGGTAACGGAAAGAGTGACCACGACTGGATTGGTGGCAATATCATTACAACCAAAAGAGTCAATATCCAATGAGTAACTGGCAATTCCACAATTGTCAGAAGAATTGTTGTCAATATCGGCCGGGGTGATGCTGGCTTGTCCATTGGCATCGAGGTAGACATCGATATCCTGAGTTAAGACAGTAGGAGCTACATTATCATGGACGGTGACATTCGCCGTTGCGAAATCACTATTGCCATTGAAATCGGTAACGGTCAGAGTAACCACCACCGGATTGCTGGCAATATCATTACAATCAAAAGAGTCAATATCCAGGAGATAGCTTTGAATACCACAGTTATCAGAAGAATTATTGTCGATCTCCGCCGGGGTGATACTGGCCTGTCCATTGGCATCGAGGTAGGCATCGATATCCTGGGTTAATACGATAGGAGCTACATTATCATGGACGGTAACATTCGCCGTTGCAAAATCACTATTGCCGTTGACATCGGTAACGGTCAGCGTTACTACGACTGGATTGCTGGCAATATCAATACAATCAAAAGCATCGATATCCAGCGCATAATCGGCAATTCCACAATTGTCGGAAGAATTATTGTCGATCTCTGCCGGAGTGATAGTGGCCTGTCCATTAGAATCGAGGTAGACATCGATATCCTGGGTTAATACGGTAGGAGCTACATTATCATGGACAGTAACATTCGCCGTTGCGGAATCGCTGTTGCCATTGACATCGGTAACGGTCAGAGTCACTACGACTGGATTGCTGGCAATATCATTACAATCAAAAGAGTCAATATCCAGGACATAGCTTTGAATACCACAGTTATCAGAAGAATTATTGTCAATCTCACCCGGGATGATAGTGGCTCGTCCATTGGCCTCGAGGTAGACATCAATATCCTGGGTTAATACGATAGGAGCTACATTGTCGTGGACGGTAATATTCGCCGTTGCGGTATCGCTGTTGCCGTTGACATCGGTAATAGTCAGTGTCACTACAACTGGATTGCTGCCAATATCGGTGCAGGAGAAACTATCAATATCCAGGGCATAGCTTTGAATACCACAATTATCGGAAGAGTTATTGTCAATATCGGCCGGAGTGATACTGGCTTGTCCATTGGCATCGAGGTAAACATCGATATCCTGAGTTAATACGGTCGGAGCAACATTATCATGGACAGTAACATTCGCCGTCGCGGAATCGCTGTTGCCATTGACATCGGTAGCGGTCAGAGTTACCACCACCGGATTGCTGGCAATATCATTACAATCAAAAGAGTCAATATCCAGGGCATAGTTTTGTATACCACAATTATCGGAAGAGTTATTGTTAATATTGGCCGGAGTGATACTGGCTTGTCCATTGGAATCGAGGTAGACATCGATATCCTGAGTTAATACGGTAGGAGCTACATTATCATGGACGGTAACATTAGCCGTTGCGAAATCACTATTGCCATTGACATCGGTAACGGTAAGAGTGACCACGACCGGATTACTGGCAATATCATTACAACCAAAAAAGTCAATATCCAATGAGTAACTGGCAATTCCACAATTGTCGGAAGAATTATTGTCGATCTCCGCCGGAGTAATAGTGGCCTGTCCATTAGCATCGAGGTACACATCGATATCCTGGGTTAATACGGTAGGAGGTACTTTATCATAGACGGTAACATTGGCCGTTGCTGCATCACTATTGCCATTGACATCGGTAACGGTCAGAGTCACCACGACTGGATAGGGGGCAATATCATTACAATCAAAAGAGTCAATATCCAGGGCATAGCTTTGAATTCTACAATTGTCGGAAGAATTATTGTCGATCTCCGCCGGAGTGATAGTGGCCTGTCCATTAGCATCGAGGTAAACATCGATATCCTGAGTTAAGACGGTAGGAGCCACATTATCATGGACGGTGACATTCGCCGTTGCAGAACCGCTGTTGCCATTGACATCGGTAACGGTCAGAGTAACCACCACCGCATTACTGGCAATATCATTACAATCAAAAGAGTCGATATCCAATGAGTAACTGGCAATACCGCAATTATCGGTTGAATTGTTATCGATATCCGCAGTAGTGATACTGGCCTGCCCGTTAGCATCGAGATAAACATCGATATCCTGGGTTACAACTGTAGGTGGAAGCTTATCTTCAACAATGACATTAGCTATTGTAGTGGAAGTATTACCGTGTATATCAGTTACACTTAGTCGAACCTGATTAGCACTATTACCGGATATAGGGGAATTTTGACTCCAGGTAGCCTGATTCATTAAGGTTCCATTGTTATTATTTGGAGAGTTGTCAATAACCTGCCCTCCGGAACCTTCATTCATAGGCCAATAGCCAATTAAACCAGCCTCACTACCTTCTAATTGCTGGTTGTAATTATTGGTGATCATGGAGTTATCCAATGCAATATTCCAAACTGATACACCCGTAAGATTGCCATGAAAATATTGTGAAAACCCCTGGCGTCCTCCAATTCGTAAGTCATTTTGAAAAGTTTCAGAATCTCCAATGGGTCCAGTTCGATTAATGGAACTTTGTAGGCTACCGTTTTTATAGATATTTACTACGGCGCCATCATAAGTAAGGGTGACATGTGACCATTCATTCAACGGCAGAAAGACCCCGGTATCTACCCATTGCCATATGGCATTGGTTTCACCAAGGGCATATTTCAATTGACCATCTGGAAACCTTGCCATTTCATATTCACCTTCTTTGTTTATAATTATACCGTTTTGATCCGCAGTTGGAAAAGCCCATGCCTGAAGGGTGATTTCAGAACTTACATTTAAGTTGCTGTTATTCCCAATTTGGATGTAATCGGATGAACCGTTAAATTTTACTGAATATGTAGTTTCTCCATTTGAAGAAATGTCATCACAAGTGAAACTGTTTTTGTCAATAGAAATGGTTTGTATACCACAATTATCTGTGCTGTTATCATTCACCTGATCAGCTGTAAGGGTAGCTTGTCCATTTTCATCCAGCTTCAAATAAACATCTTGGACATGAGTCAGAGGAGATTCATTGTCCTCCACAGTAATAGTTTGAGTGCAGGTAGATTCATTCCCATTAGCATCAATAGCTGTCCAAATTATTTCAGTGTCACCCACTGGATAGATCCCAGAGGCTTCTGCGGTATTTGTAATATTATTCGTAAGGCTAATGGTTGATATTTCAGCACCACTCGGTATCCAATCTGTTGAAGGATCCATGTTGACAAGGCTGCCGTTTTTTTGATTATTTGATTGATCAGTCAGAGTATTACTACCCGGCCCGTCCTCAAAATTATAATAGGCCTGGAGCCCAGGTTCAGAACCAGCCAGTACCTTGTTGTGAGTACTTAGTACTTCCTCGTCTGTTAACGCGTAATTCCAAATTCGTACTTCATCTATTTTTCCAGTATAAGGTTCATCTTGTCCATCGATTGTTGCAGGATGCCCAATACGCAGATTGTGACCACCGTCTGTAGGTGTCGTAGTAGAAACATTCGAACCCAAAAGTTTTCCGTCCTGGTAAAGTTTCAACGTCTTGGTTGTGCCATCGAAACTTCCTGCAAGATGAGTCCAGGTATTTGAAGTATTATCAATTTCTAAGGCAATACCGTTAATTGTAGCTCCACCCTGGAAGTAGAGATAAACAAAATAATTCCCATTTCTAAAGTTTCTTCTGATTCCAAAATCAAAATTTGTGTTCGCATCAAACACAGCGCCCTTACTAACAATAGATCGATAACCTTCGTTGGGAATATAAACAGGATTTACCCAGGCTTCTATGGTAAAGTCCTGTAAAAAAGGAAAATTTTGAATTTCCACGTAGTCATTTAGACCATCGAAATCCAGGGCGGTAGAACTTAAATTGCAATTATCACTTACCGCTGGAGACGGAACAACAATATTTGCTTCGCATTGTCCTTCATCGGTTTCTACAATTATAGGTTCACAAGTAATAGTGGGAGGTGCCAGATCGGCAATTATAACTGTTTGCTGCTGCTCTACAGTATTTCCAATACCATCATCAAAAAACCAGGTGACTATTGTTTCTCCTTGAGTTGTAATTGGAAATTCTGTTGTAGTACTTGCGGTAATTATCTGTCCAGAACAATCTGTAGCTGTTGGTGAGGGAATAGAAAAAACTTCACAGGATTCATTGATATCAGGCAAGATTTCCTGGTCTAATGTCAACAGATCTCCGGCAGGTCCGGCATCAGTAATTGTCCAGCCGAAATCATCTATCATTTGCTGTCTCGCTGTAGCACCTGCACAGTGCTGACTATTCCCACCGTGAAAATTGACATTAGTTTGTAAATTTTGGCTGCTCCAGCCGATTAAGAGATTGTCATAATTTTCAGTTGAAAGAGTGACATCGTAAAACATAAAGGGCATACCCGTTACTTGACTAATATCCCAATTCCCTAGATCTTGATTAAATGAACTTGCTTGGTAAAACATTGATCCCATACTTGTTACTTGGCTAACATCCCAATTTCCAATATCTTGATTAAAAGAAGTGGCACTATGGAACATCGAATACATATTTGTCACCTTGCTCACATCCCACTTTCCTATATTTTGATTGAAAAGAGGGGCATTTTTAAACATGAAATACATATTGGTTACTTGCCCGACATTCCATTGGGAAATATCTTGATTAAAAGAATTTGCGTTTTCGAATACGTTCCCCATATTAGTAACATTGCTAACATCCCAATTTCCGATATCTTGATTAAAATTAGTGGCTCCCAAAAACATTCGCCACATGCTTGTGACTTTCCTTACATCCCAATTCCCAATCTCTTGATTAAAAGCAGTAGCATTATCAAACATTTGACTCATTGTTTCAACATTTCCAACATTCCACTGGTCAAGAGGTTGATTAAATGAAGTTGCATATCTAAACATTGCTGTCATATTTATAACATTACTGACATCCCAATTATTTATGTTATGATTGAAGGAGGAATTATAGAATAGGCCCACCATTTCTTTTACATTGCTAACATCCCAGTTTCCAATTATTGCATTTATTGACTCTATTTCAGCTAAAGCAAAATTCATTTTGGTAGCATTTGAAAGATCTGGAATATCGTTAGCACTAATTACGAGGTTTTTACACCCCCAAAAAGCCCTGTCCATTGATTGCCAGGAAATATCGCCCCATTGAAGAACAGAAAGAATTTTAAGAGCATCTTTTCCCCCTAAGGAGCTATTAAAAAAAATGTGAGGAAAATCTCCTCTTATGCGTATAGTATATATGCCGGGAGTTCCAAAGTCATGTGTGACATTCCCTGCTATGCCTGTTTCATCAAAAATGCCATCATCGTTCCAATCAACATCGTAATTGTATCCAGTACCTGTTGTAGGAATTGTTATACATGAATTACAGGAAGAACCAGGATTATCTGTTTTCCAGGTGGTGATGAAGGAGGTGGTATCAACAATAACTACGGTGACGGTGGCCGTTTCTGAATGGGAATTACCGTCGTAATCTGTTACGGTTAAGGTAACTGTATTCGAGCCAAGATCTGCTGTAGTGAAATTGCTTTTAGAAAGACTCTTTGTTTCAATCCCACAGTCATCAGCGGATCCATCATCAATGTCCGCTGGTGTAATAGTAGCATTTCCAAATTCGTCTAACTCTACTGTGATATCTTTGGTCACAGCTTGAGGAGGTGTAGTGTCTGGAGGAGAGTCAATGGTAACCGAATTGCTTGATTGACAGCCGTTTTCTGCATAGACATTAACGGTATAGGTGCCCGGAACTAAATCTGAGACCACTTTTGTTGTAGCCCCATTGCTCCAATGGTAAGTATAAGGCCCTAGATCTATTGTAGAAGGAATTGCTTCAGCTGTTCCTTCAGCTAAATTGGGACAACTACTATCGGTTTTCTCAATGAAAGTTTTAAAAGGAACCACAAAATTTCTATACACGGATTGAGCCTGGGAGTAATTATAGAATCCAAATTTCCCGCTCGAAAATTGTCCATCCACATTAAACACAAGAATGTCGTTAATCCAGATCTTAATATTGGTTTCAGTATACTCTGCCTTGAAACTATAATAAGTGTAATCCTGCCAACCTCCTAAAGAATTATTGGTTGCCAATACTGTTGTTATTGGATCTGAAGAACACCAAAAGACACCAGTTTGGGTAGAAGATGATGGGACTCCCGAAATTCTTCTTAATCGCATTTCAGCGGAAGCATAGCATTCGTAGTTTTGATTTTGCTGCTTCCAGTCAAATAATATAAAATCATATAAATTATTAGGAGTAGAATTATCAGGTGATTGATAGCCCAAGACAAACCCAATAAAATCATCATCATTACTGGTCTGGACTCCAAATTCGCCTTCAACAGTCGTATTAATATAGTCATCCGGTGTGACAAAAAATGTAGGAGCTCCATTAATAGATTGTGTTAAAGAACTTCCATCTGAAGATATACTCCAATTTCCGTAATTTAAATCACCCTTCTGCTCCCATGTATTGAGATCCATTGGAGCTACACATTCGCTGGGAGACTGAGCTCGACTTAAAATTGAAATAAGTAAAAAAAGTAATAGGAATGTAATTTTTTTCATGACAAAACAGATTTAAAGCACGTTAGTCATGAATTTCTATAAAGGGAGAAGATTTGGATATTATTGTGGGGAATGAGTAGGGAAAACAATTAATTTTAAAGCTACTGGGAAAAAGAATAGCATACAATAAGCCGTTCGGCCTAATTTTCCCAAGAGAAAAAGGAAACCGCAATTTTCTCCAATTCAGTTCTTTTATGTGTACCTAGTTTTCGGTAAATATTCTCACAATGCTTCTTAACGGTTGCTTCTGTAATAAACAGGCTCGCGGCTATTTCACCTCTGATCTTTTCTTTACCTAGAAGGTCCAAAATTTGCTTTTCCCTTTTAGTGAGGCTATTATAAGCTTTGTAGTATTTTAAAAAGATTCGATTTATTCCAAAAATTTGGTTTATTCCTTTGGTTAAATTCTCTACTTTTTCAGGAAAAAAGCTAACGGATAAAAGATTTTCCTCATCAAAAATCTTGGTAATAGTTAGAAAAAAATAGGGAGGTTCCTTGCCATTTTTCCAGTCTTGATAAAAAAGCAAAACCTTATCGTGATTACAGTCCTTGAATTCGTCTATCACTTTAGGGTGGGTAATTTGCAGAGTAAATTCGCTCTGGTGTTTTTTAAAAATAGCCAGGCTATTTTCTCTTAATTGTTCAATAGTGTAGCCAATAATATTTTGACCGGGTTTGGATAAATATCTAAAGGAAAGATCCTCTATTTTATTTATGTGGAGAATTCCAGGAACCAAATTGGAAAGATCATCTAAATTAATGGTTCCCTCTTTAAGAAGTTTTTTAATATCATCTAAATACTGTATTCCCTTAGTCTTAGAATTTGAAGTCATTACTTCAATTTGTTGGTTAGTTTAAAAGTCGTAGGGAATTTTATCCAAAAACTTAATTTTTTAAAATATATCCAATAGGGGATAGCCCTTAATTTTAAAACGCTTTTCCTTAAAAATTACAAATCAAATCGGAAGAATTAAGTTCTTATTTAAATACTTTCATTTTTTACAGTAATTAACTCATTGAATCTTGTGCTAAATCTATTAGATAATCTCTCCTGCTTAATTTTCCAGGTACGGCCAAGGTCTTGACCGCCAAACTTAACTTTGCCATTTTCCCGAAAGTTTAGTTGATCTACCACTTTCATCAATTGTTCATGCTTTGGGTTTTCTTCTGAGAATAATTTGAACTGTTTTTGTGTTGCCGGGGTAAGTTTCATGGCAATGATTCCGGCCTTCTTATATTGATAACCTTCTTTATAGATCATATCCAGACCGGTTAAGGCTGTTTTTACAAGCGTAATACTAGAATTAGTTGGACATGGGGTATGTACAGATATACTTGCTCGATAGCCTAAGGGTAATTAAGTGTCAGAATCTCTCCCTTATTACTATTTTTATTTTTATGATTAATTGAGGTACAATCGAGGTACAAATTCTAATCAGAAATAGACTAAAATTTACCAATCAACCAAATCCTAAAAAAGTAAATCCCTGTAAATAGGGGTTAATTGAAGTATCTAAATTTTTTCTAATTTGAATTATTTCCCAATACAAAAATTCGCAAAAATATTCCCTAAAAGATCATCATTAGTTATTTCCCCGGTGATCTCTCCAAAATGATGCAGCGCCTGGCGTATATCAATTGCCAGCAGGTCTCCTGATAGATCTGCGTTTAAACCGTCTTCTACCTTGTTGATCTCCTCCAGTGCCTTTAAAAGTGCCGCATAGTGCCTTGAATTGGTTACTATTGTATCACTATTGCGCAGTGCACCGGTATTAACGAACTCCAGTAATCTGTCTTTTAATTCTTCGACACCAAGATTGGTTTTTGCTGATAATAGCAAAAATTCGGCTCTTTCCGCATGACTGGAAATATCCTCAAGTTTAGCCTTTAGGTTTTCAACTTCTTCATCGGCTAGCCTGTCGGTTTTATTGGCGATGATCAATAATGGTTTTTGCGGAAATTTGTTCTTGATCTTTTCAATCTCAACACGAACTTCCTGCAGTCTTTCTCTGTTTACTGCGATCTGGGAGCTGTCAACCAGGTAAACCACCACCTGCGCCTGACTTATCTTTTCAAAGGTCTTTTTGATGCCGATGCTTTCTACCACATCTTTAGTTTCACGAATTCCTGCGGTATCAATAAACCTGAACCCAACTCCCCCTATGCTCATTTCATCCTCGATGGTATCCCTTGTCGTTCCGGCAATGTCTGAGACAATGGCTCTTTCCTCGTTTAATAAGGCGTTTAGTAAAGTAGATTTTCCCACGTTTGGTTCTCCGACAATGGCCACGGGAATCCCATTTTTCAGCACATTACCGGTGGCAAAAGAATCGATCAGTCTTTTGAGAACGGTCTGAATCCTGGAGACAAGATCCCTGAACTGGTCCCTATTGGCGAATTCCACATCTTCTTCAGCAAAATCCAGTTCCAGTTCAATAAGGGAAGCGAAATTCAATAGCTCTTCTCGTAATTTCTGGATTTCATTCGAGAAACCACCACGCATTTGTTGCATGGCCATCTGGTGGGAAGCGGCATTTTCAGAATTGATAAGATCGGCTACGGCTTCAGCCTGGCTAAGATCCATTTTTGCATTCAGGAAGGCCCGCAGGGTAAATTCCCCGGCTTCCGCAGAACGGCAACCTCTCCTTATTAATAATTGAATGATCTCCTGTTGTATGTAAGGGCTGCCGTGACAGGATAATTCTACAGTTTCCTCACCGGTATATGATTTCGGCGCGCGGAAAACTGAAGCCAGCACCTCGTCTATGGTACGTTCTCCATCCATCACATTCCCAAGATGAATGGTATGTGTAGGTTGATCTTCGAGCGGCTTTTTACTTTTTGCCTTGAAAAGCGGGGCAACGATCTTCAGCGCATCCGGGCCAGAAACCCTGATCACGGCAATAGCTCCGGCGCCCGATGGGGTAGCAAGGGCAACAATAGTATCATTCAATTTCATGAGGCAAATTTATAAAAGAAATCTGTGCCGCACCTAATTCTGTAACAAAGCTCGGTTTTGCTCGTCTTTTATATAGAGACCATCAATAACCATCAAAATTTCAAGCATGAGAGAAGATAACCAAATGTTAGTGATCACCCACCTTAGCCAGCTACTGGACCTTGTAACCGGGGTAGGGGGATTCATCGTGCCCCTGGTGCTTTGGCTAACGCAAAAAGACAAAGTTGCCGGAATGGACATGCACGGGAAAATGATCCTGAATTTTCAAATAAGCCTTTTCATCTATTCTATATTTTGCATCCCATTGATCCTGCTTTTTGGCCTGGGGATCCTGGGCCTTATCATCATTGGCCTGATAGCTCTTATTTTGCCGATTATGAATGCCTTGAAGGTGAGTAATGGCGAGATGCCGTACTATCCATTGACCATAGAATTTCTGAAATAAGAAAATTGAACAATGTCATCCTGAGTTTATTTCAGGAGTTCATCTTAAAAGGTTTAAGTAATAGAAGCTGAAATTCCCGAAGCCTAGGGGAAGCTTGACGAATCATAATTAAAGTTGGTTTTTCAGTTAATAAGAAAAAGCCCGTTCAAATTAATGAACGGGCTTTTTTATTTTTGCTGTGATTTAGTCGACTAGTTATTCAGCATTACCGGCATAACCAGCATGGTGATCTTTTCACCAGGATCCAGCCCGTCAACCGGAGTTAGGATTCCCGCCCTGTTAGGTAAGCTCATTTCAAGCATAACTTCATCGGCAGTTAGGTTACCCAGCATCTCGATTAGAAATCTCGAGTTGAAGCCTATCTGCATATCGTCACCCTGGTAAGAACAGGTTAAACGCTCCTCGGCCTTGTTGCTGTAATCCACATCTTCTGCAGAAATATTAAGCTCGGCCCCAGCGATCTTTAATCTAACCTGGTGCGTGGTTTTATTTGAGAAAATAGAAACCCTTCTTACAGAACTCAAGAACTGGTTTCTTTCAATGGTGAGTTTATTAGGATTTTCTTTCGGAATTACCGCCTCGTAATTTGGATACTTCCCGTCGATCAGCCTACAGATAAGTTGAGTTTCATCAAAAGTGAACTTCGCGTTAGACTCGTTGTATTCAATAAGTACTTCAGATTCACTTCCGGCAAGAATACCCTTTAAAAGGTTCAAAGGTTTCTTAGGCATGATGAATTCTGCAGCCTGGTTCGCTTTAATGTCTTCTCTTGAATATTTTACAAGTTTGTGTGCATCTGTGGCAACAAAAGTTAGTCCGTTCTCAGTGAACTGGAAGAAAACTCCGCTCATCACCGGTCTAAGATCGTCGTTACCTGAAGCAAAGATCGTCTTGGAAATGGCAGAAGCAAGGATATCGGCCTCAACCACCGTACTGCTAGGATCCTCAAGCTCAACAGGGTTAGGGAACTCCTCGCCATCGGCATAAGCCAATGCATATTTACCGTGGTTTGAACTAAGTTCTATGGTATTATTGTCTTCAACTACAAAGGTTAGTGGCTGTTCCGGAAAGGTCTTCAAGGTATCAAGAAGTAACTTTGCCGGTACGGCGATTTTTCCTTCAGAATCAGATTCCACTTTCAGTTTTGCAGACATGGTTGTTTCCAGGTCTGATGCAGAAACGGTAAGTTCATCGTTATTAAGATCGAAAAGGAAATTGTCTAAAATCGGTAAGGTGTTACTGTTATTGATTACCCCTCCAAGTATTTGTAGCTGTTTCAGCAGGTAATTGCTGGATACAATAAATTTCATCGGCTTTTATTGATTTATTTTAATCATTACAAATATATTTTAATAAGTGAAAAATACAGGCTTATCCACCTAGTTTTTATTAACAGACTTGTATGCTTAAAATGAGGTAAACGCCAGTAATATAAAGGCTTGTAAATTTATATTTGCCTGAAATTGTTAATATGTGCTTTTCTGGTATTCTCAGGAATTCTTCGGAAGCATTACTTTATATATTTCCGTTTTCTATAGAATTTAAAGGCAGTGCCGAAGAGCAATAATAAGATTAAAGGGCCGGCCAGATTGATTATTTGCCATAATTGCCTTTGCGCTGAAGTTTTTTCCTTATCCAGGAAAGCCAGGTTGATCTCCTTGGAGCGGATGTCTATTAAACCGGTGTCGTCTAAAAGGTAATTCACGGCATTTAATAAGAATTCCTTATTGCCATAGGTGTTCCCGGTATATCGCTGAAATCCAAGCTCCAGTGGCTTGCCTCCCTGAATATCGTTCCTGATTACATCTCCATCTGAAATGACCAGCATTTTCGAATCTGTTCCCTGGTCTTTATGCTTCGCATAGTCAAATGGTTTTACCCGGTTTTTATATACAGATTTGAATTTTCCTTCCAGCAGAACTGCCAGAGGCTGCTCCCCGGCATTGTAGGTGCTAAGATCTGGTTTCTGGCCAACCATATCCAGGCTGATTTGCGCCGGAACTCCTTCCAGTTTTGTTTTTGGGGAACTGCTAAGCAGGATGGTTTTATCGATATTATTGGCCAGGGTGTCCATTGGGTTAGCATACTCGAACTTTACCGCCTCGATATTATTAATGATGGGATGGTCGTTCGGCGAACTGGTTAGTGGGCTATAGAACCATGGATATGGATTGAACCTGGTATTATTCCCGCTGCCGCTGGCCAGGATGATCGGGGCCGAGTAGAGGTCGTTCACGATCTCAGGATTTATGCGAACCCCGTAGGAGAAAAAGTAGTCTCCCAGGTTAAGATCCCTTGGCAGGGCGATGGCAGTGCCTTGTTCATTAAAAAGGCTGTCGGTTTCCATATTGGTCTTCTCAACCAGCCAAAGCATTTTTCCCCCATTCAGTAGATACTGATCCAGCACGTATTTTTCTTTTTCCGAATATGCCTGGGTAGGCTTTGGTTCCAGGATCAGGTCATATTCCTTAAGATCTTCCAGTGTTTTGTTCGGATTGCTTGCTGCTGAATCCAGGGTGAAGGGCGCCATATAATAATACTCCTGGATAGTCCTGATGAAATCTGCGATCTGGGCATCTGGCAATTCACCATTACCACGCATTACCGCGATCTTTTTCTCTCGCGGATAAATTAACTTGCTTAAACCATCGGCCAGCACATATTCCAGTTGCTGCACCGAGCCGTTTACGCGTTCTTCATCGGTAGCGCCAATCTGGTTCTTCAGCAACGGGATCTTCACGGTCTTATCCCCGTAATTAGCGATCGCCCAGGGGAAAATTATGCTTTCGCTGCTCTTCCCGTTCTCCTGGACATTAAGCCTGGCCGGGGTCATGCCCATTTTATAGAATTCTTCAGCAACTGCGTTCGCATCACCTCCCTGTTCCAGCGGATCCACGAAGTTCACCTTGATATTCCGGTTATAGGCTGAAAATTCTTCCAGCATCTGCCGGGTTTCATTCCTCAGTCTTCTAAATTCTGAAGGGAAACTTCCTACCAGGAAAACATCAAAGATCATCGGTTGTTCTACATCCTCGACAATCTTCCTGGCGGCAGGGGAGAGGCTGTAACGCTGGTCCTGGGTAAGGTCGAATCTAAGGTATACTTCTGAAGCCAGAAAGTTCAGGGTTATCAGAATAACCAGTAAAATAAGAAGTGACTTTATTTTGTTCGGCTTCTTCATTGGGCTCTTTTCTTTGTTCCACTAAGATTGATCTCGGTAAGTTTAAGGAAGAGGAAGATCAAACTCAGAAAGTAAATGATATCCCTGGTATCCACCACTCCTCGGCTGATGCTTTTATAATGAAAACTAATGCCGAAAGATTCCAGGATATAGCCAGAGTTGCCAAAAATGTTAGTCTGGCTAAGGGCTTCGAAGGCATAGTAACTTAGGAAACATAAAAATACCGCCAGAAGAAAAGATACGATCTGGTTTGAAGAAAGACTGGAGGCGAAAATACCAATTGAAGCATAACATCCTCCCAGAAATATAAGGCCTATATAGGAGCCTACGGTTGCGCCAAGGTCAAAATTTCCCACCGGCCTGCCAAGCTGATTTATAGTTAGAACATACAGCAGAGAAGGAATGATCGCCAAGATAACCAGGACCACCACTCCCAGGTATTTGCCCGTGATAAGTTTCCAGAGGCCAATTGGTTTTGTAAGCAGTATCTCCATGGTGCCCATCCTTTTTTCATCGGAAAAGCTTTTCATGGTGATCGCCGGAATGAGGAAAAGGAAAATCCAGGGCGCAATGCTGAAAAATGGCTTCAGGTCTGCAAAGCCACTGTCCAGAATGTTATATCCCCCAGAAAAAATGAAAAGAAAAGATCCGCAGGCTATAAGGAATAGACCAATCACCAGGTAGCCCGTAAGCGACGAGAAAAAGGATTGTATTTCTTTATTCAGTATTGCAAGCATTCTTTCAATTATCAATTATCCGTTTTAAGTTTTGTGTTAAGTGTTGTCCGTTTTATTTTAGTTCAATGTCATTCCAAGCGTAGGGAGAAATCTATACTTTTTAATCCACATTTCGACTGCGCTCAATGTGACCCTTCTCACTTTCCATTCTTCACTTTCCACTATTCTCTATACTTAGTATTCAATACTCTCTACTCCAAACTAACCACTTTATCCACACTCCAGGCTTCAGGTTTCTCGTTGAAAAACACTTTTGTATTCTCCCATACCTTTTTAAAGAGTTCAGAATCTCTATAGTTCTCCAAAGCAGCTTCATCCTTCCAGTAAGAATACGTGAAAAACTGGTTCGTATTGTCCTTACCCCGATAGAGTTCTAAAAACTCACAGCCTTCAAAACCTCTAATTTTGGCTTTGTTCTCTTCAAAATTGGCCAGGAACTCATCGATTTTATCAGGTTGAAATCCCATTTTCACTATTCTTACAAACATCTATTCAAAATTTACAGTTACAGTATCGAGGTATTCCAGGCCGAAAAGGCTTGCTGCACTTCCCACCGTATTAGGATTACTTTTATACATGGCCAGCTCTACGTATCCGGCAGAGTTGAAAACCGCCAGTTTCTTACCATCTTCCTCTTTTCTTTTATCTTTTTCAACATCAAAATTGATGGCATGGCTGTAGGTTTCATAAATGGTGCTGAAATTCACCGTTCGCGCACTTATTTTGAAGTCACGGCCTTTCCCGACGTTTTCGAAAAGTTTCCTGGAAATATTGGTGATCACATTTCCGTAGTTATCAACATAGATCACGTGGCCCAGGATCTGGTTCTTTTCAGAATTAATGATGGGCTCAAATTGCTTTAGGTATTTGATTTCCCTAACGCTTTTCCCTATGACTTCAAGCGTTCCGCCGCGGGCAATATGGCAGGCTACCTTCACGAAAACATCCAGAACCGGGAAATTGGTCTGTATCTTATCATGGATATTGATCTCGACGATCTTCTCCGGCCGTATTTCTGAAGCAAGCAATGAAAGTATGCCATTATTGGCGCAAATAAAATAATGTTCATCAAGTTTAACTGCCAGGTGCTTGTTCTCGGGGGTAAGTTCAGAATCTATGCCAATGATATGGATACTACCCTTGGGAAAGCTCTTGTAGGCGTTCTTAATGATATAGGCCGCCTCGCTAATATGGAAAGGTGAAACCGAATGAGAAATATCAACAATCCTAACATCACTTAATTCGCTATATATAGCTCCTTTAACCGCACCAGCGAAATAATCTTTCTCCCCGAAATCGGTCGTTAAAGTAATGATTGCCATAGGCGATTGTTAATATTTTTTTAATCTGAGACTGGTTATTTTCCTTAAGTTTGTATAGAAGGCGAATATAATTTTAATTTTAGTGATTCGCTCAGGCCGCAAGGCAAAAAATACCAATAATTCGGTTTCAAAATTAGGATATTGAAATACGAAGGACAAATAATTATGACCTGAAAAATCTACAATGCTTCATCTTAAAAACTACAGCTTTTGAACGAACTTCTTATTGAACTCTCAGAAATTAGCCCTCGAGAATTTTTCGGGCAGCAGAATGAACACATTGAACTTTTAAAAAAGTATTTTCCGAAATTAAAAATTGTCGCCAGGGGTAGTAAGATACGTGTGTTTGGTGACGAGGAAATGCTGGAAGAATTCGATAAAAGATTCTCCATGTTGATGGATCATTTTGGCAAATACAATAAACTGGACGAGAATACCATTGAAAGGGTACTTACCAGTGAGAGTGAAGAAGATTACCAGACCTCAAAAGAGAGTGGTGAAACCATAGTGCACGGGATTAGCGGAAAGGTGATCAAAGCCCAGACCGCGAACCAGCGCAAGATGGTAGAGCTTTCAAAAAAGAATGACCTTGTATTCGCGATTGGTCCTGCCGGAACCGGGAAAACCTATACCGGGGTAGCCCTGGCGGTAAAAGCCCTAAAAGAGAAGCAGGTAAAAAGGATCATTCTTACCAGGCCGGCCGTAGAAGCGGGAGAGAACCTTGGATTTCTGCCGGGAGACCTGAAGGAAAAACTTGACCCTTATATGCAGCCACTTTATGATGCCCTTAGAGATATGATCCCTCATGAAAAACTGGAGATTTTTATAGAAAAGGGAGTGATCCAGATCGCACCACTGGCTTTTATGCGTGGTCGTACCCTGGATAATGCTTTTGTGATCCTGGATGAGGCCCAGAATACCACCCATGCGCAAATGAAGATGTTCCTAACCAGAATGGGAAAAAATGCCAAGTTCATCATCACTGGAGATCCCGGGCAGATCGACCTGCCGCGTAGGGTGATCTCCGGACTCAAAGAAGCCCTTCTTATTTTAAAGGATGTAAAGGGTGTTGGGATGGTTTACCTTGACGATAAGGATGTGATCAGGCACAGGCTGGTAAAAAAGATCATTGCTGCCTACAAAGAAATTGAACACAACGAATAATTATAAAAGTTTAGACTCTAAATGAGTAATACAATAACCAAGACCAATTTTAATTTTCCCGGTCAGCAATCTGTATATAAAGGCAAAGTTCGGGATGTTTATTCACTCGAGAATGACCGACTGGTAATGATCGCTTCAGACAGGCTTTCTGCTTTTGATGTGGTGATGCCAAAAGGAATTCCATATAAGGGGCAGATCCTGAATCAGATCGCCACTAAAATGATGGAGAAAACAAGTGATATTGTTCCTAACTGGCTGGAAGCGACTCCAGATCCTAATGTGGCCATTGGTAAAAAATGTGAGCCGTTCAAGGTTGAAATGGTTATTCGTGGATACATGTCGGGTCATGCTGCCAGGGAATACAAGGCAGGAAAAAGAGAATTATGCGGTGTTGCCATGCCAGAAGGTCTGAAGGAAAATGACAAATTTCCCGAACCAATAATTACCCCGGCCACCAAGGCCGAACACGGCGATCATGACGAGGATATCTCCAAGGAAAATATAATTAAAAGAGGGATAGTTTCTGAAGAGGATTATGTTCAATTAGAACAGTACACGCGAGAACTTTTCGAGCGTGGTACCGAGATCGCGGCAAAGCAGGATTTGATCCTTGTAGATACCAAGTACGAATTTGGAAAAACTCCCGGAGGAAAGATCGTTTTGATCGATGAGATTCATACTCCAGATTCATCAAGATATTTTTATAAAAAAGGTTACGAAGAAAGACAAAAGAATAAAGAAGCTCAAAAGCAGCTTTCCAAGGAATTCGTGCGTCAATGGCTTATTTCAAACGGATTTCAGGGGCTGGAAGGTCAGCAGGTTCCAGAAATGAGTGATGATTATATCGAATCTGTCTCTGAAAGGTATATAGAATTATATGAGAATATTACAGGGGAAAAATTTGTAAAAGCCGATGTTTCTAATATCGAAGATCGAATCCGAACAAATGTGGAATCCTATCTAAAGGATCACTAAAATTTCTTTTTCAACAAAAAAGCAATGAATATTCTGAGGGATTTGGAATATTTTGAGCCTTTTAACTCTGCTTTGCTTTTTTGATTCCTTATGATTTAATAATTTTAAAAGCAGAACCGGTTCATCCGGTTCTCTTATTTTGAACTAAACCAACTTAAATCATGAGTAATTATCACATAAAGAATTTAGAAGAATATTTCCAGGTGTATAGAAAATCGGTTAGAGAACCTGAAAATTTCTGGCAGGAGGTAGCCGAAGAGCATTTCGTATGGCGCAAGAAATGGGATAATGTACTTAGTTGGGATTTCACTAAACCTGAAGTAAAATGGTTCGAAAATGCCAAGCTTAATATTACCGAAAACTGTATAGATCGTCACCTGATTGCCCAGGGGGATAAAACGGCCATTATCTGGGAACCTAATGATCCTGAGGATAAGGCCTTGCATTTAACTTTCAGGGAACTTCATAAAAAGGTGAATAAATTTGCCAATATCCTTAAGGATAATGGTATTCAGAAGGGAGACAGGGTCTGTATTTATCTGCCCATGATCCCCGAGCTTGCTTATGCCGTGCTGGCCTGTGCTAGGATAGGAGCAATACACTCGGTGGTTTTTGCTGGTTTTTCAGCATCAGCCCTGGCCACTAGGACTCTGGATGCCGATTGCAAAATGATGATCACTTCAGATGGGTCCTATCGTGGCGACAAAAAGATAGATCTAAAGGGAATCGTTGATAAAGCCCTGGAAGATTGCCCGGATGTTAAAACCGTACTGGTAGCAAAAAGGACCGGTGCGGAGATCAATATGAAAGAAGGCCGGGATAAATGGATTGAACCTCTTATGGAGGAAGCATCAGAGGATTGTGCCCCCGAAACCATGGATGCCGAAGATCCTTTGTTCATACTTTATACCTCGGGATCTACCGGGAAGCCAAAAGGGATGCTGCATACCACCGCCGGTTATATGGTTTATTCAGCCTATACCTTTAAGAATATTTTCAACTACCAGGATGATGATGTTTACTGGTGTACTGCCGATATTGGTTGGATCACCGGTCATTCTTATATAGTTTACGGGCCTTTATTAAATGGTGCCACCACTGTAATGTTCGAGGGTGTGCCATCTTACCCAGACTTTGGCAGGTTCTGGCAGATCGTGGAAAAACATAAGGTAAATCAGTTCTATACCGCGCCCACCGCCATCAGAGCCCTTGCGAAGAAAAACCTGGATTTCGTGGATAAGTATGACCTCTCTTCGCTTAAGGTCCTTGGAACAGTTGGTGAGCCTATCAATGAGGAGGCATGGCACTGGTATGATAATAATATTGGTAAGAATAAAAGCCCTATCGTGGATACCTGGTGGCAAACAGAAACCGGGGGAATCATGATCTCTCCAATCCCGTTTGCGACTCCAACGAAGCCCACCTTCGCTACTTTACCTTTCCCGGGTATTCAGCCCGTTTTGATGGATGACCAGGGAAATGAAATTAAAGGTAACCAGGTAGATGGGAGGCTTTGTATAAAGTTTCCGTGGCCATCTATGGCCAGGACGATCTGGGGGAATCATGAAAGGTATAAGAATACCTATTTCTCGGCTTTTGAAAATAAATATTTCACAGGCGATGGTGCATTAAGGGACGAAACTGGCTATTACCGAATTACCGGAAGGGTAGATGATGTTATCATCGTTTCAGGACATAATCTGGGAACCGCCCCAATCGAGGATGCGATCAACGAACATCCTGCAGTGGCAGAATCGGCGGTAGTTGGTTTCCCTCACGAAGTAAAAGGGAATGCGCTTTACGGATTTGTGATCCTTAAGGAGGCCGGTGAATCAAGAAATCAGGATAACCTTAGAAAAGAGATCAACCAGCAGATCGCAGATAAAATAGGACCCATTGCCAAACCCGATAAGATACAGTTCGTGGAAGGCCTTCCGAAGACAAGAAGCGGAAAGATCATGAGGAGGATCCTAAGAAAAATTGCATCTGATGATACTTCAGATCTTGGTGATACTTCAACCCTTTTAAATCCAGAAGTCGTGGAAGATATTATTAATGGATCATTGAATAAATGATATTTTCGGTATAATAATTGCAAATCTATTACAAACTTTAAAAAATATTAATGAAAAATTATTTTACACTTTTAGTCCTGTTTCTTTCTTTTCTAGTTTCGAATGCTCAGATTTCAGAAAATGTGAGCATGACCGGAATGCAGATTTATACAAAAGATAAAACTCCAAAAGAATATACTGGGTCACCCTATGCTGAAAAAGATTTTAAAAGAGGGATTATTTACGATATGAATAAGGATAAATCCCAGCCAGCATTTCTTAGGTATAATGCAGTTGAGGATGTAGTGGAAATTAGACTGAAAAAAAATGATGAATCTAGCGTGCTTCCAAAATTCACTCACATCTTATATAAAATGGGTGATTATACATATTTCATCGACAATTTGAAAACAGACAATGGTTACATCGAAGCTTACTTTGCAAGATTCTACGACGGGGAAAAGGCTAAATTCATAGCCCGCCCGGTAGCTGATATTACGGAGGCACAGGTTGCCAAAACAGGTTATGAAAAGGATAAACCTGCAGATCTGGGAGTAGATATGGTCTATTACATCTCAATAGATGGTGGAGAATTCAAGGAAGTTAGGCTAAAAGAAAGAGACCTTGAAGATTTTTTCAGCTCGAAAAAGATGGAAGATTATTTCGATAAAAATAAAATAAAGACAGAAGGCGATGTAGTTAAACTTCTTGAATATTATGAGAAAAACATTTAAGAATAGATAATTTCAAATAATACTAAAACCCTCTGAAAAGAGGGTTTTTTATTTCCTTATTTTTAGCAGATCTTTTAAATTGGGACCATGGCCTTTTAGCCTGCTCAATAATTTCATAAAGACTAATGCAGTAATATAGGCATCTCCAGAAGCGGTATGCCGGTCTATTAAGTCGATGTTATATGCTTCAGCGATCTCATCAAGAGAATAGACCTTATCCCGGTCTATGAAATTGGTAATAATCCGCGTTTTCCTGTAAAGCACGGCCGTGTCCAAGACTTTGTTTTTTAATTTCGGTAGTCCATTCCGTGAAAGGGCTTTATTGATCATCTTGATATCAAAGCCCGCATGATGAGCCACCAGGACCGAATTCTGGATATAGTTCAGGAATTTTTTTAAAGCCCCTAGTTCCGAGATTTTTTCAAATTTTTCATTCTGAATAATACCATGGATTTTCACCGTGTCGGGATTGAACCTGTCCTGGTCCAGGAAGACCTCGAAACTGTCACTGATCTCAATGCTTTTGTTCTCGATCCTAACCGCCCCAATACTTAAAATGCGATCTTCTTCAAAATCGAAACCGGTAGTTTCTGTATCGAAAACCACAAACCTTACCTCCGAGATCTTTTCCGGCAGTTTCTCCTCAAAACTACTGGCATAATTTTGCCAGAAATAGGGGAGGTCATCGTGAACCTTCTTCTTTTTAAACCATTTCCCGATCATAAATAATAGGTAGCTTCAAACCTTACTTTTATTAATTCCTGAATTTCTTTTATGGTCTTAAAGCAACGCTTTAATTTGATCTTGTCTTCTTTACTTAGATCCTCCAGGTTAATAAACCTCCCGTTGTCTTTATGTTTTAAACCCTGTTTTGTCCTGAATTTGATCAGCGCTCTAGATGAGTAAGCACAAGCCTGGTAGATCTCCTTATTATTTGGTTCAAGTTGAGCCAGCTTTTCAAATCTTTCTGAAGTATTACTGATATTTTTGACCCGGTGTTCCAGGATAAGCAATCGAGCGGCATCAGTAAGCGGCATAATGCCTCGTTTTTTAATATCGAAAAGATCTTTTTTCTCTCCGTCCTGTTCAACAAGAAATTGCCTGAAAAAACCTAAAGGCGAAGGATTCCTTAAAGCCTGTGCCGCCAGGCGGTTCAGAAAATTCCGGTTGCCTTTAAGAATATCGAAAATATGATCAGACAAAGAATTAGTGAGCCTTACATCTCCATAGGAAATGTCGAAATCAAAAAATATCTGGCAAAGCAGGATCTCATCATTCCCCGAGGTGGTTACCCAATCAGAAAACTGCTCCTTCCATTCAGAAAGGGAAAGGCAATATTTAGGATTTCTGGCCATCATTTCTGCGGGACAGAATTCGTATCCAATAATATTGAGTCTTTTGGTGACCTTGGTGGCCAGTTTCAAAAAATAAGCACGGGTTTCCTCCAGTTTTTCTTCAGGCACATCTTCGAAAACTAAGGCATTATCCTGATCGGTATTCAGCAATTGCTCTTTTCTTCCCTGGCTCCCAAGGGACATCCAGGCAAATTTTACCGGGGTTGGTTGATCAATTTTCTCGATACATCTTTGTATGGTCCTTTTAATAGTTGCATCGTTCAGTTCAAAAACTATATTCGAAATATGCGACAGTGGAATATTGCTCCTTAAATACCCATTTAAAAGAATATTTATTTTATTCCTGATCTTTTTCAGCTTCTTGGTGCTGCCAGCCCGGTTGATGGCCTTCATTAAAACGGCTGGATTGTTTCCCTGGGAAACGATAATATCATGTTCAGAAACAATTCCTTTAACCTTGGTATTAGGGGTGCCATCCTTGGTGATGCAAATATGGTTGATATTGTGCTTCATCATGGTTAATTGCGCCTGGGCAATGGTAAGGCCTTTAGAGTAACAGATCACCGGCGAGTTCATCACCTCACTAATCATTCCGCTTATGGGCACCCTTCCTGTGGCAACCAGTTCTCTTATATCCACGTCGGTCACAATACCAACAGGTTTCTTATCTTCCACAACGATTACCGATCCAACTCTTTTCTTACTCATCAAAGTAGCCGCTTTCTGAATACAAGTATTAGGCGCTACGGTCACCATTTTTTTAATGATAGGAATAGGTTGTAGTTCGAATAGGGCTTCCTTTTTGTTTAAGCTTATATCCTCTTCATCTGCGATCAACTTACCCCGGTATTCTTCGGAATATGGATTCCGGGCGTTCGAGGCAAAACTTTCCATCAGAAAATTACCCACGTTAGGATTGCTTATGGCATAAGGCTTAAAGATCTCCAACGGAATAGCATAGACAACGCTTTCCTCATCGGCGATGGCATTTAGCTGGTAATTTTCTTTAGCGAATAAGGGGCGCAGGCCAAAAACGTCGCCCTCATCACATTTATCGATGGTCTCCGGATCCTCGTTCTCGCCCATTTTTTGAAGGTCTACAGCTCCTTTTTGTACGATATAGAAATAGTCATGCACTTTTTCATCCTTGGCAAAGATCATTTTTCCCTGTTCAAAATACATGACTTTCACTTCGCCAGCAATAAGTTCTAACTGGTCCTGATCCAGGAGGGAGAATGGTGGAAAATGACTAAGAAAATCGGCTATTCGAACAGCTACAGAGTTTTTCACTTCTCAATTATAATTTCGTTAACGGTAAGGGTTGAAAAAAAATGGTATTTTTTAAAAAATTTAGAATTATGAAATTTATAAAAACTCTAGCAGTCATGTTTATATTTCTTTCTGCTAGCGAAATCAGGTCCCAGGTTTATACCCTTAGTTATGTTGATCACGGATTGGAGCATTACAGTTATGTCAACACAGATACGAAACCAGATATAAAGGTACAAGGAAATATTTATATCACAGAAAATTTCATAGAAGGTAAGATTATAGATCTAAAGAAAAACTCTAGGCAGCCTGCTCTGTTAAGATATAACGCTTTTGATGATGTAGTGGAATTTAAACTGAATGAAACCATGCAGCCTAGAATTCTCCCAAAGTTGGAAAATATTATTTATGAATTTCCAGATTATAAATTAACCTATTATGACTGGAAAGATAATGATGAAAACTTAGAGCCAGGGTATTATCTGCAATATTTTTCTAAAGATGAATTAAAACTTATAGCTAAACCTGGTTTAAGAATGACCGAGTTATCTAAAAACTTTGAAAGGAATAAATCCCTTAGTCTATTTGTTGACTATAATTACTACATCATTGATAATAATAAGTTGACCAAGATTAAGATTGGAAAGAAAGATCTTAAACAAATGTTCCAGGGGAATTCTGAAGTTTTAGATTATATATCTAAAACAAAGATCGAAGAAGTAAAGGATGTTCGAAGGGTGCTGGAATATTACCAAAATCAATAATCAGTTTTATTTTTAATATACACATATGGTACTGAGAAATTTTTTTCTGCTAATCATTTTATTTGGAAGTCTAACCTATGGTCAGAACATTACTTCCAATAATCAATTATATGTGGTTTCCAATTATGGAGTGGTTAAAAACATCCCTGAGGGGCAATTACGTACCTTCTATGCTAAAGGTTCACCATATCACTCAGATGATTTTAAGAATGGAAAAATCATTAATACTGAAACTCTAAAGGAAGAGAATGCAAGACTCAGATATGACATTTTATATGATAGAATCCAAATAAGGATTGGAAATACTTCTAAATATCGATTTTTACCTAAAAGAAAAGATATTGCATACGTGATTGGAGGAAGTAAATTTATTTATGGAGAATATCAAAATGAAAAAGGAAAAAAAATATCAGGATATTTCGAAGAGATTTATATAAACGACAACCTTAAATTATTAGGTGTGCATAAGGTAGATATAATTCCTGCGAAACTCGCCGTAACAGGATATGAGAAACCTAAAAAGGCGGAGCTCGTTCAAGAGAAGCATTATTATATAATGGATTTAGATGGTAAGGTGAAGGAGGTAAAGCTTAAAAAGAATAATATTCGAAACGTATTAAACCATAGAGAAGTTGATGATTATTTAGATTCCAATAAAATAAAGAATGAAAATGATCTGATTAGGCTGTTGGAAATTCTCAATTCCTAAAAGATCAAATTTCGTTTATGCGAGGTAATTAATTAAGGATTATGATATCATATTTTGATTTCATAATCCTTAATTAATTTATGAATGGCCTTTTCGGTTTCAGAAAGTTCAATATAATTTGGCTTCACCTCTTCCTTAACCTTTTTAAAATAAGGCACTATTTCCCCGTTTTCATAGGTTTCTATTACTTTAGGATGTACGTAATAGCTTCGGCAGACAGATCTTGTGTTCCCTAAACCTTCTGCGGCAGCATCAAATCCAGAAAGAATATTTTTTTTGTTTTCTTTTTCATCTTCCACATAACCTAATTCATAAACAGTTTCAAAAAAGATCTTGGTGGCAGACCAGGTCCTAAAGTCCTTGGCAGAATAAATATCTCCACTTATGTCATGTATGTATTCATTGATCATCCCGCTGTCTATGGTTTGTTTTTCCCCATTCTCATTATAGAATTTGAACAGTTCCCATCCCGGGATCTCTTCGCATTGGTTGATTAGTTCTACCAGTTCCTTGTCTTCAACGGTAATAGAATGTTCCTTTCCCTTTTTTCCAATAAATTCGAATCTGAGACCATTTTCAAAGGTTTTTACATGCTTTGTTCTGAAGGTAGATAAACCATAAGTCTTATTATTTTTAGCATAATAGTGGTTCCCGACCCTTATATGAGTTTCCTCCATAAGTCTTATCACGAGCGCTAAAACCTTTCTTTTAGGCATTCCTTCTAAATTAAGGTCAGCTTCTACCTGTTTCCTTATCTTCGGAAGCATTTTTCCGAAGCTGGACATTTTAAAGAATTTGGTCTGATTCCTGATCTTGGACCAGGTGGGGTGATACATATATTGTTTACGTTCTTTTTCATCCCGGCCAACTACCTGCAGGTGCCCGTTAGGAAGATGGGTAATCCTTACATTTTTCCAGGCTGGAGGAATTACCAGGCTTTTGATACGCTCTATGGTTTTAGAGTCTGAAATTTTCTCTTCTTTCTTATAATAAGCAAAGCCACGACCTACCTTTTTTCTATGTATGGATAAATGCTGTTCAGAAACATATCTCAAATTGGCAAGTTTTACCGCTTCGTGGGGATCGTTCATTACAGTTTCAACATCATCAGGCGACAGCGTCATATTTTTTATTTAAATATAGGCTGAAATCTTTTCGGGGATATTTAAAGAAGTGTGAAACTTGAGCTAATGAAAATAAAAAACTCCCTGATTAAAGGGAGTTTATAACTTTATTAAGAGTCGTTAATCTATTCGAAATAGCTGAAGCTGTCTCCGGCCTTGATCTTTAATAAGGATTCATAGATAAGGTTGATCACATTCTCCACATCATCTTTATGTACCATTTCAACGGTGGTATGCATATATCTTAAAGGAAGAGATATCAGGGCAGAAGGTACACCTCCATTGCTGTAAGCGAAAGCATCGGTATCTGTTCCGGTAAACCTTGAAGAAGCATGGCGCTGGAATGGGATTTTCTTCTCTTCGGCAGTATCGATGATCAATTCTCTAAGTTTGTTCTGAACAGCAGGAGCATAAGAGATCACCGGCCCATCACCGATCTTATTCAGACCGTTGGTCTTCTTTTCGATCATTGGGGTAGTGGTGTCGTGAGTAACATCGGTCACTATAGCAACATTTGGCTGAATTCTGTGCGTGATCATTTCAGCTCCTCTAAGCCCGATTTCTTCCTGAACTGAATTTGTAATATATAAACCAAAGGGAAGCTTTTTGCCATTTTCCTTTAAAAGCTTGGCTACCTGGGCAATCATAAATCCACCAATTCGGTTATCCAGGGCACGGCAAACGAATTTGTTTTCATTAAGGACAAAGAATTCATCTGGATAGGTGATCACACAACCTACGTGAACACCAAGTTTTTCAACTTCCTCCTTATTAGTACAACCTACATCTATGCAAATGTTGTCCATTTTAGGAGATTGTTCTTTTTCCTTGTCTCTTGTATGAATGGCTGGCCATCCAAAAACACCTTTTACGATTCCGTTCTTAGTGTGAATATTTACCCTTTTCGAGGCAGCGATCTGGTGATCACTTCCACCATTACGCACTACATATATAAGACCTTCGTCTGAAATATAATTCACGTACCAGGAAATCTCGTCCGCATGTCCTTCTATGACCACCTTATATTCAGCTTCGGGATTTATCACTCCAACGGCCGTTCCGTAGGTATCGGTGATGAATTCATCTACATAAGGTTTAAGGTATTCCATCCATAACTTTTGGCCCTCGGCTTCGTAACCTGTTGGCGCAGCATTATTAAGGTAGTTCTCCAGGAACTCCATCGATTTTTTGTCTAGTATCTCGCTTTTCTTCATTGCTCAAAATTATTTTCACGAATTTAAAAAGTTTTAGATTGGTGACAACTCGCGATTGATTAATTTTGGAATGATTTTGGTTCAAATCAGTTCAGTAAAGAACGAAAAGTATATATAGTGATTAGGTATTTTTCCATATTAATAGTCTTAATTGGTTTCAATGCATTTGGGCAAAAGTCTAACCGGCCTTTTCCCAAGGATAGCATTGAAAGCGATACTATTGTGAAGCAATATATGATCATCGAAGGAGATTCAATTCCCCGGGAAGCCATAGATCTTGAAGAAGTGGTTCTACTGCGGAAGTTGAAATTCAATAATAATAAGGACAGAAAACGTTATTTAATCCTGCGTAGAAAAACACGAAAGGTTTATCCTTATGCCAAACTGGCTTCTGAAAGGCTCGTAGATCTCAATTCCCGTCTGGATCAGATTAAATCTAAACCGGCCAGGAAGAAATATACCAAGATCGTTCAGAATTATATAGAGGATGAGTTTTCGGCAGAACTAAAAAAACTTACCCGCACCGAAGGCCAGATCCTGGTCAAGCTAATCCATCGACAAACAGGGGTGACCACTTTCGATTTGGTGAAAGACCTTAAGAGTGGGTGGAGGGCGTTCTGGTATAACACCACGGCCAGCATGTTCGATATATCTTTAAAGGAGGAATATCATCCTGAATCTAACCAGGAAGATTTCTTAATAGAGGATATTCTACAAAGATCCTTTCGGGATAATATATTAGAAAGACAGGAATCTGCCCTGGATTTTGAATATCTCGACCTTAGTGATAAATGGAATAATTCTATTACCTCTAAAAAGAGCAGTTAAATTTCCTGATTGTATTTCTGAAGATCAGACTTTTATAAGAGCTTCTTAAATTTATCCAAAAAAAACCTGTGATTTTGTTTGGCGGGAAGAAAGAAGTTGGTGTATATTTGCAGCCGCTTTGAGAGCAAGGCGAAAGTTCACTGACACGAGTACTGATAGGGAATACGGGGCGATGAAGGCTTTAAAAACCAAATAAAATTTTTTCAAATTTTATTTGGTTGGAAAGGAAAAGTCGTCGTATGTTTGCAGCCGCTTTCGAGGGGAGGCGAGAAGTTCACTGAAAGTACTGCTGATAAGGCTTGCGAGGCAAATGCGGCATTAAAAATTAAATAAAATTTTTTTGAATTTTATTTGGTTGGAGAAGGAAAGTCGTTTTATATTTGCACCCGCTTTGGAAACGAAGCGAAGTTCTTTAAAAGATTTGAGGGTGATCAAACTGAGTTTGAAGCTTTTAAAAAGAAACTAAAAATTTTATTAAAAAGTTTTGGTTGGTAAAGAAAAAGCGTTGTATATTTGCACCCGCTTTGAGACAGAGCAAGCGTTCACAGTAAC
>NZ_VJVW01000069.1 GCF_009735585.1 Christiangramia aestuarii
GAAAGCACTGTCCATAACCATCGACTGTTACAGAAAACGAAAAACCATGTATCACTGTTCGTGATAATCAAAATCTCGTCGTTCGATTAGTTCCCTGCCGGAGCAGCCCGCAGACTTCGCCAATCCCGAAAAACCGACTGGCGGAGTCAAGCATGGAACAGTCATCCCACTTCTCCTGGCGCTACCCCCTCGCACTCGCGGCCGTACTGGTCCTGAGCGCCTGCGGCAAGGCCCCGGAAACCACCCAAGGCATGGCGGCGCCCAAGGTCAGCGTCGCCGAAGTCATCGAACAACCGCTGAACGAGTGGGACGAATTCACCGGCCGCCTGGAGGCCCCGGAGTCGGTGGAGCTGCGCCCGCGGGTGTCGGGCTACATCGACCGCGTGGCCTTCCATGAAGGCGCACTGGTGAAGAAAGGCGACCTGCTGTTCCAGATCGACCCGCGCCCGTTCGAGGCCGAGGTCAAGCG
>NZ_VJVW01000070.1 GCF_009735585.1 Christiangramia aestuarii
TCCGCCGACAGCAACTCGGCAGCGATCACGGCTGCAGTTGTTCCAGGGCGATGCGCAGGGCCACCGGCGAATCCAACTGGCGGGTTTCCAACACGCGGCGCTGCTCCAGCCTGACCCAGAGCACCTTGCCCTCGTCCGAGGCATAGCGAGAAGCGATGGCCGCGTCGCGATCGAGCAGCACCGGATAACTGTAGTCACGCATGGCCGGCACCGCGAAAAGCCGGGAAATCAGCGCCGGCATGCGGCTGATGTCCGCCAGGAACAGCGCGTGGCGCGCCTCCAGGTAGCCCTTTGGGCGTTCCGCCAGCGCCGCCTTGACCAGCTTCGAGCCGTCCATGTCCCGCGCCACCAGCAGGACCCGGGTGGAGTCGTCCAGCGAGTGCGCCTTTTCGAACTGGTCCTGCAACGTCCAGGGCTCCAGGGTGGAGCCCTTCTCCACGGCCAGCGCCAGGCCGGGCAGCAGCATG
>NZ_VJVW01000071.1 GCF_009735585.1 Christiangramia aestuarii
GTATAGTAAATATAGACCGAATTTTTTTAGGTAAAATTGTTTTTAGACGAAGTACCTGAAAAATAGTTAAAGTGCTAAAAATTAAATATTTAGGATTTTTGTTGATTCCAGGATCCCTGACCTATGTGCATAAAAAAAGGCGGAATGACTTCCACCTTTTTTTGCCCCAAATCTACCATGAACTTAACCTACTTATGCTATGGTTTAGTAAATATAGAATGAAATTCTTTAGGTAAAATTGTTTTTAGATGAAGTACCTGAAAATTAGTTAAAGTACTAAAAGTTAAATGTTTAGGTTTTTTGATTCTATGATCCCTGACCTATGTGCATAAAAAAAGGCGGAATGACTTCCACCTTTTTTTGCCCCAAATCTACCATGAACTTAACCTACTTATGCTATGGTATAGTAAATATAGACCGAATTTTTTTAGGTAAAATTGTTTTTAGACGAAGTACCTGAAAAATA
>NZ_VJVW01000072.1 GCF_009735585.1 Christiangramia aestuarii
GTCGCGGCGGACGCCGAGGTCGATCCGAGCGCCAGCGTCGGCGCCTATGCGGTGATCGAGAGTGGCGCCCGCATCGGCGCTGGCGTCAGCATCGGCGCGCACTGCGTGATCGGAGCCCGTAGCGTGATCGGCGAAGGCGGCTGGCTGGCGCCGCGGGTCACGCTCTACCACGACGTCACCATCGGCGCGCGGGTGAGTATCCAGTCGGGCGCGGTGATCGGCGGCGAAGGTTTCGGTTTCGCCAACGAGAAGGGCGTCTGGCAGAAGATCGCCCAGATCGGCGGGGTGACCATCGGTGACGACGTCGAGATCGGCGCGAACACCACCATCGACCGTGGAGCACTGTCCGATACGCTGATCGGCAACGGTGTGAAGCTGGACAACCAGATCATGATCGCGCACAACGTGCAGATCGGCGATCATACCGCCATGGCCGCTTGCGTCGGCATTTCCGGCAGCGCCAAG
>NZ_VJVW01000073.1 GCF_009735585.1 Christiangramia aestuarii
CGCAGATCGCGGCGCAGGCTGTCGGCCAGCCCCTGCGGACCGCAGAACCAGACGCTCGGCCAGCGTCCTTCGGCGCTCTTCAGCACGCCCAGTTGCGCCGCCTGCGGCTTGCCCTGCTCGTCGCTATAGCGGATGTGCAGGGTCACGCTGGGCAGGCGTTCGCAAAGCTCGCGCAAGCGCCCGGCGAACAGCGCTTCCTGGGAATTGCGCACGCAATAGTGCAGCTCCACCGATGGCGCGCTTTCCGGCGCGGCCTGCAGCGACTCCAGCCAGGCGATGAACGGCGTCACGCCGATCCCGGCGGCGACCCAGACCTGCCGCCCGGCCAGGCCACGGCGGAAGTCGAAGCAGCCGTATGGCCCCTCCACCTCGACCCTGGCGCCGACCTCCAGGTTGTCCTGCAGGCGCCGGGTGTAGTCGCCCAACGCCTTGATGCTGAAGCGCACCTCGCCGCAGCCGCGGTCG
>NZ_VJVW01000074.1 GCF_009735585.1 Christiangramia aestuarii
TGCGCCAACTGGCCCGCTACATCGTCGAGCGACGCAACTGACCGACGGGTCGTCGGAAGTCCCCGGCAAAGGTAGGGGCTCCCTTGCTTGGGCGCGGCCGGTGCATCAGGTAAACTGCTGGCCTCTCCGGATTGCATAACGACAGCCTGATGCCCAAGACGCTCCATGAGATTCCCCGCGAGCGCCCCGCCACGCCCCTGCTCGACCGCGCCTCTTCGCCGGCCGAACTGCGCCGGCTGGGCGAGGCGGACCTGGAAACCCTGGCCGACGAGCTGCGCCAGTACCTGCTGTATACCGTCGGCCAGACCGGCGGTCATTTCGGCGCCGGCCTCGGCGTGGTCGAGCTGACCATTGCCCTGCACTACGTCTTCGACACTCCGGACGACCGCCTGGTCTGGGACGTCGGCCACCAGGCCTATCCGCACAAGATCCTCACCGAGCGCCGCGAGCTGATGGGCACCCTG
>NZ_VJVW01000075.1 GCF_009735585.1 Christiangramia aestuarii
CGAACAGCGCGGCGGCCAGCGCCCGGCAGATGTCGACGTCGAGCCCCTTGAAACGGCCCTTGGCGTCGGCGTAGGAGAACCCCGGCAGGCCGTCGCTGACGCCGCACTGCACGTAGCCCTTGCGCTTCACCGCATCCAGCGTCGCACCGGCCTCGGCCGTGGCGCTGGCGCCGAGGCAGACGGCGGCCAGCAGCAGCCAGGTACCTTTCATTATTGTCATCTGTTCGCCACTCCCTTCGCCGCCCCTGGGTGAACCGCCGGCCCCGCGCCGGTCGCTTCCCGGGCCGGTCGCCGCACTGTAACCGCAAGCGCCGCGGCACCGGCAGAGGCAGCCGGCGGCGCGACCGCGGCGGGCGACGAACGGCGTACCCGGCGCACTTCCCTTAGCAAAGCGCATCCGCGGGAAATTGGCGAATGCATGATCTGCGACAATCTGGCCGACTTGCGAGCGGGAAAGCGC
>NZ_VJVW01000076.1 GCF_009735585.1 Christiangramia aestuarii
GGGGTTGTCGTTGTTCTCCGCCAGCAGGGCTTTCAGGGTCGCTTCGGCGTCGCCGATGCGGCCTTCGGCGAACAGCGCCTGGGCCACTTCCAGCGGGTCTTCGTCGGGCAGCGCCGGTGCTTTCACATGGGGTTCCAGCAGGGCGCGGATCTGCGATTCGGGCTGGGCGCCGGCGAAACCGTCGACCGGCTGGCCATCCTTGAACAGGACCACGGTCGGCAGGCTGCGGATGCCGAAGCGCATCACGATGTCCTGCTCGACGTCGCAGTTGACCTTGGCCAGCAGCAATTCGCCCTGGTAGGACTCGGCGATCTGCGCCAGCAGCGGCATCAGCGCCTTGCACGGGGCGCACCAGTCGGCCCAGAAGTCCACCAGGACCGGCTTGTGGAACGAGTTCTCGATGACCAGCTGCTCGAAGTTGGCGCCGGTGACGTCGAAGATGTAGGGCGTATCGCTCAT
>NZ_VJVW01000077.1 GCF_009735585.1 Christiangramia aestuarii
CGCCGCCTGATCGAGCGCGGCAGCCACTGGCTGGCGGAAGACGCCGATGGCCAGCCGGTCGGTTTCCTAGCCGCCGAACGCTGCGCCGACGAGTTGCACATCGCCGAGTTGTCCATCGCCCAGGCCCACCAGCAACAGGGCCTGGGCCGCCGCCTGCTGGAGCGCGCGGTGACCTACGCCCACGCCAGCCACTGCCGGGCGCTGACCCTGACGACCTTCTGCGACGTGCCCTGGAACGCGCCGTTCTACGCACGCCTGGGCTTCCAGCGGCTGACCTGGCAGGAAGCCGGCGAGCGCTTGCGCGCGATCCTCGGCCACGAGCAGGAGATCGGCTTCGCCGCCGACAGCCGCTGCGCGATGCGCCTGGTGCTCTAGACGGCGGCAAAGGGCTTGACCGGCGGGTGGCGGGTGACGGTACAGTTGCCAACTGCAACAGGATGTTTCAGCACTGCCCCGGAC
>NZ_VJVW01000078.1 GCF_009735585.1 Christiangramia aestuarii
GGCGACGGGTTCGGCATCGATGGTGACGGGCAGCTCGTCGGCGGCGAAGCCCAGGGCCAGCAGGCGCTCCTCGAGGACATCGAGGCCGATGGGCTTGATCAGGCACTCGTTCATTCCAGCCTGGATGCAGCGCTCGATCTCCTCCGGCTGGGCGTCCGCGGTGAGGCCGATGATGACCACCGGCTCCTCGCCATTCTCGCGCTCCTCCTGGCGGATCGAGCGGGCAAGGTCGGAGCCGCTCATCAGCGGCATGTGGCAGTCGGTGATGACCATGTCGAACGGTTGCCCATGCCACAGGTTGAGAGCGCTCAGGCCGTTCTCCGCTTCCTCCACGTCATGACCGAGGAAGCTCAGCTGTTGATGGAGGATCTGCCGGTTGACCGCATGATCGTCCACCACCAGCACCTGCAACCGCCGCGCCCGGCGACTGCCGAGCGGGATCGCCCGCACGTTCTCG
>NZ_VJVW01000009.1 GCF_009735585.1 Christiangramia aestuarii
TCCAGATCCATCCTTCTTAAACTGGTTTAAACTATTCCCTTTGATCATGCTGCTATATTTAGGAACTACTTTGGGATGGTTTTGGTCGGTTGGAAACGGACTTCAAAAATATATTCCAGATGGTATCAATTTAAAAATTAAAAAATTCCGAATATTTCTATTCATCCCAGTAGTATATTTATTGCTAATATTTCTATTATTTGGCGTTGCTTCATATGGTTTCTCTTCCGGTAGTAATGCGGCAGGTGGCACTGTGGGAATATTGCTCTTATTCATTATTCCATTGCACTTATTCTCGATGTTCTGCATGTTTTACTTACTCTATTTTGTTTCTAAAACAATAAAAACTGTTGAATTAAAACGTTCGGTAACTTTCAGTGATTTTGTAGGAGAATTTTTTATGATTTGGTTCTTTCCAATTGGTGTATGGTTCATTCAACCAAGAATTAATAAAATAATATCAAATTAACGCACTATTGCCAACAACGGTTCATCGCCAATAAGCGGCAGCGTTAGAAAGAAAATAATTAACTTGACCAACAAACCAATACTAAGCCGACAAAGCCGCGTCCTCTACTCCGCCAACTGGCGATAACCGAGACCGTTAGCCTACATTATTTTACTATGCCACTAACAAAAAAAGAAATAGATTTATTAAGGAAAGGATTTAAGGATTTAGAAACTAAATTCAATCTAGATGAATTAGAAGATGAAATAGATGATAATCTGGAATATGTATATTTTCCTTTTCCTAAAGAAGAAGCCGGTGTTGAGGTAGAAACGGATGAGCTACTTTTCCTATTTGAAGATCTTGAAAGTTTCAAAATTCACAATTACAATAAAGTCACAACAGATAGAATAACTCAAAGAGTAATCACAGCAAGTGATCTTGGACCAATTTTTTATTTAGGATTATTGCACTCAACAACTAAAGAGGGTATAAGTTTACAAATTGTTACAGAGCCAATTTTAATTGGAATAGCTGCTACGAAAAAAGATGAATTTAGTAAATACCATCCACCTTGTTCAAGTCACGTCGCTGTTGAAGTTAAATATCCCAAAAAAGAGGACCGATTAAATGATAAGGATGAAGAAAAGCTAATCAAATCTTTTTTCTTTGAATTATCCCATATTTACAAAATCGGATTTAGTTTTTCAACATTTCATCATCCTGAAGATTATGATGAAGAAGAATTAGAAGAGCAAATTAAAAACTTACCAAATTCACCCGCTGACTATAATCCAGGGATGGATTTATTTGTACAAGCTAATCAAGCAATAAGCGAGGATCTAAGATTTTTGACTTATTACAAAATATTCGAATATTTTGCTCCATTTTATTCCAAAATAGATGCGTTCGAAGCAATGCGTAAAAAATTAGATTCTTCTAATTCTACTACATTAGATGCAGATTATATTGCTTCAATTTTTGATCTAACCAAGAATTACGAAAAAAGTATTCGAGATAAAGAACTAGTAAAGTCATTAATTGATAACACTTTTGACTTAGTAGACATCTATAAAGATTTACCACTATCTATTAGAAATCGTGCAAACCTTAAAAATCTAGAATATAAAACTAAACGAGATACAAAGGATAGAGTTATTAACCATTTAGGGAATGCTTTATATACAACTAGAAATGCAATTGTACACGCTAAGTCAAATTTTGAATCTTCAGGAATTGAATGTCCAGAAAATGATTTAGAACAATTAAATGTATTTATGCATAAAGCTTGTTACAGTACTATAAAATGGTATAATCGTTTACCCAAACATCTAAAAATAACGTAGGCTAACAACGGTTCATCGCCAATAAGCGGCAACGTTAGTAAGAAAATAATTAACTTGACCAACAAACCAATACTAAGCCGGCAAATCCGCGTCCCTTACTCCGCCAACTGGCGATAACCGAGACCGTTGGCACCAATATTTTAAATTATTATGGGTTTAAAATTTAGAAGACGACAAAAGATATTTCCAGGGTTTTACGTGAATTTTAGTAAAAGTGGAATTAGTACAACATTTGGCCCCAAAGGATTCAATGTGAATTTAAATCAAAACGGTGCCTATTTGAATACTGGAGTTCCAGGCACCGGAATATATGATCGTAAAAAAATTTCAGGTTGGAATTCCAAAATAATTAATGACTTAAGGAACTTTGAAGAAAATGAAATATTTATACCTGATAGATTTGAAGGAGAAATTAAAAGTAAAACTGCTTCAAATTTGACCACTAATGGATTGATTCCATTAAAAGAATCATTAATTGCTGCAAATAATGAATTAAACTCAATAAGAAAAGAAACCGAAATTGTAAAATCTCAAGTATCAAATGCAAATACTCTAAGAGTAATATCAAAAATCTTCATAATCGGGTTTATCATAAAGTATTTTGATAAAAATTATATAGAAAAAAAAGATTATCTACAAAATTTAAAAAAGCAGATAGATGATTGTCAGGTTGATATCGAAATCCATATGGATCGCATTTTAGATGAGAAATATTTAAAATTAAAAGTTGCATTTGATGAACTAATGAATTGCAAACAGATTTGGGATATTACAAATGCAGTTCCGAATCAAGACAATAGATCTAAAGCTTCAAGTAATATAACTAGATTGCCAACACAAATTGGTTATCGAAAATTACCATTTTTGAATACAGTTTATGAAGCTATGTGGTTTCAAAATAAAAATGGTAGTGATATTTATATTTATCCCGGTTTTGCAGCATTTTTCGACAGTAAGAAAAATTTTGGACTACTTGAATTGGACAAATTATATTTAACCTACGATTATACTAATTTTTTAGAAACTGAACGAATACCAAAAGATTCGAAAATTGTTGGAGAAACTTGGAACAAAGTAAATAAAAATGGGACACCTGACTTAAGGTTTAAGGATAATTTCAAAATTTCCATTGTAAGATATGGAGAACTGACTTTTAAAAGCCAAACAGGAGTTTTTGAAGTTTTCAATTTTAGTGATTCTTCCAAAGCAGCATATTTCGCAGACGAATACAACAATTATATTGATTAAAAAATACAGGTGCCAACAGCGGTTCATCTCAAATTACGGGTATTCTGGAAATAGTGTAAATTTAGAAACCAAGAAACAAACCGGTAAGCCGACAAGTCCGCGTCCCTACTCCCGCAACTTGCGATAACCGCAAACCGTTGGCACTCATTAAAAGAGAAATACAATTGATAGAAAGTAATAAAATGCAAGCCCTATTTTGGAGATATTTAATTCTGACTATTGGAATATTATTACTCTGTTTAAGTATCCTAAAATTTTACAATCCTGACCATACAACTGACTGGAATAATCTTATAATTTTTAGTGGATCAGGATTATTACTAATTGGTTTAAGCATAGTCCTTTTCGATAGAATAAAAACTGTAAAAGTAAATCACAGCCGAATTATTTATGAAGAAAAAGGAGAACAAAAAGACATAAATTGGAAAGACGTAAATAGAGTTGGTAGAATTTTGTTTATCGCTCCACCTCTTTATTTTGCTATCATAAATAAAAATTTAATAATCTTCCCTACAGAGAGAAATTTTGGATATTCAAGTTTCGGATCATCATCAGTTTTTGTTTTAATTGATCATAGTAAAATGGGAGAAATTATAAATAAGGCTAAAGAACAATATTTAATCTAGCATAACGAGTGCCAACAACGGTTCATCGCCAATAAGCGGCAGCATTTAAAAGAAAATAATTAACTTGACCAACGAACCAATACTAAGCCGACAAATCCGCGTTTCCTACTCCGCCAACTGGCGATAACCGAGACCGTTGTAGCGCATAAAAAGTTAGAATGTCATCAAATTCAAAAAGCAAAAACTTCATAGAAAAAGTTCAAGTTCATTTTAATTATTTAATAACTGACTACGGTTATAAAATGATTGAAATTCAAGAGAATGATATAGATGATAAAATAACCTATTTAAATAAAGATTTAGATAGACAATTAACTTTATATAATTCTTATCATCCCGCAGATTACGGATTTGAAGCACAATGGTTCAGACCCTCAATTTCAACAAATCATTCTGACCGGGAATTTCAGTTATATGTCTTGCAAGAAAATCAAGATATTGAGCAAGAATATTTGGCAAAAATAGCTGAGAGATTAAGATCGCAATTTGAAGGAATTATAAAAGGAACAAATTGGATATCAACCAAACTTTAATCACAAGGCAAAAAACTTTTAACGCGCAACAACAACGGTTCATCGCCAATAAGCGGCACCGTTAGTAAGAAAATAATTAACTTGACCAACGAACCAATACTAAGCCGACAACTCCGCGTCCCTTACTCCGCCAACTGGCGATAACCGAGACCGTTACATCCAAGTTTTTATGAGAAATTTTCTGCTTCTAATCTTTCTGTTTTCTATTTCAGAATCCATAATTGGCCAAAATCTAGAAGGAATTTGGATGTCTTATAATGACAGAATCATAGATAAAAACGAATGGCATTCAAATAACATTGAGGGTGTAATTATAAACTTTGATCAAAACGAAATAAGCCAAATCGCATCTGACACTTCATATCAAGTTAGAATTAATCAAAATGAAAGTATCATCGAGAGTGAATTTGCTAATCTAAATTCTAAGTATAAACTATATCAAACTGATTCACTGGAAATTGAAATTGCTTCAAATACAAATTCAGTATTTCGTCCACTAAATCTTAATTACCCAATAAATTCTACAAGAGAAAAAATTGAGAATTTAATTGTTGGAGATTGCTGGAGAATTCTAAACGATTCGATCAAAACAAAATTTCTAAATAATATTCATCCGATTAGTGATCCAAATGGAAAGATTAAAATATTAGAAACAATTTGGGACCAAAGCAGACCATTGGTTGGAAATTGGTTTATCGGAGAAATTAAAAATAACTTCTTTCTTTTCCTGACAATAGAAGATACAACTGAAAGAAATATATATCAGATTGTATCTGTAGAAAAAGATAAAATTGTTTTGATTCCAATGCAGGAACATCATTACAAGCTTAGAGAAATAAAAACCTGTATGTAACAACGGTTCATCGCCAATAAGCGGCACCGTTAGATGAAAAATAATTAACTTGACCAACAAACCAATACTAAGCCGACAAATCCGCGTCCCTTGCTCCGCCAACTGGCGATAACCGAGACCGTTGGCTGTAATTAATAAGATAATTTGGAGAATCATAGTATTTTAAATTCAAAAGGCGAAATAGTATTTTTCAATTTAGATCAATTTAAAAAGGACATTATTGAAGGTAAATGTTGTTTCATTTGTGGAGCAAAACCTGGTTCTAAGAAATTTAATAATGAACACGTAATTCCAAATTGGATTCTTAAGAGGTTCAATTTACATTCAGAAAAAATAAACCTCACTAATGGAACTAAAATTAAATATGGTCATTATAAAGTCCCGTGTTGCCAAGAATGTAATACGGAATTAGGAAAAACCTATGAAATTCCAATTAGTAAATTATTAGATAAAAATTATAATGAGGTAATAGAAGAATTAAATAGGGATAAAGAAAAAATTAAATTACTATATCTGTGGCTGTGCTTAATATACTTCAAAACTTATTTAAAAGATAACTATCTAAGAGCAGATCAAAAACTAGGAGAAAACTCTCCAAATATTGGTGATGAACATTATTGGGAGGATATGCATCACATTCATTGTATGGCAAGAAGTCATTACACCAATGCAATAATTCATCCAGATGTATTTGGAACAATTTTAATTTACCCCTCAATTTCTGATCAAAATTATGATTATGTAGATAGTCACTTGGGAAAAACGGTAATGTTGGAACTAGATGATTTTTGCATAATTGTAAACCTAAATGATGCTTGTGCAGGAAAATCTGTATTTTATGATCAATTAATAAAAATAAAAGGTCCACTAAATAAACCACAGAATAGAGAAATAATTTCCAACCTCAATTTTATTAATCTAAGCTTAAAGCAACGACCAATATTCAAATCTCTTATTGACAATAAAGGAGATTATCATATAATTGTTGAACTTCCAGAAAAATGGTATTTACTTAAAGAGGAAGAAAGACTAGTTTCTTCACCTGGTCAATTTTTAAGAAGATATGTAGAACCAATTATGGGTGAATTTGATGGGAAAAAACAAATACTCCAAGATTTAGAAAATAATAGAAGGAGTTATTTATTTAATGAAAAAGGAGAATTTACAGATTATTCGAACAATTAACTACAGCCAACAACGGTTAATCGCCAATAGCCGGCACCGTTAGAAAGAAAATAATTAACTTGACCAACGAACCAATACTAAGCCGACAAATCCGCGTCCCTTACTCCGCCAACTGGCGATAACCGAGACCGTTAGCAATAATTTTTTGATGAAAAATCGGAACTAAAAATGTCTATAATATTTAGTGTAGTACTCCTAGTTTCACTTTATATAATATTTCGCATAAATAAATATTATTCAAAACAAAGTGAAAAAAAGTTCAACCAGAGACATCAAGAAATTATTCAAAATATTAAAACTAATTGGAATCGAATTTCAATTAAAACTTCGGACTGTCAAATCATAAAGTATGACACAATAATTGATAAGAACAAAAAAATTGATGTATTCGAAAAAAGAACATTCTTAGAGGTTTTAAATAAGAATCCGCACAGGCAAATTTTGATAAATGAAAAGCGTTCTAAACTGATTTGTAATCAAAAAGAAAATGGAGAAATAATTAGAAACTTCGAAAAGATAGTTCTCATTGATACTACAGTATTTGAATTCAAACTTAGAATTAGGGATTTTATAGACGTATATGAACAGAAAGAAAATGGAGAAGAATATTATTATATTGATTTAGAATTTTTAGACGAACCTTTTGATTCAAAAAACTATAGCTAACAACGGTTCATCGCCAATAGACGGCACCGTTAGAAAGAAAATAATTAACTTGACCAACAAACCAATACTAAGCCGACAACTTCGCGTCCCCCACTCCGCCAACTGGCGATAACCGAGACCGTTGTAGCGCATTTTAAAACTGACAAAAAATAATAAAACGATTAAAAGGAAATTTAAATTACTCGGAGTAGCTGGTCTAATTATAAATGGAATATCAGCACTTTTAAATTTGACTGAATTTTATACTGTTTCAGTTAAAAACGAAACCTCAAATTATCCTTTCGGTGGAGAAGGTCCTGTACCCTATTATTATAAATCCCAAGAACTTTATAGTGAAGTAGTTTTAAATTGGGGTTTAATTTATCTGATCCTATTTTTAACAACCAGTTGGGCAATTATGAAACAAAAAAACAAAACTATAAAAGTTGCGTTTATTCTAACTGTATTTTTAGTAATCTTAGATATTATTCAAGGATATTATTAATCTAAAGAATCATCAAAATTTGAATTACAAAAATTATAAACCGACTTATTACTAAAAAGAAGATTGAGAAATTTAAAACGCGCAACAACAACGGTTCATCGCCAATAAGCGGCACCGTTAGAAAGAAAATAATTAACTTGACCAACAAACCAGTACTAAGCCGACAAATCCGCGTCCCTTACTCCGCCAACTGGCGATAACCGAGACCGTTGTAGCTAATTTTTTAAGAATGAAATTACTTCTAAGCCTATCATTTTTATTTATCTCATTTAATATTTTTGGACAAGAAGTTAAGATTGATACTATAAGAATCGAATTAAGCGATAAACTTACATCCGGGTTTGAAGAAAATAATTACTATCCTTTAATTAAAACTGGAAATAAAAAAATTGATTCTTTAATAAATTATGACTTAAAAAATAAACTTACCCGAGAAGAAATGCCAAATATAAGTATTGATTCAACATTAAATGAGTGGGCTTCTTACGGATTGGTATTCTTAGATTTTCAAATTAATTATAATAAAAATAGAATTCTTTCATTAAGAATTGATGCGGAAGGCTGCGGTGCATACTGTACAAATTGGACAGAATTTTATAACTATTCAACAGATACTGGGAAAGCCTTAAAATTATCAGACATCGTTGATTTAACTTATTTAAAAGATGATATTTTAAAAAAGAAAAATAAACAGTATCAATTAAATAGAGAAGAACTGAAAAAGCAATTAGATGAAGATGAAGGATTAGATCTATCTACTTATCAATTCATATTAGAAAGGTATAATGAATGTGATAAAAGTTTTGAGATAAATCAGTTTGCATTATACGAAGACCATCTTGAAATTATAGAAGGATGTAATTTACCTCATGCATTCAAGCCTTCAACTCCAATTATAGATATTCAATATGACCTTTCAGATATTAAAGAACATTTGAAAATAAAAAACTAGCAACAACAACGGTTCATCGCCAATAAGCGGCACTGTTAGAAAGAAAATAATTAACTTGACCAACAACAAAATACTAATCCGACAAATCCGCGTCCCATACTCCGCCAACTGGCGATAACCGAGACCGTTGTAGCAAATTTTTCAGAATGGCACACTTAACAAATTATACATATTCCAGGTTATGTAGAAAACTTGAGATTAAACAAGAAGTTGATCTACAATTATTTTTAGACTTCGTTTATAATGACCCTCAGGTATATTACATTCTGAATAAGTTTGAAGTAAATTATCTATTTAATTATAAAGCGCTATTGGAAGATGAGGATAGATTTTATGCAGAATATTATCAAGAGGTACCCGAGCGTATAGATTCAAAAACGTATGTTTTTGAGAGTGGAGGAAAACTAAAATATCACTTAACAAACGAATGTAGATTAATAACCAAAGATTTTATTGATTTCAATATTCCTCCCGAAATAAGAGAACTAGGAGAAGAAGTTGTTGAAGAATATAGAGATTGGTTTAAAGAAAAAGGATTTGCTGATCAATATTTTCAAAATAAATTAGATAAATCTTTAGTTGTGTTTAACTACAATATGAAATTTCCGCCTAAATATAAAATCCCAGTTCTAAATGAGAATTATGAATTGATAAAAAAAATTCCTAATTCCAATAATTTAGTTAGCGACAACTCTTTTGACAAGCAAGATTTTCTAAATAAAATGGATGTTTCTATAAAGCAGTATTATAATATGTTCTCTTGCAAAACAACAAGGATAATTTCAAAGTTCGATTATCTTAGAGGTAAAAGTGATGCAGAAATAAGGGAAAAAATGACCGAAGTATTTTCACCAAACTTTGTAGATAATTATGGAATTAAAAACCTAAAGGAGAAGTTCACATATTCAAGAAAAATTAAACTTGACATAATTTCTAATCTCTTGGAATTCTTTAGATGGAACTTTAATTTAAAGGAGAAGGATTTTAAAAAAATAACATTAGAAAATTTTGGTTTGGAGTGCTGTAATAGCTGCAGCAAAGAAAAACTTGCAACAACAACGGTTAATCGCCAATAGCCGGTAGCGTTAGAAGGAAAATAATTAACTTAACCAACAAATTAATACTAAGCCGACAAATCCGCGTCCCCTACTCCGCCAACTGGCGATAACCGAGACCGTTGGCAGCAATGGTCTCAAAACCCTGCATATAAACAACATTAACAGAATATGTGGAATTTTACAAAGAAAAGTAAAGATCAAAATTCAATTAATTCTATTTCAGAAATGAATAAACCAGATTATGGAAAGAAACTTGATTTAATTCAAAAAGAAATACATCAGTTTTTGAAACCATTAGGATTTAAAAAGCGTGGTCGGACTTTTAATCGTGAGGTGGAATCTGGGTTATTCCAAGTAATAAATTTTCAGAGTGGACAATTTCCAGTTGGCGACAATTATGAAATTCCTGGAGTAAGAGAAAGCTTTTATGGAAAATTCACCGTTAATCTCGGTGTATGCATAGAAGAATTGTATTTGATAGAATTTTCAGAAAAAAAGAAGCCTTTTTATCAAGAATATGACTGCCAAATTAGAAATAGACTTGAGACAATAATTCAAAAAACCGATAAATGGTGGGAAATAGATTCTGATTCGAACAATTCAAAAATTATAATTGATGGTTTAAAATTTAAAGGTTTTGAATGGTTTCAATTATTTGATACCAGAGAAAAAATTATAAAGAATTGGGGAGATCCATCACATTCTCATTCTTCACGAGCACAACTAGATGTAGCTTTAATTGTTCTACAGACTGATAAGAATAGGGGTGCAAAGTTGATTCAGGATTACTTTGAAAATATTGAGAACGATAAAAGCTCACATAAAAAATACGTAATTGATTTAGCTAAACGATTTGATATTAAGATTAAGCAGTAATAAACCACAGCTGCCAACAACGGCTCATCGCAAATAACGGGTATTGCCGAAAAAGTGTAATTTTAGAAACCAGGAAAGAAAACAAATAAACCGACAACTCCGAGTCCCTACTCCCGCAACTTGCGATAGCCGAGACCGTTGTAAACAAGAACAACTTCAAAATTTTGAGTAAAAAGAAAAATTTAAAAAGTAAATCGTAGATTGCTTTAAATTGCAATTATCAAACAACCAACTTTAAAGTCGCCAAGACCTATTTTAATTTAGAATATGAAAAACTGGAATTTTCAAGTTAAAAATAGTCCTGAAGAGATTAGCGAGCAGTTAAAATCATCGCTCGAGAATGCAAAGAGATTTGCCTTTGATATGAAGAATAATAAATATAATCTAATCAACTTTAAACTAAGAAAAAGGCTTCTACTTCCATTTGAGATAAACCTTCAAAATAACATAATTGTAAATGGAAAAATTTCTAAAACTAGTTCTGGTAATGAAACAGATGTAGAAGTTTCATTTTCTCAACATCCTTTATCAAAATTAATAATGTATGGGCACATAATTTTAGGTTTAGGTTTTTTAGCTGCAATGGTTCTAGAATACAGTAACAATTTTTATACATACTTAATTGTTGGAATTTTATTACTAATAGGAGTTTTATTAGGGTCTCATCTAAAAAGGAATTTTGATAAAAATGTTCAAGAATACAAGAAATTGATTTCTGAAATTTTAGAACAAAATTCAAACTATTAGAAATAGATTTTCATAACTAAGAGTACGGTGTTGTTCCAGTTTACAACAACGGTTAATCGCCAATAAGCGGCACCGTTAGATAGAGAATAATTAACTTAACCAACAAACCAAGATTAAGCCGACAAATCCGCGTCCCCTACTCCGCCAACTGGCGATAACCGAGACCGTTACAAATAATGGCTCAAGACAGTCCTATTTCACCAAAATTACTTAAGGATATAATTGCACAAATTTTAATTCTTTCCATGAATCTGTGTACATAATCAAATAACTATAATGCAAACATACATTTTTGCTATCAAAAATATTTACAATATTCATTTAAAAGTTTTAAAAAGTGATTAATTTCCTCAATCTTTTTAACAAATAATTTATTAGTTGACTGAATTTTATTTAAAATTATCTTTGTGAGGGAATTATAAATTAAAGTTTTAAGGAAATTTTTAGCAGCTTCTTCATCTTCTTCTGTTCTGGTTGATTTTAATTCATTTAAAATTTCACCAATAACTCATAAGATTGGTAATCAAAAAAAGAGGTCAGTATGATAAATCCTATGATTTAAAAAAGCTTATTAGTTTTCAAGCAGTTTCAGTTTTAAAAGTTCCTCTCTCCATTCATCAGTCCACTCTATCCAATATTCAATCAATAATTTTTTACCATTTATTAATTCAATTTCTTGTAAATTAGCCCAGTTATTTTGTATTTCCAGTAACCCTATGTCAATATTATTTTTTCTGTTACTATACTCTCCAGACCAATCTGGAAAATGTATTTTTATACATCCAATAATCATAACATATTTTAAAAGCACTAGGCATATTTCTAAACATTCTTTATCACTTTTTGGTTCACTATAATACCTAACAAAAGATTGTAAATTAGTTACATGCTCTATACTATCTGTAGTATACATAAGTAGTTCTAAGAGATGATGAACATGCTTAATTTCGAGCAAATTATTCATTAAATTTTATTTTTTGAATTTTACGATTGTAATTACCCCCTAGAAATTCAATTGTTGCTAAATTTCCTACTCCATCACTTTGAGTAGCCCACTCTCTATATTGTATTTTACTACCGTCCAACATTTTCCTAACATAAATATCTCCATTCTCAGTATTTATTACAAACTCTTCATCAAAATTTTTAGATAATCTTTCAAAAAAGCTATTAGCATGTTTTGCCGAAGTTCCTGATAAAACCCTCACTCCTTCATTACCAGGAATCCCAATTTGATTAAAATTTTGTAATGCTAAGTCGAAATTATTAGAAATTGCATTTTTAACTTTTTTGGCTTTCCTAAGAGCCTTGGTCATTTTTACAACAATCTTAAATCCTTTGGCTATTCTGGCAACATTTTTAAAAACCTTGCCTACGGGTAAGAAACCAACTACTGCATAAGCTAACTCCGTAGAAGCATCTGTATAATCACCCGCATTAAATGAGCTTATTGCATTGTAGATAGATAAAGCTTCTCCAACTCCGGGAATAGGTTCAGGAAAAATTTCTATGAGCATAGCAATGGTGAATTCCCCAAATTCTTTCCATTCTTCAGTTGTATTGGGTAGATCAACTCCCAGTTCCTTTAATGAAGGTAAAACACCAATAAAAAAAGTGTTTTCTGTAACTACTCTCTGGTCAAAGGACGAATAAGTTTCAAAGTCTGCAAAATCATTTTTTGCCATAATGGCCATGATTGTTTTCGCACGAACACTTACCTGATATAATTCATTCTCATTCAAATTTGATAATTCTGCATGGTTTCTTAAAGCCCAATTGACTGGAAACATATTTGAACTTATCGCAAAATTGCCTATTTGTTCCCTATAATTCTTATGAGCTAGTGCAGAATGATACGGTTGCGGTTGATATTCCAACAATTGAGCAATCAATTGAGAATTTTCTGTATCACCAAATCCTTCCGGTGTGCTTGGTATTGTATTTCCATCGCCTGGGTTGAATGTTCCTCCACTACCACCTGACCCATCATCAATTCCAATGGTGTCCCCGGGATCACTTCCAATGTTACCTCCACCACCAGTACACTGATTAGTACTTAATCTTATAGTCTCAGTTCCTGCCCTATCAGCACCTTGTGCAAAACAAATATCCCCTGGCCAGTGTTTACCATTTCCCGTTGACCCACTACATGGATAAGAATAAGTTACCTCGATATAAGATTCGCAAGATTTAGATGATTTGGAAGTTCGATTAAAATCCGCCGTTTCTTCTATTAATTCCTTAAGTTCAGTTAAATTATATCTAAATCCGGAAAATTCAATTCTACCATTAAAGTTTGGTTCTTGATCTTTATTTTTAGCCAAATGCTCCTGAATGTTTTCTGGAAAATATTTCATTACATAACCTCGAAAATCTTCATCTTTTTGCTCTATAACTAGATTTGAAAAATACTTTTGATCAGGTCGCTTTAATTTAACTGAGATGGTATAAGTTTTATATTTACCCTTTTCAAATAAAACAATTCCGCTTTCCTGCAAGCCATCTATATCAGCCAATGAAAAAACACTTGACTTATTATTTGAAAAGCCAAGATCAGTTTGTTTAAGATTTAATGACTTTATTGATGTATTTGAATCTGCGTTGTCAACGTTTATATTTTCATCTATTTCCAATTCAGATTTCGAACAATTAGAAAAAGCGAAGATTATAATGAATATTAAACAAATACGAGGAAACATAGTCCTGAAAGACTGGATTAGGTAAGAGTTTATAAAAATTTAAGATTTGGTTGGAATTACAATATATATAAAATTAATTTAGTACCATCGCCACTATTTGTAACATCGGTTCACCGCAAATAACGGGTCGCTAGATGAAAATTGTTATTTTAAAGACCAATAATTAAATCAACTAATCCGACAAATCTGGGTCCTTCCTCCCGCAACTTGCGGTAACCGGGACCGTTGGCTTTAATTTTTTATAAAATGATCCGAACTACATTAGCCTTAATTTTATTGCTTTTAATAGCTTCTTGTGGAAAGAAAAAGAATTCTAATATTTCAAATTCAGAGATAGAAAAACTTAAGGCTGAAAACGATAGTTTAAGAAGTCTCGTTTTAGAATTGAATTCAAAATACATATTCGATAGTATTTCGATTCGAGATATCCCTAGCTACACAAATAGCTATGAAAAAAATTCAATAGTTTCTGGAGAAATAGTAATTGTAGGATATAATTTGAATAAAAATACAAATGTGATTTTTGCGGATAGTATTTCCTATAACCCTATAAAACTTCAAAATCCAGATACTTTAAAATTAGAAAATGGTGGCTTCCAATATCAAACTAACTTAAACACTAATCGAAAAACTTTGAAAGGAATAATTGAAGCTAATCCAAAGCACGGGAAAGAATTTATAAAAACTTATAGTGCGATGATTTCTGTAAATGATAATTAATTCCTGAAAAATTAAATTCTAAATAGGGCTAGCAATAAAAAACTAAAAGCCAACAACGGTTCATCGCCAATAGACGGTTGCGTTAGAAAGAAAATAATTAACTTGACCAACAAACAAATATTAAGCCGACAAATCCGCGTCCCTTACTCCGCCAACTGGCGATAACCGAGACCGTTGCAAACAAGTTTTTATATGAGAGTTTTCTACTTTTTAATCTTCCTTACCATCACAATTAGTTCTTTTGGACAGCAGAAAAGTGATCTTATAATAAAAGAAAAAGATAGAATAGATTCAATTATTGAGAATATAAATTCTAATCAGAATAAATACTCTGAGGGAATAGTAGAAGGTTTTTTAAAAGCAGCTGATTCGATAGAAAATGGTGGTTGGGAAATATATTATCTATTTAAAGAAGGAAACTCAAAAACCCCAATTAGAATAATATATAACGAAGCATTAGAAGAGACATATAAGAATTTTGAATTTTTCTATAATGATGAAGAATTGATCTTTGGAAGCTTAAAAATTGCTTTCTATGAAAAAGATCAGAATTCTGAGTCCATTCAGAAAGATTTCTACTTTAAAAATTCTAAAATGATATACGAGTCGAATGAAGAATTAAGCAAATATGATTCAGAATATATTAAACGGACTGAAGAGTTTGCCTTTAACATGATCCAGGAATAAAAACCAGTTAGCAACAACGGTTCATCGCCAATAAGCGGCACCGTTAGTAAGAAAATAATTAACTTGACCAACAAACCAATACTGAGCCGACAAATCCGCGTCCCTTACTCCACCAACTGGCGTTAACCGGGACCGTTACCCACAATAGCTGAATAAAATTAAGTTCAATAACTTAATGCAAATCATATTTTTTTAGATTTGGGATTGAATTTTAAAAAAATATAAAATGCAGAATGATTACTTTGAAGATGTATTCATGGTTAATTATTCCTTTTCACAATCATTAAAAATAGTGTATAGTTTAAGAAAACCTTTAAAACTAAATGCTAATGAAGCAAAAGTTCTGTTGACTGCAAAAAAGGGAAAAACCAAAAAATCAGATTTAATTTACAAGAAACTAAAAGAATTAACCAAAAAGGATAGTTCTAAAAAATGCTCTCCAATTGACGTAATTATTGCATTAAGAAATAATAGCCAGAAACTGATTGTCCATATAGAAGGCAAAAAAAATTCACAAAAACTAAAGACAGAAAAAGAAATACAGAATAAAAAAGAACAGCCGGCTAAGAAAAAAATAGAATTAGATAGAAATTATAAATATCCGACAAAAGCTTCGTCCTCAATTTGGACTGTCAAAAAAAAATAATCTTAGAAATTTCCATTGTTTTTAGACAACATCTTATCAAAAATTTATAGAGTTTATTTTTGAGTTTTAGCAATTAGCTACTGTGGGTAACAACGGTTCATCGCCAATAAGCGGCACCGTTAGTAAGAAAATAATTAACTTGACCAACAAACCAATACTAAGCCGACAAATCCGTGTCCCCTACTCCGCCAACTGGCGATAACCGAGACCGTTGTAGCGCATAAATTTTTTTGAGATTTGAACATAAAATTTTTAAAACGACTGCTTAAAATTCTAGTATTTTCTTGTGCAATAATTGTTTCAAGTTGTATAGATGACAATACTATAGAAAGAAAAATTAGTACTCCGACTACTGAAAAGAATAATTCAGCTGAACAACCTAATATTTCTGGAGTATGGAACTTAAATAATAAAGTTTCAAACGCAAAACTTTCAGTATTTGACGATAATACCTGGAAAAAAATTTCAGTAACAATACAGAATGACACTTTAATTAGAAAAGGAAAATATCTAGTTGCACAAGATAGTGCTGTATTTTTCAGATATTTTGGATCACAACATTGGCCGAATAGTGATACAATAAATGATTACAAAACTTCACTTGGAGCATTTGTACTATTTCTCAATGAAAATGGTGATTTAGAAGATAATCAAGAAGATTACAAGGAAACATATGTAAAGGTAAATTAACGCGCAACAACAACGGTTCATCGCCAATAGACGGTAGCGTTAGAAAGAAAATAATTAACTTGACCAACAAACCAATATTAAGCCGACAAATCCGCGTCCCCTACTCCGCCAACTGGCGATAACCGAGACCGTTGGGCGTAATTATTCACTAAATTCTGCTCCATTTAAAATTATACGGATTTTTTATTTATTTTTGTACGTATAATTGTTTTATCATGGATACAAAATTGACTTTAAAACTAAACCAGGAGATAATTGAACGAGCAAAAAAATATGCTTCGGATAAAAAGATGAGTTTATCGAGAATTGTAGAAGCATATTTACAATCGTTGACAACTGACAAGAAAAATTCAGATTTTGAAATTTCTCCTTTCGTAAAAAGTTTAGCTACTGGAACAAAAATTCCAACTGATTTGGATTATAAGAAAGAATATTCTGATTCATTACTTGAGAAATACAAATAGATGAAAAAAAGATTATTCTTAGATACAAATGTAATTCTCGATTTACTTGGTGAACGAGATCCATTTTATGATTCCATTGCCAAAGTAGCTTCATTAGCAGATAAAGAAGAATTGATATTGGTGGTTTCTCCTATTTCGTTTGCAACCTTAAATTATTTTATTTCAAAATTCGAGTCATCAAAAATTGCACAGCAAAAACTGAGAAAATTCAAGATCATTTGTGAAATCTGTAAATTGGATGAACACATTATTGAAAAAGGATTGAACTCTGATTTTAATGATTTCGAAGATGCTTTACAATATTTTAGTGCTACAGATTCAGACTGTGATATTATCATAACCAGGAATGGAAAAGATTTTAAAAAGTCTTTATTGCCAGTTATGACTGCCGATGAATATTTAGGGAGTATACAACCTAAATAACTACGCCCAACAACGATTCATCGCAAATAACGGGTATTGTCGAAAAAGTGGAATTTAGAAAACCAGGAAACAAAGCGGTAAGCCGACAACTCCGCATCCTCACTCCCGTGACTTGCGATAATCGAGACCGTTGGCTGTAATTATTAATTATGGAACTTATACCTTTTAAGGAAAACAATCTTTGGGGTTACAAAAATTTAAGAAATGAGGTGATAATTGAACCTAAATTCATATTTGTAACTAACTTCAAAGATGATTATGCAATAGTTTGTGCAGAGAAAATCCCTACTAGAGAATTTGATAATTCTCCTTGGAGAGATAAACCAGAAACTATAGAAACATATCAAGGATTTTTTGACCATCTATACGGTATAATCAATAAAAGTGGAGAGTATGTTGTAAATCCCAAGTTTAAGAGAATCTTTACTATTGGAAATCAAATGGCTAAAGGTATTTTGTATGCTGGAAAAGGGAAAGAGTTTAATGACTATTGTCAGAATAAATACTTCTTAATCAATTTTCATAATTATCCTGAAAAAGTTTTAGGTAGATATTCTGACTTAACCTTATTTAGCAATAACTTTTGGCTCACTACTTCAGGAAAAGATACAGCGAGAAAAGATTATTGCTGGCTTACCAATAGAATCTTAAATGACAAAGGAGAAGATATTTTAGAAATAAGATCTAATTCCAAAATATCCGATTTCGAAAATGGAATTATAAAAATAGGTTATCATAAAACAACACAATTTTTTAATGAAGAAGGTACACTATTATGCGAATTAGAAATCCCATTCGAAAAAATCTCTAAGAACTTCAACAGTCTCTATTTTTTTCAGAATAATGACAATGAAGTTTTTATTCTAAACCTTGAAAATCAAAAAATGGAAAAAACTGGTGTTATTTCAAAAATTGATAAAGATTTAAAATCGAAAGTATTCAAAAATGTTTATTCTCGATATTAATAACTACAGCCAACAACGGTTCATCGCCAATAAGCGGCAGCGTTAGAAAGAAAATAATTAACTTGACCAACGAACCAATACTAAGCCGACAAACCCGCGTCCCTTACTCCGCCAACTGGCGATAACCGAGACCGTTGGGTGCAATTCACATCAAAATTCGTATTATAGCAACATAAATTAACCCAAATCTTACCGATGCAAAAATGTTACGTTTTCATTCTAGTTTTTATAGCTGGAATAAATTTCTGCCAATCTCAAGTTTTAGACCTAAGAAAAACTCCAACTGAACATTCGTTAAAGGAAGCAAATCAAATAGTAAAAACGTTTTTCGAAAATCTAAAGAATAAAGATCATGAAGCCAATGTCGATTTTATTGTAGAAAATCTAGGAGGTACATGGGATGAATCAAAAAAAATATCAACTAAAAATGATTATCTAAACAAGTTCCAAATCATGAGTATTAAGCCACCTAAAGGAGTTTACGGAGACCTTCAAGGATTTGATATAATTGATCAAGGAATTTTACCTGGAAGTGACAGATATTTCAGAAACACATATTTAGGGTATTTTGAACAAAGCGTTTTAATATTTGAATTCAGATTTTATGTAACTCAAAACAAAAAGGTCAGATTAAATTACATCGGATGGAGCGAAAAAAACCCATTTGAATATATGAGTACAGCTGATATGTTGATGTCACGATACAACTAGAACTGCACCCAACAACGGTTCATCGCCAATAAGCGGCACCGTTAGTAAGAAAATAATTAACTTGACCAACAAACCAATACTAAGCCGACAAATCCGCGTCCCCTACTCCGCCAACTGGCGATAACCGAGACCGTTGTATGCAATTTTCACAAAAATCTCGTTGAGAAGATTAAAAACCGACTATCTTAAAAACATAATTTAAACTTTAAAATATTTAAAAACTTCATGAAAAAAATTTTAATTCTAGCCACCGCAATTTCTCTATTTAGTTGCAACTCCAACGAGAAAAATTCTTCTCAAGATCTTCTAGATCAAAAATCCAATTTAGAATTAGCTAAAACAACACTAGACAAAATTTTTGATAATACAGAGTCATATGAAAATCATGAAAACATTGGTGCCCCATATGGTTCAAAATTAAGTTCACAATTAGATAGCCTTAAAACAACCTTATCTAAAGAACAACTCAAGGAATTTAATGATTATGCTCAAAAAAGATTTGATGAAGAATATTCTCAATCCTAAAACTTAAGAGAATTATTCGAAAAGAAAACAGCATACAACAACGGTTCATCGCCAATAAGCGGCAGCGTTAGTAAGAAAATAATTAACTTGATCAACAAACCAATACTAAGCCGACAAATCCGCGTCTCTTACTCCGCCAACTGGCGATAACCGAGACCGTTGTGGGTAATGTAAATTGAAAGCTATGAGTTCAAAAACTTTATTTTGATGCATTATTTCAAGGTTATACAAAAGATCCTGATGATTATAATTTTATTAATTATTCAACAATCTTGCGATGACAAAGCAAATGCTGCAGAAAGCAAACTTTTAAAAATTTCAGAATCTCAGAATTTAATAATTGAAAAGAATAAAAATTTAGAGGTTGAAATACATGAATCAACTATTCCAATAAAGGAACTTAAAGAATTCGCTTCAGTAATATCATTAGTCGCTTTTAATGAAATAATAATGAATGAAAATTCATTTGATCATGATGGTTATGTGAACCTGATTTTCTTAAAAAACCAGAATAAAATTTTCGAATACAGAATTAATTTTACTGATTTGATCAGAATAGAAAAAGACATAACAATCTTAGAAGAACTTTTCAGTTCAACTCTAAAATCTGAAATTTCAGATATAGAAAATGATGTTTTAGACAAGGTTCTGAAAACAGAATTTATTGATGATTTTGATACATTCAAGGTTCAATCCCTGGACGTATATAAATTCTTAATAATGGAGGATAAAGAAATGCTTTTCACTTTCTTAGACTCAAAAGATAGAACTTTGAAAACAATGGTGGAACTTAAAAATTATCAAATTAAAAATTATAAAGTTCTCGATACAATAAGTAAAAATAAAAATTAAAAATTTCAGCAGTTTCGTTACTTTACACTACACACAACAACGGTTCATCGCCAATAAGCGGCACCGTTAGTAAGAAAATAATTAACTTGACCAACAAACCAGTACTAAGCCGACAAATCCGTGTCCCTTACTCCGCCAACTGGCGATAACCGAGACCGTTGGCTGCAATATTTTATAGATCAACCTTTCTAATTCGATAACTTCTCTACAAGGATAAAAACGTAAATATTTGATTTTTAATTAGTTATATTTATTTTTTAAGTTTAAAAATATTAATTATGAAATCAATTACTACTATTTTCAGTTTAACATTAATACTAGGTTTGACATTCCAAGTTTCAATAGCTCAAACAACAGCAATTAAAAATGTTACTATAATTGATGTTCTAGAAGGTGTAGCCAAACCTAATATGACAGTAATTATTAATGGAGAAAAAATATTAGCTGTGAATCAAACTAAAATTACTCCTTCTACTGATTTTAGGGTAATTGATGGGACTGGTAAGTATTTAATACCTGGTCTTTGGGACATGCATATGCATAACGTAAGTGATACGATTGAAGCTATACCCTGGGATTTTTACTATCCTGACTCTAAAGAAAAAGACATGCGTAAATTATACATGCCGATTGCGCTGGCTTTCGGCGTGACAGGAGTACGGGAATTAAGTGGAGGTCTTAAAACACTTGAATTAAAGCAGCAAATTAATTCTGGCGAAATTTTAGGTCCTCATATGGTTGTAGGCAGTCCTCTTTTAGACGGCCCTAATCCACTCTTTCCGACCCACCAAGTGATAGCAATTAACGGAACTGAAAAAGCAAAAGATGTAGTAACCAAACTACATAAACAAGGATTTGATTTCCTAAAAACTTACAGTTTTTTATCGGCAGAATCCTATCGTGCAATCCATGAACGTGCTTTGGAATTAGGAATGGAAGTATCTGGAGAGATTCCAATCTCTGTCAGTGTTTGGGAAGCCGTAGAACTTGGTCACCGAACTATAGAACACATGACAGGAATAGAATTAGCATGTTCAGATCAGGAAAAAGAGTTGCGTAAGAAATATATTGCAAGGATAAACAATTTAAATACGGATCCTACCTCAGAAGATCGATTGGATATTTGGAATAAAAGCGAATGGGAACCACTAGAAACTTTAAATTCTAATCTCTGTCAAAAATTACATAATTATCTTGCCGAAAATAACACCTATATTGTTCCAACTCTCCTTATACAACATATGGCTTCTCATTTTAATGATCCTAGATTAGAAAATAACCAAAACTTAAAAAATCTTTATCCATGGTTTGCAGATTTAACCCCGATTGCCAATCAATTCGACCCAAAAAGAAGACTAAAAAAAATACATGATTATCGATTGAAAATAATTAGTAACCTGAATGATGCAGGTGTAAATATCCTTGCAGGATCAGATACAAATGCTGGTTATACTTTACACTTAGAACTCGAATTATTGGTAAAAGGTGGGTTGCCACCAATTGATGCCCTTAGAGCAGCTACAATTGAACCCGCAAGATATTTAAAAAGAGAAATGGAAATTGGATCTGTTACACCTGGAAAAATAGCTGACTTAGTCCTCTTAAATGCAAATCCTCTACAGGATATTAGTAACACTCAGAAGATTGAAACGGTAATTTTTAAAGGAAATCTGTTAGATCGTTCCAAATTGGACAGAATGTTAAATCAACTTGAGAATAAGGCAAAAAAATGGGAAGATTAATATTTAGCGTAATAAAATACAGCAGCCAACAACGGTTCATCGCCAATAGCCGGCACCACTAGAAAGAAAATAATTAACTTGACCAACAAACCAACACTAAGCCGACAAATCCGCGTCCCTTACTCCGCCAACTGGCGATAACCGAGACCGTTGTATGCTATTATTTCAGAGAAAATGCGTAAAATAAATTTCATATTCTTCAYTGTAATATTCCTATTCATATTTAGTTGTAAAGAAAATCCAAAGAAAAAATTATTGTCTGAAAATRATAAATCAGAAATAAAAACTGAATTAGATAGTGTMTTTAAAACTGATCAAAAATATAGAAGAATGCTTCAAGATACTKTAGATAAGTATGGTTGGAATTCTCCTCAAATTGAAGATTTATGGAAAAGACAAAATAAATTAGACTCTATCAACCTA
>NZ_VJVW01000079.1 GCF_009735585.1 Christiangramia aestuarii
GACGCCGCGCGGGTGGACTTCTCCCTGCGCCGCCTGGTGCACTACACCGGCAGCGACTGGCGCCACGTGCAGCCGTGGATCCTGCTGACCAACTACCACCGCTACGTCGACCAGTTCATCCGCCTCGGCCTGACCCGCCTGCGCGAGGACCCGCGCTTCGTGCGCATGGTCCTGCCGGGCAACGTGATCATCGAACGCGGGATGGACGAAGGCGAGGCCAACGCCATCGTCGCCGGGGTGGTCTGGCACCGCTACCAGATGCCGGCCTACCACCTGATCGCCGCCGATGGCGACGGCATCACGCTGGTCAACATCGGGGTCGGCCCGTCCAACGCGAAGAACATCACCGACCACCTGGCGGTGTTGCGTCCGCATTGCTGGCTGATGATCGGCCACTGCGGCGGCCTGCGGCAGTCGCAGACCATCGGCGACTACGTACTGGCGCACGCCTACATGC
>NZ_VJVW01000080.1 GCF_009735585.1 Christiangramia aestuarii
CGCGCCGTTCTGTCCCTCGGCGGTCAGCCACAGCGTGGCGGTGCCGGCCGACGCCTCGCCGCTGCGCAAGCTGGCGCTGTTCGTCGGCCCCGGCCTGCTGGTCTCGGTCGGCTACATGGACCCCGGCAACTGGGCCACCGCCATCGAGGCGGGCTCGCGCTTCGGCTACGCGCTGCTGTTCGTAGTGGTGCTGGCGAGCTTTTCCGGGATGCTCCTGCAAAGCCTCTGTTCGCGCCTGGGCATCGCCACCGGCCGCGACCTCGCGCAGCTCTCCCGGGAGCGCTACCGCCCTGGCGTGGCGCGTGGCCAATGGCTGCTGGCGGAACTGTCGATCGTCGCTACCGACCTTGCCGAGGTGCTCGGCGCGGCGCTGGCCTTCCACCTGCTGCTGGGAGTCTCGATTACCACCGGGGTGGTCCTCACCGCCTTCGATACCCTGATCGTGCTGGCCCTGCA
>NZ_VJVW01000081.1 GCF_009735585.1 Christiangramia aestuarii
TGGTCTCTCCAGCCTCGGCATAGCCGTTTCCATTTTCATCGTTAAAGCTACCTGCTTTAGCTATTGTCATGGCTGGGTTCTGCGTCAGTGGCGTAGTCTCATTGTTACTATCCTCTGGATCGGTCAGCTCATCGGCATCAGCCGTAGCAATATTGTCTACCTGTCCGCTATCTACATCAGCCTGGGTCAGGGTATAGGTCGCAGTAAAGCTGGTGTTATCAGAAGCACCCGGCGCCAGATTGATCGGTCCACCGTTTACACTTACCATCGGATCGGTCACGGTGATGTTGTTCAGGGTGACGTTTCCGGTATTGGTCAGGCTAAAGGTATAGGAGATGGTCTCTCCAGCCTCGGCATAGCCGTTTCCCTTTTCATCGTTAAAGCTTCCTGCTTTTGCTATTGTCATGGCTGGGTTCTGCGTCAGTGGCGTAGTCTCATTATTACTATCCTCCGGAT
>NZ_VJVW01000082.1 GCF_009735585.1 Christiangramia aestuarii
GACGCCGAACTCAACGCCAGCTACGTCAGCCCCTCGGTACAGCACGTGTTCGGCTACAGCCCGGAATGGGCGCTGCTCAACGGCCTCCATCAGACCGCCACCAACCCGCGCCAGCTCGGCCGCCTGAACGGCCTGCTGCGCCGCGTGCGGCACGCCATCGGCGACCGCCAGAAGCTCGCCGAGCTGCGGGAAAACCCTGGCCAGCATCTGTTCGCCCTCGACTGCCTGCGCGCCGACGGACGCAAGATTCCCATCGAACTGCGGATCGTCCTGATGTGGGACGAGCACGACCGCTTCGAAGGCCTGCTCGGCATCGCCCGCGACATCAGCCAGCAGCGCCGCGCCGAACGCGAGCTGCGGATGGCGGCGACGGTATTCGAACACTCCACGGCGGCGATCATGGTCACCGACCCGGCCGGCTACATCGTCCAGGTCAACGATTCCTTCTCGCGCCTG
>NZ_VJVW01000083.1 GCF_009735585.1 Christiangramia aestuarii
CACCAGTCCCTCCCCGGCCAGCGCGGGGAGCATCGTCGAGCAGATATGCTCGATGTAGTCGTCGGCGCGCCCGGCGTATTCCGGCGGTAGCGCATGGGCAGCCAGGCAGGTGCTGCGCACGGTCGCCGGCAGGCGTTCGCCGAGGCGGCGGATGACCCGCAGCATCTTGCGTTCGCTGGCCAGGTCGAGGCCGTAGCCGGACTTGATCTCCAGCGCCGTCACGCCGTCGCGCAGCAAGGGCTCCAGGCGCTTGCGCGCGCTGGCCAGCAATTCTTCCTCGCTGGCCTCGCGGGTGGCGCGTACGGTGCTGGCGATGCCGCCGCCGGCGGCGGCGATCTCGGCGTAGCTGACGCCCTCCAGGCGCTGCTCGAATTCGCCGCTGCGGTTGCCGCCGAACACCGCGTGGGTGTGGCAGTCGATCAACCCCGGGGTCAGCCAGGCGCCATCGAGGTCG
>NZ_VJVW01000084.1 GCF_009735585.1 Christiangramia aestuarii
AACGGCACCTCGGCCTCCTGGGCGGCGGCCAGCAGGTGCAGAATGGTATGGGTCGAGCCGCCCATGGCGAGGTCCAGGGTCATGGCGTTCTCGAAGGCCTTGAAGTTGGCGATGTTGCGCGGCAGCACGCTGTCGTCGCCTTCGCCGTAATAGCGCTGGCAGAGTTCCACGGCCAGGCGCCCGGCGCGCAGGAACAGTTGCTCGCGGTCGGCGTGGGTGGCCAGGGTCGAGCCGTTGCCCGGCAGCGACAGGCCGAGCGCCTCGGTCAGGCAGTTCATCGAGTTGGCGGTGAACATGCCGGAGCAGGAGCCGCAGGTCGGGCAGGCGCTGCGCTCGTACTCGGCGACCTTCTCGTCGGAGCAGGAGTCGTCGGCGGCCACCACCATGGCATCGACCAGGTCCAGGCCGTGGCTGCCCAGCTTGGTCTTGCCGGCTTCCATCGGCCCGCCGGAGA
>NZ_VJVW01000085.1 GCF_009735585.1 Christiangramia aestuarii
AGCGAGCTTCGAATTTGAGACGTGGATGTGCGATCCGATCCTGCGCCCGCACCAGCTCCAGCTCGTAGCTGCCGCAGGCCTGGGTTTCCAGCAGCACTTCATGGACCGCGGCGCCGGCGAATTCGAAGGCGTTACGCAAGTCGTCGCCGAGCAGCAGGCGAGAGAGGAACAGCCCCGAGGCCAGGTCGCCGACCCCGACCGGTTGCCGCGGGAAGGCCAGCAGCGGGCGTTGCAGGTGCCAGACCTGGTCGGCGGCCACCAGCAGCATCTCGAAGGTGTCGCCGGCCTTGCCCGGATAGTTCAGGTGCTTTACCAGGATTGCCCTGGGACCGCGTGCCAGCAGGCTCCGTGCCATTTCCACGCAGTCGGCGAGGGAGTCCGGCTGGCGGTCGCAGAAGCTGTCCAGCTCCAACTGGTTGGGGCACAGGTAGTCGGCGACCGCGGCGGCTTCTT
>NZ_VJVW01000086.1 GCF_009735585.1 Christiangramia aestuarii
CGCTGCTGTTGCCGCTGCAGAACGCCAGCTACGCGGGAGTGCTGGCGTCGCTGGTCTTCTACCTGCGGCGCACCTCGACACCACGCGTACTGCGCCAGCGCAACGACGAGGAAGAAGTGCTGCGCATCGAAGGCTCGATCTTCTTCGGCGCCTGCGACTACCTGCAACGCCTCATGCGCCAATGCGACAGGCCACGGCTGGTGCTGGACGCCCGCCAGGTGAACTTCATCGACTTCGCCGGCGCAGTGCTGTTGCAGCAGGAAGCCCGCCGCCTGCACGCCGAGGGCCGCCGCCTGGTATTGCGCCACGCCCGCCCGCAGGTCCGCGAAGCGCTGGGCCGGCAGGCCGACGAAGGCTGCCGCCTGCACTACGAAGGCTGACGCTCAGGGCGCCGCCGGCGATGTCGGTGCGCTGTCGCCGGGCAGCAGTTGCGGCGATTCCCGCTGCAGCTTG
>NZ_VJVW01000087.1 GCF_009735585.1 Christiangramia aestuarii
TGCCGACCAGGGCCCGCGCCAGCTTGTTGAAGGCGTAGTAGTCCTCGGTCAGCAACTGGCCGGATATATAGAAGGCCACGCTGTCCGGCCCGTGTTCGCGAATGGTCTCGGCGAAACGCCCGGCGGCATGTTCCAGGGCACTCTCCCAGTCGCTGCGGGCCCGCGCCAGTTGCTTGCCGAGGCGCAGTTGGGGGTACAGCGCGCGGGCCTGGAGGTCGCCGGTCAGGTGCAGGCTGGCGCCTTTGCTGCACAGTCTGCCGAAGTTGGCCGGGTGCCGCGGGTCGCCTTGCACGCCGAGGATGCGTTCGCCGTCGTGTTCGATCAGGACGCCACAACCCACGCCGCAGTAGCAGCAGGTCGAAGCGGTGGTGCGCAGCGGGGAATCTGTCGACATGCTCGGCTCCTGTTATCGTCGAGAGATCAGGCGCACAGCGCCACGCTGTCCAGGCCG
>NZ_VJVW01000088.1 GCF_009735585.1 Christiangramia aestuarii
CCCTGAAGGCCTACGTTTCCGAAACCGGCAAGATCGTTCCGAGCCGTATCACCGGCACCAAGGCCAAGTACCAGCGTCAGCTGGCGACCGCTATCAAGCGCGCCCGCTACCTGGCCCTGCTTCCTTACACCGACAGCCACGGCCGTTGAGATCGGGCAGTCGAACGCTGGTAAGGGATAGATCGCATGCGCGCACTGGCTGAGTTCACCATGCGCGGCCGCATGCAGGCCACGCTCGCCGTGGCAGGCTCCGCGGTTGTTCCACTGTTGTTCTGGCTGAGTGCCGCCGCCGGTAGCCTGGTGCTGCTGCGGCGCGGATTCGGCGACGCCTTCGGCGTCCTGGCCTGGGCGGTGCTACCGGCGATGTTCTGGTGGTACCTGGGCGATCCGAGCATCCTTCTGGTCCTGCTCGGTACCCTGACGCTGGCGCAGATCCTGCGCGCCAGCACG
>NZ_VJVW01000010.1 GCF_009735585.1 Christiangramia aestuarii
AGCTCGAAGCTTATAACTAACCTTTTAAGGTGGCTATAGCAACGGGGCTCACCTCTTCCCATTCCGAACAGAGTAGTTAAGCCCGTTAGCGCAGATGGTACTGCTATCATTGTGGGAGAGTATGTCGCCGCCTTCTTCTTGAAAACCCTTTATCTCAACAGATAAAGGGTTTTTTTATGCTTTAAAGTGAAATCTTTTTTAAAGACTTCTCAATACTATTTTGGCTGTAGAAAAAGAATGGATGCCTTTATTTAAAAGACTAACGCATTATTTCTTTTCATTTTTACCCCTCTTTTATATTCTTCAAAATCATTTTCGTCTTAAGATGATTCCTGTCATGTTTCACATCTTTTAAGGATTGCTTAAAAGTCTTGTTCTTGAATAAGCTTTATTTTTGCCATACAATTTATCCGTATGAACAAAGGAATCTATATTGCCACGCTGGAATCCCATAGTGGTAAATCCATGATCAGTTTAGGACTGATGCGTACCCTTCTTGGTAAAATGATGAAAGTAGGTTACTTCCGGCCTATTATTAACGATACACCTAGCGGCGAGAGGGATAATCATATCGATACCATATTAAGTTACTTTAAATTAAATATTTCCTATGAAGATACTTTTGCCTTCACCCGAAGTGAAGTGATCAATAAAAGGAACCAGGGAAAGGCGGGCGAGGTAATAGACACCATTATTTCGAAATATAAAAAGCTGGAAGAAGATTTTGATTTTATCCTTGTGGAGGGTAGCGACTTTTCAGGAGAAGGGAATGTTTTCGAATTCGATGTAAATACCGTAATCGCGAAAAATTTAGGCATTCCGGTGATTATTGTGGTAAGCGGACAAAATAAGACCTGGGAACAATTACTCGGAAATCAGCAAATGGCCTACCGGGCTTTTAAGGATAAAGAGGTCCAGGTGATCGCGATGGTGAGCAATAAGATCTTTGAAGAAAACCTGGAGCCGGCGAAGAAGAATATGCGTGAGATTTTGCCGGAGGATGTAGGTGTGTTTGCGATCCCGTTAATTCCTACCCTGGATAATCCTACTTTAAAGGAAATCGTAAAAGCCCTGGATGGAAAGGTCTTGTTCGGAGGAGATTTTCTTAATAATCAAAGCGGAAGTTTTGGAGTAGGAGCCATGCAACTGCGTAATTATCTCACCACCTTAAAGGATGAAAGTCTAGTGATTACTCCCGGGGATCGGGCAGATATCATTCTGGGTGCTTTACAGGCAAATATCTCCAGTAATTATCCAAGGATCTCCGGAATAATACTTACCGGAGGTTTAACTCCCGAAGAATCGATTCTAAAGCTAATAGAAGGATTATCAGATATTGTACCTATAATATCAGTTCAGGAAGGAACATTTCATGTGACAAATAAGGTGGGCGATATTAAATCGAATATTTATGCCGATAGTATCCAGAAGATCCAGACTACTATCAGCACCTTTGAACGTTACGTATCCTTCGATTCGCTGGTTGAAAAACTTATCGATTATAAGCCCCAGGGAATTACCCCGAGGATGTTTCAGTATGGATTGATCCAGCGTGCCAGGAAAAGCAAAAAACATATTGTTCTGCCCGAAGGAACTGATGAACGTATCTTGACCGCTGCCAAACGTCTTATCGACATGAACTTGGTAGATCTCACTTTGCTTGGAGATATTGAGGTTATCAAAAAGACTGTGGCCAAAATCCAGCTGGACCTGGATTTTTCAAGGATCAATATAATCGATCCTGCTAAATCCATCCATTTTGAGGATTATGCGGAAACCTTCTACTCTCTTAGAAAACATAAGGGCGTTAATATGGATATGGCCCGCGACCGGATGAACGATGTTTCCTATTACGGTACCATGATGATCTATAAAGGTCATGCAGACGGGATGGTTTCGGGAGCCGCCCATACCACACAGCATACTATATTACCGGCCCTTCAGTTTATTAAGACCAAACCAAAAGTTTCAGTGGTTTCATCTGTATTTTTTATGTGCCTGGAAGATCGGGTTTCTGTTTTCGGGGATTGTGCGATCAACCCGAATCCTACCGCCGAAGAGCTTGCTGAAATCACCATATCTTCAGCAGAAAGTGCTATTGCTTTTGGAATTGAACCAAAGATCGCGATGCTTTCCTATTCTTCCGGGACATCCGGAAAGGGAGAAGATGTGGATAGAGTTCGCGAAGCTACTGCTTTGGTCAAGCAAAGGCGACCAGATCTGAAAGTGGAAGGACCTATTCAATACGATGCGGCCGTAGACCTTAGTGTTGGAAAAAGTAAATTACCAGATTCAGAAGTTGCCGGACAGGCTAATGTTTTGATCTTTCCAGATTTGAATACAGGGAACAATACCTATAAAGCGGTTCAGAGGGAAACAGGTGCTCTGGCGATTGGGCCAATGCTTCAGGGTCTCAATAAACCGGTAAACGATCTTAGCCGTGGATGTACCGTTGCCGATATTTATAATACTGTAATTTTAACAGCCATCCAGGCGCAAGGAATCTAAAATTTATGAAAAACATTCTAATCATCAACTCCGGGAGTTCTTCTTTGAAATTTCAGCTAATCCAAATGCCTTCTGAAAAAGTGCTGGCTTCTGGGATGGTAGAGCGAATAGGACTGGACAATTCCAGGCTTCATTATAAGGCCCAAGATCAACTAACCGAAGAATTGGAGATCAGAGACCATTCCGAAGCTTTAAAAGTTATTACTGATCATTTAAGGCATCCTCAAACCGGAGTGATCAAACAAAAAGAAGAAATCGCCGCGGTTGGTCATCGCGTGGTTCACGGTGGAGATGTTTTTTCAGAAACGATCAGGATCAATGAACAGGTAAAAGAAAAAATTCAAGAATACTTTTCTTTAGCCCCTCTGCATAATCCGGCCAATTTAAAAGGAATTGAAGTTTCGGAAAAGCTATTCCCAGCAGCCGAACAAATCGCTGTTTTTGATACATCCTTCCATAGAAGTATACCTCGAAAAGCTGCCCAGTATGCAATTCCGAATGAGCTCTATGAAAAGAATCATATTCAGCTATATGGTTTCCACGGAACCAGTCATAAATTTGTCTCTAAAAAAGCCATCGAGAGATTTAATAAGGAAAACTCCAAGATTATCAGTATTCACCTTGGCAATGGATGTAGTATAACCGCAATTAAAGATGGGAAAAGTTTGGATCATTCCCTTGGTTTTGCACCGGTGAACGGATTGATCATGGGAACCCGGAGTGGGGATATCGACCAGTCGGTTATATTTTATCTTATAGATGAACTTGGATATACTTCACAGGAAGTGAGCGATCTATTACATAAGGAAAGCGGGATGTATGGTCTTACCGGATACAGCGACCTCAGAGATATAGAGGAGAAAGCTGCTGCTGGTGATAAAAAATGTCAGCTGGCACTGGATATGAACGCATACCGAATCAAAAAATATATCGGAGCTTATATCGCCGCGATGAATGGGGCGGACGCCCTGGTCTTCACTGCCGGAATAGGCGAAAACAGTGATGTGATTAGAAGCCTGGTATGTAAGGATATGGATTTTTTCGGAATCGAATTGGATGAGGAAAAGAATAAGAACCGAGACAAAAAATTAAGAGAGATCCAAACCGGAGACTCCAGGGTAAAGATTTTTGTGATCCCAACCAATGAAGAACTTGAAATTGCCCAGCAAAGTTTCGAATTGATCTCTTAAGCCTATAATCTATCCTAAAATTAAAAAGCCGCTCTCAGCGGCTTTTTAATTAATGTTTTTTATGGTATCAAGGCGTAGGAAGATCTCCCTCTCCTTTAATGGGAAGTTTAGAACTACCCATCAAAAATTTGTCCACATGATGTGCTGCTTCGCGTCCCTCAGAAATCGCCCACACAATTAATGACTGACCTCTTCGCATGTCGCCAGCTACAAAAATGTTCTTTACATTGGTACTATAATCTTTCTCTCCTTTAATATTGCTTCTTGAATCCAGTTCAAGTCCCAGTTTTTCACTTAGAGTTTTTTCAGGTCCGGTGAATCCAAGGGATAATAAAGCCAGATCACATGGCCACTCTTTTTCGGTGTTAGGCACTTCTTTTAGTTCCGGTCTCTGGCCAGGTCTTCGAACCCATTCTACCTGTACGGTTTTCAGGCCTTTCAGATTTCCGTTTTCATCCTTAATGAATTCCTTGGTCTGTATGCTCCAGTTACGCTCTACTCCTTCTTCATGCGAAGAACTGGTTTTTAAGGTAAATGGCCAGTAAGGCCAGGGATTCTCTAACGTCCTGGATTCTGGTGGTACTGGCAGGATCTCGAAATTCGTAACTGAATTTGCACCGTGACGGTTGGAGGTGCCCACACAATCTGAGCCTGTATCTCCACCTCCAATAACGATCACATCTTTGCCATGTGCGTTCAGGCGGTCTTCCACTTTATGAAGGCCATCTACAGCCTCATTATTATGTTTTAGAAATTCCATTGCCTGTACAACGTCCTCAGCATCTGAGCCTGGAATAGACAGATCTCTCTTTGCCGTTGCCCCACCGGCGAGTACGATAGCATCAAAATTTTGGAGGTCCTCCACCGGGTAGTTCTTACCAACTTCGGTATTGGTCTTAAAGTTGATCCCTTCGGCATCCATGATCTCAAGCCTACGGTCTATAATGTGTTTTTCCATTTTAAAATCTGGAATCCCATATCGTAATAATCCGCCTATCTTGGCATCCCTTTCAAAAACTGTCACATGGTGACCTGCCCTGTTCAGCTGCTGTGCTGCCGCAAGTCCTGCCGGCCCCGATCCAATCACCGCCACTTTTTTATCGGTTCTGTGTGCGGGCGGTTCAGGCTTGATCCAGCCTTCTTTAAAGCCTCGCTCCACAATATACTTCTCTATCATTTCTATGGCCACAGGCGGCTCTATGATGCCTAATACACAGGCAGACTCACAAGGAGCCGGACATAACCTACCGGTGAATTCCGGAAAGTTGTTCGTAGCATGTAAGATCTTCAAAGCCTTTTGCCACTCATTTCTATACACAGCGTCATTGAAATCTGGAATAAGATTGCCTAGCGGGCAGCCGCTGTGGCAAAACGGAATTCCGCAATCCATGCATCTGCCCCCCTGTTTTTTCAATTCTTCTGTGGAAAGTTCTTTATGAAATTCCTTATAATTCTGAACCCTTTCTTCGGGTTTTATATTCTCTTCTTCCTTGCGATCGTATTCTAAAAATCCTCGTAATTCTCCCATGTTCTTATACTGTCTTTAGATCTGCTTCTTCTTTTGTTTCTTTTTCTTCTTCCAGCTTCTGAAGGGCCTTTTTATATTCTGTAGGCATGACCTTGATGAATTTGGTAGCATTTTCTTCCCAGTTATCCAGGATCTCCTTGGCCACTTCACTTTCGGTATATTGATAATGATTTACAATAAGCTCTTCCAGTTCTTTCAGGTTTTCTTCCGAAGCCTCTTCAAATTCTATCATTTCCATATTGAAATTATTCCTGTCTACCTCGTTCTTCGGGTCGAAGATATACGCCGTTCCGCCGCTCATTCCGGCAGCAAAATTTCGCCCTATCTTTCCAAGGATCACGGCGACACCTCCGGTCATATACTCACAACCGTGGTCACCAATCCCTTCGATGACGGCTTTTGCACCCGAATTTCGTACACAGAATCGTTCACCGCCTATCCCGTTGATGTAGGCTTCACCTCGAATAGCGCCGTACAAAGCAACATTTCCTATGATGATGTTCTCATTAGATTTAAAGGTCGCCTCCCTGGGCTTCCTGATGGAAAGTATGGCTCCTGAAAGTCCCTTTCCGAAGTAATCGTTAGAATTACCTTCAATGTTCATGTTTATTCCCTTGGTGGCAAAAGCACCAAAACTCTGACCGGCAGATCCGGTAAAATTTAGGGTTAGGGTATTTTTAGGCAATCCTGTCGCCCCATGCATTTTGGAGATCTCGTTACTAATGATCGTACCGGTAGTACGGTTGGTATTGCTAATAGGGTAACTCAGGGTAACCGGCTCTTTTCTATAGATCGCCGGGTGCGCCTGTCTCAGGATCTCAAAATCAAGAACGCCTTCTATATTATGTAATTGTTTTTCGGTATTCGAAAGAGGTACCTCTTTCTTCAGGTCCGGTTTATAAAGAATGTTTGAAAGGTCGATTCCCTGGGCCTTATAATGTTTGATGGCCCTGTTCATGTCCAGTTTCTGGCTTTGTCCCACCATTTCGTTCATCGTCCTGAAACCTAACTGCGCCATGATTTCCCTTAGTTCCTGAGCAATGAAATACATGAAATTGATCACATTCTCTGGCGTGCCTTTAAAGTTCTTTCTTAATTCAGGGTCCTGGGTGGCAATTCCTACCGGGCAGGTATTAAGATGGCAGGCACGCATCATGATGCATCCCGTAGCCACCAGCGGTGCTGTGGAGAAACCGAATTCTTCGGCTCCTAACAGGCAGGCGATCGCAACGTCGCGTCCGGTCTTAAGCTGACCGTCACATTCTACCACGATCCTGCTTCTAAGATTGTTCAGTAACAAGGTTTGCTGGGTTTCGGCAATTCCAAGTTCCCAGGGTAAACCAGCGTGTCTAAGGGAGGTGAGGGGAGAAGCCCCGGTACCACCGTCGTATCCTGAAATTAAAACCACATCTGCCTTGGCTTTGGCAACTCCCGCAGCAATGGTTCCCACTCCAACTTTCGAAACCAGTTTTACGTTGATCCTGGCCTCGCGGTTAGCGTTTTTAAGATCGAAGATGAGCTGTGCCAGGTCTTCGATAGAGTAAATGTCATGGTGTGGTGGCGGCGAGATCAACCCAACATAAGGAGTGGAGTTTCTTGTTTTGGCAATGGCCGGGTTCACCTTGGCTCCGGGTAACTGACCACCCTCACCGGGTTTCGCCCCCTGGGCCATTTTTATCTGTATCTCCCGGGCATTAGTTAGATAGTCTATGGAAACCCCAAAGCGACCAGAAGCCACCTGCTTGATAGCTGAATTTCGCCAGTTTCCATTGATATCCTTTTGGAAACGATCTTCATCTTCACCTCCTTCACCCGAATTGCTTTTTCCCTTGATCCTGTTCATTGCGATGGCCAGGTTCTCATGTGCTTCCTTACTTATGGATCCGAAAGACATGGCCCCGGTTTTAAATCTTTTAACGATCTCGGTCCAGGGTTCTACTTCATCTAACGGAATTGGATTTAGCTCCTTGAATTTGAACATTCCCCTAAGGGTCATCAGGTTTTCTGTCTGTTCATTTATGATCCTGGAGTATTCGGTATAAGTTTCATATGAATTCTGCTTAACGGCCTGCTGTAATTTGGCTACACTGGCGGGATTAAATACGTGCCTTTCCCCATTCCTTCTCCAGCGGTAATCCCCGCCCATTTCCAGATCGAGATCTGTTTCGGTCTCTGGTGGGAAAAATGCATGTTTGTATCTTTTCTGAATTTCCTTTTCTATTTCATACAAGCCAATACCTTCAATTCTGGTGGGGGTATTGCAGAAATACTTGTTCACGAATTTCTTGTTAAGACCAAGGATCTCGAAGATCTGTGAACCTCTATAGGAAAGCAGGGTAGAGATACCGATCTTGTTCATTATCTTGACGATCCCTTTACCAATGGCCACGTTAAAATTCTCTACGGCCACTTCGGGATCTTCTACATCTATCTCTTTTCGGTCAACCAGGTCATAGATCACTTCATTTACCATATAGGGATTGATCGCACTTGCACCATAACCGAAAAGCGCTGCAAAATGATGTGGTTCCCGGGGTTCGGCAGATTCAATGACAATTCCGAAGGAAGACCTGCGATTATGATCTTTTGCTCTGTGGTGTACGAACGAACAGGCCAGCAGGGAAGGAATTGGAGCCAGTTTAGGGTTCACATTCCTGTCTGAAAGTATAATGATATTGCAGCCATCATCCACGGCCTCCTTAATTTCGGAGATCATTTCCTCTAGCCGGTCTTCCAGGCCATTCATTCCCTTATCGGCTTCATATAGTATGGAGATGGATTTAGCCTTGAACCCAGGGTAATCTATGTATTTTATCTTGTCGAGATCTTCGTTGGAGATCACCGGGTTTTGTATTTTCAGCTTGCGGCACTGTTCCGGTACTATCTCAAAAAGATTGATGTCTTCTCCAATGGAAAGACTGATATCGGTCACTATTTCTTCACGGATCCCATCCAGGGGCGGATTGGTCACCTGTGCAAATAGCTGCTTGAAATAATTGAACAGCAACTGTGGTTTGTCTGAAAGTACCGCAAGGGGAATATCCGTTCCCATAGATCCTATGGCTTCCTTGGCTTTCGAGGCCATGGGAGAAATGATCGTGGTGATATCCTCGTAGGTATACCCGAACAATTTCAGCCGGGTGATATATGGAATATTTTCCACCGGGGTCTTATTTCCGGTATAGGGAACCTTGGCCAGTGGCAGCAGGTTATCATTCAGCCATTCCTGGTAAGGCCTTTCTGAAATGATCTTTTCCTTTACTTCTTCATCTTCGATAATTCGTCCTTCTATCATATCTACCAGGAACATTCTTCCTGGTTCCAATCTCCCATGTTTTAATACGTTTTCAGGCTTGATGTCCAGGACTCCGGTTTCAGAAGACATGACTACATAACCATCCTTGGTAACGGTATATCTCGAGGGTCTCAGGCCGTTCCTGTCGAGCAGGGCGCCAATATAATTTCCATCGGTGAATGGGATAGAGGCCGGGCCATCCCAGGGTTCCATGATACAGGCATTGTATTCATAAAATGCCTTTTTCTTCTCTTTCATGGATGGGTTCTTTTCCCAGGCTTCCGGCACCATCATCATGATAGCTTCGGGCAGGGACCTCCCGGTTTGTAAAAGGATCTCCAGGGCCATGTCCATGGAAGCGGAATCAGAATTTCCTTCCATGGTAATAGGAAGTATTTTTTTGATATCCTCGCCGAAAATGTCGCTCTCAAAAAGTTCTTCCCGGGCCCTCATCCGGCTTAAATTTCCGCGAAGCGTATTAATCTCCCCGTTATGACACATGTACCTGAACGGCTGCGCCAGGTCCCAGGTGGGGAAGGTATTGGTAGAAAACCTTTGATGCACCAGTGCAAGTTTGGTGATAAGGTCTGGATCGTTCAGGTCCTTATAATAGTCATTGATATCCTGTGGCATCAAAAGCCCTTTATATATAATGGTATTGGTGGACAGGCTCGAAAAATAAAAGTAATCGCTCTGGGCCAGGCCAGAATTCTCGATGCTGTGTTCAGCGATCTTGCGGGCCGTATAAAGTTTGGAATTGAATTTATGTTCTTCCAGTTTTTCGGGACGGTTTACAAAGACCTGCTCAATGGCAGGTTCAACCCTGCTGGCCATCTTTCCAAGACAGGCATGGTTAACCGGTACTTTACGCCAGCCCAGGATCTCCAGCTGCTGGTTTTTGATCTCTTCTTCGAAAGTCTTTCGGCAAAGCTCGGCCTGGTTTTTATTCTTCGGAAGAAAGACCATTCCTACAGCATACTCCCTGAAGCCGGGAAGGTCAAATTCACAGACTTTTTTGAAGAAATCATGGGGGACTTCTATTAAGATCCCCGCTCCATCGCCGGTCTTTCCGTCGGCACTTACCGCACCCCGGTGTTCCAGGCGAATAAGGATATCTATGGCATTATGTATTATCTGGTTACTTCGTTTTCCTTTTAGATTGCAAATAAATCCTGCGCCGCAATTATCGCGCTCATTAAGAGGGGAGTAGAGCCCCTGTTCTTTCATTTTCATATGTCTTCCTTCTGAATTATTCTTTTAAAGTTAAAGAAAAGAGAAGGAAAGTGGAAAGGATTAAAGAGCTTTGCCTGAAGTTTTTAAGCATTGATAATTAGAGGCATTTTAATTGAGAAAATGATAATTTTTATCCTTCAAATTAGGAATAAGTTAAGGTATTCCCGCATCTAATTGAGCTACTGGGGGCATTCCCCTAATTTTGGATTTCTGTAACATTTACTCGTTGAGGTTTAAAATTTTATGTTAATTTTAGGTTGTTGAAAATCAAGGATTTGAACTCTGTGTAATTGTTATTGAAAATCATTTCTGAATAAACCTGGTTTATAAATTCCTGATTTTTATTAAACCTGAGGTCTAACAATAGATCTTCTTTATTGTAGACCAACAGATTTTTTCCGGTAGAGAATTTTTACCGGAGCATTACCCCCAAAATCTTCAAATTTATTCCCCCCGATTAGATATTTAAAGTATTTGATTTTTCCCTGGCTAATATTAGCGCAGGTTTATTACACCCCCCTTCGTAAGATTTTTTAGATCCACTTTTTGTTTTAGATCGCCCGATCTGCTTTTGAGGTTAAGCCTTGCTATTGGTGCTAACCTTAAAATTTTATATTATGAAAGAAAGTACTTTTAAAAAATTCACGATTGGATACACGTGTTATTGTTTATCGTGGATTTTTGGTAAGAAAAGGACTTTAGTGCAAGGGATGGGTAAATCTCTGGCACTATTGATTATGTTAGGAAGCTTCCTTGCTTCAGCACAGAACAGCCAGATTACGCTAGGCACAACGGTGAAAGCTAATTTTGGAATTGATGCCGATGTACAGGCAGATGTTCTAAGTTTCTACACTGCACCACCTATGGGAGGATTTGATCCTTTTGGAACCGATGACTGGTTCGACGAAATTTTTCCTAATGCCACTTCTCCTAATCTTGGTTCAAATGTTATCAGAACTTCCGGGTTTGATGCGGATGGAAACCCTATGGCTCCCATTATTGCTGATCTTAAAGCCGGGGCTAACATTGAAGCTGAATTCAGGATGTCCCGGGATTTGTATTCCCTGGATTCACGTACTGACATTTTATGGATTGACGCGGTTTATTTTCGGGATCAAAGATCTAACCGGGGGAATACAGATAATACAGTATTTGACCAGTCGATCAACAAGAACTTCAATAACCCTTTAACCTGGACCCTTAAAGCGGGAAGTGTACCTTCCAAAAATGATATTATCGATGTCTATGGGCACATTCGCAGGGATAAAAGTCCAGATGATGAATTCGCGATCGTAGGTGCTTCTACCTTGAGTGATGACGGTACCAGTTATGTGGATTTTGAGTATTACCGAGCCGATATTCAGCTGGCATCAAATGGGTCTACTATAGAATTGGTAAATCCAGCAGATGCCGCAAATGTTAACTGTGGTCATACCACTTACAAATTTGATCCCGCCACAGGAAAGGTAACCCAACATGGGGATATCATCCTTTCCTTTAACTATACCGGTGGAGGAAAAATTGCCGATGTACGGCTTTTTGTTTGGGTAGACCGAAGGGATTTCCAAGGAGCTCCCTTTACAAGTTTTAGCGATTTTAATACCAAATCGCAGATACCTTTTATTTTTGGTGATGGGAATAACAACTTCCCCTTCTTTTACTGCGATAATTCTTCAGCCAATAATTATGGTTATGCCAGGATTTCAAGAAACCCGAATTTAGAGCGGGCTTTATTTGCGCAGGTGAATGAAGCTGGTCCTGTTGCGGCACCACCATGGGGGACTATTAGTGAAAGGAACAAGGTAGTTAATCAATACGCAACGGAAAATTTCGCGGAACTTGCTCTAAATGCAACAACTTTTGGTTTTGACACACGTACCACAGGAGGTGAATGTCAAAGTCCCCTTGGAAGTGTACTGGTGAAAACTCGTTCTTCAGATTCGTTTACCGCATCTTTAAAAGATTTTGCGGGTCCTTTTGAATTAGGTAATACACCGGAATTCGAAGTGGAAGTATCTGGGAATATGTATGAATGTTTTGAGGAGTCTACGACCCTCATTGCCACAGTTAATCCAGAGGCTGATCCTCCCTCAAGGACCTATACCTATCAATGGTATATATTCGAGGAAGGTTATCCAGATAATTCAGATGATGGCGTAGACACAGAGGACTGGAAACCAATCCAGAATGCGACAAATTCACAATTACCTGGAGCAACTGACGGAAATTCTTATCGTGTTTATGCAACCGTAACGATTTTTGATACTCCTGGTTGTACGTTTGCTTCAGATCCTGTTGATGTAACCCAAAAACCTTTTGAAGGAACCTTAACAGCAGACTGTCCTGACAGTGTAACTAAAGATGCCTGTACAGATCAGGCAACCATAGATTCAGAATTCGCTACCTGGAAAGCAAGTTTCGGGTATACCGATAGTGGCGATGGAGGAAATGTTACGGTTACTTATTTAGTGAATGATGTACCGGTTACCGAAGAGGAATTCAATGCGGTAAGCGCACCAGACGAGTGTGATGGTGGAAGTGTTAAGTTAGGAATTAGTGTTAGTGATGAATGTGGTAATTCAGATAGCTGTTCGGCTACTTTTGCAACAACAGCTTCTACTCAGGTAGATGTAGCCGGTCCTGCCGATGTATCGCAAGAGGCTTGTTTCTATGCAGATGATGCTACTTTACAGTCGGCATATAGTGCTTGGTTGGCAGAGTTCGTTACTCTTGAGAAAGGTTGTGGAGAAGAAGGAAGTTTCACTTCAACACCACCAGCTGCCGATATGAGCATTTGTACCAGTGGCTCAATTTCGTTGACCTATGGAGCCGATGACGGTTGTACTTCCGATCAGGTAAGTGCCACTT
>NZ_VJVW01000089.1 GCF_009735585.1 Christiangramia aestuarii
GCGTCCGGCTCGCGAGGAGCGCCAGCCGCGCGAAGGCCGTGAAGAGCGCGCCGAGCGGACACCCCGCGAAGAGCGCCAACCGCGCGAAGGCCGCGAAGGTCGCGAGGAACGCAGCGAACGCCGCCGCGAAGAGCGCGCCGAACGCCCGGCTCGCGAAGAGCGCCAACCCCGCGAAGGCCGTGAAGAACGCGCCGAGCGCCCGACCCGCGAAGAGCGCCAGCCGCGCGAGGATCGCCAGGCTCGCGACGCCGCGGCCCTGGAAGCCGAGGCGCTGCCGAACGACGAGAGCCTGGAGCAGGACGAGCAGGACGATACCGATGGCGAGCGCCCGCGCCGCCGCTCCCGCGGCCAGCGTCGTCGCAGCAACCGCCGCGAACGCCAGCGCGAGGTCAGCGGCGAGCTGGAAGGCAGCGAGGCGACCGATAATGCCGCCGCGCCGCTGAACACC
>NZ_VJVW01000090.1 GCF_009735585.1 Christiangramia aestuarii
ACTGGGTGTTGAGGTAGGCAAAGTTGGCGAACAGCAACACGATCGAGACGATGAGGACGATGAACAGCCCCGCGATCACCGAGCTGCTGCGCATGCCCGCGAAAAGATTGCCTGCGTTGATTTTCTTCATATTTGGCCCCCGCCCGGACCGACCACGATTACGATTTCCATGTCACGACACGGGCCGGCAGACCGGCCCAACCGGTGAAGCTGTTTATACGGCGACGTCGAGGAAGCCCTGGTGTTGCGCCAGCGCATGCGGGCTGAACACCAGCCACGGCTGCTCTCGATGGAAGACGCCATGAATGAAGGGTTGCAGTGCCGCTTCTAGTGGCGGCAGCTGTTCGCTGAAGGTGTCCACCGGGAAGTGCTGCATGCCGAACACCTCATCGACGATGAGGCCGGCGAACACGTCCAGGTGCTCCACCACCAGCACCCGCCGCT
>NZ_VJVW01000091.1 GCF_009735585.1 Christiangramia aestuarii
TCGAACAAGGACATCGCCGCGATTTCCAGCTACATCCAGGGTCTGCACTGATCGCTGCGTAGCACGGCAAAAAAGATGTATGAAAAAGGGTGGCCTCGGCTGCCCTTTTTTGCGTCCGCCATCGCTACAATGCTGGAACCCGTGACCGCTCCCCCCGGTCGAACTGACCGGGCCGAACCCGGCCGGAGAGCGGCACTGACCTCGCCTAGGAGTGAACGATGCGTAACCTGATTCTCACCGCCATGCTGGCCATGGCCAGCCTGTTCGGCATGGCCGCCCAGGCCGACGACTATACCGCCGGCAAGGAATACGTCGAGCTGAGCAGCCCGGTGCCGGTGTCCCAGCCGGGCAAGATCGAAGTGGTGTAACTGTTCTGGTATGGCTGCCCGCATTGCTACGCGTTCGAGCCGACCATCGTGCCGTGGAGCGAGAAGCTGCCGGCAG
>NZ_VJVW01000092.1 GCF_009735585.1 Christiangramia aestuarii
AGGAAATTTTAGAGGTTGAGTAGCCGTTATAAGTACTGTTAACTAATAACTGTTAACTGATCACTGAAATAATGGGGGATTAGCTCAGCTGGCTAGAGCGCCTGCCTTGCACGCAGGAGGTCATCGGTTCGACTCCGATATTCTCCACCACTTATAGCTTAAAGCTTTAAGCTTACAGCTATAAAGAAAGTTCATTGACATATTGAGAAACAAAGAATACGAGAACACTATTAGATAGAAATATTTAATATAAGTAATACATTATAATACTTCTGTTCTGAGCAATCAGAATGGATTAGAGCATTAAGCAAAGCGCATACAAGCTAGATAAGGGCGTATGGGGAATGCCTAGGCTCTCAGAGGCGATGAAGGACGTGATAAGCTGCGAAAAGTCGTGGGGATTGGCACATACAAATTGATCCGCGAATATCCGAATGGGGC
>NZ_VJVW01000093.1 GCF_009735585.1 Christiangramia aestuarii
CCGATAGCAGCGAACACACCGGAACGTCGGCGTGCAATTGCGCCCCCAGGGCGCGGGTGACCAGTTCGCGGGTGCGCTGCACGGTGCTCTGCAGGTCGTCGGCATGCTCCTGGCGGCGCACCTCCCAGTAGCGGCGCAACTTCGCCTGGGAATTGGGACGCCAGGACAGCAGGTGGCCGGGCAGCAGTTCCTGGACCTCGCGGAACGGCGTCTGCGAAGTGCCCCGGGACAGCGTCAGGAGGTCGACCAGGCCGACCGCGTCGAGCCTGGCGGCGAATTCCGGATGCGCCAGGATGGACTTGATCTCCGAGCCGAACAGCAGTCCCTCGCGGTGCCGCGCGTAATACAGCGGCTTGATGCCCAGGCGGTCGCGCACCAGCAGCAGGTGGCCGTCGCGGCCATCGAAGACGGCGAAGGCGAACATCCCGGTCAGGTACTCGC
>NZ_VJVW01000094.1 GCF_009735585.1 Christiangramia aestuarii
AAGCCTACGAAGTAGCGGACGCCATAGAGCAGGGGGATTTCCCGCAATTGCGCGAGGAACTGGGCGACCTGCTGTTCCAGGTGGTCTATTACAGCCAGTTGGCTCGCGAAGAGGATCGCTTCGCTTTCGACGAGGTGGTGGACGGCATCACCCGCAAGCTGATCCGTCGACATCCCCACGTATTCCTCGATGGCGATCTCTATGGCAAGCCCGATGCGGCGAAGCTGGCCGAAGCGGCGGTCAAGCAGCGCTGGGAAGAACTGAAGGCCGAGGAGCGTGCCGCCAAGGCCAAGGAGCCGCAGCAGTTGTCGCTGCTGGATGACGTTCCTGTCGCCCTGCCGGCGTTGTCACGGGCGGCGAAGCTGCAGAAGCGCGCGGCGCAGGTCGGCTTCGACTGGCCGGAAGCGCTGCCGGTGCTGGACAAGGTTCGCGAGGAGCTGG
>NZ_VJVW01000095.1 GCF_009735585.1 Christiangramia aestuarii
GCCAAACACCTGATGGCGCACCGGGTAATCAGCGACGCCGTGGATCGCGATGTCGGCCCGGTGGTGCGCCTGGCGCCGAGCCTGCTGAACGACGAGGCGGAGATCGACCGGGTGCTGGAAATCCTCGCCCCGCAACTCGCCTGACCCCTTTCGCCACTCAACGAGAACCGCCATGCACGCATTATCGCCCCTGGCCCTGGCCGCACTGATCGTCGCCACCGCCCCCGCCTTCGCCGACGAAGCGAAGAAACCCGGCACGGTGTTCAAGGATTGCAAGGACTGCCCGGAGATGGTCGTACTGCCCGCCGGCAGCTTCACCATGGGCACCCCGGACGACGAGGTCGGCCGCCAGCCCGACGAGGGCCCGCTGCACGAAGTGACCTTCGCCAAGCCGTTCGCCATCAGCCGCTACCAGGTCACCGCCGGCGAACTGGACGCC
>NZ_VJVW01000096.1 GCF_009735585.1 Christiangramia aestuarii
CCTCAACATCGTCACCGGCCGCAACGACGTCCAGGCCGACAGCCTGCAGGCCACGCCGCGCGCCGCCGATGGCAGCGAGAAGCCACAGCTGGCGATCGACAGCTCGGCGCTGGGCGGGATGTACGCCGGGGCGATCCGCCTGGTCGGCACCGAGCAGGGCGTGGGGGTGCGGCTGGCCGGCGACATGGCCGCCAGCGGCGGCGACATCCGCATCGACGCCAGCGGCAAGCTGAGCCTGGCCCAGGCCTCCAGCCAGGGCGACCTGAAGATCGCGGCCCAGGCCGTGGAGCTGAACGGCAAGACCTACGCCGGTGGCAGCGCCGAGATCCGCAGCGCGGAGGAACTGGTCAACCGGCAGAGCCTGGCGGCGCGCGAACGCATCGCGCTGGAGGCGGCGCATATCGACAACGCCGGGGTGATCGAAGCCGGCGTCGAGCC
>NZ_VJVW01000097.1 GCF_009735585.1 Christiangramia aestuarii
CCAACGGCGCGCACGTTGGCGGGCTGTTGGTCGGTTGCCTCAGCGGTTTGCTGGGCGGCCTGCTGGCGCGGCGTCGCCGTTGAGCGAGGGGCTGCGGCAGCTTCGATGTGCGCCGCCGGCCCCGGCCCGGTAGAATGGCCGGTACGCCTTTTCACCGGAGCCGGCCATGTCGTCCTTCAATCAAGCGATCGAGAACATCACTCCTGAGATCTACCAGAACCTCAAGCTGGCCATCGAGATCGGCAAGTGGCCGGACGGCCGCAAGCTGACCCAGGAGCAGAAGGAACTCTGCCTGCAGGCGGTGATCGCCTGGGAGCTGCAGAACCTCCCCGAGGAGGAGCGCACCGGCTACATGGGCCCGCAGCACTGCTCCTCGCATTCCGACGAGCCGATCCCGAACATCCTGTTCAAGTCGGACTCCGTGCACTGATGGAAGA
>NZ_VJVW01000098.1 GCF_009735585.1 Christiangramia aestuarii
TGCAGCGAGGTGCTGGAACTGACCGCGAAGAACGACGTGCAGGCCCCGGTCAGCGCCGAGTGAGCCGCGCTACGGAACAAGCCGCCTTCGGGCGGCTTGTTCATTTGTGGAGTCAGGCGCCGGCCTCGCAATTGATCATCCAGGACACCCCGAAACGGTCCACCAGGGTACCGAAACAGGGCGACCAGAAGGTCTTGCCCAACTCCAGCTCGACCCGCCCGCCGTCCTCCAGCAAGGCGTCATAGCAGCGCCGCGCCTGCTGCGGGTCGCGGGTATTCAGTGAAAGGGAAATCCCGGAGATCGGCTGCAACGCCGGCCCGTGCCCGTCCGAGGCCATGATCTGGCTGTCGCCGATCTGCAGGTTGGCGTGCATCACCTTGTCGCACCAGCCTTCGGGCACCACCACCGGACCGGGCGCCTCGTCGAAACGGAACAGG